>DFQH01000002.1 GCA_002377695.1 Citromicrobium sp. UBA3494 | reverse complement strand
GATGGACCTCAAGCGCGGCATCGATCTGGCCGTCGGCAAGGTCGTCGAAGACCTCAAGGGTCGTTCGAAGGACGTGTCGGGCACCAGCGAGATCGCCCAGGTCGGCGTGATCTCCGCCAATGGCGACCGCGAAGTCGGCGAAAAGATCGCCGAAGCCATGGAAAAGGTCGGCAAGGAAGGCGTCATCACCGTCGACGAATCGAAGGGCCTCGAATTCGAGCTCGAGACCGTCGAAGGGATGCAGTTCGACCGCGGCTACCTGTCGCCCTACTTCATCACCAACCCCGACAAGATGACCGTCGAGCTGGATGATCCCTACATCCTGATCTTCGAGAAGAAGCTGTCGAACCTCCAGTCGATGCTGCCGATCCTCGAAGCGGCAGTGCAGAGCGGCCGTCCGCTCCTCATCATCGCGGAAGACATCGAAGGCGAAGCGCTGGCCACCCTCGTGGTCAACAAGCTGCGCGGCGGCCTGAAGGTTGCTGCGGTCAAGGCTCCGGGCTTCGGCGATCGTCGCAAGGCGATGCTGCAGGACATCGCGATCCTGACCAAGGGCGAAATGGTCAGCGAAGATCTCGGCATCAAGCTCGAGAACGTGACGCTGAACATGCTCGGCCAGGCCAAGCGCGTCACCATCGACAAGGACAACACCACGATCGTCGATGGTGCCGGTGACGAAGCCGACATCCAGGCGCGCGTGAACGAAATCCGCACGCAGATCGACAACACCAGCAGCGATTACGACAAGGAAAAGCTGCAGGAACGTCTCGCCAAGCTGGCGGGCGGCGTTGCCGTGATCAAGGTCGGCGGTGCCACCGAAGTCGAGGTGAAGGAGCGCAAGGACCGCGTCGACGACGCGCTGCACGCAACCCGCGCCGCGGTCGAAGAAGGCATCGTCCCGGGCGGCGGTACCGCGCTGCTCTACGCCACCAAGGCTCTCGACGGCCTGAAGGGCGAGAACGACGACCAGACCCGCGGTGTCGATATCGTGCGCAAGGCGATCCTCGCCCCGATCCGGCAGATCGCGACCAATGCCGGCCATGACGGCGCGGTGGTCACGGGCAACCTGCTGCGCGAAGGCGACGAAACGCAGGGCTTCAACGCCGCGACCGACACTTACGAGAACCTCGTGAAGGCCGGCGTGATCGACCCGACCAAGGTCGTGCGCACCGCGCTGCAGGATGCGGCCTCGGTCGCCGGTCTGCTCATCACGACCGAAGCTGCCATCTCCGAAGTACCGGAAGACAAGTCCTCGGGCGGCGGCATGCCCGACATGGGCGGCATGGGCGGCGGCATGGGCGGCATGGGCTTCTAAGCCCTCCCCCAACCACGCCTGCCGTTACGGCAAAGGAAAGGCCCCGTCGGAGCGATCCGGCGGGGTTTTTCGTGCGAGATTGCCGCCGGGCGGGCTAGGATGTCCGCAAGAGAGGGTTGGAGGAGGGGCGATGCATCCCGTTTTGCAGCACGCGCTGGAGGATACGGGGCTCCAACGGCGGTTGGTCGCCGCACGAACGGACGATGCGCTGGTCGAATTGCTCCGCGAGCTCGATCTGGCGGCAGACCCGCGCGGCGAGATCGAGGCGGCCCGCCGGGCTTTGCCTGGCTCGCTCGCGACCGTGCCGCCCCCGGCGCAATGGCTGCCCGTCAGGCTGCTGGACGCCTGCGGGGGAGACGGTCCTCCCGAAGTCGAGTGGCACCATTTCGGCTTCGCGCGCCTGACCGAACCCTTTTTCGAGGAATCGATGGCCGGTGCGCGCCGTTTGCCGGCGCAGGCCTTGCTCAGGGTCCGTACGCGGATCGATGCGCTGCTTCCATTCTCGGACGCAGGGATGCCGGACGGGCTGGTGTTCCACATGTCGCGCTGCGGATCGACACTGGTCGCGCAGATGCTCGCCGCGATCGAACGCGTGACGGTGATCGCCGAAGCGCCCGTGTTCGATGCCGCGCTGCGGATGCACCTGCAGGGGCACTTCTCGCGCGAACACATGAGAGGCCTGGCCGGCGCGCTTTTGCGCAAACGTCATCCCGGCGCCGAGGCCGGGGTGATCAAGCTCGATGCATGGCACGCACCCCGAAGCGGAGCCTTATGCGACCTGTTTCCCGAAGCCGGGGCGGTCTTCCTTCATCGTGATCCGACCGAAGCACTCGTGTCGCATGCGCGCAAGCCCGGGCTGCACGCGATCCCCGGCGCGCTGCCGCTGACCGCCTACGGCCTGGACGCAGACGACAGCGCGCCGCGGGAGGACCATGCGGCACGGGTCATGGCGTGGATCATGCAGGCCGGCGTCGACGCGGTGGCGGCGGGAGCGCTGCGCGCGATCGACTACGCCTCTCTTCCGGGCGCCTTGACGGGCCGGATCCTGCCAGCTTTCGGCATCATCCCCGAGGCGCGCGATCTCGAGAGCATCGCGCGCGCGGGCGCACGCTATTCGAAAGACCCGTCGCGGGCGTTCGCGGCGGATTCGGCCGACAAACGGGCCGCGGCGCCGCCGGAACTCATTGCCAGGATCGAGGCCTTCGCGCTCAGGGAGATACGCGACCGGCTTCTCGCACTCGAAGCGTCCGGGGCCGTCTCGCCGGAGTGAGACGCGCCCCGCGACGCGACCGGTCAGCCCCCCTTGCGGCTCGCCTCCACCGAAGCGACGACCTCGTCCGGCCACGTGACCTGGGTCTGCGTCTGCGGATTGAAAACGTCGCCCTGATACTGCGCCGCTTCGGCTGCGGCGATTTCCTCTGCGGTCAGGAATTCGCTCGGTTCGAGTGCGAAAACGTCGAGCCCGCGGGCGATCTCGGTGCCGTAGATGCGCCCGTTATACCAGTATGCGGACCAGTAACCTCCGGTGATCAGCTGCTCCTCGTCCACCGGACCGCGATCGAAATAGGCGATTTCTATCGGGTTGGCCGCATCGGTGAAATCGATCACCGAGATCCCGCCCTGGTACCATGCCTGTACGAAGATATCGCGACCCGGCACCGGGATGATCGAGCCGTTGTGAGCGACGCAGTTTTCCTTGTCGCCCTGCGGCGCGGGCAGCTTGTACAGGCTTTCGAAGCTCAGCTCGCCATCCTCCAGCGAGTAGATCGCGTTGGCGCCCCAGTTGCGCGGATCGCCCGCCTGGCAGCGCGGACGGCCGCCACCGCCCCATTCGTCGGTGAACAGCACCTTGGTGCCGTCGTTGTTGAAGGTGGCCGAATGCCAGTAGGCGAAGCCCTTGTCCGTCACATCGTCGATCCGGGTCGGCTTCATCGGGTCGGAGATGTCGAGGATGATGCCGTTGCCCGAACATGCGCCCGCCGCGATGTTGAGCGAGGGGAAAACCGTGATGTCGTGACAGTGATTGGTGGTGCTGGTTTCCTGCGTGCCCTCGCCATGGTCGCCGCCGCGCCACAGGCCCGCGATCTGCCCGTCCTGCGCAAAGACGCGCGGACTGTCGACAATCCGCGATGCGCCCGGATCGGCGAGCGGAATCTCGATCACATCGATGCTGAACAGCGCCGTATCGTCACCCCCGGTCTCGAAGCAGCCGGCCAGTTCCTCGTTATCGCGCACGTAGCTGGTGCCCGAGTTATAGACGACCAGCCGCCGATCGTCCGCCGAGACGACCGAGTGCGTGTGGCTGCCACGGCAGGTCTGCACCTGGCCGACCTGGCGCGGGTTGGTAATGTCCGAAATGTCGAAGATGCGAAGGCCCCGGAAGCGCTCTTCGCTGACCCGGCCTTCGACGCCCTGCAGCCCGCAATCCTTGCGTGCGCGGCTGTCCTGCACGCTCATCAGCAGCAGATCGCCCACGATGGTCACATCGCCCTGCCCGCCGGGACATACGACCGAGGTGACCAGCTGCGGCACGCCATCCTCGCCCAGGCGATAGGCGTTCCAGCCATGATAATTGCCCGCGACCAGCAAGTCGCCTGAAAAGGCCATGTCGGTATTGGCGAAGCTGAGCAGAGAACCGCGCTGGCCGAAGCGATCTTCGCTTTCCTCGTCCCCGTCGCGCGGGTCGGCTGCGGTCGCGGCCACCAGCTCGGGCTCTTCCTCGGCATCCGGCGCTGCCGTTTGCGCGCCTTCTTCCTCGTCCTCGATCCTGGGCTGCAACTGCGCCGGGTTCGCCGGATCGAAGAACCCGGTCGGCTTGGGTAGCGCGGCCACCAGCCTCAGGTTGCTGATCGCTTCGCCCGCATCGCGGAACCCCGGGGCAAGGCTGGCGCGCGGGTCACCCGAGAGCCGGGCGGCAAGCGCGTTCATCCGGTCAATCTCGTCCTGCTGCTCGGTCTTGATGTCGTTGACGAACTCGAACATCACCGGATCGTAGGCTGTGCCGGGCTGGTCCAGCAGATCGTCGACCATGTCGATCGCGCCCTTGTGATGGCGGGTCATCAGCTCGAGGAAATAGGCGTCGAACGCGGCCCCTTCGAGCGTGGCGAGCCGCGCCATCTGATCGGGGCTGGCCATGCCCATGGAAGCCATGTGTTCCGCGTGGCTCATACCGCCCATGGCCTTCGGGGTGTGCTGCATCCTCGTCGCCTGCCCGCGCGAGGCCAGCCAGTCGCGCATGAAGGCGATCTCGTCGTCCTGCCCGGCGGAAATCCGCCCCGCGATGGCGAGGATATCCGGGTTGCTGGTCCGCTCCTCCACCAGCGCCACCATGTCGACCGCCTGCGCATGATGGGGGATCATCATCTGCATGAAACGTGCGTCTTGGGGGGTGAACGTGGTCGCGGCCAGCTTGGTCGCGTCCTCGGCGCGCAGTGTCCTGTTTTCCGAACCGGGCGCACCGGGCTGGATGATCGGGGCCTGCTGGGCGGCGAGCGGGGTGGCAAGGGCGAGAAGGCTGGCAGCGGCGGCGAAGGCGCGGGTCGTCATGGTGAATCTCCTGTTGATGCGAACCTACCGCTTTTGCGCGCGCTGGGAAGGCCGGTTTTTTCACCCGTTTTCGGCACCATTCCCCGGGCCCGTGTGTTGGTTGCGGGAAGGAGAAATGCCCTATGAAATTACCCCATAACGCCCACGTCGCCGTCGCCGATGGCAACCGCTTCATGTTCCTCAAGAACACCGGCCAGATTTTCGAGCCGAAACTGGAGATGGTCGAACAGCCGGATCTCGATCCGAGCAATTTCAGCGCGGGCGTGCGCCATCAGGACGATGTCAGCCAGCGCACCGGCGCGACCGATCTGAACGAACTGGCGCATGGGGCTGCCGTGGCGGAGTGGCTCAATGCCAAGGCCGTGTCGGGCGAGATGACGCAGCTGCTCGTCCTTGCCGATCCCAAGACGCTGGGTGAGATGCGGCGGCATTACCATAGCGCGCTGGAGAAGGCCCTGGTGGGCGAGATCGACAAGACCGTAACCGGCGAACCCTTGGATAAGATTGCGAAAATCATCGCCGACACCTGAGGCGAGGGCGCTCGTTCCTCGACTTGTCGCAGGATTGGCATGATCGGTCGTGCCAATCCTGCTCAACCTTCGATTAGGGGTTGAGGCCTTGTTAAGCTCGCGCATTAATACTGCACACAAGAGTCGCAGGCTATGGACGGGATTATGCTTAGGAAACTTGGGTCGACATTCGCACTCGCGCTGGCAGCCAGCGCCCTCCCGTTCACGCCGGCCTCCGCGCAGCAGGTTTCGCTCGAAGCCCAGTTCGACAGCATGCTCGGCACCGAGGTGCGCGCACCGCAAAGCTTCGAGGCGGTTTACGATTCGCCGTTCGAACGCCAGATCGCCACGCTCGCGGATGGGTCAAATGGCCGTATCGGCGTTTACGCCATCGACCTGGCGACCGGCGAGGAAGTCGGCATTCTGGCCGATCAGCGCTTCCCGATGGCCAGCACCAGCAAGGTCGCGATTGCCGCCACCTTTCTGGCGGGGGTCGATCAGGGCCGCTGGAGCCTGACCAGCGAATTCGAACTGCCGGGCCGCGGCACCTATATTTCCGGGCGCGAACACCTCGATCTGATGATCAGCCGCAGCTGCAATGATTGCACCGATGCGCTGCTAAAGGCGGTGGGTGGCCCGCGGGCTGTGAACGCATGGATGCGCCAGACCGCCGGTATCCACGATTTCGAGCTGACCCGCGATATTGCGACCCTGGTGCGTGAGGACGGGCGGATCGATCCCGCATCGCAGATCGCCTTCGAAGACAGCGCGACGCCGCGCGCGATGGGCCGTCTGCTCGCCGGAATCTACCAGGGCAAGTGGCTCAGCTCCTATTCGCGGCAGGTGCTGATGAATGCGATGGCCTCCACCGTCACGGGCAAACGCCGGATGACCTCCGCCCTGCCCGATAGCGCCAATCTGGCCCACAAGACGGGCACGCTCAGCCGCACGGCGAGCGATATCGGCATCTTCTACACGCCCGACGGCCGCCCGGTGGCCGCCGCGATCTATGTTACCGGCCAGAGCGTTTCGATGGCGTCGGAAAACGGCAGCCGCGCTCTCAAGCTGGAAGCGCGACGCCAGCGCGACGCGCGTATCGCGGAGATCACCGGCGCACTCTATCGCGGCTTCGGGCAGAGCGTGCCGGTCGATGGACGCGTCTGGGCCTCGGCGACCTACGGCTCGGGTGGCCAGTAAGCCCACATACCAATACACACGAAAAAGGGCGGCGCCGCGAGGCACCGCCCATAATTTTTCCCGAAGGAAGCACGCCTTAGTCGTTGGCGGCTTCTTCCATGCTTTCGTTTTCGATTTCGGCTTCCGTTTCGGTAGCTTCTTCTTCAGCTTCGGCGGTCGCGTTGTCGAGAGCTTCGTCGGTTTCGGCGACGCCTTCTTCCATTTCGTCGCCCATGGCGTCGAGGTTGGCTTCGGTGTCGGCAGCGGCGCCTTCAACGGTGTCTTCGGCGTTTTCTTCGGTGGTTTCCGAGCAAGCGGCGAGGCCGAGAGCCGAAACGGCGATGGCCGAAGCGAGAACGATCTTGCGCATAATCTATATCCTTTTCAGAATTGACCTGCCGCAGATGAATGCGGCCGGTTGAAACCCCCTCCTGGCGGCTTCTGATTCGTAGATAATGGCAGGAATGTGGCATGGCAAGCCCAAATTGGGCAGGCGGACACTTTTTTGCCCTTATCCTGACATTTTTCCCGGATCATGCAGGGCTGACGGACCCCTGGCCCGCTGCTAGCAGAGGCCATGGCCGACAAGCAGCACCTCTATCTCGTCGATGGCTCCGCCTACATCTTCCGCGCGTACCATCGTCTGCCGCCGCTGACCAATCCGCAAGGCACGCCGGTCGGCGCGGTGTACGGCTACACGACGATGCTGTGGAAGCTGGCCGAGGACCTCGACAAGGCCGAGGGGCCGACGCACCTTGCGGTGATCCTCGACAAGTCGAGCCAGAGCTTTCGCAACGAAATCTACGATCAGTACAAGGCGAACCGGCCCGAGCCGCCCGAAGACCTTGTGCCGCAGTTCCCGCTGATCCGCGATGCCACGCGCGCCTTCTCCCTCCCCTGCATCGAAGAGCCCGACGTCGAGGCGGACGATATCATCGCCTCCTATGCGCGTACCGCGGCCGCGCAAGGCTGGGACGTCACGATCGTCTCCTCCGACAAGGATCTGATGCAACTGGTAGGCACGAGCGAGGCCGGCGGCACGATCGACATGCTCGACACCATGAAGAGCGCGCGGATCGGACCGGAAGAAGTGCAGGAAAAATTCGGCGTCCCGCCCGAACTGGTGGGGGACGTGCTGGCCCTGATGGGCGATTCGGTGGACAATATTCCCGGCATCTACGGTGTAGGTCCGAAGACCGCGACCAAGCTGATCCAGGACCACGGCTCGCTCACCGCGGCGCTCGACGCGGCGCCGGACATGAAGAAATCGAAGCTGAAGGAAAGGCTGCTGGAACATCGCAGCGATGCCGAACTCAGCCGGGTGCTGGTGACGCTGAAGGAAGACTGCCCGCTGCCCATGCCGATAGAGGAGATGAAGCTTTCCTCGATTCCTCCCGAGCCGCTTGCCGCTTTCCTGAGCGAACAGGGCTTCAACAGCCTGCTGCGCCGGCTGCAAGGCGGCAGCAGCGCGCCCGGGCCGACGACCCAGCTCCACCCTGCCAGACCCCAGAACAAGGGCGAGGCGCACGCGGCACAAGGCAACCGCCAGCAGCTGCCGGACATGCCCGCGGTGGACCGCGGCGCCTACGAATGCGTGCAGACGCCCGAAGCGCTCGATCGCTGGATCGACAAGGCGTTCAAGGCGCGGCTGGTGGCCGTGGACACCGAAACCAGCGAACTCGACTGCATGGCCTGCGATCTGGTCGGCGTGAGCCTGGCGACCGGACCGAACGAGGCCTGCTACATCCCGCTCGGCCATCTCAACGTCGGCGGCGGCGGGGAAGACATGTTCGCCGAAAAGCCGCAGCAGGTGCCGATGGATGTCGCGCTGGAGAAGCTGCGCCCGCTGCTGGAGAGCGATGCGGTCCTGAAGATCGGCCAGAACCTCAAATACGATGTCAACGTGCTGGCACGGCTGGGTATCGCGGTCGCGCCGATCGACGACACGATGATCATCAGCTTTGCGCTGGATGCCGGGCGCTCGCAGGACGGGATCGGCGGCGGGCACGGCATGGACGAACTGGCGCAGCGCCACCTCGGCCATACCTGCCTGACCTTCAAGGAAGTCTGCGGCACCGGGAAGAAGGCGATCCCCTTCGGCGAAGTCGCGCTCGACCGGGCGACCGAGTATGCCGCCGAGGATGCCGATGTCACCTTGCGGCTGTACACCCATCTCAAGCCCCGGCTTGCCGTCGAAGGCGGCACCAGGATCTACGAGCGGGTGGACCGCCCGCTGATCCCGGTGGTCGCCGCGATGGAACGCCACGGCATCAAGGTGGATCGTGGGCAGCTGGCCAACCTGTCCGAACGGTTTGCGACCGAAACCAAGCGGCTGGAAGGCGAGATTCACGCAATCGCCGGTCAGGAATTCGCGGTCGGCAGCCCGAAGCAGCTGGGCGACATCCTGTTCGACAAGATGGGCTACAAGGGCGGCCGCAAGGGCAAGAGCGGGCAGTATTCCACCGACCAGGCGATGCTCGAAAAGCTCGACGCCCAAGGCGCACCGATAGCCACCAAGGTGCTGGAATGGCGCCAGCTGGCCAAGCTCAAGTCCACCTATACCGATGCGCTGCAGCAGGCGATCAACGCGCGCACGGGCCGGGTGCACACCAGCTACAGCCTCACCGGCGCGCAGACCGGGCGGCTCAGCTCGACCGATCCCAACCTGCAGAACATCCCGATCCGCACCGAAATCGGCCGCGAAATCCGGCAGGCCTTCGTGGCGGAGGAAGGCAATGTCCTGCTGGCGGCAGACTATTCGCAGATCGAACTGCGGCTTGCCGCGCACATGGCGGACGTGGCGCCGCTGCGCGAAGCCTTCGCGGCGGGCGAGGACATTCATAACCGCACCGCGCAGGAGATGTTCGGCGAGGTCGACCGCGACACGCGTGCGCGCGCCAAGACGATCAATTTCGCGATCCTCTACGGGATTTCGCGCTGGGGCCTGGCCGGACGGCTCGGGATCGAGCCGGACGAGGCGCAAGCTCTGATCGACACCTATTTCGCGCGGTTTCCCGGCATCCAGCGATACATCGTCAATACGCTCGAAACCGTGCGGGAACGGGGCTATTCCGAGACCCTGTTCGGCCGCAAGACGTGGTTTCCCCGGATCAATTCGAAGAACCAGGCCGAGCGTCAGGGGAGCGAGCGCGCCGCGATCAACGCGCCGATCCAGGGCACCAGTGCGGATATCATCAAGCGGGCGATGGCGCGCATGGGCCCCGCGCTGGCGGCGGCGGGACTGAAGCCGGATGAGCCGGACGGCGTGCGCATGCTGCTGCAGGTGCATGACGAACTGGTGTTCGAACTTCCCGAATCGCTGGTGGAGAAGGCCACACCTGTGATCCAGCGGGTGATGGTGGAGGCCGCCGAACCTACCGTCGCGCTGTCGGTGCCGCTGGGCGTCGAGATCGGCACGGGGCAGAGCTGGGACGACGCACATTGAACCCGGCTCTGCGGCCTGCCCCTTTTCGCGCCTTCATCCGCCGCTGGTTCAACTGGCTGGTGCTCGGCGCCATGGCGGGCGCGATCCTCGGCGCGCTCGCGCTGCTGCTGTCGCTGGGAGCGGCGGAACGGGCGGAGCGGGTGCAGGCACAACGGGCCTCGGAAATCCTGCAGACGCTCGACCGGGTGGAGCGCGCCGCCCTTTCCGCCGAGAGCGCGCAGCGCGGCTATTTCATCACGCTCGACCAGCGTTATCTCGAACCCTATCGTACCGCGCGCACGCAAACCGTCGAGGAACTGGAGAAGCTGGATCGTTCGCTCGGCGACGGGGTCGCCGTCCAGCGGCAACAGGTAGATCGCATCCGCGCCGCGCTGGAGGACAAGTTCAGCGAGCTCGACGATACGGTCGGCCTGCTGGAACAGGGCAATCTGCGCGATGCCCGGCGGCGCATCCTGACCGGCGATGGTTATGATGCGATGCAACGCCTGACCACCGCGATCGATGCGCTTGCTGCAATCGAGCGCAACCTGCTGGCAGACCAGACGGAGCGCGCGCGGACCGCCGAAGAGCGCATCTTGCCGGCGCTGGGCGTCCTCCTCCTGCTGCTGGTCGGCGCCATAGCGCTGGGCGCGGTCCTCGTCGCCCGCGCGGCACAGGCGGAGACGGAAGCGGCGCAGGCCCGCGAACTCGAGATCGCGCGCGACCGGGCGGATCTGCTGGCCCAGGAACTGAACCACCGGGTGAAAAACCTGTTCGCGATGGTGCTGGCCATCGTCCAGATGAGTGCGCGCGACGTGGCGGACGTGGCTGCCTACAAGGATCGCATCGGCTCGCGCATCCGCGCGCTGCTGACCGCGCACGAGGTCACGCAGGGGTCGGGAACGGCGGCAGACCGCCTAAGCCGGGAAGGCGGCGCATCGCTGCGCGCGCTCGTCGAAGCCACGGTGGAGCCGCATGTCTCGGAGGAGAAACGCCTCGAAATAGAAGGCGAGGATGTGGCCATCGCCCGTATCCAGGTGACGCCGCTGGGACTGGTCCTGCACGAGCTTGCAACCAATGCGGTGAAGTACGGCTGCTGGAGCAATGAAGGGTTGCTGACCGTTCGCTGGCGCGAGCAGAGCGACCTGCTGCATCTCGAATGGCAGGAAGAGCGCGACGGCAGCATCGATGAAGAGGAGCGCGAAAGCGAGGCGCGCACCGAGGTCGGCGGTGGCTTCGGCAGCACGCTGATGACCGGTGCCGGGCGCCAGCTCGGCGGCGAGGTGGAGCGGACTTTCGGCCCTCGCGGCGTGACCGTGCGCATTGTCTTCCCGCCGCATCCGAAGGATGGTGCCGCTTGATCGCGCACCGCGCGCCCAATATCCGGCAGACATGGCCATGGCGAACCTGACCGAGATGCTCGACCCGGCGCAGCTTGCGGTGCCGCTGGACAAGGCGTTCGCCATCGCCGCCGCGCTGGGTATCGCCGTGGTGCTTGCTCTGGCCGTTCACCGCGTTGCCTTCGTTCTGCTGCGCCGGGCGAGTACCCATGGTCCCGCTAAGTATGGCCAGCCTATCTTCGATGCGGTTCGCGGGCCATCGCGCTGGCTTGCGGTGGCCATCGCCATATCTGCCGTAGCGGAGCGCGTGCCAGCCATCCGCCCCGCGTGGGATGCGCTTTCCGATTTTATCGCGCCGGTCATTTTCGGCTGGCTCGCCCTTGCCTTCGTGCAGGGTGCGTCGCTGGCGCATGAGCGGCGTATGGAAACCCGGCTCGATCCGATTCACATGCGCAGCCGCAAGACCCGGATCGAGATTTTCAGAAGAACCGCGTCCAGCCTTATCATCGTCATCACGATCGCGCTGGTTTTGCTGAGCATACCGGGTGTGCGGCAGGTGGGCGTGACCTTGATGGCCTCTGCGGGCCTTGCCGCGCTGGCCATCGGCGCCGCCGCGCAGCCGGCACTCAAATCGCTGATCGCGGGCATCCAGATGGCGCTGACCGAACCGATCCGGATCGGGGACATGGTGAAGGTGGACGGCGAAGTCGGCCGGGTGGAGGAAATCCGCATGACCTTCGTGGTGGTGCGCATCTGGGACGAACGCGTGCTGGTGGTGCCGACCGGCAAGTTCTTCGAGGAGAGCTTCGAGAACTGGTCACGCTCGGCGGACCGGCTGACCGGCATCGTGATGCTCAACCTCGATCCCATCGCCGATGTGGAGCCGATCCGGCAGGCCTTCCTCGCCTTCCTGGCCGAGCATGCGCTGTGGGACGAGCGCGATGCGGCCGCGCTTGTGGTCGACGCCCACCCGGAGAGCATCGCCCTGCGTCTGTCCATGACCGCAGCGAGCATCGGCGATCTGTGGACGCTGCGCTGCGAAGTGCGCGAATACATGCTGCAATGGCTGCGCGAGAACCAGCCGGTCGCGCTGATCCGCCACCGGCTGGAAGTCGAGGCCGCAAACGAGCGGGGCGGCTAGGGTCTAGCCAGCAGTCCGCTGTTGAGGGGCGACCCTAATTCCCGTGCTTCGAATCGCGCGTTGATTCGACCATGCCTTCGGTGATGAAGCCGATCGGCATGGGTTCCGCCGCACGCTTCTTCAGCTCGCCGCGCATCTTCTTGTATTCCTGCTCCATCTTCGGCGTCACAGACGCGCGGCTGTCTTTCAGGGCTTCGGTGAAGTCGCCCATGGTAACCTCCTGCACGTCCGCGCCCGCGCGGTGCAGCGCGACGAGGCCGGCACGCCGGACCACATCTTCAAGATCGGCACCGGTAAACCGCTCGGTCTCGGATGCGAGCCTGGGCAGGCTGACATCGTCGGCCAGTGGCATGTTGCCGGTATGGATGCCCAGGATCTGCTCGCGCCCCTTGGCGTCGGGTGTGCCGACATAGACCAGTTCGTCGAACCGGCCGGGCCGCAGCAGCGCGGGATCGACCAGCGTCGGGCGGTTCGTGGCGCCGATCACCACGACCGACTGGAGCTCCTCCAGCCCGTCCATCTCGGCGAGGACGGTATTGACCACCCGGCCCGTCACCTGCGGCTCCATGGTGCCGGAGCCACGCGCGGGAACCAGCGAATCGATCTCGTCAATGAAGATGACGCAGGGTGAGACGGCGCGCGCACGGCGAAACATCTTCGCGATCTGCTGCTCGCTCTCGCCGTACCACTTGGACAGCAGGTCGCTCGATTTCATCGAAATGAAGTTCGCATCCGCTTCCTTGGCGACGGCCTTGGCCAGCAGCGTCTTGCCGGTGCCCGGCGGGCCGTAGAGCAGGAAGCCCTTGGCCGCGCGGATGCCGAGCCGGTGGAAGGCGTCGCGGTTCTTGATCGGAAGTTCGATGCCTTCCTTCAGCTTCTCGATCGCGTCGTCGATACCGCCCAGATCGCTCCAGCCGACATCGGGCACCTGGACCATCACTTCGCGCATGGCGGAAGGCTGGATGCGCTTGAGTGCGGACAGGAAATCGTCGCGCCCGACATGCAGATTCTCGAGCACTTCGGTCGGGATGGTCTGCGCGTCGAGATCGATCTGCGGCATGATCCGCCGCACCGCGTCGATCGCGGCCTCGCGCGCCAGCGCGGCGATATCCGCGCCGACGAAGCCATGCGTGACCTTGGCCAGTTCCTTCAGGTCCACGCCCTCGCCCAGCGGCATGCCGCGGGTGTGAATGGCCAGGATTTCACGCCGGCCGTTCTCGTCTGGAACGCCGATCACGATCTCGCGGTCGAACCGGCCCGGCCGACGCAACGCCTCGTCGATCGCGTCGGGGCGGTTGGTCGCCGCGATCACCACGATGTTGGCGCGCGATTCCAGACCGTCCATCAGCGTCAGCAGCTGTGCGACCAGCCGCTTTTCCGCTTCGCCCGGGACCGAATCGCGTTTGGGCGCGATCGAATCGATTTCGTCGATGAAGATGATCGCGGGCGCGTTCTGGTTCGCATTGTCGAACACTTCGCGCAGGCGCTTCTCCGATTCGCCATAGCCCGAGCCCATGATCTCCGGCCCGTTGATGGCGAAGAACTCCGCATCGCTTTCGTTGGCGACGGCCTGCGCCAGGCGCGTCTTGCCGGTTCCCGGCGGGCCGTGCAGCAGCACGCCCTTGGGCGGGTCGACACCCAGCCGGGTGAACAGTTCGGGATAGCGAAGCGGCAGCTCGACCATCTCGCGCAGCTGCTGGATGGTTTCCGAAATGCCGCCGACATCGTCATAGTTCACGACCGAACGGCCCGCCTTGGGCTCCTCGAAATCGGGCCGCAGCTCGATCTCGGTGTTCTCGTCGATATGGACGATGCCCTTGGGCGCGGTGCTGATCACGCGCAGGCGAATCTGAGTGAGCGCGTAGGCCGGCGCGTTGAACATGCGCTGGACTTCGGGCGGCATGTTCTGCACCGGCTGCTGGCCGGTGGTGGCCACCAGATCGCCACTGACGATCGGCTTGCGGAAGAAGTTGCGCTTGAGCGCCTGGGTCGGCCCCTGCAGCCGCATCTCGCGGCTGGCGGGTGCAAAGACCACGCGGGTGGCGGGGCGCGATTGCGCGGCCTCGATCTTCACATGCTCGCCCGAGCCGACTTCGGCATTGGCGCGCTGAAGCCCGTCGAGCCGGACCACGGAGAGCGCCTGATCCTCGTCATAGGCGGCCATCACGATCGCGGCAGTGGAGCGTTTGCCGGACAGCTGCACGATATCGCCCTCCGTCACGCCGAGCGATTGCATCGCACTTCGTGGAAGGCGCGCGACGCCGCGCCCGCTTTCTTCCTGGCGCGCCGCCGCAACCTGCAGGCGGACGGTGTTTTCGCTCGCGGCTTCGCTATCGGCCATGATCTACGCTCTCTCCCGTATGGTACGCGCCCGGTCAGGCGGGCGCCTCGCGTGGCGGCCTAGATAGGTCGCGCCACGGATATTGGAATGACCCCTTGGGAATGAGCGAGCACGCGCATGGGTCCGACAAGGCCGGGCAAGGTGCGCCGGACAAGAAAAAACCCGGCTGAGCGAACCCAGCCGGGTATTAAGTTTGGGAGAGGATGCCTGAAAGGCCTCATTGTTGTGGCGCAACACGATCCTCTTCGCAAGTGCGAAAAGATCATTTAATATTGCATAAAATGCAACTCTAGAAAACGACGGATAACTGCCGTTTCCGGCCCGTTGCGGCGTTGGACTTTGCTGCACTGCGGCAAGAGATGTTGCGGCCGCGCGGGATGACAAGCCTGCGCCAACTCCCTAAAACACGCCGGAAACATCCTCGACCCACCGGAGCACCATGCAGAAACTTTTCCCCGATGCCGCGGCCGCGCTGGAAGGCGTGCTCAAGGACAACATGCTGATCGCCAGCGGGGGCTTCGGCCTTTGCGGCATTCCCGAAAGGCTGCTCGATGCGATTCGCGACAGCGGCGTGACCGGGCTGACCTTCGCCAGCAACAATGCGGGAATCGACAATGAAGGCATCGGCAAGCTGCTGCGGACCAAGCAGGTGAAGAAGATGATCTCGTCCTATGTGGGCGAGAACAAGGAATTCGAACGGCAATTCCTCGCTGGCGAGCTGGAGGTGGAATTCTGCCCCCAGGGCACGCTGGCGGAGCGCATGCGCGCAGGCGGCGCGGGCATCCCCGGCTTCTACACCAAGACCGGCGTCGGCACGCAGGTGGCCGAGGGCAAGGAAGTGAAACAGTTCGACACCGGCGAGGGCCCGCAGGATTACATCCTCGAAGAAGGCATCTTCGCCGATCTGGCCATCGTGAAGGCGTGGAAGGCGGATGAGACGGGCAATGTCGTGTTCCGCAAGACCGCGCGCAATTTCAACGTGCCTGCCGCCACCTGCGGCAAGGTCTGCGTGGTCGAGGTGGAGGAGATCGTGCCGACCGGCTCGCTCGATCCCGATTGCATCCATCTGCCCGGCGTCTTCGTGCAACGGATGATCGTGGGCGCGCCCTACGACAAGAAGATCGAGTTCCGCACCGTGCGCGAGGCGGCCTGACCGCCCGATCCGGCATGAATCGCGCCCTCGCCCTGCTGCTGCTGCTCGCGCTGCCCGGCCTTTCGGGCTGCGTCGCGCTGGCCGTACCGGTCGCTGCCGGAGCGATGATGGGCCGGGGGATCGACCGGCCGCCGCACGACGGGGCAAAGCCGCCCGCGGCTGGCCGCGCAGACGCGGCGGCAGAGGAATCGCAGGCCGCCAATGCGGCCGACGCGCAGGTCGCACTGCTATCCTCCGCCGAGGTCGTGGGTGTCGTTCCCTATACCGAAGTCCCTGCCCCTTCGGGTGTCGGCACGCAGGACGATCCGGCCTATTCGCAGCTTTTCGCCAAGGTCACTACCATCGCCCAGCGCGATCCATTCTCGCAGGAGAAGCGCAAGTCCGCGATTCTTGCCGATCCTGGCACGCTCAAGCCCGACCGCGCCGAATGTGCCTTCGCGCAGACCGCAGTGCTGGTCGATCTCGATCCGGCAGACGGCGAGGCCCCCCTGGCAGAGGATGTCGCCGCGTCCCGGCAGCTTGCACGCGTCCTGGCGACCCTGCGCGCGCAGGAAGTCGCGGTTCTGTGGCTTTCGCGCCATACGGCCGTGCGGGCGGGTGCCGTTCGGCGTGCGCTGCTGCGGAGCGGGCTCGACCCGAGCGGGGCGGACGAACTCTACCTGGTCCGCTACGAAGACGAAACCAAGGCCACGCGCCGCGCCGATGCGGCGGGCGATTTCTGCATCGTCGCGATCCTGGGCGACCAGAAGCGCGATTTCGACGAGCTGTTCGCGTTCCTGAAGGATCCCGACGCAGCCTTCGCACTCGACCCACTGATCGGCGAGGCGTGGTTTCTTGCGCCAGCGCCGCTCACCTCCCTCTCACAATCCGAACAAGGCTCACAAGATGACTGACGAACCCAAAGGCTGGAGCCGCGACCAGATGGCGGCCCGTGCGGCGCGCGAACTGGAAGATGGCTACTACGTCAATCTCGGCATCGGCATCCCGACGCTGGTCGCCAACCACATCCCCGAAGGCATGCATGTGACGCTGCAGAGCGAGAACGGCATGCTGGGCATCGGCCCCTTCCCGCTGGAAGGCGAGGAAGACGCGGACCTCATCAATGCGGGCAAGCAGACCATCAGCGAGCTGGACCATTCCGCCTATTTCGACAGCGCGACCAGCTTCTCCATGATCCGCGGCGGGCATATCGACCTGACCGTGCTGGGCGCGATGGAAGTGGCGCAGAACGGCGATATCGCCAACTGGATGATACCCGGCAAGATGATCAAGGGCATGGGCGGCGCGATGGATCTGGTCGCGGGCGTGAAGAAGATCATCGTGGTGATGGACCACACCAGCAAGCACGGGGACCCCAAGTTCATCCCCGAATGCTCGCTTCCGCTGACCGGCACGAACGTGGTCGACATGATCATCACCAACCTCGGGGTGTTCCGGCGGCCCGACCATGACAGTGCCTTCCAGCTGATCGAACTGGCGCCCGGCGTGACCGAGGAAGACATCGCGAACAGCACGACGGCCAAATACGAAGTGGCGCTCGAGAAGGCCTGAAGCGCTCGCAATGTGGCTCGACAAACCCCGCAACCCTGACGCCCCGCTCGCGGGGCTGAAGGTCCTCGAACTCGCGCGCATCCTTGCCGGACCCTTTGCCGGGCAGACGCTGGCCGACCTCGGCGCGGATGTCATCAAGGTGGAGGCCCCCGAGGGGGACGGCACCCGGCTGTGGGGGCCGCCTTTCGTGGAGCGTTCGAACGGGGCGAAGGAAGCCGCCTATTACCATGGCTGCAATCGCGGCAAGCGTGGGATCACGGCGGATTTCCGGAACGTCGATGACCTGGCCATGGTGGCCGATCTGGCCGGTCAGGCCGACGTCGTGATCGAGAATTTCCTGCCGGGCAAGCTGACCAAGTTCGGGCTCGATTACCCTACTCTGGCGCACGCCAACCCGGCTCTCGTCTACTGCTCGATCACCGGCTTCGGCCAGGACGGGCCGCGCCGCAATGAACCGGGGTACGACTTCGTCATCCAGGCGATGAGCGGCTTCATGGCGCTGACCGGGGAGCCCGACGGTGAGCCGATGAAGCATGGCATGTCCGTTTCGGACCTGTTCTGCGGCCTCTATTCGACCATCGCGATCCAGGCCGCGCTCGCGATGCGGCAGCGGACGGGCAAGGGCCAGCATATCGACATGGCGCTCTACGATTGCTCGGTCGCTCTGCTGGCGCATCAGGCGCAGAGCTTCTTCACCACCGGCGAAAATCCGCCGCGCATGGGCAATATGCACGCGCAGGTCAGCGCTTACGGCGTCTTCCCGACGAAGGACGGTCCCGTGGTGCTCGCGCCAGCGAACGACCGGCTGTTCCGCAAGCTGCTCGAAGTATTCGAACGCCACGACCTGCTGGGTGACGAACGTTTCGCCACCAACGAAGCGCGGATCGCCAACCGGGCACAGATCGACGGCATTATCGCCGCCGAAACTGCGCAATGGGAGCGCGAGGCGCTGCTTGCGGCGTGTCGCAAGGCCGGCGTGCCTGCGGGGCCGATCTACGAGGTGTCCGAAGTGTTCGAGGACCCGCAGGTGCAGGCGCGCGGCATGACCTTTCCCATGGCCGAGGGCCTCACCGGCCTGCGCAGTCCGTTCAGTTTCTCCGGCGCCGAACTTGCGCTGGGTGAGCCTTCGCCCAGGCTCGGGCAGGACGACTAGCGCAGGATCGGGCCGAACCGCCCACGCGCCACGCTCCGCCACAGCCACTCGAACGGCCCCTGCCGAAAGCGGGCCAGCCAGAGGGGCGACCAGATCAACATGAGCGTGACTGGCACTAAGGCCACTGCGAAGGCTTGCCAGCGGGTCAGCATGCCGAACCACCCGAGGCCCCAGCCGTAGAAGATCAGCGCGAAGGTGAGACTGGAGAGCAGATAATTGGTCAGCGAAAGGCGCCCCGCAGCGGCGAGGCGGCCGCGCAGGGCGCCCTCGCGCCCCGCAAACAGTCCCATGACTAGCGCTGCGTAGCCGACCGCCAGCAGCAGATCGAAGGGCAGCGACCAGAACAGCGCAACCGGGCCGACCATCGCGCCCGCAAAACCGGCCTGCACGTCCAATACCATCATTGCGACCAGCGGCGGCAGCGCGACCAGAGCCATGCGCCCCGCGAGCGCGAAGCAGCGGGAGCGCCTCCACGCGCCGCGCAGCAGGCCGGCCCGCCACAGTCCCGCGCCGACCAGCATCATCGCCAGCGTGGACGGGATGCCCGGCACCTGTGTCTGCAAGGCAGCGAAGAAACCCATGGTGCGCCTGACCACGCGCGCGGCGAAGTCTTCCGTTCCGATGATGCGCGCGTAATCGAGCGCCAGCGGGTCCGCACCGAAGGTCTGTGCGGGCAGGAGCGCCAGCGTGCTGCCCGGCTCGGCGGTCAGCCACAGGAAGGCGAGCAGCGACCCGCCCACCACGTGCATCGCCATCAACATGGCCCCGGCGATGAATAGCCAACGGCCGTTGAGCGCCAGGAACACAGGCAGGACGAGGCCCGCCATCGCGTAGAGGCGCAGAACGTCGTTATTGGCCAGCAGGATAGCGTGAGCTGCGCCGATGGCGAACAGCACGACCATGCGCGCAACGTGCTCGCGCACGGGATGGGCCGCCCCGCGCGCCCGCGCGCGCTCCATCAGGATCGCAACGCCCGCGCCGAACAGCATGGCGAACAGGCTGCGGAACTTGTCCTCCACGAACACGAAGCTGAGGGCCCAGACCATCCAGTCGAGGGGCCCGTCGCTCCCCGCCACCGCCGGGTTGAAGTAGGCGGCTGGCGGCAACGCGAAGATATAGACGTTCATCAGCGCGATGCCCGCGACGGCAATGCCGCGCAGCGCATCGAGGGCGACCACGCGATCGCCGGACGCAGAAGGGCCCGGCGCCCCCGCTCCCCCCGCTCTTCCGGGGGCTGTCAGCGGAGTGCCGGGCCCGTTCATGTCCTGCGGCCTGACGGCTTACTTGCCGACGGCAGCCTTCAGGTCGTCGACCAGATCGGTCCGCTCCCAGGGGAACGCGTCGCCTTCGGCATTGCGCCCGAAGTGGCCGTATGCGGCGGACTGGCGGTAGATCGGCTTGTTGAGGCCAAGATGCGTGCGGATGCCGCGCGGCGTCAGGCCGCCCAGCTTGCTCATGCCGCGGATCGCGTCTTCCAGCGCCTCTTCGGAAACGGTGCCGGTGCCGTGCAGGTCGACATAGACCGACAGGGGCTCGCTGACCCCGATCGCGTAGGAAAGCTGGATGGTGCAATGCGTGGCAAGCCCCGCCGCGACCACGTTCTTCGCCAGATAGCGGGTGATGTAGGCAGCCGAACGGTCGACCTTGGTCGGGTCCTTCCCGCTGAAGGCACCGCCGCCATGGGGCGCCGCGCCGCCATAGGTATCGACGATGATCTTGCGGCCCGTAAGGCCCGCGTCGCCATCGGGCCCGCCGATCTCGAACGCGCCGGTCGGGTTGATGTGCCACACGGTGTCGTCGTCGATCAGCCCGGCAGGCATCACCTCGCCCACGGCCTTCTTCACATAGGCCTTCAGTTCGGCTTCCTTTTCGCCTTCATGGTAGCCGGGCGCGTGCTGGGTCGAGACGACGATGGCGACAGCCTTGGTCGGCTTGCCGTTTTCGTAGCGCAGCGTGACCTGGCTCTTGGCGTCGGGTTCGAGGAACGGCGCCACGCCGGACTTGCGGTCGTCCGCCAGTTTCTGGAGAATCTTGTGGCTGTAATCGAGCGTCGCCGGCATCAGGTCGGGCGTCTCGTTGCAGGCATAGCCGAACATGATGCCCTGGTCGCCCGCGCCTTCATCCTTGTTCGAACCTTCGGTGCCCGCGTCCACGCCCTGTGCGATCTCGCTGGACTGGCCGTGCAGGTGGTTTTCGAAGGTCAGGGTTTCCCAGTGGAAGCCGTCCTGCTCGTACCCGATTTCCTTCACCGTATCGCGCACGGCCTTTTCGATCTCTTCCGCAGCGCCCGGCTTCCATTCGCCGTTGTCATACATCGGCGCGCAGCGAATTTCGCCCGCGAGGACCACGCGCTGGGTCGTCGTCATCGTTTCGCAGGCGATCCGCGCCTCGGGATCCTTGCTGAGCATCAGATCGACGATGGCATCCGAAATCTGGTCGGAAACCTTGTCGGGATGGCCTTCGGAAACGCTCTCGGACGTGAAGATATAGCTGCTGCGCATGGGGCTGTTACCTCGATATAAAGAGTTCTTTATGTCTGCATGCGGGCCCTAAACCGCCCTCCGCCGCTTTACAACCAGAGAGCCGCCGAGCAGCGCCAGGGCCCAGACGAGTGCCAGCCAGTTGCCCAGAATGGAGAACAGCGTGGGTGCAGCGGCTGGCGGCACGTTGCCTTCTATCCGCGCGCGTTTGCCCATGCCGATATGCTCGCGCACGACACCGCGCGGGTCGATCACGCCGCTGATTCCGGTGGTGGTCGAACGCAGGATCGGCAGGCCTTCCTCTATCGCGCGCATCCGCGCCTGCGCCATGTGCTGCGGCGGGCCGGTCGGCCCGAACCAGCCGTCGATCGAGGGGTTGACGATATAATCCGGGCGATTTGCGCCATCGGCAACCTGGCCCGAGAAGATGATCTCGTAACAGATCTGGATGCCGGCGCGGCCGTAGTCACCCAGATCGAGCGTCTGCGGCCCGGGGCCCGGCACGAAATCGATCGACCCCGCGACCAGCCGCGAGAGCCCGATCGGCTCCAGAAGATCGCGGAACGGCAGGTATTCCCCATAGGGCACCAGATGCGCCTTGCGGTACCCACCCACGATCTCGCCCTCGTCGTCGACCACGGTGACGACATTATAGGCAGCGACGGCGCTGTCGCCCTCGATCTCCAGGTCCATCGTTCCCGTCAGCAGCAGGCTGCCCTCGCCGATGACGCGCGCGATCCGCTGCCTGGCGAATTGCGGATCGCGCCCGGCGGTGGTCGCCGCATAGTACCGCTCGGGATAGCCTTGGCGCAGATAGTCGGGCAGCACGCCTTCGGGCCACAGCACCAGTCTGGAGCCTTCCTGCTCCTCGGGCCGCACGGTAAGCGCGGCCAGGGTCAGGAACCCGGGCTCGTACTGGCGCGGATCGTTGAGCGCATCCTGGTCCAGATCGGGCTGGACCAGCGTGTAGGGAAGCGAGCCTTCCTCGCCCTGTCCAGCAGGCCAGTACATCGCCGCAATCAGCAGCAGCGAGGCAAGCCCCACCCGCAGCCATTGCCTCTGGAGCGCCTGATCGGTCAGCGCGAGGGCCAGCACCACGGCGAGACCGGAGAGCGCGTAGGTTCCGGTCAGCGGAAGCAGTGCGGCAAGCCCGGGGCGATCGAACGGTCCCAGCAAGGCAAGGCTGAACGGTCCCCAGGCATAGCCGGTGAACAGCGTTGCGCGCAGCCACTCGGCGATGATCCACGCCCCGCCCAGCGCAAGCGCATAGACCAGCGTGCTCTTTCCGCGCGCAAGACGGTAGGCGACGGCGAAGGCCAGCGCCGGGTACAGCGCCAGATAGGTCGAAAGCAGCGGGACCGACACCCATCCGAGCACCGCCGGCATGCGGTCCTGATGGGTGAAGGCGGTCGCTATCCAGAGATTGGTGACCGTGAAATGCGCGAGGCCGAACAGCCAGCCGCGAAAGAAGGCGCTGCGCACCGATCCGCTGAAACGGATCAGCACAGCGCCCGCGCCCAGTGCGATCAGTGCGATCGGCCACAGGTGGACAGGAGGAAAGCCGAGCGCGGCGAGCGCGCCCAGCAGCAACAGGACGATACGCGGATGCTGGAGCGCGCGGCCTAGCACCGGGCGCCCCCGCCGATGATCGGGCAGCGTTTGGGCCGAATGCCGGTCATCCCGGTACCAGCGCGCGATCAGCCGACCGCGCTCAGTGCCCCGTCGCCTGCATCGTCGCCGTCGTCCGAGTTCTCTTCGGCCGCCTTGCGCGTCCGGCGACGCGGCTTGGCCGGCTTGCTGTCCTCGTCGGACGCGGTGGCCGCAGCGATGGCCGGCGGCAGGACGGCGGCGTCGATTTCGTCGTCGTCGCCATCGTCGTCATCGCGGTTGCCATCGTCGCGCTTGCGCGCGCTGGCCCGCTTCGCCGGTGCCTTGCGCTTGCGCACGAAGGGGTTCTCTTCGCTTTCGAAGACCTCTTCGTCGTCGCTGTCGTCCGAAGAATCCTCGCTGTCGGAATTGCCGCGGGCCTTGCCGCGCTGCTTTTCGTTGCGGTTCGACTTCTTCGGCTTGCGGCGATCGTCGCTACGGCCGTCGTTGCGCCCGTCATTGCGATTATCGTTGCCGCGGTCCTCGTCGTCATCGGAGGAATCGTCGTTCGCCTGGCTGCGTTCGTTGTTGTCGCGCTTGCCGCGCTGTTCGTCCTGCCGGGCCTTGTTGTCGGCGATGACGCGGAAATAGTGGTCCGCGAACTGCAGGTAGTATTCCGCCTGCACGCGGTCGCCATTGTGCTGCGCGTCCTGCGCCAGCTTCTTGTACTTGTCGAGCAACTGGGGCGCATTGCCCCGCGCGCGGCTGTCGATGCGGTTGGAGCTGTTGCCGCCCCCACCCTGGTTGCGATTGCCGCGGCCGCGCCGGCGGTTGTTGTTACGGTTGTTGTTGTTCAAGGAATAATCTTCCCTCTAGGTCGGGCTCACAAATCGCGGCGCTGCAGCAATGCCGTGTGTTCCGCGCGGCCCACCTGTCCCTAAGCATGATCTTCGAACTCTTGCCGATCGCAGGCCCTTCGAAGGCCCGGTCTTCTCGCAGATGTCGGATCGCGACCCTTGCGAGAATGTCCAATTCTTGCCGGGTCTTGACGAGGCTTACCGCCTGCCCGTGGCTTTGCCAACCCCTTGTCAAAGGCTTTGCGAAACAATCATGGCGCGTGGCCTTTTTGCAAGATCCTTGCAAAAGCGCGGGCTAAATCCCTGATTTCGTGCAATCTCGCCAACGGCGCCTTGCTGCGCTGCGCCAATTTCGAAGATGGCGATGCCGGTATTTGTTAACAAGGGGCGAATTTGCGGAAGCAGAATCCGGTAGTCGTCGAGGCCTTCGGCCCCTGCGAACAGCGCCGATGCGGGCTCGTGATCGCGCACCTGCGGGTCGAGCGCGGCGGCCTCCTCCACATAGGGCGGGTTGCACAGGATCAGGTCGAACGTGCCGAGATCGCGGTGCCAGCCTCTCATGGTCCAATCGCGCTGAATGAAACGCGCCATCCCTCGGTCGGCACGGAACGGCGGCGGTTCGCCCTGCCCCTCCCCGACGACGCCGATCGCAGTGTTCGCATGCCGCTGGGCGTTGGCAATCGCCACCGTGAGGGCTTCAAGCGAAGCGTCGACACCGATCCCCTCCGCCTCAGGCCACAGCGATAACGCCGCCAACAGCAATGCGCCCGACCCGGTGCCGAGGTCGAGGATGCGCTGCGGCGCTGCGCGGGTCCCAAAGTGCTCCCTCGCAGTCTCGATCAGTGTTTCGCTGTCCCCCCGCGGGATGAGCACCGCGGGCGAAACCTGCAGGTCCAACCCGTAGAATTCGGCGCTGCCGGTGATGTAGGCGACAGGTTCGTGCGCGCTGCGGCGGGCGACCAGCGCGTCGAAACCCTGGGGCGCGGGATCGCGCATGCCTCGCAGCAGCATGTCCGAGCGCTTGCACCCCAGCGCATGCGCCATCAGCAACTCGGCATCGAGCCGCGCGCTATCGCTGATGGCCGAGAGGCGAGTGGCGGCTTCGCGTATGGCGTCCGCCACGCTCGGCACGCCACCCTCACTCATTCATCGCTGCCAGCCGCTTGGCTTCGTCCTCGGCGATAAGCGCGTCGACCAGCTCGCCCAGCCCCGGGCCCGCGATGATCTCGGGCAGCTTGTGCAGGGTGAGGCCGATGCGGTGATCGGTCACGCGGCCCTGCGGGAAGTTGTAGGTGCGGATGCGTTCGGAGCGGTCGCCGGAGCCGACCATCGCCTTGCGCGCCTCGGCCTCCGCTCCCTCGCTCGCCTCGCGCTGCTGTTCGTAGAGGCGCGCGCGCAACACCTGCATCGCCTTTTCGCGGTTCTTGTGCTGGCTGCGCCCGTCCTGGCAGGTGACCACCAGCCCGGTCGGCAGATGGGTGATGCGGATCGCCGAATCGGTCGTGTTGACGTGCTGGCCGCCTGCACCGCTCGCGCGATAGGTGTCGATCTTCAGGTCGCCCGGATCGACCTGCACATCGACCTCGTCCGGCTCGGGCAGCACCGCCACGGTCGCGGCGCTCGTATGGATGCGCCCGCCGCTCTCGGTCTCGGGCACGCGCTGCACGCGGTGCACCCCGCTTTCGAACTTGAGCTTGGCGAACACGCCGGTGCCGGTCACGTTGGCGACGATTTCCTTGAAGCCGCCGACTTCGGACGCGCTCATGCTGACCGGCTCGACCTTCCAGCCCTGCTCGCCCGCGAAGCGTTCGTACATGCGATAGAGGTCGCCCGCGAACAGCGCCGCTTCGTCGCCGCCGGTTCCGGCGCGAATTTCGAGCATGGCGGGCTTGGCATCGGCGCTGTCGCGCGGGAGCATAGCGACGGCGAGCTGCTGTTCGAGTTCGGGAATGCGCTGATTGAGGGTGGCGAGTTCCTCCTCCGCCATGGCGCGCATCTCGGGGTCGGCGAGCATCTCCTCCAGCCCCGCGACTTCCTCGCGCGCGGCCTTCAGCTCGGTCGCGAGCTTCGCCACCGGCTCCAGCTCGGCATAGTCGCGGCTCGCCTGGACGAACTCCTCGCCCTCGAGCTGGCCCGAGGCCATCCGAGCCTCGATCTCGGCGAAGCGGTTGGCGATCTGGTCGAGGCGTTCTGCGGGGATGGTCAAAGCGGGTTTCCGGTGGCGGGCCTGACACACCTGACACAGTGTTCAGGGGTGAAAAAGGGCGGGCTTTTGTGGGTTGATTATTTCGGGAGGGGAATGTCGGGTGCGTCGGCGGTCATGCAAGGCGCATTAGCGCGGGAAGGGTGCGGTAGGAAAGGTGGGGCTGCCCCCCGCCCTCTTTCGTCACCCCGGACTTGATCCGGGGTCCAGCTTTGTTCTGTCGCACCCGAAGCAAGCGGGATCCCGGCTCGTAGGCCGGGATGACGAAATGAGGAGTTACGACACCCCACCCACAACGCCATGCTGAACGTGTCTCAGCATCCGGTCCGCCTTCTGCGTCCTTCCTCACAGGAGGAAGGCTGGACCCCGAAACAAGTTCGGGGTGACGGACTAACTTGAAGCCAAGCGCTCTGCGAGGGGGCTGAGTTCGTCGCCAAGGTGCTTTGCCGTATCATTCTCGAAAAGTAGATCGAACACGCCCTGCGGGACCCCCTTGCGTGACATCGGTGCCTGTTCTCCGCTGACCATGTCACGGACGGTCACGATGCCATCAGCAATTTCGTCCTCGCCCAAAATCAACGCATAGCGCGCTCCGGCAGCGGAAGCCTTTTGCATCCGCTTCTTCATATTGCCTTTGAAGGCATACTCGCAGGAGATGCTCTGCGAACGAAGCGCGGCCACTACATTCTGTGCTTCTTGTTCAGCCGCGTCGCCAACTGGAATGACGGCCACAGTCCAGTCATCGTTCCATTGAGTTTTCTCCTGATCCACCAGCATAGCCAGCCGCTCGATCCCCGCAGCCCAGCCGACCGCAGGCGTCGCCGGACCGCCCAGACTTTCGATCAACCCGTCGTAGCGCCCGCCGCCAAGGATCGTGCTCTGTGAACCCAGCGCGTCCGCCGCTGCCGAGCCCTCGTCGGGAATGAACTCGAACGCCGTGTGCCGGTAGTAGTCGAGCCCGCGCACCAAGCTCTCGGCGCGCACCCATTTCACGCCCGCCGCATCGAGCCCGCTGGTCACCGCGTCGAAGAAGCCACGCGCTTCGTCGGTCAGGAAATCGTCGATCTTGGGCGCATCCGCCACGAAGCGCTGGTCGCGGCGGTCCTTGCTGTCCAGAATCCGCAGCGGGTTCTTTTCCAGCCGCTCCTGCGATTCCTCGCTCAGCTCGTCCTTGACGCTGCGGAAGTGCTCCACCAGAGCTGCGCGCCATGCCTCGCGAGAATCGCCGTCGCCCAGCGTGTTGAGGTGGAGCGTCACGCCCTCGATCCCCAGCTCGCGGATGACCTGGTCGGCCATCGCGAGCAGCTCGACATCCGCCTGCGGCTCTGCCGCACCGATAATCTCGGCGTCGATCTGGTGGAACTGGCGGTAGCGGCCCTTCTGCGGGCGCTCGTAGCGGAACAGCGGGCCATGCGTTGCCAGCTTCACCGGCGCGTGCTGCTGCCAGCCATTGGTGAGGTAGGCGCGCGCGATGCCGGCGGTGAATTCGGGCCGCAGCGTCAGCGATTCGCCGCCACGATCCTCGAACGAATACATTTCCTTGGAGACGATATCGGTCGTCTCGCCGATCGAACGGGCGAAAACTTCGGTCTTTTCGAACACCGGGAATTCGGCGCGGCGGAAGCGGTAGAGCTTGCGCACACGCTCGAAAGTTTCGACCACGAAGGCGAAGCTTTCCGCCTCCGCCCCGAAAATATCCTGCGTGCCCCGGATCGCCTGCGGCGTCTTGGAATTGTTCTTGCCCATGGGCGGTGCAGTTAGGCTGGCATTGCCCCTTCCGCAATCGCCTCGCCTTCGTTAAGCCGCGCCGCAGTTTGGGAGGGGGGCCGTAATCATCCGCCTCGCGGCGCGAGTCACAACAAGAGAGCCTCCACAATTATGCGTATCGACAAAGTGCCCACGGGCGACAATCCGCCCGAAAGCCTCAACGTGATCATCGAAGTGCCGACCGGCGGCGAGCCGGTGAAGTACGAGTTCGACAAGGATTCGGGCGCGCTGTTCGTCGACCGCATCCTGCACACGCCGATGCGCTATCCGGCGAATTACGGCTTCGTGCCGCACACGCTGTCGCCCGATGGCGACCCGCTCGACGCGCTGGTCATCGCCCGCTCGCCCTTTATTGCCGGCTGTGTCGTGCGCGCGCGCCCGATCGGCGTGCTCAACCTCGAAGACGAGCATGGCGGCGATGAAAAGCTGATCTGCGTGCCGGTGGACACGACCTTCCCGTACTACTCGGATGTCGGCGAAACGAAGGATCTGCCCAGCATCATCTTCCAGCAGATCGAGCACTTCTTCACCCACTACAAGGATCTGGAAGCCGAAAAGTGGGTGCGCGTGGGCGCCTGGGGCGATGCAGCCGAGGCGAAGAAGATTGTGGTCGAAGCGATCGAACGGGCGAAGGGCTAGGCCCTTACGCGGAGCGAGATTCCCGGGGCTCTTTTGAAGGGCCCCGGGTCATGCGGTAGAAAACCAGCCCTGCCGCACATCCCGCGATTATCGACGCAGGGATCGCGCCGATAGCCACCGCGAGCCTCAGGTTCGTCAGGTGGAAACCGCCCCATCCAACAATCGCGTGGAGGAGGTCCTCCCTCGGATCGGTCGGGCCTGGCGCCGCATCCGCCAGGCGCAGTGTCCAGCCGATTCCCGTGTGAAGCAATCCTGCGCCCCCTCCCGCAACGACCAGAGATCGTCGGGATGGGTTGCTTCCGAACGGCAGCAGAACCGCTGCCAGGACGACAAAGGCGCCCGGAAATCTGAAAATCCACGCGAAGGGTAGCGTGCCGATCGTGCCAGCCAGCGCTGACACCAGCCACCCGGCGACGCTATGGGAGTTCTCGACCGTCCAGACCAGGTCTTGAACCGATGCTCCAAACAGGGCGAGCACCGACGTCAGGCCCGTAGCCACCAACGTGGCTGCAACAAGCCCGCAGAGGATTTCGAGGGGTGCGGCTCATTCCACCGGTCTGCGGTGGTCGAGCAGGTCGCGCTTGGCCTCGGGGCTGTCGCGCTCTTCTTCCACCATCTGGTCGATCTCGTCGCTCGGCGCGACATCGGCCTGCGCGGCGTCGGCACCGGGCCGGGGCTTGCGCGGGCGACCGACCACCCCGTCGCGGTCAGCCACGTTCTCGAACGGCAGGCTGGCCGAGCGGGCATCGAAGCGCAGGCGGTAGATCGGCTCGGGCAAGCCGAAGCCTGCGCCTTCGAGCGCGTTCTTGACCGCCGGGATCGCCGCGCTCTGCGCCTTGAACCAGTCGGTCTCGCGCTGGTCGATCCAGCCCAGGAAGCGGATCAGCACGTTCGAATCGCCGACCTCGACGATCCGCGCCTCGGGCGGCGGCTCTGTGAGGACGAAGGCCAGCCCCGCCAGCGTCTCGCGCCCCAGTTCCGCCGCGGCGGCTGCATCGTCGTCCGGGTCGACGCCCAGGGTAAAATCGAAGCGCCTCTGGGGATTGCGCGTGAAGTTGAGGATGTTGGCCTTGAACACCGTCGAGTTCGGGATGCGCAGGTGGTTGCCTTCCAGCGTCATCAGCACGGTGGCCCGGCTGGTGAGGCGGATCACGCGCCCCTCGAACTCGTCGATTTTCACCAGGTCGTTGGCGCGGAACGGCTGGCGCAGGCTCAGCATCAGCGATGCGACGTAGTTCTCCACCGTGTCGCGCATCGCGAAGCCCAGCGCGATGCCGATGACCCCTGCACCCCCCAGCACCGCACCCAGCAGCGCGGTCGCCCCGATGATGTCGAGCGCGATGACCGCGGCGAAGATCACCGCGATGAAACGGATCGCGCTCGCCACCAGATCGGCGAGGAAATCGTTGGGAGTGAACAGCCGCCAGACGAACTTGAGCGAGGCGAGCAGGTAGCCCACGACCACGATTGCGAGGCCGATCAGCAGCGCCACCCCGATCAGCGGCAGCATGTTCGCCGCCTCGCGCATCCGGTCCACCAGCGCGGTCACGATATCCGCCGTCCCGCTGAGCGAGGTGTCGCGCGCGATTTCGTTCTCGACCGTGGCGACATCGAAGCGCGCGGCGATGGCGCCCGCTTCCTCGATCGCCTGCTGGCTGGGCGCGGAGCCGGTCAGCCGCACGACGCCTTCGTTGACGTCTACCTCGATGGCGGAAAAGCCGGAAACCTGCGCGTAGATGTCGCGCAGTCGGTTGGCGATGCGCGTATCGGCCTGCGGATCGCGCTGGTCCGACAGCGTGTTAACCGCAGTGGGCACAGGAGTGGGTTGTGCCTCCGCCGGTTCATCCTGCGATAGCGAGGGCAGCGCCGCCGATGCAGGCAGCGCGACGAGCGCAAGGCAGAAGGCAGCCAGTATCCGCAGCATGGTCTCAGCCCCCCGTGATGAACCGCGATTCGCGCGGAATGACGCCGCCGTCAGTGCGGAAATGCGATTCCGAAGCCCGCGGCCAGCAGAAGCGGGACGCCGATGGTCATCAGCCACAGCCCCACCTGATCGCGGCGGAATGCGCCACGCAGCGAAGGATCGTGGGGATCGTGGCCCGATCGGCTATCCCAGCGATGTTCGAAGAAGCGCAGCACCGGAATGAACGCGCCCACCATCACCACCAGCAGGAAGTAGACGGTGATGCCGTCGAAGGCGTATTTCATTCTGGGCATGGTGATGAAGATAATGAGCGCGGTCGTGACGAGCAGGCTCCACGCGATGTTGTCGCTGATCCGGGCGGCCCAATCGACCTGTTCGGCATCGCCCGTGGAAAAATTGCTGCTCGTGTCCATCCGCTTGTCCTCTCGCCTGGCCGCGCAAGAGGTTGATGTTAGGCCGGCAGCGCCCCACTCTCAAGCCTGTTGGCACGCACCATCGCGCGATCCCCCGCCGTTTGCAGCTTTCGCCACGCGCACCATTTGCTAAGCAGGCCCCATGGCAGAGATCGACCCCGCCGAAATTGCGCAAAGCACCGCACAGGTGGAAGCCAACGCCGCCCCCCCCATACCGCAGGGCGGGCTGGAAGTCGTCTCCATCGCCAAGAGCTACGACAAGCGCGCCGTGCTGACCGATATTTCGCTGTCGGTCGGCAAGGGCGAGGTGCTCGGCCTGCTCGGCCCCAACGGCGCGGGCAAGACGACCTGTTTCTATTCGATCATGGGACTGGTGAAGCCCGATAGCGGCCGCATCCTGATGGATGGCGAGGATGTGACCCACCTGCCGATGTACCGGCGGGCCATCCTTGGCCTTGGCTACCTGCCGCAGGAAACCAGCATTTTCCGCGGGCTGACCGTGGAACAGAACATCGCCACCGTGCTCGAACTGGCGGAGCCCGATCGCGCGCGTCGTCGCGAGGGGCTGGAGCGGCTGCTGGACGAATTCGGCCTCACCCGGCTGCGCAGCGCGCCTGCCATGGCGCTTTCGGGCGGCGAGCGGCGGCGGTGCGAAATCGCGCGTGCGCTGGCCGCCAACCCCTCGATCATGCTGCTGGACGAACCCTTCGCGGGGATCGATCCGCTCTCGATCAGCGACATCCGCGATCTGGTGATCGACCTGAAGGATCGCGGGATCGGCGTGCTGATTACCGATCATAACGTTCGCGAAACACTCGATATCGTAGACCGCGCCTGTATCATCTATGGTGGCCAGGTGCTGTTCGCGGGCACCCCGCAGGACCTGGTGGCAGACGAGAACGTGCGCAGGCTCTACCTTGGCGAGAATTTTACGCTTTGATTTTCCGGCGATCCGAAGGGTGATCGCTCATGGGAAACTTGGGGCCGTCGGGGCGGCACGCCAAACCTGATGTCCCTCGCCCCGCGCCTCGACCTGCGCCAGTCGCAATCGCTGGTGATGACGCCGCAGCTGCAGCAGGCGATCAAGCTGCTGACGCTGTCGAACCTCGAGATCGAGGCCTTCATCGGCGATGCGCTGGAATCCAACCCGTTGCTCGAACTGGGCGAGACGCCCCAGGCAGAGCGCGGTGCCGAGCGCGGGGCCGAGCGCGGGGAGAGTGGCGATTCCGACGTGCCCGAGATTCCGCGCGAGGAGCGTGAGGCGGATGCGCTGATCGCGGAAGGCGCCGGGCAGAGCGACGCGCCGACCGATCTTGCCTCTGCCGCAATGGAAATAGACCGCGATACGGGCGACGGCAGCTGGGGCGCGGCGGATGGTTCTGGCGGCGGCGAGGACGAGGGCTTCGGCCTCGAACAGAGCACAGCTGCCGGCATCTCGCTGTCCGAACATCTTCACGCACAGGTGGGCGCGGCCGCCAGCGACGAGCGCGAGATCTTCATCGCGCGCGCTATTATCGATCGGCTGGACGAGGCCGGTTACCTCGCCGAACCGCTGACCGAGATCGCCGCCGCGCTGGGCATTCCCCTGGCGGAGGCCGAGCGTGCGCTGGCGCTGGTCCAGACGCTCGACCCGGCGGGCGTGGGCGCGCGCGATCTGGCCGAATGCCTGGCGATCCAGGCCCGCGAGGCGGACCGTTACGATCCGTGCATGGCGCGGCTGATCGACCACCTCGATCTGGTCGCGCGGGGCGAGGTCGCGCGGCTGCGCAAGCTGTGCGAAGTCGATCAGGAAGAGCTGGTGGAGATGCTGGCGGAACTGCGCGCCTACGACCCGCGCCCCGGCCTTGCCTTCGGCACGCGCGAGGATGGGGCCATCGCCCCCGATATCCTGATCGACCGCACCCCCGATGGCACCTGGCGGATCGCGCTGAACGAGGCGACGCTGCCGCGCCTCGTGGTGAACCGCCCCTATCTGGTGACCTTGCGCGATGGCTGCCGCGACCGCGACAGCCGGTCATGGCTGAAGGACAAGCTGGAAGACGCGCGCTGGCTGATCCGCGCGCTCGACCAGCGGCAGAAGACGATCCTTGCGGTGGCGAGCGAGATCGTGGCCCAGCAGGAAGGGTTCTTCCTGCACGGGGTCAGCCACCTGCGTCCCCTGACGCTGAAGCAGGTGGCCGAGAAGATCGAGATGCACGAAAGCACGGTCAGCCGGGTGACCAGCAACAAGTTCCTCCACTGTCCGCGCGGCACTTTCGACCTCAAGTACTTCTTTACCAGCGGCGTCGGCGGTGGCGAAGACGGCGAAGGCGCGAGCGCGGCATCGGTCAAGGCACGGATCAAGGCGCTGACCGATGCCGAGGATGCCAAGGCGATCCTCTCCGACGACAAGCTGGTCGATCTTCTCAAGGCCGAAGGCTTCGATATCGCACGCCGCACGGTCGCCAAGTACCGCGAGGCGATGGGGATCGGATCGAGCGTGCAGCGCCGCCGGGCGAAGAAGCTCGCCGCGATCGGGTAGCGATCAGGCCCGCTCCAGCACCGCGAAGTGGGTGACGTTGTCGGGGCTGTCCTCCACGTTCGCCGCGATCACCTCCAGCCCGTAGAGCGTCGCCGCCCGCTCCGAGGCGAGCGCGGCGTGCGTGCGGTCCCCCTCCTCGGCCACCGTGGCGGCGGCCCCGGCGGTATCGCCCGCCTCCACCGCCCGCGCGCCGGTCCGCGCCAGAAAGCGGGTGCATTCGGCCAGCGCCATGGGGTGGCTTGCGATCACCTGCACCTCGTCGAGCCGCGTTCCCGGCACGCCCAGGCAATGGAAGGCCACCGGCTGCGCGTGTTCGCCGATCCGCCGCACCGGCAGCGAGGCGAGCAGATCGACGACGCCAGGCACGGGGCCCGCGATGGAATTCTCGAACGGGATCAGCGCGTGGTCGCAATCCCCACCGACCAGCGCCGCGCAGGCCGCGGGAAAATCCGCGTAGCCAACGGGCTCGCCCTCGGGAAACCGGGCGAGACAGGCGAGCTCTCCGAAGGCACCGGGGTGCCCGCCATAAGCAATTCGCATGATGAAACTCGTGCTGGAGCGGGAGCGATCAGGCGGCCGCGCGCGACAGCGGCGTCACACGTTCGATCACGCATAGGTTCAGATTGCCCGAAACGGCAATCGGCAAGACCGCTTCGCCCCGGCCCAGCCGGTTGGCAAGCTCCGCCTGTTCGAGCACCGCGAAGCTGCGGTCTTCCCCCAGCCGGTCGGGCGAGAGGCGGCCGACCGCGAGCGCGGACCCGCGCCCGCCTTCACCCAGCAGCCCATCGATGATGTTGAGGTCTGGATCGTCGCCCAGCCTGGTCCACCAGTCGCCCTCCCCGATCTCGATCAGCGCGATCGCGCGCCCTGCTCGCGCCTTGTCGAGCGCGGCCTGCGGAGAAGCGCTTGCCCGCACGGGCAGGATCGTGCCGAAACGCGCGCGCGCCATCAGGTGCATGCGTTCGGGGTGACGCGAGGCATGCAGCGCGATCTCGATCGGGCGCTGCGCCTGCAGGTTGATAGCCATCAGCTCGCGCCAGATGGCGGTGATCGAATCCTTCGGGATACGGCGGGTCAACGAACCCAGGCGGGCGATTACGCTTGCTTCGCGCGCCGGGCGCAGCAGCAGTTCCTCGCTATCGGTATCGGCGGTGTCCTCACCCTTGGCCTGCGCGATGGCCGCCGCAAGGTCGAGCCTGCGCTCGATCAGGGCGAGCAGTTCCTCGTCCAGCGTGTCGATCTCTTCTCGCAGCGTATCGATGGCGCGCATGCTGGTATTGGTAGTGGTCATGTTCGTGTCTTTCGGTTCGGCGCGCACGCATTTCGGGCGGCGCGGCACAAGGTCGTTTCGATGGAAGCTGGTGGCCGCTTTATGCGCAGGGCCTCGCGCGGATCCCGATACGCCGCTCAGGCGTACCGGCCGCTAAACGAACCGAAATAATAGGTATAATAGGAGACGCGCGCGAAGGACGCCGAAGTGAACGGCGACGCGCAATTCGAAGCTGGGGCCAAAGCGGGGATTGCGATATCCCGAAGCCTGGTCATCACTGAACGCTCCCGAGGCGAAAATTGAAACGAAAGCACTGCCTCTTGCGCTTTCGGTGAAAGGAAATATCCGCTGCGGTGCAAGATCGCAAGCCTTGCTTTGCAAGCACGGCGACCTGTGGCTTTCGGGTGACTCTGTCATGCGGCGCACGGCTCGACTCACGGGAGGCTCGCCTCACCGCGCGATTCGCCGCAAACACGCGCTTTACACGATGTTAACCTTTTCCGTTCAGACCTTGTGTGGTTAATGAAATGCAGCGCTCCGCAATGGAGTGTCGCAGCACATCCACAGGGGCAAAGGGGGCAACCCATGCGCGTATTGCTGATCGAGGACGAACCGACCACGGCCAAGGCCATCGAGCTGATGCTGACCACGGAAGGCTTCAACGTCTATTCGACCGATCTGGGCGAGGAAGGCCTCGATCTGGGCAAGCTGTATGATTACGATATCATCCTGCTCGATCTGAACCTGCCGGACATGCACGGTTACGATGTGCTCAAGAAACTGCGCGTCGCCAAGGTGCAGACGCCGGTTCTCATACTTTCGGGCATTGCGGAAATGGACTCCAAGATCCGCAGCTTCGGCTTCGGTGCCGACGATTACGTAACCAAGCCCTTCCACCGCGAGGAACTGGTCGCCCGCATCCACGCCGTGGTGCGCCGTTCGAAGGGCCACAGCCAGTCGGTCATCCGCACCGGCAAGCTGGCGGTGAACCTCGATGCCAAGACCGTGGAGGTCGACGGGGCGCGCGTGCACCTGACCGGCAAGGAATACGCGATGCTGGAGCTGCTCAGCTTGCGCAAGGGCACCACGCTGACCAAGGAAATGTTCCTCAACCACCTGTACGGCGGGATGGACGAGCCCGAGCTCAAGATCATCGACGTGTTCATCTGCAAGCTGCGCAAGAAGCTCAGCCATGCATGCGACGGCGAGAATTACATCGAAACCGTGTGGGGCCGCGGCTACGTGCTGCGCGACCCGAACGAAGAGGCCGAAGCGGCCTGACGGATTTTCCCATGGACGGGATCGGCATCACGCCCCGCGAGCCTGGCTCCGGGGTGTTTTGCTATGTCGGGGCGGCGGCACACGGACCGGGCACAGGCAGGCTTGGCCGCTAGATGACGTTGCCCGGCGTCTCCGTCTCGCGGCGCTCCCACTGTTTCAGCGTGCGCGGGCTGGAAAGCCGGGCGAAGTCCACTCCGCTCGGCTCCTGGAAAGCACGCAGGCCGAACTCGGGCAGGATCGCCAGCAGGTGGTCGAAAATCTCCGACTGGATGAACTCGTACTCCGCGAACTGGGTGGTCGCGGCAAAAGTGTAGATCTGCAGCGGCAACCCGGTGGGCGTCGGCTCCAGCTGGCGCACCAGTGTCAGCATGTCGTGATTGATCCGCGGATGGGTGCGCAGATAGGCGAGCACGTAGGCCCGGAACATGCCGATATTGGTGATCCGCCGCGCATTGACCGGATTGTCCTCCCCCGCCATTTCGCGCGCGTTCCATTCGCGCAGCTCCTGCTCCTTGCGGTCGAGGTAATCGCGCAGCAGCCGGAAACGCCGCAGGTCCGACACTTCCTCGTCGCTCAGGAAGCGCAGCGTGTTCTGGTCGAGGTTGATCGCGCGCTTGATCCGGCGCCCGCCCGCCTCGGCCATCCCGCGCCAGTTGCGAAAGCTCTCGTTGATCAGCTTGTAGGTCGGGATGATGGTGATCGTCTTGTCGAAGTTCTGCACCTTCACCGTGTGCAGTGCGATATCGATGACGTCGCCGTCGGCGTTCTGTTGCGGCATCTCGATCCAGTCGCCGACGCGCAGCATGTCCTGCGCGGACAGCTGGACCGAGGCGACCAGACTGAGGATCGTGTCCTTGAACACGAGCAGCAGCACCGCCGCCATCGCGCCCAGGCCCGACAGCAGCAGCAGCGGCGACTGTTCGATCAGCGCGGCCACCCCGAGGATCGCGGCCGCGCCGAAGACGAGGATCTTCACCACCTGGAGGAAGCCCTTGATAGGGCGGTGTCTGGCCTCGGGCCGGCGCTTGTACAGCTCGTTGACGTAGGTCAGCCCGGTGGTGATGGCGAGCGCAATGACCAGCACGATGCTGGCATTGGCGACATTGGAGACGACCGTTTCGAACTCTTCGGGCAGGTAGCGCACGAAAACGATCCCGCGCGAGATGATCAGCAGCGGGATCGTGGTCACCAGCCAGCCGACCGCCTTGTCCGGCGTCTTCGTCCGCCGGTCGAGGAAGGGGGCGGCCATGCGCAGCACCACCTTCTTGAGCACCAGATTGACCAGAAAGGCGATCAGCAGCAGCAGCGCCACGCCGCCCAGCGCCTGAACCAGCGGCGGCTGCCCGCCGAGATATGCGAAGAGTTCTTCCATGCGAATGGCGCCTAACGCGAACCGCCTGACTGCGACACCCCCCGCCCATCGGGCGCGCAGAAGAAATGCTTTTCCTGGCGCCATCCGATTTCGCTTGGAAACCCGGTTCGCGTCTGCGCATTTGCTAGCGATCACCCACGCTTGTGCAGGGCCCCATGGCGTTCCTTTCCGACTATTCGGCCCTGATCGGGCTGGCGCTGCTGGCTCTCACCTTCGTCGCCTTCCTGCTGGAACGGCGGCCTCCGGTGGTCATCGCGGTCGTCTCGGGCGCCGTGATGCTCGCTTTCGGCTATCTGTCGCCCAAGGAGATGCTGGGCACCTTCGCCAACCCGGCGCCGATCACCATCGCGGCGATGTTCATCCTGTCGGGCGCATTGCTGCGGACCGGCGCGCTGGAGGAAGTGTCCGGCTGGGTCATTCGCCGCACCACGCAGAGCCCCCGGCTTGCCACCGCCGAGATCGGCCTGGGCACGATCGCGGCGTCGGCCTTCATGAACAACACGCCGGTCGTCATCGTGATGATCCCGGTGGTCAAGAAACTGGCCCAGGTCCTGAAGGTGGGCGCGACGCGGTTGCTGATCCCGCTATCCTACCTGTGCATCCTGGGCGGCACGATGACGCTGATCGGCACCTCGACCAACCTGCTGGTCGATGGCGTTGCCCAGGAGGCTGGGCAGGAGGCTTTCGGCATCTTCGAGATCACGGCGGTCGGCTTCGTCGGCACGATCGCGGGGCTTGTCGTGCTGCTGATCCTGGGCCCGCTGCTGCTACCCGATCGCGGCCCGCGCATGGGCGACGAAACGCGCGAGAGCGACATCTATCTCACGCATCTGACCCTGATGGAGACGAGCAAATATGTCGGCAAGACGCTGGCGGAGAGCAATATCGGGCGGCGTCCCGGCGTCCGGATTGTCGCAGTCCAGCGCGGAACCGACCTCTACCGAAGGGATCTGGACGATTTCCAACTGGCAGCGGACGACCAGCTGATCGTCAGCGCCAGTCCCGAAGAAATCACCTCGCTCGCCGAGGCGCCCGATTTCCGCACCGGCCTCGTCGGATTGGGCGGCGGTGTCGAGACCGCGCGCGACAAGCGCCCCACCGACCTGCGCGTGATCGAGGCGGTGGTTTCCGCCACGCACCCGGTGGTCGGCCAGCGGCTGAAGGAGATTCCGCTGCTCTCGCGCCTGCGGGTCCGCGTGCTTGGCCTTGCGCGCCCGCATCACCTGCCCGGGCCCTCGCTGGGCGAGACGCGCGTGCGCGCGGGCGACCGGCTGCTGATCGCGGCGGGGCCCGACGCGGCGCAGGCGCTGCAGGGCAACGTCCAGCTGACCAATGTCGGCTTGACCACGGCGCAGTCCTTCCGCCGGACCAAGGCCCCGATCGCGATTGCCACGCTGGCGGCGGTGGTCATCGGCGCGGCGGTGTTCGGCCTGCCGATCGAAGCGCTGGCGGTCGGCGGCGTCGCGCTGGTGCTGGCCACCCGCTGCATCGAGCCAAGCGATGCCTGGGCGAGCCTCGACGGCAGCACGCTGGTGCTGATCTTCGGCATGCTCGCCTTCGGCACGGGGCTCGACAATGCGGGGACCATCGAACTGATCGTCGACACGATCCAGCCGCTGCTGGGCGCGGGTTCGCTGCTGGTGCTGATCCTGCTGGTCTACGCCGTCACCAGCACGCTGACAGAGGCGATCACCAACAACGCCATCGCCGTCATCATGACGCCGCTTGCCATCGGGCTGGCGGATGCCGCCGGGCTTGATGCGCGCCCGCTGATCGTGGCGGTGATGTTCGGCGCCAGCGCCAGCTTCGCAACGCCCATCGGCTACCAGACCAACACGCTGGTCTATGGCGCGGCGAACTATCGCTTCTCCGATTTCGTGAAGATCGGTCTGCCCATGAATATCGTGGTCGGGCTGGCGGTGTCCGTCGCCATCTGGATTTACTTCGGCTGAGCCGCTAGCGGCCCTGCGCATGACAGCGCACAAGGAAGGCGATCCCACCACTCTCAGCCGGCTGTACGGTCGCAGCGTCGGCAAGCCGCTGCGCGCGCGCCAGCAGGCGCTGGTCGACGGCCTGCTGCCGAAGATTTCCGTGCCCGAGGAAGGCCCGATCACCGCCGAGCGGCTGTTCGGCGAGGACTGCCCGCTGCATTTCGAGATCGGCTTCGGCGGGGGCGAGCATCTGGCCTATCGCGCAGACCTGCTGCCCAATCACGGCTTCATCGGTGCCGAGCCCTTCCTCAACGGCGTGGCCCAGGCGCTGACCCATGTGGAGGAACAGCGGCTCGCCAATATCCGGCTGCACGCGGGCGATGCGCTGAACGTGCTGTCGCGCGTGCCCGACGGCGCGCTCACCATGGCCTACCTGCTGCACCCCGACCCCTGGCCCAAGGCGCGCCATGCCAAGCGGCGAATGATGAACGACGGGCCGGTGCGGATGATCGCGGACAAGCTGAAGCCGGGCGGCGAATTTCGTTTCGGCACGGATCACCCGGTCTACCTGCGCCATGCGCTGATGGTGATGCGCCGCTTTACCGATCCCGCGAACGGCCCGTTCGAATGGCAGGTGGAAGGCCCGAAGAGCTTCCAGCAGCGCCCTTCTGGCTGGTGCGAGACCCGCTACGAGAAGAAGGCGCGCGAACAGATGGGCCACGAGGTGTGGTACTTCCGGTTCCGCAGGCGATGAGGGCCCGCCACAGGCAAGAACGGCGCAAAGGTCATGACGTCATCCGGCTCCGACATCCCGCCAGGGATTAGAGAATATCTACTCGCAGCCACGCGGTCTTTCCACGATGTGCTTGGCGACAGACTGCTGGGTTTGTACCTGTGCGGATCCGCGGTGCAGGGCGACTTCGCACCACACCGCAGCGATATTGATCTGCTCGGGATCGTCGATGGCGATCTGGACAGGGCCACCCGCGAGGACCTCTCATCCCGGCTTTCGCATCCTGTCCTTGCCGTTCCGGCGCAGGGTCTGGAGGTCGTTCTCTTTCCGGCCGAAGCAGCGCAAACCGCGCGGCTGGACTTGCCGTTCGCATTCGCGCTCTCGACCGGTCCGGGCCTGGAATCCGCGTGCGAGCCGCCCGGAACGGCGAATGACATGCTGATCGATATTGTGCTGTGCCGCGATGCGGGCATCACGCTCAGCGGGAAGCCCGCCAACGAGGCGTTCGGATCGGTGTCCCGGCGTCTGTTGCTCGCCGCGCTGGTCGAAGAACTGGGATGGCATTTGCGCCAGGTGGAGGAGCGCTCGGACGACAGGACGCGCGTGAATGCCATCCTCAATGCCGCACGCTCTCTTCATGCCGCCGAAACGGGGCGAATTCTCTCCAAGACCGAGGGCGGGCACTGGTGGCTGCGGCGTCATTCGCGAGACGCATTGGTCGCCCGAGCTCTCGAAGTCCGCGAAGGTTGGGCGCCTGCCACCTTCGATCCTGACTCGGTGCGCGGGTTTGTCGAAATGGTCGCCCGGAAGATCGACAGCATGCGCCGCGAACCGGCCTGAGGGTGGCGGGGACTTGCGCTACCGGCGTAACAGCGCGCGAGACCCTGGCTGGCGCAGCGAGGGAGTTCCGGACAGGAAAAACGACGGGGTGCCGGATGGCACCCCGCCGCCTCTTGGGGAGAGGGTTCAGAATGACCGGGTCATGTTCAGGAAGAACGAGCGCCCGATGATGTCGTATCCACTATAGTTGAAGTAGTTTCCGATCCTCGGAAAACCGCCAGCCGAACTGATGACCGACGGTTTATTGTTGAACACGTTGTTCACGCCGAGGGTCAGCTGACCCAGATCCTGAATGCGGAACTGGACAGAGATATCGTGTTCGAAATACTCCTCGGCCAGCAGGTCGAAGTCGACAGGATCGCCGTCCACGACAGGAGCCGCGAGCAGCCCTTCCTCGACGAACTCGTTGCCGTCCATCGGGCCGACATACTGCAGTCCGTAACGGAACGTGATGTCTCCGAAAGAGAAGCGCAGGTCCGCATCGCCGACCCACTTCGGTCCGCCCAGCGACGACTGGAAGGCGAGGCGGCCGTTGTAGTTGACCGGCTCATCGCCTTCGAAGGATTGCAGTTCCTGGGTCAGCATGCGGGTTGCCCGCAGATCGGCCGTGAACTGCCCGCCCAGCAGCGCCATCGACTGGCGGGCGGAGAAGTCGATGCCTTCCACCTTCTGCGACGCGATGTTGAGGTACGGATTGCGGAAGCTGGTCAGGTTGCCCTGCCCATCATCGCGCGCTTCGATGAACTCGCAGAATTCGTTGCCGCTCCGGAAGTCGTCCGAGTTGAAGCACCGACTGAGAATGCCGGAGTTCAGCAGATCGACCTGACCATTGACCTCGATGTTGAAATAGTCGGCAGTCAGGCTGAACCCGACCGCGGGGAGCGTCAGGATCGCGCCCAGCCCCCACGAGGTCGAGGTTTCCGCCTCCAGAACGTCGCGCCCGCCCTGCGTGATCACCTGCGGCCCACCGGTCGCAGTGAAGTTAAGCGCGCCTGCGGTACCGAGAATGGGCTCGAGATCCGCAAGGCAGTTCTGATAGCGGTTGGAGGACGGATCGAACACCGAAGCGAACTCGTCGCACGGGTCGAAGCTGGCGGGATAGAACCCGGTCTGGTCGGCGACGAACTGCTCGTACAGGTTCGGTGCACGATAGGCGGTGCCGTAGCTCCCCCTGAAGCGCAGGAAGTCCGTCGGAGCCCAGGTGCCGCCCACACGATAGGTGAAGTCCGAACCGTAGGATTCGTAATCCGTGATCCTGGCTGACACATCGAGGGTCAGCTCACGGAAGAAGGGCTTGTCCGCCAGGATGGGTATGCTGGCTTCGCCGAAGGCTTCGATGACCTCGTCACTGCCCTTCGTCCGGCCGGACGACGTGAAGTTGTAGAGGTTGCCCGACTGCGCGATCTCGGAAGGATTGTCGTCGATCGAATCCCTCCGGAACTCGGCACCCAGCGCGATATTGACCGGGCCTGCCGGCAGATCGAGCAGCGTGCCGTCGAGGATCAGCTGGCCGGTAATCTGCTCGAAGCTCGTCTCGCCGACAACGTCCTCGTAGAGATAGTTGAGCGAGGCCTGCGGAATATCGCCTGCAAGCACCGCCGGATCCGCGAAGTTGAACAGCACGCAATTGGCGCCGGGCAGGTAGTTGCCACCGGCGACGTTCGCCGCGCAGGTGTACCGGTTGCCTGCGCCCACCGTACCCGGGCCGGCGACCGTCACGAACTGGTCGGGCGTGCCGTCCGGGGCGATCACGGCGGTTACCGCATTGCGGAACTTGCGCGCGTCGATCCCTTCGACGGTGGAGGTGCTGTCGGTCAGCGAATAGACCACCGAGGCATCATAGCGGAAATTGCCGAAGCCCAGATCGCCCCGGATACCGGCCACGCCGCGATAGTAATTCACCTCCTGGCTGCGATCGACGATCGGCGGGACGATGAAGGGCCGGAGGATTTGCGTCCCGCCCGTATCCAGTGCCGTCGGCGCGAAGGGGTAGGCCACGACCGGAAGCCCGGTAATACTGGTCGCGGCAGCGCGCGGGCCGACCTCGAAACCAATTGTATCGGCGTTGTAGTTGATCTGCGCGATGTCGTTCTGCTGCGATTCCCGCCGGGTGACCAGCGCTTCGCCATAGATTTCGGCATTGCCCAGCGCGCCCACATCCACCCCGGCACTCAGGAAACCGGTGAATGTCCGCAGGGCCGACGTTACATCGACATCGAGCTGGCGCCTGCTGGCCAGCGGGCGAATGTCGAGATCATTGACCAGATAGGGCTGGGTTATGTCGCCATCGCGATAGGAATACCGATTGATCCCGGTATCGGCGACCAGCAGGTAATTCTGCGCGATACCGCCGGAATCGAAGGGAAAACAGCGAAGTTCGTCACTGCCCGGCACCCGCTGGCCGACCGGCTCGCCCGTATCCGGGTCCGTCAGAAGATCTGTCGGACAACGGAATTCCTCGCGGTCGCGCACCTTGAGCGGGGTCTGTTCACGATATTCGAACGACCCGGTGATGTAGCCACCGTCGAAAACGGTCCCCCCGGTGACCGAGGCGCGGTAGGTTCGCCCGCCGCCCCCATGCTCGACCGGCTGGTTGGTGTAGAAATCGACGGTCACGCCATCGACCTCGTCGGTAATCAGGTTGACCACCCCGGCAATGGCGTCCGATCCGTAGATCGAGGACGCGCCCTCGCGCAGCACCTCGATACGCTGGAGGATGGCATTGGGGAGCACGTTGAGATCGGCGGCGATTAGTTCGGGGCCTACGCCTGCAGGCGAGAGCCGCCGACCGTTCAGCAGGACGAGGGTCCGCTGGGGGCCAAGGCCACGCAGACCGATGCTGTTGGCAGCGGCCCCGCCGGGCGACACGAAGCCGAGATAGGCTTCGTTCAGCTGCGCACTGCCAGAGGCCAGCGTGCTGTCCTGGAGAGCATCCGCCACCGAGGCAGTGCCGGCAAGGACCGTTTCCTCGCGGGTGACCACGTCGACCGGCGCGTTGGTGTTGTAGGTTTCACGACGCACGCGCGAACCGGTGACGACGATCTCGTTCGTCGGTGCAGCCTCTTCCTGCACATCCTCATCCTGCGATGCGCTTGCGTCCGGCACCTCCTGCGCGAGGGCAGGAGCGGCGAGCCCGGCCATCACCGTCAAAGAGCTGCCCACGAGCAGCGTTCTCAAAAGCGTATTCATTAGTGCCTCCCTGAAATTGAGAAGCCGCTCATTGGCTTCGCAATTTCTTGAAAGCCAAGGACATAATGAATGCATGCGCCCAAAAGGACGCCATGTGATCACAACAGCACAGTATTTTTACATGACTTACTATTGAGGTTTACGCAATTTAGGTCGCAGCTTCACACGCTTGTAAACATATTGAGCAGTTAACCATGCGATCTCTTCATAATGCCTTTTCCCTTGCCGCAGCTGAAGACAGGTTGCGCAGTGGATTCTCCCCTTGGCGCGGACTGCTGCACCCGCAGCCGCGCATGAAGGCGGTCGGACGCAAGGCTGGGGCGCCAGCCGCAGGCAATCGACATGGCAGAGCGGGTCCGGGCGGGCGTGGCCGCCGGGCTTGCCCGGACCCGCTTCACATTCCAAAAACCGATGAGCGACCCTCTCGCTGTCACGAACGACGGGTGAAAGTGGCCGGAAACGGTCTATCATGAAGCATGATGCTCCTGAACGACTACGCAAGCGCCTTCCGCAGCGTGGGAGGGCCTTCCAGATATTCGATCTGGCGTCCTTCGATCGCGGCCATACTCGCGGTCTGGCTTTTCCACTATCTGAGCCTGACCCTCGCCGGGAGCATGGTCCTGTCGAATGCCGAGCTGGTCCCCCTGCGCCGATTGATCCCGGTCGGCGCCGGGATCGTCGTCAGCCTGGGGGTCGTCGCGCTCGTCGATCTCGCCTGGGACCGGCCGATCTGGCTGAGGGGGCTGATGGTTCTGGCGGTGGCATGGCTCGCACCGATCCCCTACGCCCTCCTCAATCTGGCAGTCTTCCCCGAGCTCAGCCCGGACCAGCCCGCGTTCCAGAGGCTGGTCGGAATGTGGACCGGCTTCTCGCACCTCTTCTTTGCCATCACCATTGCCATTCTGACCGTCCAGTATTCGGTCAAGCTGCGCGAACGCCAGGACCGTTTCGACCGGATCACCCGTCTGGTCCGCGAGGCCGAGCTCCAGGCGCTGCGATATCAGGTCAATCCGCATTTTCTCTTCAACGCGCTCAATTCCGTTGCCTCCCTGCTGTCGGACCGGAACCTCGACGAAGCGGAGAGGATGGTCGAAAACCTTGCCGAATATTACCAGCGCGTGCTTGCCGCCGGCCCGGAACACGAGGTGCCGCTGCGCGATGAAATAGAGGCGCAGGAGAGTTACCTCGCCATCGAAAAGGTGAGATTCCCCGACCGTCTGGACGTGCAGGTGAAAGCGCCGCCCGAGCTGGCCTACGCCCTTGTGCCCAAGCTCATCCTGCAGCCGCTGGTCGAGAACGTCATCAAGCATTCGGCAGGCCGCAGCACCGGCAGGGTCCTGATCGAGATCGAAGCGCGGGCCGACAATGGAGACCTTCTGCTGCAAGTGCAGGATACGCGAAGCGAGGATTTATCACCCCGGACAGCCCCATCGCGGAACGGCGCGGGACTGCACAATATCGAGGCACGTCTTCGCGCGCTCCATGAAGATGCTGCCTCGCTGAGCGCCCAGGCACTTCCCATGGGCTTTCGGGTCGTCATCCGTCTTCCCCTCAGGATGGCGCCATGAGCGTGTTGCGCGTTCTGATCGCGGACGACGAGCCTCTGGCCAACAAGCGGCTCGCCAAACTCCTCGACACGGTCGGAGAGATCGAGATCGTGGGCCAGGTGACCAATGGGCAGGACGCGCTGGAAGCAATTGGCCGTAGCAGGCCCGATCTGGCGTTTCTGGATATCGAGATGCCGCGACTGGACGGTTTCGATGTGGTCGAGGCCCTGGGCAGGCAGAACCAGGCCGAAACGCCCCCGCTATTCGTATTCGTCACGGCTTTCCCGGACTTCGCGGCACGGGCCTTCGACACCGGTGCGGCCGATTTTCTTTCCAAGCCGGTCAGGTTTTCGCGGCTGCACGATGCGGTTCTGCGGGCGCGCAGCGCGCTTCATGCGCGCGACGCCGAACGCCGACTCTCCGAGCTGCAATCCGAATTGTCGAGTTTGCGCGCCCTGCAGGAAGACAGCGCGCACATGCCCGACTTGTGGGTGCGCCAGGGGAAGGACGTCATCCGGGTCGATCTGGGCGAGATCGAGCGCGTGGAGGCGGAAGGCGAATATGTCAGGCTTCACGGGGAACAGCGCAGCTACCTTCAGCGCGGCCCCATCGGGACCTTTCTCGAAGACGAGGCGGCCGACTGCTTCATCAGGGTTCATCGCTCTCACGCGGTCAGGGCGGAACGGGTCAGGGCGGTGACCCGCAACAGCTGGGGCGGCAGCGTTCTGGAAATGCAATCGGGCGAGCTCGTACCTGTCGGCCGGAAATTCCGTGACCGGTTGGGCAAGATCTATGCGACCGACTGACGCGATGACGGGCGGTCGCTCATCCTGAAAATCCGGTCGCTCATAAGAGCGCCGCTCCGCCTGCATATTCTGCGGTGTCATCAATGACATAGCGGTGGTGACGGCTGTCGGGCTCCCGCAACTTCGCTTGCGGAGGTCATGCCCGATGTTTCACGACACCATCCCGATCGGAGCAGGCGAAGCCCTTGCTCCCGCATCGATTCCCCCGCGCCAGGCGCTGATCGACGCGGCGAGGGCGGAACTGCGGACACGTTCGCCTGCCCAGGTCACGATGCAGGACGTGGCCGACCGGGCAGGCCTGTCCCGGCGCACTTTGTATAATCAGTTTGCCGACCGGGACTGCCTGTTCGATGCAGTCGTCCAGGAACTTGTCGGACGGATCGATAATGGCATGCATTTCGATCCGAACGATGGTGGCGCCGACGAACTGCCGGCGCTTGGCGACCTGCTGTTCGCTTTCTCGGATTATCTGCTCAAGAGCTTCGCCTGCGAGTCTCATCGGGAAATTCTCGCGCTGATCGCAACCGGTCAGATCCCCTGCGCCGAGCCGACCTACCACGCACGCATTCGTGATCCCCTCTCGGTCAGGCTGGAGCGGCGATTGCTGCGAATGGCTTTGCGCGGCGTTCCGGTCGCTCCGAACCCTGGCGAAGAGATAAACCGCATCTTCTCGCTGATGTCGGCGCTTGCCGCCGCGGCGGGAAAAAGCACTGCCCCCCTCATCACCGCTTCGGAACTCGCAACAATGTTCTGTGGCCGGCTGACTGCGAGCAGCGGCGAAGATCGCGTGCCCTTGCAGGCGGTGCGCGGCTAGCATGCACCTGTTCGATCAGGTGAAGTCGGGCGTCACGATGCCGCCCCACCTTGCGGGACCGATCCAGCTGGGAGCACGGATCGCGCTGGCCGATCGCCGGTTCGTGCTGGACGATCAGGTCTGCTCGCTCGCCAAGTCGCTCGTCATCGATCAGGCGGATCTCCTTGCGGATTGCCTGGATCTGGTTCGCCTTCCGGCAGAGACGTTCTGGCTCGAATGGCGGGATTACGATCTGGACGGGCAGCGATCATACGACGAACCGAGAGTCGGCCTGCTGGTCGAGGCAGACGAGAGCGGGCGCACGGGCGAGATGACGCTCGTCTGGGAACGGCCGGGAGGCCCGCCCGATGTCACGCCCACCTGCTTCGCGTTCGACCTCGACCATGCGCTTGCCCCGGACCCGGAGTGGTTCGGGATGACGCATCAGGACCCGTCGATCGATCTTCTGTGCCGCCATTTCCGCGCCAGACGAACACAACCTTCGCCAGCAGGATCGAAGGGCTGGACCGACCATCTTGTCGCGCAGGCGTCCTGGCTGGCGGGGCCCCTGATGTTCGCCTTTTCGGTCCTGCTGCTTCGCAGCGGAGAGATCGCCCAGCGGGAATTCTCGCGCGGCAAACTCAACAAGGCACGGGTTTCCCGCGGGCGCACCGCCCTGCTCGACTACACCGAAATGCGGATTTCCAGGCCGGAGATCGCGAGGGACATGGCGCACACCTCCCTGACGGGCCACGGCGGGGTCAGGCTCCACCACGTTCGCGGCCATCTCGTGCGTCGAGGAAGCGCCATCTTCTGGCGCCGCGCCCATATGAGGGGGGAGGCTGCCCTCGCTCTCCCGGATGAACGGCGTTTCACGCGCGTCCGGATGTGATCCTCCTTTACCCGGCCCGTTACCGTACCGCGAGCTGTCCTCGGGCGTATCGCGCCGCGGACAGGGATTTCGGAACAATCCCGCAGGCTTGCGCGCTTCTTGGATACACCCCCGAAGGAGCAAGCACACCATGGCACTCAATACCCTCAAAGACGTCTATATCGACCAGCTGCAGGACATCTACAGCGCCGACCGCCAATCGCTCGAAGCGACGAAGAAGCTGCACGAGCGCGCAAGCGATCCGCAGCTGAAGGCGGCGCTCAAGCGCGGAGTCGATGGCATCCAGAGCGGCATCGATACGCTAAAGCCCATCATCGAAGGCCACGGCGCCAAGCCGACCGGTGAATTCTGCAAGGGCATGGAAGGCATCGTCAAGGAAGTCGACGCGCATGTCATCAACGCCGAATTCGGCGACGATGCGGTGCGCGATGCGATGATCATCACGCAGTACCAGCGCATGACGCATTACGGTCTTGCTGGATATGGCTGCGTGGTCGCCTTCGCCAAGCGCCTCGGCCTCGACGATGAAGCGGCCAAGCTCAACGAATGTCTCGACCAGACCTACGAGGGCGACCGCGCGATGACCGATATCGCGGTCGGCGACGTGAACAAGCAGGCCGCCTGAGCCTGACCGTCATACGACGCACGCAAGGGCGTCCGGCAAAACCGGGCGCCCTTTTCCTTTTGCCCAGCCCTCGATGAAGTGCGACGCTGCCCCGAGTGGAACGGCAGGCCACGGCAAGGATTGATCGGATGAATGCCAGCCCGGAGGGCACCGATCTTGATCCAGACCACCAATCCCGCGACCGGCGAGACCATCGCCGAATACCAAACGCTCGACGAAAACGGCATCGACCGGAAACTGGAGGCCGCCACCCGCGCCTTTCGCGACTGGCGGACGACCTCGCTCGACGAGCGAACCAAGGTCCTTTCCAGGCTCGGCGACCTTTACGAGGCGAACCAGGAAGAACTCGCGAAGCTGGCCGTTGCCGAGATGGGCAAGCCGATCACGCAGGCGCGTGCCGAGGTCGGCAAGTGCGCCAACCTACTGCATCATTTTGCCGAAAACGGACCGCCGATGCTCGAATCGCGGTTCTGGGAGCTGTCCGACGGCGGCAAGGCCGAAGGGCGGTGGCTGCCGCTCGGGCCGGTGCTGGCGGTGATGCCGTGGAACTTCCCCTACTGGCAGGTGGTCCGCTTCCTCGCCCCGACGATCCTCGCGGGCAATGTCGGCCTGCTCAAGCATGCCAGCATCGTGCAGGGCGTCGCCAAGCGGATGGAGGAACTGGTGCTCGAGGCCGGAGGGCCCGAGGGGCTGTTCCAGAACCTGTGCGTCTCGTCCGACCCGATTGCCGACGTCGTCGCCGACCCACGCGTCGTCGCCGCGACGCTGACGGGCAGCGAGGGTGCGGGCAGCGCGGTGGCCGCTCAGGCGGGCAAGCACCTGAAGAAGGTCGTGCTCGAACTGGGCGGCAGCGATCCGTTCATCGTGATGCCCTCCGCCGATCTCGATAAGGCGGTGAAGGACGCCGTGACCGCGCGCATCCAGAACAACGGCCAGTCGTGCATCTGCGGCAAGCGCACCATCGTCCACGCCGACATCTACGAGGATTTCGCCGACCGTTTCACCTCTGCACTCAAGGACGTGAAGCAAGGCGACCCGATCGACGATGACACCGAACTCGGCCCGCTGTCGAGCGAGAGCCAGCGCGACACCGTCCTCGATCAGGTTGCCAAGGCGAAAGACGAAGGCTGCACGCTGGTGTTCGGGGGCGAGAAGATCGACCGGCCCGGTGCGTGGATGACCGCTGGCCTGCTCACAGATGTTCCGCTGGCCAGCGAAACCGGGACGGACGAGATTTTCGGCCCCGTCGGCCAGCTCTACAAGGCGAAGGACATCGACGAGGCGACCACCATCGCCAACGCGATACCCTACGGCCTCGGCTCTGCGGTGTGGACCACCGACGAGGGGGAGAAAGAGCACTTCGCCAACGCCATCGAGGCGGGGATGACCACGTTCAACGCGGTCAACGGATCGAAAATCGAAGCGCCCTTCGGCGGTATCAAGCGCTCCGGCCACGGGCGCGAACTGTCCGAGTTCGGGCTGCACGAATTCATGAACCTGAAAACGCTGGTTCACCCGGCCTAGGAGCAATTTCCATGAGCAAGAAAATCCTCATCATCGGCGCATCGCGCGGCATCGGCCTTGGGCTCGCAAAGGAATTTGCAAGCCGCGGATGGAACGTCGTCGCCAGCGAACGCACGCGCAGCGAAGAGCTGCACGACGCGGGCGAGATCGACATCGTCACCGTCGATGTGACCGAGCCGGACAGTTACCTCGGGCTGAAGAACAAGTTCGGCGAAGGCTCGCTCGACGCGATCATCGTCAACGCGGGGATCACCGGCGCCGCGCATCAGTCCGCCGAGGACGCAACGGACGAGGAAATCGCCCATGTCATGCAGACCAACGCCTATGGCCCGGCGCGCGTCGGCAAGGCACTGCTGCCGATGCTGAAGGACGGCGGCACGCTGGCCTTCATGTCTTCGCTGATGGGCTCCATCACGGACAGTTCGGGCGGGTACGAATTCTACCGCGTCAGCAAGGTGTCGCTCAACATGCTGGCCAAGGGCATTGCCGAGAGCCAAGCGAAGGAGCGGGACGTGGAAGTCCTCTCGCTCCATCCCGGCTGGGTACAAACCGACATGGGCGGCCCCAACGCCAAGATCACGGTGGAGGAAAGCTGCAAGGGTCTTGCCGACGTGGTCGAGAAGGCCGGCGGAGCAGGTTATCGCTTCGTGAACTACAAGGGAGAGCAGATCCCCTTCTAGGGGATCGCCCCACCCCGCGGCCTATTCGACCACCCCGGCGCTCGCCAGCACTGCCAGCGTCAGCACGTCGGGCACGTTCGCGGTGACTGGCACGATCTGGACGGGCTTCTCCATACCCACCAGCATCGGGCCGATCGTCGCGTCGCCGCCCAGTTCGCGCAGCAGCTTGGCCGACAGATTGGCCGATTGCAGGCCGGGCATGATCAGCACATTGGCCGGGCCCGACAGGCGGCTGAAGGGATACAGCGCCATCACCTTTTCATTCAGCGCGGCATCGGGTGCCATCTCGCCTTCGTATTCGAAGCCGGGCTGCTGTTCGTCGAGGATGTGCACCGCATCGCGGATATTCTCCAGCCACTTGCCCGGCGGATTGCCGAAGGTGGAGTACGAGAGGAAGGCGACACGCGGTTCGTGGCCCATGCGCCGTGCCACTTCCGCGGTCTCGCACGCGATATGCGCGAGATCTTCCGACGTCGGCCGCTCGTTGATCGTCGTATCGGCGAGGAAGGTCGTGTGGTTCTTGCCCACCAGCATGTGGATGCCGAAGGAAATGCCGCCCGGCTTCGGGTCGAGCACGCGGCCGATCTCGCGCGCGGTCTGCGCATAGGTGCGCGTCAGGCCCGAAATCAGCGCATCCCCGTGGCCCAGCGCGACCAGCAGCGAGGCGAAGACGTTGCGATCCTGGTTGACCATGCGGCGCACATCACGCTCGGTATAGCCGCGTCGCTGCAGGCGCTTGTACAGGAACTCGACCATTTCGGGCACGTGTTCGCTGTCGGCGGAGTTCTGAATCTCGAAGCTGCCCGGGTCGGACACGCCCAGCATGTGCATCTTGTCCGCCACCGCCTTCGTGCGCCCGACGAGGATCGGCGTACCGTAGCCGAAATCGCGGAACTGGATCGCGGCGCGCAGCGCGACATCCTCTTCCGCCTCGGCGAAGACCACCCGCTTGGGGTTGGCCTTGGCTTCCTCGTACACCCGCGTGAGCACCGAGGTGGTCGGGTTGAGCCGGGACTTGAGCGCCAGTCGGTAGGCGTCCAGATCTTCGATCTCGAACTGCGCCACGCCCGACTTCATCGCCGCTTCGGCCACGGCGGAAGACACCACTTCCATCAGGCGCGGATCGAAGGGTGCGGGGATGATGTAGTCGACACCGAACTTCTGGCTCTTGCCATAGGCCGCCGCGACCTCCTCTGGCACACGCTCGCGCGCCAGCCCGGCAATGGCCTCGGCAGCGGCGATCTTCATTTCTTCGTTGATCGCGGTCGCGCGCACGTCCAGCGCGCCGCGGAAGATGAAGGGGAAGCCCAGCACGTTGTTGACCTGGTTGGGGTAGTCGCTGCGCCCTGTGGCGATGATCGCATCGGGGCGCACCGCCTTGGCATCCTCCGGCATGATCTCGGGCACGGGGTTGGCCATGGCGAAGATGATCGGCTGCTTCGCCATCTTCTCCACCCATTCGGGCTTGAGCGCACCGGCAGCCGACAGGCCGAGGAAGATGTCCGCGCCCTCCAGCGCTTCTTCCAGGCTGCGCGCCTCGGTTTCCACCGCATGCGCGCTCTTCCACTGGTCGACATTGTCGCGGCCGGGATAGATCGGGCCGGCACGGTCGCACACGATCACATTTTCATGCGGCACGCCGACCGACTTGATCAGCGCGGTACAGGCGAGCGCGGATGCGCCCGCGCCGTTGACCACCATGCGCACATCCTTGAGCTTGCGCCCGGTCAGGTGGCACGCATTGATGAGCCCCGCTGCCGCGATGATCGCGGTGCCGTGCTGGTCGTCGTGCATGATCGGAATGTTCATCCGCTCGCGCAGGGCCTGTTCGATGATGAAGCATTCGGGCGCGGCGATGTCTTCCAGATTGATCCCGCCGAAGCTGGGCTCCATCAGCGCGACCGCTTCGATGAACTTGTCCGGGTCTTCGGTGTCGAGTTCCAGATCGATCGCGTCGACATCGGCGAAGCGCTTGAAAAGGACCGACTTGCCTTCCATCACCGGCTTGGAGGCGAGCGCGCCCAGATTGCCCATGCCCAGGATCGCGGTACCGTTGGAAATGACCGCCACGAGGTTGGAACGCGCGGTATATTTCGCCGCATTGGCCGGGTCGTCCGCAATCGCCTGCACCGGCGCCGCCACGCCGGGCGAATAGGCCAGCGCCAGATCGCGCTGCGTTGCCATGGGCTTGGACGCGATGATCTCGATTTTCCCGGGGCGCCCCGCTTCGTGGTAGAGCAGCGCCTCGCGTGCCTCGAAGCCCGCATTGGGTCCCATGTCGTTCTCGTCAGCCATTCGCGCCCTCGTTCACTCGGTACTCGTCGATATTCGCCCCTGCCGTAGAGGCAACGCCGCGCATGCACCAGTGGTCGCGCGAAGCAAACTTGCACGGGGCCGTGCATAGCCGACAGGGGAAAGCGCAAAGCCGCTCGCTTCCCGAATCGGGGGCAGCATCGCTAGGCCGGGTATCGTGACCGCCAAACTCACCCCGATGATGGAACAGTACCATGCGCTCAAGGCGCAGGCGGGCGAGTGCCTGCTGTTCTACCGCATGGGCGACTTCTTCGAGCTGTTCTTCGACGATGCGAAGGTGGCGGCGGGCGTGCTCGACATTGCTCTCACCACGCGGGGGGAGAGCGGAGGCGAGGCCGTGCCGATGTGCGGCGTGCCGGTGCATTCGGCGGACGGATACCTCGCCCGGCTGATCCGTGCGGGCCACCGCGTTGCCATTGCCGAACAGATCGAAACGCCGGACGAAGCCAAGCGCCGCGCCAAGGCGGAAGGCAAGCCTTCCTCCAAGGTGCTGGTTGCGCGGCAGATCATCCGCTTCGTCACCGCCGGCACGCTGACCGAGGATGCGCTGCTCGAACCGCGGCGCGCCAACAGGCTCGCCGCCGTGTGCGACGTGCGCGGCACGCTGGGCATCGCCGCCTGCGACATCTCCACCGGACGGATGGAGCTGGAGGACTGCGCGCCCGATGGCCTCGCCGCCGCACTCTCGCGGCTGGGCGCGCGCGAGATCGTCGCGCCGGAGGATTGGGAGGCGGCCCCGCCCGAGGCAACCCTGCGCCCGGCAGGCGATTTCGGCAGCGAGCGCGGACGGCAGCGGCTGCAGGACCTGCACGGTGTCTCCACGCTCGATGCGTTCGGCGAATTCAGCCGGGCGATGCTCGCGGCGGCGGGCGGCCTGCTCGCCTATCTCGAACACGCCGGACGCGGGGCGATGCCCTTCCTGTTGCCGCCTCAGATCAACGCCAGCGATGCGTGCATGGCGATCGACGAAGCCAGCCGCACCAGCCTGGAAATCACCGCCACGCAAGGCGGCGCGCGGGCGGGCAGCCTGCTGGGCACGGTGGACCGCTGCGTGACAAGCGCAGGCGCGCGCCAACTTGCCGAGGATCTGTCCGCCCCGCTCGCCCGCAGGCCGCAGATCGAGGCGCGGCTGGCACTGGTCCGCCTGTTCCACGATGATCCGATCCTGCGCGGCGATACGCGCGAGGCGCTGCGCGCGATCCCCGATATTGCCCGCGCGCTGGCGCGGCTGGTGGCGGATCGCGGGAGCCCGCGCGATCTGGGCCAGGTGCGCGACGGGCTGGCGCACGCGCGCGTGCTGCACGAGGCGCTGGCCGCGCTGCCCGATCGCCCCGCCCTGCTCGACGATCTGCTGCCCCGCCTCACCGGCCATGGCGCATTGGTGCACGAGCTGGCCCGCGCGCTGGTACCCTCCCCGCCCACGGAGCGCTCGTCGGGCGGGTTTATCGCAAGCGGCTACGACGATGCGCTCGATTCGCTGCGCGAGACGAGCGGTAACGCGCGGAAGGCCATTGCGGCGCTGGAAGCGCGCTACCGCGACGAGACCGGCGTGAGCGCGCTCAAGATCAAGCACAACGGGGTGCTCGGCTATTTCATCGAGGTGCCAAGCAAGCACGCCGACAGGCTGATGGCGCCGGACAGCGGCTTTACCCACCGCCAGACAATGGCGAGCGCGGTGCGGTTCAACTCGGTTCACCTGCACGAGGAAGCGACCCGGATCGCGGAGGCGGGCGGCCACGCGCTGGCCGCCGAGGAAGCGCATTTCGAAGCGCTGGTCGCGCTGGTGGTCGAGGCGCGAGAGGCAATCGCGCGCACCGCGGATGCACTGGCGCGGATCGACGTGGCGGCGGGACTGGCGGAACGCGCCGCAGAGGGCGACTGGTGCGCGCCTGCCATCGAGGATGCATCCTGCTTGGAGATCGTCGGTGGGCGCCACCCGGTGGTGGAGGCCGCGCTGGCCAGGGCGGGCGAGCGCTTCGTCCCCAATGACTGCGCGCTGGGCGATAGCGACCGCCTGTGGCTGATCGGCGGCCCGAACATGGGCGGCAAGTCGACCTTCCTGCGCGCCAACGCGCTGATCGTACTGCTGGCGCAGGCGGGCAGCTACGTCCCCGCCACCTCGGCACGGATCGGGCTGGTGGACCGCCTGTTCAGCCGCGTGGGCGCGAGCGACAATCTGGCGCGCGGCCGCTCCACCTTCATGGTCGAGATGGTGGAGACCGCCGCGATTCTCGCGCAGGCGACCGAGCGATCCTTCGTCATTCTCGACGAAGTCGGGCGCGGCACCTCCACCTATGACGGGCTGGCGCTCGCCTGGGCAGTGGCCGAGGCTATTCACGAGAAAAACCGCTGCCGCTGCCTGTTCGCCACGCATTATCACGAGCTCGCGCGGCTCGCGGAAACCTGCGACGCGCTGTCGCTGCACCATGTGCGCGCGCGCGAATGGCAGGGCGATCTGGTGCTGCTGCACGAGGTTGCAGAGGGGCCGGCGGACCGCAGCTACGGCCTCGCGGTGGCCAAGCTCGCAGGCGTTCCTTCGGGCGTGGTCGACCGGGCGAGCGCGGTGCTGGCGAAGCTTGAGCGGGGGCGCGAGGAAACCGGCGGGCTGGCTGCAGGGCTCGGCGATCTGCCGCTGTTCTCCGCCGCATTCGAAGCCGATCGGGCGGAATGCGATACGCTGCGCGAGAAGCTCGCCGCGCTCGATATTGATGCGCTGTCCCCGCGCGAGGCGCTCGACATGCTGTACGAGTTGAAGCGCGAGAGCGGCGAAAGCTAACGCTTGCTGGTTTTGCGTTTACCGCCCCAGGCGATAGGTTGTGTCCTCATGGCGCAGGACGATCCCCCCGAAGACCCGGACAAGAGCACGCAATGGGCCGAGTTCCGGACCGATCTTGCGGAAGACCGCAACATCATGGCGATGGAGCGAACATTCGCGGGCTGGATGCGCACCGCCTTCGCCGCGATCGGTATCGGTCTGGGGTTTCGGGCGCTGTTCGGATCATGGGACCCGTCGTGGATGCCCAAGCTGGTCGCCACCGCCTTTATCCTCGGCGGTGGCTGGCTAGCAGTCACGGCGGAGCGCCGCGCATGCAAGACGCTCGCGCGGCTCAACAAGCACGAATTTTCCCCGATACCCACGCCCAATTTCAGGGTCATGGCCTGGGGCGTCGCCATCGGGTCGATAATCGTTACGATTGGTTTGTGGGTGCTCGTCCAGGGCTGACCGGCATAACCCGGATCAGGTCCCGTCGCCGCGCAGTCCGTCGAGCTTGGACGGCTTGCCGAACTTGTCGACATTGTCGTCGTGGTTGGGCTCGCCCCGGTAGGCCGACATGTCGACCGTGTTGCCGCGCTCCATCTGGTTCATGTGATCGACCACATCCTGCGCGTCGGGGGCGGTAAGGCCGCTGGGCGCATGCTCGCTGTCGGCATTCAGGATCGTGGTAGACACGCCCTGCGCCTGATCGGACACGGTCTGCGCCTGATCGTAGGAACCGACCTGCTCCGAATTCTCGTTCTCGGGCGCGAGCTCGTCGGTCTGAAGCCGTTCGCCATCGAAGTCGGAGGGCAGTTCGTTCTTTTTCTTGTCGCTCATGGGGAATCTCCTTTCCTCATGAACGGGCGGGGGGTTTGAGCGGTTCCGGGGGAGGGAGTCTTCGTCGCGGCCCGCCATCTTTGTATCGGTACCGGGCGCAGCGAGCGGACCGACGCCAGCTACCGCGTGGGCACGGGCGCATCGCCTGAATAATCGTAGAAGCCTCGCCCCGTCTTGCGGCCGAGCCAGCCGGCCTCGACATATTTCACCAGCAGCGGCGCGGGCCGGTACTTCGTGTCGCCCGTGGTGTCCTGCAGCACGCGGATGATTTCCAGGCAGGTATCCAGCCCGACGAAATCGGCAAGCTGCAGCGGGCCCATCGGGTGATTGAGGCCCAGCCGGCAGCCCTTGTCGATATCCGCGATGCTTGCCGTTCCCTGCCCGAGCACGAACACCGCCTCGTTGATCATGGGCAGCAGGATACGGTTGACCACGAAGCCCGGCTCGTCCTGCGAGAGAACCACTTCCTTGCCGAGCCGCTCGGCAAAGGCGGCAACGCGGTCGGTGGTTTCCTGCGCGGTGGCCAGGCCGGGGATCACTTCGATCAGGCCCATGACGGGCACCGGGTTGAAGAAGTGCAGCCCGATGAAGCGCGCCGGATCGGGCGACCAGTTGGCCATCCGCGTGATCGGGATGGAGCTGGTGTTGCTGGCAAGAATGGCATTTTCCCCCAGCACCTTGCTCACGTTCTCGAAGATGCCCTGCTTGATCGCTTCCTTCTCGGTCGCGGCCTCGATGATCATGTCGGCCTGCGCCATCGCCGCGACATCGGCCACCGGCTTGATCCGGCCCAGCGTCGCCGAGGCATCGCCAGCATCGATCTTGCCCTTGTCGACCAGCTTGCCCAGCGCGCGTTCGATCCCCCCGAGCGCCTTTTCGGCAATCGCCAGCTCGCGGTCGGTCAGCAGCACGTCGATCCCGTTGTGGGCGATGGTCTGCGCAATGCCCGAGCCCATTTGGCCCGCGCCGATGACACCGATGGTCTGCATGATGATCCTTGTCCTTCGCGAGTGCAGCAATGGGCGCTGGCTAGCGAGGATGGGCCGCGCTGGCTAGCGCGGGCTTAGCGATTTGCGCCCGGCACCCAGGTCACGTCCGCCGCGCCGCCGTCATTGGCGAGCCTGGCCAGCGTGAACAGCAGGTCCGACAGGCGGTTGATGTAGCGCAGGGCTGCCGGGTTCACCGGCTCCACCTGCGCCAGCGCGGTCATCGCGCGTTCGGCCCGCCGCACGGTCGCCCGCGCCACATGCAGCCGCGCCGCCGCCTCGTTGCCGCCGGGGAGGACGAAACTGGTCAGCGGCTCCAGCTTCCCGTTCGCCGTGTCGATGGCGTTTTCCAGCCAGTCGACCTGACCATCGACGACGCGCAGCACCATTTCGCCCGGTTCGAACCCCTCGCCGTCGAGCGCACCCTTGGGGGTGGCCAGATCGGCGCCGAGATCGAACAGGTCGTTCTGGATGCGGCGCAGATCGTCTGCGCTCTCCACCGCGGCCAGGACGGCGAGCCCTATCGCGCTGTTCGCTTCGTCCACCGCGCCGATCGCCTCGATCCGGGCGGCATGCTTGGCGGTGCGGCTGCCATCGACGAGCCCGGTGGAGCCATCGTCGCCGGTGCGGGTGTAGATCTTGTTGAGCTTTACCATGGGCGGCAGGTGCCGCGCCTAGCTTGCAACCGCAAGCAGGATCGCGACCACAAGGATCGCAAGGCCCTGATACTTGATGCGGTCGAACATGGCCTTGTTCTGCATGATCTGCATCTCGGTCACGGTTTCGCTGGTGTTGTTTTCCAGATCGACCTTGGTGGTCTTCAGAAAGGCGATGATCCCGCGCACGAGCGAGACCACGACCATGATCGAGAGGAAAACGAGGGCGATGATGAGGATCGTGTTCATGGCTCAGATGTGGGCCTTACCGATGGAAATGCCACATGGCCATTGTGCGGTACGCAGTTTTTCCGCCCAGGCGTGCCCATCCTCGCCCCGTTCGCGGTAATCCGACATCGCGGGAGAGCCGCGCCGCTTGGCCAGCTTGCGGCCCTGTTCGTCCAGCAGCAGGCGATGGTGGTGCCAGCGCGGCACGGGCAGGCCGAGCAGCGCCTGCAGGATGCGGTGCACCGGCGTTGCGTGAAACAGGTCCAGCCCGCGCGTCACCAGAGTCACGCCGTCGTCGGCGTCGTCCAGAGTCACCGCGAGGTGATAGCTTGCCGGCAGATCCTTGCGGCGAAGAACCGGGTCGCCAAGCGGGAGGCGACCGATCGCATCGCCCACCGATTGCGGCCCGGCCACGGCGTCGTCCCACACCAGCGGCCCGGTGATCGCCAGCGCTTTCTCCAGATCGAGCCGCAGGGCCGCGGGCGCCCCCTCGGGCACGGCGCGCCCCTTGCAGGTGCCGGGATAGACCGGACCCTCCGGGCCGGTTTCGCTCGCCGCCTGCGCGATTTCCGCGCGCGTGCAGGTGCAGGGGTAGAGCACGCCGAGCGTCTCCAGCCTGGCCAGCGCCGCCTCATAGCTTGCCAGCCGGGTGCCCTGCGCGGGCACTTCGCGCCATTCAAGCCCCAGCCATTCGAGATCGCGCCGGAATTCGTCCGCCAGTTCGGGGCGGCTGCGGGGGCCGTCTATATCCTCGATCCTCAGCAGGAACGCGCCGCCCGCTGCATGCGCCAGATCGTGGGCGACAATGGCCGAGTATGCATGGCCCCAGTGCAGCGGGCCATTGGGGCTCGGGGCGAAGCGCGTGACGATCATATCTTGACGTCCCTAGCCGCAAAAAAGCACGACTCGCCAAAAAGCTCTGTGGATACCTGCTTTGTCATAGGCTTGACGCTTTTGCGGGCAAATGGTCCTTTCATCGCATCAGGGGAGGACACGGCGAAGTGTTCAAGGCCGATCTGATCGACCGCGCGGCTCAGTTCCGCAGCGTAGATGAAGACCCGACGAGGAATTTGTCGGCTTGCCCGACACTTGTTCTCAACGCGGACTATACTCCGCTTTCCTATTATCCGCTGTCCATCTGGCCGTGGCAGACCGCGATCAAGGCGATCTTCCTCGACCGGGTGGATGTCGTCGCGAGCTACGAGCGGGAGATTCATTCGCCCTCGCTCGACATGAAGCTACCCTCCGTAATCGCGCTCAAGCAGTACGTGAAGACCAGCGAATTTCCCGCCTTCACCCGCTTCAACCTGTTCCTGCGCGACCGCTTCACCTGCCAGTATTGCGGCAGCCCCAGCCACCTGACCTTCGACCATGTCGTCCCGCGCCGCCTCGGCGGCAAGACCACATGGGAGAACATCATCACCGCCTGCGCGCCGTGCAACATGAAGAAGGGCGGACGGACGCCCAAACAGGCGGGAATGAAACTGATGCTGGAGCCCATCCGGCCGACCAGCTGGCAATTGCAACAGCACGGCAAGAGCTTCCCGCCCAACTACCTCCACGAAACGTGGCGCGACTGGCTCTACTGGGACATCGAGCTGGAGGAGTAGCGGCCTTCCAAGCCCGCTCGCCCTCCGCACATTCTTGCGAGCGGCAGTCGATCCCTCTACGCTGCCGCCAGGCAGGAGGTAATCGTGACTCAGCATCCCATCCTTGTGGCAACCGATTTCAAACCCCGTTCGGACAGGGCGGTGGATCGCGCCGTCCGGCTCGCACGCGAGACCGGGCGCGAGCTGGTGGTGGTCCACGCGGTCGAAGACGAGAACGAGACCAAGACCGGGCCTTCGCTGCAGGATCGGGTCGCTTCGGTCATGCCGGAGGATGCAGGCTCTTATCGCTGCCTGTTCCCCGAAGGCTCCGCCCCGCGCGCGATTGCGCAGGCGGTGGAGGACGAAGACGCCTTCTGCCTGGTTATCGGCGTCGCGCGCTACAACTCGGTGGGCGACTTTTTCCTCGGGACCGCGATCGACCTGCTGCTGCGCCGCTCGCCCTACCCCGTGCTGATCGCCAAGGAGCGGCCGCGCGCGGCGTATGAACACATCGTCATCGGGACCGACCTGTCGGATGCCTCGAAGCGCGGTGTGGAAGCGGCGGTCCGCATGTTCCCGCAGGCGCAGCTGCATCTCGTCCATGCGTTTCACATCCCCTACGAGGCATGGCAGAACGCCGAATATGTCCGCAAGGAACTGGCCTCGGCTGCGCAGGAACAGTGCGACAGCTTTACCGCGCAGCTGGATGTATCCCCGGAATGCCGCGAGAAGATGACCATGGAGCTGGTCGAGGGATCGCCGCTCACCGCCATCAACAAGACCATCCGCAAGTACGACGCGCATCTGTGCGCGCTGACTTCGCATGGCTACGGCGGTTTGCGCCAGGCCCTGATCGGCAGCACGGTGAGCGATCTGCTCAAGACCCTCACCATCGATACGCTGGTGATCCACCCGGAGCACGAGAAGGCGGACTAGGTCCAAGCTCCCGTTCGTTGTGACCCGACAGGCTTCACGACGTCGGAGGGGCAGCGTGCCGCCACCCGGATTGGCCATTCTGCCGCGACGGCAGGCTCGAAATGCTTCCCCTAGGAGCGCTTCGGCAGGAAGGGCACCATCCGCGCCAGCACCACATCCTTGTCGAAGAAGTGGTGCTTGAGCGCGCCCAGAACGTGTAGCGCCAGAACCACGTAGATCGCCTTGACCGACAATGTGTGTGCGGAACCCAGCGTTTCGGACAGGCTCTCGTCCGCCAGAGGCAGGTTGGGCCACGGGATGACACCGAACAGGTCGCTCGCCGGCGCCCCGCCCGACGAGGCGGCAGCCCAGCCAAGCAGCGGCGCGCCGATCATCAGCACGTAGAAGGTCACGTGGGTGGCGCGGGCAAGGATGCGCTCCCACGCGGGCATCGCCTCCGGAAACGCTGGCCAGGGATGCGCGAAGCGCCAGCCCAGACGCACCAGGCTCAGCAGAAGGATGGTGATCCCGACCGACCGATGCAGCTCGTAATACTGCAACTTGTCGGCACTGCTCGCCTCTTCCATCCAACCCCCGAAGGTTGCGTTGGCGAAAATCAGGAGGAAGATCGTCCAGTGCAGGATGATCGATACTGTCGAGTAGCGGCTCATTTTCTCGCGCATGCTATCCTCCGCAAGGCTGACCCGTAGCGGGCGGCGCGAAGCCTAGCCCGCCGAACATGCGTTTTGGAAGAGGGTTGGCACCATCACGTTACCGCCGCCCGCTCCTGAAACTCCGGCTGCTGCCATTCGCCCGTCTCAAGCACTTGCGCGAGGTGGCGGGCGGCTTCTGCAATATCCCCGAACCGCAGGTAGGCGGGCGCGAAGCCGAGGCGCAGGATATCGGGATCGCGGAAGTCGCCGATCACGCCGCGCGCGATCAGCGCCTGCGATAGCGCGTAGGCGTTCTGATGGCGAAAGCTCAGCTGGCTGCCACGCTGCGCGGGATCGCGCGGGCTGACCAGATCGAGATCGAGGTCGGCCACGCACTCGCGGAAGAACTCGCTCAGCGCGCGCGATTTGGCGACCAGCGCCTCCATCCCGATCTCGGCGATCAGCTCGACACCGCTTTCCAGCGCGGCCATGGCCAGCACCGGCGGCGTGCCTGCGAGCAGGCGTTTCACGCCCTCGGCAGGCTCGTACTCGTCGGAGAAGGCGAAGGGCTGCGCGTGGCCGAACCAGCCGGTCAGCGGTTGGGAAAAATCGCCGTGATGCCGCTCGGCCACGAAGGCGTAGGCGGGCGCGCCGGGGCCGCCGTTCAAGTACTTGTAGCCGCACCCCACCGCGAGGTCGGCATTCGCGCCGTTCAGGTCCACCGGCACCGCGCCGCCCGAATGCGACAGGTCCCACAGCACGATCGCACCGACATCCTGCGCGGCCTTGGTCAGCGCCGCCATGTCGAACATTTCGCCGGTCTTGTAGTGGACGTGCGTCAGCAGCAGCAGCGCCACATCCTCATCCAGCGCGTCGATCATCCGGTCGCGCTGCGCCAGCCGCTGCTCGACGCGGTCATCGCCCTGGATCATGTAGAGGTCGGTCGGGAAATTGCCCGGCTCGCTCAGCACAACGTTACGCCCGGGGTTCAGCGAGAGCGCCGCGCCGATCAGCTTGGCGAGGTTCACCGAGACCGAATCGCACGCGATCACCTCGTGCGCCTGCGCGCCGATCAGCGGGGCGATCTTCGCGCCGACACGCTGTGGCATCGCGATCCAATCGCCCCCGCCGCCGGGCAATTCGTTCCACGACCGGATCAGGCCTTCGCCCCACTCGGTATCGATCACCCGATGCAGGCGTTCGCGGGTCGCCCTGGGCAGTGGCCCCAGCGAATTTCCGTCGAGATAGATCACGCCTTCGGGCAGGTCGAACCGGTCGCGGAAATGCGCGATGGCGTCGGCGACATCCAGCTCGCGCGCGCGCTCGAGCATATCACTCATCGGGCAGCTCCCGCAGCACCGCGCGGCACAGGCCCGCATCGCCGCCACCGATCTTCAGCGGCAGCGCGATCAGCTCGTAATGGCCTGCGGGCACATCATCGAGCACCAGCCCTTCGAGGATGCGCATGTCGTGCTTCAGCACCGCCAGATGCGCGTCCATCGTCTTCGATTCCTGCGGATCGACCGAGGGCGCGTCGGTGCCGATCAGCACCACGCCATGCGCGGCGAGCCATTCGATTGTCTCCGCCGCGACCGGCAGCCAGTCGCTGCGCCATTCGTCGTGGGGGAAGGCATCCCACGTACGGAACAGTACCCGGTTGGCATAATCGAGCGTGGGCAGATCGGCGATGTCGATCGCGCCCTCAACCCCGCGCGCGTCGACCACGATGCAGCGCCCGAGATAGGGATCGAGACTCATCCCCGCCGCATCCGCGCCGTCGCTCGCATAGTGCAGCGGCGCATCTGCGTGCGTGCCCGAATGCGTGCTCATGCTCATCCGGCCTACGTTGACGGGCGATCCGTCCTCCATCCGCCAGGTCCGCTCGAAAGCGAAGGCGGTATCGCCGGGCCAAACCGGCAGGCCGGGGCGTAATGTCTGCGAAATATCCCGGATTTTGGCCATCACAGCGCGGTCCTGACCGACAGAAGTTCGGGGAAGAACACTTCCTTCAACACGCCTTCGAGATAGCCGACGCCTGCCGTCCCCCCGGTGCCGCGCTTGAACCCGATGATCCGTTCCACCGTCTTCAGGTGCCCGAAGCGCCAGCGCTGGAAGTGGTATTCCAGATCGACCAGCTTTTCCGCCAGCTCGTACAGATCCCAGTGATCGTGCGGGTTCTGGTAGATATGCACCCATGCGGCCTCGACCGCATCGGATTTCTCCCAGGGCTGGTCGCGGTCGCGATTCAGGACCGTTTCGGGAATGTCGAAGCCGCGCTTGGCCAGCAGCCGCACGGTTTCTTCGTAAAGGCTGGGCCGGGCAAGCTCCGCGCGCAGCTTCTCCGCCACGTCCGGAACGGCTTCGTGCATCGTCGCCATGTTCGGCTTGCGCCCACCGAGGATGAATTCCATCAACCGGTACTGCGCGGACTGGAAGCCGCTGGAGGTGCCAAGATGCGGGCGCACCAGCGAATAGTCGTGCGGCGTCATGGTGCTCAGCACGTTCCAGCTCTGGATCAGCTGTTCCTGCGCACGGGCCACGCGGGCGAGCATCTTGAAGGCAGGCCGCAACCGGTCCTGCGCAATCGCCTCTCGCGCCGGTTCCAGTTCGTGCAGGCACAGCTTGAGCCACAGCTCGCTGGCCTGGTGGACGATGATGAACAGCATCTCGTCCTGCGCGTCGGAACGCGGATGCTGGGCCGAGAGAATGCGGTCGAGATCGAGATAGGAGGCGTAGGTCACCTCCTCCTGAGGGTGGTTGGCTGGCATGGCCGCTGCCCTAGCGCTTCGGAGCGTCAGCGCAAAACGGGTTCAGCAGTCGACCACCGCAACGTCCGGGTAGTGCTTGCACATGTAGTTCTTCACGATCTTGAGATTGCGGGTGTTCGACCGGAAGGCCACATCGGCCACATCGCCGACCAGCGGGACGAAACCGATCACCCCGTCGATCGCGACATTCCCGATCATCCGGGACATATGCCATTTGGGCATGCCCAGATTGCGCGCTTCCCACACGATGTAGGTTCCCATGGCGACGCCGAAGATGTCGCCCAGCACCGGGATCAGGCCGACGATCGCATCCATCCCGATCGGGTAGTTGATACCCGGGATCGTCATGCTGCGCTCCATCAGCTGTTCCATCATCTGGATACGGCGGTAGACCGATGCCGGATCGTTCCCGGCAGGCACTTCCACCCCGAGCAGGTTCATCTTGCGCGTATCGCCCATTCGATTCGTCCCCGATTGCTCAAACCCTGTGTCAGCGACCCCGGTTTACCATGGCTCTACCCCAGCCAACGCATAAAGCGGATGTCGGGACCACGAATTTTCCGAAAAACCTTCCAGCCCGCTGCGCACCAGCGACCAGCGAACCGGCGCGCCCAGCGGTATGTAGACCTCGCGCGCAAGAAGTGCGCCTTCGGCTTCGGCCAGCAGGTTGTCCGCTTCTTCGGCGCCGCCGGCCTTCAGCGATTCGGTGACCAGCTCATCGGCATCCGGCGAACACGGGCCGGGCAGCAGAGTGCAGTTGAACTGGTTGAGGAACCAGCGCGCACCGGGGTAGCGAGCCAGCCGGTCGATCATCACCAGGTCCGCCCCTTGCGAGAACGGGACCCGGCGCAGCTCCACGCCGATCGTGGCGAAATCGAGCGACAGCGCATTCATCAGCCGGTCCGATCCGGGCCCGTCGGGCAGCCACAGCCGCACGCGTGCGTTCTGCCCGGTTGCCCGGCTCCACGCCGTCACCCGCGCTCTGGCCTGCGAGCGTCGCTGGTCGAGCGACAGGCCCGGCCAGCGCTCTCCCCTCACGTCGGAATTCCCCGGCAGGCCGCCGGGCACGATCTGGGCCGAGGGTTGCCAGCCCGAAACGCTGAACTGTTCGAGCAGGGCGGCCCGGTCCACCGCCATGGACAGCGCCTCGCGGTTCTCCACCTCGGCGAGAAAGCCCTGTTCGTTGGTCACGATCATGCCGAACAGGCCCAGCGCGGGATCGAGCCGGATGGTGCCGCGCGCCAGCGGCCCGGTATCGGCCAGAGGCAGAGTGAAGATCGTCCCGTCGAGCAGCGCGGCCGCGCCGCCCGCGGCAAAGGCGGCATTCGCCTCCTCCCCCGGAAGGGCGCGCAGCCGGATTGGCACGCCCGGCACCTCCCCCTCCCGTTCGGGCAGGCCCATCTCCTCGGGCGGGACGGGCTCCAGAATCGCCGTATCGCCTTCCCGCAGCAGCCGCATGGGGCCGATCGATTCGCCATCGCGGGTAATCGCCAGCTCGGGCTGGGCGAGGAGCTGGAGGAATTCGGGCATCGGGCCGGTCAGCCGGATCTCGATCACGCGGCCCGTCATCGCGCGAATCTCTTCCACCTTGCGCAGATCGAGGCCGAGCGAGGTGCCCTGCAGGGCGGCGATCGTCCTGACGAGGCTGGCCCGCGCCTGCTCGGCAGTGAGCGGATCGCCATCGGACCAGGTCACCTGCCGCAGGCGGAAGATGAAGCTGCGACCGTCGTCGGTGACGATCCAGCTTTCGCCCAGCGCCGGCACCACCTCGCCTTCGGAGTTGATCGCCACGATCCCCGAACTGGTCGCATCGCGGACCATTTGCGCGCCGGGCGGCAGGCGAAGGCCTTCCTCGAAGATCGATTCGGGCTGGCCTATGGTGACGACCGACAGGCCATCGTCGTCGTTGCTGCCGCTGCAAGCGGCGAGCGCCAGCACGGCAAGACACGTAAGGGCAAAACGCATGGTCACGCCCGGCCCTTAGCAGGGCGAAGCGCGCCGGTCAGCGCGCTATTCTTCAGATTTTGCGAAGGGCGCTCTTGTCGACCTGGCGGGCCGAATCGGGCGCGATGGAAGACGGGCGGACATAGCGCGGCGTCTTGTCGCCGCCGGAAGCGGGCTCGCGGACCTTCTTGGAATCGATCTCGTCGTCGAACACGATCCCGAAGCGGTTGTCCTGCGTCCAGGCGACCGATCCCTTGATCGGGCCGATATTGCGCAGGTCTATCGTCAGCCGCGTGCCCCGTTCCACACTGATCGCGGCCTCGGCCATCATGCCCCCGTCGGACAGGTTGCGAACCTTCACGCGCACGGGCCCGGAGCCCTCGGCAAGCGTGACATCAGCGGACAGGAAAAGGCTGTCGCGCTTCAGCGATCGGGTCTCGATGGCAGTCATGAAGCGTAGGTAACCTTCGGCTTTTTGTTTCGGTTGCACGGCTGGCCCAATGAAGGGTCCGGCACGTTTCTAAACCGACACAGCCTAAAGAAGTTTAAACGCCGCTTTACCCACTTAAGCGCCGCGCGACGGACGCTTAATCGTTGCGGGAGATCTTCTCGCGCCGCTCGTGCGCTTCCTGGGCCTCCACCGTCATGGTCGCCACGGGCCGGGCAATGAGGCGCTGCAGCCCGATCGGATCGCCGCTGACCTCGCAGTAACCGTATTCGCCCTGATCGATGCGACGCAGCGCCGCGTCGATCTTGGAGATGAGCTTGCGCTGGCGGTCGCGCGTGCGCAGTTCGATGCCCCAGTCGGTCTCGCTCGATGCGCGATCGGTCAGATCGGGTTCGCGCAGCGGCGTTTCCTGCAAGTTCTGGAGGGTGCCGCCGGCTTCGGTACGGAGCGAGCGTTTCCATTCGATCAGCAGCTTGCGGAAGAATTCCTGCTGCCTTTCGTTCATGTATTCTTCGTCTTCCTGCGGGGTGTAATCCACAGGCAGGGCGCGATTGGCCCGGGCAAGGATTTCGCTATCGCTTAGCGCTGTCGCGGCCATCTCGTCCTTTACCCTTTTCGGTCCAATCGACTCTCGCCTGCCTTGCGGCATTGCTCTCGCGCCGCGGCTCTTAGCATCCATGCATGGGCGAACAAGCGCTTATCCCGGCTCGCGCCATTGCCGGACGCGCTTTGGGGGCGGGCGGATGAATACGCGGCGAATGGTTTGTTGCCCCCGCCTGCCACCACGAAGCCGCAGAAATCCGCGCCCGGTTTAACCCTCTGTTTACCATAAGAGCGTTGAAAGGAATCTGCGGGCCAAACCCGCGATGAAGGGGACGCAACAACGACGACGCAAGAATGACAGGGGATTTCACATGCGACTGACTGCGATCGAGACTGCCGATGCCCAACCGGCGCCGGCCAATATTGCCGACATCACCATTGCCCGGCTGATCGGCGCCGCCACCCAGGGCGATGCGGAAGCCTGCTACGAACTGGGCGTGATCTGGTCGACTGGCGGGCAAGGGCTCGACTGCGACCTGATCGAGGCGCACCAGTGGTTCAATCTCGCCGCAGCTCAGGGCCATCAGGAAGCCGCCTGGTGCCGGGCCGACATTTCCGACGAAATGACCGCGCGCGAAATCGCCGAAGCGCAACGCCGTGCGCGCCAGTGGCTCAGCGATCACCGCCGGGTTGCCTGACCTATCAGGAATTCTTGAAAGGCGTGCGCGCCTCCAGAAAATTCTGCTCCGCGTCGATGCCCTGCGCCTCGCGCTCGAGAAATTCAGCCACCGCCTCCCGCAAGCCCGGGTCCGCGATGAAATGGGCAGAGCGCGTCTGTACCGGCGCATAGCCGCGAGCAAGCTTGTGCCCGCCCTGCGCCCCTGCCTCGACCCGCGATAGCCCGCGCGCGATGGCCGCATCGATCGCCTGATAATAGCATAGCTCGAAATGCAGGAAGGGTATGTCCATGCGGCATCCCCAGTAGCGCCCGAAAAGCGTGGTCTCGCCGATCACGTTCATGGCGCCCGCCACCGGCTCCCCATCCAGATACGCGAAGATCAGCAGGATCTTCTCGCCCATCCGCTCGCCCAGCAGCGTGAATGCCTCGCGCGTCAGGTAGGGCGTGCCCCACTTTCTCGCCCCGGTATCCTGGTAGAATTCCCAGAACGCGTCCCACACATCCTCGGTCAGGTCAGCGCCGGTCAGGTGGCGGATTTCCACCGCTTCCTGAGCCCTCGCGCGCTCCTTGCGCAGGTTCTTGCGCTTGCGGCTGGCAAGCGAGTCGAGAAAGGCATCGAAATCTGCGTAGCCGTGGTTTTCCCAGTGGAACTGCAGATCGCTGCGAATCAGCCAGCCAGCCGCCTTGAACAGCGCCTCCTGCTCGGGCGCGATGAAGGTAGCGTGCGCGCCCGACAGGCCATGCTCCAGGCATACCTGCTCCGCTGCGCGCAGCAGCGGTGCGGCAAAGGCTTCCTCGCCTTCCCGCTCGCCGCATAGCAGGCGCGGTCCGGTGGCGGGCGTGAAGGGTACGGCGATCTGCAGTTTGGGATAATAGCGTCCGCCCGCGCGCTCGTAGGCATCCGCCCAGCCCTGATCGAACACATATTCGCCCCGGCTGTGCATCTTGAGATAGCTGGGCGCAGCGGCGTGGATCGTGCCGCTGTCGTCCGCAATCGTGATCGGCGCGGCCTGCCACCCCGTGCCCGGGCCCACGCTGCCCGAATCCTCCATGGCAGAGAGAAACGCGTGGCTGACGAAGGGATTGTCCGCGCCCGCCAGCCGATCCCACTCTGCCGCGTCTATCCCTGCAACGCCGCCATGAATCCGTGCCGTGAGTTCGAAATCCGCCATCTGCGCAATATAGGCCGCGACCGGCCGCCGTGCAGGGGCGACTTTGGCCCGCCCCCTGCGGGCGCAATCAGTCGGTCAGCGCAATCACCGCGTCGATTTCCACTGCGACGCCCAGCGGCAGGGCTGGCACACCCACGGCTGCGCGCGCATGGCGTCCCGCCTCGCCGAAGATGTCGAACATCAGTTCGGACGCGCCATTGGCAACCTTGGGCTGGTCGGTGAAATCGGGCGTGGAGTTGACGAAGGCGCCCAGCTTCACGACCCGCTCCACCCGGTCGAGCGAAACGCGCGCATTCTGCAGCTGGGCCAGGATCATCAGCCCGCAGGCGCGTGCCGCGTCTATCCCTTCGGAAAGGCTCACGTTTTCGCCCAGCCGCCCGACCACCAGCTCGCCGTCGATAAAAGGCAGCTGGCCCGAGATGTAGGCGACGTTGCGGCTCACGGCGACGGGCACGTAGCTGGCCACGGGGGCGGCGGCTTCGGGCAGGGTGATGCCGAGCTTGTCGAGACGGCTTTGGATGCTCATGCGGGTTTCTCCAGGTTTTCCAGTATCCATGGCAGGGCTTCGTCCCACCGGTCGATCCGCGCGTGCGCATCGCCCGCCTTCGCACCGCACGCAATATGCGGGGCGAGGTCGGGCTCTCCGCAAAGGTGCAGGCGCAGCGTATCGGGGGCGAGTTCGCGCGCGGAATTGTGATGCTGCGACAGGTCGTCGATGAACACCGTGCGCCGGGGGCCGTATTCCTCGACGATCCGGGCTATCGCGGCGCCTTTCGGGCCCTGGTTGGTATAGACCTTCGCATCGATCCCGTGCCGGGCCAGCTGGCGCGCGCGGTCTTCCTGCCGGTGATCGAGCAGGTTGGTCAGCACGACCACGTCCGCTTTCTCGGCGAGCTGTCCGTAAGCCTCGAGAGCGCCTTCGACCGGGTCCTGCCGGTCCATCTCGCTGTCGAAGAAGGCGTTGAGCAGGCGCCAGATCTCTTTTTGCTCCACCACAGCGCCATCCTCTCGCCGGGTCAGTGCGCGGGCGAAATCGGACTGGAAGGCGAAGTCTATGTCGTGTGCCTCGCCCAGCCATTCGCGGAAATGGGCGACCATGCGCAGCAGCACCTCGTCGCAATCGGTAATGACCAGCGGGCGGGCCTGGGGGGAAGCGGCTTGCGTGGAAGTGGCGTTCATGCGGAGAGTTTCCGGTGGGCTGCAATGATATCTTCGGGCGCCACGTTCAGCGCGTCGGCCGCCAGCACCAGGTCGGGTTCGTGCCCGGCCAGGAATTCGAGCACGGCGGCCTGCACGCGGCGTTCACCCAGGCCCTCGCGCAGGATTTCCGGCGTCAGCCCGGTCAGCGCCAGCAGGCGATCCGCGCGCTTCTCGTCGGTCAGGATCCAGCCGAGTGCGGACAGGGCCAGCGTCTCCGCTCCGTCGTGTCCGGATGCGCCATGCTCGGAATTATCGGGCGGTGTGATTGTCATGCGGTCGGTCGCTGGCCTATTCGTGGCGGAAGCTAGGGAGGTGGCGAGACGTGGCAAAGCGCATCCTCGTTGTCGAGGACAACGATCTCAACCGCAAATTGTTCTGCGACGTGCTGCGCGCCAAGGGGTACGAGGTGCTCGGCTGTTCGGACGGCAACACCGTGATCGAGGCTGCGCGGCGTTTTCGGCCCGATCTGGCGATCATGGACATTCAGCTGCCGCATGTCTCCGGCCTCGACCTGATCGCGCAGATGAAGGCCGACCCGCAGCTCTCCGCCGTGCCCGTGCTGGCCGTGACGGCCTATGCCGGCAAGGGGGACGAGGAGCGCATCCGGGCCGCGGGCGCGGAGGATTACCTCGCCAAGCCCGTCTCCATCGTGCCCTTTTCGGCGAAGGTCGTGGGGCTCATCGGGGAATAGCGCGTGCGGACCCGGCCTGTGGGTACGCTTGACAAATGCCGGGCTAACAAGCTTTGCCCGGCGCCAAGAGGACACCGAAGGAATCCCGCTATGGACCGTGCCGAAATCGACCGGCGAATCCGCACCCTGATCGAGCCGTTCAACAAGAACGGCGTCACCATTACCGACGACACCACCTTCCAGGGTGACCTGGAGTTCGACAGCCTGACCGTGATGGATTTCGTCGCCGCGATCGAGGACGAATTCGACATCATCATCAGCATGAACCAGCAGGCCGAGATCGAGACCTACGGCCAGCTCGTCGATGCGGTGAAGAAGCTGGTCGACGCGGAATGAGCGAAGGTATCAGCCAGCCGGACCAGCCGGTTGAACGTGAAGGCCGCGGCAAGGGCGATCTGTTCGCCAAGTTCGACGAGCTGATCCAGATGCGCGAGGGCCTGCTGGCCAGCGGCGTGGAGGACCCGTTCAACCTGGTGATGGAAAAGGTCCTCTCGCCCACCCGCGCGATCTGCAACGGGCGCGAGACGATCCTGCTGGGCACCTACAACTACATGGGCATGACCTTCGATCCGGACGTGATCGAGGCGGGCAAGCAGGCGCTGGAGGAATTCGGCAGCGGGACCACCGGCAGCCGCGTGCTCAACGGCACCTATCAGGGCCACAAGGAGTGCGAGGACGCGCTCAAGGAATTCTACGGGATGGACCACGCGATGGTCTTTTCCACCGGGTACCAGGCCAATCTCGGGATCATCTCCACCATCGCCGGCAAGGGCGATTACGTGGTGCTGGATATCGACAGCCACGCCTCGATCTACGACGGCTGCGCGATGGGACGGGCCGAGATCGTGCCTTTCCGCCACAACGATATCGAAGCGCTGGAAAAGCGGCTGAAGCGCATTCCCGCCGAGGCGGGCAAGCTGGTCGTGCTCGAAGGCGTCTATTCGATGCTCGGCGATGTCGCGCCGCTGAAAGAGATGGTCCGCATCTCCAAGGAAGCGGGCGCGATGGTGCTGGTCGACGAAGCGCACTCGATGGGCTTCATCGGCGAACATGGCCGCGGCGTTGCCGAGGATCAGGGCGTGCTGGACGATGTCGATTTCGTGATCGGCACATTCTCGAAGAGCGTGGGCACGGTGGGCGGCTTCTGCGTTTCCAACCACCCCGATTTCGAGATCATGCGGCTGGTGTGCCGCCCCTACGTGTTCACCGCCAGCCTTCCGCCGAGCGTGGTCGCCACCGCCGCGACCTCGATCCGCAAGCTGATGCACGGGTCGAACAAGCGCGCGCACCTGTGGGAGAATTCCAAGCGTTTGCACGGCGGCCTGAAGGATCTGGGCTTCCAGCTCGGCACCGACGAACCGCAGAGCGCCATCGTGGCGGTCATCATGCCCGACCTGACCAGGGGCGCGCAGATGTGGGAAGCGCTGCTGAAGGAAGGGCTTTACGTCAATCTCGCCCGCCCGCCGGCAACGCCTGCCAACATGACGCTGCTGCGCTGCTCGCTGTGTGCCGAGCATAGCGAGGAAGAGGTCTCCACCATCCTCGGCATGTTCGAACGCGCGGGCAAGGCGGTCGGGATCATCTGATGCGGCGGAAAGCGCGCCTCGCGCTTGCTGCCTTCGCCGCCAGCGCGCTTGCCTGCGGGCCCGCCTCCGGCATCGTCGTCCGGCACGACGCGCCGCCAGCGCTCTATCGCGCGCAGGCGAGCGAGATTCCGGCCCTCGCCGACTGGCCCGGCAGCGGGCACGGTGTCCTGATCGCGCCCGCCTGGGTGCTGACCGTCGCACATACCGTGGCGGGCGATCGCCCCGACAGCGTTTCGATCGGCGGTCGGGACCGGGCGGTCGCGGAGGTGATCCTGCACCCCGACTTTGCGCCGCCCACGGGGCCGGGCCCGGACGGTTCGATCAAGCCCATCATGGATGCAAGCTTCGCGATGCGTGACATTGCGCTGGTCCGCCTGCGCAACCCGGTGACCGATGTCGCGCCGGTCGCATTCCACGAAGGCAAGGTTGCGCCGGGCGATGTGGTGACCCTGTTCGGAAAGGGACAGGGCGGAACCGGGCTGAGCGGCGCACTGAGAATCCATCCGCAACGCGGATCGCTTCGCCGCGCGCGCAACGAAATCTCGCAGGTCCTGCCCGAATGGATCGGGATCACCTTCGAGCGCGGAAACGCCGCGCTACCCGACGAGGGGTCGATCGGGCGCGGCGACAGCGGCGGGCCGCTGATGATGGCGGAGGACGGCCGGCTCGAACTGGTCGCCCTCGCCTCATGGACCTACTGGGATGGCGCGCCGGAGGACTATCGGGCCGGGGCATACGGCCTGACGACCTACCACACCCGTGTCTCCGCCTTCCGTGACTGGATTGCCGAGACGACAGGTGAAGTTGCGGCGCCTTCCTAGGCGTTCGCAGGCGTTCGCCGCACCGGGTTCACCGGGATGCGCAGATAGGCGACGCCATTGTCCTGCGCTTCGGGAAAGCGCCCGGCACGGATGTTGACCTGGACGGAGGGGAGCAGCAGCCGGGGCACCGCAAGATCGCTGTCGCGCGCCTCGCGCATGGCCACGAACTCGTCTTCGCTCACGCCGTCGTGCACGTGCACACTGCTGCGCTTCTGCTCTCCGACCGTGGTTTCCCACGCATAATCGTCGCGGCCCGGCGCCTTGTAGTCGTGGCACATGAACAGCCGGGTGTCCTCGGGCAGCGCCAGCAGGCGGCGGATCGAGTGGTAGAGCTGGTGCGCATCGCCGCCTGGGAAGTCCGCCCGCGCGGTGCCGAAATCGGGCATGAACAGCGTATCGCCCACGAACACCGCGTCCTCGATCTTGTAGGCGACGTCCGCGGGGGTGTGCCCGGGCACGTGGAGCACTTCCACGTTCAAGGACCCGATCGTGAAGGTCTCTCCATCCTCGAACAGGTCGTCGAAATCGGAGCCGTCGGTCTTCAGATCGTCGAGTCCGAAGACCGGGCGGAAGATCTTCTGCACATCGCGGATATGGGCGCCGATGCCGATCGTGGCGCCGGTCTTCGCCTTGATGAAAGGTGCTGCGCTCAGATGGTCGGCGTGGGCGTGGGTTTCGAGCACGCGGTCGACCGTCACGCCTTCCTCCTCGGCCGCGGCGAGGATCGCTTCGGCAGAGCGCACATCCGCCTCGCCAGAGGCAAGGTCGAAGTCGAGCACGGGGTCGATCACCGCCCCATGGGAGCTCTCGGGGTCCCAGACCAGATAGCTGACCGTGTTGGTCGGCTCGTCGAAAAAGGCACGAATGCGGGGGTTGGTCATGATGCGTCTCCTTCGGTTTCGTCGTTGACGCTTGACATATATTAGCGATTGCTTATTTAGCAAGTGCTAATGGAAAACGATACTCTTCTCGCCCCCGCCGACCTCGCCACGTTCGAGGCCAATGCATCCTCCGTCGCCGAACTGCTCAAGGCGCTCGGCAACACGCGTCGCCTGATGGTGATGTGCAAGCTGGCCGAACATGGCGAGATGCAGGTGAATGCCCTCGCCGGAGAGGTGGGCCTGTCCCAGTCCGCCCTCTCGCAGCACCTTGCGAAGATGCGGGCCGAAGGCCTGGTCGACTTCCGGCGCGAGGCGCAGACCGCGTGGTACCGCATCGCCGACCCGCGCTGCCGCACCCTGCTGGCGACCCTTCACGATCTCTATTGTCAGGAATGACCCCCATGACCGATACCCCCAACACCCCCAGAACCATCTCCCCCGATGAAGCCCGCCGCCTGATCGACGGGGGCGCACGCCTGGTCGATATTCGCGGGCCGGACGAGTTTGCCCGCGCCCGTGCGAAGGACGCGGAAAATCGCCCGCTCGACCGGATCGACCGGATCGATTGCGATGGCCCGATCGTGTTCATGTGCCGATCCGGCATGCGCACCGGCAGCAACGCGGGGCAGCTTGCGGGCTGCCACCCGGGCGAGGCCTTCCTGCTCGAAGGCGGACTGGAAGCATGGCGCAAGGCCGGCCTGCCGGTCGAGGAAGACCGCAGCCAACCGCTCGAACTGATGCGGCAGGTGCAGATCGCCGCGGGATCGCTGGTGCTGATCGGCGTTGTTCTCGGGCTGGCTGTTGCCCCCGGCTGGGTCGCGCTTTCGGGCTTTGTCGGCGCCGGGCTGGTCTTCGCAGGCACGACCGGCTGGTGCGGAATGGCCCGGCTGCTGTCGGTCATGCCGTGGAACCGGCGCGCGAGCGCCGCCTGACGCGAGGCGGCCTTTGAAATGGACATGGCCACCATCATCGTGACCCTGCTTTCCGGCGGTGTGATCGGCTTCGTGCTGGGGCTGGTCGGCGGCGGCGGCTCGATTCTGGCCGTCCCGCTGCTGGTCTATGCCGTGGGGATGAAATCGCCCCACATGGCGATCGGCACCGCTGCGGTGGCCGTGGCGCTCAATGCGCTGGTCGGCCTGGTGGGCCATGCGCGCGCGGGCAATGTCCGCTGGCAATGCGCGCTCAGCTTCGCGCTCGCCGGGTCGGCAGGCGCGGCACTGGGTGCGGAAGCCGGCAAGGCTTTCGACGGTCAGCGGCTGCTCGGCCTGTTCGGCGCGCTGATGGTCGTCGTTGCGCTCCTGATGATCAGGAAGCGGCGTGCGGCGGAGAATCCCGCAGTCCGCATGACGCGCGCCAATGCGCGGCCTATGCTTGCCCGGATCCTGCCTACGGGCCTAGGCACCGGGCTGCTGGCCGGGTTTTTCGGCATCGGCGGCGGCTTCCTGATCGTGCCAGGGCTGGTGTTCGCAACCGCAATGCCCCTTTCGCTGGCCATCGGCAGTTCTCTCGTCGCGGTAAGCGCCTTCGGGCTGACGACCGCCGGATCCTATGCCCTGTCCGGACTCGTCGACTGGGTTGTGGTCGGCTGGCTGGTGGCAGGGGGCGTTGCCGGCAGCGTGCTGGGCCGCGCGGCAGGCACCCTTCTCGCCGGGCACAAGCGCGTGCTGGAGGTCGGCTTCGCGATCCTCGTCGCAGGTGTGGGCCTGTGGGTGATTGCCGGATCGCTGGGCTGGCAGGGCGCGTGACCGTTTCGGTCACACAAGGGCCGGAACCGCTTGCCGCTCCTCTCGTCTGTCAGAGACACAAGGAGATTACCGAAATGGCAAATATCAGCGGCGGCAGTGCGAAATACGAAGGCTTCGGTAAGGACGGCAAGGGCCACGTCTCGACCGAGTCCGGCGCGCTCGACAACCAGCCCTATGGCTTCAACACCCGTTTCGAGGATGCGCCGGGCACCAACCCGGAAGAGCTGATCGCCGCGGCGCATGCCAGCTGCTTCACCATGGCGCTCGCCTTCCAGCTCGCGGACAAGGGGCATTCGGACGGCACGATCGAGACGACCTGCAAGGTTACGCTCGAAAAGGACGGCGACGGGTTCAAGGTCAGCAAGTCCGCCCTTTCCGTGAAGGGTGGCGGCGACGGGCTGGACAAGGCGACGTTCGAGGAATGCGCGAAGACCGCCAAGGAGAACTGCCCGCTCTCCAAGCTGCTCGATACCCAGATCACGCTGGAGACCGAATTTACCGGCTAACGGCGTGTGGCGGCTTGCCGCCTAGAAGTCCTCCAGCGTCGCGTTGGCGCAGGGATCGTTCGCGGTCCCTGCGTCATCGCTGTGCCCCAGCTGCGTGATGACGAGGAAGCCGCCCACCACCAGCACCACGAACAGCGTGGTCAGCGGCACCAGGTACTTGTCGATGAACTTCTTGATCGGCGCGCCGAACAGGCGGAACAGCACGCCCACCGTCAGGAAGATCAGCCCGCGCCCGGCGATGCTGGCGATGATGAAGGTGGCGAGGTTCATGCTTACGAAGCCCGCGGTGATCGTCATCAGCTTGTAGGGGATCGGCGTGCTGGCGGTGGCGAAAACCGCCCAGCCCCCGTTCGCATTCACCGTGCAGGCCGCCCAGGGGAACGCCTCGGTATATCCCAGCACGCCCAGCAGCCACAGCCCGATGCTTTCATAAAGCAGCGCACCGATCGCGTATCCGAAAAGCCCGCCGATCACCGAAGCGACGGTGCAGATCAGGGCGTAGCGGATCGCCTTCTTCGGTTCGGCGAGGCACATCAGGCCAAGCAGCGGATGCGGCGGGATCGGGAAGAAGCTCGATTCGACGAAGGCGAACAGCGCGAGCCAGCCCTGCGCATGCGGATGCGCCGCCTTTTCCATCGTCCATTCGTATAGTCCGCGCAGCATGGCCACTTCCTGTCCCTCGGCCCGATGTCGCGGCCAGTCCCCACTTTACCGCCGCTTAGGCGACCCCAAGGGGCCGCGCAAGCGAAACGGCAGTCGCTTGATTCACCTATCTGGTTATTTTCTGATTGACATCGCGACGCTCTTCGGTTAGGCAACGGCGATTGTGTCTTTTACGAACCCAAGCCTGAGAATGGCAGAAATGCGTGGGTTGGCTAACCGATTAGGCTAAGAGGAAGGCGCAAACTTTAACGCAGCGTCATTCCCGAGACTCTACTGCGTAGGCGCGGGAGGGGGCGCGGGCCGTACTGCGTCAGCTGCCCTATCTGCCACGACTTCAGCCGGAGAAGGGCGGTCCAGCGCCGCAAACAAAAGCGTCGCGACAAGCAAGGTGAACGCCCATGCAACTACGTTAGTTACAAGCTGCGGAAGCCAATTTGTCCGGCGGGTAACGTGTTCCCGCAGATCAGATTTCGCCGTTCCTATCGCATCAAGGGCTGCTGAGATTTGCAGCTCTGGCCGCGCCTCGTCGATGCTAGCTTCAATAACCTCGCTCAAGCGACGCTCGGCTGCGCTACGGTATGTTTCAACGACAGTGGGCGACGGGTTCCGCTTATGGCCCAACGTGGCTCTACCAGCTTCAGCGTCCTCACGGACGGCTCGCTTATACAAGGCGTACGCAAGCAAACCGACAACATCGTCCTCATCTTGAACGATGTTGTCGAACGCTAAGCTGTAGCCCTGCTCTTTGGCCTCGTCGGCCTGCTTTCGGAACAAGCTCTAAGCCGCCTCGTCGACACGACGCTTGGCGAGGGCCTTCTGCATGATGTCTTTGCGGACCACTTTGAAACCCTGCCGACCGGGGATTTCAACCTTGCTGATGACAGCAATTTTCCCTTGGGGGCGGCGCGTCTCTCCACGAGTCTCTGCCGGGAATAGCTTTTCAAAAAGCTGGGTCATGTGCGCCTCCTTCTGTCTAGGGTTTAACCTAACACGAGAATCTTGAACAGACAGAAAACGTCAATTTCGCTCTTGCGGTTCCTTGCCCTCGCGCTTTACGAGTTTGCCCAAGCGCTTCTTGAACGCCTCGGGATCGTCGTCGCACTCAAGCTCGCGCGCGGCTTCCTTGAATTTGTCGAGTTGACTTTCTGACTCGGGCTTAGCCATTTGTGCCTCCAGATGCATAAGCGCTATATCATATTCTGCGACGAGTCTGACGATAAGGGGCGCTTCTATTCCAATTTTTATGGGGGCATTCTGATTGAAGCCTCCAAACAGGAGGCCATTGAGGCTGAGCTTCAAGCCTGCAAAGATGCTCTAAATATCTTTCATGGTGAAATGAAATGGGAGCGGATCACCGGACCCTACGCTGAAAAATACATTCAATTCGTCAACGTGATATTCGACATTGTAGAACGCGGCGACATGAAAATCCGTATTATGTTCACCCAAAATCGGAATCTTCCAGTCTTGGAGGATTACCAAATTGGACGCGACTACTTCATGTTGTATTACCAGTTTATCAAGCACGCTTTCGGACTTCAGCACGCGGTCCCCGAAGGCGGCACGGCAGCGGCGGCAGTCTTGCTAGACGACGTCCCGCATAACGCCCAGAAATTCCATGACTTCAAGATGTACCTTTCCAGCCTATCGACATTCCCGAAATGGACGAGGGCGGGCTTTAGCATCTCCTACGATGATATTGCCGATGTAAACTCCAAGAACCACAACATCCTACAGGCTTTGGATGTCGTTCTCGGAGGCATGCAGTCCCGCCTCAATGAGAAGCACACCAAGCCACAGCCGCCCGCGAAGCGCCGCGGAAAGCGCACGAAAGCTAAGGCCGCTGTGTATGCGGCAATCAAAGATCGTGTGTGGCAAATTTATCCCCGATTCAATGTCGGGGTGAGCACTGCGACACTCGAAGGACTGCATATGCGCTTTGAGCACCCGTATCGGCATTGGCTATTCGTGCCATCGAATGCGCAAGTCGACCCGAGTCGCACCAAAAAGGCAATGACTCTTATCAAGGGTGGCGCAAAGAAAAAGTGACCCCACCAGGTTCTACAGTAGACCCCGCGCAGAGCGTGAGGTTTCAAACCTGGCAGGGTCAAACTACATATGGGTATTGACAGAGCTGCACAACACCAAATTGGCTCGTTCCGACTCGATTCTCCCCCGAAGTGTCGCAGATTAGCGCCACCTGCTCCGATTGCGAGGCTTGAAGCCCGGCAGCCAAAGTTGCTCGGCTCGTTTAGGCGCTTGCGTGAGGCCCTTCATACGTGAGGCGCTTACCGACGATGCCCTTCACCGCTTCCGCGCCACGCTGGCGGTCATCAAAGCCGTTGGCGGTGCGCGTATTGTAACGGAACTCGTATTCGGCAAGGTAGCGGTGCAGGTGATGCTCGGCACAGTGCTGGTACACGCCGCGCATACCGCGCTTGAAGATCGAGAATGCACCTTCAACCGTGTTCGTGTGGATGGTCCGATCAAGCGGGCTCACGTACTCCGAGCGGGCGTGGGTGGTCGTGCCGTGTTCGCTGAACTGGCGACCGATTTTCCGGTACATAGTGGCCTCGTCCGTCATGAGACGGGCTTCGCGAGCGATGTTGTTCAGCACGATAGGGTGGATCTGATCGGCGGTGCTGCGGTCGATCTTAAACCAACGGCTCTGGCCGCTGTCGCGATCCACCAGCGCGACGACACCATGCTTGTGGCCCCAGCCACGACGGTTGCCAACGTAGTCGCGCTTGTAGCCATAGTAGGTCTCGTCAACTTCGACCGCGCCACCGCCGCTACCGAACGGCTGCGCAAGATCGCCAGAGCGCATCGCCTCACGGATGCGGTGCATTAGGAACCACGCGCTCTTGTACTGGACCTCAAGGATGCGGCTCATCTGGTGGGCGCTGATGCCTTTCTTGCTCGACACCATCAGGTGAACGGCCTGGAGCATCTTGAAGAGCGGCAGGCGGGCATGCTCGAACACCGTGCCAACCTTGACGGTGAACTGCTTACGGCACTCGCCACACTTTTTCAGGCCGTGGCGCAGCTTGCCCTCGGGGTTCTTCTTGCTCGGCTTCGTGCGAACACCAGACAGGTCATAAACGCGGCCTCCAACCGTGCCGCAATGCGGACAGGTTACGCCATCGGCCCACACGATGCCTTCAAGGTATTCGAACGCCTTGGCTTCGTCGTGGAAATGGGGGCTGGAAAGTACCGACATTCTGCTTGCTCCTTACCCCTATGGTTATAGCGGCAAGGGCTGGGTTTGTAAAGTACACAATCGCCTAGGCAACAAGAAGATCGCGATGGTGCGGACGCCCCGAACGGGCGCAGCCTCTCGCCCGCTCACAGCCACTGCCACTTCGGGGCTTCCCATTCATGACCAGCAACAGGCGCGCCTCCCCGGCAAAGGCGGGGGCACGCAGGAACCTGCGCGTCACCGATACGCAGAAGAGCGCCGAGGGTGAGGGCCCGGCCAACAGGCACTGGCGGACATACTTCCTTCAGGCGCTTGCCGCGACCTCGAACGTCACCGCCTCGGCGAAGCAGGCCGGCGTATCTTCCGCCCGCGCCTACAAGGCCCGGCGCGAGCACGCGGATTTCGCGGCGGCGTGGCGGGCTGCGCTTTACGAGGGGTACGAGCATCTCGAGATGGAGGTGCTCGCCTGCCTGCGCGGCCAGGACCCGGAGCGCAAGCTGGACGTGGCCAATGCCATCCGACTGCTGGCCGCACATCGCGAGACCATCGCCGCCGAACGCGCGAAACGCCAGGGGCAGGACGAAGCGGCCGTGTTTGCGGCTCTGGAGCGCAAGCTCGCAACGATCCGCACGCGCCTGACCGGGACCGATGCGCAAGCGCCGGGCGACGAGGACGGCGCCGGGAGCCACTTATGACCGCCGATACGCTGGGCGCCCTCCTCTCCCTGGCACCCGCAGCGCGGTTCGACTGGTATGCATCGCTGACGCACGAGGAAGCGCGGGCCATCGCCTTCCACTGGCCGCTGTGGGCCCGGCCCGAACAGCTGCCACCTGCGGGCGACTGGCACACATGGCTGGTCTGCGCCGGGCGAGGCTTCGGCAAGACCCGGGCAGGCGCGGAATGGGTGCGGCTGTCCGCACGCAGCGAGCCGCAGGCGAGGATCGCACTGGTCGGCGCGTCGCTGGCCGAAGTGCGCAGCGTGATGATCGAGGGCGAAAGCGGCATCCTGGCAGTATCGCCCCCCGGCATGGCCCCCGCATGGGAGCCGAGCCTTCGCCGCCTGACCTGGGCGAACGGAGCGCAAGCCATCTGCTACTCCGCCGCCGAGCCCGAGAGCCTGCGCGGGCCGCAGCACGGGTTCGCTCGCCGCGCAGGCGCAAAAGGAAGCCACGGTGAACGAGGCGCTCGCGCGGATCGATGCCCTGCTTGCCCCGGCCGTCGAAGGGCGAGCCAGCTCCCCGCCCGTCGCCCCCGCGCCAGGCGAATGCTGGATCGTGGGCCCCCAACCGCAGGATTCCTGGGAGGAGCGCGAGGGTTCGGTCGCGTTCTTTTCCGCCGGAGCCTGGATGTTCGCCATGCCGAAAGCCGGTTGGCAGGTGTTCGACAAATCCTCCGGCACCACGCTGAGATGGATGGACGGTTGGCACGCGCTCACCCTTCCCGCCGCACCCGCCGGGGGCGGCGTGATCGACGAGGAAGCGCGGGCGGCGATCGTGGCTTTGGTCGACAGCCTGCGGGCCGTCGGACTGGGCTCCTGAGACGTTAGCGGGAACCGGTTTTTGGCTAAGACGTTGGGCGTGCGGGAGGAACAGGCTCACCGGCCGGCTTCCAAGATACTCGCACTTGCTTCTGAGGCAATCGTGCAACAGTGCTGTCGCTTTGCTCTAGTGGTAGCCTGCCTGCTTGCCTCTGAACTGGGGAAAAGTTAAGTGGGGGCCTCCTGGTGGCTCCCAATCATTACAAAAGGGGATTTTCAGTAATGCGCAATATCGTCATTGGAATGGCGATGGCTTCGACGATGCTCGCATCGCCGGCGCTTGCACGTGATGACTCGTTCTACGTGCAAGTCGAAGGTGGTCCGATGATCGTCCAAGACATCGAATTCGACGTCAACGGGGTCGCAAACGACTTCTCGGTCAACTCGGATGTGGGCTACGATTTCGGCGGCCTCGTCGGCTACGATTTCGGCCCCGTGCGCCTCGAAGCCGAAGCCAGCTATCGCGAAGCGGACATCGACGACGTCAATGTGGGCCTGCAGGGCTTCCCGCTGACCGCAACCGGTATCGCGCTCCCCGGCGTCTATTCCGCTGCGGGCGACGTCAGCTCGCTGAGCTTCATGGTCAACGGCCTGTTCGATTTCGGTCCGGATGATGGCCTTCAGGGCTTCGCCGGCGGTGGTGTGGGCGTTGCTCGCACCGAAGCCACCGCGCAGGTCAGCCTCGGCAACCCTCCCGGTCTCGATGATTCGGATACCGGCTTCGCATGGCAGGTCCTGGCCGGCGTCCGCGCTCCGCTTAGCGACAACATCGACGTTGGTCTGAAGTACCGCTTCTTCAACGGTGAAGACGTGAATCTGGTCGATCGTTTCGGCGACGCCGTCGACGGTCGTTTCCGGTCGCACTCGCTGCTCGGCACGCTGACCTTCAACTTCGGCGCCCCGGAAGCACCGCTTCCGCCGCCGCCGCCGCCGCCGCCGCCTCCGCCGCCGCCTCCCCCGCCGCCGCCGCCGCCGCCGCCTGCGCAGACGTGCAACACCGGCCCGTACATCGTGTTCTTCAACTGGGACAAGTCGGACATCACGCCCGAAGCAGCCTCGGTTCTGAACAACGCGGTCTCGGCTTACCAGAACTGCGGCACCGCCTCGGTGATGCTCGCCGGTTACACCGACCGTTCGGGTACCGTGCAGTACAACCTCGGCCTCGCGGCACGTCGTAATGCTTCGGTCCGTTCGTACATGACCGGTCGTGGCATTCCCGACGCGCGCATCAGCAGCGAAGCCTTCGGCGAAGCGAACCCCCGGGTTCCGACCGCCGACGGTGTCCGCGAACTGCAGAACCGTCGCGTGGAAATCACCTACGGTCCGGGTTCGGGCATGTAATCGAGCGGATTTCCGCTACGAAATTGGAAAGGGGCCGGAGCGATCCGGCCCCTTTTTCGTTGGGCGAGTAGAAACAGGAGACTCGCCCCCATGATCCATCCCGCCAAAGTGACATTCTACGCCGCCAGCGCGCTCGCGCTTACCGCCTGTGCCAGCGTTCCCGATACGCAGAACGATCCTGTCGCCACCGCCGTCCTTCTCGACAATACAGGTGCGCCGACCGGCGAAGCACGCCTTTTCGCTTATGATGAAACGGTCGAGCTGGCCGTAACAGTTCAGGGGCTCGCGCCCGGAGAGCACGGCTTCCATCTGCATACGACCGGCCGCTGCGCGCTTCCCGACTTCACTTCGGCAGGCGGCCATCTCAACCCCTCTGACGAAGGGCATGGCCTGCTCGACGACGATGGCAGCCACATGGGCGATCTGCCCAACCTGGTGGTGGGCGCCAATGGCACCGCCACCACGCGCGTAACGATCGGCGGGCCGCGAGATTACGTGCTCGAATCGATCTTCGATGACGATGGCACCGCGGTTGTCATTCACGCCAAGCCCGACGACGGGCGCACCGATCCTTCGGGCGCGGCCGGGCCACGCGAGCGCTGCGGCGTTCTGGAGCCGACTACCTGATCGCTGTTGCCGGGGCAGGTACGCGCCTTTTCTAGGCGCGTACCTCTCCTCCCTGGCCCATCGCCAGGACGCGCTCCTGCGCAGCCGGCACCAGCTTGAAGGCGAAGAGGAGCAGAACCACGCCGATGGGCGCAATCCACAGCAGGCTCAGCATGCCCAACCCCAGGTCTTCGCCCGCCTTTGCCGATACGAGACCCGCAAGATAGGGCCCGAGCGCCAGGCCGACGAGCGTGGTGGCAAGGAAGAACGTGGCCGTCGCCACCCCGCGCATGCGCGGCAGGACGAGCGACTGGCTGGTCGCGGCGGCACCGCCGAGCGCACTCGACGCGAAGAGCTGCGCCAGCGCGGCCATGATCAGGAACACCGTGCGATCTTCGGTGGTGAACATCACCCAGATCACCGGGATCGGCGCAAGCAAGCCGAACAGCACAACATAGAGGCGTCCGGCCGGCATCTTGGTAAACAGCCAGTCGGCCACGCGCCCACCTAGCACGACGCCGAGGAAGCCCGTCACGGCAGCCGGCGCACCAAGAAGCAGGCCCAGCTCGCTCTTCGAAATCTCGAACACACGCTCGCCATAGGGCGCGCCCCAATACGACGTCGCATAGGACAGGAAGGCGACCGTGCCGTAGCCCAGGATCGTGCACAGGAAGGCAGGCGAACCCCACGTCAACGCGAAGGTTTCCGCATCGCGGGAGCGCAGGGCGCTCGCCCAGCTGAAGATCGCATAATAGCCGATCGCCAGCAGGAACCACTGGTCCGAAATGGCGACATCGAGGAACGGCACCCTCGCTGCGATTGCGCCCATGATGAAGCCTTGGCCCGACTGCACCAGCGACGTGATAAGCCATGCCGCAAAGAAGAACCCCGCGAAGCCCAGCACGTTGAACGCCAGCGCGGCGGCGCTGCGCCTTGCGGCGCCAACGAAGGTGAAGGGCGGGATGATCTGCAGCAGCTCTTCGAAAAAGCCGCGGAAGGGTCGCTCGACCGGCTTGCTCGGCATGCCGTCGATCAGGCCGCGGACGGGCTCTTTCAGCGTCAGCACCCACACCGCAAGCAGGATCCCCGGCAGGCCGACAGCGATAAAGGCAGCCTGCCAGCCCGCCAGGCCCAGGGGACCGCCGTCGGGAAACGACTCGTTCCAGTTCTCAACGATCAGTCCACCGATCACCAGCGAGATGCCGCCGCCGACATAGAGGCCCGAGGAATAGATCGCGAGCGCGGTGGCGCGAAGACGCGCGGGGAACCAGTCCGATATGAGAGAATAGGCGGACGGGCTCGCCGTGGCCTCGCCGATACCCACGCCCACACGCGCGCCGGAGAGCATCGCGGCATTCTTCGCGAAACCGGAAAGCGCCGTCATGATCGACCATAGGCCAAGGCCGATGGTCATCAGCCTCACGCGATGCCAGCTATCCGCCAGCTTCCCCAGCGGGATGCCGAAGAGCGAATAGAAGATCGCGAAGGCCGTGCCGTAGAGAAAGCCCAGAAACGCGTCGTCGACGCCCAGATCCGCCTTGATGTCGTTGGCGAGGATCGAAAGGATCTGCCGGTCGACAAAGTTGAGCACGTAGACAAGTACGAGCACCCCGAGCGCGTACCAGCTATAGGCAGGCACGGGCGCATCCGGGTTAGGAACCTGCGCATCTGCGGCAGCCGCAGGCTTCTCAATCTCGCTCATGAATCCCCTCGTCCTTGTCCTTATCGGGCCGGATAGGTCAGCCCATCCTCCAGCCCCGCAGCGGCGAAACCGCCAAGTCTCAGCCTGCAGCTATCGCACAATCCGCAAGGGAGGCCATCCCCCCTCGGATCATAACACGACCAGCTGAGCCCCGTGTCCAGACCGAGCCGGTCGGCTTCGCTCGCAATATCGGCCTTGCTCATGAACTGAAGCGGCGCGTCGATGGCGAAACCGCCCCCCTCGATCCCTGCCTTCGTGCCCAGCCGCGCGGCTTCCGCAAAGGCGGCAATGAATTCGGGCCGGCAATCGGGATAGCCCGAATAGTCGAGGGCGTTCACGCCGATCACGATCCGGCCCGCCCCGCGGCTTTCCGCGAAGGCAGCGGTGAGCGAGAGGAACACGAGATTGCGCGCCGGCACGTAGGTGACGGGGATATCCTCACCGACGCCATCCTTGGGCACGTCGATATCGGCAGTAAGGGCCGATCCTCCGAACTTGCGAAGATCCAGCGCGATCTCCGAATGGCTCGCAAGGCCCAGCGCCTTGGCGATATTGCGCGCAGCCTCGATTTCGCGCCGGTGGCGCTGGCCATAGTCTATCGTCAAGGCGTGGACCTGATGCCCGGCCTCTTGCGCCAGACCGGCCGCGACCATCGAATCGAGCCCCCCGGACAGGAGCACTGCGGCAATATTTTCACGAGCTGTGGCAGGCATGGACCAGTCGCTAGCGCCTGGCACGGCCTCCCGGCAAGCCTATCGCGCCTCCGGCGGGCGCACTCAGTCGGGAATGTTGAAGGAACGCGAACAGAACGCGCAATCGACCACGATGTCGCCCGCATCGTTACGCATGTCGGCGCGTTCTGCTTCGGGGAAGCGCCGGAGGACGGACTGGTAGTGTTCGATGCTGCACCGGCAGCCGCGCGTGAGAGGCGCGCCCTGGAAGACGCGCACCTCGGCCTCTTCGTGAAACAGGCGCCACACCAGCGCTTCGAGGGGCACCGTTTCGTCCAGCAATTCCTCGTGTCTGATGGACGACGCCATCACCTGGACATGTTCCCACTCGGGATGCGCCAGACGGACATGCAGCCTCTCGCGGCCGACCTCGCCATCGGGCAGATGCTGCGCCAGCAACCCCGCCGCCAGGGTGCGATCGCCTTCGGTCTGCACCGCTACTCGCACCAGCGTGGGCACCTGTTCGGACTGAACGAAATAGGTCTCGCACGCCTCGCCAAGCGTCTCCCCTTCCAGCGGCACGATCCCCTGATAGCGGCCGCCGCGTTCCGGGACGTCGAAGGTAATCGCCAGATAGCCTTCGCCGAACAGCGCGGGGAGCGAGGGATTGGCGCCCAGCCGGGCCAGGGCTTCCCCGTCGAATTCGGCATACCCGCGCACCGCGCCCTGCCGGTAATCGCATACCAGCAGGCTGACGGCGCCGGCCTTGGTCTGCGCCTGCATCGTCATCTGGCCCTCATCCTCGTCGATCAGGCTGCCGATCAGCGATCCGACGACCAGCGCCTCTGCCAGCAGGTGGCGGATCGCGGGGGGGTAATCGTGCGCGCCGAGAATTTCGGAGAGGGTTTCGTCCAGCCGCACGAGGCGCAGGCGCGCATCGCGATCGGGGATGGACGCGCCTAGCCAGCGGTCGGCGAAGGTTTCGGTCTGGGGGAGAGTTGTGTTCACGGCGCGCTATATGGGGATGGTGGGCGAGCACCCAACCCCCCTGTCGCCCTCACAGCTTTCCGAATGCCCAGAGCAGCACCGACTTCTGCGCGTGGATGCGGTTTTCCGCCTCGTCGAACACGCGCGACTGCGGCCCTTCGATCACGCTTTCGCTCACCTCGTCGCCGACATGGGCAGGCAGGCAGTGGAGGAAGAGCGCGTCCGTCTTCGCCAGTGCCATCAGCGCATCGTCCACCCGGTAGGGCTGCATCGCGTCGAGTTTTTCCGACGCATTCTCCTGCCCCATCGACACCCACGTATCGGTCACGATCACATCGGCATCGCGCGCGGCCGCCTGCGCATCCTGCGTCAGCGTCACCTGTGCGCCGCCCGCACGCGCCATCTCCACGAAGTCGCTCTCGGGCTCATAACCCGCCGGGGTCGCGATCCGCACGTTGAACTTGAAGATACCCGCCGCCTCGAGGACCGAGTGCAGCACATTATTGCCATCCCCGAACCAGGCAAGCTCAAGCCCCGGCAGCGCCTTGCCCTGCTCCACGATCGTCAGCAGGTCGGCCACGATTTGGCATGGATGCGATTTGTCGGTCAGCCCGTTGATGACGGGCACGCTGGCGTGATGTGCCATTTCCTCGACCTTGGCGTGGTCGTCGGTGCGAATCATGATCGCATCGACCATCCGGCTGAGCACGCGCGCGGTATCCGCGATGCTCTCCCCCCGGCCGAGCTGCATCGAGCCGCCTTCCATCACCATGGCGCTACCGCCGAGCTGGCGGATCGCGATGTCGAAGCTGGCGCGCGTGCGGGTGGAGCTTTTCTCGAAGATCATCGCCAGGACATGGTCCTTGAGCGGTGCGTCGGCATCGCCACGACCCTTGGGCCAGCCCCGGCGGGCGGTCTTGCGATCCTGCGCGTCGCCCAGCATCGCGGCCAGCGCATCGCCACCCGCATCGGACAGGTCGAGGAAATGCCGGGTACCCATCATGCGGGTTCCGGTATCGTGTAGTCCGCCGCGCCTGCCGACAGTTTGTCGAAGAACTCGTCCATTTCGGCGTCGCCGATGACGAGGGGGGGCAGCACGCGCAGCGTGTTGTCGCCCGCCGCCACGGTCAGCAGCTGGTGGTTATCGCGCAGGTGCTGGAAGAAGGGGCGGCTTTCCACCTTCATCCGGATGCCCAGCATCAGGCCTTCGCCACGCACCAGTTCGAACAGGTCGGGATAATTGCCGATGAATTGTTCCAGCCGCGCCTTCAGCCGCGCGCCCTTGTCGCGCACCTGTTCGAGGAATTCCTCGTTGGCGACCGCTTCCATCACCGCGACACCCGCCGCCATGGCGAGCGGGTTGCCGCCATAGGTGGAGCCATGCGTACCGAAGGTCATGCCGCGCGCCGCATGTTCGGTGGCAAGGCATGCGCCCAGCGGGAAGCCCCCGCCGATACCCTTGGCGCTCGCCACGATATCCGGCGTGATGCCGTAGAGTTCGTGCGCGTACATCCGCCCGGTGCGCGCGACGCCGCACTGGACTTCGTCCAGCACCAGCATCAGCCCGTGTTCGTCGGCCAGATCGCGCAGGCCCTGCATGAATTCCTGGCTAGCCGGGCGAATCCCGCCTTCGCCCTGGATCGGCTCGACCAGGAAGCCCGCGGTCTGCGGACCGATCGCCGCCTTGGCCGCCTCCAGATCGTCGAACGGACAATATTTGAACCCGCCCAGCAGCGGCAGGAAGCCCTTGTGCATCTTCGCCTGGTCCGACGCGCTGATCGTCGCCATCGTGCGCCCGTGGAAGGCGTTGGTGAAGGTGATCAGCTCGGTCCGGGCGGGGACGCCATCCTCGTGCTGGTGGAAGGCACGCGCGGTCTTGATCGCGGTTTCGACGGCTTCCGCGCCCGAGTTGGTGAAGAACACAGTGTCCGCGAAAGTCGCATCGACCAGCATCTGCGCCAGCTTTTCCTGCTGCGGACTGCCATAGAGGTTGGAGACGTGCATCAGCGTTTCCGCCTGGCGCTGGATCGCGCCGATCAGCCCTTCGTGGCTATGGCCGAGCAGGTTGACCGCGATGCCGCTGGCAAAATCGAGGTAACGGGTGCCGTCCTCGTCGATCAGGTGACAGTGATCGCCTTTGACCGGGCGAACATCGCAACGGGGATAGACGGGCATCAGTGCGGGGATCGACATGGCAACTCCAGAAAACTCGGGGGAAACGACAAATGGCGGCTCCGTGAAGGAGCCGCCATCTGAAATTCTATCGACGATCTATTGTTTCAACCCGTGCGGGTCAAACCCGCAGGGGCCGAAGCATCATTCCTGAACCGGAACGAGGTTGACCGCCGAATACTTGCCGCGTCGGTCGACCTCGAGGTCGAACTCGTAGCGTTCGCCCTCGTTGATCTGCGACAGGCCGGAACGCTCCACCGCGCTGATATGGACGAAGGCATCGGGCTGCCCATCGTCGCGCACCAGGAAGCCGAAGCCCTTCATCGAGTTGAAGAACTTCACCGTGCCGGTCGCCTTTTCGCCGGTCAGCTCGCGCCGCGGAGGGCCGCTGTCAGCGCTGGCGCCTGCCCCGCCGCCGCCGCTTACGGGGATGACATCACCCACGACCTGCAGGTCCTGCGCGGAAATCTTGCCGCCGCGATCGACGAGGTTGAATTCCAGCTCCTGACCCTCGGCAAGACCTTCAAGGCCAGCGCGTTCGACGGCGCTGATGTGCACGAACACATCGTCCCCGCCGCCTTCCTGCTGGATGAAACCGAAGCCCTTCTGGCCATTGAAGAACTTCACTTGGCCCTTGCCGGTGCCGACGACCTGGGCGGGCATGCGGTTGAAGCCGCCGCCACCACCGCCGCCGCCGCCGCGCGGTCCACCACCGCCGCCGCCGCCGAAGCCGCCTCGGCCACCGCCGCCGCCGCCACGATCCTGGAAACCGCCGCGGTCGTTGAAACCGCCGCGATCCTGGAAGCCCCCGCCCCCACGATCGTCGAATCCGCCGCGATCCTGGAAACCGCCGCCGAAATCACCCCCGGGGAACGGCTCGAACCCCTCTTCGCCGATGCTGTCCCGCTTGTCGCGCCCGCGCCGACGTCCTTTATCGTAACCCATAACTCGCCAAAAACCCTGCTACTTCCATCCGTCCTCAGTTCGAAATCCCGGCGGGCGCGGACGGCCACCTACCGGCATTGCTCGTTCGGCAAACGATCGACGTTTAGCGCAAATCCCCGCCAAGCTGTGACCACCTTTACCGCAGAACGCGGCCCGGCGCGAACCAAATCGCCAAGGCCGCAAGATTCCGGAGTATTGTGACAATTTCGAACGGGCCCGCCGGCCCTGCTTGCGCCCGGCGAGCAGCCGGGGCATTGCCCGATTCCATGGATATCTCCGCACTGTCGGCCCATCGCGCCGCCCAGACTGCGCCGGTCGCGGCGATGGACGGCAAGTCACGCAAGCCGGTGCTTTCCGATGCGATCCACCGCCCCGTCCGGCGCGAATCGGTTGCAGCAAGGCCACACTGAGCGCGATGGACCCGGCCCTGCTCCAGCTGCTTGGTTCGCTCGGCGCGATTCTCGTGCTGGCGGCAATCGCCTGGGTGCTGAAGCTGGGCCAGCCGCCGCTGCTGGAAGACGCAGCGCACGCGAGGGCTCTGGCGCGCGAGGCGGATTCCGGGTTCGATCCTGCCGAAGCCGCGCTTTCGCGGGACAAGGCGGCGGCAATCCTGACGGACGGCGAGGGGCGGATCATGGTGCTCAGGCGACACGGCACGCACTTCGCCGCACGCATTCTGGAACCGGGCGCGCGCGCGCGCTGCGATGGCCAAGCTCTCGTCGTCACGACGACCGATCGGCGTTTCGGCGAAGTCCGGCTCGATCTGGCCGGGGATTCCCGGTCTTGGGCCTCGCGTATTGGCGCGCTAGGATAGGTGCATCATGCCCGATTTCGACCCTGTATCCTACGCGATCCCGGCTTTCGTCGCGCTCGTCCTGATCGAGATGCTGTGGGCACGCTGGCGCAGCCCGCAGGCGTACGAGCCGAAGGACACGCTGGTCAGTCTCCTCTTCGGACTGGGCAGCACCATTGCCGGGCTGCTACTGGGCGGCTTCGCGCTGGCCATGTTCATTGCCGCCTACGAGTTCCGCCTGTTCACCATCGGCTGGGAGTGGTGGGCATGGCCGGTCTGCTTCGTGCTGGACGATCTCAGGTACTACTGGGTGCACCGGTTCGGCCACCGCAGCCGATGGTTCTGGGCGAGCCATGTGAACCACCATTCCAGCCAGCACTACAATCTCAGCACCGCGCTGCGGCAAACGTGGACCGGGGCGTTCACGCTGGGCTTCGCATTCGCGTTGCCGCTGGTGCTGCTGGGCTTCCACCCCGGGATGATCGCGATCTGCGGCGGGTTCAACCTGATCTACCAGTTCTGGATTCATACCGAGGTGATCGACAGGATGCCGCGCTGGTTCGAGGCGGTGATGAACACGCCCAGCCACCACCGCGTGCACCACGCCACCAACCCGCGCTATCTCGACCGCAACTATGCCGGCGTCTTCATCGTGTGGGACAGGATGTTCGGCACCTTCGAGCCGGAACGCCCGCGCGAGGAAGAGCCGATCCGCTACGGCATCGTGAAGCAGCTGGGCAGCTTCAACCTGTTGTGGGCGGTGTTCCACGAGTGGATCGGCATGCTGCGCGACATCTGGCGCGCGCCGTGGAAGCACAAGCTCTCCTACCTGCTGCGCGAACCCGGCTGGAGCCACGACGGCAGCCGCGAAACCTCCGACATGATCCGTGCGCGCTGGCAGGAGCAGCAGGCGCCTGGCTCGCAAGAGCCTGTCCCGCCGGAAGGGGCCCCTCCTGCCCAAAAGCCGATTGCGGGGCCGCGCCGCGCAGCCTAACCTTTCCGTAAACGGAGAGAACATCTCCATAGAGAGAGGGCAGGCGCGTGAAACAATACGACTATATCGTGATCGGCGGCGGCAGCGCGGGCTGCGCAGTCACCGGACGGCTCGCCGTGGGCGGGACGCGCAGCGTGTGTCTGGTCGAGGCGGGCGGGCGCAACAACACCATGCGCATCAAGACGCCCGGCATGATGCCCTTCCTCGGCTCCCGGCCGAACTACCTGTACGAAACCGTACCGCAAAAGGGGCTGAGTGGGCGCATCGGCCATCAGCCGCGCGGCAAGGGGCTGGGCGGTTCTTCGGCGATCAACGCGATGGTCTATATCCGCGGCAATGCCTGGGATTACGACAACTGGGCCGCGATGGGCTGCGACGGATGGAGCTTCGCCGACGTGCTCCCGTGGTTTCGGAAATCCGAAGCCAACGAACGCGGCGAAAGCGATTATCACGGGGCGGGCGGGCCGCTTTTCGTGTCCGACCAGAAATGGCCCAACGAAGCCAGCCGCGCCTTCGTGCAAAGCGCCGCCGCGCTGCAGTTGACCGAGACCGACGATTTCAACGACGAGCGGCAGGCAGGCTTCGGCATCTTCCAGGTGACGCAGCGCGACGGAGAGCGCTGGTCGGCGAGCCGCGCCTATGTCGAGCCGATCCGCCATCAGGACAATCTCGACATTCGCACCAACACCCTGGTCGAAAGGCTGATCGTCGAGGGTGGGCGCGTAACCGGGGTGGCGATTCGCCAGGGCCGTCGCAGCGAAAAGATCTATGCCCGGCGAGGCGTGGTCCTCTCCGCGGGCGCCTTCAACTCGCCGCAGATCCTGATGTTGTCGGGGATCGGCCCGGGCCGTCATCTCAACGCGCTCGGCGTGCCCGTTGTGCTCGATCGCCCAGCGGTGGGCAGCAACCTGCAGGACCATATCGACTATGTTTCGTGCTGGGAGAGCGAGAGCCGGGTGCCCATCGGCAGGAGCGCGGAAGGGACGCTGCGCATGGCGCGCGCGGTGCTGGAACACCGGCGCAGCCGGTCCGGCCCGATGACCACGCCCTATGCCGAAGCGGGCGGGTTCTGGACCGTGTCCGCCGATGCCCCCGCGCCCGATGTGCAGTGGCACTTCGTGCCCGCCATGCTGGAGGATCACGGGCGCGAGAAGGTGAGCGGCCACGGCGTCTCGCTGCACGCCTGTGTGCTGCGCCCGGAAAGCCGCGGCACGGTACGCCTGGCCAGCCGGGAGGCGAGCGATGCGCCTGCCATCGATCCCAACTTCCTCGACGACGAACGCGATATCGTGGTGCTGCGCGAAGGCGTGCGCCTCTCGCACAGGATCGCGCAGGCGCCGCCGCTCGCCGATTACGGGCTGACCGATAGACACCCGATCGATCTGGCGGACGATCAAGCGCTCGACGCGCTGATTCGCGCCCGCGCGGACACGGTCTACCACCCGGTGGGCACCTGCCGCATGGGATCGGACGAGGATGCGGTGGTCGATCCCAAGCTGAAGGCGCGCGGGCTGGACGGCCTGTGGATCGCCGATGCTTCGATCATGCCCAAGATTGTCTCGGGCAACACCAACGCCCCCTCGATCATGATCGGGGAGCGGTGCGCGGACTTCGTGATCGAGGCGGAAAAGGCGACCTGAGCCGCGCTTTCTCCCGCCCGGACGAGCTCAGTAGGACTGCGCGGGAGCCGCCGTGCCGGTGAAGTCGAACAGGTCTTCGCCGACTTCGAGCGTGGGGGGCACCGAATCGATCGGGCGGCAGAAGCCCTGCTCCACCGATGTTTCGATGCACACGAAGCGGTCGTATTCGAACCGCGCGCGCGCCCAGGCGGATACGCCGTCGATCCGGGTATACTGGCCGTAGACCGCGTAGACGGGGCTGTTCTTCTTGTCGCTCTCCCGCTCGACATTGCGCAGCGTGCCGGGACGATAGGCCTCGCCCGGTTCCACGAAATAGCCGTGCAACTGCAGAATCGCGTCGAGCCGCGATTCGCCCGCGCCTTCCCCGAAGGCGATGCCGCCGAACCGATCATAGGCATCGATCAGCTGCTGCGTGCGATCGCGCTCGTAGAAATCGATGGTATTCACGCCGACCGTCTCGAACGCGAGATCGATCTGCTCGGGCGCGTTGGGCACGCTGCGCACGGTGCCGATGAAAGCCTCGCGGTCGCAGCGGCCACTCCAGACGGAGCCGTCGGCGGTGTCGAACAGGCGGCAATTGGCGCCGTTGCGGCGGCCGATCAGCGTCGACGGGCGCATTCCGCCGGTGCCGCGGTACTTGCCCTTCACTATGTCGCCATCGAATTCCAGCTCGGCCTGAAAGCTGCCGCCGATCAGTTCGGGGCAGCCGCCTTCGCGCTTGGGGCACTTGGTATCGGTGCGGCGTGGAGTACCCGGTACCGTCGCGATGACTTCGCCGCTGTGGTTGCCGAAATACTGGACCTTGCCCTGGAAATCCTCGGGCAGACCACCAGTGGCGGCCGGAGTGACGACTTGCGCCGATGCGGGCGCGACGCCGAGGACGGCAAGCGAAAGTGCAAGAATTAGCGAACGCATGAAGGTTCACTCCCCATCATTGCTTGTGGCGTTAACCATAACATGGCCCGCCATCTTCCAGAAGCACTGCTTTCCTGAAGGGGAGATTTACGTGGGTGCCAGCGCCGCTATCCGGCATCCTCCCCGGCGATGTAACGGTCGGTGGGCCGGGTTGGCAGCCCATCGATGCTGGTGGTGCGCTCCGCCACCCTGGCCTCCCACTGGACCGGATCGGACTGCGCGTGCGCCTTCTTGAGCGTGGGACGCTCGGCCTCGTAGGCCATGAAGGGAACGCCCCAGCCGCAGGAGGTCTGCACGCTTTCGACGGCGATATCGAAGATCTGGCGCGTGCCGGGCAGCAGGGTGAAGTGCTGCGCCAGATCCTGCCACCCCGCATCCTGCGGCAGCACCGCACGGCCTCGACCATAGATCCGCAGAATCAGTGCGGGCCGATCGAAGTTGCAGAACATCAGCGTGATGCGCCCCCCGTTTTCATTGGCATCCGCGATGAGATGCGCGTGCGTCTCGTTGCCCGAGCCTGCGAGATCGAGATAGGCGACCCGGTCCGGTGCGAGCACGCGAAACGCGTCGTAACCCTTGGGGCTGAGGTTGATGCGCGCATCGGGCGCGGCGGTGGCGACGAAGAACACCGGCTGCTTCGCGATCATCGCGATGTGCCTGTCCGTCAGCGTGTCGAAGAAGTCGGCCATGCACGGAAAGTTACCCCGCAACACAACATCCGTCACCTCCGCGCGCGGGGGACGAGGGGGCCTTACCGCTCCTTGGTGGCCGAGAACGTCAGGTCGGGGTTCTTCTCCGCCTGATAGTTCACATCCCACGGGCTCTTGGCGAGGAACACCATGTCGCCGTCGCGGTCTTGGGCAAGATTGGCGCGGTTGAATTTTTCGAATTCGTCCATCGCCTTCTGCTCGCCCCGAACCCAGCGCGCGGTCGCAAATGGCGCGGGTTCGAGCGCGGCTTCGACCTTGTACTCCGCCGCCAGCCGCGAGATCAGCACTTCCAGCTGCAGCTGGCCGACCACGCCGACAATGTGGTTCGCGCCCAGTTCCGGGTAGAACACCTGGATCACGCCTTCTTCGGACAAGTCATCCAGCGCCTTCCTCAGCTGCTTGGTCTTGGTCGGATCCTTCAGCTGCACGCGGCGCAGGATTTCGGGCGCGAAGTTGGGCAGGCCGGTGAAGCGGACCTCGTTCTTCTCGCTCAGCGTATCGCCCACGCGCAAGGTGCCGTGGTTGGGAATGCCGATAATGTCGCCGGGGTAGGCATTGTCGGCAATCTCGCGGTCCTGCGCGAAGAACAGGATCGGCGAATGCACCGCGATGGGTTTGCCGAGGCCACTGGGCGTCAGCTTCATGCCGCGTTTGAAGGTGCCCGAAACCTGCCGCATGAAGGCGATCCGGTCGCGGTGGTTGGGGTCCATATTGGCCTGCACCTTGAAGATGAAGCCGGTGACCTCGTCGCGATCCGGCGCAATCTCGCCATCGTCGGCGGGCTGCGGGCGCGGCGGCGGCGCGAACTTGGCGATCGCGTCGATGATCGCGGTGACGCCGAATTCCTTGAGCGCGCTGCCGAAATAGACAGGCGTCAGGTCGCCGTTGCGATAGGCCTCGAAATCGAACGGGGCATAGCCTTCGCGCGCCAGCAGGCCCTCTTCCGCCACCCGCGCAACGCCATCATCGCTGAGATATTCGCCGAGCTTTTCATCCTCCGGCCCGTCGACCTTCACGGTCTTGCCCTGGAATTCCTTGCTGTCGCCCTCGGGCAGATACAGCTCGTTCTCCTCGAAGTCGTAGACGCCTTCGAACAACCCGCCCATGCCGACCGGCCAGCTCATCGGCGCGGTGTCGAGCGCGAGCTTTTCGGCAATCTCGTCGAGCAGTTCGAACGGCTCGCGCCCCTCGCGGTCGATCTTGTTGATGAAGGTGATGATCGGGACGCTGCGCAACCGGCAGACCTCGAACAGCTTGAGGGTCTGCGCCTCGATACCGGCTGCCGCGTCGAGCACCATGATCGCCGAATCGACCGCGGTCAGCGTGCGGTAGGTGTCTTCGGAGAAATCCTCGTGCCCCGGCGTGTCGAGCAGGTTGAAGGTGATGCCGTTCCGCTCGAACGTCATCACCGAGGACGTGACCGAGATACCGCGCTGCTGCTCGATACTCATCCAGTCCGACCGCGCCCGGCGCGCAGCCCCGCGCGCTTTCACCTCGCCCGCAAGATGGATCGCCCCGCCGCGAAGCAGCAGCTTCTCGGTCAGCGTGGTCTTACCCGCGTCGGGGTGCGAAATGATCGCGAAGGTACGGCGTTCGGAGGTCATCACATAATCTCGTCATTCCCGCGAAGGCGGGAATCTACAGCCGGTTCGCGGAGGGTCAAAAGGAAGCTGGACCCCGGATCAAGTCCGGGGTGACGAAAAATAGTCAGTTCTCGTCCCGCGCCACGCGGAAGCCCGCGAAGTCCTGCGTCACCGGCATGATCTCCAGCCGGTTGATGTTGAGATGCGGGGGCAGCTCGGCGATCCAGCGGATCGTTTCGGCAATATCCTCGCCCGTCATCGGGTGCGTGCCCGCGTAGAATTCGTCCGACTTGTCCTGGCTGCCGGTGCGCACGGTGGTGAATTCGGTCTCGACCATGCCCGGCTCGATGCTGGTCACGCGCACGCCGGTGCCGTGGAGGTCCGCGCGCAGGGCCAGCGTGAAGTGGTTCACGAAGGCCTTGGACCCGGCATAGACATTGCCGCCCGGATAGACATAGCTGCCCGCGACCGAGCCGATATTGACCAGCGCACCCTTCCGCTCGATCAGGCCGGGCAGCAGCTTTCGCGTCAACCGGACCATCGCGGTCACATTGGTGTCGATCATCGTCTGCCAATCGTCGAGATCGGCCTCCTGCGCGGGGTTCAGCCCCTTGGCGAGGCCGGCATTGTTCACCAGCAGATCGATCCCGCGCCAGTCCTCGGGCAGCCCGTCGATCGCCGCATCGCGAGCGGCGTCATCGGTGATGTCGAAGGCGAGGCCGAGGAACTTGTCGCTCCCCAGCTCTTCGCCCAGCGCATCGAGCCGCTCCTGCCGCCGCCCGGTGCCGATCACGCGCCAGCCATTGGCGGCGAGCAGCCGTGCGGTGGCCCGACCGATCCCTGCGGTCGCTCCGGTAATCAGTGCGGTTTTCATGCTCTCAACTCCGCTCCGGTCTTCGCCGCCGCCTTCACGACCGCGTCGGAAATCGCCTTCAGCTCTTCGTCGGTGAAGCTCTTCTCGCCCGGCTGGAGCGTGATTTCGAGCGCGAGCGAGGTCTTGCCTTGCGGAACGCCCTGCCCGTCGAACCGGTCGAAGATGCGCGCATCGACGATCCGCTGCTTGTCCGCCCCGCGCACCGCCTTGACCAGATCGCCTGCGGGCATTGCGCTATCGACCAGGAAGGCGAAGTCGCGTGTGACCGGCTGGAGCGCGGGCGGGCTGTAGGTGGAGCGAGCGAATTCGGCGCTCTTCTTCGCCGGGATCGCATCGAGGAAGATCTCCGCCGCGACCACCGGCCCGTCGACGTCGAACGCCTTGAGCGTTGCGGGATGCAGCGCGCCGAAGCGGGCGAGCACCTTCTTGGGGCCGAGCCGCAGCGTGGCCGACTGGCCGGGGTGGAACTGCGCGCCAGCCTCGCCCATCACCATCAGGTTGTCGACCGGCGCACCCGCTGCTTCGAGCAGCGCGAGCGCCTCTGCCTTGGCGTCGTAGGCATCGAAGCCCTGCGCCTTGCCGGTCGCCCAGCCGCGCGGCGTTTTCTCGCCCGCCAGCACCAGGCCGAGCGTCGCACGCTCGTCGCTATGGCCGCCTTGCCCACGGAAATAGCGCCGCCCGATCTCGAACAGCCGCGCACCCGCAGCACCGCGATCCGCCGCGCGCTTGGCCGCGGTCAGCAGGCCCGGCAGCAGCGAGGGGCGCATGGCCTTGAGGTCTTCGCTGATCGGGTTGTCGAGGACCCACAGATCGGCGCCATCAGCGAAATGCTCCGCGTCGGGCACGGGCAGGAAACTCCACGTCACCGCCTCGTACAGACCGCGCGCCGCCGCCGCGCGGCGCAGCTTGCGCTGCACCAGCTGTTCGGGCGTGGCGGTCGGCTTGGCGACGCCGGGCGCGCGGGTCAGCGGGACGCTGGCGACCTTGTCGAGCCCTTCGATCCGGACGACTTCCTCGACCAGATCGGCAGGCCCTTCGATGTCGTGGCGGCGCGGCGGGCAGGTGACCTGCCAGTCCGAACCGACCTTGAAATCGAGCGCGGTCAGGATCGCGCGCTGGCGGTCACCGGCCACTTCGACCCCGCCCAGCTTCGCCGTGCGAGCCGGGTCGAACTGGACGACCTTGGGCTCGACCGGCGGCTGGCCTGCGCGCACCACCTCGGTCGGAGTGCCGCCGCAGGTCTTCACGATCAGGTCGGTCAGGATCGCGAGCCCTTCGTCAAGGAATTCGGGGTCCACCCCGCGCTCGAACCGGGTGCGCGCATCGCTCGTCAGGCCCAGCTTGCGCCCGGTCACGCCGATCCGCGCCGGGTCGAAGTACGCGATTTCGAGCAGCACGTCGGTGGTCGCTTCGGTCGCACCCGAATGCTCGCCGCCCATGATGCCGGCGACATCGTGCACGCCCGCGTCATCCGCAATCACGGTCATCGTGTCGTCGAGCGTATAGGTCTTCTCGTTCAGCGCCTCGATCTGCTCGCCATCCTTCGCGCGGCGGGCGACCACCGGGCCGGTGAGCTTCGCCAGATCATAGACATGCGCGGGCCGCCCGAAGGCGAGCATCAGGTAAATGGTGCAATCGACCAGGGCCGAGATAGGCCGCTGACCTGCCGCCTTGAGGCGACGCTGCATCCACTCAGGGCTCGCGCCGTTCTTCACGCCGCGAATCACGAGGCCGTAGAAGGCGGGGCAGCCTTCGGCATCCTCGGTGCGGATTTCGACCGGGCACGGGCCTTCACCCGCGATCTCGTCCGCTTCGACCGGCTTGAAGGTACCAAGGCCCGCCGCCGCCAGATCGCGCGCGATGCCCATTACGCCCATGCAATCGGGCCGGTCGGGGGTGATCGCCACGTCGATGATCGGCGAGGCTGCGTGATACTCGGCGAAACTCGCGCCGACCGGCGCATCGCCGGGCAATTCGATAATCCCGTCGTGCTCCTCGCCCAGCTCCAGCTCGCGCACCGAGCACATCATGCCGTTCGATTCGACGCCGCGAATCTTGGACTTGCGCAGCTCCATGCCGTTGGCGGGCACCACCGCACCCGGCAGGCCGAGCACGCCCTTCATCCCGGCGCGCGCATTGGGCGCACCGCACACGACCTGCAGCAGATCGCCCTCACCGGTCGAAACCGAGAGAACCTGCAGCTTGTCGGCATCGGGGTGCGGCGCGGCAGTCAGCACTTCGGCGACGGTAAACCCGGCGAGCTTTTCCGCCGGGTCCTCGATCCCTTCGACCTCGTGGCCGATCGCGTTCAGTTTGTCCGCGATCTCCTGCACCGAGGCGTCGGTTTCGAGGAAATACTTCAGCCATTCGATCGAGAACTTCATGCGCGCGCTCCCACACCGCCCGAAAGCGTCGGTTGGTCGAAGGGCGAGAAGCCGTAGTGCGACAGCCAGCGGCCATCGCCATCGAAGAAGGCACGCAAGTCGTTCATTCCGTATTTGAGCATGGCGAGGCGGTCGATCCCGCAGCCGAAGGCGAAGCCCTGGTATTCGTCGGGGTCGAGCCCGGCGGCCTCGATCACCCGCGGATTGACCATGCCGCTGCCGAGCAGCTCCATCCACGCGTGCCCTTCGGCATCGCCATGGCCGCCGACGACGCGGCGTCCGCCTTCGTTGGAATAGCCGACATCGACCTCCACCGATGGCTCGGTGAAGGGGAAGTAGGACGGGCGCAGGCGCAGCACGATATCGTCACGCTCGAAGAAGGCCTTGAGGAAGGTCTCCAGCGTCCACTTAAGATGGCCCAAGTGAATGTCGCGGTCGATCGCGAGCCCTTCGACCTGGTGGAACATCGGCGTGTGGGTCGCATCGCTGTCGCTGCGATAGGTGCGACCGGGCGCAATGATGCGCACCGGCGCGCCTTCGTTCACCATCGTGCGGATCTGCACCGGCGAAGTGTGCGTGCGCAGCAGCATGCGGTTGCCGTCCGCGTCGCGGTCCGGGAAATAGAACGTGTCCATTTCCGCGCGCGCGGGGTGCGTTTCCGCCATGTTGAGCGCGGTGAAATTGTGCCACTCGTCCTCGATCTCGGGCCCGGTGGCGACCGCGAAGCCGAGATCGGCGAAGATTTCCGCCAGCTCGTCCATCACCTGGCTGACCGGGTGGACCGAGCCCTGCGGCATCTGGGGCGCGGGCAGCGTGAGATCGAGAACTTCGGTGGCGAGCCTGGCTTCGAGCGCGGCAGCCTCCAGCACCGCCTTGCGATCCTCGATCGCATCGGCAACGCGGGCGCGCATCCCCTGCAGGCGCGGGCCTTCGGTCTGGCGCTCTTCCGGGCTCATCTTGCCCAGCGTCTTCATCAGCGCGTTGAGCCAGCCCTGCTTGCCCAGCGCCTCCACCCGGATCGCCTCGACCGTGTCGAGATCGTCGGCGGCGTGTAGCCGCTCCAGCGTCTCGGTGACTTTTGCTTCGTGTTCGGTGCTCATTATGGGCCGCTCGCTAGACGAATGGGGGGCAAAGAAAAAGCGCCTACCCGGGTGGGTGGCGCTTCCTCTTTTTCAGACAGGCTGGATCACTCAGGCGGGAAGCGCATCCTTCGCCTGCTTGATGATCGCCTTGAAGGCCGCTTCCTCGTTCATGGCGAGGTCGGCCATCACTTTGCGGTCGAGTTCGATGCCGGCCAGCTTGGTGCCGTGCATGAACTGCGAATAGGTCAGGCCTTCCTGGCGGACGGCTGCGTTGATGCGCTGGATCCACAGGGCGCGGAAGTTGCGCTTCTTAACCTTGCGGTCGCGATAGGCGTACTGGCCGGCCTTTTCGACCGCCTGACGCGCGACGCGAATCGTGTTCTTGCGACGACCGCGATAACCCTTCGCCTGGTCTAGGAGGCGCTTGTGCTTCTGGCGCGTGGTGACGCCGCGTTTGATGCGAGGCATATTCTATATCCTTCTGAAATTCGTGGGACGCGAGGGCTCTTGCCCTCAAGCGATCACTTCAGCCCGTAGGGGGCCCATTTCTTCACGTGGTCGACATCCTGCTTGGCAAGCAGGTCGGTGCCACGGTGCTGGCGGATATACTTCGCATTATGGCTGATCAGCCGGTGCCGTTTGCCGACGGCGCCATGCTTGACCTTGCCGGTCGCGGTGAACTTGAAGCGCTTCTTCACACCGCTCTTGGTCTTAAGCTTGGGCATTTTCATCTCCTTTACAGAGACACGTCCGAACCAGCCCTGGCAGCCCTTACAGCCAGACCGGTGGTGAATCACGTGTCGGTGAAGGCGCGCGATCTAGCGATTCTGTGCCGAAAAGCAAGTCAGAAGTGGGCGAGGTAGCCGCCGTCGACCGCCAGCACCTGCCCGGTGATGTAGCTTGCATCGGGCGAGGCGAGGAAGGCGACCGCGCCCGCGATCTCTTCCGGCTGGCCCCAGCGGCCTAGCGATGTGCGGCGCTTGAGGTGCGCGGCGATATCCTCGTCGGCGACCATCTGCGCATTGGTCTCGGTCGCGAAATAGCCCGGGGCGACCGCGTTTACCGTGATGCCATGGGCCCCGAGCTCCGCCGCGAGCGCGCGGGTCAGCGCGTCGAGCCCGCCCTTGCTCGCGGTGTAGGCCACGTCGCCGCGCGCGATCTGGCCCGCGATCGATGACACATTGACGATCCGCCCCCAGCGGCGCTCGATCATCCCCGGCGCTACGCGGCGCGCGAGATCGAAGGGTGCGGCGAGGTTGGTCTCGAGCATGGCGGAGAAAGCCCCGCGCGGCAGGTCCGCCAGCGCGCGCCGGTCACGCATCCCGGCATTGTTGACGAGAATGTCGATCGCGCCCGCCCTGCTCAGCGCCGCCTCGCACGCCGCTGCGTCATCGAGGTCGAACACCAGCGGTTGCGTTCCGCCGCCGACCGCGCGCAGCGCCGCCTCGTCGCGGCCCGATACGAACACGCGTGCGCCGTTTGCCGCCAGCCGCAGGGCGATTTGCTTGCCCAGCCCGCGCGCCGCGCCGGTCACCAGCGCGGTGCGCCCGCTCAGATCCAGATGTCCCCCCGCACTCATCCTAGTGCTCGTAGATCATCTTTCGCGTCATGCCACCATCGACGTTGATCGCCTGCCCGGTGACAAAGCCTGCGCTGAGCAACCAGTGCACCGTGTCGGCAATATCGGCGGGGCGACCGACGCGGCCAACCGGGTGCTGCGCCTTGTCCTTCTCCCGGTGGTCGACCTTCTCGCGCTCGGTCTCCTTTTGCCAGTTGCGCGTCTCGATCCAGCCCGGGCGGATTGCATTGACGCGAATATCCGGGCCGAGCGAGACGGCCATCGCATGGGTCAGCGCGTCGAGCCCGCCCTTGGCCGCAGCGTAGCCGAAGCAATCGGGCTCGCTCATCACCGCTCGGGTGGAGGAGATGTTGACGATACTGCCATCGGTCCCGCGCCGCAGCAGCGGCAGGCACGCGCGGCTGCACAGGAAGGCGGCGGTCAGACTGGCATCGATCCAGCTCTGGAAATCGGCGAGCGAGAGGTCTTCGAGCGGCCCGGCATAAGGGTCGGCAATGCCCGCATTATTGACCAGGCAGGTCAGCGGCGTGCCATCGAGCCATTCGGACAGGCGGTCGGCAGTGTCGATCACATCCGCCTCGCGTCCGGCATCGCCCGCGATCAGCAGCAGATCGCCGTCGAGCCCCTCGCGCAGTTCGGCAAGTGCCTCGCCGTCGGGATCGATGCCTGCGACCTTCCAGCCGAGTTGCGTGTAGAAGACGGCGAGGGCGCGGCCGATGCCATTGCCGATGCCGGTGATGAAGATGCTGTTTTTGCTCATGCTCCTGCCAACGGCACTGGGCGCGAAACGTGCCGGTGAATGAAGGCCGGTCAGCTAAAAGCGGTGCGGCCCGTGTCTCTCAGCCAGGCGGCAAAGCTGCCGCCGGGGATCGCTTCCGCACCCGGCGGAACGGCGCGCGCATAGCAATAGGCAAAGGCGCTGGTGCGCGTGCCGTCGGCCAGCGTCACGTCGATTGCGCGCCGGACATATTCGGCGCCCGCGCCCTCGTGCGCATTCTCGAACGCGTCCATCGCCGCCCAGTCGACGGCGTTGGCTTCGTGGACGAAACCATGGACCTGCGGCCCCGCAGGATCATGCAACAGGATCGGGTAGCAACCGCCCTCGCTCTCTCGCCCGACAGCATAGAGCGAACCGCGAACGCACGCAGGCTGGCCCGGCCCCAGCCCGGCGATCAGCCGCGCTGCGTGGCCTTGTGCCAGCTCCTTTATCAGCACGCCGTAGACGAACAGGCGCATCAATGCCCGTGGTCGCCGGCCTCTTGGGAATGCCCGGACAAAGCTTCGAGCACATCCTCCAGCCGCGCGGGGTCGCCCAGAGCGATCACGCTGCCATCGCTATCCGCGTCGAGCGGATGGCCCTGCCAGTCGGACATGGTGCCGCCTGCGCCCTCCACGATGGGAACCAGTGCGGCATAGTCGAACAGCTTGAGCCCCGATTCGCATACGATATCGAGCTGGCCGTTCGCCAGCAGGCCGTAATTGTAGCAGTCGCCGCCATAGACGATCATGCCCTGCCGCTTGTTGCCGCCGACCGCGTGGGCGAGCCGCATGTAGGCATCCGCGCCCTGCGCATCGAAATAGTGCGGGCTGCTCGTCGCAAGCATCGCCGCGTCGAGGCTCTTGCAACTGCGCGTGCGCACGTCCTTGCCGTTGAGCGTGGTGGGCGCGCCGATCCGCCCGACCCAGCGCTCCCCGATGATAGGCTGGTCGATAATGCCCAGCACGGGCCAGCCATCCTGCAGCAGCGCAATCAGCGTGCCGAAGATCGGTCGCCCGGCGATGAAGCTGATCGTGCCGTCGATCGGATCGAGCACCCATTGCCGCCCCGAACGGCCCTGATGCTCGGGATACTCCTCGCCCACGATCCCGTCCTGCGCGTATTCCGCCATCAGGATCGCGCGCATCGCGTCCTCCGCCTCTCGGTCGGCAACCGTCACCGGTGAGGCATCGCCCTTGAACTCCGCAGACGCCTTGCGGAAATGCGGGCGAATCGTCTCCCGCGCGGCGTCGGCCAGCCGGTGGGCGACAGCAAGTTCGTCGTCGAGTTTCACTAGTCGAACAGACTGGAAACCGAGCTTTCGTCCGCAATCCGCCGCACCGCCTCGCCGATCAGCGGGGCGATGGTAAGGTAGCGGATGCGCTTGGCGTCTTTGGCGGCTTCTGCGGCGGGGATCGTGTCGGTCACCACCAGTTCGGTCAGCTGCGATCCGTCAACCCGCGCCACCGCGCCGCCCGACAGCACGCCGTGGGTGATGTAGGCGGCGACCGATTCGGCACCCTGTTCGAGCAGCGCGTCGGCCGCGTTGCACAAGGTGCCGCCCGAATCGACGATATCGTCGATCAGCACGCAGTGGCGGCCCTTCACGTCGCCGATGATGTTCATCACTTCCGATTCGCCGGGCCGGTCGCGTCGCTTGTCGACGATGGCGAGCGGTGCGTTGTCGAGCCGCTTGGCCAGCGCGCGGGCGCGCACCACGCCGCCCACGTCGGGGGAGACGACCATCAGATCCTTGTCGCCGTAGCGCGCCTGGATATCCGCTGCCATCACGGGCGCGGCGAACAGGTTGTCGGTCGGGATGTCGAAGAAGCCCTGGATCTGGCCTGCGTGCAGGTCCACCGCCAACACGCGGTCTGCGCCTGCCTGCGTGATCAGGTTGGCGACCAGCTTGGCCGAAATCGGCGTGCGCGGGCCGGGTTTGCGATCCTGCCGGGCATAGCCGAAATAGGGGACCACCGCCGTGATCCGCCGCGCCGAGGCGCGCTTGAGCGCATCGATCGCGATCAGCAGTTCCATCAGGTTGTCGTTCGCCGGGAAGCTGGTCGACTGGAGCACGAACACGTCTTCGCCGCGCACGTTCTCGTGAATCTCGATGAAGACTTCCTCGTCCGCGAAGCGCCTTACGCTTGCATCGGTCAGCGGAATTTCAAGATAGCCCGCAACGGCGCGGGCCAGGGGCAGGTTCGAATTGCCGGCCATCAGTTTCATAAGGGGGTCAGTCCTTGTTGCGCGCGGAGCGGGATCGGTTCGGCGGCTAACCCCACGGTCACGCGATTGCAACAGAGCGATCGACGAGGTTTCCGGCAACTCAACGCTTCGGCCCGCTGATCGACCACGCCACGAGCCGCCCGTGCCAGACGTCGACCCGCTCTGCCTCGATACGCCAGGAGACTCTCCCGACATGCGGCACCAGTCGGCCCTCGATCGTGCGAAAATCGCCGAACTCGCCGTGCCATTCTCGCTCGTGGAAGACCCCGCCCTCCTGCCGTGGCCTGCGTCCCGCCACCCGAACCGGCAGACCTGTCTCGTCGAGGTGGAAGATGACCGTAGCCTCGATTGCGTCGATCGTGGCGCTCACCGCCAGTCGCCCTTCACCCTGCGCTTCCCACTGAAGTTCGGAATTGGCGAGGATGGCGTCGGGTGCCCACGGCATCTCGGCGAGATATCGCATCACTTCGCCCTTGAGCAGCGGGACTGAATATTCGGACCGTGCGAGAGGGATCATGCCCAACGCGGCGACCCTGCCGATTGGCGTGACCCCGTCGAGAGCATCTTCGACGTGGATGAAGCCCAACGGGCCGACCCCGGCCCGCCACGCAAAGGCGCACCGATCCACGGCAATGTGCTGGCGCGCCTTGAAACGCATCCACCGGGCTCTTGAATCGCTGCGCAGCCGACCGGTCTGCCGCAAGAGGATCGAACCGCCATATCGCGGCTCTTCGATGCCGAGCCGGTGCGCAAGTGCCACGGCTTCGGCAGGCACATGACCCGGTGCGGCCACTGGTCGCGCCCTACCGCGCCCGGTGCTCGCTCTTGATCCAGCGCACCGTGCCGGAAGAAGAGCGCATCACCACGCTTTCCGTCGTCATCCGGCCTCCCGGCAGGCGCTTGACGCCTTCCAGCAGCGATCCGGAGGTAACGCCGGTGGCGGCGAAGATGCAGTCGCCCTTTGCGAGCTCGCCCAGCGTGTAGATCCGGTCCAGATCCTCAACGCCCCACTTGGCCGCGCGCGCCTTCTCGTCGTCGTTGCGGAACAGCAGACGGCCGTTGAACTGGCCGCCCACACAGCGCAGCGCGGCGGCGGCCAGCACGCCTTCGGGCGCGCCGCCCTGGCCCATGTACATGTCGATCGTCGTGTCCGGATCGGTCACGGCAATCACGCCCGCCACGTCGCCATCGCCGATCAGAGTCACGCCGCAGCCCAGCTCGCGCAGTTCCGCGATCAGGCCCTCGTGACGCGGACGGTCGAGCACGCAAACGATGATGTCTTCGGGCTTCACGCCCTTGGCCTCGGCCACCGCCTTCACGTTCTCGGTCGGCGATTTGGCGAGATCGATGATGCCTTCCGGATAGCCGGGGCCGACCGCCAGCTTGTCCATGTAGACATCGGGCGCGTTGAGCAGGTTGCCCTCTTCTGCCGCCGCCAGCACGGCAAGCGCGTTGGGCCCGGCCTTGGCGGTGATGGTGGTCCCTTCGAGCGGGTCGAGCGCAATATCGATCTTGGGGCCGGTTCCCGGTGCACCGCCCACCTTCTCGCCAATAAACAGCATCGGCGCCTCATCCCGCTCGCCTTCGCCGATCACCACGGTCCCGTCGATATCCAGCTTGTCGAAGGCGCGCCGCATGGCTTCCACGGCAGCGGCATCGGCGGCCTTCTCGTCGCCGCGCCCGACCAGCTTCGAAGCCGCAATCGCAGCTTTTTCTGTCACGCGAACCATTTCGAGCACGAGCACCCGGTCGAGTTCGTTCGTCTTGCCATCGCTTGCGGTGTTCATAGGTGATTCAGCCCTTCTGGTATGCTTGGCGGTCCTGTGAGCGCCTAGTCCGGGAGCGGGGCCGTGTCGACTGGATCGAAGTATTTGCACGCCGCTTTGCTCGCCTTCATGCTGGCGTGGCCCGGCGCGTCGGGGGCGCAATCCTCGCAGCCCGCGGAGCAAAAGGCGGGTTCGGCGGATTTCGTGGGCCCGCTGCTCGAACGCGCGAAGGAAGCCTACACGCTCCCCGAGCCCGAACCCGAAAAACCCGCCGACTGCGAAATCAGCGAAGACGAAACCCTCATCATCGTGTGCGCCCCGGTCGAAGCCGATGCGGAGCGCTATCGTGTTTCATCGCGGCTGGAGGAGGGCGACGACAGCCACCTGTCCTGGGCCGGGGAAGCGCCCGATGTCGCGGGCCCCGGAATCTTCAGGGGTCCTGCGACGGTCGGCGGATTGTGCATCGTGCCTCCGTGCCCGCCGCCACCGGTCTACATGATCGACGTGACCGCGCTGCCCGAAGCCCCGCCGGGATCGGATGCGGACCGGATCGCACGGGGGCTCGCGCCGCGTGGCAGCCGGTATGACGAAGGGGAGGCCCTCGTCGAAGCGGAGGCGATTGCCGGAAATGCCACGGATCGGCCCGACACCGGGCCCGCCACCGATGCCGCAGACGAGGAAGGCACTACGCCGCAACCCTAGCGCGTACGAACGATCGGGCTCAATTCATCAGGAGCGGCATGGCCAGCGGCGTTTCGACGATGCTCGGCGAATCGCCCAGACGATGCAGTGCATCCCTGATGTTGCGGGCCGGAGCCTTGTGCGTGACCAGGGCAATCATGATCCCGGCCTCGCCGGTGTCCTCGCCATTGCCCAGATTCTCGCCTTCCTGAATCAGGCTCTGAATGCTCACCCGCGCATCGCGCATCGCGGCGGCCAGCTCGGCCAGCACGCCGGGGCGATCCGCGACCACGAAGCGCAGGTAATACCGCGCCTCGCGCGATCCCGAATCGGCGCTTTCCGCGCTTTCCAGGCTGGATGCGGGGACCCCGAAAGCCGGGCGCGCATCGCCCCGGGCGAGCGCGACGATATCGGCAACTACCGCGCTGGCAGTCGATTCGCTGCCCGCGCCTGCGCCCTGCAGCAGGATCGGTCCCGCGTAGTCGCCCTGGGCCAGCACCGCGTTGGTCGGCCCGTCGATTCGCGCCAGCGGATGATCTGCGGGCAGCAGGCACGGACGGACCCGCTGCAGAAGGCGAGCGGGCGCGCCATTCCGGCGTTCGAGATCGGCCATCGCGACCAGGCGGATGACGAATCCAAGCCGTTCGGCCTGCGCGATATCGGCAGCCCGCACATCGCGGATGCCTTCCACCTCGACGCTGCCGAAATCGGGCCTGAGCCCGAAGCCGAGCGCAGCAAGGATCGCCAGCTTGTGCGCAGCGTCTCCGCCACCGACGTCGAGCGCCGGGTCGGCTTCCGCGTAACCGAGCCGCTGTGCTTCGGCGAGGGTCTCGGCAAAATCCTCGCCCGAACGCTCCATCGCGGAAAGGATGTAGTTGCTGGTGCCGTTAAGGATTCCCTCGATCCGGTCGATCCTGTTGGCGACCATGCCTTCGCGCAGGGTCTGCAGGATCGGCGTTCCCGCGCAAACCGCGGCTTCGAAGGCGAGCGCGGCGCCGGTACGCTCGGCAGATCCGGCCAGGGCGAGGCCGTGTTCGGCGATCATCGCCTTGTTCGCCGTGACGAAGGATCGGCCCGCATCGAGGCTCGCCCTGGCAAGATCGAGCGCGGGGCCCTCCGTGCCGCCGATCACCTCGACCACCGCATCGAGCCCGTCGAAGTTCGCCAGTTCGACCGGGTCCTCGCACCACCGGTAACCGGAAAGGTCGATCCCGCGATCGCGCGCCGGGTTCCGTGCGCTCACCGCCGCTATTTCGATCCGCCGCCCGCTGCGCTCGGCCAGCAGATCGGCGTGTTCGTTCAGCAGGCGCACAACGCCGGTGCCGACCGTGCCGAGCCCGGCGATGCCAAGTTTGAATGCTCTGTCCATGGCGCGACGCGATTAGGCACCGCATGCGCGAAGGCAAGCCCCCGGGGATATTTCACGGACCTGTGGCAGCGCGACGCGCGAGATCAGTAGGAGAGCGTCGGGGCCTCGCGCAGGCGCGGGCAAGGGCCCAGTTGCGACAGGACAAAGCGGTAATCGTCGCTCGCCCGTGCGCGGTCGGCCGGCTCGCGGGCCAGGTTCGCCTCGCTCGGCAGCGAACGCGGCAGCGCGCAGGCCAGACGATAATAGGCGAGGCTGCCCTCGGCCGGAACGCTGGCCGCCTGATCCACGATTTCGGAGAAGGATACGCCCCACACCGGCGCCATCCCGGGCCGCCGCACCACGCTGATCGCGGCCGGAGAATCGTCGACCGTTTCCAGGAATATCTGGGTTTCCGATTCGCCTGCGAGGGTGCCTGCGACCGAAAGCGCATCGCCCACACCCACGATCCGGGGGGCTGCACCGGGCGCCACAAGCTGTGTCAAAATGGCACGGGTGCGCTGTTCCAGCGCATCGTTCCAGAGCAATTGCGCATCCGGCGCGACCAGCTGGATCTCCCCCGGCCTGCGCGGCACGGGGCGAGCGAACAGCAGCACCTCTTCCTTTTTCAGCTTCGGCTTGCGGCCGCGCGCATCATACGGAAGGTCCACCAGGTAACGCACGCGCTCGCCCACCGAACTCGTCCCCGAGATCAGACCGATCGTGTCCGCTTCGATATAGAAGCGCGCATGGCCCGGCTTCAGTCCGGGCGCACGTTCGGGCGGCACCTCGCTCTGGCGGCGCACTTTGGCGCGCAGGACGAGATCCGAATAATCCGCCAGGTCGATCAGGTCCGCATCGCTGGCCTGGGTCGGCGCGGCGGCCGCGCTGCCCGAGTTCTGCGCCGCAGCGGCGGCACCCGGCAAGGGGGCTGCGGCGAGCATGGCGGTGGCAATAAACGGGGCGAGGAACTTCACGGCACTCTCCGGAATTGAGCCTGTCGGAACGCGTTATATAATTCCACTGACAAGATTTTCAGTCTGGAGACACACTTCGCCGTGAATCCTGACTGAACCGACAAAGGGTTTGCAGAGGGTAATCATCCTGTTTAAGACCCGGCCGGTCCGGGCGGACGGTAAGAGATGGCCCGGCAACGGCCCCTCTGGCTAATTAAATTGCGGCTTCGGCGTGTCCGGGGATGCAAACGATTGACCTGAGGGGACCGATAATCGCCGTCCGGTGCAGCCGCCGGACATGATCGCCGGGCCGCGCCCGGTGTTTGATGGAGTGATGCGACTGCATGGCTTATTCAGACCAACAGATGAGCGGCAACAAACTTGTCGCGATTATCATCGTTGTTCTCATCCACCTTGGTCTGTTCTGGGTGCTCTTGGAGTATCTCGGAATCAGCAATACCAAAGAGATCGTCGAACGTGTGACCACGGTCGATATCGAAGAACCCGAGCCGCCTGAGCCGGAGGATGAGCCGCCGCCACCAGAAGAGCCGCAACAGGAAGTTGCGCCTCCACCCCCGGTGGCACCGCCGCCGCCGATCTCGGTGGCCACAAACCCGCCCCAGGTGCGTACGCAGCAGACGATTCCGCCGCCCGCACCGCCGGCATTGCGGATTCCGCCTGCCGCGCCGGTAGCGCCTCCGGCGCCGCCGCCGCCGCCGCCGCCACCGCCGCCGCCTTCGCAGGCTCGCGGTCTGTCGCCCGACAACCAGGGCCGCTGGGCCGGTCAGATTCAGGGTGACTATCCACAGCGTGCACTCTCGCGCGACGAGGAAGGCATCGTGACCATGCGCATCACCGTCGACACCAGAGGTCGGGTCAGCGCATGTTCGGTCACGGGCTCCTCGGGCTCGAGCACGCTGGACGATGCGGCGTGCCGCGGGATGCGGCGCTACGCGCGCTACAACCCGGCGCTGAACGCAGCCGGCGACCCCATCCAGGCAACCACGACGCAGTCTATCCGCTACGTGTTGCCGAGGTGATTTTCAGGAGTGGCGCGCATCCTCGCGTGGGGAAATGCGGATGCGCGTCGGTTTGTTTTAATTAGCCATTCTTTTTTGGAGAGTTCGCGATGTTCATCAATCTTTTGGCGGCCGCCGGCGAGGCAGCACCGGAAACCCAGTTCGGCTTCATGGAAGCGATGGAGCAGGGCGGCCCCGTCGCCTGGGCCATCCTTACCGTGCTTGTCATCCAGTCGATCGGTTCGTTCTATATCCTCATCACCAAGTACCTCGAGCAGGCCAAGGTGATGCGGCAGTACAAGAAGGTGCGCACCCAGTTCTGGCGTGCCAACACGCTGGACGAAGGCGCCACCAAGCTCGACAAGAACAGCGCATGGCGCCAGATGGTCGACGACGGCATCGAAGCTCAGGCCTCGCACGGCAAGATGACCGACAGCCTGGAAGCGCACGACTGGATGCACGGTTCGCTGCAGCGTTCGCAGGACCTCATCATGTCGCGCCTGAATGGTGGCCTGGCCTTCCTCGCCACGGTCGGCGCGACCGCGCCGTTCGTCGGCCTGCTCGGCACCGTGATCGGGATCTACCGCGCGCTGATCAACATCGGTCTCGCCGGTTCGGCCTCGATCGACAAGGTTGCCGGCCCGGTTGGTGAGGCGCTCATCATGACCGCGATCGGTCTGCTGGTCGCCGTGCCCGCCGTGTTCGCGTACAACTGGCTGCAGTCGCGCAACAAGCGGATTGCCGAGCTGCTGACCGGCTTCTCGACCGATCTGCTCGCCTACATCAACTCGAACGGTGCGGTGAAGCCGATGACGGCTGCATCCACCCAGCAGGCCGCCAAGACCGCCAAGAAGTAATCTGGCAGGGCCGCCCCGCGCAGCGCGCGTAGCGGGCGGCCCCGTTCAGATCATTCTCAGGTCACTCAAGGTACAGGACGCAGACCATGGCGATTTCTTCGGGAGGCGACGGCAACACGCCGATGGCGGACATCAATACCACTCCGCTGGTGGACGTGATGCTGGTGCTTCTCATCATCTTCCTGATCGCGGTTCCGGTCGCGATCCAGACGATCGAGAAACTTGAAATTCCGATCTTCGAATCACGCGAATCGCAGGACAAGGTCGAAAACCTTCTCCTGACGGTGAGTACGACGGACAGCAACGGCAATGCCGCGGGACAGCCCGGCTTCACCGGTGCCGCCCGTGACGGCGACTGCCGCGTGTATTTCAACAACACGACGCCCGTCACGTCCGAGGAACTGTACGACCAGTCCTTCGAACGGCTCGACAGCATCGTGCAGCGCGCCGGCGGGCCGGAAGCGATCATGAACGACCCGGAACTGATTCCGCAGGTTCATATTCGCGGCGACGTCAATGCACCCTGGCGGTGTGTGGCTGGCGCGATCTACAATGTTCAGGCTGCCGGATATCCGACCGTCGGGTTCATTTCGAACCCGGTCGACCCCGGCTGATCCGACAAGACTTAGGAGACCACTACCATGGCTATGTCAGGCGGCTCGGATGATGGCGCCCCGATGATCGACATGAACATGACGCCGTTGATCGACGTCCTGCTCGTGCTGCTCATCATGTTCATCATCACGATTCCTGTGGCTACCCACGCGGTCAATATCGACCTTCCGCAGCCCAACCCGAACGATGCCCAGCAGGACATCGACCCGGTCAAGAACAAGGTCGTGCTGACGCAGGACGGCGAAATCCTGTGGAACGGCGAAACGATCAACCAGGGCCAGCTGGCACGCAACCTCCAGCTGACCACCGAGATCGATCCCGAGCCCGAACTCCAGTTCGAACCGGAACCGCTCGCCAGCTACGACCTTTCGGCCAAGACGCTGAACATCATCAAGGCTTCGGGCGTGACCAAGTTCGGCTTCGTCGGCAACGAACAGTACCGGACTTTCGGCAAGTAAGCCGGTAGCAATCCGACAGGCCACGCACCCCGTGGCCCAACGACAAGGGGCGGAGCGATCCGCCCCTTTTTCGTGCCCGCTGGTGACACTTGGAGATTTGCGGTACTCTCCCGATTGCAGGCCGAATGGTCGGCCGCGTCATGGGAGAGTGACAATGGCCACTACAACGATGTCCCCCGCGCCCGAACCTATGGGCGCAATGAACATGACCCCGCTGATCGACGTCCTGCTCGTCCTGCTGATCATGTTCATCATCACCATCCCGCTGGCGGCCCATGCGGTCGAGATCGACGTCGGGGTGGGGTCCGAAGGCACGGTCGACCCCGTGATCAACAAGGTTGTGGTGACCGATGGCGGCGCGGTGCTGTGGAACGGGGAACCCGTCCAGCAGGCCGAACTCGTAGGCAATCTGGTCGCCTCGGCCAAAATGGCGCCCGAGCCCGAATTGCAGTTCGAACCTCAGGCCAACGCAAGCTACGATCTTTCTGCCCGCACGCTGCGCACGATCGAGGCTTCTCCCGTGACCAGGTTCGGCTTCGTGGGGAACGAGAAGTACCGCGAGTTCGCGGCCGAGTAGCGCGAGACCAGGGCGCGGGATCGGCTAATCGGCCGGTCGCATGGCTTCGGCTGCCAGGCTGTCTGCCTCCAGCAGAAGCTCATCATCGACCGAACCCTGCGGCACGCTCTCGCGCCCGATCATCACCATGACCGGCACCGCCAGCGGGCTGACCCGGTCCAGTTCGACGTGAACGAGATCGCCCTGCGCGCGATCGAGCAGATCGCCCAGCCGCCCCACGTCCGTCATCCGGGTACGCGCATCGGCCCATGCGGCCTCAAGCAATACGTGATCGGGCTCGTACTTGCGCAGCACGTCGTAAATCAGATCAGTCGAGAAGGTGACCTGCTTGCCGCTCTTGCGCCGGCCGGGGTGCTGGCGTTCGACAAGCCCTCCGATCACCGCCACCTCGCGGAAAGACCGCCGCAACAGGTGCGAATCCTGCACCCAGTCCACGAATTCATGTGCCAGGATGTCTGGCGATAGCAGGGGTGCCGGGTTCTTCACGGGCTTGAGGCCCCACACGGCCAGCGAATAGTCGTTGGCGACGAAGCCACCGGGCATCAGACCGCGATCCTCCATCCGCTTGGTGATCAGCATGCCGAGAGACTGGTTCGCGTTCCAGCCTATGAAGGTATAGTAGACGGTATAATCGCGCCCCGCCCTGGGGAAACTCTCGACCACCAGATTGTCCGGCCCCGGCATGGCGCTGCGCCAATCCTGCATTTCCAGCCATTCGCGCACATCGTCGGGGAAGCGGCCCCAGCCTGCCCGGTCGACCACCATTTCCCGCACGCGGCCGGCAAGGTGCGTGGTCAGCGGCATGCGGGCGCCGCCATAGCTAGGAATCATCGCGGCCTTGGTGGAGGCACGGACGATCACCTCCATGTCGCGCAGCTGCTCCACCTCGAGCGAGGTGCCCGCGAAGGCGAAGGTATCGCCCGGGGATAGCTGCGCCGCGAAATTCTCTTCCACCCGGCCGAGCGAGCGGCCGTTGCGAAAGCGCACCTCCAGCATCTCCGCATCCATGATGATGCCTGCGTTGAGGCGGTGGCGTGCGGCATGCTGCGGGTGGGTGAGGCGCCAGGTCCCGTCACGGTCGCGCACGATCCGCTGGAACCGGTCATAGGCCTTGAGGGCATACCCGCCCGTGGCGACGAAGTTGAGAACGCGCGCGAACACCTCTTCGTCGATCCAGGCAAACGGCAGACAGCTGCGCACCTGCGCAAGGAGATCCGCCTCGTCGAAGGGCGCGGCGCAAACGCAGGCCATCACATGCTGCGCGAGCACGTCGAGCCCGCCCTCGCGGAAATCCTCCCCATCGCGCTGTCCTTCATCGACCGCGTCCTTGGCGGCCTGCGCTTCGAGAAATTCGAACCGGTTGCCCGGCACGAGGACAGCGCGACTTGGCTGATCGAGTCGGTGGTTGGCCCGCCCCACGCGCTGCAACAGGCGCGAGGAACCCTTGGGCGCGCCCATCTGCACCACGCAATCGATATCGCCCCAGTCGACGCCCAGATCGAGACTGGCCGTCGCCACCAGCGCCCGCAGTTCGCCGGCTGCCATCGCGGCCTCCACCTTCTCGCGCGCCTCACGGCTCAGCGAGCCATGATGAATGCCGATGGGCAGCTTGTCGTCGTTCACGTCCCAAAGATGCTGGAAAATGTACTCGGCGAGGAAGCGCGTGTTGGTGAAGACCAGCGTGGTGCGATTCTGCCGCAGAAGCTCGTAGAGCTGGGGAATAGCCCATGTCGCCGCATGCCCGCCCCAGGGCACCCGGTTCTCTTCCGGCAGCAGGATCTCGACCTCGGGCGGCGCCCCCGGCTCGCCCTGCACCACCGCCACCCGGTCGATCTCACCCCACGGGGCAACCCATGCCCTGAAGCCTTCTTCGTTGGCTACCGTGGCGGACAGCGCGGCGCGCTGCATATCGGGCGCGATGGCCTGCAACCGCGCAAGGCACAGGGCCAGCAGATCGCCCCGCTTGCCGGTGGCGAAAGCGTGAACCTCGTCGATGACGATGCGCCTGCAGCTGGCAAAGAGATCGAAGCTCTCCGGGTAGGAGAGCAGCAGCGAGAGGCTTTCCGGCGTAGTCAGCAATACGTGTGGAGGCTTGTCGCGCTGGCGGCGCTTCCTGTCCGACGAGGTATCGCCGCTGCGCGTCTCGGCGCGGATCGATAGCCCCATTTCTTCGATCGGAGCGATCAGATTGCGCGCAACATCCTGAGCGAGGGCTTTGAGGGGCGAGACATAGATCGTGTGCAGCCCATCGGGCGGCGGGGCATCGCCGAGGCGCGAGGGCGTGAACGCGGCGAGCGTGGGGAGGAAGCCGGCCAGCGTCTTGCCCGCACCCGTATCGGCAACCAGCAGCGCGTGATCGCCCCGGTCGCTCGCCTCGAGCATGGCGCGCTGATGGTCGCGGACGCGCCAGCCGCGCCCTGCAAACCAGTCTTCGATTTCAGGCGGAATGCCGGTGCCCGTCATGCCACCACAATGCACGAGCGGCGGGTTGGAGCCGAGGGCTTATTCGGCGCCGGTATCTCCCCCCTGCCCGTCCCCGGCGGCCTGGGCGCCATCGGCCTCGCCGTCGAAGGCATCGTCGAAAGCATCGCCCATCGCGTCCATATTCGCTTCGGCATCCGCTGCCGCAGCATCCTCCGTCATCATGTCCGCTTCGGCCATGCTCTCGCGCAAGGTCAGCTGGTCGACGCCCAGTAGCTGGGCGGCGCGTCGCTGTTCCGCAGGGGTCAGATCATCGTAGCCGCGCGGTTCGGGCAGACCTGCTTCTGCATCCTCGATGCTCTCGAGCAGCATCGGCAACTGTTCCATCAGCGCGGGGATCGCCTGCATCATGCCCGATATCACCTGCGGATCGGTATTGATGACAAGGCTCTGGCTGGCATACTTCCCACCCACGGGCGTCGCGAAAAAGGCGTTCAATGCCGCCAGTTCGCTTGCCTCGAAGCGGCTGGCATAGGCCTTGGCGAGCCCTTCGCGCACCCCCGGCTCCAGGACCGAGAAAGCCGAGTTGGCCACGCCGATAATCATATCGAACTGCGCCTTCGTCCGCGTTTCGTAGACGGGGTCGAAAATCTGCGTGAGTTCGCCACGCTCCTCCTGCGACAGACCTTCCAGATCTTCGCCGTAGAGCCCGGTATATTCGGTGAGGTCGCCCGCGCTCATCGCACCGCCATCCGCCTCGGCCAGCTCCATGATCGGCGACAGGAACGAATCCATCATCTGGCCCATCATTTCGCCATAGACGCCTTCGGGCACCAGGCTGGCGGCAACTGCGCTTGCCTGAGGCAGCCGCGCCTCGGCCTCGGGCGTCAACGGCTCCGCCTGGAACATGGTGGCGAAGATCGAGGAAACCATGGCGAGGGCCATCGGATCGAGCTCCTCGTCGTCCTGACCGCTATCCTCGCTCTCCAAAGCAATCTCGACATCGGCCTGCTCGGCAGCATCCTGCGCGAGGGCCGGTTGCGCCAGGGCGAGCGAGCCAAGCGCGGCAACGAGTGCTGTTTTCTTCATGACGTTTCCCCCAGGTTCGTCCTAACGCGTCTTCGTTCAATCCCGTGCGATCAATGTCCGGCTTGCGGACCGCGCTCGAGTCCCGAGGCGGCGAGCTGGGCGTCGATCTGCTCCATCAGCCGCGCAAGGCCATCCTCGCTGTCGCTCTCTGCACGCGCCACCAGCACGTCCTGCGTGTTGGAGGCGCGCAGCAGCCACCAGCCATCGGCATTGGTCACGCGCACGCCATCGGTGCCGTCCACCTGGTCGGGGCTGTCGGCAAGCCGCGTCTTGACCTCCTCGATCGCCGCGAACTTGCGCGCCTCGTCCACCTGGAAGCGCATCTCCGGCGTGTTGACCATGGCGGGCATCGCACCGCGCAGCTGCGTGACGGACCGGCCGAGCCGGGCCGAAGCCGCAATCAGCCTCACCCCGGCATAAAGCGCATCGTCGAAGCCGTAATAGGTATCCGCGAAGAACACGTGGCCGCTCATTTCGCCAGCGAGGGGCGAACCTGTTTCCTTCATCTTCGATTTGATGAGCGAGTGGCCGGTCTTCCACATCAGCGGTTTGCCGCCGTTCGCGGCGATATGATCGAACAGGGCGCGGCTGGCCTTCACGTCCGCAATAATCGTTGCACCCTTGCTCCTTTGCAGAAGATCTTCCGCGTAGATCATCAGCAGCTGGTCGCCCCAGATGACCCGCCCTTCGCCGTCGATCGCGCCGATCCGGTCTCCATCGCCGTCGAATGCCACGCCGAAATCGAGGTTTTTCTCGGCAACCAGCGCGCGCAGGTCCGCCAGATTCTCCTCGACCGTCGGATCGGGATGATGATTGGGGAAGGTGCCGTCCACCTCGGAGTACAGGACGTGATGCTCGCCCGGCAGCCTGGCGACGAGCTTGTCGAGCGCCGGGCCGGCCGCACCATTGCCCGCGTCCCAGCCGATCCTGAGGCTGGCCAGAGTGGCCTGATCGATCCCGTCGAGCCCCTCCATCAGTCGCTCGACATAAGCGTCGAGCAGGGGCCTGTCGGACACGTTGCCGGTGCCATCTTCCCAGTCGCCGGCAGCGGCGATCTCGCCCAGCCGCTGGATATCCTCCCCGAAGAACGGGCGGCCCTGAAAAACCATCTTGAAGCCATTGTAATTGGGGGGGTTGTGGCTGCCGGTTATCTGTATCCCGCCATCGACTTCCTCCGCCGAAGCTTCGGCGTAATAGAGCATCGGTGTCGCGCCGAGACCGATTCGGACCACGTTGCAACCTCTCGCGGTCAGCCCCTCGACCAGCGCGTGTTCGAGCATGGGCGAGCTTTGCCGCCCGTCATAGCCCACCGCGACGGTTGTGCCGCCCGCGCGCCGCAGCAGCGTGCCGAAACTGCGCCCGATGGCGCGGGCATCTTCCGCCTCCAGCGTCTCGCCGATAATGCCGCGAATGTCGTATTCGCGCAGGATGGTGGGATCGAAAGCGTGGCTCATGGTTGTCTCGCAGTGTCGGGGAGATTGTCGATCAGGGTGTCGCGCGCGGCATTCGCCTCGTGCACCTGTGCGTTGGTCCCTCCCATATCGGGGTGGACCTGGCGCACCAGCCGCTTGTGCGCCTCGATGATCTGCGCATGGCTGGCTTGCGACGATACGCCGAGCAGCTTGCGCGCACGGAATACCTGCTGCGCGCGGGTGGGTTTCGGTTTGAGAAAATCCCACGGCCATCGCCCGGCAATCCAGCGGCACAGCACGCTGATCACCACGGCGATGACGAGGAAACGGATCATGCCGCTTCGAGTGCCCGGTTCGCGCCCTCGGGAACAGGCAGGCGCAGGTTCTGGACCAGCTGGCGCAATTCCTGCCGGGCGACGAGGTGGCTGGTCCCCAGATCGCCCAGATAGCCCTTGTCGAGCAGCGTGAGGCCCGAGGGGAACAGTTCGCGATAGATCACGCGTTCGGACAGGCCCGAGGAGACGCGGAAGCCCACCCGCTTGCTGAGTTCGGTCAGCGCGCGTTCGATGCGGACCATGTTGCGCGCTTCGGTATGGCCGGTGCGGTTGCGCACCACCACCCAGTCCATCTGTGGGCGATCCTGCTCGATCGCGGTCTTGCTGCGGGCAAGCCGCGCTTCCCAGATTGCCTCCGCATAGAAGCTCAAGCGGCGGACCTTGAAGCTTTCCGCATCCACCTGCCCGATCAGATCGAAGTCGACGAAACTGTCGTTCAGCGGCGTGACCAGCGTATCGCCTTCCTGCGCCACGTAGCGGGCCAGCGGATCGTCGCGTCCGGGCGTGTCGAAGATCAGGAAATCGGCATCCTCCGCCAGTTCGCGTGCCTTTTCTTCCAGCGCGGCTTCGTCTCCGCCGGAGAAAACCGCGCAGGCGGCGGTAGGCAGGCTGATCTTCCTGCGCCGGGCGGTCTCGTCGCGGTTCTCGAAATAGCGATCCATCGTGCGCTGGCGATGATCGAGATCGATCGCCGCCACCCTTGCGCCCTGATAGGCAAGCGCCACGGCGACGTGCACCGCGGTGGTGGATTTACCGGTGCCCCCCTTTTCGTTGGCGAAAACGATCCGGTGGGTGCGGCGGCCTGACACTTGCTGGCGATCCTTTGCTGAATTGCGAAACGGGGCCGTTGCAACCCTTGTCGGGGCAGCGCTAGGCCGGTTGACTAATCGTCTATCGGAGGCCCCCAAGCCATGCAATCTATTCACCGGCTCGATCTCTTGAGAACCTCGCTGAAGGTATGGCGCGATGGCGGAGAGAGCATTGCTCTGGTGCCGACGATGGGCGCGTTGCACGACGGGCATCTGACGCTGGTGCGCGAGGCGCAGGCGAGAGCAGATCGCGTCGTCGTATCGATCTTCGTCAACCCGACCCAGTTCGGTCCGAACGAAGACCTGGATGCCTATCCCCGAACCATGGAGGCGGATGCGCAATTGTTGGAGGCCGAGGGAGTGGACGCCCTGTGGGCGCCAGACGCGGGGACGATGTACCCGGACGGCTTCTCGACGAGCATCGCGGTCGATGGCGTGAGTGCGGATTTCTGCGGTGCCAGCAGGCCGGGGCATTTTGCGGGCGTGGCGACGGTGGTGTGCAAGCTGTTCAACCAGGTGCAGCCCGATATCGCGCTATTCGGCGAAAAGGACTGGCAGCAGCTTGCGGTGATCCGCCGCATGGCGCGCGACCTCGATCTGACGCTGCCGGACGCCGATTCGATCCATGGGGTGCCGACCGTGCGCGAGGCGGACGGCCTCGCCCTGTCGAGCCGCAACCGCTACCTTGACGAAACCGCGCGACGGCAGGCAGCCGCCCTGCCCGCGGCGATGCGCGAAGCGATCGGAAAAATCGAAGACGGGACGCCGGTGGCCGATGCCCTCGCGGAACTTGAGGCCACTCTGTTGGAGGGAGGATTCGACAGGGTCGATTATGCCGCGCTCGCCGATGCGGCCTCGCTCGAAAGGATCGATGCCCTCTCGGATCGGCCCGCACGCCTGCTCGTCGCCGCACATATCCAGGGCACACGCCTGATCGACAATATGGCGGTCGAACCACAACCATAGCGCTGATCCGTCGCCCAGCGACGGCAGGCAACCGCGCGCCCACAGCCCGACAGGTGCGAGAGATCAGCGGTGAAGATGACCGGAAAGTCTGGAGCGGGTAAGGGGAATCGAACCCCTCTAGCCAGCTTGGAAGGCTGGAGCATTACCACTATGCTATACCCGCCCGCTGCAATTGCCTTTGCCACCGGCCGGGCCCGGGCGTCAATCGCTTCCATCGCGGCCATGCCGGTTGCAAGCGGGAAACAGATTCTTTCTTGGCGCGCGCAATTGTCGTGACCATGGTCTGCCGCAAATGGCGAAACTGACACACCTTCAGCGTCTCGAGGCAGAGGCGATCCACATCATGCGCGAAGTCGTGGCCGAGGCGCGCGCGCCCGTGATGCTCTATTCCGCCGGCAAGGACAGCGCGGTGATGCTGCACCTGGCACGCAAGGCCTTCTATCCGGCGAGCCCGCCCTTCCCGCTGCTGCATGTCGACACGACCTGGAAGTTTCAGGAGATGTACGCGGTGCGCGATGCTTCGGCGCAGGCGGCGGGGATGGACCTGCTCGTCTGGCAGAACCCCGAGGCGAAGGAGCGCGGCATCAACCCCTTCGATCACGGCGCCCTGCATACCGACATGTGGAAGACGCAAGGATTGAAGCAGGCGCTCGATCACTATGGCTTCGACGCGGCTTTCGGCGGCGCACGGCGCGACGAGGAGAAGAGCCGCGCCAAGGAACGCGTCCTTTCCTTCCGCACAGCTGCCCATGCCTGGGACCCGAAGAACCAGCGCCCGGAGCTGTGGAACCTCTACAACACCCGCAAGAACCCGGGCGAGAGCATTCGTGCCTTCCCGATCTCCAACTGGACCGAGCTGGATATCTGGCAATACATCATGGGCGAGGGGATCGAGATCGCTTCACTCTATTTCGCCAGCCCGCGCCCGGTCGTGGAACGCGACGGGCTGCTGCTGATGGTGGATGACGCGCGCTTTCCGCTCAAGACCGGTGAGCAGCCGCAAACCCGCTCCGTCCGATTCCGCACGCTTGGCTGCTATCCGCTGACCGGGGCGGTGGAGAGCGAAGCCGACACGATCGAGGCTGTGGTGCAGGAAATGCTGCTGACCACCAGTAGCGAGCGGGAGGGCCGCGCGATCGACAAGGACGAAGGCGGCGCCGGGATGGAGAAGAAGAAGGCGGAGGGGTATTTCTGATGGCCGACGCGCAAACCCCGTCCGAATATCGCCCCGACGCACTGATCGCCGAGGATATCGACGCCTATCTTGCCCGTCACCGCGATGCGGGCCTGCTGCGCTTCATCACCTGCGGCAGCGTGGACGATGGCAAGTCCACTCTGATCGGGCGACTGCTTTACGATTCGCACATGGTGTTCGAAGACCAGCTGCAGCAGCTCGAAAGCGATAGCGCACGGGTGGGCACGCAGGGAGAAACGCTCGATTTCGCATTGCTGGTGGACGGTCTTTCGGCCGAGCGTGAACAGGGCATCACGATCGACGTCGCCTATCGCTTCTTCGCGACCGAGAACCGCAAGTTCATCGTCGCGGACACACCGGGGCACGAGCAATATACCCGCAACATGGTGACGGGGGCATCCACCGCCGATGCTGCGGTGCTGCTGGTCGATGCGCGCAAGGGCGTGCTGCAGCAGACCCGCCGCCACGCCTTCCTCGCCCATCTGCTGGGCATTCGCCATGTCATCCTGGCGGTCAACAAGATGGACCTGGTCGATTACGCCGCAGACGTGTTTGCCGAGATCGAGGCCGACTTCCGGGGCTTTGCCGCCGCGCTCGAGTTCGAGAATATCGCTGCGATTCCGCTGTCCGGCTTCAAGGGCGACAATGTCGTCAATGCGTCGCCCGCCATGCCGTGGTACGAGGGGCCGACACTGGTGGCGCATCTGGAAGCCCTTCCGCTTGCCGGAGACCAGACCGGGCCTTTCCACATGCCGGTGCAGTGGGTGAACCGCCCTAATCAGGATTTCCGCGGGTTTGCCGGGCTGGTGAGCGATGGTACGATCCAGCCGGGCGATGCAGTGCGTATCCTGCCTTCTGGCGCGCAGAGCACGGTCAAGGCGATCGAGACCTTCGATGGTCAGCTCGAAGAAGCTGTCGCCGGGCAATCCATCACCCTGACGCTGGCAGACGAGGTCGATTGCAGCCGCGGCGACGTGATAGCGAGTGCGGAGGACCCACCGCAGGTCGCCGATCAGTTCGACGCGCATCTTGTGTGGATGGACAAGATCGCGATGAAGCCGGGGCGCGGCTACTGGCTCAAGCTCGGCACGCGCACCGTCACCGCCACCTTGCAGCCGCCGAAATACGAGATCGACGTCAATAATCCGACCGGCGAGGGCGCGCGGCTGGCCGCCAAGACGCTGGAGCTGAACAGCATCGGCGTGGTCGAGCTGCATACCGATCGGCCGATTGCATTCGCACCTTACAGGGAATCAAAGGCGCTCGGCGGGTTCATCCTGATCGACAAGGAAAGCAACGCGACGGTCGCGTGCGGGATGATCAATTTTGCATTGCGGCGCGCGCAGAACGTCCACTGGCAACCGACAGACATTGCGCGCGATCATCATGCCGCGCTCAAGAACCAGGTGCCGCGCGTGCTGTGGTTCACCGGCCTTTCGGGCTCCGGCAAGTCGACGATCGCCAACGCGGTCGAAAAGAAGCTCGCCCTGATGAACCGCCACACCTTCCTGCTCGACGGGGACAATGTGCGCCACGGATTGAACAGGGATCTGGGCTTTACCGAAACCGACCGGATCGAGAATATCCGCCGGATCGGAGAAGTCGCCAAGCTGATGGCGGATGCCGGGCTGATCGTGCTGACCGCCTTCATCAGCCCCTTCCGCGCCGAAAGGAAGATGGTGCGCGATATGCTGCCCGAAGGCGAGTTCGTGGAGATTTTCGTCGACACGCCGCTGGAGGTGGCCGAGCAGCGCGATGTGAAGGGCCTCTACAGGAAAGCGCGGGAGGGCAAGCTGAAGAACTTCACCGGGATCGACAGCCCTTACGAGGCCCCGGAAAATCCGGAGATCCGCGTCAACACGGTCGATATGACGGTTGAGGAAGCGGCGGATCACATCATCGCACAGGTCATGCCCCTCAAATGAGTGCGGCGGACGACACGCAGCTCGCCTTGGCGCTGGCCAGAGCGGCCGGGGCCATTGCGATAGAGGTGCGCGCGAACGGCCTGCTGGAAGGGCGCGCACTCGGCGATGCGGGCGACAAGACGGTGAACGCCTTTCTCATGGCGGCGCTGCGCCAGCATCGGCCGGAAGACGCGATTCTCTCCGAGGAAAGCGAAGACGATCCGGCCCGCCTCGCCCATTCGCGCGTGTGGATTATCGATCCGGTCGACGGCACCCGTGAATATGCCGAGGGGCGCGACGACTGGGCGATCCATATCGGCCTGGCCGTGGATGGCAGGGCGCACACCGGCGCGGTCGCCCTGCCCGCGCTCGACGTGGTGCTGACCAGTACGCCGGGAGCCCCGGTAAACGCGGCTCCTACCCGAAAGATGGTCGTCAGCCGGACGCGCCCCCCCGCCGTGGCCGAGAGTGTCTCCGCCGCGCTCGATCTGGAACTGGTGGGCATGGGATCCGCTGGGGCCAAGGCGATGGCCGTGGTGCGCGGAGAGGCGGATGCCTACCTGCACAGCGGCGGGCAGTTCGAATGGGACAATTGCGCGCCTGTCGCGGTGGCCCAGGCGCATGGTCTGCATTGCTCGCGGATCGATGGGGAGCCGCTGGCATATAATCGCGCCGGCGCCTCGCTCCCCGACTTGCTGATCTGCCGGGAAGACCTTGCACAGCCTATCCTGCGCGCGATCGCGCAATAGGCGCCAAACTACTGGGTGATGCTGGTGCCGGTGGCGCGCGGTTTGGGCGACGCGCCCGATGCGGGCGAACTCGGCGGCCCCTCGGGCTCGGGCGTCACCGTCGGCCCCGGATCGGGAATGGTCGCACCTTCGGGCACCAAAAGCGTGACTTCCACGCGCCGATTGGCGGCGCGGCCGCGTTCATTGGGTTCGCCATTGGGCAGAAGGTTGGGCTGCACGGGGTTCTGCGCGCCGAAAGGAATCACGCGGATCGCCTCCTCGTCCAGGCCCTGTTCCATCAGCCAGTCGGCCACCGCCTGCGCACGTTCTTCCGACACACGCATATTGACCCTGTCCGGACCGCCGGCATCGCTATGGCCCCGCAGGATCACCCGCTCGACCTGCTGCCACTGGTCCGTTTCCAGCATGGCGTTGAGTTCTGCGAGTGCCATCTCGCTCAGGTCCGATCCGCCATCGCCGAAGGGGATCGTGGCGCGCAGGGGCTCGAGCGCGATGGGGGGGCGTTCGACCTCCATCTCCGGCCGGATGATGGAGGCCTGCTCCGTACCATCCTCGGTGGCGACCGGCGTCGGTGTCGGCTCGGGCGCAGGCGCCGGCTCGTCTCCGTTGCAACCTGCCAGAAGCGCACCGAGCGCCAGCATCATCATCGGGCCACGCATGGCCAATCCTCCCTCGACTAATTTTCTCATGCGGGCTTGGGGCGCCCGGCGTTCGACGCGGCTTCCCGTTTTGCGGACTCCGCCTCGGCCCTCTTAAGCTGTTGCGGTGAATATGTAATGATGATGTCGCCTGCACGCGGTTCAGGCTTGGCTGCGTGGGTGAAGAAGCGCATCGTCCCGTTTTCCCTGAGCAGCAGCAGCATCTGCGCCTTGTCGCCCAGCTTGGCCCGCGCATCGTCGATCGTGAACTCTTCGGTCAGCTTGGTGCGGCGGAAGGTCCAGCCTTCCTTCTGGCGTTCCTCGACCTCGGCGACACCGAAGCCGGAGGCGAACAGCGCACGCCCGCGCAGGCTTTCCGGCAGCGCACGGCGATCGTCGTCCGATGCCTCGCCCAGCTGGTACACACTGTCCCGCCCGATCTCGTGCGCGAATTCGTTGCACACCAGCGTATTGTATGCCTCGTTCTCGGTCGCGGCGACGAGCACCTGATAGGGGTTGAGGTCGAGATTGTGTTCGGTGGCCTCGTTGAGGATTTCTCCGTGGTAGAACGGGAGCCCTTCCCGCCGTGCGGCAGCAAGGCGCTGCCAGCTGGAATCGACGATCATCACCGGCGTCTTGAGTTCGTGCATCTGCTTGGCGAGCGCGATCGTCCACGCTGTGCTTCCCGCGATCAGCAGGCCCGGACGGCTGGTGCCCTTCACCTTCAGCAGCTTCGCCGCCAGGTTTACCGTGAACCCGTGCGCCACGATCGTTGCGACGACCACCGCGAAGCTCAGCCCGATCAGCACGTTACCGTCGCCATAGCCAAGGTCGCTCAACCGCAGGGCGAACAGGCCGGAAATGGCAACCAGAACGATCCCGCGCGGTGCGATCCACGCGACGAAGAATCGCTCGTTCCAGGGAATCGGGCTGCCCAGCAGGCTGATCAGCACGGTTGCCGGGCGCACCACGAACAACAGCACGACCAGGAATGCACCGAAGCGCCAGTTCACATATTGCAGGTCTTCCCAGGTCAGCGAGGCCGATAGCAGGATGAAAATCCCCGATACGAGCAGGACGGCGATGTTTTCCTTGAAGGGATGGATGCTGCGCAGGGAGGACACATCCATGTTTGCCAGCGCAACGCCCATCACGGTCACGGCGACCAGCCCGGCCTCGTGCTCGATCATGTTGGTGCCGACGAACACCGCGATCACGGTGGAGAACAGCACCGGCACCTTGAGATACTCGGGTACGGCACCGCGCGGGAACAGATAGGCGATGATCCAGGCGGCAGCATACCCGATGATGCCCGAAACCCCCGCCGCGAAGATCAGCGGCGGCACGACTTCGAACAGCGAGGCACCGGGCGCTTCGGCCACCTTGCGGAAATATTCGTAGGCAATGACGGCCGCGAGAGCGCCGGTCGGATCGTTGACGATGGCTTCCCATTTGAGGATCGAGGCTGGCCGTGTCTGCACGTTGGACTGGCGAAGCAGCGGCAGAACGACAGTCGGTCCCGTTACAACCAGAATCCCACCGAACAGGATGGCAACCGGCCACACGATCCCTGCAACATAATATCCGGTTATGGAGCCCAACGCCCAGCCCACGATCACGCCGATCGTGGCCAGGCGCCAGACCGCGCTTCCGGAATGGCGCAATTCACGGAAATCCAGGCTGAGCCCGCCCTCGAACAGGATCAGCGCCACGCCGATCCCGATCATGGGTTCCAGCAGCGAACCGAAGGTTTCTTCCGGATTGAAAATACCCAGAACCGGTCCCGCAAGGAAACCCGCGGCCAGCATCAGGACGATGGCGGGCCACCCGGTACGCCACGCAATCCATTGCGCGCCGATGCCCAGCGCGCCGATCGCGGCAATCACCAGTGCGCTCGATTCCATGGTTAGATCAGACCTCCCTCAATCCGCTGACAACGGTACTGTGGCCGCTCGGGTTCCAGACCCCTGAGCGATGCCAGTCTTACTCGCCCTCGAAGGAGAGCAGGGAAGTGACGGAGATGCCAGCGTTCCGAAGCCGCGTCGCGCCGCCCAGATCCGGCAGATCGACCACGAAAAGCGCGGTCGCGACATCCGCGCTCGTCATGCGGACCAGTTGGGTTGCGGCGAGCGCGGTCCCGCCGGTGGCGATGAGATCGTCGACCAGCGCCACCTTATCGTCCGCGTCGATTGCGCCCGGATCGATTTCGAGCCGGTCGCTGCCGTATTCCAGCGCGTAGTCCACCCCGATCGTCTCGACCGGGAGCTTGCCGGGCTTGCGGATGGGCACGAAGCCCACCCCTGCCTCTATCGCCACGGCAGCCCCGAAGATGAAGCCGCGCGCTTCCATGCCGGCAACCAGCGTGGCGCCCGAACTGCGCACCTCCCTGGCCAGCAGGGTAACGCTGGTGTGCAACGCCGCGGGGTTGGCCAGCAACGTCGAAATATCGCGGAACTGGATGCCCGGCTTGGGAAAGTCCGGTACCGTGCGGATGCTCGCGCGCAGCTGCTCGGTACTGAGCATGGCGCGGCGTCCGGCGTTGGTGTCCGGGCCGCCGATCGGATCAGTCCTTCTTCGGCTTCACGCTCGACCAGATCTGCCGCTTGGCGAAATAGGCGAGGACCGTCGCGAAGAGCAGGAAGACGAGCACCGGCCAGCCGGTCTGCTTGCGCTCGATCAGCTTGGGTTCGGCAGTCCAGGTCAGGAAGGCCGCAACGTCCTTCGACATCTGCGAGATCGTGGCTTCCTTGCCATCGTCGAAGGTCACCTGCCCGGCCGAGGTCAGCGGCGGTGCCATCGCCAGATTGAGGTTGGCGAAGTAGGGATTGAAATAGAGCCCTTCAGGCGTGGCGAATTCGGGAAATTCCTCCATCAGCCGCTTGCCGTCGTTTTCGAAGGTGGCGGGATCGGTGTAGCCCGTCAGCAGCGAATAGACATAGTCCGTGCCGTGGTGGCGCGCCTTGGTCATCAGCGAGAGATCGGGCGGAACGGCATTGTTGTTCGCTGCCGCTGCAGCGACCTTGTTGGGATAGGGCGACGGGAAGTAGTCGGTGTCCGTGCCGGGGCGCGTGGTCGCCTCGCCGGTGTTCGGATCGATTCCCGGCACCTGCCAGCTGGCGGCTTCGGCCTTAACCTGTTCCTCGGAATAGCCGAGGTCCGCCAGATCGCGGAAGGCGACGTAGTTCAGGCTGTGGCAGGCCGAACAGACTTCCTTGTAGACCTTGTACCCACGCTGCAGCTGCGCGATGTCCCAGGTGCCCAGCGGCCCGTCGAACGAGAAGCCGCTTTCGGGCCCGTGCGCTTCCAGATGGAACTCGTGCTCCGCCGAATGCAGCGGCTCTTCGGTGAAAAAGGCGTAGGCACCGAAGCCGAACGAGAGCAGGGCAACGCCCGCGAACACGAGACCGGCAAGGGCAGCTAGAATGCGGATCATCGGAATTTCCTAATCTCTTGTCCGTCGTCTCAGGTCGCGGGGCTGGTGTTTTCGCCCAGCACGGCCTGCTTGTCGCTCTTCAACACCGCCTCGGTGATCGAGAATGGCAGCGGCTTGGGTTTTTCGATCGACGAAACGATCGGCAAAATCACGAGGAAGTGCAGGAAGTAGTAGGCCGTCGCCAGCTGGCTGAGCATCACGTAGGGTTCTTCGGCCGGCGCACCGCCGAGGTAGAACAGCAGCGCCAGGTTGGCCATGAAGATCCAGAAGAACACCCGGAACAGCGGACGGTAATGGCCGCTGCGTACCTTCGAGCGATCGAGCCAGGGCAGCAGGAACCACAGGAGGATCGAGCTGAACATGGCCAGCACGCCCCACAGCTTCGCCTCGAGGATGAAATCGAAGGTGAACGCACGCAGGATGGCGTAGAACGGATAGAAATACCATTCGGGCACGATGTGCGCCGGGGTCGAGAGCGGGTTCGCCTCGATGTAATTGTCCGGGTGGCCCAGCATGTTCGGCAGGAAGAACACGAACACGCAATAGATGATCAGGAAGACACCCAGCCCGAAACCGTCCTTCGCCGTATAGTACGGATGGAACGGCACGGTATCGCTTTCGCTCTTCACTTCCACGCCGGTCGGGTTGGACGAACCGGGGATGTGCAGCGCCCAGATATGCAGGATCACCACGGCGGCAATCACGAAGGGCAGCAGGAAGTGCAGGGAGAAGAAGCGGTTCAGCGCGGCATTGTCGGGCGCGAAACCGCCCAGCAGCCAGACCTGGATCGGCTCACCGACCAGGGGGATGGCGGAGAACAGCCCGGTGATGACCTTGGCGCCCCAGAAGCTCATCTGGCCCCACGGCAGGACGTAACCCATGAACGCGGTCGCCATGGCGAGGAGGAAGATGACCACGCCCAGCAGCCAGATCATCTCGCGCGGGGGCTTGTACGACGCATAGAAGAAGCCACGGAAAATGTGCAGGTACAGCACCATGAAGAAGAAGCTGGCGCCGTTGGCGTGCATGTAGCGCATCATCCAGCCCCAGTTCACGTCGCGCATGATGTGCTCGACCGTGCCGAAGGCGACCTGCGCGTTGGCGGCATAATGCATCGCCAGCACCACGCCGGTGACGATCTGGAGCACCAGGCAGAAGCCCGCCAGAACGCCGAAATTCCACATGTAGTTGAGGTTGCGCGGCACCGGATAGCCGCCGCCGATCGCGTTATAGACGAAACGCGGCAGGGGCAGCTTCTCGTCCACCCACTTGGTGAACCCGCTCGCCGGGGTATATTCCTTGGCCCAGGGAAAACTCATGTTACGTCTTTCTCTGCCTTAACCCACTACGATCGTCGTATCGGACGTGAATTCGTACTCGGGAACTTCGAGATTGGTCGGCGCGGGGCCCTTGCGGATGCGGGCAGCCGTATCGAACTGAGAGCCGTGGCAGGGGCAGAAATAGCCGCCGAATTCGCCCTTGTTCTCACCCTCTGCAGCGCCCAGCGGCACGCAGCCGAGGTGGGTGCACACGCCCATGGTGACGAGCAGGTCCGTATGGCCTTCCTTGGTCCGGTCGGCGAGGGTCTGCGGATCGCGCAGCGCGCTCAGCGGGACGGCATCGGCCGCTTCCATTTCCGCAGGCGTCAGGCGGCGCACGAACAGCGGCTGCTTGCGGAACACAGCCTTGATCGCCTGGCCCGGCTGGATCGCCGATACATCGACCTCGGTCGTGCTTTCGGCCAGAACGTCTGCCGAAGGGGCCATCTGGCTGACCAGCGGATAGAGAACCGCCGCCCCGCCGACACCGGCTGCGCTCAGCGCGGCGATGTTGATGAAGTCACGACGGCGCACGCCATCGGTCAGATCGCCTGTTTCGTGGGGTTCCGCGGTCGCGGCACCAGTTGCCTCTGCCATCGTTCCTGCCTTGTCGCGGCGCATCGGGATCGAGCCGATCCGCCCGTGTTGCCTTCAGGGAATGTGCGCGATCCGCATGCGAACGACCGCGTCGGGGAGCGAGGCCCCCTTCCCGTTAGCGCGGGCTGTTAGCGCGTAAGGTGGTGGCTGCCAATGGCCTTTTGCGCAACTGTAATACGCCGTCGCGCAAGCGAGGACCTGCTAGGGGCGCTCCGGAGGCAGGCCGACGAACGCCCCCTGGCGCCCGTAGGTCGCCTGACCCCGGTGGGTTGCGCGGCGGTAGGAATAGAAGCGGGCGGCATCGCCATAGGTGTCGAGCGCGAGGTTTTCGACCGATCCGATACCCGCATTCTTGAGCTGCGCCGCGACGAATCCGGGGAGATCGAACTGATGGTGGCCGGGCTTGCCGGGCTCGAAGAAGCGAGCGTTCGCAGGGTCGTCTTCGAGGAACCGATCGCGAAAACCAGCATCCACCTCGTAGCTGGCCTGGGCGATCGTCGGCCCGATGGCGGCGCCGATCCGGCCTCGCTGTGCGCCGAGCGCAAGCATCTGTTCCACCGTATTGGCAAGGACGCCTTCCTTGGCGCCGCGCCAGCCTGCATGGGCGGCGGCGACCACGCGCGCTTCCCGGTCCGCAAGCAGAACGGGTGCGCAGTCCGCCGTCACCACGCCTACCAACAGGCCGGGGGTCGCAGTGACCAGCGCGTCGACTCGTGGCCGCGCATCGCCTTCGACCGGCCCGGTAACAACCGCCGCGTCGGGCGAATGTACCTGGAAAGGCATGGCCAGACCCGCACCGGGCAACACGGACGCGATGGCGCGGCGTCGGTTCTGCGCCACCGCCTCCGGATCGTCGCCCGCGCCGAATCCCACCTGAAGGCCCGCGACCTCGCCGGTGGACACGCCGCACGGCCCATCGGCATTGGCACGCCCGAAAAACCCGTGCGGAACGCCATCGAGCGCGGCAGCGCGGATCGGAACCGGAGCCTCAACCAAGGCTTGCGCTCACCTGTTCGGCAACATCGCGCGATAGCTTCGGCGCCTGCGAAATACGCTCAAGCTCCGCCTTCATCAGCGCAGACCTCCTCGGCTCGACGCGGCGGAACCGGCCGAGCGAGGGCACGAAACGCGCCGCGAGCTGCGGGTTCTTGAGGTTCAGTTCCAGGATCAGGTCCGCGATCATGCGATAGCCCGCACCGCTGGCATCGTGAAACGCCAGAGGATTGCCCGCCATCGCGGCATAGAGCGCGCGCACCCGGTTGGGGTTGGACATGGTGAAGGCTTCGTGGCGGGCCAGGCGCTCGATCTCTTCCAGCACCTTCGGGCGCAGCGCCGTGGCCTGCAGGGTGAACCACTTGTCGATCACCAGCGCATTGCCTTCGAAGCGATCGTGGAAGTCGGACAGCGCCTGTTCCCGCTCCGGACCTTCCAGTCCGGCGAGGACGGAAAGCGCACCCTGCCGCTCGGTCATGCCGCTGGCATCGCGGTATTGCGCCGCTGCGCGGGCCGCGCCCGCCTCCGGGTCCGCCGCCGCCACGTAAGCGAGCGCGAGCGAGCGCATCCGCCGCGCCTGCTTGCCGGATATTCCGCGCTCGCGCGAGGGGTCGGCAAGCTCGTCGTGCAGGCGAACGAAATCGCTGGCGAAGGTTTCGCCCAGCCAGGCCTTCAGCCCTTCGCGCTTCTCTACCATCGCGCCGGGATCGTAGGTTTCGGATCGTTCTGCCAGATAGGCGAACGGTGGCAGGGTCAGCAGTTCGGCGCGCATTTCGTGATCCAGCGAATCGTCCCGCAGGATCGCGCCAGCCGCCGTGCCGATTGCATCGCGTGCATCGTTCCCGCCCTCGCCCAGCAGATAGCCGAGCAGCAGTTCCTGCATCGCCTCGTGCCGGGCGAAGGCATCATCGTCATGCGCGGCAAGGAACATCAGGTCGTCGCGCGAAATGTCCCGCTCGATCGCCACCGGAGCGGTGAAGCCGCGATTGATGGACAGGACCGGAGGCCTCGCATGGCCATCGAAGGTGAAGCTCTGCTCCGCCTCGCTGAGCACGATCAGCTCTTCACCCGAATGCGGACCGCTGGCGGGATCGAACAGGGCGATGCGCAGGGGTATCGGCATAGGAAGCTTGTCGGGCTGGCCCGGCGTTGCGGGCACGCTCTGGCGCAAGGTCAGCGTGACCTTTTCGCCCTCGTGGCTCTGCTCGACCGTCACCTGCGGCGTGCCTGCCTGTTCGTACCACCGGCGGAACTGCTTGAGATCCAGCCCTGCGCCGTCTTCTATCGCGCGCACGAAATCCTCGCAGGTCGCGGCCTCGCCATCGTGCCGCTCGAAATAGAGATCGCTGCCCTTGCGGAAGGCGGCCTCCCCCGCGAGCCCGCGCATCATGCGGATGACCTCGGCGCCCTTGTTGTAGATGGTGGCGGTGTAGAAGTTGCTGATTTCCTTGTAGCTATCGGGCCGGATGGGGTGCGCGAAGGGCCCGCTGTCCTCGGGGAACTGCACGCTGCGCAGCACGCGCACATCGCCGATCCGCTTGATCGCATGGCCGTGTAGATCCTGGCTGAACAACTGGTCGCGCAGCACGGTGAAGCCTTCCTTCAGGCTCAGCTGGAACCAGTCGCGGCAGGTCACGCGATTGCCCGACCAGTTATGGAAATACTCGTGCCCGATCACGCCTTCGACCGCGTCGAAATCGTCGTCGGTCGCGGTTTCCTCGTCCGCCAGAACGTACTTCGTGTTGAAGATGTTGAGGCCCTTGTTCTCCATCGCCCCCATGTTGAAATCGCCCACGGCGACGATGTTGAACCGGTCGAGATCATATTCGCGCCCGAAGGTTTCCTCGTCCCACTTCATCGACCGCTTGAGCGATTCCATCGCATGGCCCGTACGCGGCAGGTCTTCGGCGCGGACCCACACGCCCAGTTCGACCTTGCGGCCGCTCATGGTCGTGAAGCTGTCCGTGCGGGCCACCAGATCGCCCGCGACCAGCGCGAAGAGGTAGCTCGGCTTGGGCCAGGGATCGTGCCATTCGACAAAATGGCGGCCATCTTCCAGCGCGCCCTCGTCCACCGGGTTGCCGTTCGAAAGCAGCACGGGGAACGTCTTGCGGCTGCCCGTCATGCGCACGGTATAGACGGAGAGGACATCGGGCCGGTCGGGGAAGAAGGTAATCCGCCGGAAGCCTTCCGCCTCGCACTGGGTGCACAGCATACCGCCGCTGGCATAGAGCCCCATCAGCTGGGTGTTCTGCGACGGCGCGATGCGTGTGACGATGGTCAGCGTGTGCTTGCCGGGTGTCAGGGGAACGATCAGGTTCTCGCCATCGCGGCTCCAGTCCTCGCGCCGCTCTCCGTCGACCGACACGCTTTCCAGCACCAGCCCGTCCCCGTCGAGGCGTATCTCGTCCTCGGCTTGCGCTTCGGGGTTGGGCTCGACCGAGAGTGTCGCCTCGACCCGCGTTGTCTCCAGCCCCAGATCGAAATCGAGCCGGATTTCGGGCACGCGCCAGGGAAAAGGCGCATAATCCTTGCGGCGGATGATCGCAGGCTCCTGCGGCTCGGGCGCCGCGTCGGGCAGAACGGGTGCGCCGGCCGGGGCGTTGGCGGCAGTGGAGGGATTACTCGGCTGGTCCATAAGTCCTCGTTTCTTCGCGTCGCGCACTGTGTCAGCAGGGCGGGTAATGGCAAAACTCTTCATCTTCGGGCTCGGCTACAGCGCCAAGCGGATCGCACGAGAAGCGCAATCTCTTGGATGGGAAGTGGTCGCGACCGGTAGCGACGGCAAGCTTTCCTTCGCGGCCCAAGGGGAGGTGCGAGCCGAGCTGGCCCTTGCCGACGCAGTGCTGTCCTCCGTTCCCCCGGACCGGGAGACCGGAAGCGACCCGGTGCTCGAACGGTACGGCGATGCGTTGAGCCACGATTGGCTGGGCTATCTATCTTCCACTGGCGTCTACGGCGACCGGCAGGGCGCGTGGGTCGACGAGGCGACACCCACCATCGCTCAGGGAGGAGAAGGCCGTCGCAATGCGCGGGCCGAGGCCGATCGGGCATGGCTGGAGCGGGGGGCGCGGGTCTTCCGCCTGCCCGGCATCTACGGCCCGGGCCGCAGCATCTTCGAGCGGATCGAGGCGGGCAAGGCGCACCGGATCGACATGCCCGGGCAGGTCTTCAGCCGGGTGCACGTGGACGATATTGCGAGCGGAGCGATTGCCGCGCTGACCGGCAATGTCCCGCCCGGCGCCTACAACCTCGGCGACGATCGCCCCGCGAGCCAGAACGCCGTGGTCGAGGAAGCCTGCGCGCTTCTGGGGGTCGAGCCGCCGCCGCTGCTCACTCTGGAAGAGGCCGACCTCTCGCCCATGGCGCGCGGCTTCTACGCGGAGAACAGACGGGTGGCGAATGGCAAGGCAAAGCGCCTGCTGGGCTGGCAGCCAGGATATCCGACCTACCGCGAAGGCCTCAGGGCACTGCTGCCCCCTCGGCCCTGACTTCCTTGGGCCTTGGCGTTCTCGCCCTCAGCGCAATGAGCATGCCGATCACCGCCAGCCCCATTCCGCTCGCGGTGAGCCAGGTCCAGCGATAATCCTCGAACAGGGTCGACAGCAGCATGGCGACGGATATCGTCATGATCGAGTTATATGCCGTGCGCCCTGCGCCGATCTCCCGCACGAGATTGTAGTGCAGCGGAAATGTCACCACCGATCCGATCAGCGCGAGGTACACGATCCCGCCCCAATAGGCGATCTCCGTCGGAAACGGAGGCGGCCCCGCGGTGATCCAGGCAAACCCCAGGTCGAACGTCGTGCCGTAGAGCATGGCCCATGCAAGCAGGCTGACCATCGGCACCGCGCGCCCGGTCGGGTTCGCCTGCACCACATTGGCAAAGGAGGCCGCGAGGATGCCCAGCAGCGCCAACCCGATGCCCAGCAGCACGTTGCCGCCCACAACACCCGCATCGGGATTGGCGCGCCATTCGTGGATCAGCAGGAAGGAGACGCCGATAATGGCAACCGCGCTGCCGAGCATGAAGCCGCTCGTCACCTTCTCGCCAAGGAAAAGCCGGGCCTGCAACGCGTTGGGGACCATCAGCAGGCCGAACATCATCGCCACGATGCCCGAGGTCACGTAAAGTTCGGCATGGTAGACGAACAGGAAGTTCGCACTGAACTGGAACAGGCCGACCACCAGCGCGAGCATGTGCTCCGGCCGGGTCAGCCGCAGCCGTCGTTTCATCAGAACGGCCACCAGGAACAGGGCGGGCGTAGCGATGGCGAAGCGGTAGAAGACGGACCATGCCGCCGGCACACCATCGATCTGGCCGGTAATGACCAGCCAGGTGGAGCCCCATATTGCGCCCGTCAGGAGAAACGGCAGGATGACGCGGGGCCGCAGCAGCCCGCTATCGTGATCGCTCATAGGGCGGCGATGGCCCGACCGAGCGCCCTTGCCTCGCCCAGATCGCTATCCCACGCGGCGACGAAACGCGCTGCGTGGGTTCCCCAGTCATAGAACTGGTAGCCGGCGCTGCGCAGCGTCTCGCGCTCCGCAGGGGTCAGCCGGATGAACACCTCGTTCGCTTCGATGGGATGCATCAGGCGCTCGCTCGCGCCCTCCGCGATGGCCTGCGCGGCGGCATTGGCCGAACGGGCATTCTCCAGCCAGAGGTCGCGGTCGAGCATGGCGAGCAGCTGTGCGGCGAGGAAGCGGCCCTTCGATTGCAAATGCCCGGCACGCTTGCGGCGATAGCGGACCACATCGGCAAGAGACGGATCGAAGAAGACGATGGCTTCCGCGCTCATCGCGCCGTTCTTGATGCAGCCGAAGCTCAGCGCGTCGACATCGCCCGCGGCTTCCGCCGCCGGGACGCCAAGGAATGCCGCAGCATTGGCGAAGCGCGCACCATCCATGTGCAAGCCCAGCCCGCGCGAGCGCGCAAGCTCGGCAATCGCGGAGATTTCTTCCGGCCGGTAGGCGCGGCCATATTCGCTCGCCTGCGTGATCGAGATCGCGTGCGGCTGTACCTGATGCACATCGTCGCGGATCGGATCGATCACCTCCCGGATGGCGCCGGGCGTGATCTTCGCGCCTTCGCCTTCCGCCAGCATCAGCTTGGCACCGTGGAGATAGAAGCCGGGCGCCCCGCCCTCGTCCATCTCGATATGCGCCTCGCGGTGGCAGACGACACCGCCATGCGGCGGCACCATGGCGGACAGCGCAAGGCAGTTGGCCGCCGTGCCGGTGGCGACCCACAGCACCGCGACCTCACGCTCGAACAGCGCTCCGAAGGCTTCGTCCAGCCGGGCGGACAAGGCATCGCCGTCGTAAGGCGCATCGCCCGCATCGGCGGCCCGGAGCGCGTCCCACACCCGGGGGTGGACGCGCGCGGCATTGTCGGAAAGGTATCGCATCGGAACGCCCCTACGCTGGCCAACGTTCGATGCAAGCGTATCGAAAGGACAGGAAGTCATGACCACCAAGATCACCCACCACGTCGTCGGCCAGGGCGGCAAATATGTCGCGCATCTGGAGGGCGAAGACGCACAGGGCACGCTGGAATGGGAGCCGGGCCCCGAAACGCGCGGCAAGGAAGTGCGGGTGGCCACGCATACCATCGTGCCCGAAGCCATCGGCGGGCGCGGGGTTGCAGCTCAGCTGGTAGAGCGGCTGGTCTCCGACGCGCGCGAACAGGGCTTCCTGATCCGGCCAGACTGTTCCTATGTCGAAGCCAAGTTCGACAAGAACGGCTGGAGCGATCTGCGCGCCTGAGCGCGATCTAGCGCACCAGGCGCGAGAAATCCGTCTCCACCATGCTGGCAAGCAGCTCGCCGCGCAGCCGGTCCGCCTCGGACCAGGGAATTCCGGGCAGCGAGAAGGTGCCGCCAGCCAGCCCAAGGTGAAGCGTGACGTAGCCGAACAGGCGGCCGAAAGGCCCGCGCACGATGTCGACGGACTGGAGCTTCACGCGATCCGCGATCGCGAAACCGGGCGCCAGCCAGCCGCGTCGCTGGTAAAGGTGGCGGGTTGAGAGCGCGTGCCGCTCTACCCGCCAGAGAAAAAGCTCACGAACCGCGGCGAAGACCGCGAAAGCCGCCAGCGCCAGCGCCATCAGCCAGAGCCAGTCGTACCGGCTGTCCCCCAGGTAAACCGCCGCGCCCGCGGCACCAACGGCGAGGATTGCATAGAACGCACCGCCCAGCACCGCCGCAACAACGCGGTAGCTGGCAGTCGTGCGATGCCAGTCCAGCCCGCGCGGCGGCAGCGGAAAGCCTGCCACCTTCAGGATCGGGGTCAGTTCGGCCGCCTTGGCGAAGGGCGCGACCACGTGACTCGAATTGCCCGCATCCTGCGCCAGGCTCACCAGCTTGAGGCTCTTCCAGCCGAATCGGTGGCGGATCGCGCCGGTCGTGATGCGAACGGCCTGCACGCGATGGACCGGCATCACCACGTCGGTCCGGGTGAACATCCCGCGCCGCCGCCGGAAACCCTTCGGGTTGCGCTCCAGCCGGAAATCCCAGTCCCGCGTGAAGGTGCGCACAATTCCCGTGACAAGACCGAGGACAAGCAGGGTGAGAATGGCGGCGAGCGCACCGAGTACCTGCCCGACCGGCCCGAGCTGTGCGACCTGTTCTCCCGGCCCTGCAACCAGCCGCTGCCAGGTTTCGAAGTCCCAGATGTCGAAGGGCAGCAGGAAATCGAACTGCTGCGCCGCTGCGCCGACGAAGGCGACAACCGCCAGTGAAAACTCGAACAGGCCGAAGACGAACAGGCGGCGCGGACCCATGGCGAACAGCACGGTGGCGTCCGTATCCCGCGGCGATGCGTTTGCTGCATCGGCAGCCTGTACGCCGCCGGTCGGCACGCCGTCGGCCTCGTCGCGCAACTCGCGCACCAGTTCACGCAGCCGTGCGCCCTCCTCGTTGGTGAGGTAGGCCAGACTGATCTCATCCGAACCGCCGGCACCCGTTTCGAACTTGACCATCGTCAGCCCGAACAGCCGCGGGATGAACCCCTGTTCCAGGCTGACGTCCTGTATCCGGTCATACGGTACCGAGCGCGCGGCGCGTGAAAGCACCCCGCTTTCCAGCCGGATATCGCTTTCACCCACGCGGTAGGTTTGTCGCCACCATGCGAGAAAGGTGAAGACCGTGTTCAGAAGAAGGAACAGCGCCACCAGCCCCAGGAGAACCGGCAGGGCGAAACGCCCGTTGTCGCGAAAGGTAAAGGCGAGCGCGGCGAATGGCAGCGCCATGTTCGGTAGCGTCTGCAGGGCCTGGACGATGAAGGTGCGGGGATCGGTGCGCCTGGGAAGTCCGTCGGCAGCCTCCGCCTCCAGCTCGCCCGCTTCCGGCTGTTCGGGCGGGCGAATCGGCGCATTGGCCGGATTCTCGGTCACAGCGATTCGCGCTTGATATGCGAGCGGATCGTCTCGCGCATCTCCAGCGCATCCTCATGGGCAAGGCCGGGAAGGCTCACCACATCGCCATGCGATCCGGCGGTGTAGAGCTGCAGCGTGGCAAGCCCGTAATAGCGTTCGATCGGGCCGCGATCGACATCGATATGCTGGACTCGCCCGAACGGCACGACGGTATCCGAGTGGAACATGATTCCCTTGACCACGCGCAACCGGTCACCGCTCATTGCGTGCCCGCGCACGGCATACCGGCGCTGCGGGAGGAAGACTACCACCAGCAGCAGGATCAGCGCCACGGGCGCGGCGATAATAAAGTTGGGGAACGCAGTGAGATATTCCGCGACCAGCGCGCCGATCAGCAACGGAATTGCGGTCAGGACGGTCGCCACCCTCATCGCCTTGGGATGATTTGGATGCCCCTGCCGCAAAGGCTGGTCATCGGCCGTGCTCGCCAGACCCATGTCCGCTCTGCCCCCCTCGTCTTGCATGATTCGAGAATGGCCAAGGCGTTGCAATGCAGCAACCTTTTTCAGGCGCGGGCTGCGCCCGATTTCGGCAGGGCGCCATAAACAGGGGGGAGTGGTGCTGCTGGGGAGGATTGAACTCCCGGCCTCACCCTTACCAAGGGTGCGCTCTACCACTGAGCTACAGCAGCATGGGGGGTCGGCGAGCCGAAGCCCGTCACAGGCCGCGCGCTATTGTCGCGTGCCGCACACAAGTCAAGCAAAGCTTGCGTCGCGCCCGCGACCATAGCATCTCCTCGGGCCATGAGCGAGCATTCCCCAGCCGACAAGCCAGCGGACAAGAAGGCCGAACGCCTGGCCGCGCAGCTGCGCGAGAACCTTCGCCGCCGCAAGGCGCAGGCGCGGGCGCACAAGGATGGCCGCGGGCAGCTCGATCTTCCCAAAGAAGAGCCAGGCAGCTAACGGCTCGCAGCCTATCCGCAAGGGAGCATGAACTTTGGCAACGCTGATCCTCGTCCGTCACGGGCAGTCGGAATGGAACCTCGCCAACCGCTTTACCGGCTGGTGGGATGTCGACCTGACCGAGAAGGGGGTTGAAGAAGCCCGCGCCGCGGGGCGCCTGCTGAAGGACAAGGGCGTGCTGCCCGATCTCGCCTTCACCTCGCTGCAGACCCGCGCGATCCGCACGCTCAACCTCGCGCTGGAGGAATGCGGGCGGGTATGGATCCCGGTGACCAAGGACTGGCACCTGAACGAGCGCCACTATGGCGGCCTCACAGGTCTGAACAAGCAGGAAACCCGCGACAAGCACGGCGACGAGCAGGTGCACATCTGGCGCCGCAGCTTCGACACCCCGCCCCCGCCGATGGAAGCGGGCAGCGAGTATGATCCCGGCGCGGACCCTCGCTACGAAGGCATAGACGTGCCCGATACCGAGAGCCTCAAGCTGACAATCGAGCGCGTGCTGCCTTACTGGGAAGAGCACATTCTGCCCGAGCTGACAGGGGATCGCACGGTGATCGTCTCCGCCCACGGCAATTCGCTGCGCGCGCTGGTCAAACACCTCTCGAACATTTCGGACGACGAGATCACCGGCCTCGAAATCCCCACCGGCCGCCCGATCGTCTACCTCTTCGAAAACGGCAAGGTCGCGGGCGAGCGGCAGTATCTGGAAGAAACCTGATGGCTGACGCCCTCCTGGTCGCAATCGTGATGGGCAGCCAGTCCGACTGGCCGACCATGAAATGCGCCGCCGACGTTCTGGACGAACTGGGCATTGCGCATGATGTGCGGATCGTATCCGCCCATCGCACGCCCGACCGGATGTACGATTTCGCCAAAGGCGCGGTGGACGAAGGCTTCAAGGTCGTGATCGCGGGCGCGGGCGGAGCAGCCCACCTACCCGGGATGATTGCCGCGATGACGCCGCTGCCCGTGCTGGGCGTGCCGGTCCGCTCGAAAGCGCTCTCCGGGATGGATAGCCTGTTGTCGATCGCGCAGATGCCCGCCGGCGTGCCCGTCGGCACGCTTGCGATCGGCGAAGCCGGGGCGACCAATGCAGGCCTCCTCGCTGCCTCGATCCTGGGCGCGCATGACGCGCAGGTGATGGAACGCCTGGTTGCCTGGCGCACGGCGCGCAGCGAGGCCGTTGCCGAGAAGCCCAGCGAAGGATGATCGAGCCGGGCGGAACCATCGGCATTCTCGGGGGCGGCCAGCTTGGCCGCATGCTCGCCATTTCCGCCGCGCAACTGGGTTATCATGTCATCGCCTTCGCGCCCGAAGGGGACGCGGTGATCGCGCAGGTGTGCAGCGAATATGTCAGCGCGGACTGGCACGATGCAGCGGCCCTCAAGGCGTTTGCCGACCGGTGCGACGTGATCACGCTCGAATTCGAGAACGTGCCTGCTGCCCCGCTGGAGGCCATTGCCGACAAACTGGCGCCACACCCGCGCGCGCTGGCGATTGCGCAGGACCGGTTGGCCGAGAAGCGCTTCGTCGCCGATCTGGGTGGCACGCCCGCGCCCTTCCACGCGGTCGATTCGCACAGTGACCTGCTCGCCGGGATCGACGCGCTGGGAACGCCCGCGATCCTCAAGACCCGTCGCGACGGCTACGACGGCAAAGGCCAGTGGCGAATCTCCTCGCGTGAAGAGGCCGAGGCGCTCGACCTGCCCGATGCGCCCTGCATTCTCGAAGGGTTCGTGCAGTTCGAATGCGAGTTCTCGGTCATTCTCGCGCGGCGCGCGGATGGCGTGGTCGCGTTCTGGGAAAGCTCCGAGAATGGTCACGAGGACGGCATTCTCGCACGCTCTACCCTGCCCGCCCCCGACATCGTCGGCGACCAGGTGGACGAAGCGCGCAAGCTGGCAAAGGCGGTGGCGGACAAGCTCGGCTATGTCGGCGTGCTCACGCTCGAATTCTTCGCCAGCAAGGACGGGCCTATCTTCAACGAGATGGCCCCGCGAACGCACAATTCGGGCCACTGGACCATCGAAGGGGCCGCGACCAGCCAGTTCGAGAACCAGGTCCGCGCGATCTGTGGCCTCCCGCTGGGCGACACCCGCCGCGTCGCGCCGCGTGTTACGATGGAAAACGTGATCGGCCCTGCCGCCGCAACCGCGCACGAGGCGCTGCGCGATCCCACCGCGCACCTGCACCTCTACGGCAAGACGCAAGCGCCCGAGGGGCGCAAGATGGGCCACATCACGCGGCTGGAATGGCCGGAAGAGGAGCCTGCCCGATGATCGAAGACACGCTATTCCTCGTCTATGCCCGCGCCGCCAATGGCGCGATCGGCAAGGATGGCGAGCTGCCCTGGCACATTCCGGCGGACCTCAAGCACTTCAAGGCGCTCACCACCGGCAAGCCGATGATCATGGGCCGCAAGACCTTCGAAAGCTTCGATTCGCCCCTGCCCGGTCGCCGCCACATCGTGCTCACCCGCGATAGCGACTGGGAGGCGCCAGGGGCGGAGCGGGCCATGTCCGTACCCGAAGCACTGGCGGCCGCAGGGGGCGAGGAAACCGCGGTGATCGGCGGCTCCGACGTCTTCGTGCTGTTCGAACCGCAGGCGGAGCGAATCGAGCTGACGCAGATCCACGCCGACTATGAAGGCGACACCTTCATGGACGCGCCCGACGAATCGCGCTGGAAGGAAGTTGCGCGCGAGGACCACGAAGCCAGCGGCGACACGCCCGCCTTCTCCTTCATCACCTACGAGCGCCGCACGTGAAGAAGACCGTCCTGATCATCGTCGGACTGGTGCTGCTGATCGGCATCGCGGGCTTCTTCCAGTTCGCCCCGGGCATCGCCGAGCGCAGCATGAACCAGATCGACGGCGAACCGCTGATCGAAGTCTCCGACGAGGCGAAGGCGCTGCACGCAACGCTGACCATCGTCGATCTGCATTCGGACACGCTGCTGTGGAACCGCAACCTGCTGGATCGCGCGGATCGCGGGCACATGGACCTGCCGCGCCTCGCAGAAGGCAACGTCGCGCTGCAGGTGTTCTCCAGCGTGACCAAGACGCCCAAGGGCCAGAACTACGACGCGAACGACGCTGACAGCGACAACATCACCACGCTGGTGATTGCCCAACTGCAGCCCACCCGCACCTGGACCAGCCTGCTGGAGCGCTCGCTGTGGCACGCCGAAAAGCTGGACCGGGCCATAGCGGATTCCAATGGCGAGCTCGTGAAGGTCGCCTACGCAGACCACATCGATGGTCTTCTCCGCTACCAATCCGGCAAAGACCCGAAACCGGTCGGAGCCTTGCTTAGCGTCGAAGGGCTCCAGAACCTCGAAGGCGACATCTACAATCTCGACAAGCTGCGCTCTGCCGGCTTCCGCATGGCGAGCCTCACGCACTTCTTCGATACCGATCTCGCCGGATCGATGCACGGGATCGAGAAGGGCGGGCTGACCGAGAAGGGCCGCGCAGTCGTCCGCCGCATGGAAGAGCTCGGCATGGTGGTCGACATCGCGCATTGCAGCCATGCCTGCGTGGCGGACATTCTTTCCATGTCGCGCCGCCCGGTCGTCTCCAGCCACGGCGGGGTGCAAGCCACCTGCGACGTCAATCGCAACCTGACCGACCAGGAGATTCGCGGCGTTGCGAAAACCGGCGGCGTCATCGGCATCGGCTACTGGGACGGCGCCGTGTGCGGCACGTCCCCGCGCGATACGGCCAGGGCGATGAAGCATGTCCGCGACCTCGTCGGGATCGAACACGTGGCGCTGGGCAGCGACTACGACGGCGCAGTGACCGTCCGGTTCGATACCTCGCAGCTGGTGCAGGTGACGCAGGCGCTGATGGACGAAGGCTTCACCGAGGACGAGATTCGCGCGGCGATGGGCGAGAATGCACTGCGCGTGCTGCGCGAAGACCTGGAGCCCTTACGGATGTCCGTGGATTCGGTGCCAGTCCCGTGAGGTGGCTCGACCATCGCGAGCCGGTGCCTGCGCCCTTGCGCGGGGCGATCGTCGCGCTCGGCAATTTCGACGGGTTTCACAAAGGGCATCAGGCGGTCGCGGGCGAGGCGATCCGCTGGGCGCGCGAGGAAGAGCGGCCGGTGATCGTCGCCACCTTCGATCCGCACCCGGTGCAGTTCTTCCGGCCCGACACCGCGCCCTTCCGGCTGACCAGCCTCGAACAGCGGCACGAGCTCTATCTCGCCTTCGGGGCGACCGCGATGCTGGTGTTCCACTTCGATGCCGGGCTGGCCGGCACCAGCGCGGAAGACTTCATCGAGCGGATCCTCGTCGAGCGGTTCGGCGCGCATGGCGTGCTGACGGGCGAGGATTTCACCTTCGGCAAGGGCGCGAAGGGCAATGCCGCGCTGCTGAAAGAACATGGCGCGAAGCATGGGCTGGAAGCACGCACCGTATCGGCGGTGAGCGATGGCGGTGCGGTCGTCTCCTCCAGCCGGATTCGGGACCTGCTCAAGGCAGGTGAGCCGCAAGCTGCGGCGCAGCTGCTCACCCGCCCCTTCGCAATTCGCGGGATCGTGGAACATGGAGACAAGCGCGGGCGCGAAATCGGCTATCCCACCGCCAACCTCGCGCTCGAGGATTACCTGCGTCCCAAATACGGCATCTATGCCGTTACAGGCCGCATCCTGTCTTCCGGCGAAGTGCTGAAAGGCGCCGCCAATGTCGGCATCCGCCCGCAGTTCGAGCCTGCCAAGGAGCTGCTCGAACCCTACTTCTTCGATTTCTCGGGCGATCTCTACGGACAGGAAATCGAGGTGGCGCTGCACCACTTCATCCGGCCCGAGGCGAAGTTCGACTCGCTCGACGCGCTGATCGCGCAGATGGACCGGGATTGCGCCGAAGCGCGACAGTTGCTGGCGGAGTAGGGTTTCGCGCTGAGGGCGCGTAGCGGCTTCTGACACACCTGACACAGTGTCCTGGGGTCAAAAAACCCGCCCCTGGTGCCAGGGTGGATTCCGCGCTGCGAGAAGCGACGCGCGAAGATCGACGGTATCAAAGAGCGGCGGCGAGGTTAGCGAGCCAGGGGCGTGTAGGACAGCGTGGAGCTTCGCGGCTTGTGCGACCTCTCCGCGCAAAGCGATATCGGGCATGGCAATCGAAAAATTGCGCGATGCACAAGGCCCGGCTAAGGCCTCGCGCCTGATGAGCGACGATACAAAAAAGGACTGGGGGGACACCGTCTTCCTGCCGAAAACCGATTTCCCCATGAAAGCCGGGCTCCCGCAGAAGGAGCCGGGCATTCTGGCTGGCTGGCAGGATAGCGACCTGCACGGCAAGCTGCGCGCCGAGCGTGCGGGTTCCGAAAAGTTCATCCTCCACGATGGCCCGCCCTATGCGAACGGCGATATCCACGTCGGCCACGCGCTCAACCACATCCTGAAGGACATGGTGGTCCGCACGCAGAGCCTGCTCGGCAAGGATGCGCCTTACGTTCCCGGGTGGGACTGCCACGGCCTGCCGATCGAGTGGAAGGTCGAGGAACAGTACCGCAAGAAGAAGCTCAACAAGGACGAGGTTCCGCGCACCGAATTCCGCGCCGAATGCCGCGCCTATGCGCAGAAATGGGTCGATACCCAGCGCGAACAGCTCAAACGCCTCGGCATCATGGGCGACTGGGATCATCCCTACCTGACGATGGATTTCGACAGCGAGGCGACGATCGTGTCCGAGCTGATGAAGTTCGCCGAAGCGGGCAATCTCTATCGCGGCTCCAAGCCGGTGATGTGGTCGCCCGTCGAGAAGACCGCGCTCGCCGAAGCCGAGGTCGAGTACGAAGACATCACCTCGACCCAGATCGACGTGGCGTTCCAGATCGTGGAGTCGCCGATTCCCGAACTGGTCGGCGCGCATGCGGTGATCTGGACGACGACGCCGTGGACGATCCCGGTGAACCAGGCTTTGGCCTATGGGCCGGAGGTTGAGTATTCTCTCTTCGAGATCAAGACTGGTGAGATCGACGACAAACCGCATCTCGAAGAATGGCGAGGCAAGATGCTCCTCGTCGCGACTGAGCTCGTTCCTACATTCCTGAAACGAATTGGCTGCGAGTACGACAACAGCGACTACGTTCACACCTTGTACAAGGGTGGTGCACAATTCGCCGGGACCAAGGTCCGCCACCCGATGCACAAGCTCGGCGGGTTCTACGAAAAACTCCGCCCGATGCTGGCGGGCGACTTCGTCACCACCGACAGCGGGACCGGCCTCGTCCACATGTCGCCCGACCATGGCGAGGACGATTTCTATCTGTGCCGCGAGAACGGGATCGATCCGGTCTTCGCGGTCGATGATGGCGGCGTATACCGCGACGACTGGGCGTGGCTGGGCGGTGACGACGAGCGCCGCCGCGCGGTGATCAACCCCAAGTTCAACGCGCCCGACGGCCCGATCTGCTCGGACCTGCGTGATGCGGGCGCGCTGCTGAGCGCGAGCGCGGACTACAAACACTCCTACCCGCACTCGTGGCGCTCGAAGGCGAAGATCATCTACCGCTGCACGCCGCAATGGTTCGTGCCGATGGACAAGCCCTTATCGCCCTCTCCCCTTGAAGGGAGAGGGTTGGGAGAGGGGCCTTCTGGCGATGCACTAGGCCAGCCCCTCCCCCCGCCCCCCTCCCCGAGCGGGGAGGGGGAGAATAGCCTCCGCAGCCGTGCCCTCTCCGAAATCGAACGCGTGCGCTTCGTGCCCGAACGCGGGCGCAATCGCATCCGCTCGATGGTCGAAGGCCGCCCCGACTGGGTGCTCTCGCGCCAGCGCGCGTGGGGCGTGCCGATCACGCTGTTCGTCCGCAAGGACGGCACCTACCTGCAGGATGCAAGCGTGAACGAGCGCGTCGTCGATGCCATCCGCGAGGGCGGCGTCGATGCATGGGACGAGGCGCGCAAGGCCGAATTCCTCGGCTCAGATCACAACCCCGACGATTTCGAGATGGTGCACGACATTCTCGACGTGTGGTTCGATTCGGGCTGCACGCATGTCTTCGTGCTCGAAAGCGATCGCTGGCCCGCACTGACCTGGCCCGCCGATCTCTACCTCGAAGGCAGCGACCAGCATCGCGGCTGGTTCCAGTCCTCGCTGCTCGAATCCTGCGCCACGCGCGGCCGCGCGCCCTACGACCAGGTGCTGACCCATGGCTTCACCATGGACCAGAACGGGCGCAAGATGTCGAAGAGCCTCGGCAACACGGTCGATCCGCTCAAGATCGTGGATCAGTACGGCGCGGATATCCTGCGGCTGTGGGCACTGAGCGTCGATTCGACGATGGACCACCGCATCGGCGACGAGATCCTGAAGGGTGTGGCGGACCAGTACCGCAAGCTGCGCAACACCTTCCGCTACATGCTCGGCGCGCTCGAAGGCTACGAGGCTGCCGAAGCGGTCGACTACGCCCAGATGCCCGAGCTTGAGCGCTACACGCTGCACCAGCTGGCCGAGCTGGACGCCAGGCTGCGGCAGTGCATCACGGACTACGATTTCAACGAATATACCCGCCTGCTGACCGAGTTCGCGAACGAGGACCTCTCGGCCTTCCTGTTCGATATCCGCAAGGACCGGCTCTATTGCGACGATCCCGCGTGGACCCAGCGGCGCGCCTATCGCACCGTGCTCGACACGCTGTTCCATGCGCTGGTGCGCTATGCCGCTCCGGTGCTGGTGTTCACCGCCGAGGAAGTGTGGAGCACCCGCTTCCCCGACGCGAAGAGCATCCACCTGCAGCAGATCGACCCGCTGCCGGAAAACTGGACCGACGACGCGCTCGCCACCCGTTTCGCCGCACTGCGCGATCTGCGCGAAGACGTAACCGAGGCGATCGAGCCGCTGCGGCGCGAAAAGACCATCCGGTCGAGCAACGAGGCAGCCGTCTCCGTGCCCGCCCCCCGCGTGCCGCAAGGGTTCGACATGGACGATCTGGCGGAACTGTTCATCGCCGCGTCAGTCGAGACCCACGAAGGCGAAGGGGTGCAAGTTTCGCGTTCTTCCGATAACAAGTGCGGCAGGTGCTGGCGCCTGCTGCCGAGTGTTTCGGAGGAAGGCGCCCTGTGCGACCGCTGTGCCGATGTCGTGAGCGAGGAGTGACACACTGATGGAAGGTGCCTGGAACCGCCGCCTCGCCGGCCTCGTGCTCGCGCTGATCGTGTTCGGGCTGGACCAGTTCGTCAAATGGCTCGTCACCGGCCCGCTGGAAATCGATTCGGTGGGCGACGTGCAGCAGCTGCTGCCCTTCTTCGACCTGCGCTTTACCCAGAACTTCGGCATCTCGCTGGGCCTGTTCGAGGCCGACAGTGTGGAGACGCGCTGGATACTGGTGTTCGGCACCGCCGCCATCGCGGTCATCGTGTTCCTGTGGATGCTGCGCGAGCGGGCCATGGGCGATATCTTCGGGCTGGGCCTGATCCTGGGCGGGGCGCTGGGCAACATCCTCGACCGCATCCTCTTCGGTTACGTGATCGACTACGCGGACCTGCATTTCGGCACGTTCCGCCCCTTCCTGATCTTCAACGTGGCCGACGCCGCGATCACCATCGGCGTGCTCATCATCCTTGCCCGATCCTTCTTCCTGCGCGACAAGAGCGCCGACAAAGACATGCAGTTAGCTGCGAAAGAGAGCTGAATAATGCGCACCAAGAGCCTCCTCATCCTTGCCACCTTCGCGATGGGCCTGTCCGCCTGCGGCAGCGGCGGCGGTATCCTGGGACGCGAACGGCCGGACGAGTTCGCCGTGCAGCGCCAGGCACCGCTGGTGGTTCCGCCCGATTTCAGCCTCGCCCCGCCCGAACCCGGCGCCCCGCGGCCGACCGAAGGCACGGCCTCCGAACAGGCGCTGGAAGCCCTCTTCGGCGGCCCTGCCGCGCGCAGCCAGGTCGAAACCTCGGCGCTGGAGCGTGCTGGCGAAGCGGCTCCCGGCATCCGCTCTTCGGTGGGCGATACCAAGACGAACACCGTGGCGAAGGGCCGCGTGACGCGTGACATCATCGCCGCCCCCGAGGGCGACGGCGGCTCCGCGCAGGCCGTCATTCCCGGCTGAGCCAAGCCCGCGGCCGCTGCACCGCCCCGCGCCGGCCTCCCACAAGGCAATCGACACGGCCCATCTGGACTATTCCGCCAACGACTACAGATGTAGTTCGTCGGACAGAATCGACCGTTTGTCCCGGATTCCGTAACGTCCGTCTATCAATCACGCCGCCGGTCGAAACTCGCGTGCACCGGCCGCCGCAGCACTTCATCTCTCTTCCTGCGACGCACCGCTCCCCCAATCCCCTGGTGCGCCGCTGATGAGGAGGAAACGCTATGAAGATGCTTCTTGGAACGATCGCCGCCCTCGGTCTGGCCCTGCCGACCGTAGCCATTGCAGCCGAAAACCGGTCCATCGATGTCCAGTATTCGGACCTTAACCTCGCCACCCCCGAGGGGCAAAAAGCGCTCGAGCGCCGGATCGACAAGGCTGCGAAGCAGGTATGCGGCGCGGACGAGGCCCGCACCGGAACCCGCGTCGTCGACCGGGATGCCCGCATTTGCGTGAGAAACGCGAAGCGGCAGATCGAAACCCAGATCGCTGCGGTTATCGAGAAAGAGCGCCTCGGCGGCTGAATGCAGATGCCGACATCAAAAACCCCCGCCGAATGTGCTTCGGCGGGGGTTTTCTCAGGGGGTATCCGGCCGGCGAAAAAACCGGACCGCATCTAGCGCCCGGCCATGGCCTTTACCTTGGGCAGATAGGTGCGCCCGATCCGCAGGGTCTCTCCGTCGCTCATTTCCACCGACCAGACGCCCAGCCCATCGTGCCTGAGCCCTGCGATGCTCGCCTTGCTCAAAATCGTGCTGCGGTGGATGCGGATGAAGGCGTCAGGGTCCAGCTTTTCCTCCAGACCGGCGATGGTCTGCAGCAGCAGGTAGGTCTTGTCGCCCACATAAAGCCGCACATAGTCACGCTCGGCATCGATCCGGCGCACATCCTCGACCGACACGCGCACCAGTTCGGACCGGTGCGGGACCCATAGCTCCTGCAGCCACTTCGCGCCGGCGGCCCTGGGCGGTTCGCCGCGCTTCCCGATCGCGCGGGCGATGGCGCGCTCCAGCCTCTCGGCTGCGACCGGTTTCAGAACATAGTCGACCGCATCCAGATCGAACGCCTCCACCGCAAAGCTTTCATGCGCGGTCACGAAGATGATCGCGGGTGGGGACGACTTGCCCGCAAGCCGCTTGGCCACTTCGATTCCGTCGAGGCCGGGCATGGTGAGATCGAGCAGAATCAGGTCGGGTGCCTGCTGATCGATCACGTCGAGGGCAGCCTGCCCGTGGTAAGCCGTGCCGACGACCTCGACATCGGGGATCCTGCCACACAGGGTTTCCAGCCGTTCTATCGCAAGCGGCTCGTCGTCCACGAGGACGACACGCAGGGGGGTCTTGTCATTCATCGTTGAAATCCAGCGGCATGATGAGTTCCGTACGATAGCCCCCGTCGGGGGCCTTGCCGGTGAGGATCTGGGCGCGGTCGCCGAACCGCGCGCGCAGCCGGTCGCGCACGTTGGAAAGGCCGATCCCGAAGCCCCCGCCCGAACTGTCGTCGAGCCCGGGGCCATCGTCGGCGACCACCAGGTGCAGCCGGCCGTCGACATCGAAGGCCTGCACCATGACGTGCACGGGAGTGGTGGAGCGCGCCACCGCGTAGCGAACCGAATTTTCCACCAGCGGCTGCAGGATCATCCCCGGAACGCGCGCGCGTTCGAGATGGGCGGGCAGATCAATGTCCACCAGCAGGCGTTCGGGAAAACGAACCTCCTCGATCGCCAGATAGTCGCGCTGCAGAGCGATTTCGTCTTCCAGCGCCACATCCTCGGTCGGCTCCTCGGCCAGGCTGTGACGATAGAAATTGGACACCGCCTGGATCATCGCCTCTGCCCGCGTGTCCTTGCCGGTGATGACCAGAGAAGACAGCGAGTTGAGCGTGTTGAACAGGAAGTGCGGGTTGATCTGGTAGCGCAAGGATCGCAGCTCGGCCGCCTTGGCAGCGGTGCGGAACCGCTCCTCACGCGCCTGCGCCGCGCGGGCCTGTGCGCCTGCCAGCATCGCCAGATAGAGCGCGGCCCATGCAAGCAGCAGGAAATACCGCCCGAGCGCGATTTCGGACAGCTGCCGCCATCTCTCCGCACCCTTGGGCGCGGGTGCGAGTACCAGCGTGCGCCCGCTCTGCGAGTCGACCGCCTGACGCGGCGCCGCCCGGCTGGGCTCTGCGCGCGGCAGCGGCGGGATTTCGAGCAGCAGGTTCCCCGCCTCGTCCCGGCGAATCACAACGCCCTGCTCCTCGGCGTATTTCTGGTAAAGCTCTTCCTGCACATCGGCGAAGACCATCTGATTGACCTGTGCGATCATCGCAGCGGCAGGCAGCGCGACGACCAGAGCGGTGGCCGTTTTCACCAGCAGGCCGCTGGCATCGACGAGGCGCAGCACAAGCCACATTCCGAAGGTGATGCCGCCGCCCGCGAGGCACACGGCCAACCGCCGCCAGAGCAGGGCCTCCTGAAACTCCAGCCCGACGACCACGCCGCGCAGCGTTACAAGCACGAAATAGGTCAGCCACAGGCCAATGATCGAAAGCACCACCAGCCTGAGCGGCAGGCGGCTCGATTGTGCTGTTGGCTGCTGGTCCGGAGATAATTGCGTCACAATGGCCCCTGCTTGCTCCACTCGCACGCGCGAAGCCATGGCGCCGGTCGAGGCAGACAGGGCGTCGGTCGAGCGCGCTCAACTTCGTTCGAGCAGACCCTCCTCGGCGATCCGCTTGCGCCACTGGGCGGGGGCCAGGGTGTGGACGTTGTTGCCCGCCGCATCGACCGCCACGGTCACCGGCATGTTCTCGACCGTGAATTCGTAGATCGCCTCCATGCCCAGTTCCTCGAACGCGACGACCTTCGCTTCCTTGATCGCGCGGGCGACCAGATAGGCCGCACCGCCGGTCGCCATCAGGTAGGCGGTCTTGAACCGGCTGATGACGTCGACCGCATCCGCCCCGCGCTCCGCCTTGCCGATCATCGCCAGCAGGCCGAGGTCGAGCATCATTTCGGTGAACTTGTCCATCCGGGTGGCGGTGGTGGGGCCCGCCGGGCCTACCACCTCGCCCATCACGGGGTCGACGGGGCCGACATAGTAGATCGCGCGGCCCTTGAAGCTCACTGGCAGCTCCTCGCCCGCCTCCAGCATGTCCTTGATGCGCTTGTGCGCCGCATCGCGGCCGGTGAGCATCTTGCCCGAGAGCAGCAGGCGGTCGCCGTGGTTCCAGCTCTCGACCTCTTGCTGCGTGAGGGTGTCCAGATTCACCCGCTTGGCCGCGCTGTCCGGCTGCCAGTTGACCTTGGGCCACTGATCGAGATCGGGCTTTTCGAGATAACTCGGGCCCGATCCGTCGAGCGTGAAATGCGCATGGCGAGTCGCGGCACAGTTGGGAATCATCGCCACCGGCTTGCCCGCAGCGTGGCACGGCCAGTCCAGGATCTTCACATCGAGCACGGTGGAAAGCCCACCCAGCCCCTGCGCGCCGATGCCCTGCGCATTGACCGCATCGAAAATGTCGATCCGTAGCTGCTCGATATCGGTCTGCGCCCCGCGCGCCTTCAGCTGGCCCATGTCGATCGGGTCCATCAGGCTCTGCTTGGCGAGCTTCACGCAATGCTCCGCGGTCCCGCCGATTCCGATGCCCAGCATGCCCGGCGGGCACCAGCCCGCGCCCATGGACGGCACCTGTTCCACCACCCAGTCGACGATATTGTCGCTGGGATTCATCATCTTGAACTTGCTCTTGTTCTCGCTGCCCCCGCCCTTCGCGGCGACATCGATGCCGACGGTATTACCGGGCACCATTTCGACACTCAGCACGCACGGCGTGTTGTCGCGCGTATTGCGGCGGGTGAAGGCGGGATCGGCGAGGATCGAGGCGCGCAGCTTGTTCTCGTCGTGATTATAGGCGCGGCGCACGCCTTCATCGACGACCTCCTGCAGGCTGCGCTTGCTGTCGAGGCGACAGTTCTGCCCCCATTTGATGAAGACATTGACGATGCCGGTGTCCTGGCAGATCGGCCTGTGCCCCTCGGCACACATGCGGCTGTTGGTCAGAATCTGCGCGATCGCGTCCTTCGCGGCCGGGCCCTGCTCGGCCTCGTAGGCCTCGCCCAGCGCGCGGATGTAATCCATCGGGTGGTAGTAGGAGATGAACTGAAGCGCATCGGCGACGCTTTCGACGAGATCGTCTTCGGTGATAATGGTCATGTCGCTCATCGACGGGCACCTCCTGCTGATCGAAACCGAAGCGCCACTAGAGCAGCACAAGCCTATGCGACAAGTGATGCGGGTCTTGGCGAGCCTTGTCCCCCCCTATAAGGCGTGCGCCAAGCCCCGCAGCCGATCCGGCGATCGGCACAATGGACGAGACGAGACTCATGATCGAGACCGCGCAGAAAGCGCCCGACTTCACGGCCGCACGCCGCCACATGATCGAAAGCCAGCTGCGCACCAGCGGCATCAACGATGCCTACGTGCTCGAACGCATGGCTGCCGTGCCGCGTGAAGACTTCGTGCCCGCAAATGCGCGTGCCGCCGCCTATGTGGACCGCACGCTGGCTCTGGGCGGAGGGGCTTTTCTCGCCCCCCCGCTCGCCTATGGCCAGATCCTGAGCCAGGCGCGTCCTCGCCAGGACGAGCGGGCGCTGATCGTGGGCCCTGCGACGGGCTATCTCGCCGCACTGCTCGGCCCGCTGGTGTCCGAGCTGCGCGAGGCGACCCCCGACGCGGTGCTTTCCGGCGATGTCGACGGGGTATTCGATGTCGTGCTGGTCGATGGTGCGGTGGAAGAAGTGCCTGCCTCGCTGATCGCTACGCTCGCGCCGGACGGGCGCCTGCTGACCGGCCTGCTCCGCAAGGGCGTGACGAAGCTCGCACTCGGTCGCCATAGCGGTGCCGATATCTCGCTCATCACGCTGAACGAAACGCAGCTTCCCCGGCTCCCCGCCTTCGACAAGCCGCAGGGCTGGACCTTCTGAGGATGAAACGCCCCGCCTATTTCGCACTCGTGGCGACCTGCGCCCTCGCGCTGACCACACCCGCGCAGGCCGATACGCTGCGCGAGGCGCTGGCCGAGGCCTATCGCACCAATCCGAATCTGCAGGCCGCCCGCGCCCAGCTTCGCGCGACGGACGAGAACGTGGCGATCGAGAAGGCGGATGGACGCCCGAACGTGACCGCCCAGGGCGCCCTTACCGAATTCCTGAAGCAGAACTCGACCAGCTTCTTCGCCCCCGAACGCGCGCTGACCGCCAACGTCGATCTTGGCGTACCGCTCTATTCGGGCGGTGCGGTGAAGAATTCCATCCGCGCAGCGAAGGAGCGGGTGGAGGCTGGCCGGGCCGACCTGCGCGGCACCGAAAGCGCGATCTTCAGCCAGGTCGTCGCCGCCTACATGGACGTGCTGCGCGGCGAGGCACTGGTTGGCCTCAGCGCAAATCAGGTCGAGGTGCTGACCGTCAACCTGCAGGCGACCAGCGACCGGTTCGAAATCGGCGACGTCACCCGCACCGATGTTGCCCAGTCCCAGTCCCGCCTCGCGCTCGCTCAGGGCGACCTTCGCTCTGCGCAGGCCGGGCTGATCCAGGCCCGCGAAACCTATATCCAGCTAGTCGGCTCCGCCCCCGGGCAGCTCGAACCGCCGCCGCCCCTGCCCAATCTGCCCGATAATACGCGCATGGCGGTGGATGTCGCGCTGGATAACAATCCGGATCTCATCGCCGCGCGCGAGCGTGCCGCTGCGGCCGGCTACGATATCGACGTCGCCGGTGCTTCGCGCCTGCCGCGGGTTTCCGCCTTCGTTGGCTATGATTACCAGAACTTCCTCGGCAGCGTGCCCGATTCCCCGCTCGATCCAGACGATCCCAACAGCCCTCTGATCGGCAGCCCGCAGACCGCCACGGCATCGTCCGCCGGCCTTTCGCTGTCGATTCCGCTGTTCCAGGGCGGGCGCCCCGCAGCGCTCCAGAGGCAGGCGCAGGCGCGTGCCTCGGCCGCGCTCGATCAGGTGATTGCGGCCGAGCGGGATGTGATTGCCCAGGTGCGTGCGGCCTTTGCCAGTTACTCCGCCGCGCTTGCGATCATCGACAGCTCGCGCGAGGCGGTGGCTGCCGCCGAACTGAGCCTCGAAGGGGTACGGGCGGAAAACTCGATCGGTAACCGCACCGTGCTCGACGTTCTGAACGCAGAGCAGGAACTGCTGCTTTCGCGCGTCGATCTCGTGACGGCACGCCGCAACGCCTATGTCGCAGGCTTCACCCTGCTGGCGGCGATGGGGCTTGCCGAGGCACGCGATCTCGGGATCGAAGGCGGTGCCTTGTACGATCCGCTGGTCAACTACGATCGCGTTTCCGGCCGCTGGAACGACTGGGATCGCGGCTCCGACCCCGAAGCGCTGGGCACGCGCACCATTGACATTCCGGCGGCGGACGCGGAAATCCGCGATGTCTACGGTCCGGTGCTTGATCCGGAAACCGACTGATCTGAACGGAATCGGGGGATTGAACGTGCAGGACGGCAGCGAAGCCTCGGTCGAGGAAATCCTTGATTCGATCAAAAAGGTGATCGCTCGGGACAACCGCGCCGGTGCGCTCGAGGCGCGCCGCATGCGCAGCCGCTCCACCCGCGAGGACGCCGCCCCCGCCCCGCGCGACCCGGTGCTGGAGGAAGAGGCCGAGGATGTTTACGACCTCGCCGACGTCGATCTTGCCGAGGAGGAAGAGCGGGCCTCGCGCGAGGCGGACGACGCGGCCGATTCGGTCGAATCGCTGCTCAGCACCGCCGCGCGCAATTCGATGAGAGACAATCTCGCCACGCTGGCCCTGCTGTCGGAGCCGGGTGCATCGCCGCAAATCGTGCGCTCTGGCGAAACCTCGCTCGAAGGGATGGTGCGCGAGATGCTCCGCCCCATGCTGGCCGAATGGCTGGACACGAACCTGCCGCCGATGGTGGAAGACCTGGTCCGCCAGGAAATCGCCCAGATCGTGCAGAAGAAGCGCTGAGCCTCCCTCTCCCGAGTAGAGATTTCGCTTGCGGGCGCGCGCCGAGGGCGTAGTTTCCCGCGCCATGCGCAAACACTTCAAGCCGCTCGCTCTTTTTGCCGCTTCGACGGCGCTTCTCACCACCCCGGCCATCGCACAGGATACTCCGGAGCCGATGACGGCCCGGGATCTTGTCACCATGCCGCGCCTGGGCAGCCAGAGCGTGAGCGGCGATGGTTCGCGGGTGATCTATTCGGTGACGACGACCGACGAATCCTCGCTGGAACGCAGCACCGCCTATCGGATCAGGTCGCTGGCTGACGGAAACGAGGTCGATCTGACGCTGCCCGAAGGTGCGTCCTCGCCCGTATTCTTCGACGAGGAGCGTATTTATTTTCTCGCGCCGGGGGGGCGTAATTCGCAGGGAATGCAGCTTTTTACCGGTATCGTAATGCAGCGCACGGACCGCGCCTGGCTGGCGCAGGTGCGGCAGGTGTCGCGGCTGAACCGCGCCATCGAGGGATTCAAGCTCTCGCCCGACGGCGGCAAGGTCGCGATCTATGGCGAAACGGCGCGCAGTTGCACCGAATATGTCTGTGGTGCTGACGCGGACGGCACTTCGGGCGAACAGCCCGTCGGCTCGGGCCGCCTCTACCAGGGCGATGAGGGCTTTGTGCGGCACTGGGATACCTGGCGCACGCCGGGCAGCTACAACCGCGTGTTCGTCTACGACATAACCGATCAGGGCCTGGCCGGTCCGCGGGCCATCGACGGCCCGCTGAAAGACGGCGCGCTCATTGGCGATACACCCACCAAGCCCTTCGGGGGGCCGGAGGATTTCGCCTTCGCGCCCGACGGAAAGAGCATCTGGTTCGTTGCCCGCGAAGCCGGTGCGCAAGAGCCGATGTCGACCGACCTCGATATCTACAATTACGATCTCGAGGTGCGCAATCTGTCGGAAATCACCGCGGATAACGAGGCGGTCGATACTGCGCCCACGCCCTCACCCGATGGCAGGTGGCTCGCCTATCTTGCCATGGAGCGGCCGGGTTACGAATCGGATCGCCAGCGGATCATGCTGCGCGATCTGGAAAGCGGAGAAACGCGCTCGCTCACCGAAGACTTCGACCGCAGCTTCGGCTCGCTCGCCTGGACGCCCGATTCGCGCTGGATCATCGCGACCGCGCAGGATGTGCTCGATACGCCCGCGTTCCGCGTCGATCCGCGAAGCGGCAAGGTCACCGAGCTGGACCTGCTGCCGGGCAACGAGGCGCATATCGGCAACGTGACCCCCATCGGCGGCAAACGGCTGCTCTTCACGCGCGATTCGATCGCCGCACCTGCGGAACTCTACCTCTCGGATGGGTGGAAGACGGCCACCCGGCTGACCGAGGTCGCAACGGACCGCGTGGCCGCGCTTGCTCCCGTGGAAACGCAGCGCTTCAGCTTCGAAGGCGCCGGGGGCGACACGGTCTGGGGCCAGATCACCAAGCCGTCGGGGGCCGCGGGCGATCTTCCCGCCATCCTCTACGTCCACGGCGGACCGCAGGGTTCCTTCAACGATGGCTGGTCCAGCCGCTGGAACCCGCGCGTGCTCGCCAGCCAGGGATATGCGGTGATCTCGGTCGATTTCCACGGAAGCACGGGATACGGGCAGGATTTCACCGACAGCATCAACCGCGACTGGGGCGGCAAGCCGCTGGAGGATCTTCAGAAGGGCCTCGCCGCCGCACTTGCACTCGATAGCCAGATCGACGGGGACCGGGCCTGTGCGATGGGGGCATCCTACGGCGGCTACATGATGAACTGGATCGCCGGAAACTGGGCGGACCGGTTCGATTGCCTCGTCCAGCACGACGGCCTGTTCGACATGCGCAGCTTCTACTACACGACCGAGGAATTGTGGTTTCCCCGCTGGGATTTCGGCGGTTCCTATGCCGAACAGAGCGCGCTTTACGAGCGCTGGAACCCGGTGAACTATGTCGAGAACTGGCAGACGCCCATGCTCGTCGTCACCGGCGAAAAGGATTTCCGCGTTCCCTACACACAGGGGATCGCCAGCTTCACCGCCTTGCAGGAGCGCGGCATCCCTTCGCAGCTGCTGGTCTTCCCGGACGAGAACCACTGGGTACTGAGCCCCGACAACTCGCTGCAATGGCACGAGACCGTGTTCGCCTGGCTCGACCGCTGGCTGGGCGAAGACACCGATTGATCGCCGGATGAGCAAGGAAAAGGAACTGCGCAAGGCGCAGAACGCGCTCACCAAGACCGGTGGGGAGCACGCAGCGCGCCATATCTTCCTGTGTGCCATGCCGGAAAAGGCCAAGTGCTGCGGGCGGGCCGAGGGCAAGGAGGCGTGGAACTACCTCAAGAAGCGCCTCAAGGAACTGGGGATCGGTCCGAGCCGCAAGGATGGCACCGATCTGCTGATTCGCCGCACAAAGGCCGATTGCCTGCAGATCTGCGAGGCCGGGCCGATCGCGCTCGTCCAGCCGGACGGGGTCTGGTACCATTCCTGCACGCCGGACGTGCTGGAAGTCATCATCCAGCAGCACCTGATCGGAGGAGAGCCCGTGGAGGCCTTCCGCCTCCATCCCGCCGATTGACCGGTCAGTCTTTCGATCCGCGCTTGTCGGAATCGTACCATCTGTCCGCATCCTCGCGCGGATCGTGGATCGATTCGTCGTGGCCGGTTCCGTTCGAAAGGAAGATCAGTCCCATCAGCGCGCTCGCCAGCATCATGGTGAAGCCGATCCCCAGCGCGGCTGCGATGAAGAAATGCGGCGAGACCGGCAGTTCGCTCCATGCGATCGCCGCCCAGGCAATCAGGACGGTGAGAACCGTCACCCCCAGCATCGCGCGCATCAGCTTCTTGTAGCGCGCCCAGGCGAAGGCGGCCTTTTCGGGATCGTCGAGCGGAGATTTGCGAGCCAAGCGGCCCTCCTGTGAAGCGTTGCTGAGTGGATTCGCCAAGTGGCGAACTTCGTGGCATTATCCTGTGTCCGGGGGAAGGATTACGACACATGGATATCGGACAGCTTATTCTCAATCGCGATGCCAACAGCATCGTTACCTGCGACGCCCGGATGACGATGCGCGATGCGATCGCCATCCTGGCAGACAAACGCATCGGCGCGTTGCCCGTGATGGAAGACAGGCGCGTCGTCGGAATATTTTCCGAGCGCGACGTGATCTACTGCATGGCGAAGGAAGGCGGCGGTTGTCTCGACCGGCCCGTAGGCGAAGTGATGACATCGCCCGCGATCACGGTGGAACGCTCGGAGAAAATCGACGAGGCGCTGTCGCTCATGACGCGGCGGCGGATTCGCCACCTCCCCGTGGTGGAAGAGGGATCGCTGCTGGGATTCGTCTCGATCGGCGATCTCGTGAAGTCGCGGTTCGAGAAAGTGCAGCAGGAAGCGCAGGAGATGCGCAGCTATATCCAGACTGCGTGAGATGGACGGCTTGAGACGCGGCCCCGCAAGGCCCATATCGAGAGCATGAGCAATGCTCCCTCCCTGACCGAATCTGCTGCGGCACGCGTTTGCGCCATTGCCGAAAAGCAGGGCAAGCCCGCCATCCTGCGTCTCGCGGTCGATGGCGGAGGCTGTTCGGGCTTCCAGTACCGGTTCGAACTGGCTGATGCGCCCGAGGGCGACGACGTGACGAGCAAGACCGGCGGAGCGACGCTGGTGGTCGATCCCGTTAGCCTCGATCTGGTCGCTGGCAGCGCCGTCGATTTTGTCGAATCGCTGGGCGGAGCGGCCTTCCGGGTTGAGAACCCGCAGGCGGCCGCCGGTTGCGGCTGCGGCTCCAGCTTCGGGATTTGAATTAGACTGGCGGCCACGCATCGGGCAGGAATGCCTGCATGCGTATTGCGACATTCAACATCAATGGAATCAAGGCGCGGCTGCCGCGCCTGCTGGAATGGCTCGATGAAACGAAGCCGGATGTGGCGTGCCTGCAGGAAATCAAGTCGCAGGACGATGGCTTTCCGGCCGATGAGTTCGAGAAGGCCGGATACCAGGCCATCTGGCATGGCCAGAAGAGTTTCAACGGCGTCGCCATCCTCGCCAAGGACGGCCTTTCGCTGACCGAGCGGATGCGCGGCCTGCCCGGCGACGAGAGCGACGAGCAGGCGCGCTACCTCGAAGCCGAGGTGGAAGGTGTCGTGATCGCCAACCTCTACCTGCCCAACGGCAATCCGCAGCCCGGCCCCAAGTTCGACTACAAGCTGGCGTGGATGGAGCGGCTGCGCTCGCGCATGGCGGCCATCTGGGCCGAAGAAAGACCGGCCGTCGTCCTGGGGGACTTCAACGTGATTCCCGAGGACAAGGACGTGTGGTCTCCCCCGGCAATGTCGAATGATGCACTGATGCAGCCTGCTTCGCGCGACGCCTATGCGCGGCTGCTCGGCGATGGCTGGACCGACGCGATCGACACGCTCAACCCGCGGGGAGGCGTGTGGACCTTCTGGGATTACCAGCGCGGTGCGTGGCAGCGCGATCATGGCTTCCGGATCGACCATTGCCTGCTCTCGCCCGAACTGGCGGACCGGCTGGTCGCGGCGGGCGTCGACAAGGATGCCCGGGGGCGCGAGAAGGCGAGCGATCACGCGCCCGTCTGGATCGAACTGCGCGACTGACGCAAAAAAGGGGCGCAGCACACGCGTGCCACGCCCCTTCGTGAATCTCGGAAACCGTTTAGCGGTAGAAGATGTGCGTCTTGATCGTTGCTCGCGCGACCTTTTTGCGCGCCCAGCTCGGGCGCACGTAGGTGGCGTGGAAGTAAAGCGAATCGCCCGCTTCGCTGTCCCACATGCCCTCGTGGGCGATGCGGGCAATCTTGCGCGCGCGTTCCCAGGCCGCCGCATTGCTGCGGTTCGTCGGGATGCGGCCGTTCTTCACGAAGGAGAACTGCGAACGCTGCGTGACAACACCGCAATAGTCCGAGGGAAAGACCGTGGATTCGGCGCGGTTGATGATAACCTGCGCAACCGCGAGCTGGCCCTCGATGGGTTCGCCACGCGATTCGAAATAGATGGCACCCGCGAGGCACTCCAGCTGATCGGACAGCGTCTGCGGTGCATCCACATTCGCCATCAGCTCGCTCAGCGAGTCAGCGTCGGGCACCACGGCCTCGACCACTGCGGGGGTTTCTTCCGGTTCCGGCAGAGGCTGAACGACCTCGTCCGAGATGAACACCGGATCTGCCGAAGCCTCGGGCTCCGGGACGGAAATCGGTTCTACGTCGCCCTGTTGGGCTTGGGCATCCGCGTAGCTCAGGCCGGCGGAGGCAATCAGACCGGCTGCGGCACAAAACACGAAGCCGAATTTCGTTTTCTGACCCATTGATACCGTACATTGGGCGGTGAACGAACACAGACGCAGGCTGGAACCATCGCGCGCCGAAGCGCTTTAGTGATTGTACAAATGTGAGGGTTCTCGAAGGCCTGCCGGCCGTTCCCCGACTGCGTGCTAATCAAAGCGGCCTCATTGCCGCCCCGACCGCCTGCGCAAATTCGAAGTCGCGGGCCCTTTGCCCGTTAGCGGCTCGAGGTCAAGTTAAGGCCGCATTTGTGCGACGAACCGTTCTGCATCGTCGATCTGTGCTTCCACGACCCACAAATCCGGGTCCTGTTCGCTTCTCCGATCGCAGAAATCGTATATTTTCCGTTCGTTTTCAGGGGGTTCTTCCTGCGTGACTTGCCATTCGAAGGCGAAGTCCGCCGAAGGGCGCCTTTCGACTAATTTCACGGCCCCGGTTCGATCGCGCAGCAAAAGAATGTAGGTGCCGCTGTCCGGGTCTCCTTTGGCAAGGATAGCGGCAAAACCGCCTTCGGCCGAAATCTGGCGCATCAACCCGCCTACGACGAGGTGAGTCGGCAGACGCGAATCGCTCAAGGTGCCTCGCTCGCGTATCCTTCGAGCCCCGAGAGGGCGATTCGCGAGCGCATGAAGGTGCCCGTTCCGCGCCCGATCTCGTCCCCCTCCTCATCCACCAGCCGCGATTCGGCGACCAGTACGCGGCGACGCCCGCTGATCCACACGCCAGAGGCGGTGACCCGCCCCTCGCGCACCGGCTTGGTGAAATGGAGGTTGAAGGCGGTCGTCAGCAGGAAGCGATCGGTGACGAGACTGTTGGCGGCGTAAAAGGCCGCGTCGTCCAGCATCTTGAAATAGATCGTCCCGTGCGCCGCCCCTGCGGCGTGATACGAACTCTCGGTGATGTCGAAGGTGATCCGTGCGCGGCCTTCGCCCTCGATCGTCAGGTCCGATGAAAAGACACGATTGACGGGGGCCGAGCGGTACAGCCGCTCGAGCGCGCGATAATGGGCGGACGGGCCCGGGCCTGCCTCAGGCTGCGTCACGCAGACCCGCATTGGCGATGATCGAATACAGCTCTTCCTCGCTCCCCGCTTCGAAAAGCTGGTGCAGCATGCGCTCGTCGCGCGTCAGGCGCGACATGGCGGCGAGGGCGTGAAGGTGCTGCACGCCGGCATCGCTCGGCGAGACCAGGCCCATCACCAGCCGGACCGGCACGCCGTCCGCGGCGTCGAAATCGACGTCGCGGTCAAGATGGAGGAGCACGGCAAGGGGCCGGTCGACCAGGTCGAGCCGGGCATGCGGCATCGCCACGCCCCGGCCGAATCCCGTGCTTCCCAGAACTTCCCGTTCGCGCAGGGCGTCGAGCACCTGATCGGCCGGAATGCCATAGGCAGACGCGAATCCCTTCGCCAATTCACCCAGGATCGCCGCCTTGTTCGCGCACGACGCACAATGAACGGCTTCGGGTAGCAATCGAAATGGGGAAGACACGGGGGGATAGCCTGCTTTGCTAAGCGTTTTTCGGTTCGATCCCGATGGGACAGGATAATGCGTCGGTAGCGGCGGTTGGCTGAGGTCGCGGACGACCTTCAGCCGAAAGTGCCGCGTCGCATCAGTGAGGCTCGACCCAGCCGATCGAGCCGTCCTGGCGGCGATAGACCATATTATGCCGGCCAGAGCCAGCATTTTTGAAGAACAGCGCGTTGGTATCGCGCAGGTCGAGCATCATGACCGCGTCCGCAACGGAGGCTTCGGGAATGTCGGTCTTGGTTTCGGCCACCACCGGCGGCGCGTCCGCCACTTCCACATCATCCTCTTCGGGTTCGGAAGCGAAGACCCGGTAGGCCGCCTCTTCTGCCGCTGCAGAATGGGCGTGCGCCTCATGGCGGTCCTTCAGCCGGCGCTTGTAGCGGCGCAGCTGCTTTTCCAGCTTGGTGGCGGAAGCGTCCAGCGCCTGGTGAATGTCGTGCGCTTCGCCCTGGGCCTTGAGGATGAGCCCCTGCATGATGTGCGCGACGATGTGGCACGAGAACGCGCCGCCGGGTTGCTTGCCGAAGGTCACGTGCGCGGAAATCGCGCGGTTGAAATACTTGTCGACGATCGCTTCGAGGCGTTCGGTCGCGCTGTCCTGCAGGGCTGCGCCTGTGTCGATCTGGTGGCCGGAAACTCGGACGTCCATGCTTTGCAATCTCCGTCTTTTCGCGCGGCCCGGGGGTGGGCCGCAGCCTACCTATTCCAGATAGGTCTTGCGATACGCTCAAGAAAGGCCGCGTGGCGCATCAGTTCCGCCTCGCTCGCCGTGTGGGGGCGGGGCGGTCGCACCGGACGGTCGGCCGAAGGGCGCAGGGGGACGATCCTGTCCTCCCGAGCTGCTTCGCCGACATTCTCCGCCACCGGCATCAGCCCCATCGCGATCTGGCGGCCGCCGGTCAGCTCGATATAGACCTGCGCAAGCAATTCGGCGTCGAGCAGGGCGCCATGAAACACGCGGTGGCTGCGATCGACGCCATAGCGCGTACACAGGGCGTCCAGCGAATGCTTGCCGCCCGGGTGCTTGCGCCGGGCCAGCTCTAGCGTGTCGATCTTGCGCGTCAGGCAGATCGCCTCGCGCGAGCATCGCTCCAGTTCGGCGTTGAGGAACCCAAAATCGAACCCGGCATTGTGTGCGACCAGCTTGTCGTCGCCCACGAATTCCAGAAATGCTTCGACTTCGTCGAGGAACAGCGGTTTTTCGGACAGGAACTGCGCGCTCAGGCCATGAATGGCTTCGGCTTCGGCGGGCATGTCCCGCTCGGGATTGTAATAGGCGTGGAAGGTCTTGCCCGTCGGCATGCGATCGATCAGCTCGACGCAACCGATCTCGACCATGCGATGGCCCTGCCGGGGGTCGATGCCGGTGGTTTCGGTATCGAAAACGATTTCACGCATGAGAGGACTATCGCCCTCTGGAGCCCGCGTTGCAAGATCAGGAGCGGGACTGACTTTCAGTCATCAACCGTTCGACCAGCGCCGCAACTTCGGCCTCGGTCTCCGCAATCGGCACGCCGGTATGGATCACATGGTCCGCCCGCGCCCGCTTGTGATGGTCGGGTGTCTGCAGGTCGAGTATCTTTTCGAACTTGTGCGCCGTCATCGCGGGGCGCGCGAGCACTCGCTCGCGCTGAACGTGATGGGGGGCGGAGACCACGATCACCACATCGACCATGTCCTCGCCGCCCTTCTCGAACAGCAGCGGAATGTCGAACACGACCAGCGGAGCGTCGGCATTGGCCGCAAGAAATTCCGCCCGTCGCTCGGCCACTGCGGGGTGCATGATCGCTTCGAGCCGGCCGAGCTCCTCCGGATTGCCAAACACATGCTTGCCGAGCGCGTCGCGGTCCACGCCCTCGGGCCCGGTCGACCCGGGAAAAGCCGCCTCGATCGCACCGAGCAGCGCGCCGCCGGGCCCCTGCATGCGCCGCACCTCGGCATCGGCATCGAACACCGGTACGCCCTGCGCTTCGAACATGGCAGCAACCGCCGATTTGCCCATCCCGATGGAGCCGGTGAGCCCGATGATCAGCGGGCGATTCATGACGTCAGCATCGCGCGCAGTTCCCTGTCGTGCTGGCGTGGCGGGCTGGCGCCGTAGAACCGGCGAAAGGCTTCGGCGGCCTGCCCGATCAGCATGGCCAGCCCGTCCACCGTCTCGTGCCCGGCGTCGCGCGCGTCCTGCAGGAATGGCGTGTCGAGCGGATCGGTGACGATGTCGTAGGCGATCGCGCCGGGAGGGGCATGACTCCAGTCGAACCGGAGCGCGGGCTTGCCACGCATGCCGAGCGGGCTGGCATTGACCACCAGGTCGAGCATGCCGTGGCGGTCGTCGAAAGCGAAATCGGTCGCTCCCGCGAAGTGATCGAGAGAGACCACGTGATGCTGCGCGCTGCGCGGCAGCTGCGCGGCGAGCGCGCTGGCCTGCTCGGTGCGCCTGGCGGCGATGACGAGCGTGAAATTGCGTTCGGCAAGCGCATGGGCGATGGCGCGCGCCGCGCCGCCCGCACCAAGGATGCGCGCCATGCGAAACAGGTGGGCGCCCTGCAGTTCCTGCATCAGCGGTTCGAGGAAACCCGCTGCGTCGGTATTGGTCCCAAGGAGGCGCCCGTCGGGTGACCGATAGATCGTGTTGACCGCGCCGATGGACGCGGCGGGCTCTTCGACCGAGTGAAGATGTGCCTGCACCGCCTGCTTGAGCGGCATGGTGACATTGCAGCCGCGCCAGTCGGGATCGGCCTGGCGCTTGGCAAGGTAGGCCCCGACGTCTTCCTGCGCGACGCGCGTGGCCCGGTACTCCGCCTCGATCCCCAGCTTGTCCAGCCAGAAACCATGGATTGCGGGCGACTTCGACTGCGCGATGGGATCGCCGATGACTTCCGCGTAAGGCTTGCTCATGCAGGGATGACGCCCTGCTCTCGCAGCGCGCCCAGCACTTGCAGCAGAGGCATGCCCAGAATCGTGAAATGGTCGCCGAAGATGCGATCGAACAGCTGCACGCCCATCGCCTCGATCCGGAAGACGCCGACCGTCTGGCCGACCTCGGGCCACTCGGCGGCGAGATAGGCTGCGATGAAATCCTCGCCCAGATCGCGCACATGCAACGCTGCGGCATCTTCGCCCAGCCAGACGATACGGCCACCGCTGGCAAGTGCCGCAGCGCTGTGCAGATGCAGCACCTTGCCTGAGAAGAAGCGCAGGTGTTCGGCAGCTTCCTCGCGGCTGGAGGGCTTGTCGAACCTTTGTCCGTCCACCACGACCAGGCTGTCACCGCCCAGAACGAAGCGATCGGGATGGTCGGCCGAAACCGCGCTGGCCTTCGCCGCGGCCAGCGCCTGCGCGATCTCGGCCGGCGGGGCGTCGGCCATTTCCGCTTCCAGCGCGCGTTCGTCCACATCCGCGCCGACGCAGTCGACCTCCACACCGGCAGCCTGCAGCATCGCGCGGCGAGAAGCGCTGTTCGAGGCGAGGATGAGGCTCATATCGGCTTCTCCTGCGGCTTGGCGCGCATCTTGTGATCGTTCATCAGCTTGATGATCGCCGCAGCCGTTTCCTCGATCGATCGGCGGGTCACGTCGATGACCGGCCAGTTATTGTCGGCGAACATGCGCCGGGCGAACCGGATTTCCTCTTCCACGCGCTCATGCTCGGCATAGCTGGTTTGCGATTCCTCGTTCAGCGTCAGCAGGCGGTTGCGGCGGATCTGCACCAGCCGCTCGGGCGCGGTAGTCAGCCCGACCACCAGCGGCCCGTTCAATTCGAACAGAACCGGGGGTGGGGGGCTCTCCATCACCAGCGGGATATTCGCGACCTTGTAACCCCGGTTGGCGAGATAGATGCTGGTAGGTGTCTTCGAGGTCCGCGAAACTCCGGCGAGGACGATATCCGCCTTGTGCCACTGTTCGCTGCCAACCCCGTCGTCATGCGCAATCGTGTAGTGAATGGCATCGACCCGCCGGAAATAGGCGTCGTCCATGCGGTGCTGGCGTCCGGGGCGCCCATGCGCTTCCTGCCCGAATTGCGTTTCGAGCACTGCAGTCACTTCGCCAAGAGCATCCACCGCAGGCAGCGCGAGCTGGCGGCATTTCTCCTCAAGCGCCTTGCGCGTATCCTCGTTCACCAGCGTGTAGAGAATCAGGCCGGGCATCTTCTCCAGTTCGGGCACGATGCGGTCCAGGTGCTGGCGCGAACGGACCATCGGCCAGAAGTGGCGTTCGACATCCACGCCTTCGAACTGGGCAAGCGCCGCATTGGCCACCATCTGCAGCGTTTCGCCGGTCGAATCGGAAAAGAGATGCAGATGCGTGCGCGCCAAGGTGCGATCCGGGTTGTGGACAGATGCCGGGATAAACCACTTCACTGATGCAAGGACAAGTCCGGCACGCAGATCGTGAACATCGCGAGCCGGATTTGCGCAGGGAGTCTGCCCACAGATGGCGTGCTTATCGACACCCGACTCAGAAGGGGGATAAGTTCCGTTTGACGATGGATATTCGGCGAGTCGGATGGTGGAGGACGCATCCGAGTTTTTCGCAGGCCATGTGCAGCACAGGGTTTTCACCCCTGTCCACAGGCCCAACTTCTATCATCCATCTATTACTAATATAATTTATTAGGTTAGTTAGAGACATGCCTGGCCCACTTCTCGATTGCCTGCGCGGTGCCCTGCCCGCGACCCCGCCCGTCTGGTTCATGCGCCAGGCGGGGCGTTACCTGCCCGAATACCGCGAGTTGCGCGCGGACAAGGGCGGGTTCCTCGATCTGGTGTACGACAGCGAGGCTGCCTGCGAGGTCACGCTTCAGCCGATCCGGCGCTTCGGGTTCGATGGCGCGATCCTGTTCTCCGACATCCTGATCGTTCCGCATGCAATGGGCCAGCACCTCGAGTTTCTCGCAGGGGAGGGGCCGAAGCTTTCTCCCCCGCTGGTGGACGCCGGCCTCGGCGATCTCACGGCCGACACAGCGCGCTTCGATCCGGTCTACGAAACGGTGCGGCGCTGCAGGGCGCAGCTGGCCGAAGATGTGACCATGCTGGGCTTCGCAGGCAGCCCGTGGACCGTGGCGACCTACATGATTGCGGGCGAAGGGAGCCGGGACCAGCACGACGCGCGGGCCATGGCCTACCGCGATCCCGATATGCTCGGCGCCATCCTCACCGCGGTGGGCGACCACACGATCTCCTATCTGCGCGGCCAGATCGATGCGGGGGCAGAGGCGGTGCAGCTGTTCGACAGCTGGGCGGGCAGTCTTGCCCCCGATGAGTTCGAGCGATGGGTCATTGCGCCCAATGCGGCGATCGTTGCAGCCTTGAAGGAATCGCATCCCGATACGCCGATCATCGGGTTTCCCAAGGGCGCGGGGGAGAAACTGCCGGTCTATGCTCGCCAGACCGGTGTGGACGCGGTCGGGGTGGACGAAACGGTAGACCCTGCCTGGGCTCACTCCGTCCTGCCCGAAGGCATGCCCGTTCAGGGCAATCTCGATCCGCTGTTGCTGCTGGCCGGATCGGACCGGCTGGAATCGCGTATCCTGACGATTCTCGAAGCCTTCTCCGGCCGGCCGCATGTGTTCAATCTGGGCCACGGGATCGATCGGCGCACGCCTATTGCGCATGTCCGACGGGCGTTGGCTACGGTTCGTGATTGGCAGCGCGGAGCATAGGCGGTAGGGCACGGCACCATGCAGGAAACACTCGGTATGCTCTATTTCTGGCTCAAGGCGGGGCACATCATTTTTATGGTGTTCTGGATGGCCGGCCTGTTCATTCTGCCGCGCCAGCTGGTCTACATGCACGCCGCTGTGCCTGGATCGGACGAGGAGGCGCTGTGGGCCGGGCGCACGCGTCAGCTTGCCAATATCATCCTGACGCCCAGCATTGTCGTGACATGGATTCTCGGGCTGCTGCTCTCGGTCACGGTGGGGGCCTGGGACGATGGATGGTTCCACGGCAAGCTGCTGCTCGTGCTGATCCTGAGCGGGTACCACGGGTACATGGTCGCGCTCTCGAAGAAGATGGCGAAAGGTACCCGGCCTATGGCGGAAAAGCGCCTGCGCCTGGTGGGCGAGGTACCCGCGATCCTTCTGGCCCTGATCGTCGTGCTGGTGGTCGTGAAACCCTTCTGATCGCAAAGGCGAGAGCGATATTTTGTGCGCGAAGCTCGATTGACCTGAGCGCGCGATAGACCTATTTCGTTGCCCAACCCAGCCGGGCATCGCGGCTTTCATGCCGTGTCAGCAATCTTTCGCTTTCCCCAAGCACCTTGAAGATTCCGCGCAATTCGATGGGTTCGGCTCGTCATTTTTCGGACTGATTATCTATGCATCTCAAAGACTTAAAGAAGAAGGCGCCCGCCGACCTGGTAAGCATGGCGGAAGAGCTCGGGGTGGAAGCCGCGGGCACCATGCGCCGTCAGGATCTGATGTTCTGCATCCTGCGCGAGCTCGCCGAGGATGAGGAATACGACGAACAGATCATGGGCATCGGCACCATCGAGGTGCTGCAGGATGGCTTCGGCTTCCTGCGTTCACCCGAGGCGAACTATCTCGCCGGCCCGGACGACATCTATGTTTCGCCCAACCAGATCCGCAAATGGGCGCTGCGCACGGGTGATACCGTGGAGGGCGAAATCCGCGCTCCGCGTGAAGGCGAACGCTATTTCGCGCTGACCAAGCTGACCTCGGTTAACTTCGACGATCCCGAGGCGGTGCGGATGCGCACGAATTTCGACAATCTGACGCCGCTCTATCCGGAAGAAAAGCTGTCGCTCGACACGCTCGATCCGACGGTGAAGGACAAGAGCGCGCGGGTGATCGATATCATCTCGCCGCAGGGCAAGGGCCAGCGCGCGCTGATTGTGGCGCCGCCGCGCACGGGTAAGACCGTGCTGCTGCAGAACATTGCCAAGGCGATTACGGACAACCACCCGGAAGTCTTCCTGCTGGTGCTTCTGGTCGACGAGCGGCCTGAAGAAGTCACCGACATGCAGCGTTCGGTAAACGGCGAGGTGATTTCCTCGACCTTCGACGAACCCGCGCAGCGCCACGTCCAGGTGGCGGAAATGGTCATCGAAAAGGCCAAGCGCCTGGTCGAGCACAAGCGCGATGTCGTGATCCTGCTCGATTCCATCACCCGTCTGGGCCGCGCCTACAACACCGTCGTGCCCAGCTCGGGCAAGGTGCTGACCGGTGGTGTGGACGCCAATGCGCTCCAGCGGCCCAAGCGCTTCTTCGGTGCTGCGCGCAATATCGAGGAGGGCGGCTCGCTGTCCATCATCGCCACCGCGCTGATCGATACCGGCAGCCGCATGGACGAGGTGATCTTCGAAGAGTTCAAGGGCACCGGCAACTCGGAAATCGTGCTCGATCGCAAGGTCGCCGACAAGCGCATCTTCCCGGCGCTCGACGTCGGCAAGTCCGGCACGCGCAAGGAAGAGCTGCTGGTCGAGAAGGACAAGCTCTCCAAGATGTGGGTGCTGCGCCGCATCCTCATGCAGATGGGCACCATCGATTCGATGGAGTTCCTGCTCGACAAGATGAAGGATTCGAAGACCAACGAAGACTTCTTCGACACCATGAACCAGTAGGATCATGCGCCGCGCCGTGGTCACCGGGGCGCCGGGGTCGGGCAAATCGACCCTGCTGGCCGAGGTGGCGCGGCGCGGAGTTGCTACGGGGGAGGAGGTCGCGCGGGCGATCCTCCAGGCCCCCGGTGGCATGGAGCTGCGCGCGGAGCGGCCGACCGACTTCGCGCTCGCCATGCTCGAGGCGCAGCGTGCTTTGTGGGAGCGCGTAGGCGAGGGCGATGCTCCGATCCTGTTCGATCGTGGTTTTGCGGATATCGTCGGTTTTCTGAGGCTGGAGGGACTGCCCGTTCCGCCTGCGATCGATGCGGCCTGCCGCGAATTTCGGTATGAAGGCCCGGTCTTCCATGCCCCACCGTGGCGCGAGATCTACCGGCAGGATGACGAGCGTATCCAGACCTGGGAACAGGCAGTCCAAAGCGATACCGCGGTGCTCGGCGCGTGGCTCGAATACGGCTATAGCCCGATCACGCTGCCCTTTGCCGATCCCGCGACCCGCGCAGCCTTTGTGATTGAGAGGCTATGAAGCGGATGTCTTTTCCAGCTGCGCGGCCATCATTTCCCAAACCTTGTTCACTGCCTTGATCGGGCGGATCATCACTTTGAAGTCCGCGATCTTCCCGGCCTCGTCGAACCGGATGATATCGACGCCGTTCACGTGGATATCATCGAGGATGCAGGTGAATTCGAGCATCGCATCGCGCCCATCGACGAGTTCGCGGACATAGCGGAATTGGCCCTGACCCAGCGTGGCTGCGGCTGCGCTCAGATAGGCAACGACCAGCTGGCGGCCCTCCTGTCGTGTATGCACGACGGGAGAGTGGAAGACCGCATCCTCCGCCACGAGCCGCGCCAGTCTTTCCGGATCTGGCGCGGTGGCAAGGGCGTGCCATTCGGCAAGTCCCCGGGCGGTCGCGTTCATCCGAGATGCTTGGCGAAGAATTCGCTCGTGCGCTTGTCAGCAAGCTGTGCGCATTCTTCATTCCGGCGCTTGCCGAACTGCGTGGCGAAGCCGTGGTCCATGCCTTCGTAATCGTGCAGCGTCACCTTCGGGTGATCGTCCAGCCCTTCGTGCATCTTCTTTTGCGTTTCCTTGTCCACGAAGCCGTCTTCGGTCGGGATATGGAGCATGAGCGGATTTGCGATGGCGTCCTTCTCGCGCAGCAGGTTGTCGATGCCCACCGCGTAATAGCCGACCGAGGCATCCGAATCGGTTCGGGCCGCGGTCATGTAGGCCAGCCGCCCACCGAGGCAGTAGCCAACAGCGCCGACCTTCTTGCCGCTGTCCTCGCGCGCCCATTTGATCGTCGCTTCGATGTCCTTTACGCCCGCGTCCTGATCGAACTTGCCCATCAGATCGAGCGCCTTCTCGAACTCCGGTTCGATATCGGGATCGAGCTCGATGCCTTCGCCGAGTTGCCAGAACAGGTCCGGTGCGACTGCGAGATATCCGTCTTCGGCCAGCAGATCGCACTTGCGACGGATGCCGGCATTCACGCCGAAGATTTCCTGGATGACGACGATGGCCGCTCGCGGCGTGCCTTCTGGCCGGGCCACATAGGCCATGAAGTCTTTGTTGCCGTCGAGGGTGGTGATCCGTGTCGTTTCGCTCATCGATGTGCTCCCGTCTTTCGTCGATAGCCGTGCTTGCGCGGACCGGAAGGGCCGCCCAAATACCTGTTTGGAGAGGTAACGGAGAAATCTCAATGAAGGTCCACGTGGAAATCGATTGTACGCCGGAAGAGGCGCGGGCCTTCATGGGTCTGCCCGATTTGAGCAAGGCGCAGGCGGCCTATTCCGAAGGGATGGAGCGCGCCATGCGCGGCGTCTCCAACCCGGATCAGCTGCAGGAACTGGCGCGAACAATGGCCCCCATGGGGCAGGCGGGGTTGAAGATGTTCCAGGCTTTCATGGATGCGAACACGGGCGCCTCGGCGCGCGGAAAGGGCTCCTCGGGCAGCGAGAAGACATCTGGCGACTGACAACCCGGACACGATTTTCGCTCTGTCCTCCGGTACGCCGCCCTGCGGTGTGGCGATCATTCGCATATCGGGTCCCGGATCGGGCAGGGCGCTCAACGTACTGGCTGGCAGGCTTCCCAATTCCCGCCAGGCCAGCCTGCGGCAGATACGCGATCCGCAGGCTGGCTGGCTGGACGAGGCGCTGGTTCTCTGGTTCCCCGGTCCCAGCAGCGCGACGGGCGAGGATTGCGCCGAAATTCACTGCCACGGCGGCCGGGCCGTGATCCGTGCGATCGAAAATTCCCTCGCGGGCCTCGGCTTGCGGCAAGCGGAGCCAGGCGAATTCACGCGGCGTGCCTTCCTCAACGGGCGGATGGATCTGCTCGAGGCGGAAGCCTTGGGCGACATGCTGTCGGCCGAAACCGAATTGCAGCGTGCGGTCCTGGCCAGTTCGGCCAAGGGTCATGCATCCAATGAGGTTGCGCATTGGCGCGAAGCGGTCCTCTCCGCGTCTGCCGCGGTCGAACAGGAACTGGATTTTTCGGACGACGATCAGGATGGCATCGCGCCCACGCCCGGGTGGTGCTCGGATGCGAGACGCGTCGCTGAAGAGATGGCTGCGTGGCTGGCGGTCCCTCCGGCTGAGAGATTGCGGGAAGGGCTTCGCGTGGTGCTTGCGGGCCCCCCGAATTCGGGCAAGTCGAGCCTCTTCAACGCCATTCTTGATGAGGCAGCGGCAATCGTATCTCCGATTGCCGGGACGACCCGCGACGCGATCGAGCGGCCCGTTGCAATCGGCGGTGTTCCCTTCCTGTTGGTCGATACCGCCGGATTGCGCGATGAAGGTGCGGACGAGATCGAGCGAATTGGCATCTCCCGCGCCGGTCAGGAGCTCGCGCGCGCGGATGTGGTGCTCTGGTTGGGGCCGGAGGGTGAGGGGCCGTCAGGCGTGATCGAGGTGGCCAGTATGATGGACGCCGCCGTGTGGGCACCCAAGGGCGAAGGGTCGCTTGCGGTTTCGGCTGTGACAGGTGAGGGCCTCCCCGAACTGATGAGTCGGCTTTCAGCGGTGGGGCGGGACAGATTGCCCAAACCCGGGCAAGTCGCGGTCTCCCGGCGTCAGAAGCAGAGGTTGGAAACGGCGAGGCTGCAGCTGCTCGAAGCGGCGGAGGTAGAGGATCTGCTGATTGCCGGGGAGGCGCTTCGCCAGGCACGCCATGCTCTAGACGCAATGCTTGGCACGGTGGGCACGGAGGATATGCTGGACTCGCTGTTCGGCCGTTTTTGCATAGGCAAGTGATTCAGCCCGGGATGTTTCACGTGGAACATCTGACCCCCTAGCGAGAGGGCTCGCGTGCTCTTATAGGGGGAGCCATGCGGCACTTTCCGATAATAGTCATCGGCGGCGGACATGCCGGCGTCGAGGCGGCCTGTGTCGCCGCGCGCATGGGTCTGCATGTGGCGCTGGTCACCATGGACGCCACCAAGATCGGGGCGATGAGCTGCAACCCGGCGATCGGCGGTTTGGGCAAGGGTCACCTCGTGCGCGAGGTCGATGCATTCGATGGCTTGCTCGGCATTGCAGCGGATGCGGGCGCGATCCATTACCGGATGCTCAATCGCTCCAAGGGAAGCGCGGTCTGGGGTCCCAGAGTTCAGGCAGATCGGCGTTTGTTCGGCGCAGCCGTGCGCGAGCGCGTGGCGAGTGAACCCACTCTCGAGGTTATCGAAGGTGAGGTTGCAGGCCTTCGGATCGAGGGGGGCAAGGTTCGCGGAGTCTCACTCGCCGATGGCATGCAGCTGGCGTGCGATGCGGCGGTGTTGTGCACCGGGACCTTCCTTGGCGGCGTGCTTTTTCGTGGAGAGGAACGCTTCGAAGGGGGGCGTATTGCGGAGGGCGCTGCTGCGAGACTGGCTCGGCAATTGCGGGATGCTTCGCTGCCGCTGGCGCGCTTGAAGACGGGGACCCCGCCTCGGTTGGATGGGCGGACGATCGATTGGGCCCGGCTGGCGGTCCAGCCATCGGACCCTGACCAGTGGACCATGTCGCCCCTGTCAAAGGAACGCGTCAACCCGCAGGTCTTTTGCGCAATGACGCGCACCAATAGTCGCGTTCACGAGATCATCCGCGCCAATCTTTCCCGTTCGCCGCTCTATTCGGGTGCCATCGATGCGCAGGGCCCCCGATATTGCCCGTCTATCGAAGACAAGATCGATCGTTTCGGCGATCGTGACGGACACCAGATATTTCTTGAGCCCGAAGGGCTCGACACGCCGCTCGTCTATCCCAACGGGATCAGCACCTCGTTGCCCGTGGACGTGCAGGAGGCTTTCCTGCGCGCCATCGAGGGGCTTGAGCAAGTCCGGGTGGCGGAGCCGGGCTATGCCGTCGAATACGACCATGTCGATCCACGTTCCCTGGACCGATCGCTGCAGATGAAGGACCTTGAGGGCCTCTATTGCGCTGGACAGATAAACGGGACGACAGGCTATGAAGAGGCTGCGGCGCAGGGTCTTGTCGCCGGCCTCCATGCCGCGTGCCGTATTGCGGGGCGGGATGAGCCAGGCTTGGACCGGGCGAATAGTTACATGGCGGTCATGGTCGACGATCTCACCCTGCACGGTGTCAGCGAACCCTATCGGATGTTGACAGCGCGGGCGGAGTATCGGCTCCGGCTGCGCGCCAACAATGCCTCCTCGCGGCTCACGCCCTTGGCAATTCAGGCAGGATGCGTGTCCGAAGCGCGGCGCCGTCGGTTCGAGGCGCGTGAAGAGGCACGTGAAGCGCTGCAGCTGGCACTGGGCCGGGAGCGCTCTCCTTCCGAAATGCGGACATTGGGCTTTGCCGCAACGGACGATGCGGGCCGCCAACCGCTTGGGGATTGGACCCGATATCCCGGCATCGATTTGACTCGCTTAGCCGAGGTCGGTCTTGTTCCACGTGAAACGGAGCATGGCTTGCATTCGGAGGTAGCCGAGGACCTGCATTATGCCCCATATGTCGCGCGGCACGAAGCGGAGCTGAGGGAATTGCGCGCAAACGAGAAGATCGCTTTGAGGCCTGATTTTCCCTTTCACGAAGTGCCCGGCCTCTCGAACGAGATGGTAGAACGCTTGTCCCGCACCCGGCCCCAGAGCCTCGCTCAGGCGGGCCGGGTACCGGGCATCACGCCTGCGGCGCTTGCTGCGCTGCTCGTCCATGCCCGGAAGCATGTGGCGGCTGCATGATCAAGGGCGAAGATGCGGCACGCGCCTATGTTGCGCAACGATGCTCGCCCGAGGCGTTGGACAAGATGGAGCGCTTCGGACAGGCGCTGCTTGCTGAATCGAAGAACCAGAACCTGATCGCACGCTCGACGGTCGAAACCCTCTGGCAACGCCACTTCGCGGATAGCGCGCAGTTGCTCGATTGTGTTCCACGTGAAACACCGGGTCCCTGGCTGGACTTGGGGACCGGCGCCGGTCTCCCGGGGGTGGTGACCGCGATCATGCGGCCCGAGCTCCCGCATTTTCTCGTCGAATCGCGCAAGCGACGGGTCGAGTGGCTCGAATCCATTATCGACAGCCTTGGCTTGAATAATTGCCGGGTTCTGGGTGCGCGCCTGCAGGCGATCGACAGCTTCGACGCGTCGGTGATAAGCGCACGTGCTTTCGCGCCCCTGGGTGAACTGCTCAGGTTGTCTGCCCGCTTTTCCACTGCCGACACGACATGGGTCTTGCCCAAGGGGCGGTCGGCAGCGCAGGAAAGGGACGAGCTTGATTCTCCGCTGCGCAGCATGTTTCACGTGAAACAATCGGTCACGAGCCGGGATGCTGCCATCCTCGTCGGCACAGGTCGACCCAAAGTCGGGAGCCGCAGATGATTTGCATTGCGATCGCCAATCAAAAGGGCGGGGTCGGCAAGACGACCACCGCAATCAACATCGCAACCGCCATCGCGGCGACGGGCTGGCGCACCTTGCTGGTCGATATGGACCCGCAGGGCAACGCCTCCACGGGTCTGGGTATTCCCAGTCACGACCGCGACTATTCCGCCTATGACATGCTGATGGACGAGGCCACCGCAGCCCAGTGCGCGCAGACGACGCGGATCCCGAAGCTCGACGTGATCCCGGCGACGCAAGACCTCAGCGGTGCCGAGGTCGAGCTGGTGGGTGAGAGCGACCGGGTGGACCGCCTCAAGCACGCACTCGCCAACGCGGAGGGATATGATGTCTGCTTCATCGACTGCCCGCCTTCGCTCGGCCTGCTGACGCTCAACGCCCTGAGTGCTGCCGACTCACTTCTCGTGCCTCTGCAATGCGAATTCTTTGCGCTCGAGGGTCTCAGCCAGCTCTTGCAGACGGTGGAGCGCGTTCAGCAGGGCATCAATCCCTCGCTCAAGATTATCGGGGTCACGCTGACCATGTTCGATCGCCGCAACCGGCTGACCGACCAGGTGGCCGAAGACGTACGCGAATGTCTGGGCGGTCTGGTGTTCGATACGGTCATTCCGCGCAACGTCCGCCTGTCGGAGGCGCCCAGCCATGGCCTGCCTGCCCTCATTTACGATCATTCGTGTGCGGGAAGCCGCGCCTACATGTCGCTGGCGAGAGAATTGCTCGGTCGCCTTCCCGCCGAAAGGAAAGCAGCATGAGCACCAAGCCTGCGCCAGCCGAAGCAACGCCCGATCGCAGCAAGCGCAAGCTGGGACGGGGGTTGGGGGCCCTGCTGGGCGAGACCCAGCGCGAGGAATCGATCGCGCCGTCAGAAGGTGGCACCACTCTGGGCACGGGATCCGGCGGAGCGAAAGAGCCCGGCCCGTCGACGGCCAGCGGGCTCGCCTCGATTCCGGTTGCCCGGATCGAACCTCTGCCCGGTCAGCCGCGCAAGATCTTCGAAGAAGACGCGCTGGAAGAGCTCGCCAAATCCATCGCGCGTCGCGGGGTGATCCAGCCCATCATCGTGCGCCCGCTCGAGCGCAAGGGGCGGTATCAGCTGGTTGCTGGCGAACGCCGCTGGCGCGCTGCGCAGCGCGCGAATCTGCACGAAATTCCTGCAATCGTCCGCGATCTCGACCGTCGTGAGGTGATGGCCATTGCGCTGATCGAGAATATCCAGCGCGAAGATCTCAATCCCATCGAGGAAGCCCGCGCCTACCAGCATCTCTCCGAAGAGGAGGAGATGAGCCAGGCGGACATTGCCGAGCTGGTCGACAAATCGCGGAGCCATGTTGCAAACCTTCAGCGGCTGCTCGCCTTGCCGGAGCCGGTGATTCAGCTGGTCGAGCTTGGCAAACTCAGCATGGGCCACGCTCGCGCCCTGATCGGCCACGACCGGGCCGAGGAGCTAGCCCAAGAGGCGGTGTCCAAGAACCTGTCTGTCCGTGAGGTTGAAAAGAAGGTCCGTGCGAAGCCGGCAGGGAAGAAACCCGCCTCCGCAGCAGGAAACGGCGCAGCGCAACAGACGAATGCCGATATCGAGGCAGTCGAGCGTCACCTCGAGGAATTCCTCGGCATGTCGCTTTCGATCAAGCCGGATGCGGACCCGCGCTCGGGTGCTATCACCATCCGCTACAAGACTCTCGACCAGCTCGATCTGCTCTGTCAGCGGCTCACCGGCGGCGAGATCTGACAGCTAACGTGCGGGGCGGGCGATTGGGCGCCCGTGCAGCCTTTCGGCCCTAGCGCTGCTTGACGTACTTGATCCGCTTGTCCGGTCGCGGCTGCGGCACCGTGCGCTCGCGTTCGATCACACGTTCGCGCACGACCTCCCGCTCTTGGACCTCGTAATATTCTTCGACGATTTCTTCCCGGATAACAGGAACATAGCGTTCCCCGCGATCCTCGATGATGACCACGACGCCACCTGACTGGGTTGTCACGTAGCCGCCACCGCCACCCGCCGCGTAGCCGTAACCGGCCCCGTAGCCGCTCCCCTGGCGATAGTTGTAATACTGCACGGGCGCCGAGCGGTAGCCATAGCGATAATCGTCTCGGTAATACCCGCCTCCGCGATAAGCGTAGTCGTCGCCATAACCGCCGTCGCCATAGCCGTATCCGTAGTCGGCCTGATCCGAGTAAACCCGGTGGTATTCGGTCAGCCAGCCATCGCAGTCGAGCCGATCGTCATCGCCGCCACGCGCGATCAGCGAACCGATTACGGCGCCTGCGATGCCGCCAATTCCGCCACCGATCAGCGTTCCGGTCAGGCGCGAACCGTCCTCCGCCAATTCGTTTCCGAGCACCGCACCGCCTGCGCCGCCAATCAACCCGCCGATCACCGCACCATCGCGGCCTCTCCGCCGCCGCTCGTCGAGATAGGCGTGGCAGTCGCGCATCCAGTCGCTCCGATCATAGCCGGAGGGCAACGCGGGCAGGTTGCGGTAATATGCAATTGGGGCTGCCCGAGGCGCCGAATAGGCCTGTTGCTCGGGCGCGGCGTAATATTGCGCCGAGGCGGGCGCCGCGATGCCTGCAAGCGCAAGAGAGCCGGCAATGATGGTCGATCGCATGACAGGCGCACCTTTCTCGCAGGGGCCTCGAATGCGGCCCCTCATAAAGTCTTAAGAAAGGGTTACCGCATTCGATCCCTGCGTGATTGACCGCAGAAATTGCCTGTCCCGCGCTGGGGCAGATCGCGCAGATCAGATCCGATCTGCGATCCGTTCGGCGAGCGCCTCGATCCCTCGTGAATCGCTTTCGCGGAAGCGCGCCTTGTGCGGACTGTCGAGGTCGATCACCGCGATCACCTGCCCATGGCGCTTCACGGGCACCACCAGTTCGGAAGCGCTGGCGCCATCGCACGCGATATGGCCGGGGAAGGCGTGCACGTCCTCGATTCGCTGGGTTTGCCCGCTGGCGGCCGCCGTACCGCATACGCCCTGACCAAACGGGATGCGGATGCAGGCTGGCCGGCCAACGAAGGGGCCCAGCACCAGCTCGTCCCCTATGACCCGGTAGAATCCGGCCCAGTTCAGATCGGGCACGAAGCTCCAGATCAGTGCGGCCAGGTTCGCCATGTTCGCCACAGCGTCGGATTCGCCGTCGGTCAGTGAGTCCGCCGCATTGACGAGTTCGCGGTAGCGTTCCTCATCCGGAGTGTCGGCGGGGAGGGAGAAATCGAACATCGACGGTAAGCTCCTGATTGCGGTGTGTCGGTTTGGCGATTGCCGCGGGGGTGGTGGCGGCCTATTTCGGGTGCATGAAGATTCTTCGCAATATCGGCATCGCGCTTCTCGTCATCATCGTGCTGGCCGCAATCGCCATCGCCCTGCTGCTGCGCGGGAGCCGCGCCGAACTGACCGTGGACCAGGTTTCCGGCACGGACCCGACGCTGGTCGAACCGGAAAGCGAATGGTTTCCGACGATCAACGTCGCGGAACCCGTCGGCTGGGCCGAAGGCGAGGTGCCCGAAGCGGCCGAGGGTCTGCAGGTGACGCGCTTTGCGGAAGGCCTGGACCATCCGCGGATCCTGTACCGCCTGCCCAATGGCGATATCCTCGTGACGCTGACCAACAGCCCACCGCGCGATGTCGGAGGCATCGAGGGCTTCATCATGAAGACATTGATGGGCCGTGCGGGGGCGGGTGCGCCTTCGCCCGACAAGCTGGTTCTGTTGCGCGACACCGATGGCGACGGCGATGCCGATATCAAACGGGTGCTACGCGAGGATGGCCTCGATTCGCCGTCCGGCATCGCCTACCGCGACGGCACGCTGTACATCGCCAATCACAACGCGCTTCTGGCCTTCGACTACGAGCTGGGATCGCCGAAGCTGGACGGCGAACCGCGCAAGCTCATGGACCTGCCCGGTGGCGGCAATCACTGGATGCGCAACATCATTCTCTCGCCCGATGGAGAGCGGCTGTACGTTGCCGTGGGTTCGGCGAGCAATATCGGCGAAAATGGCATGGAGGCCGAGGACGGCCGTGCCATGATCTGGGAATACACGCTGGAGGACGGCTCGCAGCGCCCCTACGCCACCGGCCTGCGCAATCCCAACGGGCTGGACTGGAATCCGCTGTCCGACGAGCTCTGGACCACGGTGAACGAGCGCGACATGTTGGGCGGGGATCTGGTACCCGATTACCTGACCAACGTGCCGATCGGCGCGAATTACGGCTGGCCGTGGCTCTACTACAAGAACACGCGCGACCGGCGTGTAGACGCGCCGATGCCCAACTTCCTCACTGAATATGCGCGATACCCCGAGTATGCGCTAGGCCCGCATGTCGCGGCACTCGGCCTCGTCTTCTCCGAGGAAGGCCATCGCTTGGGCGACAAGTTTGCTCGTGGCGCCTTCGTCGCCCGCCACGGTTCCTGGAACCGCAAGCCGCCATCGGGCTACGATGTCGTATTCATCCGCTTCGATGAGCGGGGCAATCCGCTCGGCAAGCCGGTCAGCGTGCTGGGCAGCTTCCTGAACGGCGATGGCGAGACGCGCGGACGGCCGACATGGGTCGAATTCACCGATGATGGCGGTCTGCTGGTCAGCGACGACACGGCCGGGATCATCTGGCACGTGATCGCGCCGGGAGCGGAGCCTGCCGCCGCGCTCGAACGGATCGAGGGCGACCGGCTGCAACCGCAGACCGAGTTGAAGGGCGATCCCCGCGAAGCCTTCACCGACGAATTTGCCCGCGAATTCAACCCGATGGGCAACTGACGGGCTGCGGCCTCACGCCGCCAGCACGCTGCCGTCGATCTCGTAGAGCAGGCTTGCGCCCGCCGTGGCCGAGGCTTTGAGGCCCATCGCCTCGGGCACGATATGATCGAGGAAGAAACGCATCGTGACGCGCTTGGCGTGCTTGCGGTTCGCGTCCTTGCTGTCCTCCATCGCGCGGTGCTGTTGCACCAGCGTCCACCCGGCAACCGCCACGGCGCACATTGTCGTGAAGGGCACACTGCCCGCCAGCCGATCGTCTAGCGAAGCATCCTCGCGCATCCACTTGGCAATCGCGGCGCATTCGCCAGCCAGCGCCTTCAGCTGGGCTTCGTCGCTCGCATCGCGGGCGATATCGGCAAACAGCTTCTGCAGGGCCTCACCGTCTTCCAGCCCGAGCTTGCGCGTGACCAGATCGGCGGCCTGGATGCCGTTCGTACCTTCATAGATCGGAGCGATCCGGCTGTCGCGCCAGTGCTGGGCTGCGCCGGTTTCCTCCACGAAGCCCATGCCGCCGTGCACCTGGATGCCCAGCGAGGCGACCTCGATCCCCGTATCGGTCGCCCAGGCCTTCAGCATGGGGACGAGCACTTCGGCACGGGCGCGCGCGTTCGCATCGCCGACATCGCCCCGGTCGACCTGTCCGGCGGTGTAATAGAGCAGACCGCGCATCGCTTCGGTGAGCGAGCGCATGCGCAACAGCATGCGCCGGACGTCCGGATGGTCCATGATGGCCACCGGCGTGCGGTCCTCTGCGCCCGCACGAGCCGACTGCACCCGCTCGAGCGCATAGGCCACCGCCTGCTGCGTCGCGCGTTCGGCAATCTGGACACCCTGCGAGCCCACATTGATCCGGGCGTTGTTCATCATCGTGAACATTGCTGCGAGCCCGCGGTTCTCCGCACCAACGAGCTCGCCGATGCACTCGTCGTCGTCGCCATACGACATGACGCAGGTGGGCGAAGCGTTGATCCCCAGCTTGTGTTCGATGCTGACACAGCGGACGTCGTTGCGCGCGCCGGGCGTGCCGTCGTCCTTCAGGTGATACTTGGGCACGAGGAAGAGCGAGATGCCGCGGCTCCCCTCGGGCGCGTCCGGCAAGCGCGCCAGCACCAGGTGGATGATGTTCTCCGCCAGGTCGTGCTCGCCCCAGGTGATGTAGATCTTCTGGCCCTTGATCCGGTATTTCCCGGCGTGCTCGCCATCCTCGATCAGGTGGGCGGTGGTGCGCAGTGCGCCCACGTCGCTGCCCGCCTGCGGCTCGGTCAGGTTCATCGTGCCCGACCATGCCCCGCTGATCAGATCGGGCAGGTAGCGCGCCTGCTGCTCGGCCGTCCCGTGTGCCTGCAGCGCCTCGATCGCCCCGACCGAGAGCATGGGCAGCAGGTTCAGCGCCATGTTCGCCGTGCCCAGATTCTCCAGCACGTTGCATGCAAGCGTGAAGGGCAGGCCCTGCCCGCCATGCTCGGTAATGCCCGCAATCGCGTTCCAGCCCTGATCGACATAGGCCTGGTAGGCCTGCTCGAACCCGTCGGGCAGGCGCACCACTCCGTTCTCCAGCTTCGCGCCTTCGAGGTCGCCCTTGCGGTTGAGCGGGGCCCATTCACCCGCGGCGAACTGGCCCACGCCTTCGACGATCGCCTCGACCAGGTCGGGCTCGGCTGCAGCAAAGCGCTCGCTCTGCGCCAGCTCGGCGATCCCGGCATTGGCGCGAATGGCGAGCAGCTGGTCCTGGGTGGCGGGCTTGTAGGTCATTGCGGGGGCGTCCTCTTGGTTTTCTTGACTGCCGGATATAGCGCGCAGGGATGGACCGCAAATACGTTACGGAAAAGGTATTGGCCGATGCGGCGGGAATCGCCCGCGCAGCTGAGATCCTGCGCGCCGGCGGGTTGGTGGCCGTGCCGACCGAGACGGTCTACGGCCTCGCGGCCCGCGCCGATAGGGAAGAAGCGGTGGCGCGGATATTCGCGGCGAAGGGCCGGCCGAGCTTCAATCCGCTGATTGTCCACGTCCGCGACGAAGAGCAGGCGGCGCGATATGCCCGCTGGTCGAGCGCCGCGCAGACCGCCGTCGAGTCGGCTTGGCCGGGGCCGCTGACCGTGGTGCTTCCCTCCAGGCCGAATGCAGGATTGGCGCCAGCCGTGAAGGCAGGCCTGTCAACGGTTGCTCTGCGCTGCCCCGCGCATCCCGCGATGCAGCAGCTTCTGGCGGCGTTGGACTTTCCGCTGGCCGCACCCTCCGCGAACCGCAGCGGGTTCATCAGCCCGACATCGGCAGACCATGTGCTGGCGTCGCTGGACGGACGGATAGACCTGGTGCTCGATGCCGGGCCGACCGAGGCGGGGGTCGAATCATCGATCCTGGCGATCCGCGACGACGGGTCGTGGGAAGAACTGCGCGCGGGGCCGATCGACCTCGACGCGCTGCATCGCCATCATTTCGGGAAGGATATGCCCGCTCCGGGGGAAGGCAGAACGCTCGAGGCGCCAGGTCAGCTCGCCAGCCATTACGCTCCGGGCAAACCTTTGCGCCTTGGCGTCACGCGTCCCGAAAGGGACGAGTTCATGATCGGCTTCGGCGCAACGCGGGGTGACGTCACCCTGTCGGCTGGCGGCGATCTCGCCGAAGCAGCGCGGAACCTCTATGCGTGTCTGCACAAGGCCGCCGGGTCGCAAAAGCCGCGCATCGCAGTGGCGCAAGTACCCGGGGAAGGGGTTGGCAAGGCGATCAACGACCGGCTGCGGCGTGCTGCCGCGCCTGTCGATCAGTCGTCGGGCGCGTAGGGTATCGTCGGACGAAGCCGCTCGATCTCTTGGTAGGTTTCGCGCGCCTTCTCGCACGCCTTGCGGCTTCCGTCTTCGCAATCTTCGCGCTGGTCGCGATAGCGGCGTTCGAGCTTGCCCAGCTTTTCCTCGCGCTTGCGCAGTTCACGCCCGCGCTTCTCGTCCGCCTCGCTCTGGCTGGTGGTCGCCAGATCGACCGCCTTGCTGCCGACCTTGATCGGCGCAGTGGCGATATCCAGCGCGGTCTTCGCAATGCAGCCCTGCAGGGCAATGGCGGCCAGGCCGAGCAGAAGGAGGGAGGGCGTGCGCGTCATGCCTCCTCCTTAGCCGATGCCCTGGCCGCCGGATAGTCGCCTACTGCGCGCTTTGCTCGTCCTGTGTCGAGGCGGTGCCGGTGTCGGCCTCGGACGCACTGGCGCTCGCACCGCTACGGTCGCACTTGACCGTACCGGAACCCATCGATTTGACCGAGCAACTCGCTGAGCCGAGGACGGTGACGTCGCCCGATCCCATGATGCTCGCCTCTACGGTGCCATTCGAAGAAAACACCGCATCGCCAGAGCCCGCAATCGAGATATCGGCGTTCTCCACCTGCACGTCGCGCAGGTCCACGTCGCCCGATCCTGCGATGGAGAGATCGAGCGTTTCGGCAGAGCCCGCGCCGACCAGATCGCCCGAGCCCGCAATGTTCACCTCGAGCGTGCCGGCAGCGATGCGCGCCACCCGCGCCTCGCCCGAGCCGGCGATGGAAACCGACGCTTCCCCGCCGCTGCCGAGCCGGTCGAGTTCGATCTCGCCCGATCCGGCGAGCGACAGGCTTTCGGGCGTCGGCATGGTCACGCGCACGGTCGCCCCAGCGCTGTCCATCAGGCGGCCCTCCCGCGAGATTTCCAGCTCGTCGCCGTCCATTTCGAAGCGCACGCCTTCGGTCGCTTCGGCGCTGCCCTCGACCTCGATCGCCAGGGTGTCTCCCGAGGTCACGACCACCCGATCGGGTCCGGCGAGCGAGATCCCGGTTGGCCTGGCGTCGGCATAGTCGAACTCGGACAGCGGGACGCCGTCGCTCGAGTTGATCGAGAAACTGCTGCCACAGGCAGCCAGCAGCGCCGCTGCCCCTGCAAGCACGATGCCGGACCGGAATTTCATGTCATTCTCCCACCGAATAGCTGTGTTACCATACTAATACAGGCGGGCGGTCCGGGCAACCCCAACGAAAAAGGGCCGCCCCGGTATGGAGCGGCCCTCGTCGATCAGTATGGGGCGCCCGTCGATAGGGCGGCGGTCAGCCGATCATGCTTCTTCGGTGTTCTCGTAATATTGCGGCGCGTGTTCGCGCAGCACGGTGAGAATCTTCTCGAGAGCGGCGGGCTCGTCGGTCTCTTCCATCGCTGCGAGCTCGCGCGCGAGGCGGCTGGAGGCCGCTTCGAAGATCTGCCGTTCGGAATAGCTCTGTTCGGGCTGATCGTCGGGGCGGAACAGGTCGCGCGTCACTTCGGCGATGGAAACCAGATCGCCGGAATTGATCTTGGCTTCATATTCCTGCGCACGGCGGCTCCACATCGTGCGCTTGACCTTGGGCTTGCCCTTGAGCGTCTCCATCGCCTCTTTGAGAGTCTTGCTGCTGGAAAGCTTGCGCATGCCGATCGATTCGACCTTGTTGACCGGTACCCGCAGGGTCATCCGTTCCTTCTCGAAACGCAGAACGTAAAGATCGAGCTCCATCCCCGCGATCTCTTCGCTCTGCAGTTCGACCACCTGGCCGACACCGTGCTTGGGATAAACGACATAATCGCCGACATCGAAGGCGAGAGCCTTGGCTGCCATGAAAATTCCTTTCTACCGAAGGCGGGGGCGAGGCGTCACAGGCACAAGAGGACCGGTCGCCCGCGTGGGGCGAAAGTCCAGTTGCGAGGTGATGCCGGGGAAACCTGCCTTTCAACGTTCAAGTACCGCAGCGATGTTCACCGCAACGGGGCAGCCTATATAGCAGGTTCGTGCGAATATTGCGAGTCAATGAAACAAATGGGGCGCGTCAATTTCGCTCGGCCCGCGCCTGCACGAATTCTCCACCGAGCAGCAGGACAAAGGCGCTGAGATAGAACCAGGTCAGCAGGATGACGACCGCGCCGAGCGAGCCGTAGGTGGCGTTATAACTGGCGAAATTGGCAACATAGCTGCCGAAAAGCGCGGTTGCGCCAACCCAGACGAAGGCGAACATCGCAGCGCCGGGCAAGACTGCACTCCATGGCGGGTCGGGGCGGTTGGGGGCGAAGCGATAGAGAAAGCCCGCGCCCAGCATCCCGACAAGGAACATCAGCCCGAAGCTGGCAACCGGTGCGGCCGCGCCGGGCAGGGCTGCAACCAGCGAGACCGCGGTCCCCGCAAGGGCTAGCGCGAATACCGCCCCCACCGTCACGACCAGGGCGATTGCGTTACTTTTCAGAAAGCCGCGGTCCTCTTCGACGTTGAAGACGACGTTCAACCCCCTGATCACACCGCGCGCAGCGTTGCGTGCTCCGAACAGCGCCAGCGCCAGCGCGATCGCCAGACCAAGGCCCTTGGCATTGTCGTTCGCTTCGGTCACCGAGCGCAGCTGATCGCCGATCAGCGAGGCGGCACTGGGTGGCAAGCCGCGACCCAGCGCCGCAATATCGCGGGCGACCGCGTCGGGTGTGGCGACCAGACCGTACAGCAACACGCACACCGCCAGCAGCGGCACCATTGCAAGAAAGGCGTAGTAGGAAACCCCCGCCGCGACGAGGCCAGCATCATCCTCACTCGCGCCGCGCCAGGTCTGTTTCAGAGTGTCGAGCATTCAATTCCCCTGTTCTAGGGGAATCGACTCAGTCCCCTTCGCCCGGTTCCGGCGTGAAGAACTTTTCGAACTTGCCCTCTTCGTCCTTGTGCTCGTCGGCGTCCTCGGGCGGGTCCTTCTTCTGCGTGATATTGGGCCATTCGTTGGAGAACTTGGTGTTCAGTTCCAGCCACTTCTCCAGGCCGTCCTCGGTATCGGGCAGAATCGCCTCAGCCGGGCATTCGGGCTCGCACACACCGCAATCGATGCATTCGCTGGGATTGATGACGAGCATGTTCTCGCCTTCGTAGAAGCAATCGACCGGGCAAACCTCGACGCAGTCGGTATATTTGCATTTGATACAGGCGTCGGTGACGACATAGGTCATGGGCGTGTTCCTTGCGCGCCGTTGGTTTCTGGCGCCGCTGCTAGTGTGTCGGTGCCGGGGCGGTCAAGCAGGCTGTAACATCCCTGCGCCTCGGCAGGGGGGCCTCTTCGGCCCGGCAGGCTTTCGATCCGGATAACGACGACCCCGGCCTTGCGCGGTATGGTGAGCACGTCGCCCGCCGCTATCTCGCGCGCTACCCGCTCCACACGCGTGCCGTTCAGCCGAAGATGGCCGCTTTCGATGAGGCTGCGTGCCGCGCTGCGCGTGCGCACGAAGCGCAGGCGGCACAGCACCAGGTCGAGCCGCATCAGCGACCGCTCCGCATTACGAAAGCATATCTTTCAACGCTGCAAACGCATTTTCCGGCCGGGGGTCGCGCGGCTTGCTTTTGGCATCCTGATCGGCCCGCCCCGAACCGTGTGGTTTGCCGCGCCCCTTGCCCTGGGGCTTTCCCTTGCCTCCGGCCTTGCCCGCCCCCTTGGCGTGACGGGGCTTGCCCTGCCGACCATCCTCTGTGTGGCTCCCGCGCGCGCCCGAACGCGATCCCGACCTTTGGGGCAGCCAGCGACAGCGATCGGGCAGGGCGGGGCCGAAAGCACCCTCGGGCACGGGCTTGCCTTCGACGAAGCGGAAACCCGCCGCGCCCAGCAGCCGCTTGATGCTGTCCGGCGTGAGGCCCGTCGACACGGCCAGGGCAGTATCGAGCACGAAGGGCGCGCCGCGACCGCGCTTCTCTCCTGCACCCTTCACCTTCGCTCTCGCTTCGTGCGCCTGCTTGAACAGCTTCTCGGCAATGTCGACGCGGACCAGCTGTTCACCTGCGGGGCGGTATCCTGCGGGCAGCGGATTGGTTGCCGGAATGACAGAGCGCATCGCTTCGTCGATCGGACGCCGATCTATTCCAGCCTGCTTCATTGCCAGGCGCGGGGCGGGCTTGAGCAGCGCCGGCGCGAAGATATCCAGCGCGCCGAACACCACCCCCACCTTGCGCAGGAAGGGCCGCGCTTCCTTGGGCAGGTTCTCGATACCTGCACGCTCGCGCGTGACGATGCCATGCCCGTCGAGGAGGTTGAGCAGCAGTGCGCGCGCCCACGAGGTCGCGTCCTCGCTCTTCGAGGCGAGCTGCAACTTGCGCAGCGGTTCAAGCGGTTCGAGCCACGCCTTCACCTTCGCTTCGATGGCATCCAGGAACGCGGCACGTGCGCCTTCGGGCAGCCGATCCAGTTCGCGGGCGGGCTTCAGCCTTGGGGCGGCGGGGTCGACCGGATGGTCCAGCCGGGCGATTTCCTGCTTGCCCCAGAGTACCCGCCCATCGTGCAGCGCGACCCCTTCCAGACCGCTTTCGCGGAGCTTTTCGGCCTGGGTTGCGAGAATCCGTGGCAAGGCTTTCTCGCCTGCGGACAGCAGCATCTTGCGGTCGCCCGCCGCGGCATGCGGATCGATGGCGAAGCGGAAGCCTTCCAGCTTGCCGATCGCCTGGTCTTCCACCAGCAGCGTGCCGTCGTCCTCCAGCGAAATGGGGAGGAGGGCAGGGTCATTCCCAAGATGCTTCATCAAAACGGATGTCCTTCGATTCACGAACCGCTCTGTCAGGCGCATGTGCAGCGCGTCGGACAGGCGGGCTTCCACCGCGCGGGCGCGCGCCGCCATCTCGTCGCGGGCGAGCACCCAGTCCGGCCGCTGGCAGATATAGGCCCAGGATCGGATTGCGGCTATCCGTCCCTGTAGCACGGCAATGTCGCCGCGTACCGTATCGAGTTCCGCGATCCGGGCGGCGACGAAGTCTGCGCCGATATAGCCTTCGCGCAAATCCTGCCACAGCCGCGTGACGAAGCGCGCATGCGTATCGACGCCCGATGCGCGGAAATCGGGCAGAGAGCAGACCTCCCAGAAGCGCCGCACATTGGCTGGCCCGCGAATGGCCTGCGCAAAAGGCTGGTCGGCCAGCTTGCGAAGCACGGCAAGGTCGATCGATTCGGGCGCAGGGGCCAGTTCGCGCTCGTCGGGCTTCGCGCAAAGATCGGCGATCAGCGTGTTGAGCGTATCGAAGCGCGGCTCCGCCTCGCGCCAGAACAGCTTGGTCAGCGGCTGGAAGCGGTGTTCTTCGATGGCGAAGATCTCTTCTTCGGTAAACTCGGCATCCTGCCCGCCCATCCCGACCAGCGCCCCGAAACTGCCATCCCGGTGGTGCCGCCCCGCGCGCCCGGCGATCTGCGCCATTTCCGAAGCTGTCAGACGCCGCCGCTTCACGCCATCGAACTTCGCGAGGCTGGCGAAGGCGACATGGGTGACGTCAAGATTGAGGCCCATCCCGATGGCGTCGGTCGCCACGATGTAGTCGACCTCGCCGTTCTGGAACAGTTCGACCTGCCGGTTGCGCGTCTCCGGGCTCAGCGCGCCCATCACCACCGCCGCTCCCCCGCGCTGGCGGCGCAACATTTCGGCGATGGCGTAGACCTGCTCGGATGAGAAGGCGACCACCGCGCTGCGTTTGGGAAGGCGCGAGAGTTTCTTCGCGCCACCATGGGCGAGCGTGGAAAAGCGCGGGCGTTCGGTCAGCTCGACATGGGGGATCAGCGACTGGATCAGGGGCGCCGCGGTCGCCGAGCCGAGCAGCATCGTCTCCTCGCGTCCGCGCGCGTTCAACAGACGATCGGTGAAGACATGCCCGCGTTCGCGGTCGGCTGCGAGCTGTACCTCGTCGATCGCCACGAAGGCATGGCCTCCGCCATCATGCGGCATGGCCTCTGCCGTACACAGGAAATAGCGCGCATCTTTCGGCTCAATGCGTTCCTCGCCAGTGATCAGCGCAACCGCCTTTTCGCCCTTGATGGCGACGACGCGATCGTAAACCTCGCGCGCCAGAAGCCGCAGCGGGAAGCCCATCGCGCCGCTCGAGTGGCCGCACATCCGCTCTATGGCGAGGTGAGTCTTGCCGGTGTTGGTGGGGCCAAGGACAGCCTTGATCGAAGGCGCGGACATGCACCCCATGTGGCAAGGCTGCGCGCCCACCGCAAGCGAACCACCGGCTTGGCGCTTGCAGGGCTCGCCCCACCGAAGATTCCACGCGGATACCCGGCGTGATTAAACGGCAATTAAGAATGCAATGGCACAAACGCGCCTCACCCGATAAGCGCCGCCCCTTCGCATGACCGGGGTCCGGAGCGGCAGTACCTGACTATCGGAGACGGGATCTGACTTACGCCGAACGGTCGGCAGCGCCCATGCCGGAAACGGAAGATGCGCAGCCGGCGGACATCCAGCAGGACGACAGCGCCCCCGCGCAGTTCCGTGAACCCGTGGGCAAGGCCGCCGATGGCGCGCGCGCGCGACTGGCCAGCTTTGCGAGCTCCGGCACGCGAATCGCCCGCGCTGGAATCTCGCGGCTTGAACAGGCCGACCTTGCGCCCGACCTGGCGCAGAATATCGGCAGTGCCCGCTGGTTTCGCGGGGCCGCAACTTTCCTTTCGCTCGCCGCCGTGGCCCTGGCCTTCTGGCCGGATTTCTCGCCCCTCGAAGCCGCGCCCGCATTGCGGCTGGACGATCGGACGCGCGAGGAATTTCGCAGCCAGACGATCATGCCACTCGCGCTCGGGGGCGATACCGGCGCGCGGATGGCCGCGAGCGCGCTGGTCCGCCCGCTGCGCGACGCGCCAGAGCGTCCGCAGCTGGAAAGCACCGCCACCTTCGGCCGCAGCGACAGCCTGGCCGGCATTCTCACCAGGCAGGGAGTGGGCCAGTCCGATGCGCAGCGCGCGGCGCAGCTGGTGGCGCAGGCGATCTCGCTCGAAGAGATCGAGCCGGGCACGCAGATCGACGTTACTCTTGGCCGCCGGACCGATCCGGGCCGGCAGCGCCCGCTCGACGAGTTGCGGTTCCGCGCGCGATTCGATCTTTCGCTGGCCGTGGCGCGGGGCAGCGATGGCAATCTCTCCCTGATCCGCGAACCGATCGAAGTCGACGAGACTCCGCTGCGCCTGCGCGGGACCGTGGGCGAAAGCCTCTACCGTTCGGCGCGCGCGGCAGGCGCGCCCGCCAGCGCGATCCAGGCCTATCTCAAGGCGCTGGGCGACCACGAGGATCTCGACAAGGCGCTGCAGGCGGGCGACACCTTCGACATGATCGTGTCCTATCGCCGCGCGGCCACCGGAGAACGGCAGGCGGGGCGCCTGCTCTATGCGGGTATCGAGCGCGATGGAGAGGCGACCACGCAGCTGATGCGCTGGGGCAGCGACGGCCAGTTCTACGAAGCGTCGGGCGTGGGCGAGCAGCGCTCGGGCCTGGTCGCACCGGTGCCGGGGCCGATCGGTTCGCGCTACGGAATGCGCCGCCACCCGATCCTGCGCTACAAGCGCATGCATGCGGGCGTGGATTACCGCGCGCGGCACGGAACGCCGATCGTCGCGCCCACCGATGGACGCGTGACCAGCGCAGGCCGGGCGGGCGGTTGCGGCAACGCCGTGCGGCTCGCTCACGAGGGCGGGCTGAGCACGCGCTTCTGCCACATGAGCCGGATGGCCGTATCGCGCGGCCAATATGTGAAGCGTGGCCAGATCATCGGCTATGTCGGCTCGACCGGCCTCTCCACCGGACCGCACCTCCATTACGAGATGTATCGCGGCGGGCGCCATGTCGATCCGCTGTCGGTCCGTTACGTCACGCGCGCTACGCTGAGCGGCGAGCAACTGCGCCGTTTCCGCTCCACTCTGGACGCGCTCAAGACGGTGGAGGCAGGCGCGGCGCTGGAAGACATGCATCCCAGCAGGCCCGTATCGGAGAACCCCGTGCGCGAGATCGACCGTGTTGCGCTGCACGCGCGCCAGCCTCGCGGCAGCTAACGCGCTTGCGGCGTGCGTGGCCATGCGCCACACCGCGCGGCCATGAGCGCAAACTTTCCCGCCACCCGGCTTCGCCGCACCCGCTCCGCCGACTGGAGCAGGCGCCTCCACCGAGAAACCACGCTGTCGCCGGCCGATCTGATCTGGCCGCTGTTCGTGATCGAGGGAGAGGGCGCCGAGCAACCCGTTGCCAGCCTGCCCGGCGTCAGTCGCTGGTCGGTCGACCTGCTGCTGGAACGTGTGGCCGACGCGATCGCGCTTGGCATTCCGGCAATCGCGCTCTTTCCCAACACGCCGCCCGACAGGCGCAGCGACGAGGCGGAAGAAGCCTGGAACCCCGACAATCTGATCTGCCGCGCCCTGCGCGCGATCCGGGAGCGCTTCGGCGATGGCATAGGTGTGGTCTGCGATGTCGCGCTCGATCCCTATACCAGCCACGGGCACGACGGGTTGCTGGATGAAAGCGGCTATGTCGCCAATGACGCGACGCTGGATGCGCTGGTGAAGCAATCTCTCAACCAGGCGGCGGCGGGCGCTGACGTGATCGCCCCGTCGGACATGATGGACGGCCGCGTGCGCGCTATCCGGCAGGCGCTTGAAGACGCCGGGCACACCAATGTCCAGATCATGAGCTATGCGGCCAAATATGCCTCGGCCTTTTACGGCCCGTTCCGCGATGCTGTGGGCTCTGGCGACCGGCTGCGGGGCGACAAGCGCACCTACCAGCTCGACCCGGCCAATAGCGACGAGGCCATGCGCGAGATCGCCATGGACATTGCCGAAGGTGCGGACAGCGTGATGGTGAAGCCCGGGCTCGCCTATCTCGACATCATCCGCATGGCGCGCGACCGGTTCGATGTGCCTGTGTTCGCCTATCAGGTGAGCGGCGAATATGCGCTGGTCGAAGCGGGTGTGGCTGCGGGGGTCGGCGCGCGCGAGCCGCTGGTGATGGAAAAGCTGATGGCCTTCAAGCGCGCCGGATGTGCGGGGATCCTCACCTATTATGCCCCCTTTGCGGCGCGATTTCTGAATGGCTGACGTCAAGGTGGCGGACTTTCGGCACGAGACGCAACGCCTGATCCTGCGCGACTGGCGGGAGGATGACTGGCCGGCGTTCTGGGAGGGGACCAATACGCCCGCAGTCATGCGCTGGCTGGGCGGTGTGTGCGATGCAGACAAACGGCAGGGCGCGCAGGATCGCCTGCTGTCGTACAAGCACGATTACGGCCACACGTTCTGGGCGGTCGAGCGCGAGAGCGACGGGGCGATTCTGGGTTTCTGCGGGCTCAAGCGCAGCAATCAGCCGGGCGGTCCGGTTGGCATGATGGAGATCGGCTGGCGGCTGCGCGAGGATGCGTGGGGCCAGGGCTATGCAAGGGAAGCCGCCACGGCCTCGCTCGACATCGCATTCGGGACATTCGATGCCGGGGAAGTCGTCGCGCTGACCGTGGCGCGCAACACGGCGAGTTGGGGCCTGATGGAGCGGCTGGGCATGCGGCGGCGCGAGGACCTCGATTTCGAGAATGCCGATTTCGACGCCGAAGACCCCACGATCATCGTCTATTCCATCGACCCCCAGACATGGGAGCACTCGCGATGAGGCTTTCGCCCCGCGTACTGTTCGTCTTCACGATCCTGCTCGGCAGCTTCCTGCTGTTCCTCGTCCAGCCGCTGGTCGCGCGGCTGGCGCTGCCCCAGCTGGGCGGCGCGCCGAACGTGTGGAACAGCGCGATGCTGGTCTATCAGGCGCTGCTGCTGGGCGGTTATGCCTATGCCCACATCCTTTCCCGCGCGACGCTGCGCAGGCAGGCGCTGGTCCATCTTGCCCTGATGGCGCTCGCCCTGCTGACCCTGCCCATCGCGCTGGCGGACGTGCCGCAGCCGGCGGGCTGGGAGGTTTTCTGGGTTCCGCTGCTGCTGGTGGCGACGATCGGCCCGCTGTTCTTCATCGTCGCCGCGCAGGCCCCGCTGGTCCAGCGCTGGTACGCCGCTGATCCCGATGCAGGCGACCCTTACTGGCTTTACGGCGCTTCCAATATCGGCAGTTTTGCAGGGCTTCTCAGCTATCCGCTGCTGCTCGAACCCAACCTCTCGCTGGAGGGGCAGAGCACCGTGTGGGCGGCAGGTTACGTCCTGCTGATCGCATGCATGGCTGCGCTGGCATGGCTCCGCTGGCGCGCGCCGCGTGCGGCCGAAGGAACGGCTTTGGAGGACGTGCCCGATGACGGCGAGCCGATCGGCTGGCGGCGCATCCTCTTCTGGCTCGCACTCTCGGCGGTGCCATCGGGGCTGATGCTGTCGACCACCACGCACCTGACGACCGATATCGTGGCGATGCCGCTGCTGTGGGTGCTGCCGCTGGGGCTTTACCTGCTGAGCTTCGTGTTCGCCTTCAACGAGCGTAGCGCGCTGGGTTTCGCGCTGACCCGGACAGCGCCCACCATCCTGCTGCTGGCGGGTGCGATGGCGATGGTCAGTCGCGGGTCGGACGGGGTTTCGCTGGCGCTGGCGGCGGTGCTGATGCTGTTCGTGGTCGCCACCGCGCTCCACCGGCGGCTCTATGCTAGCCGCCCGGCGCCGGCACAGCTCACCCGTTTCTACCTCGTCATGAGCGCGGGCGGCGCGCTGGGGGGAGTGTTCGCCGCCATCGTCGCGCCGCTGCTGTTCGACTGGGTGTGGGAGCATCCACTGCTGGTGCTCGCCGCGGGCGCGCTGCTGCCGCAGAACCCGCTGATCGCGTGGATGGACCGGGTGGGGCTCGATGCGCGCGGTAGGCTCGTCGCCAGGCTCGCGCTGGTTGCGGGCGCAGCGCTGCTCGGCCTGTGGATGGCTCACGCGCTGGACAATGCGGAGAGCTTCACGGTCCATCTGCTTCTGCTGGCCATCGCGCTGCTTGGCGTTCTGGCACTGGGCAAAAGGTGGGCCTTCCTCGCCATCCTGCTGATCGCGATGCTGGCGCGCGGCGGGTGGGACACGCTGGAGGAAAGCGCGCAGGGCATCCGCGAACGCAGCTATTTCGGCGTCTATACGATCCGCCAGCATTCGGACCCGGATACCCGCCTGCTGTTGCACGGAACGACGATCCACGGGCGGCAATTCCTCGATCCCGAACGGCGCCGCGCGCCGACCAGCTATTACGGGCCGACCTCGGGCGTGGGTCTGGCGCTGTCGGGCGCGCGGGAGATCTACGGCCCCGGCGCCCAGATCGGTGTGATCGGCCTGGGAACGGGGACGCTGGCCTGCTACCGCGAGCCGGGGCAGGACTACACTTTCTACGAGATCGACCCGATGGTGGTCGAATACTCGCGCGACGGGGTGTTCTCCTTCCTTTCGGACTGCGCGCCAGAGGCCGACATCCACCTGGGCGATGCGCGGCTCGCGCTCGAATCCGAGCCCCCGCAGCAGTACGATGTGCTGGCGGTGGATGCCTTCAGCTCCGATGCGATCCCGCTGCATCTGCTGACGCGCGAGGCGATGCATACCTATGGCCGCGCGCTCAAGCCCGACGGGCTGATGCTGGTCCACATCTCCAACCGCTATCTCGACCTGCGGCCGGTGATCGCGGCCCATGCGGCGGAAAACGGCTGGATCGCCCTGATGCGCGACGATCCGGCGGTACGGGAAGACGGGATCAGCGCCAGCTTCTGGGTTGCAATCGCGAGCGATCCGAAGCCCATCGCCAGGCTTCTGCTGTCCAGCCCGCAGACCGACTGGATCGAGCTGGACGACCCCGCGCCGCAGGTGTGGACCGACGATTTCGCCTCGATCCTGCCCCTGCTAGACTGGAATGCGATTTTGGGAGGCTCTCCATGAGCGATACGACAACCGGCGACACGGCTCACGACAGACCGGGCGTGCGCCTGATCCCGATCCACGGCAAGGCGCCGCAGATCCACGAAACCGCCTTCATCGCGCCGGGCAGCGTGATCGTGGGCGACGTCGCCATCGGGGCGGGCAGTTCGATCTGGTACAACTGCGTGCTGCGCGCCGATGTCAGCCGTATCGTGATCGGCGAGCGGACCAATGTGCAGGACGGCAGCGTGCTCCACTGCGACGGGCCGTCGCCGCAATATCCCGATGGCTGCCCGCTGCTGATCGGCGACGACGTGCTGATCGGCCACATGGCGATGGTCCATGGCTGCACGATCCACGATCGCGGGTTCGTTGGTCTCGGCGCGATTGCCATGAACAAGGCGGTGATCGGCAGCGACGCGATGCTGGCTGCGGGTGCGATGCTCACCGAGAACAAGGTCATGGGCGAACGTGAGCTGTGGGGCGGTCGCCCGGCGCGCAAGATGCGCGATCTGGACGATGCGGCGATTGCCGGAATGCGGCTGGGCGTTGCGCACTACGCCGAAAACGCAAAGCACCACGCTGCGGCGATTGCCGGGAGCGGCGCCTGACACACCTGACACAGTGTCCAGGGGCCGAAAAATCGCGCCGTTCATCCGGGTGCGATCACAGGGTTACGACGATGCGAAAGAACGCGTGTCCCATGCCACGCCCGCGCAGCTGTAGGACAGCGGCAAATGGCACGCGCTAAGCCGGACCTGGCCGATGCCGAGGCGCTGTGCGCCCTGGTAAAGGCGGGCGAGCTGCGCGTGCGGGTAACGCCGGGCGCGCGGACCGAATCGATCTCCATCGTGGATGGCGGCGTGCAGGTGAAGGTGCGCGCGAAGCCGCAGGACGGCGCGGCCAATGCGGCAGTCGCAGCGCTGGTCGCCAAAGCGCTGGGCATTCCCAAATCGCACTGCCGCCTGTTGCGCGGCGCAACTTCGCGCGAGAAGGTGCTGGCCGTTACGCTGTAGGCGCGCGCGCCGGAATGCGCATCGCCGCCAGGCACAGCGCCAGCGCGAAGGCGGAGGCGACCCACAGCGATGCCGCGCCCCAGTACAGCCCCACCACCGCACCGCCCAGTGCCCCGGCAAGCAGGCTGAGCCACAGAAGCGCGAAGGGGAGCGGATTGGCTTCGCGGTCTCCTGCGATCCGGTCGGCCAGCAGCTGGCCCGTGCGCACCAGCGCGCCGGTCATGTAGGTCAGGCCCACCGGGCTTTCGCGATTGGCGCTGAGCGCGGTATTGAGCGCGCCCATCGCGACCACCAGCAGGCCGAGCGAAATCTCCCGCAGTTCCACGAACCGCGCCAGCGCGGCGCAGACGAGCAGCGCGGCGACCAGCGCGGTGACCACGACCTTGCGCCGCGACGCCAGACGGTCGCCGACCAGCGTTCCCGTGACGACACCGATCACGAATCCCGCGATCAGCAGAGCGGGCACCGCCACCCGGCTCGCCCCGCCCGCCAGATCGCGCGCCAGCAGCGTGGTGTTGCCGGTCATGAAGGAGACGAAATAGCCGTCGACCTGAAGGAAACCGGTGACGTCGACGAAACCGGCAAGCGCGGCCACGGCATAGGCGAAGAGACGCTGTTGGGGCGTGAAGCGCTGCATGGGGCAGGCGGTACACCGCGCGGGCCCGGTATTGAAGGCGGCACTGTTCCGACGGCATCACCCGCGCCGGCTTCTTCTGTGTCGTCGGCGGGATTTCCCCGCTCGAGCGCCGGGATGACGAGGGGGGAGGGGTCAGTCCCTCACCAGCGCCTGCAACGCCTCGATCCGGTCCGCCTCGTGCACGGGCTTGTCCCAGCGGATGCGGTGGATGCGCGGGAAGCGCATGGCGAGGCCGGACTTGTGGCGCTTGCTGGCATGTACCGAATCGAACGCGACCTCGAACACCAGACTCTTGTCGGTCTCGCGCACCGGGCCGAAGCGGTTGACCGTGTTCTGGCGCACGTGGCGGTCGATCTTCTTCAGCTCAGCGTCGGTGAAGCCCGAATAGGCCTTGCCGACCGGCAGCAGGTCAGCGCCCTCGTCCGGGTCGCCATCCCAGCAGCCGAAGGTGTAGTCCGAATAGAAGCTGGAGCGTTTGCCGGAGCCGCGTTGCGCATACATCAGCACGCAGTCGATCAGCAGCGGATCGCGCTTCCACTTGTACCACAGGCCTGTGCGGCGGCCCGGCACGTAAGGCGAGTCGCGGCGCTTGAGCATCAGGCCTTCGATGGCATCGTCGCGCGCACCTTCGCGGATTTGCGCAAGATGCTCGAAATCGCGTGCCTCGACGATCTGCGAAAGATCGAAGCGCTCATCGGGCAGGCGCGCCATCAGCTCTTCGAGGATCGAGCGCCGCTCAGTCCATGGCCTGTCGCGCAGATTGTCGCCGTCGAGCGAGAGCACGTCATAGACGCGCACAAAGGCGGGGCTTTCGGCGAGCATCTTCTTGCTGACGGTCTTGCGACCGAGGCGCTGCTGCAATGCGTTGAAGCTGGCCGCTCCGCCCGCTTCACCGCCCTGAGTGGTGCCTTGCACCAGCAGCTCCCCGTCGAGGATCGCGGGAAAGTCCAGCGCGGGCAGCATTTCGGGGAAGGTGGGCGAGATATCGTCGCCGCCGCGCGAATAGAGGCGGGTTTCATTACCGGCATGCACCAGTTGCACGCGGATGCCGTCCCACTTCCACTCGGCGACATAGTCTTCCAGGCTGACCACCGTATCTTCCAGCGGGTGCGCGAGCATGAAGGGTTTGAACAGCGGGATATCCGCCATGTCCGGCGGGTCGGCGCCCTCTGCCGCCCAGGCAAACAGTTCCGCGTAGGGGGGCTTCAGCCCGTGCCAGTACTCCTCCACATCCTCTACCGGCACATCGAAGGCATCGGCAAAGGCCACCTTTGCGAGCCGCGCCGATATGCCGATCCGCATGGCCCCCGTGGCGAGCTTCAGCAGCGCGTAGCGGCCCGAGACGTCGAGCCGGTCGAGCAGCGCGGGCAGTTCGGTGAGGACCGACTTGCGCGTCATGGCGTCAAGCAGGCCCACCGTCTCGCTCACCGTCGGCGGGGAGGGCGCGTCGGCGGGTTGGGGCCATAAGAGGCTCGCGGTCTCCGCCGTGTCGCCCACGAAATCGCGGCTGAGCGTCCACAGCACCGGGTCGACGCGGTCTTTCAGGATCGTGCGGATGGTGGAGGATTTGACCGCCGGAAAGTCCAGCCCGTCGCTCAGCGCCGCGAGCGCCCAGCCGCGATCCGGATCGGGCGTCGCTTGCAGGTATTCGCCGATCAGCCGCAGTTTCTCGTTGCGGCTGCGGGTATAGACAAGCGCGTCGATCAGGGCGGCGAATTTCTCCATCAGTAGGGCAAACCCTCTTTTCGGAAGGATGAATCACAGGTACTCATTTCCCGAGACGGCAAGCATACGCCGGTTTCGAAAGGGAAAGGTCCACTGTCATGACAATCAGGTTCTTCGCGGCGTCGCTCGCCATGGTCGCCACTCCGCTGGCGCTGGCCGCCGCTCCGGTTGCTGCGCAGGAAGCCGAGGCCGCGCTGACGATCGAAACGCCGATCGAAACGCTGATGGCCGACGAGGCTGCGCGCGCCGTCGTTGTCGCAGAGCTGCCCGATCTCGAGGCGAGCCAGTACTACCCGTACATCAAGAGCATGAGCCTCAAGGAAATCCAGCCCCAGTCGCAGGGTGCGATCACCGAAGAAATGCTGGCCAGGATTGCAGCCGGCCTCGCCGAGATCGACTGATCCGACGCGCGGGGGCGGGGGTGGCTCGGTCATCCCCGTCAATCGTCCTCATCCTCGTAGCCGACCAGCGCGAGCGCGCGTGCGGGCCGCTGGTGCAGCTGGCACCAGCGCAGCAGCGCCTCCTCGCGCCCGTGAGTGATCCAGGTTTCCTGCGGGTTCACTTCGCGAATCGTGTCGGTCAGCTCGCCCCAGTCGGCATGGTCGGAGATGACCAGCGGCAGCTCGACATTGCGCTGCCTTGCGCGCTGGCGCACCCGCATCCAGCCTGACGCCATGGCGGTGATCGGATCGGGCAGGCGGCGGCTCCACCGGTCGTTAAGCGCCGAGGGTGGGCACACCACCACGTGGCCGCGCATGTCGTCCTTCGTGTGATCGGAGACGAGTCGAAGCTCGCCCAAGTCGACGCCGTGTTCCTCGTAAAGCCGGCACATCTTCTCCATCGCGCCGTGGAGGTAGATCGGGTCGGTGTGGCCTGCGGCGCGCAGTTCCGCGATCACCCGCTGCGCCTTGCCCAGCGCATAGGCGCCCACCAGCACACAGGAATCGGGATGCGCCGCCAGACGGTCGGTCAGCTTGGCCATCTCGCCCGCGATCGGCGGATGGGTGAAGACGGGCAGGCCGAAGGTCGCCTCGGTGATGAAGATATCGCACGGGGTCACTTCGAAGGGCGGGCAGGTCGGGTCGGGGCTGCGCTTGTAGTCGCCGGTGACGACGATTCGCTCGCCCGCATGCTCCAGCAATATCTGCGCGCTGCCGAGTACGTGGCCTGCGGGGATGTAGGTTGCATCGACGCCGCCCTTCAGGCGGATCGTCTCTCCGTACCGAACGGGCATCGCCTTGTGCGGGATCTCGCCCGCATCGTCCTCCGCCCCGGTGCGATAGCGCAGCTCCATGATCGCGAGCGTCTCGGGCGTGGCAAACGTGGTGCCGTGCCCGCCTCGCGCGTGGTCTGCATGACCATGCGTGACCAGCGCGGTATCGACCGCGCGCGACGGATCGATCCACGCATCGGCGGGCACCACGTAGATCCCGTGCGGGTGCGGCTGGATCCAGAAAAAGGGGGTGGGCATCACTGTGGATAATTCCCCGTTTATTGAACCGTTCCGCCTTGCTTGAGGCTTGATCCTAGGGATTCCAGCGATTCGCGGACCTTGAAACAGCGATTCGAATGTGCATAACGCATATTGCGTCACCCAAAAGGGTGGCCGCGCTACCTAGGTTTTACTCGTCAGAAGTTGAAAGAGTACTGGCGGGGCCACCGGCGGGTGTGTTGGCAGACACTTTCCCACCGGCCGAACCGCCAGCGACGGTACTCACGGACATGCACCCGTGGCTCCATCGTAGCCTCCTATGTTCGATGCTGATCGTAGGGATCAGCCCCTCCGAAGGGCCTCTTGCCCCTCGCCTGTAAAAGGAGCGCAGAGGTACAGAGGGTCGAACGAGGTGGTAGCGCGACCGTGTTCTAAAACACATTTAGGACAAGACGAGTCAAGCGGCGGAGGGCTGCCCTCCACCACTCTCCACAGTTTTCGACTGCGGCAGCTATTTAGGTGTCGCTGCTCTTCTCTTCGCCCGCGCCTTCGCTGTCCGCCGGCTTCTTCTTGGGCGCGGCCTTCTTGCGCTTGCCCTTGGGCGGGGCGGGCGTCAGTTCGAAGTGCGGCTTGCCGTCCTTCATCGTGACATTCACCTCGCCGCCGTCGGCCAGTTTGCCGAACAGCAGTTCCTCGGCCAGCGGCTGCTTGATCTTTTCCTGGATCAGGCGGCCCATCGGGCGCGCGCCGTACAGCCGGTCGTAGCCCTTGTCGCCGAGCCACTTCTTGGCCGCGTCGTCGAACTGGATGTCGACATTCTGTTCCGCCAGCTGGAGTTCGAGCTGGATGATGAACTTGTCGACGACCCGCGCGATGGTGTCCTTGCCCAGATAGCCGAAGGGCACGATCGCATCGAGGCGGTTGCGGAATTCGGGCGTGAACATGCGCTTCACCGCCTCCTCGCTCGCGTCTTCCTTGCTCACGTCGCCAAAGCCGATGCCCTGGCTCGCCATGTCGGCTGCGCCGGCATTGGTGGTCATGATCAGCACCACGTTGCGGAAATCGACCGTCTTGCCGTGGTGGTCGGTCAGGCGGCCATTATCCATCACCTGCAGCAGGATGTTGAACAGGTCGGGATGCGCCTTCTCGATCTCGTCGAGCAGCAGCACGCTGTGCGGATTCTGGTCGACCGCGTCGGTCAGCAGGCCGCCCTGATCGTAGCCGACATAGCCCGGAGGCGCGCCGATCAGGCGCGAAACGCTGTGGCGCTCCATATATTCGGACATGTCGAAGCGCTTGAGCTCGATCCCCATGATCGAGGCGAGCTGGCGCGCAACCTCGGTCTTGCCGACGCCGGTCGGGCCGGAGAACAGGAACGAACCGATCGGCTTGTCCGGATCGCGCAGGCCCGCACGGCTCAGCTTCATCGCGGTGGAGAGCTTCTTCACCGCCGCGTCCTGCCCGAACACCACCTGCTTCAGATCGCGTTCGAGGTTTTCCAGCGCGGTCTTGTCGTCCTTGCTGACGGATTTTGGCGGAATGCGTGCCATCGTCGCGATGACCGCCTCGATCTCGCGCGCGGTGATCTTCTTCTTGCGGCGGCTGGGCGGCACCAGCATCTGCATCGCGCCGACTTCGTCGACCACGTCGATCGCCTTGTCGGGCAGCTTGCGGTCGTTGATGTAGCGGGCCGACAGCTCCACCGCGGTTTTCAGCGCATCGGCGGTGTAGGTCACCTTATGATGCTGTTCGAACGCGGATTTGAGACCCTTGAGGATCTTCACGGTATCCTCGATCGTGGGCTCGTTGACGTCGATCTTCTGGAACCGGCGCAGCAGCGCGCGATCCTTTTCGAAGTGGTTGCGGAATTCCTTGTAGGTGGTCGATCCGATGCAGCGGATCGCGCCGCTGGAAAGCGCGGGCTTCAAGAGGTTGGACGCGTCCATCGCCCCGCCGCTGGTCGCGCCCGCGCCGATCACCGTGTGAATCTCGTCGATGAACAAAATCGCGTGCGGCATCTTCTCGAGTTCGGAGACGACCTGCTTCAGCCGTTCCTCGAAATCGCCGCGATACCGCGTGCCCGCCAGCAGCGCGCCCATGTCGAGCGAATAGATCACCGCGTCTTCCAGCACTTCGGGCACGTCGCCTTCGACAATCTTGCGCGCGAGGCCTTCCGCAATCGCGGTCTTCCCGACGCCCGGATCGCCAACATAGAGCGGGTTGTTCTTCGACCGGCGGCACAGGATCTGGACCGTGCGGTCGACCTCGGGCCCCCGCCCGATCAGCGGATCGATCTTGCCGCTGTCCGCCTTGGCGTTGAGGTTGACCGTGAACTGGTCGAGCGCGGTCTCCTTCTTGTTGCCCTTGGCCTCTTCCTTCTCCTCGGCCTCGGCTTCGTCGCTGCCACGCGGAGAGCGCGGCTCGATCGCCTGGCCGCTCTTGCCGATGCCGTGGCTGATGAAGCTGACCGCATCCAGCCGGCTCATGTCCTGCTGCTGCAGGAAATAGACCGCGTAGGAATCGCGTTCGGAAAACAGCGCAACCAGCACGTTGGCACCCGTCACCATGTCCTTGCCGGAAGACTGGACGTGCAGGATCGCACGCTGCACCACGCGCTGGAAACCGGCGGTGGGCTGCGGTTCGCCCGCCTCGTCCGCCTTCAGCGACTGGTATTCCTGATCCAGATAGGTGCGCACCACATCCGCCAGTTCGGCCAGGTCCACCCCGCACGCGCCCATCACCTCTGCCGCGTCGTCATCCGCGATCAGCGCCAGCAGCAGGTGTTCGAGCGTGGCATATTCGTGCCGCCGCTCGCGCGCACCGTCGAGCGCGGCGTGGAGGGTCTTTTCGAGATTTTGCGCAAAGCTAGGCATAGGTATCCTGCGAGATTTGGCAGCGGGATCGGCGGCTGCGGATTGTCACCGGGGATTCGCGCAACCCAGTTTGGGCCTGGGGAGTGAGCGCGGGGTGAACGACTACGGAGGAATATTGGTTGCCGCCCCGCAGGTGTGAAGGGCGGACCGCTCTCATTCCCCATTTTTCCTGGAAAACAGCGCTTCGGCGGCGTCGCGCTGCTTGGAATAGCGCAGGCGATACTGTTCCACCCGCGCGATCTCCACCTGCAGCAGGCGTATCCGGTCGTCGAGTTCGAACTGCGAGAGGCGTGACAGATCGTCGGCAGCCAGCTGGCTGGCCGCATCGCTGGTGGGGCGGGGGCCGACGTCTTCTTCCATCCCCGCACTCTCCTCCCAGTCCCGCTTGCTGTCAATGCGGTGCGTGGCTAGGGCGCGGGCTGACACAGGATGCGACGGGGGAAATGCAGTGGCAGCCGTACCCGATAGGATGCGAGCGACCGGCTACGCCGAAACGGGTGGTCCGGAAGTCCTTGAATTGCAAACCGACATGGCGGTTCCGCGTCCCGGCGCGGGCGAAGTGCTGCTCAAGGTCGCCTATGCCGGGGTCAACCGGCCGGATTGCATCCAGCGCGCCGGACACTATCCGCCACCCCCGGGGGCCTCGCCGATCCTGGGACTCGAGGCTTCGGGAGAGATCGTGGCCGTGGGCGAAGGCGTGGATGTGTCCTGGCTGGGCGAACAGGTCTGTGCGCTGACGCCGGGCGGGGCCTATGCCGAATATTGCGTGGTGCCCGAGGGCCATATGCTGCCCGTACCCGATGCGCTGACCATGGCGGAGGCCGCTGCGCTGCCCGAAACGCTGTTCACCGTGTGGCACAACGTGTTCCAGCGCGGGATGGCGCGCGATGGCGAGATGCTGCTGGTCCATGGCGGCACGAGCGGGATCGGGACCATGGCGATCATGCTGGCCAAGGCCTTCGGCCTGGGTGTGATCGTGACCGCGGGCAGCGAGGAAAAGTGCGATGCCGCCAGGGCCGTGGGCGCCGACCATGCGATCGACTACAAGACCACCGATTTCGTGGAAGCCGTGGGGCTGATCACCGGTGGCGAGGGGGTCGACGTGGTGCTCGACATGGTTTCGGGCGATTACGTGGCGCGCAACCTCAAATGCCTCAAGCCCGATGGGCGGCACGTGACCATCGCGGTGCTGGGCGGGCTCAAGGCCCAGATCAACATGGCGCTGGTCATGTCCAAGCGGCTGGTCCTGACCGGATCGACGCTGCGCCCCCGCTCCGACACGTTCAAGACCGCGCTGCGCGACGAGATCGCGCGCGAGGCATGGCCGCTGGTGGAAGATGGCACCATCCGCCCGGTGATGGACGAGATCTTCGCGCTCGCCGACGCCGACAAGGCGCATGCCCGCATGGAGAATGGCGACCATATCGGCAAAATCGTTCTCGCCATCGACGAGGATCTTTGACGATCAGGACTGTCGTCTGACAGGTAAGACTGTGGATATTCGCAGTATTGTCACGATATTGTGAGTCGCCTGTAACAAAGGCCCCCTAAGCCTCGCAGCATACAACCTGGCGAAACTACGGTTTTTCGCCGGATGTGTTCTGGACGAACAACAGGGGCCGGCCACCACCATGCTCGACCAAACGTCACCCGCAGGCTTGCCGAAAGCGTTTTCCGCTTTTGCCGGCGAGTTCGACAATGTCGCCAGCTTCCCGCCGGTCGAACCCTCCGTGCCCGAGCCGGAGGACGGCAAGCGCCGCCGCTATCGCACGATCTGGATCAGCGACGTGCACCTGGGCACCAAGGGCTGCAATGCGGAAATGCTGATCGACTTCCTCGACAGCACCGATAGCGAGACGATGTATCTGGTGGGCGACATCATCGACGGCTGGCGGCTGAAGAAGAAGTTCTACTGGCCCGCCTCACACAATGATATCGTGTGGCGGATCCTGAAGCGCGCCAAGCGCGGCACGCGGATCGTCTATATTCCCGGCAACCACGACGAGGTGGTGCGCCCGTTCAGCGGCATGAATTTCGGCGATGTCGAAATCCGCCGCGCGGCCTTCCACACGACCGCCGACGGGCGCCGGCTGATGGTGCTGCACGGCGACGAGTTCGATACCGTGATGCTCACCCACAGGTGGCTCGCTTTCGTGGGCGACACCGCCTATCATCTGATGATGGCGCTCAACGGATGGGTCAACAAGGCCCGCAACGCGCTCGGGATGCCCTATTGGTCGCTGTCGAAGGCGGCCAAGCACAAGGTGAAGAATGCGGTCGAGTTCATTTCCAAGTACGAGGAAATCGTGGCCCGCGCAGCTGGGGAGCGCGGGGTCGACGGCGTGGTGTGCGGCCATATCCACACTGCCGAACACCGCATGTTCCAGCATAATGGCCGCGATATCGAATACTGGAACGACGGCGACTGGGTCGAAGGATGCAATGCGCTGGTCGAGCATTTCGACGGGCGGATGGAAGTGCTCCACTGGGCGGACGAGATCGCACGGCGGACGGTCGTGGAGCCCGAGGGTGACCGGCGGGAAGGCGCTGCGCGCGCGGTCGCCTGATGCTGCTGCTCGAACAGGGCGGGCTGGCTGACCTCGTGGGAACGCCGCCCAAATCGATCGCCATCGTCAGCGATGCCTGGCACCCGCAGATGAACGGCGTGGTCCGCACGCTGACCACCACCTGCGACATCCTGCGTCAGAGCGGGCACCGGGTGGAGGTGATCTCGCCCGATCAGTACCCGTCGGTTCCGTGCCCGACCTATCCCGAAATCCGCCTGGCGCTGACCATGCCGGGCACGGTCGGGCGCAAGCTCGCCAAGCTCCAGCCCGATGCGGTGCATATTGCCACGGAGGGCCCGCTGGGCCTTTCGGCGCGCCGCTACTGCCTTGCCAAGGCGGTGCCTTTCACCACCGCCTATCACACGCAGTTCCCGGACTATGTCTCCAGGCGGACCTACCTGCCGCCCGACGCCTTCTGGCCCTATATCCGCTGGTTCCACCGCCCCGCGCAGCGCGTGATGGTGGCGACCGAGAGCATCCGCGAGGAACTGCGCGCGCAGGGCCTCACCCGGCTGCACCATTGGGGCCGCGGCGTCGATCTCGCCGTGTTCCGCCCCGATCTTGGCCCGTCACCCGATTTCGAGGGGCTGGCCAGGCCGATCCAGCTCTATGTCGGGCGCGTCGCGGTGGAGAAGAACATCGAGGCCTTCCTCAAGACCGACCAGCCCGGCACCAAGGTGATCGTGGGCGATGGCCCGGCGTTCAGCGACCTCGAGGCGCGCTATCCCGAGGCGGTCTTCCTCGGCAAGCGCGGGGGCGACGATCTCGCCCGCTGCTACGCCGATGCAGACGTCTTCGTGTTCCCCAGCAAGACCGACACCTTCGGCCTGGTCATGATCGAGGCGCTGGCCTGCGGAACGCCCGTTGCGGCCTACCCCGTGCCGGGCCCGCGCGACATCCTGACGCAAGAGGTCGGCGCGATGGGCGACGATCTGGACCAGGCGATTGCCGACGCGCTGACGCGCGACCGTGCCGCGTGCGCCGACTTCGGCGCGCAGTTCAGCTGGGAAGCGGCAACCGCGCAGTTCCTCGCCGGGCTGGAGGAATTCGACGGCGAGTGCCTTACTCCCTGATCACTCCCCGACCGCGCCTTCCGGAGCGCGGACTCGCGCATCGCGATCTGACTTGCCCTGAAGGGCCGCGGCCCTTACACTGGGCGCGACGTGGCCGCTCCTGCATGGGGCGGCCCTTTCATTTTCAGCCCGGCCCGAACCTGCCGGGGCACGCATTTTCAGGATGACCATCATGGCCGACCAACCGACCCCGCTGATGCCCCATGCGACCGCCACCTGGCTGGTCGACAATACCGGGCTCAGCTTCGAACAGATCGCGCAATTCTGCGGACTGCACATCCTCGAAGTGCAGGCCATGGCGGACGATCTGGCGGGCAGCAAGTATACCGGACGCGATCCGGTCTACGCGGGCGAGCTGACGCAGGAAGAGATCGAGAAGGGCCAGGCGGACAGCAGCTACAGCCTCAAGATGCAGAAGGCCCCGGCCGAAGTCACCCGCACCAAGGGGCCGCGCTACACGCCGGTCTCCAAGCGGCAGGACAAGCCCGACGGGATCGCGTGGATCCTGCGCAACCACCCCGAAATGTCGGACGCGCAGATCTCCAAGCTGATCGGCACGACGCGCAACACCATCGGCGCGATCCGCGATCGCACGCACTGGAACATCCAGAACATCCAGCCCAAGGACCCGGTGACGCTGGGCCTGTGTTCGCAGCGCGAACTGGATGCGGTGGTCAAGGCTGCCGCCAAGAAGGCGGGCCTCGAAAATGCCGCTGCCGACCCGCAGGTCGAAGCGAGCGACAAGGCCCGGCTGATCGAGGAACTGCGCCGCGAGCGCCAGGAGAACGAGAAAGCAGCCGCCGAAGCCGCGCAGGAAGCCGAAGCCGTCGCATGGCTCCAGGCCAAGCGCGCAAGCGAGGAAGAGCAGCTCAGCGGTGCGCCGCTCGATACCGGGGCCGCTCCCGAGGCCGATAGCGATACGGACGAGGCGGTCGACACGAGCGATCAGGGTTAAGATTTTCGGCCCAGCCGCCTAGCAAATGCTTGCGCGGCGGCGCGCGGGGCCTCATCAGGCTTACATGGATGTAAGCAAGCTGCCCTATCACCACCCGCGTCCATGGGATGCTCCCATCGAGACGACCACCATGCCCGCCCTGTTCGGGCGGGCGGTGGATTCTCATCCGGATCGCACGCTGGTCGAATTCCTCGGCCGCAAGCTCAGCTATCAGGCGATGCACGCCGAAGCGCGGCGCTTCGCCGCCGGCTTGCAGCAGGCGGGGATCGGGCGCGGAGACCGGGTGGGGCTGTTCCTGCCCAACGTGCCGATCTACCTTTCCGCCTATTACGGGGCGATGATGGCGGGCGCGACGGTGGTCAATTTCTCGCCGCTCTATTCGGTCGACGAACTGTCTCACCAGGTGGAGGATTCGGGCACGCGGCTGCTGGTGACGGTGGATGCGGCCCAGCTTTACGAAACGGCGGCCGCCGTGCTCGAGCAATCCTCTCTCCAGACGCTGGTCGTGGGCGAGCTGTCGGGCATGCTGCCCCTGTTCAAGGGGCTGGGGCTCAAGCTGTTCAAGAGCGGTTCGGTGGCTAAGCCCGCTTACGGCGAGCAAGTCGTCAACTGGGGGGACATGCTGCCGCGTTCAGAGCCGCGCCATCTGGACATCACGCCTGACGAGATTGCGCTGCTGCAATATACCGGCGGCACCACCGGGCGGCCCAAGGGCGCGATGCTCAGCCATGCGAACCTCGCCGCGAACGCGCAGCAGGTGAACGCGATCGACCCGTTCGACCGCAGCGAGCCCGATATCATCATGGGCGCGCTGCCTCTGTTCCATGTCTTCGCCAATACCTGCGTTCTCAACCGCAGCATCGTGCGCGGGGCGACCATCGCGATGGTGCCGCGCTTCGATGCGAACGACGTGCTGAAAACGCTCAAGCGCGCGCGCTGCACCGGCTTTCCGGGTGTGCCGACCATGTTCCAGGCGCTGCTCGATCATCCCAGGATCGCGCAGACCGATTTCTCGCAGCTCAGGATCTGCATTTCGGGCGGCGCACCGCTGGCCGATCCGCTGCGCGAGAAGTGGGAGAAGGTTACGGGCGTGCGGCTGGTCGAAGGCTATGGCCTGACGGAAAGCTCGGGCGTTGTCTCGACCAATCCCTACGAGGCGCAGCGCAAGAACGGCACCATCGGGCAGGTCCTGCCGCAGACGCGGCTGCTGCTGCTGGACAAGGAGGATGCCAGCAAGCTTGCGCCGGAAGGCGAACCGGGAGAACTGGCGATCAACGGTCCGCAGATCATGCAGGGCTACTGGAACCTGCCGCAGGCCGACGCAGAAGTGTTCGTGGAGCACCACGGCCGCAAGTGGCTGCGAACGGGCGATGTCGCGACCATTGGCGAGGACGGCTTCGTGGCCATCGTCGATCGCATCAAGGACATGATCGCGGTCGGCGGGTTCAAGGTCTTCCCCAGCCAGGTCGAGGACGTGCTGCAGGAAAACCCAGCCATCCGCGACGTGCTCGTGATCGGCGTGCCCGACGACTACAAGGGCGAGGTGCCGCGCGCCTACGCCACGCTCAACGCGGATGCGCGCGCACCGAGCGCCGAGGAATTGCGCGACTGGCTCAATTCTCGCGTCGGCAAGCACGAGCGGGTGGATAAGGTGGTGATCCGCGAGGAACTGCCCGTGACGATGGTCGGCAAGCTGGACCGAAAGGCGCTGCGCGCCGAAGTGCTGGGTTGACGCGTCCTCTCGCAGGATTGCTCAAGGGCCGGATAAACGAAAGGGCGCACCGCCTTCCGACAGCGCGCCCCTCGCTCCTCCCGTCCAGGGATCAGTAATAGTTCGAACTCGGCGCGTTTTCGCGGTCGTTATCGGCCGAGGTGTCCGGCGCGAAGGGCGAGATGCCGAGATCGGCCGTGGTCGAGGACGACGGCGCCTGCGTTTCGCCAGAGCCGTTCCCGTCCGTGGAGGCCTGGTTCGACGTCGTATCTTTTGCCGACTGGCTTTCGGCATCGCGCGGGGCGAAGCGGCCCTGCACGGCAGCGCCCTGTTCCACGGTGAGCGCTTCGTAATGCACGTCGCCATTGATCGTCGCGCTACGCAGGATCACCAGTTCGCGGGCGTGGATGGAACCGTCCACCCGCCCGGCCAGGCGCGCACTTTCCGCCTGAATCTCGCCGGTAATCTGGCTGCCTTCGCCCTGCACCAGCGAAGCGCACTCGATGTCGCCTTCAACCGTGCCGTCGATATGCAGTTCGGTCGATGCGGAGATGTTGCCGGTAATGGTGACGTCCGCACCGAGGACGGAGAAGCTGCCCGAGGAAGAGCTGTTCTTAGACACCGGCGTCGCCTTGGGTGTTGCCGGCCGTGCGGGTGCTGGGGCCGGGGTTTCGGCGGGCTTTTTTGAGAACATCGGGGGCTAACTCCAAGAATGTGCGCGGGTTGACTGCGGTGCCGTTCACTCGAACCTCGAAATGCAGGTGCGGGCCGGTCGATCGACCCGTGCTGCCAATAGCGCCGATCACCGCGCCTGCTTCAACCCGGTCGCCCACCTGCGCTTCAAAACGCGACATGTGGGCGTAACGGGTTAACAGGCCCTGCCCGTGGCTGATTTCCACCACGTTACCATAGCCGCCCCGGCGACCCACGAATGTCACCTTGCCGCGCGCGGTCGCATAGATCGGTGCGCCCATCGCGCCCGGAAAATCGAGCCCCTTGTGCATCGCGGCGCGACCGGTGAACGGATCGCGGCGCAGGCCGTAGGAGGAATTGGCCGCCGGTGCGTCGGTCGGCTTGATCTGCGGTACGCCTGCCAGCGTCGATTCGAGCGCGGCCAGCCGCGTCAGGCTGAGGCCGAGACGTTCGAAGCGCGGGTCGATCTCGCCGTCGGCGAAAACACTCTCCAGCGGGCCGCCCCGGGCGCCCTGTTCCGCACTGGCGAGCATCTTCTGCGGATCGAGACCAAGCTCGCGCAGGGCCCACATGGCCTGCTGCGAACGCAGGTCGGCGTAATTGGTGAGCCCTTCGACAAAGGCGATCTGCCGCGCCTCGATCCGCGCGAGCGCCTCGGCTTCGGGGACTGCGGCGGAAACCTTCTGGACGAGTTCGCTGGTCTCGCCCTCTTCGCTGGCGCCATGCTGGATCGCATCTGCGGGCATGACCTTCATCATTTCCTCGATGAAGTCCTGCCGCTTTTCCAGATCTTGCGTTACTGCGCCGATATCGGCCTGGTAGGCATCCAGCCGTTCCTCGGCGGTGGCCACGCTGGCTTCGCGTTCCATCAGCGCCGCGCGTTCGAGGCTGGACTGATATTGCAGCACGCTCATCACGCCCATGCTGCCGACGAAGGCGACAGATGCGGTCAAAGCGAGGGCGGCGGTGCGCTTCTGCAGGCCCGAACTGATCTTGATGAAGCGAACCTGCCCTTGCGAGCGCATGAAGAATTCGCGCTCCGGAAACCAATGTTCCATGCGCTGCGCCCACGTGACGCGATCATCCGTCCGATGTGTCAAAACGACCCCTAACCGTTGCTCCGGTCCCGATGCGGGGGGTAACAAGAGGGATGGGAGCGGTCGAATCCTGCGACGATTCGTTCGGACGAATCGAAGTCTGGTTACGATGAATGGTGAAAATACCTGTCATTAACCATAATTTCTCGGAACCGATCGGGGTTATGCGGGTTTTGCCGCTCTTGTCCGATTCTCTAACCCTTCCCCGGCCGGGCGTGCCGTTTTCGCGCAGGGGCCGTGGCGGCACCGCTCAGGCAGGGCCGCGCATCGGCCTGCTGGGGGGCAGCTTCAATCCCGCGCATGGCGGCCATAGGCGCATCTCGCTCTTTGCGCTGCGCGCGCTGGGGCTGGACGAGGTCTGGTGGCTGGTATCGCCCGGCAATCCGCTCAAGCCGAAAAAGGGCATGGCGCCGTTGCACGCGCGCTACACCTCTGCCGTGGAGCAGGCCCGCCGCGCTCCGATCCGCGTGACCGCGATCGAACGCGAACTGGGCACCCGCTACACCGTGGATACGATCACCGCGCTTCGGCGCCGCTACCCGAAACGGGACTTCGTGTGGCTGATGGGATCGGACAATCTGATGACATTCCACAGGTGGAAGGCGTGGCGCCGGATCGCGTGGACGCTGCCGATTGCGGTTATCGCAAGACCGGGGTATGAGATGGCAACCGTCGCCAGCCCCGCGGCGGCCATGCTGCGGCGCTTCCGCATGGACGCGGCGCGGTTCGCAAACAGGGGCGAATGGAGCGCACCGATCCTGGTGACCTTGCGTTTTGATCCCGATGCCCGGTCCGCCACCGCCATCCGCGCTGGCGATCCCGACTGGGCTTCGCGCTATGGTGACGCTCCACTCCGCGATCAGGTCACTCACAGGCCCATTCCCGATGTGGGGTCCGACGCGGAGCCCGGGGGCGCATGACTCGCATATGCTCCCGACCATTCCCATCTTACTGGAATGACAGGAGTATCGACCTCGCCCATGACAAACGTGCAAGCCACACCAGTATCCTCCGGCGCGCCCGCGGGAATCACCGCTTCCGGCAAGGGCACGCGCGTGTCTGAAGACCGTTCCGACGAACTGCACGCCATGGTGATGCAGCAGCTGGACGAGGATCAGGCGCAGGACATCGTCACCATCGATCTCGACGGAAAGTCGAGCATGGCCGATCACATGGTGATCGCATCGGGTCGCTCGACCCGGCAGGTCGCCTCGATCGCGCAGAAGCTGGCCGAGAAGATCAAGCAGGACGGGTACGGCCCGGTGCGCCTCGAAGGCCTGCCCGCCGCCGACTGGGTGGTGCTCGACGCCGGAGACGTGGTCGTGCACCTGTTCCGCCCCGAAGTGCGCAGCTTCTACAATATCGAGCGCATGTGGTCCTTCGGCGACGAGGACAAGATGGCCGCGGGCGGGAACGCTTAGACAGCGCAACCGACCGAAAATGCTGTTGCATATCGTCGCGCGCGGCAAGATCGCGCGTTCCCCCGAGGCAGAACTGGTGGATCGCTACATGTCCCGCATTGCGTGGGACACAAAGCTGACCGAACTGCCCGAAACCGGCGGGCGCATCCCGCCGCACAAGCAGCCGCTGCGCACCGTCGCGCTCGATGAAAAGGGCCGCGACCTTACTTCCGAGAAACTGGCGGGAATCCTGGGTGACTGGCGCGATGGCGGCATCCGGGAGGCGCGCTTCCTGATCGGCGCTGCGGACGGCCATAGCGAGCAGCAGCGTGACGAGGCCGACCTGCTGCTGGCCTTCGGCAGCGCTACCTGGCCGCATCTGCTGGCCCGCGCGATGCTGGCCGAACAGCTCTATCGCGCCACGAGCATTCTTGCAGGCCATCCCTATCATCGGGCAGGGTAGCCCGCGATGCTTGGACGCCTCGCCCTGATCGCCGCGCCGGTCGCGCTGCTCGCCGCGCTTGCGCTCGGCCCCCAGCTGCACGGGCAGAGCGCAGGCGAATTCGAAAGCGCCGAAGATGTCCGGGCCGCGATCGAGCGCGCCCAGCGCGCCTCTCAGCGCGCGGCGAAACGCGGCGCATCGCTGGAGAAGGCAGCCGCCGAGGCGCAGGAAGAGGCCGAGCGGGTCGCCAGCCGGTCCGCCGCGCTGGCCGCACGCATCCAGGAAACCGAAGCCGAAATCGCGGTGGCGCAGGGGCGGCTCTCGCTCATCGCGCGCCAGCAACGCGCGCTCGATGCGCGGCTGGGCGAAAGGCGCGAGCCGCTGATCCGGCTGACCGGCGCGCTGCAGAACTTCTCTCGCCGCCCGCTCGCGCTCTCGATCTTCCGGCCCGGATCGCTGCGCGAAACCGTCTATCTGCGCGCGGTGCTGGAAACCACGATCCCCGAGGTCCGCACCCGCACCTCGGCCCTGCGCGCGGAAATCGAGCGCAGCCGTGCACTGCGCCAGCAAGCCGAAACCGTATTGGCAGGCCTTGCCGATCAGGAAGAGCGGCTGGCCCTGCGGCGCGACCAGCTGGCCGCGATCGAAACCCGCAAAAGGCTCGCCGCCCGGCGTCGCGGCGGAGAGGCCGATCGGCTGGAGGAACGCGCACTCGCTTACGCCGAAGAGGCGCGCGATCTGGACGGGCTGGTGGAGCGCATCGACGCGGCGGGCGCCTTGCGTGAAGAGCTGGCCGCATTGCCCGGCCCGGTAATCCGCCCCGCGCAGCCATCGCGCGCCCGTGCGCCGGGCACCGCGACCCAGATACCGCCCTCCACCGGGCGGCAGGCGCGCTCTCCTGTCGGTCTGCGGCTGCCAGTGAATGGCCGCACGCTGCGCGGCTTCGGCTCGGTCGACACCAGCGGGGGGCGTTCGGAAGGCCTGCTGATCCGCGCAGGCGAGGGCGCGCAGATCGTCACTCCGGCGCCGGGCAGGGTCGCCTTTGCAGGGCCGTTCCGGGGCTATGCGCGGATCGTGATCGTCGAGCATCCGGGTGGCTGGACCAGCCTCGTCACCGGCCTGGCGCGTACCGATGTCACCGTGGGCGAAGACCTGACCGAGGGCGCGCCGCTGGGCGTGGCCCCACCCGAAGGCGGGCCGGTCGGCTTCGAACTGCGTCTTGGCGGTCGCCCGGCCAACCCGCTCGACCATATTGCGGACTAGTGCGGGGCATCCAGCGTCGGAGTGCATCTGGTGTTAATCGCTTGCGCGCTATACATGAAAGCCGAAAGTCTCGAAGGCCTGAACTTATGAAACTCCCCGTCGTCGCCCGTTCCCTCGCCCTCGTGTCGGCGCTTGCCCTGGTTCCGATCGCGACCGCCGGGATGGCCCAGGTGGACAGCCGCGTATCGCCCGAATTCGCCAAGCTCTTCGCCACCTACCAGCAGGTGAAGGCGAGCTATGTCGATCCGGTCGACGACGAAAAGCTGATTCGCGGCGCGATCGACGGCATGCTGGCCAGCCTCGATCCGCATTCCGCCTATCTCGACGGGTCCGATCTGCAGCGGCTCGAAACCATGATCGACGGCAACTATTCCGGCCTCGGCCTATCGGTCGTGATGGAAGACGGCGCGGTGAAGGTGGTCAGCCCGTTCCGCGGCAGCCCGGCGGAAAAGGCCGGCATCAAGGCCGGCGACTTCATCACGCACCTCAACGGCAAGCTGATCTACGGCGGCGATCTGGACGAAGCCGTGGAGCAGATGCGCGGGCCCGCAGGCACCTCTATCAGCCTCACGATTTTCCGCCCCGGCAGTGAAGAGCCGATCGAAACCAGCGTAACGCGCGGCGTGATCGAGCTGGAGCCGGTCACCCACACGCTGGCCGACGGCAATATCGGCATCATCACCGTGAACGAGTTCTCGCGCGATGTCGGCGCAGACGTGTTTGCCGCGTGGGGCGAAATCCAGACCGAGGCGAGCGGCCGGGTCAATGGCCTGGTGCTCGATCTGCGGTCCAATCCGGGCGGTTCGCTGGACGAGGCGGTGGCCCTGTCCGACCTGTTCCTCGACGACGGGCGGATCGTTTCGCAGCGCGGGCGCGCCCGTGGCGAATCGATCACCTATAATGCCGAGACGATGTATCGCGGCCAGATCGCCGCCGACGTGCCGCTGATCGTGCTGATCGACGCAGGTTCTGCCTCGGCCAGCGAAATCGTGGCCGGCGCCCTGCAGGATCACCGCCGCGCGCTGGTGATGGGCGAGCGCAGTTTCGGCAAGGGCAGCGTGCAGTCGCTGGTGCAGCTGGGCAGCAACGCCGCGCTCAAGCTGACCACCGCGCGCTACTACACGCCCGACGGGCATTCGGTGCAGGAAGGCGGGATCAAGCCCGATATCCGCGTACCGCAGATTTCCGACCCCGATCTGGAGCGGCGGATGAAGTACCAGCTGCGCGAGAGCGATCTGCGCGGTCACCTCATCAACGAAGCGCAGCTGAAGGACGACGATCTGGAACGCGATCTGAAGGCGGACCCGCGCTTCTCGCAGACCGCGGACGAACTGAAGGAGCAGGGGATCGAGGATTTCCAGCTCGACTACGCGATCAAGACCCTGCGGCGCACCACCGCCAGCTCGGTCGCGCTGCGCAAGTAGCGCGTTCTCGCAGGGCATGCTCGACACGCCGCATTCGCGCCTCGCGCGCTGGATCGTCCTCCTCGCGCCCGCCTTCCTGCTGGGCGGGGCCTATGTCAGCCAGTACGCCTTCGGCCTTTTCCCGTGTGAAATGTGCTGGTGGCAGCGCTGGCCGCATTTCGTCGCGCTCGGCTTCGCCGTGCTGGCCTTCATCGCCCCCCCACAGCGCCTGTGGATCGCCTTGGGCGCGCTGGCGATCATAGCTTCGGGGCTGATCGGCGGCTTTCACGCGGGCGTGGAGTACGACTGGTGGGACGGGATCACCGGTTGTGCTTCGACCCTGTCGGCAAGCGAGGGCGTCAGCGCCATGGATGCGATCCTCGATACGCCGCTGATCCGGTGCGATCAGGCACCATGGACGCTGTGGGGCGTTTCGCTGGCAGGATACAATTTCATCATCTCGGTGGCCTCGGGCGTCTGCGCGCTCGCGCTGCTGGCACGCAAATGGAAGGCGCAATGAAAGACCATATCGAACGCATGATCCGGGTCGACCAGGCGGGCGAATTCGGCGCGACGCGCATCTACGCGGGCCAGCTCGCCGTGATGGGCGACCGCGCACCGCATTCGGGCGAGATCGCGGCGATGGCACGGCAGGAAGACGAGCATCACGATGCCTTCAATGCGCTGATGGCCGAACGCGGCGTGCGCCCGACCGCGCTGCACCCCTTCTGGAACGTGGCAGGCTACGCGCTGGGCGCCGCGACCGCGCTGATCGGTCCGAAGGCCGCGATGGCGTGCACCGCCGCGGTGGAGACAGAGATCGACAATCATTACTCCAAGCAGCTCGATGCCTTGCAGGAAGCCGACGAGGAGCCCGAACTGCAGGGCATGATCGAGAAATTCCGCGAGGAAGAGCGCGAGCATCACGATGCCGCCATCGCCGCCGGGGCCGAGGAAACGCCCGGTTACCCGCTGCTGTCCGCCGCGATCCGGCTGGGTTGCCGCGCCGCGATCCGCATCAGCGAGCGCGTCTGATCGCAACCGATTGAAGCGAACCGGCCTGCGCGGCCGACCGCTTCAGTCATGGTTCAGCCATTTGCGCCGCTTATGCTAGGCGCAGATACCAGTTTTTGTTCGAATAGCCGCAGGGGCCTGCCATGAAGATTTTCCCGACCGCCACCGCTGCCGTCCTGCTCGCGCTTGGAATGGGTACGCCCGCCCTCGCGCAGAGCGAAGGGGGGGACCGGGTCAACATGGTCATCGCCTATGATGAGGACGACTGCCCCGAGAAGACCGCCGATAACGAGATCGTGGTCTGCCAGATCGTGGTCGAGGCGGAACGCTACCGTATCCCGACTCCGCTTCGGTACAGCGACGATCCGGAGAACACGGCCTGGGCCCAGCGCGTCGAAGCCTTCCGTTTCATCGGCGATTTCGGCGCGATGAGCTGCTCGCCCACGGGCGCAGCGGGCTTCACCGGCTGCACCCAGAAGATGATCGACGCGGCCTACGAAGCGCGCGAGGGCGGCTCTGCCGTGCGGTTCGGCCAGCTGATTGCCGAAGCGCGCGCGGAACGCCTCTCGATGATCGACGAGGATGCCGCTGCCGAGCAGGAGCGTGTCGAGATGATCGAGCGCGAATATAACGAGCGTCTGGAGCGCGAGCGCGAGGCGGAGGTGGCTGCCGAGCCGCTGCCCGAGCCCGAGAGCAGCGCCGAGATCGGCGGCGACGACTAGGCGTCGCACCCCGTTTTGCGTAAAGGCCGGTGCATGGCCCGAGCGCAGGATACCGCCCCGCAAAAGATTGCAATCGTCTTCGGCACGAGGCCGGAGGCGATCAAGCTCTTCCCGCTGATTCACCTGCTGAAGGGCGATCCACGGTTCGAACCCGTCGTGATCGTGACCGGCCAGCATCGCGGCATGCTGGACCAAGTGCTCGACATTGCGCGGATCGTGCCCGATCACGATCTTGCCGTAATGCAGCCGGGCCAGACGCTCGACGCGCTGACCGCGCGGCTGCTGACCGGGATCGGCGAAACGCTCGATGCCGAAACGCCGGACTGGGTGGTGGTGCAGGGCGATACCGCCAGCGCCATGTGCGGCGCGCTCGCCGCGTTCTATCGCAAGGTGCCTATCGCCCATGTCGAGGCGGGGCTGCGCAGCGGCGATATCCACCATCCCTGGCCCGAAGAGGTCAACCGCAAGATCATCGGCACCATGGCCGCGCTGCATTGTGCGCCGACCACGACCTCTGCCGAGGCGCTGCTGCGCGAGAATGTCGATCCTGCCGCAGTCCGTGTCACCGGCAACACGGTGGTCGATGCGCTGCACTGGGTGCTGGCCGCGATCGGGGAACAGCCCGCTCTCGCCGCCGATCTGCACGCCGCCGCCGCGCCCTTTTCCGGCAAGCGCATCATCGGGGTGACGAGCCACCGCCGCGAGAATTTCGGCGACGGGATGCGCGCGATTGCGGGGGCGATCCGGCGGATCGCCGCGCGCCAGGATACCGCGGTGCTGTTCCCCGTGCATCTCAATCCCAACGTGCGCGAGATCATGCAGGCAGAGCTTGCGGGACTGGATAATGTCGCGCTGCTCGAACCGCTGGACTACCCCAACTTCGCCGCGCTGATGCAGGCCAGCACGCTGATGCTGACCGACAGCGGCGGCGTGCAGGAAGAGGCGCCCGCGCTTGGCAAGCCGGTGCTGGTGATGCGCGAGACGACCGAGCGGCCCGAAGGCGTCGAGGCGGGCACCGCGAAGCTGGTCGGCACCGATCCCGACGCGATCGTGCGCCAGGTTGGCCGCCTGCTGGATGATGAGGCCGCCTATGCCGCGATGGCACAGGCGCATAATCCCTTCGGCGACGGCGAATCGTCGCAGCGCATCGCGGACCTGATGGCGGAGCGCTAGTCGATGCCGTGGTAGCGCCTGAACCAGTCCACGAAGCGCGGGAAGCCTTCGTCGGCGGTGGTCTCCGGCGCGAAGCCATGGTCGCGCGCAATCGCGCCGATATCCGCGAAGGTGCGCGGCACGTCGCCCTTCTGCATGCCCATCATCTCGATTCGGGCCTTGCGCCCGCACGCCTGTTCGATGATCCCGATCACGCGCATCAGGTCTTCGGGCCGATTGTTGCCGATATTGTAGATCGCATGCGGGGCCACGCTGCCGCCCGGTTTGGCGGTACCGTCATCTGCCGGCGCCGCGTCGAGGCAGGCGATCACGCCGCGCACGATATCGTCGATGAAGGTGAAGTCGCGGCTCATCTTTCCGTGGTTGAACACCGGAATCGGATCGCCGTTGAGGATCTTCGAGGTGAAGATCCACGGCATCATGTCGGGCCGCCCCCATGGTCCATAGACGGTGAAGAAGCGCAGCCCGGTCTGCGGCAGGCGGTAGAGATGCGCGTAGCTTTCGCTCATCAGCTCGTCCGCCTTCTTGGTCGCGGCGTAGAGCGAATAGGGGTGATCCACCCGATCCTCGACCGAGAACGGCGCCTTGTCGTTGCCGCCATAGACCGAACTTGAGCTGGCATAGACGAGGTGCTCGGCGCTGCGTTCGCGCGCGAGCTCCAGAATGTTGAGATGGCCGGTGAGGTTGGAGCGGGCGTAGGCACGCGGGTTCTCCAGCGAATAGCGCACGCCTGCCTGCGCGCCGAGGTGCACGATGCGGGTGAAGCTCTCCCCCTCCAGCACGCGTTCCAGCGCCGCCTCGTCCGCGAAATCGCATTCGATGAAGCGGAAGGCATCGCCCGCCTTCGCGGTAACGCGCGCCACCCGGTCCCGCTTGAGGCTGACGGGGTAGTAATCGTTGAGATTGTCGATCCCGATCACCCGGTCGCCGCGCGCGCACAGCGCTTCGGCCAGGGCCGCCCCGATGAAGCCTGCCGCTCCGGTAACCAGTATATCCACGCAATGCTCCCCTTCGAGCGAGGCCCCTAGCAGGCGGGCCGTTACCATAAATTTTACCGCACTCGTGCAAAAGCCAGTCCCGCATGATTTACGCGAAAAGGGCTTCGGCAAGCGCATGACGAATGACAGATGCACGGTCGCCGTGGTGGGCCTGGGCTATATCGGCCTGCCGACCGCCGCCATCATAGCCCGTAGCGGCTGCGAAGTGACCGGCGTGGATACCTCCGAAGCCGTTGTGGAGACGATCAACCGGGGCGATATCCATATCGAGGAAGTCGATCTGGACGGTCTGGTGCAGGCCGTGGTCTCGCGCGGGACGCTGAAGGCCAGCACGCAGATGCCCGAAGCCGACGTTTACGTGATCGCGGTGCCCACGCCCTTCAAGCGCGACAGCGCACACGAGCCCGATACGGCCTACGTGATGGCGGCGGCGGACGCGATCGCTCCCGTGCTCAAGCCCGGCGCGCTGGTGATCGTCGAATCGACCTGCCCGGTGGGCACGACCGACGCCGTGCGTGACCGGCTGGCGGAGAAGCGGAGCGATCTGGCCATGCCCGGCATCGCGTCCGCCACCCCGGATATCGCCATCGCCTATTGTCCCGAGCGCGTGCTGCCTGGCCGTATCCTCGAAGAACTGGTCCATAACGACCGTTCGGTCGGCGGGATCACGCCGCGCTGCGCACGCAAGGCGCTCGCCTTCTACAAGCGCTTCGTGCGCGGCGAATGCGTGACCACCGAAGCGCGCGCGGCGGAAATGACCAAGCTGGTCGAAAACGCCTTCCGCGACGTGAACATCGCCTTTGCCAACGAGCTGTCGATGATTGCCGACCGTCAGGGGCTGGACGTGTGGGAGGTGATCCGCCTCGCCAACCGGCACCCGCGCGTGAACATCCTCCAGCCCGGGCCCGGCGTCGGCGGCCACTGCATCGCGGTGGACCCGTGGTTCATCGTGCACGGCGCGCCCGAAGATTCGCGCGTGATCCGCACCGCGCGCGAGGTGAACGATGCGAAGATGCACCATGTGCTGGAGCAGGCCACCGCGCTGATCGACGACAGCCCGGAGGCGCAGGTCGCCTGCCTCGGCCTGGCCTTCAAGGCCAATATCGACGATTTCCGCGAGAGCCCGGCGCGCTTCATCGCCGCCCGCCTTGCGCGCAAGTTCGGCGGGCGGGTCAATATCGTCGAGCCTTACGCAAAGGAACTGCCGGTCGAATTCGGCGATACGGGTGCGAGCCTTGTCGACATCGACACCGCGCTGGAGACGTGCGGCATCCTGATCGTGCTGGTGGACCACGACCTGTTCCGCTCCATCCCCGCCGAAGAGCGGCGCGATGCGATGGTCTACGACACGCGCGGCATCTGGGTGGGTGACCATCTACCCGGGCGTTACACACCATCATTGCGCATGGCTGGTTGAGCAAGTTATGCTTTAGGAAAAACGCTTGTCGGGCGCCCTAAGGAACGGTCCAATGTCTAGGGGGCCTGCTTCAGTGCACCCCGCCATGGCCTCAAGAAATATCATCGTGCGCCCAGTCGGAACGCAATAACCTTGATTGTTCTGATAACGATTGCCAAATCTAGCCAGAAAGAAAAATTTTTAATATAAAAAAAATCGTATTGTAGCTTTTCCAGAACCTCCTTTGAACTTGTTACATGACCCTGTTGGACTTGTGCCCATCCAGTAATTCCCGGGCGAACAATGTGCCTGTAGGGATAGAAGTCAAGCGTGTTGGTGTACCACTCCGAAAGATGAATGGTCTCTGGTCTCGGGCCAATAAGGCTCATTTCTCCTCTTAAAACGTTAATGAGCTGCGGCATCTCATCAATTCGCGACGCGCGCAGAACCTTCCCTAGATTTGTGATACGAGAGTCGCCATCTTTGGTGATATCGTCTTCGATGCATTTGCTAGGCGGACGGTGCCGCATCGTGCGCAACTTCAAAATCGTAAATGGCTGTCCTTTGAAACCAACGCGGCTTTGGCGGAAGATGGCAGGACCCGGGCTCTCAAGGCGGATCAGGCCACATACCAAAAGCAGGAGAGGCCAAGCAATAAGCAAAAAAACCAATGCGAACGCGCGATCGAATGCATCTTTTACAAAGGAGTAGGATGGGTTGGGGGCCAGCATACCGAAGCTATTCTCACTGAGATGTTCGACCTGCACTTTCCCGGTGAGAGACTCGCTGAATTGCTTAACATGATAGATAGGGGTGCCGCACAAAGCAGCTCTCGCGATAGCCTGTTCCCAGTCCGAAGGCAGGTCCACGCGAAGATCGGCAACAATTGCCAAGTGGTAGAGCTCAATCTCACTCGGATGGGAACACATCTTGAAGGTTAGCCCAGGGAGCTCGTTGATAAGAGCGTTAACTTTGGGTGAAGGGATCAAAAGTAGCGGACGCTCATCGACCCTTCGGTTCACTACGTTCATCGCAAGTGCCAGCACCAAACCGCACGTGGCTCCAGCGAGAAGCACGGACACGCTATACTCGATCCTCAAAACAATGATCGCGATCATCGCGATCGCCCATCCCACAACGAATGATGGCAGCACAAAGGCAATCCGCCGTGCGCCTGGGTACAATCTGAACTTCCTAAAAGCCAGCATACCAATAACATTTGAGAATGCCGCAATTGCCATCGAATTGATCAGGTGGATTGCCAATTCCCCTGTCTCGAATCTTGTGATCCAAAATAGAATTTGTATCATTGCGGTGAACAATAATACAAAGGGAATTTGGAATCGGTACTTCTCTAGGAAGCGCTTGCTCGCAATAGAATTTTGGTCGGCGTAGTCGATAGCTTGAATATTAGACGTTTCAGTCATGTGAAATTGTCATATCCAAAATGCGTAAGCCCCTTGCGTCGAGCCACTATAGCTAATTCGAAATCAGCCTAACGAAACTTTAGGTTTCGACTGTTAAAAACATCTCACATCCGGGGAACGGTCTCACGGGCTGAGCCTGTCAGCATGATCGGGCGATATCCCCAATCACGCGATACGGCCGCTTTTCGCTGTATATCTACGCCAGACTACCAGCCTTTCGCAAGCATCTTGCGCGTTCCGGAGCCAGTGAGCGTTCAAACACTCGCTTCGCAGCTGGCCGTTGAACGCTCCGATTCAGGCATTTTCTGCGGTTTGCTACGGCGGAAGATCTCGGCTACCGGCGTCCTATCTTCGCCCTAGCTAGGTCACAAAACGCATTCTGCGTGTCCATGTACGTCGATGCGTTCACCCCGCCACTTCTCGCCCAACCACGAAAATCAGCGGCGAGAAACTCTATCCGCACGATGTCCAGATCGCAGGCGCCCGGGCACTATTTAAACAATGGTCTGATTTGGGATTTGGGAATGGAAACCCGCCTTTCCCTCGTCAGGTGTTCAATCAAAACCCATGCGCGTTCCCCGGGAGCAAGACGCTCAATTGTTCCGACGAAACCCGCAAATGCTCCGTCCGTAACTTCCACAGCGTCCCCGGCATCGGTTACTTCTGGATGCGAAAGGACGTTCTCGTCATTGCACCTCCGCCTCAAGCCATCAACGAGGTCAGGCGGGACTCTGACTGGGGTCGAATTGGCGCAGACCAGCCTTGCAACGCCTAGCGTAGACCGGATTGCCCGCCACGGCGCTGACGTATGCCGACCGCCAATGAAAAAGTAACCCGAAAAATAAGGGCGCGTCGCGCTCACCAGCGCTGACCCTCTCCGCTGAGTATATCGCTCCAAAGGCATAAAGGTTTCAAAACTTTGCTGCATTAAGCTTTTGATCGCGGCGTGGGCGCGATTTGGTTTGGCCAAGGCCAAATACCACTCAATGGTCGGGGCCCAAGCTCTCTCGGCTCTCTCTGACTGGTTAGTTAACATAGACATTCAGCATTCCATTTTGAGGCTTAAGGGTGAGATGGAGGCGCGGGAAACTGCGCACCCCCACAGCAGGCGGCTCTTGCAAAAGCCTCGCGATTCGCTACCGTTCAATTGTGAACGTTGCAAGCGCGGCGTTGCCATCGGGGTTGAGAGCGGGGCGTGTGCGGCGCATCCCGTGCGGCAGCCTGCGCGGCCAACACCTCGAGTAATGGCTACACGAAAATCCCAATTGAGCGAAGAAGCGCGGTTTCGCATTCTCAGGTTGCTCGATCACAACCCCAATCTCTCGCAACGGGAATTGGCCAGGGGGGCTGGAGTGAGTGTCGGCACAGCGCACTATGTTTTGAATGCGCTCATCGAGCGGGGCATGGTGAAGATCGCTCGCTTCCGGGCGTCTGACGACAAGCGACGCTATGCCTATGTCCTAACGCCCAAGGGGGCGTCAGCAAAGGCAGCCATCATGCAGCAGTTCCTTGCGCGAAAAGTCGAAGAACACGAGGCGCTCCGACGCGAAATTGATCTTTTGCAGCGCGAACTTCGTCAGCAAGAGGGTGGCAGTGGCAAGCCGACCATTAATGTAATGGCTTCAAGGAAAACTCGATGACACCCGTTAGAATCATGCATATCGGCTCAGTCGACCGCTGTCTTCTCGTCTCGGGCGCGCGCAAGGACGGATCATGAGATGAAGATCTTCGTTACCGGCGGGGCAGGCTATATCGGGAGCCATGCGGTTCTCGAACTTTTGCGGGCAGGTCAAGAGGTCTGCTCCTATGATAACTATTGCAACAGCTCGCCCGAAGCGCTTCGCCGCGTAAGGCGGCTTGCCAACGCCGATCTGAGCGAGATCCAGGGTGATGTCCGCGATCGGGCCCAGTTGCTTCAGGCCATGGAAGGGTTTTTGCCCAATGCGGTCATCCACTTTGCGGGACTAAAAGCGGTCGGTAAATCAGCGAAAAAGCCGCTGAGTTATTACGATACCAATGTTGTCGGCACGCTGCGCCTGCTCGAGGCGATGGATGGAGTGGGCTGCCAACGGATCATCTTTTCTTCCTCCGCGACCGTCTATGGCGATCCACAATACCTTCCTTTTGACGAGGATCATCCCCTCGCGCCGGTCAACACCTATGGGCGCACCAAACTGGTGGCCGAGCAAGCTATTGCTGACTGGTGCAAGGCTTCAGGTCGCGGCTCGGCGGTGCTGCTGCGTTATTTCAACCCTGTTGGCGCGCATGCATCGGGCGAGATTGGCGAGGATCCCAACGGAGTCCCTGACAATTTGATGCCTTTTATAGCGCAAGTAGCTGTCGCAAAGCGCTCCTGCCTCCAGGTATTCGGAAACGATTATGACACCCGCGATGGAACCGGAGAGCGCGACTACGTCCACGTTGTCGATCTTGCCCGGGCGCATGTCGCAGCGCTGGATTTCGCAAATTCGCATGCAGGCTGCGAAGCGTTTAATATCGGTACGGGTACGGCTTGTTCGGTCCTGGACATGGCGCGAGGCTTCGAGGAGGCCTGCGGCAGAAATATCCCGGTTGAGTTTGTGGCGCGGCGCGAGGGCGACGTTGCTTGTTCTTATGCTGATGCGTCGAAGGCCCATCGGGCCTTGGGGTGGCGGGCGAAGCGCGATCTTAAGGACATGTGCGCAACGACATGGGCCTGGCAGTCGCGCAATCCGGAGGGCTACCGGTGAGCGGGCGTACAAATACACGTGAGTTTGCGTTATCGGGGGTATGGGAGCGGGCCGCGATTTTAATCTGCCAGCGCTAACATTCAAATCGACGGATGCTCGTTCGCACTATGGCCTGGCAAGCTTGAGGGCGCCTCGGGATATTCATCATAATTTACGAAACGCGCTTAAAAAGCAAAAAGTTAAGCATCTCAGGAAACCTAGATGCTAGCCGGATCTACATTTTTTACGACCGGTGCAACCGGTTCATTTGGTAATACATTTGTTCCGATGACCCTTGCCAAATAGAATTCCAAAAGATCATCGTTTTCTCTCGCGACGACATTAAACAGTGAGAAATGGCGGAGCTGTTTGACGGCGAAAGTGGTGTTCGTTTTGTTCCTCGTCAGCGCCTATGGCACAGATTTAAGGTTGTAAGTTAAGGAGGGTTTGGGCTTCGTCGCAGTGACGAAGGAGCGAAGATGAAGCCCAAACCCTCGCGCTTTGCGGGAAGCCCGAGGAAAAGGTTTAAAAAAGATGATTTCCAAAAAAATTCTGGTGACTGGAGCTGATGGCTTCATCGGATCCCATCTGACTGAGGCCCTAGTTCGCGCGGGATACGAGACACGCGCTTTTGTAATGTATAACTCGCTGAACTCCTGGGGCTGGCTGGACCGCCCCGCCGAAGACGTGAAAGGCCATTTCGAAGTGGTGGCCGGAGACATCCGCGATCCGCACGGCGTGGCCAATGCCATGGAGGGCTGCGACGCGGTGCTACACTTGGCGGCATTGATCGCCATTCCCTTCAGCTACCATTCGCCGGACAGCTACGTGGCGACCAACGTCACCGGCACGCTGAACGTGTTGCAGGCGGCTCGTCGTCTGGGCACCGAGCGGGTGATCTCCACCTCGACCTCAGAAACCTACGGCACGGCTCAATTCGTGCCGATCACCGAGGAGCACCCGCTCAACGGCCAGTCGCCCTATGCCGCCACAAAGGTGGCTGCGGACCAGCTGGCGCTGTCCTTCCAGAAAAGTTTCGGCACGCCGGTGGCGGTACTGCGCCCGTTCAACACCTATGGGCCCCGCCAGTCCGCACGCGCGGTGATCCCGACGATAATAAGCCAGATCGCCGCCGGAGCACGCAAAATCAAACTCGGCGCCCTCAGCCCGACGCGCGACTTCACCTTTGTGCACGACACCGCGAAGGGTTTCATCAAGGCGCTGGAATGCGACGCCTGCGTCGGCGAGGCCACCAATATCGGGTCGGATTTCGAGATTTCCATCAAGGATACTGTTGCGCTGATCGCGGAGGTCATGGGCGTCGAGATCGAGATCGTGTCCGACGAGGAACGGTTTCGCCCCGCCGACAGCGAGGTGGAACGTCTCTACGCCGGCGTCGACAAGGCACGCCGCCTGTTCGGCTGGGCACCGGAGCACGGCGGGCCTGACGGGTTTGCCAAGGGCATTGCCACGACCGCCGAGTGGTTCCAGGACCCAACCAACCTGGCGGCCTACAAGGCCGGCCAATACAATGTTTGAGATCCTATGACAGACACTGCGAAATTCAAGGCTCTTGCAATAGACATCACGACGCGCGTGCATGGCACTCTCGGCGCGTCCGACGGCTTCATACCGCTGCACGAACCCGAGTTCCTTGGTGAGGAAGAGGCGTTGGTGCTCGACTGCATCCGCACCGGCTGGGTCTCTTCGGTGGGACCATATGTCGACCGTTTCGAGGCAGAGGTTTCGGCAGCCTGCGGCACTGGGCATGGCGTCGCGGTAGTCAACGGCACCGCCGCGCTGGAGGTGGCGCTGCGAGTCGTAGGGGTAATGCCTGGCGACGAGGTGCTGATGCCCTCGCTGACCTTCATCGCCACGGCCAATGCCGCACATCATCTTGGTGCAGTCCCGCATTTTGTCGACGCAGAGGCACGCACGCTGGGGCTGGACCCGGTGGCGCTGCGGGCACATCTGGACCGGATCGCGGACCGCCGTGACGGGGTGACTGTCAACGCGCTGACGGGGCGGCGGCTGGCTGCGGTGGTGCCGATGCACGTCTTTGGCCACCCGGTGGACATGGATGCGCTGGCAGAGGTGGCGCGCGATTTCGACATCGCGCTGGTCGAGGACGCGGCGGAATCGCTGGGCAGCCGGGCGGGGGACCGTTCCTGCGGGAGCCTTGGCCGGGTGGCGGCGCTGAGCTTCAACGGTAACAAGATCCTGACCACCGGCGGTGGAGGCGCGGTGGTTACCGACGACCCCGACCTGGCATCGCGCGCCAAGCACCTGACCACCACGGCCAAGGTGCCGCACAAGTGGGCGTTTTATCACGACGAGATTGGCTACAACTACCGCATGCCGAACCTCAACGCCGCGCTCGGCGTAGCGCAGCTGGCGCAGCTCGGCATCCGCCTAACGCAGAAACGCGCGCTGGCGCAGCGCTACATCGACTCTTTTGTCGGGTCGGAGGGGGTCGCGGTTTTTGTCGAGCGGCCCGGCACCACGGCGAACTACTGGCTGAACACGCTGGTGCTGTCGCCCGAGATGGCCGCCGCGCGCGACACGGTGCTGGATGTGCTCGAGGCCGCTGGGCTGATGGCCCGTCCTGTCTGGGAGCCGCTGCACACGCTGGCGATCTACGCCGACTGCCCGCGCGCCGACCTGCCGGTCACCGCCGACCTTGCAGCGCGTATAGTCAACGTGCCCTCCTCGGCCAAGCTCGCGGGGAACCGGGCATGAACGACGCACCGAGGGTCCTCTACTTCGGCCGCGCGGGCTGTCCGCGCAGCGACGCCGCGCTGGCCTATCTCGACGCCCTGAGGCTCCGGACGCAAGTCGTGATCTCGCAGGCGGCCGGGGCTGCCTTGCCCGCATGGGTCTACGACTGGCGCGGCGACTGGATCTTTTGCTTTCGTAGTTACTACATCCTGCCGCAGCCGGTGATCGATGCCGCCGCGCACGGGGCGATCAACTTCCATCCGGCGCCGTCGAATTTTCGCGGGCGCGGCTGCCTGAACTTCGCCCTCTACGAGGACGCCCCGGAGTATGGCGTCACCACGCACATGATCGAGGCAAAGGTGGACAGCGGCGCGATCCTGCGCTGCGACCGTTTCCCGATCCTGCCCGGCGACGGGGTGGACAGCCTGCTTCAGCGCACGCATCATCATCTGCTTAGCGCCTTCTACGACATCGTCGGCGGGATCGCCCGCAGAGGGCGGGCCCATGTCGACGCTCTGTTGCAGGGCTGCGACGAAACCTGGTCCGGACCGCTTTACAAGCTGTCGCAGCTCAACGCCTTGCAGGTCCTCGATGCGGGCGCTAGCGCCGAGGAGATGGCCCGCGTCATCCGCGCCACCCATACCGCCGCTTTTCCCACGCAGCTCGCGCTGCACGGGCAGCGCTTCGACCTGAACCGGAGGCCACGTCCATGAGCATGAGCGACCCGCGTCGGCGCCTGTGTTTTCTGCTGGACGCTGCCGGAGCGGCCCATGCCGATTACCGCGCGGGTGGACAGCGGTTCCGCGAGGCGCAGCGCCTGTATGCGGTGAACACCCGCATCGAGGCGCTGCTGCTGGAGCAAGGCGATGTCTGGCCGGAGGCCGACTGGCCGCACGTGGGCGCCCTGTTGCAGCACCTGCAGGTCTGGCGCCTGCTCTGGGAAGACACCCGGGCCCGTGAGACCCCCGCCGTCTCCGACGTGTTCGCCTTTGCCAGTACCTTCACTTTTCCGCGCGACGCCGTGGCCGCGCTCTGCCCTGTCCCGGTCCAGCCTGTCGAGACGAGAGACACCATGCCTACTTCCAGCACCGAAAAGACCCTAATCATCGCCGAAGCGGGTGTGAACCATAACGGTGACATGGACGTTGCGCGCCGGCTGATCGATGCGGCCGCCGAAGCGGGGGCCGATCTGGTGAAGTTCCAAACCTTCACCGCCGCGACCCTTGCCTCTGCCTCGGCGCGCAAGGCCAGCTACCAGACCCGCAACGAGGGCACCTCAGGGGATGCCGACGATGGCCAGTTCGCCATGCTAAAGCGGCTGGAGCTGCCGCGCGAGGAGCATGCCATGCTGATCGAGCATTGCGCGGCGCGGGGCATCGGCTTCTTCTCCACCGGCTTCGATCTCGACAGCCTCGATTTCCTGAACGGGCTGGGCTTTGCGCAGTTCAAGGTGCCTTCGGGCGAGATCACCAACCTGCCGTACCTACGTCGCGTCGCGGGGTTCGGCAAGGACATCATCCTGTCCACCGGCATGGCCTCCATGGGCGACATCGAAGCGGCGATCGATGCGATCGAGGCGGCGGGCCTGCCGCGCAAACGCGTCACCGTGTTGCATTGCACCACCGAATATCCCGCTCCCTTCGATGAGGTGAACTTGCATGCGATGAACACCATTGGGCGGGCCTTCGGGGTGCGGGTGGGCTATTCCGACCACACGCAGGGCATTGAGGTCTCGCTGGCCGCCGTCGCGCTGGGGGCTAGGGTGATCGAGAAGCATTTCACCCTCAACCGCAGCCTGCCGGGGCCGGACCATGCCGCCAGCCTCGAGCCCGGCGAACTGGCTGCGCTGGTGCGCGGCATCCGCCGCATCGAGCAGGCGCTGGGGCGGCCGGTGAAGCGCGGCACCGCGTCCGAGGCGGCCAATATCGCCGTGGCGCGCAAATCCATCGTCGCCGCCCGCCCCATCGCCGCCGGAGAGTTCTTCTCCGACGCGAACCTGACAGCGAAACGCCCCGGCACGGGGATGTCGCCGATGCGCTGGGACGAGGTCATCGGGCGCGCCGCGCCACGCGATTTTGCCGCCGACGAGGAGATTTACCTGTGAGGCGGGTCTGCGTCGTCACTGGGTCGCGCGCCGAATACGGGCTGCTGCGCTGGGTCATGCAGGGGTTGCAGGACTCGAAGCGCTGTCGGTTGCAGACCGTGGTGACGGGCATGCATCTGTCGCCGGAGTTCGGCTCGACTTGGCAGGCGATCGTGGACGACGGCTTTGCTATCGACTGGAAGGTCGACATGCTGCTTGGGTCGGACAGCGCCGTGGGAGTCACGAAATCCATGGGGCTTGCGACCATCGGCTTCGCCGATGCCTTTGCTCATCTGGCGCCCGATCTGGTGGTGATCCTCGGCGACCGCTTCGAGATCCTGGCGGCGGCCTCCGCGGCGCTCATCGCGGGCATTCCCATGGCGCATCTGCACGGCGGCGAGGTGACCGAGGGTGCCTATGACGACGCCATCCGGCACGCGCTGACCAAGATGGCGCATCTGCATTTCACCGCCGCCGAACCCTATCGAGCCCGGGTCATCCAAATGGGCGAAGACCCGGCGCGGGTCTGGTGCGTGGGGGGCTTCGGCCTCGACGGAGTGCAGAAGCTTGACCGCATGACGCGACCCGAGCTGGAGGAGAGCCTCGGCCTCTCGCTGGGCGAACAGGCGCTGATGGTCACCTTCCACCCGGAGACCGCCAGCGGCGCCGCGCCGCGCACGCAGATGGCCGAATTGCTGGCCGCGCTCGAGGAGTCGTTGGCGCAGCTGATATTTACTATGCCCAATGCGGACAACGAGGGCCGCGCGCTATTCGGGATGATCGAGGATTTCGTCGCCCGCCATCCGGGGCGGGCCTGTGTCCATACCTCGCTTGGCCAGCGGCGCTATCTGTCGGCGCTGGCGGAGGTCGACGCGGTGGTGGGCAATTCCTCCTCCGGGCTGCTGGAGGTGCCGGCCTTCGGCAAGGGCACGGTAAACATCGGGGCGCGTCAGGACGGACGGCTGCGCGCCGCCAGCGTGGTGGATTGCGCCGCCGAGCGTGGCGCAATCGCGCAGGCCATCTCGGAGGTGCTGACGCCGGAATTTCGCGCGGCCATCAAAGGCCAGGCGAACCCCTATGGCGACGGGGGGGCTAGCGCCCGCACTGTCGCGGCCATCGAGGACTGGCTCGGGGCAGGCGCCGCGCCCGGACCGAAATACTTCCACGACCTGCCCGCAACAGAGTGCTTCTCATGACAGGTACGGATAGCCGCTGGCGCCGCGCGCTGATCTCACCCGAGGCGACGCTGGCCGAGGCCATCGAGAACATCAACACCGTAGCGATCAAGCTGGCGCTCTGCGTCGATGCCGAGGGGCGGCTGATCGGGTCGGTGACCGACGGCGATCTGCGTCGCGGCCTGCTGCGGGGCGTGACAATGCAGGACCCTGTGCGCGAAATCGCCAACCCCAATCCGCTGGTGGTGCCCGAAGGCGCCGACCGCGACATGGTCCGCGCCATCATGCAGGTCAACAAGGTGCTTCAGGTGCCAGTGGTGGACGCAGCGGGTTGCGTGGTGGGCCTGCACCTATGGGACGCATTCGACGCCGTGCCCAGCCACGACCACACCATGGTCATCATGGCGGGCGGCAAGGGTACGCGGCTGCGCCCCCACACCGAGAATTGTCCGAAGCCGATGCTGCCCGTCGCGGGCAAGCCGATGCTCCAACACATCATCGAGCGCGCGAAATCGCAGGGGTTCGGCCGCTTCGTGCTTTCTTTGAACTATCTAGGCCGGATGATCCGCGACCATTTCGGCGACGGGTCTGCTTATGGCGCAACAATCGCCTATGTCGAGGAAAACGAACCGCTGGGCACTGCGGGCGCCCTGTCGCTTCTCCAGCCGCGCCCCGAAAGCGCCTTTGTTGTCACCAATGGCGATGTCCTGACCGACATCGATTACCGCGAACTAATCGAATTCCGCGAGCGGCACAATGCGCATGGCGTTATGGCGGTGCGAATATATGAATGGACCAATCCCTACGGCGTGGTGCAGATGGAAGGCGTGAACATCATCGGCTTTGCTGAGAAGCCTGTGTCGCGCAGCCATATCAACGCCGGGGTCTATGCCTTTTCGCCAGCCGTTCTGGACCATCTCGTGCGGAACCGCCATTGCGACATGCCCACGCTCTTTGACCGGCTTCGCGAGGCGAAACACCGCACCGTGGCCTATCCGATGCATGAGCCATGGCTCGACGTGGGCCGCCCAGACGATCTGGAACGCGCCAATGCGACGCTTGGGGCGGGCACTGATGACGCGGAGGACAGGGAATGATCCGCCGCGCCCTCGTGGCGGGTTTGGGCAGCATCGGGCGGCGGCACTTGGGTCTGCTACGCGCAGCGCTGCCGGAGGCCGACATTCGTGTGCTGCGCCATTCCGGCTGTAACGAGGCGATAGAGTATGCCAACGGCTGTTTCTCGCGGCTGGAAGAGGCCTGTGCCTTTGCACCCGAACTAGCGGTGATTGCCAGCCCAGCCCCTTTTCACATAGCCACCGCGACCGCTCTGGCCGAAACGGGCGCGCATCTTCTTGTGGAAAAGCCCGTCTCTGACAGCTGCGCGGGCGTGTCGGAGTTGATCGAGCTTTGCGCCGCGCGCGGGCAGCTGTTCCAGGTAGGTTACAACCTGCGTTTCCTCGAAACGTTGCAGTGCTTCCGCACCGAAATCGCGGCTGGGCGTATCGGCACGGTGCACGCGGTGCGCTGCGAGATTGGGCAGTACTTGCCCGCCTGGCGGCCCGACGCTGATTATCGCACAACCGTTTCGGCGCAAAAGGCGCTGGGGGGCGGAGTGCTGCTCGAACTGAGCCACGAGCTCGACATGCTGCGCTGGGTCTTTGGCGAGGTGGACTGGCTCTCTGTCTGGATCGGGCGGCAGAGTGCGCTGGAGATCGACGTCGAAGACAGCGCCATGCTCCAGCTCGGGTTTACCAGCGGGCCGGTAGCGCAGCTCGGCATGGATTTCCTGCGCCGCGACACAACGCGGACCTGCACCGCCCTAGGTGCCGAGGGCAGCTTGCGCTGGGATGCAGTGGCAGGGCGGGTCGATCATTTCGATCCGGAGGCGGGCCGCTGGACGGAGGTGACGCAAGTCACCCCCGAACGCGACGCAAGCTACCGCGCCCAGATTGCGGCCTTGCTCGCGGCCATCGCAGAGGGCCCGGGACAGCCGGCCCACCCCACCGCCCAACATCAAATTGCAGCGAGGGGCGCCGACGGGCTGGCCGTCATGCTGCTGGTCGAGGCCGCACGCCGCTCGGATGCTAAGCGGGGCCTGCGCATTCAGATGGGAGAGGCCGCATGAGTGGCATGAGTGACACGCTGACCGCGTTCATCTTTGCCCGTGGCGGGTCCAAAGGGCTGCCAGGCAAGAACATCAAGCCGCTGGCGGGCAAACCGCTGATCGGCTGGGCCATCGAGGCGGCACTGGCGGTGCCCGAGATCGGGCGCGTCGTGGTCTCGACCGACGATGTCGACATTGTCCGCGTAGGACGCGCCTGCGGTGCCGAGGTGCCCTTCCTGCGCCCCGACAGCCTCGCCAGCGACACCGCCTCCGAGCTGGATGCATGGCGGCACGCGCTTGAAACCCTGCGCGACATCGAAGGCGCGCTGCCCGATCCGTTCATATCGGTGCCCGCCACCGCACCGCTGCGCAAGCCAGAGGACATATCCGCCTGCCTGGATTGCTACCGGGCAGGTGGGGCGGACATCGTAATCACGGCGACGCAAGCGCACCGCAACCCGTGGTTCAACATGGTGACGGCGGTTGCCGACGGCACGGTTGCGCTGGTCAACAACCCCGATGGCGCGGTGACGCGTCGTCAGGACGCACCCGAGCTGATGGATGTGACCACCGTGGCCTACGTCGCCGATCCGCGCTTCCTACTCGCCGGGGGCAAGCTGTTCTCGGGACGGGTCAAGGCTGTGCAGGTACCCGTTGAACGCGCCATCGACATCGACAGTGCGCATGATTTCGCCGTCGCGGAATTCCTGATGACCAAGCGGCTGGAGGCCGAGGCATGAGAGACCTTAGTTCCTTGATGGACATGACCGGCCGTCGGGTGCTGATCACCGGTGGCGCGGGACACCTTGGTCGCACCATGGCCGACAGCCTCGCGGAACTAGGGGCTGAGGTGCTGCTAGTGGACGTGGCGGGCGCGCCGACGCAGGTCGTGGCTGACGAGATCGCCGAACGGCGCGGCACCACCGTCACCGCATTGGACTGCGACCTCGAAGACGCCGACGCCCGCACGGCGCTGGCTGGCCGCGTTGCTCCCAGCGGGCTGTCGGTGCTAGTGAACAACGCGGCCTTTGTCGGCACCTCGGGGCTGACCGGCTGGGCCGAACCCTTCGCAGGCCAGAGCGTCGAGACATGGCGGCGCGCGCTGGAGGTCAACTTGACCGCCGGTTTCCACCTTTGCCAGCTGTTTACGCCCGTTCTGAAGGACGGTCCCGGCGGCAGCATTATCAACATTGCGTCTATCTACGGACAGTTGGGGCCCGATTACGTGCTCTACGAGGGCACCGCGATGGCCAACCCGGCGGCTTATGGCGCGTCGAAGGGTGGGCTGATTCAGTTCACACGCTGGCTGTCCACTACCCTCGCGCCGCAGGTGCGAGCCAATGTCATATCGCCCGGCGGCGTCGCGCGCGGCCAGCCCGAAAGCTTCGTCGAACGCTACAGCGCGCGAACACCGCTCCGGCGCATGGCGACGGAGGAAGATTTCCGCGGTGCGGTGGCCTATCTCGCCTCCGACCTGTCAGCCTATGTCACCGGCCAGGTCCTGGCGGTAGATGGCGGGTGGGGCGTATGGTGAAGGTTCATTCGTCGCGCTACCGTTACACCGCCCGCGGCGAATTGACCCAGACGAGCCAGGCAGCGGGCGCTTTTGTTCAAAGGATTTGGCTGTGAAGTGTAGGAAAAGATGCCACCTGTCCGCTTGTCTGTTCCAGATAAGTGAACCCAGCAGGCCGAGGTTCTGATCAATGGACTCAATTCTCCTGATGACGCGCTTCCAGCAACTGGAGCGTGACCTGGGTCTTTTCCAGCAGACGGTAAAAGGCGAACCTTGGTGGGACTCCGTGCGATATGACGTCCATACCTTCCTCGGCAGTGTGCTGCTTGGGCGTGGGATCGCAACCCCTTCAGCACAGCATCATTTGCGGCGCGTCGCGGCGAGAGCATTGGCTGGCGCAATGCGCGCTAAGCTCTTTCAAAGGCTTAGTCGGAAACAGGATCGTGTGCTTCTAATTCGTGCGCCCCGATATCGAGAAAACGGCGTCAATCGCGACATCATTATTGACCCAGTCGGTGCGCTGTTCAGTCATGAAATCTACGGCATCGATACCTTTCCCCGTCGGCACCATGTGCCATTCTACCAGAAGAGCCGACGTTCAGGCTCCGTGCCTTGTGATATGGGGAATACGATAGCCGCCCTTCTGGATACGTTCGAGATCAAGCAAGACTGCGCAGACGAACTTGAAAGAATTATAAGGTTTCGTCGCTTCGCTTTCGAGGCCGAGGTGCGCGGGTATGGTCAACTTCTTGCGCGGGCACGCCCAAGAATGATCATTCTTGTTCAGAACGGCATCGAAAAGGCTCTTTTCAAGGTGGCAGGCGCAAACGGAATCCCTACCGCCGAACTCCAACATGGACTGATGGGATATGCTCATCCCGCCTATTCCTATCCGGAAGACGTAGACTATAGCGGACAAGGGACTTTCCCGGATCTATTTCTCAGCTTTTCGGAATTCTGGGATCGGTCGTGCCACTATCCGGCGGGAGACAGAATCCCAATCGGCAACGACAGCTATTTTGTTAAAACCTTGCCAGTCAATCCCGATGGCAAGGTAATGGTCGTAAGCACAGGAGTTCATCATTCAACCCTGGCCAAGTGGATCCGCGAGATTGCCGTTCTCTCTCCAAATCGTCAAATCATTTATAAGCTCCACCCAGGCCAGCAACCACGCTTCCACCAAATTGTAACAGAGTTTGGCGACCTGCCAAATATCGAGGTCTATTCAGGGCATAGTTCGCCTCAGACCCTGCTGAAACAAGTCTCCCATGTGATCGGGATATGTTCGACAGTCATGTACGAGGCGCTTCAGGCTGGCCGCACGGTCTGCATCATTCCTCAGCAAGACTATCTCGTTCATGCGGATATTCTCCAGACACCTGGAGTTCTAGTGACGCCAACTCCAGAGGACCTCGACCGTGCCCTTGATAATTCCGGCACCGTGGGGTCGCCCCGCTTTTTCGATCCGTTCGACGCAGATCGCGCCCGGACAGTGATTGAATCGGCAATGCAACCCGCCAACAAAAAGAGGCGAGGGGCATCATGAATGTCGGTCGCAGCTTCTTGATCTACCTTTCGTCTAGCCTCTTGTCCGGTCTGCTGCCGCTGATGCTGATGCCACTTCTGACCCGACACCTCGCTCCCGAGGAGTACGGCATTATGGTAACGCTGACAACGCTCGTGACGGTTACGCTGCCACTGATCCAATGGGGAACGATTTCCTATCTAGGAGTCCAATATTTCCGTGCTGACATCGCTGAGTTCGTAGAACTGTTTTCCACAATCCTCCTCGTTCCGGTTGTCAGCTGTCTAGTGCTGGTTGCGCTCTTTACCCTTACGTCCGGGGCTCTGGCCGGACTGCTTGACATTCCACGAAATTGGGTTCCGCTGGTGCCGGTCATGGCCACCGCTCTTTACATTCCGATGGCCACTCTCAACCTGCTCCGAATGCGTAGCCAACCTTTCATGTATGGAGCGATGGAGCTATCGACGACAGCTTTGAATTTCGGGCTTACACTGTGGCTTGTGCTTGCCGTAGGATTGGCTTGGGAGGGTCGCCTATTAGGAGTTTTTGGGGCCAATCTTACGATATCGCTTGGGGCCATTGTTTGGCTATGGTGCCGGCGGTTAATAACCGGCCCTTTCAGAAAGTCTCTACTTTCCGGAGCGCTCCGCTACGGTTCTGGGGTCGTTCCTCACGAACTGGCCAACCAGTCGATGCGTCTTGCAGACAGGCTAATCATTGCCTTGGTGGTTGGCCAAACGTCACTTGGCGCATATGGCGTCGCAGCGCAGATTGCGACAATAATGCTGGTCATGCTCACTGCCCTGAACCGCGCTTGGACTCCGTTCGTATTTTCATCGCTCCGGGAGAACACGTACCAAGCTCGGATACTGTTGGTTCGGCGGACTTATCTTGTGCATGTTGGCCTAATCTTGTTCTTCGTCTTGTTCAACCTAGCCACGCCGCTGGTTTACGAGATGCTGGTCGACGTGCGCTACCACGGGTCGCAGCCCGCAGTTTTCTGGCTTTCACTGGGCTATTTGTTCAATGGATTCTACATGACCGTCGTGGATCGTATCTTCTACCTTAAAAAGACCCACCTACTGGCGGCGATCACTGTTCTGAACGCCACAGCAAGCTTGTCGCTGGCTTTTGTTCTGGCCGAAACAATGGGAGCGGTCGGCGTGCCGATTGCCTTTGCAATCATTTCGGGGGTGGTCGCAGTCATGGTATTTGTCTTGACGCAACGGCTTTCCCCCTTGCCGTGGTGGGGAGCATCAAAACCATGAAGATTTTGAGGCTATTTGGCACGTGGCTCCGCCTACCGCCCTCCCGACGGCGGCAATGGCTCGGGTACTTATGGGGGCGGCTGTTCACGCGTTTGATCCATGCCCGACGATTGAAGGCCTGCGGGCGCGGCAGCATCGTTCAACGCCCCCTGTTCTGGACACCCGAATTCATCGAGCTTGGCCAGAAAGTATTCATCTGGCCGGGCGTCCGCATCGAAGCGGTGGACATCTATGGAAACGAGCGGTACGGCCCGTGCATCCGTATCGGCGATCGATGCAGTTTTCAGCAGAATTGTCATGTTACATTTGCCAGCACTCTTGAGATCGGAGAGGGCACTGCAATCATGTACGGAGTACTCGTTACCGATATTGACCACGAATACACCGAAATTGGGGTTCCGGCTCTTCAACAAGCGATTGATGTCAAACGCACGCGCATCGGCGATAATTGTTTTATCGGTGCCGGCGCAAAGATTCAGGCCGGCACCAGGCTTGGCAATCATTGCATCGTCGGCACCAACGCCGTGGTGCGCGGCACCTTCCCCGATTATTGTGTAATCGCCGGCGTGCCGGCACGTATTCTTAAACGGCGTGAGCCCGAGACTGGGACATGGCGCAAGACCGACGCAGAAGGACGGTTCAGCGTATGAGGCTTCGCGGTTGCGCGCGACATTGGTTGGTACTGACCCCGATCGCCCCATGACCTAGAAAAAATTTGAGGGATACGGGGCGAGGTAATGCAGGACACGATGAAAAGAATGGATTCAAGCACGGCCCCGGATCGCCCCCTCGAAGGCCGGCGAATCCTCTTCGTCGGAGTCGGGTTTTTTAGCTACGACACTATCATCGCCGACGGGTTGCGAGCCATGGGTGCCGACGTTGAGGCGGTTGCCGAGCGTCCAGGCCTATTGCTGCAATCTCACCTCCTTTCCAGTCCGATCAACAAGCTTCCCTTGCTGCGCAAACGCGTCCAACGGCGTCATGAAGACCGCCTCAAGGCGCAACTTGACGACCACCAATTTGACACCGTGCTGGTTTTGAAGGGAGATTCCCTCGGCATTGGTTTTCTCGACCTTCTCCGACGGGCCCACCCTGAGGCAACCTTCATCCTCTACCAGTGGGATTCAATCAACCTTATCAAGAATTTTTCAGAGTTAAGAAAGCGGTTCGACCGTTGTCTCACATTCGACCGCAGAGATGCTGCCTCAGATGAGACGCTTGTTTTTCGGCCATTGTTTTTCAGCAGGCAGAGCAAAAGTCTCGAGGCATCGCCCCATGGGGCGGTATTTGTGGGATCGATGCACTCCAATCGCTTAAAGCTAGTTAAGCAAGTCAAGTCCTACGCTGAGGCGCAGGGTATACCCGTACGGGTATATATCCGCATGGGACTATTCAATTTTGTAAGCCAGTTCATCAAAGGTGATCTCAGGGACATTCATTTTCGAGCCTTGCCCTACGAAACATATGTCGCGTGGACGAAGCAAGCTGAAGCCGTACTGGATTTCCCACATCCTTTGCAAAGTGGCTTAACGATGCGCACACTTGAGGCTATCGGCCTCGGTAAGAAGATCATAACCACTAACCGAGAAATCGCTAATTACTCTTTTTATGGATCCGAAAACATCTGCGTCCTGACCGAAGAACAGCCTCTGATTCCTGATGGTTTCTTGGATCGAACGCCGGCGGTCTACGATCCTGAGATCGTAAAGCGTTTTTCGCTTCAGCAATGGCTACTGGACGTACTTGACTGTAACAGTCCGTCGGATTGCGGCTCTACCGAGGCGGCAAGACCATGGTGATCGTTGACGCTAAACTTACTCACGACTGCTGGAGAAATCGCGCTTCCTTTAAATCCCTCGTCATCGTTGCAAGCTATCGTATCCAAGTTGGTCTTCTCAGCGCCCGCTCCCGGTCATCCGCATCGGTAGATTGCCTGTAAGATTAATATATTAATTTCAAATTAGGTTAATCCTTGGCGTCGAGTGCCAGACAAGGTCCGCGCTGGTCCAGGGCAAGCAGTTTTCCATGGCGTGGGACCCGCGGTGAACTAGGAAACTGTGATCGGAAGCGACGTGACGTTACGGCGAAACACGACCATCGGCTCGTAGGTAGGTGGTGGCCCAGCGCCTATTATGGGGATGACGTGTCGATCGGTGCGAACTCGGTCATCACAGGTGATAACAAGATGGGACCCGGGTCAATTATAGAGCCAGGAGCGCTCGCAGTTGAGAGCTGTGGGCCAAATAGGATTATTAATGGCCCCAAAGCAAAGGTTGCCTGCCGTGAAAAAGATTAAATTTCAAAATGAAGACGTTCTTCCGAAAACGGTGGTTATGACTACGCCTTCTCTGAATCCGAATGCCAATGTAAGCGGCATTTCGTCGGTCGTCTCTGGCTTGATTTTCGCCAGTCAGCACCCTGGGCTGGCGTTCGACTGGATGATCTCTCCAGCCATAGTGGGAAAGCGCGATCGGCAGGGGCGCGGTGTCTTGTGGTTGGTGTCGCAGATTGCAGTTTTGATCAACTTTTTTAGTTTGATCAGGCGAACTCGTCCAACCATCGTACACATTAATGGACCGTTAAGTGCGCTGGCTATCCTTCGCGACTGGGCGTTGATCCGGATGGCGAAGTTTTTCGAACTGGCGGTCATCTATCACCTGCATGGCGGAACGTTTGTTCACGACGGACCGCCGTCGGGCCTGATCCGGCGGATCGCTCTTGCATCCCTCGATGAGGCGTCTGTCATCATTGTGTTGAGCGATCTAGAGGCTTCCAGCATTGCCCGAATATATAATACCAACCCGGACAAAATTCGTGTGCTCCGCAATGCGGTTAGAACCGCGAACGAATGTCCGGTCAAGCCGACAGGTGGGCGTCTGCGTGTCCTATCCATCGGCCGATTGAGCCCGGAAAAAGGGCTTTCTGTGCTGTGCGACGCTATTGAGGCAGACCCTGACCTGCGCGATCAACTACAGATCAGAATGCATGGGGCAGGCGACCTGGAGGCCGAAATTACCTCGCGTCTAGCGGCCTCATTGGGCGATGCGTTCAGCTTCGAGGGGGTCGCTGGGGGCAAGAAAAAATCTGAGGCTTATGCATGGGCCGACGTGGTGATAATGCCATCATTGCGTGAAGGACTACCCATGGTGTTGCTAGAGTCGATGGCGTCGGGGGTAGTCCCGATTACTACCTCTGTTGGCTCCATCTCCGAGGTGATCAGAGACCGAAGCAACGGCGTCATGATTGAAAAGGGCTCACCGCAAAGCCTTACACTAGGTCTGCATCAGGCCGTGGAAATGAAAAAGACAGGCGTGTTGCACGACCTAGCTATGAATGCGCACAGGACCGTGCAAGAAACCTACTCGCTGCCCAAACAGGTGCAGCTATTGGGTCAGATCTACACCGAGATTATTAAAGGAGCCACTGCCAAGTGAAAATAGGCCTTGGGTTTGTTTTTTTCTTCGTCCTATTCTATGTCGAGCCGCTGCCTATCGGCTCCGTTCCCTTCGCTGTCTTGTGGAAGGCTCTTCTGTTCGCCGTTCTATTAATTGGTCTATATATAAGTCCGCGCGGTAGAGCTCTACCAAGGCTGACTGTTTGGGGTTTACTACTTTTTGTTGCGGGGTTCTTCAATGAGTCTCTAGCCATCGACCCATTCGAAACTGCCTCAACTGCGTTGAAGAACGCCTATATACCGATTCTTTTCGGGTTCTGGCTGTACTCATTTAGAGATACGGAAAAGGGCGAATACTACGCCCGTAGATTTATTATTGTTCTCTCTGCTTTTATCTTGTTGTCCACGACCCCATTTCTTCTCAACCTCCTGTCTCCACTAGAGTCAGGCTACGACTTGTCATTGTTCGGCGGGGGGGATACAGTGTTCGGCTTCGTCGGAATTTTCCAGAACGCGCACGGGGCGAGCATGACGCTCACGGTCGCCTCGGCGACGCTGCTTTGGGCCTTACCCTATGCCCGAACGAGAACCACGCGAATGTTCTATCTGGCGTTGATGGCCGTCGGTCTGGTCGCCTCATTTCTTACCCTGGTGCGAACTGGGCTTGCTATGTTTGCCTCCGCGCTTCTCGTGCTGCTGGCGTCCTCGCGCAAGCGCATCCATTTCCGATTGGCCTTAGTTCTAGTCATCGCCTCGGTCCCGTCGGCAGTCTACCTTTTCGAGACGTCTGAAGTCTTCCGGTTGCGCATGCTTGGATTGAACGTCCTTATGGCTCGGCAAGATGTCACGCTTAACCAATTGGGCTCTGGCCGGTTTTTGTACTGGACGACGGCACTAGGGCAGTTCTTCTCCTCTCCGTTCCAGCAACAGATCTTCGGCTTTGGGCCAACCTTAGCTAAAGAATATATGTTCGGGGCGATTGGGCTCAGGATCTACGCCCATAACGGGTTCATCGATATTCTTCAATTCCATGGCTATTTTGGGTTATTCGCTTATGCGATGATGCTGCGCGAGATTTTCAGGATCCTGTTGACGCTTCCCCGATCCAACCCCTATTTCACGTTACTCGCCATGCATCTGACGGCCTATCTTATCGGGATGTTGGTTCAGGGCGAACGCTACTTCCTCGTGGATGTATTGTTCGCTCTCTCCATTGTTTGCGCAAAGCTTTCTGCAAGTTTTTCGGCGGAGGAAAACTACCGGCGGCGCAATGACTACTTTCATGCGAGCGCAAAGTGACCACTCCTCCTCGACCTCGCTGTCTGCTCATTGCGCCATTGACGTTCTACACCTTTCACGAGCGCCTACGTGCGGCCCTCGAAACCCGTGGCTACGATGTAGAACTGATGAACGAGGAGTATCCTTCCAATCCCTTTGGTAAGATCCTTGCTCGGACGATATTGCCTATTGCACGATTTACGACACTGGCTGCTCTGCGCCAACACCTCCGCAAAGCATCGCGATACGATCTGGTATTGATCGTGAAGGGGCGCGGCATGAGCCAGCAGGCGATCAAGATACTCAAGGAGCATGCGGACCGGGTCGTGTCTTATACATGGGACAGTTTCGACTACAGCCCCTCACCGCTCGACTGGAAAGACAAGCCTGATCGCTTTGCGACCTTTGATATCGAAGACTCGGAACGCCATGGCCTGCCACTGGTCCATCTGTTCACGGGAACGACCACTAAGATGCAACCAGACGAACCGGCCTATGATCTGTCGGTCGTGATGCGGGTTCATTCCCAGCGCCTGCACTACGTTGATCGGGCCTTGAGATCACTCAAGGGACGGCGCGTGTTCGTGTTTCTATATGCCGGGAGCCTCTTCACATATATACCGCATGTCTTGCGCGCGCCGCTTGCGGCCTGGCGGCTTCGGCGTCACATCTCCCACAAGGCGCTTAGCTATGAACAGGCGATGGATGCGATCGCGAATTCGAAAACCACGCTCGACTACGCCCACCCGCTGCAAAGCGGAATAACCGTGCGCTGTTTCGAGGCGCTCAGCATGCGGGTGCCGGTCATAACGAACAACCCGCATGCGGCCCGTGCAGGCATTTTCGGCGATGGCGATGTGGTGATTTTCCCGCTTGACGGAGATCCCGAGCGCCTGCCCGACCTCATCGACGGACTTGCCCGGGCCGACACCCGCCAGACAATCCGGACGATGGATGAATTCATTGCCGACCTGCTAGATGACAGCTCGGCGACAAGAACGAAAGCGAGATTACAATGAAAACAGTTCTGATCACCGGCGGCGCGGGTTTCATCGGGTCGAACCTGGCTCGATCCTTAAACGCGAAAGGCTATGAGGTCATAGCGGTAGATACGCTGTCGGAGCAGATCCATGGCCCCTATCCACAGACCTCGTCGCTGGTGCACTCGCTCGAGGGTGTGGCGCGTCTCGTCAAGGGTTCGGTGACCGACAAGGCGATCATGACCGACCTGCTGAAATCGGCCGACGTTGTCGTTCATTTCGCGGCGGAAACGGGCACCGGGCAATCGATGTACAACGTGCACCATTACTCCGAAGTCAATATCGGCGGCACAACGCTGCTGCTGGATATCCTCGCCAGCGTTCCCCATACGGTGAAGCGCATAGTTGTTGCCTCTTCGCGCTCGATCTACGGCGAAGGGCGGTATCGCGACAGCAGCGGAGCTTTCGTCTATCCCTCTCAGCGGCGTGAGGCCGATTGCGAGGCTGGTCGTTTCAACCCGATCGACCCCCGGACCGGCGAGGATTACGAGCTTTGCCCGACAGACGAAAACTCGAAGATTCACCCTAGTTCGGTCTATGGCATCACCAAGCAGGTTCAGGAGCAGATGGTGATGACCGTGGCGCCACTTCTGGGGATCGAGCCGGTGGCACTGCGGTATCAGAATGTCTACGGTCCCGGCCAGTCCCTGTCCAATCCATACACCGGGATCCTGTCGATCTTTGCCAACCTTATTATGCAGGGTAGGGAGATTAACGTGTTTGAGGACGGTCTCGAGAGCCGGGATTTTGTGTTCATCGACGATGTCGTCGCGGCAACCGTTCTGGCTATCGAACATCAGAACGCTGCGGGCGATGTGTTCAATGTCGGCTCTGGTTGCGCCACCACGGTCCTAGAGGTGGTGGACCACCTAAGCCGGCACATCGGCGCAGGGGCAGCCTTCAGGGTGTCAGGAGAGTTTCGCCTCGGAGATATTCGCCATAACTTCGCAGATCTCAGCCATATCAGCGATCGCCTTGGATACCAGCCACAAGTTCCCTTTGCCGAGGGGATAACGCGCTTTGCTGCCTGGGTAGCAGAAGAAGGGCCGGCACGAGACAATTACGATCAATCACTTGTCGAATTGCGGAATCGTGGGCTGATGAAGGGTGTCAGTTCGTGATTAAGAAGAGAGAAAACAATCGATGCGCGCACAGCGGTGACGTGGTCTAGGCCAAGCCTCGCATCGAGCCTAAAAGCATGTCGCAAAGAAAATGGAAGCCCTAAAGGGGGACGGGCACTTGCGGGTCGAAAACACTATACTCTCGGGCGTCGTGCTCATCCACCCAAAACGGTTCGGAGACGCTCGCGGATTCTTTGCGGAAACCTATAGCCGACGGGCTTATGTCGGTGCGGGTCTGGATGCTGAATTCGTTCAGGACAACCATTCGCTCTCGGCCAAGGTGGGCACGGTGCGGGGCCTGCATTTTCAGGCACCTCCGCACGCTCAGGCTAAGCTAGTACGCTGTGGCCGGGGCGCAATTTTTGATGTAGCCGTCTTTATTCGTCGCGGCAGCCCGACCTATGGCCAGTGGGTGGGCTATGATCTCAGCGCGGAAAATGGCACACAACTATATATCCCCGCAGGATTTGCCCATGGCTTTGCCACGCTCGAGCCCGACAGCGAGATCATTTACAAATGTAGCTATTATTATGCCGTAGCTATTATTATGCCCCAGAAACAGAGGGTGCGCTGCGTTGAGATGACCCTGAGATTGGCATCGATTGGCCCGTAATCGGCGCCCCGCTGCTGGCAGGCTTAAACAGTCCATTCACCTTTGAGGGATAAGAGATGAAACTACTTGTCACAGGCGGGGCGGGATTTATCGGCTCGGCCGTGGTGCGGCTGGCGGTGGCGCGCGGGCACCAGGTGGTGAACCTAGATGCGCTGACCTATGCCGCCAATCTTGCCAATGTCGCGGCGGTGGCAGACAGCCCGCTTTACGCCTTTGTGCGAGCCGATGTCCGCGACCGCGCAGCGCTGGATGTGGTCTTCGCCGCGCACCAGCCTGATATTGTAATGCATCTGGCAGCCGAATCCCATGTTGACCGCTCCATCGATGGGCCCGCCGATTTTATCGACACCAATATCACTGGCACGTTCAACATGCTGGAAGCGGCGCGCAAATACTGGCAGGCAGCGGGACGGCCAGACGGGTTTCGCTTTCATCATATTTCAACGGACGAGGTGTTCGGTTCGTTGCCTGTAGATCCGGCCGAGAAGTTCACCGAGACGACGGCGTATGACCCGCGAAGCCCCTATTCGGCTTCGAAAGCCGCGTCAGATCATCTGGTGCGTGCTTGGTTCGCGACCTATGGCCTACCCGCTGTGCTCAGCAATTGCTCCAACAATTACGGGCCTCACCACTTCCCGGAAAAGCTGATACCGCTGGTTATTCTGAATGCCTTGGCGGGGCGGGCGCTGCCAATCTACGGCGATGGCAGCAACATCCGCGATTGGCTTTACGTTGAAGATCACGCCGATGCACTGCTGTTGGTGGCCACCAAGGGCGCGTTAGGGCGCAGCTACAACATCGGCGGCGAAAACGAGCGCACAAACCTGCAGCTGGTGCAAACCATTTGCGGCATTCTTGACCGTTTGCGCCCGCGCGAGACTGGCACATATGCCGATCTGATCACTTTTGTCACCGATCGCCCAGGCCATGACGCGCGCTATGCCATCGACCCCACACGCATACGCCGCGAGCTGCGCTGGCGACCCAGCGTGACAGTGGAAGAGGGGATGGAACGCACCGTACGCTGGTATCTGGAGAACGAATCATGGTGGCGCCCGCTGCTGGAGCTCAACGGCGTGGGCCATCGACTGGGCACCGGCGCGCCATGAGCGATTTGTTGGTATTTGGCCGCACGGGCCAAGTAGCGCGCGAGCTGCAGCATTTGGCGTCGGCGCAGGCGCTGGATCTGCGGGGCCTCGGGCGCGATTCGGCCGATCTGGCGCGGCCCGGCGCCTGCGCTGCGGCCATCCAGGCCCACCGCCCCCGCGCGGTGATCAATGCCGCCGCCTACACGGCCGTTGACCGGGCCGAGGATGATGAGGCACTGGCCACCGCCATCAATGGCGCGGCGCCTGCGGAAATGGCTGTGGCCTGTGCGGCGCTGAATATTCCCTTGGTGCATATCTCCACCGATTATGTGTTTCCCGGCACCGGCCACAGCCCTTGGGCGCCTGGTGATATGACAGCGCCCGCCAATGCCTATGGCCGCAGCAAATCGACGGGCGAAGAGGGCATTCGTGCCAGCCGAGCTACCCATGCTATTTTGCGCACCGCTTGGGTGTTTTCCGCCCATGGTGCGAATTTTGTCAAAGCCATGCTGCGCCTGTCAGAAACTCGCGATCAAATCAGCGTGGTGGATGACCAGATCGGCGGCCCCACGCCCGCACGTGCCATTGCGGCCGCGTGCCTGTCCATCGCGCAGCAGCTGCAAGACGACGAGCAAAAGACCGGCACCTACCATTTCAGTGGCGCGCCCGATGCCAGCTGGTGCACTTTTGCCCGCGCGATATTTGCCGCGGCAGGCCGACCTACCCGCGTGCAGGGCATCCCAACCAACGCCTATCCCACACCGGCGGTGCGCCCACTGAACAGCCGCCTCGATTGCGGCGCAACCACCGCCGTATTTGGCCTGCCCCGCCCTAATTGGCAGGCGGGCCTGAGAGATTGCTTGGCGGATTTAGGAACCTTGAAATGACACAGCGCCCTTCGTCGTCAGCCGTACGCGGCTCGCGCGCGAAGCTCGGTGCGTCTGCGAGAAGATGGAAGGCGAACTGGTGCCCATGGACAGCGCACGCGCCAAGGCAATGGCAGTGCTGCGCGAAGGGGTGGAGACTTGCCTGCATTGGGACGGACAGTATGAATGGGTTAGTTGCGCTGGGGTTGCGGTGGCGAAAGCGCAGGGATTGCACCGCCCACGTATCGACGGTTCGCCATTGCCCTACAACGCTCAAAACGCGTGCCTGCCAAGCCTATTGGTTTAGCTACGGAGTTTGCGCAAGGTAGTTAAGAATAAGTGGAAAACTAATATTTTGTCAAAGCCCTCTTTCGGCCTGATGGTGACCTAAATGAATGAAATATTTCATCGGCATAATGCGAGGCGAATTAATTTGCGGAAAAAGAGAGATCCTGCGGCCCGAGCGAATAGCGCGGAAGGGGTGTGCCCCAAGAATGCCCTACTATTAATTGTTTCTTTTGCTTTGGTTGTGTTGCTGTTAGGGGGGAGCTCTAAGTACGAAGAGGCGCACTTTGCGCTTCTCCGGCCACTTGCTGCCTTGTTCTTGGGTGCGGCACTTTGGCACTCGAGCGCGGAATCCATCCGGGGCTATCGGTTTCATTTCATCCTGCTTTTTGCCTTGGCGTTATGGACGGCGTTGCAGCTCGTGCCGCTCCCGCCAGTGATCTGGCAGGCGCTGCCAGATCGGGAGGTGTTGGCTAAGATTGATGTGCTGCTAGGGTTGGAAGGGCATTGGCGTCCAATCTCATTTGTACCTAGCAGAACTCTCAACGCACTAGCGAGCCTCATCGTGCCTGGATGTGCTCTCTTGCTGGTGCTCGTCCATCAGCGAAGTGAGCTGAGGCTTGTTATCCTGCTGCTGGTCGCAGGCATGGGTGTGCTTGATGCCGTGCTAGGTATCGGCCAAGTGCTCACAGGTAGGGACAGTCTGCTCTATCTTTATGGCGCGACCAACGATGGGGCGCCCGCCGGAATTTTTGCAAATGAGAACCACTCCGCAGCTTTCTCGGTGATCTCCATGCTCGTTATAGCACGGTTGGCAACGACTCCGCGCGTCGGCGCAATGATGAGATGGATTCGCTTCGCCGCCGGTCCCGCATTTTTGCTCGTCTTTCTCTGTGTGCTAGTAAGTGGTTCCCGGGCCGGGCTTGCATTGGCTGCTTTGTCATTGATGGCGGTGGGGCTGATGTTCTGGATCGCAAGGCGTGTAACGCAAGAGGGGTATCGTCCGACGATGCCGGCTCGGGGCTTTCACTTACCCCGCCAAATCATCTTTCCGTTCCTTGGGGCGGGTGTCGCGACATCCCTGCTGGTTTATTTCCTTTTTGAGCGAACTCCAGCTTTTGAGGACCTTGTACAGCAAAGTGCTTTCGAGGACCTGCGGTTACAGATTGCGCCTGTTCTAGGAGAGATGATGTCAAACTTTTGGCTCCTGGGCGCCGGGTTCGGTACGTTCGAGGATGTGTATCACATCTACGAGCCAACTGCGTTGCTCATTCCCCATTATGTCAATCAAGCCCATAATGACTTGGCGCAATTGGTTATCGAAGGCGGGCTGCCTGCCACGATCTTGCTATTACTGTTAATGGCCTGGATCCTGTCGGCAGTCAGAGCGCTGATAATCAGGCGGGGCACCTTAATCTTGGGGATTTTTTGGATGACCGTCGTGATCGTCCTTGCTGCGGCATCGCTTGTCGATTATCCGCTCCGCACACCGATTTTTCAAGTGCTGGGGGTGTGGCTGGTTGTGCTTTTGGCGGAGGACAGGCGGGTGCTTGAGTGACAGTTGCCCAAGTTTTTGGTTGATGGTCGGCCAGGGGGGTTGGCAGCTTGGGCTGTTCCGTTATGGGGTTACGAGCCTGTCTGGAGATTCCTACGCTGTGTTGCGATACTTTTTGCTTTTGGTTGCTGCGCTGAGCGTGGCGGGCTGTGCTACGACGGACCGGGCGATCGGACTTGCACCAGAGGTCGCGGTCACGCAGCTGGATACACTCCCTGCGCCGCGTGGCGAAATCTCATACCGAATTGGCCCGCAGGAAATTCTTGAAATCTCAGTGGTTGGGGCGGAGGAGCTTACCGGCACCTTTCTTACCGATGGGCAGGGGCATATTGTATTCCCGTATATCGGCGAGGTTGAGGTCGGTGGGCTATCTCCTCGCGATGCGGCGAAAATGATCGAGGATGGGCTTAGAGGACGCATTGTGCTCGATCCGCAGGTAAGGGTCATACCCCAAGAGTTTCCACCACCATCTGTTTCAATCGGTGGCCAAGTTGAAAAACCGGGAGCTTATCCGGCCGTCGGCCAACCAACGCTGCTTACGGCGGTTAATCGTGCCGGCGGACTTACCGAGTTTGCTCAGGTCGATGATGTTTTGGTTCTCCGCACCGTTGCCGGGCAGCGCTATATTGGCCTGTATAATATTGAAGCAATTCAGCGCGGCAATTACCCGGATCCGGAGCTTTATCCAAACGATATCGTGATGGTCGGGGATTCGCCTTCTCGGCGGAGGGTCGCCAACATCCTCCAGTTCTCGCCTCTCTTTGCTCCTCTTATCCTCCTATTGTCCCGTTAGAGATATTCTTATGACCGATGCAGGTTCCAACCGTCTGGGCCCCCAATATGTGGTCCAAGATGGAGTCGGTGCATATCCCATGGCCGACCGACGCGATGATGCATCAGGCGAGGGTTTTTTCCTTGATCTTGAGCGTTACTGGCTTGAGGCTAGGGCTTTGCGCTACTGGATCGGCGCGGTAATCGTCGCATGTTTGCTTGCGGGTCTCGTAATTACCCTACTGCAGACGCCGATATTCAAGGCGAGCGCAAGGCTCGAAATTTCCCAGATAACCGCGAACGTTACCGATGTAGACCCACTCGAGGCGACGAGTACTATCTCTGAATTGCAGTATCTGAACACGCAGTATGAGTTGCTCGAATCGCGCTTCATGGCGTCGCGCGTTGTCGAAGCGGGCAATCTCACTCGTAACCAAGAGTTTTTGGAAGCGTTCGAGTTGGCGGATGGCGAGGATATCGCGCAGCGCGAAATTGAGGAGCTCTTGCTTAATCAGATAAGCGTTCAAGATATTACCCAGTCAAGCTTGGTCGATATTGTATTTTCGAGTCCTTCTGCCCGTGTATCGGCTTCGATCGCTAATCTTTGGGCTGCGGAATTTATCTCAGCCAATTACGATAAGCGCTTTGGCGCCAATGTCGAAGCTCGAGAATATCTGCAGTCTCAAATTGGGGAGTTGCGCGAAGTTTTGTCACGCTCCGAGAAGGAGCTCGTTGATTACGCAAACGAAAATGAAATTCTCATTTTGGAAAACAATGGCACCGGCGGGGACTCTGGCACCGCGTCCCAGACACTTATCGCAACCGATCTTGCAGCGCTCAACGCAGCACTGGCTGACGCCGTAACCGAGCGCATCTCTGCAGAAGCGGCGGTCGCTTCAAACGATCTGGTTGGCGACGGACAGAATGCACAGGTGAACTCGGCGCTGGCCGTTGCAGAAGCTGAGTTGTCGACTCTTCGCGAGAGATTTGGCGAGGGCTACGCTCCCCTAAGAGAAAAGGAAGCTGAAGTTCAATCGCTGCGCAACGCACTGCGGTCGAAAGCAACCGAGGCGCTCCAGTCGGCGAGGCTCCGCGAGCAGGAACTTCGCGCGCAACTCGAAGAGGCGAAGTCCCGTTTCCTTGGACAGCAGAATCAGGGCATCCAATATGGTATTTTAAAGCGAGAGGTCGAGACCAACCGCTCACTCTATGACGCGCTTCTGCAGCGCTTCAAAGAGCTCGAAGCCTCTGGTGCCGGTCAAAATAACATAAAGCTAATCGATGAGGCCGCGGTGCCTGAGCGTCCTGCTTCGCCCTCATTACTGAACAATCTTTTGATTAGCCTTATTGCGGGCCTCGGGCTTGCCTTTTGCCTCGTCTATCTCAGGGTTGTGTTGAGCCAGACCTTGCGGAGCTCAGATGACATTACAGCGCGACTTAACCTGCCGGTTTTGGCGACAATTCCTAAGTCCTCTGAAGAGGAGATTCGTGAAAATCTTGCTATTCGAAGCTCTGAACTGAGTGAAGCGTATATCTCTTTAAGGTCAAGCTTGGCATTCCTGACGCCAGAAGGTGAGCCCAAGACGCTCATGGTCACTTCAACAGTGCCAGCCGAAGGTAAGAGCACATCGAGTGTGGCGCTAGCCACGAGCTTTGCGCAGTTCGGTCGGCGCACACTTTTGATCGATGCGGACTTGCGCAATTCTCGCATAATGGAAACCCTCGAAGACGAAGGCCCTGTGACCGGAGGCCTGTCCGCTCTCCTGACGAGGCCCAACGCATCGCTCACCACTGAAGTGCGCTCATCCAAACGGCTTGGGTTCGATTATGTCATAAGCGGGCCACCGCCTCCCAACCCGGTCGATCTTCTCGCTACCCAACGACTATCAGAGATCATTGCCGAAGCCCATCAAGCTTATGATCAAGTTATTATCGATGCGGCGCCGATGCTATCGCTGGCGGACGCTATCGAAACCGCCCGTGCTGCGGATGGAATTCTCTATGTGATCGAATATGACAAGGTGAAGGCCAAGTCGATCGAAGCCACTCTCAACCGCCTTCACAGATCTGGCGCGCGAGTCTTTGGTGCTGTCTTGACAAAACTGAGCCAGCGGGCTGCTAGCTATGAATATGGTTATGGTTATGGTTATGGTCACGGTTATGGTTACGGGCGAGAAATCGGGGAGAGATCTGCTGCAGCAGAATCTCAGCCAGTTCAATAGGATGGGAGGACAATGACCGATCCGATCCGTCGCGGGGCAATACTGCTTACTTCTGTCGCTCTTTCTAGTCTGCTGGCAGTCCAGGCCATAAGCATCTATCTTACAGAAAGAGCTCCAAGTCATGCGGTTGCGCTTTTGCCCTATAATGGACTTGCTTGGGAGCGTATTGCGTTCAGGCAATTTAAGGAGAATCTAGTTACCCGCACTGGCGAAGATCCGCGTGAAAGCGCGCAAGCGGCCGCATTCTCGGCTCGCGCTTTTGCGTTGGAGGCGATTAGGAGAGACCCTCTCGCACCACGGGCATATGCTGTTGTCGTCTTGTCATCGCGCCTTCCTCAAGAGAGAGAAGAGCTGCTTGCCTTGGCTTCGCAGCTCAATAGGCATCACTATGCCCTCCAAGCTTTAGTAATGGATCAGGCCGCTGCAAATGAAGATTATGAGAAGGTGGTCGAGACCCTCGATCAGATGCTTCGCGTTCGCCCCCATGTTCGTGAGAGATTTGACTCTGTATTGCTTGATGCGCTCGCTACGCCGGGCGCGGCTCCGGCTTTTGCGAAGCTTTTAGACGGGTCGTCTCCTTGGCACGAACCATTTTTACTCTCAGCTGTCAGCGCTACGCCCGAAGCTAACCTTGCGTTAGCAAGGATCCGAAGCGACCTGACGATTGAGAACACTGAATTCGACAGCCGCCTTATCAGCGGCTTGGTCAATCAAGGTGCTCTGACTGAAGCCAAGAGTGTTTACAGTATAGCGACCCAAAGCGATAGGCGGTCCACGGAACCGCCCGCGAATCTCTCGTGGGATTTCCAATTTCCTCCCTTTGATTGGAAGTTAACGAACCGAGACGATTTTCGTGCGCAACCAAGCCGTAATAATAAATATTTAGAAATATTTGCACGTCCCGGGCAAGGAGGCGTAATTGCCCGCCGCGTCATCGACAACGGATCCGATCTTTCGAATCTCAGCATCGAAGTCAGCGGCGAGCGGCAGCTTAAGGTTCACAATCTTAGGCTTCAGCTCCGGTGTGAGGGGACGCGAGAACCTTTTCATGAAGCATCTCTCACAAACGGATCAAACCGCGTCGTGGTGCCAGAAATCGCCGATGCTTGTCCGACGCTGAATCTCGAAGTATTCGCCCGCTCATTTAGCGACGAGCCAACACTGCGTGCTCAGCTCGGCCGCATGAAACTCCGCTATAATTCTTATTGAACTCGACCAAGTGCTTAGTCTGTTTCGTAACCAGACTTCGCCCACGCCGTGATCGACCCAACCCGCGCTATCGAGGATTAAGCCCTGCGCGACCTGCTATGGCTGCGTAAGAGAATTCTCGGCCACGACGCGTCGTTTCAAAGGTGACTGTCCAGGTCAGCCCTTGTAGGTAAACGGGGTGTCGAAATCGGCCAGGAGCGGGGCTTCGAGGTCTTTCTCCGACAGGGTCGGTTCGCCCTCGATCTCCGGCCAGTCGATCCCAAGCGCCGGGTCGTTCCAGCGGATCGCGCCTTCATGCTCTTTGGAATAGGGGCCGCTGACCTTGTAGAGCACCTCGGTATCGGGCACCAGGGTCATGAAGCAATGCGCGAAGCCGACGGGCACCAGCAGCTGGTTCCACTTTTCCGCCGATAGCGTGACGCCGACATGCTGGCCGTAGGTCGGCGAGCCTTTGCGGATATCCAGCGCGACATCGTAGACCGCGCCGCGCAACACGCGCACCAGCTTGTCCTGCGCGACCGGCGGGGCCTGAAAGTGCAGACCGCGCACCGTGGCGACCGGGGCGGACAGCGACTGGTTGTCCTGGATCCAGTCGATCCGGATACCTTCCGCCTCGAACGCGGACTGCTTGAAGACTTCGGAGAAGAAGCCGCGATTGTCGCCGTATTTGGGCGGCGTCACCTCGATCACATCGGAAATGGCGTGGCGGACGAACTGGGTCATGCGGGCAGGTCCACCAGCTTCTTGAGGTATGCGCCGTAGCCGGTCTTGCCCATCATCGCCGCGCGTTCGAGCAGGGCGTCGGCAGAGAGCCAGCCCTGGCGGAACGCGACTTCCTCGGGGCAGCCGATCTTGATGCCGGTGCGATGCTCGATCGTGCGTACGAAGCTGGAGGCTTCGTGCAGGCTTTCGTGCGTGCCCGTGTCGAGCCAGGCATAGCCGCGCCCCAGCCGTGTAATATGCAGGTCTCCGCGATCCATATAGGCGCGGTTGACGTCGGTGATCTCCAGCTCGCCGCGCGCGCTGGGCCGTACGTTCCTGGCGATGTCGACGACGTCGCTGTCGTAGAAATACAGGCCCGTCACCGCCCAGTTGGATTTGGGCTGGGCGGGCTTTTCCTCGATGCTGGTTGCCCGGCCGGTCTCAGGATCGATGGCCGCAACGCCGTAACGTTCCGGATCGTCGACATGATAGGCAAACACGTTGGCCCCGCCCGCAGCCGCTTCTGCGGCAGCGGCTCGGCATTTCTCACCCATTTTCTCACCGTGGTAGATGTTGTCGCCCAAGATCAATGCGCTAGGCTGCCCGTTCACGAAATCGGCCCCGATGATGAAGGCTTCGGCGAGACCATTAGGTTGCGGTTGTTCGCCATAGCTGAACTCCACGCCGAACGCGGATCCGTCGCCTAGCATTTCGCGGAACATCGGGAGGTCGCGCGGAGTCGAGATGATCAGGATTTCGCGGATGCCCGCCAGCATCAGGACCGACAATGGATAGTAGATCATCGGCTTGTCGAATACCGGCAGCAATTGCTTCGATAGTGCCATGGTGGCCGGAAAGAGGCGCGTGCCGCTACCCCCAGCAAGGATGATGCCTTTCACTGAAACCCCAATAATAAAAAAATTTGTTTGAGGGCCATGGGATAAGAGGTCGAACCCTTTATGTCACCCATTTTCAAATCAGGTCGGGCAAAAAATCAAATGGGTATGTACGAAGGGGTGGGACCCAAAAACTCCGTTTAGTACTGAGAAAAATAAGTACCTCGCATTAGAAGGTGACGTTATTGGGCGTTTTTATAGTGAATAGAGCAAGAGGAATTTTGCCGCTCATGATCGACTTTATTTCTCAATTTGGCCATCTTCGCAAATAAGTGGATTATTGCACGGAGATTGAATTCTGGCTTATTTATGGATGCGAGTTGACGTAAACCCGCTTGCGCCCGTTATACCCGTAGGTCATGGCGCACAAACCGATCAAGAA
>DFQH01000005.1:96152-146871 GCA_002377695.1 Citromicrobium sp. UBA3494 | reverse complement strand
AGGATATGGGCGACGAAGTGCGCGCGATGGCGAGGCGGCTGCTGGCCGATTAGGCGCGCTCAGCCAGACTGCGTCTCGGCGAGCCGGGCATATTCGTCGCGCAGTTCGCGCTTGTAGAGCTTGCCGTTGGCCTCGCGCGGCAGATCGGGCCGGAAGTCAAACTGGCGCGGCATTTTTATCCGGCTGAGCTGCGGCTCCAGGTAGTCGCGCAGGGCCTGCTCCATCGCATCGCCCGCCTGGTCCATATCCGCCGGCTGAACCACCGCGACCACCCGCTCGCCCAGATCGTCGTCGGGCACGCCGATCACTGCCGCATCGAGCACGTCGGGGTGCGAAACCAGCAGGTCCTCGATCTCCTGCGGATAGATGTTCACCCCGCCGGAAATGATCATGTGGCTCTTGCGGTCGGTCAGGAAGATAAAGCCATCCTCGTCGATATGGCCGATATCGCCCAGCGTCATCCAGCCCTGACGGTTCATGGCATCGGCCGTCTTGTCCGGATCCTTGTGATAGCTGGGCAGGACTTCGTTCTCGAAGAACAGCAGACCCGTCTCCCCGGGCGGCAACTCGGTGCCATCCGGCCCGCAGACATGCGCCTTGCCGTAGATCATGCGGCCCACCGTGCCGGGCTTGGCCAGCCATTCCTCGCTCTTGACCAGCGACATGCCGATCCCTTCGGACCCGGCGTAATATTCCTGGATGATCGGCCCCCACCATTCGATCATCGCCTCCTTGATCGGCACCGGACACGGCGCGGCGGCATGGATCGCACGCTGGTGGGTGGAAAGATCGTAGCGCGCCCGTTCCTCCTCGGGCAGCCGCAACATGCGCACGAAATGGGTGGGCACCCACTGGCTATCGGTCACGCCATACCGCTCGATCGCGGCCAGAGCGCCCTCGGGCGTGAACTTGTCCATGATGACCACGGTCCCGCCCAGCCGGTGCGCCGTGCTACACCAGCCGAGCGGTGCGGCGTGGTAGAGCGGCGCGGGCGAGAGATAGACCATGCTGCCATCGGCGGGCATGCCCACACCCATCGTGGCGAGCCCCACCAGCGGGTTGGGCGCGGTGATATCCTCGCTCGGTGGAGGCGCCGGCTTGATCCCCTTGGGTCGCCCCGTCGTGCCGGAGGAATAGAGCATGTACTGGCCCGGCGCTGGGTCCTCGACCATCTCGGGCGAGTGTTTATTCACGCCATCGCGAAAGGCTGCGCTGTCGACATCGACGGTTTCGAGGCCGGGTGCGATTGCCGCAAGCTGCGCCGTTACATCGGCAAAAGCGCTGGAGGTCAGCACCAGCGAACATTCGGCATCGCCGAGTATGTAGGCAATCTCGGGCGCGGTCAGGCGGGTGGAAACCGGCACCAGCATCGCGCCGATACGCTGGGTGGCCCATAATATCTCGAGATAGAGCGGCCGGTTCTCGAGCAGCAGGCCCACGCTGGTCCCGCGTGTTACTCCCTGCGCGCGCAACCAACGCGCGAGGCGATTGGCCCGGGCCTCCAGTTCGCCATAGGTGACGGTAGTGCCGCTGGCCGCGTCTATGATGGCCGCGTGGTCGGGCCGCGTGGCCGCGTGTGTAATCGGATGCATGTCTCTCTCCCGTCCGCCAGTTTCGGGAAAGTGCGTGCATCACGCAAGAAAAAAGGCGGCGCCGAAGCACCGCCTTTCACATGAATTTCAAACGGATTGCGGAGGACTCATTCGTCGTCGCCGCCGCCCATGCCGCCGGGCCCCATGGCCAGCCGGAAGGCTTCCTGCGCTTCGGTTTCAACCATGAAGGGACGCGGATCGACCGCTTTGCCGTCGATGCGCACTTCGTAGTGGAGGTGCGGGCCGGTCGAGCGGCCGGTCGAGCCGACATAACCGATCAGGTCGCCCTTGCGCACTTCCTGCCCGTCGGCGACGATGATGCGCGACAGGTGGGCGTAGCGGGTTTCGATCGCGTTGCCGTGGCCGATCTGGATGTAATTGCCGTAGCTGCCGAAATAGTTCGCACGCTCGACGGTGCCGTCGGCGGTCGCGTAGATCGGCGTGCCCGAGGGCGCGGCCAGATCGACGCCGTTGTGGTTCTTCCGCTTGCGCAGCACCGGGTGGTTGCGCATGCCGTAGCCACTGCTCATCCGGGCATTATCGACCGGCATGCGCGAAGGCACGGAAACCGTCGGCAGGGCAACGGCCGGCTGCGGGCTGCGTTCTATGTCGAGATCCTGCCAGCTGGCGAAGAGCTGACGAAACTGGGTGTCGCCATTGCCGAGCGGGCTCTGCGCTTCCTTGGCCGCGTCGGAGACGTCGACCGCGGCGGCGGCGCTGGTGTTGGCGTGTGCGGGCATGGCGAAAGTGGCAATTGCCGCGGTGCAAAGAATGGTGGCGCGGCTAAAAAGTCGATCAGTGGTCAGCAAGATGTCCGTCCCTCTGTCGGCGGCGGAGCAGGTTGCTCCGCTGGTTCCGATCCCGAGCGCGTTTGCGATCCCATCGCGCGCCGAGACCCCTCATTTGCGGCGGGAACCTTCCCCGCCTTCGTCTGTTAGTGGATTAGGCGGGCCTAGCTTAAGACCACAAGCGCTTCCTGGCGCTACCGCGACAAACCGCCTGCGGAACGGGTCGAGTCGTTGAATGGCGGCTTAAGCATCTCTGGAAAACGATGGTTAACAAGGGGCTGCGCGTGTTTTCACGCCCGGTTCCAGCGACGAATCCCATCGCTTAGCCGTGCGGTGAAGCGCCGCGCGGCAAAGAGCGCCCGTATCCGTCATGTCTCCCTTGCGGCCTCCAGCACTTCCTGCGCGTGGCCGTTCACCTTCACCTTGGGCCAGATGCGCGCGATCGTGCCGTCGGCATTCAGCAGGTAGGTGCTGCGGACCATGCCCATGAAGGTCTTCCCGTACATCTTCTTCTCGGCCCATACGCCAAGCTTATCCGACAGGCCGTCTTCTTCCGCATCGGTCGCCAGATCGACCGTCAGATCGTGCTTGGCGATGAAGTTCTGGTGCTTCCTGCTCGAATCCTTGCTGATGCCGAGCAGGGCGACGCCGGCTTTCTCGAACTCGGGTTTCAGCGCGGAGAAATCCTTGGCCTCGGTCGTGCAGCCGGGCGTGTTGTCCTTCGGGTAGAAGAACAGCACCAGCTTGCGGCCGCGATAGTCGGACGGTTTCACCTCTTTGCCATCGTGCCGCACCATCGCGATGTCGGGCATCGTGTCGCCCTCGCCAATGCTCATTGGTCAGTCTCCAGTTTCTCGTCGAATACGTCGCACCAGGTGCGCGCCACTTCCTGACGTGCCTGTTCCACCTTGTGCAAGAGCGCGCGGGTATCCTCGCAACCGCAGGCGCTGGCCAGCGCCGCTCCCGCAGCACCGGGCGGGACTTCCAGATCTGGCGCAAGCAGGCGGGCCGCCACGATCAGGCGGGTGAGGAAATCGTGCGCGTTGGCGAAGGCGCGGGGCAGGTGGCCCGCGCGCACCAGCGTATCGCATGCACTCGACAGGCGCGGATCGAGCGCGACGTGATCGCGCAGTTGCAGGAAGTGAAGGATGAACTCGATATCGACCAGCCCGCCACGCAGCAGCTTCACATCGAGCGGGCCTTTGGCAGGCTTGTGCGTCGCCATCTCGCCGCGCATCCGCAGGACATCGTCGCGCAAGGTGGCCGCATCGCGCGGGGCGCACAGCACCTCGCGGATAATGTCGTCCACATCGGCCCGCGCCGCGTACGAGCCCGCGACCACGCGCGCGCGCGCAAGCGCCATATGCTCCCACGTCCAGGCCGATTCGCGCTGGTAGCGGGCGAAGCTTTCCACGCTGACCGCCAGCGGCCCCTGGGCGCCCTGCGGCCTCAGACGCGTATCGACATCGTAGAGCGGCCCCTCGGCAGTAGGCACGCTGAGCGCCGCGCTGACCCGCTGGGCCAGCCGGTTGAAATAGCGGGTGGCGCCCATCGGGCGTTCGCCATCGCTTTCGGCGGTGTGATCGCCGGTAAACAGGTAGATGATGTCGAGATCGGATGCGTGGGTCAGCGCTTCGCCGCCAAGCCTGCCGAGCCCGAGGATCACCAGCTCGCTGCCTTCCACCTGCCCGTGCGCGCGCTCGAACTCGGCGACGGTGCCCGCCAGTGCCGCCTGCATCGCGGCCTCGGCCACGGTCGCAAAACCGCGTGCGATATCCAGCGGATCGTGCACGCCTCCGATCAGCTGCACGCCGAGCGCAAAACGCTGTTCCCCCGTCACGACGCGGATACGATCGAGCAGGGCCTCGTAATTGCCGTGCGGTTCGGCGCGCATCATCCTGCGCCGCAGGTTCGGCACGTCTTCCGGCAGGTCCAGAGCCGACCGGTCGATCAGCGCGTCGATCAGCGCCGGGCGCAGCGCAAGATCGTTGGCCAGCGGTGGCGCCAGCGTGATGATCGCGAGGAACTGGTCGAGCAGCGCGGGCCGCGCCTCCAGCAGGCGGAACAGGTTGATCCCGCTCGGCATGGCGTCCAGCAGCCGTTCGAGGCGCACCAGCGCACGGTCCGGCTCGGGCGACTGGGCAAGACCTTCGAGCAGCCTCGGCAGAAGCCGGCGAAAGGCGGTCTGCGCGTCGGTGCTGCGCAGGGACCGGTAGCGTCCGTCGAGCCAGCCAGCGACCCGGTCTGCCAGGTTATCCTGGGTGGCAAGCGGGCTGTTCCCCACCATTTCGCGCACCGGGCGTTCGCTGGGCGGCTGGTTCTCGCTCGTCGTCAGCAGCCCATCGAAAGCCTTGGCCGTGGCCGCCATGTGGGGTTCGAGGTCCGCAAGAAGGCTTGCCCCGTCGACAAAGCCGTCCAGATGCGCGAGCCGCTCCAGCGCATCGCCCGAAGGGATCGTGTGGGTCTGCCGGTCCTCCAGCATCTGGATGCGGTGCTCGGCCACGCGCAGGCGTGCATAGGCGGCGGCGAGCTTGCCTGCCGTCTCCTCCGCAATGATGTCCGCCCGGGCCAGCGCGAACAGCGCCGCGCGTGTATCGCTGCTCCTCAGGCGCGGATCGCGTCCGCCGTGGATCAACTGGTGGGTCTGCGCGAAGAACTCGATCTCGCGGATCCCGCCACGCCCGCGCTTGAGATCGAAGCCCGGACCCAGCTCCGGCTCGCCGCTATAGGCCTCGCGGATTCGCAGGCGCAGCTGCGCAATATCGTCGATCGTGCCGAAATCGACGCTGCGCCGCCACACGAAGGGGCGGATCGTGGCGAGGAACCGCTCCCCACGCTCGATATCGCCCGCGGCCGAGCGCGCGCGGATGAAGGCCGCACGCTCCCACGCCAGTGCCGCGCTCTCGTAGTGGGAAAGCGCTGCGTTGACGGACACCGCCAGCGGCGTGATTTCCGCCGCCGGGCGCAACCGCAGGTCGACCCGGAAGACGTAGCCTTCCTCCGTATGGTCGGACAGAAGCCGCAGGATGTCGCGCGCCATGCGCTGCGCGGTGTCTGCCGGCCCGGACCGTTCGCCCTCGGCCAGCACATCGGGATCGAACAGCAGGATCGGATCGATGTCCGAACTGTAGTTCAATTCGCGCGCGCCATGCTTGCCCAGCGCGATGGCGAAGAAACCGTCCACGCTGTCCAGCTTGGTGCGCTTGCGCGCCGCCTCGGCAATCGCCTGGCCCAGTGCGCGATCGGCGAAGGCGGACAGGCGCTGGATCACGTCGTCGAGCGAATAGGCGCCCGCCAGATCGGCAATGGCCAGCGTCAGCGCAAGAGCCAGCCGCTCGCGACGCAGGGCCACGCCCCGCTCCGCCCCCGCGCCTGCCTTTGCGCAATAGTCGAAGGCTGCGTCCACATCGCCCGCGCGCAGAAGGTCCGCCAGTTCAGGCAGCCGATCGAGGGTGCGGGCCAGGAAGGGAGCATTCGTCCTCGCCCTCGCGATCGCTCCTGGCCAATCGTGATCGTGCCCGGATGCCATGGGGGCGCCCTGCCTGCCCCATCTCGGGATGGCAAGCGCGATGGCAGGTCGATCAGGGACCCGATTACTTGCCCTTGGCCGCCGGGTTTGCAACAAGCGCCGGAATTGGGAAACCCGGAGATATCCAAGCCATGAAACGCCTCCTTGCCGTGGCCACACTCGCTTTGAGCCTGGCTGCCTGCGACGCCGCCGTCCTTTCCGGAGGTTCGCAAGACGACGCACTCGATATTCCGGAAGTCGCCGATGGCGATATCTCGCAGGAAACGATGGTCGACCTCACGCGCGAATTGTCGAGCGACGAGTTCGAAGGCCGCATGCCCGGCACCGAGGGCGGGCGGATGACGGTCGATCTGCTCAAAACCCGATTCGAGGAAGCGGGGCTGGAGCCGGGCAATAACGGCTCGTGGGTGCAGGACGTACCTCTGGTCGAGATTACCGGCAGCGATTTCGCGCCGCTGTCCATCACCGGGGGCGATGCCAGCGGGATGGCGTTCGAGTATGGCAAGGACTGGGTGGGCGTAAGCTACCGCGAAACGCCGCGCACCCGGATCAACGACAGCGAACTGGTGTTCGTGGGCTACGGCATCAACGCGCCGGAACGCGACTGGAACGACTACGAAGGGCTGGACATGGAGGGGAAGACCGCCGTCATCCTCGTTAACGATCCCGACTTCGACAGCGAAGACCTCGAAGGCACGTTCAACGGCAAGGCGATGACCTATTACGGCCGCTGGACCTACAAGTTCGAGGAAGCCGCGCGCCAGGGCGCCGCCGCCGCGCTCATCATCCACGAGACCGAACCGGCGTCCTACGGCTGGAACGTGGTCGAAAGCAGCTGGTCGGGCCCGCAGGCCTATCCCCAGCGGGGCGAGGACGCGCCTGCGCCCACCAAGATGAACGGCTGGATCCAGAACGGCGTCGCGGAGCAGATCTTCGAGGCGGCGGGCAAGGATCTCGGCGAGTTGAAGGACGCGGCGAAGAAGCAGGGCTTCAAGGCCGTATCCCTGGGCCTCGACGCCTCCACGAGCTTCGAGAACGAATCGCGTGAATACATGTCGCAGAACGTGATCGGCATTCTGCCGGGCACCAAGCGCCCCGGCGAATACGTGCTCCACACCGCCCACTGGGATCACCTGGGGCGCTGCAAGCCCGCCGACGACGGTGACGATATCTGCAACGGCGCGGTCGACAATGCCACCGGCACGGCGGCGCTGGTCGCGCTGGCGGAGGCCCACGCCAAGGCGGGCGCTGCCGATCGCAGCCTCGTCTTCCTGGCTGTCACCGCAGAGGAGCAGGGGCTGCTCGGATCGTCCTACTACGCGCAGAACCCGGTCTTTCCGCTGGACCAGACCGTGGGCGGCGTGAACATGGACGCCTTCATGATCGCAGGCCCCTCGCGCGATGTGACGGTGGTCGGCCCGGGCAAGTCGCAGCTCGACGAATTTCTCGAGGCAGCGCTCGAGGCCGACGGACGGGTGGCAACGCCCAACCCGAGCCCCGAGGCAGGCTACTACTACCGTTCCGACCACTTTCCCTTCGCCAAGCAGGGCGTGCCGATGCTCTATATCGACGGCGGTGAAGACCTCGTCGAAGGCGGGCGCGAAGCAGGCGAGGCGGTGTCGAAGGACTACCGCGACAACCGCTATCACGGGCCCAAGGACGAGTTCGACGAGAACTGGGACTGGTCCGGCGTGATGGCAGACCTGCAGCTCTACTACCGCCTGGGCCGGATGATGGCGATGAGCACCAGCTGGCCCAACTGGGTCGAAGGTGACGAATTCCGCGGCATCCGCGACGAGAGTTGCGCCGCGACCAACGAAGGCTGCTGAGCGACCCGGGAAAGGCGCCAGGATGAGCGATAGTAACGTGCGGCTCCCCGCCGAGTGGGAGCCGCAGGACTGGCTGTGGATCGGCTTTCCGCACGACCCCGACGAGTGGGACGTTCTGGCCGCGGCGCAGGAGGAAGTCGCCGGCTTCGCCAACGCGGTGGCGGAGAGCGGGCAGGAGGTACGCCTGCTGGTGCGCGATGCGGCGAACGAGGCGCGAGCCAGATCGCTGGTTTCGGGCGCCGTGACGCTCGAACGGCGCAGCTATGGCGACATCTGGCTGCGCGATACGGGGCCCATCGTGCTCGAGCGCGCCGGAGTACGCGCAGCCGTGCGCCCCGGCTTCAATGGCTGGGGCGGCAAATACCTGATGGCGGGCGACCAGACCATCGGCGAAGAGCTCGCCCGCGATGCGGGTCTCGACCTCAACCGGCCGGACTGGGTGCTCGAAGGCGGAGCGATCGATACCGACGGCTCAGGCACGGTGCTCACGACCGAGCAGTGCCTGCTCAACCCCAACCGCAATCCTTCGCTGACCCGCGAGCAGATCGAGGATCGGCTGGCCGAGGATTTCGGCCTTACCCGCGTGGTGTGGCTCGGCGACGGGCTGCTCAACGATCATACCGATGGCCATGTCGACAATCTGGCGCGCTTCGTGGCGCCCGGCACGGTGGCGCTGGCCGAACCGTTCGGCGCGGACGATCCGAATGCGGCGATCTATGCCGATGCGAGGGCGCAGCTCGAAGAGGCAGGGCTCAGCGTCGCGCCGATCCCCTCCCCGGGCCGCATCAGCCGCGGGCCCTTTGTGGAGCCTGCCAGCTACGCCAATTTCCTGATCGCCAACTCGCTTATCATCGTGCCGACCTTCGGCGTGCCGCAGGATGCAGAAGCGGTGGCGGCCATCGATGCGCTGTTCCCGGGCCGCTCGGCCATAGGCCTGCCGATGCGCAACATCCTGGCGGGCGGGGGCGGATTCCACTGCGCCAGCATGCAGATGCCGGTGGCGGGGTAGCACTTTGTTAACCCGCGCCGGGGAGACTGCGCAGCATGACCCGCGCGACCTCCCTCACCCGAAACCTCGACGTCGCGGCCGCTGCGCGCGGCATTATCGTTACGTCCTGCGCGCTCGCGCTGATTGTGGCGGAGCGTTTCGTACCGCTCTTCTAGGGCCGGTCAGAACAGCTTGGCCAGAGCGGCCAGCGCCGCCGCTGCCAGCACCACACCCACGAAGATACGCCATGCCCGGTCGGACACGTGGCCGTCCGCGCGTCGCCCAAGCCAGGTGCCGATCAGCACGACCGGCAACAGCAGCGCGCCGAGCAGAGCCAGCCGCGATTCCATCCGGCCCAGCGCCACACCCGACCCGATCCCGATCAGCGCCGCGAAGGTGAAGATCAGGATCATGGAGCTTTTGGCGACCTGACGCGGGATCGCGCGGCCCACGTAGTAGGGTACAACCGGCGGGCCAGGCATGCCCGCAAACCCGGTGAGAATGCCTGTCGCCGCGCCGGTCAGCCCGGTGGTGAGCATGCCGGGCCGCTCGGGCTCGCGCACCGGGAACAGGATCGCGGCAGAGGCCGACAGCGCCACCAGCGCGATCAGCAGGCGCGCCAGATCGGGCGGCGTCGCGGCGAGCAGAGCAAGCCCCGGCAGCGTGGTCAGCAGCACCAGGCCGATGATGATCCACACGCTGCGCTCCGCCTCGCGCAGGAGGCGGGGAAGTTCGATCCCGCCGATCAGCATGGCGACCACATTGGTGGTAAGCACCGCCTCCACCGGGCTGAGCGCGAGGGCCAGCACCGGCACCAGCAGGATCGCGAGCCCGAATCCCGCCAGCCCGCGAATGAACGCGGCGACCAGTCCCGTGCCGAGCGCGACCGTCAGCTGCAGCCAGGTAAATCCTGCGAGGAGTTCCAAGACCTCAGTCGCGCAGGTCTGGCGGAGTCGCGCCTTCGCGCAGCATTGCGATCGCCTCGTCGAGGGTCATCACCTTCTGATCCTTCTCGCCCAGCGTGCGGACGGCGACGGTGCCTTCCTCCGCCTCACGCTTGCCGACCACCAGCAGGTGCGGGACCTTGGCGAGCGAATGTTCGCGCACCTTGTAGTTGATCTTCTCGTTGCGAAGATCGCTATCGACGCGAATGCCCGCCGCTTCGAGCTTGCCGACCGCGTCCTTTGCGTAGTCGTCCGCATCCGAAACGATGGTCGCCACCACGGCCTGCGTCGGCGCGAGCCACACGGGCAGACGCCCGGCGAAATGCTCGATCAGGATCCCGATGAAGCGCTCGTAGCTGCCGAAGATCGCGCGGTGGAGCATCACCGGGCAGTGCTTCTCGCCATCCTCGCCGATGTAGCTCGCATCGAGCCGGTCGGGCAGCACGCGGTCGCCCTGGATCGTGCCGACCTGCCAGGTGCGCCCGATCGCGTCGGTCAGATGCCATTCGAGCTTGGGCGCATAGAACGCGCCTTCGCCGGGCAGTTCTTCCCAGCCGTATTCCTCGTTCATCATGCCGGCATCGCGAACCGCATCACGCAGTTCCTGCTCGGCCCGGTCCCAGTCTTCGTCCGAACCGAGGCGCTGTTCGGGCCGCAGCGCCAGCTTGATCGCGTATTTGAAGCCGAAATCCTTGTAGACGCTGTCCGCCAGCTTGCAGAAGGCGCGGACTTCCTCGACCACCTGGGCCTCGGTGCAGAAGATATGCGCATCGTCCTGCGTGAACTGGCGCACGCGCATCAGGCCGTGCAGCGCACCGTGCGGCTCGTTGCGGTGGCAGCAGCCCATTTCGCCCAGCCGGATCGGCAGTTCGCGATAGGACGTGATGCCCTGCTTGAAGACGAGCACGTGCGCGGGGCAGTTCATAGGCTTCAAGGCCATCCAGTCGGCGTCTTTCGACACCAGTTCGCCCTCATCCTCGGTGTTGGGCACCTCGTCGGGGATGACGAACATGTTCTCGCGATACTTGCCCCAGTGGCCCGACTGCTCCCACTGGCGCGCGTCCATCACCTGCGGGGTCTTGATCTCGCGGTAGCCCGCGCCATCCATCTTGCGGCGCATGTAGGATTCGAGCTGGCGCCAGATGCGGTAGCCCTGCGGGTGCCAGAACACGCTGCCGTGCGCCTCTTCCTGCAGGTGGAACAGGTCCATCTCGCGGCCCAGCTTGCGGTGGTCGCGCTTGGCCGCTTCCTCCATCCGGTGGAGGTGTTCGTTGAGCTGCTTCTTGTTGAGCCAGCCGGTGCCGTAGATGCGGCTGAGCATCGCGTTCTTCTGGTCACCGCGCCAGTAAGCACCCGAAACGCGCGTCAGCTTGAACGCCTGCGGGTCGAGCTTGCCCGTGCTGGCAAGGTGCGGCCCGCGACACATGTCCAGCCAGTCGCCCTGGCGGTAGATCGTCAGTTCCTCGCCTTCGGGCAGCTCCGCCGCCCATTCGGCCTTGAAGCTCTCGCCATGGTCCTTGAACCACTGGATCAGCTGGGTGCGCGTCCACACCTCGCGTTCCAGCGGCGTGTCGGCGGCGATGATCCGGCGCATCTCCTCCTCGATCTTCGGCAGGTCTTCCTCGGTGAAGCCACCGCGCCCCTGCGGGGGGGCGAAATCGTAATAGAAGCCATCGTCCGTTGCCGGCCCGAAGGTGATCTGCGTGCCGGGGAACAGGTTCTGCACCGCCTCGGCGAGCACGTGCGCATAATCGTGGCGCGCCAGCTCCAGCGCCTCGTCGACGTCCTTGCTGGTGACCAGCGCGAGCTGCGCATCGCCTTCGAAAGGCCGGTTGATGTCGCGCAGCTCGCCGTTCACGCGCGCGGCGAGCGCGGCCTTGGCGAGGCCCGGGCCGATCGCGGCGGCAACATCGGCGGGCGTGGAGCCCTCCGGCATTTCGCGCACGGAACCATCGGGCAGGCTGATCTTGAGCAGTTCGGTCATCGTGTCGTGCTTTCGTCCGAGCAGTGTTCGGTTGAATAGTGTTCAAGCGCCTATGGTCGGCGCGGCGCGGCTAGGCAACGGTGCTCTCGCCGCAGGCATTTCTGACCATAGCGAGGTCGGCCTCCTCCATCTCCTCGATCTCGCCGGCGAGGTTCGCTTCGACATGGGCGGCAAGCGCCCGGGCATCCGCCAGCGCATTGTGCGGCACCTCGCTGGCGCGGGCAGTGCTGAAATGGGGCAGGCTGAGCAGCAGACAGGCGTAGCGGAACGGATCGTTGCGTTTGCCCTGATCGCGCAGCAGCATGCGGTTGAAGTGGACCAGATCCTCCGGCCAGTCGGCGATAAAGACATGCGGGCCGTCATCTTTCCTGAGGAACTTCTGCATCTTCTTGACCGCCTGCAGCCGCGCGACCGGCTCCTGGTCGAAGTACGGGACGACATGCTCCTGCACCCAAGGCACGATCAGTTGGTGCGCATGCAACACCTCGTAGAAATGCGCGCCGTCCTGCCGCACCAGCGCAAGGCTGAGCAGTTGCCCGTCGGTGCCGTTGAATTCGGTATCGATGTAATATCGCATGGGATTCCTGCCGCGCCGTGAAGTCCGGTTGCAGGTTCGGGGAAGCAGGCGCAGCGCCACCCGAACCCGGGTGGCGACGATCGCGGATCAGGCCGCGACCATCCGCCCCCGGTTGCCCGAGGTCGTGGTGGTCGTAGTCGAGGCAATCCGAATGGCCATGGCTGCGAATATAGGCCGCAACCGCGCGAGGTCCAGCGCGATATGTGACAAGGGCGCTTTCAAATATGGAAAGCGTGGTTGACACCATGTACGCGCTGTGACAAGTGTGCTTGCCATAGAAGAAAGGAACCTTGACCATGAAAACCGTGACGCAATTGCAATGGGGCGCCGTCGTGATCCTCGTGGCCCTGCTCAACATCGCCGGTGTGCTGCCCGACTGGACGACCTTCGCCGCGATCGTGACCCTGCCGTATGTCGCGATCTCCAATGGCGCGCGCTGTGGCCTGAGGAAATCGTCGTGAGCGAGGCGGTTCAAATGCCGCTGTATCGGCGCCCGGGCTTCTGGGCTGGCGGTATCTTTGCCGCGTTCGGCATCATCTCGGCACTGCGCATAACCGATGCGATCGGCTCCACGACCGGGTTCATCCTGATGGTATTCGCGATGCTGCAGATCATTCCGCTGACGCGAGCGAGCCTGGCGAAGCAGCGCTCCACCGGCCATCTCAGCCCGGCGATCGTTCGCTACACCCGCCGCTTCCTGCTCGCCAGCTTCGGCTACATGCTGGGACTCGGCATCGCGGTGACCATCGCCAACCGGGTCGATCTGAGCGGGCTCGAGAGTTTCCTGATCGCGCTGCTGCCGGTCATCCCCGTGCTGGGCATGATCTGGACGATGGCACGCTACCTCATCGAGGAGGGGGACGAGTTCCTGCGTCATCGAGCGATCATGGCAAGCCTGTTCGGGCTGGGCGCGGTGCTGACCTTGGGCACGTTCTGGGGCTTCCTCGAAACCTTCGAAGTCGTGCCCCATATCTGGGCGTGGTGGGTGTTCCCTGTCTGGGCCATGGGCATGGGGCTGGGCCAGTGCGGGATGGCACTGGCCGACCGCCGGGCAGGCGACGGTTCAGGTGAGGGGGCATGAAGAACCGCCTCAAGGTCCTGCGTGCCGAGCGCAGCTGGAGCCAGCAGAAGCTGGCCGAGGAACTCGGCGTCAGCCGCCAGAGCGTCAACGCGATCGAGACGGGCCGCTACGACCCCTCGCTCCCCCTCGCCTTTCAGATCGCCGAGGTGTTCGGCCTGACCATCGAGGAGATTTTCTCGCGCGACTAGAGGCCCCCGGCGCCGCGCCTTCCCCGCGGCGTTCGGGCTGGCATCCGGGTCAAGCAGCGCGTATTCGATCCGCTTCGCAGGAGGGGCCGGATGGAACAGCGGGTTGGCGACACGAAGCAGGGGAAAGCGGGTGCTGCGGCGCAGCGCGACCTCTCCGTCCTTTTCCTGTCCAGGGTCGGTGCCAGGAGGCGCGAGGCCCTGCTCGCCGAATATCGCGAAGCGGTGTACGACAGGGCCTTCCCGGACCGCGATCTGGCGGAGAACCCGGAGGATTGGGCGCAGTATATCGACGGCAAGGTGCCCCCGCCGATGCCGCGTACCGAAGTCGTCCTGCTGCTGGCAGACGGCGCGGTGATCGGCGGCGCCACGGTGGAATATTATCGCCAGGCCGACGCCGGGCTGCTGACCTATCTCGCCATCGCCGAGAGGTTCCGCGAGAAAGGCCTGTCCCGGCGGCTGGTGCTTGCCGCGCACAAGGCCCTGGCCGAAATGGCATCCAAGTCGACGCCGCTTTTCGCCGAGACCGAGAAATACGACGATCATGCGGAGGAAGACGAGCGCGCGACCATAATCAGGCGCCACCGGCGGCTCAGCGCGCTCGGCGCCTACGCGATCGATTTCGATTACGTCATGCCCCCGCTGCGGCCCGGCGCGGAGCCGCGCGAGCTTCATCTGCTGGTCCTCGACCCGCCGGATCCCGGGCGCACTCCGCACGTGTCGGCCCATCGGGTCCGGGCCTTGTTGCAGGAGCTGGCGCGGTCCCTCCAGACGCGACTGGAAGACCATCCGCAAACGCGCGAAATGGATGCCTTCCTCGCCGGGCGCAAGACGATCCCCCTGACCCGCCTGCCGGGAACGCGCTTCGACCGCCGGTTTCGCGAGACGCCCGTTATCCCGCTGAACGGCCCCGCGGCCTTCACTTTCGCCTTCGAACTGTGCTTCACCGGGCCCAGGGGCGAGGAGCAGCCTCATGCCATCGTCCTCAAGTCGATCATGGATACGCTGCTGCGCGACAAGAAGGTGCGCGAGAAGCTCATCGAACCCGCGCGCTCCTACCTCGACGATGTGACGACCGGCCCTCCCGGCCACAACGGCCGCCCGCTGCTGTTCCTCGCGGCGGGCGAATACCGCGACTGCCCGAGCAGGCGCGTGATGCTCAAGCGCCCGGAACGCTGGCTCTACAAGGCCGAGAACGAGGGGCGCGAGATGCACGCCGCGCCCCGCACGACCGCTTTCGAACTGCGCGATTGCTTCTGCGTGTTCGAGAGCGGGCGGGTGTTCTACCTGCCCACCCTGGTCCTTCCCGAAGACGCTAAAGAGGGCATCGACGAATATGCCGTTCTCCAGCTCCAGGCGCTCGCGATGAAGCCGGAAGACCCGGACGAAGTGCGCCGATGCGGAGACGTCGAATTCAGCTGGCAGCCGTTCGAGGATGACGGCCCGCTCGGGGGATCGATCTTCGACTTCGTCGAGGCGCGGCTCGCCTGGCTCGAACACAACGAGCCTGCGACGCAGCCGGGCGCCTTTCGCGACCTCATCCACGCCTACGGCATCCGGCGCCTCGGCTTCGAACGCCGGGCCATCCGCCCCGCCGACCTGCGCAACCTGTGCATCTCGATCGAGAGCGAAGAGCTGGTGCAAACGGCCGAGCGGGCGAATGCGATCTTCGACCATGACGGCAACGGTGCCCCCGACCTTGCGCGGCTGAAGTCCGCCGACCGATCCTGGATCGCGCCGGGCGGCACGCTCGACCTTCCGCCCCACGATGATCCGGAGAACGATATAGACCGCAAGCTGCTTGCCCTCGCCGGACTGGCGACGGGCATTCCGGACTTTCCGTGGCAGGACAAGTCCGAAGTACACGATTCCACGCGGCCCGGCGGTGCCAGCGTGGACTCGGTTCTCTACGTCCATCCCCGTTTCATTCTGGAGGTCGCGCGCGAATGGCGCTCCTTCACCAACTCGCTCGATTCGCTGGGCAACTGCCCCTACCTGCTGCTGATGTGGATCGCGGCGGTGCAGGACGAGCTGACCGTGACCACCATCGAGGACCGGATCGAGGACATGATCTACGACCCGGGGCGCGAACCTGCGCGCTTCCGGGCCATAGCCATGCGCGATGTCGACAGCGTGCGGCGCAATGCGAAGCGGATGTCGGGGCGCAGCGGCGCGCGCATTCTGGAGAAGAACCTGCAGCGCCGGCTCGACCTGTTCCGCTTCCACACCATCCATCGCACCGGCAAGATCTTCCGCTACCCGAAGGAAAAGGCCGCGCTGGAGATGCTGCTGCACGAGAAAGGCATCGACGACCGCTTCGAACGCGCCCTCGCCATGATCGACCGGATCGAGGGGCTGGTGGAGGATACGACCAGCATGAAGAGCGCCTATACCGAAAAGCGCACCAACCAGGCCCTCGCCGTGATCGCGCTGCTGGGCCTGGTGAGCGTGGGCAACGACATCGCACTGGCGCTGGAAAAGAGCGATTCGGTCGGCATCGTCACCTTCTGGGTGCTGATCACCGCCGCGCTCGTCCTGATCGCCTATTTCATCTGGAACGAGATTACCGCCCGCCGCGACAGGTGAGACGCGCGCGGGGCCCCGATCACGCGGCCCCCAGCCGGTTCGATCCCAGCGCGCTCGCCATCCGGTGCGTGCCCGCCAGCGTGGTGCCGCGCTGGCGGATGCCCGAGACGAAGCGCCACTCGCAGGTCGCCGCCGAGGGGGTCAGCTCCACCGCCATGTACCCGCGCCGCGAGGTATCGGCCCATTGCAGCTGCGGGTTGGCGGCCACCAGGCCCTGCTCCATCATCGCGGTCGGGATCTGCGGCAGGTAGCCTTCGAAGCCGGGAGAAGTGACCGAGCACACGCCGAATTCGACCCCGACCGGCGTCTTGTCCTGCGCAAGGTCGAAGGCCCAGCCATTATGCGTGTCGCCCGCCAGGACGACCAGATTGGCATCGGCAGCGAGCGCGGCATCGAACACGCGTGCGCGCGCGGCAGGGTAGCCGTCCCACGCGTCCATGTTGAGCGGCAGCCCCACCTGACTGGCCATGGCCCCCGCCTGCACCCGCTGGCGAAGCGCCACGGGCGCGTTGGCGGGCAGCGCACCCGCGAGCGCGGTCGGCGTGCTGAGATTGCCCATCAGAACCTGCTGCACCAGCACCTGCCAGCGCCTGCCGCTGCGGGTCGAGGCGCGCAGCCTTTCGGCCAGCCACGCCTCCTGTGCGGCGCCCAGCATGTGGCGCGAAGGATCGGCCCAGGCCCCGTCGCGGAACGCGGCGAGCGCGGCCATCATCTCGTCCGGGGTCTTCCTGCCCGCGAGCACGCTGGCGACGCTCAGCTGCTGATCGCGCCCGATCAGCCGCGTCTCCAGCCGGAAGAGCGTGGCGAGATCGCCGATATCGTACGCCTTCCACGGATCGTCGGAGACGGGCAGCCACTCGCGATAGGCACGCATCGCGGCCGCCTTGCGCACATCCCACGATCCCTCGGTCGCGGGCTGGTGGTTCTCCGCCCCGCCCTTCCACGAATCGTTCGCGCTTTCGTGATCGTCGGGCACCAGGATCATCGGATAGAGCTGCGTCAGCCGCTGCAGATCCGGGTCCATCCGATAGGTCGCATGACGCAGGCGATAATCGGCCAGCTGCACGATCTCGCCGGTCGGCGCGAGGGTACGCCCTTCGACGCTCTGGTCCGCGTCAGGGTATTTGCCGGCCTGATATTCGTACAGGTAGTCGCCCAGGTGCAGCAGCAGGTCGAATTCGTTCGCCTCGGCCGCATGGGCGTAGGCGTTGAAATAGCCGAACCCCATGTTGGAGCAGGAGAACACGCCCAGCCGGAAACGGCTGGTGGGGCCGACCGGCAGCGTGCGCGTACGGCCCACTGCGGAGCGCGAGCCATCCGGGCCCACGAAGCGGTAATAGTACCAGGAGTCGGGCTCCAGCCCCGTCACCTTCGCCTTTGCGCACCAGTCGCTGCCCGGCGTGGCCAGCGTTTCGCCCTCGGCCACCACGCGGGTGAACTGCGCGCTGTCGCTGACCTGCCAGGCCAGCTTCGCCTCGTTCGATCCCACGAAGCGCGTCCACAGCAGCACGCCGCTCGCGTGAGGCTCCCCGCTGGCGATGCCGTGGGTGAAGCCCTTCGCGCGCGCCTGTGCGGAAAGCGGCATGGCGGCGAAGCCCGCCCCCAGCGCGCCGCCCACAAGCAGCGAGCGGCGATTGATCGACAGGGCCGAATGCGGGTGGCTTTCGGCGGCGGGCGGGGGGGCGAGAAGGTTGCTCATGAGGCGCGCTTATTCGCCTTGCGTGACGGAACCGAGACGACCCGCATCGCCATTGCCTGACACACCTGACACAGTGTCCAGGGGCAGAAAAACCTGTCGGGCCCCAAGGGGCGCGCACGGGGGTTCAAGAGCCTTCGGGACAGCGGGCGCCTGGGTCATGCTGCATGCTGTAGCGCGTTGCCAGCGGGTAGGAAAATCGGCCCCCGCCCTACCCGCCGTGCACGCATGGACACGGGCCTGCGCGCCTCCTACTCCTTCGGGGCATGACCGACTTTCTCGACCTGCCCGACGGGCGCCGCATCGCATACCGCCTGACCCAAGGCACCGGCCCCGCGATCGTTTTCCTGCCCGGCTACATGTCCGACATGGCGGGATCGAAGGCGAGTGCGCTGTTCGACTGGGCGCGCGAGCAAGGCCGCACCTGCCTGCTGTTCGACTATTCGGGCTGCGGCGAATCGCCCGGCGATCTTGCCGAAGGCACGCTCTCGCGCTGGCGCGACGAAGCGCTGGCCCTGATCGAGGCGAAGCTGAAAGAGCCCGTCCTGCTGGTCGGTTCGTCGATGGGCGGCTGGCTGATGCTGCTGGTTGCGCTGAAACTTGGCAGGGATCGGCTCGCAGGGCTGGTCGGCATCGCGGCCGCGCCCGACTTTTCGGACTGGGGTTACACCGATGCGCACAAGGCGCAGCTCAGGCGCGGAGAGACCGTGCTGGAGGACAACCCCTACGGCCCGGACCCCACGCCGACGTACCCGGGCTTCTGGTCGGACGCGCAATCGCACCTGCTGCTGGATGCGCCGATCCCGCTCGATTGCCCGGTCACGCTGCTGCAGGGCCAGGCCGATGCCGACGTGCCGTGGCAGACAAGCCTGCGGCTGGTGGAACGCCTGACCACCCCCGATGTTCTTCTTCTGCTGAGCAAAAGCGGGGATCATCGCCTGTCATCCGGGCAGGACATCGCGCGGTTGCTGGCCGCCGTAGAAGGCCACCTGACGCGCGCGTGATCCTTGCGGGGGACCGCGCGACCTTCTAACGGCGCGACATAAAGGACGTTGCCGCGGGGGCTGCCCCCGCAGGGAGCGAGGGGGGATAGGCACAACAATCCTCTTTTGGGAGACAACATCGCAATGGCAGGCCACGATACGCAGTCCAAAGCCGAATTGCTGACCCGGCTGACCGATCGGATGCGCGAATCGCTGCTGCCGGTGGACCAGCCCTTCGACGACGCCAATCTCGACACGGCTGCCGAGCTGGTTCTGGACACCGCTTCGTCCCGCACGCAGGGCGAGCCCGCTGTCGCGATGGCGGACGGGGGCGAGGGCAAGCGCAAGCTGCGCATCGCCATCGTCAACGACGACATGCCATTCCTGGTCGATTCGGTCTCCGCCCAGGTGGCCGAGTTCGGGCTTTCGATAGACCGTCTGGTCCACCCGGTGCTGCACGTGCAGCGCGATGCGCAGGGCGTGCTGCAAGACCTGCCCGGCAAGGCCAGCGACACGCCGCGCGAGTCGATGATCTACCTCGAAACGGACCATGCCGAGCCCGAGGCGCGCGAAGAGCTTGCGCAGCAGCTGCGCGCCACGCTCGCCGATGTGCGCGCCTCGGTCGAAGACTGGGCCGCGATGCGCAAGGCCATGCAGCAGGATGCGCAGAAGCTGGACGACAAGGAAGGCGCGGCCCTGCTCGAATGGCTGAGCGGCGGCATGCTGACCCAGCTCGGCCATCTGGTGCGCCACCGCGACGGGCGCGAGGACAGCGCACTGGGGATCTGCCGGGCGAGCGCGCGCCAGATCCTTGCCGACGCATCCTACGATCGGGCCTTCGCGTGGTTCGACGATCCCGCCAATGCCGATGCGCGCATGCCGCTGATCGTCAAGGCGAACCGGGTTTCCAACGTCCACCGGCGGGTGCCGCTGGACCTGTTCCTGATCCCCATCCGCGAGGGCGGCGAAACGGTCGCGGTCTCGATCCACGCCGGTATCTGGACCAGCGCCGCGCTCTCCACCGATCCGCATGCCGTGCCGCGCCTGCGCCGCCAGCTCGCCGAGATGATGGACGCGCTGGATTTCGATCCGAACGGCCATGCCGGCAAGGCGCTGGTCCACGCGCTCACCTCGCTGCCGCACGATCTGCTGATCGGCTTCCGCGACGAGGACGTGCGCCGGGTGGCCAGCATCACGATGAGCCTGACCGACCGGCCGCGCCCGCGCCTCGCGCTGGTCGAAGCGCCGCTCGCCCGGCACCTGTTCGCCTTCGTCTGGCTGCCGCGCGACTCGATGTCGACCCAGGTGCGCCAGCAGATTCAGGCGCTGCTGGAAGAACAGACCGGCTCCACCCTGCTCGACTGGAGCCTCGAGATCGAAGGCGGCAATCTGGCGCTGCTGCGCTTCGTGCTGGACTTCAGGGAAAGCAGCACCCGGTATAATGAAGAGGACCTGGAGACCCGCCTGCAGGAAATGCTGCGGGTCTGGGCGGACGCGGTCGAGACCGAATTGCGCGCGCATGTCGATGCGGACCTCGCCGCGTCGCTGGCCCGCCGCTATGCCGACAATTTCCCGCCCTTCTATCGCGCCGCGAGCGGTGCGGAGGAAGCCGCGCTCGACATCATGCGCATGCGTGAACTGGCAAGCCATGCCGGCGAGGGCGATGCCGATCTGCACGCGCGCGGGGTCCGCCTGCGCCGCAGCCCGGGCGAACACGGCGCCAATCTGCGGCTGAAGATCTATCAGAACGAAGGCACCCTGCCGCTTTCCGAAGCCGTGCCCGCGCTGGAGAATTTCGGCCTCAAGTCGATCAGCGAAGTGCCCACGCTTCTCGCTCAGGGGTCGCTCGGCACGATCCACGATTTCCAGTGCGATCTGGGGCCCCGGATCGATCCGGAGGCACTGCTCGACCGCGCGCCCGCCATCGAGGACGCGATCGCGCGGGTGCTCAACGGCCTGGCGGAGGACGATCCCTTCAACCGGCTGGTCATCGCGGTGGGCCTGGCCGCCCGCGAGGCGGAGTGGCTGCGCGCGATCTATCGCTACCTGCGCCAGACCGGCATGGGCTTCACGATCTACACCGTGGTCGATGCGCTGGCCAATGCGCCCGCGATCACCCGCGCGCTGGTTGCGCTGTTCGTCGCACGGCACGATCCCGCGTTCGAAGGCGACCGCGACCGGGCGGAGAAGGACGCGCAGGACGCGATCAAGAACGGCCTGCAGCAGGTCGCCGCGATCAACGACGACCGGCTGCTGCGCCTCTACCGCAGCGTGATCGAGGCGATGCTGCGGACCAACGCCTTCGCGCTCCACCCGGACATCGCACTGTCCTTCAAGTTCGATTCCGCCAAGGTGCCCGGCCTGCCCAAGCCGATCCCGTTCCGCGAGATCTTCGTCTATTCGCGCCGGGTCGAGGGTATTCACCTGCGCGCTGGCCCTGTGGCGCGCGGCGGGCTGCGCTGGTCCGACCGGCGCGACGACTTCCGCACCGAAGTGCTCGGCCTGATGAAGGCGCAGCGCGTGAAGAACGCGGTGATCGTGCCGACCGGCGCCAAGGGCGGCTTCTATCCCAAGCAGCTGCCCGATCCCGCGCTCGACCGCGATGCCTGGTTCGCCGAGGGCAAGGCCAGCTACCAGGTCTTCATCCGCAGCCTGCTGTCGATCACGGACAATATCGTGGACGACAACGTGGTGCATCCCGAAGGCGTGCGCATCCTCGACAAGCCGGACCCCTATTTCGTGGTCGCGGCGGACAAGGGCACGGCGAGCTTCTCCGATGTCGCCAATGCCATCGCCGAGAGCGAGGATTTCTGGCTCGACGATGCCTTCGCCAGCGGAGGCTCCAACGGCTACGACCACAAGGAAATGGGCATCACCGCGCGCGGCGCGTGGGTTTCCGTCCAGCGGCATTTCCGCGAAATGGGCGTCGACGTGCAGACCGAGCCGACCAAGGTCGTGGGCTGCGGCGACATGTCGGGCGACGTGTTCGGCAACGGCATGCTGCTGTCCAAGGCCATCCGCCTGGTCGCCGCGTTCGATCACCGGCACATCTTCATCGATCCCGATCCCGATCCGGCGAAAAGCTGGGACGAGCGCAAGCGCCTGTTCGATCTGCCCCGCTCCAGCTGGGACGATTACGACAAGGGCCTGATCTCCAAGGGCGGCGGTGTGTACCCCCGCACCGAGAAGTCGATCGCGCTTTCGAAGGAAGCGCGCGACGCGCTCGGCACCGAGGAAACCGAGGTCGATCCCGAAACGCTGATCTCCATCATCCTCAAGGCGCCCGCCGACCTGCTGTGGTTCGGCGGCATCGGCACCTACGTGAAGGCGGAGAGAGAGAACAACATCCAGGTCGGCGACCCGTCGAACGACGCGCTGCGCGTAAACGGCGAAGACCTGCGCGTGAAGGTGATCGGCGAAGGCGCGAACCTCGGCATGACCCAAGCCGGACGCATCGAATATGCGCTCAAAGGAAACGCCGGGGCCGGCGGCCGTCTGAACACCGACTTCATCGACAATTCCGCCGGGGTCGACTGCTCGGACAACGAGGTCAACATCAAGATCGCGCTGGCCGCCGCCCGCCGCGCCGACGCGCTGACCGAAGAAGAACGCAACGCCCTGCTGGCCGAGATGACAGAGGATGTCGCGGCCATCGTGCTGGAAGACAACCGGCTGCAGGCCCTCGCGATCTCGATCGCGCAGCAGCGCGGCGACGCGGCCACCGCATCGGCCATCCGCCTGATCGAGACGCTGGAAGAAGCGGGCATGCTCGACCGGCGGACCGAGGGCATTGCCGACAACGAGACCTTCACCCGCCGCGCGGGCGAGGGCATCGGGCTGACCCGGCCCGAACTCGCGGTGCTTCTCTCCAGCAGCAAGCTGACCTTGCAGGATGCCATCGAGGCGGGCGGTCTTACGCGCGATCCCCTGCTGGAAAGCGCGCTGTTCTCCTACTTCCCGGCGCCCTTGCGCGAGAAGTTCCCCGAACAGATCCGCCAGCACCGCCTGCGCGGAGAGATCATCGCGACCGATCTCGCCAACCGGATCGTCAACCGGATGGGCATGGTCCTGCCGTTCGAACTGGCGGAAGAGGAAGGCGTCGGCCTCAACCAGATCGCCAGCGCCTTCGTCACCGCCGACCGGCTGCTCGACGTGCAGAAGATCTGGGACTCGCTGGACGAAAGCGCGATGCCCGAGGATATCCGGCTGACGCTGTTCGACCGGGTGGCGACCGCGATGCGCATCCAGATGGCGGATGCCCTGCGCGCGTGCGGCTCCGCCTCGCCCAGCGAGATCGTGGCCAGTCTGCGTCCCTCGCTCGATATCCTCAAGGAAGATACGGGCGATCTGCTGGCGGCCGAATCGCGCCAGCGGTCCGCCCGGATGCGCGACGAATTCGCCAAGAGCGGCGCAACCGAGGAGATTGCCTCTCAGGTCGCGCACCTGTTCGATCTCGACGGGGCGATCGGTATCGCGAAGCTTGCCAGCGATCTCGACATAGAGCCGCGGATGATGGCCCAGGCCTTCACCCAGCTGGGGGCCGAACTGGGGATCGACTGGGCGCAGGGAACCGCCGCGCTGATGTCTCCATCGGACGTGTGGGACCGCCTGCTGGTCGCCGGGCTGGCGCGCGATTTCCAGCAGATGCGGCTCGAATTCCTGCACCGCGTGTGCGAGCAGAGCAGTGCTTCGGCAGAGCCCTGCGTGCTGGTCGAGACCTGGATCGACGCGCACGAGCCTGCGGTGAAGCAGTTCCGCGCGATGGTTCGCCGGGCGCAGGCACAAAACCCTGTCACGCCCGCCACGCTGGCGCAGGTCGCCAGTCAGGCGCGCAACGTGCTCGGCCGGTGATCGCGATGCGGACCACGCCAGCCAGCACGGACCGCGCTCGATGAGCTTTGCCGACGTTCTGATCGTGGGCGGCGGGCATGGAGGGGCGCAGGCCGCGCTCGCGCTGCGCCAGCGCGGGTTCGAAGGGCGCATCGTCATGATCGCGCGCGAGGCCTGGCTGCCCTACGAGCGGCCGCCACTGTCGAAGGATTATCTGGCGGGCACGCGCGCCTTCGAGAAGATGCTGATCCGGCCCGAGAAATACTGGGCCGACCGGTCGGTGGACATCCGCACGCGCTGTGCGGTCGTCGCCATCGCGCCGCAGCTGCGCAGCGTGGAACTGAGCGATGGCAGCCGGCTGGACTACCACACGCTGATCTGGGCGGCGGGCGGCGACCCGCGGCGCCTGCCATGCGAGGGCGCGGACCTCGACGGTGTGCACTCGATCCGCACGCGCGGCGATGTGGACCGCATCCGCGCGCAGCTGGACGGCGGCGTGAGGCAGGTCGCGGTGATCGGCGGCGGCTATATCGGGCTGGAGGCGGCGGCGGTGTTCCGCACGATGGGCCTGCCCGTCACCGTGATAGAGCGTGAGGACCGCGTGCTGAGCCGCGTCGCCGGAGCGGAGCTTTCCAAATTCTACGAGGCCGAGCATCGGCGGCAGGGCGTCGACCTGCTGCTGGGTCACGAGGTCGAAGCGCTGCGGGGCGACGACCAGGGCCGGGTACGCGCGGTCGCGCTGGCGGACGGTGGCGAGATCGAGGCGGATCTGGTGATCGCGGGGATCGGGATCGTCCCTGCGGTCGGTCCGCTGCTCTCCGCCGGGGCGGCGGGCACCAACGGCGTGGACGTAGACGAATTCTGCCGCACCAGTCTGGACGATACCTACGCCATCGGGGACTGCGCGGCGCATGCCAATGCCTATGCGCAGAACAAGGTGATCCGGCTGGAATCGGTTCAGAACGCGACCGACATGGCCACCACCGTCGCCAAGCACCTGACCGGCGAACGCGTGCCCTATGATACGATTCCCTGGTTCTGGTCCAACCAGTACGACCTGCGGCTGCAGACGGTCGGCTTCTCATCCGAGGATGACGAGGCGATCCTGCGCGGCGATCCGGAAAGCCGCAGCTTTTCGGTCGTGTACCTGCGCGACGGGCGCGTGGCCGCGCTCGACTGCGTCAACGCAACGCGCGACTACGCCCAAGGGCGCAGGCTGATCGAGGCGCAGAGCGAGCCCGACCGCGATGCGCTAGCCGATCCCGAGGTGGCGCTGAAGACCTTGCTTTAGCGTCAACCACAAGGAAACTCGTCGCCCGGACTGGATCCGGGTCCAGCTTTCTTCCGGCGCCTCAATCGAAGACACCCCTGCCCGGGATCAGGTCGAGGGCGATGTTGAAGATCGGGCTGGCGAGAGCCTTCGTTGCGCCCACTCGGCCGCCTCCGCCACCACCGGATCGGGATCGTCCAGCAGCGGCTCGACCTGCGCCATCAGCGTCGCTTCGCCGCTGTTGCCCGCCGCGATCAGGCAGTTGCGCACAAACTTGTCGCGCCCGATCCGCTTGATCGGCGACTTGCTGAACAGCCTGCGAAATCCCGCATCGTCCAGCTGCAGGAGGTCCGCCAGCCGGGGCCGGGCCAGCTCGGCACGCGGCAGGAAGGCCCGGTTGGCTGCGGCACTTTTCGCAAACTTGTTCCACGGGCACACCGCCAGGCAATCGTCGCAGCCATAGATGCGGTTGCCGATGGCTTCGCGAAACTCGTGCGGAATGGGTCCGTCATGCTCGATCGTCAGGTAGGAAATGCAGCGCCGCGCATCGAGCCGGTAGGCCTGCGGGAAGGCGTTGGTGGGGCAGGCATCCTGGCAGGCACGGCACGATCCGCAGCGGTCCTCGTGCGGGCCGTCGGGGGCGAAGGGGATCGTGGTGTAGACCGCGCCGAGGAACAGCCAGCTGCCGTGATCCATGCTGACGAGGTTGGTGTGCTTGCCCTGCCAGCCCAGCCCCGCGCGCTGTGCCAGCGGTTTCTCCATCACCGGCGCTGTATCGACGAACAGCTTGAGCCGCGTGTCGCCCAGCCCGCGCGCCTGCGCCTCCGCGACCAGCCAGCGCGCGAGGCTCTTGAGCGCCTTCTTCAGCTTGTCGTGATAATCCTCCCCCTGCGCATAGACCGATATCCGCGCGCGATCGGCAGGCTCGGCGGCCTCCAGCGGATCGTGCGCCGGAGCATAGTTCGCACCCAGCGCGATCACGCTGCGTGCCTCGGGCCACATGGATTGCGGGCCGCTGCGCACCGCAGGCTCGCGCTCCATCCAGCCCATCGTGCCGTGGTAGCCTGCCTCCAGCCATGCAGACAGCCGCTGCGCCATGCGCGGATCGTCGCCCGCGTCGGCAAAGCCCACGCTCGCAAAGCCCAACTCGCCCGCCCGTTGGGCGAGGTCGCTTTGCAGTTGGTCGATAATACCCGCATCGCTCATGCTCGGGCTTGCTCCTTGGCGCACGCGCGGGCACGGTCCGCACCCATGAGCGACGTGCTAGACCAAGCGCCGCATGGCGACAAATCGGGCGTGAAACCCGGCACTTCCACCGAACTGGCGATCGAGGCGCGCGGCCTCGTGAAGCGCTTCGGCGATACGCTGGCGGTGAGAGGCGTGGACATCACCGTGCCGCGCGGCGCGATCTACGGCATTCTGGGCCCCAACGGCGCGGGCAAGACCACCACGCTGCGCATGATCCTTGGCATTATCGACCCGGACGAAGGCGTGCGACGCATCTTCGGCGAGGACCGCCCGCAGCGCATCGCCCGCCGGATCGGCTACCTGCCCGAGGAACGCGGGCTCTACCCGGCCATGAAGGCGACCGACGCGATCGCCTTCATGGGCTCCCTGCGCGGCCTGCCACAGGCCGAAGGCCGCAGGCGCGGCGCGAAGCTGATGGAACAGTACGGTCTGGGCCACGCGGTCGACAAGAAGATCAAGGAACTCTCCAAGGGCATGGCGCAGACCGTGCAGCTGCTCGGCACGCTGGTCCACAAGCCCGATCTGGTGATCCTTGACGAGCCGTTTTCGGGCCTCGACGCGATCAACCAGGGCAAGCTGGAAGGGCTGATCCGCCAGTTGGCGGAGGATGGCACCACGGTGATCTTCTCCACCCACGTGATCCACCATGCAGAACGCCTATGCAGCGATGTGGCGATCATCGCGGGCGGCAAGGTGCCCTATGCCGGATCGGTCGAGGTGGCGCGCGACCGGCTGCCGCCGCAGGTGCGACTGGAAACGAAGAACGATGACGGCCCGTGGCGCAGCGCGCTGCCCGCCAGTGCGACGCGCGACGGCGCGGCATGGGTATTCGAACTGCCCGAAAGCGGGATCGAGCCGCTGCTGCGCAGCCTGATCGAGGGGAATGCGGGCATCCGCTCGCTCTCGATCGAGCGCGCGGGGCTGCACGATGCCTTCGTCACGATCGCGGGCGAGGCCGCGGCGCAGGCCATGCAAAGCGACGAACCCGCGCAGGAGGTTTCGGCATGAGCAGGTCCGCACGCCTTTCCCTGTGGCAGGCCGCGCTCGTCATTGCGCGGCGCGACTTTACCGCCATCGTGTTCAGCAAGGTCTTCCTGCTGTTCCTGATCGGCCCGCTGTTCTTCCTCGCGATCTCGGCGGGCGGCGGATATGTCGGCGCGATGGCGGCGGACAGCGCGGACGATCCGCAGCTTGGCATCGCCCTCCCGGCGGAGGCGACGGCCGCGATCCTCGACGCGCAGGAGCGGCTCGATCCGCTGGTGGGCATGCCGGAGGTAGCGGCGGTCGATCCGGCGGATCCGCAAGATCCCAGGGCGCTGCTGCAAGCCGAGGATTCGAACCTCTTCGCCGTCCTTTCGGGCACGCTGGACGAACCTTTGCTGACCGGGCCGAAGGACGACATCGAACGCTGGAGCGGCGAGACGGCGCTGCTCGTCGGCGCGGCGCGGGGCACCACGATTCCCGAAGCCGATATCGCGATCGACACGACCGATACCGGCATCATCAACCAGCGCACCGCGCAGGACGCGACCGCGCGGGCGGGAATCGTCATGCTGTTCCTGCTCACCATGCTGCTGGCGGGCATGGTGCTGTCCAACCTGGTGGAGGAGAAGGGCAACAAGATCATCGAGATCCTGGCCGCTGCCATTCCGATGGATGCGGTGTTCGTGGGCAAGCTGTTCGCGATGCTGGGCGTCAGCCTCGTCGGGCTGGTGGTCTGGGGCAGCGTGGGCGGGGCGATCGTCTTCCTCGGCGCCAGCGCACTGCCCGTGATCCCGCCGCCAGCGGTCGGCTGGCCGCTGTTCTTCGCGCTGTTCGTGATCTATTTCGCCATGGCCTACCTGCTGATCGGTTCGGTGTTCCTCACCGTGGGCTCCATGGCGCCGACCGTGCGCGACGTGCAGACGATCAGCTTGCCCGCCACCATCCTGCAGCTGATGATCTTCTTCCTCGCCAATTTCGCGGTCGGTCAGACGGGTTCGTGGATAGAGGTCGCCGCGGCGATCTTCCCGCTGTCGAGCCCCTACATGATGCTGGCCCGCGCGGCCAAGGAAGGCGTGCTGTGGTGGCATCTGGCGGCGCTGGCGTGGCAGGTGCTGTGGGTGGCGATCTTCGTGAAAATCGGGGCAACGCTGTTCAAGCGCACGGTCCTCAAGTCGGGCACCGCCGGGCGCGAGAAGGGCGCGGGGCGCAAGGGCCTGCTCGCGATGCTGGGACTCACGACGAATCAGTCCTGATAACGAACCTATCTTGACTCCGATGGCCCGATGGTCAGGATGATCCGCGACCCGGAGACGCGCCGACAACAGGCGCGCCCGGCAAGGAGAGATGCCATGGCCACTGCCGCCCATACGCAGACGCATGCGCCCGAAGCGGCGCGCGCCCACCCGTGGAAGCGATCGCCCAGCGCGCACGAGGCGCTGGAAGCGCACTACGCCGCGAATCCGGGCACCCGCCCGCATCACCCGCACAAGTGGGATACCAGCCGCAGCGACATCTATGCCGAGAACCGGTGGGAGCCGATCTTCGCGGAAATGCGCGCGGCGGGCCCCGTCCATCACATTCCCGAAAGCCCTTACGGCCCCTACTGGTCCGTGGTCTCGCACAAGGCGATCCAGCATACCGAGGCGCTGCCCGACATCTTCTCCTCGAGCTGGGAATATGGCGGCATCACCATCCTCGATGATCTCCCCGACATTCCCGAGGAAGAGCGGATGCGGCTGCCGATGTTCATCGCGATGGACCGGCCCAAGCATACCGGCCAGCGCAAGACGGTAGCACCTGCCTTCACGCCCGCCGAGATGACCCGGCTGACGGACGACATCCGCCAGCGCACCGGAGAAACGCTGGATGCGCTTCCCAGAGGCGAAAAGTTCGACTGGGTGAACTCTGTCTCGATTCCCCTCACCACGGGGATGCTGGCGATTTTGTTCGACTTCCCATGGGAAGACCGTGACCTGCTGACCCACTGGTCCGACTGGTCGGGCGATACCGAGCTCGCCACGGTGCGCTCGCTGGACGAGACCCGGCGCGGCATGCTGCGCGAGATGGCAGCCTATTTCCAGATCCTGTGGGCCGACCGCGCGCAGCGTGGCGAAGCGCCCGATCTGATCAGCCGGATGATCCACAGCCCGGCGATGAACCAGATGGACCCGCAGGAATTCATGGGCAATCTGGTCCTGCTGATCGTGGGCGGGAACGACACAACGCGCAACACCATGAGCGGGATCGTCCACGCGCTCGACCGCTTTCCCGATCAGCGCAAACTGTTCGAGGATGACGCATCGCTCATCCCCAATGCGGTGCAGGAATGCATCCGCTACCAGACCCCGCTCAAGCACATGCGGCGCACGGCCACGCAGGATACCGAGCTGTTCGGCCAGAACATTTCTGCGGGCGACAAGGTGCTGCTGTGGTACAATTCAGCCAACCGCGACGAGACCGTGTTCGAGAACGCGGACAAGCTCGACATCACACGCGAGAACGCGCGGCGCCACATTGCCTTTGGCTATGGCATCCACCGCTGCGTGGGCGCGCGGCTCGCGGAACTGCAGCTGCGCGTGCTGATGGAGGAGATGCATGCCCGCCGCCTGCGGGTAAACGTGGCTGGCGATGTCGAGCGGGTGCGCGCGAACTTCGTCGAGGGCTTCCGCAAGCTCGAGGTCGAGGTCACCGGTTTCTAGGCCGGGTGCATCCATACCGGGCTGGGCTGCGTATCTTCTTCAGCTTCCCGACATGGGACTTGTGGAAGAGGATGAACCCATGACCCAACCCACCGCCAACCGCCGCTTTGCCCTCGCCATGATGGGTGGCGGCGTCGCCAGCCTCGCGCTTGTATCCTGCGGCCGGAGCGTGGAGGCGAAGAATTTCCCGGTTTCACGCAGCGAAGCCGAATGGCGCAAGCGCCTGACCGCTGCCGAGTTCCGGGTCCTGCGCGAAGAGGGGACGGAGCGCGCCTACTCCTCCCCGCTCAACGACAACAAGGCCAGCGGCACCTACGCGTGCGCGGGCTGCGGCAACGCCGTCTATTCCAGCGAACACAAGTACGACAGCGGCACTGGCTGGCCCAGCTTCTGGCGGCCGATCAAGTCCAGCGCCGTGGGCACGTCGCGCGATCTGAAGCTCGGCTACCCGCGTACAGAGGTACACTGCGCGCGCTGCGGCGGGCATCTGGGGCATATCTTCAACGATGGCCCGCAGCCGACCGGCAAGCGGCACTGCCTGAATGGCGTGGCCCTGGACTTCCGGCCCGCCTAGTCGCGCACCCGCCAGACGCGGAAAGTGTCCGGCCCGCCCGTTTCGACCGGCTCCAGCCAGTCCGGAGCATTTCCGGCGACCAGGCGCGCGGCAAGGCTGCCCTCGCCGCCGCGACCCGCATAGATCGACGGCTCGATCAGGTCGGTGCACATGACGAGGTAATCCGCCCCGTAGGCCTCCACGATCAGGCGCGAGAACGGATCGCCCGAGACGAATGCGCCGATCACATCGCGCATCGCCTTGTCGGCCCGGTGGTGGCCGGTGGCGATCACGCCATGCCCGGTCTCGAGCAGGATGCTCGGCCCGATATCGAGCGGGGCGAACACCGTGCCTTGCGGGAGCGCGCTCAGACGGCGGGCGCTGGCTTCCAGATCGCAGGAACTCATGGCGATCTCGCCGGGCTCCGCTGCGCTGACGCGAACGGGCGCGACGGCCTTGGCCACCGCGAAAGGCGCGGCGGGAATGATCAGCAGCATTGTGGCCAGCGACACCGCCACCCTGCTCCACAGCGCCCCGCCGGTGCGCAGCCGGGCAAGCGCGGCGCCCAGCAGCCAGGCGAAGGGAATGGTCGCCAGCAGCGATGCGAAGGCGAGCGAACGCACTACCAGCACGCCCAGCAGCAGCGTTCCGGCAAACAGCAGCAGGAATTCCAGCCATGCCCCGCGCGTTTCCTCCGGCGCGCGGCTCCACAGCAGCACCGCGAGGACGAAGCCGATCACGATCTGCGCGAAGGGGATCAGGATCACAGCGTCCTGTTCCCAGATCGGGCGCCCCTCGCTCACGTTGACGTACCAGAAATCGCGCACCACCGGGTCGAGCGTGCCGAACGGCGTGCCGAGGCAGGCGGGCGACGCCCAGCCGAAACACGCAAGCCCCGCGGCACCGATCGCGCCAAGCGCGACGATGGTCCCGATGGTCGAGAGGGGCCGCACATGGCGCAGGATGGTGGTGCCGAGAGCGGTCACGCAGAAGAAGCCGAGATGCGCGGGGCCTACCGCGTCGCAGAAGGCCTGCGCGCCGGGCCAGCCGCGTGTCGCAAGGAACAGCGCGATCAGCCCTCCGGCCAGCGCCTGCATGTAGTGGGCCAGCGCAGCGCGCTCGGCAGAGCGCAGCCAGCGAAGCGCGAAGATGGCGCCGACCAGCCCAGCCAGCGGCAGCATCTCGATGGAAATCGTCAGCCCCCAGGCCATTGCCAGCCCGGCGACAATCGGTCCCAGCCGCCGGTCGCCCCGCGAAAGGCCCCAGAAGGCAACGGCCAGGCAGGCGATCTGCCAGCCGTGGTGGTCTATCCTGAGCGGTTGGAACTGGTGGATCAGCAGCGGCATCGTGCCCGCCAGCAGCACCGCCCAGCCGCCGGTCTCGCGCCCCAGCATGCGCACCGCCACCAGACCCGTAAAGGCCATCGCAACACCCAGCGTCAGCATTGGCACGGCGATTACGGCAAAGGCTTCCGCCGCTGCCTGACCCACCAGCGGGGTCAGCGCGCCGATCAGCAGCGCCAGGGGCAGATCGACCAGCCGCGACCAGTGCATCGGCACGTCGCGCAGCGGATCGATGCGGTGCTGGTCGAGATCGAACCAGCCCTGGCCCGCCAGCAGGTCGCGCACCTGCACCAGCCGCAGGATGTCGTCCGGGTCGGGATAGCGCCATGCGAGGATATTCCCCGCCGAAACCAGCAGCACCATGGCCACCAGCAGCGCGGCCATGCGCAGCACGTGGCCGAGATGGGCTTCCTCTGCGCGCGTCGGCCCTGGCGTCAGGTGCAAATCAGGGGATGGCACGAAAGACCAGCCGGTTGCGCAGCCACCAGGTCAGCGTGAAGCTCGCCACGATGGCGACCAGCTTGCCCGCGCGCGGATCGAGCCCGGCCGCCTGCGAAAGGGCGACGATGCCTGTGGTGAGCGCCAGCCCCGCCAGCGCGGAGATGACGAACAGCGCCTTCTGCCGCGTGCGTGCCATGCCGGTGGCGGCAACCCGCCCGGTGAACACCGCGCGGCTGGAGAGCAGCCAGTGCGCCACGATCCCGCCGCCATAGCCGATCGCCGAGGCGGGCGTTGCCGCCAGCCCGAGCTGCATCAGGCCGAGAAAGGCACCAACGTCCACCGCCAGCGCACCCACGCTCGCCAGCAGGTAGCGCAGCAGGACGAAATCGGTCAGGCGTTGCAGCACGGGCTGCATATCTTCGCGCTCCTTCTTCGCAAATCCGGTCAGGCGGCGCGGCGGGCGTCGTCCGGGTCGCTATCCTCGGCGATCCGGGTGGGCACATCGCGCATCGAATTGAGCGCGGCGGCCTGATCTTCGGAGACTTCGCGCCCATTCTCTCTGGCCGGAAGCACCCTTTCGGCGCCCTCGTCGCCCGCCTCGTGGTACTCGGCATCCTCGTTGACGCACCAGATGTCGTAGACCCGCGCCCCCGCAAGGATGTTCTCGACGCTCAGCATCGCGGTCATCATCGCGTGGTCCTGGTTGTTGTAGCGGTGCATGCCGTTGCGCCCGACCAGATGGAGCGTCGGGTATTTCGCCTCAAGCTCCTCGCGCATCGCGGCGACATTGGCGGCATAGTCCTCGTCGTAGACGGGGTAGGCTTTCTCCTGCCGCACGACCGCGCCGCTCTTCACCTTTGCAGGGTCCAGCAGGCCGAGGATTTCCATTTCCTTCGTGGCGAGCGCGACGAGGTCGTCATCCTCCATCGACCACAGCCCGTCGCCCTCGAAACAGAAATATTCGAGGCCGACGCAGGCCATCTTCTCGTCCGGGATCATCTCGGGCGACCAGCTGCGGAAGTTCTGCACGCGGCCGACCTTCACCTTGCTGTCGTGAATGTAGATCCAGTTGTCGGGGAACAGGTCTTCACCCTCGACCATCAGCGCGACGGTGAGGAAATCGCGGTATTTCAGTTCGTTGGCATGGAAGGTCGATTGCGGCAGCGGATGCATCCGCTTCGCGAGTTCGCGCATCGGCGCGGAACTGATCGCATGGTCGGCCTCGATCGTCACAATGCCGCCCTCGCCCTTGGCCGTCATGCGCCAGCCGCCCCGGCCGTCACTGGCCAGCTGGTCGAGCGCGTGGCCCATGATCACCTGTCCCTTGCCGCTGGCGACAATCTTGTCGCGTGCGGCTTCCCACATCATGCCCGGCCCAAGGCGCGGGTAGCGGAAATTCTCCAGCAGGGTCTTGGCCTGCATCCCGTCGTTCGGCTTCTTGTTGAGGCCGAGGCTGCGCTTCACGCCATCGACCACCGCGCCCATCAGCGACAGGCCCTTGATCCGCTGCGCCGCCCAGTCCGCGCTCATCTCGTCGCACGGCATGCCCCACACCTTCTCGGTGTAGGTCTTGAAGAAGATCGAATAGAGCTTGTGGCCGAACTGGTTGGTGGTCCAATCCTCGAAGCTCTTCACGTTGCGATTGGGAAAGACGCGCGCCCACAGGTAGCTGGCCATGCACACGGTGGAGCGCCACAGGCCCAGATTGCGCAGCGCCTCGAACGCGCGCAGCGGGTAGGAATAGAACTTGCCCTCGTAATAGATGCGGCTCATCCGCGGGCGTTCGATGAAGTCGTCGGGCAGGATCTCGTTCCACAGGTCCACCACCTGCTTCGATTTCGAGAAGAAGCGGTGGCCGCCGATATCGAAGCGGTAGCCCTCGTGCTCCACGGTGCGGCTGATGCCGCCCACGTAGGTCTCGTCCTTTTCGATGATGGCGACGTTCTTGCCCGCCTTCGTCAGCAGGTAGCCTGCGGTCAGCCCTGCCGGCCCCGCCCCGATGATCGCCACGTCGACATTGAGTACCTGGCCTTGTGCTTCGCCCATTTCGAGCCCCCGGTTCTTGATCGCTTGACCGAGGGGTGAAGGAAAATGGTTAGGGAGCGGTAAACAAGGCCACCAAAAGCGGCGCGAAAACGCGATTCAGAGCCGGATCTGGTGCGGGTGGTGGGACTCGAACCCACACGTCCGGAGGACAGGGGATTTTAAGTCCCCGGCGTCTACCATTCCGCCACACCCGCACTGGGTGGGCCGAATAGCGGGCGCGGCCCGGTTTGGCGAGACGCCCGAACCGGGGTGCGATCACTCTTCGTTGAGAGCGTTGCGCATTTCCTTGCCGGGCTTGAAATAGGGCACGCGTTTGGCGGGCACGTCCACCGATTCGCCCGTGCGCGGGTTGCGGCCGGTGCGGGCCTCGCGCTCGCGGGTGGAGAAGGCACCGAAGCCGCGCAGTTCCACGCGTCCGCCCTCGGCCAGGCGCTGGGCGATCTCTTCGAAGAAGATATCGACGACCTGCTCGATTTCCTGCGCGCGCAATTCGGGATTCTCTTGCGCCAATTTCTGCAGCAGCTCAGACCTGATCATGTCTTGCGCCCCCCGTTCAAGCGCTCTCGACCGATTACCCGCGGGCGGACTCGATTCTTACCATTGGTGCGACCCAAGGTTTTCATCGCGTGCCAGAAACCTTGCCAACGTGCAATAATACGTATGCAAGAAATGTTAGTCTGCGCGTGCGGCGGCCGCAGGCTGCCTTGCCAGAAGCTCGCTTGCCGACAGGCCGAGCCGATCGAGCCGCGCGCGAATCTGCGGCCATTCCTCTTCCAGAAACTGCGCCCGTTCGGCCGCGCGCAGCCGGTCGGCCGCACCATCGACCACATACATGCCGATTCCGCGCTTCACCGCGATCAGCCCGCGATCCTGAAACTGCTGGAAGGCCTTGGCGACGGTGAGCGGGTTTGCGCCCTGCTCTGCCGCGAAGGCGCGTACGGAGGGCAGCAGTTCCCCTTCCGCGAAATCCCCGTCCAGAATCGCGGCGGCGATCAGATCGCGCAGGCGCAGGTATACGGGCCGCGCAGAGGAGGGATTGCCATTTGCCATGGTGGTTCAGTGACATAATACAGCGGGGCAGGTCAAGGTTCCCGCGGCCAGCTTAATCCTTGCCGAAGAAGCCCTTGTCCTCCGCCACGAGATCGCTTGGGCTTCACATGGCGTATTTGGGCGCTAGTGTGCGCGCCTTGCGGCCAGGCCGAGGGAGGCTGGCTGGATGATTTTTCGAAGAGGATATCGCCGAATATGGCAAACGACGTATCAGGACTGCCTCACGGCGATTCCGCAGGGACGATTCTGGGCCATCCCAAGGGCCTGTTCGTGCTCTTCTTCGCAGAGATGTGGGAGCGCTTTTCCTACTACGGGATGCGCGCCCTCCTCATCTTCTACCTGACCAAGCACTGGCTGTTCTCTGACAGTGAATCCGGCGTCATCTACGGCGCCTACACCGCGCTCGTCTACATCGCCCCCGTGGTCGGCGGCTATCTTGCCGACAAGGCGCTGGGGCAGCGAAAGGCGGTGCTGTTCGGCGCTGTCCTGCTGACGCTGGGCCACTTCTTCATGGCCTTCGAGGGATCGCCGGGCGCCGGTAACGAAAACAATCCCATCATCTTCGTGTTCTGGCTGGCGCTGGCGCTCATCATCGTGGGCTCGGGCTTCCTCAAGGCCAACATCTCCGTGATGGTCGGCCAGCTCTACCCGCGCACCGACGTGCGCCGCGACGGTGCCTACACGATCTTCTACATGGGCATTAACATCGGTGCCGCCGCCGGTTCGCTGCTGTGCGGCTTTATCGGCGAAACCTATGGCTGGGCCTACGGCTTCGGCCTCGCCGGGATCGGCATGCTGGCAGGCCTGGTCGTGTTCATCTGGGGCAAGCCGCTGCTGCTCGGCCGGGGCGAGCCGCCCAGGCTACTCGGCAAGACGACCGAACTCGGCGTCTACGGCCTGGGCCTGCTGTTCGTCGCGCTGTGCTGGGTCGCCATCCAGTATCAGGACGCGGTGGGCATCTTCCTCGGCACCTTCGGCGCGGCGCTGGTCTGCTACGTCCTCTCGATCGCGATCTTCCAGCTGCCCTATGGCCGCTACAGCGCAGCCCCCAAGGCAGCGCTGCTTTCCTACGTGCTGCTGTCGGTGGTCCTAGCCGTGTCCATGTTCTTCGTTTCGCAGGGCGAGGGCTACGAAAGCTGGCAGCTGCCCGCCACGATCGGCTTCGGGGGCGTGGTCACGATCATGATCCTGCAGATGATCGCCAAGACCGACCATGACCGCGACCGGATCGTCTCCGCGATGTTCCTGATCATCGTCTCGATCATCTTCTGGGCGCTGTTCGAACAGGCGGGCTCCAGCCTCAACCTGTTCACCGACCGCCACGTCGATCGCGGGGGCGTTCCCGCTTCGACCTTCCAGTCGATCAACGCGATCTACATCATCCTGCTCGCCCCCGTGTTCGCCATTGCGTGGCAGTTCCTGGGCCGCCGCGGGATGGAGCCATCGACCCCGATGAAGTTCGGGCTCGGCGTGATCCAGGTCGGCCTGGGCTTCCTGGTGCTGGTATGGGGCGCGCAGAGCGTGGGCGTTGACGTGCCGACGCCGGTGATCTTCATCTTCCTCATCTACCTGCTGCACACCACGGGTGAGCTGTGCCTGAGCCCGGTCGGTCTTTCGGCCATGAACCGGCTCGCACCGGTACAGATCGCCAGCCTGATCATGGGTACGTGGTTCTTCGCATCGGCCACCGGCAACTTCGCCGCCGGGCTCATCGCCGCGGCGACGGGCGCCGAGGGCTCGGGCGAGGAAGCGGGCAAGCAGGTGGTGCTGGATGTCTACTCCAGCGTCGGCTGGTATGCGGTAGCGGTGGGCGTGGCCGTCATCGTGGTCAGCCCCTTCGTGAAGAAGCTGATGCATCTCGACACGCTCGCCGACGACGATGTGGGCGACGATCTGGAAGGCCAGAGCGAAGGCCCTGGCGAACCGCAGGGCGCCGGGATCCACCCGACCACGCGCCCCACGCACTGATCGCTTCGGGGAGGGGGAGAAAATGCTCGTACGGTCTCTGGCCACGTTCGGATGCGCGATTGCGCTGGGGGCCTGTTCAACGATGGGCGGCGGCGATGCTTCGCGCAGCGCCGCCTCCTCCCCCTCTTCGGCCAGTGCGGCTGACGGGCCCTACGCCTCCACCTATGAACGCTTCCCCGGCCGCCCGACCGCGCTGGTCGGCGCGACCGTCTACGACGGGGCCGGGCAGCGGTTCGACAATGCGACAGTGCTGTTCCGCGATGGCGAAGTGGTCGAGGTTGGCCAGGGCCTGGCCACCGACGGCTACGACGTGATCGACGGCACCGGCAAGTTCGTGACGCCGGGCGTGATCGACATCCATTCGCACCTCGGCGACTATCCCACCCCTTCGGTTCAGGCGCATAGCGACGGGAACGAGGCGACCAGTCCGACCACGCCCGAAGTCTGGGCGGAACACTCGGTCTGGCCGCAGGACCCCGGCTTTTCGCGCGCGCTCGCCAATGGCGGCGTCACCGCGCTGCAGATCCTGCCCGGCTCCGCCAACCTCACCGGCGGGCGTTCGGTGACGCTGAAGAACGTCGCCTCGCGCACGGTACAGGGGATGAAGTTCCCCGGTGCGCCCTACGGCATGAAGATGGCCTGCGGCGAGAATCCCAAGCGCGTCTACGGCGGTCGTGGCCGTATGCCCTCCACCCGGATGGGCAATTTCGCGGTCAACCGCCAGATGTGGCTGGACGCGAAGGCCTATGCCGCGGGCAACCGCAGCCGCCGCGACCTCGCCAAGGAAACTCTGGCGGGCGTGCTCGACGGCGACATCCTGATCCACAACCACTGCTACCGCGCGGACGAGATGGCGCTGGTGATGGATATGGCCAAGGAGATGGGCTACAAGGTCACCGCCTTCCACCACGCGGTCGAAGCCTACAAGATCGGCGATCTTCTGCGCGAAAACGACGTGTGCAGCGCGGTCTGGGCCGACTGGTACGGCTTCAAGATGGAAAGCTACGACGGCATTCCCGAAAACGCCTCGCTCCTGTGGAAGGCGGGCGCGTGCGTGGTGATCCATTCGGACGACGAGAACGGCATCCAGCGCCTCAACCAGGAAGCCGCCAAGGCGCAGGCCGCCGGGCGGCGCATGGGCCTGGACATTCCCGACGCAGAAGTGATCGGCTGGATCACGCTCAACCCCGCCAGGGCGATGGGCATCGACGCGATGACCGGCAGCCTCGAACCCGGCAAGATGGCGGACGTGGTGCTGTGGAACGGCGACCCGCTGAGCGTGTATTCCCGGCCCGAAAAGGTCTGGATCGACGGCGCCCTGCTGTACGACGCGCTGGACCGCAAGCGCCGCCCGGTGAGCGATTTCGAACTCGGCCAGCCCGGCGAAGGGGATGTGAAATGATGCGCCGCGCACTTCTCGGCACCGCTGCAGCGCTGGCCCTTGCCGCGCCGGCCTTCGCGCAGGACTTCACCATTACCAACGCGACGGTCGCCACCGGCGACGGCTCCGAACCGGTCGAGAATGCCACGGTCGTGGTGCGCGACGGCCGCGTGGTCGCGGCCGGCACCGGCGTCTCCGCGCCGGCGGGTGCAGAGGTGATCGACGGCACCGGCAAATGGGTGACGCCCGGCATCTTCTCTGCCGTGACCGATCTGGGCCTGTCCGATGTCGACGGCGTGAGCGAGAGCAACGACGAGGCCGCAGGCAATTCGCCCTTCAGCGCTGCGCTCGACGCCTCGAGAGCGCTCAATCCCAATTCGCAGGACGTGCTGGTCGCGCGCGCCGACGGGATTACCCGCGCCAGCGTGTATTCGCGCCCCTCGGCCTCGATCTTCGGCGGGCAGGGCGCAGTGATCGATCTGGGCGCGGACCCGGAGATGGTTACGCGCACGCGCGCCTTCCAGGTCGTCGATCTGGGCGAGACCGGCGCACGCATCTCCGGCGGCAGCCGCACCAGTGCCCATGCGCTGCTGCGCAATGCCCTGCGCGAGGCGCAGCAATATGGCGATCGCGCCGCCATCGGCGCGGCCACCGCCCGCCCCAGCGAGACTCGCTTCGGCGACGATGTTCCGCTCGACCCGCGGCTCGACGGCAGGGATGGCGAGCGGGCGGGCGACGTGCTGCTCACCCGCTTCGATGCCGCCGCCCTCGTCCCGGTCGTACGCGGCGAGCAGCCGCTGTATGTGGTGGCCGAGCGGGCCGCCGATATCCGCGAGGTGCTCAAGCTCAAGCGCGATTTTCCCCGGCTCGACCTCATCCTGCTGGGGGCAAGCGAAGGCTGGCTGGCAGCCGACGCCATCGCTGCGGCGGGCGTGCCGGTGATTGCCGATCCGCTCGACGATCTGCCCACCGGGTTCGACCAGCTTGCCGCGACGCAGAGCAATATCGGCCGGATGCGCGATGCGGGTGTGACGGTCGCCATCGGGCGGATGAGCGGCGGGACGGGCGAACAGCCGCGCAATGCACGCCAGTACGCAGGCAATCTCGTCGCCCTCACCCGCCTGCCCGGCGCAACCGGGCTCACCTGGGGCGAGGCGCTCGCCACGATTACCTCCATCCCCGCGCAAATCGCGGGCTTCGGAGGCCGGCTGGGAACGCTGGCGAGCGGCGCGACCGCCGATCTGGTGATCTGGGACGGCGACCCGCTGGAAGTCGGCAGTGCGGCCGAAGCCGTGTTCATCGACGGTATCCGCCAGCCGACCGACAATCACCAGACCCGGCTGCGCGAACGCTACCGCGACCTCGACGAGAGCGATCTGCCCAAGGCCTACGACTGGTAACGGCGACCGGGCGGCACGGGGCGCCTGACACACCTGACACACCTGACACAGTGTCTTGTCCTTGAAATTCGCCGGGATGGACGTCCCGCGATCCGGGGAGCGCGCAGCGGTTCATGACGAGCCATCGCATTGCCCGGCCCTGCCAGCGATTGCGCGTGTAGGAAAATCGGATAATCTCGGCCCCGCCCCCCGTCAGGTGGGCCGGTGAGGGAGAGACCGATGGACCCGCTGACTTCGCTGATCGCCGCCAGTATCGCCTTTGTCGGCACGCATTTCGCGATGTCCCATCCCTTGCGCGCAGGCATGGTCGGCGTGCTGGGTGCCGGCGGATTCATGATCGCCTATTCGCTGGTCAGCGCAGCCACGATGGCGTGGATGTACTTCGCCTTCGTCGCCACGCCTGCGGGCGCGCCGCTGTGGGGCGGTTACGGTGACGCGGTGTGGGCCGTGGCGAGCATTGTCACATTGGTCGCCATGGTGCTGTTCACCGGATCGCTCGTCGGCAACCCGGCGTTACCCGCGCCGGGTGCGGAGAAAGCCGCGCTGGGGGAACCCGGCGGCGTGTTCAGGGTGACGCGTCATCCCATGATGTGGGGCTTTGCCCTGTGGGCGCTCGCGCACCTCATCGCAGCCCCCACCGCGCGGACCATCGTGGTGGCGCTGGCCATCGCCGTGCTCGCGCTGATCGGCGCGCATCTGCAGGACCGCAAGAAGGAGGTGCTGATGGGCGATGCCTGGCAGCAGTGGGAGGCGAAGACGAGCTACTGGCCCAAGCTCCAGCGCATTCTTGCAGTGGGTTTGCTGCCATGGATCGGCGGGATGGCTGTGTGGCTCGGCGCGAGCTGGCTGCACAAGGGGGTGGAAGCGGGCGTCTGGCGCTGGCTCTAGCTGCGCGCGAGCGGCTCTGCGACGACGCGAAGAGGCCCGCTACTTGCCTTTGAAATCGGGCGTGCGCTTTTCGATGAGCGCGGCGACGCCTTCTTCGTGATCGGCGGTGTGGTGCATCAGCCCCTGCGTGCTGGCAGCAAGCTCCAGCGCGCCGTCGTAGGAGAGCCCGCGCCCCTGCCGCAGCATCATCTTGGTCTGGCGCAGCGCGGCGGGCGGCATGGCGGCGACTTTCGTGGCGAGCGCCTGCGCCTCGTCCATCAGCGCATCGGGCTCGACCACTCTAGAGACGAGGCCCCATTCGAGCATAGTCTGCGCGTTGATCACTTCGCCGGTGTAGAACAGCTCCGCCGCGCGCGCTTCGCCGATGACGCGGGGCAGCAGCCATGTGCCGCCATCGCCCGGCACGAGGCCGAGCTTGAGGAAGGTGACACCGAACTTGGCGGAGGTGCTCGCGATGCGCATGTCGGCAAGGCAGGCGAGATCGCCGCCCAGCCCGATCGCAGGCCCGTTGATCGCTGCGATCAGCGGAACGCGCAGATTATACAGTGCGCGCAACATGCGGTGGATATTGTTGCGGTATCCGTCAGCAATGTCGGAGGGCGACCCGGCGAAATTGCCGGTGCGATTCTGCATCGCCTTGATGTCGCCACCGGCACTGAACGCGCGCCCCGCCCCGGTCAGGATCGCGCAGCGGATTTGCGGGTCCGCATTGATGGCGTCGCACGCATCGACAAAAGCATCGCCATCCCCCGCCTGGCCGAGCGCATTCATGCTTTCGGGCCGGTTGAGGGTGAGCGTGGCGATGTGATTGGTGATGGTAAGGGTTAGGAGAGGCATGCGGAGGGTCCTTTCGCAGTTGCCCTAGTCCCTTGCTGTCCATCCCGTCACCCCCGCGCAGGCGGGGGTCCCGCTACCTTCCAGTGCGACACCGAAAGAAGCTGGACCCCGGATCAAGTCCGGGGTGACGCGGTTGCAGGCGGGATATCCCCTGACCGTAAGTAAACGTACTGGGAGAGTTTGATGCCCTTACGGACTTCGGGGCCGTAGTTTCCTATTTCGGCAAATTTGATAACTTCGTTGGTGGCGGAGCCAATCTCGTCCGCGTACCGGATACCGAACAAGCAGACGGCGAGGCTTTTATCTCGGTCGGGAGCTTTGTGGTAAGCCTCTCGCAACATCTCACCCAATCGCCTCGTCTGCACGATGACTTCCCTTCGCTAAGCCCGCGCCTCTTCGACCCCCGCCGAATTGTGCCGCAGCGCGGCCAGCACCGTATCGACGATATCAGGCGCATTCAGCCCGGCCTCGTCGTACTGCTTCTTCGGATCGTCCTGATCCTGGAAGATGTCGGGCAGGCGCATGGTGCGCACCTTGAGGCCTTCGTCGAGCAGGCCGCTGTCGCTCGCGTAAGTCAGCACATGCGCACCGATGCCGCCGATGGCGCCTTCCTCGATCGTCAGCACGACCTCGTGCTCGCGCATGGCCTTCTCGATCAGTGCGGTGTCGAGCGGTTTGGCGAAGCGCATGTCCGCCACGGTGGTCGATAGCCCGCGCGCTTCGAGTTGCTCCGCAGCTTCCAATGCCTCGCCCAGCCGCGTGCCGAGCGAGAGAATGGCGACCTTGCTGCCCTCTTTCACGATCCGGCCCTTGCCGATCTCGAGCTTTTCGAGCTTCTCGGGGATGGCCACGCCCGTGCCCGCGCCGCGCGGATAGCGGAAGGCAATGGGGCCTTCGTCGTATTCGGCGGCGGTGTAGGTCATGTGAGCCAGTTCGGCCTCGTCGCTCGCCGCCATCACCACGAAATTGGGAAGCGTCGCCAGATAGGTAATGTCGAACGAACCCGCGTGGGTCGCACCATCCGCGCCGACCAGCCCGGCGCGGTCGATCGCGAAGCGCACCGGCAGGTTCTGGATCGCTACATCGTGCACCACCTGGTCGTAGGCGCGCTGGAGAAAGGTGGAGTAGATCGCGGCGAAAGGCCGCATGCCCTGCGCGGCGAGGCCAGCGGCGAAGGTGACGCCGTGCTGTTCGGCAATCCCGACATCGAAGCTGCGCTCCGGGTGCGCCTTGGCGAACTTGTCGACCCCGGTCCCACCCGGCATGGCGGCGGTGATCGCGACGATCCGCTTGTCGGTCTCGGCCAGCTTGGCGAGGGTTTCGCCGAACACGTTCTGGTAGTTGGGCGGGCCGCCCTTGCTCTTCTTCTGCTCGCCGGTGATGACGTCGAACTTGGAGACGCCGTGGTACTTGTCCGCGCTCTCTTCCGCGAACTTGTAGCCCTTGCCCTTCTCAGTCACGACATGGATCAGCACCGGGCCCTGGTCGCTGTCGCGCACATTCTCCAGCACGGGGATCAGGTGGTCGAGATTGTGCCCGTCGATCGGGCCGACATAGTAGAAGCCCAGTTCCTCGAACAACGTCCCGCCGGTCACCATGCCGCGCGTGAATTCCTCCGCCTTGCCGAGCGAGGAATGGATGCGGCGGTGCATCTTCTTGGCGACCTTGGACGCAAGGCTGCGCAGGCCGAGATATTCGCCGCTGGAGACCACGCGCGCGAGATAAGCCGACAGCCCACCCACCGGCGGCGCGATCGACATATCGTTGTCGTTGAGGATCACCACCAGCCGATTGCCCGCCTGTTCGGCGTTGTTCATCGCCTCGTAGGCCATGCCGGCACTCATCGCGCCGTCGCCGATCACCGCGATCGCGCGGCCTGGCTTGTCCTGCAGCTTGTTCGCCATCGCGAACCCGATCCCGGCAGAGATCGAGGTGGAGGAGTGCGCCGCGCCGAAGGGGTCGTATTCGCTCTCGGAGCGCTTGGTGAAGCCCGACAGGCCTCCACCCTGGCGCAGGGTGCGGATGCGGTCGCGCCGTCCGGTCAGGATCTTGTGCGGGTAGCACTGGTGGCCGACATCCCAGATCAGCCGGTCCTCGGGCGTGTTGAAGATATAGTGGATCGCCACGGTCAGCTCGACCACGCCCAGCCCCGATCCCAGATGCCCGCCGGTGGTGCCGACCGCATCGATCATTTCGGTGCGCAGTTCGTCGGCCAGCTGGCGGAGCTTGTCACGGTCGATCTTGCGCAGATCGGCGGGGAGGTTGACCGTATCGAGCAACGGCGTTTCAGGGCGATTATCCATGATGGAGGTTCCTACAGCCTCCAATCCCACCTGTCGATAAAGCGCGTCGCCGCCGCTACTTGCTGCACGCGGCGCACAGGCCACGCAGTTCGACCACGGGGCGAACCTCGGCATAGCCCGCAGCCTGCCCGGCTTCGCGCAGGGCGCCGGTCAGCGCGTCGTCGTCGACATGGTCGGCCGCGCCGCAATCGTCGCAGATCAGGAAGATGCAGTCGTGGCGGCAGCCCGGGTGCGAGTTGACGAGAAAGGCATTGGCGCTCTCGATCCGGTTGGCGAGGTTCTTGCGCACGAAGATGTCGAGGATGCGATACACGCTGTTGGGCGCCACGCGGCTGCCGCGCCGGTTGCTGAGGTTTTCGGCAATATCGTAAGCGGAAACGGGGCGCGAATGGCGGGCCAGTTCCTCGAACACTTCGGAACGCATGCCGGTCCAGCGCTCGCCTTGCGTTTCGAGCGAACGGCGCGCGGCATCGATCAGCGCCTCGCCCTCGTGCTCGCGGTGGGTGTGCTTGTGTGCGGTTGCCATGCGGCAGAGATAGCGCGTGCGCGCTGCAGTTTCCAGATTGGCTGTCGTCGGGCGCCCGGCGCGCCGCCTAGTCCTTCAGGAAGCTTGCCCGAAAGACGCCGGGGTAGAATTCCTTCAGCGCAGCAACCTTGGGCGCATCCCAGCGCTGGATATAGCCGTGGCGCGGGTTCTTGAGCGCGAAGTTCTGGTGGTACTCCTCCGCCGGGTAGAAGGCCTGTGCGCGCACGATATCGGTCACGATCGGTTTGTCCCACACCCCGCTGCGCTTCATCTGCGCGAGGTAGGCCCTGGCGACTTTCAGCTGCTGGGCAGACGTCGGGATCAGTTCGGCATTGTAATGCGCACCGCGATCGGGGCCCTGGCGATTGCGCAGGGTCGGGTCGGCGACCACCGAGAAGAAGATGCGCAGCAACTGGTCGTAGCGGATCTGCGAGGGGTCGTAGGTGATCTTCACGGCCTCCACATGATCGGTCACGCCGCTGGAGACGAGCTTGTAATCGGCCTGCCGCTTCGTGCCGCCGTGGTAGCCCGCAACCGCGCTCTTCACGCCCTTCACATGGCTGAACACCGCTTCCACGCCCCAGAAGCAGCCGCCCGCGAAGATCGCGGTCTTCAACCCGCTTTCCTTCGCCTTCACCTTCGCGATGGGCGCTCGCACGTGGTTTTCCGCCGCCAGCGCGGGCCCGCAACCCGCCAGCGCGAGCGAGCCTGCGGTGAGCAGGGTCAGAATGCCGGCGGATACGCGCGTCATCACTGGACCACCGCGATCAGAGCCTCCGCCCCGTCGAAGCGGGTCATGACAAGCGCGAAGGCAACCGCGCCGAAGCCGATGCCGAAGCTGCGAAAGAGGTCTGACTGGAATATCTTCATGGCGTGATTCTCTGGCCGAAATGCGTTGCTGTGCACCCGATATGGGGTGCGTCCGCTTTCTCGGGAGTGAATTTTTCGTACATCCCCGCCGATCCGTGCATGTGCCGGGGTCGGCTACGTCACAAATGCCCGAATCAGTGGCGGAAGTGGCGCATTCCGGTGAAAACCATCGCCAGACCTGCCTCGTTGGCGGCATCGATGACTTCGGAATCGCGCATCGATCCGCCCGGCTGTATGACGGCCGTCGCGCCCGCTTCCGCCGCTGCCAGCAGGCCGTCGGCGAAGGGGAAGAACGCGTCGGAAGCGACCGCGCTGCCAACCGTGCGAGGCTCCGCCCAACCGTATTTCTCCGCCGCTTCGGCCGCCTTGATCGCGGCGATGCGGCTCGAATCGCGCCGGTTCATCTGGCCCGCGCCGATTCCCGCAGTCGCGCCCTCCCTCGCATAGACGATTGCGTTGGATTTTACGTGGCGGGCGACGGTCCATGCGAACAGACAATCGCGCAGTTCCTGCTCGCTCGGTTCGCGCTTGGTGACCACCTTCAGATCGCTTCGGGCAATCGTTGCGCTGTCGCGGCTCTGGACCAGCAGCCCGCCGGTGATCGGCTTGATCGAAAGACCAGCCCGACGCGGATCGGGCAGGTCGCCGACGGTCAGCAGGCGCAGGTTCTTCTTCTTCGCAAACGCTTCGCGCGCCTCGTCCGAAACGCTGGGCGCGATCACGACTTCGGTAAAGATCTCGCAGATCGCGCGCGCGGTTTCGCCATCGAGCTCGCGGTTGACCGCCACGATCCCGCCGAAAGCCGAGACGCTGTCGCACGCCAGCGCTTCGTTCCACGCATCGATCAGGCTGCCGCGCTGCGCCACGCCGCAGGGGTTGGCGTGCTTGACGATGACCACCGACGGGTCCTGCCCGGCAAACTCGGCGCACAGCTCCAGCGCGGCGTCGGCATCGTTGTAGTTGTTGTAGCTCAGTTCCTTCCCCTGCAGCTGCTCGGCCTGAGCGATCCCGCGCGCGTGCGGCCCGGCGGGCGTGTAAAGCGCTGCCTGCTGGTGCGGGTTCTCGCCATAGCGCAACACGGTAGGGGCCTTGCCGCCGACCGAGAGATAGTCGGGGAACTGCTGCTGCTGATCGGCAAAGGCGAACCACTGGCTGATCGCGCTGTCGTAGGCGGCGGTGGCGGCAAAGGCCTTGGCCGCCATCTTGCGGCGGAAGTCGAGGCTGGTCGCTCCCTCCGCCTGCTCCAGTTCATCGATGAGCGCGGGGTAATCCGCCGGATCGGTGACGATGGTGACGAACTGGTGGTTCTTCGCTGCCGAACGAACCATGCTGGGCCCGCCAATGTCGATATTCTCGATGATCTCGGCGCGCTCGGCACCCTTCGCCACGGTCGCTTCGAAGGGATAGAGATTGACTACCACCAGATCGATCGCGCCGATCTGATGCTCTTCCATCGAGGCGACGTGATCGTCCTTGTCGCGCAGCGCCAGCAGCCCGCCGTGCACCTTGGGATGCAGCGTCTTCACGCGACCGTCCATCATTTCCGGAAAACCGGTGAGGTCGGACACGTCGCGCACCTCGAGGCCCGCCTCGCGCAGCGCCTTTGCGGTGCCGCCGGTCGAAACCAGCTCGACGCCACGGTCGGCCAGCGCGCGGCCAAGCTGCGCCAATCCCTCCTTGTCCGATACGGAAAGGAGGGCCCTGCGGATCGGCATGTCGGTCAAAATTCTATCCCATCTTCTTGAACAGCCAGGCGAAGCTTCCGCCACTGCGCGGTGCCATGCCCTGCAAAACGAGCTGCTGGATCGGTTGCGGCCGCCCTTCGCCATCGACGAAAAGGCTGTCCTCTACCGAAAGCGTGCCCGTATATTCGCCCGCGACCCGGAATTGCCAGTGCGTTCCGTCCGGCAGTGCAAGGCCTGCGCCCTTGCGATCCTCGGAAAGGCGCGCGGCGATGCCCGGACCGAGGTGGAAGCGGATCGCATAGCCCACCTTGCCGCGCTTGCCGCGCTTGCTCGCGGGCAGCAGCACATCCTCGCCCGCCAGTTCGGTGCCATCTTCGCGCAGCACCAGCACGCGGCGGTGATTGAGGCCGAATCGGCCGGCATAGCCATCGTGGCTCGCTTCCAGACGCGTCGCCCCGCCGCGCTTGCCGCCAACCGTGCGCCGGTCGACCTCGACCTCGCCCACCCCGGCGCCCAGCTTGCCCTTGATGAGGATGGCGGTGGAATTGACGTCTTCGAGCACCAGCGTGGAGTGCGCCGCTGTGGCGCGCAGGCCCTGCTCGATCCGCGCCGGAACCTGTCCGCCTGCCCAGGCAGCCCCGCCGCAGTTGACGATGATCCGCTGGCCATGGGCGGACAGCTCGAAGGCCAGCGTGGATGCGCAGCCGGATCGTGCGTAGCGCGCCAGCGGCGGCGGTGCGGCGTCGAACTGCAGGACGGTCTTGCCCGCGCTCGCCCGGTGATAGCCCCAGCCGCGCGGCTCCTTCAGCGGGCGGGTACGCACGCCGCTTGCCGTGATGAGTGCGGCGACCCGATCCGCCGTCACGGCCCCGGCGCCCTGCCAGTTGCCCATCCCGCCCTCGCCATGCATCACCGCGAGCAGCGGCGGCACGATCAGTTCGGACACCGCGCCGATGAACGTGGGCGGTTCGGTATTGGTTGCGCGGTAGCAGGCGACCAGTTCGGTCAGCAGTTCGAGCAGCTCCATCTGCCCCAGCGGGCTGCGCGACTGGATGCCCCCATCCTCGCCCACGAAATCGCCCAGCGCGCGCGACAGGCCCGCCTCGGCAAACAGGCGGCGCGGCTTGCCTTCGGGCAGCAGCAGCCCGGCCGCGACCAGCGCGCCCCAGCCGAACACCTCGGCCTGCTTGTCGGGCGCCTTGGATACCGCCCCGTCGAGCCAGCGCGCCGCCTTGTCCAGCGCGGCCAGCGTGCGCCCGCGCACCGCCTTGTTGGACAGGATCAGCGGCGCATGGACCAGCCAGGCAAGCATGCGTTTCGCGCTGGCCTCCACCTCCCACGCCGGACCCTTGCCGGGCAGCGGATGCGCATCGAGCCAAAGGCGGTGGATGCGCAGTGCGGTCGCTTCCACCTGCGGCCTTGCGCCAGAGCCCGCGAGATCGCGCAGCCAGGCATAGGAATGCACGTGCCGTTCGATCGGCGGCGCGGGGCGCGCGGACCCCGGCGCGAAATCGAGCTGGGAGATCGGCAGCTTGATCCCCTGGACCAGGAAATGCCCGGCCCGCAGCGCCATCCCGGCAGCGCGCTCTCCCGCCAGCGGCGGGGTGACGGTGGCGAGCACGCGGCGCTTGGCGGGCTTGCCCAGCGGGGAGGTGATCACCCGCCCGCGAACGCCTGCGGTATAGGCCATGCGCACCAGCCGCTCCACCGGGCTGACCCGGGGCGCGCCGATTTCCTGCGGCACCAGCGCGCGCGAGGGTGCCAGCACCTCGACTTCGGGCGCAGTCTTCTCAACGCGCGGAGTCGGTAGCGGAGCGGCTTGCTCACGCGCGGGCCCTTCATGCGCGGTGCCTTCTCGCGCGGCTTCGTCCTCGCTCAGCGCGGTCGGCTCCGGCTTGCTGCCCAGCGTCATGATAAGCTGGCGCGCAGCACGCTCTTCCCTGTCGAGAACAGTGCGATCGGGCGCATCGTCCGCATCGTCGCCTACCGCCCCACCTGCGACCGGATCTGGCCCAATCGAATCCGTCATTTCCCGGCTTTCCCCTTGAGGCTCGCGATGTTGGCGGCGTAGCGTTCCGGCCCGCCCCTGAACGTGGCCGAGCCCGCCACCAGCACGTCCGCCCCCGCGGCAATGCAGCGGGGCGCGGTCTGCGCATCCACCCCGCCATCCACTTCCAGAAAGATGTCGCGCCCGGTCGCGTCGATCATTGTGCGGATCGTCTCGATCTTGCGCAGCTGGCTGTCGATGAAGCTCTGCCCGCCGAAACCGGGATTGACGCTCATCACCAGCACCAGGTCGACCATGTCGATCAGGTATTCGAGCACGCTTTCGGGCGTTCCCGGGTTCAGCACGACCCCCGCCTTCTTGCCCAGCGAACGGATCGTCTGCAGCGTGCGGTGCGTGTGCGGCCCCGCCTCGGGGTGGATCGTGATGTGGTCCGCACCGGCATCGGCAAAGGCTTCCAGCCACTGATCGACCGGGCTGACCATCAGATGCACGTCGAACGGCTTGTCGCTGTGCGGGCGCAGCGCCTTGACCACCGCCGGGCCAATGGTGAGGTTGGGCACGAAATGCCCGTCCATCACGTCCACATGGATCCAGTCCGCACCCGCCGCATCGACGCCGCGCACCTCTTCCCCCAGCCGCGCGAAGTCGGCGGAAAGGATCGAAGGGGCAATCAGCGGCGTGGTCATTCGCAACAGCACTTCGCAAGCGGAGGACGTAATCGGCCGGGGGCCGGATTGGCTCCCTTAGCGCTTTGCGAATCGGATTGAGACAGCCGCGCGCGTGTTTTCCCCGGAAGGCAAGCACCGCGATGCCGGTTTTCCGGCGAGTCGCACCAAATTCAGGAGGAATTCAGCGTAAGATCCCATATTCTATGTCCAACAGGGCGCCGCCGGAGACAGGCCCGCCCGGATTTTTCGACCGATCAGCAATAACGGGCATCCGAACATGATTATGAGCAAGAAGGCTGCACGACGGCTTGCACTGGGGCTTCTGGCGAGCGGAATGGTCGCCATGCCCGTCGCCAGCCAGGCGCAGTACGAACAGAGAATATCGAACAACCTTGCGAACTGCGCCCCCGGCAAGGGGCCGGCCATCCGCGTCACCATCACGGACATCAAGTCGAGCACCGGCAATGTTCGTCTGCACAGCTATTACGCGAAAAAGTCGGACTGGCTGAAGAAAGGCCGCTGGCTCAAGCGGATCGACATTCCGGCCAAGGCGGGCACGATGACGTTCTGCATCCCTGTCGACGCGCCGGGGGAATACGCGCTTGGTGCAAGGCACGACAAGAACGGAAACGACGAAGACGATATCACGATCGACGGCGCCGCCATGTCGAACGATCCGCCGATCAACATCTTCAATCTCGGCAAGCCGAGCGTGAAGAAGGCGACCTTCACCGTCGGTTCGGGCGTCACCAACGTCACGATGCGGATGCGCTACCTGTAAATCGATCCGCGGACCGCGAACCGATCGCGCCGTCCGCGGGTTCGCCCCGAACGCAACACCCGCGCCCCGGCCCGATCCAAGAGACGGGCCGGGGCGTTTTTGGTTACCGGCCGCCTGCGCCGAGCCGGGCCGTCCAAATCGGGAAAAAACTGGCGCACCCGACAGGATTCGAACCTGT
>DFQH01000005.1:0-95843 GCA_002377695.1 Citromicrobium sp. UBA3494 | reverse complement strand
ACCTGTGGCCTCTGCCTTCGGAGCTGTAAAAATGGCGCATTTTGTTGCAACGCAGCAGAACAAAAATGAACCATAACCAATTATTTTTACGTCGTTAATTCGGTTTTCATAAGTTGCGAACGGTTCGCATCTGTTGCACTGCGTTCACCCCTCCTGCACTTACATTTCACTTACGGATTCGCTACCTTTGCGGTCAAAGGAATGATCGCAATGGCTGCTTCGTTGAGCAATTCTCTGGCACAAAAGGCGCTCCCCAAGGCGAAGCCCTATGAGCTGCGCGATGCCAAGCTGAGTGGCCTGCTGCTGCGGGTCCAGCCCTCCGGCGTAAAGACATGGTATCTCGAATTCGAGCGCGGCAAGCGCGTCAGGCTCGGGCGTCTGAGTAGCATGGGATACAACGCAGCAGTGGAAGCTGCGCAGAATGCGCTTGGCCCATACTGGGCCGGTGTCGATCCGCGCATCGAGCGCCAGAAGCGCAAGCAGGTCTCGACCTTTGGCGAGTTCATCGACGAGCATTACGCCGATTGGGCGCGGGTACACCAGAAAACGGCAGAGGCCACGATTAAGCGGCTGAAGGTGGCCTTCAAGAAATTCCTCAAGACACCGATGGCGACGATCTCGCCGCTAGATATGGAACGCTGGCGCGCGGAGCGTATGAAGGATGGCGTCAAGACCAACACCGTGAATCGCGACATCACGGCGATCAAGGCCGCGCTCAACCGGGCTGTCGAATGGGAGCTGATTGCAGTGAACCCGATCGCCAAGGTCAAGAAGGCACGCGAGAACAAGGAAGTCCGTGTTCGATACCTGGACGAAGCCGAGGAATATCGCTTGCGCGCGCAACTCAAGAAGCGCGAAGACAGAATGCGGAACGAGCGCGACACAGCCAACCAGTGGCGGCGTGAACGTGGCCGAGAACTCTTACCCAGCCTGCGCGCGGTTCCTTTCACCGATCACCTGATGCCAATGGTCCTCCTTTCGCTCAACACCGGCATGCGCCGGGGCGAATTGTTCGACCTCAAATGGTCGCATGTGAATTTTGACAGGCGTATCGTCACCGTGTCGGCTGAGACTGCGAAGTCGCGCAAGACGCGGCATATTCCGCTGAACGCGGAAGCCTATGAAACTCTCAAGTCCTGGCGCTCACAATGCGACCTCGGCAACAGCCGCGTGTTCGAGAGCGAGGCTGGTACCCGCTTCGACAACGTCAATTCATCGTGGAAGAAGCTGCTCGACGACGCGAAGATTGCGGAATTCCGTTGGCACGACATGCGCCACCACTTCGCCTCTCGCCTGGCCATGGGCGCGGTTGACCTCAACACCATCCGCGAGCTTCTCGGCCACAGCGATTACAGCATGACATTGCGCTATGCTCACTTGGCTCCAGAGCACCGGCGCGAAGCGGTCGAGGTGCTCGACAAGCCCAGGCCACACCTCAAGATCGTGGCCACGAATTGATATTCGGCCTCGGCATTGAATTTTCTGCGCAGTGAATATTGCATTTTGGCCGAATATTCGATAATGGAGCCATATTCACTGGTATGCGAATATGGAAAAATCAGAAGCCGTAGAGACGGAAGAGCTTGTTGAAGCGATGTGTGAAGTGCTTGCCGCACTTCCAGATACCGTCGTGCGCCACCTTGAGCGGGAGCCGAACCTTGGGGGCAGAGGTAGGCCCGACGCGCTTGTCGATATCAGCATTCGCGGACACGATTTCCAGCTCGTAGTCGAGGCCAAGAAGGAGCTGTTTCCGCGAGATATCCATCATAATATCTGGCAGCTTCAGACCTACAGCGAAAGTCGCCAATTGGCAGGTGAACAAGTCCCAATGCTGCTGGCGCGAGCGATCTCGAAAGGAGCTCGTGACATCCTGCAAATCGAACAGGTCGGGTATTTCGATTCCGGCGGCTCCCTGTTCCTGCCATCAAAGACGGCGTTCGTCCTCATCGATCGCGCAACACCCAAGAAGGCGCGGCGAAGACTGGATTCGATCTTCAGAGGCAAAAGAGCTCAGGTCCTCCAAGCCATAATCGCAGCCTGGCCGGACTGGGTCAGCGTCAAGGAGCTTGCAGAAAAGTCGGGCGCTTCACCAGCGACCACCTCTGAAACATTGACGGAAATGGAGAAGCGAGACTGGCTTGAAGTTGAAGGGGCGGGACCAGCCAAATTGCGCAGATTGAAGGGGCGCGGACCAGTGCTGGACGAATGGTCCCGCATTGTGGCGAACCAAAAACGGCCAAAGCTGGAACGCTACTATGTACCAGCCAGCAACTCCGAAGACCTTGCTCGCCGCTTGGATCACGCCTGTCGAGAAACCGGCGCACCATATGCTGTCACTGCCGAAGCTGCTGCACAGGCCTATGCGCCATACCTAACCAACATCTCTCAACTCAAATGCCGAATTCGCAAGGGCCGCGCTCAAACGGAAGCACTGCGCCTCCTCGATGCGCGGCCAGTTTCCGAGGGTTGGAACCTGGGCATCATCGATAGTCCAGCAAGCCAAGATGTCGCCATCGGCGAGGAGATATCGGGAATTTGCTATGCGCCCTGCGTCCAGGTTTACCTGGACCTCCTTCAGGGTAGCGGGCGCTCCAAAGAAATGGCGGACCATCTGCGCGCGGAAAGGCTCGACGCCTGATGGCTAAGCCAACTCACATTTCCGGATACAAAGCCGATGTCACTGAGGGCTGTGAGCGCGTTCTCGTCACACTCTTGCGCGGACTCGGTCCTTGGAAGGAGTCAGTCTACTTGGTGGGAGGTCTTACTCCAAGATATCTGGTCACCTCCCGGCCACCCGAAGTCCCTCAGCACGCCGGAACCGGTGATGTCGATGTCGTGGTCGACATGGGACTGCTCACGGACATGGAGGCATATGCGACGCTCGAAGAAAACCTGATCGCGATGAATTTCGAACGCGCCACAAACAAGCAGGGCAACAAGGTCTCCTGGCGCTGGCAAGCACAGGTCGAGGGTGGCGGGACAATGATACTGGAATTCCTCGCTGACGCCCCGAAACTGAGCGGCGGAAAAGTTACAGAGCTGCCCACCGACAGTCAGGTGACGGCAATGAACATCCCACATTCCTCAATGGTGTTCGATCATCACGAGACAAAGGAAATCACCGCAGAACTGCTCAATGACGGAGGTCGGACTACAGAAATCGTCCGGCATGCAAACATCGTCAGCTTCACCTGCTTGAAGGCCTTCGCTTATGACGATCGACATGAAGGCAAGGACGCTCATGACCTCGTCTATTGCCTGGAACACTATCCGGGTGGCCTTGAAGCAGCTCACGCCGAATTCTCCAAAGCGTTGGAGGGGAAGCATAGTGAAGTCATCAAGGAAGCACTTGACCGTATCGGAGTTCGCTTCACCGATCCGAATCCCGACGAAGCCCATTTGCGGGACGGCCCAGTAGCCGTCGCACGCTTCGAGAATGGCGATCCAATCGACGAGGAAGACGACGAGGTGCGCAACTTGCGGATCTTGCGCCAGCGACAAGCCGCCGACCTTATCCGGAAATTCCTCGAACCGTTTACATAAGTGGCCGAAGGCCGGGCGCTAAGCGCCCGGTTCCTTCTTCTCGTCGTCCAGCGGCGTGCGCAGGACGATCCGGCCATTGATCGGGACCACTTCCAGCTGGAGCGAAAGGCCCTTGCGGTCGCGGTGGAACCAGGCGGCTCCAATGCGGGTCCAGAAACCCTTGTCGCCCTTGTTGGCGACATGCCAGGCGAGGAAGTCCGGCGGATTTGTTTCCTGCGAGGGTGCGGAATTGCTGCGTGCCATGATGATTTCCTTTCGTGTCTGGTGGCTCGTTGCACCAAACGGGAAGGCCGCACGGCCAAGGTAAGGCATCATGTCCAACACGGGTGAGCGGAGCGAACCGGCGCGGGCAGGGCATTGAAGGCTGACCGCGTGGGGCCAGTCAGGGTGCTCAAAACGAGCCCGAAACGACGCGATAGGAGCCAATCGCCTACAACCTAGCGTCCTTAGGATACCTCGTAGGACTTTTCCAGCAGCGGCTTGGCCTTCTCGAAATCGGCGGAACTCTGGATCGTAATCTCAAGATCGCCAGTGCCGAAATGGCCGATGCCGCGCACATCGCGGGTAAAGCCCTGTTCGAGCAAGACGCTGTCCGGATCGACTTTGACGTAGACCAGCAGCTTCTTGGCCTGATTGCGGAATTCGAGGCTGGCGAAGTTCTTGATGCGCCGGAAGGCGACATAATAGGCAGTGGTCTTGGCTTCTACATCGTCGCCAAGCGCGAGCATGAAGTCCGACATCAAATGATAAAGGTCGGTAAGCTCCTGGGGTGCCTCTGCCATCTGATCTTCGATGGTCTTGTAATTTGGTTTGGTGCCGGTCGGCGCGGCGGGCAAAGCCGCTGTGGACGGTCCCTTTGCGCTGGCAGAGGTAAGTTGTTCCAGCAGCAGTAGGTCACCTTCGAACTTCCGGTAGCGGATGAGCGAAATATTGCGGTTCATCTGCTTGACCGCGTGCTCGTCGTACTTCCCGAAATCCCCGGCAATGCAGATCAGGCGCGGCCCGGACCAATCGACGGCTTTGGCAGCGTCCTTGCCGAGCCTCTCCAGCACAAGCCATTCAAAGTCCTTGCGGTGTCCCATGAGCCAATCAAGGTAGAACAGACCTTGATTGATCACGTTCTCGTTTGACGAACGCTTGTATTCGATCACCACCGGGCTGTTGTTCTCGTCGATCCCGAGACTGTCCATCCGGCCACCCTCGTTGGTGATGAATTCGCTCGCAAGAAACCGGACACCGAGAAGGCTCTCAAGATTGGCTTCGAACAAGGTCTGCAGCGACTTCTCCAGAGCAACCGCTCCGCCGGACAACTCGGCCACGCCGCCCTGAGTCATTCTGTAGAGTTTGATGTCGCTCATGCAGGTCCTACCTCGGAAGCTTGTAACGGATGGTCAGGGATGCACCCTTTCCCTTTGGTGGTTGGGCCAGAATTGAATCTGCAGCTTTCTGCTCCGCATACATTGCGTTGCAGCAGCTCGGCATGGCTGCTTTCGGCCCCGGATATCCTCCGAGCTCGCGATGGAGTTCGCCGGAATTGATATCGAGAAACGTAGCTTGGCGCATCTCGGCAAGGCGCAGTTTCTTGCGGATTGCCTCCCGGAAATCATCGGTCGTAGGCATGGAGTTGGCAATTCCTTGTGGCGTAGGTGGAGCGATGGGAAGGCTCGGCTCCGCAGTGGCCTCTAGCTCAAGTCGGCGACCTGACATGCTCACTGGATTGAGTTCCCAGACTTCAACATCCTCCGGCACCATGTGGCCCTGAGTGCGTAGATAATATTCGGCCAGACTCTCGCTGCGACCTTCGCGAAGGCTCTCCTGCACGATTAGAATCTTGCGATAGCCAGGCGGTGCCAGGATGAAATGCAGCATCGCCTCGTTGAGTGACCGCAGCTTCGCGCTGGGCGTGTTGCCGCCGCTGGTCCAGGTGTATGACTTGCACTCAACAAGCACTGGTGGGGCATCGCCACCCAAGTCGAAGTTGTGCGCCTTCTTTCGCTCATGCCCAATCAGCGCAGAGAAATTGAAGTCCAGCTCGAGTCCTTGGGATGACAGGAAATCCCGGGCCGACTGTTCGAACTCACGCCCGGCATGCGCATTGCTGATCGAACCAACCCGTTGATGGGCATTCCGAGGTAGGTTCGCTTCGTCGCTCACGCTGCGTATCGTCCATCTTTCAGACGACGTGCCTGTCCGATGGCAGTGAGGGAATCGAGGATCGGGCGCACGGTTGCGGCGCGTTTGCCCTTGAAGGTGCGAGCGACATCCTGCGGGGCGAGCGGCACGGTTGAGGCGGATAGGACGGCGGCAACGGCGCTGACCTGTTCGGGGAGCTTGTCAGGCCAGGGAAGCACATTGTCGGGCACGGGGGCCGCTGCTTCGCCAAGGTCAAGCGTCTGCGTGACCGGAGCCTGATAGTCCGGCGCCTGATATTCGGGGCGTAGCCAGCGGATTAGCCCCTTGGCTTCCTCGGCAGCGCGTTCCTTGTTGAGCGCGACGAGGCGGGTGAGGATGTCCTCGTCTGAAAGATCGGCAGGCCAGCCATAGGCCTCTGCCACTTGGCGGTCGATGGCGTCGTGATGCTGGCGGATCAGGGTGACGAGGCCGCGATCATGGATATTGCGCTCGGCATCGGTCAGCGCGCGGCCCTCTTTCAGTGCTTCGAGCACGTTGTAGAGCTTGGTGAGGGTGAGGTCTTCATGCTCAGCAAGGACCCGCTTACGCAGCGCATCGAGTGCTTCGGCTTCGAGACGGATCTTCACTTTTAGATCATCAGGAACATCGCCCGGGAATGGGAAGGAGTCAAAGCAGCGGCCTTTGTTGTAGCGTGGATGATTGCCAATCCCACGCCGAGTACCAGCTTGGAGCGACCATAGCGCGTGCACATTCGACGACAAAACCCCAAGCAGGTGTCCATCAGCGCTTGCAATCATGACAACGTTGCTATCACCGCCCGCCGGAGCATCCAAAAATGTGAATACCCGGTGTTTAGAAGTTATTGGCGTTGCAATACACCTATTCAGACCTTCCAGTGCGGGACGAAAGGTACTCAGCGCTTCGCCAAATATCCACCAGTTACGACGACGGATGTCCCTAGGGTTCACATCCCTCTCGGGCTTCACATGTAAAAGTAAGTGCTGATACGCTTCTGGGAACGAGGCCGAGAGTTCGGCCTCCTTGAGTCCCCAAAAGTCGAACATCCAGAGATTGCGAGGCTTCTGGGTGATGTCGTTTCCATTCACAAAAGGCTTCAGATGTTTTGAGATTGCCTCGTTTCTCGCGAGGTATCGTTGCGCTTCATCCGCAGTGACTGCAAAACCTCGCCCGTTAAACTGGTAGCCGACGGCAGATAGTGCGTTGTTTGAACGCAAGTTCTGGCAGCCCCTAACGTTGGGGCCAATCATGAGGTTGGAAAGTATGTATCCACTGGTGGCTTCAAATTCAGAGGAGTCCTCATGATCTCCGTCCCCACGAACGTGCTTCAGGCGATTCAGCAAGCCATCTCGGTTTCCCTGACCAACTGCCGTCATTGCGATGCGGACAGACGCTCCATCGTTGTTATCGACCCAAGGATGATCAGGAACTGCAAACAGGATCGAGACGGGCTCTTCATTTAGCAGATGATCAGACACGATGCTCGAATTGAAGGAGCCGGTAATCTGCGAAGTGGTGATTAAGCCAAAGCGTCTAGACTTACCTTTTTTCACAACCTCCGCTGATAGGTGCCACCAGTACATCACAAAGTCGCAATTTTCGGGAAGATCGAATGAGCTTCGCACGGCGTCGACGTACTTTTCGCCCAGTTGCGATCGCATTTCTCGCTTGCCAATAAAAGGAGGGTTTCCGACAATGAAATCTGCCTTCGGCCACTTTGTCGATCGCGGCTTGATATAACGGTAGAGTTCCTTCCGCCCAGTTTCGTCAGGCACCAGCTTTCCGGTGACTGGGTGCTCTTTGAAGCTGATTCCATCCCAGATGCTAAGCGGCTTGCCGTGCTCGTTTCGCTCCAGTTCGCGCTTATCGTAATCGATCAGCGCGTCCCGGTTCTCAATTGTGCGAATGTCTTTCAGGATCGGCTCGGGCGGCGCGCGGTCCTTGCCGTTCACGCGGAAATGCCATTGGAGATAGCCGATCCACAGCACAAGTTGCGCGATGGCGGCGGCGCGCGGGTTGATCTCGATTCCGAGGAAGTTTTCCGGTGTGATCGTGTGTCCGGTGATCTCCGCAACATACTGGTCGTCACCCAGCTCAACCAAAAGGTCGAGCACTTCGCCCTCCAGTTCCTTCATCCGCGCCATAGCGACGTAAAGGAAATTGCCGGTGCCGCAGGCAGGATCGAGCACGCGGGTTTGCGCCAGCTTTGCATGGAACCCCTCGACCAGCGCCTTTGCCTCTTTCGCCTTGTCTGCGCCGATAAGTTCGGAGGCAGCAGCGCGCACACCGTTCCAGTCGGCGCGAAGCGGTTCCATGATCGTTGGGCCGATCAGCCGCTCAACATAAGCACGCGGCGTGTAGTGCGCGCCTAGTTTTGCCCGTTCCTTCACGTTGAGCGCGCGTTCGAGCAGCGTGCCAAAGATTGCCGGCTCGACATCGGTCCAGACCTTGTTCGCTGCTTCAATCAGCACCTTCAGTTCGTCGGCATCGAGCGGCAGTGCTTCGGTGTTCTTGAAGAGGTAGCCATTGAATTTGCGCACCTGCACCGCGAGCGCGGGCGAGAACTCGCCCGAATCCATCGCCTTCCACAATGCCGTCAGCGAGCGGGGCAGGTTGTCGAGATTGTCCTCATGCGCTTTCAGCAGCGTCTTGAAGCTGTCCTTCGGCAGCAGGACTTCTGTGTCTTCAGCGAACATCGTGAACAGCACGCGCATGAGAAAGCCACTGACGGTTTCGGGATCGTGGTTGCGCTCTAGTCGCTTGGAGAGTGTAGCCAGCAGGTCGGCAATTTCACGGGTGACGGCGGCGGAGCGTGAGGCCGGGTCGAGGCTTTGCGGATCGGTCCAGATCGCCGCGAGGCGTTCGCGAACCTTGTCGTCGCGCAGGTCCTCCAACATGATGCGATAACCGGCACGGTCAGGAAACTGCGCGTAAGCCTTTCCGGTGCCGGTGAAGTCAGCATAGACCTCGATGCAATATCCGATGTCGGCCACCAAGAGGAACGGCGGCCAGCCATGTTCGGTGGGCAGCGCCTTTGCGTAACGCTCGGCCTGCCCCTTCGCCTCCTGCATGGCCTTAGCCCAGGACGGCGTGCCGCGCCGCGCGGTGCCACGGGCAACACGGGCCTTGGCCGTCTGGCCGAATAGATCGAGGTCTTCATCGCCCTTTTCGGCAGCGGCGCGGTCGGCTTCGCTGCCCTGCTTGGCTTCGAGCACGAAGCAATCGCGCTTGTAGCAATCGATGCGCCCGAAACTCTCCGTGCCGTCGCCATTGTCCTGAAACACGCGGCGCTCGAACACATAGTCGTTGGTGGCGTCATCCGCCTTGGCCCCTCGCGGTGGATCGACACCGAGCAGCTGGGTTAGGCCATTGATGAAGAGTTGTGTGTTGGCGAGTTCACTGCCGCCTGTCTCGCGCCAATCGGCGATGAATTGTTCGATTTGATCTTGCGGCGCAGTCATCAAGTGCTTGTAGTCGCGAGATTGACCGCGCCGCAATTGCAATATGGTGTCTCAATACTCGTCGGCGAGCATTATGGTGAGAACGCGCCGGGTGACCGCCGGATCAGCCGGGTCTTCGCTGCCGAACTGCAAATCGCGGTCGTATGCGTCGATCTTCCAGAACACGGTTTCTGCAGGCCGCGCCGGTCGCGTGGTCGTCCAGCAACCTTCGTCATCCTGATAGATCGCCCCGAAATCACGTTCTCCATAAGGATCGTTATCCGGCGTGAAGGCGTCGAACGTCTCAACCAGTTCGCGCACTCGCGATTTATCCGCCTCGGGCAACGCCCGGAAGCCTTCGGTTGCAACGGCAACGCAGGCCAACCCCATCGCCTGCCGCGCCCGGTCATTGAGCCGGGCAATCCGCTCGCTTCGGGAAAGGGTGACAGCACTCATTGCACTGCCCTCGCGTCAAGTTCGCACTGTTCGACCAGCTCGCCAAAATCCTCGCGCTCGCCCAGTTCCTCGGCCAGACGCTGCACCGTCCCGAACGGCAAGCCATTTTCGTTAGCCAGCATCCGTAACCAGTCCTCGCGGCACTCGGCTCCGCAAGCGCGGTAGTTCAAGATCAGATCACCCATTTTCTGCCCTCCTTCGGCTGAAAGCCGCATCCGACACGCGGCATGCGGCCTGCTTTCCGGCGAGGATGGGAGGGGGAGGGAAAACCGGAATCGATGCTCTGGCGCGGGCCAGCGGGCGAAGCACGCCACACGGGGGTGTCTACTTCCGGTTTCGGGAACGAGAGGGCAAAGCCTTTGGTGTTCCCGCCATGGATCGTCCGGCGATCCAGACAAAAACGGCACCCTTGCAACGGCGCGAAGCCGACGGAGGTCCTGCGCGCGCGATCAGTGCGCCAGCGGGCCTCCGGCAATGAGAGAGGCAAGAGTGCCTGCGGGTTAGCTCAGGAATGCCGCGCCCTCAGGAGCGCTGAAAGCGCGGGACAGAGCGCGTCCATCAGGAATTCCCGCTCCGCTTCATACTGCCCCTGATCGTCACCCGAATGGGCCGGGACTACAGGCCCGGTCCGCGCCAGCGGATAGAGCAGGTTGCCCGGAAGGGCAGCTCCTCAATCAGCACTGAAGTAACTTCTCCCGGAAATCCCGGCGCGTTCAAAAAACGCCTTGTTCCGGTCCCGAGCGTCACCGAGAAGGGCATCCCAGCCAACTAGTTCAATTGTCCCGCGGAAGCCGTCGCGAGGTTGGTAGATGCGGCCGCGACCGTCAGCTGTACGCTGCCAACTGAAAGTCCACTCATCGAGCTTGCCGACAATGTCGGCAACGATGAAGCAATGAAAGACAGTGCGATCATCAAGCTTGATCGGTCGGCCCTTAACATCATTTAAGCCGCCTCCCTGTAGCGTCTTGATGTACCGCTCGACCTGCATCTGCGGATTATCCGTGTCGGAGTAGTCCGTGCGATTAGGCCGCTTGAATTCGATCAGCAGGATTTTCGCCGCATCGTCAGATTCCTTCAATCCATGCGCATAATCGAAAATGAGGACATCGGGACGATCGTCGGACTCGATGGCTTTCGAAAGTGCAGAGAATTCCTGATCAGAACTGAAATACTGCGCGAAGGTCAGGCGCTCATCGACAATCCAAAGGTCATGAGATGCAGCGGCTGTGACCTTATGCGAGCCATCTGCCAAAGTGTTGATCCGAAGCGGACAGATGAACGAATGCAACAGGTCTTCGCGCTGGTAGGAACTGTCGCGCGTGTCCTCGCGCACCTTCTGCAAGAGAATTTCTATGAAATCGAGTACAACCTTGCGGCGAACGATATACTCAGTGAGGCTGCGTTGTTCGGCTTCGCCGATTGCTTTGCCCGCTTCCGAAATTGCCTGGTCGAATGAATCCGGACCTACTTCGCCTTCCTTCAACCGACGCATAACCGATTTGATCTTCTCGGCTTGACGCTGGTCACGACGAAAACGCTCCCGTGCCAAATGACCATAGATGGCGTCCGGATGAAGCTCACCGGATGGCAGTTTCGCCTGCAGCTCGTCAGTGTCGCCGAACGCAACGGACGGGTAGGACTCGGTTATTTCTTCAATTCTTTTGCGCTGTTCGCCACCCAACTCGGAAAGTGGTTCGGCCAAGAACCTCTCGATCTCGTCGGTGCAAACGTCATTTATGATCCGGTCGATCACCACGTCTTCAAACATGAACGCAGTGCGCTCCTGATTGACGTTCTGGTCGAGAAACTCGCCGGTGACGATGGCATGAAACACTCGGTCCGCGTCGTCACCGAAGTATTTCAAGCCAAGCTTGCTGTCGATACTCCGCGACTGGACCGTTCGGTCGTGTGCGATGAAATGGACGAAGTGCGAACCAGCGAGGTCTGCGCTCGCCACTTTGTCGCACTCCATCAAAGTTAAACGCAGCAATCCGTATTCATCGGTCTGCAATTCAATCTCAGTCTCGCGACGATGGACAATGTCGTCGATTGCTTCCGGGAAATGTCGAGTTTCGTCACCGACATGCACCGTGATCTGCGGGCACCTTCCGCCAATGAAAGTAGGCAGGAAATGCGACGTTAGATGCTGAAACACGAAATTGTCTCGACCAGGAAATTTGGCCAGATACCCGTTGTCACGGAGGCCATCGAAGCGAACTTGAAACGACGGGCCAGGACTGTCTGGCGCTGGAACGACCGACTCGTTCTGAATCTGGTCATTAAGCGCCAGAACAAAGTCGAATGTGCGCTTCATCAAACCATCGTCGGTCTCAAAAGTGCTCGTCACTTTGATCGATCGGAAACAGTCGAGCCAAAGGAGCCGACCCACACCTTTACCTCCGATTTGAATCTTGTTGTCGGTATCGGTGGTCGTAAATGCGTCCCAATTCTTCGCATTGAGCCCAAGCCCGTTGTCCTGAACAAGCGCCCACACATTCTCCTTCTTGCGATTGGTCTCGACAGTGACCTCGATCTTACCAAGTCCGGTGACCTGGTCTCCAAAACGTGCCTGAACGGAATGAATCGAGTTGCTGATAGCCTCGAACAGAGGCTGCAAAGCGCCAGCGACATTTGTCGGCTTGGGCAATCGGTCGATGCGCTTAACCAGATTGGGGCGAAGTGAGGTCATTGTTTGGCATTCCCCGCACGCTGGAAATATTTGACATTAGGAGCGAAGTCTTAGTGCTCCCCAAAGAAATCCGGAAGACCGAACGACGCTCGAAGTGAAACAGCGGTCGTCTTCCGTACGCGATCACCCCATACCGACACCTATCGACTTCGACTTGCTGACTTCGGGGGAGCTTGCGGTCAGGGCAGTCTGCTTTTCGCCTGCGCGTTCGTAGATCGCGCGGACGAGCCTGTCCTTGTTGTCGGTGACAATCACCGCATCGGCCTTGGCCCGCGACAACGCGACATAGAGCATCTTCTGGTCGACCAGATTGGTGGAGCGGCTGTCGGCGTGGATCAGGACGCGCTCGGCGGTCTGGCCCTGCGCGGCGTGGGCGGTTTGGGCATAGGCGTGGCGCAAATGGGCGTCGCGAGGATCGGACAGATCGAGCTTCTGCTCGCGCCCATTGGCGAGCTTTACTGTCGCCCGCGCACGGTCGGAATCGATGCGGGTGATGGTCCCGCCAAGGCCATTGATGCGTCCCGTCTCGCGATCGTTGCGGGTGAATTGCACGAGGTCGCCGGTCCGGAGCTCCATCGGTTTCTGCTCGAACACCTCGGCATTGCCACCACCCCACTGCCGGGGCTGCCAATCAAGCGACCGGCCATCGCGGCCTTCCAGAGCAATGCGCCCGCGCTCAGGATCGACAGCGGCAATCGCGAAGCTTTCGCCCCGGCGCACGCCTTTGGCGGCATAGTCGCGGCTGAACCGGACAACTTCGCCGATAGCATAGCTTGCTGCCTCGCGCGCTTCAGCACGGGTCAGGCCCTTCGCCAGTAGAGCATTGAACCGCACTGCTCCTGCCGACAGCTCACCTCGCTCGGTCAGCTTTGCTCGGATCATGCCGGTGAGCCTGTCCCTGCCTTCACGCGATGGCTCGATAATCAGCGTTCGCGCGCGCTCTGCTGGTGACATTGCCAGATAATGCCGGGCCATCTCCCCAAGGCGCTCGTCCGGCGTTGCACCCTCGATCACTTTGCCGCCGCCACGTTCCAGCGCGGCCAGAGCTTTGCCCGCATGGCCTTCGATTGAGGCCATCACGGCTTCGCGTGTGTCGGCATTGGTCTGCCGGACGACTTCGGCAAGTTTTGCGGTCGCCATGCCTGCCTGCTGCAACTGAGCAAAGGCTGCGCCAGCACACACCGAACCGAGCTGCTTGACGTCGCCGACCAGTACAAGCCGGGCTCCAGCCTTGTTGGCGCGGGTCATGAGTTTCGCCATATCGTGTGCCGAAAGCATCGAAGCTTCATCGACGATCCAGACAGCTTCCTTGCCAGCTGTCTTCGCCTCTGGCGCAAGCAAATGGCGGGCCACTGTGTCTCCACGCAGGCCAAGTGCTTCGCCAAGCACAGTCGCTGCCGATGCGGTCGGTGCAAGCGCTGTAACCGCTAGTCCGTGTCGCCGTGCCTCGCGCGCATAGGTGGCAAGCACAGTGTTGGTCTTGGCCGTCCCGGCATAGCCCTGGACTGCAGCAACTCGATCCCGTGAGGAGAGCAGGTCTGCGGTCGCCCGCTTCTGGTCTTCAGTCCAGGCGTAACCTGATCGGGCTGACTGCCGCGCAGCGCGCTCGATGGTCCTTGCCGCTGCCAAAGGACTGGAAAGTGACTGCGCCATGCCTCGCCCGGCCTCTTCGAGGCGCAGCATGGTGCGCTCGGTCGCGATAGCCTGCGGCGTTGTGAACCCGGCAAACTCCGCGCCCCGCCGGTCAAGGAAAGTGCGCGGGACAAGCTCGCCGCGCTCACCGGCCCCGGCAATCGCTGCGCTGATCGCACCGTGCCCGGCCTTGCCAAAAGCAAAGTCCCCGGCCTCACGCGCGAGCGTGCTGGCCGGGAATACCGCCTCTCGCTCGGAGAGCTTGGCAGCGGCCCACGCCACCGCCTGCCGTGCCAGCAATTCCGGGCTGGCGGTAGCTTCGCTGTTTTTAATCCGCTCTCTCGCTTCACTGATCAGCTTGTCTCGCGCTTCCTTGTCGAACCCGGCGCCATCGGCAGTCGCCCGCCAGTCAGCGCGCAAGGTGCGATGATCGGCATGGCTCTTGGCTTCCCGCGTATCGAGCGCGGCGATCTGCTTTTCGGCAGCACTGGCTTCCGCGCGGCTCGTACCCCGCTCGGCAAGCCGGGCATCGATGGCTGCGGTGCGCTGGCTCAGCGCATCGATGGCCTTCTCTGGGACACCCGCGATCTCGAACAGCGAATCCTTCCCTGCCTCGATCCGATAGCCCAGTTCTGTAACGCCGTGGGCCAGTTCCTGCCGGTAGATCGCGCCGATCTCCTTCTGGAGCTGGTAGAAGGCACGCGGCTCAAGGCTGCGCCAGTTGCCATCCTTGTCCTGCGTCGCGTTGAGGATAACGCCGTGGGTGTGAAGCTGCGGGTCCTGCGCCCGGCTCGTGGCATGGCGGAAGGTGGCAATGGCGAGATTGCCGGTCGCTTCGCGAAGGACTTCGCCTCCCTGCCTGATGCGCGTTGCCGCCATATGCTTCTCGACATGGGCGAGCGCCACTTTCACTGCTGCGCCGTGCGCCTTGATCAGCCGCTTGTCCCCGGCAACCTCGGCCATGATCGAAACCGACTTGGGCGCGGACAGGGTGATGTCCCAGCCTGGCCGGTGCTCGACCTTGCCATCGCGCGTGGTGCCGAGCTGCTGCCCGGCAACTCGACCTTCGAGCATTTCGGCAAACTTTTCGCGATCGACTTCGCCCGACAGGCCCAGCTTTTCGGCTGCCTCACCAAACCATTGGGACGGAGCCATGCCGCCTTCGGCATAGTAGTCGTCGGCTTCGTAATAGCTCGCGGCCTGGCTGGCACTCGACAGGGCCGAGACCGAGGCGACCATCAAACCGGTCCGGGTTTGGCGTCGGGCTCGGCACCCTTCGCGATCTCGCTGACCCGGCTCCACAGTGTGCCCGCCGGATCGCCTGGCACGTAGGCAGGCTGACGAGGCTCGCCACGCCGGGTGATGTGATCGGCAGTCAGGCCGATGCGCGCGACCGGCAGGCCATCGGGAAGCAGCAGATAGCCCTTATGCGGGCTTAGCCGCAGTTCGCTTTCAAGCACGGCGGGGCGGAACTGGCGCTGTGTCGCGATGGTCGTGCGCGGCACCTCGCTGCCAATCGACAGCGTATCGGTGGCAACGCGCAATTCCACCTCGCACTGGCCGATTGTCTCGCTCGCCCATTTGCGGGTTTCCTGATCGACCGTTTGCAGAAACAGCTTGGTGTTGCAGCAGGCGAGCATGGCCTCGGCGATGTTCGCACCGTAGCGATTGCGCATCTGCCCGAGCGCCTGAAAGGTGAGCACGATCGCAGCGCCAAACTTGCGACCCTCGGGCAAGAGGCGAGCAAGGTTCTCGACGCGTGGCAGGTCGGCCAGCTCGTCGAGCACGAACCAGATGCGGCGGTCTGGCGAGGGCGAAAGACCCAGCACAGCGCTCGCCGCACATTCGAGCCAGCACGCCATGAGCGGCTTGGAGGCCTCGAAGTAGTCCTCCTTGCGGGGGACGAAGATCCAGGGTCTTGCACCCTCGCATTTGTCCAGATTAGCGATGAAGTCACGGAAGGCGAAGCGGTCCTCTCCCTCATCTTCGACCTTCAAAAACTGGATCAGGTTTGCCGCCTTGGCGAGCATGAAGAGTACACTGCCGGTGGCGCGGTCGGCGTCGTTGGCAAAGGTGCGGGCCGACGACGTATGCCCCAGCCATTCCTTCAGCTGCTCCTTGTCCTTGACCTGCAAGGCTTCGAGCAAGGCTTCGAGGCTGCGGTTATCTTCGGCCCAGAGTGAGCGGATCATGTTGGCGACAAGAATGCGGCTTGTTTCCAGCCATACATCGTCATCCTGGCTGCTGGTTTCCGAAACGAGTTGCCGCGCGATCCGGTCCGCATCGGCAGGGTGCGATATCTCGTCGAAGGGCGTCCAGAAGGCGCAGCGGGCATCGAAGGGATTGAGGATGATGTCCCCGCGCGCGGGGTTGTAATAGTGCGCGATGAACTCTCCGCTTGTGTCATAGACAAGCGCCGCTTCGCCGCGTCTCTCGATCCCATCGAGCATCTGGCGCAAGGCAGTGGTCTTGCCGCTGCCGGTGGTACCGAGAAAGGCAAAGTGGCGGGTTTCGATCCGGCGCGGAACGGGGACCGGGCCGATGCGCAAGGCATTCGTGCCACAATACCGCGCGGTCTGTGAAGCGACGTCGTCTTCGCTCGCGAGGCGGGTCCCGCTAAGAACTCGATCGGCCAGCGTATCCTTGCCCTGTTCGGACATGGTCCGCTGGAGCACCCAGACCGTGAACAGCCCTATCACAAAGCCGGTGACTGTGCCGCCAGCGATCACTTTGACAACCTGCCAGAAGGTATCGGTGAAGAATGGTTCAGCGGCAAACCATGCTGCGGAAACGGTCCAGCGCTGGCCGTCCATCGCTATGTTCATCTTGATGTCGCTGCCTGTGAGCGAGCCCAGCAAGGTCAGCACGTTGGCCCACGCATACTGCACCGCTGTCGTTATTGCGGGACCATGCAGCAGGAACTGGGGTGCGATGATTGCCCCGGTCGCTGCTGCACCAAGAGTGATCGTGGAAAAGAAGCGAAAACGTTGCTGCCATTGCGCCATGCGCACACGCCACAAGGCGTGCGCGCGGGTGACGAAGTCGATGTTCGAATTCATGGCTCGATCTCCAGGGCAAGCGAGCGCTGGCGCTCGAACGCGGCCCGCGCTTCGGCTGCGATTGTCTCGTCGGATTTCTTCGTTCCCAGCGCTGCATGGCGGGCGTAAGCATAGGCCGCACAGGCGGTGAACAGGGCCCGGTCAAGCACCCGTTCGGCTTCGGCGAGGCGCTCCGAAATCGACCCGATCTCGCGTGCCAGTTCGGCGAGATCTGTTTCCTTGTCGGTGCCGTGAAGCATGGCGAGAAAACCAGCTTCCACGACCCGCGCCAGCATGGCGTAGTCGCTCACGCCCCTCCGCTTTGCGAAGTCAGCCAGCACGCGATATTGCGACGGACTGAGGCGCACCGTCTGCGCCCGCGAGCTCATCGGTCCGCTCCGGTGGCGATGCTATCCGCCATCGCTAAGAATGGCGGAATTGCGCGGGTTCGAAGCCTGCTGCGCGGGCGAGATGCTATCCGCATCCCTTCAAACTCGCAGAAATCCTCGATGCACACGTGCGTGGGGTGTGTATGAAAATTACGGGTCCGATACGCAGTATCGTGGCCCTCTCCTTCTCCAGTCGTTCTCCAGTCAATTGACACGGGCGTCTTGCTCCATGCTTGCCGTTGGAGGCGTCGCAGACAGGATCAGATTGCGGGCGACATCGTCGTCAAAGTAGCGGTCGCGGGATTGGCGCGAAGGCGACTGGCGTTCCGCCATATCGGGCCGTGTGAACCAGCGCAGTAGTGCGAGGTCGATCGCTGATCGAACTTCGTCTGCGATCGCGTTGGTCTCTTCGGGCGTGAGGTCCAGCCACCCGAATTCGGTGCGGAGCTGGCTACCAAGCGGATACCCGGTTCCGTCCCGGCTCCTGTAGATCGGGCCCTCGACAGTGAGACAACAATCTTGCCCCTCAAACCGCTCGCGGACCGGGCGTTCGTAACAGAGCCAAGGTTGAAGTGTGTACCGACGGGCGCGCCCATCGGCATTGTCTTCAACGAGCAATTCTATGAGTTGGGCCGCGCGCTCTTCTTCGTCAATCGGAAGGCGAGCGATCAGCCAGCCATGCTTCTGCAGGGCCGCGTTGATCAAGGTAAGGATAGACATGGGGGTGATGCTTTCTGCGGGCCATTGCCCGCCTTGGAGGGGGTCAGTAGCGGCGCAGCGGCAGGGCGCTGATCCATTCGTCGATGTCAGCAGCGCGCCAGCGGATGCGGCCAGCGCCGATGTCGACCGGATGGGGAAACCGGCCTTTCTGGATGCGCCGCCAGATGGTCGTGCGGCTACGGATGCCAGTGAGGCGCATCACCTCCTGGCACGTCAGCAATTCATTCTTGGTCATTATATTCTCCGGGGGGACGAGAGGTCGTCACAGGGCCCGGATTGGCCAGTAGCGGAGGTGCCTTTCGCAACGCCGGACAGCGAAGGGAAAGTCTCCCACAAGCCCGTTCGTTGGCCGCTACAGGGTGGCACCAAACCCTGTGACAAGTGAAAGGCTAGACACGGCCTATTGCGTCTGTAAAGAACAAAAATAGAACAAATCTCGTCCCGTTGTCCGCTTGACGCCATGTGAGAACGTATGGGTCCATGCGGGACTCAAAGAAATTTTCCTATATGTGGCCAACTCTTGGCGGGTCTACGTCCGACGTGGCTCTGCGACCAAAGATTCGGAAAGTCTTCGCCGGAATTCGCGCGAATCAGGGAGCACCGCGGACAGCAATCCCGTCGATGCCCAAACACATCGCAACGCAAGCGGTCAGATTGCGGCCCAATAGATAACCAAGAAGCAAAATGCGGACATGGCCAAGGCGGCTACGAATGCAAGGAATCGCCCAAGCCAATCAGCAGCGTTGGCCAAGACGCGAACCTGCGAGATCTTACGTGACGCGCTGACGCCAAATGCTCTCGCGCTTCTGGATAGGAAATGTCCAAATGACGATCCAAAAAGGATATCGGTAAATTTCCGATCTTCGGTTCCAAAGTGCGTCCAGCATAATCCCAGGACGAATATGATCGCGAAGGTCAGCAGCGGCCACTCGAGCATCAAAAGGCTCAAGTGTAGCATTGAGAGCTGGTCGATACTGCTACTGAAAGTTGCGCAGGCTGGTGACGCATCCGTCGTTTTGCAGGCGGCCAAGTAGGTCCCGAGTGACGACTGCAGAATCGCAAAGAATGAAAGGCTGAGAGCGATCAAGATCGCTGTCGTCTGGACTCTCTTTGCCGTACTCTTGTCAGCGATCTTGCCTGCGGCTTCAACGGAAGCCTTGGTGTGAGAGAAGTCATATCCCGCGATCTCGACACAGTCATCAAAGGCGCATTTGTGGTCGAGGACTTTTGTCCGAATAATGTCCGTCTGCGTGTTCTGAAAAACGTCAGCATATGCCAGGACACCGAGAGCTTGCGTCTGGTCCTGTGGTCGGTTCCGGCGACGGAATTGCGTAATGATGCGGGCCAGACCCCAGAGCGTTTCTCGCCTCCATTTCAACTCATTTGCATGATGAATATCGTCGTTATCGGCACGCTCCAACCGGACCAGAGGCAGAAGCTGGTCGTCCTCGCTAGGATGATGGTAGTGCAGGTGAGCAGCTTCTTTTACGAAGAAATAGGCTTGCTCAGCAACTGCGTCAGCAAACTCGCTGGTATCCTCGATCTCATCGTAAACTGAGGCCGCGCCGAACATCGTTTCGTTGTCAAACCAGAACCGAAGTTCGCCCGTTCGAAAAAGCGCGAAGCGTAGAGCAAGACAAACAACCGAATTGTCCCTTGCCGCAATGACCTGCGCCATTACGGCAGCTGGCAGCTGGTCATCTACCCCGACGAGTACGTCACACGCCAGCTTGTCAAAGAGGAAGTCAAGCAGCCCTTGTCGATGCTGATCGGGATTCTCAGAGCCTGGAACAACCAGCACGACCCCAGTCAGAACCCCTTGCTGGTCCCAGATCTCCGCGCTCCGGACGCCCCTACATGACGGCCTTGCGCTAGCACCGGCAGTTACCCCGACAAGGAAGAAGTCATGTTTGGCTTCCGGTGGGGTGCGGCGAGGAATGACACGCAAGCGGTCACGATTACGCCGTTGCTTATGAACTATGACAACACGCTCATTATGGTCCGCAAGAGGCTGATTGAATGACTTGCAGCCAGAAGTCTGCTCTTCGGAGCCTACAAGGCTGAAAGATAGATGTCCCGAAATTGTAGGAACCCAGCCTGCATAACTGAAGGCCTCGGTTTCCCAAGGGGGCGCACCGGTTTTCGGGAATGAAAAGATTTCTGCAGCGTTCACAATCCAAGTGCATTAATGCCTTGGAACACGAGGACAATAGTGCCCTACGCAGAATTGTCGGAAATCGTGCGAGTCCGCTTGAAATTGACAATTTTCCCGTCACGAGCAGAAAACTCAATGCCCGCTTTGGCATTGGCCGTCGTAATGGATTCTGATTTTGGCAGGTTTGCGTTGCGCGCAACGCTCCAACCGTAGCCCAACTTCCTAAGGTCACGGATCTGGCCCGGGCCGGCACCCCAGATATTGATGGCCACGGCGAGACTGACAACCGCCAAAAAGCCAAAGATCAAGATCAGAAGGATGCTCATGATTGTTCCTACCAGCACTGACCGCCCCCAATCACATGCTGAGCCAAATTCAGTTTCAAGCGCGGCCACGTAGTCATGTTATCCACAATACGCAAGGCCCTCATAGGCCGCCGCAGCATGTCTGGCAGGTCAGCGTGAACATTATTCTGGAGATGATTCAGACTTTTACGTTGCGAAAGCAAGAGGAAATCTCTCTTGGCCTATCGAACTCACCCGCCGTTCGGCTCGCCCCATGATCGCGATCGCATCCAAACCTCTAATTTGACTCGAAAATCCAAGGCCGCGGTTTTTGCAATGCTTCCATGCAAATCTGTGGAAAATGCCATTCTGCACTTACATTTCACTTACGGGCTCTCCCGGTGAAATTGTGCAGCGCATCAAATGGCGGAAAAGCTGGCGCACCCGACAGGATTCGAACCTGTGGCCTCTGCCTTCGGAGGGCAGCGCTCTATCCAGCTGAGCTACGGGTGCATCGCGAATGCGCGAAGCGGGCGCTTAGCAAAGCGCCGGGGTGCGCGCCACGGTAAAAATCGCCGGGTGTGTCGCATTGCCTGTCATCCACGCGCCGGGCCTTAGGAGAATGGCAAGATTCGCACGGGTAGCGTCCGCCGGTCATGAGCGACCTCGCCCCCCAAGCAGATCTTGCGCCTCCGCCTCCGCTCGACGCGGCCTCGACGCTGGTCGAACAATGGGGCGCGGTAGAGGACGCGGCGAGGGTTCTTGCGATGCTCGCGGGCAGGCCCACCCCGGTTCACGACGTTCACGCCGAAGCGCGCATCGGCCTGCTCGCCGCAGTGCAGTGCACCCGGAGCGATCCGGCGATCTTCGCGCTGGGCGAACTGGTGGCGACCATGCGCGCAGGGCTCGACGCGCTGCTCGCCGCGCACGGCACCTCCGCCAACCCGCAAGCTGCGGCGATCCGGTTGTGGAACGAGTACGAGCGCGGCCGCGCGCAGGTGCTGAGCGAGGCGGCCAAGGCCCTCGCCTGCTAGCACCATGCGCCTCGCACAGCGCTCCCTGCTTGACACGATGTTTCCGGTATGTTCCTAGAGCGCATGGCCGACGCTCCCTTCCTTCTCGACACCCCCGCCACCCCGGCAGAGTCGCTGTGCGATGCGAGCCAGGCGGCGCGCGGGATCATGCGGCTGTTCGCGCGCAACGACATCTGGACGCTTGCCGAAATGCCGCTGCGTGGCGGGCGCCGCGCGGACCTGATGGGGGTGGACGCCAAGGGGCATGTCATCATCGTGGAGATCAAGGTGTCCCGTGCGGATCTGACCGGCGATGGCAAGTGGACCGACTATCTGGACCATTGCGACAAGTTCTACTGGGGGATCGGCGCGCATCTCGATCCCGCGATCCTGGAAGGCGAGGCATTCCAGCCCGATCGCTGCGGGCTGATCGTGGCCGATGGCTACGATGCGGAGATCCTGCGTCCGGCGGCGCGCCATCCGCTCGCCCCCGCGCGCCGCAAGGTGGAGGTGGAGCGGCTGGCGCGCACCGCGTTGCGCCGTGCGACGGTCGCCTGCGATCCGGCCTGCGCGCCCTGGGGCACCGAGCAATAGGTTCTCGCAACCGCGCTGCATCTGCGGCATAGAGCGGGTCGCCTATGCTGCTTGCCTTCACCCTCTCGATCATCGCGATGACCGCGATCGTTGCGCTGCGTTACCTCGCCACCAGCGGGGCCTTCGCCATGCTGACCGCGCGCGTGCGCCCAGGCTATCACGCGGGGCTGCGCAAGCAGATCCGGCGCGAGATCGGCTGGTCGCTGGTCTCCGCAGCGATCTTCGGCATCCCGGCGGGCATCGTCGCCTTCGGCTGGGATCGTTTCGGCTGGACCCTGATCTACCGGGACTGGACCGCCTATCCGCTGTGGTACCTGCCGCTTTCCGTGCTGATCTACCTCTTCGCGCACGACACCTGGTTCTACTGGACGCATCGCTGGATGCATCGCCCGCACGTCTTTCGCGTGGCGCACGCCGTCCATCACGCCAGCCGTCCCCCCACCGCATGGGCCGCGATGAGCTTCCATCCGATAGAAGCCCTCACGGGTGCGGTGGTTATCCCCATTCTCGTCTTCCTCGTGCCCATCCACATTGCTATGCTGGGCGTAGTGCTGGCCGTGATGACCGTGATGGGCGTCACGAACCACATGGGGTGGGAGATGTTTCCGCGGTGGCTCGTCCGTTCGCCGCTTGGCGGGTGGATCATCACCGCCAGCCATCATCAGCTCCACCACGAACGCTACCTGTGCAACTACGGGCTCTATTTCAGATTCTGGGACCGCTTATGCAAAACCGACCGGGGACTATCGCAAAGCTTCCCGCGCTAGCGCTGGGCGGCGCGGCGCTGCTGACGCTGGGCAACAGCGCCAAGGTGCCGCAGGACGTGGTCGTCACCGTGGTCGACGTGCGCTCGGCAGACGGATCGGTCCTTGCCTGTCTCACGCCCAGCGAAGGGGCCTTCCCCGATTGTGGCGAGGACGAGCGGGCGCAGCGCCGGATGGTGCGGGCGAATGCGCGCGTCACGATCGTGTTCAATGACGTGCCGCCCGGCGAATATGCCATTTCGCTGCTGCATGACGAGAACGGCAACGGAAAGGCGGACACCGTGCTGTTCCTGCCCAAGGAGGGGTTCGGCTTCTCCCGCGATGCGAAGGCCCGTTTCGGCCCGCCGAAATTCTCTGCCGCAGCCTTCACGGTGGATAGCGATGCGCCGGTATATCAGAAGATCAGGATGCGCTACATGAGCCGGTGATCCCGGCGCTGAAGCGGGCGCGAACACACGCTGCTGCGGCTAACGCAATATTTACCATGGCCCGTCACAACGGACCCCAAACATTCAGGGGTTTGTTGAAGACATGGACAGCTTGCGCGGAAAATTCGGCCTTCCCGACGGGGCGGACGACGAGACTCCCTGGGACGGGACAGGCGACGAGGACGGCGAGCTTGCCGTGGACGACAGCCCGCCCGCCCCGGTGGGTCAGGACGAGCGCCGGATGCAGGTGCGCGCCTACAACTACTGGGCCACCCTGCTGGGGGAGCGCCGCTATCCCAGCGTGGAGGACATCGAGCCCGACAGCCTGCCCGATTTCGCCGATAACGGCGTCTTGCTGGACTTCACGGCGGGGATCGAGGATCCGGCCATCACCTTCCTCGGCGCCAGGCTGGCGGGCGAATGCGGTGCGCAAGGGGATATCCGCACGCTTGCCGATGTGCCCGGCCGCTCCCTGCTGAGCAGGATGACCGATCACTACATGCAGATCCTCGCCAACGAGGCCCCGATCGGGTTCGAGGCGGAGTTCGTCAACGCGCAGGACGTGGCGATTCTCTATCGGGGAATCCTGCTGCCCTTCTCCACCGACGACGAGACCATCGACTTCATCTACGGGGTCATCAACTGGAAGGAAGTGGCCGACCAGCTGACGACGGACGAATTGCTGCTCGAAGTCGATCAGGCGCTGTCGGGCAAGCCGGCCGAGCGGGAGGAAGAAGATCCCTTAAGCGGCAAGGCCCCGCGCGCGACCACCGCCCCGTCGATCACGCGCTGGGCCGATGGGCCGGGCGCCCCCGGTGGCGAGGAAGCGGGCGAGCGGCCTCTTCCCAGCCCTTCCTTCGCCCGGCTCGACGCCCATCTCAGCGGATTCGAACAGCCGGCTTCCGATTCGGCCACCGCCGAAGAAAGCGGCGCCCCTGATACGGACGGCAACGCGTCCGATCGGCCGGACACGACGCCCGGATCGCAAAGGCCCACTGGGCTGCATGACTGCCTGGCCGATGCACGGGCGCTTGCCGCCGAAGCCCGCAGCGCCGAAATGCGCAGCCACGCCGCGCTCTACCGCGCGGTCGGCCGCGCCTACGACGTGAGCCTTGCCGCGCAGCAGGAGCCGGACGCCTTTGCCCGATTGCTGGAAGACAATGCGATTTCCATCTCGCCGCGCGCGCCGCTGACGCCGGTGGTCAAGCTCGTCTTCGGGACCGATTACGACAAGTCGCGGCTGGCCGAATATGCCGCCGTGCTTGCCTTTGCACACCGCGAGGAGATCGCCCCGGGCACGTTGGCCGATACCATCGAGACGACAGAAGGCGGCCTCAAGGCAATCGTCGCCAGCGAACGGGCCGCGCGCCGCCCGACCGGTTCCGCCGCCGGGGCAGGCACGCGGACACAGCGCCAGCTGGGCAAGCTGGAAGCGCGTCCGCTCTCGGATATTCCGGCCGAAGGCGCGCGGCATTCGCTGTGCGTCATCCGCCGCGACGAGAATGGCGAGATCGCCTTTCTCGGGGAAGTTGCGGATGATGATCGCCTGCTGGCCCGCGCGGCGAAGCATCTTGCCGGCTGACACCGGGAGAGTGAACCCGCACCTCCTTGGGGGTTCACGCGGGGGCCGGGGCAGGCTAGCTGCGCGTCCATGGCGATTTTCAGGCGCCGCCCGGTCCGGGTGCAACCTTATTTCGGATATCGCAGCCGCGGCAGGCTGACTCTGGTCGGCCGGACCCAGCGCTCCCGCGCGCCCGAGTTCGAACAGGCGGGCCGCTGGCGCACCTTCCGCGTCATGATGTCGCAGTTCTTCGCCAGCGAAGTCCGCAATGTGCGCGTCACCCTGTGCCTTACCCGCGCGGATGGCGAGGATTTCAACCATGTCGTCACATCCGACGACGATGGCTATTTTCGCTTCGATGTGCCGCTCGAAGGCGACTGGCCCTATCCGCCGCAAACCGCGTGGGAGGTCGTCCGGCTGGGCTGGGAGAACGCCGATGGCCACCAGTCGGTGACGGGCCATGTGCTGGTGCCGGGGGAGGACGCGCAGATCGGCGTGATCTCGGACATCGACGATACCATCATCGAGACGGGCATTACCGGCGGCATCCACAACGTGGTGCGCAACTGGAAGCGCATCTTCGCGCAGATGCCGCAGGATCGCATCCTCGTGAAAGGCGCGGACGCCTTCTACGGCGCGATAGGCGGCGGGCTGGCGGTCCCAAGCGAACAGCAGCCCACCGGCAGCTTCATCCCGGCGACGCATCGCCCGTTCTTCTATATCTCCTCCTCGCCGTGGAACCTGTTTTCCTACCTCGTCGCGTTCCAGCAGTCGCGCGGACTGCCGCTGGGCGCGCTGTTCCTGCGCAACTGGGGCTTCAACCGCGCGACGATCGGCAAGAAGAGCCACGGCGAGCACAAGCAGAAGTCGATCTCCGAGATCCTCGACCATTTCGCGGACATGCGCTTCGCCTTCATCGGCGACGATACGCAGGGGGACCTGCCCGCCTTCGCCGAGGCGGTCGCACGCGAGCCTGAGCGGATCGCGGCGGTGTTCATCCGCACGACGGAAAAAGTGCTGACCGAGGTCGAACTTGACGCGAAACGGGTCATCGAGTCCTTTGGGGTGCCCCTGTGGTTGGGAAACAGCTATGCGGTCGGACGGGATTTCCTGAGAGCAGCAGGGGTTGCACCGCATGGGGAAACATCGCGCATCGTGGAAACGGTGGAGTCGCGAGCTGGAGAAGAAGCCTAAGGAACCGGGCGGTTGCTGCCTGTTCCAGATGATCTTCGTTCTGGCGCTGACGATCCTCGCCTACAATCTGTGGCACTGGATCTGGCCCAATGTGCGCCACGATATTCCCAACACGATCGATCGCGCCTTCAGCGCCAATGACCGGATCGAGCAGCGCGGCCCCCTCGCCTATGGCAACCACGAGGACCGGCAGCTCTATATCTATCGCAGCGAGGATGCGCCCGAAGATGCGCTGCAGCCGGTGCTGATCTTCTTCCACGGCGGTGGCTGGGCCAATGGCGACCCTGCGCAATACGGCTTCATCGGCCGCAATTTCGCCCCCAAGGGCTTCGTGGTGGTCAACGCGGGCTATCGCCTGCTGCCCGAAGGCAAGTACCCCGCGATGCTCGCCGACGGGGCGGCTGCGCTCAGGTGGACCACGCAGAACATCCGCAAATATGGCGGCGATCCCGAGCGGATCTACCTGATGGGCCATTCGGCGGGCGCCTACAACGCGGTGATGCTGGGGCTCGACCGGCGCTGGACGCGCCGCCTCGGCCTGCCCGACGATACGATCGACGGCGTGATCGGCCTGGCGGGGCCCTACGATTTCCTGCCGCTGGAAGAAGGCAATGCCGAGGATGCCTTCGGCGATACCCAGAGGATCGCGGAGACGCAGCCGGTCAACTTCGCCCGGGCCGATGCCCCGCCGATGCTGCTGGCCACGGGTTTCCAGGACGAAGCGGTCGAACCGGCCAATTCTCAGGCTCTCTATGACGCGCTCGCCGCAAAGGGCGCGCGCGCACGGCATGCCGTATTCAACGACATGGGCCATGCGGGTATCATCATGACGCTGGCCCGGCCCTTCGACGGCAGCCGGATCGGCGATCCTCGGGTGGAAGATACGGTGACGACCTTCCTGCGCGAAAGGCTGCAGGAGGCCGCGCGCGAACGCACGCGCGCCGCGCGTCGGGAACGGGAATTGCAGGCCACGCGAACCGGCACCGGCCAAGGCGGCGCGCAGGAGGAAGCGCAAGCTTCAGGAGACATTCAGCCCCCGGAGGGCTAGCGTGGCGTCACCATGGTGACTGCTCCCCGCTTCCTCGTCCGCTTCACGGCGCGGGCGCTCGCCTGCCTGCTGGCCCTCACGCTCGCATCCCAGCCGGCCATGGCGCAGAGCATCCTGCGCGATGCCGAGACCGAGGCACTGCTGCAAGACATGGCCGAACCGCTGGTGGAGGCGGCAGGCCTGCGCCCCGGCAATGTCGATGTCGTGCTCGTCAACGATCCTTCGATCAACGCCTTCGTGGCGGGCGGACAGGTGGTCTATATCCATTCGGGCCTGATCAACGCGGCCGGCAGCGCCAACGAGGTTCAAGGCGTGATCGCGCACGAACTGGGCCACATCACCGGCGGCCACGTGGTCAGCTCGGGCGATGGCATGCGCAGCGCGCAGAACATCTCGATCCTTTCGCTGCTGCTGGGCGCGGTGGCCGCGGCGGCGGGCGCGGGCGATGCGGCGATGGGCGTCATCATGGCGGGCCAGCGCGCCGCGCTCGGCAAGTATCTCGCCTTCAGCCGCGTGCAGGAATCGGCCGCCGATGCCGCGGGCGCGCAATATCTTTCCGACGCAGGGATCACCGGGCGCGGATCGCTGGCGTTCTTCGAAACGCTGCTCAACCAGGAATACCGCTACGCCCGCAGCCAGAGCGACGAGGCGGGCTTCAACCGCACCCACCCGCTTTCGGGCGATCGCATCAGCCGCCTGCGCGAGGCCTATTCGCGCGACCCGGCATGGGACACGCCCCCCGATCCGCAGCTGGAGGCGCGCTTCCAGCGCGTGCGCGCGAAGCTGTTCGGCTATCTCTCCGAACCCGTGCGCACGCTGCGCACCTACCCCGTCACCGATGCAAGCGTCCCGGCGCGCTATGCGCGCGCTTATGCCTACCACAAGGATGCGCGGGTCGAGGCTGCACTGGCGGAGGCCGACGCGCTGATCGCGATCAATCCCGAAAACCCCTACTTCCTCGAACTGCGCGGGCAGGTGCTGCTCGAATCGGGGCGCCCCGACGAAGCGCTGCCCGATCTGCGCAAGGCCAGCGCGCTCAGCGGCAGCCAGCCGCTGATCGCCTCGCTCTTCGGCCACGCGCTAATCGCCACCGAGGATGCGAGCCATTACGACGAAGCCGAACAGGTGCTGCGCGCGGCTGTCGCCAAGGACCGGCTCAATCCCTTCGCCTGGTATCAGCTGGGCGTGGTCTACGCCGCCAAGGGCGACATGCCGCGCGCGCAGCTCGCCAGCGCGGAGCAGCAGGTGATGACACGCCGCTACATCGAGGCACTGCGCAACGCCCAGCGCGCCGAATCCGAACTGCCGGTGGGCTCGGCCGACTGGCTGCGCGCGCAAGACGTGCGCATGCAGGCGCAGGCCGCGCTCGAACGCGAACGCGAAGACAGCTAGGGCCGCACGACCATGAGAGACACAATCCTGCGTATCGTGGGCGTGTTCGCCCTTGCCCTGCTGGGCGGAGTGCTGGGCGCCGCGCTGTATCAGGCAACCGGGCTGGCCGACCGGCAGACGGAGGCCTTTCTGCTCGACAATCCGGACATGCTCCCGCGCATGGCGACCGAGCTGCAGGAACGCGAGACGCAGGCGCGGCTGGCGAAGGCGGGCGACGAATGGCGCACACCCTTCCCCGGCGCAGTGCTCGGCAACCCGGAAGGTACGCGCACCCTGTTCGAGTTCTCGGACTATAATTGCGGCTACTGCCGCCTCAGTCACGGCCATCTGGAACAACTGATCGCGCAGGACCCGCAGCTGCGCGTGGTGATCAAGGAATGGCCGATCTTCGAAGGCAGCGAGGCTGCCGCGCGGCTGGCGCTGGCCGCCGCGAAGCAGGGCAAGTTCGCCGCCTTCCACGGCGCGCTGTTCGAACAGGAAACCGCCGATGCGGATGCGCTGGCACGCGCGGGCGAGGCCGCCGGGCTAGACATGGAACGGGCGCGAGCCGACGCAGAGGGCCAGGACGTGACGATGGAGCTGATGCGCAACGCGCTGCTGGCGGAGGAACTCGGCTTCACCGGCACGCCCGCATGGATCACCGGCAACACGATCCTGCAGGGGGCGCAGGGTGTGGACGCGCTGGCCAGGGCGGTGGACGCTGCGGCGGACAGCGCCGACGACGATTCGTGATCCCGCGCGCCGTCCTGGCACTTGCACTGGTTGCGGCGCCTGCGATGGCCCAGCCGGCAGCGCAGGATACGCCCGCGACCGCCGCGGCCACTGACCAGAGCACGCACTCGGCTCAGCCACGCGCCCCGCTGCCCGCCGCGCTCGTCGCGTTTCGGGCGCAGGACGCGCGCGTGCTGTGGCTCGGCTTTCGGCTGGCGACCAGCAATGTGGATTTCTGCGAGGATGTGACCGCCTCGGCCGGAATGCTGCTGCACGACATGGCCTCCTATGGCGAGGGGGACAAGCTGCGCGACCTGCTCCGGCTGGAAGGCGATGTGGGCGTACAGGCGCTGGTGCCCGATGGCCCGGCGATGCGTGCGGGGTTGCGGGTGGACGACACGGTGACCGCAATCGGCGACCTGCGGATCGCCGATATCCCGATGGCAGGGGCCAGGCCGTGGGCCCGGATCGAGGCCGTCCGGGCCGAGACCGAGCGTGTGCTGGCCGAAACCGGCACCATCTCCGTCGCCGTCCTGCGCGATGGCGTGCCGATGTCTTTCGATATCGTCGGAGCGCCCGCCTGCCGCAGCCGGTTCGAGATCGGCGAAGGCAGCAGTGCGGTGGCAGATGGGCACCGGGTGGTGATCGGCCCCGATTTTGCCGGGATCGACTATCCCGACCCGCTGCTGGCCGCCGTGCTCGCGCATGAATTCGCGCACAACGTGCTCAAGCACCGCGCCTGGTTCGACGCCAATGGCGGCCGCCAGCAGAAGACCGTGCGGCTGACCGAGCGCGAGGCGGACAGGCTGATGCCCTGGCTGCTCGTCAACGCAGGGTTCGAACCCTCCGCGGCGAGCGCGTTCATGGAGACATGGGGACCTCGGCATGGCGGATGGATCTTCCGCAAGCGCACGCACGACGGCTGGGACGAGCGTCGCGACTTCATCGAGGCCGAGTTTCCCCTGATCGAATCGCTCGTCGCCGAAACGGGCAAGGCCGACTGGGCGGAGCATTTCCGGCGCGAGGACATGCCCTCCGACTAGGAGGCGGCTTCGTCCTCCATCGCCTTTGCGTAGGCGGAGGCAAGCGGCTTCGCCATCACCCGGCGCACCATCGGCTCGAAGAATTCCAGCGACTCGCTCTCATATTCGGGATCGAATGCCGCCTGGTCGTATTTCTCGCAGAATTCCCGGCATGCCTCGAAATGCGGATGGTCGCGGAAGGCTTCGCGCGCTTGTCTGTCCATGCCGAGGAAGTGGAAATAATAATATCCCTGGAAGGCGCCGTGGTTCTGGCAGATCCAGTGCAGTTCCTCGCTGACGAAGGGCTTGAGGATCGCGGCGGCCACTTCGGGGTGGTTGTAGCTGCCCAGCGTGTCGCCGATGTCGTGCAGCAGCGCCATCACCACATAGGGCTCGTCCCGGCCATCGCGGTGCGCGCGGGTCGCGGTTTGCAGCGAATGCTCCAGCCGGCAGATCGGAAAACCGCCGAAATCGCCGTCCAGCAGCCTGAGATGGTCCAGCACCCGGTCGGGCAGGCCTTTGGCGAAGGCGCGGTATTCGCTGCCGATGATCGCCCAGTCCTGCGCCGTGCCTTCCTTCATCTCACGAAATTTTGCGCGCTCCTGCGCGGAATGCAGCGTGTCGGCGGGTTGCATAGGTCCTCTCCTCTTGCGTGGAATGTAGCCCATCGCAGATCGGCGCGCAAAAGTTTGGGCTTGCGCGCAAGCTTGCGCTAGACACGCCGGATGATGGCCGTGCTGCCCTCCCGCCCTGCACCCTTTTTCGCGAACAAGAACCGCGCGTTCTGGAACCTGCAATTCGCGGGCTGGGGCAGCGCGATGGTGCTGCGCAGCGTGCAGGGCCTGGCCAACGGGCAGGGTTTCGGCCTGCTGATGATCGTCTTCATCGCCACGGTCACCGGCTTTTCCTTCAGCCTCGTGCTCTCGGTGATCTACCGCAACCTGATCGGGCGCCCGCCGATCGTCACCTGGGGCTTCACGGCCATCGCGCTGGCCACCGCGCTCAGCCTCCAGGTGCTGATCGAAGCCTGGGTGGCCGGGCTGTACTATACCGACCGCGAAACCACGCTGACGCAGCTGTTCTTCCTCTATCTGGCGGTGGAGCTGCCGCTGCTGGGCGCGTGGACGGGGCTGTATTACGCCATCAACTACTTCCTCCAGCTGGAAGAATCGATCGACCGGCTGGAACGGCTGGAAGCGCAGGCGACCAGCGCGCAGCTGGCCATGCTGCGGTACCAGCTGAACCCGCATTTCCTGTTCAACACGCTCAATTCGATCAGCACGCTGGTCCTGCTCAAGGAAACCGAGCCTGCCAACGCGATGCTCACCCGCCTCTCGCGCTTCCTGAGGCACACGCTGGTGTCCGAACCCGGCGGCACGGTGACGGTGGCGCAGGAGGTGGAGACGCTGAAGCTCTATCTCGATATCGAACGCATGCGCTTCGAAGAGCGATTGCAGACCGAATTCGATATTTCGGAGGATGCCGCCGAAGCGATTCTGCCTTCGCTTCTGCTGCAGCCGCTGATCGAGAACGCGATCAAATATGCCGTTTCGCCGCTGGAAGACGGGGCGCGCATTTCGCTCTCGGCGCAGATTTCCGGCTCGCGGCTGCGGCTGGTGGTTTCGGACACCGGGCCGGGCCTGAAAAATCCTGTGGAATCGACGCGCACCTCGCTGCCGCAGAGCACCAGCCCCGATTCGACCGGGGTCGGGCTCGCCAATATTCGCGACAGGCTTGCGCAAGCCTATGGCAATAGACATCTTTTCGAAATCCGGTCTCCGGCAGAAGGCGGCTTCACCGTGGTGATCGAGATACCGTTCGAACGCGAAGGCGAGGAGGAGGAGGCGCTGCTGGTGCCACCGCCCGAATTGACCACCCATCCCTCGCTGCGCGAAGGTGTGCAGGACGGCAGGCTCGCGTCCGGGAAACAGGACGGCGCGCCGTCCGTTGAAAGTTCGGCGTACCCCCGCGCCATGGGACAATAGATCATGACCATCAAAGCGATCATCGTGGACGACGAGAAACTCGCGATCCAGGGCCTGCAGCTGCGGCTGGAACCGTTCGAGGATGTGGAGGTGATCGACACCTGCTCCAACGGGCGCGAGGCGATCCGCAAGATCAAGACGCTGCGCCCCGACCTCGTCTTCCTCGACATCCAGATGCCCGGTTTCGACGGGTTCGGCGTGGTCCAGGGCGTGATGGATATCGAACCGCCGCTGTTCGTCTTCGTCACCGCCTACCAGGAACACGCGATCCGCGCCTTCCAGGCCAATGCGCTGCATTACCTGATGAAGCCGGTGGACGAGGACAAGCTGGCCGACGTGATCGAGCGTGTGCGCCAGCGCATGAACGAGAAGCGCGGCGCGGACGAGGCGGAAAAGCTGATGAACGTGCTCGCCGAAGTCGCCCCCGAAACGGCCGAGGAGCTGCAGGAAGGATCGGGCGACGGCGCCGACCGCTTCGAAAAGCTGCTCAACGTGAAGGACCGGGGCAAGATCTTCCGCGTCGAGGTCGATTCGATCGAGCATATCGAGGCCGCGGGCGATTACATGTGCATCTATACCGGCGACAATTCGCTGATCCTGCGCGAGACGATGAAGGATCTCGAACGGCGGCTGGACCCGCGCAAGTTCCAGCGCGTGCACCGTTCCACCATCGTCAATCTCGACCAGGTGCGGCAGGTGAAGCCGCACACCAATGGCGAGTGCTTCCTGGTGCTGGGATCGGGCGCCGAGGTGAAGGTCTCGCGCAGCTACCGCGATGTGGTCGCACGGTTCGTGCATTGATTTTCTCGTTCGCGGCAGTTCGCTAGCGCGAAGGCCTCCACGGGGGCGGCCCGATGGCCGTCGGGCAGTCGCCCTCTGGCTGCCGCGACCAGGATTGGATTTGGTGTGGGTTTGCAGCTTCAAGGATTCGATCTCGACGCCTTCGTGCGCGACACGTTGGCCGAGGACCTTGGCGAGGGCCTGCCCGGCGGCGGGCGCGACGTCACCTCCGAAGCGGTAATTCCCGCCGACGCGCGCTTCACGGGCGTGATGGACAGCCGCGATCCCGTCACCGTGGCAGGCCTGCCGATTGCCGCCGCCTTCTTCCGCGCGCTCGACCCCGATTGCACGATCGAGCATCTGGTCGAGGACGGCACTCGCGTACCCGCCGGGACGGACCTGATGCGCCTCGAGGGCAACGGCCGCGCAATGCTGACCGCGGAACGCGCCGCGCTCAACACCGTGCAGCACCTCTCCGGCATCGCAACGCTGGTGCGCCAGTATGTCGACGCGATGGACAACCCCGATTGCACCTTGCTCGACACGCGCAAGACCCTGCCGGGCCTGCGCCACCTGGAAAAATACGCGGTGCGCATGGGCGGCGGCAGCAACCACCGCATGGGGCTGTGGGATGCGGCGATGATAAAGGACAACCACGTCGCGGTCGCCGGATCGGTGGGCGAAGCGGTGCGCCGCGCGCGCGAGGCGGGGGTGGCGCAGATCATCTGCGAGGTGGACCGGATCGAACAGATCGAGCCGGCGCTGGCCGCCGGTGCCACGCGCCTGCTGCTCGACAACATGGAGCCCGACAGGCTGCGCGAAGCGGTCGGCATCGTGGCAGGCCGCGTACCCACCGAGGCGAGTGGCGGCATCAACCTGGACACCATCGCCGCCAAGGCCGCGACCGGCGTCGATTTCGTGTCGGTCGGCAGGCTGACCCAGAGCGCTCCTGCGGCGGATATCGGGCTCGATTTCACCACTCTCGGCTGACCGCGCGCTTGCAGGCAGGCGCGCGCTGCGCCACCCTGCGGGCGGCATGCAGGGGAGAGCACCGTGAAACCCAACTCCATCAAACTGTTCGACTATTTCTACCTCGGCTCGATCTTCCTCGGCTTCCTTGGATTTGCGACCGGATACTTCAGTGCCGGTGCGCCGGTAAGCTATGTGATCGCATACTTCGTGGGCGAGGTGATCCGGCTGATCCTGTGGTATCTGCTGAGCCGCAGGCGCAGCATCATCGCCAAGTGGATCATCGTGGCGCTGTTCCTGCTATCGCTGATCAGCGTGGGCGGACTGTTCGTGGGCAGCATGGCCCTGTCGGAGATTTATGCGCTGGCCGGTCTGGTCGCGCAGGCGGTGGCGGTGGGGCTGCTGTTCCGCAGCGACTCGATCCGCTGGCTCAACAGCAGGGACGCGGATGGGACGCCGCCACGCTCCGATGGCTGAGCGATGCTGCGGATAGCGCTGGCGCTGGCATCGGGTGCAGCGCTGGCCAGCGGGGCGAGCGCCCAGAGCTACCAGTGCAGCCCGCCGCGCAGCGTGCCCGTGCCGAAGATCGCACGCGACGGGCCCAGCCGGGCGATCCCGGTTACCGGCTACGTCCTGTCGCTCAGCTGGAGCCCCGAGTTCTGCCGGACGCGCAGGGATTCGCCGCGCCACGCCCGGCAATGCTCGGGTCGCGCAGGAAGCTTCGGGCTGATCGTCCATGGCTTGTGGCCGCAGGGGCAGCGGAGCTGGCCGCAATGGTGCGCAGCGCGGCGTGCCCGGCCCAGCGGTGCGCAGCTTGCGCGGCAGATGTGCGTTCAGCCCTCCGCGCGGCTGGCCATGCGGCAATGGGCCAAGCACGGTTCCTGCCTCACCGATACGCCCGACCGCTATTTCCGCATCACCCGCATCCTGCACCGGTCCCTGCGCTGGCCCGACCTCGACCGGCTTTCCCGCAAGGAGGGGCTTAGCGCAGGCGATATCCGCATGGCGTGGATGCAGGCGAACCCATACTGGCGGCGCGAGATGATCTCGGTGCAATTGAACGAGCGCGGCTGGCTGGAGGAGCTGCGGCTTTGCTACGGGCGCGACTGGATGCCGGCGGCGTGCAAGCGTTCCGCGCGGGGTGCGGCGGACGATGCTCCGGCGAAGATATGGCGGGGATTGTGATGACCGAAACTCAGATTGGTTGCGTAAGCATCATTGCCAGCGTTTTGGCTGCCTTCGCGCTGAGACATAGCCTGCGAACCGGCCAAAGTGTGGCCCCTTGGCCGCACGGGGAGGTCACAAGACGCTCTAGCCCAATCCTCTATTGGATTGATTTCGGCACTTTCATTGTTGCGATGATCGGTGGCGCGATTGCTGGTTTAATATTGCTGACCGGTTAGTCCTTGCGGCGAGCTGCAAAGAACCCCCACAGCAACCCCGCCGCCTCATTCTCACCCATCCCCGAGTAGACCTCAGGCCAGTGGTGGCACTGCGGATGCTCGAACACCCGCGCGCCGTGCGCCACCGCGCCGCCCTTGGGATCGGGCGCGGCGTAGTAGAGCCGCGCGATTCGCGCGTGGGCGATGGCGCCCGCGCACATCGCGCAGGGCTCCAGCGTCACCCACAGGTCGCAGCCTTCGAGTCGTTCCTGACCCAGCGTATGTGCCGCACGCCGCAGCGCGAGAATTTCCGCATGGGCCGTCGGATCGTTCTGCCCGCGCGGGGCATTATGCGCGCGCGCAATCACCTCGCCATCGCGCACCACCACCGCGCCCACGGGCACCTCGCCCGCCTGGGCGGCCAGCTGCGCCTGTGCCAGCGCGGCTTCCATGGGATCGGGCAAAGGCCATCGCGTCATCGTGATATGTGCGCTATAAGCCGCTTGTCGGGTCGGCAAGCGCCACTATCGGTTGTTGACGATTCGCATATTGGCCGCTAAGCGCGGCGACTTTCCGGCACAGACCGATCACCTATTTTAGAAGAGATAAGCCATGTCGCGCATCTGCGAACTGACCGGCAAGGGTCGCCAGGTAGGCAACAATGTCAGCCACGCGAACAACAAGACCAAGCGTGTGTTTCTGCCCAACCTGCAGAATGTCACGCTGCTGAGCGAGAAGCTGGACCGCAGCTTCAAGTTCCGCGTTTCGACGCAGGGTCTGCGTTCGGTCGAGCACAATGGTGGCCTCGACAACTGGCTGCTCAAGACCAAGGACGAGAAGCTCTCCGCGCGCGCCCTCAAGGTGAAGCGCGAGCTGAAGAAGGCCGCCGCCGCTCCGGCAGCCTGAGCCCTCACCGGCTTCAAAATCCGAAAAGCGTTGGGCCGAAAAGCGTTGGGCGCGTTCGCAGTTCGCTGCGAATCGCGCCCTCCTTGCGTGTGCGAGAGGCGCCTGCCGCTGTCCTACACGCTGCGCACGCAGTAAGACCGGATGATATTCGACTGATGTCCTTGTCTCCCCGCCCCTCGGGGAGGGGGGAGGAGAGGTGCGGGTCGACATATTATCTGCTCCGGTTTGAGCGCGGCTCTTTCACACCGTCGATCCCCACCGAATCCGCGCCGTCAGGGTGCACGGTTTTTCAGACCCTGGACACTGTGTCAGGTTTGTCAGGGCTCAGTCCGGCATCGGCCCCAGAAACAGCAGCGGGTCGAGCCGCGAATCGCGCCATTTGAGGCTCCAGTGCAGGTGCGGGCCGGTCGCGCGGCCGGTCGCGCCGATCGTGCCGAGATACTGCCCCTGCCGCACGCGCTGCCCTTCGCGCACCACGATCGTCGCCGAATGCAGGAAGGCGCTGTTCAGCCCCATCCCGTGGTCGATCATCAGCAGCTTGCCTTCCAGCGTGAAGGGATCCTGCGCGACCAGCGTCACCACGCCGTCCGCCGGTGCCTTGTAGGGCGTGCCGGTGGGCTGCGCGATGTCGAGACCGGAGTGATAGGGGCCCGGCTTGCCCTGGTAGACGCGCTGCGAGCCGAACCGGCCCGAAATGCGACCCGTGGCTGGCCAGATGAAATCCTGCCGCCAGCCTTCCGCCCCGGTCTCCTGCGCGCGCGCGGCGACGATCTGCGCGATCTCGCCCTCGCGCAGACGCCGGAACTCCGCGCTGCTGCGGCCCGCGCGATAGGGCACGTTCACATATTCGAGGTCCCAGTCGCGCGGTGCGATGGTGAGGGTGCGAGAGACCGTTCCTCCATCGTCGAGCGTGGCGACCAGCTCGATCTGCGGACCCTGGTCGCGGTCGAAGGCGGCGAAGAAGCTCCCGTCCTCGGCGAACTCGACTTCCTGCCCGCCCAGCAGGGCCGTGCGCGTGTTGCTCGGCACCAGCCCGCGGATCCAGCCGCCCTGTTCCAGCTCGCCCTGATACGCGAAGAAAGGGCGCTCCGGGGCAGGCGGGGGTATCGGTGCCGAAGCGGGTGCGGGCGTGGCCGCAGGCCTGACCGCAATCGGCTCGGCCGCTTCGCGCGGCTGCTGCGGCTTCTCCGCGCTCGCGCAGCTGCCGCACAGAGCCAGGATTGCAAGCGAGGCGGCGGCGGTTTGCGGCAGCCGCAAGCTCATGCCTCGCCGGTCAGGCGGCGGGTCGCAATCTCGCAGCTGGCATAGGCTTCCTGATGCTCCGCGCTCCAGTAGCGCAGGGCTTCGAGCTCGATCGGTTCGCCCGTCACCGCGCAGGGCACGTAGCGGCCCGCGCGGATCACGCGGAAGGAATTGGGGCCGAACTGAAGCTTGGCGGGCTGATCGCTGGAAGTGGTAAGCATGCGGGCGATATAGCAATCCTGCGCCGCCTAAACACCCTCTTCAGAACAGGTCGCCCTGCCCCGGAGGCGGCGGAGGGCTTTTTCGCCTCGGCTTCGGAGGCGGGGCGACGGGTGCAGGCGCCGAATCGCCGGTGGTGGCGGAGACCTGCCCGTCGGCAAATTCGAGCCGCAGCGTGCCCGCTTCGCGTGCCTTGCCCGCGCTGCGGACCAGCTCCCCATCGGGCCCGAATACCAGCGCATATCCGCGCTTGAGCGGGGCCTTGGGATCGAGCGAACGCAGCATGGTCACGCCCGCATCCAGCCGCTCGCCCGCGCGCTCCAGCCGGGTGGTGAGCATGGCAGAGGCCAGCCGTGTCGCGTCGAGCCGCTCCCTCGCCTGCGCCACGCGCCAGCGCAGCGTCGACGGGGCGAGGCGCGCGGCCACCTGATCGAGCGCGGCCCGCCCTACGCCCACCCGGTCGACCAGCGCGCGCCGCTGCCGCTCGGTCGCCTCGTCGAGAGCCTGGGCAGCGGGTTGCAGCAGCGTTTCCGGCTTGGGCAGCCGCTGCGAACAGGCCTCCAGCCGCTCCCTCCCCAAGGCAACGGGGCGCGAGGCGCAGCGCATCTGCCGCGCACCCAGATCGGCGATGGCAGCGGCCAGCTCGGCCCGCACCGGCACTGCGCGTTCGGCGGCGGCGGTGGGTGTGGGGGCACGGTGATCGGCGGCGAAATCGGCCAGCGTCGTGTCGGTCTCGTGCCCCACGGCGGAGATCACCGGGATGTCCGAATCGGCGATCGCGCGGACCACCTCTTCCTCGTTGAAGGTCCACAAGTCCTCGATCGAACCGCCCCCGCGCGCCACGATCAGCAGGTCGGGCCGGGGTACGCTCCCCCCGCGTTCGAGCGCGTTGAACCCGCGCACCGCCGCGCTGACCTGCGCCTTGGCGCCCTCTCCCTGCACCAGCACCGGCCACACGATCACCCGGCTCGGGAAACGGTCGTGCAGGCGGTGGAGGATATCGCGAATCACCGCGCCGGTGGGAGAGGTGACGACGCCGATCACCTGCGGCAGGAATGGCAGCGGCTTCTTGCGCGTCGGATCGAACAGCCCCTCGGCTTCCAGCCGCGCCTTGGTCTTCTCGAGCAGCGCCAGCAGCGCGCCCTCGCCCGCCAGCTCCATCCGCTCAATCACGATCTGGTATTTGCTGCGCCCGGCATAGGTGGTGATCTTGCCGGTCGCGATCACGTCCAGCCCGTCCTCGGGCAGGAAGGCGAGGCGCGGGGCGGCACTCTTCCACATCACCCCGTCGATCACGGACTTCTCGTCCTTCAGGCTGCAATAGAGGTGGCCCGATGCCGCGCGCTTCACCCCCGACAATTCGCCGCGCAACCGCACGAAGCCGAACCGGTCCTCCACCACGCGCTTGAGACTGCGCGAGAGATCGGTGACGCTGAGCGGCTCGGAATTGTCGCCCGGCCTGCTGTTCGCTAGCAGCGAGGGATCAGCATCGTCGCCAGAATCGTACGGAGTGGAAGCGCCCATGAATATCCTTTTGCTCGGCTCGGGGGGCCGCGAACATGCCCTGGCATGGAAGCTCGCCCACTCCCCATCCTGTGCCATGCTCTACGCGGCACCGGGCAATCCGGGTACCGCCAGCCTTGCCGACAGTGTCGCGCTGGATGCCGCCGATCACAAGGCCGTGGCCGCCTTTTGTCACGAGAACCATATCGACCTCGTCGTGGTCGGGCCCGAAGCGCCGCTGGTTGCCGGGCTGGCGGACGATCTGCGAGCGGAGGGGATCGCGGTGTTCGGGCCGGGCAAGGCCGCCGCGCAACTCGAAGGCAGCAAGGGTTTTACCAAGGACCTGTGCAAGCGCGCAGGCATCCCCACCGCGCGCTACGAACGCGCGACTTCGCTGGAGGCGGCGTGGGGTGCGCTCAAGCATTTCGACCCGCCATTCGTGCTGAAGGCGGATGGCCTGGCGGCGGGCAAGGGCGTGGTCATCGCGCAGACGCGGGACGAAGCGCAGGAAGCGCTGTCCGAAATGTTCGATGGCAGGTTCGGCTCGGCGGGCTCGGAAGTGGTGATCGAGGAATTCATGGAGGGTGAGGAGGCGAGCTTCTTCGCGCTCACCGATGGAGAGACGATCCTGCCCTTCGGCACCGCGCAGGATCACAAGCGCGTGGGCGAGGGCGATACCGGCCCCAACACCGGCGGCATGGGCGCCTACAGCCCCGCCCCGGTGCTGACGCAGGACCTGCTCGATCAGGCCATGCGCGAGATCGTGGTGCCGACCGTGCGCACGCTGGGCGAGGAAGGCATGCCCTATGTCGGCGTACTGTATGCCGGGCTGATGCTGACCGGCGAAGGCCCCAAGCTGGTCGAGTACAACATCCGCTTCGGCGATCCGGAATGCCAGGTGCTGATGATGCGGTTCCAGGGCGATCTCGCCAAGCTGCTGCACGCCTGCGCGACCGGATCGCTGGCGCAGGCGGAGCCCGTGCGATTTGTGGACGAAACCGCGCTGACCGTGGTGATGGCGGCGCAGGGGTATCCGGGCACGCCCATGAAGGGTGTTGCGATCGGTCTCGGAGCTGCCGAGGATGGCGGCGCCAAGGTCTTCCACGCCGGCACTTCGCGGGGCGACGACGGCGTGCTGGTTTCCAGTGGCGGCCGCGTGCTCAACGTGACCGCGCTGGGAAGCAATGTGACGCAGGCACAGGCCGCCGCCTACAAGGCGGTCGACGCGATCGACTTCCCCGATGGCTTCTGCCGCCGCGATATCGGCTGGCGCGAGGTGGAGCGGGAGAGGGGTTAGAACCCGTGCTCGACAGCGCAGGATATGCCCATTTCCCTCGCGCTTTCGAAAGCGCAGACCTGCTACAGTTACTCGAAGCCCATGATAATGGGCAAGCGGGAGAGCGGATCGCAAACTGTGAACCGCTCTCCGATTGGTTAAGCCATTCGCCCGAGGTTGCGGGCCTTCTCGGCAAGATCGGGCATGTGAACTCGCGACCCGTAAGGGCGATCCTGTTCGACAAGGGGCCGACTACGAACTGGGTCCTCGGATGGCATCAGGATCGTACGATCTGCGTCAAGAAACGCGTCGAGACCGAGGGGTACGGACCGTTCACGACAAAAGCCGGCCTTGTCCATGTCGAACCGCCATTCGAACTCATCGAGGGAATGGCGACAGTGCGTTTCCACCTCGACCCGGTCGATGGTTCGAATGCTCCCCTGCGCATTGCGGTGGGTTCGCATAAAGTCGGCAAGATACCGGCTAGAGAGGTAGAGGCTATCGCCCGCCGAAGCGACATTGTCGCTTGCTACGCCGAAGCAGGCGACACTTGGGCTTACTCCACACCGATCCTGCATTCTTCCGAACGAAGCCAGTCGGCGGGCCAGAGACGGCGCGTGCTACAGGTCGATTTCTCGCCAGACAGCCTCAAAGGCGGGCTGGACTGGCTCGGCATCTAGCCCCTAACCCAACCGCTTCGCCACCAGAGCCCGCAAGTCCGCCTCGGGCCGTGCTCCCCAGTGCGAGATGACCTCGCCTGCTGCCACCGCACCGCGCACAAGGCACTCTTCCAGCGACGCATCGCGGCAATAGCCCGAGAGGAACCCGGCGGCGAAGAGGTCTCCGGCGCCGGTCAGGTCCTTCACCTGCTCCACCGGTTCGGGCTTCACGGTAGCACGCTCGTCCCCACGGGCCGCGACAGCGCCGTCGCCGCCGCGTGTCATCACCACCAGCGGCACGTCTTTGGCGAGCGATTCCAGCGCGGCATCGGGGTCCGACCCTTCGAGAATGCCCGCCTCTTCCTCGTTCACGAACAGGATGTCGATCAGGCCGTCGTCGATCAGGGCGCGGAAATCCTTGCCGTGCATGTGGACGCAGAAGTCGGCACAGGTCGCAAAGGCCACCTTGCGGCCCGCATCGCGCGCCACCTGAATCGCCCGGCGCATTGCCGCGCGCGGTTCTTCGGGGTCCCACAGATAGCCTTCGAGGAACAGCACGCCGCTGGCCCGAATGGCGTCTTCGTCGATCGCGCTGGCAGGCAGGAACTGCGATGCGCCGAGCGAGGTGTTCATCGTGCGCTCCCCATCGGGGGCGACCAGCACCAGGCAGCGCCCGGTGGGCGGCTCGCTTTCCTTGTCGCTGTAGGGGCGCGCGGGCGTATCGAAGCTGACGCCCACCGACGTGAGATCGTGGCGGTAGATTTCGCCCAGCTGGTCGTCCGCGACCTGCCCGATAAAGGCGGTCTTCAGACCCAGCATGGTCGCGCCCGCCAGCGTGTTGGCCGCCGCGCCGCCGGAGATTTCCTTGGTCTGGCCCATCTTGCCGTACAGATCGACGGAGCGTTCCGCATCGATCAGCCGCATCGTGCCCTTGGGCAGATCTTCCGCTTCCAGAAAATCGTCGGTCACGGGGGCGATCACATCGACGATGGCGTTGCCGATGGCGATGACGTCGAACTGGGTGTCGGACATGGGCGGTTGTGATCCTGTGTTGCTGGTAGCAGTGTCTTCTGGCGCCGACCTAGCGACCAAGCGAGCCAGGGCCAAGGCCAGTCATCGCGCACAACCGATTGACTTGCCGGGCGTGGCAACGGAAAAGCTGCCCCGCCATGATGTCGCTGCCCGCATCCCTTGCCCGCGCCTTCGCGCAACTGGCGGACCCACGCATCCTGTGGCTGCTGCTCAAATCGCTGATCGTCACGCTGCTCCTGTTCGTCGCGGTGGGTGCGCTGCTGTATCTCGGACTGATGTGGCTGGTGGATCGCGGGCTGGGATCGCTGCTGGACGAGAATCTGCCGGCCGATTTCGCGGAGGTGGTGGCAACGATCGGCACCTTGCTGGCCATCGTGCTGGGCGGCTGGCTGCTGTTCCGCGTCACCGCGCTCGCCGCGATCCAGTTCTTCGCCGACGATGTGGTGGAGGTGGTGGAGGCGCAATATTATCCGCAGGCGCTGGAAGACGCGCGGCGGATTGGCTTTGGCGAGAGCATGTGGCTGAGCTTCAAGGGCGCGGTCCGGGTGGTCTTCGTCAATATTCTGATCCTGCCGCTGGCGCTGGTTCTGCTGATTACGGGGTTCGGCACGGTGGTGCTGTTCGCGCTGGTCAACGCATGGCTGCTGGGGCGCGAGCTGCGCGACATGGCCTGGCTGCGCCACCGGCACGATCGCAAGGAAGAACCGCCCATAGGGCGCGGCACGCGCTTTGCGCTCGGGCTGATCATCGCGGGCATGCTGACCGTCCCCGGCCTCAACTTCCTCGCCCCGATCATCGGCGCCGCCGCCGCCACCCACCTGGTGCAAGGACGCCTGCGCGATGCGTAACTCCCGGAATTTCCTCGCCCTCGCGCTGGTCCCGCTGATCGCGGCCTGCGCCACGCCGATCCCGCAATCCTCCGGCCAGCCTAGCACGGGGCGCACACCGCCCCCGCGCACGGTCACCGTGCCGCCGACCAATCCGCGCCCTGTCACGCGCGACGGTTTCATCGCGCCGCGCGTAATGGCGGTCGCGGGGCTGGAATTCGTGATCGGATCGCGGGCGAGCCAGCTGGAACAGATCTTCGGCCCCGCCCGGCTGGACGTGCTGGAAGGCGATGCGCGCAAGCTGCAATTCGTGGGCGAGCAATGCGTGCTCGATGTCTATCTCTACCCGCTCCGCCCCGGTGCGGAGCCGACGGCGACCTATGTCGATGCCCGCAGGTCCAGCGACGCGCTGGATGTGGACCGGGCCGCCTGCGCGAAGGCGCTCAGGCGCTAGCAGTCATTTGCGGCGCCGGGAGTCGTCGGGATCCTGTCGGCCTCAGACCATGAAGCTTTCGCCACAGCCGCAGGCACCCTTGGCGTTGGGGTTTTCGAACACGAACCCGGCGGAGAAATCGTCCTCCACCCAGTCCATCACGCTGCCGACGAGGTAGAGCACCGAGGCGCCGTCGATGTAGAAGACCCCGCCCGGGGTCTCGATCTTCTCGTCGAAGCCCTGCTCCTCGCTGACATAGTCGACCGAGTAGGCAAGGCCCGAACACCCGCGCCGCGGGGTCGAGAGCTTGACGCCGATCGCATCCTCGGGCGCCCTTGCCATCAGGTCCGCCACGCGCTGCTCGGCCGCTTCGGTCAACGTGACAGCGGCGGGGCGTTCTCTGGTCTTCGTATCGGCCATTACAGCATCCCCAGTTCGAGCCGCGCCTCGTCGGTCATCTTGTCCGGCCCCCAAGGCGGGTCCCAGACGAGGTTGACCTCGGCATCGCGTACGCCGGGCACCGAACCCGCGCGGATTTCCACCTCGGCGGGCATGGATTCCGCCACCGGACAGTGCGGCGTGGTCAGCGTCATGGTGACGACCACGTCCTTGTCCTCGCTCACCTCGACGCCGTAGATGAGGCCCAGATCGTAGATATTGACCGGGATTTCGGGATCGTAGATCTCTTTGAGCGCAGCGATCACCGCTTCCTGCAGCGCGCCGCCCGCCCCGGTTTCGCCCGCACTTTCCGGCTTCTTCTTCAGGAACCCGTCGAGATAGTCGCGCTTGCGCGACAGCTTCTCGCCAGCGGATTCCTCGTCCGGATCGACTGCGTCTTCCACCCGCGCGCGCGGTGGCTTTTCGGGCATTTCGGCGATATGCTGCGGCAGCGCCTGCTCGGCCGCCTGCGCCGCGTTTCCTTCCGAACGCGCGACGTGCGGCGGCAGGTCGGTCACGTCGTCGGTCGGCGATGGAGCCGCAATGAAGTCCTTGTCTTGGTCGTCGCTCATCATGCGTCCTCAGGCGAAAATCTTGAGTGTACGTTCTATCCCGCGCATCAGCGCTTCGATGTCGCTCTGGTCGGAATAGACCCCGAAGCTGGCGCGGGCGGTGGCAGGTACGCCGAGGTGGTCCATCAGCGGCTGGCAACAATGGTGCCCGGCGCGGATCGCCACGTTCTCTTCATCCAATATGGTGCCCAGATCGTGCGGGTGAACCCCCGGTAGTTCGAAGGACACGATGCCGAGCGCGTCGTCCGGCCCGAACACGCGGACGCCCTGGATGCCGGCGAGTTCGCTGCGCAGCTGCGAGACCAGATCGCGCTCGTGCGCCTCGATCCGCTCCAGCCCGATAGAATCGATGAAGTCGCAGGCCGTCGCGAAGGTCAGCGCTTCGGCGATAGCGGGCGTGCCCGCCTCGAAGCGCTGCGGCGGCGGGGCGTAGGTCGTCTGCGCGAAACCGACCTTGTCGATCATCGACCCGCCCCCCTGCCACGGCGGCATTTCGTCGAGCAGCGCCTTGCGGCCCCACAGCGCGCCGATCCCGGTCGGACCGTACATCTTGTGCGCGCTCATCGCGTAGAAGTCGCAGTCGATTTCGGTAACATCCACTGCCAGACGCGGCCCGGCCTGGCACCCATCGAGCAGCAGCTTCGCGCCGACCGCATGGGCAAGGTCCGCCGCACGCTTCGCATCGAGCACGGAGCCGAGCACGTTGGAGACATGCGCGAAGGCGACCATCTCGTGTTCGGGCGTAAGCATGGCCTCCGCCGCGTCGAGATCGATCCGGCCGTCTTCGGTCAGCGGACACACATCGACCTGCCAGCCCGCCAGCTGCCACGGCACGATGTTGGAATGATGCTCCAGCTGGCTGAGCAGCACGCGGCCTTTCTTCGGATACGCATAGGCGACGAGGTTGATCGCCTCGGTCGCGCCGCGCGTGAAGACCAGCTCGTCCTCGCCGCCCCCGATAAAGGCGGCAACCCTACGGCGCGCGGCTTCGTAGCCGAGCGTCATCTGCGCGCTGCGCGAATAGACCCCGCGGTGCACGGTCGCATAATCCTCGCCCAGCGCGCGGGCCATCGCATCGATCACGACGCGCGGCTTCTGCGCGGTCGCTCCGCTGTCGAGATAGTGCCAGCGCTCGCCATCGCCCGTGAACATCCCGGGGAACTGCGCGGCAATCTCCCCCTCTCCTTCAGAGGAGGGCTTGTGTTTCGCCAGCCCGCTCACGCCCGCTCCTCAAGCTTGTCCAGCGCCTTTTCCAGCAGCGCCTCGCGGGTGGCCTCGTCCGCCAGTTCGCGGGTCGCATCGCCGATGAAGGCCTGTACCAGCAGGCGGCGGATGGTTTTGGGCGGCAGGCCGCGCGCCGCCATGTAGAAGCGGGCGGACTCGTCCAGCTGGCCCACGGTCGCACCATGCGCGCACTGCACGTCGTCGGCATAGATTTCCAGCTGCGGCACGCTGTTCACGCTCGCACCCTTTTCCAGCAGCAGCCCCTTGAAGCTCTGCGCTGCATCGGTCTTCTGCGCGTCGCGCACGACATCGATCCGGCCGAGGAAATTGCCCGTGCCCTTGCCCCAGTGGACGCTGCGCACGGTCTGGTTGCTGGTCGCGCCCGGTTCCTCGTGCGCCATGCGGGTCACGATCTCGCGGGTGGTGTCGCCACCGCCCAGCGTGATGCCGCCAAGCTCGAAATGCGCGCCTTCGGCCAGCGTCACGACCACTTCGAGCCGTCCGAGCTGGCCACCGGCCACGAGGGCCGCGAGTTCGGCACGCGCGTTCTTTTCCAGCGCGATGCGCAAGCGGCGCATCTGCAAGCCATCGGCATCGTCGATCACGATCAGGTCGGACCAGGTCTCGCCCTCGGCCACGCGGATATCTTCCCACGCTTCGAAGGTTTCCGGGGCGGTATCCTGAATCGCGTCGATATCCGAATAGCGCCAGGCTTCGTCTTTCCGGGTTGGAAGGAGTACGGCTTCTGTCATTACGCCTCCGCCATCACGGCGTCGTAGCCTTCGCGTTCGAGGTCGCTCGCAAGCTCAGCGCCGCCGGTCTTCACGATGCGGCCCTTGGAAAGGATCGAGACATGGGTCGGCTGCACCACCTCCAGCAGGCGCTGGTAATGCGTGATCAGCAGCACGCCCTTGTCGCTCTGGCGCATGATGGCGTTGATCCCGTCGCCGACCACGCGCAGCGCGTCGATGTCGAGCCCGCTGTCGGTCTCGTCCAGCACGGCGAATTGCGGATCGAGAATGCCCATCTGGACCATCTCGGCACGCTTCTTCTCGCCGCCCGAGAAGCCGACGTTCACCTGCCGCTTGAGCATCTCCATATCGAGCTTGAGCAGCCCGGCCTTCTCCTTGGCGAGCTTGAGGAAATCGCCGCCGGTCATCGCCTCTTCGCCGCGCGCGGCACGCTGCGCGTTCAGTGCTTCGCGCAGGAACTGGATATTGGAGACGCCCGGAATCTCGACCGGATACTGGAAGCCCAGAAAAAGCCCCGCCGCGGCCCGCTCGTGCGGGTCCATCGCCAGCAGGTCTTCGCCGCGGAAGAACACCTTTCCTTCGGTGACTTCGTAACCGGGTCTTCCACCCAGCACATAGGCAAGCGTCGATTTGCCCGCGCCGTTCGGGCCCATGATGGCGTGGATTTCGCCGGCGTTCACGCTGAGCGTGAGTCCATTGAGGATCTTGGTGCCGTCGATTTCGGCATGGAGGTTGTCGATCTGGAGCATGTCTAAAGTGTTCTCAATCCAGTGAAATTTGCGATGGCGAGAGCAATCTCGTCGTTCAGTTCTAGGGTCGCCTGCTGTTCGGCACGCTCGGCGGCCTCATCCGTTAGGCCTTGCGTTGCGGCAGCGACGCGGTTGGCGCGCACCCGCTTGATCTGCGGCGCGCACAAGGCGCGCGTGGCGACCACCGCGTCCCGCAGGCCGGTGCGGGGCGCGCCTGCGGCCCCTGCCTGCAGACAGCCGCGCAGACGCGTCTCGGCCTGCTCGGGGGTGAGCACCTCCTGCGCCGTCGCGGGCACGGTGAGCGCAAGCGCCAGAAGGAGCGGACCAATCCTCACGCACGCTGCCCATGGCTGGGAGGATTGATCGCGATAAGCGTGGCGAGCAGCGCCAGCACTGCGGGGCCGTAAAGCGCGACGAGGTTCTGCGTCTGCGCAGGCCCCGTGCCGCCGTCCCACGCAATGGAGGTCTGCGTCGCGAGCTGCGCGGCCCATGCGAGCCACACGGCCAGCGCGGTGAGCGCGGCACCGACATGGAGCAGCTCGTTCCGCTCGGACGAGGAGCGCGGCGCGGCAGGGCGCGGCGCAGGTTGCTCCGCCGGCTCGGGCTGCGGGGCCGGAGTGGGTGCCAGCCTGGCAAGCTTGCGCACTTCCAGACGGGTGCGTGTGGCGGTCCACGGAGCAGCGCGGCCATGAATCGCGGCATCGAGATCGCGGCGCAATATGCGCTCGAGCGGCGCAAGGCGCGGAGCGTCGGCGTCCAGCAGGTCGCGCGCGAAGCCCTGCATCGCGATCAGGTCGCGGCTTGCTCCGGGCACATCGGCGTGGGCGAGGATGGAGAGCTTATCCATCGCGGGTCCCTCTATCGTGGCGGGTCTGGTTGTTGCGGTTCTGGTGGCCGCGCGGCGGGCCGTTGCCGTCGCGGTCGTAGCGCGGCTTGGTCTGGCGCGGGTTCTCGGCCTCGTGGCGGCGGCGCGCTTCCTTGCGGTTGGCGATGGCGGCGCGCATTTCCTGCGTCAGCGTGGCGAGCACCGCGTCGATATCGGCGAGGATATCGGCGGCGGCCACGTGGACCACGCGGATGCCGACCGCCTCGAGGCTCTTGTCGCGCCGGGTCGCGATGGCGGGCTCCACGCCCTCCTCATCGATCAGGATGGCAAGGCCCATGTTGTGCGAGTTGAAATCGACGATCGCGCTGCCGACCACCGCGAAGCGGGTGAAGGAATAGCGCCCGAAATCGGCCTTCGAAAACTTCTCCGCCAGCGCCTTGTGCGCCGGAGAGGCATGGCGACGCATCTCGCGCGCACGATCATGCAGCGCGTCGAGGCGCTTCTCCGAGATTTCCCACCCACGGCCCTTGCGTTTGACGGCGGGAGTGTCGGTGTCTTCGGATGCGGGGCGGAGATTGAGGGTTTTGCGTTCAGTCATATCTGCTTTTCAATCCAAGCGCGGAATAAGCCGAGCATCTCATCCAGTTTGGTCGGCCCGCAGACGCCATGAACTACGTGGTCGCCTTTCTCCAAAATGATCCAGTCTGGGCCTTCAACATCGACATGTTCACCTAGCCGCACGTCTAATCCGGATGCCTTCTCAAACGGTGTCCCGTTGAGCTCGAAGATGAACTTCCAACCAGGGTTATCGAGAGTATCTAAGTTGCAGCCGTAACCGTGCTCCCAAAGCCCGTCGCAGAGAGAAGCATAAAAGTTCTGCAACCATTGGAGGTTGTCGCTCACGTCAGGCTCCCTTGAGCGTGATAACACAGCCACAACCGTCACCCCGGACTTGATCCGGGGTCCCGCTACCTTTTGCGCTGCGCTGGAAGAAGCGGGATCCCGGCTCGGGGGCCGGGATGACGAGGGGGGAGAGGGTCGCGCCCATCACCCCACACTCCCCTCGAGCGAGATCGCCAGCAGCTTCTGCGCTTCGACCGCGAATTCCATCGGCAGCTGCTTCATCACCTCTTTCGCGAAGCCGTTGACGATCAGCGCGATCGCAGCTTCCTCGTCCAGCCCGCGCTGCTGCGCGTAGAACAGCTGGTCGTCGGAGATCTTGGAGGTGGTCGCCTCGTGCTCGATCTGCGCGGTGGGGTTCTTCACCTCGATATAGGGCACGGTGTGCGCGCCGCACCTGTCGCCCAGCAGCAGCGAGTCGCATTCGGTGCGGTTGCGCACGCCATCGGCATTCGCGGCCACGCGGACCAGACCGCGATAGGTGTTGTTGCTCTGCCCCGCGCTGATCCCCTTGGAGATGATCGTGGAGCGGCTGCCCTTGCCGTTATGGACCATCTTGGTCCCGGTATCGGCCTGCTGGTGGTTGTTGGTGACCGCGACCGAGTAGAACTCGCCCACGCTATCCTCACCATTCAGAACGCAGCTCGGGTACTTCCACGTCACCGCGGAGCCGGTCTCGACCTGCGTCCAGCTGATCTTGGACCGCGCGCCCTGGCACAGCCCGCGCTTGGTCACGAAATTGTAGATCCCGCCTACGCCATCGGCATTGCCGGGGTACCAGTTCTGCACGGTCGAATACTTGATCTCGGCATCGTCCATCGCAACCAGCTCGACCACGGCGGCGTGGAGCTGGTTCTCGTCGCGCATCGGCGCGGTGCAGCCTTCGAGGTAGCTGACATAGCTGTCCTTCTCGGCCACGATCAGCGTGCGCTCGAACTGGCCGGTATTCTCCGCATTGATGCGGAAATAGGTGGAAAGCTCCATCGGGCAGCGCACGCCTTCGGGGATGTAGACGAATGTGCCGTCGGAAAAGACCGCCGAGTTGAGGCACGCGAAGTAGTTGTCGGCCTGCGGCACGACCTTGCCGAGCCACTTCTTCACCAGATCGGGATATTCGCGGATCGCTTCCGAGATCGAGCGGAAGATGACGCCCGCCTTTTCGAGCTCTTCGCGGAACGTCGTAGCAACCGAGACGGAATCGAACACCGCATCCACCGCGACCTTGCGCGCGCCCTTCACCCCGGCGAGCACTTCCTGCTCCGCAATCGGGATGCCGAGCTTGTCGTAGACCGACTTGATCTCGGGATCGAGCTCGTCGAGGCTTTCGAGCTCTTCCTTCTTCTTGGGCGCGGCGTAGTAATACGCGTCCTGATAGTCGATCTCGGGATAGCCCAGCTTCGCCCAGTCCGGCTCGGTCATGGTGAGCCATTTGCGGAACGCCTTCAGACGCCATTCGAGCATCCACTCGGGCTCTTTCTTCTTGGCCGAGATGAACCTGACCGTGTCTTCCGAAAGGCCCTTTGGCGCGTAGTCGGTCTCGATGTCCGAATGCCAGCCGAACTCGTAATCGGCGGCCTTTGCCGCGGCTTCCCTGGCTTCCCGATCCTGCTCGGGGTTCTTGAGGTCGATGGTTTCGTTCATGCCAGTTCTTTCTTCACAGGGGCTGCGCCCGCAATTCTTGCGAGCGAAACATCCGCCAGCGCGCGGCGCACGGCGGCGTTGACCACCGGCCAGTGCGGCTTGACGCTGCATTCGTGTTCCACGGCGCAGTCGCCGGTATCGATGCAGGAAACGAGCGCGATCGGGCCTTCGATCGCCTCGACGATATCGGCCATGCTGATCGCCGCCGCGGGCCGCGCGAGCTGCAATCCGCCGCCCGCGCCGCGGGTGGAGCGCAGCAGCCCCGCTGCGGAGAGCTTGCTGACGATCTTCTGCGCGGTGGGGACGGGAAGGCCGGTTTCCTCGGCCAGCGCCGACGCGCTCGTGCGCGCACCGCCGCAATGCTTGGCGGCGGCGGCCATGATGAGAATGGCATAATCGGCGAGGTTGCTGAGGCGCATGGCGCCCAATTCGGATTAAATCAGTCCGATTTCAACCAAAACCCGACTCTTGCGAGTCGTTAGCGTCTTTTGCCATCTTCGCCGCGCTTCGGCGGGCGTCAGGAATCTTCGTCATCGCCGCATCGCCCTCGGGCACCATGTCCTTCAGCCATCGGGTGAACCTGATTTCGTCGCGCCTGGGCGTTCCCTTGTGGCGCTGCAAGTCGGCGGTCAATTCCTCCGCCTTGGGTTCGGGGCATGTCGTGCTCGCACCGCCTTGCCGACATGCTGGTGGAAAGGGCTGTCGACAGCGACCAACGGGCGGCATAGGGCATGGTCCCATGCTGTTCCCAGCCCTGCGCCCGCTGCTGTTCACCCTCGATCCCGAGCGCGCGCATCGCCTGTCGCTCGCCGGACTGAAGCGCATGCCGACCGGCACGCCGCCCCGGCATGACCCCGCGCTGGCAGTGTCGCTCGGCGGGCTGACCTTTCCCTCGCCCGTCGGGGTTGCGCCCGGTTACGACAAGGATGCCCAAGTGCCGGATGCCCTGCTGGGGCTGGGCTTCGGCTTCGTCGAGGTCGGCACGATCACGCCTTTCCCGCAGACGGGCAACCCCAAGCCGCGCCTGTTCCGGCTGGTAGAGGACCGCGCGGTCATCAACCGCATGGGGTTCAACAATGGCGGGGCCCAGGCCGCGCACGAACGACTGCGCAAGCGCGCGGGCAGGCCGGGGATCGTCGGTATCAATATCGGCGCCAACAAGGACAGCGATGATCGCATTGCAGATTATGCGCTGCTGACCGAACTGATGGCGCCGCTCGCAAGCTATCTGACGGTCAATATCTCCAGCCCCAACACGCCGGGTCTGCGCAACCTGCAGGCGGGCGATGCACTGAAGCATCTGCTGGACGGCGTGTTCGAGGCGCGGGGAGAGCGCACCACACCCGTATTCCTCAAGCTCGCGCCCGATCTGGAGCCGAAGGAGATCGATGCGATTGCCAAGGTCGCCGGCGACAGCCCGCTGGCGGCGCTGATCCTTTCCAATACGACGCTCGCCCGCCCGCCGCTCCGGTCGAAGCATGCGCGGGAGGCGGGTGGCCTTTCCGGCGCGCCGCTCGCCCCCATCGCGCTCCAGCGACTGAAGGATTTCCGCAAGGCCACCGGCGGGCAAATCCCGCTGATCGCGGCAGGCGGGATCGACAGCGCGGATGCCGCCTGGGAGCGGATCGTGGCAGGCGCCAGCCTGGTGCAGCTCTATTCCGCGATGGTCTATCAGGGACCGACGCTGGGCCGCCGGATCGCGCGCGGCCTGAAGCAAAGGTTGCAGCGCGAAGGCTTTGCCTCGATTGAAGAAGCCATCGGATCGCAAAGCTGAGGATCGCCATGCTCTTTCGCCCGCTCGCCGGCATTGCCGCCATCGTCTCGCTCGGCGCGTGTGCCAGCATGCCGGAGGCACCGCTAACACCGCCGGCCCCGACACGGACGGCGTCCACCTTCGGCGGGGCGGTCGCTTCGGCGGACCCGCGCGCCACGGCGGCGGGTGAAGCAATACTGGCGCAAGGCGGCAATGCCGTCGACGCGGCGCTCGCCACGATGATCGCGCTCACGGTCGTGGAACCGCAGAGTTCCGGAATCGGCGGGGGAGGCTTCATCCTCTATGGCGCGCCCGACGGTACGGTGCAGAGCTACGACGGGCGCGAAACGGCGCCCTCGGCCGCAACGCCCGCATGGTTTCTGGACGAAGACGGCAATCCCCTGCCCGGATCTGAGGCGACGATCAGCGGGCTGAGCGTTGGCGTGCCGGGCAATGTCGCGGTTGCGGCGAAGCTCCACGCAGAGCACGGCAAGCTGCCCTGGGCAGCGCTGTTCCGGCCCGCGATTGTCCTTGCGCGCGAGGGCTTCGTTCTCAACGAGAGGCTGCATTCCTCGCTAGAAGGCCAGTTCGATCGGGCAGGCCATACGCAGGAAGGGCGCGCGCTGTTCTATCAGGCGGACGGCACGCCGAGGCCGGTGGGCACACGTATCGCCCTGCCCGACCTTGCGGCCACCTTCGAACGGATCGCAAGCAGAGGTCCCCAGGCCTTCTACGAAGGCGACTCAGCCACGGCCCTGGCCCAGACCATCGCCGCCGAAACCCCGCGCGACGGGGCGATGACCGCTGCCGATATCGCGGCCTACGAAGCGCGAGAGCGCGCGCCCGTGTGCGGCGATTATCGCGGCTACAGGGTGTGCGGCATGGGCCCGCCATCCTCGGGCGGAATCGCGGTGATCGGGATTCTCGAACAGCTCGAACGGTTCGATCTCGCCGCACTCGGCCCCCGCTCTGTCGAGGCATGGCACCTGTTCGTGGAGGCGCAGCGCCTCACCTATGCGGACCGCGCCATATATACGGGCGATGCGGATTTCGTGGAGGTGCCCACCGCAGGGCTGATCGATCCGGATTATCTCTCCAGCCGCGCGCTCCTGATCGACCCGGCCCGGCGGATGGACAGCGTTACGCCCGGCACGCCGCCCGGCGCGCCCGCCCCCACGCCCGCCGGGGAAGGCTATCCGGAGAGCGGTACGACGCATTTCGTCGCCATCGGCGCCGACGGCACCATGGTCAGCTATACCTCCACCATCGAAGGTGCGTTCGGATCGGGCCTGCGCTTCGGCGGGTTCTATCTCAACAACGAGCTGACCGATTTCGACTTCGCGCCGGTGCAGGACGGGATGCTTTCCGCCAACCGCGTGCAGGGTGGGAAACGCCCGCGCAGTTCGATGGCGCCCACGGTCGTTTACGATCCGCAGGGCGAGCCTTTTCTTGCGCTGGGTGCCGCCGGCGGCGCGACGATCCCCATACAGACCGCGCGCGCGATTATCGGGGTGATCGACTTCGGCCTGGACCTCGAAGACGCGCTCGCCCTGCCCATGGTGATGAGCTTCGGCGACCGGCTGATCGTCGAGAAGGGCAGCTGGTTCGAAGATGCCGCGCCGCGGTTCAACGCGCTCGGCCACGAAAGCGTGATCCCAAGCGACTTCCTGTTCCGCACGAACGGGGCACTCAAAACGCCCCAGGGCTGGGTCACGGCCTACGACCCACGGCTGCGCGGGGTCGCCTATGCCCGGCACGAGGACACCACGCAGCTCCCCTCTGGCAGCTTGCCGTAGGGTTCGCGGGAGCCTAGACCGCGCTGCACCGTTACAAACAGACCAAAAACTGGGAGCAGGTGCGCCTTTGACGCAGCTTAGAGAGATCGAACAGGCGAGCAATCTCGTCTCGCTGTTCCTGCAACGCGCCGACGAAGGCGGCGACAAGCCCTTCCTCGGGCGCAAGGTCGCTGGCGAGTGGCAGACGATCAGCTGGCGCGAAGCGGCCGAGCAGGTGTGCGTGCTGGCAGAAAACCTGCGCGGCCTGGGCCTTGCCGATGGCGACCGGGTGATGCTGGTGTCGGAGAACCGCCCCGAATGGTGCATTGCCGATCTGGCGATCATGGCCGCGGGCTGCATCACCGTGCCCGCCTACATCACCAATACCGAACGCGATCACATCCATATCCTGGACAATTCGGGCGCGAAGGCAGTGATCGTTTCGAACGAGAAGCTGTCCGGCCCTCTGATCCCGGCGATCTTCCATACCGGGATTGCCGAACATATCATCCCGATCGAAAGCGTGCGCGGTTACCAGGGGGGCAATCTGGCCTGCCATGGCTGGACGCACATGATCGAAGGCGATGCCAAGGCGGCGCGCAGTGCGGTCGAGGCGCGGCTTGCCGGTATCGGCCGCAAGGACACCGCCTGCATCATCTATACCAGCGGCACCGGCGGGGCACCGCGCGGCGTGTTGCAGCACCATGGCGCGATCCTGTGCAACGTGGCGGGCGCGGCGGACATTCTGATCGACGACTTCAAGCTGTCGGATGACGAGCGCTTTCTCTCGTTCCTCCCGCTCAGCCACGCCTATGAACATACCGGCGGGCAATTCCTGCCGATCGGCGTCGGCGCGCAGATCTTCTATGCCGAGGGGCTGGAAAAGCTGGCCAGCAATATCGAAGAAACGAGCCCCACGGTGATGGTCGTGGTGCCGCGTCTGTTCGAGGTGCTGCGCACGAGGATCATGAAGCAGATCGCCAAGCAGGGCGGTGCCGCAAGCTACCTGATGGACCGCGCGCTCGAAATCGAGGAGCGGGCGGGCCCGAACGGCAGGAAGCGGCTGCGCGACAAGCCGATGGATCTGCTCGTCGGGAGGCTGTTGCGGCCCAAGATTCGCCAGAAGTTCGGCGGCCGGATCAAGGCGATGGTATCGGGCGGCGCTCCGCTCAATCCCGAAGTCGGCACCTTCTTCCAGGCGCTCGGCCTGCCGATGATGCAGGGCTACGGCCAGACCGAGGCCGGGCCGGTCATCAGCTGCAACAGGCCGTCCGCCGGAGTGTCCATGGACACGGTCGGGCCGCCGATGAAGGGCGTGGAGATCCGGATCGCCGAGGATGGCGAAATCCTGTGCCGGGGCGAACTCGTGATGCACGGCTACTGGCAGAACCAGCCGGAGACTGATCGCGCCCTGCAGGATGGCTGGCTGCACACCGGCGATATCGGCCATATCGACGAGAAGGGCCGGATCGTCATCACCGACCGCAAGAAGGACATGATCGTCAACGACAAGGGCGACAATGTCGCGCCGCAGAAGGTCGAAGGCATGCTGACCCTGCAGCCCGAGATCGGTCAGGCGATGGTCGCGGGCGACCGGCGGCCCTACATCGTCGGCCTGATCGTGCCCGATGCCGAATGGGCGCTGGACTGGTGCAAGGCGCAGGGCAAGCCGCTCGATTGCGCGGAGGCGCAGCAGCTGCCCGAATTCCGCGCGGCGATCCGCAAGGCGGTCGACCGGGTGAATTCCGAATTGTCGGTGGTCGAAAAGGTGCGCGGCTTTGCCTTCGCGGACGAACCCTTCTCCATCGAGAACGAGGAAATGACGCCGAGCATGAAAATCCGGCGGCACAAGATTCGAGAGCGCTACGGCGACCGGCTGGACGGGCTGTACCGCGGATGAGCGCGGTTCATCGACTGGCGCTGCTTGCTGCCGGTGCCGTGCTGGCATCGGCCTGCGCCAGCGTCAGCGCCGCGCCCGACCCCCTGCCGAGCGCGCTGGAAGCCGGCTGGGAGGGAGAGCGCGTGTGCACGCTGCAACACCAGACACAGACCCATCGCGTGCTGCGCTGCACCTTCCCACCGGGCGTAGGGCACGAGCGGCACTATCACCCGGCCCATTACGGTTACGCGCTGAGCGGCGGAACCATGCGGATCACCGACGAGACAGGGGTTCGGACGGTCACGCTGGAAACAGGCTCGGACTATTCGAGCGACGGAACAGCGTGGCACGAGGTGGTCAATGTCGGCGATACGCCGGTGATCTACCTCATGGTGGAAAAGCGCTAGGCCACACCTGCCAGCGCCGCGCTGGCCAATTCCTACCGAAATCGAGATCCGCGCGCACTCGGGCAAACGCCTGCCCCGCCTCTGCCACGCCAGTCGGTGTTGCCCGATAGCAACTTTTTTCGAGCAGCCCGCAATGGGAGTCTTGGCAGGAAAAGAGACGCGCGATAACGCCCGAAGCCGGCGGCTTTCGGGGGTTGCATCAATATTTGGGTCGTTATTTGCAATCTGAATGGTGCCGCTGCTTGGACATAGGGATACATGATGAACACCAATAGTTGCCCAACCGCAACACGCGGACGTGTGCGCCGATGCGCAATCCTTCTGGGGGGTATTTCGCTCTTCTCGCTGGCGACGCCGGCGCTGGCTCAGGACTCGGCCGTGCTCGAGCGTCTCGAGGCGCTCGAAGATCGGCTCGATGCGCTGCAGAGCGAAAACGAGCAGCTGCGTGCGCAGCTTGAAGGCCTGCGCAGCGTGAACACCGCACAAGGCGATGTCGTCGTCGCGGCGTCCGACGCGCAGGTGCCCGCAGCGACTGCGCAAGCCGAGGTACCCGGCACGGCGCGCGTCGCAACGACGGCAGGCTCAGTGCGCGTGGTCGATGTGGTCACCGAGGCCGACGACCCGCGGGAGATGCAGGTGTCCGGGTCGGAGAACTTCGTCGGCACCAACGCCGCCTATGCGTACCAGATGCTCGACCATGCGGAGAACGTGAACACGAAGCCGCTGGTCCAGCTGGCCGCGCTGCAATCGGGCGAGCTGACCGACCGGGTCACGCTGTCGGGTGGGATCACCGCGATCGCGAATTACCAGTGGGCGACGGTGGACGACAAGTTCGGGTACCTCATGCGCCACCCGACCAGCGCCAACCAGCTGGGCGACAATGTTTCCGAAGTGGTGCTGCATTCGGCCAACCTCGCGTTGACGGCGCGGCTGCTGCCCAACGTCACCGGTTATGCGGAACTGCTGTACGATCCGGAACAGAGCTTCGGTCAGGGGACGATCACCGCGCTGGCGCGTAACCAGATCCAGCTGCGGCGCGGCTGGGTGATGTTCGGCAATCTGGACCAGCTGCCGGTCTATGCCCTGATCGGCAAGATGGACACGCCCTTCGGGCTCAACGATACGGTCAACCCCTTCACCAATTCGACCAACTGGCACGCCTTCGCGGGCCTCGCCTATGGCGGGCAGGTCGGCTTCGTTTCGGGCGGTCTGCATGTGCGCGGGATGATCATCCAGGGTGGCGCGCAGTTCCGTTCGGCAAACGTGCCGGTGCTCGGCACCAGCGTGCCCTCGCGCGCGAACAACTTCGCTGTCGATGCACGCTACACGATCGACCTTGGCGGAGAGGGCAACGCGCTGATGGCCGGTGCCAGCTACCAGCGCGGTACTGCCTATTGTCAGGACTATCCGGTGACGCACTTCAACCCGTGTCAGGACAACAACCCGGGCATCGCGGCCTATGGCAAGCTGACCTATGGTCCGCTGACGCTCATCGGCGAGTATGCGAAGACGACGAAGGAATGGGCGGGTACCGCCGTGCCCGATCCGACCAACCCGCTGAGCGTGTACGACGCGGTGAAGCCCGAGGCTTTCACCATCGGCGGCCGCTTCGGCTTCGGGGCCGAAAGCCTGACGATGCAACGGCGCGAATTCGCGCTGTCGGCGGAGTTCTCGAAGTTCATTTCGGGTGAGGAAGGCGCGCCCTGGCGGCGACAGAACCAGATCGTGCTGGGTGCCTCGTGGTTCCCCGCACCGAACGTGAACCTGTTCGGCGAGTTCATCCGCGTGAATGGTTACGTCCCGCTCAACTTCCTGTCGGGGGGCAATTTCCCCGACGGCAGCACCTGGTCGCGCCAGGATGCGGATACGAATGTGATTCTGGCGGGCGCGCAGGTCGCGTTCTGATACGATTCGCCGTCAGTGCCGGGCCGCTCTCACCGAGCGGTCCGGTTCAGGCGGCTTCGTCGGCCAGATCGACATATTCGGGGAAGAAGGTCGGTGCGCGGCTGGACCAGGCGGGCGCGGTAGCGGCCGCTTCGCTGAGACTCTGCAGCAGCAGCTTGCGCCGTGCCGGGCGCAGGTTCGGCATGGCCGCCCCGGCGCAGAAGGCGCTGGGCAGCCAAGGGCGCACATCGGCGCCAAGCAGGCGTTCGTAAAGGAAGCGGAAGGGCGAAAAACCGTCCAGCCGCTCCTGCGCAAGATCGAAGGATGCAAGGCGCGAGAGCTGGCCCATGAAGGGCGAGATCGCCTCGCCGCCATCGGCACCCGGGATGGAGCGCCGCAGGGCTTTGAGATCTTGATAGGCGACATACTGGCGGCGAATCGCAACACTCTCCGAAGAATTGCGGGCCCACAGCTTGAACGCATCGCAGCGGCCGAGGCCGATATCGAGGTTTCGGCGAATGAAACGCTGCTCGCAGGGCGAGAAACTGGCAAATTCGCGCATCTCCGCGATGCTCAGGCTGGTGGTGTTGTTCTTGGTCGCCATCGTGCCCCTCCATCGGGCTTTCATCCGATGGGGAGCATGTTTCGCCCAACTTGGTTAACAATCCGCTAAGCCTGATCGGGGCGGACGAGCCTCCTCGTCAGATCAGCCCCGCAAGCGGACTGCTGGGATCGGCATATTTGCGCGTTGCCATGCGTCCGGAAAGGTAGGCGTCGCGCCCGGCCCGCACTGCCAGCTTCATCGCGCGGGCCATGCGAATCGGGTCTTTGGCTTCGGCAATCGCGGTGTTCATCAGGATGCCGTCGCAGCCCAGTTCCATGCCGACGGCTGCATCGGATGCCGTGCCGACACCTGCATCGACCAGCACGGGCACGCTCGCCCCTTCCACGATCAGGCGAATGGTAACGCGGTTCTGGATGCCCAGGCCCGAACCGATCGGCGCGCCCAGCGGCATGATCGCCACCGCACCCGCCTCTTCCAGCTGCTTGGCGGCGATCGGATCGTCCGCGCAATAGACCATCGGGTGGAAGCCTTCGTTGGCAAGGGTCTCGGTCGCCCGCAGCGTCTCGCGCATATCGGGATAGAGCGTCTTCGCCTCCCCCAGCACTTCCAGCTTGACCAGATCCCAGCCGCCCGCTTCGCGCGCCAGCCGCAGCGTGCGTACCGCTTCGTCTGCGGTGAAGCACCCGGCGGTGTTGGGCAGGTAGGTGACCTTCTTCGGGTCGATGAAGTCGGTCAGCATCGGCTGGTTCGGATCGGAGACGTTCACCCGCCGCACCGCGACAGTGACGATCTCGGCCCCGCTGGCTTCCAGCGCGGCGGCGTTCTGCGCGAAGTCCTTGTACTTGCCGGTGCCCACGATCAGGCGGGAGCGGAACGTGTGTCCGGCCACGGTCCAGGTGTCGTCATCCGGCTGCGCGTGCTCGCCGCCGCCTACGAAATGCACGATCTCCAGCGTGTCGCCTTCGCCCAGCGCGATTTCGCTCAGCTGCGAACGCGGCGCGATTTCGCCATTGTGCTCCACCGCGACCTTCTCCGGCGCGAGGCCGAGTTCGCGCACCAGCGCGGCTATGCTTGTGGCGGAGGTGGTGCGGCTCTCGCCGTTCAGCCGGATCGATTTGGTGTCGCTCATAGACGGGCGACTTGGGGCCTCAGCGCTTTTCGCGCAAGCCATCCGGGCCATTCATCGCCGCGCCGCGCCGAAGATTGAGAAGATGGCCGACCGAGACGAGCGCCACGCCCGAGATGGTAAGCAACGCTTCCTGCGTCCCGTGCGGGCCCAACAGTGCGCCGCCCATCAGCGCCAGACCCACCGAGGCGATGGCGAGGGGCAACCAACGACGGTGTCGGGCCACCCCCATGCCGATAGCGATTCCGGCGATCAGCGTCGCGGCGGCAAGGCCCCACCGATGCAGTTCGGGGGAGAGCAGCCAGTGGCTGGCCAACCCGATCGAAGTGATGATCACGATGGTCAGCACGCAATGGACCGCGCACAGCGCGGACAGCGCGATGCCGATCGCATCCAGCTTCATGCGGTTAGAGGCGTAGGGCCGATCCATGCAGGGCATTTATGTTATGTTGTTTCATTCGGCAAGGGCGTGCTTGCAGAAGATTCAATGCCCGTGCGGGTTTGCGCGCTTGCAAGTCCCTCGCGCCTTACGCATTCAGGCGGCATGGCCAGCACACCTTTGGATAAATCCAGCGATCTTGCGCACGATCGGAGTCGGCCCGGCTGGCTGGTGTGGTGGTTGCTGGCGGTCGCGGCGATGGTCGTGCTGATCGTCGCGGTCGGAGGCATCACACGGCTGACCGAATCGGGCCTGTCGATCACCGAATGGAACGTCGCCTCGGGCGTCCTTCCCCCGCTGAGCGACGCACAGTGGCAGGCCGAGTTCACAAAATACCGCGCGACGCCCGAGTACCGCTACGAGGCGGGGCCGGCGGGCATGACGCTGGCCGATTTCAAGGCGATCTTCTTCTGGGAATGGTTCCACCGCCTGCTCGGCCGTGTGATCGGCCTCGCTTTTGCGCTGCCGCTCGCCTTTGCCTGGATAAGGGGCTGGATTCCGAAGGGCTACAAGCCGCGCCTGCTCGCATTGCTGGCGCTGGGCGGTCTGCAGGGCGTGTTCGGATGGCTGATGGTCCGCTCAGGCTTGGGGGGCACGATGACCGATGTGAGCCATTTCTGGCTGTCGATCCATCTGTGCACCGCATTGATCACGCTGGCGGGGCTGGTGTGGACCGCGCTCGATCTCCAGGCGCTCGACCGGGACCGGGCGGCACGGCCCGCAAGGTTCCGTCCGATCGCCATGCTCGCCGGCGGTATCCTGTTTCTTCAGATCCTGCTCGGCGCCTGGGTCGCGGGGCTCAATGCCGGGCACGCGTCGAATACCTGGCCCCTGATGCAGGAACGCTTCGTGCCCGAGGCAGACTTGTCGCGGGGCCTGTTCTTCGCCGTTACGCACGATCCCTTCCTGCTCCATTTTCTCCATCGCTGGTTCGCCTGGGCGGCCTTCGCGGCGCTGCTGTGGCTCGGCTGGCGCGCGCTCTCGCGCGAAGACAATGCGGGCAAGGCGCTGATCGGACTGGCCATGGGGCAGGTTCTGCTGGGTATCGTGACCGTGGTGACAGGCGTGTCGCTATGGATCGCAGTGGCGCACCAGGTGACCGGTGCATTGCTGGTCGCAGCCACGGCGACTGCCGCCCACGCTGTCGGCCGCCGTTCCCAGGGGCACGGCGAGTGAGCGCGCTGATCTACACGGTGTTCGCGAACCGCGCGGATGCGCGGGCGGTCTCCGCGCGTTTGCTCGACGAGAAACTCGTGGCCTGCGCCAACCTCCTCGGCCCGATCGAAGCCATGTTCGAGTGGGAGGGTGAGCGCGCAGAGTGCGAGGAGTTCGCCGTGCTTTTCAAGACACACGAGGCGCGGCTGGATGATGCGGTCGAGCGTCTCGAGGCGCTCCACCCCTATGATACGCCTGCTATCCTCGGCTGGCGCGCTGAGGCGCACGGCGCGGCCACGGCCGACTGGCTCGCGGGCCTGACCGGATGAGCGGGAGAAGCGCGGGACCGGGCGTGAACAGGCGCGCCGTGCTTCTGGGCATGGGGGCCGCCGCCCTCCTCGCGCCTGTCGCCCATGCGCAGCGCGCCGCCGTGGCGGGGGATTTCACGCTGGAACGGGTGCTGGTGCGCTGGCTTTCCGATGGCAACCAGATCCGTGTCACGCGCCGCTGGGCCATCGTCATCGGCCCTTCCCGAGTCGGTGCAATGGGCGTTTCGGGCGCGCAGTCCTTCGTACAGGTCGATGCGCCGCCGCCATTGAAGGCGATCGCCGATCTCGAAGCCCGCCGGGAGGAGACGGGCTTTCTGCCGCTTCATCTCGACGAATCGGGCCGTATCCTGTCCGCCAATGAGGATGAACCTGCACCGCTGCCGGAGGAGGCCCTTGCTGCCGCAGTGGCCTTCGCCCGGTCGCGCGCGAGCGGGGGCGAGGTGGTTTCCGCGTCCCGCCAGTTCGTCGCGGACATGTCTCAAAGCGGCCAGCGATGGCTGACAAGGCTGCCGCGCGATCTCTTCTTCCCCGCGCCGAGAGAACGCGAGGCCAGCCAGGCGATCGACCTGCCCGACGGCACGAGCGGCACCGTGACCATGCGCGAAGTCGCGGTGAGCGACCCGGCATCGGGCCTTCTGCGCAGCTTCCAGCGCGAGGCCGAAACCAGCTCGCCGCACTTCTCGCGCAAGGGCGGCGAAACCTGGCGGCTGATGGCTGCGGTATCATAATACCTCTTCTCTATCCCGCATGAATGCTTGACTTGCCGCCCTTCGGCACGCATTAGCGCGCTCCACGACCGGGCAGGCGAATCCGCAATTCCAGCGGCCAGCGCTCCGGCGATACCCCGAATTTCACAGGGCCGCCCCGCAGGGGAAAGCCCAAAAGGGAAAGCAAAGCCATGAAGGCTCTCAGCAAGGTGACCCGGTCGATCAAGCCGGCCGAGGTCGAAAAGAACTGGTACGTGATCGACGCAGAAGGCCTCGTCGTGGGCCGTCTGGCGGCGATCATCGCGAACCATCTGCGCGGCAAGCACAAGCCGAGCTATACTCCGCATGTGGATTGCGGCGATCACGTGATCGTCCTCAACGCGGACAAGGTGAAGTTCACCGGCCGCAAGATGGGCAACAAGAAGTACTACAAGCACACCGGCTATGCCGGCGGCATCAAGGAAACCACGCCCGCGAAGATTCTCGAAGGCAAGTTCCCCGAGCGCGTGCTGGAAAAGGCAGTGGAACGCATGGTTCCGCGCGGGCCGCTTGGCCGCCAGCAGATGAAGGCGCTGCACCTCTATGCCGGTACCGAGCATCCGCATGACGGGCAGAAGCCCGAGGTGCTCGACGTTGCTTCCATGAACCGCAAGAACAAGGCTCTCAGCTAATGGCCGACGACAAGAACCAGAACGAGTCGCAGGCGGGTTCGGAATCCGAACCCAAGACTGCCAGCATCCGCGACCTCGCCGATCTGGGCGATATCGCAAGCGATGCGCCGGCCGCCGACGCTGCCGTGGTTGCGGAAAGCACCGCCCCGCTGCGCGAGCAGGAGCTGGACCAGCATGGCCGCGCTTACGCCACCGGCCGCCGCAAGGATGCGACCGCGCGCGTCTGGCTCAAGCCGGGCAGCGGCAAGGTCACGATCAACGGCAAGGATCAGGATGTGTACTTCGCGCGTCCGACGCTGCGCCTGATCATCGACCAGCCTTTCTCGATCACCGAACGCCAGGGCCAGTACGATGTGATCGCCACGGTGCGTGGCGGCGGTCTGTCGGGCCAGGCCGGTGCGGTCAAGCACGGCATCAGCCAGGCGCTCAGCAAATACGAGCCCAAGCTGCGCAGCACGATCAAGTCCGCCGGGTTCCTGACCCGCGACAGCCGCGTGGTGGAACGCAAGAAGTACGGCCGCGCCAAGGCACGCCGCAGCTTCCAGTTCTCCAAGCGTTGATGGCAGGGATGGCTTAGGCTATACCCGTACAAGATCACCAGGAGGGGCGGTGCCGCAAGGCGCCGCCCTTTTTGTTTGGCGATTCCTGGTGAGGGCCTATTTTTCCTCCGCCTCCAGTATCTCCAGAATGGTGCGAGCCTCGTCGCTTCCGATTTGGTAGAGGAAGGGGCTCGAACAGGGCGCCTGGAGAAGCACCAAGGCATCGGGATCGGGTGCCGGGAAGACTGTCCCGCTCGGCCCTCGCAGGGGCGGATCTGGTGCGCCAGGCCGACGCAGCGCGATCAGATAGCGGCCCTGTGGTAGCTGGTCCGGTACACCGAAGGTCGAGTTGTGCCATGTGACAGCCAGCGTCTCGGCCGCCTGACCGACGACCACCTCGTCGACCTGAACGTCGAACCGCGCATAATCGGACAGTATCTGTCTCTCAGGGTCCTGATAGCGCTCTCGCTCCTCCGCAGACAGACCGGGCGAGGAGAGCATTTGATCGCGCCATGCCTGATCGCGCACGATCCGATAATTCTCCACGCGACCGATCACGACGATATCGGCGTAGCTGACATCTTCGAAGGTGGGGGCGACACGGATCATGCACGCGTCTGCTGCGCCGGGTAGAACCATGATTGTAGCCGCTACGGTCGCCGCCCGGCGAAAGAGTGACCGACTTCTCGTCGAGCGCCGCATCCAGACCTGACCTGTCTATTCTTGACTCCCCGCAGAGTAGAGAGGCCGCCTTAACGGTACGTTTCGCTGCCCGATGCGGCCTGCGCTGGGCCGGCATCTCTCCCGGCCTGCCCAGGTGGCCGCCTACCGGAGCACTTCGCCTAATTCACCGGCGGATCGGTTCGCGGGACCGCGCCAACGGGTGCCACCGGCTCGCCCTCATGGCGCGGCGGTTGCGCGTCTTCGGGAACGTCGTCGATCTTCATCGCCTCGTCGTCCACATCTTCGAGGTTGCGGATATCCACCCGCAAATTCTCGCCATCCCAGTGAAGCTCGTTGAAACTCGGCGGGGTCGAACGAAGCCGCTGCGACAGCGTGCCCGCGCCGATCATCCGCACCGGGCCGTGGGGCGTGTCCTCCATGATGTCGAACGCATCGTGGACGTGGCCCGACAGCACGCCGATTACATTGCGCTTGGCCAGCTCGGCCAGCGCCTTCGAGCCGCCCCGGGTCAGTGCGGTGCCCTGCGTGCCGACTTCGCGCAGTGGATGGTGGACCGTCACCAGCGCCTGTGTCCCCGGTGGCAACGCGTCGATCCGGGCAAGACAATTCTCCAGCGCCCGCCCCGTGACCCAGCCTTTCGACCAGTTGAAGCGGGGCTGCATCCGCACAGCCGTCTTCAAGGGGACGAGCGCGATGCCGGGCAGGTCGATCTCGCGCTCCACCACATCGCGCATGCGCCCGAAGCGCTTGTAGGGATCGAAGAAGCGCTCGATCAGATTGAAATAGGGCATGTCGTGATTGCCGACATCGAGCGTGACCGGCGCATCGAGCGTGCCGATCCACTCCTCCGCGGCCCGAAACTCATGATGCCGTGCGCGCATCGTCAGGTCGCCGGTAATGGCTATCGCGGCAGGCCGGAGGCGCGTGACCTCGGCCGAGAACCAGTCGAGCGCCTCGTTATTCTCGAGCCCGAAGTGAATATCGCTGACGTGGAACAGCAGAGTCTTGGCCATCGGCGTCAGCCCCCTCCCGGCATGGTGGCAATCAGATCGACCGGACATTGTTCGAGACTGAAGGTCTCGCGCGGGGTTGCATCGGCTGGCTCTCCGTCGAGCAGCAGGTCAAGCGGTTCGCCCCCGGTGCTTTCCACTTCCAGCCGGTCGAACGGGCCCAGCGTATCATGCGGGCCCTCGCGGAATTCCTGCCGCATCAGCGCCCAGGTCTGCGCGACGAAGTCGGCCCCGGTGCGCGCATGATAGGCGGCGGCGTCCATGCCGTTCGCATGCGGAACCAGCTCTATGATCGGATAGCCCTCTCTCTGACCTTCCGGAGGCACGGCAATGCGCACGGGAGGGCGACCCGTGGTGCCCTCGATCGCGGCGCCCGTGGCGCGAAGCATCTGCGCCGGATCGCCTGCGCGCATCGCCTCGCGCACATCGTTCCAGCTTGTGCCGGGGCCGACCATCAGCCCGGCGAGCGCGATGCCCTGCGAGGAGCGAATGATCCTGGGACGCACCTTGTTCGCCTCGCCATCGGCAAAGGCCTTGATCACATCCTCGACCCGGGCATCGCCATGCAAGCGGTGCGTCAGCAGGTTCTGCGTGCCGCCGGGCAGCGGCAGGATCGCCCCGCCCCAGCCGGCGAGCGCAGAAACGACCGCATTGATCGTGCCGTCCCCGCCCAGCGTGACGAGCGTATCGACGCCGGCGCGATCCAGCTGTTGTGCAGTAGGGATCGGATCGCCGGGAAAATCCGCGCGGTGAGCAATGCACAGGTCCGAGCTTGCGCAGGTATCGTGCAACGCCTCGAGCAGCTCCTCGCGCACGGAGCCGCTGCCTTCGTTGGCGACCAGCCAGATATCGCGTTGTTTCGCCATGCTTAGGAAAGCGCGCGCACGCGGCGTGGTTCCGTCAGCCTGCCTGCGGAGACGCGGCAGCGGGTGCGATCTCTTCCACCAGCAGCTTGTCGATCTTGCGGCCGTCCATGTCGACGACCTCGAATCGCCAGCCCTGGTGGGTGAAAACCTCGCCTTCCTCGGGCAGCCGCTTGAGTACGGACAGCGCGAAGCCTGCAGCGGTGGCGAACTCGCGATCCTCGCCATAATCCAGGTTTAACCGGTCGCCCAGCGTTTCGGCGGGGAGCGCGCCCGATATCAGCAGCGAACCGTCGGCCCTCTCGATCACCTCGGGTATGTCGCCCTGATCCTTGTCGCTCTCGAACTGGCCAACGATGGCGGTCAGCAGGTCGATCGGGGTGACGATGCCGTCCAGATGGCCGTATTCGTCATGCACCATCGCCATCGCCACGTCGGCCTGCTGCAACACGCGCAGCGCGTCCATCGCATCGAGCTGGTCGGGCACCACTTCCACCCGCTTCGCAAGATCGGTGAGTTTGAAGGACTGGCCCGATACCATCGCGGCGAGCACTTCACGCACCTTCACGACGCCCACGACCTTGTCGGGCGATCCATCGGCCACCGGCAGCAGCGAGTGCGGGCTCTCGGCGATGGTCTGCTCGATCTCCACGCGATCGGCGCTGGCATCGATCCAGTCGAGTTCGGTGCGCGGGGTCATCACCTCCCGCACCGGACGGTCGGCCAGCCGGACCACGCCTTTCAGAATCGCGCTCTGTTCGGCTTCGAGCACACCGGTCCGGGTCGCTTCGGCGAACAGCATCTGCAGTTCTTCGGCCGTCACGCTGTTCTGCCCGCCGGGTCGCACGCCGAACAGACGAACGATCGTGGCCGAGGACGTGTCGAGCAGCCAGACGATCGGCGCGCCCAGCATCGCGAGCAGTTTCATCGGACGCGCCATGATCATCGAAACCGGCACGGCGGCGCGCAGGGCAAGCTGCTTGGGCACCAGTTCGCCCACCACCACGCTGAAATAGGTGGTCAGGCTGATCACCACGATAAAGGCAACCTCGCGCGAGATATCCGCCGGAATACCAAGCGCGGCCAGCCTTTCGCCCACCGGCGCCTCGAGGCTCGCGCCTGAAAAGGCCCCGGTGAGAATCGCGATGAGCGTGATCCCGATCTGCACCGTGGAAAGGAACTTGCCGGGATTGGAAGCAAGATCCATCGCAACCGCGGCCGCGCTGCTGCCGGCGTCCGCCCTGGCCTGCAGGCGCGTGGTCTTGGCGGAAACGATGGCGAGTTCGGACATCGCAAATACGCCGTTGAGCACGATCAGCGCCGCGATGACGAGCAGGTCTGTCCAGGGGAAAGGTGTCACAACATTGTTCGCGCTAGCACAAATGCGTCGCCGCGCCAGCCATCATCCTTTTCATGGCGGTCTTGCAGGTCACGCGCGGGAACCTGCGAGGGATGGCCTACGTTACGGGGGCGGCGAGCGTGGGTGGAACGCGAGCCCCCAAACGTGCGCGAACCATTCGCGCATAAAAAACACTAGAGGGACAGAAAATATGAAAACCTCCCGTATCGTGCTCTCCTCGGTGGCCGCAGCGGCCCTGATGAGCACCTCCGCTTGCGTGACCGACCCGAATACCGGCGAGCAGACCTTCTCCCGCACGGCCGTTGGTGCCGCTCTTGGCGGTACGCTCGGCTATCTTCTGGGCGGCGTGATCGGCGGCGATGCCGCGCGCATCATCGGCGCAGGCATCGGCGGCACCGCAGGCGCGGTGATCGGCGACCAGTTCGACGACCAGATCCGCGAACTCGACGAACAGACCGCGGGCAGCGGCGTGGATGTGGAGGAAATCGGCGATCAGGAAGCGATTCTCGTGCGTCTTCCCGATGGCGTGACCTTTGCCACCAATTCCGCCACGATCAACACCAACTTCCGCAACACGCTGGATACGGTGGCCAACAGCCTGATCGAGTATCCCAACAGCCTGATCGACGTGTATGGTTTCACCGACACGACCGGCAGCCCGGGCTACAACCAGCAGCTCTCGGAGCGCCGTGCGCAGGCCGTGGCTGACTATCTGGTGTCGCGCGGTGTTTCCCGCTCGCGCATTGCCACGCGCGGCTATGGCGAAGACCCGCAATACCTGCGCGTACAGACGGGCGACGGCGTAAACGAGCCGCTCAATCGCCGCGTGGAAATCAAGATCGTTCCGATCAGTCAGGAACAGGTCAACGCTGCGCGCCGCTAAGCCGGACGCAAACTGACGACCAGGGGGGTCGGCGCCACGCTGCGTCGGCCCCCTTTGCTTTTGGTCCCTAGGCTGGCCCTTTTGCGCTGCCCAGCCGATCGCGGGCCCGCGGACCGAAATGCTCGATAGCCGCCTGCTGGATGTCCGGTGCGCAGACCAGCAGGCCGAAACTGCGCGGGTCGCGCTTGTTGTAGCCCAGCGGCTGGCCGAAAATATCGCTCACCGCAGCGCCAGCCTCGCGCGCGATCAGCGTCGCGGCGGCGATGTCCCACTCGTAACCCCAGCGCATGGTCGCCAGCAGGTCGGCCTGCCCCGATGCAACCATGGCTGCGCGCAGGGCGATGCCGTTGGGCTGCTCCACCGGCACCAGCTGCCGGTCCGCTTTGGCAAGGTCGGCCGCCGGAATCCGTGCGCCGGGCAGCTCTGTCCGCGTCGAGGCGACCAGACGCTCGCCATTGAGCGTGGCTCCGCGGCCGGCGGTGGCCTGCCAGCTTTCCTTTCGCGCCGGGGCCTCGAGGCAGGCGATGAGGGATCGACCCGAACTGACCAGCGCGACCGAGACCGCCCAGCCGGTCCGCCCGCGAAGATAGTCGCGCGTGCCGTCAATCGGATCGACCACCCACACCAGCCGATCCGTCAGGCGCGCGGCCTCGTCCACGCTTTCTTCGGAAAGCCAGCCCGCGCTCGGCAACAGGGCCGTCAGTTCGCGCCGGAGGAACGCATCGACTTCGAGGTCGCCCTCGCAGACCGGATCATTGTCGCCCTTGTCCCAGCTTTTCACGCTTTTCCCGGCCACCGGCCAGCGGTTCATGGCGATCAGCCCCGCTTCGCGGACGATCGCATCGAGGCGTGAATAGTCTATCATGACGACACGGCGTGATGTGCGTGGGCCGCACGCCCTTTTCAAGCGGCCACATCCATGCTTATGCGCGTGCCGAACACCCGCTTCAGCCTCAGCCGACGTAAGGACGGACCGCCCCCATGAACATTCACGAGTATCAGGCCAAGGATCTTCTCAGCCAGCACGGGATCGCCATTCCCAAGGGCATTCCGGCGATGAGCGTGGAGGAAGCCGTTGCGGGCGCGAAGGAGCTGCCCGGCCCGCTTTACGTCGTTAAGGCGCAGATCCACGCGGGTGGACGCGGCAAGGGCAAGTTCAAGGAACTGGGCCCCGATGCAGGCGGCGGCGTGCGCCTCGCCAAGTCGATCGAGGAAGTCGAATCGAGCGCGCGCGAAATGCTCGGCAACACGCTCGTCACCGTGCAGACGGGCGATGCGGGCAAGGAAGTGAACCGCCTCTACGTCACCGACGGGGTGGACATTGCCAAGGAATACTACCTCGCGCTGCTCGTCGATCGGGCGAGCGGACAGGTCGCCATGGTCGCCTCGACCGAAGGCGGGATGGACATCGAAACCGTCGCGCACGAGACGCCCGAGCGGATCACCACCATCACGATCGACCCGGCGCAGGGCTTCATGCCGCACCACGGCCGTGAGGTAGCTTTCGCGCTCAAGCTGGAAGGCGATCTCAACAAGCAGGCGCAGAAGCTGGCCAAGCAGCTCTACGAGGCCTTCATCGCCTACGACTGCGCGATGCTGGAGATCAATCCGCTGGTGGAGACCGAGGACGGCAACCTGCTGGTGCTCGACACCAAGATGAGCTTCGATTCGAACGCGATGTATCGCCAGAAAGAAGTCGAAAAGCTGCGCGACGTCACCGAAGAAGACGAAGCCGAAGTCGAAGCGAGCGAATACGACCTCGCCTACATCAAGCTCGACGGCAATATCGGCTGCATGGTCAACGGCGCAGGGCTTGCGATGGCCACGATGGACATCATCAAGCTGAACGGCGCATTCCCGGCCAACTTCCTCGACGTTGGCGGCGGCGCCAACAAGGAGAAGGTGACGGCCGCCTTCAAGCTGATCCTGAAGGACCCGGCGGTCGAGGGTATCCTCGTCAACATCTTCGGCGGGATCATGAAGTGCGACGTGATCGCCGAAGGCATCGTCGCGGCGGCCAAGGAAGTGAACATCCAGGTTCCGCTGGTGGTCCGCCTCGAAGGCACGAATGTCGAAAAGGGCAAGGAAATCCTCGCCAATTCCGGCCTCGCGATTGTCCCGGCGAACGATCTGGGCGACGCGGCGAAGAAGATCGTGGCCGAGGTAAACAAGGCCAAGTAGGGCCGTGGTTCCCGGCGGCAGCGGTGGCGTTCGTCAGAACATTCCGCCGCTGCCGCCCGAACCGCCGCTACCCAGCAGAACCTGCGTGACGAGCACGTAGAACGCGGCTCCGCTGCCCAAGAAGGCGAGCAGCATCAAAAGCCCGTCGCGCACGGTCAGCGCGATGCCGAAAGCCGCGATCACCGCCATCGGCAGGGCGACCGCGAAGGGCAACAGCTCCAGCGGGGGCACCGCAAGGCACAGCAGCGCCACAACGCCAGCGGCAATGCGCGCCGCCGTCGGCCCCGTGAACATTTCCAGTCGGCCGTGGAAGATCTTGTCCATCCACTTTCCCACGCCTTCCATGTCCTCTGCCGCGTTTGCCAGCTTCTCGCCCTCGACCGATCGGTTCTTGAGGATGCCGGGGAGCCAGAGATGCTCCTTACCGAAGACCAGCTGGATCACGATCAGCAGCAGCGTGGCGGCCAGGATCGTCGGCACCGTGGGTATCCCGCCCACCGGCGAGACGCCGATCAGGGCCGGCACCAGCAGCACCGGACCATAGGACCGGCTGCCGAACGTGCCGACGATATCCCCGATGGACACCGAATCGTTCTTGTCCCCGACATCGACCAGACGGTCCAGAATATCGGTCACGGATTTCGGACTGTCGGCCATGTGTTGGGTAAAGCCTCGGGCGTGTGGAGGTTCCTGACCCATCAATAGCATGATTCGCGGGGTGTTTCGCCTGCGTACCGCAAGCGCAGCCGGGCCCACCTTACGCTACGCCATGGCGCGCCCGCGCGTGTGCCCTTGACGGCGCTGTTTCCGGAACGCAACACCGCCCCCAGCCATTAGAAAGTCGGGACATTCTGCGGCCCGGACGGCACAGCGCCGGGCAGCCACGCGAAAGGACATGCAATGAAGATACTCGTGCCCGTCAAGCGGGTGATCGACTACAACGTGAAGCCGCGCGTCAAGGCGGACGGCTCCGGCGTCGACCTCGCCAACGTCAAGATGAGCATGAACCCGTTCGACGAGATTGCGGTCGAGGAAGCGATCCGGATCAAGGAAGCGGGCAACGCCGAAGAGATCATCGCCGTTTCCATCGGCCCGGCAAAGGCGCAGGAAACGCTGCGTACTGCGCTCGCCATGGGTGCAGACCGCGCGATCCTGGTCGAAACGGACGAAGATCTGGAACCGCTGGCGGTTGCCAAGATCCTGAAGGCCATCGTGGAAGACGAACAGCCGGGCCTCGTCCTGCTGGGCAAGCAGTCCATCTCGGACGATTCCAACCAAACCGGGCAGATGCTTGCCGCGCTGCTCGACCGCCCGCAGGGCACCTTCGCCAACACGATCACGCTGGAAGGCGATAGCGTGACCGTGAAGCGCGAAATCGACGGCGGTCTGGAAACGGTCAAGCTGACGCTGCCCGCCATCGTCACCACGGACCTGCGTCTGAACGAGCCGCGCTATGCTTCGCTGCCCAACATCATGAAGGCCAAGAAGAAACCGCTCGACACGAAGACGCCGGACGAGTTCGGCGTCGATGTCGCTCCGCGCCTCAAGACCACCAACGTCTCCGAACCGCCGGTTCGCCAGGCAGGCGAAAAGGTCGAGGACGTCGATGCGCTGGTCGCGAAGATCAAGGCGCTCGGCATCGCCTGATTGGCGCCTGAGCCCGGTTATAGATTTCGAGGTAAGAACATGAAGACTCTGGTTCTGGTAGAACATGACAACAGCGAGGTGGCCGATGCCACTCTCGCCACCGTAACGGCCGCGTCGAAGCTCGGCGATGTCGACCTGCTGGTCGCGGGTGCGGACTGCAAGGGCGTGGCCGATGCCGCCGCCAAGATCGCCGGTGTCGGCACCGTCTATTGTGCCGACGACGCGGCCTACAAGGACATGCTGGCCGAAAACGTCGCGCCGCTGGTGGTCAAGCTGATGGACGGCCACGATGCGTTCGTGGCGCCTGCCACCACCACCGGCAAGAACATCGCTCCGCGCGTGGCCGCGCTGCTCGACGTGATGCAGGTTTCGGACATCCTGTCGGTCGAAGGCGACAAGACCTTCACCCGCCCGATCTACGCCGGCAACGCCATCGCGACGGTCGAAAGCACCGACGAGAAGCTGGTGCTGACCGTCCGCGGTACGGCCTTCGACAAGGCCGAGCCCGAAGGTGGCAGCGGCACGGTGGAATCGGTCGATGCAGCGGCGACCGCCGACACCTCCCAATTCGTGAGCCGCGAACTCGCCAAGAGCGACCGCCCCGAACTGACCAGCGCTAGCGTCGTCGTATCGGGCGGCCGCGCGCTGAAGGACGCGGAAACCTTCGAGGAATACATCACGCCCCTGGCCGACAAGCTGGGTGCCGCCATCGGCGCGAGCCGCGCGGCGGTGGACGCAGGCTACGTGCCCAACGACTACCAGGTCGGCCAGACCGGCAAGATCGTGGCACCCGAGGCCTATTTCGCGATCGGCATCTCGGGCGCGATCCAGCATCTTGCCGGGATGAAGGATTCCAAGGTCATCGTCGCGATCAACAAGGACGAGGACGCCCCGATCTTCCAGGTCGCGGACATCGGCCTGGTCGCGGACCTGTTCAAGGCGGTGCCCGAGCTGACCGAGAAGCTTTAGATCCTTCTCCCGAAACGAATTGCTAGAGATCCCCCTGCGCGATAAGATCGCGTCAGGGGGATTTCCTTATGCGCTCTGCTCCAATTGCTCTTGGTGCGGCTTTTTATTTCGCCATCAACCTCAACGCGCCGCTTTCTGCGCAAGAGGTCGTTCTCGCCCCCTCCGGTCCATGGCAATTGAATGCGGATGAGGAAAAATGCCGGATAGTCCAAGATTACGGCGAGGGCGACAATCGGCACGTTCTCTACTTCGAGCAATATGAGCCATCGGGATTCTTTGTATGGCTCGCCGCCGGTCCCTCGGTCGCTCAATTCCGCGAAGGGCGGGATATTGAGTACAAATTTGGGCCGAATGGCGAGGAGGGGACCGCCGGTTTTGGCGAGGTGATCTTCGGAAGCTACGGCCCTGCTGTATTGGCAATCGGTTTGATCACTAGCACCCCAAAATGGGTAAAGAGCTACCGCATCCCCTCTAGGCAAGAGCAGCCGCCAGCTGCGCCCAGCGATAGAGATCAAGCGAAGACAATAGAAACCCTGACGCTATCGCAGAGGAAACGCGATGACGTCGTTTTCCAGTTGGCGTCACTCGATCGCGCTTTGGGCGCGATGGATGTTTGCACAGCCGATCTGGTGCAGAGCTGGGGGCTCGATGCTGAGGCGATAAGCAGCGCGCAATCGGGAGTCGTCGTCACCAATCCAGCCAAGGTCGCCAAGGAGATACAGAACAACCTCACGGAAGGCGCTGCGCCCGGCAAAGGGGCCCTCGTGTCGGCACGCATCATTGTGAAATCCGACGGTACGATCGGCGATTGCAAAGTTATGAAGCGCTCCGTGGCGAAAAGCTATGACGTACAGAAACTGGTTTGCGGCATCATTCGCGAAGAAGCGTCTTTCGAACCCGCCATTGGCGCAGACGGCGCGCCTATCGATGACTTTTACATGTTTAACATTCGATATGATTGGTGAACGGTCTTCGCGCAGGTCTCAGCACCGATCCAGCACCTTGCGGCGATGAAGGATTCCAAGGTCGTCGTCGCGATCAACAAAGAGGAGGACGCGATCTTCCAGGTCGCGGACATCGGCCTGGTCGCGGACCTGTTCAAGGCGGTGCCCGAGCTGACCGAGAAGCTCTGATGCGAGATAGGCGGGAGCGCTTCGACCAGAGGTGCTCCCGAGCCTCCTGAAAAGCGCGTCGATCAAGGATGAAAGGGCCGCAAGAGCTTCGCCGTCGTTGAGTACTTCGGCGGGAAAGCCCGGGTGACCATCGATATTCTCGGAGAAGAGCGGGCCGACGATTGCGGTCAGATCGGCGTACAGGGTCTGCCGCGCTGATTCGTCCGCGTAGGCCTTCGTCCGGGCCAGCCGCTCGAAGTGGACCTGTATCGATCCGGATCGATCCTTTCTGAAAGATAGCGGATAGACCGGTTCCGCCCGGCTTACGATCGCAACCAGCGCTGCCTGCGCCTTAGTGACGGTGACGGTCCCACCTGCATTCTCGATGAGATCGATGAATTTGGGTGCGGCGAGCCGCGCCTCGTCGCTCAATGATGTTCTTTCGATCCATTCTGAGATCGTAAGGGGCGTTTTGGACTGGCCCGACCGCTTCGCAAGCCGCGCCCTCTCGGATACACCGATAATGCGCGGATTGAGGGCCCTCGTGCCGTCAGCACCTTCGAACCAGCGCAGTTCAACCGCCCGAACGTCGGCGCGCATCTGCTCGTCGAGAAACTCGACGATGCGCGCCAGTTCGCTTGGAATACGGTCCGCCACGAAGACAAGCTTCACCCGCCCGGCCGCGAAGTTGGCATCGACTTGATCCCAGAACTCCGAGGGGTCCCGGTCGTCTCCGAGGAAGGCCGACAGCACCTCATCCGGATCGAGCAAATGTTCCGAAGCCGTCTCGTAAAAACTGCCCGCAATGGTTCCAGCGTCCCAGTAGGCCGTCCCATTTGCGGCATAGTCCAGCATCTGACCGACCACTTCGCGCCGCAGCCTCGTCTCGACGGCCCGCTTGACCTCTACGAGGACCGGAACTCCCGCGGTCGTCACGTAAAGGTGATCGAGAGACCACCGCCCCGTCGATTCCCCATCCGCTATGGACTGCTCTCGTTGCACCAGCAGCAGTTCGCCATCGTCATCGCCAATCACAGCCGGATGACGTGCGATCAACTGCTGCATCTGGTCTTCATCCTGCGGCGCGGAGGGTTTCATCTCGACCAGCTCCCCTGCGGCATTGATTGCGTACAGATTGCCTGCTGCCATTGCGCAGTTCCCTCGCTTTTCGAAACCCTCAGATCATCTGCGTGATCGCGTGCAGCGTAATGCCTACAAGCCCACCAACCAGCGTGCCGTTGATACGGATGAATTGCAGATCGCGGCCCACCGCGCTCTCGATCCGGTCGGTCACCGTGCCCGCATCCCAGCGCTTCACGGTTTCGGACACCAGCGCCACGATCTGCGCGCCGTAACGGGATGTCAGCCCCACCGCAGTGCGTCGTGCGAAGCGGTTGATCTGGCGTTGCAGGCGCGGATCGTCCTGCAGTGCCTTGCCCACTTCGCGCAGGGCACCGCGCAGCTCCTCGCCCAGCTCGCTGTCGGGGTCGCGTGCGCGGGTGATCAGCGAGCGGCGAATGCGCTCCCACACGCCCATCCACCAGTCGGCGAGCGCGGGATTTTCCAGCAGGTCCATCTTCACCGCCTCGACCTTGGCCCTCATATCCGGGGCGGTCTTGAGCTGAACGGCCAGCTTGACCAGCGCGGTGTCGATCTTGCCGCGCATCGGGTGATCGGGATCGACCAGCACCTCGGCCAGGAGGCGATACACGCCGTCCAGCACCGAGCTGGAGATGCGCGAATCGAGTCCCGTCCAGCGCAGCACCGAATTGGCGCGGCTGCGGATGATCTCGCGCACGGCCTCCTCGTTGTCCTCCAGCGTCAGCCCGGCCCAGCGGATAAGCCCGTCGAGCAGGGGGCGGTGGCGACCATCGGCGATCAGGTTCTCGAGCAATCCGCCCAGCAGCGGGGCCAGCTCCACCTTGGCGAGCTGGCTTGCGAGCCCCGCGCGCACCCGCAGGCCAAGTCTTTCCGGATCGAGCGATTCGAGCACTTCGGCAATCAGTTCCGCCCCGCCGCCCATCAGGCGCGAACGCTCCCCCCCTTCCCGCTGGGCAAGGAATTCCCCTGCGGAACCCGCCACATTCATCCGTCGCATCCGGCGCGCGACCACCGAGGGGGTGAGGAAATTGTCGCGCAGAAACTGCGCCATGGTGTCGGCGATCCGGTCTTTCTTCTTCGGAATGATCGCAGTGTGCGGGATCGGCAGCCCCAGCGGATGGCGGAAGAGAGCCGTCACCGCGAACCAGTCCGCCAGCCCGCCGACCATCGCCGCCTCGGCGAAGGCGTTGACGTAACCCCACGCCGGGTGCGCATCGATGAGGGTATGGCTGATGGCAAAGACGCTAGCCATCAGCACCAGCATGGCCGTCGCGGCCCGGCGCATGGCGCGCGCGCGATCGGGCGTGGTCTGGATGCTGGCGAAGGTCTGGGCGGGTGGCAGGGTCACTCGGCAGGCGCGGGGTCGGCCTCGTCGCCACGCGCGCCATGCGTCGTGTCGTCGCCCGGCCGATAGCTGAGCAGCCGCGTGCGCAGCCACGGTCCGACGCGCTTCTCGAACCCGTCCGCCAGGCTGAAGCCTGCGGGCACGATCAGCAGGGTCAGCAATGTCGAAACGACCAGCCCGCCGATCACCATCGTGCCCATCGGCGCGCGCCAGGCGCCATCGCCCGAGCCAAGAATACCGGAAAGTGCGGTCGGAATCATGCCCGCCGTCATGGCGAAGGTGGTCATCACGATGGGCTGCGCGCGCTTGTGGCCTGCATCAAGGATCGCATCCATCTTGTCGCGCCCTTCGGCCATCGCCTCGATCGCGAAGTCGATCAGCAGGATCGAGTTCTTGGAGACGATGCCCAGCAGCAGCAGCACGCCGATATAGACAGGCATGGATTGCGGCTGGCCGACCAGCCAGACCAGGAAAATCCCGCCCAGCGGCGCCAGCGCGAGGCTCGTCATGTTGACCAGCGGGCTCATCAGCCGCTTGTACAGCAGCACCAGCACCGCGAACACGAGCAGGATGCCCGAGATGACGGCATACATCAGGCTGACCTGAAGCTCCTGCTGCCACTGTTCCTCGCCCACCGCATCGCGGGTGACGCCCTGCGGCAGGTCCTGCAGCGCAGGAAGCGCGTCGATCTGTTCGCGCGCGGTGCCACTGACGACACCCTCCGCAAGATCCGCGCCGACCAGCACGCGGCGGCTCTGGTTGTAGCGCTGGATCGCGGTCGGTCCCGAGCCGAAGCTCACCTCGGCAACCCGGGACAGGGGCACGGTGCCTCCCCCAAGCGTGGGCACGGGCAAGTTCTCGATCGTGGTCAGGCTTTCGCGCGAGGATTCGGGCAGCTTTACCGTGATCGGGATCTGCCGATCCGACAGGGAGAACTTGGCCGCATTCTGTTCGATCTCGCCCAGCGTGGCGATGCGGATGGTCTGGCTCAGCGCCGCGGTCGACACGCCGAGGTCGGCTGCAAGATCGGGGCGCGGTTCGATAATCAGCTCGGGCCGGTTGAGGTCGGCCTCGATCCGGGGCGCGACAAGCGTATCGAGCCCCTGCATCTGTTCGACCAGCTCTGAAGCGGTTTCTTCCAGAACGGCCGGGTCCGATCCGGCCAGCATCACGGTGATGTCACGGCCGCTGCCGCCGCCACCGCCTTGCTGCGACTGGAAGCGCACGCGGGCATCGGGAATCTTTGCAAGCTCGGGGGCAAGCTGGCGTTCGAACTGGATCGAGGTGCGCTCGCGATCGGGCTTGAGGGTGACGTAGAGCGTCGCGTTGCCCATCCGCACGCGTTCCAGTGCGCGTTCAACTTCAGGCTGTTCGTACAGCAGTGCGGCAACGCGGTCGGCCACCTGTTCGGTGTCTTCCAGCGTGGTGCCCGGCACCATCTCGATCTGCACCTGGCTGTTGTCGCTATCGACGTTGGGCTGGAACTGGCCCGGCACGCTCATGAACAGCTGGACCGTCAGCAACAGCGCGAAATAGCCGATCATCAGCATCCATACGCGGTGGTCGTAGAAGCGCGCTTCGAGGTAGCGCCAGACTTCATGCATGCGCCGGCCAAAGGCCCTGCTCAGCAGGCCGAGCCCCTTCAGCAACAGCCAGCCAGCCGCGAACGAAAGGACGCCAACCACCATGAGCTGCACGACGCCCACGAGACGATTGTAGAACTGCCCTGCCAGGGATTCGGGTGAAGACGCGACCGACGCGCCGACCTTGTCCGCCAGACCCAGGCTGCCGATCATGCCGTTCAGGATGAAGAACGCCGCACCCGTCGTACCGATCAGCAACAGGACGGTGACGAGCAGCATCGGGAGGTAGGCAAACCGCTTCCTTGGCGGCTCGATCCCCTCTCGCCGGCGTTGCATCTTGCCGCGTTCCAGCGACCAGTGAAGAATCCCCATGTAGCGATCCATCATCGGCCCCTCGCCGTGGGTCGCGTGGCCCTTGGACTGGAGGAAATAGGCCGCCAGCATCGGCGTGATCATGCGCGCAACGGCCAGCGACATGAGCACCGCGATCACCACGGTGATCCCGAAGTTCTTGAAGAACTGGCCGGAAATACCGGGCATCAGGCCGACGGGCAGGAACACCGCGACGATGCAGAAACTGGTCGCGACCACCGGCAGGCCGATCTCGTCCGCCGCGTCGATCGACGCCTGATAGGCATTCTTGCCCATTCGCATGTGTCTGACGATGTTCTCGATCTCCACGATCGCATCGTCGACCAGCACGCCTGCCACCAGCGCGAGCGCCAGCAGCGACAACGAGTTCAGGTTGAACCCCAGCAGGTCCATGAACCAGAAGGTGGGAATCGCGGAAAGCGGGATTGCGACGGCGGCGATGAAGGTCGCACGCCAGTCGCGCAGGAAGAAGAACACCACGACGACCGCGAGCAGCGCGCCCTCGATCATCATCGCCATCGAGCTTTCGTACTGCTCCTCGGTATATTTCACCGAATCGGACAGCTGGATGAAGCGCACACCGGGGTTTTCGGCCTCGATTTTCTCGATTTCCGCCAGGGCGCCCTGGAAGGTCGACACGTCCGAGGCACCCTTGGCGCGCGACATCGCGAAATTGACGACTTCCTTGTCCTGGACCTTGCTGATGGAGGTCTGTTCGGAATAGCCGTCGCGTACAGTGGCGACGTCCGCCAGCTTCACGGTGCGACCGTCGCCCAGCTGGATCTGCTGCTGGGACAGCGCATAGGCATCCTGGCTGTTGCCCAGCACGCGGACGGACTGACGCGTACCGCCCACCTCTGCCGCGCCGCCGGCGGCATTGAGGTTGTTCTGCCGCAGCACATTGTTGAGCTGGCTGGCGGTCACGCCGTAGGCCTGGATCCTTTCCAGATCGAGGATGACCTCGATCTCGCGATCGACACCGGCGAAGCGATTGACCTCGGCCATTCCCTCCACGCTCAGCAGGCGTTTGGCGACGACATCGTCGATGAACCAGCTGAGCTGTTCGAGCGTCATGTCATTGGCTTCGACCGCATAGATTCCCAGGAAGCCGCCAGACACTTCCTGTTTCGAGACCCTGGGCTCCAGGATGCCATCGGGCAGGGAACCGCGCACGGTATCGATCGCATTGGTCACTTCGGACACGGCATCGTCCGGATCGATGCCGATTTCGAACTCGATGAACGTGCTCGAATTGCCCTCCGAAGCGGTCGAGTTGATCGTCTTCACGCCGTTGATGGAGCGCACAGCGGATTCAACCAGCTGGGTGATCTGGTTCTCGATCTCGGTCGGCGCGGCGCCGGGCTGCGAGATGCTGACATTGACCGCGGGGAATTCGATGTCCGGGTTGTTGACCACGTCCATCGACCGGAAGCTCAGCACGCCTGCAAACAGCAGGGCCGTGAAGATCACCAGCGGTATGACCGGATTGCGGATCGACCAGGCGGAGATGTTGCGGAAATCCATGACCGGTCAATCTTCCTCGTCTCGCATGACGGGGTCCACACGCTCTCCGGGATTGAGGAAGCCGCCAGCCCGCAGCACGATCCGCTCGCTACCGGAAATGCCGCTCTGGATAGCGATCCCGCGTGAGGTCACCATACCGGTCTCGACCGGGCGGCGCTGAACGGTGTTGTCGGCATCGACAATATAGACATAGCTGCCATCGTCATCGGCCAGGACGGCGCTTTCGGGAAGCAGCGGCGCCACGGTGGTCCCGCTACGAATGGTCGCGGTCGCGAAGCCGCCGGGACGCAGGCCGGGCGCGTAGGAGAGCGCGATGCGCGCCGTACCCTGCCGGCTCTGTTCGTCCACGGTCGGCTCGATCTGCCAGATCTGCCCCTGGTAGGTCTCGCTCGCCCCGACCGGCGAGACTTCGGCACCGACGCCCACGGAAAGCTGCTGCAGCTCGTTCTCGCCGACCCGCGCGCGCAGTTCCATCTGGCCGCCCTGCGCGATCACGAAAGCGGACGACGTGCCCGCGCCCACGGTCTGGCCGGGTTCGATATTGCGTTCCAGCACCAGGCCCGAAGCGGGCGCGACGATGTTGAGCCGCTGCGTGCGCTCGCGCAGTTCGGCGAGCTGGGCCTGTGCCACATCCACCCGGGCGCGCGCGGCGTCGCGCGTTGCCGTCAACCGGTCGACATCGGCGGTCGACACGAACCCGCGCTCCACCAGCTGCAGCGCGCGGTCGAGATTGTTCTGCGCCAGTTCCGCATCGGCCCGCGCAACCTGCACCTGCGCCGCCTGCGCGCGCGCCTGCTGGTTCTGGACGGAGCGATCGATCGAAGCGAGCACCTGGCCCTGGCGCACCCACTGGCCTTGCTCGACATTGACGGAAACCACACGGCCACCCTCGCCCACGACCCCCACGGGCAGTGCACGACGCGCGCCGATCGTGCCGGTAGCGGTGATCGTACCCTCGATCGTCGCGCTGCCGGGCTGGATCACGGTGATCTGCGGGGCCTGGCCTTCGGTGCCCGCGTTCTGCGGAGCCGCATTCGTGGAGCTGAGGAAAAACCACAGCGCCACCAGGGCAAGAACGACGCCCAGTGCTATGATGAGGTAAAGCCGCGTGCGTCCGCCGCCACCGGCATCTTCGGCGCCGGGCGAAGCGTTGCCGAAGGAGGTTCCTGCGGGACGGGTCTTGTCGTCTCGGCCGGCCGAGGGCTGGAAATTCATTCTCGCTGGTCCGTTCGCAAAGGCGTTATTGGCTCGCATCCGCACGTAGGCGGGCGAGCCATGTAATCCTAGATGCCCTACGCTGGCGCGATCCTACAGGCAATCACCCGCTCTACCAACAGCACAGCGAGCCGGACAAAAGGGAAGCGGACGTGATCGGGAACAGCAGCGTCGCACACGCAAAAAGGGCGGCGCAACCACTGCTGCACCGCCCCGATCTCAATGCATTAACCGGATATGATTAGCGCACGCGTCCACGCTGAACCAGATTGGCGATGGCCAGCAGGATCACCGCGCCGACGATGGCCACGATGAAACCGGTCAGGCTGAATTCTCCGATCGGGCCGCCCACACCGAAGAACGCATTGCCGACCCAGTTGCCGATCAGCGAGCCGATCAAGCCGACGATGATATTCCAGAAAATGCCCATCGAGGCATCGCGGCCCATGATCATGCTGGCAATCCAGCCTGCCACGCCGCCTACGATAATCGCGATAATCCAACTCAGCATGTCCCAACTCCTGTTTTTGTTGCGCCCGTGTCAACTACGGGTCTGCAACGGAGCGGGGGGATGGCAGGTTCCCGACCTGCGACGAATTGGACGCATGCGGGCCGCGCGCGCCGCGGCTCAGTACTTGAGCTGGCGCTCGTAAAGATCGCGGTAGTGCTGGATGCGGGTCACACGCAGGCCCTGCATGCCCGAGCGGTCGACCGCCCGTTGCCAGGATGCGAACTCCTCCAGCGTCAGGCCATAACGTTCGAGCACCTCGTCGATCGTCAGCAGGCCGCCATTGACCGCCGCGACGACCTCCGCCTTGCGCCGGATCACCCAGCGCTTGGTCTTCGGGGAAGGCAGGTCGGCCAGCGTCAGCGGCTCGCCAAGCGGGCCGATCACGTGGTCGGGTTTGATTTTCTGGTTCTCGATCATCGGTTCTCTCGGTGGCGCCTGGGGGCATTCTCTGCGCTGAACACTCCGCTATCCCCGTCCGCTTTGCGGCTCGCTAAAGAGCTAGGGTTAATGCCGCGTTCGTCTTTTGCTGCAGTCTGGCCGAAGGAGGGCCCGGCACGGGCGAGAAGGCCATTTTCGCCCCGGCGCATGGCGCGCGAGAGGTTTATGGCTGCGGCGAGTTCCGCCCAGCCGACCCGCCTCAGGCCATCCTTGCCCGGCGCATTTTCGTGCGCCGCAATCCGGTTAACTCCTTCGAACATGGCGAATCTTCTAGATCAGGGATGGTCAAGATTGGGTAAATGCACCCGTCGTTCGGCCCCATCCGCCGTTTCCTTGCCTCACCCCGGGACCGACCTATATGGCGGGCCGAGCACTTATGGCCGATTCAACCTATCTCTCGAGCGCCGGGGAAGCCGCAGCGCAGTTCGATCTGCCGCGTCCAGCCGCGGATTGCCGCATCGTCGTCGCCATGTCGGGCGGCGTCGACAGCTCGGTGGTCGCCGCACTGGCTGCGAAGACCGGGGCGGACGTGGTCGGCATCACGCTGCAGCTTTACGATTACGGCGCGGCCACGGGGCGCAAGGGCGCGTGCTGCGCTGGCGACGACATCGCAGATGCGCGCGCCGTGGCCGACCGGCTGGGCATAGCGCACTACGTGTTCGACCATGAAAGCGCATTTCGCGAATCGGTGGTCGAGCAGTTCGCCGACGACTACCTCGCAGGCCGCACACCGGTCCCCTGTATCCGCTGCAACATGGGGCCCAAGTTCACCGACCTGCTGGCCATGGCGAAGGAACTGGGGGCGGATTGCCTGGCGACCGGGCACTACGTGAAGCGCGTGATGGGCCCGGGTGGACCGGAACTGCACCGGGCGCAGGACGCCAGCCGCGACCAGTCCTACTTCCTGTTCGCCACCACGCAGGAGCAGCTCGATTTCCTGCGCTATCCTCTGGGCGGGATGCCCAAGACGCGGGTGCGCGAGCTGGCCGAGGATGCGGGGCTGCGCAATGCGGCCAAGCCCGACAGCCAGGATATCTGCTTCGTGCCCGACGGCAATTATGCCAAGATCGTCAAGAGCTTGCGGCCCGAAGGCGCGACGCCGGGGGCTATCGTCCACGCACAGACGGGGGAGACGCTGGGCGAGCATGCCGGCGTGATCCACTTTACCGTCGGCCAGCGGCGCGGGCTGGACATCGGCGGCCAGCCGGAACCGCTCTACGTCGTCGAACTCGATGCCGACACGGCCCAGGTCCGCGTCGGCCCCAAGGCCATGCTGGCCACCGCCAGTGCGCAGCTGGTCGACACGAACCGCATCGGCCCGCTGCCGCCGCCTGAATCGGGTGTGCCGCTGTCGGCAAAGGTCCGCTCGCTCGCCAAGCCGATGCCCATTCGCCTCGATGGATCGCTGGGCGAGGGCGCACCCGTCACCATCGCGTTCGAACAGCCCGAATTCGGCGTCGCACCGGGGCAGGCGGCGGTCATCTATGCGGGCGAACGAGTCGTTGGCGGCGGCTGGATAGAGCGGACGACGCCGGCTGCCTGAGGGCTCAGTCCTCCCACTCCTCCAGTACGCAGCCATAGCCCTCGCGATAGGTGGCCGTCTGGCTGGCCACCAGCGGGAAGCTGGCGGTCACGCTCCTGGTCGAAGGATCGTCTGACAGGCTGACCATTTCCATGCCCGCGACCTTGTCCTTCGCGCAGTCGCCGATCGAGCGCCCGCCGATATAGCGGCACGAACAGCCCACGCGCGCTGCGTAGGATGCGCCCGTTACCGCATAGCCGTTGATCGCGGTGCGGTTGGCGAACCAGGCGATTGCCGCAATGCTCGCAAGCACCAGCAGGAGGACAAGGAGGATGCGCGGCCAGAGCCGCTTTCGGGCGGGCGCGCGTGCGGTGGTTTCGGTCGTTGCCAAGCGGGCTTCTCTCGTGCGAATTGCTGAGCCCATGTTCTCGCGCCGCCACCATCTGCTTGCAAGCCCTGTCTGCCTCGCCATTGCCCTCGCCGGATGCAGCGGCGGCGATGAGGCCGATCCGGGGCCCAGCGAGGTCGAACTGGCCGCCGTGGCCGAAGCACCGGGCGTGGGCAGGCAGCGGCTGGCGATGGAATTCGGCGATCTGTTCGAAAGCGATCAGGCGCTTGGCGAAACTCGCGCGGCGCTGGTGCTGCACGAAGGCGAGATCGTCGCCGAACGCTACGGCCCAGAATACGACGCCGACACGCGCTTCATCAGCTGGTCCATGGCAAAAACGGTCACTGCAGTGATGATCGGCATGCTGATCGCGGATGGCGCGCTGGAGCTGGACGCACCCGCCCCGGTGGAGCTGTGGCAGCGGCCGGGCGATGCGCGCGCCGACATCACCTTGCGCCACCTGCTGCAGATGCGTTCCGGGCTCGACCATACCGAAGCCGGCGATCCGCCCTACGAATCGAGCGAGGTGCGGATGCTGTTCCTCGACCAGCGCGACGACATGGCGGAGTTCGCCAAGGCCCAGCCGCTGGAGGCGGAGCCGGGAGAGAAATTCGAATATTCGAGCAACACCACCGTGATTCTCGCCGATATCGCGGCCGATGTGCTGAGCGAGGGAAGCGACGATCCCGAGGAACGCCGCACTGCGGTGGACACCTATCTGCGCACACGGCTTTTCCAGCCGCTGGGGATGGATTCCATGGTTCCCGAGTACGACGCTTCGGGCACGCTCATCGGCGGCAGCACGATCCATGCAACGGCGCGCGACTGGGCCCGGTTCGGCGAATTCCTGCGCAATCGCGGCAGCTACCGCGGCACACAGCTGGTCCCGCGGCAGTGGATCGAGTTCATGCTGGAGCCGAGCCCGCCCGCGCCCTTCTACGGCGGGCAGACCTGGCTCAACACGCAGGCTTCCGACCCGCAGAACTCGCTCTATCCGATCGATCAGCCCGCCGGCATCTTTGCCGCCATCGGCCACATGGGCCAGTATATTGTCGTCTCCCCGCAGCAGCGCCTCACCATCGTGCGGCTGGGCCATTCCGACGCGGACGAAAGGCGTGCGCTGCTGCGTCAGATCAACGACCTGATCGAGCTGTATCCGGCGCAATAGGCGCTATTCGGGCAGGTGGAACAGCCCTTCGACCACCGTCACGCAGGGCCCGCCGAGCCACACGCGCTCTCCATCCATCCGGCACTGCAGGATGCCGCCCCGCCTTGAGGCCTGGTACGCGCTGATCGTGTCCCGCCCCAGCTTTTCCGCCCAGAAGGGCGCGAGCGCGGCATGGGCAGAGCCGGTCACGCTGTCTTCGGGCACGCCCCAGGCGGGCACGAACACGCGGCTGACAATGTCGTAGTCCTCGCCCGGCGCGGTACAGATGACCATGCGGTTTATCTTCCCAAGCGCCCGCATGTCGGGCTGCAGGTCGCGTACCGCAGCTTCGTCCTCCAGCAGAACGATCGTGGTGTCCTCCGCCCCGCTGACCGATTCGTACAGCGGCGCCTTCACGTGCAGCGCACTCAGCAGCGAAGGGAGCTGATTTTCCTCCACCCGCGTGATCGGCAGGGCCAGTTCGTAGCCCTGCTCCATCGCGCGCACTTCCAGAATACCGGCCTTGCGGGTGCGGAAGGTCACGGCATCGCCACCGTCCCGATTGAGCAGCACGTGCCCCGCCGCCAGCGTCGCGTGGCCGCACAGCGCGACTTCGCTGGTCGGCGTGAACCAGCGCAGCTCCCAGTCGGCGGCCCCATTGGTATCGCGCACCACGAATGCGGTTTCAGCGAAGCTGTTCTCCTCCGCGATGGCCTGCAGCGTCTTGTCGGGCAGCCACGAGGTGAGGGGCATCACCGCCGCCTGATTGCCGGTGAAGGGACGATCGGCGAAAGCATCGACATGCCAGTAGGGCAGCGCGCTCATGTCGGGGTCTCGTCGTGGGGGCCGGTCATGCGTCGTTCTCCAAACCTGCTGAACTGGTCTTCCTCGACCAGCGTGTTCCTGGGCTCGTCCACATGACCTTCGGGGTCGATGTGGATCAGCACTTCTGCATCGGGAAACTCCGCGTGAAGGTCTTTCTCCACCCGCTCGATGATGTCGTGCGCCTGCTCAACGGTGTAGTCGCCGGGAAGGTCCACATGGAATTGCACGAAGTCGATCCCGCCGCTGGTACGCGTGCGCAGATCGTGCAGGCGAGAGAGTTCCGGATGACGCGCGGCGACCGCGACGAAGCGGCGGCGCTTATCCTCCGGCCACTCGCGGTCCATCAGGTGATCGATGGCCTTGCTGCCCGCGCGCCATGCGCCCCACAGCAGCCAGCCAGCAATCCCCAGGCCGAACAGCGGGTCCGCACCCGCAAGCCCGGCATAGCGATCGAGCACCAGCGCCGCGATCACCGCCAGATTGAGCAACAGGTCGGACTGGTAGTGCAGATGATCGGTCGATATGGCGAGCGATCCGGTGCGGGCGATGACGAAGCGCTGGTAGGCCAGCAGCGCGAAGGTGGCGAGGATCGCGATCACGCTGACCACGATGCCTTCCTGCGCCGCGGCGACACGCTGCCCCTCCGCCAGCGCTTCGGCGGACTGCATGGCGATCCCCGCTGCCGACAGCGCGATGAGCATCACCTGGAAGATTGCCGCGAGCGCTTCTGCCTTGCCATGCCCGAAACGGTGCGTGCGATCCGCGGGCCGCGCGGCGATGATCACACCCGTCAAGGTTGCAAGGCTGGCGATCAGATCGAGCGCGCTGTCCGCCAGCGAACCCAGCAGCGCCATCGAATCGGTCTGCCACACCGCCCACAGCTTCAGCCCGACGAGCAGCAGCGCCGTGACGATGGAGGCAAACGCGGCGCTGCGTCCGAGAATCGCCCTGTCGCTCGCCGCGCCGCTCCTCATGGGTAGAGCAACGTGCTCGTCCACCCGTCGCTGCCCGGATCGCGCGTGAACAGCCGCCTGTCGTGCAGGCGGTTGTCCCGATTGAGCCAGAATTCGATCCGTTCGGGCGAAAGGGTGAAGCCGGTCCAGTATCCCGGGCGCTCCACCTCGCCGCCTTCGAACCGTTCCTCGGCCGCGCGGTAGCGCTCTACGAAAGTGGCGCGGTCATCGAGCGGACGCGACTGGTCCGACGCGACGGCACCCAGCTGCGAGGCTCGCGCGCGCGAATGAAAATATTCGTCCGCCACGTCATCGGCCACCTGGCTCAGCGGCCCTTCGATGCGGATCTGCCGCCGCAGGCTCTTCCAGTGGAACAGCAGCGCGGCATGGGCATTGGCGCGAATCTGCTCGCCCTTGCGGCTGTTGGCGTTGGTATAGAAAGTGAACCCGTCCGGGCCGTGCCCCTTCAGCAGCACCATGCGGACCGACGGCCGCCCGTCGGGCGTGGCAGTGGCCAGCGCCATGGCGTTGGAATCATTGGGTTCGCTCGCCCGCGCCTCCGCCATCCAGCGATCGAAAAGACCCAGCGGATCGCTTTGCGGAAGGGCGCTGGTGGCGGGCATTGGTTCGCTTTCGCTCATGCCCCGTCTCCTAGCCCCGCGCCCGCCCCCCGGCAATTAGGGCATTCATTTTGCAACCCTTGCTCGCTAGAGCCGGTCCGCATGAAGGGGATGACGACGAAGGGCATACAGCCGGTGATCCTGTGCGGCGGGGGCGGCACGCGCCTGTGGCCGCGCAGCCGGCGCGCGAAGCCCAAGCCTTTCCTGCCGCTGCTGGGGAAGCGCACCTTGTTCCAGCAGGCGCTGGACCGTGTGGGAGAAAGGGACACTTTCGCGCCGCCCATCGTGGTCGCAGGCGAGGCGCATGTCCCGCTGGTACGCAAACAGGGTGGCGGCGACCTGTCGATCATCGCGGAGCCCACCGGCCGCAACACCGCGCCCGCCATTGCGCTGGCCGCACACCGCGCGCCCGAAGGCAGCGTACTGCTGGTCTGCCCCAGCGACCACCACATTGCCGATGAAGCCGCCTTTCGCTCGGCGGCGGAGGCTGCTGCCCGGCTGGCCCAAGACGGCCATCTGGTCAGCTTCGGGATCGAGGCGGTGAGCCCGCATACCGGCTATGGCTACCTGCTGCGCGGAGAGGAGCTGCCCGGCGGGTACGCGCTGGAAGCTTTCGTCGAGAAGCCCGACCTGGAAACCGCGCAGAAGTTCCTCGCCGACGGGCGCTACAGCTGGAACGGCGGCATCTTCGCCTTCGGGCGCGAACGCTTTCTGGAAGACCTCGCCACCCATCGGCCCGAAATGGCGCGGCTGTGCGAAGAGGCGATCGCGCAGGGCGAGGCGGACGGGGCGGTCTTCCGGCCTGCCGAGGCTCCTTTTGCGCGGATCGAGGGCGATTCGGTCGATTACGCGGTGATGGAAAACACCCGGAAAGCCGCGATGGTGCCGGTATCCATGGGCTGGTCGGACATCGGCAACTGGGATGCACTGCGCGAAGCGCGCAGAGGCGAATCGACCGGCGAGCACGAGCTGCGCGATTGCACGAACGTGATGGTCGATAGCGACGGTCCGCGTGTCTGCGTCGTGGGGATGGACGACGTGATCGTGGTGGTCGATGGCGATGATATTCTCGTCACCAATGCCCGCGGCGCGCAGGCCGTCGGCAAGCTCGACGGAGCCTCGCGCCAGTGAGGCAGCTTCCGGTCCACCTCGTCCACAAGGTCTGGGGCCGGACGCAGCCGCCACCCCCTTTCGAGAACCCGGGCGAGGAACCGCTGGGCGAAATCTGGTTCGATCCGCCGCCCGAAGTCGCCGGGCTGCTGGTCAAGTTCATCTTCACCGATGCCGCGCTCAGCGTGCAGGTGCACCCGGACGATGCCCAGGCGCCCAAAGGCCGGCGCGGCAAGAACGAGTGCTGGTACATCCTCGATGCGGAGCCGGGCGCGACCATCGCGGTCGGCCTGAAACGCGAGATGGACATGGACGATCTGCGCGCCGCCGCGCTCGACGGCTCGATCGAGGATCATCTGGGCCGGATCGAGGTGGCGCGGGGCGATTTCTTCTCCATCCCGGCAGGCACGATCCACGCGATCGGGCCAGGCATCAGCCTGCTCGAAGTGCAGCAGAACAGCGACATCACCTATCGGCTCTACGATTACGGCCGCCCGCGCGAGCTGCATCTGGAGGATGGTCTCAGGGTGGCCATGCGCGGCGCCTATGATGCGGCGCTGCACACGCGGGCTCGGGGCGCGGGCTACGAGGAACTGATCGAAGGGCCCTTCTTCCGGGTTGCCACCCTGAGCGGCGCCGCGACCATACCCGAAGGCCGGTTCGCAGGCGATGTGCTGCTGCTACCGCTCGCCGGGGGTGTATCGCTGGACGGCGAGCCACTGGCGGTGGGCACCTGCGTGCTGGCGAAGGGCACGCAGGCCCTGTCGGTCGCTCCGGCTGCGCGGGTCGCGCTGGTGGAAGACATCGCGCGCGGCTGATCAGGTCGGGCGAAGGGCTGCGTCTCGTATGGCATCCGCGATGTAGCCTGCCAGATTGGGTCGTTCCGCAAGGTAGGCATCGCGCGCGGCCAGCACTTGCGCGCGGCGATCCTCGGTCAGCATCTCCTCCACCGTCTGCGTCAACCGCTCGATACCAGGTTGCCGCAGCGCGGCCAGCAGCCCGTGCGCGGCGAGCTCGCTCGTCGCTCCCGGATGGTCCGCACCATCGTAGATGGCAGGCACGCCTAGGAAGGCCGCCTCGTGTGCCATGGTCATGCTTTCGCCGACGTACAGACGGCACTTGGCCAGGACATGATGCAGCGCGCTGCGCTCCCCACGATAGAGATACCGGTCGAGATGGGCGGGCAGCGCCCGCTCACTGGAGATAAGGACGTTCCCTCGGGCCGAGAGCTTTTCGACCAGCGCGCTCAGATCCGCGTCGGACCAGCCCGACTTGCCGAGGTCGTGATTGGCCCCCCAGCCCACGGTGCGGAGGAAATAATTCTCCTCGCCCTGGGTCCAGCCATTGCGCCGTGCGACCTCGGGATCGAGGACGAAGTTCTCGGGATGGAAGTAGGATAGTTCCTTTACACCGGGAAAGCGTGTCGTGCGCCCCTCCGCCACGGGTCCGGCATAGGAGCACGGCACATGGAGACGGGTGATGAAGGGCCAGGTGAGACGGGTCTGGAGGCCCGCCGTGTCGGCATCGTAGAAACTGGCCGAGGGAATGCCCGTGAGCTTGCCGACATGCGCGATCGTCACCCCGCCGAAGCCGACCATTACATCGGGTCTGAAACGGCGGGCCATGCGCCAGAGCTTCGCATCGCGCACCAGCAGCTCACGCGCGAGCCCGAAGGTGCCCTTGCCCGCGCGCGAGGCGACTTCGTGCGGCAGGCCGAATTCGTCGAGCAGGTCGCAGGCCACATCCTTCTCGCGCGAGGCGATGTGAATCTCGGCTCCCTCTGCCAGCAGCTGCGCCAGCGGATGGCGGAAAAACAGCACGTCTGCCGGATGGACGATGTCGACAAGAATCCTCATACCCGGTGCTCAGCACCCCCTGCAGCCCCGCGCAATCGCGCCACGGCGTTCTTTCCCCGCCCCTTGCGCAACCGGATAGTGCGCATCGTAAGATGTGACCAGCAAGCCCTTCATTTTGCGAAGCGGCTTGCGCGGGGGCGATGCGAAATCTAGCTAACGGGGCATGGCGGACCCTTACGACATTCTCGGAATTGGTCGCTCGGCGTCCGAGCAGGAGGTCAAGAGCGCCTATCGCAAGCTCGCCAAGGAACTGCATCCGGACCGCAACAAGGACAATCCGAACGCGGCCGAGCGCTTTTCCGACATTACCAAGGCCTACGATCTGCTGTCCGACAAGGAACAGCGCGCACGCTACGACCGGGGCGAGATCGATCTCGAAGGCAATCCGACCAACCCCTTCGCGGGGGCAGGCGCGGGGGCAGGTGGCTTCGGCGGCCGGCCGGGCGCCGGTGGTAGCTATTCCTCGCAGGATTTCCGCGGTTTCGGCGGTGCCGAGGAAGTCGATCTGGGCGACCTGTTCGAAGGTCTGTTCGGCGGAAGCCGTGCAGGGCCGACCGGCGGACGCGGCGGCTTCGGGCGCAGCGCTCCGCCCCCGCGCAAGGGCGCCGACACTGCCTATCGCCTGCGCGTGCCTTTCGTGGACGCAGCGCGACTCGCGCCGCAGCGCATCACCCTGCAGGACGGCAAGACGATCGACCTCAAGCTGCCCGCCGGTGTCGAGAGCGGCACGCAGATGCGGCTGCGCGGCAAAGGCGAGCCCGGCCCTGCCGGAGCGGGCGACGCGCTGGTGACGGTCGAAATCGAACGCCACCCCCATTTCGAGCGCGATGGCGACAATGTCCGTCTGGACCTGCCGATCACGCTTTCCGAAGCGGTGGGTGGCGGCAAGGTCCGGGTGCCCACGGTCGACGGGGCAGTGATGCTCACCATCAAGCCCGGCACATCGGGCGGCACAACCATGCGCCTGTCCGGAAAGGGTTTTTCCAGGAAAAGCGGCGGGCGCGGGGATCAGCTGGTCACCGTGCAGATCGTGCTGCCGGACGATGTCGGCCCCCTGAAGGCTGCTCTCGAGGGCTGGACGGACGAGAGCGACCCGCGCGCCGATATCGGCGCCTGAACCCGGTATGCGGCGGCTCATTCCCCGCCTGAAGCAGGCGCTGCCGGACCCTGACGCGCGGCAGGTCCAGTCTCTTACGCCAGAGGACAGACGGCGCGAAGCGGTGACCCTGCGTGGCGGCATCGCAGTGCCGCAACAGCCCCACTGGCGATCCATCGAGGTCGTCCGGCGGGTTGTGAACGGCACCTTCAACGTCGGCTTTCTGTACGCGGGCAACCTTGCCTACATGTCGATGCTGGCGATCTTTCCCTTCTTCATCACCGGCGCCGCGATCTTCGCCGCCGTCGGCGAAGAAGGGGAGCGCGCCGCCAGCATCAATGCGATCCTGCTGGCCATGCCGCCGGTGGTCGCCGACGTGATCGAACCGGTCGCCCGCAGCGTGATCGATTCGCGCCAGGGCTGGCTGCTGTGGGTCGGCGGTGCGGTGGGCCTGTGGACCGTGGGCAGCCTGATCGAGACGATCCGCGATCTGCTGCGGCGCGCCTACGGCACCGAAGCCACGCAGGCCTTCTGGCTGTACCGCCTCGCCTCCACCGGGATGATAATCGGCGCGGTGGTTCTGCTGATGCTCTCCCTGATCGCGCAGGTCATGATCGGTGCCGCGCAGCAGGTGATCGAGGCCTATTTCCCGTTGCTGAGCGATGCGCTTGGGCAGCTGGCGCTGGCGCGCTTCGTCCCTGGTTTCGGGCTGTTCGGATCGATCTACGCCCTGTTCTATATCCTCACGCCCAGCCCCTACCGCCAGAAGCGCTACCCCAAGTGGCCGGGCGCGGTGGCGACCACGCTGTGGTGGGTCGGCGTGACGGTCGCGCTGCCGCCGGTCCTGCGCAGCTTTTTCGCCTACAACCTCACCTACGGATCGCTGGCCGGGATCATCATCACCCTGCTGTTTTTCTGGCTCGTCGGGCTGGGGCTCGTTATCGGGGCCCAGCTCAACGCCGCACTCGCCGAGACGCCCGAGGAAGAACGCCTCTCGCGGATGAGTGGCGGCGAACCCCGGATCGCGCCCGAAGCGCTGGCATATGAAAGGAAGGAACCGTGACCTCACTCATGCATGGCAAACGCGGCCTCATCATGGGGCTCGCGAACGACAAGTCGCTGGCCTGGGGCATTTCGAAGAAGCTGGCCGAACACGGCGCCCAGCTCGCCTTCACCTATCAGGGCGAGGCGCTGGAAAAGCGCGTGCGGCCGCTGGCCGAACAGCTGGGCTCGGACATTCTGATCCCCTGCGATGTCAGCGACATGGACAATCTCGACGCCGCGTTCGAGACGCTCAAGGGCCACTGGGACCAGCTCGATTTCGTGGTCCACGCGATCGGCTTTTCGGACAAGAGCGAACTGCGCGGGAAGTATGTCGACACCAGCCTCGACAATTTCCTGATGACCATGAACATCTCCGCCTACAGCCTGGTCGCGGTGGCCAAGCGCGCGGCGGCGATGATGCCGCCCAAGGCGGAGGATGGCTCCGGCGGTGGTTCGATCCTGACGCTGACATATTACGGCGCGGAAAAGGTCATCCCGCATTACAACGTGATGGGCGTTGCCAAGGCTGCGCTGGAAACCAGCGTGCAATACCTCGCCAATGACCTTGGGCCGGACAACATCCGCGTGAACGCGATCAGCGCGGGGCCGATCAAAACGCTTGCCGCCAGCGGGATCGGCGATTTCCGCTACATCCTGAAGTGGAACGAGCTGAACTCGCCGATGCGCCGCAACGTGACCATCGACGATGTCGGCGGATCGGGGCTCTACTTCCTGTCGGACCTGTCCGCCGGGGTGACGGGCGAGGTCCATCATGTCGATGCGGGTTACCACGTCGTGGGCATGAAGCAGGAAGACGCGCCCGATATCGCCCTGGGGTGAGCTATTTGGCGCGTACGAGCGCATACCCCCAGCGGCTTTGGTGAGCACTTCCTCAGAAATTGGGTTCGTTTGGAAATCCATTGAAGCAGTCGATAGGTTTCCCACAGCGAATTGGGTTTGTGCGGAAGTTCAGTCGCGCTTGCTAATTGTGAAATTGCAACCGGTTTCGTAGTAGCCGCGTATGGCGTCACCCGCTCAGATCGCTGCGAACCGCAGAAACGCCCGAAGGAGCACGGGCCCTAGATCAGCAGAAGGAAAAGCAGTGAGCCGTCGGAATGCGACACGTCATGGCGTGCTGAGCGAGAACGTGGCTGCGTCGGGTGAAGACGCCGCTATATTTGAGAATTTGCGTTCAGGCTTAGTGGCTGAATTCGATCCTCAAACTGCTATGGAAACGTTGTTTGTTGAGAGGATCGCCGTTCTTTTTTGGCGAGAGCGCCAACTCGTGAATTCGGAAGCTTCGATGCTTTCTGAAGCATCACAGGGCATAACGAGAGGCCCGTACATAGCTCCAACTTTACGGCTTGTAGATCAGCTCCTCGTTGGTCGCTATCAAACAATGCTGACCAATCAGATAGCCTCGACGATTCATCAATTGCGCTCCGTGCAACGATCACGACAAGAGATGCAAAGCTCGGATAATGGCTCTGCGACAAGCAGTCCAAATGCTGGTCGATTGCCGCCAGCTAGACCCCGATCGCGCCCAAGCCATCGTGACAACGAATAGCGCGGCGCGGGTGACTTCATTGCGAACCGCAGCTTTGGGTAATGCCACCTCAGATTACGAGGACGTTCCGCCTTGGCTATGACGCAGTGAGCACTAGTGGCTGCGGTGGCGCGTGAAGCGTTCTAGTACTCAGCCAGAGTTGCCCCCGGGGAGGCTCCGCGGTTATGCTGACGGCGCCGCCGCCCGCGAAAGGTACCCGTCGCTCATAGGTTTGCGATTTCCGCACTTAGTTCGTTGGAAGCAAAACCCCCATTGGGTGCTCGTTCGCCTCAGCCTCAAGTATTTTTTTCACCATCGCGCACTTCGTCGCCCATATCCTTGCGCTCCAACGCCAGCGCCAGGGTCGCCTCCACGAAGCCGACCTTGCTGCCGCAGTCGTAACGGGCGCCGTCGAAGGTGACCGCGTGGAAGGGCTGCTGCCCGATCATCCGCGCCATCGCGTCGGTCAGCTGGATCTCGCCGCCCGCGCCCTTGCCCTGCGTTTCCAGCACGCGCATCACCTCGGGCTGGAGGATATAGCGGCCCGAGATGATCTTGTTCGACGGCGCTTCGGCAACCGGCGGCTTTTCGACCAGTCCGTTCACCTCGGTCAGCTTGCCGTCTTCCTTGCCCGGATCGATCACGCCGTAGCTTGAGACCGTTTCCTGCGGCACTTCGAGCACGCTGATGAGGTTTCCGCCGACCTTCTCGTAAGCGTCGACCATCTGCTTCATGCAGCCCGAACTGCCTTCCTGGCCGATCATCAGTTCGTCCGGCAGGAAGATCGCGAAGGGATCGTCGCCGACAATCGCTCGCGCGCACCAGATCGCGTGGCCGAGGCCCAGCGGGACCTGCTGACGCACGGTGATGATGTCGCCCGGCGTCGCACGGGTGGAATCGAGGATCGCCAGATCCTTGCCGCGTTCCTCCATCGTCTGTTCGAGTTCGAAGGCGATGTCGAAATGTTCGACGATCGCGGTCTTCCCGCGCCCGGTGACGAAGATCATCTGCTCGATCCCCGCTTCGCGCGCCTCGTCCACCGCATACTGGATCAGCGGGCGGTCGACGATCGCCAGCATCTCCTTGGGAATGGCCTTGGTTGCGGGAAGGAAGCGGGTGCCGAGTCCTGCGACGGGGAAAACGGCCTTCTTGATCGGTTTGTGCGCCATG
>DFQH01000007.1:401804-402266 GCA_002377695.1 Citromicrobium sp. UBA3494 | reverse complement strand
GACAAGCCTGCGGGTCCGGCCCGTCACCTCGGCGACGGCCTCGGTCCCGAAATGCTCGATGATCGCATCGAGCGCTGTCGCGATGGGCGGCAGCGCGCAGAGCTGCTCGATCAGCGCATCGCGCGCGGCGATGGCGCGCGGGCAGAAAACGGGATTGCCCTCCTCGTCGCTCATTGCCTCGGAGCGAAGATTGCCATCCTCGTCGGCGAAGACCTGCATCAATCGTACCGGGAAGCTCTTGGCGAGGTAGTCGATGACATATTCACGCGGGGACAGATCGATATCGAGAGCTTCGCGTTCTTCCACGGTAAGGTCGGCAAGGCGCCGGTCGAGCATGCCCTCGGCGGTCGAGACCAGCTGCACCACAACCGAATGGTCCTCTCCAAGCGCCGCTTCCATCGCGGGGATCAGGCTCGGCAGTTTCATCGAAAGCAAGAGCTGGGCAAAGAAGCGCTGCTTGGT
>DFQH01000007.1:400955-401443 GCA_002377695.1 Citromicrobium sp. UBA3494 | reverse complement strand
GCGTGTCGCCGCTGTCCTCGTCGATCACGCGGGTTGCTTCGAGCGCTGCTTCGAGGTTGCGGTGAATGATCGCCCAGGCATCGGCATAGGCATCATAGATTTTTATCTGCGCTTCGGTCAGGCTGTGTTCGAGGATCTCGTACTCGACCCCGGCGAAGGACAGCGCACGGGCAAGATAGAGGCCCTGGGCCTTGAGATCACGGGCGACGAGCTCCATCGCCGCGACGCCGCCAGCGCGGATTTCGGTCATGAACGCCTCGTGGGTCGGGAAAGCGGTCTCGGGTCCCCACAGGCCAAGGCGGGAAGTGTAACCGAGGTTGGCGATATCCGAAGCGCCAGTGGCAGACGCGTAGAGCACGCGGGCGCGCGGGAGATGGTTCTGCAGCCTGAGGCCCGCCATCCCTTGTTCGGAGCCCTTGACCTTGCCGCGGGCTGAAGAGCCCCCGAGCGCATTGGCCATGGCGTGGGCTTCGTCGAAAGCGATCACG
>DFQH01000007.1:400671-400943 GCA_002377695.1 Citromicrobium sp. UBA3494 | reverse complement strand
CCCTGGGCCTTGAGATCACGGGCGACGAGCTCCATCGCCGCGACGCCGCCAGCGCGGATCTCGGTCATGAATGCCTCGTGGGTCGGAAAAGCGGTCTCGGGTCCCCAAAGGCCGAGGCGGGAAGTGTAACCGAGGTTGGCGATATCCGAAGCGCCAGTGGCAGACGCGTAGAGCACGCGGGCGCGCGGGAGATGGTTCTGCAGCCTGAGGCCCGCCATCCCTTGTTCGGAGCCCTTGACCTTGCCGCGGATTGAAGAGCCCCCGAGCGCATT
>DFQH01000007.1:56955-400342 GCA_002377695.1 Citromicrobium sp. UBA3494 | reverse complement strand
GGCTTCGTCGAAAGCGATCACGCCATCGTAATCCTCGCCCGCCCAGGCAAGGATCTGGTCAAGGCGCGTATCTTCGGCGCGTCCCGAGCGCAGCGTCGGATAGGTGACGAAGAGAATGCCTTCGGACATCGTCACGCCAGACCCAAGTTTCCAGCGCGAGAGTGGCTGGAGATCGAGCGGCAGCCCGCCGAGCGCTTCCCAGTCGCGGCGTGCGTCTTCGAGCAGCGCCTCGTTCTTGGTGATCCAGATATGACGCCGCTCGCCTGCAAGCCAGCGATCCATGATCACCGCTGCGATCTGCCGCCCCTTGCCCGCACCGGTCCCGTCGCCGAGGAAAAAGCCCTGACGGTAGGCTTGGCCGTCCTCGGACAATTCCAGCGCGGTGGCTTCCTGACTGACTTTGAACTGGCCCGGCAGGTTGCGCGCGAATGCCTGCGCAGCGTAGACCAGTGTCTCGCACTGCGCTTCGGACAGAAGGCCGTCGGCCTGCCAACCTGCGGGAAGGCGCGGGCTAACGTCCGGCTGGGGCGCCGCGACCGAACCCATGGCGACCGATTCCACAAGCGGGGTGGGATGGACCGGCGCATCCTCGAACGCGATACGACTCGGCCGGTAGGGCAGGTAGATGCCGGTCTGTTCGGGTACAGGCGCAGGTTCGGCTAGGACCGAATAGGCAAGATTGGTCGCATTCGCTGTGGCTGCTGGTGTCGCTGCGAAAGGCGCCACAGGACGCACCGGCGCGCGATGCGTTGAGGTCTTGCCAACGAGGCGCACTGGCTTGCTGACTGGGAGGCGATGGAGGCTGGCGGAAATTTGCGCACGTGGCGGAAGCTCGGTAACAAGTTCGCCGAGCGCGATCAGGTCGCATGTATCTCCAGCGATAACTGGCGCGGACGCAGTCGGCACCTTGTCGATCACGACCAGACGAACAGCGATGCCCGTTCCGGTCCGGCGAAACATCTGCTGCAACCGGACATCGAGGAGCAGCGATGCTTCCTCCTGAGCCTCGGCGAAGGAGGAGGCCTCGAAGCCTTCGGGCATGATGGCGACAATCCTCGCTCCAACGGCGGCAGACCGGATCGCGCTTCGCAGGTGGCGCTGGGCTGTATCGCCGTCCTTGCCGCGCTCCTGGCTGCGGGCGAACGGCGGGTTCATCAGCACGACCGATGGTGCAGGACCGCGAAGCAGGTCCGCGATCAGTTCCCCGTCATGCGCGGTGATCGTGGTCGAAGGGAAGATGTGGCCCAGGCCGTCTCGTCTTGCCGGATCGATCTCGTTGAGGACCAATGAGGCGTTCTGGACGCTGCCCCAGAGAGAAAGAGCGCCATTGCCTGCGGACGGTTCGAGGAGCGTGTCTTGCGCAGAGACGGCTGCGGCCTTCGCCATCAGCCAGGCCAGCATCGGCGGGGTCGAGAACTGTTGGAGCTCGACCTGTGCTTCGCTGCGCACGTGCCGCGGCGGCAAGGCAGCCTCGAGCCAGTCGAAACGCGCTTCTGCTTCATGCACGCTTGTCGCCAGATCGATGCGTGAAGATTCCCGTAGCCACAGCATTGCGCCGATCTCGGTCGCGTTGTTGTAGTCATCGATGGTCCAGGCGCTTCCCCAGTCCAGGGCGCCGGTGTCTTTGGCGAACAGGCCGGAAATGTCAGGTCGAGTGAGGTGGCATCCATCCGCAAGTCGCCGGGCAATTTGTTCACCGATTGCGAAAGCGAGCGGAACCGTGCTTGATGTTTGACGGTCTGGGAAAAAGTCTGACTGGAACATGGCAATTCGTCCTCCTGATGAGGGCATCGGGACACGCCCTCTGCCGGATCAGGAAATCGAGAAGCCCTCTCTCCTCTAACGCGCCGCTTTGCGGCGCAGCCATGCTATGAGTTCATCGTTCCAGTCGGTATCGCTTGGATGTGGCTTGCGGACTTGGATCGTCCGCCCTTCCTGCGCGTAGGCTCCGAGGCCACGCGAGGCGGCCAGCTCGCCGCCAGCATCATGATCGACGAACAGATGAAGCTCGGTCACACTCTCGGGAATGCTTACGAGACCGAAACGCTCATTCCCAAGGGTCGCCCAAACGGGAATGCCGGTGAGCGCATAGGCTGACAACGCGCTCTCGATCCCCTCGGCAAGGCCGAGCTTCCCGGAAACCGGAGCAAAAAGACGGACAGCAGCTTCACCGAGCGAGCCAAGCGCGCGCTTTGGCTTGTCGAAGGTGGCCTTGGTTGAAGCCTCGGTGGACAAAAACGTGCGGTGGATCGCGATCGGCCCCTCGTCGAGGCTGACCGCCGCAATCATAGCGGGAAGAAATCGGGTTCGTCCTTTCGGCCCGAGCGGCGTTTGCGGATGAAAGCGAAGAGCTGAAGATGCGGCCAGGATGCCGCGGCTCTCAAGGTAGGCCTTCGCCGGACTGCCACCCAATGGTTCCGCTTCGTGCCAGATCCTCAACGCTGCTGCCGAGGGTTTGCGCACCCTGGTTGGCTCGAGCTGATCCTCGGCCGAAGAACCCGAGAAAAACCTGGCCACCTCGAAACCTTCGCGGGCCAGAGCGGAAAGCACGCTCTGCTGATCGCAGCCCGCAAAACAATGGAAGAGAATAGCCTTTCGGCCGAGCGTCACGCCGAGCGAAGGTGTGCGGTCTTCGTGTGCGGGGCAGCAGGCCATCCCCTTTGTGCCTGACCATTTGCCCCCTCGGCTTTCACAGATCCTTCGGGCGGTGTCCTCGAGCGAATGACGTGACAGGGTTGAATTCGAAACGGGCATACCAGCTCCATAGCCTCACAATTGCCCCCTCCAGAAGACCCCCTCTTCTCTCGGCTAAACTTGCAAAAAACGTTTTCCTACACCCACGCGTTCTATTTATGTTCTCTTGCGGATCGAGGCAAGGTGAAAGGTAATTCAATGCGAATGTCTCTAGTGGCTTGCGGTTGCGGTGCGCTCGCGATTGCGATTTCGGGATCCGCGCGCGCGCAGGAGTTTCAGGTATTCGACCATGACCTCAGCAGAGTTGAGGTTACAACCGACGAAGGGCGCGCTTTCAACCCAACTGCAATCTACTTGGGCAAGCCAGACGGCAGCACAGCTTATATCGATAGAAGCTTCAAGGAAGCCTTGTATGAGCCACTCATCCGGCAAGCTGAAGCGCGATATCAATTGCCGCCTCGACTGCTTCAGGCCCTGATTTGGCAGGAATCGCGGTTCAACCCGATGGCAATCAGTCCGGCTGGCGCCGCTGGGCTCGCTCAACTCATGCCGGGAACGGCAAGAGAACTTGGTGTCAGCAATCGCCACGATCCGGCTGAGAACATCGATGGCGGCGCGCGGTATCTGAAGCAGATGCTAGAGCGCTTCGGTGCGATCCATCTCGCGCTGGCCGCATACAATGCTGGACCCGGCGCTGTGTCGCGAGCCGGCGGGATACCGACAAATCGGGAAACACCTGGATATGTGAAGAGCGTTATCGACCGATGGATGGCATACAGTTCGATATGACTACGAATCGGAAAAGGATCAGCGGACGGCTCGAGCACCTTCCTCGGGGAGCTGTAATTGTAACCGTTGCCGGAGATCATTGGGTTCTCGAAGACTACGAACCCTCAAACGAAGACTTTGGATTTGAGGTTACCGCAGAGGGTATCGTTGTCGGGTTCGACCGCCTTCGCGTCGAATGGCTGGGGCAGGTGCCCGCCTAGGAGCAGGTCACGCGGCTCTCAAAACTGCAATGTTTCGCGCTTTGCCGCCGATGGAATCGAGGAAGTCTGCCCAATCCTGCAGCATTGCACGCCGAGGAGCGAGATATTCGGCAGCATTGTATGCTCCGCGAACTTCGTTCTCTTCGCTGTGTGCCAATTGCAGTTCGACCCAGTCTTCATGATATCTGCGGATCCACATCGGTGGTTCGCCGACCTCGACCAGCTGCTCATTCGCCCAGGTGCTCGCCAGACCCCTGAAGCCGTGAACAGTTTGTCGCCCGTGGTAACCGAGCCGATAGAGGCCATAGATCATCGTATTCTCGGAAAGCGGCATCTTGGGCTTCTGGCCTGGAAAGACGTATTCGCCTTCGGACTTGCTGATCATATCTTGAGCAAGAGAAGCGGCTTGTCGCGACAAAGGCACGATATGCTCGCGGCCCATTTTCATCCGATCAGCGCCAATGCGCCAAACTGGTGAATCTCCGACTAGACCTTCAAACTCGTGCTTCTTGGCGAACCGGAGTTCCTTGGTCCGGACCCATGTAAGAAGAGCAAAGGTCAATGCCGCCCGCGTAATTTCGGATCGTCTCTCACCCTCTTCCTGGTATCGCTCCATCTTGATGATGAGTTCGGGTAGCTGTGCCAGAGGCAGCTTCGCCATATGCTTGACCCGAGGACGTGGCTTCAAAGCCCCCCGAAGATGCGCCGTTGGATCGGAATCGCAAAGTCCGCTGGCAATCGCGAACTGGAATACCTGACCAATACATTGCTTGGCCCGTCGACTGATGTCGAGCGCGCCGCGCTCCTCGATCTTCCGAATGACCTTCAGGACTTCTGGTGGAGTTATCTCATGCATCATGAGCTCGCCTAAGACAGGAAGCACGTCCTGCTCCATCCGCGACCACACGCGCTTCGCATGGGCGGGATTGAGACTACTTGCTCTGTTCTCATGCCACATGGTGGCAATCGCCCTGAAGGTCTTAGCCTCTTCGAAGTCCCGACCCGGTTTGTGAACCATCGGGTCCCTGCCTTCGGCCAGCACACCCTTGGCAGCTCTCTTGAGTTCTCTTGCGGCCGCTATTCCGACTTCGGGGTAGGCACCGAAAGAAAGCAGCTTCTCTTTCCCGTGGTACCGGTATTTCAGCCGCCAGAGCTTCGAGCCGTTCTTTTGCACGAGGAGGAATAATCCCTCCCCATCCGCAAGCTTGTATGGACGCTCAGCCGCCTTCGCTTTTTTGATCTGAATCTCACTCAAGGCCATTGGGGGTATCGCTCCTTTTCGCTACCCCCGGAAAATACCCCCAAAATACCCCCACACCAAATCCGGCTTCAAGCGAATGCATGCGCACGCAGGCGGACGCGAATCACTCACATCATTCTGTTTTAATTGAGTTTTACGGATGCATGCGGAAGCAAGCGAACCCATGCGGATTCGAGATTGGTAGCGGAGGAGGGACTCGAACCCCCGACACGCGGATTATGATTCCGCTGCTCTAACCACCTGAGCTACTCCGCCCCACAGGGCTTCGCCGGAGCACTCGGCTCTACGGCAGGCGGCGCTCTTACGGTGGGGGCGCAGCCTGGTCAAGGCGTGTCTTGCGCGCTTCTCATGCACGCGCTTTACCACGGAAATTCACGTCCTCGATCATGGTCCACGGGCCGCCTTCGTAACGATGGATGCCAAGCCCGCGAAAACGGAAAGCCCGTTCTTCCACCTCCGGCGCAAGCTCCGCCTGAAGCGCCTTTGCAGCCTTGCTGGAAACCTTGTTCTGCACCGTAACATGCAGCCGCTTGCCGCCGGAATCCTGCTCCGTGAGAAGGCCATGGAAATGTTCTGCAAGCATTGCCCTCAGACGAAGCATGCCCTCGCTCTCCAGGCGGATTGCCGTGCCGCCGCCCAGCGACATGACACCGATAATGCGCGCATCGACCGGGGCGAATTCCTTTGCCAACTGGCGGACGTGCTGGATCACCTCCGCCTCGCAGAAACCCGGCAAGGCATGGAACAGGGTGACATGGGCGGCGAGGTGATTGCGCTCCGGCGGGAAGTGCGCGTTGCGCAGGCCGGTGGCCCAGCCCTGTAAGCCTTCGGGCAATTGCGCGGTCACGATAAGTGGAGCGTCGCCAGACATGCCGAAACCTACATCTCGCCGCGCTCGCGCCTCAGCTTGTACCATTCGGCCACGTTCGCATTGTGCTCTTCCAGCGTTTCAGCGAACACGTGCCCGCCCGATCCATCGGCAACCATGAACAGAGCATCGGTTTCCGCCGGGTTGAGCACTGCCGCGATCGCTTCGCGCCCGGGATTGGTGATCGGTCCGGTCGGCAGGCCCACACGCGTGTACGTATTGTAGCCATTCACCGCAGCAATTTCGGACTGGCGGATGCGGCGCCCGAGCGGCTTGCCCTTGGTGATCGGATAAATGATCGTCGGGTCGGCCTGCAGCAGCATGCCTTCCTTCACACGGTTCGAATAGAGCCCTGCCACCATGCGGCGTTCTTCCGCGATACCCGTTTCCTTCTCGACGATGGAGGCAAGCGTAACCGCGTCCTGAATGTTGTCGACCGCGATATCCTGCGCTCGCTTTGGCCATGCCTCCGCGAGATAATTGCGCATCGCGGCCTGCATCCGCGCGAGCACTGCCGCACGATCCTCCCCACGCTCGAAATCATAGGTGTCGGGCAGCACGCTGCCTTCCCTGGGCACCGGAATTTCGCCGGTCAGCAGGTCTTCGGCCATCAGCGTCTCGAAGACCAGAATGGAGGGCGTGCCTTCGGGTATCGTGACGAACCGGCGGATCACCTCGCCATGCTGCAGCGTGTCCAGAATACCCGCAGGACTGGTTCCGCCGGGCAGCAGGAACTCCCCCGCCTTGATCGGATCGCCGCTGCCCAGCACCTTGGCTCGCAGCAGAAAGGCATCCTGCCGGGCGATCAGGCCTTCTTCCTCCAGCTGCTGCGCAACCGATGTCAGTGTCGATCCCGACCGGACGATGAAGGAAGTATCATCCTCCGCCGGGCCCGGGCCGTACCAGCCCCACGCGAACCAGCCGCCCGCCAGCGCGATTGCGACGAGCACCAGCGCGAGGAGTGCGCGGATCATCAGTCCACTTTCTTCATCACGAGGCTGGCATTGGTGCCGCCGAAGCCGAAGCTGTTGTTGAGGACTGCTTCGACCTCGCGCTTTTTCGCGGTGTGCGGCACGAGGTCGACGCCTTCGGTGCCCTCGTCGGGATCGTCGAGGTTGAGCGTGGGCGGCACGATCTGGTCGCGGATGGCGAGGATGCAGAAGATGCTCTCCACCGCGCCCGCGCCGCCGAGAAGATGCCCGATCGCGGACTTGGTGCTGCTCATCGAAGCGCCGCCCAGATCATTCCCGAACACCCGCTTGGCCGCCGCGAGTTCGATCGTGTCGGCCATCGTCGAGGTGCCGTGCGCGTTGATGTAGTCGACATCGCTCGGCTCGAGCCCGGCCTTGCGCAGCGCCATTCGCATGGAGAGTTCGGCACCCTTGCCTTCGGGATGCGGCGCGGTGACGTGGTAGGCATCGCCAGACAGGCCGTAGCCGACCACTTCGGCGTAGATCTTCGCGCCGCGCGCCTTGGCGTGCTCGTATTCCTCCAGCACGACGACGCCCGCGCCCTCGCCCAGCACGAAGCCTTCGCGATTGCGGTCATAGGGGCGGCTCGCCTGTTCGGGCCGGTCGTTGTAGCCGGTGTTGAGCGCGCGGGCCTGCGCGAAGCCTGCAATGCCGAGCGGATTGATGGTCGATTCCGAACCACCCGCCAGCATGATATCGGCATCGTCGTCGCGGATCATGCGCGCCGCATCACCGATCGAATGCGCGCCGGTCGAGCACGCGGTGACCACGGCGTGGTTGGGCCCCATCAGGCCGTAGCGGATCGAGACCTGACCACTAATTAGGTTGATGATGCGTCCATGGACGAAGTGCGGGGAAACCCGGCCCGGGCCTCGCTCATGCAGGTTGACCGATTCGTACTCGATCCCCGGAAGGCCGCCGATACCCGCACCAATCGAAACACCGGTGCGCTCCTTCAGGGCCTGGTCCATCTCGGTAAGGCCAGCGTCTTCCATCGCCTGCCCTGCCGCGTCGAGTCCGTAGACGATGAAAGGGTCGACCTGGCGCTGAATCTTCGGATCCACGCGCTTGTCGGGATCGAAGCCCCACTCGTGATCCTTGCCCTTCACCTCGCAGGCAATGGTCGCCTTCTGGTTCGACGCGTCGAAGCGGGTGATCGGCCCCGCGCCGCTCTTGCCCGCGATAAGGTTCTTCCACGAGGTTTCGACATCGCCGCCCAGCGGGGTGACGAGGCCAAGTCCGGTTACGACAACGCGGCGCATTCACTTCTCCATAAACGAAATCAGGCCCGGCCCGCTGTCCGGGTCGGGCCTGTAAGATCGGGCGACATAGCGTCGCCGCCAGAGCAGATCGGGCTTAGCCCTTGTGCTCTTCGATATACTTGGTGGCATCGCCGACGGTGCTGATCTTCTCAGCCGCATCGTCGGGGATCTCCACGCCAAATTCTTCTTCGAAGGCCATCACCAGCTCGACGATGTCGAGGCTGTCCGCGCCCAGATCGTCGATGAAGCTGGCGTCCTGCGTTACCTTGTCGGCTTCCACGCCCAGGTGTTCGACGACAATCTTCTGTACGCGGTCGGCAGTATCGCTCATTCCCTATGCCCTCTCGACATCTTGCTGTTGCTAATCGCTCAACGCCCTATCCAAGCGGTTGATCCCGCGCAAGGGGGGTAGAGCGCGCAGTTTCACAAAGCCTGTCGAGCATCTGGACCGGGCCGAGCCGCCTTGCCCTGGCCCGCTGCACCAGCTGAGGGTCGCCTAATAGCTCTCGCGCCGTTCCAGCTGGCGTTCGGCCACAAGGCTCTGGTCGACGCGGTGGAGCCCGGTCTGAGCCTCATCGTCGGAGGTCTTGTCCACCAGCGCTTGCCGATAGTAGGTTTCGGCCGTCGCGAAATCGCCGATCTGCTCGGCACACAGCCCCAGATTGAACAGCAGGGAGGGATGGCTTCCCAGGGCAGGTTCCAGCGCAGCAAAGGCATCGCACGCCGCACGCTCGTCCTGCTTGGTCATTCGCACCGCATCGCGGAAGGCCCGGGACACATCGCGCGCCATGCCCTTGCGGCGTTCCATGATCCGAATGTCCTCGATAATCTGGACCGGCGCGAGCGCGCGGCGCACATCGTCGGCGGCGGAGGCCAGTGCGCCGTCGACGACCGGCGCGACAAGGGGCTCGTCGTCGTGATCGGGGCAATAGCTCAGCACTTCGTTGCGCGAGAGCTGGCTCGACCACAGGATGGTGCCATCGGCCGAGCGCAGCGTGGCGCGCGGACCAACGTCGATGGCGAGCCGCAGACACGCGAGGTCCACCTTTTCGCGCCGGATGCACTTCCCATCCTTGTCTTCTTCCACGCACACCCTGCGCCGCTCGGAAAACTCGGATTCGGTTACGCGCACCCACGCCTCGCCATTGAGGATGGCATCGGCATTTTCTGCCTGCGAGCGGTGGATCAGCGTGAACAGGGGCTCTCCGTCGATCGCGGCATCGGCCAGCCGATCCTCGATGCGATTGGCGAAGTCCCGCCCCTCACGCCCGGTAAAGCGATCGATCGCGATAGTCCGCATTGCAGCGGCCTCGTCGCTTCCGGCCGGATAGATCGTCTCTATACGCAGCGTCTCGGCCAGCGCATTCGTGCCAATCAAAAGCATCGCAGCCGTCACGATATACTTCAGCATCGTCGTCGCTCCCTGTTTTCACAGAGATCATGCACGGTAAACCTGTCGCGAGGATGAGCGGTCGCCAGAGCGACCGTTCAGCAGTCTTGGGCGCTCAAGCGTCCCCTGCGCGATCAACCCGGGTCGCCTCGGGGGCGTCGGGCTTGGGCTCTTCCACCGTGCGGATGCTCAGTTCGCGCAACTGCTTCGGCGATACGACAGAAGGCGCGCCCATCATCAGGTCCTGCGCGCGCTGGTTCATCGGGAAGGCGATCACTTCGCGGATGTTGGGCTCGTCTGCCAGCAGCATTACGATCCGGTCGATCCCCGGGGCCGAACCGCCATGCGGCGGCGCGCCCAGCTTGAACGCCTCGATCATGCCGCTGAAGTTCGCGTCGACATCCTCGCGGGTATAGCCGGCGATCTCGAACGCCTTGTACATGATATCCGGCCGGTGGTTCCGGATCGCGCCGGACGAAAGCTCGTAGCCGTTGCAAACGATGTCGTACTGCCACGCCTTGATTTCGAGCGGATCGCTGATCTCCAGCGCGTCCATCTCGCCCTGCGGCATCGAGAACGGGTTGTGGCTGAAATCGAGGCGCTTCAGTTCCTCGTCGTATTCGAACATCGGGAAATCGACGATCCAGCAGAACTTGAAACAGCCCTGTTCGATCAGTTCGAGCTGCTCGCCCACGCGCGTGCGTGCGGCACCCGCCAGCTTCTCGGCTTCCTTGGGCTTGCCAGCCGCGAAGAACAGGCCGTCATTTTCGCCCAGGCCCAGCTCGTCATAGAGCTTGGCCATTTCTTCGGGCCCATGGTTCTTGGCAATCGGCCCGCCGAACTCGCCGCCCTTGCGGGTGACGTAGCCGAGGCCCGAATAGCCCTCGCGCCGCGCCCAGTCGTTCATCTCGTCGAAGAACTTGCGGCTCTTCTCGTTGGTGCCGGGCGCGGGGATGGCCCGCACGATGCCGCCACCGCCGACGATCTTCTCGAAGATGCCGAAGCCCGATTTCTCGAAGTGATGGGTGACATCGGTAATGATGATCGGATTGCGCAGGTCGGGCTTGTCGCTGCCGTATTTCAGCATCGCTTCGGCATAGGGAATGCGCGGGAATTCGCCCGCAGGCGTCACGCTCTTGCCGCCCGAGAATTCCTCGAACACGCCTGCGAGCACGGGCTCGATCGCCTGGAAGACGTCTTCCTGCGTCACGAAGCTCATCTCGAAGTCGAGCTGGTAGAATTCGGGGCTACGGTCGGCGCGCAGGTCTTCGTCGCGGAAGCACGGCGCGATCTGGAAATAGCGGTCGAACCCGGCAACCATCAGCAGCTGCTTGAACATCTGCGGCGCCTGCGGGAGCGCATAGAAACGGCCCGGGTGCAGGCGGCTGGGTACCAGGTAATCGCGCGCGCCTTCGGGCGACGACGCACCGAGGATCGGCGTCTGGAATTCGGAGAAGCCCTGGTCGATCATCCGGCGGCGCAGGCTCGTGATGACCCGGTTGCGCAGCATGATGTTCTTGTGAACCCGCTCGCGCCTAAGGTCGACGAAGCGGTACTTGAGGCGGATATCCTCTGGGTATTCCTGCTCGCCCGCGACGGGCAGAGGCAGTTCCTCGGCCGTCGACTGAACTGTGGCGGACTTGGCAAAGACCTCGATATCGCCGGTCGGCAGGTTGGCGTTGCGCGTTTCCTGCGAACGTGCCTTCACCACGCCGTCGATGGTGATGACGCTCTCGGACTTCAGCGAATCCAGCAGGGCGAGCGCCTCGCTGTCCTCGTCCGCCACGATCTGCGTGATGCCGTAATGGTCGCGCAGGTCGATGAACAGGACACCGCCATGGTCGCGCTTGCGGTGGACCCAGCCGGACAGGCGAACGGTCTCGCCGACATCGCTTTCGCGAAGCTGTGCGCAAGTATGGGTGCGGTAGGCGTGCATTGTGGAACTTTCCGGTTCGGGGATTAGGCGCTAGGGGCGTGCCGAAGCTGAACGGCGAAAGCCCTGAAAGCTTGCGCGCGCTAACACGCGAATGGCCCGGTTTTGTCAAGCCGGGCGCGCTCGATTGGAGGGGCCGCGATGGCCCGAGGGCGGCACTCCGCCCGGCAAAGAAAGATCAAATATGAAAATCCACGACCTTATCACGACCACCGACGCACTGGCCGACCTTTGCGAAAGGCTGGGCAAGGGCGACTTCGTGTGCGTCGATACCGAGTTCATGCGCGAAAACACCTACTGGCCGGAGCTCTGTCTCGTCCAGATCGGTGATGAGAACGAGGCTGCGGCGATCGATCCGCTGGCTGACGGGATCGACCTGAAGCCGCTCCTCGATCTGCTGTGCGAAAACGAGGACGTGCTGAAGGTCTTCCACGCGGGCAGCCAGGACGTGGAGATTTTCTTCAACCTCACGGGCAAGACCCCCCACCCCATCTTCGATACGCAGATCGCGATGATGGCGATCAGCCAGTCCGAACAGATCGGCTACGCCAATCTGGTCGAAAGCTGGCTCGACAAGACGATCGACAAGGGTGCGCGCTTCACGGACTGGAGCCGCCGCCCGCTGACCGACCGGCAACTGGAGTATGCCATCGGCGATGTGACCTATCTGGCGAAGATCTTCCCGAAGATCCTCAAGAAGCTGATGAAGACCGAACGCGGCGCCTGGCTGAACGCGGAGATGGACAAGCTCGCCGATCCCGAGAATTACGCCATCGATCCTGCCAAATCATGGAAACGCATTCGGGCACAGGGCCGAAATCCGCAGGTGCTCGGGCGACTGAAGGCCCTTGCCGCATGGCGCGAGGGCGAAGCGCAGCACAAGAATATCCCGCGCGGGCGGATCATGCGCGACGAGACGCTGGCCGACATCGCCTCCCACCCGCCCAAGAAGCAGGCCGACCTCGCCAAGGTGCGCGGGCTTTCCAATGCCTGGAAGGACAACGAGATCGGCAACCGGCTGATGGAAGTTCTGGAAGAGGCGGAGCCGCTCCCCGCATCGGAAATGCCTCAACGCACCAGCCGCGGTGCCCCGCTGGGCAAGGAAGGCGCGCTGGTTGCCGATCTTCTCAAGCTGCTGCTGAAGATCCGCGCACGCGAAATCGACGTCGCCCCGCGCCTGCTGACCCGCTCGGACGAGCTTGAACAGCTGGCCGCAGGCGTGCGTGACCTGCCGATCCTGCAGGGCTGGCGGCGCGAGGTGTTCGGCAGCGATGCCCTCGATCTGGTCGAAGGCAAACTCGCCTTCGCGGTCGAGCAGGGCAAACTGAAGATGACCCATATCGACGACGAGGTGGAAGGCTAGGCACCAGGCATGTCCACTTACCTGCCCACCATCCGCCAGCTGCAATATCTCGTCGCGTTGCACGAACATGGTCATTTCGGCCGGGCGGCGAACGCCAGCTTCGTGTCGCAATCGACGCTTTCGGCAGGTATTCGCGAGCTGGAGACCCTGCTCGACGTGACGCTGGTGGAGCGCAGCCGCCGGGTGGTCCGCTTCACGCCGCTGGGCCACCAGGTAGTCGAAAAGGCGCATGCGCTTCTTCGGCAGGCCGAAGACCTGTCCGATCTCGTCCGTGCGGCCGGGCAGCCGCTGACGGGTACTTTGCGCATGAGCGTGATCCCGACGATCGCACCCTTTCTCCTGCCCCGCCTGCTACCACGTTTGCGCAAGGATCGGCCCGACCTCGAACTTTTCCTGCGCGAGGAAACCAGCAGCGATGCGGTCGAATCGCTGCACCACGGGCGGGTGGACTGCGTGCTGCTTGCCCTGCCCTTCGCCACCGGCGAAGTCGAACAGGCCCTGATCGGGAAGGACCGCTTCTTCGTCGCCTATCCCGGCGACGAACCGCGCGATCTGCCCGAGGAAATCCGGCCGGAGACGATCGAGGACGGCCGGTTGTTGCTGCTGGAGGACGGGCACTGCCTGAAAGAGCACGCTCTGGCCGCCTGCAACCGGCCCGAACTGCGCGCCGCCACCAGCATGATCGGCACCAGTCTGCACACACTGGTGCAGATGGTCGATAACGGGCTGGGCGTTACCATGCTGCCCGAAATGGCGCTGGAGGCCGGTATTCTGAAAGGGACGAGAGTTATCGCGCGCCCGCTCGACGCGCCGGCGGCGACCCGGGATATCGCACTGATATGGCGCAAAAATTCCCCTCGCGAAGCAGACTTCCTTCTGCTCGCTGACGAATTGCGTGCCGGTCAGGCGCAGATACGCCGCGACGCCTGAAACAAAAAATTCGAAAAATTAGAGACAGACGCCGTCGATTTATGGCACATGATCGCTCCATCGAAGGATGGGGCCGTTTCGCAACTTAACACCAAGGGCAATCACGCCACGCTTCGAATATAATACTTTTAAATAGTTGCAATCACTGGGGTGAATGTAAGGCATGACGGCAATGTGGAAGCGCACCGATAGCGACGCGGATGCCATAACGTCCGATCGTTCCCGGTTCGATGGGGAAGCACCGGGCAAGGTCTTGGGCGATATTGCCCCCCGCCCCAGACTGGCTCCCCACGTCATCACATTCGCCAATGAAAAAGGCGGCGTGGGCAAATCGACCCTTGCGTTTCATATCGCCGTCGCGCTGGCCCATGCCGGCCAGAAGGTCGTGGCAATCGATCTGGATCGACGTCAGCGCACGCTTGAACGCGGGTTGAGCTATCGCCAGGGGACGGCATGCAATCTGGGCATTGCACTACCTTCGCCCCATTATTCGGTGCTGGATTACCCGAGCATGGCGGCCCTCTACCAGACGATCAACAGGTTGGGGCCCGACGCGGATTTCGTGATCTTCGACGCTGCAGGCGCGGATTCGCCGATCTTCAGGCGGGTCGTCGCGCTTGCAGACACGCTGATCACCCCGATCAATGCATCGTTTCTCGATCTCGAACTGCTGGGGCGGCTAAACCCCGTCAACGGCGTGCCAGAAAGGGCGGGCTGTTTCGGCCAGACGGTTTCGGAACTGCGCGAGGAAAAGCTTGCCCGCAAGATGGGGCTGATCGAGTGGATCGTGGTGAAGAACCGCGTTCGGGCGGCGGAAAAACGGCATATAGGCAGGATCGATGATGCGCTGGAGCGTCTCTCGATCAGTCACGATTTCCGGATTGCGCAGGGATTGAGCGAGCGTGTCGCCTTCCGCGAGCTTTTCCAGTTCGGCCTCACCCATCTCGATCTCGATCTGATCCCGGACATGATCCGGCCGCAGGCGTCCAGCCGTGACGAGATTCACGCACTGATCGCGGATCTGGGCCTCACGGTCGAGGCGCGCGAGGCGGTCGGCGGATCGACACGACGCAATGCGCGCGTGCTGAAGCGCACCCGGCAGGATTTCCGGGCGGCGCTCAACGCTGTGCTCTGAGGCGAGCAGCGCTTACGAAGCCTGCTGAGAGCCCCCGGGATCGCCCGCCAGCCGGATCTGGTTACGGCCGCCCTCCTTCGCCTGATAGAGCGCCTCGTCGGCAGCGGCCAGCGCCTCGCGCGGGTCGGTGTAGCGTGCGACATCAGCGATGCCAGCGGAGAATGTCACGATCCCGAAAGGCTTGTCGGTCCGCCGGTTGATCATCCGGCGCTGCGCGAGCTCTTCGCGTGCAGCCTCGATCCGCGCAAAGGCCTCGGCCGGAGTGACTCCGCGACACAGCATGACGAACTCCTCGCCCCCATGGCGCGCGATGAAGCAATCGCCACGGCAGGCAGAGGTGAGCGTTTCGGCAACGACCTTCAGAATGCGATCGCCGGCCTCGTGGCCGTGCGTATCGTTGATGGCCTTGAAATGGTCGAGGTCGCAGAATGCCACGCTTAGCGGCTGCCCTTCGGCAAGCGCTTTCTCGTAACTTTCCTGCAGGACCTTCTCGAACGCGCGGCGATTGGGCAGCCCGGTCAGGTAGTCCACCTCCGCATCGCGGCGTGCCCGATCCAGATTTTCACGCAGAAGTGCGGTTTCGCGCTCGCTGGCGCGCAGTTCCTCTTCGGTCTGGCGCGAGCGGGCCAGCATTGCCTTGGCGAAATCCGCAAGGCCCGCGATAACCTCCTCCGTGCCCTGCGTCCCCGCAAGATCGTCGACCTGCCGCTCCAGCTCGTCGCCATATTGCGAAGTGACCCGCCGCACCGTGCTCGTCGCGCGGGACAGTTCGTCGATGCCGTGTTCCAGCCTGTCGGCAAGTTTGCTGACCGCCTGCCCCCCATCGCTGGCATCGCCTCCGGTCGCCGCTTCCAGCCATTCGAGGGTGATCGGCAATCCGCGCGCACGCCGATCGTCGATACTGCGGACAAGGCCGGGATTGGTGCCGGAGCACGCCTCATAAGCTATCCGCAAGGTCAGCGGCGTGACGTCGAGATCATGGGACTGCATGAAAGCGCGGATCTGTTTGAGCTGGCGGCGACGGGCGCGCGTCAGCGAACGGCTGGATACCGTCGATGCGGTATTATCCTCTTCGATCGGTGACCGCAGGCCTGCGCCCCGAATACCTATTCGGTGCAGGATACCCTGGCCGTATTCACCCGATCCGTCTGCCGCTATCGTCGCCATGACGTCCTTTAAGCAGGCGAATCTTTATTCCGAGCTAAAGAGCGCCGGAATATTTCATCTGTTGGGAAATCAGCGACATAAATAGTCGCACAAGATCCGATCAGCGAAATCGCCACGGATTCGGGGGCCCGTGGCCCTGCGGATCAGGTATCCATGTGCTTCAGGCCCACCCGCAGGTAACCGTAGCCGGTGATGCAGGTAAGGATCGCCGCGAGCCATAGCGAAACGAGGCCGATCCAGCGGATCGGTTCGATTTCCGGCAGGGCACCGGAGAGAATCAGCACGCCCAGCGCGATCATCTGCAGGGTCGTCTTCCATTTGGCGAGGCGACTGACGGGGACCGATATCTGGATACCGCCCAGGAATTCGCGCAGCCCCGACACGATAATCTCGCGCATAAGGATGATGAGGCCCGCAATCACATGGGCATCGCCTACGATCGGGCCGGTAAGCCCGCCCTTGGCGGTCAGGATCAGGATGACGGCGGCCACCATGATCTTGTCCGCGATGGGGTCGAGAAACTGGCCGAGTTTCGAAACCGTGCCCTTCGAACGCGCCAGCATGCCGTCGAAATAATCGGTGATCGCGGCCGCGCAGTATAATGCCAGCCCCAGCGCGTAACCCAGCTGCCATTCGGGCCACCACAGGAACAGCACCAGCAGTGGCACGGCAAAGATTCGCGAGAGCGTGAGGAGGTTGGGAAGCGTAAGCATTGGATACTGAATGCGCTTAACCGACCTGGGGTCCGATAAAAAGAGCCACCTCGCCCTTTGCGTGGAAAGGCAGGCTGCTTTAACGGGATGAAAATTCGCGCGCACCTGCGTGCACCGGAGTGATTGTATGACCACGTTGAGACTGCTGCGACGGCGGCGATTCCTGCCGCTGTTTTGCACCCAGCTTCTCAACGCCTTCAACGACAATCTCTACAAGACCGCGATGGTGCTTTTCGTGGTTTACGCGATCTACAGCGATCCTGACGCGGAAACGGCCTTCAGCGCGGTCGCGTCGGCCCTCTTCATAGCGCCCTTCATTCTCCTCTCCGCCATCGCCGGACAATTGGCGGACATGCGCGACAAGGCGAAGATCATCCGCACCGTCAAGCTGTGCGAAATCGGCCTGATGAGCCTTGGTACGATCGGCCTGTTCCTCGCGTGGAAGGGGTTGCTGGTAAACACGCTTGCCATTCCGCTCATGCTGTTGGCGCTGTTTCTCGCCGGGGTGCAGTCGACCTTTCTGGGCCCCATCAAATACGCGATCCTGCCGCAGCATCTTCGAAAGGGGGAAGTGCTGGCCGGCACGGGGCTGGTGGAAGCGGGTACCTATCTCGCAATCCTGCTGGGGACGATCATCGCCGGCTGGATCCCGGTCGAAGCGGCGATCGTGCTGATTCTGGCGACGGCACTGGTCGGTTACGCAAGCAGTCGAAACATCCCTGCGGCCCCGGCCCTGGGCGAGGTCGAGCCCATCGACTGGAACATCGCCCGCTCTTCGCTTGCGTTGGTGCGATCGGCGAAGAAGGACCGCGTCATCTATCTCGCCATCATTTCGATCAGCGTTTTCTGGATGGTGGGCGCGATCCTGTTCATCCAGTTTCCGCCGCTGGCCAAGAACGTCATTCATGCCAGCAAGGAAGTGGCCACGCTGTTCATCGTGATGTTCTCCATCGGCATTGCCATCGGGTCGGTCATCATCAACCAGCTGCTCAAGGGAGAGGTTTCGGCGCGCTACGCCCCGGCCAGTGTCGTCGGAATGGGTTTCTTCATCGTGCTGTTCTATCTTTTCGTGCGCCAGTGGCCTGCCGATCTGGAGGGCTCTTTCCTCACCGTCCCGCAATTCCTCGCGTATCCGCTGGCCTGGGTCCTGCTTGCGGTGTTGCTGTTCATATCGATTGCGGGCGGGATTTTCGTGGTGCCCCTTTACGCCTTTCTCACCACACGCGTTTCGGGCGACAAGGCATCGCGCACCATCGCGGCCACCAACATGATCAGTTCCACCTTCATGGTTGGCGGTGCAGTACTGGCAATGGCGATGACCTATATCGGTCTTGCGATTGCGGAACAGGTGCTAGCCAGCGTCGCGCTATGCCTGCTGACCAGTTGGGCGGCGCGCAAACTGCATGCGGAAGAACACCTGCCGAGCGCGCATTTCGATTAGGCGGACCGCTCAGAAGATGAAGACCAGCGCCCCAACCAGGCAAGCCACGTAGGCTCCCAGGAAACCCAGCCAGTCGTTCTTGGCGAAGGACCAGCGCGTGTTCCTCACCATCCGGGCGCGCTGCAAATCGGGACGCACCATCAATGATGCGCGGAAAGGGTGGCGGGCGGATTCGTCGGTAAGGACAAGCGATCGTCTCATGGGACACGGGGCTTAACCTTTTGGTAAGCATTGGCGAGCGTCCCCTCGTATGCGTCCGCCGGTGGGACAGGCCCGTCCAGGAAGGCTTAATGCGGGCACCCGATTGCCGAGCGGCCTCCTGCGCATTACGGGCGGAGTGATGGCAGACAGCACCACCCCCGAGGCCGCGCGCCTCCTCGTCGATTGCCTGGCCAAGCAGGGCTGCGATCGGATTTTCACCGTTCCGGGAGAAAGCTTTCTCCCCGTGCTCGATGCGCTGGTGGATACCCCCCAGGTCGATGTCGTGACCTGTCGGCAGGAAGGCGGAGTGGCCTTCATGGCCTGTGCCGACGGGGCGATGACAGGCAAGCCGGGTATCGCATTCGTCACTCGCGGTCCCGGCGCGACCAATGCCAGCATCGGCGTGCATGTCGCCATGCAGGATAGCCAGCCGATGATCCTGTTCATCGGCGATGTATCGCGGGAAATGCGCGATCGCGAGGGCTTTCAGGAGATCGATTTTCCCGCCTTCTTCGGGCCGATTTCCAAGTGGGCGGCCCGGATCGACAGAGCGGACCGCATCCCAGAGTACATTGCCCGCGCTTACGCGACCGCCATTTCGGGTAGGCCCGGCCCCGTGGTGCTCGCCCTCCCGGAAGACATGCTCTACGACGCCACCACTGCGGAGGCGCGCGCAGAGGTGGTGCGCCCCGCGCAGGCGCCCTGCCCCGACGCGATGCAGGCGATGATGGCGCTGATCGGCGATGCCGCCGCCCCGCTTGCCATCATCGGCGGTGCCGGGTGGAACGCCAAGGCGCGCGAGTACTTCCAGCTGTTCGCCGAAAGGCTCGGCCTGCCGGTGGCGACGGCGTTCCGCCGGCAGGACGCCATCTCTCCCTCATCGCCGGTCTATGCGGGCAACCTCGGTTACGGTCCCAACCCCAAGCTTGTCGAGCGGGCCAAAGCCGCCGACCTGCTGCTGGTGGTGGGCGCGCGGCTCGGCGAGGCGACGACCGACGGTTATTCGGTGCCTCCGCTGGTCGACAAGGATCGTACGCTGATCCACATCCATCCCGACCCCGAGGAGCCGGGCAGCGTCTACCCGGCAGACCTCGCGATCTGCGCCAGCATGGACGAGTTCGCGGAAAGCGCGGCTCTGTGGGCGGGCGAAGACCCGATTTCGTTCGATGCGGGTGCGCAGGCCCATGCCGAGTGGGAGGAATGGGCCACCGCCCAGCCGGACGACACCTATCCGTTGAACCTGGCCCAGTGCGTCCAGTTCATGCGCGATACGCTGCCCGCCGATACAATCATCTGTAACGGCGCGGGCAATTATGCGGGCTGGTGGCACCGCTACTGGCGCTATGCTGGCCATCCCAGCCAGCTCGCGCCCACCTGCGGTGCGATGGGCTACGGCGTGCCCGCGGCGGTCGCTGCGGCGAAGCGGTTCCCCGAACGGATGGTGGTGGCCATTGCTGGCGATGGCGACTTCCTGATGAACGGGCAGGAGCTGGCAAGCGCAGCGCAGGCCGGATGCGACCTGATGGTGATCGTGATCGACAATAGCGGCTATGGCACGATCCGCATGCACCAGGAGCGCGAATTTCCCGAGCGCGTGTCCGCCACAAGGCTGGAGAACCCCGATTTCGCGGCATTCGGCGCGAGCTTCGGGGCATGGTCCGCCACGGCGGACACCACGCAAGAGTTCAAGGATGCTCTGGTTGCCGCCGAGGGACGCTCGGGATTGCGGTTGATCCACGTCCGGATCGACGTCGAACAGCTTGCCGCGAGCGGTGCAACGGTGAGCGGGCTGCGCGCCAAGGGGTAGGCCCCACGAAAAAGGGGCGGCGCCGCGATGGCACCGCCCCTCCTTGTTTCGTCAGGCCGTCAGACGATCAGACGTCGTCGCCGAGCGCGCCCTGGACTTCGCCCTTGGTCTGCTGGGCCTTGCCCTTGGCTTCCTGGCCGCGGCCTTCGGCACGCGTTTCAGGATCGTTCGACTTCTGCTTGGCTTCGCCGATCGCTTCGTTGACGTTACCTTCGACCTTGCTCTTCAGTTCACCCATGTCCGTTCTCCGTTTCTTTAGCGTCGGCATCATCGCCGATGTGTAAAAGAAACGGAGAAACAGGGCTTTACGTTCCCCTGACGCAAGGGAAAGCGCCAGAGCGACCGGCGCTTGCGACCAAAGCTATCAAACCCCGGCCATTGCGAGGATCTTCGACCATTCGTCGGGCATGACTTCGCAAACCGAAAGGCGCGAAAGCTTGACCAGCTGCATCTCTGCCAGCTCGGGCTCGGCCTTCACATCCTTCAATGTGACGACGTGGGGGAGCTTGGTCTTGGGCTTTACCTTCACCGCCGCCCACTTGCCGCTCTCGTCTGTCGGATCGGCCATCCCGGCCTCCATGATTTCGACGATCCCCACGATCTCGCGCCCGATATTGGAGTGATAGAAGAAAGCCTGATCGCCCACCTCCATCGCCAGAAGGTTGTTCTTCGCCTGGTGGTTGCGCACGCCATCCCAAACGCCTTCGCCATCGGCTTCCAGATTGTCCCACCCGTAGACGTCGGGTTCCGATTTCATCAGCCAGTAACGCAAGGTGCTCGTCTCCCTTCAAGGATTCATATGGCCCGAACGCCCGGCGCGCCCGGCAGTGCCGCAAGCACATGCCACCTGCGTAGCATTTTCACGAATTTGCAAACGGGCATTTACCCGATTTTCAGTACCCAGTGGCATTGATGGCGATCGACGGAACGCAAACCACCCGAGGGACCAGCAATGAACCGCCGCGCGGGGGACAAGACGGAGCAGCGGCCCCGCCTGAACAAGGCGGAGAGGGATATCGTCCTGCTCGGCATTGCGACAGCCGCAATCATCATGTTCGTCGGCATCGGCGGAACGGTGATGCCGCAGGTCGCCCGCCATTACCTCGACGGAAGCGTAGGCCCGCCGGAGACCGCGCTGGTCAATGCACTGCTCCTCAATATCGCGCTCATAATCTTCGGTTGGCGCCGTTATGTCGATCTTCGACAGGAGATTGACCAGCGCCGCGAAGCCGAGGAACGGGCGCGGCATCTTTCGCAGATCGATCCGCTCACCGGATGCTACAACCGGCGTTGCGCGACGGAGAAGCTGATCGAAGCAATCACCTCGGAAGCGGATGGTCACGACACCGGCTTCGTGCTCATCGACCTGGACGGCTTCAAGGAAATCAACGACACGAATGGTCACCTGGCCGGCGACGAAGTGCTTTTGGCGATCGCCCAGCGGCTCAAGGATCTGGTGCCGGCCGAAGGAATCGTCGCGCGGCTTGGGGGCGACGAATTCGCGATCGTTCTACCCACACAGAGCGAGGATCTGGAACAGGTCGAACTCTGGGCAAGCCGCATGGTCGCCCACGTCGCAAAACCGATCGAGACCGAAGTCGGCGCGCTGGAAGTCACCATCTCTGCCGGTATCGCCCTGCAGCGGAAAAGCGACCCCATCGACGATGTCGAGTCCGCCGCGCGCACACTGATGCACCGCGCGGATCTGGCGATGTACCACGCCAAGCGCGCGGGCCGTAACCGCTATTGCTGGTTCGACAAGTCGATGGAGGAGGAAGCGCGTATCCGCCGCGAAATGGAATCGGCGATCCGCGCAGGTCTGGCACGCGGCGAGTTCGTGCCTCATTATGAACAGCAGATCGATCTGGAATCGGGCGCACTGGTAGGTTTCGAAATGCTGGCCCGTTGGGATTCGCCCGAGCTGGGACAGGTCGGACCGGACATTTTTATCCCTGTTGCGGAAAATTGCGGCCTCATCGGCCCGCTATCGGAATCGCTGATCAGGCAGGCACTGGACGATGCAAAGGACTGGCCCGCCTCCCTCACGCTTTCGGTCAATGTTTCGCCGGTGCAGCTGCGTGATCCGTGGTTTCCGCAGAAACTTCTCAAGCTACTGCTGGGCAGCGAATTCCCTCCGGCACGGCTGGACGTGGAGATTTCGGAAAGCTGTCTGCAGGAGAATCTGACGGCGGCTCAGACGATGATCGTCAGCCTGAAGAACCTCGGCGTGCGAGTCAGCCTTGACGATTTCGGCACCGGTTTCACCAGTCTCACGCAATTGCGCACCCTGCCCTTCGACCGAGTGAAGATCGATCGCAGCTTCGTGGGCGAACTGCGCAAGGTTGCCGAGGCCGCCCCCGAGCTTGACTTCGACCGGGCGGACCGGGATCACATCGTGGGCACGCTTGTCTCGCTGGGCAAGGGCCTTCAGATCCCGGTCACGGCGGAGGGGGTCGAGGACAATTCCATTCTCGAAACCCTGCGCACCATGGGAGACATGAAGGGCCAGGGTTATCTCTACGGCAAGCCGGAAGATGCCGCCGCGGTCATGAAGCGCCTGAAGCAACTCGACATGCTGTCGAACATGCCCGGAGCGCAGCCCGAAGGGATGGAACGCAAGAGCGCCTGACCTTTACCTTGGCCCGCACCCACCATAAGTGCGGATCACGATGCGGCTTTCCTTCGTCAAGATGCACGGCCTGGGCAATGATTTCGCGATCCTCGACGGGCGCGACGCCGAATTGCCGCGCCTGTCGCCCGCGCAGATTGCAGCACTGGCGGACCGGCATCGCGGCATAGGCTTCGATCAGCTGATCGTCCTCTCGCCCTCGCACACTGCGGACATGGCGATGCGCATTCACAATGCCGACGGAAGCGAAGTGGAAGCCTGCGGCAACGCAACGCGCGCGGTTGCAGTTCTGCATGGGACGGCAGCCTCCATCGAAACCGCAGGGGGTTTGCTCCAGGCCCGTCCAGATGCGGCCGGGGCTGAAGTTGCCATGGGCCGCGCGCGCTTCGACTGGCAGGACATCCCGCTCGCCTATGCGATGGACACGCGCGAAATGCCGCTGGGCTGGGACATGCTCGAACGGCCCAGCGCGGTAAGCGTCGGCAACCCGCATCTGATTTTCTTCGTCGACGACGTCGACGCGGTTCCTCTGGACACGCTTGGACCCGAGATAGAAACCGATCCCCTGTTCCCCGCGCGTATCAATGTGAACGTGGCGCAGATCGTTTCGCGCGACTCGATCAAGCTGCGCGTGTGGGAACGCGGCGCCGGGCTCACTCTTGCCTGTGGAACCGGAGCCTGCGCCACCGCGACCGTTGCCCATCGCCAGGGTCTGGTCGACAGCGAGGTGGCGGTCGGCCTGCCCGGCGGGACGCTGACGATCCGGCACGACGAAGAGGGCGGTATCCACATGGCGGGCCCCGCGCAGGAGAGCTATCGCGGCACCTTCGAACTGGACGATTTCTCGTGAGCGCGGAACGGGTCATCTCGCTCGGCTGCAGGCTCAACCATGCCGAGAGCGAACGGATTGCCGCGCTGGTGGAGGCGGAGCGCGATCTGGTGGTGGTCAACTCCTGCTCGGTCACGCGCGAGGCGGTACGCCACACGCGCCAGGCGATCCGGCGGGCACGCAAGACCTATCCTGACGCGAGGTTGCTGGTGACGGGATGCGCCGCCGAGACCGATCGTGAGGCACTCGGCGCAATGGGCGAAGTCGACGGGTTCGTCGCCAATGAAGCCAAGCTGGATGCCCGCAGCTGGAACCTGCCCGAACCGCACGAAGCGCGCCGACAAACGCGCACAAGAGCCTTCATCGGTGTGCAGAACGGGTGCGACCATGCCTGCACCTTCTGTATTATCCCACGCGGGCGCGGTGTCAGCCGATCCGACGCTGTCGCCACCGTTCTCCGCAATGTCGAAGCCGCCATCGCGAGCGGTGCGAAAGAGGTGGTGTTGACCGGCGTCGATCTCACGAGCTGGGGCCACGATCTACCGGGTGCGCCGGGGCTGGGTGCGCTCGTCGGAGCAATTCTGGGCGAATTTCCGGACCTGCCTCGCCTGCGGCTCTCCTCCGTCGACGGTGTCGAGATCGACGAAGGACTGTTCGACCTCATCGCCCACGAACCGCGCCTGATGCCGCACCTGCACCTTTCGCTCCAGCACGGCAGCGACCTGATCCTCAAGCGCATGAAGCGGCGGCATAGCCGCACGCAGGCGATCGGCCTCGTCGCACGGTTGAAGCAACAGCGCCCGGAGATCGCCATCGGGGCAGATCTTATCGCGGGCTTCCCGACCGAAACCGACGCCCACCACGCGGACAATCTTTCCATCATCGCTGAGTGCGGCATCGTCCACGGGCATGTCTTCCCTTACTCGCCGCGCGAGGGGACCCCTGCCGCGCGCATGCCGCAGATCGAACCAGCGACCATCAAGCGCCGCGCCGCCGAGCTGCGCAGCGCGGTTCGCCAGACGCGCGACAGCTGGCTCGAAACACTGGTTGGCGCAGAATACGAAGTGCTCGCGGAAAAGGACGGCAGCGGTTACACGCCGCATTTCGCCCGCGTGGTGCTGCCGGAAGGCACCGAGCCGGGCCAGCTCGTTACTATCCGCCCCACCCAGATCATCGAAGGAATGCTCGCATGAGCGACCACAGCTCTTCCAGCTGGAGCGACCGCCTGCTGGGCGGCTTCAGGAAAACATCGGATCGCCTAAGCGAGAATATCGCACCGGTCGGCAACACCCGGCTCGACGACGCGACGCTCGATGAGATCGAGGATGCGTTGATCATGTCGGACCTCGGCCCCGAGGCCGCGGGGCGCGTACGCGATGCCCTGCGCGAACAGCGCTTCGGCAACGAGATTACCGAGCGGCAACTCCGCGAGGCCGTGGCGGAGGAAATCGCCGCGATCCTACGCCCGGTCGCCAAACCGCTCGAAGTCACCGCCTTCCCGCGCCCGCAGGTGATCCTGGTGATCGGCGTCAACGGCAGCGGCAAGACGACCACCATCGCCAAGCTCGCTCACCTGTTCATGGAGGACGACTACGAGGTGATGCTGGCGGCGGGTGACACCTTCCGCGCGGCCGCGATCGGCCAGTTGCAGACCTGGGCGGACCGGGTCGGCGTGCCGCTGGTGCGCGGGCCCGAAGGCGGCGACCCGGCCAGCATCGTGTTCGACGCGGTCAAGCGCGGCACGGACGAAGGCACCGACGCGCTGATCGTCGACACGGCCGGCCGCCTGCAAAACAAGCGCGAGCTGATGGACGAGCTGGCCAAGATCAGGAAGGTGCTCGGCCGCCTCAACCCGGAGGCGCCGCACGACGTGGTCCTGGTGCTCGATGCGACAAATGGGCAGAACGCGCTGAGCCAGATTGACGTTTTCCAGGAGGTCGCGGGCGTCACCGGCCTGATCATGACCAAGCTCGATGGCACCGCCCGAGGCGGCGTGCTGGTGGCCGCGGCGCAGAAATACGGTTTGCCTATCCACGCCATTGGCGTGGGCGAGCAGCTGGACGACCTGCGGCCTTTCGATCCCGATCTGGTCGCGCGCGTGATTGCGGGAGTGGCCTAAACCCTTGCGCTTCCCCTCCCGTTCGTGGTGAGCCTGTCGAACCGCGAACGTGGGCGTAATGTTTGCCGCAGGGCTGCGCCCATCCACGATTTCGACAGGCTCAGGACGAACGGAACACCATGTCTACCGACCCCCAAGAGACTCCCAAGACCAAGTCCGGCTGGCTCAATGTCGCAATCGACTACGGTCCGCTGATCGTGTTCCTGCTCAGCTATTACCTGTTCCAGCCCGATGGTGAGAATTCGGTCGGCACGCTGCTGGCGATCATCAAGGCCACGGGTGCTTTCATTGTCGCGGCAATCGCAGCGCTGATCACCAGCAAGCTGGTTCTCGGCCACGTTTCCAAGATGCTGATGCTCTCGACCGTCCTGATCGTGGGCTTTGGCGGCATGACGATTCTGCTGCGCGATCCGTTCTACGTGCAGGTGAAGCCGACCGTGCTCTACGCCTTTTTCGGGGTCGTGCTGCTGATTGGCTGGCTCAAAGGCAAGGCCTTCCTGCAATGGCTGCTGGAGGCCGCGTTCGAAGGCCTGTCGCAGGAAGGCTGGCTCAAGCTGTCGCGTAACTGGGGGTTCTTCTTTCTGTTCCTCGCCGTGCTGAACGAGGCGCTGCGCATGTCCTTGAGCTTCGAAAGCTGGCTGTGGGCCAAACTGTGGGTGTTCATGGGCCTGAGCCTCGCCTTCACCTTCACGCAGATCCCGATGCTGCTGCGCCACGGCCTGGACCCGGAGCGCAATGAAGGCCTTCCCGACGAGGAACCGCCGACGGGGGCTTAGCGCACGGCAGCTCCATCCGGGGGCCCGTTTTCAGTCGCCTCCTGCTTGGCGAGAAGGCCGAGGCGATTGGCCAGCCAGTTGATCGTGGGACCCTGGATCACGCTCGACAGCAGGACCACGAAGAACACGATGTTGAAGATCGCAAAGGCGCTCGGCACGCCCGCCACGATGGGGAAAGTGGCAAGCACGATCGGCACCGCACCGCGCAGCCCCGCCCATGACACGAACAGCTTGGCGCGCCAGCCGAACTGACGGAACGGGGCGAGGCACACGAATACGCTCACCGGGCGGGCGATGAACATCAGGATGAAGGTGATGGCGAGGCCCGGCACGATCACGCCCGTCAGGTTCGATGGAGTGATCAGCAGCCCCAGTGCCAGGAACATCACCACCTGCGCCAGCCACGCCAGACCTTCCTGAAACGTGGAAACGATCGTGCGCGCCCGGTACGCCCGATTGCCCGCTACCAGCCCCGCGACATAGGCTGCAAGGAACCCGTTGCCGCCTATGACCGATGCGAGACCGTAGGCGATCAGCGCGGCGGCGATCGATATCACGAACGCCAGTCCGCCGTGGCGGTATTGCGAGCGCTTCAGAATTTCCGGAAGCAGATAACCGGCACCAAGGCCAACTCCTGCGCCAAGCAGCATCTGAAGCACGAATTGGGGCACGAGCGAAATGGGCGAAAATTCGGGGACGGTGATAAACATCAGCGCAGCCCCGACCAGAAAGATCGCCATCGGATCGTTCGAACCCGACTCCACCTCGATCAGCGCGGGAACATCACCGTGCAGGTCGAGCCCGGTGGACCGCAGGATGGCGAACACCGCGGCCGCATCGGTCGATGCAACGATTGCACCAAGCAAAAAGCCCTGAAACGGGCTGAAACCCAACAGCACGACCGCTGCGAGCGCCATGATACCCGCGCTTATCAGCACTCCACCGGTGGCCAGGAGCAAGGCCGGCGTGGCAACGCGCCGCACGTCGCGCCAGTCGGTATCGATCCCGCCCGAAAAGAGGATGAAGATGAGGCAGGCGATCCCCACGCCTTGAGTCAGCAGATAATCATCGAACGCGATACCGCCGGGGCCATCCACCCCGGCCAGCATCCCAAGGCACAGAAACCCGATCAGCGCTGGCAGGCCGAACCGGCTCGAGATCGAGCCTGCGAACACCGTTGCTAGCAACAAAATGCCGAGTACGAGGAGGGCGACTTCGGGGCTAACGCTCAGCATGTGGCTCTGAGATACGAGCCTTGGCTGGGTGACAAGAGTAAACTCAACCCCTGATCCAAGCGAAAGCGCGCAGTGTGCCTAGATCCGCACCTGCGATCCCAGCTCCACCACGCGGTTGGTTGGCAGGCGGAAGAACTGCATCGCGCTGGCCGAATTGCGCAGCATCCAGGCGAAGATCTTCTCGCGCCAGATCGGCATGCCGGGCTTGTCGCTCGGCAGCAGGGTCTGGCGGCTGAGGAAGAAGCTGGTTTCCATCATGTCAAAAGTGCCCCCGCAGCGGCTCATGCTCTTGAGGCCTTCGGGTACGTTGGGTTCGTCCATGAAGCCGTAGTGCAGCACCGCACGGTAGAAGCCGCTGCCGATCTCGGTGAATTCGCAGCGCTTGTCGGCATCGACGTAAGGCACGTCCTCGATCTCGACGGTCAGGATTACCACACGTTCGTGCAGCACCTTGTTATGCTTGATGTTGTGCAGCAGCGCCGACGGGACGCCGGCCGTGCTCGATGCCATGAAGATCGCGGTGCCCGGCACGCGCGTAGCGCTGTTCTGCGCGGACTTGGCGAAGATCTCTATCGGCAGCGCGACCTCGCCCATCCGGTCGCGCATCAGCTTGCGCCCGCGGGCCCATGTGGTCAGCAAGGTGAAGGCGATCAGGCCCACGATCAGCGGGAACCAGCCGCCGTCGGCGATCTTGGTCAGGTTCGCGGCGAAGTACGCGCCGTCGACGATCAGGAACAGCAGCACGATGGGCGCGGCGACCCACCATTTCCACTTCCACACGCCCACGAACAGCACGCCCATCAGCAGCGTGTCGATGGTGACCGCTCCCGTCACTGCAATGCCGTAGGCGCTGGCGAGGTTGGACGAGTTCTGGAAGGTCAGCACCAGGATGATGACCGCGATCATCAGCGCCCAGTTGACCGCCGGAATGTAGATCTGCCCCGCCTCGCTCTCGCTCGTATGGCGGACCGACAGGCGCGGGATATAGCCCAGCTGCATGGCCTGGTGGGTGATCGAGAACGCGCCCGAGATCACCGCCTGGCTGGCGATGAAGGTGGCCACCGTGGCGAGGAACACCAGTGGCAGGCGCCACTGCTCGCTGGCGAGGAAGAAGAACGGGCTCTGGATCGCCTCGGCCGCAGCTTCGGCAGGCAGGCTGATCATCATCGCGCCCTGCCCGAAGTAGTTGAGCAGAAGGCACGGCATTACGAAGCCAAACCAGCTCAGCCGCATCGGGCCGCGGCCGAAATGGCCCATGTCCGAATAGAGCGCTTCGGAGCCGGTGACAGCCAGCACGACCGATCCCAGCGCGAGGAATGCGAGCCAGCCATCGAGGATGAAGAAATTGATCGCGTGGTGCGGGCTGAGCGCCCACAAGACCTGCGGATGCTGGATGATCTGCCAGCTGCCCAGCAGTGCGATGACGGTGAAGTAGACGATCATCACCGGCGCGAAGAGCGCGCCGACCTTGGCCGTGCCGCGTCGCTGGAGCAGGAACAGCCCGACCAGCAGGCCCAGCGCGATGGGGATGACGAAGTCCTGCAGTCCCTCGTCCACCACGGTCAGCCCCTCGACCGCGGACAGAACCGAGATCGCGGGTGTGATCATGGAGTCGCCGTAGAATAGCGAGGTTGCGAAAACGCCCAGCAGGATCGCTAGCCAGCCGTATTTGGACTTGCTGATGGATCGGGAGATCAGCGCGACGAGGGCCAGCGAACCGCCCTGCCCCTTGTTATCCGCGCGCATCAGGATGCTGACGTACTGAATCGCCACGATCAGCGTCATGGACCAGAAGATGAGGCTGACCACGCCCAGCACATGCGCGGCATCCAGTGCCAGCGGATTGGGGCCGACGAAGGTTTCGCGGAAAGCATAGAGCGGGCTGGTGCCGATATCGCCGAAGACGATGCCAACGGCCCCCACCGCGAGAGTCGCGGTCGACGCCTGGTGCGCGCTCGTCCCCTTCGCCGGCGGCACGGCGCCGCCGTTGGCTGGTTCAGGGCCCGATCCGGGTGCGGAAACGCTCATGCAAAGATTGCCATACTCAAGCCTGCGAGCCTCCGGCAGGCGCGGTCTTCACCCTTGGAGGGGAGACGCGCGCGGTTAGCAGCGCCCGTGTGCAAGTGCAACATGCCTCGCGCTCGGGGCATCCCGCCGCTTTTTCTATCAGGGAGCGGTGGGCGGCCCACCCTGGGGCGGCATCATGGGGCCACGCTGAGGGCCTGCCTGCGACGAGCCATCGCCAAGCACACCGATGACACCGTCGAGTCGTTCCAGCTGTTGCGCCACGAACTCGCGCCCCCTGGCGTCCTCGGGTGCCCCGGCAAGCGCCTGCGCCCACAGGTCGCGCGCCTCGGCCAGAGCGCCCGTGCGAAGCGCCAGCAGGCCCTGGAAATATCCCGGCGCAACATTGCCGGGTGAAGTCTCTCTCGCGCGCTGGAACGCATAGGCGACAGGCGGCGTGACCGTGCCGCGCGTATGCTCGGCCAGCGCAAGGCCAAGGGCCAGCCACGCCTCGCCATCCTCCGGCTGCTCGCTCACCGCGTTGCGCAGCAGCCCGGCCGCATCCGCATGCTGGCCGCGCCGCGAGAAGCCATCGGCGGTTACAACGAAGCGCGACGGCATGATCCCTTCCACATTGTAGAACCGGCGCCGGGCATCGATCAGCGCGTCCGAGGTGGGCGACACGTCCCGCACTGCCTGATGCGGAGCGCCCGCCAGATCGGGGGCGCCCTGCCATGCGTAACCTGCCAGCGCGAAGACCAGCGCTGCGGCAAACAGGGTCCACACCTGTCGGCTCTCACGTGCGAAGAGAAGCGCCGCGCCAAGGGCAACGAGCGCAAGCCCGCCGACGGCTATCCAGGTGCCGATCATTCCCCGTTCCTCCCCAGACGCCGGACGAGCACCACCAGCGCAATCAGCAGGAACAGGATCGGCAGAGCGTAGAGCGGCCATGTCGCCGACCCGATACCGGGCCGATAGGTGATGTAGTCACCATAGCGTTCCACCAGCCACGCGCGGACTTCCTCGGGGCTTTCGCCCGCCGCGATACGGCTGCGCACCTGGTGGCGCATGTCGCCCGCCATGGGCGCGTTGCTATCGGCGATCGACTGGGACTGGCAGGTGAGGCAGCGCAGTTCTTCCATGAGGTCCTGCGCCTGCGCCTCGGCCTGCGGATCGGCGAGCTGCGTGTTGGCGAGCGGCGCGCTCGACACCGTCTGCCCCGCGCCCGGCGCGGCAACCGCAAGCGCGATGGCGGCAAGACCGGTCGCGATCATCGTGCATCCTCCCACGCCGCGTAAATCTCGTCCACGTCATCCGCGCGAATGTCGCCGATATGCTGGTAACGGATGATCCCGTCGCCATCGACGACGAAGGTTTCGGGGATGCCGCTGGAACCGAGGCCGAGCTGCAATTCGGCGATATCGTCACGCGCGATGACCTCATAGGGGTTGCCGTAATTTTCCAGGAAGCGGGCAATCGCCTCGGGTTCGTCGCGGATCGCCACGCCGACGATCGGGACCCCACGCTCGGCAAGTTCTTCCAGCTGGGGCGCTTCGGCGATGCACGGCACGCACCATGTCGCCCACACGTTGAGCAGGCGTGGCTGGCCATCCGCGAAATATGCCGATGCCACGCGCGGCGCCTCGTCCGTGGCGCCGGGCAGATCGAACGCGGGCAGCGGCTTGCCGATCATGGTGCTGCGGACGAATTCGTCCTTCGGCTGCGTCAGCTGGTAGCCCGCAACGCCCAGGAACAGCGCAAACAACGCCAGAGGGAGGATCAGCCAGAGCCGCTTCATGCCCGCGCCCTCCGCTCTTTCTCGGCCCGGCGGCGCGCCACTTCCTCACGGATCTTCCGTGAGCGTGCGCTGCCCCGCAGGTGACCGAAGATCGACAGCAGACCGCCCAGAGCGATCAGCAGGGCACCGTACCAGATCAGCGTCACGAAGGGCTTCCACCACAGGCGCAGCTGCCAGCGCCCCTCACCCGCCGCATCGCCGAGGATGGCGTAGAGCTGCCCGTCCCAGCGAGTGAGCAAGGCCGCCTCGCTGGTGTTCTGGGCCGGTTCGGTGAAATAGCGCGCCTGAGGCTGGAGGATCGTTTCGCTGCCACCACGGCTGACGAGGATGTCACCCTGAAGCGCGGTCCAGTTGGGCCCGGCAACCGGCTCAACGGCCCGCAGACTGGCCGTGAACGGGCCGACCTCGACCACGTCGCCTGCCTCTACCGCCACCAGTCGCTCGATTGAGAAGGCGCTCTCGCTTGCCATTCCGAACAGGCTCACCGCGATACCGAAATGCGCCAGCATCGAGCCCCAGAGCGCCAGTGGAACCCGGCGCAGCTTGCGCCCGCGCAGCGGAAACCAGCTCGCCAGAGCGAGCGCGGCGGCCACAGCCAGCCCTATCGTGGGCAGAACGCCCGCGCCTGTGAAGAATATCAGCGCCGTCAGCGCAGCAGCGAGGATCGCCACGCAGAGCGCCACCGGCACACGCACGCGCGAAAGCTTGTCGCGCTTCCAGCGCAGCATCGGCCCCACCAGCAGAACCAGCAGCATCGGAACGGCGAAGACCGCGGTAACCGGGTTATAATAAGGCGGGCCGATGGAAACCCGCGTGCCGAATGCCTCCGCCAGCAGCGGGTAGAGCGTGCCGAGCAGCACGACCGCCAGAATGGCGCTGAGCATCACGTTGTTGAACACCAGTGCGCCTTCGCGGCTGATGGCGGCAAACCGCTTGCCCTCCGCCAGTGCGCCCGCCCGCAAGGCGAACAGGCCGAAGGCACCACCCACGTAAAGCGTCAGCAAGGCGAGGATGAAGGAGCCGCGTTCAGGATCGACGGCGAAGGCATGAACGCTGGTAAGGATGCCCGAACGGACGAGGAAGGTGCCAACCATGCTCATCGAGAACGCGACCACGCCCAGCATGATCGTCCATGTGCGCAGCGCATCGCGCGCGGCCAGCACGCCGACCGAATGGAGCAGCGCGGTAGCCGCAAGCCACGGCATCAGGGACGCATTCTCGACCGGGTCCCAGAACCACCAGCCGCCCCAGCCCAGCTCGTAATAGGCCCAGTAACTGCCCGCCGCGATCCCGAGCGTGAGCGCAATCCACGCAGCCAGCACCCACGGCCGCATCACGCGGGCCAGTTCCGGCCCTGCCTGCCGCGTCACCAGCCCGGCGACCACGAAGCTGAAGGCCACCGACAGACCGACATAGCCGAGGTAGAGGGTGGGCGGATGCAGCGCGAGGCCGATATCCTGCAGCAGCGGGTTCAATCCCGCACCGAAATCGGCGGGCGGGTTCAGGCGCGCAAAGGGGTTGGAACTGAACAGAAGGAACGCGATGAAGCCCAGGCCGATAAAGGCCTGCGCGGCGAGCATCGACTTCATGAAACGATCGTCCATGCGCCGCTCGAACGCGGCGACCAGCGCACTGCACAGGCCAAGGATCGTCACCCACAGCAGCATCGAGCCCTCGTGGTTCCCCCAGGCGCCCGAGATGCGATAGATGAACGGCTTGTCCGCATGGCTGTTTGCCGCAACCAGCGCGACCGAAAGATCGGTGACCGCAAAAACGCGCAGCAGGCACGCGAAGGAAACGAGCAGCACGAGGCCCTGTACGATAGCAGCGGGCCGCGTGAGCGCGCTCACCACGCCGTCATCCCCGGCGCGCGCGCCCAGCACGCCCGCGAACAGCTGCAGCACGCACAGCCCTGCGGCGAGCCACAGGGCAGCAAGGCCGAGTTCGGCGATCATGGCCTGCGCGCGCCCTTCATTGCGCGGCGCTCTCTTCCAGAACCTCGTGCATGGCCTCGTCGCTCAGGCCTTCGAGTTCGCGCGGGGTGTAGTTCTCGTCATGCTTGGCGAGCAGGGTCTCGGCCTCGAACGTGCCGCCCTCGGCAAGGCGCCCGTTCGCGATCACGCCCGAGCCTTCCACGAACAGGTCCGGCACGATACCTCGATACGTGACAGGAACGGCATTGCCCTCGCGCCCGACCACCGCGAACGCGATGGTCACGCCATCGTTCAGCGTACGGATCGACCCGTTCTGGACGACTCCGCCGAGACGGATGGCCCGGCCAGGCTCGGGCGGGTTCTCCGCGATATCCTCCGGAAGGTAGAAATAGTCCGCCTGGCTGCGCAGGCCCCACGCTGCGAGCAGCCCCGCGGCGATCAGCACGAAAAGCGCGATCAGCACAAGGATTAGGCGCTGGTGCTTGGGCGCCAGAGTGGAGTTCGAAGTGACACTCATTTCTTCCGCTTCCCTTCGCCACGCGCCGCATCGCGCAGCCGCTCCGCCTTGCGCATGCGTTGCCAGCAGTACACCAGCAAGCCGACAATCGCCGGAATCGCAATCGCATAGGCCGAGATCACGTAGTCCCACTGGTCGAGCGCTTCGCGGATCATGCGCCTGCCTCGGCTTCCATTGCCCGGCGGCGCAGGCGGGCCTCGGCCTGGGTCTGCGCCAGCAATGCCCGCATGTTCATCAACACGCAGGCGGCGAAAATACAGGTGAAGCCGATTAGCGCGATCAGCATGGGCCACAGGAAGACCCCGTCGATGCTGCTGCCGCCGGTGGTGATGCTGGGCGGCTGATGGAGCGAATTCCACCACACGACCGAACGGTTGATGATCGGGATGTTGACCGCGCCGACTAGTCCGAAGATCGCGGGCAACCGCGCGGAAGCACCCTCGCGCTCCACCGCCTGGCTGAGCGCAATATAGGCGAGGTAGAGGAACAGCAGGATCAGCATGCTGGTCAGCCGTCCGTCCCATACCCACCAGGTGCCCCAGGTGGGCCGACCCCAGATCGATCCGGTGACGAGGCACAGGGCGGTGAACACTGCGCCCGGCACTGCGGCGGCGCGTGCGGCGAGCGCTGCCAGCGGATGCCGCCACACGATGAAGGCGAGGCTCGCCCCCGCGATCGTGCCCCAGCCCGCCATGCCGAGCCATGCGGTCGGCACATGGATGAAGATGATCCGCACCGTCTCGCCCATCAGCCGGTCGGGCGGCACGGCGATGAGGCCCCACAGGATGGCAGCCGTAGAGGCCGCCAGACCCACCCCGACGAGGATCGGGGTCAGCCTGCGGGCAAGCGCAAGAAACCGTCGGGGATTGGCGAAACCGTGCATGTCTTTATCGCGCGTCCCTATGCCCATCCCACGCCCTTCACGCAAGGCGCGCGAAGGCGTTCGGACCTGCCGGAAGGGGCGATCACTCCGGCGTTATCACCCCCGGCCGATCAGCTTCTGGGCCATCGCATCCGCCACCCGGTCGGGGGAGGATCCGGTGGCCTCGCTTTCCTGCCAGATGGTCTTCAGCCGATCGGGAATCAGGGCGATGCGCTTGCGCACTTCGTTGATATCGCAGGGCGCGCTTTCGCGGCGGCACAGGTATTCCATCGTCACGCTGATGATTCCGCCCGCGTTGATGACGTAGTCCGGCGCGTAGAGGATGTCGCGTTCGGCAAGTACGGCGCCATGCTCGGGCCGGGCGAGCTGGTTGTTCGCACCGCCCGCCACGATGGCGCAATCGAGCCGGGCGATGCCCTCTTCGTTCAGGATCGCGCCCAGCGCGTTGGGGCTGAAGACATCGCAGCCGACCGACATGATCGCTTCGGCCGATACCGTGTCCGCCCCCAACTCGCTCGCCAGCGCCTCCGCGTTGTCGGAGTGGATGTCTGCCAGTGTCAGCTTCGCGCCGTCCTTCGCCAGAAGCCGGGCGACACCGCCGCCCACGCTGCCTGTGCCCTGCACCGCGACATGCACGCCCTCGACGCTGTCCTTGCCCAGCTTGTGCTGCACAGCGGCCTTGATGCCCAGATAGATGCCCAGCGCGGTAAATGGGCCGGGATTGCCCCCCGCCTCGCCTTCACCGACCGGCAGGCCGGAGACGTATTCGGTGCGCTGCTTCACGGCCACCATGTCTTCCACGGAGATGCCGACATCTTCGGCCGTCACATACTTGCCGCCCAGCCCTTCGACCGCATCGCCGAAGGCAGCCAGCATCTCAGGCGTCTTCGCGCGGTCTTCGGATGCGAGGATCACCGCCTTGCCCCCGCCCATCGGCAGGCCGGCCATGGCGTTCTTGTAGCTCATCCCGCGGCTCAGGCGCAGCGCGTCTCGCATCGCCGCGCCGGGCTGCGCATAATGCCAGAAGCGCGTGCCGCCCGCTGCGGGGCCGAGGTGCGTCGAATGAAGGGCGATAATCGCGGTGAGGCCCCGCTTTTCGTCGTGTACGAAGTGGACAACCTCATGGTTGTCGAAATCGGGCTCGGTCCAGAACGCGTTCATCGCCTTTGCATCATCCCAACAGTGTCATTCGGGCCTGTCGGGACATGCTGGAGAAAATGGGGCGATCGAGGGGTCTCGAACCCCCGACCTCCGGTACCACAAACCGGCGCTCTAACCAACTGAGCTACGATCGCCATATGCCCCGGCGCAGCCGCGCAAGGAAGGTGGCAGTTACGCGCACGAATCCTCGCGTCAAGGGCAGAACGCGTGCGCGATATTCGCTTGCGGCGAAAAAGCCAAACACAAAGCGAATTTGACAGAAATTAGAATTTTGGCGCATTAATATTACGCGCCTTGCAAAAGGCCCTGTGTCTCGCGCATGGGGCCGGCATGCGCGATCCGGGCGAATCCGATGCCAGAGAGCTGGCAGCGAAAGGCATGCAGCGCCTGCCCTATGACAAGCTGGAGCTGTTGCAGAAACGCGGATTTCTCGATCCCGGATTCTGCGCCGAACTCATCACCATGATCGAGGCCAAGCGGCGCCCTTCGACGCTGGCCGACTTCGATGGTGACGAGTATTTCCGCACCAGCGAGACCTGCGATCTGCCGATGGACGACCCGCGCTCGCAAAGGCTCGACGCAATGCTGGCCGACCTTTCGGGAATCGACCCCGCGTATGGCGAGCCGTTACAGGGCCAGCGCTACGCCGTCGGGCAGGAATTCAAGGCGCATTGCGACTATTTCAACCCGGATGGCCAGGACTGGGAGAAATATTGCTCGGTCGCGGGCCAGCGCACCTGGACCTTCATGATCTATCTCAATGAACCCGAGGCGGGCGGCGTGACGCGCTTCAAGACGATCAGGAAGAGCTTCCAGCCGGAAACGGGCAAGCTGATCTGCTGGAACAATCGGCGCCCCGACCAGTCGGTCAATCCCAATACGATGCACCACGGGATGAAGGTGCGCAAAGGCATGAAATACGTGATCACGAAGTGGTATCGGGAGAAGCCATGGGGATGGTGAGGCGTGATCCCCGGTAGAGAAACTTCGTCCCTCTTCTGGAATTGAGCGAGATCAACATCCGCCCAGCCGCCTTCTGCTAGTACTTCGGAGACGAAGGTTACAGGAGAGTGGCAATGAACGACTACGGCGATCTGCGCGAACAGCTCAAGCAACGGCTCGCGAACCTGCTCGAGCGGGCCGACGTGATCGAAGACGATCTGCGCCACGCCCTCGATGCCGATTCGAGCGAACAGGCCATCGATCTGGCCGATGACGAAGCGCTCGAGGGCGTCGATGGCGTTCTGCGGCAGGAAATAGCGCAAATCAGGATGGCGCTTCTGCGGATCGAGAACGGCACCTATGGCCGGTGCAGCCAATGCGGGAAGCCCATCGCTCGCGAGCGGCTGAAAGCGCGGCCCATCGCGACACGCTGCGTCGACTGCGCCGGGTAAAGGGGCCCAGCCCGGTTGCGCTAACGAAAAAGGGCGGCCCCGTCGGACCGCCCTTCCCTCGCGGCGCGAACGCCGCAAAGCTCTTAAAAGCGTTACTTCTTGAGGCTGAGCCCGCCGAAGCGCTTGTTGAAAGCGGCCACGCGGCCACCTTCCTGAAGCTGCTGCTTGCCGCCGGTCCAGGCCGGGTGGCTGGTCGGATCGATTTCCAGCGTCAGCGTATCGCCTTCGCTGCCCCAGGTGGAGCGCGTCTGGAATTCGGTGCCATCGGTCATCTTGACGTTGATGGTGTGGTAATCGGGGTGACCTTCGGCCTTCATGTCATGTCTCCATAGCCTCGGAACGGTTCCGACCGGTCCAGCTGTTGAGTGGGAAAGGCGCGCGGATAGTCTCATCGCGCGCTATTGGCAAGCCTATTCGGGTTCGCCCGCTGGTGCGTTCTGTTTGTCCAGTTTCGCGTCCTGTTCTGCAAGCGTCCCCGTACCGGCTGCGACACGAAGCTGATCCGTCAGCAAATCGCGATCGTAACGCCCCCGAGTGGCGTCTTCGCCCGGGTAGCGGGTACTCTGCGTACCGTAGATCTGCTCGCGCGCAATCGACTGGAGGTAGCGATCAAGGCTGGCCGCCGCGATCCATTCCGCATTTTCGTGACCGAGAGCGAGCGAGCGGACCGCCAGAGCGTGTGCCAAGAGGTAAGCCTCAGGCTCGTTGCCGTGCTGGAACACGAAAGCGGCGGCGTAGAAATCGTCCGCCGTCTGCAACTCCCCGCGATCCAGGAGCTCGCGCACGCGCGCCCGACGCTCCCGATCCGCCTTGCGGAGTGCCGCCCAGTCAACCGCCTCGCCCGTCCGCTCTTCCTGATCGGCGGCGAACAATGCCTGCATTTCTGGATTGCCGTCGAACGCACCGCCTGTCTCCTGGCCAATGGCAGGAGTGGCAAGAACCAGCGCCAGAGCGCAAGGAACTGCCCGCCAGATCATTCCGGCGGGTCGGCGATCATCGCGGTGAACTCGCATTCGCAGGTCACCTTGCCGTTCACGCTCGCCTTGCCGGCAAACTTGTAGACGCGGCTGCGCTTTTGCAGGAACGATACCTTCAGATCGAGCAGACAGCCCGGCGTCACAGGCGCGCGAAACTTGGCGCCGTCGATGCCCATGAAATAGACCAGCTTGCCGGTTCCAGCCAGTTCAAGCGTCTCGATCCCGAGGATCGCGGCAGCTTGGGCAAGCGCCTCGATCTGCAGGACGCCGGGCATGATCGGCGCGCCCGGGAAATGGCCCTGGAAGAAATCCTCGTTGAAGGTCACCGCCTTCACCGCATGGATATCTTCCCCCAGCGTCAGGTCTTCGACTCGGTCGACGAGCAGCAAAGGGTAACGGTGCGGCAGGGCCTTGAGGACCTGCCGCACATCCATCGAGCGCGCTTCGTTCGCGCCGGAATTCTCTACCTCGGCGATGATCTTAGCGCCCGGTCGGCTGCGCCGGAGCCTGCGGCTGGCCCGCCTGCTGCTGCTGCGCCTGTGCCATCGCCTGCTGCTGCGCGAGGCCGAGCAGGATCTGCTGGATACGTTGCTGCAACGCGACCGACTGGCGGTTCGGCTGCCAGCCCTGCGGCGGCGTGGTCTGCACGCTCGGCATGCGGGAGTTCAGCGCGGCTACGATGTCGCCGGTGACATTGGCGCTATCCGGGGCCGACTGGACCGCATCGGGCGACAACAGCATCTGAATGCCCTTCTGCTGCATGACCTGGTTCTGCGCGTTCTCGTAGTCGTTAACCAGCTGTTCGATCGCATAGGTCTGGGCGAGAGCGATCGGTTGGTAGAGCTGGCCGATCTGCTGTTCCTTCTGGTTGATCTGCTGGACCACCGCCGGATTGGCCTGCACCTCCGCCTCGGTCAGCTGGCCGTCGGAATTGGTATCCAGGCTCTGCTCCAGCGCATTCGTTTCCTGGCGCAGCGTGCTGACCTGCTGGATCTGGCTCTGATAGGTCTGGCCGATCTGCTGGTAGGCGGCCTGCCGGGCCTGGCTCTGGAGGATCACGACCTCGGGATTGCTGATCGCGATCCCGTTGACCTGTGCTGCGGCGGGTGCCGCGGTGAGCGTCGCGCCCAGAGCGGTCGCGAGAGCGAGCGTTGCTTTGGCAAGTTTCATCAGAATTGCGTCCCTACGTTGAATGAGAGTGTCTTGGTGTCGTCGCCCGGTTCCTTGCGGATCACATGCGCCAGGTCGATCCGGAACGGCCCGAAGGGGGAATTCCAGTTCACCCCGATGCCCACGGAAATGCGCGGCGCGGCACTGTTGCCGAGGAATATCTCCTGGAACGGCTGGATTGTCCGTTCCAGGGGCGACAGCGGATTACCATCATCATCGGTGGCGTCCGTCGTGGCCAGACCACTACCGTCGATGAAGAGCGGATTTCCATTCGCATCGCGCAATTGGAAGCTGATCCCGTCCGGGAAGGGGCTGTTTTGCAGCTGCGGCGTCTCGACATTGAACAGCGCGCCCACATCGAGGAAGATCGACGGACGCAGACCCAGCTCGCGCGCGCCCGTGCCCAGCGGAATTTCCAGCTCGGCACGGCCGAGATAGTAGGCGTTGCCGCCGATCGCGTCGTCGGAGTTGCGATCGCGATCCGTCACAACCAGCGGGTTGCCGTCGCCATCGTCGATGATCGGCTGGCGCAGGACGCGCGGGCCCACACCGCGGATATCGAACCCGCGGAACTGCGGCTCTCCAAGGAAGAAGCGGTCGGTCAAAAGCACGTCGTCACGGCCCGGGCCACGATCCTTCAGGCCCTTGATGTAGCCACCCTCTGCCTGAAGCGAGAAGATGAAATCGCCGAAGATGGGCCAGTACTTGGCACCCTGCCCGCGCACGCGAACGTAGTTCACATCCCCGCCAAGCCCGGCATAGTCCACGCCGAGCGTAAGGCGTTCGCCGCGGGTCGGGCGATAGAAGCTGTTGAGGGAGTTATAGGTGAAATTGAGGCCGAGGATCGAGCTCGTGCGATCGCCCAGCGTATCGCAGATGAAGCGCGATGCCAGCAGCGGCTCGCATTCGCGGATGCCGTCGCCATCGAAGTCGTTGAAGAACTCGTTCTCGTCGACGGTGACCTGATCGTAGTTGAGCGTGTAGCTCCCCACCAGCGAGGCATATTCGGTCAGCGGCACGCCCACGCGCACCGAGCCGCCGGTCGTGACCTGCTGATAACGGGTCTGGTCGCGGTTCTGCAGGTTGAAGCTGTTCACGTCGCGGCGGTAGATATCCGCGCCAAGCGAGATGTTCCGATCGAACACGTAGGGCTCGGTAAAGCTCAGGTTGATCGAATTCGAGAAGCGCGAAATCTGGGCCGATGCGCCGATGGTCTGCCCGCGACCGCGGAAATTGCGCTGCCGGATGGAGCCGGAGAACAGGAAGCTCTCGATCGAGGAAAAGCCGGCCGAAAGCTGCAGTTCGCCGGTCGGCTGTTCTTCCACATTTGCTTCCAGGATGATCCGGTCGGGCGATGCGGTTTCCCGCTGCTCGACCTCGAAGCCTTCCTGGAAATAGCCGAGCGAATTGATGCGAGCGGTGGTGCGGTTGACCGCCAGAGAGTTGAACGCATCCCCTTCCGCAGAGCGGAACTCGCGGCGAATAACCTTGTCCTGCGTCAGCGTGTTTCCATTGACGTCGACCCGCTCGATATAAACGCGCGGCGCCTCGTTGATGACCATGGTCACATCCATGGTCAGATCGTCCGGGTTGCGGCGGAACTGCGGGCGTACGTCGGCAAAGGCGTAACCGAAGCGGCCGGCCAGTTCGCTGAGCTGTTCGACCGTATCCTCGATCCGCTTGGCGTCGTACCAGTCGCCTTCCTGGATCGTGAGGTTATTGGTCAGCGCGTCTCCGTCGAAATCGCGGATTTCGCTGGTCACCTCGACATCGCCGAACTTGTAGCGTTCACCTTCCTCGACCACGTAGGTGATGATGAAGTCGCGCCGGTCGGGCGTCAGTTCGGCCACGGCGGAGACGACGCGGAAGTCCACATAGCCTTGCGTCAGGTAGAATTCGCGCAGCTTCTGCTGGTCGAAGGCGAGCTTGTCGGGATCGTAGCTGGTATTGCCACTGAGGAAACTGAACAGGCCGGTCTCCTTGGTGACCATCTCGCCTTTCAGCTTGCCATCGGAAAACGCATCGTTCCCGATGATGTTGATCTGCTGCACCCGCGACTTGGGCCCTTCGGTGATCTCGAAAACGAGATCGACGCGGTTCTGGCTCAGTTCGACGGTCTTGGGCTCGACCGTGGCGGCGAACCGTCCCTGACGCTTGTACAGCTCGATAATGCGGGCGACGTCTGCCCGGACCTTGGACCGGGTGAAGATCTGGCGCGGCGACAGCTTGATCTCGGGCAGGATCTTGTCGCTGTCGAGCCGATCGTTTCCTTCGAGAATGATGCGGTTGATGACCGGGTTTTCCACCACGTCGATCAGCACGGCGCCGTTGTCGTTGCGAATCGTGAAGCTTTCGAAAAGCTCCGTCGCGGCAAGGTCCTTCAGTGCCTGGTCGGCGGCGGCGGTTGTGTACTCGTCACCCGGGCGCAGCCGCACGTAGCTGAGGATGGTCTGCGGTTCGAGCCGCTGCACGCCGCGAACCGAAATCGTGCGGATCGTGTCGCCCTGCCGTGCACTTGTCGCCTGCGGCTCGGCGGCCGGATCGCTCTGCGTTGCAGTGGTCTGCGCAGCGTTCTCGCCGGTCTCCTGCGCAAAGGCGGCTTGCGGCAGTCCGGCCAGCGTCGTGCCGACCAACAGTGCGAGCGCATAATTGCGGATATTGGGCGAGCGGCGCGTCGCGCCCGTTTCGATGGCCATCATTGGCGAAAATGTCCCGTCAAATTGTTTCGACCCCGGATCGCACCTGGCTTATCCGTATCGAACCTCCGGATCGTCTGATCCGGCGCCCTCTGCCCGATACGCGCGCCCCTTTCAAGCTGGTGCCATTCGCTGGTGGGTCGGCCTCCCGTGTCCCGTGTCGACTTCGCGGTCAGCCGAACAGCGTCAGCGAAGCCAGATCGTTGATAGTCACGAATAGCATCAACGCGAGCACGAGAGCCACGCCGGTGCGATACGCCATTTCCATCGCACGGGGGCCAACCGGTTTCCGGCGGATCGCCTCCGCCGCGTAGAAAGCCAGGTGGCCACCGTCGAGCGCCGGGATTGGCAGCAGGTTAATGAATGCCAAATTAAGTGAGATCAGCGCAGCGAAATTGATGAACGCAATCCAGCCCAAGCTCAGCTGTTCGCCGGAAAACTTGGCGATCTTTACCGGTCCGCCCAGCTCGCGCACCGAGCGCTGCCCGGTCACGATCTGCTTGATGCCCGTGATCATCATGGAAAACGTATCGACCGATTGCTCCACCCCGCTGCCGATTGCCGCGACGGGCCCTTCGGGAACGAAGTCGTATTCGACACCTGCCGACTCGACACCGAGAAGACCGATTTTCGAAACATTCCCGAAACGGTCCTCCACCTCGTGGCTCATGGTGGTGATCGGAAACTCGAGGGTGCGCCCCGCCCGCTCGACACCGAGCGTCATCGGCGTCTCAGGGTGAAGCATCACGTCCTGCTGAAGGTCGCGGAAGCTTTCGATCGCTTCCCCGTCGAGCGTCACGATCCGGTCGCCGACCTCGATCCCCGCTGCCCGCGCGGGCGATTCCTCGCTGAAACCGGCAATGGTCAGCTGCTGCGTGGCGTCGACGGGCACCGGACGGCCAATGAACATGAAGAATGCGGCGAAGATGCCGACTGCGATCAGGATGTTGGTCGCTGGCCCTGCGAAGACAATCAGCGCGCGGCGCCACAGCGAAGCATTCTGGAACGCGCCCGGCTCTGCGGGGGCATTGGGGTCGGGAATGCTTGCCGGGTTCATATCGCCCTTGAACTGGACGTAACCGCCCAGCGGCAGCGCGGAAATCCGCCAGCGCGTGCCGCGACTGTCGTTGAAACCCACCAGCTCCTTGCCGAAGCCGACAGAGAAGGCCTGCGCCTCCACCCCCAGCAGGCGGCCAACCAGGAGGTGGCCAAGTTCATGCAAGGTCACAAGCGGCCCCAGCACAAGCAGGAAGCCGAGAATCCACATCCAGAAGGGGGGCTGTTCGATCATGCGTTCTCCAGAATGTCCTGCGCCTGCCTGCGGGCAGATTCATCGACCGCCAGTACATCTTCCAGCGTGGCCGGTCGCGACGGTCTGTCCGCGCGGCTCAGGACGTCCTCCACCAGTGACGCTATACGGGTGAACGGAATGTGACCGGCCAGGAAGGCTGCAACGGCTATCTCGTTGGCGGCATTGAGGATTGCCGGGGCCGCCCCACCCTCCCCGCAAGCTTCTCGCGCAAGCCGGGTGGCGGGAAAACGATCCTCGTCGGGTGCGAAGAAGGTCAGCTGTCCAATGGCTGCGAGGTCCAGCGGATCGCACGGCGTATCCATGCGGCGGGGCCAGGCGAGGCAGGATGCGATGGGCACCATCATGTCCGACGGTCCTAGCTGCGCGAGCGTGGATTGATCGCGATACTCCACCATCGAGTGGATCACGCTTTGCGGGTGGACGAGGATACGGATCTTGTCGAGACCGACGGGGAACAGGTGGTGCGCCTCGATCAGCTCGAGCCCCTTGTTCATCATGGTTGCGGAATCGACGCTGATCTTTGCCCCCATGTCCCAATTGGGGTGGGCAACGGCTTCGTCCGGCGTCACCCGTTCGAGTTCCTGCGCCGAATGCAGCCGCAGGGGCCCGCCGCTGGCGGTCAGCGTGATCATTCGAACTTCGGACAGGCGATTGCCGGCAAGACACTGGAAGATCGCGTTGTGCTCGGAATCGACGGGGAGGAGCGTGGCGCCGTGCTTCGCTACCGCGTCGGTCATCACCTCACCGGCGGAAACCAGCGCTTCCTTGTTGGCCAGGGCGATGGTCCCGCCCTGCTCTATCGCTGCCATGACGGGGGCCAGCCCGGCACAGCCCACGATAGCGGCCATCGAGATATCCACCGGGCGGCTCGCCGCCTCGATCAGCGCAGCCCGACCACCCGCCGCCTCGATCCCGCTACCGCTCAGCGCATCGCGCAGTTCGGGCAGGCAAGCTTCGTCGCTCACCACTGCGATTTTCGCGTCGAACTCGCGCGCCAGATCGGCGAGCTTGGCAGCGCTGCAATGCGCGGTGAGCGCCTCGACCCGCCAGCTCTCGCGATCCTCACGCAGAAGCTTGAGCGTGGAATCACCGACAGAGCCGGTGCTGCCCAGAATGGATATGGAACGCATCGGACCTACAGGCTCAGCGAGACGACGATGCCGACGAGGATGGAAACCGGGATCACCCCGTCGAAGCGATCGAAAAAGCCGCCGTGGCCAGGGATCAGGCGGCTCGAATCCTTGACCCCCGCCTTGCGCTTCAGCCAGCTTTCGAAAAGATCGCCACTCTGCGCGACCACAGCCAGAACGGGCCCGGCGATGGCGAAGACGGTCAGCGACTGCGAATCCAGCGTGCCCTGCCGCCAGGTCAGGAAGATCAGCGGGCTCATCGCCAGCAAGCCGCCGAACATGCCGCCCAGCAGGCCCGCCCAGGTCTTGTTCGGGCTGACCTTGGGCAGAATGCGCGGGCCGCCGATCAGCGTGCCGAAAAGATAGGCGAAGGTATCGGCGAGGATCACCACGCCGAGGACGATGTAGAAGGCCTGCATGTCCGCATCGATCAGAATGACTGCGGAAAGCCCGATATAGGCAGCGCCGGCAAGGATGCCCGCCAACCGGTAGGGGATATTCCCGGTCGCCTTGATGACCAGGAAAATGAACTCGAGAAAGCACAGCGCAGCAACCGCGCCCACGATCAGGTCCAGACCCCGCTCGCCCAGCGCCCAGTACACGCCCGCCACAATGGCGATCATGACCATGGCGGATGCCGCCCTGATGCCGAATGTCTTGCGGCGGGAATGCTCGCGAACTTCCGCGAGGGTCGGGTTCTCCGGCTCGCCGCCGATCAGCGGCTGAGATTCGGTCTGGTCTGCCTCGGATTCCTGCACGCCGGGCACGTGCTCTCCGGGTCCCTGCGCATCATGCGCGCGCGTCTCGTCATCGTCCGCCATAGCGCCTCTCCCTCTTCGCGAAGTCGCTCAACGCGGCCTTGAGATGCTCCGGGGTGAAGTCCGGCCACAGCGTCTCGACGAAGATCATCTCTGCATAGGCCATCTGCCATAACAGAAAGTTGGACAGGCGCACCTCGCCACTGGTCCGTATCAGCAGGTCGACCGGCGGCAGGTCGGCGGTGAACAGATGCCGTTCGATGGCATCGGGCGTGATCTCGCCTTCGCGGGCAGCCGCCTGCGCCGCTTGCGCGATTTCCTGCTGCGATCCGTAATTGAGCGCGACCGCAACCGTGTGCGTACCATGCGCGGTGCGCTCCAGCGCATCCTCCAGCATCGCCACGATATCGGCGTCCAGCGCCCGCCAATCCCCCACGATCTTCAGCCGAACCCGATTTTTCACGAACTCTTCCAGATCGGTCCGGATGAAGTTGCGCATCAGGTTCATGAGGTCGGAAACCTCTTCCTCCGGGCGCTTCCAGTTCTCGGAGCTGAAGGCATAGAGCGTCAGGCACTCGATCCCTGTGCCTTCGAGGCTTCGCACGAGCGTGCGGACCGCCTCCACGCCGCGCTTGTGGCCGATCGCACGCGGCAGCCCGCGGCGCTTCGCCCAGCGGCCATTGCCATCCATGATGATGGCAACATGGCGCGCGACGCCTTGAGGATTGTCAGGCATCGACCAGCCCCGTTCGGGGGTGCGGATCAGGGACGGCAGCCCACATCCTCACTGCTGCATGATTTCCTTTTCCTTGGCTTCCGCAGCCGTGTCCGCCTCGCTCGTATACTTGTCGGTCAGCTTCTGGACATCGTCCTCGGCACGCTTGCGCTCGTCTTCCGAGATTTCCTTCTTCTTCTCGTCTTCCTTGAGCGCTTCCATACCGTCGCGGCGCACGTTGCGGATCGCGATCTTGGCGTTCTCGGCATACTTGCCGGCAAGCTTGGCGAGTTCGCGGCGCCGTTCCTCGGTCAGATCGGGCATCGGGATGCGCAGGGTCTGGCCGTCCTGCATCGGGTTGAGGCCCAGGTTCGCGTGCGCGATGCCCTTTTCCACCGCGCTGACATTGCCCTTGTCCCACACCTGCACGCTGAGCATGCGCGGTTCGGGCGCAGAGACCGTGGCCACCTGATTGAGCGGCATCATCGAGCCGTAGACTTCCACCTGCACCGGATCGAGCAGGCTGGTGTTTGCGCGCCCCGTGCGCAGACCCGCCAGATCGCCCTTGAGGCTTTCCACCGCGCCCTGCATGCGGCGCTCGATATCGCTCTTGTCGTATTTCGCCATGGCTGGCCTTCCTATATCCTCTTGAACTTAATCGTTTCGTACGATGGTCTGTGCGCCTTGCCCAGCGAGTACGCGAGCGAGATTGCCCTTCTCGCGGATCGAGAACACCACGATGGGGATGTTGTTGTCCCGGCACAGCGCCACGGCGCTGGCGTCCATCACCTTCAGGTTGTCCGCCAGCACCTTGTCGTACGTGACTGAATCATAACGCTTTGCATCGGCATTCTTCTTGGGGTCGGAATCGTACACTCCGTCCACGCTCGTGCCTTTGAACAGCGCGTCGCAGCGCATTTCGGCCGCGCGCAGCGCCGCTCCGCTGTCCGTTGTGAAATACGGCGCGCCGACGCCGGCGGCGAAGATCACGATCCGGCCCTTTTCCAGATGCCGCTCCGCCCGGCGACGGATCACCGGCTCGCACACCTGGTCCATCTGCACCGCGCTCTGCACACGGGTCGGCACGCCAAGCTGTTCGAGCGCGCTCTGCATCGCCAGCGCGTTCATGACTGTGGCGAGCATGCCCATGTAATCGGCCTGCGCGCGGTCCATGCCCTGCGCCGCGCCCGCCATGCCGCGAAAGATGTTGCCGCCGCCAATGACGAGGCAGATTTCCCAACCGGCATCCCTGGCCTGCTTCACCTCCCCGGCGAGTTCGCTGACGAATGCGGGATCGATGCCGAACTCCTGCTCGCCCATCAACACTTCGCCAGAGAGTTTCAGAAGGATACGCTTGGCGTTGGTGATCGGCATGGGGGTCGGGTCTCGAATTGCGAAAGTCGCAAGGCCCTACCGCGCGCGGGTGCGGGTGGCAACGGCATGGCGCGCTGTTTTGATCGCGCTTGCCTGTGTGGCCCGCTTGGATCATCCGGGTGCGATGCTTGGACGTCTCCTCCCTCCCGGCCGCGCACGGATCGTACTGCTCGCCCTTCTGATCGCATTGCTGGCGGCGTTCGTATTCGTCACGGCGAAAGCCTGGCGCGATACGCTGGCGGACCCGGTGGTGCGCCGCACGAGCGTGACGTTGCCCGACATGGTGCCGGGGGCAGATCCCGTCACGATCGCGCTGATCTCGGACATCCACATCGCTGGCCCGGACATGCCGCCCGAACGGCTCGAGCGGATCGTCACGCAGATCAACGCACTGAAGCCTGATGCCGTATTGATCGCCGGAGACCTGATCAGTGAGAAGAAGCTGGGCACGAAGATTTACAGCGCGGAGGCGGCGGTCGCTCCGCTGGCCGCGCTGGATGCGCGGCTCGGCACCTTCCTCGTGCCGGGCAATCACGATCACTGGTTCGGCTGGCCGGACCTGAGGCGCGCATTGGCCAAAACGTCTGTCACCATACTGGAGAACGACGCCGCGCAGGTCGGCCCGCTGGTAATCGGCGGGCTCAACGACGAATATACCGGGCACGACGATATCGCGAAAACGCGCACGGCGATGGCAAAGCTGGAGGGCGCGCAAGTGTTCCTCGGCCACAGCCCGGATTCGCTGCCCGAGCTTCCCGAAGGCTCGGTCGTACTCGCCGGCCATACGCACTGCGGGCAGATCAGGCTGCCGCTGGTCGGGGCAATCGCGACCCAGTCGCGCTATGGCAAGCGGTTCGCTTGCGGGCGGATCGACGATCCACACGGCACGGCTATCGTGGGCGCGGGGCTCGGCACGAGCGTCCTGCCGATCCGCTTCGGCACCCGGCCCGAAATCTGGCTGATCGAACTGCGTGGCGGCGGCTCTGGACGCTGACAGCACAGCCCGCAAAGACGAACACGCTCAGTCTTCGGTGCGAAAAGGGATTTCCCGCGACGTCGCCAATACGGAGACGACCGGCCCTGCCATTGAGCAAATCGGCTTGAGATTGACCGACCAGCGGCGCGGATTGCCCCTTGCAGTCGCGCAGGTGGCTTCGAACGTGCTGGTTGTGCCGCCGATCGCCTCGTCGAAGACACCGCGCACCATGTCCTGCGCGTTGAGCGGCCAGAGCGTCCACCAGAACTTGCCATAGATTGCCGATGGATCGTCGATTTCCATCGCCTTCATCCCACCGCAGTTCATGAACTCCAGTTTTCCATCGATGCTGAGAAGTTTGACGCACTTCTCGCTCTGCTCGATCAGGCGCAGTGCGAGGTCGCTTTCTTCCAGCCTGACCGAATGCACGACGGAGATCGCCTTCGCATCCGGCGAGCGGTCGACCACGGCTACCTTCGGCATTTCAGACATCTGCCCGCGCTTTCGCTTCATACGTTTCAGGGGTGAAACGAAGGATGCTTTTCAGCCAGCAGACCTTAACAGCGCTTTGAAGTGCGGTTCCGGAACTTCCACAAGGGGCTTTGAACAGGGCGTACAGCGCGGATACGGAAACGGCCGCCGAACCCGGGGGTCCGACGGCCGCGAAAGTCGCAAGTTGTGCGGAAGCGTCAGCCCTTCACGGCCGCCGCGACTTCGGCTGCGAAGTCGCTTTCTTCCTTCTCGATGCCTTCGCCCAGCTGGAAGCGGACATAGTCCTTCAGGACGATGGGCTTGCCCGCGTCCTTGCCGGCCTGCGCCACGACCTGCTCGATCGGGGTCTTGTTGTCGTGCACCAGGATCTGGCTCATCAGCGCGTTTTCCTTGGCGAACTTCGCCACGGCGCCATCGACCATCTTTTCCTGCACGTTTTCGGGCTTGCCGCTTTCGGCAGCCTTCTCGGCAGCGATCTTGCGCTCACGCTCGATCAGCTCGGCATCCAGATCGTCGGCGGTCAGCGCCTGCGGGAAGGCCGCGGCGATGTGCTGAGCCAGCTTGGTGCCCAGTTCTTCCAACTTGGCGGTGTCCGCTTCGCTCTCGAGCGCGACGAGCACACCGATCTTGCCCAGGTTCGGCGCGACCGCGTTGTGCATGTAGGGCACGACCAGGCCATTATCGACCGTCACGGTCTTCATCCGGCGGACCTGCTGGTTCTCGCCAATGGTGGCAACATTGTCGGTCAGCTTGTCGCCGATCGTGCCGCCATCGGGATAATCCATGCCCTTCAGCGTTTCGACGTCGTCCGTATCGGCGCCCAGCGCGACCTGCGTGGTCTTGCGGACGAAATCCTGAAACTTGTCGTTCTTGGCGACGAAGTCGGTTTCCGAGTTGACCTCGACGGCCACACCCTTCGTGCCTTCGACGGCAACGCCGACCAGGCCTTCCGCCGCGGTACGGCTGGACTTCTTCTGCGCGGTGGCGAGGCCCTTGGCGCGCAGCGCATCGACTGCGGCTTCGATATCGCCATTCGCGCCTTCCAGCGCCTTCTTGGCGTCCATCATGCCCGCGCCGGTTTTCTCGCGGAGTTTCTTCACGTCAGCGGCGGTAAAAGCGCCCATGATCTATTCCTTGATTTTCGTATGGTGAGCGGCCCCGGGGCCTGCAGCAAAGACAGGCTAGGCCCCGGGTCGCTAGTCAGCGAATATGAAGCCGCAGTTACGCGCTGGCTTCGGCAGTCTCGGCAGCGGCTTCAGCGGGCGGATTTTCCATCTCGCCAATGCCCGGATCGTTCGAACCATCCTTGCGCGCAGCTTCGCCGAAGGCATCGCAATAGAGGCGTACGGCGCGGCTGGCATCGTCGTTGCCGGGAACCGGGAAGGCAATGCCGGTCGGGTCGGTGTTCGAATCGAGCACCGCAACCACGGGAATGCCAAGCACGTTGGCTTCCTTGATCGCGAGGTCTTCCTTGTTGGCGTCGATCACGATCATCACGTCGGGAATACCGCCCATGTCGCGGATGCCGCCGAGCGAAAGCTCCAGCTTGTCACGCTCGCGCGTGAGGTTGAGCACTTCCTTCTTGGTCAGGCCGCCGGTGTCGCCCGACAGCTGTTCCTCGAGCGTCTTGAGACGCTTGATCGAACCGCTGATGGTCTTCCAGTTGGTGAGCATGCCGCCCAGCCAGCGGTGGTTGACGAAGTGCTGGCCCGCCATGCGCGCTGCCTCTGCCACCGGCTCCTGCGCCTGGCGCTTGGTGCCGACGAACAGGACCTTGCCGCCGCCCTGTGCGGTGGAGGCGACGAAATCGAGCGCACGCGCCATCAGCGGCACGGTCTGCGACAGGTCGATGATGTGGACACCGTTGCGCACGCCGAAGATGTACGGCTTCATGCGCGGGTTCCAGCGGTGGGTCTGGTGGCCGAAGTGTGCGCCGGCCTCGATCAATTGCTGCATCGTGACGGTAGGAGCCGCCATAAGTCATTTCCTTTCCGGTTATACCTCTGGAAAGCGGGAGAACCCGAGGCGGTTGGCCCGCCATAGGCACCGGTATGATGCGCTTTCCATGTGGATTTTCCGCAGGTCATCCCGCGGAAGCGCGCCACCTAGCGACTTCGGGGCAAAAAATCCAGCACCAATTCGACTGGAAATCGCGATCGCAAGGGCGCTTTCGGCTTGACAGCCGAGAACAAAAAGAGAACAACTGCTCGAGTCAGCGCAACTCAGTGAGACGCCGACATCTTATGAGCATGTTTTCCACAGCCGGTCCACGCCTTTGCACCGGACCTGCGGAGGACCCGAGGCCGGAGAAACACCATGATCGCATTCGCCATCACCTGCCTGCTTGTCATCGCCGCGCTGGCCGCGCTGCTTACGATGACCGATAGTGCCATGCGCGGCTGGCATGCCTACCGCGCGCTCGGCTCGGAACTGCGTGTGCTGCGCAAGCGGATGGATAATGCAGGACCGGCACCGGCATTGCGGGAAGCGCGCCTGTCTGGCGTTCGCTCGCCCCGGCGCCCTGCTCTTCAGCAGAAGACGCGCCCTGCAACGTTGCGCGCTGCCGCCTGAACGGCCCGGCCACAAGCTTACTGTTGCAGGCCTTCCAGCTCGACCGTTTCGCCCAACCGCCCGAGCACGGTCTCGCCCGCTATAACCCGCTGGCCCATCAGCACTTGAGGCGAAGTGCCCTGCGGCAGATACAGATCGACGCGGCTGCCGAAGCGGATCAGACCCACCCGCTGCCCCGCCGCGACAATATCGCCCGGTTTCACGAACGGAACGATCCGCCGCGCGACCAGCCCGGCAATCTGCGTCATTCCCACAGCAACCCCGTCGCCGCGCAGGATGACGATATGCTGTCGCTCATTCTCCTCGCTCGACTTGTCGAGTTCGGCATTGACGAATTTGCCGGGCACGTAGCTCATCGTCCCCACCGTGCCCGCGCATGGCGAGCGGTTTATGTGCACGTCGAATATGCTGAGATAGATCGAAATCCGGGTGACGGGTTCGTACCCCAGACCTCCTTCTTCGCCGCGCAGCTCAAGCGGGGGTTCGACTTCCGAAATCTGCGTCACCGTGCCGTCGGCGGGCGAGAGGATCAGAGCGTCGCCGCGCGGCACTACGCGTTCGGGATCGCGGAAGAAGGCGAGGATGCACAGCGAGAGGAACGCGAGCGGCCAGGCGAGCGTCTCCCACGCAAGCAGCGCGGCGATCAGCGACAGGCCGAGACAGATCAGCGCGTATTTGCGACCTTCGGGATGGACCGAGGGTAGCGAGGAGCGCGCTTCCCCTCGCCCGCGATTATCCATGACCTCACCAGCCATGGCGCACCGCCCCGCGCTTGGCCATTCGGATGCGAACGGCGCCCATCATGCCGACCTCCGGACGAACACGGCGCCCGCCGAATACCCCGCGCCGAAGCTGCAGATCAGCCCGGTATCTCCTGCCTCCAGGTCCTGGTGATTGAGGTGAAAGGCGATGATCGAACCCGCGCTGGAGGTATTGCCATAGGTGTCGAGCACGGTCGGGCTTTCGTCCTCGCTCGCCTCGTGCCCGAGCACCCGCTGCGCAATAAGGCGGTTCATGCCAGCATTCGCCTGGTGCAGCCACAAGCGCCGCAGCCGCGCGGGATCGATCGATAGGCGCTGTGCCTCGGTCACGATCATTTCCGCGACCATGGGCACCACTTCCTTGAAGACCTTGCGGCCTTCCTGGACGAACAGCTTGTCGTCGCTGCCGATCGTTTCCGGCTCCGCACGATTGAGGAAGCCGAAATTGTTGCGGATGTTGTTCGAGAAAACGGTCTTCAGCCGGGTGCCGAGAATCTCCCAATGGGCGGAGGGCGCGATGTCCGCATCCTCGACCAGCACGGCGGTCGCGACATCGCCGAAGATGAAATGGCTGTCGCGGTCGCGCCAGTTGAGATGCCCGCTGGTGATCTCCGGGCTTACCACCAGCACGCTCCTGGCGTGGCCCGCGCGAACATAATCGGCGGCGGTCTGGATGCCGAAGGTGGCGGAAGAGCATGCGACATTCATGTCGAAGGCGAACCCGTCGATTCCCAGTGCCTGCTGGATCTCGATCGCCATGGCGGGATAGGGCCGCTGCATGTTGGAGGCGGCGCACAGGACCGCGTCGACATCCCCCGGGTCGCGACCGGCCTTTTCCAGCGCCTCGCGCGCGGCGGCCACGCCGATCTCTGCCATCAGGGACAATTCGTCGTTGCCGCGCGGTTCGTGGCGCGGCTCCATGATCTCGGGATCGATCAGCGGCGCCTTGTTCATCACGTGGCGCGACTTGATCCCACTCGCCTTCTCGATGAACTCGACCGAACTGGGCGTCAGCGCCTCCATCTCGCCCGCAGCAATCGCGGCGGCATGCGTGGCGTTGTGACGCTCGACGAAGGCGTTGAAACTGTCGACCAGTTCGCGGTTGCTGATGCTGTCTTCAGGTGTGAACAGACCGGTCGCCGATATGACCGGTTTCGGGGCGGTGGAATTTTCGTGCGCGCTCATGGAAGGCCGAGGATTAGCCGCGCCAGGGATGCGCGGCAAGTGCGGCGAATCGACAGGGCCGAAAGGCGGCATGCGATGGCAAGCAAGCATATGCCATCGCTGAGGGGCACCGGCGCCGCGGCCCGGAGATTTCCAGCGATGAAAGCTGCATTGCAAGGTCGGCCAGGCCGACCCTGAGGGATGGTGGTGGACAGGGCTGGATTCGAACCAGCGTACGCTTGCGCGGGCAGATTTACAGTCTGCTGCCTTTAACCACTCGGCCACCTGTCCACAGGGTCTGATCTGCAAGAGGCAGTGCAAGAAACAGCGCGCCTTGCCGGGCGCCGCATGCCGAGGTGCGCCCCTTTGAAGAAGCCGCGCTTGCCTGTCAATGGCCGGGGTGGCAGGGCGAGCAACTATGGCAAAACCGGAACGTAAAAGGGCACTGCGCGGACGCGCAGGACGGATGAAGAATGGTCGCGGAAGCGGGCGTGCGAGCACGGGGCAGGTGCGGCTGTGGGGCCGCCATGCGGTCGAGGCCGCGCTGCTCAATCCCGAGCGCAAGCATCGCAAGCTGTGGGCGACGCGCGATGGTATCGCTTCGCTCGACGGGGAATTGCCCGCGGACTTCCCGGTCGAATATGCCGACACGCCCGACCTCGATCGGCTGGTAGCGCGCGACGCACCGCATCAGGGGCTGGTCCTAGAATGCGCCCCGCTGGAAGAGCAGGATCTGCTCGACGTGATCGCCGCCGACGATGCGACAAGGCCGATCGTCGTGCTGGATCAGGTGACGGATCCGCACAATGTCGGCGCAATCATGCGCTCGGCCGCCGCCTTCGGTGCCGCAGCCATCGTGACGCAGGATCGCCATGCCCCGCCCGAAAGCGGCGTGGTGGCAAAATCCGCATCGGGCGCGCTGGAGACCGTGCCGTGGGTGCGCGTGGTCAACCTTGCGCGTGCGCTCGACGATCTCACCGCGCACGGCTTCTGGCGCATCGGTCTGGCAGGCGAAGCGGAGATGACCCTGGCGCAGGCCATGCCAACCGGGCCGGTCGCGATCGTGCTGGGGGCCGAGGGCGCCGGGCTTCGGCAAAATATCGCGGGACATTGCGACGCGCTCGCCAGACTGCCGATTTCCGATGCGATCGAGAGCCTCAATGTCTCGAACGCGGCGGCCATTGCACTTTACGCGCTGGCGACTCGAGAAAGCTAGGCACGCGGCCACGCCGACCTTGCCGCTCGCGGTGTACGTCGCGCATAGAAAAACCCCGCCGATCCACCACTCGACGGGGTTTTTCTTTTTCAGCAGGCCCATATGGGCCCCCGTGAAATCTCTTAGTTCACGGCGTCCTTGAGGCCCTTGCCAGCCTTGAACTTGGGCTGGTTGGAAGCCTTGATTTCCATCGGTTCGCCGGTGCGCGGGTTGCGGCCGGTCGAGGCCTTGCGCTTCGCGACCGAAAACGTACCGAACCCGACGAGCCGAACCTCATCGCCATCGGCGAGGGCCTTCTGGATCGCATCGAAGACACCTTCCACGGCGTTCGAAGCGTCGCTCTTGGAAAGGCCACAGGATTCGGCAACCGTGCCGATCAGCTCATTCTTGTTCATACGGAAAACCCCTCGGTCCCAGACATTCTACGGTGATAATTCGCTACGAGCGAATTTGTCGATTTGAGACCTTCGGCACGCATCTGTCAAAGTCATTCTGACAAAAAAGCGCGGAAATGTGCGATTTCTGGTTTACAAACATCAACCCTGTTGAAAAGTTTCGAACGAAAGGCGAACAAACGACGCGTCAATGCGTGGTTTGCCCGCTTTCCGTAAAGGGAACTCCGTTAACCGGCTGACTCGCCAGATCATCTGCTTCGGTCCATTCGATCGCATCGGGCTCTCTCACCAAAGCGCGCGACAGGACCTCATCGACGTGGGACACGGGCACAATCTCCAATCCTTCGGTCACGCGCTCGGCGATATCGGCCAGATCCTTCACGTTCTCTTCCGGGATCAACACGGTGGGAATGCCGCCGCGCCGCGCCGCAAGCAGCTTTTCCTTCAGCCCGCCAATGGCCAGCACGCGCCCGCGCAAGGTCACCTCCCCGGTCATGGCGACATCCGGGCGAACCGGAATACCGGCCAATGTCGAGACGATCGAGGTCACCATGCCCACGCCCGCGCTCGGCCCATCCTTGGGCACCGCGCCTTCGGGCAGGTGGATATGGATATTCTTGCGCCGGAAGATCGAGGGCTTGATGCCGTAGGCGGGCGCGCGGGCCTTCACGAAGCTGAAGGCGGCGGCGACGCTTTCGTTCATCACCTCGCCCAGCTTGCCAGTGGTCTTGATTTCGCCCTTGCCCGGCGTGGTGACGCTTTCGATGGTCAGCAGCTCGCCGCCCACCTGCGTCCATGCCAGCCCGGTGACCGCACCGATCTGCGCGTCCTTTTCGGCCAGACCATGCTTGTGTTTGCGCACACCGGCGAACTCGCCGAGGTTTTCCGGCGTTATCTCGACCGTTTCAGCCTTCTTTTCGAGAATCTTGCGCAGGCTCTTGCGGGCCAGCTTCGCGATTTCACGCTCGAGCGTCCGTACGCCAGCCTCACGCGTATAGTAGCGGATCAGATCGCGCAGCGCCTCATCCGTCAGCGTGAATTCGCCTTCCTCCAGCCCATGGTCGGCGATCTGCTTGGGCAGCAGGTGCGACTTGGCTATCTCCACCTTCTCGTCCTCGGTATAGCCTTCGAGCCGGATGATCTCCATCCGGTCGAGCAGCGGCTGCGGCAGGTCGAGCGTGTTGGCCGTGCACACGAACATGATGTCCGACAGGTCGAAATCGACCTCAAGATAATGGTCCTGGAATCGCGCGTTCTGTTCCGGATCGAGCACTTCGAGCAGGGCCGAGGCGGGATCGCCGCGGAAATCCTGACCCAGCTTGTCGATCTCGTCGAGCAGGAACAGCGGATTGGTGGTGCCCGCCTTGGTCAGGTTCTTGACGATCTTGCCCGGCATCGAACCGATATAGGTCCGCCGGTGGCCGCGAATTTCGGATTCGTCGCGCACGCCGCCAAGCGACTGGCGCACGAATTCGCGACCCGTCGCGCGAGCGATCGACTTGCCCAGGCTGGTCTTGCCGACACCCGGAGGCCCGACGAGGCACAGGATCGGACCTTTCAGCTTGTTGGTGCGCGCCTGCACGGCGAGGTATTCGACGATCCGTTCCTTCACCTTTTCCAGGGCGTAGTGATCGTCGTCGAGGATGGTCTGCGCCTCCTCGATATTGCGGTTCAGCTCGCTCTTCTCGCCCCAGGGCAGGTCGAGCAGCACGTCGAGATAGTTGCGGATGACGGTCGCCTCCGCACTCATCGGCTGCATCGCCTTGAGCTTCTTCAGCTCGCTTTCGGCCTTGGTGCGCGCCTCTTCGGAAAGCTCCAGTTTCTCGATCTTTTCCTGCAGCTCGGCAAGCTCGTCGCCGTCACCGGCCTCGCCCGAGCCGCCAAGCTCGTTCTGGATCGCCTTCAACTGTTCGTTGAGGTAATATTCGCGCTGCGTCTTCTCCATCTGCCGCTTCACGCGGCCACGGATGCGCCGCTCCACCTGCAGCACGGAAAGCTCGCCCTCCATGAAGTTGAGGAGCATTTCCAGCCGCTTGCGCGGATCGGGCTCGGTCAACAGGCCCTGCTTGTCGGACACCTTGATCGCCAGCGCAGCGGCCACCGCATCGGCGAGCGCGGCCGCATCGTCGATCTCGCCCAGTTCCTCGGCCGCGCCTTCGTTCTTCTTCGAAAGCTTGGCGTAATCGGCAAACTGCTCGATCACGGTGCGCATCAGCGCAGTGACTTCGCTGCCGGAAACCGGGGCCTGCTCCATCGGGCGAACCTGGGCGAAGGTCACCGCGCCCTCGTCCTGCAATTCGCTCAGCTGCGCACGGCTCGTGCCTTCGACCAGCACACGCACGGTCCCATCGGGCATTTTGAGCATCTGCAGGATCTGTGCGATCACCCCGACATCGTAGAGGTCGGAGCCGCCGGGTTCTTCGCACGAAGGATCAAGCTGGGCGAGCAGGAAGATGTCCTTGTCGCCCTCCATCGCCGCTTCGAGCGCGGCGACCGAGCGCTCGCGCCCGACGAAGATAGGCACGACCATGCCGGGGAACACGACGATGTCGCGCAGGGGGAGAAGCGGAAAACGCTGAGTCATAAGTATCTTTTAGCGCGCGGATTGGCCGCGCACCCGTCCTTGCCCAAGAATATGGGTCGATCGACCGGACCCTGCAATGGGTTGCGCTGACGGCTGTGGATGACGGCTGGGAAGACCACCCTTGCGACAGCCGTGGGCCTCTATTGCCGCAGCCGGTCGGACCCTTGCAGGCGAAGCGCCCTGCCCGGCCCGCTCCTTAGCCCATGCCGGGCAGGTTGAAGCCGGGGGGAAGCCCCATGCCGGACTGGATCTTCTCCATCTCTTCGGACGAAACACGATCCGCCTTGCCGCGCGCATCGTTGAAGGCCGCGGCGACAAGGTCTTCCACCATCTGCTTTTCCTCGGGCTTCATCAGGCTGTCGTCGATGCTCACGCCCATGATCCGGCCGCGCGCGGTGCATTTCACCTTCACCAGACCGCCGCCGGCGGTGCCTTCGACCTCGATCGAATCGAGCTTGGCCTGCGCTTCGCCCATCTGGTTCTGAATGGTCTGCGCCGCTTCCTGCGCGGCTTTCATCATCTCTTCCATCGACTTCATGCGTGCTTGCTCCATTGGCGTGGGGTTGCGGCGGCAGCCTGCTCCTTCTCGTCGAGCAGTTCCGCCTGGGGGAAGGCCGCTCGGGCGGCCTGCATTAGCGGGTGGTTCTCCATCGCGTCGCGCAGCGCAGCGGCTTCGGCCTGCGCGGCCTCTGCAAGGCTGGGCGGCGCGGCGGGGTCGGTAATTTCCGCGAGCTTCCAGCTGCGGCCCGTGGCTCTTTGCAGCGCAGTGCGCAATTCGGCCTCGATCTTGTCCTTGTATTCAGGCGCACGGGCAAAGGTGATCGCGCCATCTTCAAGACTTACGACCCGCAGTTGCAGACGCATGATACTGGCCGCGATATACTCGCCCGCCTCCTCGACCCGGTTTACCAGCGATGCAAAATCGGCTGGCGGTAAAGGCGTGGCGGACTGGGGCAGCGCTGCAGCACTCGGCGCGGGCGACGCAGGCGATGATGTACTTTCTGCGGGCGTGGCCGGGAGGCCTTTCGCCAGTTCCTCCATCTTGCGCACGAGCGAGCCGGGATCGGGCGCATCCGCGGCGTGGATCAGCCGCAACAAGGCCATCTGCGCACTCACCAGCGGATCGGGCGCGGTCTTTACCTCGTCATATCCCTTCAGGAGCAACTGCCACAGACGGTGCAACTGGCCGGGCGTCAGCCGTTCGGCCCAGTCGGAAAGCTGGCCGCGCTCTTCCTCGCCATGGAGATCGGGCATCGCGCCGCCGATCTGCATCACCGTGATCCGGTGGACGACGTCCATCAGCGCGCGCATCAGCGCCAGCGGTTCGACGCCGAGCGCATACTGGTCCGCCACCGCGTCCAGCATCTGCTTTGGCTCGCCCTCAAGAATAGCGCCCAGCAGGCGCCGCTGCGCGCCGGCATCGGCCAGGCCCAGCATGTCGCGCACGCGTGCCGCAGTGACCAGCCCGCCCGATCCGTCATCCTCCAGATCGGCATGGGCAATCGCCTGATCGAGGATCGAGAGCCCGTCGCGCACAGACCCTTCCGCCGCTGCCGCGACCAGCGCCAGCGCCTCGGGCTCGGCCGCGACCTGCTCCTGCTCGCACACCCATGCGAAATGCTCGGCCAGCCGCTCGGTCGGGATGCGGCGCAGGTCGAAGCGTTGAGTGCGGCTGAGCACCGTGACCGGCAGCTTGTCGACCTCGGTGGTGGCGAAGAGGAACTTCACGTGGCTCGGCGGTTCCTCAAGAGTCTTGAGCAACGCATTGAAAGCATTGCGAGACAGCATGTGAACTTCGTCGATGATGTAGATCTTGTAGCGCGCGCTGACCGCAGCGTAGCGGACCGCCTCGATGATCTCGCGCACGTCATCGACGCCGGTGTGGCTGGCCGCGTCCATCTCTATCACATCGATATGGCGGCCCTCGGCAATCGCGCGGCAAGGCTCGCACACGCCGCACGGATCGATGGTCGGCCCGCCCTCGCCGTCCGGCCCGATGCAATTCAGCGACTTGGCGATCAGGCGCGCGGTGGAGGTCTTCCCCACCCCGCGCACCCCGGTCATCAGGAAGGCATGCGCCAGCCGGTCGCGGCGGATCGCGTTTGCCAGCGTCTGGACCATCGGTTCCTGCCCGATCAGCTGGCTGAAGGTCTGCGGACGATACTTGCGCGCGAGTACGCGATAGGGCTGCGCGGGATCGGGTGCGGGCTCAGCGGCGGGCGTCTCGGCAGGCTTTTCGCCGGTTGCAGCAGCGGGATCGGCCGCAGCGAGCGGTTCTTCGGCCGCATTGCCGAACATCGAATTCTGCCCCGCAGCTTCCAGCTCGGCGGCGGAGGGGGCTTCTGTTTCGCTATCTGGCAGATCGGAATCGGACATGAGCATCCAATCTAGGCGCGCAATGCGGCTTTGTCGAAGCTTGACTTGTAGGTTTTTAATTGCAACTGATTGCCCATCAGAGGGGGCGACGATGACTGTCATAGTAGGACGCAAGACCGCGAAGTTCTCCGGTCCTCTGGTCGTTTTCGTGATCGGAATGCGGATCAATCACTTCCACAAAGTCTCCAGGTGGTTGCCGGTGATGCAGGCAATGCCTCCGATGCTCGCGGAACTGGCGAAGGACCCGGACAGCGGTTTTCTCGGCTCGCAGAACCTGCTCGCGGGGCTGCGGCAGGTCTGCCTGCTGCAATACTGGCGCGATTTCGACAGCCTCGAAGCCTACGCGAGATCGCGCGACCGCGAACACTGGCCCGCCTGGGTTGATTTCAACAGGCGCATCGGAAGCGATGGAACTGTGGGAATTTTCCACGAGACCTACGCCGTCGACGGCGGTCGCTACGAGACGGTCTACGGCAACATGCCCGAATGGGGGCTCGGCAAGGTCGCGGGGCTGGCCGACGCAACGGGCAAGCGCGCCGAAGCACGCGCGAGGATGAAAGCCACGACAGAATAGGAAAAGGAGCCGAGCGACCCGCCGCAATTCACCTGGGCTGCTTCCTTCCGGACCTGACCCGGTGAGCGAACGCAAACGTCCACCCGACTCCCGGCGCGCGATATGGCGAACGCGGAGCAAAAGCGCAAGATCAGGATGTGCTACCAACCAGGTCTGCCGCGATCGCGCCCACCTCCGCACCCAGCGCATCTGCGAATGCGCCCGCTTCGCGCGGTCGGTCGAGGAAGAACACAAGCGTGTACCAGCCGCCGCCAGCGGGATCGAAAATGGCGACATCGTTGATCTCGACCGCACCGGGCGCCGCGCAATAGCCGGTCTTGTCGCCCACCCGCCAATCGCCCGGCATTCCCGCCCTCAGCCGGTTGAGCCCGGTTTCGCTCGCTTCCAGCCACTGGGCCAATCGTTCGCGGCCCGAAGCATCCAGGACAGTGTCGTCGGAAAGGACGCGGCGGTACGTCTCGCCGAAAGCCAGCGGGCTGGTCGTGTCGCGCGGGTCGTCGGCGGCATTTTCGTTCAACGCCAGCTCGCGCCGGTCGAGCCGGGTCACATCGTCGCCAAGCGCGCGAATCCATTCGGTCAGCCCGCGCGGCCCGCCCACTTCGTCGAGCAGCAGGTTGGCCGCGCCGTTGTCGCTCACGGTTACGATGTTTTGCGCCGCATCGCCGACCGTCATCCAGCCTTCCTCGAAGCGGGAACGGGTAAAGGGCGCATGCCCCTCTACCTCGGCGGGATCGATGGTGAGCCGATCCTCTTGCTCCAGCCCGGTCTCGCCCGACAGGACCATGCCCGCCAGCAACGTCTTGAAGGTGGAGCACATGGCAAAACGCTCTTCACCCCGATGCGAGAGCAGGACCTCGCCGGCAGGATCGATCAGCGCAACGCCCAGCCGGCCCCCGCTCCGCTTCTCGATATCGACCAGTTGCGCACGCGCCCGTTCGATGGAACCAACGGAGATGCCAGCGCGCTCGATCGGCGGGGACGAAGGATCGCTCGGTTGCGCAACGCATCCGCCCGCGCATAGCAGCGCGGCAAGAAACGCGGCGCGCACGCCCTTCACCGGAAATTGTCGGCGTAGGCCTGCAGCTTCAGCTTCTTGGGCGGAGTCGCGTGAACGCGCGCGGGGATGCCGTATTTCTCGGCATAGGCCTTCGCTTCGTCCTTGCTCGGGAAGGTCAGCTGCACCTGCACCTGCGTATCGCCCGAGCCGGTCCAGCCCATCAGCGGATCGGCGCGCCGCGCCTCGGATTGCTCGAACTCGAGCACCCACTCGTCGATTCGCGCCTTGCCGCTCTGCATTGCGCTCTTGGGTCGCTGGTAGATTCTGGCTGCCATGCGCAGTGCTCTAATTCAGCCTCCGCTCCTTGAAAAGGCATTCTTGGTCTTGAGGCTCGGCGCTTCGGTCCACGGCTCTTCCGGCCAGCGATGCTTGGGATAGCGGCCCTTCATGTCCTTGCGAACATCAGCCCAGCTGCCGCGCCAGAAAGCGGGCAGATCGCGCGTGGCCTGCACCGGGCGTCCGGCGGGGCTGGTCAGCTTCAGGAGCAGGGGCGTACGGCCGACCATCGGGTGCTCGTCCAGCCCGAACAGCGCCTGCACGCGCACCTCCACGGCGGGGGCGTCCTGTCCGGTATAGTCGATGGGGTGGCGCGTACCCGCCGGGCTGGTGAATTCGCCCGGCGCGGCCTTGTCCAGCCGCTGGCGCTCTTCCCAGTCGAGCATGCCGAGCACCGCCTCGACCAGCTTGCCCTTGCCGACGGCGAGATCGCGGCGCCCCGCCAGAAGCGGCGCGAGCCACAGGTCGGCGCTCTGCCGCAAGGATTCGGGAGAGAGGCCTTGAACACCTGCGAAACGGGCACGGGCGAGTAACTCCGGCGGCACGATTTCTCCCGGATCGCTCCGCAGCTTGTCCAGAGCCTTGTCCACAAGCAGGGCCTGCACGGCATCAATGTCCGGCTCTGCGTCGGACCCTTTGGATAGCACCAGCGCCCCCAGCCGCTCTTCGCGCCGCGCCTCGACGCGCTGGCCCACCCAGCGCAAGGTACGATGGAGTTCGATCCGCTCGCCAAACCATTGCCGCAGATCCGCTTCGGCGAGCGAAGCGGCGGCGGTAATCCGCGCGCCCTGCACGCTGCCCTGCGCATCGCCGATCACGCAGTATTCCGCCCGGGCGACCGGCGAAGCAGGATCGAGCCGATAGCCACGCCCGTTGGCCGCCAGCCAGTCCTCGCCCGATGCATCGCGCCGCTTCGCCACGAAGCCCGGGCGGCCTGCGGCGAGGATCACGGCGAGCGGCAGATCCGACTGTTCGTCGTCGGACACGGCCAGCTTCTCGGCTGCCTTCGCCCACCGTGCCGCCAGTTTCCGGCTCGCCTCTGCGCGCGGGCCCCGATCGCCCCTCCAGCGAGACAGCCGGGCTTCCAGGTCCTCGCCGCGACCGCCCAAACCGCGCTCCTGCAGCAGCAGAACCGCCTGCGCTGCACGCTGGGCCGAGCCATGGCGCGCGCCGAACAGCACCATGGCCGCACCTGCAGGATCGAGCGGCAGTTGCGCCATCGCCTCGCCCTGCGGGGTGATCCGACCTTCCGCATCCAGCGCGCCCAGCGCCCGCAGCTCCTCACGCGCGGTGGCAAGCGAAGCGGCGGGCGGCGGATCGAGCCAGCGCAGGTTCGCAGGCTCGCTCTCGCCCCACCTGGCCAGCGTCAGCACCAGCGGTGCAAGGTCGCTGGTCGCAATCTCCGGCGGCTCGAAAGCGGGGCGCCCGGCATGCGCAGCCTCGGCCCAGAGGCGATAGGCGACACCGGGAGCCTGCCGGGCCGCGCGCCCTGCCCTCTGCGTGGCCGAGGCCTGCGACGCCTGCACGGTCACCAGCCGGTTGCCGCCCGCCGCGCGGTCGTACTCCGCCCGGCGGGAAAGGCCGCCATCGACCACCACGGTAACACCGTCCAAAGTCAGCGAGGTTTCGGCAATTGCGGTCGCAAGCACGATGCGGCGGCGCCCTTGCGGATCGCGGCGGATCGCCGCGCGCTGCGCTGCCGGATCGACCTGTCCATGCAGCGGCAGGATCACCGCCTCCCGCAGCCGCGGCTCCAGCCTTTCGCGCACCCGCTCGATCTCGCGCACCCCGGGCAGGAAGGCGAGTATATCGCCCTCCTCGTCCCGCCATGCCCGCGCCACCGCATCGGCCATGGAATCCTCGAACCGGTCCACACCGCTCGACCCAAGCCACGCGATGCGAAGCGGATGGCTGCGTCCCTCGCTTTCGATCACGGCGCACCGATCCATCAGCGATGCGAACCGCTCCCCATCCAGAGTGGCAGACATGACCAGCAGGCGCAGGTCCTCACGCAGTACGGCCTGCGTTTCCAGCGCGAGCGCAAGCCCGAAATCGCTGTCCAGATGGCGTTCGTGCGCTTCGTCGAACAGCACGGCGGATACGCCGGAAAGCTCGGGATCGGCCACGATCCGGTTCACGAAGATCGCCTCTGTCAGCACGGTGATGCGGGTCCGAGCGGATCGTTTGGAATCGAGCCGCGTCAGGTAGCCGACCGTTTCGCCCGGCTTCTCGCCCAGCATCGCGGCCATCCTCTCCGCCGCGGCGCGCGCGGCGACCCGGCGGGGCGAGAGCAGCAGGATCTCGCCCGTGCACCAGCCCTCCTCCAGCAGCGCGGGCGCGACAGCGGTGGTCTTGCCCGCGCCCGGCGGCGCGACCAGCACCGCGTTGGGCGCGGCGGCGAGCGCAGCCTTGAGCTGCGGCAGGACTGCGTGGATGGGGAGGCTGGAATCGTCGGGCATTCCCTCGCCTCTAACCCAGTCCATCACCCCTGCGAAGGCAGCGGCGACGATTGCGCCTTGGGGGTCACTCCCCCTCCCAGCCGAACACGTCCTCCACCCCCACGCCGAACAGGCGCGCGATGCGGAAGGCGGTTTCGAGGCTGGGGGAGTAGCGCCCCTGCTCGATCGCAATGATTGTGTGGCGCGTCACCCCCACCGCCTCGCCCAGCGCGGCCTGGCTCATCTTTTCATGCTCTTCGCGCAATTCGCGCACGCGGTTGGTGATCGGCGGGCGCTTGCTCATCGGATAGCGCGGCGGAAGTAGAATATCTGGAGCGCGTATTCCGCGATGGTCGACACGATCAGCGCGCCGACGATCGCATGGACCAGCAGCGCTGCGCTCCACCCGCCGATATGCATGATAATCGCGGTGATGACCCCGAAGCCGAGCACCAGGCCCGAGAAGTGGCCCGCCCGGTCGATCGCGGCACGCTCCCGCTCGTCGGCGGGTGAATCGGCTTCTTTGGGCGAAGCAATCGCGAGGATCACCTGCGCAACGATGGAAAGCACGATCACCGCGAGCACATAGGGGATCAGCGGGCCGATAACGGGAGCCTGCGGCGCGGCCATCACGAGTTGTGCATACCAGAGCCCAGTGGCGAGCATGATCGCTCCCATGACCCATGCGGATTTTTCCCTGAACGACATGCTGCGAAACTCCTCCGTTGTGTAGAACATTTTCTACATAGGAGGTTCAGAAGGAGATGTCGAACATTTTTTACATGGCGAGTTTTCGACGGAATTTGATCCCTGTCTGTTCTCATATCGCGCAAGTTATGATAGTCCTGCGGGATGGATCATGTTCTCGCATTCTTCCGAAGGTTATGGTCGTTGGCCGGTCATATTAGCCTTGCGCAGTGGCTTGCCAGCCTTGCTGGAGGCAGCCTCATGGGCACTTTGGTTTGGATCGCTCAACAACCCCTATGGCTTGCATGTTTTGTCTCACTGGGTGCGATGGCTTTGGTTTCGATAGTTTGGTCGAGAACTTTGCCCTCCGCAGAAACGATCCGGAGCAATTTAGGAGGAGATGAAGTGGTTGATAATCCCTCACACAATACGTTCGTGAATGCTGAACCTGGCCCCTTGGCTAATGGGTCTCACAACACGGTAGTTCGCACGGGGGACCCGACGGGAAACATACGATTGGAGGGCGGGACCGCTATCGGCTCCCATGCTCATGCAAATGCCACAAGCGTCGCGATCGGATCCCATGCGGGTGCTAGCAAAGGTATCAGATAACGCCTCTAGCTTTTCGAGCTAATTGCTTTTGGTTTTCAACCATATGTCTTGGCGCCGAATCTGCACCGCTTGAGATCAATGCCCCCGCGCCACCGCGAAGTGCGCGGCGGCGACCATCGCTTCGCGGGCCTTGCCATCGGGGAAGATCGACAGAGCATCCGCCGCCCGCTGCGCGAAGTGTCGTGCGCGCTCGCGGGTTGCCTCTACGCAGTCGTGGCGTTCCACCAGTGACACCGCATGGGCCAGGTCCTCGTCGGAGGTCTTGAAGCCCGCGATGGCGCTTTCCCAGAACTTGCGCTCTTCCGCGTCGCCGCGCGCGTAGGCGAGGATGACGGGCAGGGTCATCTTGCCCTCGCGGAAATCGTCGCCCCGGTCCTTGCCCATCGCCGCCGCGTCGGACGAGTAGTCCAGCGCGTCGTCGACCAGCTGGAACGCTATCCCCAGGTTGCGGCCATAATCGTCCAGCGCCTGCTCCTCCGCGTCGCTGCACTCGGCGACCACGGCGGATATGCGGCTGGCGGCAGCGAACAGCGCCGCGGTCTTGGAGCCGATAATGTCCAGATACCGCTCTTCGCTGGTGGCGATCTTGCGCTGCGCGGTCAGCTGCGCGACCTCGCCTTCGGCAATGATCGCGCTGGCGGAAGAGAGGATCTTCAGCACCCGCAGGCTGCCATCCTCGGTCATCAGTTCGAATGCGCGGCTGAAGAGAAAATCGCCGACCAGCACGGTCGCCGGATTGCCGAAGATGATGTTCGCGGCGGCCTTCCCCCGGCGCATCTCGCTGCCGTCCACCACATCGTCATGCAGCAGCGTGGCGGTGTGGATGAACTCCACGGCGGCGGCCAGCTTGTGATGGCGCGTGCCCTGATACCCCACCAGCTCCGCCCCGGCGAGCGTCAGCATCGGGCGCAGGCGCTTGCCCCCGCCCGAAATCAGGTGCCCCGCCAGGCTCGGGATGAGCGGAATTTCGCTCTGCATCCGGTCGAGGATGACGGTGTTCACGGCATTCATGCCCGGCGCCGTGAGCGAAAGCATCGCGTCGATGGAGGCATTGGGCGCGCCGGAGGCTCGGCTGATTGGGACGATCTCGGCGGTCATTGCGCCATCCAATGGCCAAGCGACGCGATCATTTCAAGCGCATAAGGGACATCGCGCGTTGCAACCCACGGCACAGACACAGCGGACACGGTGGCGATCAGGCCCGGGGCAGCGAGAGACGGACCAGAAGACCGCCCAGATCCTCGCTCTCGGCAAGATCGACCGACCCGTTGTAGATTTCCGCCACGTCGCGCACGATGGCCAGCCCCAGCCCCGTGCCCGGCTTGCCCGTATCCAGCCGCGCGCCGCGATCGAAGATCTCGACCCGCTTTTCCTCGGGAATGCCCATGCCGTCGTCTTCCACCCAGATCACGCAGCGCCGATTGTCCGGCTCTGCATCGATGGTCACGAAGACACTGCCGCCGCCGTACTTGGCCGCGTTCTCGATCAGGTTGCCGACGATCTCGTCCAGATCCTGTCGCTCGATGGCGACCTTGGCATCGCTCGATCCGTCGATATCGAAGCGCACGTCGGGATAGAGCCGCTCCACCGCACGCCGCACGGCTTCCGCGCTTTCCCGCACCGGCGTCTGCGCGTGGCCTACCGCGCGGCGGCCAACGGCACGCGCGCGGGCAAGATGATGGTCCACATGGCGGCGCATCGTGCGCGCCTCGCGGATCACCGTATCCGCCAGATCGGGCGCATGCGCAGTGGCGGCGTTGTTGACCACCGTAAGCGGCGTCTTGAGCGCATGCGCGAGGTTGCCCGCATGCGTGCGCGCCTCCTCGGCCTGCCGCTCGGAATGTTCCAGCAGCATGTTGAGCTCCTGCACCAGCGGCTGGACTTCCAGCGGCAGCGGATCGGTCACGCGGTTGGAACCGGAGGTGCGGATATGCTGGATCGCGCCCTGGATGCGCCGCAGCGGGCGCAGGCCGACATAGCTTTGCAACAGCACCAGCACCATCAGGCCCAGCCCCAGGATGACGAAGCTGATGACGAGGATGCGCTGGATACGGTCGATCTGTTCGTCGATCTCGTCCCGCGACTGCGCGACCGCGAAGGTCCACAAGGTATCGCTGCCCGGCAAGGTGGCATCGCGCTGCGCAATGCGGAGCGGGCTGCCGTCGAACTGCGCGCTGTCGTAATTGAGCACGTCGGTCCGGTCGGACCGGCGCAGCTGCAGCGTCTGGTCCCACAGCGAGCGCGAGGGAAGAACCGTCTCGTTCTCCAGGCTGACCGTCTCGCCCGCGGGGCTGATCTGGTAGTAGAGGCCGGAATTGGGCTCGAGGAAACGCTGGTCGCCCATCGGACGGATCAACCAGACCTGATTTCCCTCCTGGATCTCGGCCGACGCGATCAGGGCGGTGAGGTTGTTGTTGAGCTGCGTGTCGAAATTCTGCTCGACCAGATTGGTCAGCGTGCGGTCCAGCGTCAGCCCGCCACCCAGCAGCAGCACCATGATCCAAACCGCCGAAATGGCGATCATCCGCCATGTCAGGCTGCCGGTATGCGGGGCGACGAAATCGCGCGGGCGCTCGTCATGCACTTCCCCCGCCACCCGGTCGGGCGCACGCGGATCGCGCCTGCCCGTGCGGTTCGCGCCGACGGCCCCCGCATCGCGGGGTGCGTCGGTCGCGGACTTAGGCCCGGGGGGCGTCGGCGGGGTCGTCGAGGCTGTAACCAAGGCCACGGATCGTTGTGATGACTTCCGCACCCAGCTTCTTGCGGATGCGGGTGACGAAAACCTCGATCGTGTTGGAATCGCGGTCGAAATCCTGATCGTAGATATGCTCGATCAGTTCGGTGCGGCTGACCACCTTGCCCTTGTGGTGCATCAGGTAGCTCAGCAGCTTGTATTCCTGCGCGGTCAGCTTCACCGGATCGCCCCCGCGCGTAACGCGGCCAGAGCGCGTGTCCAGCCGCACATCGCCGGCGGTCAGTTCGGACGAGGTATTGCCGCTCGCACGACGGATCAGCGCACGCAGGCGGGCGATCAGTTCCTCGGTCTGGAAGGGCTTGGCGAGATAATCGTCCGCGCCCGCGTCCAGCCCGGCGACCTTGTCCGACCAGCTGTCGCGCGCGGTCAGCACCAGCACCGGGAAGGTGCGGCCTTCCTTGCGCCACATGCCCAGCACCGTCAGCCCGTCGATTTCCGGCAGGCCGAGGTCGAGGATCACGGCGTCGTAATTCTCGCTCGAGCCCAGATAGTGACCGTCCTCCCCGTCGGTCGACAGGTCCACGGCATAGCCGTTCTGTTCCAGCGTCGATTTGAGCTGCTGGCCCAGGGTAGGCTCGTCTTCTACGATCAGGATGCGCATCGGCGGCTGGTCCTTGTCACTTCGCAAGTATCATCAACAAGGCCGCTCCTTGAAGCGAATGGCGCATCATCGTCAACAACATAGCCCGAGATTCCCGCCGATCTCTAGCGGGCGACCCGCATCACACGGCCCGTTCGCGCGTCGACATAGACATGGATCACGCTCTGCCCACGCACGTAGATCAGGCGATAGGCCTTCGCCTGCGCGTCGTAACTGGGCCCCAGATACTCGTAGCAATCGCCGCCCGTGCGCCGGCCGCCGCAGCGCGGCACGCCCAGCGCACGCGCGCCGATCGCTTCGAGCTGGCGCAGTTCGAGGACGCGGCCCTCGCCCAGATCGCGCCGGGCCGCCTCCTGCGCCGAATTGCTCTGCGCCATGGCGGGAGCGGGGGCGGCGACAAGCGCGCAGCCGAGAAGCAGGGAGGCAAGGACAGCTTTCATGACAAGCGCAGTATTGCACCCAGAGCGTTGAATAGGTTCTGAATGTTGCCCTGCACCAATCGTTCAGCTTTCAGCCTCATTTGATGAATGCCCGCCTTAATTGACCGCTTCGTACGTAACGGAAACGGTCACCCCGGTTTCCACCATGCCCGGCTGGACCGGCGGGGCGCCGGCACTGCGCTGCGCCGTCACCATGATGGCATCGGCCGCATATTCGCGCGCGTTGCCCTGCACGCTTTCGGCGATCTTGAGCACACGCACGTTCGAATAACCCGCAACCCGCGCGTAATCCATCGCCATGCTCCGTGCGCGTTCCAGCGCCCGGCGCCGCGCTTCGGCCTTGGGCTGCGTATCGTCGGAGACCGAGAAGCGGGGCCCGTTGATGTTGTTCGCGCCCGCCTGCACCAGCGCATCGAGCACGTTGCCGACTTCTTCCGTATCGCGCAGCTTCACGCTGACCTGATTGGAAGCCTCGTAACCGCGGAACACCTGGTCGCGGGTCTGCTGATCGTAATCGAACCGCGCGTTCAGATTGATCCGCGTGGTCTGGATGTCACGCTCGGGAATGCCGAGCGAGCGCAGCCGGTCGATCACGCTCTGCATCTGGGTGGAATTCTGCCGCAGCGCGTCGGATGCAGTCATGGCCTGTGTGGTGACGCCCGCGCTGATCGTGACCGTGTCCGGCTCCACCTCCACCTGCTCGTTCACGACCAGTTCGATCACCGGCCCGGTGGCCTGCACCTGAATGTCGGCGGCGGTGGCAGGAGCGGTGGCGAGTGCGGCCAGCGCAATGGCGGTCGGAACGATGGCGGTGCGGATCATGGGCGTTTCTCCAGGGAAAGCTGTTATTCCAGTTGTTACCCGCAAGATCGAGCCTGCGGAAGGCTTGTGAGATAGGCTTGTGCGCCTTAACTCGCCGCAACAATGGCTCAGCCTCCAATTCTTTCCTGGGAAAACCTCGGCCTGCAGCAGGGCGGACGCTGGCTGTTCGGCGGCCCGAACCAGGACAATATCGACCTGCATGTGGGCCCGCGCGACCGGCTGGCGCTGATCGGCCGCAACGGCGCGGGCAAGACCACGCTGTTCCGGCTGATCGAGGGCAAGCTGGAAGCGGACCAGGGGCAGCGCAAGGTGAAACCGGGCACGCGGATCGTGGTGCTTGAGCAGGACCCCGACGTGTCCGCCTGCAATACCCTGATGGATTTCGCACTCGGCGGCGAGAATCCGCCCGCCGAGCACGAGGTGGAAGCCATCGCCGGTCAGCTTGGCATCGACATGAGCCGCGAGGCCAAGGGCGCCAGCGGGGGCGAGAAGCGCCGCGCTGCCATCGCCCGCGCGTTGGCGCAGGACCCGGACCTGCTGCTGATGGACGAACCGACCAACCACCTCGATCTCGCGGCGATCGACTGGCTGGAGAGCTGGCTCGACCGCTACACCGGCGCCTTCATCGTCATCAGCCATGACCGTACCTTCCTCAAGCGCCTGACCCGCGCCACCCTGTGGCTCGACCGGGGCACGATGCGCCGCAAGGAAGTGGGCTTCGGCGGGTACGAGGCGTGGGAGGAACAGGTCTATGCCGAGGAGGCGCGCGCGGCGGAGAAGCTCGACGCGAAACTGAAGCTGGAAGCGCACTGGCTGGAGCGCGGGGTCACCGCGCGGCGCAAGCGCAACCAGGGGCGGCTTGAGAAGCTGTGGCAGATGCGCGCGCAGCGCGCCTCCATGATCGACACCGGCGGCACGGCGAAGCTGAAGCTCGCCACCGAAGAGGATTTCAAGAGCAAGTCCGTGATCGTGGCGGACAGCATCAGCAAGTCCTACCCCACCCCCGAAGGCGACGAACGCACGATCATCCGCGACTTCTCCCTTCGCATCCAGCGCGGCGACCGGATCGGGATCGTCGGCGCCAACGGCGCGGGCAAGACGACCCTGCTCAAGATGCTCACCGGCGAGATCGAACCCGATACTGGCACCATCGACATCGCCAAGACGCTGACCGGCGTGATGATCGACCAGCAGCGCAGCCTGCTGGGCCAGGGCAAGACCGTGCGCCAGGTACTTGCCGAAGGGGGCGACTGGATCGACGTGCGGGGCAATCGCAAGCATGTGCAGGGCTACCTCAAGGAGTTCCTGTTCGATCCGGGCATCGTCGACACCAAGGTCGACATCCTGTCGGGCGGCGAGCGTTCGCGGCTCCTCTTGGCCCGCGAGTTCGCGCGGGCCTCCAATCTCCTCGTGCTCGATGAGCCGACCAACGATCTCGACCTCGAAACGCTCGACCTCCTGCAAGAGGTGATCGCCGACTACGAGGGCACCGTGCTGATCGTCAGCCACGACCGCGACTTCCTCGACCGGACGGTTACCGTCACGCTGGGTCTCGACGGTTCGGGCAAGGTCGATGTGGTCGCAGGCGGGTACGAGGACTGGGTGGCCAAGCGTCGCACGCCCATCGTGGGCAAGTCCAAGACAGCCAAGGCCACCCCAACGCCGCCTCCCCCTCCCCCGCCGCCGCGCGCGGACAAGCTCAGCTTTAAGGACCAGCGCGATTACGACACGCTGCCCGCGCGAATCGAGGAACTGGAACTGGCCATCGCGCGCGGTGAGGAGATCCTCTCCGACCCGGAGCTGTATTCCAAGGACCCGCAGCGTTTCGCCACCATTTCCAAGGGTGTCGAGAACGCTCGCGAGGAGAAGGACGCGGCGGAGGAGCGCTGGCTCGCGCTGGCCGAGCGGGTCGAGGGTTGAGCGTCGATCCGCTACGCAGGGAGATCGCGGCGTGCCGGGTGTGCGAGACAGCGCTCGGCTTCACGCCGCGCCCGGTCGTGCAGTTCTCCGCCACTTCGCGCATCCTCATCATCGGGCAGGCTCCCGGCTCCAAGGTCCACGCCAGCGGTATCGGCTGGGACGATGCCAGCGGAGACCGGCTGCGCGAGTGGACGGGACTGAGCCGCGAGCAGATGTACGATCCTGCGCTGGTCGCGCTCGTCCCGATGGGCTTCTGCTACCCCGGCAAGGCGAGTGGCGGGGACAAGCCGCCCCGCCCCGAATGTGCACCCCTGTGGCATGACCGGGTGCTGGCCACGCTGCCCGAGGACAGGCTGACGCTGCTGGTCGGCATGCACGCCCAGAAGGCCTTCCTGCCCGAAACCAGGAGCTGGACCATGGCCCGCCGCGTCGAGCACTGGCGCAGCTTCGGCGATACCATCCCCCTGCCCCATCCCGCGTGGCGCTCCACGCTGTTCATGCGCAAGCACCCGTGGTTCGAAGCCGAGGTTGTGCCGGAACTCCGCCAGCGCGTGGCCGAAGCTCTCGCCTAGCCCAGCCCTTCGGCCTTCATCGCCTGCTGCACGCTGTCGCGCTGCTTGTTGCGGTCGCGGTAGTCCTTCAGCGACTGCGGCAGGTCGATCCCGAACTTGTCGGCCCACAGCAGCGTGACGAACAGGTAGTTGTCCGCGACGCTCGGCCCGGTACCGACCAGCCAGGCGTTACCCTCCATCAGCGTTTCGGTGAGCTCATACTTCTTCGCCACTGTCGCCTTCGCCTGCTCCTTGGCATCGCCCCCGGCACCGCCGAACAGCGGAGCATAGGCCTTGTGTATCTCGGTGCCGATGAAGCCGATCCATTCCAGCAGCCGATAGAGGCCTTCGCCTTTGGGCAGCGCGCCCGTACGGTTCGCAATGTAGGGAAGAACCGCCGGATTCTCGGTCAGCAGGCCATAGCCGTCCGTCTCGATCGCGGGGACGTAGCCGCGCGGGCTGATCTGGTAGAAATCCGTCCCGTCCTCGGTCTCGTGCTTCGCAAGATCGACCTTCACAGTGTCGAACTGCGCACCACCGTCGATCAGCGCGATGTGGCTGGCGAGGCTGCAGGCGCCGGGCGAGTAGTAGAGCTTCATGGCTTCGGTTTCCTTCGTGTTCGGGGGCTCTTCCGGACAACGGCCCGCCGGCAGAGGCGATCCCCCTGACACACCTGACACAGTGTCCAGGGGGAGAAATCCGCCCTCAGCTCACCCGATAGAAATCCGCCACCCTTTCCAGCGCCAGCTTAAGCACCAGCTTGCCCGAGCGCGCGGGCCAGTGCAGCGCGCGCTCGGCATCGGGCAAGCTCTCGCAGGCGCACACCACCCGCCACAGCACGTCGGACAATCCGCTACCCGCCGCCGCCAGCGCGCCGTCGAACCGCTCCTTCGCGGCCACCTGTCGCTCGGTCGGAGAAAGGCCTGCATCGGGCCCGCCCTTGATCCGCACCGGGTCCCACCGCATCGTGATCGACGGGCTGAGCTGCGCACGCTCGTAATCGGCGCGCAACCTCTCGCCCGCATCGAACAGCCGGTCGGACAGGTGGCCGCGCGCATGCAGCCAGCTGAGCGGGCTTTCCGCGAGATTGACGGTGACGGAGCGGCGCCGCGTGCGCCCCCCATCCGCCCCTCTGCGTGGCCCCTCGCTGGTCAGTTCGCGTTCGGCAAGCTCGCGTTTCATGGTGATATATCCCTTTTGCTGCGCCTGCCTCGCTTGCCAAATCAACCTGTCTGTAGGAAAGGCATTTTACCAATACGGTGAAAGAGGGCCTTGACCATGATCAGCCGCATCCGCGACATCCGCCGCCAGAAGGGCTGGACGCTCGCCGATCTGGCCGAAGCATGCGACCCGCCGACGACTGCACAGACCATCGGACGGCTGGAGACCGGCACCCGCAACCTCTCGCTCAAATGGATGGAGCGCATCGGCGCGGCGCTGGGCGTCGATCCCGAAACGCTCGTCCGCTCGGAAAACGGGCGCAGCGTCGCAATTGTGGCCACTCTGGACCGCGACGGGCCGCAGGCCCTCGACAAGCCGCGCGAAGCCTTTCAGCCATCCGATGTTGCGTCTGCGGAAACGCGCATGGTCGTCTCGGTCGGGGCCAGCACCGGGCCCTACCTGGCGGGAGACCAGATATGGCTCCGGCAAATCCGGCCCGAGGAAGCGCAGCGCGCGCTCAACCGCGATTGTCTTGTGCCGCGTCGCGCCGGACGCTTCGCCTTCGGACGGCTGGTCGACAGCGAACCGGGGCGGCTCGCGCTGCTGCCCCCGGAACCGGGGCGCAAACAGGTAATTGTGGAGGACCCCGCATGGCTCGCCGTGGCCGAGAGCCTCGTGAGGCGGTTATAGCATCATGAAACGTCTTCTCTCGATCTCCACGCTGTATCCCAACGCGGCGCGCCCGCGCTTCGGCACCTTCGTGTCGAGTTCGCTCGAAGCGCTGGCGGCCCGGCCCGACTGGGAGGTAACGGCGATCAATCCGGTCGGCCTGCCTCCGGTCCAGGTGGGCGAATATCGCGCGCTTGCGGATGCAGCGGTGGACGAGCGACGCGCCGGCGTATCGATACACCGTCCGCATTTCACCCTGATCCCGAAGATCGGCGGGCGGCTGAACCCCCGGATGATAGAGCGCGCCGTGCTGCCACTTGCCCGGCACCTTCACGCACAGCAGCCGTTCGACATGGTCGATGCGCAGTTTTTCTATCCCGACGGGCCTGCCGCTGCCGCGATTGCGCGCGCGCTCGGCCTGCCGCTGGCGATAAAGGCGCGCGGGGCGGACATCCACTATTGGGGGGCGAAGGGCTTTGCGCGCAGGAAGATGCTGAGTGCATCGAGGCAGGCGGCGCGCGTGCTTGCCGTCAGCGAGGCGCTGGCGGGCGACATGGCGGCGCTGGGCATGGATCGCACGAAGATCGCGGTGCATTACACCGGGCTTGACCGGGACCGCTTCCGCCCGCTCCAGAACGCAGGCCTGCGCCGCATGCTGGGGGATCGCCTGTCCCTCCCGCTGAGCGAGAAGGAACCGATCCTCGCCACCGTCGGCGCGCTGATAGAGCGCAAGGGGCAGGATCTGGTGCTGCGCGCTCTGGCAGAGCTTTCGCGCGATTATCCTGAAACGCGATTGCTGCTGGTGGGCGACGGGCCAGACAAGGCCAGGCTGAAGGCGCTGGCGGGGAGCCTGGGGATTGCGCAGCGGGTGCATTTCCTCGGGCTGCTCGATCACGATCTGCTGCCGCTGGTCCTCTCGGCCAGCAATGCGATGGTATTGCCCTCAGCCAGCGAAGGGCTGGCCAATGCCTGGGTCGAAGCGCTCGCCTGCGGCACGCCTGTGGTGATCGGAGATGTCGGCGGCGCGCGCGAACTGGTGCGCGGGCCCGCGGCGGGAATCATCGTGGCGCGAGAGCCCGGAGAGATCGCCAGAGGCGTGGCCACCATCCTCGATCACCCGCGCGACCCCAGGGAGACCGCGCAGGTGGTGGACGCATTCGGCTGGGCCGAACATGCCACAGCGCTCGACCGGATCTATTCGCAGATCATCGCGCAAGGGGGCTGAGCGCCCTCGCCCATGGCGTCACGCTTCGCCGCGTGCGACCTTTTCCTGCTCGTCCGCCTTGTTATCCTGCGGCACGAAGCTGGTGCTGGTCACGCCCAGCCAGATCAGGATCGGCGCGGCCATGTAGATCGAGCTGTAGGTCCCCACGAAAATGCCCAGCGTGATCGCGGCGACCATGCCCCACAGGCTTGCCGGGCCGAACAGCAGCAGCGGGATCAGCGCCACCAGCAGCGTAAGCGAGGTCATCACCGTGCGCGCCAGCGTTTCGTTGACCGACAGATCGAGCAGTTCGGGCACCGGCATCTTGCGGAATTTCTTCAGATTCTCGCGGATACGGTCGTACACGACGATGGTGTCGTTCAGCGAATAGCCGATGATGGCCAGGATCGCGGCGATGATCTGCAGGCTGAATTCCAGCTGCGTCAGCGCGAAGAAGCCCATCGTCAGCGACACGTCATGGACCAGCGCGAACAGTGCGCCCACGCCGAACTGCCATTCGAAGCGCACCCAGATATAGATCGCGATGGCCCCCATCGCGGCCAGCAGGGCCCACAGCGCGGCGGTGCGGAACTCGCCCGAGACCTTGCCCGAAACGCTGTCCACCCCGTCGATACGGATGTTGTCGTATTCCGCATCGAGCGCATCGGTGATCTCGCGCGTCAGGCGGTCGGCGAATTCCTTGTCGCCTTCCGCCTCGGGCGGCAGCTTCACGCGGATCGAAACCTCGTTCGCGGCGCCGAAGCGCTGCACGATCGGGTCGCCCGTATCGGGCAGGGAGCCGACCGTTTCGCGGATATCGCCAATCGGGGCTTCCTCCATCTGCGTGAAGGTCGCGCGGATTTCCTGGCCGCCGGCAAAGTCGACGCCGTAGTTCAGCCCCATGGTGAACACCGCCGCCCAGCTCGCGATCATCAGCGCGATGCTGACGACGTAGAACGGCATGCGCCACTTCAGGAACTTGATGTTGGTATCGTCGGGGACGAGCTTGAGCAGTTTCATGAGTTTCCCGGCCCCGTCAGATGTTGATGTCGCGCGGGCGCTTGGCCTTCAGCCAGCCGGCAACCCACATGCGGGTAAGCATCACGGCGGTGAAGACACTGGTGAACAGGCCGATGATCAGGACGACCGCGAAGCCGCGGATCGGGCCCGAGCCGAACAGGAACAGCAGCACACCGGCGATGAAGTTGGTCACGTTGGCGTCGTAGATCGCGCGGCTGGCCTCGCGGTAACCGTTTTCGACAGCCGTCACCACGCGCCGTCCACGCTTTCGCTCTTCACGGATGCGTTCGTTGATGAGCACGTTGGCATCCACCGCTGCGCCGATGGTCAGCACGAAGCCCGCGATGCCCGGCAGCGTCAGCGTGGTGTTGAGCGCGGCCATGATGCCCAGGATCATGCACACGTTGATGCCCAGCGCGATCGTGGCGTAGATGCCGAAGCGCCCGTAGGTGACGATCATCAGGAAGATGACCAGCAGCGAACCGATGCCCATGGCGATCAGGCCGGCGCGGATCGAATCCGCGCCGAGATCCGGGCCAACGGTCCGTTCCTCGACAATCGCGAGGTCCACCGGCAGGGCGCCCGAACGCAGCGAGATGGCAAGCGCGTTGGCGCTGTCCGCCGTGAAACTGCCGGCGATCTGCGCGGAGCCGCCGCGGATCGGTTCGTTGATATTGGGTGCGGAAAGCACTTCGCCATCGAGGATGATCGCGAAGGGATAGCCCACGTTCTGCGTCGTCAGCTGCGCGAAGCGCTGGCCGCCCTGCTGGTCGAACTGGATGTTGACGACGTTTTCATTCGTCTGCGGGTCCACGCTCGCCTGCGCGCCGGTCAGGTTGTCGCCCTGGATGCCGCCCAGCCGGCGCACCGCGATGTTCTGTCCTTCGAAGTTGGAACCGGCTGCATAAGGAAAAATCTCGCTGCCCGGAGGGGCGATGCCCTGTGCAACGTCGCTGGGCAGCGCGTCGCGATCGACCAGCTTGAATTCGAGCCGGGCAGTCTGGCCGAGCAGTTCCTTGAGCTGTTCCGGGTCCTGCAGGCCCGGCACCTGCACCACGATGCGGGTGTCGCCCTGACGGATGATGGTCGGCTCGCGCGTGCCCAGCTCGTCGATCCGGCGGCGCACGACGTCGGTCGCGCTGTCCATCGCCTGCGTGACGGCGTTGTCGATCGCCTGCTGGGAGGGAGTGAGGACCACGCGGCTGGTATCGACCACGGTCAGTTCCCACTCGCGGGTCAGACCTTCGCCGTTCATCAGGGGCGTGAGCAGTTCGCGCGTCCGGTCGATTTCCCCCGCATCGTCGAGCATGAACGAGAGACGTCCGTCCGCGGTCGACACGTCGCCGATGCGGATTTCCGGCTCCGCGTCGCGCAGTACGGTGCGCACGCTTTCTTCCATGTTCTCCAGCCGCTGGGCGGCAACCTGCGCGGGTTCGGCTTCCAGCAGGATGTGGCTCCCACCGGCAAGGTCGAGCCCCAGGTTCACGGTCGGCTCTGGCAGTTCCTCGGGATAGGACCAGCCGGCGGCTGCGAAAAGCGAGGGGATTGCGCAGGCCACCACCACGAGGGTGAGGGCCCACAGCCATATCTTTCGCCAGCGCGGAAATTCGAGCATTCGCTGCGGTCCTTCGCGCTTAGTCGTTGCTGGCCTTGGGGGTCAGCACATCACCGATGGTGCTCTTGACCGCCTTGACCTTGACGCCCTGCGCCAGTTCCACATCGACCTCGTCGTCGCGCACGGCGGTGATCTTGCCGATCAGCCCGCCAGCAGTCACCACGCGGTCGCCCCGCTTGAGGCCACCGATCTTTGCCTGATGATCCTTCTGCCGCTTCATCTGCGGACGGATGATGAGGAACCAGAAGATCAGGATCATGCCCACGAAGGGCAGGAACTGAAGCCATGCCGGGGGCGCATCTGCTGCACTGGCCGCGGCGGTCATGAGATCGAACATTGGTTTCCGGGTGCCTGTTGAAATCTGGAGGTGAAAATGGAGTGCCGTGACGGCAGGCGCAAGCGCCCGAGAAAAGGAATTATCGGGGGACGCAACGCCCTTCGTGACCCGCGCGACTAGCAGCGTTGGCACACAAGGGCAATCGGCTGTGGAGCGCCTTTTGCCATCATCGCGCGCACAGGCATTGCCAGCGGCTGTCACCGTCCCTATAGGCCCCCTTCCACTGCTCGGGAAGTAGCGCAGCCTGGTAGCGCATCACACTGGGGGTGTGGGGGTCGCAGGTTCGAATCCTGTCTTCCCGACCAGTGGAATTTCAACCCCTTGTGATCACCCCTCGGGCGGCCGGACACGTGCCGGCTCGCATCTGCGCCCGGTCGGGCTGGCATCGCCTGGCGCTGTGCCTATCTGTCAGCCATGACGACACGCAGCCTCGCCTCGCTCCACCGCGCCACGCGCGACGATATCGACACGCTTGTTACCCGCAGGCCCGTGCCCGGCGCCGGGCTGCAGCAGGTCGATCCGTTCCTGTTCCTCAACCACCATGGCCCGCAGACCTATCCGCCGGCCAATCGCGGGCTGCCGTTCGGCCCGCATCCGCATCGCGGATTCGAAACCGTCACCTTCATCCTCGAAGGCAGCCTCGCCCACCACGATACCGGCGGTGGAGAGAGCATCGTCGCAGCAGGCGGCGTTCAGTGGATGACGGCGGGCAGCGGGCTGACCCATGCCGAGCTTTCGCCGGAGGAGTTCAAGCGCGACGGCGGCCCGCTCGAAATCCTGCAGCTTTGGGTCAACCTACCCGCGCGGCTGAAGATGACGAAGCCCGCCTATATCCCCGTGACCGAGGCGGAGATTCCGGTCGCAGACCTGGCGCCGGGCGTCACCATGCGAGCCGTATCGGGCACCGGTGATGCACCGGTCGAATCGCTGACCGGTGTGATGCTGGGGACGGTGGAGATGGCGCCGGGCAGTTCGGCCACCCTGCCCGCCCCGCAGGGCCGCAACGTGCTGTTTTACACCGTGCGCGGCACCGCGCGGATCGAAGGCGATGCCGAAGGCGGAGAGGTGCCCGAACACACCCTCGCCAGGCTGAGCGATGGCGATGGTGTTCCGGTGTCGAGCAAGGATGGCTGCCTGCTCCTGTACGGCCACGCCGATCCGATCGGAGAGCCGATGGTCGCGCATGGGCCGTTCGTGATGAACACGCGCGAAGAGATCATGCAGGCGATCAGGGATCATCAGGCCGGCAAGTTCTGATGACGCCCGCGGGTTGCGCGCAAGGGCGAGTAGGTTAAGCGAGCGGTCATGACCACGATCACCATCAACCGCATCGGCAACGATACCAAGGGGCTGTACGTCGCGCAGGTCGAGGGCTTCGACGAGGTCGGCGAGCTCACCTTTTCGCGCGCGAGCCCGACGCTGGTGATCGTCGATCATACCGGTGTGCCGGATGCACTGCGGGGCAAGGGCGTGGGCGCGGCGCTGGCCGAAAAGGTCGTGGCCGATGCGCGCGCGGAAGGCTTCCGGATCGTGCCGCTGTGCCCGTTCTTCAAGGCGCAGGCGCAGCGCCACCCCGACTGGGCCGACGTGGTGCAGTAATTCGCGGCGAAGTGCGCACGCAGGCGCCTGCCCGGAAGCTCTCTCTCGACAAGAAAACGGCGCGGAAGGTTTCCCTCCCGCGCCGCTTTGTTTTTCAGGCCTTGCGGCGGGATCAGAAGCCCGCGCGCACCGTGATGCCGTAGGTCCGCGGCTCGGCCAGATAGGCCGAGTAGGTCTGCTGTTCGGCCACGAAGGGCGTGTTGAAGGCGACCTGCGTGTAGTCTTCGTTGAACAGGTTCTGCGCCCACAGTTCCAGCGCCCAGCTTTCGTCCGGGCCACGGATGCCGATGCGTCCGTTCACCAGAACGTAGCCGTCCTGTTCCTTGCCGTAGAGCAGGTCGGAACCGGTGTTGTAATCGCCGGTCATGCGCGTGTTCAGGTAGAACAGCCCGCTGAGCCCGGTATTGCCGATCGGCGGCGTGTAGGTGAGCGACGCTGTGGTGACGATTTCCGGTGCGTTGGACAGGTTGTCACCCGGCAGCAGCCGCAGCGCGGGGTCGAGCGGAGCACCGCTGTCGTTCCCGATCAGATCGTCCTCGTACCGCGTATCGGCATAGGTGAAGCCCATGGTGGCATTGAGGAAGCGCGCCGGGCGAAGGCCCAGTTCCACTTCCACACCCTGCGAAAGCACGCCCGGCTCGACCTCGTCCGGCGAGCACTGGCCGCTGGTGGGATCGGAATCCTGATCCGCTCCGCCCAGCGAGGTGCCGCACGAATTGATGTTCTGCACCAGGAAGACCGAGCCGTTGAAGGTGTTCAGCTGGAAGTTCGAGAACTCCTGCCGGAAGCCCGCCACGCTCAGCGTCCAGTCGTCGCCATCGTACTTGGCGCCGATTTCATAGGCGTCGACCGTTTCCTGACCGAACTGCAGGTTCGCAGTGTTGATGTTGGTCACGTCGAGCAGCACCGGGTTCGACAGAGCCGAACGGTCGAGGTTGAAGCCGCCCGCCTTGTAGCCGCGCGAGTAGCTGGCGTAGGTCAGCAGACGGTCGGTCGGCTTGAACGAGAGGATCGCGGTGCCGGTGAACTCATCCTCGCTCCGGCTGTCGGATACCGAAACACCGTCCAGCTCGCTCGTGCTGTTGCCCTGGCAGGACAGCGCGATGAGGCCCTGCGCCAGCGCGCCGAGCTGCGGATTGGTGATCAGGCCGCCCAGCAGCGCCCGGTTGGTCGGGCACACGGTATTGTCGTTGGCGAAGGTGGCGTCGAAGTCCTTCGTTTCGTTGGTGTAACGAAGGCCCAGCGTCAGGTTCAGCCGATCCGTGATGTTGATGATGTTATGGGTGAAGATCGCCCAGTTATTGCTTTCCTGGTTATAGATTTCGCCCGTGCTGCCCAGATCGTTGATCGAGCTCAGGTTGTTGATCCCGGCAAGGATCAGCGGCGTGGCCGGCCCGAAGGCCGGGTCGACCGCAGGGGTGAACGGATTGTCCTGCAGGAAGGCGACGCCGCCAGCGCCCAGGCAATTCTGCGCTGCCGGATTGGTCAGCGCCTGGCTGATCACGTTGACGAGACGGCAGGAGGCAAGCGTGCCGTACTGCGTGCCGAAGCGCAGGTTGTCGCGCGTCTGCAGCTTTTCGTTGGCGAAATAGCCGCCGACCAGCCAGTCGAGCACGCCGTCGAAGGCTTCGCCCTGCAGCCGCAGTTCCTGGCTGAAGGTGTCGAATTCACGCGCAAGCGCGAAGTCGCCGGCCTCACGATAGAGAATGTCGACCTGGGTGTAATCGGTATCCGAACCCTGGTTGTTCTCGTACTTGCGGTAGCCGGTGATCGAGGTCAGCTGCGCGCCGCCCAAATCCCAGTTCACTTCCAGCGCAACGCCGTAATCCTCGGTCTGGCCTTCGTAGCTGCGGCCGGGGGTGATGTAGATGTCGCGGTTGAAGGTGTCCTGGTTCAGCGCGCGCGGGTCCTGACCCAGGCCGAGCAGCACGGGAATGATCGGGTTCGACGGATCGGTCAGCGCAGGCGTGGGGCTGCCCGGATAGTCGAACTTCGCATCCGAGGAGATCGGCGGAATATCGTCAGCCAGACGCGCCAGCGGAGCGAAGCTGGGCTGCACGAAGGTCGCCGCGCAGCAGGCTTCGTCCTTCTTCGAATAGTCGGCGGTCAGGCGCGCCGAGATCGTTTCGGACGGTTCGAACAGCAGCTGGCCGCGGACAAGGTAGCGGTCGCGGTCGTTCACGCGGACATCGTTGACCACGTCATTGTAGAAACCGTCGCGCTTGAAATAGACGCCATCGACCCGCGCGGCGAGCGTGTCGCCCAGCGGCGCGTTGATGCCGCCTTCGACGCGGATCGCATCGTAGTTGCCGTAAGAGAACGCGCCGTAGCCGCTGAACACGAATTCGGGCGGAGCGGTGTAGATGTTGATGAGGCCGGCGGAACTGTTGCGGCCGCCAAGGGTGCCCTGCGGGCCGCGCAGCACTTCCACGCGGTCGATCGGGCCGAGTTCGCTGAGCGCGTTACCCGAACGCGAACGGTACACGCCATCGACGAACACCGCGACCGAGCTTTCGAGGCCGGGGTTGTCGCCCACGGTGCCGATCCCGCGGATACGTGCCGAACCGTTCGCCTCGTTACCCGTGGAGGACACCAGCAGCGACGGCGCCACCTGGTTGAGTTCGCGGATGTCGGACGCGCCCGAGTTGCGCAGTTCCTCGGAAGATACGACGTTCACCGCAACCGGCACGTCGGCCAGTTCCTGGGTACGGCCCTGCGCGGTGACGACGATGACCGGGGCATCGTCCAACTGATCGTCCAGATCGCTGACCGCGCTCTGCGGGTCGGTATCCTGCTGCTGCGCCAGTGCGGCCGCGTGCGGAAACGCGAGGCCGCCGGCAAGAGCGCCCAACGCGATGGTGCGAGTGAGTATGGCCTTCATGGGTATCTCCCGATCGTAAATTCTTTTTTTTCGATGGGAGACAGACGCAGGCGTTGCGGCCACTGCAGCCGCCACCGCCCTTGTTCCGCCCTGACGTCGCGCGTTCGATACAGACCGCGTCGCCGTCATCGGCATGCCTACTCCCAAGCCCCGCAGTTCTGCGACGTTTGCAACAAAATTACAAGCACCCTTGCACGCAGAGACGTTAACCGTTGCAACTGCGTAACACTTGGCATGGGAGGGGTTGATTCCGTAACGTCAATAGGACTTCATCCGGGCGTAGGCGTCCCGCAAGTGGCTGCTGGAGCCCCATGCAGCTTCAAGAACGCGGGCGCGCTTGAGATAGAAACCGACGCTGTATTCGTCGGTCATCCCGATGCCGCCGTGCAGCTGGATGCCTTCCTTGCTGACGAGGTGCAGCGTGTCGTTCGCGCGCGCCTTGGCGAGCGTCGCCGCCTCGCTCACCGCAAAGCCGCTGTCGATCGCCTGCAGGCCCGCTTCCACGGCGGAACGGGTCAGCTCGATCTCGGTATAGAGGTCCGCCATGCGGTGCTGCAGCGCCTGGAACGAGCTGAGCACCTGATTGAACTGCACGCGCTGCTTCAGGTAATCGAGCGTCGTGTCGAACACGGCCTGACACATGCCGAGCATTTCGGCGGCGGTCAGCACCCGCGCACGGTCGAGGATCTTGTGCGCCAGATCGTCGCCACCGGCAGCAAGCTTTTGCGCCGGGGCATCGTTGAAATCGATCTCCGCATGGTCGCGCATGTCGGCCAGCATGCGCTTCGACACGGAGATGCCCTTGCCCTTTTCGACCAGGTAGACCCCGTCCTGCGCAAGGACCACGAACAGCCCGGCCCGGCTGGCCTCGTGCACGAAAGCCTTGGTTCCGGTCAGCCGCCCGTCGTGCACGCTGGTGCTTGCGTTCAATCCGGTGTGGCGAGGGCCTTCGTCGAAGGCGAGCGTGCCGATCAATTCTCCCGTGGCGAGGCGCGGAAGAAACTCGGCCTTCTGTTCCTCGCTGCCGCCCAGCACGATCGCCGATGCCGCAAGCGCCGAGGCGACCAGCGGGCTCGCCGCCAGGCTCTTGCCCAGTTCCTCGATTACCAGACCCAGGCTCAGCCAGCCGAAATCGCTGCCACCGTGCTCTTCGGGAATGATGATCCCGGCCCAGCCCATCTCGGCCATTGCGCCCCATGCGTCGGCGTCGAACGGCTGGCCCGCGTCGCGCACCTTGCGCCACGCATCCACCGGATGTTCGTTCTTCGTCCACTCGCGCGCCATGTCGCGCAGCATTTCCTGCTCGTCGTTGAGTACCGCCATTGGTCCTGCCCCCTCTTACTGGTGGTCCAGCATGCCAAGGATGCGCTTGGCGATGATGTTGTTCTGGATTTCGGTCGATCCGCCGTAGATCGTGGTGGCCTTGCCGAAGAGCCAGGCGCGCGTGCCATCCAGCTCCTTCTGCTCGAACCCCTCGCCTTCCCAGCCGAGCCCGCGAAGCCCCATGATCTCGATCATCAGTTCCGCGCGTTCCTGCCCCAGCTTGGTGCCAGCCTTCTTGAGGATCGAGCTGATGTCGGACACGCCGCCGGCAGCCTTGCTTTCCTCCATCGCGCGCCGCGCGGTCAGCAGGAAGGCGTTCCAGCGCATTTCGAAATCGACGATCTTCACGCGTAATTCGGCGTCGGCCAGCTTCCCGTCGTCGTCCAGCCCGATGTAACGCTCCGCCACCTTGCCGAGCGGCTGCGAGTTGAGCGCGGCGAGCGCGCCGCCGCCGGACAGGTTGGTGCGTTCGTGCTGGAGCAGGCGCTTGCCGATGGTCCAGCCCTGCCCTTCCTCGCCAACGAGGTTTTCCTTGGGCACGGAAACGTCGGTGAAGAAGGTCTCGCAGAACGGGCTCATGCCCGAGATCATCTTGATCGGCTTCACCTCGACACCCGGCGCATGCATGTCGATCAGCAGGAACGAGATGCCCTTGTGCTTGTCCGCGCGGCTGGTGCGCACGAGGCAGAAGCACTTGTCCGCCCACTGGCCGCCGCTGGTCCAGGTTTTCTGACCGTTGACGAGGTAATGGTCGCCCTTGTCTTCCGCCATGGTCTGAAGGTTGGCGAGATCGGACCCGGCATTGGGTTCCGAATAGCCCTGGCACCAGCGGATCTCGCCCTTGCAGATCGGCGGGATATGCTCGTGCTTCTGTTCCTCGCTCGCGAATTCGAGCAGCGTGGGGCCGAGCATCATCACGCCCATTCCGCCGATCGGGTTCCAGGCGCCCGCCTTGGCCATCTCCTCTTCCAGGATGCGCGCCTGTTTCTTGGTCAGGCCGCCCCCGCCATATTCCTTGGGCCAGGTGGGCGTGCCCCAGCCCTTTTCGCCCATCGCCACGCGCCAAGCCTTTTCCGCGGGGCTTTCCTCCCCGGCTTCCTCGACGCTGCTGAGCAGGTTGTTCTTGCCACGCAGTTCGGGCGGAAAATTCTCGGCCAGGAAGGCGCGTGCTTCTTCGCGGAAACTGTCCAGATCGGCCCTTGTGTCAGGTTCGGCGACGCTCGCCATGCTATCTCTCCCGGGATCGTGGATTATCCCCTCGATCCTACGCGCCGCTTTACGCTTCCGTAAAGGGGAAATATGGACGTTCTATGCCTACGCGGCGAAGGCCCACCCTGCCGCACGCCGTGAACGTGCGTTACTCGCCCGGCACGGCAGCCTCGCCTTCCAGCAATGCGTGTTCGTAATACATCCGCAAGGCCTCGGTCGAAGAGTGGACGCCCAGCTTGGAGAGCATGTTGGCGCGATGGATTTCGACCGTCCTCGGGCTGATCCCCAGATCGATGCCGATGGTCTTGTTGGACCTCCCTTCCGCCATGTTGGCCAGCACTTCCGCCTCGCGCGGGGAGAGGGCGGCCAGCTTGATGCGCGCCTGCGCCGCCCTCTGGCGGGCCGCGGCAAAGGGGCTCTTGGCCTGCCTCAGCTGGGAGAGGCTGCGCGCAAGCGTGGCCGTGTCGAGCGGCAGGGCGAAGTAATCATAGCCTCCGCCGCGCATCACCGCCACGATCCGGCGCAGGTTGGGCGCCGGGCAATAGCCGATCACCGCCAGCCAGTCCCCTTCCCTGCACAGGCTTTCGCGCACCGAGAGCACATCCACCCGCCCATCGTTCACGAGCACGGCGTAATCGCCCTGCTTGCGAAACTGCAGGAATTCTCGCAGCCCCCCGAAAGGCTCGGCATGAAACCCCGCATCGCCCAGTTCGCCCAGCAGTTGCCTGCGCAAGGCCCCGTCCGGCTCGATCAGCCCCAGTTTCTCGCTCATCTTCCCATTCCCCCGTAGCCGGGCCGTGGCTGGCCCTCGCTTCGGAGCATCCGCGTTTATGCGGCTCGCAGAAATACGAGGTACTACCAATGTGGAGCTATTCTTCCGGGCCGCCTTCGTAAGCGGCCCCGGCGCTGCCTACGTATCCTTGCGTCGGCGGTGGATCCGTTTCGGATGAGAATTGCCCGCGTTTGATGGCGGGCGCGAAGAGCCCTCTTCGCCGACAGGGCACTCCGTCAATCGCCGGTTTCGATCCATCCTTTCGAAGCACATCTAAAAAGGCGCCCCGCCCTGTCGTTCTGATCTTCAGGGGGAAGTAACATGCAACACACATTCGGAGCCGCCGAACGGATTAACCACGAAGCGCCAATGCTCGCGTCGGTACCCGACACGTTTTCCCGGGGCCAAACGACCGGCGACGGCCAGATCCACGAAACGATGGCGCGGATCGCGGATATCATCGTGGAAAGCGGCGAAGGGCTCACGCTCGAAAGCCTGATAAAGGCCTTCTGGCGGACCTATTCCTCGCCGGAGGGGGTGCAAGGCAATATCGTTTCCATCCACGAAGCTCGGGGCGCGCCAGCCGCGCCGGTGATGGCGGAGGATGCCTTCGCGCGTCTCGCCAGCCGGATGGACCAGATCGCCGAGGGCCTCGGCTTCGTGGCCGACCGGGTCGACCGGGTCGAAGGGCGCCAGACCGTACCGCGCGAGGAAGCCCGCGGCGAGCTGCCGAACCGGCGTCACCGCGACGACGACGCGGGCCAGGCGCCCGAAGGGGTCGGCAAGGCCTTCGATCTGGCCCTGCCCGACCGCGCGAGTTTCGAAGATGAGCTGGAGCGCAACTACCGCATCGCGCGCAACGAGGTGGAGCCGCTCTCGGTAGCGATCTGTTCGGTCAGCCGGATCGAGAAGATCGTGCAAAGCCACGGCATGCGCACCGCGCAGCGCCTGCTCGAACGCGTTGCGACCACGCTCTCCTACGCGACGAAGGGCGAATGCTACAGCGCGCGCAAGTCCGGTTCGGAGTTCGTCATGATGGCGCGCGGGATCACCATTTCGCAGTTCCGCGCGGTGCTGGAACAAAGCATCGCCGATCTCTCCGCGCGCCGCTGGCACGACAAGTTTTCCAACGAGGCGCTGGGCATGATCGACATGCATATCGGCGTGGCCCACGTGTTCGATTTCGCCAATCCGTCGCTCGCCATGCGGGCCGCCGACCTGGCGCACGAACGCGCGGTTCTGGAAGGGACCAGCAATGTCGTGGTCGCGGATGCGGGAGACCTGGCCCGGGCCTGACAGGCCATCGGCGCCTTTCGCGCGCCGCCTTAAATTCTTGGAAAGAGGTATCGGCGTAAGGAGGGTGCATGCAAGGCGAACGGCCCTCCGCTCCTGCCCCCGGCACGCCTCGCGCGAGCGCGGGCACTATGCGCATTGCGAGCATCGGCCCCGCCGCCACCGCGCCCATCCTGGTTACCGGTGGTGCAGGCTATATCGGCAGCCATGCGGTCCACGCGCTGCGCGACGCGGGCCGCAAGGCTGTGGTGGTCGATAACCTCAGCACAGGGTTCCGCTTCGCCGTTCCCGAGGACGTGCCCTTCTACCATGGCGATATCGCCGATACCGGCCTGCTCGCGCGGATCTTCGCCGAGCAGGGCATGGGCGAAGGCGCGGGTGCGATCATGCATTTCGCGGGCTCGATCATCGTGCCGGAATCGGTCGCCAAGCCGCTGTGGTACTACGAGAACAACACCGGCAAGAGCCGCGGCCTGATCGAGGCGGCGGTAAACGCGGGCGTTCCGCATATCCTGTTCAGCTCCACCGCAGCGACCTACGGCGTGCCCGAAGTGTCGCCGGTGACCGAGCAGACGCCCACGCAGCCGATCAATCCCTATGGCTGGTCCAAGCTGATGACCGAGCAGATGCTTGCGGACGCGGCCAACGCCCACCCGATCAATTTCTGCGCGCTGCGGTACTTCAACGTCGCGGGCGCGGACCCGCTGGCGCGCACCGGCCAGTCGACCGCCGGGGCCACGCACCTCATCAAGGTCGCAGTGGAAGCGGCGCTGGGCAAGCGGGATGCGGTGAGCATCTTTGGCACCGATTACGACACGCCCGACGGGACCGGCGTGCGCGATTACATCCATGTCAGCGATCTGGCGCAGGCTCACGTGCTCGCGCTCGACGCGCTGATGGCCGAGCCCGAACGCTCGCTGACGATGAACTGCGGCTACGGGCGCGGTTTCTCGGTGCTCGAAGTACTCGATGCGGTGGATCGGGTAACCGGCGGGCGGATCGAGCGTATCTTCGCCGGACGGCGCGAGGGCGACCCGGCCAGGCTGGTCGCCGACAGTTCGCTGTTGCGCGCAACCGTGCCGTGGACGCCCCGGCACGACCGGCTGGATACCATCATCGAACACGCGCTGGCGTGGGAACAAAAGCTCCCCGCCATCCGCCGCTCGGCAGCCTGAACACTATTTCCGGATAAAGGCCCTCCGGGCCTGGAATGCCAGCACGGTCAGCCCGGCGCAGGCGTATCCCACCAGCCGATTGAGCGCGAGCGCGGCGAAAGCCATCGCGGACGACCCGTTGACCAGCAGAGCCAGCGCAGCCCCGATCGCCTCTGACACGCCCAGCCCGCCCGGCACGATGCCGACGGCGGACCCCACCACGGGCGCAATCGACTGAAGCGCGGCATCGCTCAGGCCCGCGTCTGTGCCCAGCGCATGGAAACAGAACCACAGCTGCATCGCGATTCCCGCCAGCATGGCGATGCGCAATCCAAGCAGGCGCAAGGCCGATATGATACCGCCAACCTGTGCGATCAGCGCGAACAGGATCGCGCTCGCCAGGCAACTGCCCGCAACGACCGGCCAGCCGAACGGGCCGGAGATCAGCGCAAGGCCGGTGATCGCTCCAGCCACCGACACCCGCAGCAGGCCCACGTAAAGCAGGATGCGTCCGCTTTGCGCCAGCGTGGCACCGGTCGCCATCAGCGCACCGCCGCGCACCAGCGCACTTGCCGGGATCGGCAACAGGTTGGACAGGATGCCCACGCTGGAAAGGTTGATCGCCTCTGGCGCGGGGACTTTCTTGCCCAGTGCCCCGGCGCAGCGGCTGAGTTCGAACCCGTTGAGGATCACGCCCACGAAACCGAGCGCAAGGGCCGCGACCAACCATTGTCCCTCGATCCGCGCCAGCGCGATGCCCGCGCTGTCGACCGCCCACGCGAGGCCGCCGACGAACAGGATGCTCGCAATGGCCATCGCAAGCTTGCGCCGACGCGCGAAGAAGCCGCGCGTCGCCCTCACCGCAGGCACCAGCCGTGCGGCGACCCGGCCAGCGATCCCTCTGTCAGCCACGAAATCGGATTGGGCGAGCGGCTTCACGGCTAGTAGTCCGACATCATCATGCCGCCCGGCGGCGCGATGGCCGGCCGGAGCAGATGGTCGCCCCAGCGCAGGGTCGCCGCGTCCTGAGCGACAACGCGATAGTCGCCGCGCGGCAGGCTGAGAGCCTCACCAACGGCGACATCGCGCCCGGCGATCCGCAGGGGGCTGCCCTCAACCGTATAGGGCCCCGGCACCTCGATGCGAATTGTCGAGCTTCCGGGCATAACATGCTTGCCCGCAACGAAAAGCGGGCCCCAGTGGTGGACGTAATTCTCGCGGATGAAGCGCGCGTCTTCGGGCAGCAGTTCTTCGGGCGCGGCCTGCCCGGTGATCGCGGCGGTCAGCACCCAGTGATTGTCGAGCAGGAAGGGAATGGGTTCGGCCTGCGCCTTCTCGCTGATTTCGGCCACGCCCCGCTCCCGGTATTTCTTGAGCCCCCAGCCCGAGGTCATGAAATCGACCGCGCGCGGATAATCGCCGATATGCCCGCTGAAATCGATATAGGTGACGGGCTGCGGGAAGACCTCGCGCACGCCTTGCTGCACGATGCGCTGGTTGGGCAGCGGCTCTGCGGGATCCAGCATGAACAGGATCGCGGCATTGGCGGCGAAGATCATCGCGTAAAGCGGTGCCGATCCCCGCGCCGTCGCCTGCCGCAGGATCGGCGCGAGCGCGATGGCGACCGGCGGCAGAAGGAAGACATAGAAATACGGGTAGGCGTTGCGATAGACCACCAGGCTCAGCAGCATTCCATACAGCCCGGCCAGCAGGATCAGCCCGCGCCACGATGGCTCTTCCCGCCGCCATTCGCGGACCGCCAGCAGCGCAAGCGCGGCGAAGGGCAAGCCCATGGCGATCTGCCGCAGCAGGAACCGGCCCTGCGGAAAGAGCCCTTCGGAAAAGACGACCGATCCGGCAGACCCCAGCCCCCTGGCCGAAGCTTCTGCGGTGTCGATGGGCAAGCCCGCCCCGTGCAGCGCAAGCGCGATGGCGAACAGTGCCGCGCCGCCGCCGGCCAGCACCGCCAGCCGGAGGATGCGCGCGACCTGCTGTGCGCGGCCCATGGGCCACAACGCCCACAGCGCGTAGCCGCCTATCGGGATCACCCAGAAAGCGCTTTTGATCGTGAACAGCCCGGCGAGCGCGGTCAGCCCGGCACCCAGCGCTACCTTGCTCCACGAAAGCCGCTCCGCCCCGGCAATCCACATCACCCAGACGAGGCACGCCGCCGCCAGCGGATCGGCGCGATAGGCAAAGGCCTGCGTGAAGACATAGCCGGCGGTGAGGTAAGCCATCGCGCATAGCAGCGCGGGGGTCGTCCCGGCGAAGCGGCGGGCGATTGCGAAAATCCCGGCGGCGGTCGCAAAGGCAGCCAGCAGCATGAAGGAGCGGACCAGGATGATCTGGTCGACCGAGGTGCCACCCGTGTCGGCAACCCAGCTCAAAGGGCGCACCCAGAAGGTCTGCAGCGGATGGGTGAGCGTGCCTGCCCGGAAACGGTAGATTTCGGTGAGGTGGAAAAACTCGTCCCAATTGATGCCCTTGTGCGTCAGCAGGATGGCCTGCAGCACGCCCACGAAGGCGAGCGCGGCATAAGCAATCGCACGCTCGCGTCCGGCGAAAAGAGAGCCCGCCTTCGCAGGCGCTGGAACATCGGCGGCGGTTCCGGTCAAGGCTCAGCCCTTTGCGCGCAGCGCAACGGGCGGCGGGGTGTCGCCCGCTTCGGGCACTGGCGCGGGTTCGCTGTCCGGCTCGTCCAGCGCCAGCTCCAGCCGCCGGACCTTCTCCAGCGTCAGCTCCAGCAGCTGGCGGTTGCGGCTGACCACGTCCGCCAGAAGCCCGGCGGTGAAGGCGATGAAAGCCATCACGCACAATACGCCGCCCAGCACCAGCGATTGCAGATGTCCCGAGCCGTCACCGGTCGCGTAGAACCACACGAAGCGCAGGATCGGCGCGATGCCCACCAGCGCGAGCACCAGCCCCAGCGAGCTGAAGGCGCGCAGCGGCGAATACATCACGTACATCTGCAGCAGCGTCTTTAGCTGGCGGGTCACGAAATTCGGGATATTGGTGAACAGGCGGCTTTCGCGCGTCTTCGCATTGGTGGCCACGGGAACGGACCGGATGGTCATCTTCCTGCGGCCCGCCTGCAGCACGGTTTCGATCGTGTAGCTGAAGGGGGAGACGATATTGGTCTTGATCGCCGCCTCTCGGCTGATGGCGCGAAAGCCCGATACGGCATCGGGCACGCGCGTTCCCGCAAGCGTGGAGACGGCATAGCTGCCCAGCCGCTGCAGCAGCTTCTTCCCGCGAGAGAAATGGGCGATTGCCTGCGTCTGCCGGTCGCCGATCACGATGTCGGCCTCACCCGCGACGATGGGCGCGACCAGCTTGGCAATATCCGCGCCACGATACTGGTTGTCGCCATCGGTGTTGACGATGATGTCCGCACCCTGCCGCAGCGCCTCCTCGATCCCGCGCGAGAAGCTGCGCGCAAGGCCGCGATTGGTACCGTTGCGCACGATATGGTGCACCCCGAAGCGGCGTGCGACCTCGACCGTGCGGTCGCTCGATCCGTCATCGATGATGAGGATTTCGACCTTGTCGATCCCCGGGATCTGACGCGGCAGATCGACCAGCGTCTGAGGAAGAGTCTCTTCCTCGTTCAAGCACGGTATCTGGATAATCAGTTTCACTGCGCCAGGGCCCCTTCGCATGGGGCCGGTCTAGGCCTGCGATGGTTACCGTGGGGTAAATCCGGCCCTGTCTGGCAGCGCCGGAGCGCGCTGGCGGCTATTGCTGCACGACCACCATGCGCATCATCAGCCGGCGCGCAGCATTCCACAGGCCACGCCGGGCGGATGCATCGAGCATGTCGCGCAGAAAATCGTCGAAGGCTTCGCGTTCGTTCTTCGCCGCGGCGGTGGCGCAATCCACCAGCAGCATCTCGTCGTAGCTCATGCGCGCCTGGCATGGCGGGTTGAGCGAGATCGGCTCGGGCCAGGCTCGCCCGGCCTCGTCCAGGAAAACGAGAAAGGCATGCACCGCCAGCGGCGCGCCCAGCTGCTCGGCCAGATCGTCGCAACAGAAGCTGCGGCCCCTGCGTGCGATATGCGTGTACCGCAGTGCGCGGACGAGCCGCGCATGAACGGGGGAGACAGTGCGGATATCGGGGGTGCTGGTCAGCAGAGCGAGATCGAAAGCCATGGCGAGTGCGTGTCCCTGGTTGTGATGAGACAGTCCTAGCGCCCCTCGCTGCGCATGTAAATGCGACTAACTCGCATTATCAATTTTGGAGTGGATGGTTCCGGAATGGCATCATCCAACGGCCATCGTCGTCGGACTACGCTGATCCGCACCCAGAGAGCACTACCGCTCGTACTGCCGAATGACTTCCAGGAAAGCGTCGCCATAGGCTTCCAGCTTCTTCGCCCCGATACCCGGCAGCTCGCCCAGCAGGGCGAGTGTCCGCGGACGCAGCCCGGCCATGTCGCGCAGCACCGAATCGTGGAAGATGACGTAAGGCGGGACCTGGTTTTCCTTCGCCAGATCGCGCCGCAATTCGCGCAAGGCATCGAACAGCGGATCGCCCACGGGGTTGAGTGCCTGGCCCGATCCGCCCCCGCGGCCGCGGCCCCTGCCGCCGCTCCGCTTTGGCGGGATGACCAGATCGAGCGGCTCCTCCCCCTTGAGGAACCCGCGCGCTTCCGGGCCCAGCATCATTCCGCCATGCTCGGTCGGCAGCAAGGCCCCGCGCACCAGCAGCGCGCGGTGGACGGGCTTGAGCAGCGCGGCTTCCTCGCCCTCGACGATCCCGAAGACCGACAGCTTGTCGTGCCCCTGTGCTCGGCTGCGTTCGCTCGACTGGCCGGTGAGGATGCTCTCGACATAGCCTGCGCCGTACATCTGCCGCGTGCGCGCCACTGCGGAGAGATATTTCTGCGCCACGACCGTAGCGTCGACCGATTTGGGCGGGTTCAGGCAATTGTCGCAATTGCCACAGGTCTCGGGAGGGTTCTCCCCGAAATGGCGCAGCAGGATCGCGCGGCGGCATCCTGCGGTCTCGACCAGCGCGCCCAGCGCCGCCAGCCGCGTGCGTTCGCCCTGCTGGCGCGCCTCGCCCACCTCTGCGATCCGCATGCGTGCCCGCGCGAAATCGTCCGCGCCCCAGAACAGATGCGCCGCCGACGGGTCGCCGTCGCGCCCCGCCCTGCCTGTTTCCTGATAGTAGGACTCGATCGACTTCGGCAGCCCCGCATGCGCGACGAAGCGCACGTCCGGCTTGTCGATTCCCATGCCGAAGGCGACCGTGGCGCAGATCACCATGTTTTCGCTCGCGACGAACGCTGCCTGGTTCGCAGCGCGCACCTCGGGCGGCAGGCCCGCATGATAACAGCGCACTTCGCGCGTCCCGTCGGACAGGGACTCCGCCAGCCTCTCGGTCGCGGCGCGGGTCTGCGCGTAGACGATGCCCGGCCCGGGATTGTCGGCGAGAAGGCGGCGCAACTGCTGCGTCAGCGAATCGCGCGGGCGGATGGAGTAACGGATGTTCGGACGGTCGAACCCGGCGACGATCAGCCCCTCGGGTGCGATCCCGAGCTGGGTCAGGATGTCGGACCGGGTGTGCGCATCCGCCGTCGCAGTCAGCGCGAGGCGCGGCACATCGGCGAACTGGTCCATCAGCGGGCGTAGCAGGCGGTAGTCGGGCCTGAAGTCGTGCCCCCATTCGGACACGCAATGCGCTTCGTCGATCGCGAACAGCGATATGCGGCATTGCGAGAGCAGATCGCGGAAATGGCTCTGGCTCGCGCGTTCGGGCGCGACATACAGCAGATCGAGCTCGCCCGCGCGTAGCCGCTGGACCGTCTCGGCGCGGTTCTCGTCCGCGCTGGTCAGCGTGGCGGCGCGGATGCCGTTGGCGCTCGCGCTGCGCAGCTGGTCGTGCATCAGCGCGATCAGCGGGCTGATGACCACGCAGGTCCCCTCCAGCATCGTGGCAGGCAGCTGGTAGGTCAGCGACTTGCCCGCGCCCGTCGGCATCACCGCCAGCGTGGACTGGCCCGCCATCACCCGGTCGACGACCTGCTGCTGCACGCCGCGGAACGAGCGGAAGCCGAAGACTTTGTGCAGCTTGTCCAGCAGTTGCGGGGCTTCTTCGGCGATCGAGCCGGAGGTGCGCGTTTGGGCGGTCATGCTAGCGGCCATGCCAGATCGAACGAGACCAGAGAAGCGCTGACCCCGCGACAATCCCGAGTTGATCTCGCGCAATGCCAGCGCGCCGCAGCCCCGCTAGCGCCGCCTGAAACATGCGATGCAGGGATACAGCAATGCACGATTTCGACATCATCGTGGTCGGGGCCGGGCCCGCCGGCCTGGCCTTTACCCGAGCGCTGGCAGACAGCGGGCTGAGCATCGCGCTGGTCGAGCGTCAGCCAGCAGACGTGCTGGCCGCCCCGCCGGTCGACGGGCGGGAAATCGCGCTCACCCACCGATCGGTCGCCACGCTGGAAAAGCTCGGCGCGTGGGGCAGGATTCCACCCGACGAGATCTTCGCGCTGCGCGCCGCGCGGGTCTATAATGGCCGCTCTCCGCTCGCGCTCGGCTTCGACCCCGACGGGGGGGAGCAAGACCGGCTTGGCTGCCTCGTTTCTAACCATCTGATCCGCCAGAGCCTGTTCGCGGCAATGGACGGGCAGGATGGCGTCACCCTGATGGCGAGCACCGGGGTCGAGCATGTGCATGCCGACAGGGCGGGTGCGCGGGTGACGCTGGCCGACGGGCGCACCCTGACCGCGCGGCTGCTCGTCGCCGCCGATTCTCGCTTTTCTGCGGTCCGCGAACAGCTGGGCATTTCTGCGGAGATCAACCGGCTGGGCAAGTCGATGCTGGTCGCGCGGCTGTCGCACGAGCGGCCCAATCACGGGCTGGCGACCGAGTGGTTCGGCCACGGGCAGACAATCGCGATGCTGCCGCTGGGCGAGCACGAGTCGTCCGCCGTGCTGACCCTGCCGAGCGCCACGATCGAGCGGATCGCGGCCTACCCGCCCGAAGTGCTCGCGGCAGAGATCGAAGACCGGTTCGAGCGCCGCCTTGGCACCATGCGCTTCGTGTCCGGCCCGCACGTCTATCCGCTGGCGACCACCTATGCCCGGCACTTCGCCAGCGACAGTGCGGCGCTGATCGGGGATGCGGCGGTAGGGATGCATCCGGTCACCGCGCATGGTTTCAACCTGGGCCTGCAATCGGCGGCAACGCTCGCCGGGCTGGTGCGCGATGCCGCGCAAAAGCACCGTCCCATCGCCTCGCCACTCTTGCTGCGACGCTACGAGGCACGCCATCGGCTCGCCACGCGTCCGCTTTACAGTGGCACCAATCTTCTGGTGCACCTATATACGGCGGAGAGCCCGCGCGCGCATGTCGCGCGGCGGGCCGCGCTGGGGGCAGCTGCGCGCATTGGCCCCCTCAACACCGCCATAACCCGATTGCTGCTGCGCCACTGATCATGGCAAGTATCCACCTCACCACGCACAAGAGCGAAGACACCATGCTGCTAGCGCCCGCCCCCGGACAAGAGGACAAGCAGATGCTGCGTCAGGCAGCCATGCTGACGCGCGACCTGCATACGCCCAACCCGGCGATGTACTGGGGCGATTGCTTCGGTTCGGCGGCGATCGGCTATGCCGCGCTGCTCGGCGCGATTGCGAGCGGCAATGCGTGGCTGACCGCCGCGCTCGTGCTGCTCTCGATCCTGACGCTGTATCGCGCGGCGCTGTTCATCCATGAGATTACCCATCTCGATCACCGCAAGCTGCCCGGATTCCGGCTCGCGTGGAACATGGGGGTGGGCGCGCCGCTGATGCTGCCCTCTTTCCTCTACGAAGGCATTCACGCGGTTCACCACTCGCGCGCCCACTACGGGACGGAACGCGATCCCGAATATCTGCCGCTCGCGCACATGCGCCCTTGGACGCTGCCGCTGTTCACGATTGCCGCGGTGGCGATGCCCGCGCTGATGTTCCTGCGCTTTGGCATTCTGGGGCCGCTGTCATGGGTCATCCCGCCGCTGCGCCGCGTGATCGTGGAGCGTTTCTCCGCGCTCGAGGTGAACCCCGCCTATCACCGCCCCGCGCCCGAGGGAGACTTTGCGCGCCGCTGGAAGGTGCAGGAGGCGGCAGCCAGCGTGGTCGCCGTCACTATCCTGGCGACCACCGCACTGGGCATTCTGCCACTGCGCGCCTTTGCGCTGTATTGCGCTGTTGTCGCCGGTGTTGCGCTGCTCAACCAGACCCGCACGCTGGTCGCCCACCTGTGGGAGAATGATGGCGGGCAATTGTCGCTGACCGACCAGTATCGTGACAGCACCAACGTGCCCGCCGCCTTCCCGGGCGTGTTGTGGGCCCCGGTGGGCCTGCGTTTTCACGCGCTGCATCACCTGCTGCCCCGGCTGCCCTATCACTCGCTGCCCGAGGCGCACCGTCGGCTGAGCGCAGCGCTGCCCGAGTCTTCGGCCTATCCGCAAGCGAATTACGGTTCGCTCTCGACGCTGCTCCAGCGGCTCGGACAGGCCACGCTGCGCCGCCACTAGGGTCCCGGCCCTCTCCGCTCGCACAATTTCGGCGCAATTCCCGGTCCCTTCGATTCAGGTCTTTGGGACCGTGAGAAAGTGCTGCTAGGGGCGCGCGCATGCTTACCATCGACGGTGTCACAGTGCGGCTGGGCGGACGGCCCATTCTCGAACGCGCGAGCGCGACCGTGCCGGTGGGCGCGCGCGTCGGCCTGATCGGGCGCAATGGCGCGGGCAAGTCCACGCTGATGAAGGCGCTGATCGGCGAGATCGAACCCGACGACGGCGAAGTGACCAAACCCTCGCGCTCGCGCATCGGCTATATCGCGCAGGAAGCGCCCAGCGGCGATCTGACGCCCGAAGAGGTCGTGCTGGCCTCGGCTACGGAGCGCGCGGCACTGCTCGAGGAACTGGAAACCTGCACCGACATGGACCGGATGGGCGACGTACACGATCGCCTGCTGGCCATCGACGCCTACAGCGCCCCGGCGCGCGCGGCCAAAATCCTCAACGGCCTGGGCTTCGACGAGGAGATGCAGCAGCGCCCGGTGGACAGCTTTTCGGGCGGGTGGAAGATGCGCATCGCGCTTGGCGCGCTGCTGTTTTCCGAACCCGACATCCTGCTGCTGGACGAGCCTTCCAACCACCTCGATCTGGAAGCGACCCTGTGGCTCGAGAACTTCCTCAAGTCCTACCCGGCAACACTGGTGGTCATCAGCCACGAACGCGACCTGCTGAACAAGGTGGTCGATCACATCCTGCACCTGCAGGGCGGCCAGCTGACGCTCTATCCCGGCGGCTACGATGCGTTCGAGAAGCAGCGGGCCGAACGCGCGGCGCAGCTGGCGGCGGCCAAGGCTTCGCAGGATGCGCAGCGCGCCCGGTTGCAGGACTACGTCGCCCGCAACAGCGCACGCGCTTCGACCGCCAAACAGGCACAGTCGCGCGCCAAGATGCTCGCCAAGATGCAACCCATCGCGGCGCTGATGGAGGACCCCAGCCTCAGCTTCGATTTCCCCGACCCGGAGGAAATGAAGTCGCCGATGATTACCCTCGAACAGGCGGCGGTCGGCTATGGCGAAGCGCCACCTATCCTGAAGCGGCTGAATTTCCGTATCGAGGCGGACGACCGCATCGCGCTGCTGGGCCGCAACGGCAACGGCAAGACCACACTGGCGCGGCTGCTGGCATCGCAGCTCGACGCTGCCGAGGGCGACGTGAACGCGCCGGGGCGGCTGAAAGTGGGTTATTTCACGCAGTACCAGGTGGAGGAACTGGCGGGCGAGGATACGCCGCTGGACCTGATGAACCGCGCGATGGAAGGCGCTGCGCAGAGCGCGGTACGCGCCCAGCTGGGGCGGTTCGGGTTCTCCGGCCCGCGCGCCCAACAGCGGGTGGACAAGCTCTCCGGCGGGGAACGCGCGCGGCTGGCGCTGGCGCTGATCACGCGCGACGCGCCGCATCTGCTGATCCTGGACGAGCCGACCAACCACCTCGACGTCGATGCGCGCGAGGCGCTGATCCAGGCGATCAACGATTATTCGGGCGCGGTCATTCTCATCAGCCACGACCGCCACATGGTCGAACTGACGGCAGACCGGCTGATCCTGGTCGATGGCGGGACCGCGCGCGAATATGCCGGGAGCATGCAGGATTACATCGATCTGGTCCTCGGCCGCAATCAGCCCAAGAAGGAGCGTGGCGACAGCGCCCCGAAGGCTCGCGGATCACGGGCAGCGAACAGCGAGGGCAAGGCGCGTTTCGCAAAGTCGGAACTGAGCAAGGCGGAAAAGGCGGTCGAGCGGCTGACAGCCGATGTCGCCAGGCTCGACGGATTGATCGTCGAACGCAGCGGGCAGCAGACCGGGCAGGACAGCGCATCGGCCATGCAGGACCTGCTCAGGAAACGTGCCGATGCCGCCGACAGCCTTGCCGAGGCCGAAGAGGCATGGCTCGCCGCCGGCGCAGCCCTCGAAGAAATCGAACAAGGTTAGCGCGCGCCTGCGGACTGGCTTCGCGTCCCGCTCGATCGGCGCGGCAATCGTACGTCGCCGATCAATCCCCTCAAGCGTGCTCGGGCCAATAGAGGCGCATGGGATTGGCAACGAGCAGCTTTTGTCGAAGCTCCGCGGTTGGTGCGATCCGGGGGATCATGTCGACGATGTGCCCATCGTCCGGAATCTCGTCGGCCATGTTCGGGTGCGGCCAGTCCGTCCCCCACAGGCACCGGTCGGGGTAGTCTGCCACCAGCGGCGCAACCGCCCGCGCAAAGGCATCCCACGGGTCGCCTCCACCGCCCGCCTTGATCGCGTCCAGCCGATCCGGACAGGTCGGCTTGATGTGGATGTCCTCGCGGCTGTCCAGCAGGTTTCGCAACGCGCGAAGGTCCGCGCCTTCCGGCCCTTGCGAGACATTCGGCCTGCCCAGATGATCGATCACCACCGGCACGGGGATCGCATCGATGAAGCGGCGCAGTTCTGCGAGTATGTCCGCCTCGAAATAGATCACCACATGCCAGTGCGCAGGAAGGCGGCGCGACAGGGCGAGGAAGCGATCCTTCGGGGCGTTGTCCACCAGACGCTTCAGGAAGTTGAAGCGGACCGCGCGCATCCCGCCGGCGTGCAGAGCCGCCAGCTCATCCCCGGAGATGTCCGGATCCACCACCGCCACACCGCGAGCCTTCCCGTCGGACCGGGCGATGGCATCCAGCGTCGCCGAATTGTCCGTGCCGTGGCAGCTGGCCTGGACGATCACATTGCGCGAGAAGCCGAGATGATCGCGCAAGGCGAACAGCGCCTCCGGCCCTGCATCCGCAGGGTGATACTTGGCCTGCGGGCTGAAGGGGAACCGCTCCGCCGGTCCGAAAACGTGGCAGTGCGCGTCCACCGCGCCAGGCGGCGGAACGAAGTGCGGCTTCGATGGCGACGCGTGCCAGCTTGCTGTCCGATCAGGCGAAGACATGACCGTCCATCAGCTTGCGCGCGGTGCGGAGCAGCGCGCTCGATACCACTTCGCCGGCATCGTCCACTTCCATCACGCAGCTCGTCTCTCCGCTCGCATGTTCGATAGCGAGGGTCTTTCTTGTGCCGGTCGGCACGTCTGCAACATCGGCGGCGACCGATCCTTCGACCAGACACGCGGTGGCCGTGGTGACGGCACCCAGCACGCCGATACTGGCATGCGCGCGGTGCGGGATGAAGACCCGCGCGGCGCAACAGCCGCCGCCCTGCGGCGGGGCCACCAGCGTCATCTTGGGTACGGTTTTGGACGACACATCGCCGAGGTTCATCAGCGGGCCGGCGGCAAGGCGGATCGTCTCTATTCTCTCGCGCATTCCCGCCAGCGCATCGCTCTCCAGTTCCTCGCGGCTCTCGTACCCGGTTGCACCGACATCCTGCGCCTTGATGACCACGCACGGCATGCCGTTGTCGATCAGCGTGCACTCGACGCCGTCGATCGTGTCGCGGGCATTGCCGGTGGGGAGCAGCGCGCCGCAGGTCGACCCGGCGGTATCGCGAAACTCTATCGGCACCGGCGCATGCGTGCCAGGCACCCCATCGATCGCCGCATCGCCGTCATAGCGGACCTGCCCGCCCGGTGTGGAGACCGTGGCCACCGCGATCTGTTCCGTATTGCGCATGAAGATGGTGACGCGGGTCTCTTCCCCCATGGGCTGCACCAGCCCGCGCTCGATTGCGAAGGGGCCGACCCCGGCCAGGATGTTGCCGCAGTTCTGCTGATCGGAGACGAGCGCCTCCTCGACCGCGACCTGAAGAAACAGGTATTCGACATCCACGCCCTCCCGCTGTGACGGACTGACGATGGCGACCTTGCTGGTCAGCGGATCGGATCCGCCCATCCCGTCGATCTGGCGGGCATCCGGGCTACCCATGATGCGCAGCAGCGCGTGGTCGCGTGCTGCGGTGTCTGCAGGCAGATCGCTTTCCAGGAAGTACCCGCCCTTCGAGGTTCCGCCGCGCATCCACATGCAGCGCATGCCGTCAGACATAGCGCAGGCCCTGCTGCTCCAGCCGCTCGCGCATCTCGTACATGTCGAGCCCGAGCTCGCCCCCCGCCAGCCGTTGCCGCTTCTCTTCCTCGTTGGCCTCGCGGGCGCGGGCTTTTTCCAGCACCTCTTCCGCCTCGCCCCGTTTCACGACGCACACTCCGTCATCATCGGCCACGATGATATCGCCCGCCTCGATATGAGCGGCCCCGCAAACGACCGGCACGTTCACATCGCCCAGCGTGTTCTTGACCGTCCCTTGCGCGAAGACCGCCTTGGACCAGACCGGAAATTCCATCTCCTTGAGGTCGCGCACATCGCGCACGCCTGCATCGATGATGAGGCCGCGGCACCCCCGCGCCTGCGCGCTGGTCGCCAGAAGATCGCCGAAATAGCCATCGATGCACGGGCTCGTGGGCGCGAGCACCAGGATGTCGCCCGCCTGCAACTGCTCGATGGCGACATGGACCATCCAGTTGTCGCCCGGCGGCGCGCTGATCGTGACCGCGCTGCCGGCAATGCGCGCGCCCGCATAGATCGGGCGGATATCGTGGGCGAGCAGCCCCTTGCGGCCCTGCGCCTCGTGCACCGTGGCAACGCCGCACTCGGCAAGCCCGTCAATCACGGCTGCATCGGCACGCTCGATATTCTGGACGACGATGGGCATTTGCAACTTCTCCTTCGCCAGCAGGACCTGGGAAGAATCCGTCCGGTGCGCCAATGCGAACGCTTGGCCAGCCATAAGAAAATGCAAACCACGCGCTTTGACCCTCAGCGCCTGCCCACCCTGCAATGGCGTTTGCTGTTGCATAAGTTTTTGATAGCAGGAACGGGATGGAGAAGCATGCCCCCAACATCCGGCGCCTCGCTGCATTCGCGGCAACCGTGCGCTGCGGGAGCGTGACTGCGGCCGCGAACGCCATCGCGCTGACCCAGCCAGCCCTGACGCAGGCCATCGCCCGGCTGGAAGAACAGGTCGGATGCAAGCTTTTCGAGCGAGAACCAGCCGGGATGCGGCCCACGCCGCCGGCGCTGCTGCTTGCCGAGCGAGCCGAGCGCGCGCTGGATCTGATCGGATCGCCGCGTGTCACCGCAACGCAGATCAATGCCTTCCTCGCCCTCGCCCGCACAGGCAGCTACGCAGGGGCTGCGGAGGTCTCGGGCCTGTCGCCTGCCTCGCTCCACCGCGCTGCGAGGGACCTGTCGATAGCGCTTGGCGAGACCCTGGTGGAACGCAGGGGCCGCCACCTCTCGCTCACCCGCAAGGGCAGGCGGCGCGCCCGCAATTTCGGGCTGGCCATGGCGGAATTGCGCAACGGCTTCGAAGAAGTTGCGGACTGGCTCGGGCGATCGGGCAGCCGTATCGTGGTCGGCGCCATGCCGCTGTCCCGCGCGCAGTGGCTCCCCTGGGCGATCGTCGCGTTCGCGCGCCAGCGTCCCGGCACGCAGATTGCGGTGATCGAAGGCAGTTTTGCCGAGCTTTCCGGGCGCCTGCGCGATGGCGATATCGACCTTCTGCTCGGCGCGATGCGCGACCCGCCGGCGGACGATCTGGATCAGCACAGTGTCTTCGTCGATCGCCCCATGATCGCGATGCGAAGCGGGCATCCGCTGGCCGGGGAGAAGACGCTGCGGCCCGACACCCTGCGCCAGTACGGCTGGGTCCTTCCGGCGAAGGGCACACCGCTACGCGCCCACTGGGAGGACATGCTGGGCAGCGGCGGACAATCGCCACCGTCGGTGGCCATCGAGTGCGGGTCGGTATTGGCGGCGCGCGAAATGCTGCTCGACACGGACATGCTGTCGATCCTGTCTCCCGCACAAATACGCCTCGAGCTGCGCAGTGGCGCGCTCGCCTGCAAGCATCCGCCCCAGCCGATTGCGCGCGGTATCGGGATAACGACGCGCAAGGGCTGGCACCCCACACCTGCCCAGCGCGACATGGTCGGGGTTCTTCAGGGATTCGATCCGCACAATTCGTAGAAGCTTATGGGCCGCCCGCCCTATCCATTTGCCGCAGGTTCGATCGGGCCGCAGGCGGGTGCGGTCATGCCCACGCACTTCACCCTTATCGGTTTCGGGGAAGCCGGCTCCACCTTCGCTCGCGCGGGGGCGTGGGGCGGCGACGCCCACGCCTACGATGTCGATCCACACCGGGAGCCCGCCATTGAGCAGAGCGGGGTGACCCCCTGCCGCGAACCGCAAGGCGCACTTGCCGGTAGCGACCTCGTGCTTTCCCTCGTCACGGCGGGCCAGGCGCTGGCCGCAGCGAAGGAGGCGTGCGCTTCGATCGAAACCGATGCCATCTTCTGCGACATGAACTCGGTGGCGCCGCAGACCAAGCGCGAGGCAGGAAAGGCAATTCAGCAGGCGGGCGGGCGATATGTCGATGTGGCGGTTCTGGCCCCCGTCGATCCCGCGGGCCTGAACGTTCCGCTGCTCATTTCGGGGGAGGATGGCGCGCAGGCCTCCGACCGGCTCTCCCGGATTGGCTTCACCAATATCCGCGTCGTGGGGGACCGGATCGGACAAGCCTCCGCCATCAAGATGATCCGTTCGGTCATGGTGAAGGGTCTGGAAGCGTTGTCGGATGAGATGATCGCCGCCGCGCAGGCAGCGGGCGTTGCGGAAGAGGTGCTCGCCTCGCTCGACGCCAGCTGGCGCGAGGAGAGCTGGAGCGATCGGGTCGCCTACAATCTGGAACGGATGGAGACGCACGGCATCCGCCGCGCGGAAGAGATGGAGCAAGCGGTGCTGACCCTGCGCGATCTGGGGGTCTATCCACTGATGACGCAGGCCACGATCGTTCGTCAGCGCGCGGCCGCCCACAGAAGCGATGAAGAAGGAAACGCCCGATGACGATGGTGATCGATTGCCACGGCCACTACACCACCGCCCCGCCGCAGCACGACGAATGGCGCACCGCGCAGCTGGCCGCTTATGAATCGGGCACGACGCCCCCACCCTATCCCGAAATCTCGGACGACGAGATCCGCGCGACGATCGAGGAAAACCAGCTCAAGCTGATCGAGGAGCGCGGCGCCGACCTCACCATCTTCTCGCCGCGGGCCAGCCGGATGGCGCATCATCAGGGGGACCAGGGTGTATCGGAAGCATGGTCGCAGAAATGCAACGACCTGATCTACCGCGTCACGCAGCTGTTCCCCGGTACCTTCGCGGGCGTGTGCATGTTGCCGCAAAGCCCCCGGAGCGGGCTCGAGGCGAGCGTCAGGGAATTGCGGCGCTGCGTCGAGGAACTCGGCATGGTCGGCTGCAACCTGAACCCCGATCCGGGCGGCGGGCATTTCGAGCATCCGCCGCTGACGGACGAATACTGGTTCCCTATCTACGAGGCGATGAGCGAGCTGGACGTGCCCGCGATGATTCACGTCTCGGGCAGCTGCAACCCCGCGATGCACGCCACCGGGGGGTTCTACCTTGCGGCCGATACGGTGGCCTTCATGCAGTTGATGGAAGGCGATCTGTTCGCGCGCTTCCCCAAGCTGCGCTTCATCATCCCGCATGGCGGCGGCGCCGTGCCATTCCACTGGGGGCGCTATCGCGGGCTGGCGGACATGCTGAAGAAGCCCAGCCTCGACGATTACATCATGAACAATGTGTTTTTCGACACCTGCGTCTACCACCAGCCGGGCGTCGACCTGCTGGCCAAGGTGATCGACAGCAAGAACATCCTGTTCGGCAGCGAGATGGTGGGCGCAGTGCGCGGCATCGACCCGCAGACCGGGCACTATTTCGACGATACCAAACGCTATGTCGACGCGCTCGACATCGGTGAGGACGACCGCCACGCGATCTTCGAAGGCAATGCGCGGCGGGTCTTCCCCCGCCTCGACGCCATGCTTTCGGCACGCGGGCTCTGATCGAGATTACGGAGACGAAGATGACGGGAATTGCATTGGTAGGTGCCGGCGCGTTCGGCGAAAAGCACCTCGACGGGCTTACACGGATCGAAGGTGCTGAGATTATCTCGGTGATTTCGCGCGAGGCCGACAAGGCGGCGGAGATTGCAGCGAAATACGGCGCGCGGCATTCGGGCACCGAACTGGAGGACGCGCTGGCGCTGGACGATGTCGACGCGGTCATCCTGTGCACGCCCACGCAGATGCACGCGCGGCAGGCGATCGCCTGCATGGACGCAGGCAAGCATGTCGAGGTCGAAATCCCGGTAGCCGACAGCTGGGCGGACGCGCAGGCGGTGATAGCGAAGCAGCAGGAAACCGGCCTCGTGTGCATGGTCGGCCACACCCGCCGCTTCAACCCGAGCCACCAGTGGGTGAAAAACCGCATCGATGCAGGCGAATTCACGATTCAGGCAATGGACGTCCAGACGTTCTTCTTCCGGCGCGAGAACACCAATGCGAAGGGTGAACCGCGCAGCTGGACGGACCACCTGCTGTGGCATCACTCCGCGCATACGATCGACATTTTCCAGTACATGACTGGGGCGAAGGTGGTGCAGGCGAACATCCTGCAGGGTCCGAAACACCCGAAGCTGGGGATCGCCATGGACCAGTCGATCCAGATGAAGACCGACCAGGGCCAGATCCTGACCCTGGCGCTGTCGTTCAACAATGACGGGCCGCTGGGCACCTTCTTCCGCTATATCGGCGATACCGGCACCTATATCGCGCGCTACGACGATCTGGTAGACGGACGGGAAGAGCCGATCGATGTCAGCGAGGTCGATGTCAGCATGAACGGTATCGAGTTGCAGGACCGCGAATTCCTTTCCGCGATCCACGATGGGCGCGAGCCCAATTCCTCCATTGCATCGGTGCTCGACTGCTACCGCGTGATCGGGGAACTGGCGCAGAGCCTCGAAGCGCAGGACGGGTGGTCCTGATGCGGCGGAAGCTTTGCGGGCGAGAAGTGCATCCCATCGGGCTGGGCTGCATGAATCTCTCATGGGGCTATGGCGATCCGCCCCCGCACGAAGACAAGGTCCGCCTGCTGAACGCGGCCCTGGACGCGGGCTACGATCATCTCGACACCGCCAATATCTACGGTGCGGGCAGGAACGAGGAACTGCTGGGCGAAGCGGTGATGCACCGGCGCAGCGAATTCCTGCTGGCGAGCAAGACGGGCATCGTCGTCGATGGGCAGCGCCGGGGGATCGACTGTTCTCCCGACGCCATCGCGGCCTCCATCGACGCCAGCCTCGGCCGGTTGCGAACCGACCATATCGACCTGCTTTACATGCACCGCTTCGATCCCAAGGTGCCCATCGCAGACAGTGTCGGCGCACTCCAGCGCGCGATCGAGGCGGGCAAGATCGGCGCCTATGGCGTATCCGAATGGTCGTCTGCCCATATCCGCGAGGCGCATGGCGTGTATCCCATGGCTGCGGTGCAGACCGAATTTTCGCTCTGGACGCGCAATGTCGAACTGGGCGTGCTGGAGACCACCAGAGACCTGGGCATTGCCCTCGTGGCATTCTCCCCGGTCGCGCGTGGCGCGCTGGGCGGTGAGCTGAAGGATACCGCCACGCTTGGCGAAAATGACCTGCGCCGCAACATGCCGCGCTTCGGTGCCGAGAACTGGCCTGACAATCTCGAACTGCTGAACCGGTTCGACGCCCTTGCGAAGGATGCCGGGGTAACGCCTGCGCAGCTCGCGCTCGCCTGGGTCCTGTCACATGGCGAGCATATCCACGCGATCCCCGGCACCACCAGCATGGATCACATGCAGCAGAATTTTGCCGCGCCATCGCAGGATATTGGTGCAGATGTGCTGCGGCAGGCCGGTGAACTCATCAACCAGCACAGCATCAGCGGCCACCGCTATCCAGAGATCATGCGCAACACGATCGATACAGAGGATTACGCCTAGACCGGCAGTCCGACGTAGTTTTCCGCGATGCTCTGCTGCGCGGCGCGGCTCGATGCGATGTAGTCCAGCTCCGCCAGCTGCATCTTGCGTTCGAACGCGCCGTCTTCGGGGAAGCGGTGCATCAGGCGGGTCAGCGACCAGCTGAACCGTTCCGCTTTCCACACCCGGGCAAGGGCCTTGGTCGAATAGGCGGCCACTGCATCTCTGGAGTTGTGGGCGAAGAAGTTCGTCAGCGCTTCCGCCGCATAGTAAACGTCGCTTGCCGCCAGATTCAGGCCCTTGGCCCCGGTCGGCGGCACGATGTGGGCAGCATCCCCGCACAGCAGCAGGCTGCCATGGCGCATCGGTTCGAAGACGAAGCTGCGCAGGGGCGCGATGCTCTTCTCGATACTGGGCCCACGCACCATCCCGGCGGCGGCTTCCTCACCAAGGCGCAGGGCCAGTTCGTCCCACACACGCTCGTCCGGCCAGTTGGCAACGTCCTCGCCCGCAGGCACATCGACATAATAGCGGCTGCGCGTCTCGCTGCGCATGGACGCCAGTGCAAAGCCCCTTTCGTGACTGGCATAGATCAGCTCGTGATGGCAGGGCGGCACATCGGCAAGGATGCCAAGCCAGCCGAAGGGGTAGACCCGCTCGAAGCCCTTTCCGGCATTTGCCGGTATCGCCTTTCGGCTCGGCCCGTGAAACCCGTCGCATCCCACGATGAAGCGACAATCCACCCGCTGCTGCGCGCCATTCGCATCGGTCCACGTCACATGCGGCGCGTCGCCTTCCACCCCGTGCAGCGCAACCTCGCGCGCGCCGTATTCGATCTCCAGCCCGCGCTCGTCTGCGGCCTGCATCAGGTCGCGGGTCAGTTCGGTCTGGCCATAGACCATCACCCGGCTGCCGGTGAGGTCGGCCAGGTCGATGCGTATCAGCCGCTCGCCGTCGGCCAGCTGAAAACCATCGTGCCACAGACCCTCGGCTTTCAGCCTTGTGTCGAGGCCAAGTCGCTCCATCAGCGACACCGTGATCGTTTCGAGCACGCCAGCGCGAATGCGACCGAGGATGTAATCCGGGCTCTGCCGGTCGAGCACCAGGCAATCGATCCCCTCGGCCCTTAGAAGATGGCCGAGAAGCAGCCCCGCCGGCCCCGCGCCGATAATGCAGACTTGCGCGCGCCTCATGGCCGAACCGATGCTTTTGGAGGGCTCCGCAGCGCGAAGATCGCCCCGGCCGCCACCAGCGACCCGACGCCCATCATCAGCGCGACCAGCGGCAGGCCGAAGCCACCGACGAACAGGAAGCCCGCCACAGCCGGGCCGGCCGCCGCGCCGCCCCTGCCCAGCCCGATGACCAGCCCCGTGCCGCCCGCGCGCAGATGGGCCGGGTAGGACGCCGCTACCAGCGCGTAGAGGCCCACCACCCCGGCATTGGCGAAGAAACCGACCAAGGCGGCAGCGGTCTTCAGCTCGCCCAGCCCGGTCGCGTTCATGCCGAACCAGACAAGCGCAAGGAAGCTGAACGCGAACACGCCGATCAGCAGGCCGCGCAGCGGAAGCCTGGTGGTGAGATAGCTGAACAGAAGCGACCCGGTCACCCCGCCGATATTCGCCCACACCAGCACGCTCCCCGCGCTCGCTGGCTCGTATCCCAGATCCACCACGATCTTCGGAATCCATTTCAGAACGAAGTAGAACATCAGCATGTGGAAAAAGTACGCGATGACGAGCAGCGTGGTGATGCGCCGCATGGCACCCCGAAAGAGGCCCGATCTGTCACCCGTCTCATCCCGAGCGATCGGCACCACGGTGTCCAGCGCGGCGTGGCCGAGACGTTTCATGGTGCGGTTGATTTTCGCCAGCGCGCGATCGGGAGCATTGCGGCGCAGGATGATCTCCGGCGATTCCGGCACCAGCAGGATGATCGCGGGAAGGAAGGCGATGGTCATGCCCGCACCCAGCCAGAAGATGTCGCGCCAGGTTCCCTCGACCAGCAGGCTGCTGGCGATGGACCCTCCGACGATGGCACCGAAAGGATAGCCCGCCGCCATCAGCGCGACCGCTCCGGCCCGGTATTTGAGCGACGAGACTTCGGCGACCACGGCGTTGTTGCAGGCAAGCATGCCGCCAATGCCGATGCCGGTAACAAGGCGGATGCATGCCAGCATGACGACGCCGGTGGATAATGCAGCCGCGCTCATCCCCGCAGCCATCACCAGCAGGCTGCCGATCATGATCGGCACGCGCCCCACCCGGTCCGCCGCCCAGCCCAGCGCGATGGAGCCCAGCGCCATGCCGACCAGTTCTATCGAAAGGATGATGCCCAGCGCTGCCCGGTCGACCCCCCATTCGGCGGCGATGCCCGGCGAGGCGAAACTGATGGAGAGGACGTCGAATCCGTCGAGCCCGTTGAGGAGTACACATAGCAGGACGATCAGCATCTGCCGCCATGTCATCGCATCCTGCTCGATCACCGAGCGGGCGTCGCGCGGGTCTGCGTGCATTCCGGTCTCCTCATCCACACACGGCGAAGTGCGCGTTTTCGCGCCACTTTTTCCGAGACTGGGCATTTCCGCCGCGATCCGCCGATTCCGCGCGATCAAATCGATAATTCCCGGCTCGCCAATCCATTGATGGGATTTGTATGTCAGGACAAAAACATACGATTAGACCAATCTGTAAAAACCCGGCAGCCTGATCTTACGAAGGTCAAAAATGACCCCTGGGGAGGATACAGCGATGAAGAACCGTGTTCTGACGAGCACTGCCATGGCGCTTGCGATGTGGGCCATGCCGGCCCACGCGCAAACAGCGGACGAAACGCAGACCGACACAACGGGCGAGGATGCGACCACCGCCCAGCCGCAGCCGCGCGGCGGCCTGAACGAGATTATCGTTACCGCGCAGCGCCGCGAGGAAACGCTGCAGGACGCAGCTATTCCGATCAACGCGGCGAGCGGCGAAGAGCTCACCCGCTCCGGGGTGGCCGACGTGACGCAGCTCAACAAGGTTGCCCCCGCGCTATACGTGCCCGAAGCAGGTGGCGCGAACGTCGGCTATTTCGTGCGCGGCGTCGGCAATTTCGCCAATAATGGTTACACGAACCCGGCCGTCGCCTTCAATCTGGACGGCGTCTATATTGGCCGCCCCTCGTCCACCGTCGCATCCTTCCTCGACGTGAACCGCGTGGAAGTGCTGAAGGGCCCCCAGGGCACTCTTTACGGCCGCAATGCGACCGGCGGTGCCGTCAACGTCATTCCCAACATTCCGCGCCTCGGTGTGACCGAGGGCAGCGTTTCCGCGCAGTACGGCAATTACGACGCGCTGGAGTTCAACGGTGTCGTGAACGTCCCTCTGGGCGACAGCGCGGCGGCGAGGTTCGCCGGAGCATGGACAGACCGGGACGGATACTATTCCGACGGGACCGGTGCAGCGGAAAATCTGGCCCTGCGCGGGCAGGTCCTGTTCGATTTGTCGCCGGATATCGACCTGCGCCTGTCCGCCGACTATTCGACTGCGAAAGGTACCGGCCCCGGTCTGGACGTGGACGGCGTCTACACCTTCTCGCCGTTTACGCCGAATGCCACGGTGCCGAACTGGCAGTTCGTGCCCGCTCCTGCAAACGTGAGCGAGCCCTTCACCGGTCTGTTCGCTCCGCAGACGCTCACCTTCATCGAGAACAATGCGACGGCCGCGCCGCTGTATTCGCCGGTAACCGGTTATGCCTATCCGTTCCGGGATGACGAGTACTGGGGCGTGAACGCGGAATTCAACGCCGATCTTGGTTTCGCCGACCTGGTGATCATCCCCGCCTACCGCCAATCGAGGCTGGATAATCTGTTCAACGGCGCGCCTTTCAAGGCGGGTATCAACCAGGATATGGCGGAGCAGTTCAGCGTCGAAGGTCGGCTTTCGGGCTATGCCGGTCCGCTGGAATGGCTCGTGGGCGCCTACTACTTCGACGAGAATGTGGAAGGCGTGAATTCGTACAACCAGTTCTCGACCGTATCGCTGCAGGAATTCGACACGTCGACCGAATCCTCGGCCATCTTCGCGCGCGGCAGTTTCAGCGTGACGGACGATTTCCGGGTTGTCGGCGGTATCCGCTACACGGACGAGAACAGGTCGATCGATGCCCTGTCGGTTGCGATCGCCGGGGTGTGCCTGATCCAGCCCGTGGCCGGCCCACCAAGCTGCCCCCAGGTCCCGACGATACCGGTCGGCCTCACGCTTGAGGATACCATTTCCCAGCTCGATCCTGCGCTGTTCCCAGCCGGCTCGCCGCTGACCCGCCCGTCCCCCTACGGAACCTTCCCGTACGGCCCCTTCGGCATGACGGGCCCGCAAGCGCTGCTTATCGTCACGCCGACGCAGATCGATCGGACCGCGAGCGACGATCAGGTCACCTGGCGCGCCGCACTGGAATACGACGTCACGCCGGACAACCTGCTGTACGCCAGCTTCGAGACGGGTTTTCGCGCAGGCGGCTTCAACCTGACCTTCGGGCAGGAAGAATACGATCCGGAATATATCGACGCCTATACGATCGGCGCCAAGAACAGCTTCTTCGACAACCGCCTGCAGGTGAACCTGGAAGCATTCTACTGGGACTATACCGGCCAGCAGCTGGCCGCTCTGGGCGTTGACGATCGGGGCAACAACTCGTTCTACACGCGCAACGTCGGGGAATCCTCGATCAAGGGCTTCGAAGTCGATTTCCAGGCGCTGGTCACACAGAGCACCGTCCTGCGCGGCGGTGTGCAGTATCTCGACGCGACCTTCGATCGCTTTGTGTATGAACAGGTGGACCTGTCCGACGCGACCGATCCGCCCAACTTCCTGACGCCGGTGACGGCGCACTCAACCTCGAGCGCTGGTGGGAGACGTCGACGGAACCCACTCATCGTATCTTTGTCGACGCGAAGCAGTTTGATCGTTGGCTTTTTTCGCTGCAGCCGCTCGGGCCTCTTATCAATCGGCAGGTGGAGGCGATCGTCGACCCACAAAAAAGAGCAGCCCGCGCGATGGCTCGTGAGGTTGCTGGCAACGCACCTAGCCAAGCGACGCTAGACGAAGATCAAAGCCAGTTGCCCTCCGGTCCGCCCGGCGTTGGACCTTTTCTCATGACGCTCGACGAAGTCTGCGATTTGACCCGGAGAAGTTCAACCACGATCTACACCGACATGGGGAAGGGCATCTTCCCCGAACCCATCAAACTCGGCTCGAGCAGTAGATGGCTTCAAAGCGAAGTCCTTGCCTACATCGCGGAGCAGGCCGCGAAACGGGGTGGTAGCTAACGGCGCTTGCGGCGCGGGCTATTGATGATCTCTTTTGCTGGAATTGCGCCTTCCATGATCATGTCGGCCCAACGTTGCGCGAGTTCGCGTCTACGGGGCATGTAAGCGGCGCGGTTGTAGCGCAGCTCGCTCGCGCTCATGCCCTTGGGTGTGTGGGCAAGCATCAGGTCGATTATCATTCGATCGGCCAAGAGCCGCACATCCGTCCCCAGTTCGCGCTCGCCCTGCTCGTTCATGATCGTCGAGAAACTGGAGCGCCAGCCATGCGGCACATGGCGCCCCTTGTATCCTTCGCGATTGTACAAATAGCCGATCGCATTCTCGCTGATCGGCTTCAGGCCTGACCGTGCGCCTGGAAAGACGAAGGGCGAACGTCCTGTCAGCCAGCGAACAGCGCGTAATGTTTCTACCGCTTGCGACGAGAGTGGGATGGGATGCTCGAACGCCTCATCGCTTCGAAGGTGAAGCTCCTGCTTGATCTTGCCGGCTGGCACTTTCCAGAGCGCATCGCTGCTGTCCGAATCCGCATTTGCCCAGTCGATGCAGGTAATATCGTTCCACTCCATGAACCGCACCATACCGGGCCTCTGCGCGGTCAAAGCCAGAAATCGGGCAGCGAGACGATTGACCGGCGAGGCACCCGCTCGGTCGATGTCGCCGATCATGATGCGTATGGAGCCCACATCGAGCAAGGCGGGATAGCGCTTCGAACGCGGCAAGGGCTTCAATGCATCGTTAATGTCCGCCGCAGGGTTTTCGATCCTTGCCCCTTCAGCATTCGCATATCGATAGATCGCGGCCACGCGCTGCTTGATCCGGCGGGCGGTCTCTATCGCGCCGCGGTTTTCGATCTTGCGTAGGATCGATAGCAGCAGGGGCTTGTCGATCTCGGCCAGCGGCATCGAACCGAGATGCGGAAAGATATCCCGTTCGAGGCTGGTGATGACATCGCTGGCATGAACAGGCTTCCAGCGTTCGATCTGTAGGGCGTGCCACTCACGCGCCACGTCCTCGAATGATTTTACTGTATCGCTTGCGCCCACCAATCGTCCGCGCCTTGCGGCGTGGCGGGGGTCACGGCCCTCGCGCAAGATCTTCTTAGCCTCGTCCCGTCTTTCGCGAGCATCGGCCAGCGAGACCTCGGGGTATGCACCGAGCGTCAGCAGGCGCTCCTTCTTCTCGAAGCGATATTTATAACGCCAGCTTTTGTGCCCGCGCGCCGATACGTGAAGGTGCAAACCTCGGCTGTCGGTGAGCTTATAACCTTTGTCCTGTGCAGCTGCCGCACGCACCGCTTTGTCCGTCAGCATCCGATACCCCCAAGAAGCTCAGCTCGTTACCCCCAATCTACCCCCACTTGCGTTCGGCTAAGGGTGGATCGCGTCGCATCGTACAGGAGTCGAAAATCGCAGAATTGTAAAGCTTTCCGCGCTATTTTGGGGAGGATCGGATAAGGCCGGAAAGGCTTATGGCGGAGAGGGTGGGATTCGAACCCACGATACGGTTACCCGCATACCGCATTTCGAGTGCGGCGCATTCGACCTCTCTGCCACCTCTCCGCAATACAAGGGGCGCAAAACGCCGGGGGAAACCCCGCAGGCCGATTCAGAAGCGGCGCAGCTAGCCTAATGCGAAGCGCCTGCCAAGACCCTGCGGCACATGCGATCGCAATGGCGCATTTTCACTGCCCATTGTACCGGAGCGCCGGGCCATCTATCTTGGTTCCAATGCAGGTCTCGCAGTTTTTCTCCCATCAGGCCGGGCGCCACATCGAAGTGCCCTTGCGGCGCCTTGCGCGATTCGGCGTCGGCGACGTGGTGCGCCACAAGATGTTCGACTTTCGCGGCGTGGTGTTCGACATCGATCCCACCTTCGCCAACAGCGAGGAATGGTACGAATCCATCCCGCAGGATATCCGGCCCGAGCGGGACCAGCCCTACTACCACCTCTTCGCGGAAAGCGACGATGCCTACTACGTCGCCTATGTCAGCCAGCAAAATCTGACCGGCGACGGCATCGGCGGGCCGGTGGACCATCCCAATATCGCCGAGATGTTCGACGAGTTCGTCGACGGGCGCTACGTGATGCACCCCGGCCTGACCCATTGATGAGCCTGACTCACTGATTTTGCCTGCTGCGCTGGGTCCGGCGCGCAACAGGCGCCTTCTGGCCTAGCTGCGGATTTTCCACCCGGACTTGAGCAGCGCGAACACGCCCAGCGCCAGCGCGATGTTCAGGCCCAGCAGCCCTGCCCCCGCCCAGATCACCGGCGCCGCACCTGCCTCCATATGGCCGGCAATGTCGCTCTGCCCGATGAAGCCATAGCGGAAGCCCGAAATCACGTAGAAGAAAGGGTTGAAGTGGCTGATCGTGTAGAACGGTTCGTGCAGCCGGTCGATCGTGTAGAACGTGCCCGACAGCAGGCTGAGCGGCGCGACGATGAAGTTGGTCACCGCCGCGTTGTGATCGAACTTTTCCGCCCAGATCGATGTGGCCAGCCCGAAGAAGCCGAGCATCAACGATCCCATCAGCCCGAACCACAGTATCGCCCAGGGATGCGCGATCACCAGCTTGGCACCGGGATAGAGGAAAATCGCCAGCGCCACAGCGCAGCCGACCAGCACGGCGCGCGTCACCGCCGCGCCCACGATGCCCGCCAGCAGCTCGCCATGCGAAAGCGGGGGCATGAGCAGGTCGATGATCGTCCCCTGGATCTTGCCAGAGAGGAAACTGAAGCTGGAATTGGCGAAGCTGTTCTGCATCATGGCCATCACGATCAGCCCCGGCGCAAGGAAGCTTTCGAAAGGAACGCCCAGGATTTCACGCCCGCCCCGCCCCAGCGCGACCGAGAAGATCACGAGAAACAGCAGCGTGGTGAAGGCAGGGGCCCACACGGTCTGCGTCTGCACCTTGAAGAAGCGGCGGACCTCCTTGCGGTAGAGGCTCCACAACCCGATCCGGTTGATCCCGTTGATGCGCGGCTCCCCCCAGGCGGGCAGGTGACGCGGCACGGCATTGTCTGCATCGAAGGTTTCACGCTGGGCCGGTGCTTGATCGCTCATGCCCCGCCGCCTAAGCGCGTCGGCGAAGGGTGGCAAGTCGGCGGGTGAATGCCTAGGTTGTCATCGCAATCAGTTTAGATGGAATTGAAATGAGCTGGACCGAAGAGCGTACCGCAACCCTCAAGCGCATGTGGGAAGGCGGCGCCACCGCGACGGAGATCGCCAAGGAACTGGGCGAAGTGTCGCGCAATGCCGTGATCGGCAAGGCCCACCGGCTGGGCCTCAAGTCGCGCCCCTCGCCCGTGAAGGCGGCAGAAAAGAGCAAGAAGAAGGCCGAGCCCAAGGCAAAGCCCGCACCCAAGAAGGCAGCGCCTGCGCCCAGCGAAGCCGCCAAGCCTGCTCCGGCGCCCGCTCCTGCCCCCACCCCCGCACCGGCGGCCGCCAAGCCCGCACCCGAAGCGAAGCCCGCTCCGGCACCGCAAGGCCCCGCCGCACCCGCTGCCGATACGGACGAGGCAGCGGCTCCGGCGCCCAGCAGCCCGCGAATCGTTTCCGTCGGCCCCGGCGGCTTTCTGCGGCAGGGCCCCGGCGATCAGCAGCCGCCGATCCCCCCTGCGCCACCGCGCAGGCTGGTGCCGGCCAAGCCGGACCCTTCGATTGCGGACAAGACCAGCCTGCTCGACCTGAGCGACAAGGTCTGCCGCTGGCCGATGGGCCATCCGGGCGAGCCCGATTTCCATTTCTGTGGCGAAGCGGTGAACCCGGGCTTCCCCTATTGCGTCGAACATTGCGGCCGCGCCTATCAGGCACAGCTGCCGCGCGGTTCGCGCCGCCCCCCGCCCCCGTTGCCCTACGGCGGCCCCCGGGTTCGGTAAGGACCGCAAGGCATCGATAAGACACAAGGCAATGGCCCGGCTTTCGCATCATGGCGAGCCGGGCCGTTTCATATCAGGAGAGACGAGACATGGCCCTTTCACTGCATCAGGCGATCATCCCCAACTGGCTTCAGGTGCTCGGCGCGGTCGACGGCCTGATCGACAAGGCGGAGAATTTCGTGGCCGATGGCCATGCAGAAGAGAAGGCGCTGCTGGAAACCCGCCTGATCGACGACATGCTGCCGCTCGCCTACCAGTTCAAAAGCTGCTGGACGCACACGCATCTGGCGCTGACCGCTATCCGAGAAGGGCATTTCTCGCCCGACATGAGCCCCTATCCTGAAGACTTCGCGTCCCTGCGCAGCATGGTCGCCACCGCGCGCGAAACCTGCGAGGCAACGAGCGAGGACGAGCTGGAGGCCCTGGCCGGCAACGACATGGTTTTCGCCATCGGCGACAAGTTCCGGCTGGATTTCACGGTGCAGGATTTTCTGCTCAGCTTCTCCAACCCGAACGTCTATTTCCACTCCGCTACAGCCTACGACATCCTGCGGATGGCAGGCGTCGGGATCGGCAAGCGGGACTTTCTCGGCGCGCTTCGGGTGAAGCAGACGGCGGGCTGATCGGCGTCAGCGTTTCCGCGCAAACCAGATCGTGTGGCGCGGCCCCTTGTTGTTGGGCCGCGCGCGCACTTCGCGCACCTCCACATCGAACCCGCCGTCCTTCAGCCGCGTCGTGAACTTGTGATCGGGCGCGGCTGACCACACGGCCATGACCCCGCCAGGATTGAGCGCATCCTTCGCCTTCGCGATCCCCGTGCGCGTGTAGAGGCGAAAATTGCTGTCCACCACGATGCCGTCCGGCCCGTTGTCCACATCGAGCAGGATCGCGTCGTACTTGGCACTGGTGCCATCATTGGCATCGTCGATCAGCGCCTCGACATTGCACAGAATCACTTCGCCGCGCGGATCGTCGAGGCTGGCTGCGCTGAGGTGCGAGAGCGGTCCACGCGCCCATTCCAGGATTTCGGGCACCAGCTCGGCCACCACGACCTGCCCGCCTTCGGGCAGATGCGAGAGCGCGGCACGGTAGGTAAAGCCCATACCGAAACCGCCGATCAGGACGCGCGGTTTCGCAGCCTCCAGCTCTGCCAGCGTCAGCACGGCGAGCTGCTCCTCCGAATACTGCATGCGCGTGCCCATCAGCTCGTCCCGGCCGAGCATGATGATGAAATCGCGCCCGTGGCTGACCAGGGTCAGCGTCTCCCCGCCGGGGATCTGGGCGGTGGCTATTGTTTCGCGTGGCAGCATGGCCATTGCGATAAACGCTACCGCGCGCGGGCGATAGGCCGGAACACCGACCCTCCGGGAAAAGTTATCAAGGTAACCCCCGAAGGAGAATCCCCATGCCCACCACCGCCCGTATCGCCGTCGTCCCCGAAGCCGGAGGCGACTTCGCCATCGAGGAACGCGAGATCGCCGATCCCGGCCCGCACGAGGTGCTGATCGAGCTGGTTGCCACCGGCGTATGCCATACCGATCTGGCGGTGCAGGCGGGCGACCTGCCGACCAATTTCCCCGTCGTGCTCGGCCATGAAGGCGCGGGCAAGGTGGTCGCCACCGGATCGCACGTGACCGATATTGCCGCAGGCGACCATGTCGTCCTGTCCTACGGCTCCTGCGGCCATTGCCGACCCTGTCAAGAAGGCGACCCCGCCTATTGCGCGGACTTCAATCCGCTCAATTTCATGAACAAGCGGCAGGGCGACAATGCGCCGGTTTTCGAAGACGGCCCCAACGCCGCCTTCTTCCAGCAATCGAGCTTCGCGACGTATTCCATCGCGCACGAACGCAACGTGGTGAAGATCGAAGCCGATGTGGACATCTCGCTGCTCGGTCCGCTGGGCTGCGGGATACAGACCGGGGCGGGCGCAGTGATGCGCACCGCGCAGCCCAAGGCCGGGTCGAGCCTGCTCGTCTCCGGCGTCGGCAGCGTGGGCATGGCGGCAATCATGGGCGCGAAAGTTTCCGGCTGCTTCCCCATCATCGCGGTCGATACCAACGAGGACCGGCTGGAGCTGGCGAAGGAACTCGGCGCGACCGACACGGTCCACGTGACCAAGGATACCGATGTCGCCGAAGAGGTGCGCAAAATCACGGGCGCGGGCGCGGATTACGCCATCGAATGCAGCGGCAATGCCACCGCAGCGCGCGGTGCATGGGGTTCGCTTGCCAACAGGGGCACGATGGTGGTGGTCGGCGCGCCGCCGTCGGGCACCGAATATTCCTTCGATGCCAACGAACAGATCCTGTCCGGCCGCAAGATCGTCGGCTGCGTGGAGGGCGATTCGAAGGTGAAGCAGTTCATCCCGACACTGGTCGATCTCTACCTGAAGGGGCAGTTCCCGTTCGACCGGCTGGTGAAGCGCTACCCGTTCGACAAGATCAACGAGGCGGTGGCCGATCTGCACGACGGCAAGGTGTTCAAGCCGATCCTCGAAATGGGCTGACCTCGCGGGCGTTCGATACGCCAGAAAAAGCAAAGGGCCGCGGAAGCAGATGCTCCCGCGGCCCTTCTTTTGTGCTCTGGCGAGCGACTTAGTCGTCGTCGCGCAGGAAGGCAGGCATGTGCGCGGGGCCGTCGCCGTCCCCGTTATCGCCGCCCTTGCCGCCGCGATCGCCGCCACGGTCATCACCGCCACGGCCACGGCCGCCACCGCCACGCGGTCCACGACCACCACGGCGGTCGCCGCCACGGTCGCCACGGGGCCCGCGATCACCGCCGCCTTCGCGCTTTTCACGCGGCGGGCGGGTGTCTTCCAGTTCTTCGCCGGTTTCCTGGTCCACGACGCGCATCGACAGGCGGACCTTGCCGCGGTTGTCGATCTCGAGGACCTTGACCTTCACTTCCTGGCCTTCGGAAACGACATCGGTCGGCTTCTCGACCCGCTCGTTCTTCATCTCGGAGACATGGACGAGGCCGTCCTTGCCACCCATGAAGTTCACGAACGCACCGAAGTCGACGATGTTAACGACCTTGCCGTTGTAGATCTTGCCGACTTCCGCCTCTTCGACGATGCCTTCGATCCACTTGCGTGCGGCTTCGATCTCGTCGGCATTGCTCGACGAAATCTTGATCACGCCCTCGTCGTCGATGTCCACCTTCGCGCCGGTTTCGGCGACGATCTCGCGGATCACCTTGCCGCCAGTACCGATGACGTCGCGGATCTTCGACTTGTCGATCTGCATCGTCTCGATGCGCGGTGCGTGCTTGGAAACGCCCGTGCGGGCCGAACCAAGCGCCTTGGTCATTTCACCCAGGATGTGCGCACGGCCGGCCTTCGCCTGTTCGAGCGCCTTGGTCATGATTTCCTGCGTGATGCCGGCAACCTTGATGTCCATCTGGAGCGAGGTGATGCCGTTTTCCGAACCCGCGACCTTGAAGTCCATGTCGCCCAGGTGATCTTCGTCACCCAAGATGTCCGACAGGACGGCGAATTCGTCGCCTTCGAGGATCAGGCCCATCGCGATGCCCGACACCGGGCGTTCGATCGGAACGCCGGCATCCATCATCGACAAACAGCCGCCGCACACGGTCGCCATCGAAGACGAGCCGTTGGACTCGGTGATGTCCGACAGGATGCGAATGGTGTACGGGAAGTCCTCGTGGCTCGGCAGCACGGGGTGCAGTGCACGCCATGCGAGCTTGCCGTGGCCGGTTTCGCGACGGCTGGTGAAGCCGAAGCGGCCCACTTCGCCGACCGAATAGGGCGGGAAGTTATAGTGCAGCATGAAGTTGCTGTACGAGAGGCCTTCCAGCCCGTCGATCATCTGCTCGGCATCCTTGGTGCCCAGCGTGGTGGTGCAGATCGCCTGCGTCTCACCGCGCGTGAACAGCGCCGAACCATGCGTGCGGGGCAGCAGGCCGACCATTGCTTCGATCGGGCGGACCTGATCGAGCTTGCGCCCGTCGATGCGCTGGCCGTCCTTCAGGATGGCACCGCGAACGATCTCGCTCTCGATCTTCTTGACCAGCTTGATCGCGGTCATCTTCTGCTGACCGTCGAATTCCTCGCCCGAATAGTGCTCCTTCACCCGCTCGCGAGCGGTGTTGAGCGCATCGGAACGCTGCGACTTGTCGGTCAGCTTGTAGGCCTTGGCGATATCGTCGCCGACCATGTCCTTGATGTAGGCCTTCATGTCCGCGTTGTCGTCGCTCGAAGCGAGTTCCCACGGCTCCTTGGCGGCCTGTTCGGCCAGATCGATGATCGCACCGATGACCTTGCGGCTTTCCTCGTGCGCGAACATGACGGCGCCGAGCATTTCCTCTTCGGTCAGTTCCTTGGCTTCGGACTCGACCATCATCACCGCATCGTTGGTCGCAGCGACGACGAGGTCGAGGCGACCTTCTTCGTCGAGCGCGGTCTGCAGGCTCGGGTTGAGTTCGTATTCGCCATTGCGGAAGCCGACGCGCGCGGCGCCGATCGGGCCCATGAAGGGCACGCCGCTGATGGTCAGCGCAGCCGAAGCAGCGATCATCGCGACGATATCGGGCTCGGTCTCGCCATCATACGACAGGACCTGGCAGATCACGTTGATTTCGTTGTAGAAACCTTCGGGGAACAGCGGCCGCACGGGGCGGTCGATCAGGCGCGAGGTCAGCGTTTCCTTCTCCGTCGCGCGGCCTTCGCGCTTGAAGAAGCCACCCGGGATACGGCCCGCAGCGGAGAATTTTTCCTGGTAGTGAACGGTCAGCGGGAAGAAGTCCTGCCCTTCCTTGACGCTCTTGGCGGCGGTCACGGCGCACAGCACCACGGTTTCGCCATAGGTGGCCAGCACGGCGCCGTCTGCCTGACGGGCGATCTGGCCTGTTTCGAGGGTGAGGGTCTTTCCGCCCCACTCGATCGATACGGTTTTCTTGTCGAACATGTATTATCCTAAATGACCCGCCACGCCTGATTGCGCTGGCGGGGCCTACTGCCGGGGATACCGTCCCGGTCCGGTGCGGGGCGTCTTTCCTGCCCCAATGCCCGCCCCCACGCCGAATTGCGTGAAAGCCGGATGGACGAAGGGGCGACCCTTGCGAGCCGCCCCTCCGAGAAAACTCTTACTTGCGAAGACCCAGCTTCTGGATCAGCGCGTTGTACCGCTCCACATCCTTCTTCTTCAGATAGGCGAGCAGATTACGGCGCTTGTTGACCATCATCAGCAGGCCACGACGCGAGTGGTTATCCTTGTGATGATCCTTGAAGTGTTCGGTCAGGTTCTTGATGCGCTCGGTCAGAATCGCGACCTGCACTTCGGGACTGCCCGTGTCGTTATTGCCCTGGGCGTTGTCCTTGATGATTTCCTGCTTCTTATCGGCAGCAACCGACATATCATTCACTCCGCGACATCGGGAAAATTGAAGCCCCGCACGATTCGCATCGTGCCGCCTTCGATCTCCACCAGCGCCACCGGAACATCGCCCGACTTCGCAAAATAGAGCCCGTTGGCCTGGGGCAGATCCGACAATACCCGGCCCTGGCGGACCGCCTGCGCGCTGTCGGGGTCGAGGGAAAGGGCCGGGATGTCGTCCAGCCCCGCCTCTAGCGGCAGGAGGAGGTTTCGAAGGCTCGCGCCCTTAGAGATTTCGCCCAGTTTGTCCAGCGAAATCGCCTGTTCTTCGGTGAACGGCCCAGCCTTCGTCCGTCTGAGATAGGTAACGTGCCCGCGCGTTCCAAGAGCCAGCGCGATATCGCGTGCAAGAGAGCGGATGTAGGTGCCCTTGCTGACCGTCGCTTCCAGCGTGACGCTTTCGGCGAGCTCCAGCGGCGCGGAAGGGTCGTAGGGGTCGGGCCGCCCGGTGGTGGTCTGGAAGGCGGATTCCAGTTCCTGATCGTCACCCCGAACTTGTTTCGGGGTCCAGTCCTCCACCTGCTCTGCCGCATCGGTTGGCAGGCTGGTTGCTGAACCGGGTTCAGCATGGCGATAGAGGCCAAGCGAATGAACCGTCACCGCCCTCGCCTGCAGCTCCACATCCTCACCAGCCCGCGCACGGTCGTAGGCACGCTTGCCGTCCACCTTCAGCGCGGAATACGCTGGCGGGACCTGCTCGATTGCGCCCGTGAAGTGGTCGAGCACGCCTGCGATCGCAGCCAGCGGCGGAAAACGGTCGGACCGCGCCACCACCTCGCCCTCGGTGTCGAGCGTGTCGGTCTCTTCGCCGAACTGGATCGTGAACACGTAGGTCTTGGTCGCATCGAGCATGCGGCCCGCCAGCTTGGTCGCCTCGCCCAGTGCGATGGGCAGCACGCCTTCCGCCAGCGGGTCGAGCGTGCCGCCATGGCCGATCTTGGTCTTGGGATATCCGCCTTCCCGCAGCACGCGCTTGACCGCTGCGACGCCCTGGGTCGAGCCCATGCCGCGCGGCTTGTCGAGCACTATCCAGCCGTTGGGCGCGTGCTTGCCTTCCACGCTCATTCGTCCGGCCTCACGAAATGGCGGCGGCACACGGCAACATAGCGCTCGTTCCCGCCTATCTCGGTCTGGGCGCCTTCGCTGACCGGCCTGCCCTGCGCATCGACGCGCTGGTTCATCGTCGCCTTGCTGCCGCAATGGCAGACGGCCTTCAGCTCGATCAGCTTGTCTGCAAGCCCCAGCAAGGCCGCCGATCCGGGGAACAGATCGCCGCGAAAATCGGTCCGCAGCCCATAGCAGATCACCGGGATATCGTGCCGATCGGTCAGCCGGGCAAGCTGCCAGACCTGCGCGGGAGAGAGGAACTGCGCCTCGTCCACCAGCACGCAGGCGAGCGGGCCGTCCTCCTGCTGCATCGCCAGAACCTGCGCCGCCATGTCGGTCTGCGCGTCGAAAGCATGCGCTTCGCTGCTCAGCCCGATCCGGCTGTCGATCCCGCGCTGCGTACCGCGATTGTCCACCGCAGCGGTCCACAGGGAGACCTTCATGCCCCGCTCGCGGTAGTTGAACGCGCTTTGCAGCAGCAGGGAGCTCTTGCCCGCATTCATGCTCGCAAAATAGAAATAGAGCTTCGCCATCGGGGCGCCTTACCCATACGCCTGTCGTGCTGTCCAAGAATTAAGGACCGCGACAGGTTGAAATCGCGATGCTAGCCATTCGACAAGCTTCAGTTTGTGAGGGGACAGAGCAATGGCAAGCGCCGCAGGAACAGCGCAGCAGAAGGGCTTTCTGGGTTGGGTGGAGAGGACCGGCAACCGTCTGCCCGATCCGGTCTTCATATTCTTCTACCTGATCATCGCTCTGGTGATCGTTTCCATCGTCTGCGCGATGACGGGCGTGTCGGCCATTCACCCGACAGCGGTGGACGAGGCAACCGGCCAGGCCAGCATCATCCAGGCGGTCAGTCTGCTAAGCGCGGAGAATATCCAGCGCCTGTGGGTCGAAATGCCCGCGACGTTCACGCACTTCCACCCGCTCGGATACGTGCTGGTGGTGATGCTGGGTGCAGGTGTGGCGGAGCGGTCAGGCTTTTTTGCCGCCGGCATGTCCAAGGCGGTCAAGGCCGCGCCCAAGACACTGCTGACGCCCGTGGTGGCGCTGGTCGCCATGCTGGGCAACCACGCCGCCGATGCGGGCTACGTAGTGCTGATCCCGCTCGCGGGCATCCTGTTCGCCGCGGCCGGACGCCATCCGCTGGCGGGTATCGCCGCCGCATTCGCCGGGGTTTCGGGCGGTTTCTCCGCCAATATCTCGCCCGGCCAGCTCGATGCGCTGCTCTTCGGCATTACGGAGGAAGCGGTCGGCGCGAGCATGCTCGACCCGGACTGGACCGCCAACATCGCGGGCAACTGGTACTTCATCAGCGCGATGACCTTCATCTTCCTGCCGATCATCTGGTTCGTCACCGACAAGATCATCGAACCGCGCCTGGGCCCCTGGCGCGGTGGAGCAACCGCCGGTGCTGCGGATGATGATGGCACGAGCCCGGACCCGAGCGAGCACGAGGGCGCGCTGGCATCGAAGGGCCTTCGCCACGCCGGTATTGCCGCGCTGCTCGTCATCGGCCTGTGGGTGCTGATGGTCTTCGCGCCGGGCACGCCGCTGATCAACGAAGCCGCCTGCGTGGCCGAGGACGGGACCCGGATCGCCGACTGCTCGATCCACACCGAGCTGGCGCCGCTCTACAGTTCGCTGGTCGCCGCTTTCTTCGTCCTCTTCCTCGCCACAGGCTGGGCCTATGGCCGCGCGGCGGGGACGATCGAGAACCACCGCGATCTGGTGAACATGATGGCCGAATCCATGAAGGACATGGGCTATTACCTGGTCCTCGCCTTCGCGGCCGCGCATTTCGTGGCAATGTTCAACTGGTCCAACCTCGGCCTGATATCGGCCGTGCATGGTGCGGGCGCGATCGAATCGACCGGCCTGCCGCTGCCTGCGGTGATCGGGCTGATGGTACTGTTCACCGGCCTGCTCAACCTGTTCGTGGGCTCGGCCAGCGCGAAGTGGGCGCTGCTCGCGCCGATCCTGGTACCGATGCTGATGCTGCTGGGCATCAGCCCCGAAGGCGCGACGGCGGCGTATCGCGTAGGCGACAGCGCAACCAACATCATCACCCCGCTGATGGTCTATTTCCCGCTGATCCTGGTGTTCGCACAGCGCTGGCAGCCGGACTTCGGCCTCGGCAGCCTGACCGCGATGATGCTGCCCTATTCGATCTGGCTGCTGATCTTCGGCACCGCGCTGATCGTGGGCTGGTTCTATCTTGGCATTCCGCTCGGCCCGGATGCGCCGGTGACCTACACGATGCCCGAGATGGCGGGGACTGCAGAGTAGCCCTTAACTCCCCTCCCGCTTGCGGGAGGGGCCGGGGGTGGGCTTCGACAGAGCTGCGCTTGCAGGAGCATGCCCACCCCGCTGCGACTAGCAAGCAAGCTTGCAAGTCTCGCTGCCCCTCCCGCAAGCGGGAGGGGTGTACACGGGCCTGCTACTCCTCCTCGTCCTCAAGGTCACGCGCGACCTTGGGGTCGTTGAGAAGGCGCTCGATCCGGTCCGCCTCGTCAAAGCTCTCGTCGGGGCGGAACTGCAGCTTGGGCGCGAATTTGAGGCCCAGCCGCTTGGCGACCTCGCGCTGGAAGAAGGCGGTGTTGGTGCGCAGCGCCTTGACCACCGCCTCTTCCTCGCTGCCCAGAAGCGGCTTCACGTAGACGCTGGCGTGCTTGAGATCGGGCGTCATCTTCACTTCGGTCACGCTGACCGAATGCGCGCTGAGCGTTTCGTCGTGCACTTCGTTGCGGGTGAGCAGTTCGGACAGGATATGCCTCACCCGTTCGCCCACCTTGAGGACGCGGACAGACTGCTGTTCTGCGGAAAATTGCTGTTTGGCCATGGTCGCCCAGAGATAGGGGCGTGGTGCGGTGCGCTCAATCCCCCGGCGCGCGACAATACCGTTTGCGGTGCTAGCCGTCCGTAGGCGGCGGTGTCGGGATCGCGGTGGAGGTCGCGCGGGCGAGCAGGCGACCGTCCATGTCGAACAGTTCGCCTTCGAGGAAGGCGACCTTGCGGCCCGCCTTCACCACGCGGCCCTTCGCGGTGATCGTTTCGAGCGGGACCATCCGTACGAAGCTGAGATTCATATCGAGGTTGAGCGGCAGCGCGGCGTTGTCGGTGTGCGCGAGCAGCGCCGCGCCCATCACCTCGTCGAGGAACCCCGCGATCAACCCGCCCTGCACCGCACCGCGTGGCGAGGCGAAGCTGGGCGGCGGATCATAGGTGAAGGTGACTTCGCCCTTCTCGGCGTCCCATAACTGGAACTGCGATCCCATCAGCTCCGCCGAGGGCGAGCGTCGGGTTTTGAAGAGTTCGGTCATCGGCTTACTCCTCCCCTCCCGCTTGCGGGAGGGGTAGCGAGACTTGGTCGCGCAAGCGGCCTAGTCGCAGCGGGGTGGGCTCTGGCGAGCCCGAACACTTGTATTGGCCCACCCCCGCCCCCTCCCACAAGCGGCAGGGGAGTTAAGGTCACAGCGTCCGTTCGCGCTCCTCGACTTCGAAGACTTCGAGCTGGTCGCCCGGCTTGATGTCGTTCGTGTCTTCCAGCACCACGCCGCATTCGAGGCCGGCGCGCACTTCGTCGACGTCGTCCTTGAAGCGCCGCAGCGAGGCGATGGTGGTGGACGAAACGATGACGTCGTCGCGGGTGAGGCGGGCGTGCAGACCCTTGCGGATCGCCCCTTCCTCCACCAGCAGGCCGGCCGCCTTGTCCTTCTTGCCGGACTTGAAGACTTCCTTGACCTGCGCACGTCCGACGACGTTCTCGATCCGCTCCGGACCCAGCTCGCCCGCCATCTCCTTCGCGATCTCCTCGGTCAGGTGGTAGATGACGTCGTAATACATCATCCGCACGCCTTCACGCTCGATCTGCTGGCGGGCCTTGGCGTTGGGGCGTACGTTGAAGCCGATGATCGGCGCACCGCCGGCAGCTGCCAGCGTCACGTCGTTCTCGGTAATCGCGCCGACGCCCGAGTGCAGGATGCGCACCTTGATGTCGTCGTTCGAAAGGTTGGTGAGCGCGGTCTTGATGGCCTCGACCGAACCCTGCACGTCCGCACGGACCAGCAGAGGGAACTCGATCGCCTTGTTGGCGAGCCCGGCAAACATTGCGTCGAAATTGGTCGGCGCCAGCGCGGTGCGCTTCTCGTTCGCCTTGTCCCGGCGATATTCGGCGACCTCGCGGGCACGCTGTTCGTTCTCGACCACCGTCAGCTGATCGCCTGCGCCGGGCACACCGCCGAGGCCCAGGACCTCGACCGGCATCGAAGGCCCGGCTTCCTTGATCTGCTTGCCCTGGTCGTCGATGATCGCACGCACGCGGCCGCTCTCGGTCCCGGCGACGAAGCTGTCGCCCTTCTTCAGCGTACCGCGCGTGACCAGCACGGATGCGACCGGGCCGCGGCCCTTGTCCAGCTGCGCCTCGATCACGGTTGCCTCGGCAGCGCGATCGGGATTGGCCTTCAGTTCCATCAGTTCGGCCTGCAGCGCGATCTTGTCGAGCAGTTCGTCCAGCCCGGTGCCCTTGAGCGCGGAGATTTCCACGTCCTGCACGTCGCCCGACATCGCCTCGACGATGACTTCCTGTTCCAGCAGGCGCTCGCGCACCTTCTGGGGGTTGGCGTCTTCCTTATCCATCTTGTTGATGGCGACGATGATCGGCGTGCCGGCCGCCTTGGCGTGGCTGATCGCCTCGATCGTCTGCGGCATGATGCCGTCGTCGGCGGCGACAACCAGCACCACGATATCGGTTACGTTGGCACCGCGCGCACGCATTTCCGTGAAGGCGGCGTGGCCCGGCGTATCGAGGAAGGTGATCTTGTCGCCGTTCTTCGTTTCCACCTGGTAGCTGCCGATATGCTGCGTGATGCCGCCCGCTTCGCCCTTGGTCACGCTGGTGCCGCGCAACGCATCGAGCAGGCTGGTCTTGCCGTGATCGACATGGCCCATGATCGTGACGACCGGCGGACGCGGCTGCAGCGTTTCTTCGGGATCGACATCCTCTTCGGCCTTGATGTCGATATCGGCTTCGGAAACCTTCTGGATGTTGTGGCCGAACTGTTCGACCAGCAGCTCTGCAGTGTCCTGGTCGATCGTCTGGTTGACGGTGACGGCCATGCCCAGGCTGAACAGTTCCTTCACCAGGTCCGCGCCCTTTTCGGCCATGCGGTTGGCGAGTTCCTGCACGGTGATCGCCTCGGGGACGATCACGTCGCGGGTCTGCTTCTCGCGCGGCTTGGAGGAGCCACCGCCCTGCGAACGGCGTTCCTTCTCGCGCGCCCGCTTGAGCGCGGCGAGGCTGCGCGCACGGCGGCCTTCGTCCTCGTTCAGCGCCTTGGTGACGGTCAGCTTGCCCGAACGCCGCTTGTCGGGGCGTTCGGCACCACGTGCGGGCTTGTCTTCCTTCTTGGGCTTCTTTTCCGGCTTCTTGGGCTCGGGCCGCTGGACGGGCGTGAACTTACGCGCGGCAGGGCGCGCGGTCTTGCCAGTCGCTTCCTCGGCGGGCGCCGCTTCGGGCGCGGGCGCCGGAGCTTCGGCAGGCGCAGCTGCTTCCTGAGCCGCAGCCTTCGCTTCTTCCTGAGCGCGCTTCTCGGCCTCTTCCTTGGCCCTGGCGTTTTCTTCGGCGCGCTTCTTCTCGTTCTCGGCGGCCTGCTTGGCCTTTTCCTCGTCGCGCTTGCGGGCTTCCTCTGCCTGGCGCAGGCGATCTTCCTCGGCCTCCCGCTGGAGACGCGCGACGCGTTCCTGCGGCGTTTCGTCAGAGGGCGCAGGCTTTTTGGGCGCAGGCTTGGCCGCCGCCGGCTTGGGTGCGGGGGCGGGCGCAGGTTTGGGTTCGGGCGCCGGGGCAGGCGCCGGCGCCTTGGCCTCTTCGGCCGGAGCAGAAGCGGATTCGCCGGGCTTGAGGATCTTGCGACGACGCTTCACCTCGACCGCCACCTTGTTGGTACGGCCGTGGCTGAAGGTCTGCTTGACCTCGCCCGATTCCACGCTCCGCTTGAGGCCAAGCGGTTTGCGGGTCCGGGTCTCGTTCTTGTCGTCGCTCATAAAACTCGTTTCTTCCTTCGATCACATCGTCGCGAAATGGCAGGCCACCGTCTAGACGGCCCCCGTTTCGCGCGCGTCCTGAGACGCATCCCGGTAATTCTGCAGGCGCGCGTGGGCCTGTTCGACCCGCTCGGCAGCCGACCGATCGGCCCCGCGCCCCATGATCACGCCCAGATGGACGACATTGTCGCGGCCCAATGCCACAGACAGCGCCGCACGGTCCAGTGGCAAGCGCGTTCCGCCCTCGCCCGAACCTTCGCGATCCATTCCCACGCGCCACGCCTGGTCGAGCTTGGCGGTACCGCCTTCGCTCGCATCGCTGGCGTGGTACAGCGCGGCCAGCGCGCCGCCGCGTGCGTGTTCGGCAATACGTTCGGACCCCAAGATAAGGTTTCCGCCGCGCATTTCGAGCCCCAACCGATCGGTAAGGGTTCGGACAAGCCCCGCCTCGATCTGCGCGGGCAGATCTTCGGGGACCTGCGGCGGCGCGGATTTGAACGCGCGGGCCAGCGCCCCCTTCAGCTTGCCCTTCTGCATAGCAGCTTCAAGCTCGGCGCGCGAAACGCCCAGCCATGCGCCGCGACCCGGCGCACGCGCGCGCGGATCGGGCAGTACCTGACCGTCCGGCGAGATCGCCAGACGGATCAGATCCTCCCGCTCGCCATGGCGACCGGTGAGGATGCACTTGCGCTCCGGCGATTTCTCGCCGGCGCGCGTGCTACGGGTTGTCGGCGTCAGGCGCTCATTGTGTGGAGTCCGCATCGGCGGCCTCCTGATCTGCACCCTCGGATGCGGTTTCCTGGGCCGGTTCGTCTTCGGACGCCTGCGGCTCCTCGTCTTCGAACCAGTGCGCGCGGGCAGCCATGATGATCTCGTTGCCCTGTTCTTCGGTGAGGCCGTATTCGCCCAGCACGCCGCCCTTGTCCTGCTCGCGCTGCGGACGGTCGCGCCGCATCGGCGGGCCGTCGGCATTGGCATTGTTGCGGCGACGCGGCGCCTCGCGCTTCTTGGCGATCAGCTCGTCGGTGGCCAGATCGGCCAGATCGTCGCGCGTCTTGATGCCCGCCTTGCCCAGCGTAACCAGCATCGCCTCGGTCAGCACCGGCAGTTCGGCCAGTTCGTCTTCGACGCCCAGTTCGCGGCGGGTCTCGCGGTGCGCGGCTTCCTGCCGGTCGAGCGCTTCCTGCGCACGGCTCTGCAGTTCTTCCGCCAGTTCCTCGTCGAAGCCTTCGATCATCGCCAGCTCGTCCAGCTGGACATAGGCGACTTCTTCCAGCTCGGCGAAGCCTTCGGCGACGAGCAGCTGCGAAAGCGTTTCGTCGACGTCCAGCTCTTCCTCGAACATCTTGGAGCGAGCAGCGAATTCCTTGCTCTGCTTTTCCGAGGCTTCTTCCTCGGTCATGATGTCGATCTGGTTGCCGGTCAGCTGGCTGGCGAGGCGCACGTTCTGGCCACGGCGGCCGATCGCGAGCGAAAGCTGGTCTTCGGGCACGACAACCTCGATCCGGCTTTCCTCTTCGTCCAGCACCACGCGGCTGACGGTGGCGGGCTGCAACGCGTTGACGATGAAGGTCGCCTGATCCTCGCTCCAGGGAATGATGTCGATCTTCTCGCCCTGCAGTTCCTGCACGACGGCCTGGACGCGGCTGCCCTTCATGCCGACGCAGGCGCCGACCGGATCGATCGAGGAGTCATGCGAGATGACGCCGATCTTGGCCCGGCTGCCCGGATCGCGGGCGGCGGCCTTGATCTCGATAATGCCGTCGTAGATTTCGGGCACTTCCTGCGCGAACAGCTTGCGCATGAAATCGGGATGCGCGCGGGTCAGGAAGATCTGCGGACCGCGATTGTTGCGCTCCACCTTGCTGATCAGCGCGCGGATACGCTCGCCCACACGCACGGCTTCGCGCGGGATCTGCTGGTCGCGGCGGATCACGCCTTCGGCGCGGCCCAGATTGACGATCACATGGCCGAATTCGACCGACTTGATCACGCCGGTGATGATCTCGCCAGCGCGATCCTTGAACTCTTCATACTGGCGCTCACGCTCGGCATCGCGGACCTTCTGGAAGATCACCTGCTTGGCGCTCTGTGCGTCGATGCGGCCCAGGTCGACCGGCGGAAGCGGATCGACGATGAAGTCACCGACAGACGCGCCGTCCTGCAGCTTCTGCGCCTGCTCCAGGTTCACCTGCTTGAAGTAATCCTCGACCTCTTCGACCACTTCAACGACGCGCCACAGGCGCAGGTCGCCGGTCTGCGGATCGAGCTTCGCGCGAATGTCGTTTTCCGCGCCGTAGCGGTTGCGGGCGGATTTCTGGATCGCCTCTTCCATCGCTTCGATCACGATCGACTTGTCGATCATCTTTTCCGAAGCGACCGAGTTCGCGATCGCGAGGAGCTCCGCACGGTTGGCGGAAATGGCAGTGGCCATCAGTCGTCAGCCTTTTCTTGTTGGTCTTCTAGTACTTCGTCGGCACCCGTGGTGTCGAGCGGTTTGGTCGCGGCGATCAGTTCGTCGGTCAGGACGAGCTTCGCCGAATGAATTTCTTCCAACTGAAGGACATGAATGGTGCCCTTGGCATCCTTGATGTGGACGAAGTCGATGCCGCGGTCCGGATGCAGGCCTTCGAGCGTGCCTTTGAACGTACGCTGGCCCTCATAGCCCTTGGCCATGGAAATCTTGGCCTCGTGCCCCGCCCAGTCGTCAAAATCCTTCGCACGGGTCAGCGGGCGATCGATCCCGGGCGAGCTGACTTCGAGGTGATAGGCCCCCTCGATCAGCACGTCGCCCTGCTCTTCCAGAGCATCGATCTTCGCGGAAACAGCGCGGCTCAGCGCAGCGCATTGTTCGATCACCAGCTGGCCCGTCGCCGGGTCTTCCGCCATGATCTGCAGCGCCTGCGTGCCGTCCCCGGCTTCGGAAGGCATCATCTTCACGCGCACGAGATCGAATCCCAGGGCCTTCGCCTCGGGCTCGATAATCTGTGTCAGTCGCGCGATATCCGCCATAAATCTCCGTTCTTTCTCCCGAATGCCATGGCCGTGCAGTTTGGCGCCGGTGCCTTGCGGCCCGGCCCAACATGGTGCCAGCGATGTCGGGATGACGGTTAGTTAGGCGCAGTCTTCCGGAAATGCAACGCGAGAGACGCGAAAATGCGGATGCGCCAACCTTTATGTCTGACCGGGCTTCGTACGCGGACCGGTTTCCTGCCTCGCGCGGGCCTATTCAGCCGCGTTGCGCGCGTCTTCCAGACTCTCGGGCGCTCCGCTCTCGTCCATGGCAGCCACATCGTCGGAAGTGTAGGTAGGGGTCTCCGCGATCTGCGGGATTTCCTCGATCTCGCGCTTGCCGATCTCGATCCCCTTTTCGGCCAGACGGCGCCCCGAAGACAGCACGTTGCGCTCGAAGCTGCCGACGAACTTGTTGTAATTCTTGACCGCGCTTTCCAGCCCGCCGCCCACGCGCTTCATGTGCTCGGCAGCAATAGCGAGCCGGTCGTAGAGTTCCGCGCCCGCCTTGCCGATCTCCATCGCTTCCTTGGCGATCGTGTCCTGCCGCCAGACCTGCGCCACGGTCCGCGCGATCGCCACCAGATTGGTCGGCGTCGCCAGCAAAACCTTGTTGCGGAACGCAAAATCCCACAGCTCCGGATCGGCATCGAGCGCAGCGGCCACGAAATGCTCGCCCGGCACGAACATCACGACATAGTCCGGCGCATCGTCGAACTGGCTCTGGTAACTCTTCGACCCCAGCGTCTGCACATGGCCGCGCATCGATTTGGCGTGGAGGTCCAGATGGCGCTTGCGCTCGTCTTCGTCCTCCGCCTCGAACGCGGCCTGATAGGCGTTGAGCGATACCTTGGCGTCGATCACCAGCTTCTTCGAACCCGGCACCTTGACGATGGCGTCGGGCCGCAGTCGGCCCTCGTCTGTATCCAGCGAATGTTCGAGCAGGAAATCGGTGTGCTCGGACAGGCCGCACTGCTCGAGCACGTTCTGCAAGGCCCGCTCGCCCCAGCGGCCGCGCGCCTTGGGAGCATTCGTCAGCGAATTGCCAAGCCGCTGCGCTTCGCGCCGCACTTCCTCCTGCCCCAGCCGCATCTGCTCGATCTGGGCCGCGAGCGAGGAAAAGGCGTTGGTGCGCTTTTCCTCCAGGTCGGAGACCTGCTTTTCGTATTTCGCAAGCCGCTCCCCCACCGGGGCCAGCAGTTCGCGGATTTTCTCTTCAGACGACTTTTCCGAATGGCCGAACCGCTCGTTCGCGCGCTCCAGAAAGGCTTCCTGCGCCTTGGTCAGCACCGCCGAGCCGGTGTTCTGGAATTCCTTGAGCAATTCCTCGCGCGCCTCGACTAGCAGGCGTTTCTGCTCGTCGAAATTCGCGGTCTTTTCCTTGAGCGTCGCCAGTTCGGATGACAATTCGCCATTGGTACGCCGCACATCCTCCAGCACGGCTTCGTGCCGCGCGCGTGTTTCCTTCAGCTCTGCGTCCAACGCATCGACCCGCGCGCCCTTTTCGCGCGCGGCCTCAAGCTCGGCATAGGCGCGCAGGTACCTGGCGTCGGTCTCCTTCGCGTCCCGCTCGCTCTCGGCCAGCCGCGCCTTCAGCTCGGCCGCCGGCCTGCCGCCGAGATACCACCCGACGCCCAGCCCGATCAGCAGCGCCACGACACCCAGAATCGCATATTCCATAGCCAGAACATAGCTGGAACGACGCCGCACGCCAAGCCGCCGCGGGAACTATCCCCCGCCCGTTCCGCTCCCTTATGAGAGAAGGAGAAAACGCATGTCGATCAAGGAAATGATCAAGGAACACCCGCAGGTGGGTGCCGATTACAACGACCAGCTGGGCGAGGCGATCAAGCACGCGATGTATTGCGCGGCGATCTGCAATTCCTGCGCCGATGCCTGCAATGCCGAGGATGGCGACATGAGCGCGTGCATCCGCAAGTGCTCGGATTGCGCGGATATCTGTCAGGCGGTCAGCACGGTCGCCGCGCGCCGTACGCACGGCAACACGGCGGTGATCAAGTCGTTGCTCGAAGCCTGCGTCCTTGCATGCAAGGTCTGCGCGGAGGAATGCGCGAAGCACGACAATCCGCACTGCAAGCGCTGCGAGAAGATGTGCCGCGAGTGCATGGAAGACTGCGTCAAGGCGCTACAGGGTATGGTGGCCGCGGCGTAAAATGCCAGTCTATCGTCATTGCGAGGGGCGGAGCCCCGCGGCAATCCAGAGCCGTCAAGCGTTACGCTCTGGATTGCTTCGCTCGCTCGCAATGACGAGTATCAGGCCGCCACCCTCAGCTTTTTGAGCTTCTTCAGTGCCATGTTGCGCTTGAGGCGGCTCAAATGGTCGATGAACAGGATACCTTCGAGGTGATCCATCTCGTGCTGGATGCAGGTCGCCATCATGCCTTCCAGCGCTTCGGTATGCTCTTTCCCGTCGAGATCCTGCCAGCGCACCGTGCACGTCACCGGGCGATCGACGTCGGCGTAGATATCGGGGACTGAGAGGCAGCCTTCCTGATAGGTCGAAAGTTCTTCCGCCGGGTCCAGGATTTCGGGATTTATGAACACCCGCGGCTCTTTCTTCGTCGCCGGGTGCGTGTGGCTGTGCCCGTCATGATCGCACTCGACCGGCTCTGCATCCGGGTCTTCCGGCTGCAGGTCGATTACGAGAATGCGCTTGGGCACGCCCACCTGGATCGCGGCAAGACCGATGCCGTGCGCGGCATACATCGTTTCGAACATGTCGTCGATCAGCGTGCGCAGATCGTCATCGAACTCAGCCGCCTCGACGGGTTGCGACACGGTTTTGAGCCGGGGGTCCGGCACTTCAAGGATTTCACGGATAGCCATGGGGCGTCAGATAAGCGGGGTTGGCCCTGCTATCAAGCGGCTAGCCCAACGGCCGCCTCGCCCGCAACGCCTGCGCCAGCGTGCCCTCGTCGAGATAGTCGAGCTCTCCGCCCACCGGCAGGCCGTGGGCGAGTTGCGTGATGCGTACGGAGAAATCCTCCAGTCGCTCGGCAAGGTAGTGGGCGGTGGTCTGCCCCTCCAGCGTCGCGTTCATTGCCAGCACCACCTCGTCCACCCCGCCCGCTTCGACGCGCGCAAGCAGGCCCGGAATCGCAAGGTCTTCGGGCCGCACGCCGTCGAGCGCGGAAAGCCGCCCGCCGAGCACGTGGTAGGTGCCCGAGAACAGCTTCGCCCGGTCGAGCGCCCACAGGTCCGCTACATCCTCGACCACGCAGATCGACTTCGCATCGCGCTTCGGGTCGGCGCAGATGCCGCAGGGGTCGCGCGTGTCGACATTGCCGCAGATGCGGCACTCCTCCAGCGTGTCCTGCACAGCGAGCAGCGCGTCGAGCAACGCGGGCAGCGCCGTCTCGCGCTTCTTCACCAGATGCAGCACCGCGCGCCGCGCCGACCGCGGGCCCAGCCCGGGCAGGCGGGCCAGCGCGGAACTCAATGCTTCGATTTCTTGCGATGCCATTGCCACCACCTAATCGCTCACCCTGAGCTTGTCGAAGGGCCGTACTTTCTTCTAGCGCGGTTCCCAAAGGAAAAGCGGTCCTTCGACAGGCTCAGGACGAGCGGGGACCTATACGGGAACCAGGCCTATGCGCATCGTCTTCATGGGAACGCCCGATTTCGCGGTGCCGACGCTCGAGGCGCTGGTGCGGGCCGCGCATGATGTGGTGTGCGTCTATACCCAGCCGCCACGCAAGGCGGGCCGCGGCAAGGCATTGCAGCGCACGCCGGTGCACGAAGCGGCTGAACGCCTCGGCATGGAGGTGCGTCATCCCGTCTCGCTCAAATCGCAGGAGGAAAAAGACGCCTTCGCCGCGCTGGAGGCCGATGTCGGCGTGGTCGCCGCTTACGGCCTGATCCTCCCGCAGGCAGTGCTCGACGCGCCCAAACATGGCTGTCTTAACGTGCATGCCAGCATCCTGCCTCGGTGGAGAGGCGCCGCGCCGATCCAGCGTGCAATTCTCGCTGGCGATACCGGCACCGGCGTCACCATCATGCAGATGGAGGCCGGGCTCGACACCGGCCCCATGCTGGCGACCGTGCGCACGCCCATCGACCGCAAGACCGCGGGCGAATTGACCGACGAGCTGGCCCGCAAGGGCGCGCAACTGATGGTCGGCACGCTGCGCGACCTCGCGATCCATATCCCGGTCGCCCAGGATGACGCCGAAGCGACCCATGCGCCCAAGATCGACAAGGCCGAAGCGCGGCTCGACTGGACGCAGGATGCCGCGCAGGTGGAACGGCAGGTGCGCGCGTTCACGCCGTGGCCGGGGGCGTTCTTCGAACACGAGGATACCAGGGTAAAGGTGCTGGCGGCCCAGATTGCGGAGGGCAGCGGCAATCCCGGCACCGTGCTGGACGATGCACTGACGGTTGCATGCGGATCTGGCACGCTGCGCCTTACCCGCGTCCAGCGGGCGGGCAAGCCGGCCATGGATACGGCGGATTTCCAGCGCGGGCGAGCTATCGCACAGGGTGCGCACCTCGATTGAGGCAGTGCAGACGCGCCCGATCATGACAATGTCCGTTAGGCCCAAGGCCTGCGATTGACTCCGTAGCTCCGGCGCGAAACGTCGTCCCCTGAGCAGACAACGGGGAAACGGACATGAAACGGATGATGGCAATCACGATCGCGGCGACCACGGCACTGGCCGCCTGCGGCGCGGCGGAGCCCGGCGAAGCGGCGTCGGGCGAAGCATCTGGCGACAGCTTGCCAGCCGTCACCTCCGCAGCTCCAGCCGATGTGTCCGACGGGCTGATCACCTGCGCGATGCCCGATTACGACGGCAAGACAGGCCTCACAACGACCGAGCGCTTCATCCTGATCGACGGGCAGCCGAAGCGCTATTCCGATTTCCAGAACCAGGCCTTCGACCTGTGTCAGGCGGGGCAGGAAAACTGCGCGCTGAAAATCGAAAACGGCGTTATCCGCATGGACTGGACCAGCGCGAACGGCACACGATCACGCTATGATGTCGATCTCGGCACGCTCGACATTGCCGCCTACCGGACCGATCCGGGCACGGCAGAACGGTCGGTCGCGTTCAAGGACGGTGCCAAATGCGTGCGCGAACCGCTGCCTGAAGGCCTTGAGATTATGTAAGGGGCGGATCACGCGACGGGTTGCTTCGCGGCGATCTGTCCCTAGCAGGGGCGGCATGGGACTCACCCGCTATGCCCTCACGCTGGAATTCGATGGCACGCCCTTCTTCGGCCTGCAGCGGCAGAAGGACGGGCCCAGCGTGCAGCAGGCGGTCGAGGAAGCCGTCCGCGGCGTGACCGGAGAAGAAGTCACGCTGCACAGCGCGGGGCGCACCGACACCGGCGTCCACGCGCTCTCCATGCGCAGCCATTTCGATATCGAAAGCAAGCTGACGCCTTTCCGCATGGGCGAAGCGCTCAACGCGCATTTGCGCCCTGCCCCGATCGCGGTGACGAAGTGCGAGGTCGTCCCCGATGATTGGCACGCGCGCTTCAGCTGCATCGGGCGGCGCTACCTCTACCGGATCATCAACCGCCGCGCTCCGCTGACGCTGGAAAAGAACCGCGCCTGGCTGGTCTCTCCCGACTGCGATGCCGAGGCGATGCACCGCGCCGCGCAGGCCCTCGTCGGGCACCACGACTTCACCACCTTCCGATCGGTCCACTGCCAGGCGGCGAGCCCGGTCAAGACGCTCGACAGGCTGGACGTCGAACGCTCCGGAGACGAAATTCGCATCCATGTCGCCGCGCGCAGTTTCCTGCACCATCAGGTCCGCTCGATGGTCGGCTGCCTCGCGCTGGTCGGCATGGGCCGCTGGAACGAAGGCCGCATCGCACAGGTTCTCGAAGCGAAGGACCGACAGGAACTGGGCTTGAACGCCCCCGCCCACGGGCTCTACTTCGTCGAGGCGATCTACCCCGAACCCGAGGGCGGCATCTGATGGCAAAATGGTATCACTTCCCCACCACCTCGCGGTTGAGTGATGGCGAATACGAAGCGAATATCCAGGGCATCAACATCGTCTTCGGGGCGGTGCTGGGTTTCGTGCTGGCGGATGCCAGTGGCCTGCCGCCGGGTGATTTCGCGGTGCTTCTGTTTCTGAGTGCGAGCGCGGTCGTCTCGATCCTCTATCTCGCGCACAGCGAATACAAGCTGGCCTATGGCGCGCTGGCCGCCTTCGTCATCTTCATGATCCCGCGCATAATGGACGATCCGCTGGACCTTCCGCCGATCCCCCAGCTGCAACCCACGCTGGCTGTATGGGCACTGATGATCGTTCTGGTCGAACTGATCCCGCGCGGGAGAGAGCGACCAAAAGCTCCAAAAGACAAACCCGAACCTGAAAAAGACAAGAAAGAGAGGCAAGAATGAGCACCACCGGCAAGCAGATTTTCACCACGCTCGAAAGCGACGGCACGCTGACCGTCGAAGTCGCGACCAGTGAGTTTCCCGACCCCAAGGGAAACCAGGTGCTCGTGAAAATGGAAGCCGCGCCCATCAACCCGAGCGACCTTGCGCTGCTGGTTGGCCAGGCGGACCTGGAAAATGCGGAGTATTCGGACGGCAAGATCGTCGCCAAGATGCCCGAACCGTTCAATTCGGGCGCCAAGGGCCGCCACGGCCAGCGTATGCCGGTCGGCAATGAAGGCGCTGGCGAAGTGATCGCCACTGGCGATTCCGACATGGCGAAGGCGCTGATGGGCAAGCGCGTGTCTTGCGTGCCCGGCACCGCATTCAGCGAATATGCGATCGCCGATGCCAGCATGTGCATCCCGCTGGGTGATATCTCTTCCAGGGACGGTGCTTCCGCCTTCGTCAATCCGATGACCGCGCTGGGCTTCGTCGAAACTGCGAAGATGGAAGGGTTCAAGGCGATCCTGCACACCGCCGCTGCTTCCAACCTCGGCCAGATGCTCGTCCGGATCTGCCAGGAAGACGACATGGAGCTGGTCAACATCGTACGCCGCCAGGAACAGGTCGATGTGCTCAAGGACCTTGGCGCAAAGCACATCGTCAATTCGTCGGACGACGACTTCATGGCCCAGCTGCGCAAGGCAATCGACGAGACCGATGCGTTTATCGGCTTCGATCCGATCGGCGGCGGCAAGGCGGTGGATACCGCGTTCAAGGCGATGGAGCAGGTCGCGGTCGGCAAGATGACCGAATACAGCCGCTATGGTTCGAACCAGCCGAAGAAGATGTACATCTACGGGCGGCTCGACATTGGCCCGACGATCCTGACGCCGTCCTACGGCTTCGGCTGGACGCTGTCGGGCTGGCTGCTGTTCCCCTTCATGCAGAGCGCCGGCAAGGAAACCGTGGCCCGCATGCGCCAGCGCGTGCTCGACAACCTCACCACCACGTTCAAGAGCAACTACACCGCAGAGGTGACGCTGGAGGGCATGCTGGAGAAGGATGCGGTGCTGCAATATGCGAAGATGCGCACCGGCGAGAAGTATCTGGTGACGCCTCAGGGCTAGGCTGCAAGATCTCCCCTCCCTCCCGGGAGGGGAGGCACGCTTACCGCTCGTCGAAGAAGCGCTGTGCCTCGGCCGGATCGGTGATCCCGTTCGCCAGCAGCAGCGCGGTCAGCATCCGCGCCTTGGGGACGCCCAGGGCGCGGGCCGCGACGAAACCGTTTTCGTCGTCCTCGGGCTCACGATCGACGAGCCCCTGATCGGTCCGGCTGGCCCGCACCACCAGGCATCCACGCCGCGCATGCTGCACCAACACCTGGCGCACGGGGTCGGGCATGTTGCCCTCGCCCAGGCCCGAAACCACAATTCCGGGAGGATTATGCGCTAGCTGGTGCGATGCCGCTGCCGCGCTCATCCCGGCATAGACCGCCAGAATCGGCACCTCGGGCAGCGGCAGGAACTTGAGACGCGCGCCATCATCCAGCCGCCACGGCGCACCGAACCAGTCGAGCCGCGAAGGCGTGACGATGGCTACGGATTCGCGGGGAAATCCGCGAAAGGCTTCAGTGGCGCGGGTCTCCGCCTTGCGGACGTCGCGCGCCGAATGAACCCTGTCTCCCATCACCACCAGCACGCCGCGCCCGGCAGCGTCGGGATCGCCCGCGACCCGCACAGCATTGGCGAAATTGCGCATTCCGTCATAGCCGACAGCGTCGGTCGGGCGCATCGCGCCAACTAGCACGACGGGCTTGCTGCTGGGCAGCGTGAGGTCGAGTAGGAAGGCCGTTTCCTCGGCCGTGTCGGTTCCGTGGGTGACCACCACCGCGTCCAGCTCGTCGTCGCGCATGGCCAGCTCTATCTCGGCGTGGAGCCGCGACCAGATGGAGGCATCGATATCCTCCGATCCGATATTGGCGATCTGCCGTCCGGTGAATCGCGCCGCGACACCCAGCCCGCTTGCCTGCTCCAGATAGGCCTCGATACCGACCTGCCCGGGACGATAGTCGGCACGCATCGCATCGCCGGCCTGCCCGGCAATGGTGCCGCCGGTGGCGAGAACAAGGATGCGTGGTGGCTGGCTTGGCGCGCTCATCCCAGCCGCCCTAACGGCCCGCAGCGTGCTTTCAATCCGAAATCTGGCAATTGATTTTGAAGTTTTGCACGCTAGATAGCGGCCCTCCCGGAACGGATCGGGCGATTAGCTCAGTTGGTAGAGCGCTTCGTTTACACCGAAGATGTCGGCAGTTCGAGCCTGTCATCGCCCACCATCCCCCTCCCCAACTCTCTTGCGGCACCGCCTTGGGCGGGGCAGTGCGGCGGGCCATGACCCGGTTCGACATTGCCATTGCCGGATGCGGACCGGCCGGCCTCGCTGCTGCGCTGCTGCTGCACCGGCAGGGGCACCGCGTCACGCTGTTCGAGCGGTTCGAGGAGCCGCGCCCCGTCGGATCGGGCCTGATGATCCAGCCGAGCGGCATGGCGGTGCTCGACGCGCTGGGTCTGGCGCCGGATATCCTTGCGCATGGCGCCCCGATCCGCGCGCTACATGGCCTCAACCATCAGGGCGATATCGCACTCGATGCGCGCTACGCCGACCTTCGTGTGCCGGGCGCCTGCGGCATCGGCATCCACCGCGGCAGCCTGTTCGCAGTCCTTTTCCGTGCAGCGGTGGACCAGGGAATTGCCATCGAAACGGGCTTCCCGGTCGCACGGTCCGACCTAGAAGGAAAAGGCAGGACGCTGACTTCGCAAGGCGGGCAGAAGACGCAGGCCTTCGATCTGGTGGTCGATGCGCTGGGAACCTCCACGCCTCTGGCGGCTCCGTGCGGCGAATGGCTGGCGTTCGGCGCATTGTGGGCAACGCTCGACTGGCCTGCGGACAGCCCGTTCGACGCCGGACTGCTCGAACAGCGCTATACGCACGCGGCGCAGATGGCGGGGGTCCTGCCGACGGGCATGCGGGTGGATGGCGCGGCGCGCGAATTGTCGTTCTTCTGGTCGCTCAAGGCGTCCGGCTACGAAAGCTGGCAGGCTGCGGGGCTCGACGCATGGAAGGCGCAGGTCTGCGCGCTGTGGCCCGACTGCGCGGGACTGCTGGGCCAGATCGATCACGCCGAACAGCTGACCTTTGCACGCTACGCGCATCGCCGTGTAGCAGAACCTGTGGGCGAGGCGCTGATCCATATCGGCGATGCCTGGCACTCGGCGAGCCCGCAGCTCGGCCAGGGGGCGAACATGGCGCTGCTTGATGCCTTTGCGCTGGCGCGAGGCCTCGAAGGTGGCAGCACGCCAGCCGAAGGGTTCGCCCTCGCGGCCCGCCTTCGCAGCCGCCACGTGAAGCTCTATCAGGCGCTGACCTGGGCAGCGACCCCGCTCTACCAGTCCGACAGCGTGTGGCACGCAGCCCTGCGCGACCTGCTGCTCACCCCGATGGGACGAATATGGCCAGGGCCAGGAATTCAGGCGCGGCTGGTCGCGGGTCTGGTGGGCAATCCCCTCGCCCCGCTCGGACTGGCTCTGCCCGATTACGAACGTCTGCTCGCCGCGCGCTGACCTAGGGGAGCGCGGGGGTTTCGACCACTTCTTCGATGGCCGCGCGCGCTTCTTCGCTCGACCAGTCGAAGTCGCCGGTCACACGCCAGACTTCCTGCCCGGTGCGGTCGTAGAGTACGGTCGTCGGCAGCGTTCCCGCCCCGATCGCTTCGGTGAGCGTCAGTTGCGGGTCGATCCAGCGCGGCAGGTTGGCCAGATCGTTCTCTTCGAAGAACGCAGCGACCTTCGCCGGATCGCCCATGTCCTGACTGATCGTCACGACGTTCAGTTCGTCACCGTAATCCGCCGCCAGTTCGTCGAGCAGCGGCATCTCCTTCACGCAAGGTGCGCACCAGGTCGCCCACAGGTTCATCAGCACGGGCCTGCCCTGCAGTGCCCCCAGATTGATCACCTCGTCCGCCGGGTCCACCAGATTGGCAGCAGGCATCAGGTCCCCCGCACGGCTGCGGTCGATTTCGCCCGTCCTGGCGACCTCACCCATGCCTGCGGTCCTTTCGCTCTCTTGCGGGCTTTCCTGCGGCTCCCTATCGCAGCCGCTCAGAACCAGAACGAGGGCAAGCGCGGGCAGAATGACGGAACGGGACATGCAATCCTCCGGTAACGGACAGGGCAACGCGATGTGGGGCGGCCGCTTCGCGGATGGGCCTAGTGCGATCATGCGCGAAATCAATGCTTCAATCCCCTTCGACAAGGCGCTCTGGCGACAGGACATCGCCGGCAGCCGCGCGCATGTAAGCATGCTGGCGGCGCAAGGGATTCTCACGACCGAGGATGCGCAGACCATCGACGACGGCCTGCAGGCGATCGCTGCGGAGTACGAACGCGACGGCGTGCCAGAGGACTGGGACCTCGAAGACATCCACATGACCGTGGAATCGCGCCTCACCGAACTGATCGGCCCGGTCGCGGGCCGCCTGCACACCGCGCGCAGCCGCAACGATCAGGTGGCGACCGATTTCAAGCTGTGGGTCCGCGAATCGATCGACCAGATCGACGCGGGACTGCAGGCGGTCCAGCGTGCTCTCGTCACCCGCGCCGCGGAACATGCGGGCGACATCATGCCCGGCTTCACCCATCTGCAGGCCGCCCAGCCCGTCACGCTGGGCCACCACCTGATGGCTTATTACGAGATGCTCCGACGCGACCGGATGCGGTTTGAGAGCGCGCGCACACGGCTTGACGAATGCCCGCTGGGCGCCGCCGCGCTCGCCGGAACCGGGTTCGACCTCGACAGGGAAGCCACTGCGAAGGCGCTGGGCTTCTCGCAGCCGACGGCCAACAGCCTCGATACCGTGTCTGACCGGGATTTCGCGCTGGATTATCTCCACGCGGCAAGCCTCGTCAGCATTCACCTTTCGCGGCTGGCAGAGGAAATCATCATCTGGGCCAGCCAGCCCTTCGGCTTCGTCCGCCTGCCGGATTCGCTGTCCACCGGCAGCTCGATCATGCCGCAGAAGAAGAACCCGGACGCAGCCGAGCTGGTCCGTGGGCACGCGGGGCGGATCATCGGCGCGGCGACCGCGCTCAGCATCACGATGAAGGGCCTGCCGCTGGCCTATGCGAAGGACATGCAGGACGACAAGCCGCCGGTGTTCGAAGCGCACGGCCTGCTCACCCTTTCGCTCGCAAGCATGGAAGGCATGATCGCGGGCGCCGAGTTCAATACCGACCGGATGCTCGCGCTGGCGGGCAGCGGCCATGCCACCGCCACCGACCTCGCCGACTGGCTGGTGCGCGAGGCGGGCGTGCCCTTCCGCGAGGCGCACCACATCACCGGCGCCGCCGTGGCGCGCGCCGATGAAAAGGGCTGCGCGCTGGCGGAGCTCACGCAGGAAGACCTCGCCGCGATCGACCCGCGGGTCACGCCCGACGCGCTCGCTCATCTGACGCTCGAAGGATCGGTCGCCTCGCGCCGGAGCTATGGTGGAACCGCGCCGGATCGGGTACGCGAACAGGTGAAGGCCGCGCGCGAGACGCTCGGAATGGATAGCTGATGCGAGAGACCCCGATACCCGCGATGCGCAGCCGCCTGATCCCGATTGCCTGCATGCTCTGCCTGGCGCTTGCCGCCTGCGGGCAGCAGGCCGATCTCGCCCCTCCGCCGGGCGCCAGCCTGCCCCCCGCGCCTTACGGCAGCGAAGTGCCGCCCACGGCGAGCGAACTGCTGGAGCCCGACGTGATTGCGGTACCCGAACGCGACACCGAACTGCGCACACGCTCCGAAGAACGCGAGGACGATCCGTTCGATCTTCCGCCGGAATAGACCGGCATTCCGGACGGACAAACGCCGCTCTCCCAACACCACGACAAGACAAGCAGAGCCCACGATGGATCACTTCACCATGAAGCACGGCATCCTCCATGCCGAGGATGTGCCGCTTCCCGCCATCGCCGAGGCGGTGGGCACGCCCGTCTATGTCTATTCGCAGGCGACACTCGAACGCCACGCCCGCGTCTTCCGCGAAGGGCTGAGCGCGCTCGACGATCCGCTGATCGTCTTCGCCGTCAAGGCAAACCCCAACCTTGCCGTCCTGCGCGTGCTGCAGCGCGAAGGTTTCGGCGCGGACGTTGTCTCGGGCGGGGAATTGCGCCGCGCTCTGGCTGCCGGGATGGCGCCGGACAAGATCATCTTCTCCGGCGTCGGCAAGACGCGGGCGGAGCTGGAACTGGGCCTCGACACCGGCATCGCGCAGTTCAACATCGAATCGCGCGAAGAGGGCCGCGAGCTGGCCGAACTGGCCCACGCGCGGGGCGAACGCGCGCGCTGTGCGCTGCGGATCAATCCCGATGTCGATGCGGGCACGCATGAGAAGATCAGCACCGGCAAGGCCGACAACAAGTTCGGCGTACCGCTGCACCGCGCGGCGGATGCCTTCGCGGAACTGGCCGCACTCGATGGCCTCGCGCTGGAAGGCCTTGCCATTCATATCGGCAGCCAGCTGGCGGACCTCACACCGCTGGAAACCGCGTTCGAGAAGGTCGGGCGGCTGCTGGGCGAGCTGCGCGGCAGCGGCCACACCATTACCCGGGTCGACCTGGGCGGCGGGGTCGGCGTCCCCTACCGCGCGGGCGAGTGCTACCCCTCCCCTGCCGATTACGGCGCCATGGTCGCGCGCGTCACCCGCGACTGGGGCGTGCAGCTCGCCTTCGAGCCGGGCCGCGTGATCGCAGGCAATGCGGGCGTGCTGCTGACGCGGGTGGTCCGCGTGAAGAGCGGCCTGTCGTCGCCGTTCGTGATCGTGGATGCTGCAATGAACGATCTTGCGCGGCCTGCGCTGTACGGCGCGTGGCACGACTTCGAACCGGTCGCGGCGACGGACCGGCGGATGACCGCGAACATCGTCGGCCCGATCTGCGAGACGGGCGACACCTTCGCGACCGACCGCGATTGCCCTGCGCTGGTGGCGGGCGATCTCGCGGTGTTCCGCACCGCGGGGGCCTATGGCGCCACCATGGCCTCTTCCTACAACTCGCGCGGCTTCGTGGCAGAGGTACTCGTCAGCGGCGGCGACTTCGCAGTGGTGGCCGACCGGATCGATGCGGGCGCGATCATGGATGCGGAACGCGTGCCCGAATGGCTCGGCTGACGTGACCGGCCGGATCGCCTCGCTGCCGCTGTTCCACAAGGCGGAGGGCACGCGCATCGTGGTGGCGGGCGAAGGCCCCATGGCGGATGCCAAGCGGCGGCTGGTCGAACGTGCGGGCGCGATGGCCGTGGGCGAGGCGGAAGCACACCATGCCACGCTCGCCTTCGTGGCGCTGGAGGATGCGGGAGAGGCCGCCGCAGTACGCCAGCGGCTCAAGGCGAAGGGCCTGCTGGTCAATGTCGCGGACAAGCCCGATCTGTGCGATTTCACCACACCGAGCATCCTCGATCGCGATCCGCTGCTCATCGCCATAGGAACCGGCGGAGCGTCCGCCGGGCTCGCCAAGCATGTGCGCTTGCGGCTGGAGGCGATCCTGCCGCAAACGCTTGGCGCGCTGGCAGGCGCCCTTGCCGAGGGCCGCGACCGCTTGCGGGCGGCGCTGCCCGATGGGGATGCGCGGCGGCGCGCGGTGGATGCGGCGCTGCGCCGTGGCGGCATGCTGGACCCGCTGGAGGATGCGTCGGCAGGGCGCGTGACTGGCTGGCTCGCGAATCCCGCTGCCGACGCCCCGGCGCGGCTGGAGACCGTCACGCTCACCAGCGACGATCCCGAAGACCTTACCCTGCGCCAGGCACGCTGGCTGGGCGAAGCCGACGCGATCTACCACGAGGCCAGCATCCCATCCGCCATCCTCGCCCGCGCCCGGGCGGATGCGGAGCGCCATTCGCTTGCCGAAGCGCCGGCAGCGCCGAGCGAGGGTTTCGCGCTGATCCTCAGGCGCAGCTAGATCCCCGCGCACTCGCAGCTGCCCGCTGCGTCGAAGTAGCGCGCCATCGCCTCCACCCCCGTATCGCTCAGGGCAATGAAGGCGCGCCGCCGATCGATCCGGTCCTCCTCGCGCTGCAGCAGGCCCTGATCGACCATCTGCCCGATCCAGCGCAGCGCCGTGGTGGGTGGTACGCCGCTGGCGATGCACAGCGAGGTGACCGAAACCCGGCGGCCCTCTGCCCGTGCCGCGGTGAGGTCGAGGAGGATGTCCCACGCCGGATCGGCAAACAGCGAGGGTTCGAAGAAGCGCATGCGCAGCTGCCGCTTGCGGATCGCGGCGCGGACACGGCGCGGATCCGGCAGGCCGGGAACGCTCGCCAGCGCTGCGCTGCCATCTTCGCGGGCGGCTGCACCCTGTCCGGTTCCGAAAGCGAAGGCGCTACCACTTGCATCCACGCCCTCTCCTTCGCCCACCAGTCCGTCCAGCCGTTCCGCCAGCGTCGTCACCCGCTCCACCAGCCGCATGACCGCGACGCGATCGTCCTGCGACAATTCGCGCACGCGGCTGCCCGCAAGGCTGGCCAGTGCTTCGCCGAAGGCAACCAGCCGTTCCGCACGGCCCGGCTCCACCAGCAGCACCGGTGCGCCTTCGCACGCAGCAAGCATCACGGGTTCGAGCGCGCCGATCGTGGTGGAGACGATCAGCTTCGCACCCGAGCGTGCGATCCGCTGAGAAACGCGTTCGAGCATGGCGAGGGTCGGCGCATCGGCGGCCGGAGCATCCACCGCCACGATATCGCCCAGCGCCCGCGCCGCGCCCTCTTCCAGCAGCCCCAGGCCCTCCGCCTGCATGATGCGGAAGCCCGCGAGTTCCGCGTCATCGCGCATCGCCGCGCGCACATGCGGGCGATCCGCGAACAGCGATACCGCCATCGGCAGGCCGGCCGGATCGGAAGGCCCTTCGTAACTGGGCGCTTCGCCCACCAGTTCCGCCTGCAGCATGATTCGTATTCCCTGTTTGTTCCACCTACTTTGTGAGAACAAACAGGGGCCGAGTCAATCGCCCCGAACGGGATGCAAGCCTGTCTGCCTGTGATCAGTCCTCGAACGGATCGCGCACCAGGATCGTATCCTCACGCTCCGGACTGGTCGAAACCAGCGCCACGGGGCACTCGATCAGTTCCTGGATGCGGCTGATATACTTGATCGCATTGGCGGGCAGATCGGCCCAGCTGCGCGCGCCCGCCGTGCTTTCGGACCAGCCCTCCATCTCTTCGTAGATCGGCTCGCACCGCGCCTGGCTCGCCGCGTGGCTGGGGAAGTAGTCGAATATGCGCCCGTCGAGGCGGTAGCCGGTGCAGATCTTCACCTTGTCCATACCGTCGAGCACGTCGATCTTGGTCAGCGCGATGCCGGTCACGCCTGCGATGGCGCAGGTCTGGCGCACCAGCACCGCATCGAACCAGCCTACGCGCCGCTTGCGCCCGGTCACGACGCCGAACTCGTGCCCACGCTCGCCCAGCCCCTGGCCGATCTCGTCTTCGAGCTCGGTCGGGAACGGGCCGCTGCCCACGCGCGTGGTGTAGGCCTTGGTGATACCGAGCACGAAGCCGGTGGCATTGGGGCCGAGGCCCGAACCGCTCGCCGCCGTACCGCTCACCGTGTTGGAGCTGGTGACGAAGGGATAGGTGCCGTGATCGACGTCGAGCAGCACGCCCTGCGCGCCTTCGAAGAGCACACGCGCGCCCGCCTTGCGCACCTTCTTCAGCCGCTTCCACACGGGCTGCGCAAACTGCAGCACGAAGGGCGCGATCTCCTTCAGGTCCGCGATCAGCGTTTCGCGGTCGATCGGCGCTTCGTCGAAGCCCGCGCGCAGCGCATCGTGGTGCGCGCACAGCCGGTCCAGCTGCGGCTCGATCTCGTCGAGATGCGCCAGATCGCACACGCGGATCGCACGGCGGCCGACCTTGTCTTCATACGCAGGGCCGATCCCGCGCCCGGTGGTGCCGATCTTGCCGCTGCCCGCGGCGGTTTCGCGCAATCCATCGAGATCGCGGTGGAGCGGCAGGATCAGCGGGCAGTTGTCCGCCACGGCGAAGTTGTCCGGCGTGATCGTCACGCCCTGGCCTTCCAGCTTCTCGATCTCGGATTTCAGCGCCCACGGGTCCAGCACGACTCCATTGCCGATCAGCGAGAGCGTGCCGGTCACGATGCCAGAGGGCACCAGACTGATCTTGTAGGTCGTACCGTCGACCACCAGCGTATGGCCCGCATTGTGCCCACCCTGGAACCGGACAACGGCATCGGCGCGGCTGGCGAGCCAGTCAACGATCTTGCCCTTGCCTTCGTCCCCCCACTGGGCTCCGATCACGGTTACATTGGCCAAACCTGCACTCCTTCACATCATCGCGCGGACCGATTGCGGTACCTTGGCCTGACACACCTGACACAGTGTCCTGAGGCCAAATTTCCCGAGCCGGAAACCGGCTGCGCACAAGCGCGGGCCTATGGCATGCACAAACGCGGTAGGAAACGCATTATCCGCAAATCGCGGGACATTTCGGCGGGCGCACGTGTTGGGACAGCAGAAGGAGATTTCATGCGCAAAGATTACCCCACCCTCACCCTCAACGATGGTCGCCAGATTCCGCAGCTGGGCTTCGGCACCTGGCAGATCGACGAAGACAAGGTTGCGCAGCCTGTGCGCATCGCACTGGAAACGGGATACTGGCTGGTCGACACCGCCGCGATCTACAAGAACGAACGCGGCGTTGGCGAAGGCATCGGCGACTGGGCCGACATTTTCCTGCAGACCAAGATCTGGAACGAGAGCCAGGGTTACGACCGTACGCTGAAGGCGGCGGACAAGTGCCTCGAGCGGCTGGGCCGCGACCATGTCGACATGCTGCTGATCCACTGGCCGCAGCCCGAAAAGGACCTTTTCGTGGACACGTGGAAGGCGCTGATCGAGCTGCGCGACCAGGGCAAGGCGAAGAGCATCGGCGTGTCCAACTTCCGCGAGCAGGACCTGAAGCGGATCGTGGACGAAACCGGCGTGACCCCGGCGGTCAACCAGATCGAACTGCATCCCACCTTCCAGCAGCGCGACATGCGCAAGCTGCATGATGAGATGGGCATCGTGACGCAAAGCTGGTCGCCGCTGGGCCAGGGCAATGCGATGGGCAACGACACGATCGACGCCATCGCCAGCGAAGTCGGCCAGCCGACATCCGCCGTGGTGATCCGCTGGCACATCCAGTGCGGGCTTTCGACCATCCCCAAGGCGTCCAGCCGCGATCACATCGAAGCCAACTTCAAGGCACTCGATTTCGAACTGACCGACGATCAGATGAAGAAGATCGACGATCTGGACGATCCCGACGGCCGGATGGGGCCTGAACCGGGCAAGTTCAACTCGTAGGAGCAAGCACCATGAAGCTTCTGGTGGTCTTTGCGCATCCGCTGCGCAACTCCTACCCGCGCGCCGTGCTCGACGCCTTTCTCGAGCCGATCAGGGCACAGGGCCATCAGATCGACCTGCTCGATTTGCATGAGGAGGATTTCGACCCACGCTTCACGCAGGCGGATCACGCACATTTCTGGGGCGGGGATATTCCCGAGGAGATCTCCGCCTATCAGAAGCGGATGGATGCGGCCGACCGGCTGGCCTTCATCTACCCGGTCTACTGGTGGGGCATGCCCGCAATCATGAAGGGCTGGATCGAACGCACCTTCAGTGGAGACTGGGCCTATGTCTATGGCGAAGGCGTGGAAGACCGCGGCAAGGCTGGGCTAAAGGGCCTGCTTGCCAATCGTCCCACCCTTCTGCTCGGCATTGGCGGCAGCACCGAGCGGACATATCGCCGCTATCGCTACGACGATGCGATGCGCACCGCGATCGATGTCGGTGTCTTCTCCTATTGCGGCATCCGCGATGTGGAAACGCACCTGCTGTTCGATGTGGAGGGGGACGAAAATGCAGACCGGCGCGAGGCCTATCTTGATGATGTGAAGCAGGTTGCCCGCGCCTTTATCGCCCCCGACAGAGTGCCCCGGGACGCGAAGGCAGAGCATTTCGCGGACTGATCAGAGCGCGGTCGGCGCACCGTCTTCCAGGCGGTGCGTGCACCCCAGCGCGCGCGGGTCTTCGTCTTCGGACAGGGCCCGCAGCGTGCGCCAGCCTTCGGCGCGCAGGCGCGCGGCTGCATCGCGGTCGTGGGCCAGCGGCAGGTAAAGCATGTCGCGCGGCGCGTCAGTGTCGAGCAGTGGCAGTGCCTGGCCCAGATAGATGGAAAAGCCCGTCGCGGGCTCGTCCGTCCCGCGGATCAGGTAGGTTCCGCCGCGCCCCAGCGCACCGCGCACGTTGGCCGCGTAGAGCGTGAAGCCGAACCAGCTCTGGTATTCGAAGCCGTGACGCTCGGTCGGATCAAGCGTGATGCGCGCGCGGTCTCCGATGGCGGCGGCGATCTGCTCCAGCCCCTCGATCCGCGTTGCGAGCGCCCCGCCCGCGTCCACCGCGCGCAGCTTCTCAAGAGCATCCGGGAAGGGGCCGGCAGCGTGAATCAGCGGCAGGAATGCTTCCCCGCCGATGGCCTTCAGGCCGCCCGCGTCCTTGGTGTCCAGTTCGCGCCGGACTTTCTCGGCCTGGTCGGGCGAGAGCGGGAAGGTGCTCTTGGCCAGCGTGGTCACGAGATCGGGCAGCGTGAAATCGACCGAAAGCGGCCCCAGCCCGACAGCATCCAGCGCCTCAATCGCAGTCAGCACCACTTCGGTTGCCGCTGCAACACTGTCCGAGCCGATCAGCTCGGCACCGATCTGCAGGCGCTGGCGCACCGGATCGAGCTGGTCGGCTGCGATGCGCGCCACCTCGCCTGCGTAGCACAGCCGCAGGGGGCGGGCGCTGTCGGCCATCGCGGTGGCGGCGATACGTCCGATCTGCGGCGTGATGTCGCTGCGCAGCGCCAGCGTGCGCAGGCTGGCGGGATCGACGAAGCGGAACATGCTGCGCGTCTGCAGCCCATCCATGCGCTGCCCCAGCGACTTTTCGAACTCGATCAGCGGCGGGCTGACCCGGTCGTAGCCATGCGCATCCATTGCATCGAGCGCGAGGCGCATCGCCTGCGTCAGCAGGGCGGATTGTTCGGGCAGATTGTCGGCCAGCCCCTCGGGCAGCAGGTCGTCGGTCATGGTGGCGCGAGCGCTAGCAGACCGGCAGGCGGCGGCAAGCCAAGATTGGCTCGCCCCGCCCGCCTGACCACATCAGAAACTGAGCGCCTTCACCGTGCGCACACCATCCAGCTTCTCCGCCTCGGCGATCAGCGCATCGTCCAGCGGATGGTCGATGCTGAGCAGCAGCACGGCTTCCCCGCCCGCCTGCTTGCGCCCCAGGTTGAAGGTGCCGATATTGATGCCCCGGTCGCCCAGCAGCGAACCGATCCGCCCGATGAAGCCGGGCGCATCGTCGTTGACGACGTAGAGCATATGGCCATCCAGCTCGGCCTCGATCCCGATGCCGAAGATTTCCACCAGCCGCGGCGCTTCCTTGCCGAACAGCGTGCCCGCCACCGAACGTTCACCGGAATCGGTTTCCACCGTCACGCGGATCAGCGTCTGGTAGGTACCCTCGCGGCTGTTGCGGATTTCGCGCACCTCGATGCCACGGTCCTTCGCCAGATAGGGCGCGTTGACCATGTTCACGCTCTGCGAATAGCGGCGCATCAGGCCCGCCAGCACGGCTGCGGTGATCGGCTTGGAGTTCAGCTCCGCCGCATCGCCTTCCAGCTCGATAGCGATCTTGGGCAGGCTGCCATGCGCCAGTTGCCCGACCAGCGAGCCGAGGCTTTCGGCGAGCTGCATGTAGGGCTTGAGGCGGGGCGCTTCCTCCGCGCTGAGACTGGGCATGTTGAGCGCGTTGGTGACGGCACCGGTGAGCAGGAAATCGCTGAGCTGTTCGGCGACCTGCAGCGCGACATTCTCCTGCGCCTCGCGGGTCGAGGCGCCCAGGTGCGGCGTGCAGATGAAGCCGGGCTTGCCGAACAGCGGGCTTTCCTTCGCCGGTTCGGTCACGAACACGTCCAGCGCGGCGCCCGCGACATGCCCGGAGTCGAGCATCTCGGCCAGAGCATCCTCGTCCACCAGCCCGCCGCGCGCGCAGTTGACGATCCGCACGCCCTTCTTCGTCTTGGCGAGGTTTTCGCGGCTCAGGATATTGCGCGTCTCATCGGTGAGCGGGGTATGCAGCGTGATGCAGTCGGCGCGGCCAAGCAGCTCGTCGAGCTCCACCTTTTCGACCCCGATATCGACCGCGCGTTCCTCCGTCAGGAAGGGATCGTATGCGATCACCTTCATCTTGAGGCCCTGCGCGCGGGATGCGACGATGGAGCCGATATTGCCCGCGCCGATCAGGCCCAGCGTCTTGCCGGTCAGCTCGACGCCCATGTAATCGCTCTTGGGCCATTCGCCGTTCTGCGTGCGCGCATTGGCTTGCGGAATCTGCCGGGCGAGCGCCAGCAGCATGGCGATCGCGTGCTCGGCCGTGGTGATCGAATTACCGAAAGGGGTGTTCATCACCACCACGCCCCGCTCCCCCGCGGCGGCAATATCGACATTGTCGACGCCGATGCCCGCGCGGCCGATGACCTTCAGGTTGGTCGCGGCCTCAAGAATTTCGGGCGTCACCTTGGTCGAGGAACGGATCGCAAGGCCTTCATATTCGCCGATAATCGCCTTCAGCTCCTCGGGCGAAAGGCCGGGCTTCACATCAACGTCGCAGCCGCGCTCTTCGAAGATCTTCGCGGCTTCGGGGCTCATCTTGTCGGAAATCAGGACTTTGGGTTTGGTCATGTTACGAAATCCATTCGTGATTTCGTCATCCCCGCGAAGGCGGGGATCCAGCGGGAAGCCAATTCCGTCTCAACTGGATTCCCGCCTTCGCGGGAATGACGAGAAAAGGGAATTACTTCTGCAGCTCGGCGAAGGCCCACTCGATCCACGGGATCAGGCGCGCGATGTCTTCGCTCTCGACCGTGCCGCCGCACCAGATGCGCAAGCTCGGCGGAGCATCGCGATAGCCGTTGAAGTCGTAACCGACGCCTTCGGCTTCCAGCATCTTGTAGATCTTGCCGGGCACCGCGGCCTGCTCGTCCTCAGGCAGGCTGTCGAACCACTCGCCCTGGAAGACGAAGCACACGCCGGTATTGGTCCGCTTGGCCGGATCGTCGACCATGTTGCGCACGTAAGGCGTCGCCTCGATCCAGTCGGTCAGCACCTTGGCGTTGGCATTGGCGCGTTCGATCATTGCGGGCAGCCCGCCGATCGACTTCGCCCATTCGAGCGCGGCGATGTAGTCTTCCGTCGCGAGCATGGAGGGCGTGTTGATCGTCGCGCCTTCGAAGATCGCGGTGTTCAGCTTGCCGCCCTTCTTCAGGCGGAACAGCTTGGGCAGCGGCCATTCGGGATCGTAGCTTTCGATCCGCTCCACCGCTTTGGGGCTGAGGATCAGCATCCCGTGCTGCGCTTCGGAGCCCATCACCTTCTGCCAGCTATAGGTCGTGGCATCGAGCTTTGCCCAATCCATCTCCTGCGCGAAGACGGCGCTGGTCGCGTCGTTGATGGTGATCCCCTTGCGATCCGATGCCAGCCAGTCCGTGTTGGGAATGCGCGCGCCAGACGTGGTCCCGTTCCAGGTGAAAACGACATCGTTTTCCTGCGGGATCGAGTTCAGATCGGGAATTTCGCCGTAGGGCGCGTCGAGAACCTGCAGGTCGGGCAGCTTGAGCTGCTTGACCGCATCCTGAATCCACACATTGCCGAAGCTTTCCCACGCGGCGACGGTGGCGGGGCCTGCGCCCAGCATCGTCCACATCGCGCATTCGAGCGCGCCGGTATCCGAACCCGGCATGATGCCGACGAGATAGTCGTCGGGCACGCCCAGCAGTTCGCGGCTGAGGTCGATCGCGTATTTCAGGCGCGCCTTGCCGACCGAAGAACGGTGCGAACGGCCCAGCGATTCGGTTTTGAGTGTGTCGAGGGACCAGCCGGGGAACTTGGCCGTGGGTCCGGACGAAAAGAAAGGGCGCTCCGGACGGAGCGTCGGCTTCGTAGCAGTCATGTATTCTCTCCTTGCAGAGAGCTCGCGCGGCGTTGGGACCGCGTGGCCCGTCGGCGGCAATAAAGTTGCGCCGTCAGGAGTCAACTTGAAATGGTGTGCTATCGACAGACCGCGCGCATGATCGGCTGGGTCGTGCCCACTGCGGCGGTGGCTTCCCTCGCCCCCAGCCCCTACCGTGGCCCCCTCGCCAATCGGACCGCGCGCGCCTAAGGCGACCCACCATGGACGTTACCGACCTGCGCATCGCCCTCGTCAGCGGCAATTACAACATGGTCCGCGACGGGCCGACCCAGGCACTCAATCGCCTGGTCGGCCATGTGCTGGAGCTTGGCGGCGAAGTGCGCATCTTCGCGCCCACGGTGAAGAATCCGCAGGTCGAAGCGGTGGGAGAGATCGTCTCCCTGCCTTCGATCGCGATCCCCGGCCGCTCCGAATACCGCGTTCCGCTGGGCCTGACCGGCAAGGCGAAGGAAAAGTTCGAGGCTTTCCGCCCCAACCTGATCCACGTCGCCAGCCCGGATCGCGCCAGCCGTCAGGCGGTCGACTGGGCGCGCAGGCACGATGTGCCGGTGCTGGGATCGGTCCACACCCGGTTCGAGACCTATCCGCGCTACTACAAGCTCGGCTTCCTCGAACCGGCGGTCGAGGCGTGGCTGCGCGCCATGTATCGCAAGTGCGATGCGCTGGTCGCCCCGTCCGAAGGCATGGTCGATGTCCTGCGCGATCAGGGCATGAACGATGATATCGGCATCTGGACGCGCGGGATCGACCGCAGCATCTTCCACCCCGGCGCGCGCGACCTGGCGTGGCGCCGCGAACAGGGCATCGCCGACGATGAGGTGGTGATCTCCTTCCTCGGGCGGCTGGTGATGGAGAAGGGCCTCGACGTCTTCACCGATTCGATCATCGAACTGCGCAAGCGGCAGGTGCCGCACCGCGTGATGGTGATCGGCGACGGGCCTGCGCGCGGATGGTTCGAGAAAGCGCTGCCCGGCGGTATCTTCGTGGGCCAGCAGGAGGGCACGGACCTGGGCCGCGCGGTCGCCAGCGCGGATGTGTTCTTCAACCCTTCCATCACCGAAACCTTCGGCAACGTGACGCTGGAACACATGGCCTGCGCGATCCCCGTGGTCGCCGCCAATGCCACCGGCAGTTCCAGCCTCGTCGCCGATGGCGAAACCGGCGCGCTGGTGACGCCGGGCGATGTCGAAGGCTTTGCCGACGCGCTGGCGCCTTACTGCACGGATGCGGATTTGCGCGCGCGGCACGGCGCGGCGGGGCTCGAACGCAGCCAGCCCTACACCTGGGAGGCGATCAACGCATCGATGGTGGATACCTACCTGCGGCTGGCGAATGCCCGAGAGAAGAACGGCGGGCCGCAGGCGGCAAGATCAGCGTAACACGCCTTTGGATCTCATGCTGATGGCGTAGATCAGCAGGAATGTGGCGATGCTCCACAGAACGTAGGGAAACCACCCGGGCTGAATCTCCGCGAGTTCGGGCGGAAGCTGTGTCAGCGTTTCGTAGTAGGTGGTCACCGCGATACCCAAGAGGGAAAGCGCGAAGGCCCACACTGCGAACCCGCTGCGCGCAATCAGCAGGATAGAGCCGATAAAGCCCCCCAGCGTGCCGACCGCCCATCCGACGTGCGCCCATGCTGGAAAGGCTTGGAGATAGGCGATCCCGCTTTCGGGATACTGCATGGCCTCCAGCCACCAGTCGGCCTGCATGCTTGAAAAGACATAGTCCGCCGCGCCGATGCTGTTCCACAGCAGCGACACAATGCCCACCACCCACAGGTGCCACGGCGTTTTCCGATCGAGATAATCGTCCATTGGTTCGTCCCCTCTCCCACAAGGCGCGACCCTCTGGCGGCGCAGCTTATGCGAGTGCGGTGGATTGGCAAGTCGCCCCATGCATCCCTATCTGCACCGCGATGGCCGATCTGTTCGGGGACGATTCCCCTCCTCCTCCCTCCGCTCCCGACCAGCCGCGCGCCGACGCACCGCTGGCGGACCGCCTGCGCCCGCGCACCCTCGACGAGGTTGTCGGGCAGGATCATCTGACCGGCGCTGAAGGAACGATCGGGCGGATGGTGACGGCGGGCAAGCTCTCCAGCATGATCCTGTGGGGGCCTCCTGGCACCGGCAAGACCACGATCGCGCGCCTGCTGGCCGACAGCGTCGGCATGCGCTTTGCCGCCGTCAGCGCGGTATTCAGCGGCGTGGCGGACCTCAAGAAAGTATTCGCGGAGGCCGACAAGGCCGCGCAGGCAGGGCAGAAGACGCTGCTGTTCGTGGACGAGATTCACCGCTTCAACCGCGCGCAGCAGGATGGCTTCCTGCCCTTCGTGGAGCGCGGCACGGTGACGCTGGTCGGCGCGACGACCGAAAACCCAAGTTTTGCACTCAACGCCGCGCTGCTCAGCCGCGCGCAGGTGCTGATCCTCGAGCGACTGGGGCATGAGGCGCTGGGCGAATTGCTGACCCGCGCGGAGGAGCTGGAACACCCCCTCCCCCTCACCGAAGATGCGCGCGCTGCGCTGATCGCTTCCGCCGACGGCGACGGCCGCTTCCTGCTCAACCAGGCGGAAACGCTGTATAATGCGGGGCTGACGGAGCCGCTCGATCCCGCAGGGCTCGGTAGCTTTTTGCAACGCCGGGTGGCGGTGTACGACAAGGATCGCGACGGGCATTACAACCTCATCTCCGCGCTGCATAAGGCCGTGCGCGGGAGCGATCCGGACGCCGCACTCTACTACCTCGCGCGGATGCTGACCGCGGGCGAGGAGCCGCGCTATCTCGCGCGGCGGCTGGTGCGCATGGCGGTGGAGGATATCGGCATGGCCGATCCCGCCGCGCTGACCCAGTGCATCGCCGCGCGCGATGCGTACGAGTTTCTCGGCAGCCCCGAAGGCGAGCTGGCGCTGGTGCAGGCATGCATCTACCTCGCCACCGCACCCAAATCGAATGCAGCCTACATGGCGCAGAAGTCCGCGTGGCGCAGCGCGAAGGAAACGGGCAGTCTCACCCCTCCCAAGAACATCCTCAACGCGCCGACCAAGCTGATGAAGAACATCGGCTATGGCGAGGGTTATTCCTACGACCATTCGGCCGAGGATGCGTTCTCGGGCGATAACTACTGGCCCGACGAGATGGAGCCGCAGAGCTTCTACGAACCCACCGGGCGCGGCTTCGAAAAGCGCGTGGCGGAGCGGATGGAGTACTGGAACGGGCTACGGCGTGAGCGGCGCGAAACCTGAACCCGTCAAACCCGGTCCGCTCGTAGGGAGCCTGTCGAAGCATCCTCTTCTTCTTCAAGAAGACGTTCTTCGAGTTCGCCTGGCACGGGGCGAGCGGTGTTCGGGCCGTTTCCCATGAACCGGTTCTCCCACTTCCTCGCCATCGACTGGTCGGGCGCAAAAGGCGCGCGGCACAAGGGCATTGCCCTGGCCATCGCGGATGCGAAGGGTGGACCGCCGCGCCTGATCGAACGGGACAGGGGATGGAGCCGCGAAGGCGTGCTCGCCTTCCTGCGCCACGATCTGCCACCCGACACGCTGGCGGGGATCGACCTCGGCATGTCCCTTCCCTTCACCGATTGCGGGGCGTTCTTTCCCGGGTGGAAGCACTCGCCGCCCGACGTGAAATCGCTCTGGACGCTGATCGACACGCTGTGCGCGGGGGACCCGAACCTCGAAGCGGGCGGCGCGCTACGGCACCCCGAGGTCGCACGCTATTTCAGGCATGGGCGCGGCGAAGAGGGTGACCTATTCCACGCGCCGGACGCCGCCAGCCGCGAAGGCCGTTTTCGCCTCGCCGAACACACCCAGCGCGCAATGGGGTGCCGCCCGGTCTCCAACTTCAACCTCGTCGGCGCTGCGCAGGTGGGCAAATCGAGCCTCACCGGCATGCGTCTGCTGCACCGGCTCGATGGCGCGCTGCCAGTCTGGCCGGTCGACCCGCTGCCGCGGGCGGGATCGGTGCTGGTGGAAATCTATACCGCGCTTGCCTCGCTGGAGGCGCTGCCCGCGCATCGCGGCCGCAAGATCAGGGACTTCGGCCTGCTGGACGAGGCGCTGCGCGCGATCGGATCGGACCCGACCGGCACGACCGGCGCAGTCGACGATCACTCCTCCGACGCGCTGCTCACCGCCGCATGGCTGCGCCATGTGGGTGAGGATGGGGCCCTGTGGACACCGCGCGGGCTGACAAAGCGGATTGCACGCACCGAGGGCTGGACCTTCGGCGCGCGGTGATTGGCGGCGCGCGGTGATTGGCGGCGCGCGGTGATTGGCGGCGCGCGCTGACCTTCAGGCAGGTATCGCAGGCAGATCGCCGCCGAGCCGTTCCAGCATCTGGAGATTGCGCCTTTCGGCCTGCCCGGGGATCAGGAAGGCATCGACCAGCCACCAAACGCCCAGCACGACCCAGCCGAGGAAGAGCGGCAGCCAGCCGAGCAGCAACAGGCCCAGCTGCACCGCACCGCTGGTCATGTGGCCCAGATAGAAGCGATGCGCCCCGAAGGAGCCCAGGAACAGCCACAGGAGATAAGCCGCGGCAACCGACTTCTTTTGCGCGTCATACTGCAGCTGTGTGCGAAGATTCTGGTCCAAATATTCGTCCTTTCGATTGCCCTGCATCCTACCAGATCGGCGCGATTTTGACAAAAAAAAGCGGGTCGCATAGCGGACGGGCGGGCTTGCATGGCGCGCTGCATCGCAAGGCTGGACGGCGCGCCCGTTTTGTCGCAATGCGCTAGCCTTCTGATGGTCGGCCGGTTTAGCTCAGCTGGTAGAGCAGCGGTTTTGTAAACCGAAGGTCGCGGGTTCGATTCCTGCAACCGGCACCAGACCTGTCGGAAGGGCCCTGACGGGGGAGGAGGACGGCAGTTGGCCGAGACGCGGATCAGCTTCGGGTTCGACGACGCGCCCCGCGCGGCGCGCGCCACCGATGCCGCAGCACCAGCGCCCCGGATCGAATTCCTGTGCGATCCCGCGCTTGCCGGACGTATCCCGCCGCCAGATCGTGCGATCCGCTTCGCGCCGGAGTGGTTCAGGCGCCTTCCGCGCGAAATGGGCATGACCGACGCGAACGGCCTGCCCGGCCTCACCGTGAAGGCCTGCCTGCCGGTAACCGATTCGCTCTCGCTCGGCTTCGTGATCCCGCTGCCGTTCGACGTGATGCTGCAGGTGCCCGAAGACCGGGTGCATATCGCCATGGGCTGGGCCGAAGATGTGCCCTTCGCCCCGCTGGAACAGCATCACCCCGGCCAGATCGGCGCGCCGGAGCCTCCTTTCGAGGCAACGATGCCGCTCAAGTTCATCAATCCGTGGCGCATCAAGGTGCCCGACGGCTACTCGGTCCTGTTCACGCAGCCGATGAACCGCCCCGACCTGCCCTTCGCGTGCTTTTCCGGCCTGGTGGACTGCGACCGCTTCGAAACGACGGTGAACATGCCTTTCGTGTGGACCGGGCCGCCGGGCCAGCATGTGCTATCCGCTGGCACCCCGATTGCTCAGCTGATCCCCATCCGGCGCGATGCACTGCTGAAGGATCACCTCGCCCGGGAATCGAGCGAGGCGGAACGGGAACGGGAAGCCGCCGCACGCCAGCGCAAATATCACGAGGAATCGACCTATTCGCGCGAGTGGCGGGTCAAGAAATAGCGCTACCGCCGGCCGGGAATGCCGGGTCTAACCCCGCCCCCGGTAGTTTTGCACGCCCTGATCGGGCACCCAAAGGCCGTCGGGCACGGGGCCGCTCTGCCAGAATACGTCGATCGGAATGCCACCGCGCGGGTACCAGTAGCCGCCGATACGCAGCCAGCGCGGCGCCATCTCGTCGAACAGGCGCTGCCCTATGCCGACGGTCACATCCTCGTGAAAACCGCAATGATTGCGGAAGCTTCCGAGAAACAGCTTGAGGCTTTTCGATTCCACGATGGTCTCGCCCGGCGCGTAGTCGATCACCAGATGCGCGAAATCGGGTTGACCGGTAACGGGGCACAGCGATGTGAATTCGGGCGCGGAAAAGCGCACGCAATACAGACCGCCCTTGCGCGGATTGGGTACGTAATCCAGCTGAGCCTCTTCGGGCGAGGCGGGCAGCGGGCTCGACTGGCCGAGGAAACGCGGGGCCTCGGCGCCGGGACTTTCACGGGGTGTGTCGCTCATGCCGCGTCCTTGCCCTTATCGCACGCCACGCACAAGCAGCCCTTTGCACGCACACGATTCACACACTATTCAGCGCCGTTCTGCCCGGTGTTCGGGCGCATCCCTCCTGTACCAAGTCTGCCCATGCGATCGCTCATTCTTCCCGCTGCGCTGCTGATATTCGGCGCTGCCGCTGCCACCGCCCAGCCGGTCAGCGATTTCCAGCTGCCGCCCGATCCCGATGCGACGCCGACATCGCGCCCGCAGGCGCAGGGGCCAACCGACCTTGAGGGCGAGACACGAAGCGCACCCCGGGTCATCGGCACGGCCACCCCGGAACCCACGGCAACCGCGCGACCGGACCGTTCGACGCCCTCGCCAGCGCCCAGCCCCACCGGCCCTGCGCCTGCCACCCCCAGCCCCCGTCAAACCGAAACCGGCCAGCCAGACCGCGCCCTGCCGCGAAGCGAAGGCGTGATCTCGACGCGCGACGTACTTGCGGATCGCGCCCCGCAAGCCGATCCGGTCGAGCCTGCCTCCCCGACCGCAGCGAACAGCGAGGCAGCACCGCAACCCGAAACCGGCACGGCGAGGGGCCTGCCCACGACCGCCGAACAAGCCGTCGGACGCGCCGATATCGAGGCGGACATGCGGGCCGACCCGCAGGCCGATACCGGCGCATCTCCAGAACCCTTCCAGGAGCCCGCTCCGGCATCCGTCGTTCCCGCGTGGGTCTGGCCCACCTTGCTCGGCCTGGCCGTGCTGGTGCTCGGCACGATAATCTTTGCGCTGGCCCGCCGCCGGATCGCACGGCGGCGTGCGGCAGTGGCAGCTGCGGCGGTTCCCCCCGAGCCGCTGCGTCCGGTCGAGTCGCCCCGGCCCCGGCCAGCCGGCCGGCCCGCAAGCTCCCACCCCCCAACCTCCGCACCTGCGCGCGCGCCGGGACCGGGCTCGCTGGAGGTGGAGGCCGTTGCGATCACGCTCAATCGTAGCGTCATGAACGCCACGATTTCTTACCGGGTGAGCCTGGCCAATCGTGGCCTCCGACCCATCACGCAGATCCGCGTCCACGGCGATGTGACGACCGCGCATGGCCGCATTCCGGCGGACCAGCAGCTTGCCGATACGCGGCAGGAATTCCCCGAACTGCACGAACATGCGCGGCTGGAGCCCGGCCAGCGCACCACGATGCAGGGGCAGTTGCGGATTCCCCTGCAGGAGGTTCGCGCGCTGCATCAGGGCAACGTGCCGGTCTTCGTGCCGCTGCTGCGCCTCGCGGTGCGCGCTGCCGAGCTTGAGCCGCGCGCCTACACCTACGTCATCGGCACGCGGGCGAGCGGCAAGGGTGCACGGCCCACGCCGTTCCGGCTCGATGAAGGCCCGCGCAACTACGCCCAGCTCTCCACCCGCGCGCTCGCCTAGATTGCACCCGCTCGGCTCGACAAGCCGCTGCCATCGCGGCTAGGCGGACGGGCGATGGACATGCTCGTTTCGACAGACTGGCTCGCCGCAGAGCTGGATGCGCCCGATCTGGCGGTGCTCGACGCATCGCTCCACCTGCCCGCTGCCCAGCGCGATGCGCGCGCGGAATTCGAGGGCGGGCATATTCCCGGCGCGCATTTTCTGGACCTTGCCGGTCTGCACGATCCCGCTTCGGCAATGCCGGGCAAGGTGCCCGACGGGGCGCGGATCGCGCGCTGGCTCGGCGAGCGCGGGATCGGGCCGCAGACGCGGATCGTGCTGTACGACGATTCCATGCTGCGCAGTGCGGCGCGGGCCTGGGTGCTGCTCGATCTGGCAGGGATCGCAAACGTCGCCGTGCTCGATGGTGGTCTGGCGAAGTGGAAAGCGCAGGATCGCCCGCTCGATAGCGGAATGCCCTCGCCCTCCCCGGCGGACCGTCCCCCCACTGCGATCCGCCTGACCGACATCCGCGACAAGGCGGCGATGCTCGCCAACGTGCAAAGCGGCGCCGAACAGGTCGTCGATGCACGCGACGCGGCGCGCTTCACCGGTTCGGAAGAAGACAGCGTGCACGATCTGCCGGGCGGGCACATCCCCGCCGCACGCCACCTGTTTTTCCGCGACCTGCTGCGCGAGGATGGCACCTTCCGCGATACGGACGCACTTCGCACCATCTTCGCACAGGCCGGCATCGCCATTGAGCAGCCCGTCGTCACCACCTGCGGCAGCGGCATCACCGCGTCCGTGCTGCTGTTCGGACTGCGGCTGGTGGGCGCACCGCGCACGGCGCTGTACGACGGCAGCTGGTCCGAATGGGGCGCCGACCCCGATACACCCAAGGAAACTGGAGACCCACGCTGAGCAAGACTGACAAGCCGATCGGAACCCGCACGCGTGCCGTGCTGGCCGGTCGCCGCGAGGAATGGACCGGCAGGGTCGTCAATCCGCCGATCTGGCGCGGCAGCACGCATCTCTACGAGAGCGAGGCGGAGCGCGTCGAATGCCTCAAGCATAACGAGGATGGGCGCTTCCACTACGGCCGCCGCGGTTCGCCCACACAGTGGGCGCTGGCCGAGGCGCTGACGCAGCTGGAGCCGGGCGCGGACGGCACGATGCTCTATCCCAGCGGCACCGCCGCGCTGGCGGGCGCACTGATGAGCGTGCTGGAACCGGGCGATGTGCTGCTGGTGCAGGACAATGTCTACGAGCCCACCCGCGCGATCGCCTCCGGCCTGCTGAAGCGCTGGGGCGTCGAAGCGCGTTTCTTCGATCCTTCCGATCACGACGCGTACGCAGCCGCCTTCGATAATCGGACCGCTGCCGTCATGCTCGAAACGCCCGGCAGTTTGACGATGGAGGTACCCGACATCCCGCGCCTCGCTGCCATCGCGCAGGACAAGGGCGCGGCCGTGCTGGTCGACAATACCTGGGCCACGGGCGTCGGCTTCCCGGCGCTGGAGCATGGCTGCGACATCACGATCACCGCGCTGACCAAGCATGCGGGCGGCCATTCGGACGTTATGATGGGTGCGGCAAGCGCGGGCAGGAAATACTACGCCAGGCTGCGCCATACCGCGCAGAGCCTCGGCCAGTGCGTCTCGCCGGACGACGCCGCGCTGGTATCCCGCGGCCTGCGGACCATGCCGCTGCGCCTCGGGCAGACCACCGCCAGTGCGCTGACAATCGCAACATGGCTCCAATCCCGGCCCGAGGTCGCGCATGTCCTGTGCCCCATGCTCGAAGGATCGCCCGGCCACGAATACTGGGCGCGCGACTTCACCGGGGGCTGCGGCCTGTTCAGCTTCGTCCTCGCCGGCCACACCGATACGCAGCGCAGCGCCTTCGTCGACACGCTGGAGCTGTTCGGCATCGGCTATAGCTGGGGCGGGTTCGAAAGCCTTGCCCTGCCCTTCGACGCCGCGCGCATCCGCAGCGCGAGCGCTTGGCCGAAGGCAGGCTGGCGCGAGGAAGACCGGCTGGGCATCCGCCTCGCCATCGGGCTCGAAAATGCGGAAGACCTGATCGCGGACCTTGACCGCGCCTTCTCCGCAATCAAGCATAGGTAATGTCCAGTCCCCTCAGCCCCAATGCCGCCACCGATGCGGTTCTCGATCCGCAGGGCACGGCCAGTCCCACGCCCGAGCCGAGCGGCGAACCGCTGGAGGCGGGCGAGCAGGTGATCCTGCAACCGGTGCCGGGCGAAGGGGATGGAAGCGGCGCGGTCGCCACGCCGACACCCACCGCCGAACCGACCGATTCCGTCAAGGCGGCGGACGAGCTGGCCCAGGCCGTCGGGGAGCAGAGCCAGACCATCGGGGACGTGATCCAGTCGCTCGATTCGATGGCGATCAATGTGGGCTCGATGCACATTTCGGTGTGGGACGGGATCGTGTTCCTTGCCGTCGTGGCAGGCGTTTTCGCCTTCGCATTTTTCGGCAGCAAGCTGGCGCATATCGGCCTTGCCCGCGTCACGCGGCTGGACCAGACACGCCGCCTGCTGGCTGAGAAGATCGTTACCATCGTCGTATGGGGCATGGCCTTCTTCATCGGGATCGATCTGCTGGGGATCGACCTGACCGCGCTGGCGGTGTTCTCCGGCGCGTTCGGCCTCGCCATCGGTTTCGGCCTGCAGAAGACCTTCGGCAACCTGATCGCCGGGATCATCCTGCTGATGGACAAGTCGATCAAGCCGGGCGATGTGATCGCGATTGCCGACCAGGCGGGCGTCTCCACCTTCGGCCAGATCCGCAAGATCGGCATTCGCGCGGTTTCGATCACCACGCGCGACCAGAAGGAATACCTGATCCCGAACGAGAACCTGATGATCAATCAGGTCGAAAACTGGTCCTATTCCAGCCGCAACGTGCGCATGCAGGTGCCTGTCGGCGTCAGCTACAATGCCGATATCGACCGCGCGGAAGAGCTGATGCTGGAGGCCGCGCTATCGTGCGACAGGGTGCTCAAATCGCCGCCGCCGACCGTATGGCTGGACGGGTACGGCGACAGCAGCGTCGATTTCATCATCCACGTCTGGATCACCGATCCGGAGGCGGGCATCGGCAACGTGAAGAGCGAGGTGCTGAAGAAGCTGTGGCACCTGTTCAAGGAACACGATGTCGAGATTCCCTTCCCGCAGCGCGACATCAACCTGCGCAGCAACAAGGGGCTCGACCAGCTGATCGCCGCGCTGGAACAGCGGCGGAGCGGCGCTTCGTCCAAGCCCGATAAAGAATAGCTAGGCGCACGCGAACCCATTCTCGTTCGCGCCCGTCACACACCCGCGCCATGTAATCGCCCATGGCAAATACCGGCACCATCTACCTCGTGGGCGCAGGCCCGGGCGACCCAGACCTGCTGACGCTGCGCGCCGCGCGGCTGATCGAGGGGGCGCAGCTGATCGTCCACGACGGTCTGGTCGATCCCGCCATCCTCGATCTCGCGCGCGCCGACGCGACGCTGATCTCCGTCGCCAAGCGCCGCTCCAAGCACACACTGCCGCAGGAGGATATCTGCGCGCTGCTGGTGCGCGAGGCGCTTGCCGGGCGTGACGTGATCCGTCTGAAAGGCGGCGATCCGCTCATCTTCGGGCGTGGGGGCGAGGAAGCCGAAGCCGCTCGCGCTGCGGGTGTGCCGGTCGAAATCGTGCCCGGCATCAGCGCGGCCAATGGCGCAGCGGCGGCGGCGCAGATCGCGCTCACCCACCGCGACGCGGCCAGCATCGTCAGCTTCGTCGCCGGCCAGTGCAAGGGCCTCTCGGATCAGGACTGGGCAGGCCTTGCGGGCAAGGGCCGTACGCTGGTGATCTACATGGGGGTGAAGACCGCCGGGCAGATCGCCGACAAGCTGATGGCGGACGGCCTTTCGCCCGACATGTCCGTGGCCGTGATCGAGAACGGCGCACGCCCTGAAATGCGGGTGCTTCGCGGGCTCCTCGCGGGCCTGCCGGACCTCGTCGAACACGAAGGCGTCGTTTCCCCGGCACTGATCGTGATCGGTGAGGTGACAGCGCGCACCGATGCGCAACTCGCCGCGACCGCGATGGAGGCAGCGCAATGAAGCTCATTACCGGCAACGATCTGAAGACCGGCGCGGTTACCTGGTGGACCGGCGATGGCTGGTCGATCCACATCGAGGACGCAGCCGACGCCGGCGACGAAGCGGAAGCCATCGCCACGCGCGAGGAAGCCGCGCGCCGCGTCAATGTGCCCTACGTGATAGAGGCCGAAGCGGGCCCCGATGGTGCCCCTCGCCCCGCCCACATCAAGGAGCGCGTGCGCGCGCTGGGTCCCACGGTCCGCGTGGACCTGACGCTCAAGCCCGACGATCCAACCGCCGCACAAAAGGTAATCTGATGTACGCCTACGACCAATACGACCAGGCGATGGTGGACGCGCGCGTCGCCGAGTTTCGCGACCAGTGCGAACGGCGGCTGGCAGGCAAGCTGAGCGAAGACCAGTTCAAGCCGCTGCGGCTGATGAACGGGCTCTACCTGCAGCTGCACGCCTACATGCTGCGCGTCGCGATCCCGTACGGCACGCTCAACGGCGGACAGATGCGCGTGCTCGCCGACATCGCGGAGAAGTACGATCGCGGCTACGGCCACTTCACCACGCGGCAGAACATCCAGTACAACTGGATAAAGCTGGAAGACGCAGCCGACATCCTCGCCGATCTCGCCAAGGTCGAGATGCATGCGATCCAGACCAGCGGCAACTGCATCCGCAACATCAGTTCGGACCATTTCGCGGGCGCCGCGGCGGACGAGGTCGCGGACCCGCGCCCCTATGCCGAGCTGCTGCGCCAGTGGTCCAGCTTCCACCCCGAATTTTCGTACCTGCCGCGCAAGTTCAAGATTTGCGTCATAGCGAGCGAGAACGATCGTGCAGCAATGCGCCTGCACGATATCGGCATCCGGATCGTCGAGAGAGATGGAGAGCTGGGTGCGCAGTTCTATGTCGGCGGCGGCATGGGCCGCACCCCGATGATCGCGCCGCTGATCCGCGACTTCGTGCCGCTCGACCAGCTTGTGACCTATTCGGAAGCGTGCCTGCGCGTCTACAACCGCTATGGACGGCGCGACAACAAGTACAAGGCGCGGATCAAGATCCTCGTCCACGAGCTGGGCGCGGAGGAATATACGCGCCAGGTGGAGGAAGAGTTCGCCCACCTGCTCGATCAGGGTGTCGAGCCGCCGCTGGCCGAGCTGGAGCGGATCAAGGGATATTTCCGCGATCCCGACATGCCCGATGCCGGTCAGGAAGCGGATCGCTCCGACCCCGATTTCGCGGTCTGGCTCGACCACAACACGCATGCCCACAAGATGCCGGGCTACGTTTCCGCCATCGTCAGCCTGAAGCCCGTCGGTGGCATTCCCGGCGATGCCACGGCTGCGCAGATGCGCGTGCTGGCCGATCTGGCGGAGCGCTATTCCTTCGACGAGCTGCGGATCATGCACACGCAGAACGTCGTCCTGCCGCACGTTCGCAAGGCGGACCTCTACGCGCTGTGGCAGGCGCTGAACGAGGCGGGCATGGGTACGCCCAACGCGGACCTCATGGGCGACATCATCGCCTGCCCCGGCCTCGACTATTGCAGCCTCGCCAACGCCCGCTCGATCCCCATTGCGCAGCGCATTTCGCAGCGCTTTGCCGCCAATGGTAAGGAAGCCGCGCTGGGCGAGCTGAAGCTGAAGATTTCCGGCTGCATCAACGCCTGCGGTCACCACCACGCAGGCCACATCGGCATCCTCGGCGTCGACCGGAAAGGCACCGAAAACTACCAGCTGCTGCTGGGCGGATCGGAGGCGGAGGACACCAGCCTCGCCAAGATCACCGGCCCCGGCTTCGACGAGCTCGGCATCGTCGACGCGGTGGAGACCGCCGCCGACGTCTACCTGCGCGAACGCACCGAGGGCGAACGCTTCCTCGACACCTATCGCCGGATCGGCATGGCCCCCTTCAAGGAGGCGCTTTATGACTGAGCAAGTTCCCCTCCGCCTGCGCGAAGACGAAGCCTGCATGGAACCTGCAGTGACGCTGGAAGCGTTCGGCGGGCAGACCAATGCGGTCGCCGTGCGGATCGAGCCGGGTGAGGATACGCGCGAGCTTCTGCCGCATCTCGACCGGCTGCGCCGGATCGACATCGCCTTCCCTGCCTTTACCGACGGGCGCGGCTATTCTGCCGCGCGCATCCTGCGCGAAGCAGGCTTTACAGGTGAACTGCGGGCGGTCGGTGACGTCCTCGTCGATCAGATCGCCTACATGCGCCGCTGCGGCTTTGATGCGTTCGATCCCGACGCGTCGCTTGACCCGGACGATGTCGAGGCGGCGCTGAACCGCTTCCCGCAGGTGTACCAGTCCGCCGCGGACGCCCGCACACCGATCTGGAGCCTGCGCCATCAATGACATGCGCGCCATAGACCGGCTCGACCCGAGCCCCCGCTTCACCGAAAGCGACGCGATCGATCTCAATCGCCAGTACCGCGCGATGGAGACCGAGGAGATGCTGCAGGCCTTGCTGGAAGACGGCAAGGCCGGGCGCATCGCGCTCGTCTCCAGCTTCGGGGCGGAGAGCGCGGTGCTGCTGCACCTCGTCGCGCAGGTTGATCCGGGATTTCCGGTGCTGTTTCTCGAAACGGGCAAGCACTTCCCCGAAACGCTCGCCTACCGCGATCTGCTGGAAGCCCGGCTGGGCCTCACCAATCTGGTCAACCTGCATCCCGACCCGGACGAGATCGCCGCACGCGACGAGACCGGCCTGCGCTGGTCCTACGACCCCGATGGCTGCTGCGAGCTACGCAAGGTGCGCCCGCTGGCCCGCGCGCTGGCCGGTTTCGATGCTACTCTGACCGGCCGCAAGGCCTTCCAGAGTGCGACACGCGCCAATCTGCCACGCTTCGAGATCGACAGTTCCGACGCAGCGGGCCGGCTCAAGATCAATCCACTGATCGACTGGGATGCAGAACGTATCCAGGCCTATTTCGAACAGCACGACCTGCCGCGCCATCCGCTGGTCGAGCGCGGCTTCCCCTCGATCGGGTGCGAACCATGCACCCACAAGGTCGCGCCGGGCGAAGACCCGCGCTCGGGCCGGTGGAAGGGCTGGGACAAGGTCGAATGCGGCATCCACAAGCCGGGTGAGGAGCCGTTCCTGTAACGTCCCGCACCAAACCGCCGCGCGCGCTCATTTCTGAAGCATGCCCGCTTCGCGGTACCACTTCGCTGTTTCGTGCAACCCTTCGCGGGTGAGGATTTCGGGCTTCCAGATTGCACCCGGCACCGCGCGCTCGGGCGCGACGACCCAGTCCTTGTGCGCGAGGTAACTCGCCCGGTCGCGAGTCAGCCGGGCGTTGCGCCCGCGGATCTTCTCGTCCGCATAGGCCGCCACCTTCAGCGCGAAATCGGGCAGCGGCACGACGTGCACCTTCCTGCCCACCGCCGTACCGATGCTGCGTGCCAGATCGGGGTGCGACCAGCCATGGGCGCGGCCATCGTCAGGCTCGAAAATCTCGTGGCTGATACCCTCCCCGCCCTCGCGCAGAGCGAGCAGCAAGCGCGCAAGGTCGCGCACATGGATCATCGAGCTGCGTCCGCCCGCAGGCACGGGCAGCACGCCCTTGGTCGCCGCACGAAACATCTCCAGATAATCGGTATCGCGTGGGCCGTAGACTCCGGGAGGACGCACGATGGTCCAGTCCAGCCCGCTGGCGGCAACGATGGTTTCCGCGCGCCTCTTTGAGAGGCCATAGGCCGAAAGATCGGGTTCGCGCGCCGCCAGCGATGATACGAAGATCAGCCGCTTGGCGCCCGCGCGCTTGGCTGCCTCAAGGACGTTGAGCGTGCCGGTGACATTGACGATCTCGAAATGGTCGAGATTGGTCGCGCGGGTCAGCCCGGCAATGTGGATCACGCATTCGGCATCGGCCACCAGGTGCGCCAGCTTGAAGGGTTCGTTCAGGCTGCCATCGACCCAGCGCAGGCCCCGCCGGTTCTCCGGCACCTTGCGCGCGAGCACGCGCACCCTTTCGCCCGAGCCTTCCAGCAGATCGAGCAGAGCCTGGCCGACGAATCCGGTCCCGCCCGTCAGCGCGAGCGTCATGCCGGGAAGCCTGCCGTAAGCGATGTCAGATCGGCGACCAAGTCGCGTCCCCTTCGTCTTCCCCCTCGCCATCGGCTTCTTCGGCTGCGCCGCCGCTGCTGTCGTTTTCGAGCGCGGTGACTTCGGGCAGATAGCCGAGCACCGCGTCGAGCAGCGCCTCGACCCCTGCCCCAGTCGCCGCCGACACGGGATAGACCGCGTCCGCCCCCGCTGCCTTCAGCTCGTCGCCGAAGGCTTCGGCCAGTTCGGCATCGGCCAGGTCCAGCTTGTTGAGCGCCACGATGCGCGGCTTGTCTTCCAGCCCTTCCCCATAAGCCTCCAGCTCGGCCTCGACCGTGCGCATCGCGTCGGCAGGATCGTCGCCCGCGATGTCGATCAGGTGGATCAGCACGCGGCACCGTTCGATATGGCCAAGGAAGCGGTCGCCAATCCCCGCGCCGTCCGCCGCACCTTCGATCAGGCCCGGAATATCCGCCAGCACGAAGTCGCGGCCCTTGTGGCGCACGACGCCCAGTTTGGGCACCAGCGTGGTGAACGCATAATCGCCCACCTTGGCGCGCGCGTTGCTGACCTGGTTGATGAAGGTGGACTTGCCGGCATTGGGAAGGCCCACCAGCCCGACGTCGGCGAGCAGCTTCAGCCGCAGCCAGACCCACATTTCCTCGCCCGGCTCGCCCGGCTGGTGCTGGCGCGGGGCGCGGTTGGTGCTGGACTTGTAGCTGGCGTTTCCACGCCCGCCCATGCCGCCTTCCAGCAGCGTGATCCGCTGGCCGACCTTGGTGAAATCGGCGAGGATCTCTTCCTTGTCTTCCGACAATACCTGCGTGCCCACGGGCACCTTCACCACCATGTCGGGGGCGCCCTTGCCGGTCCTATCGCGGCCCATGCCGTGCCCGCCGCGCGATGCCTTGAAATGCTGCGCGTAGCGGAAGTCGATCAGCGTGTTGAGCCCGGCGACGGCTTCGAACACGATGTCTCCCCCGCGCCCGCCATTGCCGCCGTCGGGTCCACCGTATTCGATGTACTTCTCACGCCGGAAGCTGACGGCCCCGGGGCCGCCCGCGCCGGACTTCAGGAATATCTTGGCTTGATCGAGAAAATGCATTGGCCGGCAGGTAAGCTGAAACGGAGGGGATTGCTAGGCATAGGCCTCAAGGCGGTCCGAACCACGCCCCCGGCGGGCCGCGTCGGATATCGAAACCCATGGCGCTGAAGAACCTGAACCGGAACACCTGGTGGAGCCGAGCGGGATCGAACCGCTGACCTCGTCATTGCGAACGACGCGCTCTCCCAACTGAGCTACGGCCCCGTTCAGGCGTTATATTGCAGGACGACGCGGTGCGTCCCTGCACAGGAGCGCGGGCTAATACCGAACCCGCTGCAAACCGCAAGACCCTTTCGTCGATGCCGCCGACCCGTGCCTTACGGATTGGAAGCGAGCGGCCCCTGTTCCTTCTCCAGAGAAGTCGTCGCCACCGCTTCGGGCAGCACGATCACCGGCTCTTCCGCGATGGCAGGGTCGGCCGTGCCAGGCGCCGCCTCGACCGCGGGGGCTTCCGCAGTCTGGGTTCCTGCGTCCTGCGGCCCGCCCCGGCTGCCGAGATTGACCGCGCCCGAGGTACCCTCGCCCGGCTGGGCAATCGGCGCATCGAGCATCCGCACGCCGTTGCCGGTCTCCACGGTGTCATTCTCCGCAACCTGAGTGGCCGGACGTGTCGCGGGATACAGCCCCGCGGGCGTGCCATAGAGCCTGTCCCAGGTCGCAACATTGGTTTCGTAGCGTTCGAACGCGCGGAAGAAATCTTCGAACACGCCCTCGAAACGGGTCAGCGCGCGGGCGGAAAAACTGCCGAGATCGGCGGGAGCAACCATGACCGACTCGTTACTCATCTCCAGCGCCGCATCGCAGAACGCTTCCTTGGCCGGCGGCAGCGTGAAGTAATTGTAGACCTTGGTCATGTAGTTATCGAGCTCGGCCCGGCCGGTACGGCGATCGCCGTATTTCTCGCGGAATTCGGCCTCCACCTTATCCTGCGCGTCGTCCAGCTTGCCATCGAAATTTTCGAGGAAAAGCTTGTAGTTGGGCAGGATGTTCGCGTGTTCGGGCGACAGGCAGTTGAGCGCCGCCACGTTCAGCGCGGAGCGCACGTTCCAGGTCGTCTGCGCGTCCGTGATGTAGGCATTGATCGTCTGGCGCACGCCATCGGCTGCGACCTGCGGGACGACCATCAGGGTACTGGCGCCCATCGGCGGCATCGGCCGTGCGGGAATCGGCGGCGGCGGCGGCGGCGGCGGAGGCGGCGGCGGCGGCGGTACGGGCGTCGCACAGGCGGCAAGCAGGCTCAGCGCGCCCGTTACAAAGGCGATGCGCAGCGGCGACTTCAAGTCGGCGGACATATTCGAAAAGCTCCCATCCCGGACCGGGTCACGCGCTTCCAGTTAAGCACGGCGGCCCTCATTCGCTCCTACTCACCATAACGCATGAATTCTGAATAGAAAATGCCCGAGACGGGTTGTTCCGTCCCGGGCATCGCATTTCAGGTTCGCCCTGCCGGATTTCGCGCTATTCGCGCGCGACACCCATAAAGCGCAGCAGGAACAGGAACATGTTGATGAAGTCGAGGTAGAGGCTCAGCGCACCCAGGATGATCGACTTGCCTTCCCAGCTCGTTCCACGCAGGCGCTGGTAATCGCTCTTCAACCGCTGCGTATCGTAGGCGGTCAGGCCCGCGAAGATCAGCACGCCGAGGATGCTCACCGCGAGTTCAAGCGCGGCCGACTGCAGGAAGATGTTGATGACCATCGCGATCAGGATGCCGATCACGCCCATGATCAGGAAGCTGCCCCAGCCGGACAGGTCCTTCTTGGTCGTGTAGCCGAACAGGCTCAGGCCCGCGAAGGCGCCTGCGGTCGCGAAGAAGGTCGCCGCGATCGAACCGCCAGTGTAGACGAGGAAGATCGTCGAGAGCGACAGCCCCATCAACACTGCAAAGCCCCAGAACATCAGCTGCAGCGTACCGCGGCTGAATTTCTGCGCGCCGAAGCTCATCGCAAACACGATCGCCAGAGGCGAAAGCGCCACGATCCACATCAGCGGGCCGCTCGCGAAGGTGTAGGCCAGACCGCTCCGCGCGGTCAGCAGCGCGACGATACCCGTCAGCAGCACGCCCGAGGTCATGTAGTTGTAGATCGAGAGCATGTACTTGCGCAGACCTGCGTCGTAGGTCGTGCGCGAGGCGACATCGCCCCCGGCGCGCGGCACAGAGCCGAAACCCTGCCGTGTGCGGTCGTCCCAATTAGCCATTTTCAAGCCACTCCGTTTGCCGGCTGCGATATGCGCCGGTTCATCGGAGAATATCGCGTCAAACCGCCGAAAATTCAAGGGCTGAAGGTCGATTTTAGGCTTAACAGCCGTTCAGCTTCACCCACGCAATTCTGCGGTTTTCGCTCAGGCTTCGCCCGCCGCGTCGATCATCGCGGCCTCCAGCGCATCCGCCGGGCTCTTGTTGCCCCACAAGGCAAACTGGAACGCGGGATAGAACCGGTCGCATTCGTCCACCGCGCTCTCGATCAGGGCCTGCGCCTGCCCCACGCTGAGCATGCCGTCATCGGGCAGCAGTGCGCCATGACGATAGACGAGCACGCTACCATGGCTCCAGATGTCGAAATGGCCGAGCCATACCTGCTCGTTCACCAGGCCCAGCAATTCGTAGGCACACGGCAGCCGATCCTTGCCCACGCGGATGTCGGGCAGGCAGATCAGCTGCAGCACGCCATCCTCGGGCCGCAGCACAGCGCGCACCTGGTACTTGACCCAGGCGCCCTGGATTTCGCCGCCCAGTTCCTCCTCGGCATGCGTGTCCAGCGCCCAGCCGCGCGCATCGAACAGCGCAGCCAGCACGTCCATCGGGGCACCATAATCGTTGCCGAGTTTGTCTTTCAAAGCGGTTGCCATCTGCGATCCCTAAACGCTCGTTTACCAAGTCGATGCCTTGTGACGCATCGCCGGGGCGGCGCGCAAACGGGCCCGGTAACGCTTCGGGGTATAAGCCAACGGGCTTGTTCACGCCTTGTGGGAAAGCGGTTTTTCGACCGATCAGGTGGCCTGCCGAGTCAGCGCAGGTCCTCGATTTCCTGCCCTTCGGCACTGGTCCAGACGAAGGAATCGATCTCTTCGCTGGCCAGTGCGTTCAGCGCCTCGCGCGCAGCCGACTGACTGTCGAACGGGCCGGCCAGCAGGCGGTTGGTCTGGCCCCATGGCGTCACATAGGGGCCCTTGCCCTTCAACACGTCGAACTTGCGATATTTCAGGCGCCAGTCGCTGCGCAGCAGGCTGCGATTCTGGCCGATACCCAGTTGCAGCCATATCCGGCGCGGCGCGGGTGGCGGCTCGGGCGCGGCTTCGACTTCGCGGACCGGCTCGATGGCGCTGATGTCGACCACGTCCTCGCCAGCGACCTTCACCACCGTCGGCTGGGAGAAGTCGGCGAAGGCATCGGCAAGATCCATCTGGCCGGTGGCGCTGCCCGCGCTCGCCGCCTGCGCGGTGGTGGAGACCGCAGCCGGGTCCGCCCCCGATCCCGCCTGTTGCGCCTGCGCAAGGTCGAAGCTTGCCGCGTTCGACTGGCGCGATTCGGGCTGCCCCGGATCGACGGTGGTCACAGCCACCCGCTCAGGCGCGGTGTTTTCAGGCGGCGAAGCGGCTGGAGGCTCCGTGGTCGCGGCGATTGCCGCCGGGGCTTGCGCTGCCGCCTGCCGGGTGCCGGGCTCCTGCGCGGTGGCGGGCCCGGTCGGAGCGGGACGGCTGCCGGACGCCTGCCTGGCCGGCGCCGGCATCTGGACCGCAACCTGCTGTGTTGCCTGTGCCGGAACCGGCACCGCAGCATCCCCCGCGGCGGCGCTCCCCAGCGGCTCGCCCCGTGGTTCGAGCGTGCCATCCGAAGTCGTGCGCGGTCCGATCACCCCCGCGGCATCGGCGATGCGCGGATCGTCACGGCCAATACGCGAGGCGGACGGATATATGCCGAGGTTCGCAGCAGCCGCCTGCTGCGAGCGGGTGAGACGCGGCATGAAGCGCAGGTATGGCTCCATCCGCCCGGCCAGATCGCGCGGCATTACCGCGCGCGCGATCTCGATCGCTTCGTCCGCATCGTCGAGAATCGCGAGCCCGAAGGCACGCGTGCGGTAGGCGGCGAAATCGCGCGCATCGAGCAGTGGCTTCAGCGTATCCTCGAACGCACTGCGCTCCCCCGCAATCGCGTAGCTCAGCGCCATGCGCTGGCGCACTGCGCTATCGTCCTTCAGCGATAGCGCCCGACGATAGGCGGACTGCGCGGCCTCGTTCTGCCCAACAAGATCATGGGCAAGCCCGCGATCGGCCCACATTGAGCCGCTCGCGATACCCGCCTGTTCCGCCTCCTCGAACAGTTTGAGCGCCTCGACCGGGCGACCGCCCCGAACGTAGGCAGCCGCCATGCCTTCCGCGATGCGCGGGTTCTCGGGCGACAATTCCTTCGCACGTCCGAAAAAGCCGATGGCCGCAGCGGCATCGTCCAGTTCCAGCGAAGCGAGCCCTGCGGTGATGAGCGCATCGACATCGCGCCGGTCCCGCGCAAGGCGCAACAGGGCACCATTGAGATCGTCCGCCGCCGCCGGCGGCAGCGGCTGGACGACCGCGCGCGATACCGTCTCGCCCGATTGCCCGAGCGCCGGCATCCCCACGCCCATCGACCCTGCGAGCAGCGCCGGAAGCGCCAGACTGCGAAACTTTGACCGACCCATCATCATGCCGGTTTTAATGTGACGGTTGGCGCCTGAACAGCCCCTGTGATGGCTCGTTCAGGCGTTCGTCCCGCTTACTGGTTGTTCTGCCGCCCCAGGAAACGCGGGATATTCAACGAGGAACCATCGTCGTCGTCATCATCGTCCTCGTCATCGGGCGCACCACTGCGGGACAGTTTCGCCATCCTTTCGAACAGCGTGCCACCGCCCTGCGGAAGAGGCGGCGCAGGCTTCTTGCCCCCGCCCTCCGCACCGGAGACGAGACCGCGGCGACGACCCGACTGCGGCGCCGACTGCTCCTCTGGTTCCTGCGGTGCGGGCCCGGGGGCGGAACGGGGCGCTTCATCGCCGAGAAGCAGTTCGTCCTCCCCATCGTCACCCTGCGCCTCGGGCACGGAGCCCAGGTCGAGCGTGTCGTCATCGTCCGACCCGTCCCATTCGCTCTGCGGCACACCTTCGGTCTCGCCCCTGTCGGCCTGGGGCCGCGAGAACGGACCCTCGGAGCGGCCCTCGGGCGCGCGTGGTGGGGCGGCTTCGGCCCCGTCATCCTCTTCGGGATTGCGAAGACCCGCCAGCGGATCGACGATGTCGTCGACATCTTCGCCGTCTTCCTCGTCCTCGCCATACGCCATGTTCTGGCCCGTGCCCTCCGCAGCCTCGTCGTCGAAGGAGCGCGGAACGGTGGGCATGTCGCGCAGGGAGCCGGAAGTCTCGGCCTGCTCGCCCTGGTCCTCGTCGGGGCGGGAGAAGCCGAGCGGCTGGCGCTTCGGCTCTTCCCGAGGCTCGGGCGCAGAGGCAGGCTTCGCGCGCGGTATCGCGCCCGGCGCGTCCGCATTCCCGTCGATCCCGGTGGCGACGACCGAAACACGGATCTTGCCTTCGAGGTTCGGGTTGAAGGCAGAGCCCCAGATGATGTTCGCGTTCTCGTCCACCAGTTCGCGGATATGGGTCGCGGCTTCGTCCACCTCGACCAGCTTCATGTCCTCGCCACCGATGATCGAGATGATGACGCCCTTGGCCCCCGCCATCGACACCCCTTCGAGCAGCGGGTTGGCGATCGCCTGTTCGGCGGCCTCGCGGGCGCGGCTTTCGCCCTCGGCCTCGCCGGTGCCCATCATGGCCTTGCCCATTTCCTCCATCACGGACTTCACGTCGGCAAAGTCCAGGTTGATGAGGCCCGGCATGGTCATGAGGTCGGTGATCGAACGCACGCCCTGCTGCAGCACCTCATCCGCCAGGCGGAAGGCTTCCTTGAAGGTCGTGTCGCGGTTGGCGATCAGGAACAGGTTCTGGTTGGGAATGACGATCAGCGTGTCGACATGCTGGTGCAGTTCCTCGATCCCGGCTTCGGCCGCACGCATGCGGCGCGTGCCTTCGAACAGGAACGGCTTGGTCACGACACCCACGGTCAGCACGCCCTTGCGCCGCGCCGCTTCCGCAATCACGGGCGCGGCGCCGGTGCCGGTGCCGCCGCCCATCCCGGCGGCGATGAAGCACATGTTCACGCCTTCGAGCGCTTCCTCGATCGCCTCGACCGTTTCCTCGGCCGCAGCCTTGCCCAATTCGGGCCGCGCGCCGGCGCCCAGCCCGCCGGTGCTTTCCGGGCCGAGCTGGATGCGGTTTTCCGCAGGCGAAGTGCTGAGCGACTGCGCATCGGTGTTGGCGACGATAAAATCGACGCCCTCGATATTGGCTTCCATCATGTTGGCGATGGCATTCCCGCCAGCACCGCCGACCCCGATTACCGTAATACGGGGGCGCAGTTCGTCGGAAGGATCGGGGCCGATGTTGATACTCATAAACTCTTCACTCCGTGAAATCGGTTCAGCACCGATTTCTCAAGCAATCAGTGTGGCAGAAAAGGCACCCTTGTTTAATCGAAGAGCGCGCCCTTTTCCACATAACTCGCCGCAGCGCCGGGCGTTGCATGGGCTCAGAAATACTCTCGGCCCGCGCGCCATACCCGGTTGACGAGGCCCAGGCCGCTCAGCCGGGTCTGCGACTGATACTTCGCCTTTACGGTACGAATGTCGACCGGATCTTTCGCGGCGTAGAGGCACAGCCCCACCAGCGTCGAGAAACCGGGCGTGGCATGGGCCGGAGGCAGCCCGCGCAATGGTTGCGGCTTGCCGATCCGCACCGGCCGACCGAGAGCGTTCTGCACGAATTCCGCGCTGCCCGCCAGTTCCGCGCCGCCGCCGGTCAGCACTGCGGGGCCACCCTTAGCGCCGGAGAAATCCATCGCCTTGAGCGAACGACCGACCTCGTTGGTGAGGCGACCCAGCTGTTCGGTCACGACCGCCACAAGATCGGCCCGATTGATCGATCCGGCGCGCGGATCGCCGTCCGGATCGACCGGCACCTGCTCGCGGTGGTCCGACGGGCTGGCCAGCGCCGAGCCTGAGACGCACTTGAGCCGCTGGGCGTGCTGGCGACGAATGCCGAAGGTGCTGGCGATGGCATCGGTGATGTCGCCCGACCCAAGCGGAATCGCGCGCATCGCCTGGACCATGCCATTGCGCAGCACCGCAACGTTGGTCACATCGCCGCCGATCTCGATCAGCGCGGTGCCCAGCTCGCGTTCCTCGGGCGTCAGCGCCGCCTGGGCCGAGGCGATCGGCGCGGCAACCACGCCTTCCACCGTCAGATGCGCGCTCTGGACGGCGGTGATGATGTTGCGGATCGGCGCGCCATCGGCGAGCAGAACGTGCACGTCGACGCCCAGCTGCTCGGCATAGAGGCCCACCGGGTTGGCCACCCCATGCGGCCCGTCGACCGAATAATGCGCGGGCTGCGCATGCAGCACCATGCGGCCGTCGGAATCGAGCGTATCGCGCGCGGTCACCAGCAGGTGATCGACGTCTTCCTCTTCGATCCGCCGACCGTTGATCGGGATTTCGACGCGCGAGATGCGGCTGGCAAGCCCTGCCCCCGCGCATCCGACCCACACGCTCTCGATGCCGGTGCCCGCATCCTTCTCCGCCCGCTCGATCGCCTCGCGGATCGCATGGGTGGCGGCCTGGCTGTCGGTGACGTAGCCACGACGCAGCCCCGCACTGGCGCGGTGGGAGGAACCGAGCACGATAAGCTCGCCCCCTTCCGTGAGGCCCATGATCATGGCCGAAACCCGGAAGGACCCAAGATTGACCGCGCCGAAGACGCGCGAGATGCGTGCCGCCCCCATTATTCCGAACTTTCCTGATTGCCTACGAAGCGGTTCGCCCTGCCCGGTTCGCGCAGCACGTAACGGTCGGGCACGCGCAGATCGATCACCGTCGCCTTGCCGCCGAGCAGGCGATAGAGCCCGTCCATCCGCGCGAAGTCGATGAAGGCTTCGGACGCCTCTTCCTCGCCCTGCGGCAGCGCAAGGATCTGGCCGGTCTTGAACACGATGTTCCAGCGCCGTTCGCCAATCCGGTGCGCGCTCTTGATCTGCGGCTGCAGCGCGGGCGCGGCGGCGAGCACGCGGTCGAGCGAGTCGATCGAATCCGCTGCCCCCGCGCCGGAAATGCGCAACATGCCCTGGGCATCGTCTTCCGCGATCGGATCGAGTTCGATGCCGTTGCGATCGATCAGGACCAGCCGATCCGGCTTCACCAGCACGGCATGGGGCGTGCGTTCCTCGATATCGATCACCAGCTTGTCCGGCAGCTGGCGGGACACGCGCGCTTCCGCCACCCATGGCATCCGGTTCAGGTCCGCGCGAATGGCCGCGAGGTCGAGCAGCGGCATCGGCGTGCCGCGATACTCCATGACTTCCTCGTAGATCTTGAGCCGGTTCATCCGTTCGACCCCGGTCAGGTCGATGGTGCGCATCTGGAAACCGGCGGAGCCCGCCGTTGCAGCCAGCTGCTGATGCAGCAGCGCGGGTACGCCCGCCGCGCTTGCCACCCACCAGGCCAGCGCGGCCGCCCCCGCGAGGATCAGGGCCAGGAAGCCGCCCTGCAACTGCTTCTGGCTGATCGGCAGCGCGGAAAGCGCGGTGTTCACCACGCCCTTGCTCTGCCGCTGCGCGGCGCGCGCCTTCGAGGCACGGCTGCGCGAATTGGCCGCGCGACGGACCCCTTGCGCCTTACGCTTGACCTTGCGCGCCATCGTCTCCTCCCTCGATGCCGAGCGCATCTGCAATGATCGTCTCGACCAGATCCTCGTAGCTCATGCCCACATGCTTCGCCTGTTCGGGCACCAGGCTGAGCGGGGTCATGCCGGGCTGGGTGTTGGTTTCCAGCACGAACAGCCCGTCGATGCCCTGTTCGTCATCCCAGCGGAAATCGGTGCGGCTGGTGCCCTTGCAGCCCAGGATGCGATGCGCTTCCAGCGCGAATTTCTTGCACGCATCGGCGATTTCCTGCGGAATTTCGGCGGGGCAGACATGGCGCGTGCGACCGTCGGTATACTTGTTTTCGAAATCGTAGAACCCGCTCTCCACGATCAGTTCGGTGACGCCCAGCGCCTTCCCGCCAACCACCGCCGTGGTCAGCTCGCGCCCTCGGATATAGGGTTCGGCCAGAAGTTCCGGGAATTCCTGCCACGGGCCCTTGGCATCGCGCCCGATAGGGTTGCCGTAGTTGCTCTGGTCGGTGACGATGGCGACACCCACGGACGATCCTTCGTTCACGGGTTTGAGCACATAGGGGCGCGGCAACGGGTCGCTCGAGTAAAGGTCTTCGGACTTCACGATCCGCCCACCCGGCATCGGGATACCGCGCGGCACCAGCGCCTGCTTGGTCAATTCCTTGTCGATGGCGATCACCGAGGTCGCGAGCCCGCTATGCGTATAGGGCACGCCCATCAGATCGAGCATGCCCTGCACCGTGCCATCCTCACCCGGCACGCCGTGGAGCGCGTTGAATACGATGTCCGGCTTCGCCTCGGCGATCCGCGCAGCGACCTGCCGGTCCATATCGATCCGCGTGACTTGATGCCCGCGCGACTCGAGCGCCTTGGCAACGCCCTCCCCGCTCATCAGCGAGACGGGGCGTTCATTCGCCCAACCGCCCATCAGGACCGCGACGTGGAGTTTCTTGGAGAGGATCATTTGCGCCCTACCCGCTGGATTTCCCATTCGAGCTCGACGCCCGAATTTTCCCGCACCTTCGCGCGGACATTTTCGCCCAACTGCTCGATATCCTCGCTGGTCGCATCGCCGGTGTTGATGAGGAAGTTGGTGTGTTTCTCGGAGACTTGCGCGTGCCCACGCATCATTCCGCGGCAGCCTGCCGCGTCGACCAGCTGCCATGCCTTCTCGCCCGGAGGGTTCTTGAAGGTGGACCCGCCGGTCTTGGTGCGCACGGGCTGAGAATCCTCGCGCGCCTGCGCGATCCGCTCCATCTCCGCACCGATTTCGGCGGGGTCGCCGGGCTCGCCTTTCAGTCGCGCCCCGACCACTACCGCGCCTTCGGGCAGTTCGGAGTGGCGGTAGGTGTAGCCGAGGTCTGCGACCGGCAGCGTCTTGAGTGATCCGTCGCGCAGCACCACGTCGCAATCCACCAGCACATCCGCCGTCTCGCGCCCGTAGGCGCCGCCATTCATGCGCACGAAGCCGCCCAGCGTGCCGGGAATGCCGCGCAGGAATTCCAGCCCGGCAATGCCGTTGTCGCGCGCGGTAGAGGCGATCAGCACGCCGTGCGCGCCAGCACCACAACGCAAGGTGTAGTCGTCTTCTGCCTCGATCTTGGCGAAAGATTTGCCGAGGCGAATGGTCACCCCCGGCACGCCGCCATCGCGCACGATCAGGTTGGAGCCGAGGCCCAGCGGCATGATCGGAACGGACGGGTCGAGATCGCGCATGAACGCACGCAAGTCGTCCACATCGGCGGGTTCGAACAGCCAGTCCGCCGCACCGCCCGCCTTGAACCAGACGAGCTTGGCCAGCGGAGCATCCTGCGTCAGCTTGCCGCGCACATCCGGCAGCCTTTCCGGGGGGAGAGCCAGTGCCTCGCTCATGCGTTCACCTGCTCGCGCGCGGCCTGCAATTCGTCGGGCAGCCTGGCCGCCCACTTGGTGATGTCGCCCGCGCCCAGGCACAGCACCAGATCGCCCGGCGCGAGTTCGGGAGCGAGCGTGCGCACCAGCTGATCGCGATCCTCGATCGTCTGCGCGTGACGGTGGCCGAGCGACTTGATCCCCGCGACCAGCGCTTCGGCATCCACGCCTTCGACCGGGTCTTCGCCCGCGGCGTAGACCGGCGCGACATAGACCTGATCCGCCTCGTTGAAGCAGCCCTGGAAATCGGCCATCAGCTCGCCCAGGCGCGAATAGCGGTGCGGCTGCATCACCGCGATCACGCGGCCCGCGTTCGCATCGGCGTCGGCGCTTTCGCGCGCGGCGGCCAGCACCGCGCGGATTTCCACCGGGTGGTGCGCGTAGTCGTCGATCACGGTCGCATGACCGCCTTCGACATTCACCGTACCGACCTTGGTGAAGCGCCGACGCACGCCGCCGAAACGGGCGAAACCTTCGCGGATCGTCTCGTCCGAGCAGTTCATCTCCAGGCTGACGGCAATCGCGGCGAGCGCGTTCTGCACGTTGTGCCTGCCGGGCATGGGCAGGAACACGTTCTCGATCCGGCGATCTTCCTGACCGCGCTGGCGAACCATCACATCGAAGCGGTTGCCGCCCGCCTCGGGCGTGACGTTGACCGCGCAGATATCGGACTGGAGCGAGAAGCCGTAGGTGATGACGCGCCGGTCGCGCACCTGCCCTATCACCGCCTGCACTTCGGGGTGATCGACGCACAAAATCGCCGCGCCATAGAAGGGCACGTTGTGGATGAACTCCACGAACGCGCGTTTCACCCCGTCGAAATCGCCGTAATGTTCGAGATGTTCGGGATCGATATTCGTGACCACCGCAATGGTCCCGTCGAGCCGCAGGAAGCTGCCGTCGCTCTCGTCCGCTTCCACCACCATCCAGTCGCTGTCGCCCAGGCGCGCGTTCGATCCGAACTGTTCGATGATCCCGCCATTGATGACCGTGGGATCGATCTCGCCGCAGTCCAGCAGCCCGGCGATCATGCTGGTGGTGGTCGTCTTGCCGTGCGTGCCCGCGATGGCGATGGTGCTTTTCAGCCGCATCAGCTCGGCGAGCATTTCCGCGCGGCGCACGACGGGGATGCGGTTTTCGAGAGCGAATTCGACTTCCGGGTTGGTCCGCTTGACCGCGCTGGACGTCACGACAACCGCGACACCATCCACGTTCTCGCGCGCATGGCCGATATGAATGTCGATGCCGCGCTTCTTCAACCGCTCCACCGTGGGGCTTTCGGCAATGTCGGAGCCCTGCACGCTATAGCCGAGATTGTGCATCACCTCGGCAATCCCGGACATGCCGATCCCGCCGATGCCGACGAAGTGGATGATCCCGATATCGGTTGCGACGCCCTTCAAGAGACCCGCTCCTCCGCCGCGTCGCGCGCCGCGCCCTGCCCCACGGCAACGCCCTGGGAGGCACCGCGTGCGTTGTTCTTGCCCACGCGGATAACGTCCATCATCTCCGCCCCGCCGAAGCTTTCGACCAGATCGGCAAGGTCCTTCACCGCATCCGGGCGCCCGCAATTCCATGCCTTGTGCGCCGCATTGCCGAGCGTGCCCGAACGCTGGCTGAGCACCTGGATCTGGCGTGCCAGTTCCTTGGGCGTGAAAGAGCTCTGCCGGATCATCCGCGCGCCGCCCGCCTCCACGACCTCGCGCGTGTTGGCGGCCTGGTGGTCGTCGGTGGCGATGGGCAGCGGGACCAGAATGGCAGGACGGCCCACGGCGGTCAGTTCCGCAATGGTGGAGGCACCCGCGCGCCCGATGAACAGGTGCGTGTCGGCCAGTCGCTCCGCCATGTTTTCGAAATAGGTCGCCAGTTCGGCGGGAATGTCGTGATTGCGATAGCGCTCTCGCACCGCGCCGACATCCTCTGGGCGGCACTGCTGCGTCACCTGCAGGCGCTGGCGCAGCGCGGGCGGCAGCATGGCAAGCCCGTCGGGCACGACCTGCGCCAGAATGCTCGCGCCCTGGCTGCCGCCGGTGACGAGCACCTTAAGCAGGCTGTCCTCGCTGAACGTCGGGAAGGGTTCGTCCCGCAGCGCGAGCACTTCGGCACGCACCGGATTGCCGACGAGGTAGGTCTTGTCGAGCCACTTGGCCTTCATCCGCGCGACCTGCGGATAGGCCGTCCCGATGGCATTCACGCGCGGGGCGAGCAGGCGGTTCACCCGCCCCAGCACCGCGTTCTGTTCGTGAATGACGCTGGGCACCTTGGCGCTGCGCGCGGCAAGCAGCGCGGGCAGCGTGGGATAGCCGCCGAAGCCCACGACCGCGCTGGGTTCGAAATTCTCGAACAGGCGGAGCGCCATCTTGCGCCCCTCCATCACCTTGGCCGCGCCGCCCAGCCAGCGGACCGGGTTCTTGCCGAAGCGCCCCACCGGCATGATGTGGGCGGGAAGAAAATCGGGCTTGCCGGGGATGTTCGCCCCCCGCTCGTCGGTAATCAGCGCGACATGATGCCCGCGCCGTTCCAGCTCGTTTGCCAGCGCGAAGGCGGGCAGCATGTGCCCCCCGGTGCCGCCCGCGGCCAGCACGTAATGTCTATTGGCGCCGCTCATCTGTCCCTCTCTTTGCCGAAGAGCCCCCTGTCCTTCTCGAACAGGGTTTTGCGAAGGCCTGCGGTCTCCCGCGTAAGGAACGGGTTCCGGCGCGTCAGCGCAAGCAGCAGGCCGAGGGACAGGCATACCGCGATCGTGGACGAGCCGCCATAGCTGACCAGCGGCAGCGTCATGCCTTTCGACGGGAAAAGCGACAGGTTGACGAGAATATTGATGAAGGCCTGCCCGCCGATCTGGGCGGTCAGCCCGGCGGCGGCGAGCAGCGCGAAGAAATTCTCCTCGCTCGACACCCGGCTGAGCACGCGCCACACCATGGCGAGGAACAGCAGCACGATCCCGCCACAGGCAAGCAGGCCGAATTCCTCGCCCACGACGGAGAAGATGTAGTCCGTCTGCGCTTCGGGCAGGCGCATCTTCTGCGTGCCGACCCAGAAGCCGACACCGTCCCATCCGCCCGCCAGCAGCGTGCGCTGCGCAAGATCGACCTGGTCGAAATCGGTCCCGCCCGAAAGCCAGGAATCGATCCGGTGGCGGGCGTTGTCGTAAAAGGCATAGGCCAGGCTGAGGCCGAGGAAACCGCCCGCGATCAGCCCGGCGATATTACGGAAGGACACCCCGCCCAGCACGACGAGCACGAACCACACGCCGCTGAACAGGATCGCCGCACCCAGATTGGGCTGCACCATCAGCAGAACGATGACGAGACCCAGCGCCCCGGTGACGAGGCCGAAGACCGGCATCTGCGGGTCCTTCAGCCGCCAGCTCATGATCCACGCGAGCGTCACCGCGAAGCCGGGTTTGAGGAATTCGGACGGCTGGAAGGTGAAGCCGACATCGAGCCAGCGGCGCGCGCCGTTCACCTCACTGCCGATGAAGGGCACCAGCAGCAGCGCGCCGACCATGGCCAGCGAAAGCAGGATGGCGAAGCGGCGTGCGGTCTCCCGGTTGAGCATCGACAGGCCGAGCATCACGGTGATGCCAAGCGCCAGCCAGCGCAGGTGCGCCCACAGGAAGAACAGCGGATCGAGCGTCACGGTATCGCTCGACAGGCGGTTCGCGCCCGCAGGCGATGCCGCAGCAATCGCCGCGCAGCCCACCGCCATCAGCAGCACGATCAGGCCCAGCAGAACGTGGTCCAGCTCGCGCCACCAGATCTTCAGCCGCGCGCGGAACGTCATCTTCTGGCTGCCGCGCCCCGGCAGTTCGGAAGCAATGGCGGTCGCCGGTGCAATATTCATGGCATGCCCCCCGTATCTCCAAGCGCGCGCACGAGCGTGCGGAACCTGTCGCCGCGCTCCTCGAAATCGCGGAACTGGTCGAAACTGGCGCAGGCCGGGCTGAGGAGGACCGTCTCGCCGCTGCGCGCGACCTGCGAGGCCAGCTCGACCGCCTTTTCCAGCGTGCCACAACGGCTGACCGCGCAATGCGGGGTCAGCGCATCGGCAAAGGCATCGCCCGCCTCGCCGATGGTGTAGGCGGCGGTGACGCGGTGCATGTGCGGCTCGCACTCGCCCAAGCCGGGCTCCTTCGCGCGGCCACCGACTATCCAGTGGATCTTGTCGAACGCAGCGAGTGCGGGCGCGGCGGCGGCGGTGTTGGTTGCCTTGCTGTCGTTGACGTAGAGCACGCCTGCGCGTTCGCCGACGCGTTCCATCCGGTGTGGGAGGCCGGGGAAGGTGCGCAAGCCCCCTCTTATCTGGCCCTCGGAAAGCCTCAGAATGTCGCACGCCTCAATGGCAGCTGCAGCATTCTCGCGGTTGTGCGGCCCCTGAAGCGAGGGCCAGCCGCTCTGATCGCTCGGCTTGAACCCCCTGTTTTCGAGAACATCCTCGAGAATGCTCGCAACCGTGCCTTCCGCGAATTGACCCAACAGGCGCGCATCCGTGTACCGGGCGATGGAATTCTGACCGCGCGTCTGCATCGCAAGCAAGCGCGACTTGCTCGCCGCATAAGCCTCGAAGCTCTCGTAGCGGTCCAGATGATCGGGGGTAATGTTGAGCAATACCGCAACCTCGCAATCGAGCGAGTACGTCAGATCGATCTGATAGCTCGACAGCTCCAGCACATAGACCCCACCTTCTGGCAAAGGCTCCTGTTCGAGAATCGGGAGGCCGATATTGCCGCCCATCGTGGTCGGCACGCCTGCGCTCTTCAGGATATGATGCACCAGCGCGGTGGTGGTGCTCTTGCCGTTGGTGCCGGTGATGCCGACAACCTTGTGCGGCGGCAGGTGCTCGCGGGCCTGCGCGAACAGCTCGACATCGCCGATCACCGGCACGCCAAACCTGTCGGCATGCGGCTTGATCGGATGCGTGTTGAGCGGAACGCCGGGCGATACCACCACGCCGTCGAACCCCGTCAGGTCCATCTCCAGCGGATCGCGCAGGTCGCAGCGCCCCTCGAAAGGCGCCCGCGCTTCGCTCTTCTCGTCCCACGCGGTCACCTGCGCGCCCGCGGCCAGCAGCGCCACCACCGTGGCCCGCCCAGACCTCGCAAGACCGAGGACCGCATATTTGCGGCCCTTCCAGGCGGGGCTCGTGATCACCGCAGCTTCAGCGTGCTCAGCCCGATGATGGCGAGCACGATGGCGATGATCCAGAAGCGGATCACAACCTTCGTCTCGCTCCAGCCGAGCTGTTCGAAATGGTGGTGCACAGGCGCCATGCGGAAGATGCGCTTGCCCGTGCGCTTGAACCAGAAGACCTGGATGATGACCGAAAGCGCCTCGAACACGAACAGCCCGCCCACGATGGCGAGTACGATTTCGTGGTGGCTGGCGACGGCGATCGCACCCAGCGCCCCGCCCAGTGCCAGCGAGCCGGTATCACCCATGAAGACATTGGCAGGCGGCGCGTTGAACCACAGGAAGGCGAGCCCCGCCCCCATGATGCAGGCGCAGAAAATCGCCAGCTCGCCCGCGCCCTCCACATAGGGAATGCCCAGATATTCGGAGAAGTCGGCGCGCCCCGCGAGATAGGCGATCAGCGCGAAGGTGCCCGCCGCGATGATGACCGGCATGATCGCCAGGCCGTCCAGCCCGTCGGTCAGGTTCACGGCATTGCCCGCACCCACGATCACGATGGCCGCGAAGACGTAGTAGAACGGCCCCAGCGGGATTGCCTGGTTGGACACGAAGGGCACGTAGAGCCAGGTGTTGATCTGGCTGACGATGATATAGGCCGCGATCCCTGCGACCACGAATTCCATCAGCAGGCGGACCTTGCCCGACACGCCCTTGTGGCTGTTCTTCGTGACCTTGTCGTAATCGTCCATGAAGCCGATCGCGCCGAACCCGATGGTCACGGCAAGACAGGCCCAGACGAAGGGGCTGGAGAGGTCCATCCACAAAAGCAGGCTGATGACGAGCGCGATCAGGATCATCAGGCCGCCCATCGTCGGCGTGCCCACCTTGGCGAGATGGGTCTGCGGCCCGTCCTCACGGATCGGCTGACCCTTGCCCTGCCGCACCCGCAGCAGGGAAATCAGCCTCGGCCCGATCAGCAGGCCGATGAAAAGAGCGGTCAGGATCGCGGCGCCCGCGCGAAAGGTCTGATAGCGAAAGAGATTGAAAATCCCTTCGAATTCAAACATTTCCGCTAGAAGATAAAACATTGTTCGCCGTTCCCGATCCCTTGGTTAGCCCCGGCTGACGAAGTGATCGACAAGGCGGCCAAGCCCCACCGCGTTGGACCCTTTGACAAGGATCGCATCGCTGGCGACCAGGCCGAATTCCTCAAGCGCGGCAATCGCTTCGGCAGGCCCTGCGCAATGGGCGAAGGCAATCGGCTTGCCAAGTATGTTGCCGCCAGCGTTCCCCAACCGGGTTACCAGCGGGCCCATTTCCTCACCCACCAGCACCGCGAAATCGACGTCCGCCTGGGCGAGCGGCTCGGCCAGCTGTACGTGGAAGGCGGGCCCGAACTCGCCCAGCTCGCGCATGGCGCCCAGCACGGCCACCCGGCGATGGGCAGGCGTCTGGCCAAGCTGCGCCAGCGTGGCGCGCATGGAGGCGGGGTTGGCGTTGTAGCTTTCGTCGATCAGCGTCGCCCGGCCACCGGCTGCCAGGATCGAATGACGCGCGCCGCGCCCCTTGAGGCCGCCCATCTCACCCAGCGCAATGCCTGCCGCGCCCAGATCGGCGCCCAGCGCGTAGATGGTGGCCATCACCGCGAGCGAATTGGCAATCCAGTGTTCGCCGGGCTCCGCAACCGAATAGCACAGCCGCGTATCGTCGATCTGCGCGGTGACGAGCGAGGCACCGCCATTGGCAGCGGGGATCGCATCGAGCAGGCGCACGCGGGCATGATCGGCACGCCCGAAGGAAAACACTTCCGCACCGGCGGCCTCCGCATGTTTGCGAAGACGCTCGAAATGCTCGCTATCGGCAGGGATGATCGCGGCGCCGCCGGGCTTCAGGCCCTTGAATATCTCGGCCTTCTCATCCGCGATGGCCTCCATGGTGCCGAGGTTCTCGATATGCGCGGGCGCGATGGTTGTGATGACCGCGACATCGGGGCGGACATGATCGGCCAGCGGAGCGATTTCGCCCGCGTGGTTCATGCCCATCTCGAACACGCCATACTTCGCCCGGGCGCCCATTCGCGCGAGGCTCAGCGGAACTCCGACATGATTGTTATAGCTGCGGACCGAACGGTGCGCCTGGCCCCTGCTCGACCGGTCGAGCGCGGCAAAGATCGCTTCCTTCACCCCGGTCTTGCCGACAGATCCCGTCACGCCGATCCGCTTCGCATCGGCGCGCACGCGGGCGGCAGCAGCAAGTGCGTGAAGCGCAGCGGTGGTATCCTCCACCAGCACATGCGGCCAGTCGATCGGACGGTCCACGATGGCGGCAGCGGCGCCGGCGGCGAAGGCATTGTCGATGAAACGGTGGCCGTCCATCTCCTCGCCCTTCAGCGCGATGAAGAGATCGCCCGGGCGCACGTCCCGGCTGTCCATCTCGACCCCGGCGCACTGGAACTCGCCCGAGGCGACACCGCCGGTTGCCTCGGCAATTTCCTGCGCGCTCCACAGGGCAAGCTGCAGCCGGTCGCGCCGGGCGGTCGGCCACGCGCGAACGCGCGGATCGGCAAAGGCATGGGCGTTCATGCTCATGCGCCCGCCACCGCCGCGGCGCATTCTCGCGCCACGGTCACATCGTCGAAGGGGTGTACCCGCATGCTCTCTCCTGAACCGATAATCTGGCCCTGTTCGTGGCCCTTGCCCGCGACGAGCACGATGTCGCCGCCCCCGGCCTGGCCGATGGCCGTTGCAATACCTTCGCGCCGGTCGCCGATTTCCAGCGCCTCGCCCTCTATCCCCGATAGGATGGCGGCACGGATGGCCGCCGGGTCCTCGCCGCGCGGATTGTCGTCCGTCACCACGACCAGATCCGCCGCCTCGCTGGCGACCTTGCCCATCGCGGCACGCTTGCCGGTGTCGCGATCCCCGCCTGCACCGAACACCACGATCAGCCGCCCGTCCGACGCCTCGACATGCGGACGCAGAGCGGCAATCGCGGCCACCAGCGCGTCGGGAGTATGCGCGTAGTCGACATAGACCGGCGCACCTGCGGGCGTGATGACCGCGCGCTCCAGACGGCCGCGAACCGGCTGCAGACGCCCCACCGCATCCCACACCCGCGCTTCGTCCGCTCCGGTCGCAATCGCGAGCGCCGCCGCGGTGAGCGCGTTGGATGCCTGGTAGGCGCCGATCAGCGGCAGGCGGATGGTTCGCCGTTCGCCATCGCGCGCGATTTCCAGCCCCTGGCCAAGCTGTGTGGGCTCCTGCGCGACAAGCTTCAGATCGTCGCCTTCGGGGCCGACCGTGAAGATGGTGAGGCCGCGCGCTTCGGCGCGCGCCCGGGCCTTGGCCGCCCACTCGCTGCCGTCGGACCAGATCACCGCCGTGCCGTTATCGTCGACGATCTCGTCGAACAGGCGCATCTTGGCCTCGAAATAGGCCTCCATGCTCTCGTGATAGTCGAGGTGGTCGCGGCTGAAATTGGTGAAGGCCCCGGCGATCACCCGTGCGCCCGCATTGCGATACTGGTCCAGCCCGTGGCTCGAAGCTTCGAATGCGACATGCGTCACGCCTTCGCGCGCCAGACCGGCGAGGTTGGCGTGGAAGGTAACGATATCGGGCGTGGTCAGGCCCGTCGAAACGCTCTCGTCGGGTGTGGTTACGCCCAGCGTGCCGATGCTGGCCGCACGCTCGCCCAGCATGCGCCAGATCTGGCGGGTCATCTCGGCCGTGGAGGTCTTGCCGTTGGTGCCCGTCACCGCAACGATTGTTTCGGGCGTCGGCGTGAAGAAGCGCGAGGCGATCTGGGCAAAGGCGCGGCGCGGCTCTTCATCCGCGATGTGCAAGGCGCCCTCGACCCTGGCACCAGGTCGCGCGACAACAGCTATGGCACCCGCAGCAATGGCCGCCTCGATGAAGTCCTCTCCGTTGACGAGCGCTCCCTGGAACGCGCCGAAGATGGTCCCCGGCGCAACCTTGCGGTGATCGATCGCAAAGCCCGTCACCACGGCGCCGTTCTCATCGCGCTCGGGCCGTCCTGCGGCATCGAGAAGGGAATTCAGCCTCATTCGATGTCGCTCCGGATCAGCGGGCGAAGGTCCGAAATGTCGATATCGCGGCTCAGGTCCGGGCGCACGTCGAGCAGCGGGCCGATGCGCGGGATCAGCTTGCCGACGATGGGCGCAGCGTTCCAAGCGGCGGTGCGCTGGAAGGAACTGGCGGTCGTACCCTTGGGCTCGTCCAGCATGGCGACCACGACATAGCGCGGATCATCCATTGGAAAGGCGGCGGCGAAGGTGGAGACGAGCAACTTCTCACGATAGCCACCTTTCGATGGCTTTTCGGCGGAGCCGGTCTTGCCGCCGACGCGATAGCCGGGCGCATTGGCGCTCTTGCCGGTGCCGTACACCGTGATCATCCGCAGAAGCTGTCGCATGCGCGCGCTGGTATCTTCCTTGAACACCCGGCGGCCCTTCACCTCGGCACCCGGTTCCACCTTCGTCAGCGTGGCGGGCCGCCAGATGCCGCCATTGACCATGGCGGCGTAGGCGGATGCGAGATGCAGCGGAGTGACCGAGATGCCGTGACCATAGGCGACCGTCATGGTGGTGATCCGCGACCACTTTTCTCCCGGCCAGATCGGCGCGCCGCGTGCGGGCAGTTCGATATAGGGCCGCTCCGCCAGACCGAGATCGCGCATTGTGTCGCGCAACGCATCGCCGCCCAGCTTGTCGGCAATACGTGCGGTCACGGTGTTGGAGGAGTGAATCAGCGCTTCGGGCACATTGAGCGTATCTCCGAGCGAGTGGCTGTCCGAAAGGGTGCGCCCCGCGACTTTCACCGGCTTTGCATCGTAGCGCAGCCCGAGATCGCGCACGATGCCCGCATCGATCGCCGCCGCGACGGTGAGCGGCTTGAAGGTCGATCCCAGTTCGTACACCTGATAGGTGACGCTGTTGTAGGAATTGGACGGTTCGTCGCGCCGCTTCTGCTCGGCGGTGCCGACCAGATCGGTCGCCTTGACATCATTGGGATCGAACGCGGGCAGCGATGCCAGCGCGACCACTTCGCCTGTGTCGACATCCAGCACCACGCCTGCCGCACCACGTGCATTGACCGACAGCATGCCCTTGCGCAGTTCGTCCTCCAGCGCGCCCTGCACCCGCAGGTCCAGCGCGATGGCGGTGGGTTCGCCGCGCGAGGCAGCATCGGTCAGCTCCTTGTCGAGCACCGATTCCATGCCGAGCTGGCCCTTGCCATCCTTGACGTAGCCGAGGACATGCGCCGCCATCGAACCCTGCGGGTAAAAGCGGTCTTTCTCGGCAGGCAGCTCCAGCGCGGGCTCGCCAATGTCGAACACGCGGTTTGCCTCTTCGGGCAGCAGACGGCGTCGCAGATACTGCGCCTTGCCACTCGCCAGCCGGGCGGCGACATCCTTGCGGTCGATGTCGGGGAAGACTTCAGCCAGCGCCGCCGCGACCTCTTCGGGAGAGCGGACCAGCGGGCTGCCGCCGTCCTTCATCGCCTTGGGATTGTACCACAGCGCGAAGGCATCGTAGTTGCGCGCCAGCGGCAGGCCGTTGCGATCCGTGATCTCGCCGCGTGGCGGCAGCAGACGCTGTTCCATCGACATGGGCGTGTCCGGCGCACCCAGCAGGCCGAAGGATGCGATCCGCGCGAGCGCAAGCAGCGCCACCAGTCCGAAGGCGGGCATGAGAAGAAGCGCACGCATGCGCGCCGTCACCAGCGACTCGAGACGCTTGTTGGCCACCCGCATGGGGCCGGCCGCCACCATGGAATCGATGGCTATGCTGGCCATCAGTCGAGTCTCGCCAGCGCCAGATGCGCGTCGGACTGAGGCTGCGCGGTCTCGCCTTCGGCCTCGTCGCCATTTTCGGCAACGTCTTCCTCATGCGAGGACAGCGGAGAAACCAGCGCGGGATAATCGCTCGCTTCCATCTCGCGCGCGAAACGGATCGGCTCGGGCGATCCGGGCGCACGCGGCGCACTGAAGCTCGCCAGCTGACGCTCGCTTTCCAGGAACTGGTCCGCGCGCGGCGGGGCGTAACCGAACTCGATCGCGTTCCAGTCTGCCAGCTGCTGCTGGTTGGCGCGCGTTTCGAACTCGGTTTCCAGCGCCAGCTTCTCGCGCTCCATGTCCACGATTAGGCGTTCTGCACGCACGACCTCGCTCTTCACCGCGTTGACCCGGAAGGTGAGCAGCATGAAGCCGGCAAAGACGACCCCGATGGAGATCGCCCAGCCGATCTGCCGCAGACGACTGCCTCTAACCATGGGTCACTTCCTTTCTGGCCGGCTCGCCGGTCCGGGTGGCTGCGCGGAGGATCGCGGAGCGCGCGCGGGGGTTGCGCGCAAGCTCCGCCTCGCCCGCACGCACGGCGCGGGACGGTTTGTGAAACGTGGTCGGCGGCAATTCCCTGAGGGGAAGATGGCGGGAGCCGCCGCCGACCTGACCGGAAGCGTCGCGCAAGAAACGCTTCACGATGCGATCTTCAAGGGAATGGAACGAGACGACCACCAGTCGGCCGCCCTCGGCGAGCAGCCGCTCCGCGGCGAACAACGCCTCACGCAACTGGTCCAGCTCACCATTGATGTGGATGCGGATCGCCTGGAAGGTGCGGGTGGCGGGGTCCTTCTTGTCGTGTGGCTTGTAGCCCGTCGCCTTGCGCACGAGGCGGGCGAGCTGCCCGGTCGTTTCCAGCGGGCGCGCTGCGACGATGGCCCGCGCAATCCGGCGCGACTGGCGTTCTTCGCCATACTGGTAGATCACGTCGGCAATCTCGGCCTCGTCTGCGGAGTTGAGGAATTCCGCCGCGCTGGGCAGGTCCGGGTCCATCCGCATGTCGAGCGGTCCGTCGGCGGCGAAGGAGAAGCCGCGCTCCGCCTGGTCGAGCTGCATCGAGGATACACCGATGTCGAGCACGATGCCCTGCACCTGCGTTACGCCCACCTCGGCCAGCGCATCCGCCATCTCCGCAAAGGGGCGGCGATGGAGGACGAGGCGCGGCGGATTTTCAGTCAGCTCGGGCCAGCCTTGCGCGTTGTCGAGCGCGGTCGGATCGCGGTCGAAGGCATGCACGTTCGCGCCCGCATCCAGCAGCGCACGGGTGTACCCCCCTGCGCCGAAGGTGCCGTCGACGATAAGCTCGCCCGGCGCAGGTTCCAGCGCGGCGATCACCTCGTCGAGCAGGACGGGGACATGTGGGGACGGGGCGGAAGCGCTCACTTCTTCTTGCCCTTCTCGCGCGCTTCCTTCTCAAGCGCGCGGCAGGCGGCCTTGGGCATCGCCATCTCGGGGCCCATCTCGTACAGCCGGGCGGGGTTCCAGACGGTGAAGAAAGGCCCCACGCCCTGGAAGAACAGGGCATCGTCGATCTCGCCCAGCCCACGCAGGAATTCGGGCATGATGAATCGCCCGCTGTCATCGAACGGCATGGTCTCGAAGCTGTTGAGCTGCATCGCGCGCGTATCGCGATCGAAATCGCGCCCGAACTTGTATGCCGATTCCTCTTCCCGATCGAGGATCGCATCGAATTCCTTGACCCGTTCGGTGCCGAACCCGACGAGGCAATTCCACTTGTCATGCAGAGTGAGGCACAGCCTGCGATCTTCGGTCGACAGCTTCACGGCGTTGCGGAAGGCGGGAGGCAGCGTGAACCGGCCCTTTTCGCTGCGAAGCGAAAAGGCCTGACCGCTATATCCCTGAAACGCCTCCGGCACGCTGTGCTCTTCCCCTGTGAGCGCCCCAATCGATGGACAAAGCCTCCCCGTGCCGCGGCGCGCACTGCGCACCCCGGGTCGCGTGGCATCCCACGCGCGGGCCGACTCCTGTCCGATACGGTTAACGTCTTATCGCGGGACGATTGGGGATTAAAGGGGAAATTTAGGAATCTCTGTGGAGATTCCGTTAACTTTCGCGTTTTTTCGGCGCTTTACCGTTCTAATCCCTCGAGATTCAGCAGGCAAGCGCGGACTGCCGCCGCCAAGGCAACGCCTCTAATCCATTAATTTAAAAAGATTATCAGTGGATCGCGGCTCAGCCGCGCGGGGCGTCCCGCATCATCCCCAGCAAAGCCCAGAATGCAGCCGTGCCATCCGAAGGCGTGTCGAACCGTTCGAACAGGGTCGCGTCGGCCAGCACCACGGCCCGCCCGGCCCCGATGCTGCAAGCCGCCACCAGCCCTTCGTGAAAAAGCCCGCAATCCGCCGGTTCTCCGCCCGCCGGAGGCCGCAGCGCAAAGCGTCCGCCCAGGACGACGGGCAAGGCCTCATCCCCGATCCGGACCTCGCGTTCCGCACCGTCCCCATCCGTCCCCGATTGTTCCGTGGGCTGGAGGGTGAGGCCCCAGCGCGCCTGGATCGGCCCGGTGACGGCGATGGCCTGGGGATTTCGCGGATCGCCAAGCGCGAAGCCTGGCTCGCTGATCAGCATGGGATCGGCCACCAGCAGTACCTGCCCACCCGAACGCACCCAGTCGTCCAGCGCGACGTTTTCTGCCGGGGTGAGCGCGCGCGGCTGGATCAGCAGCAGGGTATCGACCGCCTGAAGGCTTGCAGGATCGAGCAGGTCGATCGGCTCCAGGCTGTTGCTCCGCTCGATCGCATCGCGCAGCCAGTGCCGGTCCGCCTCCTGGGCGGAAAGCGCATCGGCCACGCTCCCCTGCGGCGCGCGGTAGATGGGCAGCGAGGTCAGCAGGCCGAAGCGCTGGTCCTGCGGCGCTTCCTCTCCCTGCGACGGCGCAAGGACCATCGTCCCCAGCAATCCCGCAGCCAGAAGTCCGCCCAGGCCCGCGGCTGGCAGCATCCTATTCAATCGGGGCGCCCTCGCCCTTTTCCGGCAGGACAGGGCCTTCGGGGATCGGCTCGTCTTCGGGCTGCGCGGGAAGATCGGGGACGACGCCCGCATCGCTCAGCGGGTCGCTGCTGCCCTGCGTCGCGCTCGGCTCGACGGTTGGCGCCGCCTCGGGCACGGCGGTTTCCTCGTTCTGCAGGGCCCGCGACATGAGGACCTGTGCGACACCTACCGCCAGGACGACAGCCAGTATGCCGCCGATCCCCGTGCGCAGGCGCTGTGCGATCTCGGAATTGAGAGCATCGCTCTGCTTTTCCGGCGCTTCCTTGGGTTGATTGTCGGGCAAAAGGGCCATGCGCAGGGAATCTAGCCGCCGTGGCGACGGCGTCAATCGGCCAGCCAGTCGAACACCGGCAGCGACTTCTCGCGCAGCCAGTCGGCGTTGAAGATCGTCGAGAGATAGCGGAAGCCGCTGTCGCACAGGATCGTGGCCACGCGCGGGGCTTCGCGGCCCTCGGCGACCAGCTGCTCGCCGAGCGCGACCGCGCCCGCCACATTGATGCCGGAGGACAGGCCAAGGCACAGGCCTTCTTCGCGCAGCAGCCGCGCGACCCAGTGGAGCCCCTCCTTGTCTGATATGCGAAACTGCGTATCGACCGGTGCGCCATCGAGATTGGCGGTGATCCGGCCCTGCCCGATCCCCTCTGCTACCGAGGACCCTTCGGCCTCCAGCTCGCCATGGGCGTAGTAGTTATAAAGCGCGGCGCCGTGCGGATCGGTCAGCGCAATACGGACATTCTCGTCCTTTTCCTTAAGGCCCAGCCCCACCCCGGCAATCGTGCCACCGGTGCCCGCCGCGCAGGTGAAACCGTCGATCCGGCCATCGAGCTGGCTCCACAATTCGGGCGCGGTGCTGTCGATATGCGCCTTGCGGTTGGCGATGTTGTCGAACTGGTTGGCCCAGACCGCGCCTTCGGTCTCTTCGGCGAGGCGGCGCGAAGTGTGGACGAAGTGCCCCGGATTGGCGAACTTGGTGGGAGGCACCAGCACCAGTTCGGCGCCCAGCGCGCGCAGCGTGTCCATCTTCTCGCGCGACTGGTTGTCGGGCATGACGATCACCGTCTTGTAGCCCAGCGCATTGGCGACCAGCGCGATCCCGATCCCGGTATTTCCCGCCGTGCCTTCCACCACCGTGCCACCCGGCTTCAACACGCCGCGCGCCTCGGCATCGCGGATGATCCACAGGGCTGCGCGATCCTTCACCGACCCGCCCGGGTTGGCGAATTCGCACTTGCCGTAGATATCGCAGCCCGCCGCCGCGCTCGGCCCTTCGAGCCGCACGAGCGGGGTGTTGCCGATCAGGTCGAGCGCCCTGGTCAACGGGGCAGGCGGAAGCGGTGCGGTGGCAGTCATACGAAACGCTTAGCGCCGCCGCGCCGCACGCGGCAAGCCGCGAAAGGACTGCGGCTCAGTCTTCTTCCGCGATGCGGACCTTCAGGCCGTCGAGATCGTCGGTAAATTCGATCTGGCACGAGAGGCGCGATGCTGCGTCGCGGTTGTCGCTGCTTTCGAGCAGATCGTCCTCGTCCTCGCTCATCGCAGGCAGCTTGTCGGCGAAGGCCGGGTCGACATGGACGTGGCAGGTCGCGCAGGAACAGCACCCGCCGCACAGCGCCAGCAGTTCGTCGAAGCCGTTGTCGCGGATCGCTTCCATCACGGTCAGGCCATTCCCGACCTCGATCGTGCGTTCGGTTCCACTGCGGTCGACCACGGTAAGCTTGGGCATCGGCTGTCCTTTTATGTCCACGGGGCAGCGCGCGGCCCCCGCCATTGACGGGGCTGCTAAAAGCTGCGTTTCCCCTTTGCAAGAGAGGTGGCCTGGATGGGACTGAGTGCAAGGCAGATCAGGGATGGACTGGATGCGGTGGCAGCCCGTGAACCCGGCTTAGCCCGGGCGCTGGAGATCGCGGGCTATCCCGAGCCGCGCATCAGGCCCACAGGGTACAAGACGCTGCTTCGCACGATCATCGGCCAGCAGGTCAGCGTCGCGTCGGCCGATAGTGTGTGGCGCAAGCTGGAGGCCGAACTGGGCGAGGATTTCGGCCCGGCCTGCCTGCTGGAACGCGATTTCGATACGCTGCGCGCATGCGGCCTGTCGCGCCAGAAGCAGGGCTATGCCCGCTCCCTATCCGAACTGGTGAGCGCGGGCGAGCTGGAGCTCCAGACGCTGCCCGCGGATGACGAGGAAGCGATCGACCAACTCACCCGGATCAAGGGGATCGGGCGCTGGTCTGCCGAGATTTACCTGCTGTTCGCGGAAGGGCGCCCGGACATCTGGCCCGCCGGCGATCTGGCGGTGATGGCGGGGATCGGCAAGATCCTGGGACTGGAAGAACGCCCGGACGAGAAGGCCACGCGAAGGCTCGCCGAAAGCTGGCGGCCGCACCGCGGCGCAATCGCCATCTTCACCTGGCACTGCTATGACAATCCCGCGCTTTAGGCAGACAGGGCGGAGCCCGATAGTCAAAGTCCCTTTACTCTGTGACAAGCGTCATTTACCAAGGCATTCATTCGTCACTATCAGAGAGGTGCCCATGTTCGATCGTCAGAAGCTCTCCCTCGCCCTCGGTTGCGCAACCGCCGCGCTCGCGCTAGCCGCCGTGCCTTCCATCGCACAAACGCCCACGGCAACGGACACCAGCATGACCGCGACGAGCCCCGCCACTTCCGCCCCGCTGATCCCGCGCGAGGCCCTGTTCGGCAATCCCAGCCGCGCCAGCGCCCAGATCAGCCCGGACGGCGAATGGCTTTCCTGGCTGGCCCCGTCGAACGGCGTGCTGAACGTGTGGATGGCGCCAGCATCCAACCCGGATGACGCGAAGGTCATGACCAGCGCGACCGAGCGGCCGATCCGCGAGTATTTCTGGGCGCCCGACAGTGCCAGCCTGCTCTACGTGCAGGACAAGGGCGGGGATGAGAATTTCCTGCTCTACGGGATCAATATCGAAACCGGCAAAGAGACCACGCTGACCCCGTTCGAGAATACGCGCGTGCAACTGGTCGGTGCGTCGGACACCATCAAGGACAAGGTGCTGGTCGGCCTGAACAACCGCGATCCGCGCTTCCATGATGTCCATCTGCTCGACCTCAACACGGGTGAGCTGACCCAGCTGATCGAAAACAACGGCTATGCCGGGTTCGTCGCGGACGACAATCTCGATGTGCGGCTGGCGCTGCGGCCCAATGCCGCGGGCGGGATGGATTTCTTCCGCGTGGAAGACAACGTCGTAGCGGAAGAGGCGTTCTCTTCCACCGACCTCGAAGATGCGCTCACCACCAGCCCGGCGGGCTTCACCCGCGACGGGGAAACGCTCTACTGGCTCGACAGCCGCGGGCGCGACACCGCAGCGCTGACCGCCATGGACTGGGACACCGGTGAGACCCGTGTGATCGCGGAGAACGACAAGGCCGATATCGGCGGCACCATCCGCGATAACGAGACCGGCGAAGTGGAAGCCTACTCGGTCTATTACCTGAAGCGCGAATGGACCGCGACCGACCCGGAGATCGAGGCTGCCCTCACCTTCCTTGAAAACAATCTGGAAGGCGAATTCGGGATCGGTTCGCGCACCGACGATGATCGCAAGTGGATCGTTGGCAATGATCCCGTCACCGGGCCCAGCGCCAGCTATCTGTTCGATCGCGATGCGGGCACGCTGACCAAGCTCTACGTCACCCGCCCCGAACTCGAAGGCGCGCCGCTGCAGCCGATGCATCCGGTGGAGATCGCCAGCCGCGACGGGTTGACCCTGCCCAGCTACCTGACCCTGCCGCCGGGCAGCGACAGCGATGCGGACGGCGTGCCCGATGCCCCGGTGCCGATGGTTCTGCTGGTGCACGGCGGCCCCTGGGCGCGCGATGGCTACGGCTACAATTCGTACCATCAGTGGCTCGCAAATCGCGGCTACGCGGTGCTCTCCACCAACTTCCGCGGCTCGACCGGCTTCGGGAAGAACTTCATCTCGGCAGGCAACCTCGAATGGGGTCGCAAGATGCACGACGACCTGCTCGATGCGGTGAACTGGGCGGTCGAGCGCGGTGTGACCAGCCAGGACAGCGTTGCGATCATGGGCGGGTCCTACGGCGGCTACGCCACGCTGGCGGGCCTCGCCTTCACGCCGGAGGAATTCGCCTGCGGGGTGGACATCGTCGGCCCGTCGAACCTCGAAACGCTGCTTTCCACGATCCCGCCCTATTGGGAGCCGGTGGTGGCACAGTTCCACGAGCGGATGGGCAACCCCAACACGGAAGAAGGTCTGGCCCTGCTCAAGGAACGCAGCCCACTCTATTCGGCGGACAAGATCACCAAACCGCTGCTGATCGGCCAGGGGGCGAACGATCCGCGCGTCAACCAGGCGGAAAGCGACCAGATCGTCGCCGCGATGAAGCAGAACGAGATCCCGGTGACCTACGTGCTGTTTCCCGACGAAGGCCACGGCTTCGCCCGTCCGGTGAACAACATCGCCTTCAATGCCATTACGGAGAACTTCCTCGCCACCTGTCTCGACGGGCGCGCGGAGCCCATGGGCGATACGGTAGAGGCATCGACAGCCGAAATCGTCGAGGGAGCGGACTTCGTGCAGGGTCTGGCCGAGGCGGTGTCCGCAGAATGACCGAAACGCGCAAGGCGATCTTCATTACCGGTGGCGGGTCCGGCATCGGACGCGCCATCGCGCAGCGTTTCGCCAAAGGCGGCTGGTTCGTGGGGATCGGCGATGTCGAGGAAGACGGCATGGCCGAAACCCAGCGCCTGATCGGCTCCGGTTTCAGCTACACCCAGCGCATGGATGTGCGCCATCCCGAAACGTGGGAGAGTGCGCTCAACGGATTCTCGATGGCCGCGGGCGGTCGGATCGACGTGGTCGCGAACAACGCGGGCATTCCGCTGGGCGGGACGCTGGAACAGTACACCGTCGAAGAGATCGAGCGGTGTCTGGATATCAACCTCAAGGGTGTGATCTTGGGCGCGCAGGCCGCGCTGCCGCACCTTCGCAAGACCGCCCCCGGTTCCTGCCTGCTCAACACCGCCAGTGCGGCGGGCATTTACGGCACCAGCGGGGCGAGCGTCTATTCGGCGACCAAGTTCGGCGTGCGGGCGCTGACCGAAAGCCTCGACGGGGAATGGGCTGCCGAGGGGATCAAGGTCCGCTCCATCATGCCCAGCTTCATCGATACACCGCTGCTCGACATGCTGCCCAATGCCCAGAGCAACGAAGCGGTGCGCGACAAGGTGAAGGCTGCCGGGCTGGAGATTACCCCCGTTGCCGATGTCGCCGAAGCGGCATGGGATGCGGTGCATGGGGACCGGCTGCATACCGTGGTGGGCAAGACGGCCAAGCGCGCCGCCTTCGCCTCTCGCTGGATGCCGGGCAAGATGCGCAAGATGGCGCGCGCCCGCGCCGACGCGCTGACCACGGATTGATCCAGGACGGTTAGAGCGCGTTGATGGCCTTCGCCATCTTCACATCGCGCAGAGAAAGTCCGTCCGCATCATGCGTGGTCAGCGCGATCTCGACCGTGTTGTAAACGTTCGACCATTCGGGATGATGGTCGCTGCTTTCCGCAATCAGCGCGACGCGGCTCATGAAAGCCCATGCCTCGCTGAAATCCTTGAACTTGAAGGTCCGCTCGATCGCGTCGCGATCCGCCGCCATCTCCCACCCGTCGAGCGCGTCCAGCCAGCTCTTGCGTTCTTCCTCGCTCAGTTTCTCGACCGCCATGGGATATCCTTTCGGGTTCGCGCGATATTGCCGTGAAGCGCCCCCTCGCCTAACCCGCGCAGCCATGCAAGCCCGCCTTCTCGCCACGGATATTGCCTGCCTGCGCGGCGAGCGGCTGCTGTTCCGCAAGCTCGGCCTCGAAGTTAGGGCGGGCGAGATGCTTCAGGTGCGCGGCCCCAACGGGATCGGGAAGTCCAGCCTGCTGCGCATTCTCGCCGGGCTCGCGCGCCCCTTTGCCGGGACGATCGAGCGCAGCGGAGAGATCGGTCTGATGGATGGCAGGCACGCGCTCGATAGCGACCGGACGCTGGGCGATGCACTGGCCTTCTGGGCGCGGCTGGACGGATGTGCGGACACCGCAAGGCCGATGGCGCGGCTGGGGATCGACACGCTGGCCGACATTCCGACCGGCTACCTCTCGACCGGGCAGAAACAGCGCGCGGTGATCGCCCGCCTGCTGTTTCGCGCGCGACCGATCTGGCTGCTGGACGAGCCTTTTGCGGGGCTCGATACCGCCTCGCAAACCCTGCTGGCGGAGCTTGTGGACGAACATTGCGGCGCAGGCGGACTGTGCGTTTTCGTCTCGCATCAGCCGGTCGATCTGCCAGCACGAACGCTCGAACTGTCGGACTACGCGGCATGAGAGCCTTCGCCACCCTCCTGCGCCGCGATCTTGCCATCCTTTTGCCGGGCGGGTCGCGGGGGTCGGCTTTCCTGCCGCTGATCTTCTTCCTGCTGGTGGCGGTTCTGTTTCCCTTCGCGGTGGGGCCGGAGCCAAGCCTTCTCGCGCGCACCGGCGGCGGCGTGCTGTGGGTCGCGGCGCTGCTCGCCAGCATCCTCCCGCTCGACCGGCTGGTCGCGGCGGACCGCGAAGCGGGCGTGTTCGACCAGCTTCGCCTGCGCGGCGTGAGCGAGGAAGTGGCGATGACCGCGCGGCTGCTGGCGCACTGGCTCAGCTTCGGCCCGCTGATCCTGATCGCCACGCTGCCCGCTGCGGCGCTGCTGTCATTGACCGGCGACACCTTCTGGCGGCTGTTCGTCAGCCTGCTGGCCGGCACGCCGGGCCTCGCGGCCATCGGCCTGATTACCTCCGCGCTGCTGGCATCCTTGCGCGGAGGAACCGCGCTGGCCGGCCTGATGCTGGCGCCTGTCGCGGTGCCGCTGGTGATCTTCGGCGCCGGCCATCTGGCACGCGACGACATTTCCGGCGCGCTGTTCGCCGCCGCGTTCAGCCTCGTGCTGTGTGCTATCGCACCCTTCGCGGCCGCCGCGGCGATCCGGGCAGCAAGGGATTAGGTCTCACCGTCGCCCCGACGATTGATGAGAACGTCTCAATACGGCGGCTTGTGCCGCTCCTTCGGGCTGAGGGTGAATATCTCCACCCCGTCCTCGGTGATGCCGAGCGAGTGTTCGAACTGTGCCGAAAGCGACTTGTCGCGGCTCACCGCGGTCCAGCCGTCGCCCAGCACCTTCGCCCAGGGCTTGCCTGCATTCAGCATCGGTTCGATCGTGAAGAACATGCCCGGTTTCAGTTCTGGCCCTGTGCCCGCAACGCCCACATGGACCACCTCGGGCGCGTCGTGGAACAGCCGCCCCAGTCCGTGCCCGCAGAATTCGCGCACCACACCATAGCGGTGCTGTTTGGCGTGCGCCTCGATTGCAGCGCCGATATCGCCAAGCCGTGCGCCGGGCTTACCGGCGGCCTCGATCCCGATCATCAGCGCTTCGTGCGTCGCCTCCACCAGCTTCTTGGCCTTGAGCGGCGGATCGCCCGCGAAAAACATGCGGCTGGTGTCGCCGTGCCAGCCGTCGAGCAGCGGGGTCACGTCGATATTGACGATGTCGCCGTCCTTCAGCGTCTTCTCGCTCGGGATGCCGTGGCAGATGACATGGTTGACCGAGATGCAGCTCGAATGCGTGTAGCCACGATAGCCGAGCGTTGCGGGCACGGCGCCTGCGTCCAGCATCATCCCCCGGATCGCATCGTCGATGCTTTGCGTGGTGACGCCCGGCTGCACCAGTTCGGGCATCTGGTCCAGGATGTCGGCGGCAAGTCGCCCCGCCTTGCGCATGCCTTCGAACCCTTCGGGGCCGTGCAACTTGATGGTGCCGTCGCGGTAGACGTCGGAATCGGCGGTGATGGTCTGATATTCGGTCATGCAGACCCTGATATGGTCAAAGCCCGCAAAAAGCGAGGTCAGGACACGAAATCGTCGCGATAACGCGCCTTGACCACCTGCCGGATCGCGTCGTCCACGCTCAGCTCCACCTCGTAATCGCCCTCTGCATAGGGGCCTGCGACGTAGGGCGCGGCGTAGAGCATCACGCGATCGAACTTCTCACCGTTCGACAGCAGCACCAGCTCCAGTTCTTCCAGCGCCGGGCAGCGGCCGAACATGTCGTCCTCCTCGGTCACCTCCCCGCCGCGCCGCGCCATGCGCTGCGCGTCGAGCGCATCGCAGAACCGCGTGCCCAGCGCGTCGGCCAGCGCCTCCTGCGATTCGAACAGCATGATCGGTTCCAGCAGGCGCTGTGCATCCACGTTCCACAACACGCTGCTGAGCCCGTAATTGCCGTGGGCACCGCCGAAATAGGTCGATCCGTTTTCCACCAGGCTCAGCCAGTCGGTGGTCTGCCCCGCCAGCCGCCATTCGATGGTGACCATGAAGCGGTTATAGGGAAAGCCTTCCTCGCGCGCCTCGCGGCTGGCATCGCGTGCCGCGCGCTGAAGGTCGGCTTCTTCGCGGTTGGCCTGTTCATCCAGCCGGTCCCGCAGCGCGGGGATGGCGCCCAGCGTTTCGGGGTAGGAGAAGGAAAAGGCGTAGAGATCGGTCTCCTCGGAGATGGCACGCTCCAGCGTGACGCTCCCGGAAAGGCCGTCGCCCGATGCTCCTTCACCATTTGCCTCGCCGCCCTGTGCGGCATCCTCGCCCTCGACCCCTGCCTTCTGCTCAAGCTCTTCGGGTGAGGTACAGGCAGCGATAGCAAGGCAGGTTGCCAGCGCGAGCCTTGCGAAACTTCCTGGCATTTCCATTCAAATCCTCTGCAGCCGCGCGAATCCGGTTGAGCCGGAGCGCCAACGTCGCCATGCACGATATAATGACCGAGACCGCTTTGATACAGCCCGATAAGGGCCAGCACGCAATCACCCTCCACCTCGTCAACGAAGCCGGCTTCTCTGGCTGGGCGAAGACGCTTAGCGACGGCCAGCGCGCCATGCTGGAAGCGCAGGGATTCACGGGCAAGGGCTACCAGACGGCGATCGTTCCGGCGACGCCGGGCAACGGGTCCGCCTGGTTCGCAGCGGGCGGCGTCGCCGATCCCGACTCGCTTTCCAGCTGGTGCCTCGCCAAGCTTGCCGAAGTGCTGCCCGAAGGCACCTATCGGCTGGAAGGGCGCGAACCCGGCCCCGCCCTGCACGGCTGGCAGACCGCGCAATACCGGAACGTCGCCTATCGCAGCGATCCCGATGTAACGGGCCCGCGCATCCTGCTGACCACCAACGTCAATTCGATAGAGCCTGCCATTGCGGAGGCTCAGGCGGTCAACCTGGTGCGCAGGCTGGTCGATACGCCGCCCGAAGACATGGGCCCCGCCGGGCTTGAGGCCGAGATCGAGGCGCTGGCCAAGGCTTACGACGCGAAGCTGGAGGTGACTCGCGGCGATCAGCTGGAACAGAACTACCCGCTGGTCCACGCGGTCGGCCGCGCGGCGGCGCGCCATCATGCGCCGCGCATCATGCATCTTGTGTGGGGCAAGGCTGATGCGCCCGTGCTGGCGATCGTCGGCAAGGGTGTAACCTTCGATTCCGGCGGGCTCGACATCAAGTCGAGCACCGGGATGGCGCTCATGAAGAAGGACATGGGCGGCGCGGCGCACGCCATTGCGCTGGCCAAGCTGGTGATGAGCCAGAACCTGCCAGTACGCCTGCACCTGCTGGTGCCCGCGGTGGAAAACGCGATCTCGGGCAATGCGCTGCGTCCCGGCGATATCGTGAAGAGCCGCAAGGGCCTGACGGTGGAGATTACCAATACCGACGCGGAAGGCCGCCTGATCCTGGCCGACGCGCTCGACCGGGCAAGCGAGGAGAACCCGGCCCTGCTGATCGACTTCGCCACGCTGACGGGCGCCGCACGCGTTGCGCTGGGCCCCGATTTCCCCGCGCTGATGACGCGGCGTGACGAGACGGCCGATGCGCTGATCGCGGCAGGCAAGGCGCATGACGACCAGCCATGGCGCCTGCCGCTGCCCGATATCTATACCGAATGGCTGGAATCCCCGCTCGCCGATTGCATCAATGCCCCCAAGAACGGCTTTGCCGGCGCCAGCGTGGCCGGGCTGTTCCTCGACAAGTTCGTGGGTACGGGCAAGGATGGCGAGCCGATCGACTGGGCGCATTTCGATACCTACGGCTGGCGGCCCACCGCCAAGCCCGGTCGGCCCAAGGGCGGCGAGGCCTACGGCCTGCGCGCCAGCTGGCACATGCTGCGGGCGCGTTTCGGGGCATAAGCAGCCGTGGCTGCCCGCCGGAAACCGTGTTTAGGTTGTCTGGCGGGCGGGCACGGGCTAAGCGCGCCCTTCAAAAGGACGATAATCGACTTTCTCGCGTGACCGACCCCCCAAACCTTTCCAACAATGAAGCCCCCCTGGCACTGACCGGTCCGGTCGAATGGCCGGAGAAAGGCACGCTGCCGCTGCGCCGCGATCTGGCGCACATCGCGCTGGCGCCGCGTTTCCTGGTTGCCAACTATGCAGAACCTTCCGCGATGCGGATTGGCGATACCGCGGCCCCGCTGGTCCGGTCGACCAAGGACGAAGGCGACGTGATCCTCACCCTGGAAAGCGGAGCCGAGTTTCAGGCGCTGGATGTGACCGCGAGCTGGGTTTGGGGCTGCATCGGCCCCGAAGGGCCGACCGGCTATGTCAGAAGGGATGCATTCGCCTGATGGCTGAAGGGTCGTGACAACGCAGGTCTTCGTTGACGGGGCGGCGGGTACGACCGGCCTCGAGATCGTCACGCGGCTGGCGGCTCACCCCGAGTTCGAGCCGCTGGTGCTTGACGAGGCACGGCGCAAGGACCCCAAGGCGCGGCGCGAAGCGCTGAACGATACGCCCTTCGCGGTGCTCTGCCTGCCGGACGATGCCGCGCTCGACGCGGTGGCGATGGTCGATCCGGAAAGCGCGACGCGCATCGTCGATGCTTCTTCCGCCCATCGCGTGGCGGATGGCTGGACCTACGGCTTTCCCGAAATCATGGGCCGCGAAGCGATCGCGAACGCCCCCCGGGTAAGCAATCCGGGCTGCTACCCCACGGGCTTCCTCGCCCTTGTCGCGCCATTGGTGCGCGCAGGCCTGCTGCCCGCAGACTGGCCCTACACGGTCAACGCAGTCAGTGGCTTTTCGGGCGGCGGCAAGGCGCTGATCGAACGCTTCGAGGCAGAGCCGGACATCGCCTTTCGCGCCTACGGCCTCACGCTTGAGCACAAGCACCTGCCGGAGATGCAGCAGCACGCCGGGCTCGATCATCCGGTGCTTTTCGCCCCTTCGGTCGTGCCCGCTTTTCGCGGCATGCTGGTGGAGGTTCCGCTGCATCTGGGGGCGATGGCCGCAAATCCCTCTGCCGATGCGCTGAGGGACGAACTCGGCGCATTCTACGCAGGCTCGCCGATCATCGCCGTCCGGTCCGGCGAGCCCCCTGCGGAACTGCTGATCGACCGGGATGCGGAGCCCGACGATGGCATGGCGCTGGCCGTATTCGGCAACCAGGGCGGCTGGAACGCACGCCTGATCGCGGTGCTCGACAATCTGGGCAAGGGTGCCAGCGGTGCGGCGATCCAGAACCTCAACCTGATGGCGGGCTTGCCTGAAACTACTTCGCTGCAGCTGCACCGGTCACATTAGGCGCGTGGAGCGGCAATTTTACGCAAGAAACTTGCCCCTTTATCGCAGTGCAACATTACAGTAGGCTTTCTGCAACAACACGCCGACTCGCACCGGCCAATGCCTTCGGAGGATCGACCCCGCGGTGAAAAAGATCGAAGCGATCATCAAGCCCTTCAAGCTCGACGAAGTGAAGGAGGCGCTGCACGAAGTCGGCGTATCCGGGATCACGGTGACCGAAGCGAAAGGCTTCGGCCGGCAGAAGGGCCACACCGAATTGTATCGGGGCGCCGAATATGTCGTCGATTTCCTGCCCAAGGTGAAGCTGGAAGTCGTGGTGCCGGATGCCCTGGCCGAACGCGTGGTGGAAGCCATCGCGGGTGCCACGCAGACCGGCCGCATCGGCGACGGCAAGATCTTCGTCTCCACGATAGACGCCGCCCTGCGCATCCGCACCGGCGAACGCGACGACGACGCCCTCTGAATTTTCCAGGCACCGACTGCCCAATAACCATCCGAAAGGAGCATCATGTCAACTGCCAGCGACATTCTGAAACAGATCAAGGAACAGGACATCGAGTGGGTCGACCTGCGATTCACCGACCCCAAGGGCAAATGGCAGCACCTGACCATGGTGGCCGGTATCCTCGGCGAAGACGAGCTGGAAGACGGCCTGATGTTCGACGGTTCGTCGATCGCCGGCTGGAAGGTCATCAACGAAAGCGACATGATCCTGCGCCCGGACCTGTCGCGGACCTATATCGATCCCTTCGCCGCAACCCCGACGATGATCGTCTTCTGCGACATCGTGGAGCCCGCGACCGGCGAATGGTACGCACGCGACCCGCGCTCCACCGCCAAGCGTGCGGAGAACTACCTCAAGTCCACCGGCATCGGCGACACCATCTATGTGGGCCCGGAAGCCGAGTTCTTCATGTTCGACGATGTGCGCTTCGAAGATGGCTACGCCGGATCGGGCTACGCGATCGATGATATCGAGTTGCCGACCAATTCGGGCAAGGAATACGAGGCGGGCAACATGGCCCACCGTCCGCGCGCCAAGGGTGGTTACTTCCCTGTCGCCCCGGTGGACAGCGCGGTCGACATTCGCGGCGAGATGGTTTCGACCATGATCGAGATGGGCCTCAACTGCGACAAGCATCACCACGAGGTGGCCGCCGCGCAGCACGAACTCGGCCTCACCTTCTCGACCCTGACCGAGACGGCCGACCAGATGCAGATCTACAAGTATGTCGTCCACCAGGTGGCGCATGCCTACGGCAAGACGGCGACATTCATGCCCAAGCCGATCAAGGACGATAACGGGTCGGGCATGCACACCCACATGTCGATCTGGAAGGACGGCAACCCGACCTTCGCTGGCACCGGCTATGCGGGCCTGTCCGACAACTGCCTCTATTTCATCGGCGGCGTCATCAAGCACGCCAAGGCGTTGAACGCCTTCACCAACCCGACCACCAACAGCTACAAGCGACTGGTGCCGGGCTTCGAGGCGCCCGTGCTGCTGGCCTATTCGGCGCGCAACCGGTCGGCTTCGTGCCGCATCCCCTACGGTTCGGGCGAAAAGGCAAAGCGCGTGGAATTCCGCTTCCCCGACGCGATGGCCAACCCCTATCTCGCCTATTCGGCGCTGCTGATGGCGGGCCTCGACGGGATCACCAACAAGATCCATCCGGGCGAAGCGATGGACAAGAACCTGTACGATCTGCCGCCCGCCGAGCTCGCCGACGTGCCGACCGTTTGCGGGTCCCTGCGTGAAGCGCTGATCGCGCTGGAAGAAGATCACAACTTCCTGTTGCAGGGCGATGTCTTCACCAAGGATCAGATCGACGCCTACTGCGAACTGAAGTGGGAAGAAGTCGTGCGGCTCGAAACGACGCCTTCCGCGGTCGAATTCGACATGTACTATTCCGCCTGAACGCGGATCGCAGACCTAACGAAGAGGGCCGCCGGAGCATGTCCGGCGGCCCTTTTTTCGTTGCCGTGGCCGTTGCGGTTCAACTGCGACGGATCAATCCGCGCTGAATGGTGATCACGAAGCAGCCCAGCAGCATCAGGCTTGCGAACATCGTCAGCCAATCGAGCGGCTCGGGACCGGCGAGATAGCCGAGATGGGCCAGCAGAGCCCAGCCTCCACCAACCACGACGGTCAGGTAGAAGGCCGCGCTCGTGCCTTCCAACGAAACCGCCCGCATCAGCTCATCGGTGTGCGCACGTTGGCGATGGCCGGTGTAGCAAGCCAACAGGAACAGGATGGTCACCAGAGCCAGAGCGACGGGGGCCCCAATCGGCCCGGCAGGGGCGGCGAAGGCAGCAATGAACAGGATGACCGCAATGGAGGCGGTTCCCAGGACGCTCCAGCGCAGCATCGGGCGCATCTCGCGCAGTTCATCTGCATCCTCGACGTTGAGCAGGCGCGATCCCGCGTCCGGAGAGACCAGGCCGAAACCTACGACACCTGCCGTCATCAGGTAGAGCATACCCACCAAGGCAGCGATCTCGCGCGAAGTGTCGAGCGCGCCGAGCGCACCGCTGTCGATCAGTTCCATCAGGCCTATCGCAGCCAGTGCGCCCGCCACGGCGCCGATCCCGGTCTTGATAGCAAGAGAGCGCCAGTTGGTGGGCTCTGCCGCGGGGTGGTCTTCCAGGCTCGTCATTCGCTCGGCTCCCAATCGTCGATAAACAGGTCCGGCACGTTCACGGCAAACAGCCTCGCCATGCGTAGTGCCAGCGGGAGAGACGGATCGTACTTGTCGGTTTCGACCGCGTTGATCGTCTGGCGAGAGACGCCGAGCCGACGGGCAAGCTCGCCCTGACTCCAGCCCGCCTCTTCGCGGTAGTGCTTCAAGCGGTTCTTCACCGGCCCATTACTCCCGGCAACGCCCATGTGGGTGCTGACAAGAGCTCTTTACAGTCAAGAACTCTTGTCAGTCAAGAGTTCTTGTCAGGCTGCTAGGCAAAGTTCCATGCGCGAAGATCAAGGTCGGCCATGGTATCGCGAAGGGCAGGATAGTCGCGCGCGATGGCCTTGCTTGCCCTGCGGAAATCACGCTGGAGATAGGGCTTGAGTTGCGCCTCGATGGCATCGGCATCGTGCGCGTTCAGCTGCGCTGCCAGGGCCGTGGCGGTCACCAGCGCCTGCTCGGAAAGATAGCCGGAGGCGGAGGAGCGCCAGCCCTGCCAGGCCCCGTCGGTCCACTGCTCGAAGTGCCGCGCGGAATTGGCGAGAAACACCCCGAAGCCGAGATACGCTGCGCAACAATCCGTCGCGTGCTCAACAAGATCCGGCCCGCCCGGAGGCACCCCCCTACCCTCCAGCAGATAGTGGCTGAGTTCGTGGGCGAAGGTGGCGACCAGATTATCCGGCTTGCGGAGAAGCGAAGCACTGTAACGGATTACGTAGCCCTCGCCTTCCCCTTCGTAGGAGAACGTGCCGAGCGGTCTGGAATCCAGCTGTACTTCGGCGGGGTCGGAGCGCGACTGCTCGTCTTCTATTCGCTCCAGGTGACACGGCCAGTCCGCCATCTCGCATTGCTGCTGCACAATCGCGAAGAGTTCTGACGCCGTCGTGGCTTCGGCCAGAGCAGCATTCCCCGGCAGGACGGCCTCGATTTTCCTGCCTTCATCATCGAGTACCCGTCGCAACCAGGCAAAGCAGGCGACAAGCCAGTCCAGCTCGTCCTTGGGAACCGGTGGCGCAACCTTGAAAAGCCCCACCCGCGCGCGCCTCAGGCCGTGCCGTTCAGGAACTTGTGCACCGGCCTGAAGCCCAGCGGACCGCGCCGTACCCGCGCTTCCGCAGCTTCCAGCGCCTTGGGATAGATCGTGCCGAACAGGTGGTCGAAGGTCCCATCCCAGCTATATTCGCGTTCCACCAGAGCGCGCGCCTCGCGGCCCATGGCGGCGGCCTTTTCGGGCCAGATGTCGACCACTGCCTGCGCGATCGCCTGCGGATCGTTCGCCGGGACGAGCACGCCGTTCTCGGGCGAGACACGGCTTGGCATGGCACCCGCGTCGACGCCGATGACTGGCAGTCCGCAGGCCTGCGCCTCGATCACGGAAATGCCGAAGGTCTCGCTCGCCATCGCCGAAACGTAGATATCGGACGAAGCCAGTGCCCGCGCCAGCTCCTCGCGATCGTCGAGAAATCCGGGGAACACCACGTTCATCCCTTCGGCCGCTTCCTTGAGCTCTTCGGTCAGCTTGCCATCGCCCATCATCACCAGCGCAGCGTCGAGTTCGCGCGGCAGCTTGCGGAACATCTCGATCAGCTGATCGGCGCCCTTTTCGTAGTCGATCCGCCCCGCATAGATCAGCAGCGGGCCAGAGGTATGGGCCAGCCCCATCTCCTCGCGAAAGGCGGGGTCCGCCTTGGCAGGATGGAAGATATCGGTGTGGACGCCCAGCGTGAGCATATCGACTTCATGCACCTTCATCCGCTCGAGCGTGGGCAGGCTCACGTCGCTCAACGCATAGACTTCGTCGAATTCGCGATAGGTGATCTCGCCGTAGCAGCACGCCTGCCAGCGCCAGAAGCGAGCGAGCTGCGGGCCGAACAGCTTCACGGCGACGCGGTGGACCTGCGCTTCGGGAAAATCCGTGTGATAGCCTGCCACCAGTGCGGTGCCGGGATGACGACGACGGTGGTTGATCGCGGTCCACGGCAAGATCCACGGGCACGGCGATTCGATGATGTCGGGAAGATAGCGTTCCAGCACTTCGCGGACCGGGCCGGTCTTGGTGATGAAGCGATAGTTCGGGCTGTTCTCGATCCCCTCGGCGGCGATCTCGCACCAGATCGAGCGTCCGTTTTCGACCACCTTGGTCTCCGGGCCGGGTACGATCTGCAGCAGCCGATGGCCGGTGTTTTCCAGCACGTACCTGCGTTTTTCCTTCAGGTAGGTGCTGATCCCTCCGCCGCCCCGTGGGGAATAGCTCTGGGTCAGGTCACAGATCAGCAATTGGTCGCTTGTCGAAGCCATTATCCGTCATAACCATAATTGACATCGCAGGGGAGCCAGATGGTCCCTGCCCCCCGCGACGTCCACCGATATGCACCGATCATCCGTCGACGGCGACCGACATGTGGCCCGCAGGCAACGCCACAGTTACCGCCAGGCCTCAGTAATCTCGGCTCGCCTCGATCGAAACGCCGTTGCGACCGACGGTCGATACGGTGGCGAGCAGCGATAGCCAGCTGGTGATGCGGAATTCCGCGTCGGTCGCGCTGTAGCCCTGCCCGTCCGTGATCAGTTCGACATAGAAACGACGCCCGATATTCTTGCCCAGCGCGATGGCCGTGCCCCGGTCGAGCACGGGATCCGCAGACACGATCCGCAAGCGGTCCAGCCCGATCGCGCTGCGCAACTGGTTGATCGGGTCGAGCCCGCCACCGCCGCGCAGCGACGCGACCGCCGCGCCCAGTTGCAGCGCATCCGTGGCGGAAAGGCTGGTGATCGATCCGCCGAACAGCAGCCGCGCCAGAATCTCCTCGTCGGGCAGTGCGGGCGTAGAGCTGAAGGTGATCTCCGGCTCCATGGCGTTACCCGCGATGTTCACCGTTACCGAGATGCCGTTGCTGTCGGTCTCCGCCTCGATGTCGAGACGCGGATCGATGGCCTGCGACTGATCGAATTCGATCCGCCCCCGGGTGACTTCGAAGCGCGCGCCCGCGAAGGTGTAGTCGCCCCGGATCAGGTTCGCCTCCCCGCCAATGCGCATCTCTTCCGTCGTGCCGCGCACCCGCACATCGGCGCTCCATTCGCTGTCCAGACCAAGGCCGTCCACGTCGACCCGGCTGGGCGCGCGCGCATCGATCAGGAAGCGCCAGGGCGCGCCGCTCGCCGTCGGCACATAGCGATCGCGGGGGAAGTTGACCTCGCGGGTGGGGATATCGGGAATCTCGGTCGTCTCCGCCCCGTTGCCGAGCCGCCAGCTCGCCCGCTGGACCAGCAGGCGCCCCGCAATCGTGCCCCCCGATCCGTTGGATACGATGCGCAGCGGGCCGGTTACGGTGGCATTGAGCCCACGCGCATTGACCAGCTGCGCGTTCTGCGCGGCGGCGCGAAGGTCTATCTCGGGCCCTCGCCCCGCCCCCAGGTTGGCAAGATCGACCACGCCGCTGCCGCTGAGCGTGCCGCCGTTGGGCGCGGTGCCACGGAAGCTGTTGATGCGCAGTCGCGATCCGGCGAAATCGCCACTCACACTCGCGTTGCGGATGTCGGTGCCCGAAATCGAACTCTGAATTCGCAAGTCTTCGCTGGAGAGCGATCCGCGAACCCGCGGATCGGCCAGAGAGCCGCGCACGTCGGCGGCGATGGCCACGGGGCCGGAGAAATCCAGCAGGTCGATAGCGGCAAGCCGCCAGAGAGACTGTGCCGGACCACGGTAACGAAGTTGCGCAAACAGGTCTCCCGCCTGCAAGCGTTCCACCAGGCTGCCACTGGCCGGCAATTGCGAAATCAGCGCCTGAATGCGGCCACCCTGCGTGCCGTTGTCGGCCATGATTGCGCGAGCCTGCAGCCTGTCGGCATCGAGGCGCGCGACAAGGGAAAGATCGACCGGACGCGAGGCGAGGATCAGACCCGAACGGGTAAAGCCTTCAATCTTCACCCGTGCTTCGCCCGAGGGCGGCGAACCGCCGACATTGCGATAGGTAATGCTGCCCGAGAGCGTCCCGCCAAGGCCCGCATCGCCCAGGGCGATGTCCGCCAGCGAGAGGGGAATTTCTCGCATGTCCAGATCGAGGCTGGTCGAATCGCCCAACTGCCCCTCGGCAATCAGATAGCCATCCCCGTAGCTGATCTGCGAGCGCTGCAGGCTCCAGCCGTCCCCGGTATCGATCAGGACCGCGCGGCGCGGCATGGTGAGTTCGCGTCCGGCCAGGTTGCCACGCGCGGCCACGGCGATACGCTCGGGCGCGATATCTGCCGCAAGCTGCAGCGCGAAACCCCTGCCCCGCCGCCCGGCAATGGCTGCGTTTACTTCGCCGCTTCCGTTCACGAGTTCGGCATCGGCGGTCATCCGCCCGATAAACAGCGATCCGTAACGTATGCCCTGCGCGTCCGCCTCGCCCCGGATGGTGGTATTGCCTTCCGCTATCAGGCCGCTTGCGTCGATATCGGCTATGGCGATCTGCAGGCCGGTCGCCCCGGTGAAGGTGGCGTTGCGAGCCGCGATATCGACGTCGAAGCCCTGCCCTCCGTCACGCGGAGCAAGGCTGATCGTCCCGTCGAGGCCGCCGCCGGTCAGCGCCAGTTCGCCGCTGGCGCCACCTTCCACCAGGGTGATGTCGCCGGTCAATTCGGTGTCGGAGACGCTCAGCGTCTCGACCGAGACGCGCGTCGGCCCGCCTGCGGGGGAGAACAGCCCCAGTGTGCCATCGAAGCGACCGAGCATCGAATCGCCCTCGGTCTCGATCCGGAAGCCCTCGTCTATCGGGCTGACCGCCACTCGCACGTCGCGCAGCCCGGCAGCGGGTAGCGGTCTTGCGAAGACCAGCACCGCCTCGGGCCCCCGGTCCGTCAGCGAAGCCTCGATCGTGAATGGGCCGTAATCGGCCTGCCGCCCGCGACCGGCAACCCGCGTGGTGCCCGGGGCCACCTGCCCGTCGATCACCAGGTTCAGCTTGCGCGAATCGAGACGCACCTGGCGGAAATCGATCGGCGCGTTCTGCGCCAGCGAGACCCCGCCCGAAAAGTCGATCAGAGGGCCGGCAAGATTGGCGAGCGTATCATTGGTGACGCGCGGCACCTGCCCGCGCAGATCGGCAGTCAGCCGCCATGCGCCGTCATACACGAAGTCGATCGTACCGCCCGCGTTGACCCGGCCCACCTGTTCGAACATCAGGCCGTTAACCGCCGCAGGGCCGCGCACTTCCCAGCGGTTGGCGCCTATATCGCCGCGAATGGCGAGCTGGGCGCTGGCGTCGGGGAAGGTGATACGCAGCGAATCCGAAATCAGCTCGCGCCCGGTGAAGACCAGCCGGCCATCTATGGACCCATTGACCAGACGCGGATCGGCAAGGTCGTTGCCCGTCGCGATCCGGGCGACCTCGGCATCGACCGGGATGATCCAGCGGCTGCCATCGTAGGTCGCAGTGCCTTCCTGCGCGATCCCGGTAATCGTGGTGGTCCCGGCGGAAAACCGGTCGGCCACCAGGCGGAACGGGACGGACAGATCGCGGAAGCTACCGTCGATCGTGCCCGATGCCTGCGCGCCTTCGAAGCGCAGGTCCGGTCCGAACAGCTCGGGATCGCGCAAGGTGGCGACGAATTGCACCGCGTCGGCGCGATTGTCGGCAAGGTCCGCGGCGCCTTCGGCCACCAGGCCCAGCCCCTGGCCGATCAGTTCGATCCGCCCGTCGATCACTCTGTCGGCAAAGGTGCCGGAGGCCTCCACCCGGGTATCGGGCCCCAGCGCGCGCTGCGGAATGCCGGTAAGGAAGGGAGTCGTATCGGCCTGGCCGACGATCCCGTAGGTTCCGTCTTCTGCGCTGAGGCGAAAACGGCCCAGCGCCTCGTCATCGCGGTCGATGGCCAGTTCGCCGTCCCAGCGCGTCCAGGTGCCGTCGCCGTCCAGGCTTGCGGTATATCCGCCCTCCAGGTTGGCGAGGCTGGTGAGAACGCCGCCTTCGGGTGCCTCTATCTGCAGGTCCGCGTCGAACACGTCGCCGTCGGGTTCGGCGATCAGGTCCACCACGAGGCGGTCCCCCTCACCGAAGCGTCCGTCGGCCTTGACCACCGCGCGCCCGTCGCGAATTCGGGCGCTGCCCACCAGATCGACGCTGCGCCGCTCATCTCCGGCAAGCCCGGGGGCGAGCGTCCAGTCGACCAGTTCGAGATTGCCCACCGCAATGTCGAAACCGGGCAGCATCGGCGCATCGGGGTCGCCCGGCTTGAGTTCGGGCAAGCGCAGCAATTCGCCGCGCTCCGCCCGAAGCGAGCGAATATCCAGCCCCCTGCTGAGCCAGGCGAAGGGGCGCCATTTCAATTCGGCGCGCGGCACGGTGAGGAACACGCCCTGCGGGTCCGACAGGGCCAGATCGTTGATGACCGCCTCGTCGTAGATATTGCCTTCGATGCTGCCGACCGAAATGCGCAAGCCGCTCTGCGGTTCGAGAGCGTTGACCTGATCGACAATGAAGTCCTTGCCTACGGGAGTGTTCAGCCCGAAGACGAATGCTGCAACCAGCAGCACGAGCACCCCGATCGTCCCGACGACCCAGTTGGCGATGCGTCCGGCCACGCTCTTGCGGCGCGGTTTTTCCTCCCGCTCTTCGCTGACGGCATCCTGCGACATCAGAAGGCCTGCCCCAGCGAAACATAGACGGCGACGAAGCTGTCCGTCGGCCGCGGGTTAATCGGGAATGCGACATCCAGCCGCAGCGGGCCGAACCCGGTCAGATAGCGCGCACCGATCCCCGCACCGATCCGAATATCCTCGAAATCGGGGTATTCGTCGGTGCCGACCGAACCTGCGTCCACAAAGGGTACGACCTGCACCGCCCCATTGAAAAGCGGCGTGGGAATGCGCGCTTCTGCCGAAAGCTCGATCAGGGAGCGCCCGCCGATGGGATCTCCGGAGGGATCGCGCGGTCCGATTTCGCGGTAACCATAGCCGCGCACCGAGCCGCCGCCCCCGGCGAAGAAGCGCCGCGACGGCGCTATGTTGCCAAGAGGTGCCCCCGCGATCGAACCGAGCCTGATGCGCCCCGCCAGGATCGGTCCATCTTCCCCGATCTGCCGATAGTAGGAAGCATCCGCCTGGTTGCGGATGTAGAAGCTTTCCATACCCTGCGTCTCCGAAATCTCGGGAGACGCACGGACCGAAACGCGGAAGCCTTCCGTCGGGTTGAGCAGGTCGTCACTGGTATCGATCTGCGCATAGCCGGGCAGCGCCGCGACGAAATAGGTCTGGCGCGGCGGCGGGGACGGATCGGTGAGATCGCTGTTGTCGAGATCGAACGCCAGCCGCTCGTCCGAAGCGAGCAGCTCGAACCCTACGCTCCAGCTGAACGGTTTCTGGAACAGAATGTTCGAAAGCCGCTCGTAAGTGCCGATGAACCCGGCCGTGTTCGCGGCGAAGGCGGCGTTATCCAGCGAGCTGGCGAAAGCATCAAGAGTCAGCACGCGGTCGCGCCCGCCGAAATTGTTCTTCCGGAAGGTCACGCCGACCAGCTGTTCCTGCGTGCCCGCGACCCCGCGCACCCGCAACGCGCCCTCCGGCGGGAAAAGATTGCGGTGCTCCCAGCTCGCCGCGATGCGGAAGCCTTCTTCGGTCCCGTAGCCGATTGCACCTGCAATGGTCCGCAACTCGGCCTGGGTCAGCCCCACCTGCATCTCGACCGTGCCGGGCTCCCCGTCAGCGGGGGCTTCGGTTTCGACCGGGGTTATGGTGACCGAGGAGACAAGCCCGGTGGCGATGATGGCGCGGCGCAGGTCCTGCTCCAGATCGCGCTCGTAAAGGTCGCCCGGCTCGAAGCGGGCGATGGTGGCAAGATGCTTGCCGGACAGGAATTTCGGCATGTCCGACACGACATCGCCGAATACGTATTGCCCGTTGGGGCGCACCGGCATGGTGAGATCGCCTTCGGTTCGCGCATAGTCGACCAGAAGTTCGGGGCCGTCGATCTCGGCGAAGGGGAAGCCCGTATTGCCCAGCGCGCTGTCCAGATCGGCCCGTTCGCGCAGGATATCGTAGCTGTCCACGAAATCGCCGGGATAGATATCGAACGCACGGCGCAGGGTTTGCGAATCCGGCGCCTGATCGAGTTCTCCGAGGTCGATTTCGCCGAAGCGATAACGCTCGCCCGGCAGAATGTTGAAGCGAACCTGCGGGCGCTCGTCCGATCCGTCGATCAGGTTCGGCCCGACTTCGCGGATGATCTCGCCATTATAGTACCCGTAAGCGCGCAGGAGCTGGTTGAGAATCTCCTGGTCCTCGCGCGCCCGCGCGCCGAGCTGGCCGACATTGGTTTCGGTATCGCCGTACGCCTCGATCGAAGACAGCATCTCGAACTGGTTCACGAATTCTTCGCGCTGCGGGAAGGCCCGCGGTTCGGACGGGAAGGCGAGCGCGAGCTGCTCGGTCATCTGGACCACCAGTGGATCGATCAGCAACGGTCCCGCTTCGAGGGGGTTCTCATCGGCGAACTGCGCGGTGCCATCGTCTTCGACCTGTTCGACATTCTCCAGCTCGAGCGGATCGGGCCACTCTATGGTCAGGCCCGGCAATTCGGCCAGCGGACTGTCGGGTCCGAGTTCGATCGACTGGCCTTCGAACGGGTCGGGCCCGTCGATCGGGGAAGGTTCTTCGGGCGGAACTCCATCGGCCGCCCAGGCATCGGGGTTATCCAGCGCCTCGTCCGGGATCAGCGCTTCGAGTTCGGCGGATGCGTTGCGATCCTGCGCAAGTGCCACCCCCGACTGGCCGGCCAGCACCAGTGCAATGGCGGACAGACAGGCGCTGCGCGCGGGCCTAGCGACCGACAGCGAGAGCCTTGTCGCCCGAGCCAGCGGCGCCAGACGGGGCATCGGAGCGCACGGCATCGCGGATGAGCCGGCTCTGCTCTTCTGCGGAAAGGCGACGCCATCCGCGCGGTCCAAGGCGTTCGAGTGGACGATATCGGATCTTGTACTGCATCCGCGCCGATCCTTCGACCCAGTAGCCGAGGTAGACATATGGCAGGCCTTCTTCGGCGGCGCGCCGGATGTGATCGAGAATGATGTAGTTGCCAAGACCGGACCGTACCTCGTTATCCGGGTCGTAAAAGCTGTAGATCATCGACAGCCCGTCACCCTGCCGGTCGGTAAGGCATGCCCCGACCAAGCGTCCAACAGAGCCATCGCTGGTTGGTTCCCGATATTCAAGGACATAAGTGGATACAGGTGTGTGTTCGACCATATCGGCATAGTCGACCTCGTCCATCCGGGTCATTCCGCCCTCGGGATGCCGCTTGGCGAGGTAATCGCGCAACAGTTCGAACTGTTCGCTGGTCGCCCACGGGCGGCATTCGGTCACCACGAGATCGCTGTTGCGCTTCAGGATTCGCTTCTGCGCCTTCGACGGCGCAAACTCGTCCGCCACCACACGCACCGATACGCAGGCCTGACAGTCGACGCAGCTTGGGCGGTAGGCCACCGTCTGACTGCGGCGGAAACCGATCCGGCCCAGCGCTTCGTTCAGCTGGTCGGAATGCGGGCCCTTCAGCTCGGTAAACACCTTCCGTTCCGTCTTGCCAGCAAGATACGGACACGGCGCGGGGCTCGTCACGAAAAAGCGCGGAAAGCGAACGGGGGCAGTCACGGCTAGGCCTGGCGCTCCTGTCGAACGGAAAGGAATCTCTGGTCGGCGGCTGAGGAGGGTATGCCTGAGCCAGCCTCATCCCAAAAGGGTCTTAACCACGAAGTAGGGTTAACAGGAGCTTATTTTGCACATCTGTGCGGCCCCGTAGCGGGTTCGATAGCCCGATCAGGCAAGTTCCACCGGGTGCACGTCGTAGCCTGCGCCCCGCATGTCGGCGATCAGCGCGTCGACCTGGCTCTTGTTGCGCGCCTCGCATTCGATGTCGGTGATCAGACCCTTGGCAGGCAGCTTCGTGAACACGCGCTGGTGATAGACCTCGATGATGTTGACGTTGTGCCGTTCGAACAGGCTGACGACCTTGTGCAGCGCGCCCGGCTGGTCCTTCAACGCGATCCGCAGCCGGGCCAGCCGCCCTTCGCGCGCAAGGTTGCGCAGCAACACGGTGGCCAGCAGGCGCGAATCGATGTTGCCCCCGCACAGCGGCAGCCCCACCTTCTTGCCCGCGAACTTGTCCTTGTTGGCCAGCACGGCGGCAAGCCCCGCCGCGCCCGCACCCTCGACGACCGTTTTTTCGATCTGGAGCAGCAGCGCGACCGCCGATTCGAGCTCGGGCTCCCCCACCAGCAGGATCTCGTCGACCCGCTCCTCGATAATCGCGCGGGTGAACTTGCCCGGCTCCTTCACGGCGATCCCTTCGGCGAGCGTATCGCCGCCCTCGGGCATCGGCTCCCCGGTGAGCGCATGGTGCATCGAGGGAAACAGCGCCGCCTCGACGCCGACCACGCTCATGTCGGGATTGAGCGCGCGCGCCACGGTGGACATGCCGCTCATCAGGCCGCCCCCGCCGATCGGCACGACAAGGCAATCCAGATCGGGCTGGTCTTCCAGCATTTCCAGCGCGACCGTGCCCGCACCGGCCGCCACGTCCGGATCGTCGAACGGATGGACGAAGGTCAGCCCGCGCTCCTGTTCCAGCGCGCGCGCGTGCGCGTAGGCTTCATCGAAGGTCTGCCCTTCCAGCACCACATTGCCACCCACGCTTTCGGTCTGCATGACCTTCACCGCCGGGGTCGTCTTGGGCATCACGATGGTGACCGGCACGCCCAGACGGGTGCCGTGGTAGGACAGGCCCTGGCTGTGGTTGCCCGCCGACGCCGCGATCACGCCGCGCGCGCGGCGTTCCTCGCTCAGCAGCAGCAGTGCATTCAGCGCGCCGCGTTCCTTGTAGGCCGCCGTGAACTGCAGGTTCTCGAACTTGAGCCAGATCTCCGCGCCCGCAATATCCGAGAGGGTCTGCGATTTCAGCATGGGCGTGCGGACCACCGCGCCTTCGATCCGCGCCTGGGCGGCACGCACATCATCGATGGTCAACTGGTCGAGCGGATCGGGAACCTGGCTAGTCATGCGCGGGGGCCTATCCTCGCTTGCCCCGACCCGCAATAAAATGCGTCTTGTCATACGAAAAGATGCGCATTGGGCCCCATTGGCACGCGGGCGCGTTGGCACTAGGCCCGCTGCCGCCCCTCCACGACAACAAGAAGACGCACGCTTCATGACGTTTCGCTCCCTGATCGCCGCTGCAATCGCGCCGCTCTTCGCGGCCCTGCTGGCGGGCCCCGCCCATGCAGACGTGCTGATAGAGAATGTGGACGGCATCCGGATCGACGAGAATGGCGATCTCGACCGGTTCACCGCGCTTTGGGTGGATGACGACGGCACGATTATCGAAGTGCTGGACAAGGGCGACAAGCGCCCCGAACGCCCGACCTACCTTTCCGACATGGAAGGCCGCGTGATCGTGCCGGGCATGATCGATGCGCACGTGCACGTCATGGGAATCGGCTTCGGCGCACTGACCCTCGACCTGTCGCAGACCAATTCGCTCGAAGAGGCGCTGGCCCTGATTGCCGAGTTCGCGCAGGCCAACCCTGGGCGGCCCTGGATTCTTGGCCGCGGCTGGAACCAGGAGAAATGGGGCCTGGGACGCTTCCCTACCGCGGAAGAACTGGACAGCGCCGTCAGCGACCGCCCGGTGTTCCTGGAACGCGTGGACGGCCACGCCGGATGGGCCAATTCGCGCGCTATCGAAATGGCCGGGATTACGGGCAAGACCAAAGATCCCGCTGGCGGCAGGATTGAACGCGACGGCGGCGGGGCACCCAGTGGCGTGTTCATCGACGCCGCGGCCGAGCTGGTCCAGAAGGTCGTTCCTGCCCCGCGGCCGGTAGACCGGGACGCAGCCCTGTATGAGGCGCAGAACATTCTGTTGTCGCAGGGAATAACCGCGGCCGCCGACATGGGGACCACGCTGCTCGACTGGCAGACCTATCGCCGTGCGGGCGATTCGGGCCGCCTGCGCATGCGGATCATGGCCTATGCCGCCGGGATCGAGGATATGGAGGTGATCGGCGGAACCGGACCTACCCCTTGGCTTTACGAGGACCGTCTGCGGCTGAACGGGGTGAAGCTCTACCTCGACGGCGCGCTGGGATCGCGCGGCGCATGGCTCAAGGCGCCCTATACGGACGATGCGGACAATACCGGCCTGGCCCTGCTGACCGACACTCAGCTGCGCAACAAGATGAGCCGTGCCGCGATGGAGAACTATCAGGTTGCGGTTCATGCAATCGGCGATGCCGCCAATGCCGAGGCTCTGGCCGCGATCGAGGAATTGTCGGAAAGCTATCGCGGAGACCGGCGCTGGCGAATCGAGCATGCGCAGATCGTCGATCCGGCAGACATCGAACGCTTCGGAAAGTACGGTATCATCGCCTCGGTCCAGCCCGTTCACCAGACATCCGACAGGCTAATGGCCGAAGCGCGGCTGGGGCCGGAGCGTCTGCCGGGCGCCTATCCCTGGGCAAGCCTGAAGGATGCCGGCGCCCGACTGGCCCTGGGGTCGGACGCTCCTGTCGAGCCCGCCGCCCCCTTCGTTGGCATGGCGGTCGCCATGACCCGGATCGACGGCGATGGCATGCCGCCCGGCGGCTGGATGGCCCAGGAACGCCTCTCGCGCATGGCGGCCTGGCGCGGCTTTACCGCCGATGCGGCTTTTGCCGGCTTTGCGGAGGGGCGCTTTGGCAGGCTGGTCGAAGGCGAACGCGCCGATTTCGTGGTGATCGACCGGGATATTGCACGCGCCAGCCCGCAGGCGATTCGCGAAACCCGTGTGCTGGAGACCTGGATCGCGGGGAAGCAGGTCTACCGGCGGGACGATTGAGCGCGATCCTCACACCGCCTGTCGCCCCAAGCCCTTGCAGGTAATCAAATTTTCATAGAGCGTTTCTATCCGCACGGCCGAATTTGGAAAGTTCAGCAAGCGGTTTCCGGGGAACCCCTCGGCGACCGGGAAGTTGGGCATTGGATAGCAGGTTCCAGAGGCCGCTTTTTGGGGCGTTGCCGATAGGCAACATGATGGAAACTGAGAGCATTTTTTTGGAATTGTGGGTTGCAAATCCCGGCAAATGAAACCATTAGCAGCCCAAGCCGTATACAAGTTATTCGAACAAAGAACGCCGAAATCCCGCAAGGAGACGTTAATTATGAAGATTCGCACTCTGGCCGTTGCTGCCGCAGCCATGTCGCTTGCCTCGGCCCCCGCGGTCGCAGAAATCAGCCTTGATCGCTCGGCTGCTCCCGTCGAAGGTGAAAGCGAAATCGGCGCGGCCGCTGGCGTTCTCGGCGCTCTCGCTCTCGCGGGTGTCATTTTCGCGGTTATCGAAGCAACGGACGACGAAGACGTGGACGACGTCAGCCTGTAAGTCTTCGTTTCGAGCGAACGGAATTTGGAAAGGCCCCCGGTTTCGGGGGCCTTTTTCTTTGGGGGTCAGGATGGTGCATTTGCGCAGCCAGCCTTCGGCCCACCCTGACTGAGGCCCTAACCAACTGATTTCCACTAGTTCCTCCCTCAGCGCCCGGAACATCCGGGCAGATGAATGAATTGGGACAGTGACGGATCAGAAAATCCGTGCGCCGCAGCCGGTGGCTGCGGACCAAACATTCCCGAAGGGGCCTTTTCATGAAACTACGCAATCTTGCCATTGGCGCAGCCGCAATGTCGCTCGCTGCCGCTCCCGCAATCGCCGAAGTCGACCTCGACCGCGCCGCTGCACCTGTAGAAGGTGAAAGCGAAGTCGGTGCAGCGGTCTATGGTGTCGCAGGCCTGGCCGCCTTGGCCACGGTACTCGTGCTCGTCACCACCGACGACGACGACGAGCGGGAGGATGTCAGCCTCTAAGGGCTGCACCATAACCGGAAATCTCGGAGGGCCCCCTTTTCGGGGGCCTTTCTCGTTTGGGCGCGGATCGAGCCTGCCGAGGCAATATTCAGTCTCGGCGTGACGGTTGCCAGCCCGCGGCCGGATCAGACCGTGTCGGACGCCTCCCGGCTTTCTTCGGTCTGATCCTTCCGCCGCCGATTGAGGATCAGCATGATCAGCAGCGATCCCTCGAACAGGATATAGAGCGGTCCGGCAAGGATCAGCTGGGACCCCGGATCGGGCGGCGTCACGATCGCAGCCACCGCCACCACACCCACGATCACATACCGCCGCACCTTCACCAAGGAGGCGCGCGTAATCAGCCCCGCGCGTTCCAGCAGCAGCAGCAGGACCGGCAGCAGGAAGCAGATCCCGAAAGCCAGGATGAACTGCATCACCAGGCTGAGATAGTCCCCTGCGCTGGGCAGCGCCTCGATCGGGATGCCACCCGCATCGCCGCGAAAGCCCAGGAACCAGCGGAAGGCAGTGGGCATGACGACGAAATAGGCCAGGCTCGCCCCCGCGATGAACAGGATCGGCGTGGCGATAAGGAAGGGCAGGAAAGCCCTCTTCTCGCGCGCGTAAAGCCCCGGCGCCACGAAGGCCCACAGCTGGTTGGCGATAATCGGGAAGCTGACGCAGAAAGCCGCGAACAGCGCGACCTTCAGCTCTACGAAGAAAACCTCGGGCAGCTTGGTGTAGATCAGGCGCGCCTCGCCCTCGCCAAATGCGTCCTGCAACGGCTGGGCGAGGAATGCGAGAATGTCGTTAGCGAAATAGAAGCAGACCCCGAAACTGATCGCGAGCACGAATACAGACCGCAGCAGGCGCCCGCGCAGCTCGATCAGGTGGTCCATCAGGGGGGCCTGCGTCTCGTCGAGGTCGCGCAATACTCCCATGGTCAGGCGCCCTCGTCCCTTGCGGTGCCGCGGCCATCCGCCTTGGCATCACGTTCGCTCCTGCCCAGCGGCAATTGCGGCTCGTCGGCCTCGCCGGATGGCGTATCGGGCGCCGCCATGCGCGCTTCTGCTGAGGCCGCGTGCGGTCCACTGGCACCGGGTGCGGGATCGTCCGCATCGGGATCGTGGACGCCCGGCCCTGCGTCGGCCTCCCCCTCGTCCTCGCCCGGAGCTTTCGGCGGAAGCGGCGTCATCTCATCGCCCGGATGCGCGCGCATGATTTCAGCGTTACGCTCCTTCCACTTCTTCTCCATTTCCTCCATTTCCGCCTCGCGGACCATCGCATCGATTCCGGCACGGAAATGGCCGGACACGCGGCGTATCTGCCCGATCCAGCGCCCTGCGGTGCGCAGCGCCAGCGGCATGTCCTTGGGCCCGATCACGAGGATCGCGACCACGGCAATCACGAGGAGTTCGGCGGCGCCGATATCGAACATGGGGTCAGGCGCCTTGCCGGATCAGGATGGGCGGTCGCCGGTTTCGGCCGGTTTGCTCTCGCTCACGCTTTCGTCGGCGGGCTTGGCTTCGTGGGCCGGCCCTTCGATGCGCGGGGCGGGCTTGTCCGCTTCCTTCCCGTCGTCGTCGTTGAGGCCTTTCTTGAAGCTGCTGACACCCTTGCCGAAATCGCCCATCATTTCCGAAATACGCCCGCGCCCGAAGAGCACGAGTACGACGAGTGCGACGATGAGAATCTGCCAGATACCGATTTGACCGAACATAAGTGCCTCTGTGTGACGTTACCCAATGCCTATAGGGATTGCGCGGCGTGACTTCCAGCCGCCACCGCATGCTGCCACCGTTTGACGGGCGAGAGCCGCTCAGGCCTCTTCGGAGCGTTCCCGATCGTCGTCTTCGGCCATTTCCGCCGCGAACGCCTCTTCCACCGGATCGAGCATCCCGGTGGCGCGCAATTCGTCGATACCCGGCAGGTCGCGCCGCGATTCGAGACCGAAATGACGCAGGAATTCGGGCGTGGTGGCGTAGATCACCGGGCGTCCCGGCACTTCGCGGCGGCCAGCGGGTTTCACCCAACCCGCCTCCATCAGCACGTCGAGCGTACCGCCGGAGGTCTGCACACCGCGAATCGATTCGATCTCGGCGCGGCTGACCGGCTCGTGATAGGCGACAATCGCCAGCACCTCGGTCGCCGCGCGGCTGAGCTTGCGCAGCGATTCGCGCTCCTTGCGCAAAAGGTGCGCGCAATCGGGCGCAGTCTGGAAGTGCCAGCGCTTGCCGCGTTCGACCAAGTTGAGGCCGCGCGGCGCGTAGAATTGCGTGAGCCGGGCCAGAGCATCGCGTACGGCGCCCTTGTCCACATCCCCCAGATGGCTGGCCAGCTGGTCGATGGTCAGCGCATCCTCTGCCGCGAACAGCGCCGCTTCCAATGCGCGGTCGAGGCTTTCCGGCTCACCGCTCATGCGGGGGCCTGCTGGCGCCGCCGCCGCAACCGCAGCGGGCCGAAGATATCGTCCTGCGCCAGGTCCGCCCGGCCGGTTCGCGCCAGTTCGAGCGCGGCGACGAAGCTGCTGGCCATCGCCGACTTGCGCAGCTTCGGGTCGGCCCCGGCGGGCAGGAAATCTTCCAGCACCATCCAGTCCAGCGTGACGCCCAGCATGGAGGAAACGCGGTCAAGCGCGCTCTCCAGCGTCATCACCTGCCTGTCGCGCACGGTGTGCAGCGCGGGTGCGTTGCGCGCCTTCACCTGCCCGTAGGCCCGGACAAGATCGTACCAGTCCGCCTGCCAGGCAATCGTGCGATGCGTACGCAGGCCTTCCGGGCTGCCGCGCAGGAAGACGTCACGCCCCACACGGTCGCGCCCCATGAGGCGCCCCGCAGCCTCCCGCATGGCGCCCAGCCGCTGCAGGCGCAGGTGCAGGCGCAGGGCCAGTTCTTCGGGGCTCGGGTCTTCCTGCTCGTCCTTGGGCAGCAGCAGGCTCGACTTGAGATAGGCGAGCCATGCGGCCATCACGAGGTAATCCGCCGCCACCTCCAGCTTGAGCTGCTCGGCCCCGTCGAGGAATTCGAGATACTGATCCACCAGCGCGAGGATGGAAATCTCGCGCAGATCCACCTTCTGCTTGCGCGCCAGTTCCAGCAGCAGGTCGAGCGGGCCTTCCCACCCTTCCAGCGCGAGGTGGAGCGCACCGTCGTCTGCCCCGCCCGATCCGGCAACGCCGCCCCACTCGGCATCGTCGTTCCCGTCGAAACCGAGCACCGTTCCGCCTTCGGGCAGATCGATCACGGTTCCAGCCCGGCAGCGGTAAACAGCGCATCGCGCATGCCGCACAGCGCCCCGATATCGGCGGGTTCGGCGGGCACCGACACGCTGGCAAGCGCATTCTCCAGCCGGGCCGCGCTCTCTTCCCGAATGGATCCACAGGCTTCGACAATGCCTCTCATATCGTCCATCTTGCCCCAGCAGTTGAGCACGAGGTCGCAGCCCGCCTCCAGCGAGCGGACAGCACGTTCGGGGATCGATCCGTCGAGCGCCTGCATGTCGATATCGTCGGTCAGCAGCAGGCCGGCAAAGCCGATCCGCTGGCGAATGATGTTTTCCACCACCCATGCGGACTGCGTTGCGGGCCGATCGGCATCCCATTCGGTGAAGACGATATGCGCGGTCATGCCGATGGCCGCGCGTTCTGCCAGACTGGCGAAGGGCGCGATATCCGCCGCGAGCTCGGCATCCCCGGCATCGACGCGGGGCAATGCCTTGTGCGAATCGCATGTGGCCCGCCCATGGCCGGGCATGTGCTTGAGACAGCCCACCACCCCGCCGGCCGCCATTCCATCTAGGATCGCGCGCCCCAGAGCGGCGACCTGCATCGGCTCGGTCCCCAGCGCGCGGTCTCCGATCACATCGTCGGTCTCGGGCCGGGCCACATCACAGGGTGCGTGGAAATCGACCGTGACGCCCGCCTTCGCCAGCTCGGTGGCCATCGCCTCGCTGTTCAGCCGCATCGCCTCGATCGCCGAAGCCGGTGCGATCTCGTACAGTTCGGCGAACCGCGCGGGCGCCGGCCACTTGCGCCATTCCGGCGGGCCGAGCCGGGCGACACGGTCGCCTTCCTGATCGATCGAGACCAGCAGATGCTCGCGCCCATGAATTTCGCGCAAACTGTCGGTGAGGCGGCGCAGCTGCTCCGGCGTTTCGCAATTGCGCTTGAACAGGATGTAGCCCGCAGGATCGGCTTCGCGGAAGAATGCCCGCTCGTCGGCGGTCAGTTCGGGGCCGGAACAGCCGAAGATTGCTGGGGTCATGATGGCTCGGAAGCTGGCAAGAAAGCGCGCTCGCCGCAAGCGTGCGCGGGTGCGCCATGGTGGAAACTCTGAGGCCGGGCGAGGCGGGAGGGAACCGGACGAGCCCCTGCCCGCCCGGCCTCATCCATCAGCGCTTGATCTGCGCTGCGATCCCGTCCGCTTCCAGCGCCGCGGCAAGACGACGCGCAGCCGCCATGTCGCCCGGCAGCGCCTGAAGGCGGTACACCGTACCGATATCGGCCTGCCCCTGCACGATGCGGTACTCGACTCCGGACAGCGCGTCGGTCCGGCTGCGGATCTGCCGCCATCCCTCTTCGGCTGCTGCCTTGTCGAAATAGGCGCCCACCTGCACCGCAACACGGTTGTCGTTCGCCGCAGGCGTGCTCGGCGTATCCTGCGTCGGCGCGGCGGCTTCTTCCTGCTTCGCGGGTTCGGAGGCAATGGGCTCCGGCGTCGCGGATCCTTCCGCCAGCCGTCCCTCGCGGCTTTCCCCCTCGCCCACGGCGGGGGCCATGTCGCCGGTGCCTTCGAAGGTCTTGCCACCCGGGTCATCGGGCCGTTCCTTGTACGGCGTATCGGGCGCCTCGATCGTGCTACCGTCTGCTTCCGGCGCACCACCGCCATCCCGATTGGTGAAGTACCATATGCCGCCGACCACCAGGGCGAGCACCAGCAGGCCCAGAACCACGAAACCGGTCACGCGCCATGCGTCGACGCTCTCGATATCGTCGTAATCGGAGGATTCGAGCCACGGGAGCGCGTCGTCATCGCTCACCAGGCCAAGATCGCCCGCGTCGTAGGCAGGATCTTCGCTCTCCGCCACATCCGCTTCGTCGTGAGTCTCGACCGTTCCGCCCTCGTCCGCCTCGCTCTCCAGCGCGAACGCCGGAGCAGCATCGCCACTCTCGTCTTCGGCGGCTGCTTCGGCCTCACCGGTTCCGGCTACGTCGGCATCCGTGGTAGCGGAGTCATTATCCGACGCCTCGACCGGAGCGTTTCCCCCATCCTCGCGATCGTCCCGATCGGTCATCCTTACATCTCCTCGACGGCCTCCACCCCGAGGAGACCCAGTCCATTGCGGATAACCTGACCTATTTGTGCGACCAAATAAAGTCTCGCACCGCTAAGCTTGGGGTCCTGTGTCAGGATGACCCTTTTTGCCGGATCTTCGTTGCCCGCGTTCCAGAAGGCGTGGAAGGCCGCCGCAAGATCATAGAGATAGAAGGCGATGCGATGCGGCTCGCGCGCCTGCGCCGCCGCTTCGACCACGCGCGGATACTGCGCTGCGAGCTTGACCAGCGCGACATCCTCCGGCCCCAGCGCATCCAGCGCCTCGTCCGAGGGTGCGAGGTTTTCCTCCGCCGCCTTGCGCATCGTCGAGCGGATACGCGCATGCGCGTATTGCACGTAGAAGACCGGGTTATCCTTCGATGCCTCGACCACCTTGGCGAAGTCGAAGTCCATCTGCGCCTCGGGCTTGCGGGTCAGCATGGTGAACCGAACGACATCCTTGCCGACTTCGTCCACCACATCCGCCAGCGTCACGAAATTACCCGAACGCTTGGACATCTTCACCGGCTCGCCATCGCGCATCAGCTGGACCATCTGGACCAGCTTGACGTCGAATGGGATCGGCTTGCCCTGTCCTTGCGAGAGCGCGGCGACAGCGGCCTTGATCCGCTTGACCGTGCCCGCATGGTCGGCACCCCAGATGTCGATCAGCGCATCGGCATTCTCCGCCTTCTGCATGTGATAGGCGAGATCGGCGCCGAAATAGGTCCAGCTGCCGTCCGACTTCCTGATCGGGCGATCCTGATCGTCGCCGAACTGCGTGGAGCGGAACAGCGGCAGCTCGACCGGCTCCCAGTCGTCGGGCGTCTTGCCCTTGGGCTTCTCCAGCTCGCCGTCGTAGACGAGGCCCTGTTCGCGCAGCCATTTCTCAGCCTCGGCGGGCTTGCCGGCCGCCTGCAACTCGGCCTCGGAGGCAAACACGTCGTGCGCGATGCCCAGCTTGGCGAGATCGGCGCGAATCAGGTCCATCATTGCCGCGACCCCGCGGGGGCGCAGCAGCGCCAGCCATTCGCTCTCCGGTGCGGCGGCGTATTTGTCCCCGAATTCCTCGGCCAGCGCCTTGCCGACAGGGATCAGATAGTCGCCAGGATAGAGCCCTTCGGGAATCTCGCCCACGCTTTCGCCCAGCGCTTCGCGGTACCGCACATGGGCTGAGCGCGCGAGCACATCGACCTGCCCGCCCGCATCGTTGACGTAATATTCGCGCGTGACCTGATGGCCCGTCGCATCGAGCAGGCTCGCCAGCGCATCGCCCACCACCGCGCCGCGGCAGTGGCCCATGTGCATCGGGCCGGTGGGATTGGCGGAGACATATTCGACGTTCACCCGGCTGCCCGCGCCCATCGCGGAGCGTCCGTAACCTTCGCCCAGCGCGCCGATCGCGCGCACTTCTTCTACCCAGGCGCGATCCGCGATGCGCAGGTTGATGAAACCCGGCCCCGCAATTTCGGCGGCTTCGATATCAGGCTCTCGATTGAGATGCTCGACGATCTGCTCCGCCAGCGCGCGCGGATTGGTTTTCGCGGGCTTGGCCAGCACCATCGCGGCGTTCGTCGCGATATCGCCGTGCGAGGGGTCGCGCGGAGGCTCCACGGCGACATTGGCGCGCGAAACGCCGGGCGGGAGCGTGCCCTCCATCTCTAGCGCGGAGAGTACGGCATCGATCCGCTCGGCATAGGCGGCGTAGATCGTCTGGGTATCGGGGGTTTTCGTCTGGGCCATGGCGCGCCCGCTTAGCCGGTTTGGCGGCGCGAGCAAGGCTTCGCGCCCGCCCGCACCCCATTCACGCGATCAGCGGGTGGCGTTGTAGGCCAGCTGCTCTTCGGACAGCTGGAAGCCGACCAGCAGTTCGAAGCTCGCGGCTTGCACTGCCGCACGCACCTGCGGGTCCGCCAGCGGATCGAGCGCGGCGTCGGCATCGCCGGCCGTGCGCTTGCGGGTGATGCGGTCGCGCACGTCCTCGGGCAGGGTCGCATCGGCGCGGTTGATGAAGGCACCCGCCTGCCCCTGGCCCACTGCGCGGTCCTGACCGTCGGCAAAGGTCACGCTGACCGTCCCGACGCGCTTGGTGACGACGGAGCTGCCGCCGCGCAGCACGACCGCGAAATACGGCAGTTCGACCGTGCGGGCGCCGCGCGTATCGGCGCGGCTTGCATAAACATCGAACGTGGCGTTGGTGTAGATCCGATCGGCCTGCTCGTCGCAGGTGGTTCGAACATTGGTGATTGTCGCCTCTATATCGAGATCGCTGGCGAGGCGGCTGTTGGGAGACCGGAAGGTGGTAATATCGCCGGTATAGTCCGGGACGCCGACTGCGGGGCACAGGCTGCGCAGAGCCGTCACACCCACACCCTGGTTCACCACGAGATCCCCCTCGCTGGAACATGCGGCAAGGGTCAGCCCGGCAGCGGCAGGCAGGAGGAAGCGGGCGGCAGAATGCATCTTCGGTCTTTCCCTGATCGGTCTTCTCGTCAAACTCGCTCCGGCCACCTAGCGGCGCGCGAGCATAATGGCTAGATAGAGGCGCATGAACGCCGCCTTTCCCGCCACGCATCCGGCCACCGACGCAAAGTCGGATCGCCCGGGCCTGACCATCCTGATCGCCGCGCCGCGCGGGTTTTGCGCCGGTGTGGACCGTGCGATCGAGATCGTGGAGCGCGCTCTCGAGAAATACGGCAAGCCGGTCTATGTCCGGCACGAGATCGTGCACAACCGCTTCGTGGTGGACAGCCTGAAGGAAAAGGGCGCCATCTTCGTCGAAGAGCTGGACGAGGTGCCCGACGATGCGCCGGTCGTCTTCAGCGCGCACGGCGTACCCAAATCCGTGCCCGCCGAGGCGGAACGGCGCAAGCTGATGTATGTCGATGCGACGTGCCCGCTGGTCAGCAAGGTGCACCGCCAGGCGGAGCGCCAGCTGGAAAAGGATCGCCACATCATCTTCATCGGCCATGAAGGCCACCCGGAGGTGATCGGCACCATGGGCCAGGTGCCAGAGGGCCGCATGACCCTGGTGGAAACGGTGGAGGACGTGGCAACGCTGCCCTTCACCGAGGATGAGGAGCTGTCCTTCCTCACCCAGACCACGCTTTCGGTCGACGACACGCATCACATCATCGAGGCGCTCGAAGCCCGCTATCCGCAGATCGTGGGGCCGAAGGCGGAAGACATCTGCTACGCGACCTCCAACCGGCAGGCCGCGGTCAAGGAACTCGCGCCCGGCAGCGATCTGGTGCTGGTGATCGGCGCGCCCAATTCGTCCAACTCGCTGCGGCTGGTCGAGGTGGCAGAGCGCTGCGGCACCACCGCGAAGCTGATCCAGCGCGCCAGCGAGATACAGCCTGAATGGCTGGAAGGAGTCGGCACGGTCGGGCTGACGGCCGGGGCTTCGGCGCCCGAGATGCTGGTGCGCGAAGTCGTCGACAAGCTGGCCGAGTGGCGCACCATCGAGGAACGCCCGATCCTCGTCACCGAAGAGAAGATGACCTTCAAGCTGCCGCGCCAGCTGGCCGACTAGGCCCGCCGGAGGACCCGGCCATGGCGGTCTATACCCACCTCAGCTCCTCCGAGATCGCGGAGATCCTGTCGGCCTACGACGTAGGCAGCCTGCGTTCGGCCAAGGGCATTGCGGAAGGCGTTTCCAACAGCAACTGGCTGGTGGAAACCGTACAGGATAATGCCGCCCGGCATTTCATCTTGACCGTGTTCGAAGCGCGGACCGAGGCGGAGGAACTGCCCTTTTTCCTCTCCCTGCTCGATCACCTGTCCGCGCGCGGCCAGCCGGTGCCGCGCACGATCCACACGCGCGACGATGCGCGGATGATTACCATTCGCGGAAAGCCGGCGGCGCTGATCGAATTTCTACCGGGGATTTCCATCGACGAGCCCTCGCCAGTCGAGGCCCGGGCCGTCGGAGGCGCCTTGGCGCAACTACATCAGGCGACCCAGGATTTCCCGGGCAAGCGGCGCTCTTCGCTGCCGCTGTCGACCTGTATCGAAATGCTGCGCGCCCATGCGGACCGGTTCGACGAGATTGATCCGGATCTCGCGCGCACCCTGCCCGATTGCGGTGCCCAGCTGCTCGAACGCTGGCCGTCCGACCTGCCCGAGGGCATTATTCACGCCGATCTTTTCCCCGACAACGTGCTGATCGTTGATGGCGCTGTGACGGGGCTGATCGATTTCTATTTCGCCTGCACCGGGATGCTCGCCTTCGATCTGGCGGTGACGCATGCCGCGTGGAGCTTCACCGCGAAAGACAATGTCTTCCGCCCGCAGATCGGTACGGCACTGATGCAGGGTTACGAAGCATCGCGCGCGCTCTCTCCAGCCGAGCGACAGGCGCTGCCGATCCTTGCACAGGCCGCGTGCCTGCGCTTCGTGGCCACCCGGGTGGAAGACTGGTTCGCCACGCCCGCCGACGGGCTGGTGCGCCGCAAGGACCCGATGCAGTTCGTGCGCAGGCTTGCATTCTACCGGGAGCAGGGCGAAGCCGCGTTCCGGACCTAGATGGGCATTTCATGAGCGACGTACAGATTTTTACCGACGGGGCCTGCAAGGGCAATCCCGGCCCGGGCGGCTGGGGTGTCCTGCTGCGCAGGGGCAATACCGAGAAGGAATTGTCGGGCGCCGAAGGCAATACCACCAACAACCGGATGGAGATGACCGCCGCGATAGAGGGGCTGTCGGCGCTCAAGCGCGCCTGCACGGTCGATCTCTACACCGACAGCAAATACCTGATCGACGGGATCACGAAGTGGCTCCCCGGCTGGCAGAAACGCGGCTGGAAAACCGCGAGCAAGCAGCCGGTGAAAAACGAGGACCTGTGGCGCCAGCTGGCCGATCTGAACGCCCGCCACCGGGTGACCTGGCACTGGGTGAAAGGCCATTCGGGGCACGCCGAGAACGAGCGGGCGGACAGGCTTGCCAGCGACGCCGCCGACAGCATCCGCTAGCTACCGAAGGCTAGCTGTTGTCGACAACCTCGGCCGAGGGACCGTTCGACTTGATCGAATCGATCGCATTCTGCGCGCTGGCCTTGCTGGAATAGCCTTCGGTCGAGAACATGATCTCGGAATTGTACTTGAAGCGGACCCGATACTCGTCGGCCTTGTCGCGGTAGATTTCGAAAGTGTGAGCCATTCAGCAGTCCCCTTCGGTTGGTGTTGGAGTGGCAAGCTACCAAATCGGGCCGCCGGGCTCTACCCGAAGCGGGCGGGAGAAAACGCCTCTGCGTCGAGCCGTCGGGTCATCTCGTCGCGCTGAGCATCGCGCAGCACTTGTCCGGCAAGCCGCGCGGCAGCGGGCGCGGTCTGTATGCCGAAGCCGCCCTGCCCGGCGAACCAGAAGAAGCCGGGCACGCGGGCATCCCACCCGATCACCGGCTTGCGATCGGGCGCAAAGCTCCTCAGGCCTGCCCAGGTCCGTTCCAGCTTGACCGGTTCGGCGTCGAGCACCTGTGCGAAGATGTCGAGCGCTTGTGCCACCGCCAGTTCCTCGGGTGCGGCGTCGGACGGCGGGACGGGCGTCTCGTCGTGCGGGCTGAACCACATTGCGTTCGCGCTTTCCGGCTTGAAATAGAACGCGCCCGATATGTCGAGCGTCAGCGGCCCGGTGCGCGGCAGGGGTGGATCGGCGCGGACCTGCAGCATGGTTCGCTGGAGCGGCTGGATGGAGAGCGGGCGGGCCCCGGCCAGCTTCGCGATGTCGTCCGCCCAGGCCCCCGATGCATTGGCAATCGCGCCAACGCGCCATTCGCGGCCGTCGGCGGAGCGCAACCGCCAGCCGCCTCCCTCACCATCGATGCTCTCGATCCGTGCGCGCGTGACCAGTTCCACACCGGCGGCGCTGGCGGCCTTCAGGTAATGCTGGTGGAGCCCGGCGACATCGATGTCCGCACAATGCGGCTGCCAGATCGCCTCGCTCCATTCCTCGCGAAGGCTGGGCACATGGGCCTGCGCGGCGGCGGAGGGCAAGCGCTCGAACCGCGCGCCGCTATCTGCGAACCGTGCCTCGAACGCATCGAGTTTCGCGCTATCTTCGCTGCGCCCGATATAGAGTGCCCCGCGCTGGCTCAGGAAACCGCCATCGCGCAAGTAACCCTCCGACGCGCGGCTCAGCGGCACGATTTCGGGACCGCCGTAGCATTCCTCCCAGAAAGCCGCAGAACGCCCGGTGGTATGATAACCCGGCATGTCCTCCGCTTCGAGCAGGAGCACACGCAGGTGCCCGCCCACCTCGGCCGCAAGGCTCGCGCCTGCCATTCCGGCGCCGATGATCGCTAGGTCGTAATCCGGCATTGCTGCAAGCTAGGTGTTTCGCAGCGCTTTGCGATCGAGGAAGTCGGCAATTCCGTCCATCGCGCGGGTGCGCACGCGGTCGGCCTCGCGGAAAATCTCATGATGCGCTTCATCACCGAATTCCAGCACCTCGCCATAGGGAAGCCGTTGGCCTGCGCGCTCGATAGCGTTCCATGCCACCAGCTGATCATTGGTGGTACCGAACAGAAGCACCGGCGTCTCGACCGTCTCCAGCGCGCCCTTCGCCTCGATCGTGCGCATCGATTCAATGGCGGCGGCGACCCAGCCCCAGCTGGCCGGACCCATGGCCACCTCGGGCCGTTCGTCGCGCCACCACAGCTCGTCTGCATAGCGGTCGGGATCGTGCGTCAGCAGCGCGCCGCGATCTTCGGGCAGCGCGCCGGGCTTCTCGCTCGATTTCCAGGCGGGACGGCGGGGATCGCCCAGCCGTGCGATACCCTTGGAAAGCGGGCCGAGCAGCCACAGCGGCCCGGGTGTGCCCACCAGGCCGAGCATCGGTGCCGAAAGCACCACCGCATCGGGATCGACCCGCTTTTCCACCAGAGCGCGAAGCACCAGATGCCCACCCATCGAATGGCCGATCAGGACATGCGGCCCCGGCGTTTCGGCCTGCCACGTGTCCCACAGGCTCGACAGATCGCGGGTCCAGATGCCGAAATCCTCGATGTGGCCGGTATGCGGATCGCGCCCCAACCGCTTCGAGGTGCCCTGCCCGCGCCAGTCGCTCGCCGTGACGTACCAGCCCTCGCGCGACCATTGGTCCAGCGTTTCGAGATACTTCTCGTAGTGGTCGCCACGCCCCGGGAGAAACAGGATGGACCCGCGCGGCGGCTCGTCCGCGCCGTCGTCTCTCCCCTGGGGCTGCCAGTCGATCCGCCTCAGCCTGGTGCCGTCTGCTGCCTCCCAGTGTCGCTCAACCGCAGCGGCGGGAATGGCGCGGCGATCGAACTTGGCGGCGGTATCCACTGGCATAGTCTGTCACTCCGGCGATCACAGTGGCTTGGTTACTTTTTGGTAAGCGCGAGCGCGTAGCAGGGGGCCTCGAAGAGTAAAACCGGGGCCCAATCAATATGATCGATTACCTGCAATATGCACTGCTGATCGGGCTGGCAATCGCGCTGCTGATCGCGGCCATTACCGACATCAGGGCCCGCCGGATCGACAACTGGCTGACCGGCGCCGTGGCGCTGGGCGCGCCGCTGTTCTGGTGGGCAAGCGGCCTGTCCCTGTGGCCCGGCATTGCGCTTCAGTTCGGTGTCGCGCTGATCGCCTTCGCGATTCTGGCCGTCCTGTTCGCCATGCGGGCGATGGGGGGCGGCGACGTAAAGCTGCTGACCGCGCTGGCCCTGTGGATCGAGCCTGTTCTGTTCATGCAGCTGATCGTGCTGATGGCCCTGCTGGGCGGTGTGCTGACCCTGGTTCTGGGATCGTGGCACATCATGCGGCGGCGCAAGGATCGGCTCGCCCTTCCCTATGGCGTGGCGATCTCCGCCGCTGGCCTGTGGGTGCTGGCCGCGCATTACTTCCCTGCCGCAGGCGATGCCATCGGGCTCGCAGCGTGAACGGTCTGGGTGAACTCCATTTTAACCAATGATGCCATATCAGCGGCAACCATGCTGGCCGAAGGACGGCTTGCGAGCGATTTCTGGGGGACTGTTTAGTCATGGATAGGAAGAAGCTGGTTCTGTTGCTGGCTGCACTGGTCATTGCGGCAGGAACGGCCTTTATCGCCCGCAGCATGTTTGTCGGCTCCTCCGCACCGCAGGCATCCGCCGCCGCACCCGCCGAGCCGACCGGCCCGCGCGTTCTGGTCGCCAACCGCAGCCTGCCCGTCGGCACGATCATCACCCAGGATGCGATCGGCTTTCAGGCCTGGCCGACAGAGCTGGTGCGCGATGCCTATTATATCGACGGCGAAGCAGACGTGACCCAGCTGTTGGGCACGGTCGTACGCTATCCCATCACTGCCGGAGAACCGGTGACCCAGGGCGGCCTCGTTGCTCCGGGCGACCGTGGCTTTCTGGCCGCCGCGCTCGGCCCCGGCATGCGGGCCGTCACGGTGCCCGTTAACGCCAATACCGCCGTCGCCGGGTTCGTTTTCCCGGGCGACCGGATCGACCTGATGATGACCCACGACGCGGGCGGCCTGAAGGCTACCGAAACGATTTTGCGCAACCTGCGCGTGCTCGCCACCGATCAGTCGACCTCGCAGGCGACCGTCGACGGGCAGACCGCCGTGCGCACCTTCAGCACGGTCACGCTGGAAGTGACGCCCAAGATCGCCGAGAAGATCGCGGTCGCGCAAACGGTCGGCACGCTCAGCCTTTCGCTGCGTTCCATCGCGGACAACGCGAGCGACCTGGAGCGTGCGCTGGCTTCCGGCGAAATCGCCATTCCAGACAATGCCACGCCTGAGGAAGAAGAGCGTCTGCTCGCCCGCGCGCGTGCCATGCCGAGCGACACCGTATCTTCCTACGTCACGGGCGCGGATGTTTCCCGCTTTGCGACCCGCACGCGGCAGTCGCAGCAAGACCAGCCCCAGCAGAGCGGCGACAGCGCCCCGCCGGCACGGCTGCCGCCGGCCGTGTCCCTGCAGCCCGATGGGAGCGTGAAAATTGAAGCTGCGCAGTCCGGCCCCACCGTCCGCGTGATGCGGGGCCAGGACAGCACCAGCGTTGCCGCCGGCAGGACGGGGGGCGTGCGCACGGACACGGCACGCACAACCCAGATCGGGCGGGACTGAGCATGAAAAAGGCCAATATGATGAACGCCAAAGACAGTAACGCCACGCCAGGACGGAGCGTTCGCGCGCACCGCCGGCTGCGCCCGATGCTGCTCGGCGCCGCACTTCTGGGCACGCCGCTCGCCACGATACCCACGATGGCCGACGCGCAGTCGGTGGTCCGCCCGACGCAGGACATCGTCCTGTCGATCGGCAAGGGCGAACTCATCAACGTGCCCGGCTCGATGAGCGATGTGTTCATCGCGAACGACGCGATTGCCGACATCCAGATCAAATCGCAGCGCCAGCTCTACCTGTTCGGCAAGTCCGGCGGGGAAACCACGGTCTACGCCAGCAATGCGGCTGGCGACGTGATCTGGGCGGCCAACATCCGCGTGGGATCGAACATCGGCAGCATCGACCAGATGCTGGCGCTTGCCATGCCGCAGGCGAAGGTTTCGGTTGCCACGATGGGCAGCAACACCGTGCTGCTGACCGGCACGGTCGCCAATCCGGAGGATGCATCGGAGGCAGAGCGTCTCGTGCAGGCCTTCCTGGGCGATGAAACCAATGTCATCGCGCGGCTCACCACGGCGACCCCGCTGCAGGTCAACCTGCAGGTGCGCTTCGCCGAGGTCAGCCGCTCGCTCGTCCGTGCAATCGGCAGCAACATTTCCACCATCGACGGCACCAACGGCTTCCAGTTCGGTGTCGGCACCGGCCGTCAGGCGGCAAGCAATCAATATGCCGTCGGTGGGCCGCTTGCCGTGGGCAACGGTGTGAGCGAAGCCGTGCGCGTGCTTCCCGACGGCACCGAAATCCCCGGCCCCGCCGTCGGCACCGTGGGCAATGGAACCACGCTCGGCGCGTTCGGCAACCTGTTCGGCCTGAATATCCTGGGCGCACTCGACCTTGCCGAGACGAACGGCCTCGTCACCACGCTTTCGGAGTTCAATCTCGCCGCGCTTTCGGGCGAGACCGCCGATTTCCTCGCCGGTGGCGAATTTCCGGTCCCGATCAGCCAGGGCCTTGGCGCCACTTCGGTCGAATATCGCAACTACGGCGTGAAGCTGATCTACACGCCCACCGTGCTGGCCGATGGACGGATTTCGATCCGCGTCGCGCCGGAAGTGTCGGAATTGTCCTCGCAGGGTGCCGTCACGCTGAACGGTTTCCAGATTCCCGGCGTCACTGTCCGCAAGGCATCCACCACGCTGGAGCTGGGTTCTGGCCAGAGCTTCATGATCGCTGGGCTGATGACCAACAACGCCCAAAACTCGATCGACAAGGCCCCTGGCCTCGGCGACGTGCCGATCCTGGGCAACCTGTTCCGCTCGACCAATTTCCGCAAGGGCGAGACCGAACTGGTCATCGTCATCACCCCATACCTGGTGAAGCCGGTCAACGGGAACGACATTCGCCTGCCGACCGACGGGTACAACAGCCCCAACGTCCTCAGCCAACAGTTCGGCTTCCAGGAAAATGCACGCGGTGACGGGCCCGACCGCCCCGTGCCCCGCGCCAGCGATCGCCAGTCCGCCGGACCGGCCATCTCGCAGGGCGATCAGGAGAGCACGCGCAGGGCTGGCAAGCCCGGCCGCAAACAGCGCAGCGCCTCCGCCGCCCCCGGCTTCAGCATCAACAAGTGAGGGACCACGCCGCCATGACCAAGACGAAACGCATTCTTGCCGGTCTGTGTGCAAGCGCCCTCGCAGTATCGCTCGGCGCGTGCAGCGGCGAGATGAACCAGAGCCTCTACAGCACCAAGCAGCCGGTGGTGGAGCGCACGCACTATACGCTCGATCTTGCTGGGGGCCCCGGTGGTCTGCCCATTTCCGAACAGCGCAGGCTGGCGGGCTGGTTCGAAGCGCTCGACCTGGGATATGGCGACCGCGTCACCATCGAGGAGGACACCGCCAGCGCCGCCACGATCGACAATGTCGGCGCCATCGTCGAACGCTACGGCATCATGCTGAGCGATCTGGCGCCGGTGACGGAAGGCTTCATCGAACCGGGCCGGACGCGCGTTATCGTTACCCGCTCGGTCGCAAGCGTACCCGGTTGCCCCGACTGGAGCGATACGTCCGACGCCAACTTCGCCAATGCGACCAGCCGCAATTACGGCTGCGCGACCAACAGCAATGTCGCCGCCATGGTCGCCAATCCGGAAGACCTGGTCCGTGGCCAGGAAAGCAGGGGCAGCCCGGTCATCACCAGCTCCAACCGCGCGATCGACGCATATCGTGAAGGCAATCTTCCCGAAATCGCCACCGCCGGCGGTGGGCCGAACTAGGCGCGACAGGAAACGAGGACACACGATGAACGCACCTTGGAATTCCAGCATGCCGGGCAATCGCGATCCCTTCGCCGCATTCATCTGCGACGATAACGCGCTCGATACGCTGCGCCCGGTCGTGGCCGAGCTCGGCTGGGCGCCGGAGAAATGCGCCAAGGGTGGCCTGCGCAACGCGATCCAGAGCCTCTCCGTCTCTGCCAGCCCCAATATCCTGGTGGTCGACCTGTCCGAGTGCAGCGACCCGCTGACCGAGATCAACGGCCTTGCCGAAGTCTGCGAACCGGGCACGGTGGTGATTGCCGTTGGCCAGGTGAACGACGTGCGCCTCTATCGCGATCTGCTTGCCAGCGGCATTCACGACTACCTGCTCAAGCCGCTGGCGTCGGGCCAGTTGCGCGACGCCCTGAACGAAGCGCAGGCCGTGTTCTCCACCCCCAAGACGGCCGATGCGGCGACGGCGAAGCGCCATGTCTCCACCGCGGTCGTCGGCACGCGCGGCGGGGCCGGTGCCTCGACCGTGGCGACCTCGCTTGCATGGATTTTCAGCGACGAACACAAGCTGCCGACCGCACTGCTCGATCTCGATGTGCACTTCGGTACCGGCGCGCTCACGCTGGACCTGGAACCGGGCCGCGGGCTGACCGACGCGATCGACAATCCCAGCCGGATCGACGGCCTGTTCATCGAACGCGCGATGATCCGCGCGAACGACAATCTGGCGGTCCTTTCCGCCGAAGCCCCGATCAGCGCGCCGCTGATGACCGACGGGGCCGCCTTCGTGCAGCTGGAAGAGGAATTCCGGCAGGCCTTCGAAGTGACGGTGATCGATCTGCCGCGCAACATGCTGATCAATTTCCCGCAGCTGCTCGCGGATGTGAACATCGTGACGCTGGTGTGCGAATTCACGCTCGCCTCCGCGCGCGATGCGATCCGCATCCTCAGCTGGCTCAAGACCTACGCGCCCCATGCCCAGCCGCTGCTCGTGGCCAACAAGGCGAAAAGCGGCCTGGCGGAAATCAGCCGCGCCGATTTCGAAGCCTCGGTCGAACGCAAGGTCGATTTCGTACTGCCCGAGGACGCCAAGGCGGCCACCAATGCCGCCAAGCTTGGCCAGGCCTTCGTGGAAGCCAACAAGTCCAGCAAGGTCACGGCACAGCTGCGCAAGGTGGTGGAACACATTGGTTCGGCGGGTGACGAAGAGCTGGTGAACGAAGAGGAATCGAGCAAGAAATCCCTGCTCGGCTCGCTCGATCTCAAGGGCCTGCTGACACCTTCGAAGAAAGAGAAGTCGCGCAGCGAAAAGAAGCCCAAGACAAAGGGGGCAGCGAAAGCCGACGCATAGGGCCAACGGGCACGCGCCGATCCATGAAAGGCGCTGCGCCCGATTCCGCGCATCGGTGAAAAGAACGCACAGATGGACTTCATCCAGCTCCTCCCCCTTCTGATCGGCATGGCTGCGGCCGTGGGCCTCGTGATGGCCGCCTTTATCGGCCCGTCGACCCGCAAGCAGGTGCAACGCCGGCTCAGCGGCGTGCGCTACCGCCACTCGGAAAGTTCCGAGGCGAAGGTCGAATCGCAGATGAAGAAGGCGATGGCGGCGCGCAAACCCAAGGTCCACAAGGTGGCCGGGTCGGGTTCGCGCACCGAGGCGCTGGCCATCCGGCTGCAGCGGACCGGCCGCAGCTGGACGGTGTCGCAGTATATCTATGTCAGCCTCGGCCTCTCGATCGTTCTCGGGCTGATCCTCTATCTTCAGACCGGCGTGCCGTTGCTCTCGCTGGTGGGCGGGGTGTTCATCGGTGCGGGGCTGCCGCATCTGGTGGTGAATTTCTTCATCAAGCGCCGCACCACGCAATTCATCACGAAATTCCCCGACGCGATCGACCTGCTGGTACGCGGGCTGCGCTCCGGGCTGCCGGTTACAGAGACGCTGGCTGTTGTCGCACAGGAGATTTCCGGGCCCGTCGGCATCGAGTTCAAGGGCATTATCGAACGGATCAAGATCGGCCGGTCGATGGAAGATGCCATGCAGGTCAGTGCCGACCGGCTCAACGTGCCCGAATTCAACTTCTTCACGATCACGCTGGCGATCCAGCGCGAGACCGGCGGCAACCTGGCCGAAACGCTGTCTAACCTGTCCGACGTGCTGCGCAAGCGTTCGCAGATGAAGCTCAAGATCAAAGCCATGAGCTCGGAATCGAAGGCTTCGGCCTACATCGTGGGCTCGCTGCCATTCCTCGTCTTTGCGATGATCTGGTGGATCAACCCGAACTATCTGGGCGCCTTCTTCGTCGATGAACGCCTGATGGTCATCGGCCTTGGCGGGCTGGTGTGGATGGGTCTGGGCGTGTTCATCATGGCCAAGATGGTGAGCTTCGAGATCTGATGGACTTCGCGCCCACCCTCCCGATCGGCCTGCTGGTCGGATCGCCTTCCGGCCCCACCCTGCTGGGCGTCGACGTGATCCTGGTGGCGACCGTCCTGGCCGGTGTCGCCGCGATGGCGGTGATGCTTGCGATCTATGCCGCGATCACCGTGCGCGATCCCATGGCCAAGCGCGTGAAGGCGCTGAACGCCCGGCGCGACGAGCTTAAGGCGGGCATCGTCAAGGAGCATGGCCGCAAGCGCAAGAGCCTGGTGCGACGCACCGAGAAGACCGACAAGGTCAAGGACACGCTCAACAATTTCAACGTTCTGCAGCCCAGCCAGGTGGCGCAGGTGCAGCAGAAGCTGGCCCATGCCGGCATCCGCAACAAGGAATATGCGGTCTATGTCATCCTGGCGCGCGCCATCGCGCCGGTCGTGCTGGGCCTCATCGCGTTCTACGTGCTCTACCTTTCGGGCATCTACGAGGACATGGGTTCGTTCAAGAAGCTCGGCGCGCTCTCTGTCGTGGTGTTCCTGGGCTACAAGGGGCCCGAACTCTACATTGCCAACAAGGCCAAGAAGCGCACCGATGCGATCCGCAAGGGCCTGCCGGACGCGCTCGACCTGCTGGTGATCTGCGCCGAGGCCGGCCTGACGGTGGACGCCGCGTTCAACCGCGTGGCCAAGGAACTGGGCCGCGCCTATCCCGAACTGGGCGACGAATTCCTGCTGACCGCGATCGAACTGTCCTTCCTGAACGAGCGCAAGAAGGCGTTCGACAACCTGGCCTACCGCGTCGATCTGGAAGCCATTCAGGGCGTCGTCACCACGATGATCCAGACCGAACGCTACGGCACCCCGCTGGCATCGGCGCTGCGCGTCCTCTCGGCCGAATTCCGTAACGAGCGGATGATGCGCGCCGAGGAGAAGGCCGCGCGCCTGCCCGCGATCATGACCGTGCCGCTGATCCTGTTCATCCTGCCCACGCTGTTCATCGTCATTCTGGGCCCGGCAGGCTGTTCCATCGCGGACGCGTTCAGCAACTAGACGCACTCACCCGCCAAGCTTGTTGAACTTGTCATTGCGAGGAGCCGACAGGCTCCGCGGCAATCCAGGGCTATGACGCGCTACGCTCTGGATTGCTTCGCTCCGCTCGCAATGACGAAATCCCTTCCGCCTACCCCAGCACCCGCCCGGCGACCGCATCCAGCTTCGCCATCAGGGCCTTGTCGCGCATTTCGGGTGCGGTGATGATCGCGTGTTCCAGCGCGGTGTCTACAGGACTGGCCCCACGCGTTTCGGGCAGCGTTGCCACCAGCTCGTCCAGCATGGCGCGCGCGCGGTCCGCATTGCCTTTCAGGACGCTGAGAATGTCGAACGCCTCGACGCCCGCTTCCTCGTCGCGCCAGCTGTCGTAATCGGTCACCATGCCCAGCATCGCGTAGGGCAGCTCGGCTTCGCGGGCGAGGCGCGCTTCGGGCATGCCCGTCATCCCGATCACATCGCCGCCCCAGCCACGATACATGCGGCTTTCCGCACGGGTGGAGAACTGCGGCCCCTCCATGGCGATATAGGTGCCGCCACGATGCACGGTCGATCCGCTCGCCTCGGCAGCGCCCGCAACCAGTGCCATCAGACGCGGGCAGACCGGGTCCGCCAGAGAGACATGCGCCACCAGGCCTTCGCCGAAGAAGCTGTGCGCGCGCCCGCTGGTGCGGTCGATGAACTGGTCCACCGCCACGAAGTGCGTCGGCGCCATCTCCTCTCGCAGGGAGCCGATGGCGCTGATGGCGACCAGGTCGGTCACGCCGCAGCGCTTCATCACATCGATATTGGCGCGGTAGTTCACCGTGTCGGGCGACTTCGCATGCCCCGCCCCGTGGCGTGCCATGAAGGTCAGGCGCACGTTGCCGACGGTGCCCGTCGTCACCGGTCCGGAAGGATCGCCGAAGGGCGAGGAAACCTCGATCTGCTGCTGGTCTTCCAGCTCTATCCCCTCGTACAACCCCGATCCGCCGAGGACGCCGATATGCCAACCATTACCGTTCATTTGTATTCGGGCTCCTGCCACCAGGGATAGAAATCGGGCATGTCGGTGGTGACATTGCCGGGAAAATCGGGCGCGCGCTTCTCAAGGAAGCTGGCGATGCCTTCCTTCGCATCCTGTCCGCGCGAAAGGCGATAGATCGCACGGCTGTCGATCCGGTGCGCCATCATCGGGTGTTCGGCGGCAGACAGCCGCCATAGCATCGCGCGGGTCATGGCAACCGAGAGCGCGGAGGTGTTTTCGGCAATCTCGCGCGCCAGACCGCGCGCTGCATCCATCAGCTCGCCCTGAGGATGGACCGAGCGGACCAGCCCCGCCGCCAGCGCCTCGTCGGCAGCGAAGATGCGCCCCGTCATGCACCATTCGAGCGCGGTCTGCATGCCGACGAGCCGCGGGAGGAACCAGCTCGACGCGGCTTCAGGAGTAATCCCGCGGCGGGCAAAGACGAAGCCGAAGCGCGCATTCTCGCTCGCCAGCCGCATGTCGAAGGGCAGCTGCATGGTCGCGCCGACACCGACGGCGACGCCGTTGCACGCCCCGATCAGCGGCTTTTGAGAGTTGAACAGCCGCATCACCAGCCGGCCGCCCCCATCGCGCACGATGGGATCGGAGAGGTCGTCCACCTCCTCGTCGGCGGCGAAGGGCCCCTTCCCGCTCGCGGGCGTCAGATCGGCCCCGGCGCAGAACGCCCGCTCCCCCTCGCCCGTCACGATCACCGCGCGCACTGCGTCGTCCGCATCCGTTAGGTCGATCGCTTCGATCAGCTCGTCGCGCATCGCGTTGGTGAAGGCGTTCATCTTCTCCGGACGATGCAGCGTGATCGTGGCGATTGCGCCGTCGATGTCGAGCTTGATCTGGGTTAAGTCAGGCATTCGGATCTCCTCCCTGACACACCTGACACAGTGTCCAGAGGGAGAAAACCGCCCGATGCGCGCCCCGATGCGCGCGGGTGCCCGATTGGTTGCTTTCCGGGAGGGGGCAGCAGGCGATCATGTCTCTCCGATAGAACATGCGGGCCGCGGTAGGAAAGGCCGCAATCGACCCTGGAACCCGCCGGAAATCCCAAGAAAAAGGGCCCCCACAACAAGGCGGGGGCCCATCCGGTTTCACAATTCCTCGGTCGCTCAGCGCGGCGCCATGCGGATCGCACCGTCGAGGCGCACGTCCTCGCCGTTGAAGTAGGTGTTCTCCAGCATGACCATCGCCAGCTTGGCGTATTCCTCGGGCTTGCCGAGGCGCTTGGGGAACGGGACCGAGGCGTTGAGCGCTTCGATCGCCTTTTCGGGCAGGCCCATCAGCAGCGGCGTATGGAAAATGCCGGGCAGGATCGTGTTCACGCGGATACCCTCGCCCATCAGGTCGCGCGCGATCGGCAGGGTCATGCCGACGACGCCGCCCTTGGAGGCCGAGTAGGCCGCCTGGCCGATCTGGCCGTCTTCGGCCGCAACGCTGGCGGTGTTGACGATCGCGCCACGTTCGCCGTCGTCGTTCAGCGGATCGAGTGTCAGCATGCCTGCCGCCGAGTGCGCGATGCAGCGGAAGGTACCCACAAGGTTGACCTGGATCACGAAGTCGAACGCGGCGAGCGGGAAGTGCTTGATGCTGCCGTCTTCCTTGGAGCGGCTGGCGGTCTTGATCGCATTGCCGATCCCGGCGCAGTTGACCAGAATACGCTCCTGCCCATGCGCCTCGCGCGCCTTGGCGAAGGCCGCGGCGACCTCTTCCTCGCTGGTCACGTTGACCTTGCAGAAGGTGCCGCCCAGTTCCTTGGCGACCTTTTCGCCCTCGTCTTCCTTCATGTCGAAGATCGCGACCTTTGCGCCCTTGGCGGCGATGGCGCGCGCGGTCGCAAGGCCGAGGCCCGATGCGCCGCCGGTGACGACTGCGGGGGTGTTTGCGGAAATGTCCATTCTATCTCTCCTGATCTCTTTGCCCGCTCGCCCTGAGCCTATCGAAGGGCCGTGCTTCCTCGTGCGCTAGGTCAAACGAAAGTGCGGTGCTTCGACGGGCTCGGCACGAGCGGGGTGTGTGGTCTGGTTAAAGTGCCTCGATAATGGTCACGTTGGCGACGCCACCGCCTTCGCACATCGTCTGCAACCCGTATTTCTTGCCGCGCGCGTGCAGCGCGTGGACCAGCGTTGCCATCAGCTTGGTGCCGCTGGCGCCAAGCGGGTGGCCCAGCGCAATCGCGCCGCCATTGACGTTGAGCTTGTCCGGGTCCGCACCCGTATGCTTCAGCCATGCCATCGGCACCGGCGCGAAAGCCTCGTTGACCTCGTACAGGTCGATATCGTCGATGGAGAGGCCCGCCTTCTTGAGCGCCTTGTCGGTTGCGAACAGCGGCTCTTCCAGCATGATCACCGGGTCGCCTGCAGTCACGGTAAGGTCGACGATCCGCGCCAGCGGGGTCAGCCCGTGTTCCTTGAGCATGGCCTCGGACACAATCAGCGCCGCGCTCGATCCGTCGCAGATCTGGCTGGCCAGCGCGGCGGAGATACGGCCGTCGGGGCTGAGCAGCTTGACCCCGGCAATCCCTTCGAGCGTGGCGTCGAAGCGGATGCCTTCGTCCACCGTGTGCATCTGCTCGCCATCCTCGGTCTGGATCGGGATCGGCACGATTTCCTTGTCGAAGGCGCCCGCCTTTGTCGCGGCGGCGGCTTTCTGGTGACTGGCGAGTGCGAAGCGGTCCATCTCGTCCTTCGAGATGTCGTGCTTCTTGGCCATCATCTCGGCGCCCATGAACTGGCTCCACTGGACGCCGGGATATTTCTCCTCGAGCCCGGGCGACTTATAATTGCCCAGCCCTTCCTTCATGTGGAACATCGCGGAGCTGCCCATGGGCACGCGCGTCATGCTTTCCACGCCGCTGGCGATCACCACGTCCTGCGTCCCGCTCATCACCGCCTGCGCGGCGAACTGGATCGCCTGCTGCGAGCTGCCGCACTGCCGGTCGATAGTGACGGCGGGCGTGCTTTCGGGAAGGTGCCTGGTGGCAAGGACCGCATTGCGCCCCACCTGCATCGCCTGCTGGCCCGCCTGGCTGACGCAGCCCATGATCACGTCGTCGACCGCCTTGGGGTCGATCCCGGTGCGTTCCACCAGCGCGTCGAGCGTCTGCGCGGCGAGGTCCACCGGGTGCACGTCGGCCAGCCTGCCGCCGCGCTTGCCCCCTGCGGTCCGCACCGCATCCACGATATAGGCGTCTGCCATCTGTCTCTCTCCCCAGTCTCTTGAATCGGCTGTTCACAACCCGAGTTTCGTTTCGAAACCGAAGTGACGGGGGGCTGCGAGCCTGTCAAGCGGCTGCGCCTGGCCGCCCTTCGGACCCACGCCGAGCTGTGCGGGGAGAACCGCGGTCGGAACGGGCCGACAAGGAAGCGTCCAGCGTGGTCAGCCCGTGCGCCAGACCCCGCGATACTTTCTGCACTTTCCCACTCGATGTGATCGGGCAACGCCGCTCGATCCTGCGCCCGCCCAGGAGGAGGGCAAACGCGCCGGACGGGCGTGACGCCATTGTCGCCGATCCGACTTGGGAATGTTGCGGAAGTGCAACAATCGGGTGGAAAGCCCCACGCAGCGGACGGTTTTCAATTGCCCGAACGTCACACCTCGCGCAGACAGCACGCGTGCCAAATCGGGGTGAAGCCTCGATTCTGCTCAGCTTGCGTTTTTTCCGTGCCGGGTCGCAGCCGGCTCTTTCTTGGGGGAAAGATCACAATGAAGACCTTATTTACCAACGCCGCTCGGCGCCGTGGTGTGCTTTATGCCACCGCGGGTGTAGCGGCACTCGCGTTTGCCTCGCCAGTACTGGCGCAGGATTCGGATGAAGGGGAAGAAGAATTCCCGACCACTCCGATTCCCGACACCACGGCGCCTGCGACCGGCGATGTCATTACGGTGACGGGCTCGCGTATTCGCCGCCCCGAAATCGTGGGCACCGAGCCGACGACGTCGATTTCCGACGACTATTACGAAGATCGCAACATCACCAGCACGGCTGACGCCATCAACGAACTTCCCCAGTTCCGCGGCAGCGTCTCCCCCCGTGGCGACCAGGCGTCGTTCGGTGCGGGCGTCAACTTCGTCAACACCTTCGGCCTGGGTTCCAACCGGACCCTGAGCCTGGTGAACGGCCGTCGTGTCGTTTCCTCGAACCTGCCTTCGCTCTTCTCGGCCGGTGGCCCGGGTGTGCAGGTCGACCTTAACATCATCCCGACGATCCTGATCGAACGCATCGACAACGTCTTCGTCGGCGGTGCGCCGGTTTACGGTTCGGACGCCATCGCCGGGACCGTCAACATCATCCTCAAGGATCAGTACGAAGGTCTCGACCTGTCGGCGACCAGCGGGATCAGCGAGCGCGGCGATGCCTTCACCTACAACGTGTCGGGTGTCTTCGGTCAGAACTTCGCTGACGATCGCGGTAACGTCACCCTCGCCCTGTCGTACGACGATCAGGACGGTGTGCGCGGTTCCGAGCGCCAGCATGTGCGCGACAACGTCAGCAGCCTGGACAACAACTGCGCGCCCGGCACGAACCAGCCGGCGAATGACGGCCGCGTGAACCCGAACATCGGCTGTAACACCGGCCCGAACGACGGTGTTCCTGCCCGCGTTCTGTTCCCGAACGTCAAGTCGCCCTACCTCTCGACGGGCGGCGTGATCACGGACGTCGGCTTCGGTCTTGCATTCAACCCCGATGGTACCCTGCGGGACAACATCTTCCCGGGCACGAACCTGACCGGGTTCTTCGGTACGGGCCTGAGCGATGGTGCCTATGACACCGCCGACCAGACCAACCTGACCGCAACGCTCGAGCGTTTCACCGCGAACCTCTTCCTGAGCTACGAGATCACCCCGGGCGTGGAAGCATACGGCGAAGGTCTCTACTACAAGAGCACCTCGATCGAAGAGGGTAACAACCCCTCGTTCAACACGTTCGTGTTCGATCCCGGCGTCAGCGGTGGTATCACCTACGACATTGCGACGAACCCGTTCCTGACGGACCAGGCACGCGCAACCCTGACGGGCCTCGGCCTGACGACGTTCAACGTTTCGCGTTCGAACGAGGATCTGTTCGACAACGGTACCATCACCGAAAGCGAACTGAAGCGTGGCGTTCTCGGTATTCGCGGTGACTTCGGTGGCCTGTTCGGCAACCGCTGGAACTACGACGTCAGCGTGAACTATGGTGAGAACGAGATCGAGAACTTCGGTACCGAGATCAACCAGCAGCGGTTCATCAACGCGGTCAACTACACCACCGATGGCAGCGGAAACGCCGTTTGTACGACGACCCCGCCCGCCGGTAACGCAACCGTCGTCGGCACGCCCATCGCAGATGCGAACTGTGTGCCGCTGAACCTGCTGGGTGTTGGCGTCGCCAGCCAGGCCGCTCTCGACTACATCAGCGAAGATGTGCGCGAAGTTGCCAAGGTCAGCCAGGTCGTGGTCGGCGCCAACTTCGGTGGCGATCTGTTCGACACGTGGGCCGGCCCGGTCGGCTTCAACGTCGGTGCGGAATATCGTGAAGAAACCGCAAGCTTCACGCCGTCCGCCTTTACCATCAATGGTGAAGGTCGTGGCGCCGCGGTTGCCGCCATCAGCGGCAGCTACGATGTGAAGGAAGTGTTCGGCGAAGTCCTGGTGCCGCTTGCGAGCCCCTCGATGGATCTGCCGTTCCTTTACAGCGCCGAAGTGTTCGGTCGCGTTCGCTACGTCGACAACAGCGTGAACGGTGGCTTCACCGCTTATGCGGTTGGCGGCACGATCGCTCCGATCCAGGACATCACGTTCCGCGGTAACTTCACGCGTTCGTTCCGTGCGCCTGCGATTACCGAGCTGTTCCTGCCGCAGAGCCCCACGTTCGAGCGTCCGCCAGATCTTTGTACGGCTCAGGCACGCAACGCGGGTCCGGTTCCGGCAACGCGTTCGGCCAACTGTAATGCGTTCCTGGCGGCCACGGGCAACAACCCGGCCACCTACACGCTGCTCGCGGCGCAGGCTTCGGTTGCCGGCCTGAGCGGTGGTAATCCGAACCTCCAGAACGAAAAGGCTGACAGCTTCACCTTCGGTGTGATCGTCCGTCCGCGTTTCCTTCCGGGTCTCACGGTTACCGCCGACTACATCGACATCGAAATCGATGGTCCGATCGCTCAGCTCGACGCAAGCGATCTTGCCAGCGGCTGTTTCGACAACCCGAACTTCAACACCGCCGACCCGATCAACGGTAACGCGTTCTGTTCGGCTCTGGGCTTCGGTCCGAATGGCCAGATTCCGAACGATCCGTCGAACCCGGCGGTTGTTTCGGGCTTTGTCAACGGCCAGTCGGAGCTGTTCGAAGGCATCACCGGTGCCCTCGACTACGGCACGTCGCTGGGCGGCGTCGGGGTCCCCGGCGCACTGCGTATCGGCGGCGATCTGCTCTACGTGCAGCGTCGTATCGTGGACATCACCGGCGTTGCTCCGCAGCGTTCGGACGGTATCCGTGGTGACCCGCAGTTCTCGGGCCAGGCACGTCTGATCTACTCGCTCGACAACTTCGGTTTCGGCATCTACGCGAACTACATCGGCGAGCAGCTCTACTCTCGCTTCGATCGTGGTCCGAGCCCGAACGACACGCGCGAAATCGACGAGCTGGACGATTACGTGACGGTGAACCTGAACACGTTCTTCGAAACGGATGACGGTTTCCGCTTCAACTTCGGTGTCACCAACCTCTTCGACCGGATCGGCCAGGAATACTTCGGCTACATCATTCCGGGTTCGGAAAACGACGACATCGGCCGCCGCTATACGGTGAGCGTGTCCAAGTCCTTCTAATCTCTGGATTAGTCAGACAAAAAGAAAGGGCCCCGGGAAACCGGGGCCCTTTTTTGTTGTACCGCAATTCCAACGGTGACCGGCAAACGGACCGGCCAGACCCGGACACGCCAAGAGCGGTCGGCGACCCGCCGATCCGGATCGCCTGTCGCCCTCAACAGGGGGAGGTCAGTCGACCGTGATGGAAAGCTGCCCGTCGCCCTCGTCGATCTTCACCGTGCTGCCGTCGGGGACTTCGCCCTGCAGCAGGCGCTCGGCCAGCGGGTCCTGGACGTAGCGTTGCACGGCGCGCTTCAGCGGCCGCGCGCCATAGACCGGATCGTAGCCGACCCGCCCCAGCCACCGCTTGGCCGCCTCGGTCAGTTCCAGCTCGATCTTGCGATCGCTCAGTAGCTTCTGCACGCGGTTCACCTGGAGTTCCACAATGGGCGCCATGTCTTCCATGCTCAGGCGGTGGAACAGGATGATCTCGTCCAGCCGGTTGAGGAATTCGGGGCGAAAGTGCCCGCGCACCACATCCATCACCTGCGGTTCGACATCGCTGACCTGCTGATCGTCGGTCATGTTCGACAGGTACTGGCTGCCCAGGTTCGACGTCAGGATGATCAGTGTGTTCGAGAAATCGACCACCCTGCCCTGCCCATCGGTCAGGCGCCCGTCGTCGAGCACCTGCAGCAGCACGTTGAACACGTCGCTGTGGGCTTTCTCCACCTCGTCGAACAGCACGACCTGATAGGGCCGGCGCCGCACGCTTTCGGTCAGCACGCCGCCTTCCTCGTACCCCACATAGCCCGGAGGCGCGCCGATCAGCCGCGCGACCGCGTGCTTCTCCATGAATTCGCTCATGTCGATGCGGACCATGGCGTTGTCGTCATCGAACAGGAACTGGGCGAGCGCCTTGGTCAGCTCGGTCTTGCCGACACCCGTCGGGCCGAGGAACAGGAAGCTGCCCAGCGGACGGCCCGGGTCCTTCAACCCGGCCCGCGCGCGGCGGACGGCTTTGGAAACGGCCTCGACCGCGTCTTTCTGCCCGATCACGCGCTTGCCCAGCGCCTCTTCCATGCGCAGCAGCTTGTCGCGCTCGCCTTCGAGCATGCGATCGACCGGGATGCCCGTCCAGCGCGCCACGACGCCCGCGATGTCCTCTTCGGTCACTTCCTCGCGCAGCAATGCGTTTGTGGTGTGGCCTTCGGCTTCCTTCAGCTTGTTCTCAAGCTCCGGAATGCGCCCGTATTGCAGCTCCCCCGCCTTGGCGAGGTCGCCCGCACGCTGCGCCTGCTCCAGCTCGATCCGCGCCTGGTCGAGCTCTTCCTTGAGCCGCGATTCGGCGTTGATCTTGTCGCGCTCGCCCTGCCAGCGTGTGGTCAGTTCGGCGCTGCGCTGTTCGAGATTGGCGAGATCCTCGCGCAAGTCCTCCAGCCGCTGCGCGCTGGCATCGTCGCTTTCCTTGGCGAGCGCCTGCTCTTCGATCTTGAGCTGGATGATCCGCCGGTCGAGCTGCTCGATCTCCTCGGGCTTGCTCTCCACCTCCATGCGGATGCGGCTGGCCGCCTCGTCCATCAGGTCGATCGCCTTGTCGGGCAGGAATCGGTTCTGGATGTAGCGGTTGGAAAGCTGCGCGGCGGAAACGATCGCCCCGTCGGTGATCCGCACGCCGTGGTGCAGCTCGTACTTTTCCTTGATCCCGCGCAGGATCGAAATGGTGTCCTCGACGCTGGGCTCTTCGATATAAACCGGCTGGAAGCGGCGTTGCAGCGCCGGATCCTTCTCGACGTATTTCTGGTATTCATCCAGCGTCGTCGCACCGATGCAGTGCAGCTCGCCCCGCGACAGTGCGGGCTTGAGCAGGTTGGACGCATCCATGCTGCCTTCCGATGCCCCTGCCCCGATCAGCGTGTGCATCTCGTCGATGAACAGGATGATCTGCCCGTCGGAGCCCTTCACCTCGTCGAGCACGGCCTTCAGCCGTTCTTCGAACTCGCCGCGATATTTCGCGCCCGCGATCAGCGATCCCATGTCGAGCGCCATGAGCGTGCGGTTCTTAAGGCTGTCGGGCACGTCGCCATTGGCGATGCGCAGCGCAAGGCCTTCGGCAATAGCGGTCTTACCGGTGCCCGGTTCGCCGATCAGCGCGGGGTTGTTCTTGGTCCGCCGGGCGAGGATCTGGACGGTGCGGCGAATTTCCTCGTCGCGGCCGATCACCGGGTCCAGCTTTCCGTCGCGCGCGGCCTGCGTCAGGTCGCGGGCATATTTCTGCATCGCGTCGTAGGCCTGTTCCGCATTGGCGGTGTCCGCCGTCTTGCCCTTGCGCAGCTCGCCGATGGCGCGCTCCAGCGCCTTCGCATCGACGCCCACGTCGGCCAGCGCGCTGCCTGCCTTGCTGTTGGACGCGAGCGCCAGGGCGACCAGCAGCCGCTCCACCGTGACAAAGCTGTCGCCGGACTTTTCCGCGATCTGCTGCGCCTGGTCGAGCACACGCACCGAGTCGTTGTCGAGCCCCGGGCTCGCCTGCGCGCCGCTCCCGCTCACCGCAGGGATGCGCGCGAGTTCGTCGTCCACGCGCTGTTCCGCGCGTACGGGGTCGCCGCCCGCGCGTTGTACGAGCCCCGCGGCCATCCCTTCGGCATCGTCGAGCAACACCTTGAGGATGTGGAGCGGGGTGATCCGCTGGTGGTTCAGCCTGATGGCGGTGGTCTGCGCGGACTGGAGAAAACCCTTCGCGCGGTCGGTGAATTGTTCGAGGTTCATGCGGCCTCCTGGTCAGAACTTACCCCGAAAAAGTAGGGCTGCAGGCGCGCAAGACAAGGAAGGGCAGCCGAATTTTACCGCCCTGCCCCGTGGCGGGAAATCGCCTTGTCGAAGGTCTCGATATAGGCGCGCGCACTGGCGAGAGCATCGACGGTGCTCTGCGTCGGCTCAGGGCGCGGCGCCGCGAGCACGTCTTCTATCGCGCGCGCGACCGCCTCAGGCTCGCGCACCGTCAGGAGGCGGCCCGAGGCCGGCTCGCTCAGCAATTCGCGCATCGCCACGCTGCTTTCGGTGGCGACCACCGGGCTGCCCGCCGCCAGGGCCTCGACCACCACATTGGGCCGTCCCTCGTAGCGCGAAGTGAGCAGCAACAGGTCGGCCTGCTCGATCACCTTCTCCATCCCTTCGACAAAACCGGGCAGATGCACCCGGCCCACCAGCCCCAACCGCTCGATCAGCGCGGTCAGTCGGGCACGCTCGCTCCCCTCGCCATAAATGAAAAGGTCGCGCCCCTCGGTCTTTGCCTTGGCGAAAGCACGGATCGCCAGCCCCCAGTCCTTCTGCGGTTCGAGACGGCCGATCCCCAGCAGGTAGCGCCCGGACGGCGGCGTTGCGACCTGTCCGCCGCCCACCGCTAGGTGCGGATTTTCGATGATATCTATCCGCTCGCAAGGAATGCCGGCGCGGCGCACCGCATCTTCGGCCATGGCGCGCGACATCGCCACCACCCGGTCGATAAAGCGATGGTGCTGGCGGACCCAAAGCCCATTCGCCATTCGCATCGGCCAGGCGAAATCGCGGCGGGCGAGATCGTTCGATATCTTCCACACGATCGGTGGGCTGCGCTCGCCCAGATGCATGCGGATGCGCGCGGCGGCCGAGGTGTAGTGGTTGCCGGGGCAGAAGAATATGTCCGGCGCCACCGCCCCGATTGCGGGCGGTGCAGTCTTGCGGCCTCCGAAGTGCGGGACCCAGTCCACCTCTGGCGGCATGCTGGCTCGCAAGCGCTCCTCGACCGGAGATGCGAGAATCGCGACTTCGTGGCCAAGCTCCACCCAGTCCCGTGCGAGCCGCATTGCGACCCGCTCGACCCCGCCGCCCGAATAATGCTCCAGCCAGGTCGCTATCTTCATGGGCGCGCTTGCGAATCTGGGAGAATACGATCGCGCAGGAAGGCCTGCGAACCCCGCCTCATGCGGGAAAAACGGACCCCATGGTCCAGCACAAAAAAGGCGATGGGCACGATCCGCATAGCAAGGCGAGCGGCTTTAACCATCTGCGGCAATAATTGACAGTCTTGTAAAAGCGTCCATAGCGTGCCCCCCATGGTGGAGAGGCCCGAGGGCGATAAGGAGTTTGTTGCCCGGGCTTTGCCGTGGGTGCGGCGTGCGTTCACCATCGGGATCGTCGCGTTCATCCTGTGGCGACTGACGCAGTTCGGCTGGGCCGAATTGCTTGCCAACCTTCCGCAAAACCCCATTTTCTACATCGTCCAGATCATCGCCTATTCGGTGCTGCCGATCAGCGAAGTGGTGATCTTCGGCCGCCTGTTCGGTCAGCGTCTGTGGCGCGAATGGCCGGTCATGCTGCGCAAGCGTGCGCTGAACAATTCGGTGCTGGGCTATTCGGGAGAGGCCTATCTGGTCTTCTGGGTGAAGGAGCGGCTGGGCCTGCCGCGTCGCAAGGCGCTGTCCGCGATCAAGGACAATGTCCTGCTGTCCGGCTTCACCACCGCCGCCTTCGCGATTGCCGCCGCAGGGTTGCTGATCCTGATCCACCCCGCGCTGCTCGACAAGAACGAACTCGCGCAATCGGGCGAGCGCAGTTTCCTGCTGTTCGCGGCGCTGTTCGGGCTGGCGCTGGCGATCGGCCACCGGTTTCGCGAGCGCCTGTTCGGCATCGGATCGAAGCTGATCCTGTTCATTATCGCGATCCACGCCGCGCGCCTGGTGGCGACCTATTCGCTCCAGATGCTGCAATGGGATATCGGCATACCCGAAGGCACGATGATGCTGTGGTTCACCCTCATCGTGGTGCAGCTGCTCATCTCGCAATTGCCGCTGCTGCCCAATCGCGATCTGCTGTTCGTCGCCTTCATCCTCGAATTCGCGCCCGCGAGCGGCGTCGATCCTGCCGCGCTCAGGGCGATGATCCTGACGATCTATCTGATATATCAGCTGTTCAACTATTTCGCGCTGCTGGCCACGACAGCCATGCCCACCGCCCACGCCTATAACGAAGAAGCAAGAGAGCCGACATGATCCGCATTCTGAAATGGGGCGGTGCGCTCATTGCGCTACTGCTGCTCGTCGCGGCCATCGGCCTGATGACGTGGGAGCCGTTCTTCGCGCGCGACGGCGTGGCCCCCGGGGGCGAGCGGACCTACACGGCAGAAATCATCCGCGACGAGTTCGGCGTGCCGCATATCTACGGCGATACGGACCCGGATGTCGCCTACGGGGTCGCCATCGCGCATAGCGAGGACGATTTCACCACCCTGCAGGATGTCATTGCGATGAGCCGGGGTCGCTACGGCGCGATTGCCGGTGAGGACGGAGCGGCGGTGGACTACGTCTATCACCTGCTCGATGCGCGCGGCACGGCGGAGCGCGAATGGGCCAGCCTGCCGCAGGATACGCGCGACCTGATAGACGCCTACGCGGTCGGCATGAACGATTACGCGAAGGCGCATCCAGGCGAAGTGAAGCTGGGCAATCTGTTCCCGGTCAACGGGATCGACGTGGCGGCAGGGTTCGCGCTGCGCCAGCCGTTCTTCTTCGGGCTCGACCGGTTCCTCGGCCCGCTGGCCGCCGGCGAAGCCCTGCCGCCCGAATACGGACCGCGCATCCCGCAGGAGGGCGAAGCCGCCACCTTCCCGATCGACGATGCGCCGCGCATCATGGACGATCAGGCACGTGCCGACTTCACCTCGATCGGCACCTATGGCGAGGATTTCCGCCAGGCCGGGTCCAATGCCTTCGCGGTCGCGCCGGAGAAATCGGGCGGGCCGACGATCCTGGTCTCCAACGCCCACCAGCCGTGGCGCGGCCCTGTCGCATGGTACGAAATGGTGGTGGAAAGCGGCGAAGGCTGGCACTTTGCGGGCGCGAACTTCCCGGGCAGCCCCTTCCCCTTCCTCGGCCATAACGAGAACCTGGGCTGGACCAACACGGTCAACACGCCCGACATGGTCGATATTTACAAGCTGGTGCTGGACGACAGCGGCACGCGCTATCGCTTCGATGGCGAGTGGCGCGATCTGGAGCACGAGCGCGTGCGGCTGGCCGCGCGGGTCGGCCCCTTCACCATTCCGGTGTGGCGCGATGTGTATCGCAGCGTCCACGGCCCGGTCATCAAGAACGACGACGGCGCCTTTGCGGTGCGCTTCGCCTCGCTGGGCAGCATCGACCAGCTCGATGCCTATTACCGCCTGAACAAGGCGCAGGATTTCGCCGAATGGCGCGAGATCATGGCGCGCGGGCAGGTGCCCTCCACCAACTTCATCTATGGCGATGCCGAGGGCAATATCGCCTATATCTACAACGCCGCTATACCCGACCGGCCCGAGGGCTTCGACTGGCGCGGCGTACTGCCGGGCGACACCAGCGCGACCTTGTGGACAGACAAAGTCGCCTACGAAAGCCTGCCGCAATATTACAACCCGGCGAGCGGCTGGCTGATGAATGCCAACAACACGCCCTTCCTCGCCGCAGGCGAAGGCAGCGACCTGTCGCCGGAGGACTTCGCCCCGGAAATGGGCGTGGAGCTGAAGATGACCAATCGCGGCCGCCGGGCGTGGCTGCTGATGAACGAGGCAGAGCAGCTCGACCGCGAGACGCTGGAGGCGATCAAGTTCGATACCGGCTACGAGAATGCGGGCTACGTGCGCCGGATGATGCGCGACATCGCGGCCATCGACGTGGATGAGCATCCCGAACTGGCCGAAGCGCGCGCGCTGATGCTGGAATGGGATTTCTCGGCAGACAATGTGGGGCGGGCCGACGCCATCGCGCTGCTGATGATCCGGGAATTTATGTCCTCCAGCTATCAGAAGACGCCTTGGCCCGACGCCGTTGAGGAACTGACGGCGGCCAAGGAGCATCTGGAGACGCATTTCGGCCGCCTTACCCCGCCGATGGGCGATCTGCTGCGCTTGCGGCAGGGCGATGTGGATCTGCCGCTGGACGGCGGATCGGACACGCTGCGCGCCTCGACCACCTGGGATGTGGAGGACGACGGCAGGCTGGCCGTGCGTCACGGAGACAGCTTCGTGATGTGGATCGAATGGCTCGAAGGGCAGCCGGTTTCCTCGCGCTCGATCCAGCCCTTCGGTGCGGCGACCACCCGACCCCAAAGCCCGCATTTCGCAGATCAGTCTACGCTGTTCATCCAGCATCGCTTGAAGCCGGTACATTTCTGGCGCGACAATGTGTTAAGGTACGCCGTCACGCGAAAGACGGTATCCAGCCAGCGCTGAACGTGCTTATTAGTCACGCAATTTCAAATCGTTGAATCCATAGGGGACCCCATGCTCAAGACCACCAAGACCAGCCTCGCGGCGCTTGCCGTAGCGCTCGCCACCCCGGCGATTATCGCCGTACCGGCCCACGCGCAGGAGGCCGCCGCGCAGGATGTGGCTCCGCTGCAGACCCTGGTCGACGAGGTCGCCATTCCCTACGAGGAGTTCCAGCTCGAAAACGGGCTGACCGTGATCGTTCACGAAGACCGCAAGGCCCCCATCGTGGGCGTGGCCGTGTGGTACAATGTCGGCTCCAAGGACGAGCCGAAGGGCCAGACCGGCTTTGCCCACCTGTTCGAACACCTGATGTTCAACGGTTCGGAAAACGCGCCCAACGACTATTTCCAGTACCTGCAGGAAATGGGCGCGACCGATTACAACGGCACCACCAATTTCGACCGCACCAACTACTTCCAGACCGTGCCGACCGGTGCGCTGGAACGCGCCCTGTGGCTGGAAAGCGACCGCATGGGTTACCTTCTGGGCGCGGTGACGCAGGAAAAGCTCGATAACCAGCGCGGCGTCGTCCAGAACGAAAAGCGCCAGGGCGACAACCAGCCCGGCGGCCTCGTGTTCTACGAAATCGTCAAGACGCTCTACCCAGAAGGCCACCCCTACGATCACACCCCGATCGGCTCGATGGCCGATCTGGATGCGGCCAGCCTCGAGGATGTGCGCAACTGGTTCCGCGACAATTACGGGCCGAACAATGCCACGCTCGTGCTCGCGGGCGATATCTCGCCCGCCGAAGCGCGCCCGCTGGTCGAAAAGTACTTCGGCCCCATCGCGCGCGGCCCGGTGAACGAACCGGCGCAGGCGAAGGTGACCGAACTGACCGAAGACGTGCGCGTCGTCATGCAGGATCAGGTCGCCGCGGCGAACATCGCCAAGTACTGGTCCGTCCCCGGCATCACCGACCGCGATCTGACCGCGCTCACCGTGGGCGCCAACATCCTCGGCGGCCTCGCATCGAGCCGGCTGGACAACATGCTGGTGCGTGACGAACAGATCGCCGTGGGCGTGAGCGCCAGCAACTACGCATTCCAGCGTGTCGGCATCCTCAACCTTGGCGCCACCGTGCGCCCGGGCGTGGAAATCGAGACGGTCGAGAAGCGGCTGGACGAGATCATCGCGCAGTATATTGCCGAAGGCCCGACCGAAGACGAAGTGCGCCGTTCGGCCACCGCCAACCTCGCGGGTACGATCCGCGGGCTTGAGCAGGTGGGCGGCTTCGGCGGCAAGGCGGTGACGCTGGCGCAGGGCGAAGTGCTCGCGGGCGATCCCGGCTTCTTCGAACGCCAGCTGGAAATCCTCGCCACGCTGACCCCGGCCGAAGTGCAGGCCGCGATGAAGAAGTGGATGACGAAGCCCAGTCTCACGCTGGTCCTCCAGCCCGGCGAACGCACCGGCGAATACGAGGAAGCGGCCTCGGTTGCCGCCAGCGGTGCGGACGAGGCCGAAGCGGCGCCCGGCGCGAACGAGATCACCGTGACCGAGGAACGCCCGGCTCCGCCGATCAGCGAGCTGAGCGATCTGGAATTCCCCGATGTGACGCAAACCACGCTGTCCAACGGGATCACCGTCTACTACGCGCAGCGCGATGCGGTGCCGGTCACGCGGGTGGCCCTGTCCTTCGACGCCGGTTCGGCGGCCGATCCGCTCGACAAGCGGGGGCTTGAAGGCCTGACGCTGGGGCTGATGGACGAAAGCACCACCAACCGCACCGCCCAGGAGATCGCCGAAGCCAAGGAACGCCTGGGCGCGGTCATTTCCTTTGGCGGCGGTTCGGACCGCTCGACGATCACGCTGTCCTCGCTCAGTGCCAATCTTGCGCCCTCGCTCGACCTGATGACCGATATCGTGCGCAACCCGGCCTTCGATCCCGAAGAACTCGAACGCGTGCGGACCCAGACCGTCACCGGCATCCAGCAGTCGCTCAAGTCGCCCCAGGGGCTTGCGTCCTACACCATCTCCCCGCTGATCTACGGCAGCAACAACGCCTATGGCGCGCCGGAGACGGTGGAGACCGTGCAGGCGATCACCCGCGAGGACCTGATCGATTTCAAGCAGCGCTGGCTGCGGCCGGACAATGCGGACATCTTCGTGGTGTCCGACATGGCGTTGTCCGAAGTGATGCCGGGCCTCGAAGCCGCTTTCGGCAACTGGCAGGCACCCTCCGTTCCCAAGGGCACGAAGGCGTTCGACGATCTCGCCACGGCACCCGAAAGTTCGCGGATCGTGCTGGTCAACCGGCCCAACTCGCCGCAAAGCTACATCATCGGCGGTCAGATCACCGATGTGGACGCCAAGGACCCGGCAATCATCGATCTGATCAATGCCAACAACGCTCTTGGCGGCAACTTCCTCGCCCGGCTCAACATGAACCTGCGCGAGACCAAGGGCTGGAGCTACGGTGTGCGCGGCGGTGTCAACCGGCAGGAAAACGCGGTCTCCTACTTCGTGTCCGCGCCGGTCCAGGCAGACCGGACGGGCGATGCCATGGCCGAGCTGATCCGCGAGGTGGACGAATTCGTCACCACCCGCGGCGTGAGCGAGGAAGAGCTGACCCGGATCGTCAATAACGAGATCCTGCAGCTGCCCGGGCAGTACGAAACCGCCGGTGCAGTGCTCAGCGCGATCCAGGGCAACGTGATGTACGATCGCCCGATGGATTATCAGGAGACGCTGGCCGACAGCTATCGTGCCCAGACGCGCGAGAGCCTCGACGCTGCCGCCCGCGCCGCGATCGATCCCGATCGTTTCACCTGGGTGATCGTGGGCGATGCCGAACAGGTCCGTCCGCAGCTGGAATCTCTCGGTCTGCCGGTGGAAACCGTACAGCCCGAGTAACGTTATTGACATGAGTGTAGGTGCGGGCGATGGCCCGCCCTACCCAGCACCAACGCGAGAGGAGTACCGCTTATGTCCGTAGCCGGAACCTACGAAACCGTCGTGAAGAGCCCGATGGGCGACCAGAAGGGCACCTTTACCGTCGTCCCCGGCGACGATGGCAACACCTTCACCGGCTCCATGGCCGGCGGCATGGGCTCGATGGACGTCAAGGACGGCACCATCGATGGCAACACGCTGCGCTGGAAGATGGATATGACCGTTCCCATGCCGATGGAACTCAACTGCGAAGCCACGGTCGACGGCGACCAGCTGACCGGCAAGGTGAACGCGGGCGCCTTCGGCGACATGCCGCTGACCGGCGAACGCCAGGGCTGAGGCCAGCCTTCCTACACGAATCGAAAGGGCCGCCGGATCGCTCCGACGGCCCTTTTTCTTTGTCCCTGGCCGAGTGGCCGTCCTTGTCAGTTTGCGGCTGGTTCCTGCTCGCTCGCGGTTGCCTTTTCCGAACTGGCGTTCGTATCGCCATCTTCCTGCGCTGCCGCCTGGGCCGGAGCGGCCGAGGGGGTCGATACCGCAACCGGGCTCGGCCTCGCAGCCGCCTGCGCCTGCATCCGGCTCTTTTCCTTCAGGTCCACGATCCGGTCGCGCTCGTAGGCGAGGACGCCGTCCACCGGCGGCAGGCGCGAGATCATGATGCCGTACCAGTTGTCGACCTTGCCGGCCGCCCGCAGGTCCGCACGCACGACATCGTAATCCGCCAGTGCCGCTGGCACGCTGTAGTCCACAGGGCGCACGGGCGGACGCTTGTCGGCTATCTCGTCCCAATTGACGTCGACCAGGCGCCCGGCTTCGTCATCCACCCAGCGCAGGGTCGTGAAGTCGCCGAGATTGGTCACCACGCCCGCCTTCGCTTCGAACTTGACGCTGCCCATGCACATGCACGTGCCCATGGCCGAGCCGTTGGGGTTCATGAAGATCGGGCCGTAATAGGTATATTCGCCGGGATCGACCTCCATGAGGTACGAGAAGGTCTTCTCGCCACTATCGTCCTTGCCCTTGTCGAACACGTACATCGGGCCCCAGCCCACGGTCAGGCGGCGTTCGACCGATCCGATCGAGAAGGTTTCCCGGGTCACCTCGTCGGGCTTGTCGAGCTTGCGCATGTACGGATCGGAAACGCCCCTGCGCAGCTTTTCCTGCTGTTCGAGATACTCTTCCAGCTTGCGTTCGTACTTCTTGCGCGCGTCGGCGTATTCCTCTTCCCATTCCTCCTGGAAAACCGTGAGGTCCTCCTCGGTCGGGGTCTTGTAGAACAGGCCGTTGGAGCGGGCCGGCCCGCTGACGAAGATATAGGCACGCTCGGCAGAAATGCTCTGCTTGCCCTTTTCGAGGTTCTTCGCCTCGATGGCATCGTGTTCCACTTCCTGGGCGATCGCGGGCGCTGCGGCGAACAGAAGGGCCGAAGCGGCGGCGGCGGTCGTCAATCGTGCGATCATGGCTGGAGTGCCTCCTGCTCGGGCTTGGGGCCGGATGCGACGCGCGCCTGCATCATCAGCTTTTGCGCGCGGCTCTCCGCTTCCTCGCGGCTGTTGCCTTCTTCGAAGTTGAACTCCTGCCACAGGTCCTTTTCGAGCCCGTAGCGATCGTAACCCTTGTAATACATGCAGTTGCGCATGTTGATGCGGCGCTGCTTGCGGCGCTCTCCGGACCCGAAGATCGCATCGGCGAGCACCGATCCGATCGCCCCGCCGATCGCGCCGGCCATGCCGTACTGGAATATCTGCTGATTGATCATCGCCTGGGATGCGCCGCCATAGAAGGTCAGGCCGCTGGTCAGCGCATCGCATTCGGTGATGTCCAGGAAGGCGACATCGAAGGTCGTGTCGGGCCGGTGGAAGTAGAAATACTTCTCGAAATCGTCCTGTGCGACCTGGCTTGCATCGAATGCGAGCTCGGGCATCGGCACGGCTTCGATCTCGGCAGCGGAGAAATGGTGCACCGGTGGTGCGTTGGATTCGATATATTGCGCTTGCGCCGCGCTGGCCAACGGCAGCGCGAGCAAGGCGAAACACAGATGTTTCACGAAGAAAAGCCCCTCAAGTTTCTGATCCCGCCGATAAACTTACCAAAATGTCCGGATCGGAATAGCGAAATTTGTGGCTGGGTATTTCTACGCCGGGCCGTGCCATGTCGCTCCGGCAGGCAGGCTTGCACCGCAGCTATCCGGCCCTTTTCGATCTTCCCGCGAATCGCATTTCGTGGCTTAGGATGAGCCACGGGAACGGCGCGGCGCGCGCGGAGGACACGATGCAGATCAACCGAACGATGCTCGTTCTCGGCGCGATTATCCTGCTTCTGGTGGCAGCGGTGGCGTTTCTGCTCGGCCAGCGCAGTTCGAGCGACGAGGAGCCGGCCCCTGCCATCGATGCGTCGTCCATCATCTCGTCCAGCGAAATCGACGACGCGGAAACGCCCGAGCCGATCTCCGTCGCCGAGCAACGGGCGCTGGCCGTCCGGATCGGCCGAGACGGGCCGAACGAAAGCGCCTGCGACCGGGTTGGCCGCGTGGCCAATCTGCCCGGCGGCGAAGACGATTTCCTGTCCGTACGCAATGCACCGACGAGCGATGCGGGGCAGATCGACCAGCTGGAGGACGACACGCCCTTCTACGTCTGCGATCGGCAGGGCGACTGGTTCGGCATTGTCTATCTGTCCGACGGGACGCTGGGGGATCCGGACGAATGCGGGCTGGCGGAACCGGTCGGCTCGCCCCGCGCCTATCCGGGTACATGCCTCACCGGCTGGGTCCATTCGCGCTATGTCGATGCGAGCGGCGCGCAGGATTCAGACGAACCCTACGTGGAGGACGATGCCGGAGACGCCCCGCAAGCCCGCACGGTGCAGGTCAGCGCCACGGGGCCCTCCCAGGTGGTCGCGTCCATGCGCATGTCGGTGAAGGCAGAGAACGAATACGACAAGCCCGTCGGCCAGCGGCCCGACGGCAACCGGGTGGCCTGCCGCGAAACCGGCACGGGCGACGCGGCGTGGACCTGCACCGCAACCTATACTCTCACGAACTAGGGCGGATTGCCTGGTAGGCCGCCGCGGCCACGGTGTTCGCCAGGTTGAGCGAGCGGACCTTGTCGCTGCGCATCGGCAGGCCGACCATGCGATCACGGTGCGCCTCGACGATCGGCTGCGGCAGGCCCTTCGTCTCCTTCCCGAAGACGAGGTAGGCATCGTCCGGATAGACGGGCTCGTAAAAGCTGCGCGGGGCATATTCCTCGAACAGGAACAACTGGTCCTCGCGCGGGGCACGCTCGGCAAGGAAGGCCTCCCAGCTGGCGAACTCGGCCAGCCGGATGTGCTGCCAGTAATCGAGCCCGGATCGCTTCAGCCGCGTATCGGTGATGACGAAGCCGAGCGGATGGATCAGCACCAGCTCCATGTCGAGCGCGACGCAGGTACGCCCTACCGCGCCGGTATTGCCGGGGATTTCGGGATGGACGAGGACGATGGAGGTCATCGGAAAATCAATCGCCTGCCGGTGCCACACCCAGCAGGATGGCATTGGGCGCATCGGAATTGGCGAAGACGATATCGGGAAGACCATCGCCATTCATGTCGCCCACCGCCACGCCGTAGGTATCCGCAGGATCGCCGGGCAGTTCCTCGGCTGCAAAGCGCCCATCGCCCGCGTTGCGCAGGACGAGGTTCGCACCGTCGACCCCGGCAACCAGATCGATATCGCCATCCCCATCGAGGTCGGCGGCTGCGATGGACTGGATTCCCGCTCCCCCCTCGCCAAACAGGCGCGGCGATCCGAAGGAGCCGTCGGACTTCTGCAGGTAGAGCTTGTGCGGCCCCTTTGTCGAGACGAGCACGATATCGGGCCGCCCATCGCCATCGAAATCGTCCGTCACAGCTTTGCGATGATCGCCCTTGCTCCCCGCCAGCGGTCGCGGTTCGAACGCGCGGCCGCCCTGGTTCACGAACACGACGCTGGCGGCTCCGTCACGCCGGCCCAGCACGAGGTCCGTATCCCCGTCCCCATCCAGATCGGCAGGCGCCAGGCCGGTCGAACCGAAGCCTTCGTCCGGCAGGCCGACCGGCTGTGCGAAGGCGCCCCCGCCCAGCCCGTAATGGACCGGATCGACGCCCCTGCGCGCCGCGACAACGAGATCGAGAACCCCGTCTCCGTCGAGGTCGAGCAGACTGGCCGAGCGCGAGGGAATGGCACTGTCCGGCACGGCAGAGTGCAGCGTAAAACGGGCCTTCCCATCATTGAAATAGACGAGCGCGGGCAGCGTATCGCGCACCACGACGGCATCGAGATCGCCGTCCGCGTCCAGATCGCCCAGGCGGATGGTGTAGCTGGTGGAACGCACCTCGCCCAGCGGGACGGCTTCCAGCAGGCGGCCGTCCCCGGCGTTCAGAAACAGCCAGTCCTGCTGCGGCCAGTGCCGGCCATTGGCGGCGGCCACATCGAGGTCCCCGTCGCCGTCCAGATCGCCAAGCGACACGTCAGCCGTCCGGCTGTCGGCTTCGTCGAACAGCAGGAAGGGATGATCGCGGAAAGCGGCTTCGGTATCCTGCGCGCTCACTGGACCGGGCGCGAGCAAGGCACATGCTGCACCCAGAGCGGGCCCGATGATGCGAAGAGGAATCGCCAGCAGGCGCCAAATCCGCAGCACCGGGGGCCCCATCACCCCAGCTTGTCCTTCAGCAGCTGGTTGACCACCGCAGGGTTCGCCTTGCCCTGCATTGCCTTCATCGTCTGGCCAACGAAGAAGCCGAACAGCTTGTCCTTGCCGCCCTTGTACTGCTCCACCTTGTCCTGATTATTTGCGAGGATCTCGTCGATCGCGGCCTCGATCGCCCCGGTATCGCTGACCTGCTTGAGGCCTTCGGTATCGGCAATTTCCTCGGGGTCGCGACCGGTCTTGAGGACGATCTCGTAGATTTCCTTGGCCTGTCCGCCCGAAATCTCGCCTTTGTCCTGCATCGCGAGGATGCTCGCCTGCGCGCCCGAGCTTGCATGCGCGGGATCGGCTTCGTCGCCCAGCGACTTCATCACGCCGGGAGCAACGGACAGCGCCCAGTTGGCGACCTGCGTGGCCACATCCTTTTCAGGCTTGCCGATACGGGTCGCGGTGGCAGCAAGCAGCGTTTCGAAGCGGCCAAAGGTCTCCACCTCGGCGGTCAGTTCACGCGCGTTGTAGGGCGTGAGGCCCAGCTCGCCTTCGTAGCGCGCGCGCTTGGCGTCGGGCAGTTCTGGCAGGCTCTCTCGGCACTCGCTCAGGAAGGCATCGTCGAGTTCGAGCGGCAGCAGATCGGGATCGGGGAAGTAGCGATAATCATGCGCGTCTTCCTTGCTGCGCATGGTGCGCGTGGTGCCGGTGGCGACATCGAACAGGCGCGTTTCCTGATCGACCGTGCCACCGCTCTCCAGCACATCGACCTGGCGGTTCGCCTCGTATTCGATGACCTGCATGACGAAGCGCACGCTGTTCACGTTCTTCGTCTCGGTCCGGGTGCCAAGCTCGGAATCGCCGACCTTGCGCACCGAGACGTTGACGTCCGCGCGCATCGATCCTTCTTCCATATTGCCGTCGCACGAGCCGACATAGCGCAGGATCGACCTGAGCTTGCGCACGTAAGCCCCTGCTTCGGCGGGCGATGTCATGTCCGGCTTGCTGACGATTTCCATCAGCGCGATACCGACGCGGTTGAGATCGACGTAGCTCATCGTCGGGTGCTGATCATGCATCAGCTTGCCCGCGTCCTGCTCCACATGGATGCGCTCGATCCCGATGATCTTGTCTTCGGGGATGCCCGCCTTCTCGTCCGCCTCGATCAGCAGCTGCCCCTCGCCCACGATGGGGTGGTAGAGCTGGCTGATCTGGTAGCCCTGCGGCAGGTCGGCGTAGAAGTAGTTCTTGCGGTCGAACCGGCTCCACGCGTTGATCTGCGCCTCGATGGCCATGCCGGTGCGCACCGCCTGGCGGATGCACTCGCGGTTGGGCACGGGCAGCATGCCCGGCATCGCGGCGTCGATCAGGCTGACCTGCGTATTGGGCTCTGCCCCGAACTCGGTCGACGCGCCGCTGAACAGCTTGGCGTTGGAGGTGACCTGCGCGTGGACTTCGAGGCCGATCACGACCTCCCATTCGCCCGTTGCGCCCTGGATGCGGTAGTTAGTCATTCTTCAATCCCAGCAGGAAGGTTTCCGTTTCTCGCAACTCCTGCTCCATCACCCGGTCAAACTTGTTGGTTCCGGTCACGGTGACTTCTTCGAGATAGAGCACGGTTAAATCGGCGAATTCAGGATAGTTTCGAAGCTCTCTAACGGTTGCTGCCCACAGAGGACCAAATCCGTCGGCGCCATCCTGAATTTCAGTTCTCAGGTAATTCATCAAGCGGGCATATGCGAAGTAACGGGCACTAGGCTCTTCGTCGTGAGAAAATCTCTTCATCCGACGGAGAATTGTCACCACCACTTCTCCGGCGTAGCGTCGAACCCGGACCGTTGCTCGATCGCCAGCCCTGCGTTGAGCACGCCCTGCTCGTCGAACGGCTTGCCGACGATCTGGAGGCCCAGCGGCAGGCCGTCGCCATTCAGCATGGCGGGCACGCTCATCGCGGGGAGACCGGCGAGCGAGGCAGGCACGGCGAACACGTCGTTCAGGTACATCGCCAGCGGATCGCCATCGAAGCCGCCCAGCGGGAAGGCCGCGTTGGGCGTGGTCGGGGCGAGGATCAGGTCGCACTCACCCCACGCCTTCTCGAAGTCCTGCGCCACCAGCGTGCGGATCTTCTGCGCCTGCGTGTAATAGGCGTCGTAGAAGCCCGCGCTGAGCACGTAGGTGCCGATCAGGATGCGGCGCTTCACCTCGTCGCCGAAGCCCGCCGCGCGGGTTGCGGCGTACATGTCCTGCAACCCAGCCCCCTCGGGCAGGTCGCGCAGGCCGTAGCGCACGCCGTCATAGCGCGCGAGGTTGGAGGAGGCTTCTGCCGGGGCGATAATGTAGTACGCGGGCAGCGCGTATTTGGTGTGCGGCAGCGAGATATCGACGATCTCGGCGCCTGCATCGCGCAACCATTCCTTGCCGCGCTCCCAACTGTCGAGGATCGCCTGATCGGTCCCGTCCATGCGATATTCGCGCGGGATGCCGACCTTCTTGCCCTTGAGGTCCGCGTTCAGCCCCGCTTCCCACTGCGGCACGGGCATATCGAGGCTGGTCGAGTCCTTCGGATCGAACCCGGCCATCGCCTCCAGCATGATCGCGCAATCGGTGACGTCGCGCGCCATCGGGCCTGCCTGGTCGAGGCTGGACGCGAAGGCGACCACGCCCCAGCGGCTGCACCGCCCGTAGGTCGGCTTGATGCCGGTGATGCCGGTGACGGCGGCAGGCTGGCGGATCGAGCCGCCAGTGTCGGTGCCGGTCGCTGCCGGAGCGAGCCGCGCGGCGACGGCGGTGGACGAACCGCCCGACGACCCGCCGGGGATAAGCGCGGCATTGCTGCCCGCCTTCTTCCACGGGCTCAGCACATTGCCGAAATAGCTCGTCTCGTTCGACGAGCCCATCGCGAACTGGTCGAGGTTGAGCTTGCCCAGCATCCCCGCCCCCGCCTTCCACAGGTTGGCGGAGACGGTGCTTTCGTACTGGGGCACGAACCCTTCGAGGATGTGGCTGGCGGCGGTGGTCTGCACGCCGTCGGTGCAGAACAGGTCCTTCATGCCGATCGGCACGCCGCCCATCTGGCCCAGATCCTCGCCCTTGGCGCGCTTCGCATCCACCGCGTCGGCGGCTTCGAGCGCTTTCTCCGGCGTGGCGACAATGAAGGCGTTCAAGTCCTTCGCGGCGGCGACGTTGGCGTTGAAAGCTTCGGCCACTTCGCGCGCGGTGAAATCGCCACCGGCGACCCCGTCGCGGATGGCTTTGACGCCGAGATTGGTAAGATCGGTCACTTAAAACTCCGCTCGTGCTGAGCTTGTCGAAGCACCGTATTTTCTTTCGGCGCGGCACAAGAAGAAAGAACAACCCTTCGACAGGCTCAGGGTGAGCGGTGAAGGGAGATGGGGCGCTCGGATCACTCGATCACCTTGGGCACGCCGAAAAAGCCGTGCTCTGCTGCGGGCGCATTGGCGAGGATATCCTCGCGTCGCCCACCGGCGGTCAGCGGATCGGCATCGACCACATCGTCGCGCAGCCGCATGGCTTGCGGGATCACGGCGGTCATCGGCTCTACCTGCGAGGTATCGACCTCGCCCAGCTGCTCGACCCAATTGAGGATATTGTTGAGTTCGGGGACCATCGAATCGAGCGCCGCGTCATCCATGCGGATGCGCGCGAGCGATGCGATCTTGGCCACTTCTTCGCGGGTGACTGACATAGAGCCGCGTTAGCCGCGCCGCAGCGCACCATCAAGCGGGCAGATTACTCGAAAGGTTCGCCCACCGGCTTGCCATCGACATAGAGCTGGCGGCCTTCGAAGGGGCGGACTTCCACGTTTGGAGGTCCTTCACGGATGGGCTCGTTCAAATCGGCGGCGGTCCCGAAGGGATCCTTAAGAAGCTGGCCACCCCTGACAAAATATTGGGTGACCTGACCATCCTCGCTAACGCCGAAATATTGCTCGTTGAAGCCACCCGTTACGAGCACCAGGCTGTCACCCGATTCAAGGGTGCCCGCAGTGATTGCCGCGCAGGGATTCTCCGAGCCGCACGCGTTCCGATCGGCCCGCAGATACTCCTCAACGGCGGATTGCACCGCGTCGTCACCCCCCTGCCACCTGATCGAGAGAGGCTCCGATGCTGGTCTCTCACCTGCCCAGCGATAGGGACGCACCTCCTCCAGCCGGGCCTTCTGAGCACCCTCGGCAATCCCTTCGTTCGAAGACTTCGCGAGCCTCTCCAGCGCCTTGCGCCCCGGCGCGCCGAAGTCCCAGCGGAGCGCGCTGAAGTCGAACTTCTCCGCCGAGATTACCCCCGACTCCAGCCGAGCAAGCTGGTCCCTTGTCGAAATCGCACCGAAATTGAGGATCGGCAGCGCGAGGAACAGCGCGAACACCGCGGTCGCGAGCCCCAGCCGAAGGTTCGATGCACGCAGCCGTTCGCGCCAGCTCCCGCGCACGCCCACCAGCGCATCGACGAAGTACGCGAGCCCGAAGGCGACCGCGACGATCAGTGAACACACCGCCCACAGACGTTCGGGCGACAGCCCATGCTGGTCAATCCGCACGCCGGTGGAGATCGCGGCGAACACCGTCAGCGGCAGGATGCCGAGCGCCAGCGCGTAGCCCGACCACTTGAGCACCGACCCGCCGACCATATCCTCGTCCCGGTCGCGCAGCACGGCATTGGCAAGCACGTAGGCACCGATGGCAATGGAGAGCAGCGCCGTGGTCGCAGAATCGGTCGCATTCCACAGCACGCTCGGCCCCGAGACAACCACCGCGCCCAGGAACACCGCAATCGCAATGGCGAGCGGTAGCGCGAGGATCGACAGCACCAGCAGCACCACCGATTGCAGCGTGCCGATGATCTTCAGTTCGTTGCGCAGCGTGCCGAGCCCCGCGCCTAGCGTGAGGCCCATGAAGACCGCCACGAACCAGTCCTTCTGGATCAGCTCCCGCAGCGGAATCCCGACAAGGTCGAGCAGCGCCGCGACCAACCAGATGAGGAGCCACGCAAGCCCCATGAACGCGAAGGCTCCCGCCCCGGTGATCGCATCGGTCCAGACGAAGAAATGGATGTCCTGGTAATCGGTCCGCATCCGGCGATGCAGGAAATCGGCCTGGAACAGCGGCACCGCCAGCAGACAGGCAAAGAGTCCGGCAGCCAGCGCATAGCCGCCATCGGCCACATCATTGCCCGCGCCCACGGCGCGCCAGGCCAGCCCGCCGACGACGAGCCCGGTGACGACGGAGAAGATAGCGGGCGCGACATATCGCCCACGTTCCGCCGTGAAGACGAAGGCTCCGCAGGCAAAGGCCATAAAGGCGGCGGCCGCGATTCGCGGCCCGCTGTCGTTCGCATCGTCGGTGAGAAAATGGATCGCCAGGCCTGCCAGCGCGAGCAGCCCGGCGAATATCCATGGGCGCAGCGGCCAATCGGCCTCGACGCGCTTGCGCGCCGGGCGTTGCTCCGGGGAGCCGTTATCCTCGATCTGCGCGTCGTTCATGGTCGCCTCTCCCCGAAGAGCGAGGCGACTATAGGGCGTTTACTGCGGAGGGGCAGCCCCTTCGGGCTCGCCCATAGGTGCATCGCCGCCCGGCGCACCCATCATCGCGCCCTGCTGCTGCATCATCTGCGTGATGGTCTGTATGCGGCGGTCGAATTCGGCACGGCTCATGAAGTCGACGAGTTCGACCTCGAAGGTCAGGTCCGCATTGGGCGGGATCGGACTGCCGGGCGGAACATCGGCACCATAGGCTTCCTCGGACGGTATCCGCAGTTCGTACCGGCCACCCGCCTGCATCTGCTTCAGTCCTTCCGCGAAGCCGGGCACGACTCCGTCGATCGGCAGCGGATTGCCTTCCGGGAAGATCCCTTCGACCGGGATCGGAAGCGGCTGCGATTCGTCGAATACGGTGCCATCGTCCAGTCGGCCGACATATTTGACGAAGGCGACATCCGTGTCCTCCGGCGTGGGCCCGGTGCCTTCCTCCAGCACGGTCAGGCCATAGCCCTGCGGAGCGAGGCTCCAGGCGAGCAGCACCGCAAGGGCGATGGCGACAATCACGCCGATCCACAGCTTGGTGAGCGAGCCCTTCGCAATGGGGCGGAGGGGAACGCGCGTGATTTCCGTCATCGATTGGGTCCTGAAAGGCTCTGGAGAAGAAGTTTCGTGTCGGCCTGATACGTCAAACGGCTCGCGCCCATCTGGCGCAAGCCGTTCGTCAGTTCAAGACTGGGGTTGAGCGGACGCGTCGATAGCGCCCGCCCGATCGCGTTCTAGCGGCCGTCGCGCTCTGCGCGCTTGCGTTCCATCTTGCGCGCGCGGCGAACGGCGGCAGCCTTTTCACGGGCGCGCTTCTCGCTCGGCTTTTCGTAGTGGCGGCGCAGCTTCATCTCGCGATAGACGCCTTCACGCTGCAGCTTCTTCTTGAGGGCCCGCAGCGCCTGGTCGACATTATTATCGCGCACGATGATTTGCATACTGAGTAAACGCCTTTCAGTTCATAACCTTGCGATTCGCGAAAAACCTCTCGCAAAATCGCCGGAATTGTAACGTGGAAGAGGCCGGCAACGCCCCGAAAAACGGGAAGCGGCCAGCTCCATTGCGCGCTTTATACGGAAAACGAGCCCGGCGCGCAAGGGGAAGACGCCAGCCCGTGCGGCCCGCGTCCGGCAGAAACGCGCTTCGCCGCTTGGCGCGGCACGCCAGCCACTATAGGTAGGCACGCGAAAATGACCAGTCTTTCCCCCATCAACGCATCGCTGTGCGTCGCATTCGGCGGCGGAATCGGCGCGCTGCTGCGCTATCAGCTCGGCCGCGCCGTGACAGCATGGCTCCCGATCCAGCCGGTCGGCGGCTTTCCGTGGCCGACCTTCGCCGCCAACACCATCGGCGGGCTCGCCATGGGCGTGCTCGTCGGCTGCCTCGCGCGCGGGGTGGCCGGCGGCTTCGAGGAACCCGCGCGGCTGATTCTGGGCGTCGGACTGCTGGGCGGCTTCACCACCTTCTCCTCCTTCAGTGTCGAGACCTGGTTGCTGATCGAGGACGGCCAGGCGGGTATCGCACTGCTCTACGTGCTGGCGTCGGTTGCCGTGTCGATCGGCGCACTGGTCTGCGGCCTCAGCCTGACGCGGATGTTCTGAACCATGGCCGATAACAATCCCACACCCGACCAGACCCCCGCCCCCCGCCCCGAACGCGGCGAAGTGCGCCAGTACACTGTGGGCGCGGATGACGACGACATCCGGCTGGACCGCTGGTTCAAGCGCCACCTGCCGCAGGTTGGCTTCGCCACGGTGGCGCGCTGGGCGCGCACCGGGCAGATCCGGGTGGACGGCGCCCGGGCCAAGCCGGACGACCGGCTGAAGACCGGGCAGACCCTGCGCATCCCCCCGGGCAACCCGGCCAAGGCCAAGGCCCCTCCCCGCCGCCGCGAGCTGACGGCGGACGAGCGCGCGCAGGCCCACGCGATGGTCATCAAGGAAACCAAGACCGCGATCGCGCTGAACAAGCCGCCCGGTCTCGCCACGCAGGGCGGCAGCAAGACCTACAGCCATGTCGACGGCCTGCTCGACGCGTTCGTCGAAGGCGATGAGCCGCGCCCGCGTCTTGTTCACCGGCTGGACAAGGATACTTCGGGCGTCCTGCTGATCGCGCGCACGCCGGGCAGCGCGGCGGCATTCTCCAAGCGTTTCTCGGGCCGCAGCGCCAAGAAGGTGTACTGGGCGCTGGTGGTCGGCGTGCCCGAACAGCACGTGGGCGAGATCGACGCTCCGCTCGCCAAGCAGCCGGGCACCGGCGGCGAGAAGATGCATGTCGACATGGAAGGCGGGCAGCCCGCCAAGACGCGCTATCGCGTGGTCGAGCGCGCTGGCAACAAGGCCGCCTGGCTGGAGCTGGAGCCGCTGACGGGCCGCACGCACCAGCTGCGCGTGCACTGCGCGGCGATGGGCCACCCGATCGTGGGCGACGGCAAATATGGCGGGCAGGATGCCTTCCTGACCGGCAGCATCAGCCGCAAGATGCACCTGCATGCGCGCCGCCTCATCATCAGCCAGCCGGGCGGCGGACAACTGGATGTGACCGCCGACCTCCCCGAACATTTCGCATCGACGATGGAGCACCTGGGCTTCGACCTCTCGCTGAGCGATGCCGAGCCGCTGCGCGACGATCCTGGCCCCAAGTCCAAGGCGGAAAAGAAGCAGGACGCGAAGCAGCACGCCAAGCAGTACCGCAAGGCGCGCCGGGGGGAACGGCGTTCGCGCACGGTTTCCAAGCCTGCCGCCAAGAAGAAGGCGCGCGCGAAGGGCAAGCCGAAAGGAAAGTCGGGAGGCAAGCGCTGATGCACCCCAACCCGCTCTTTCGCAGCGAAGACCGGGAAGTGTTCGAGGCGCTGATCGACCAGATCGGCTTCGGCATGGTTTTCCTGACCACGCCCGATGGCCCGCGCGTGGCGCATACCCCGCTGATGTCGACCGGCGACGGCGCGGTGCAGTTCCACCTTGCGCGCGGCAATGCGCTGACCCGCCATCTTGACGGCGCCACCGCGCTGGTGACGGTCAACGGCCCCGATGCCTACGTCTCGCCGCGCTGGTACGACAACCGCGATACGGTGCCTACGTGGGATTACGTCGCGCTGGAAATGGAAGGCCGCGTGCGGCGCATGGCGCCCGAGGGGCTCGAAGCGTTTCTCCATGCGATCATCGAGAAGCACGAGGCGCGCATCGGCGGCGAGCCGTGGCAGGCGACAGAATCGAGCGAGACGACCTGGAGCAAGCTGTTCCGGGGGATCGTTGGTTTCGAGATTGAGGTGCAGGCGTGGCGCCCCACCTTCAAGCTGTCGCAGAAGAAGAGCGAGGCGGAACGCGCCCGCATTGCCGATGGTCAGACGGCTGCTGGCCGACCCGCCCTCGCGGCGATGATGGGAATGCCCGGGGTATGAGCGTGAAGCTGGCAGTGTTCGATTGCGATGGCACGCTGGTCGACGGGCAGGCGGCCGTTTGCGATTCGATGGAGGCCGCCTTTGCGCAAGGCGGTCTGCCCGCGCCCGACCGGAATGCGGTGCGCCGGATCGTGGGGCTGAGCCTGCCGCAGGCGGTGATGAAGCTGGCCCCCGATGCCACGCGCGATCAATCCGTCGCGGTGGTCGATGCATACAAGGCGCATTTCCGCGCCACGCGTGAGAGCGGCGCGCTGCGCGAACCGCTCTACCCCGATATTCGCGAGATGCTGCTTTCCCTGCGCGATGCAGGCTGGGCGCTCGCCGTGGCGACGGGCAAGTCCGACCGGGGGCTGCACGCGACCATCGCGACGCATGGGCTGGAGGGTGTGTTCGACAGCCTGCAGGCGGCGGACCGCCACCCTTCCAAACCGCATCCTGCGATGCTGGAAGCGGCGCTTGACGAGTGCCTCGGCACCCCCGTCGACGCGGTGATGATCGGCGATACCAGCTTCGATATCGAAATGGCGAAGGCCGCAGGCGTGAAGGCTATCGGTGTCGCCTGGGGCTACCACGAACCGGCAGAGCTGTTGCGTGCAGGGGCTGCGGCTGTCGCAGAGAAACCTGCGGACCTGAGGGAGATACTCCTTGAAGGATGATGATCGCTCACAGACCGAAGTCACCATCGCCGCGCGGCGTTACTGGACGCTCCAGTTTATCCGGCTTGGCGGGATATTCGTCACCTTTCTTGGCGCGATGATGGTCGTGGGGCGCACGGGCGACGACGGCTGGATCGGCCCGGCGCTGTTCGTCGTCGGGCCGCTGCTGTTTTTCGTGGTGCCGATCATGCTGGCCAAACGCTGGAAGAGTGAGCCCCGGTGAAGCGGTTCTGGACGGAAGCGACGCTGCGGGAAGCAGACGGCGGCTGGCGGGTCTGGCTGGACGAACGCCCGGTGAAGACGCGCTGCGGGTCGCCGCAAGTGGCCCCCACGCAGGCGCTGGGCGAAGTGCTGCGCGCGGAATGGGCGAATGCCCCGGATGAAGTGCGGCCCGATCACTTCCCCATGCGCGACCTTGCCGACCGGGCGCTGGACACGCTCTCGAAAGAGCGGGAGAGCGTTATTTCCCGCCTGCTCGGCTTCGCTGACGGCGACACGCTTTGCTATCGCGCGGAGCCCGATGAAGCGGTCGCGCGTCGTCAGGTCAAGGTGTGGGAGCCGATCGTGACGGGGATCGAAGAAGACCTCGGCATCACGCTCAACCGCACCCATTCGATCACGCATCGCCCGCAGCCCGAAGCCAGCCATGCGGCGATCCGCAAGCGGCTGGAGGGGGAAAATGCTTTCGTGCTGGCAGGGCTGGACGCTGCCGCATCGCTCGCGGCGTCGCTGTGCGCGGCGCTGGCGGGGCTGAAGGACGATGCCGAGCCGCAGGCATTGTGGGCCGCGGCCAATCTGGAAGAGGATTTCCAGACCGAACAATGGGGCACGGACGAAGAGGCGCTTGCCCGGCGCAACGCCCGCGAAGCCGAATTCATCCGCGCGCTGGCTTTCGCCCGCGCTGCGCGTTCAGCCGGTTAGGACGCGCCGCCGATCCATTCGGCCACATCCAGCGCAACCGCGTTGGCGGCCGTGTTGAGGGCATTGCCCACCGGGCTCGCCTCTGCCGGAATGCCCGATATGCGGGAGGTGAAGCGCCGCGTTTCCAGCCTTCCATTGCTTTCGCGGATCGCGTCGTAGGTGACGACGGCCGAGCCGCTGCTGGCGTCATAGCCGAAATCGCGCAGGGTCCCGCGCAGGATCACGCCGGTTCCGGCGCGGCTTTCCACATCGTCCAGTACCAGCCGCCCGGTCCGTTCGCGGATGGTGGTCACCAGCAGGTTCTGGAACAGCTTGGCAGGCCGATCGACCCACACCGCATCCTTCAGATAGGCGATGGTCGACGCATCGACCTGTACCGGCACGCGCGTCACCGCGAGGCTGCCCGGGGTTTCGGGCCGCATCACGGTCAGCGCGGCGGTCGCGTCGCCGCTGGGTCCGGTGCCGGTTTCGATCTGCGCATCCGGCGTCAGCGTGAGCAAGGCCGGCGGCGGCTCTTCGCCGAAACTGATGCAGCCGGCCAGCAGCAGCGCGGCGGCCCCTGCTAACGGCAGGCGGAGGATCGTGGGGCGGAAAAGGGACATCGCGCTTAGTCCTCGGGTTCGTAGTCGGGCAGCTTGGGAGAGGACAGCAGATCGGTCGCGCCCTTGTCCTCCAGCCGCTGGGTCAGGTCGCGCAGCGATCGGCTGGTCGCCTGCAGGTCTTCCAGCGTGGCGTTGGCCGAAGGCAGCGTACGATCGTTGAGCGTGCGCACCGCAGGCTGCGCCTGCTCCAGCGTCTGGTTGAGCGTTTCCGCCGTCTCGTTCGCGGTTCTCAGCGTATTGCGCAATTCGTCCGCGAGCGATTCGCCCTCGCGGTTGAGCAGATCATTGGTCGAATTGGTCGCCCGTTCGAAGGCGTCCAGCGCCTCGCTCGCCTCGCGCAGGGTGATCTGCATTTCGGCAAGCGCGCCCTCGAGCTGCGGCGATGCGTCGGCAACCTCTGCGGTGATCGCGTTGGTGTTGCGCAAGATACCGGTCAACTGCTCCTGGTTCTCCGGCGACATCACCTGGCTAAGGCGGTCGGTCAGCACCGAGATGCGCTCCAGCAGACGAGGTGCGTCGGCGATGATCGCGCCGAAACCGCCCTGCTTGGGCTGGATCGCGGGCACCCCGTCGAGCGGGCATGGCGTGTTCTCGCAGGACATCGTGGGCAAGGCCCCTTCGAGATTGCGGGCCAGCCTGCTGCAATCGACACGGCCTTCCACGCTGGTAGGGCCATCGCCGACCGGCTGGTTGTCCATCCCGCGCGGGCCTTCCAGCAGGATGGTCGAGACGCCGGTGAAGGAACTGAGCATGGTGGCGGTGGAGCACACCGGCACGGGCACATCGTCCTTCACCGCGATCCGCACGCGCACCTTCTGGATGTCCGCGTCCCAGATCGAAATGTCGCGCACCTCGCCCGCGGGCACGCCGTTGAACGTCACCTGCGATCCGTTGGACAGCCCTTCGACCGACTGTTCGAAGAACACATCGTATTCGGTACGGTCGTTTTCGCCCAGGCGCGCAATCCAGACGATGAACAGCGCCAGCGCGACGAGGATCGCCAGCGTGACCGCCCCCACCCAGACATGATTGGCTCTCGTTTCCATAGCTTACGCCCTATGCCTCGCCCTCGCCGGACTTGTCCAACGCTTTGACCGTCTGTGCGGCGATCGGCAGGTCCATGTGTTTGCGCAATTCGTCGAGCGCCTGCGCGGTCAGCGCGGCGCGACCGCGCGGCCCGTTGAAATATTCCTGTATCCAGGGATGGTCGAGCTTCATCAGGTTGGGCACGGTATCGACCGCGATCACCTTGTTGTCCGCCAGCACAGCCACCCGGTCGCAGATCTCGTGCAGCGTATCGAGATCGTGGGTGATGAGGAACACGGTCAGGCCCAGCGTCTGCTTGAGGCTCTTGGTCAGCTGGTCGAACGCGGATGCCCCGATGGGGTCGAGGCCGGCGGTGGGCTCGTCCAGGAACAGCAGTTCCGGGTCCAGCGCCAGCGCACGGGCAAGCCCGGCGCGTTTCTTCATCCCGCCCGAAAGCTCTGAGGGATACTTGATGGTCGCCTCTTCGGGCAGGCCCGACATGACCACCTTGTAGCGCGCGATTTCCTGCGTCAGTTCGGGGTCGAGATCGGGATAGAACTGCTTGATCGGCACTTCCACGTTCTCGCCCACCGTAAGGGTGGAGAACAGCGCGCCGCCCTGGAACAGCACGCCCCACCGGTTGCGAACGCCCAGCGCCTCGTCCGGCTCTGCGCTGGTCATCGACTGGCCGAACACCTCGATCTCGCCCTCGTTGGGCTGTTGCAGGCCGATGATAGAGCGCATCAGGACCGACTTGCCCGTACCCGAGCCGCCGACCACGCCCAGGATTTCCCCGCGTTTCAAATCGAGATCGAGGTCGTCGTGGATGGTCTGTTCGCCAAAGCGGTTGACGAGGCCGCGCACGCGCACCGGGTATTCGCCACGAAAACGTTCGTGGTGGGCGGGCTTGTTCCCGCCGAAGATTTCGTCGACCAGGCTGCTCATGCCCACCCCACATTGGTGAAGAAGACCGCGAAGAAGGCGTCCAGCACGATCACGGTGAAGATCGCCTGGACCACCGCCCTGGTCGTGCGCTTGCCCACTTCCTCCGAATTGCCGTGGACCTGCATGCCCTGATAGCAGCCCGACAGCGCGATGATCAGGCCGAATACGGGCGCCTTGATCATCCCCACCCACACATCGTAGGTCGGCACAACTTCCTGAATGCGCATCAGGAAGGTCCAGAAGGGAATGCCCAGCATGATTTCGGAGATCACGGCGCCGCCGATCACCGCCATGACCGAGGCATAGAAGCCCAGCAGGATCATCATGAACACGCAGGCGAGGATGCGCGGGATCACCAGCGCCTCGATCGGCGAGATGCCGATGGTGCGCATCGCGTCGATTTCCTCGGTCAGCTTCATCGTGCCGATCTGCGCGGCGAAGGCGGAGCCGGAGCGGCCCGCAACCATGATCGCGGTCATCAGCACGCCCAGTTCGCGCAGGGTGATGCGCCCGACCAGGTTCACCGTCAGCGCCTCGGCCCCGAAATACTCCAGCTGCGCGGCGCCCTGCTGCGCGATGACGATCCCGATCAGGAAGCTCATCAGGCCGATGATCGGCAGGGCGTTGATTCCGACCGATTCGAGCTGGGCCACCAGCGCGCGGTAACGGAACCGGCGCGGATGGCGTGCCAGCGCGCCGAACCCCGAAATGATCTGGCCGAGGAAGCCGACGATGCTCGTCACGCCGCGCCCGGCTTCGAACATCTTGGTGCCCATCGTTCCCGTTGCCCGCTCGAACAGGGGCGGACGCGGTGCGGCCAGCGGCGTGCTGTTCTCACTCTCGCCTACGGCCGCGATCAGGCGCTGCGCGCGTTCGCTGGCATTGACGATCTCGGCCGAGTGGTCGCGCGCCAGGCTGCAGGCGAACCACGCGCCGACCGTGTCGATCTCCGTCACGTCGGACAGATCCACCTCGGCGATCTGCGCGTCGAGCTTGCGCAGGCCCCTGTCGACCCCGCCCACGGTGGACAGCAGGTAAGGGCCGGCAAGCCGCAGGACCGCGCTGCCCTGCTCGCCCTGATCAAGCGTGTATTGCGCCTCGGTCGCCATCGCGCGCTGCTATGCGGGCAAAGTGCGGCTATGACAAGCCATTGGGTGACAAGCGGCGTTTGCGCTGCTTATGGGATTCGGCATGACGAACACGCTTTCGACCACCTTCGACCCCGCGCAAATCGAGGCGCGCTGGTATTCCCACTGGGAAGAGAACGGCTGTTTCCGGCCCGAGCGGCCCGAGGCGCAAGCCTTCACCATCGTGAACCCCCCGCCCAACGTGACGGGATCGCTGCATATCGGCCACGCGCTGGACAACACGCTGCAGGACATCATCGTCCGCTACGAACGGCTGCGCGGCAAGGATGCGCTGTGGGTGGTGGGCATGGACCACGCCGGAATCGCCACGCAGATGGTGGTCGAGCGCCAGCTCGAGGCGAAGCAGGACAAGCGCACCAACTACAGCCGCGAGGAATTCATCGAGAAGGTCTGGGAATGGAAGGCCGAAAGCGGCGGCGCGATCACGCGGCAGCTGCGCCGGCTGGGCTGTTCGATGGACTGGAGCCGCGAACAGTTCACCATGGACGATCATTTCGTCCGCGCCGTCACCAAGACCTTCGTGGACATGTACAATGCCGGGCTGATCTACCGCGACAAGCGGCTGGTGAACTGGGACCCGAAGCTGAAGACCGCGATTTCCGATCTGGAAGTCGAACAGCAGACGATCCCGGGCGGCTTCTGGCACTTCAAGTATCCGCTGGAAGACGGCGTGACGCTGGATAGCGGTGCCGATTACATCGAGGTTGCGACCACCCGGCCCGAAACCATGCTCGCCGATATGGCGGTGGCGGTCCATCCCACGGACGAGCGCTACAGGTCCGTGATCGGCAAGCACGTGATCCTGCCGATCACCGGGCGCCGCATCCCCATCGTGGCGGACGAGCATGCCGATCCCGAGCTGGGATCGGGCGCGGTGAAGATCACGCCGGGGCACGATTTCAACGACTTCGAAGTGGGCAAGCGCGCGGGGATTGCGCCCGCGGACATGCTCAACATGCTCGATGCCGAAGCGAATGTCTGCCAGACGGCGGACGGTCTGGTGCCCGAGGAGTTTCTCGGCCTGCACCGCTTCCGCCGCGACGAGCTGAACGGCGCGCGCGAAGCCGTGGTCGCGCGGATGAAGGCCGACGGCCTGCTGATCCCGCATGTGGCGAAGACCAAGAAGGGCGAGGAAGTAGAACACGACGCCGAACCGCGCCAGATCGCCACTCCGTTTGGCGATCGCGGCGGCGTGGTGATCGAGCCGTGGCTGACCGACCAGTGGTATGTCGATGCCGGAAAGCTGGCGCAAAAGCCCATTGAGGCGGTGCGCTCCGGCGAGGTCGAGATCGTCCCCAAAACCTGGGAGAAGACCTTCTTCAACTGGATGGAGAACATCCAGCCGTGGTGTGTCAGCCGCCAGCTGTGGTGGGGCCACCGCATTCCGGCGTGGTACGGGCCGGAAGGCCGCGTGATCGTGGCCGAGGATGCCGAGGCTGCACAAAGCCTGGCCGGACCGGGCATTGCGCTGGTGCAGGACGAGGACGTGCTCGACACGTGGTTCTCCAGCGCGCTGTGGCCCTTCGCCACGCTCGGCTGGCCGGAAAAGACCGACCTGCTCGAAAAGCACTACCCCAACAACCTGCTGATCTCCGGGTTCGACATCCTGTTCTTCTGGGACGCGCGGATGCTGATGGCGGGCTATTTCAACACCGGCAGCAAGCCGTGGGAAAAGCTGTACCTGCACGGGCTGGTGCGGGCCGAGGACGGCTCCAAGATGAGCAAGTCCAAGGGCAACGTGGTCGATCCGCTGACGCTGGTGGACAAGTATGGTGCCGATGCGCTGCGCTTCTTCATGGCGGCGATGGAAAGCCAGGGCCGCGACATCAAGATGGATAAAAGCCGCGTCGAGGGATACCGCAACTTCGCCACCAAGCTGTGGAACGCGGTGCGTTTCTGCCAGGGCAACGGGATCGGCGCGTCCGAGAGCATCGCCGCGCCCGATGCCAGGCTCGCGGTCAATTCGTGGATCATCGGCGAGGTGATCGAAACCAAGGCGGAAATCGAGAAGGCGCTGGCGGACCTGCGCTTCGATGCCGCCGCGAGCGCGATCTACCACTTCGTGTGGGATCGCTTCTGCGACTGGTATCTGGAACTGATCAAGCCGGTCCTTTCTCCCCTCCCGCCTGCGGGAGCGGCCGGGGGCGGGTCTGGTGCAGACCAGGCCTCGCCCACCCCTAACCCCTCCCGCGAGCGGGAGGGGGACTGGTCGCCGCTATCGGAAACCAAAGCCGTGGCCGGGTGGGCGATCGACCAGATCCTGGTCATGCTGCACCCCTTCATGCCTTTCGTAACCGAAGAGCTGTGGCACGCACAGGCACAGTTCCAGGGGGGTGAGCGGCCCTACGAACTGATGCTGGCCGCATGGCCCGATCCGCAGGCCGAGGTGGACGCGGATGCCGTCGCGGCGATCGACTGGGTCATCGCGCTCACCACCGCGACCCGCGCGGCCAAGAACGAGCTGGGCATTGCGCCCGGCGCGAAGCTGGAAGCGTGGTTGCCCGCCCCCTCCCCGCTCGCCGCTCGGGTGGTGGAGCGTAGCGCTGCGGCCATCGAACGGCTCGCCCGCCTGACCCCGCTTCACCTGGGCGAGGATGCCCCGGCAGGCCCGGTGATGCAGATCGCGGCGGGCGAGGATGCGGTCATCATCCCGCTGGAAGGCATCGTCGATGTTGAGGCCGAAAAGGCTCGCCTGACCAAGGCGATGGAGGCCAGCCAGAAGGAGTTCGGTTCGCTCGACAAGCGGCTCTCCAACCCAGCCTTCGTCGAAAAGGCCAAGCCCGAAGCGGTCGAGAAGGCGAAGGCGGATGCCGCGTTCCACGCCAGCGAGATCGACCGGTTGCGCCACGCGCTCGCACGGCTGGGGTAGGTTCGCATCGCGCGGCGGGAGGAGCCCTCCTACCAAAGCCGTGCCCGCGATCCTACTTCTGCGGCATGACGCCCTGGATCATTCTCGGCCTTGCGCTGCTCGGTGCCGCATTCCTGCTCTTGCGCCGGTATTCGAAGCGGCGGAAGCGCGAGCAACTGCTGGCGTCGCCGCTGACAGCGGAGCAACGCGCGACGGTCGAACGGCTGGTGCCGCTCGTCCGTCGGCTGCCCGAACCCACGCGGCGCGCGCTGGAGGGGAAGATCAACCTCTTCCTCGACCAGATCACCTTCCGCGGCCAGAACGGGCTCGAAGTCAGCAAGGACATGGAGCTCTCCATCGCGGCGCAGGCCTGTCTGCTGGTCGTCAACAGCCCGGTCTGGTACGATACACTTCGAAACGTGCTGATCTACCCGTCGGCTTTCCTCACCAACCGCAACACGCATGACGGCCACTTCGTCCATGAAAACAGCCACGCCACGCTGGGCGAAAGCTGGGCGCGGGGCCCTGTCATCCTGTCATGGGACCATGCGCTGCACGGCGGCCTGGACGCCGAAGACGGGCATAATGTCGTGATCCATGAATTCGCGCACCAGCTCGATGGCCTCTCGGGCCATACGAACGGCATCCCGATCCTGCGCAAGGGGCAGGCCTACGCGGGCTGGGAAAGGGCCATGCTCGATGCGTTCGAGGATCAGGTGCAGCGCGTCGAAAACGGGGAACGCACGCTGATCGACCCCTATGGCGCCTCCAGCCATCAGGAGTTCTTCGCAGAAGCCATCGTCACCTTCTTCGAGCGGCCCCGCGCCATGCGTGACCAGATGCCGGCGCTGTATGACCAGCTGGGTAAGTTGCTGGCGCTGGACCCCGCCCAGTGGCACTGACCCAGCGTTCGAGCGGCAAGTTTGCTCGACCGCCGAAGACCGATTTTCCTACTGCCCCGATTTCTGCCAAGACCAGCCGATGACCGCGTATTTCTCCAACTTCGGCACCCGCGTCCCGCGCGCCCGGGAAGCGGCAGGGTTTTTTGCCCCTGGACACTGTGTCAGGTGTGTCAGCGGAGCCCGGGCATGACCCTCGTCCTCGCCACCGACGACACCGGCGGGCCGGAGATTTTCGCCTCCGTGCAGGGCGAAGGGCCGAGCGCAGGAGAGCCGACCGCCTTCATGCGCCTGTCGCGCTGCAACCTCGCCTGCGTGTGGTGCGATACCGCCTATACGTGGCACTTCGATGGGGATGAGCGCCCGCACCGCTCGGGCGAGACGTTCGATCGCAAGGCCAATCAGGTGACGCTGGAGGTGGAGGATGTGGCCGACCGGATTCTGGCACTCGGCCAGCGGCGACTGGTCGTCACCGGGGGCGAGCCGATGCTGCAGGCGCCCGCGCTGGCTCAGCTGCTCGCGCTGCTGCCCGATATCACGGTGGAGATCGAAACCAACGGTACCGCTCTGCCCCCACCGAAGCTCGATGTGTGGGTGGACCAGTTCAATATCAGTCCGAAGCTGGCGCATTCGGGCAATGCGCGCGAACTGGCGATCGTACCCAAAGTGCTGCGCACCTACGTCAGCGACGGGCGCGCCTGCTTCAAGTTCGTGGTCGCCGACCCTGCCGATGTGGACGAAGTGCGCGAGCTGGTGCGTGCCCACGCACTGCCGCGTGGACGGGTTTTCCTGATGGCGGAGGGCACGGATTCAGCAACGCTGCGCGCGCGGCAGGAATGGCTGGTGCCGCTATGCCTCGAACACGGGTTCAGACTGTCCGACCGGCTGCATATCCACCTGTTCGGCGATACGCGGGGAACATGAGCTTTCGGTACAGACCTACGAATGGGTGCGCCAGCGGTGGACGATGCGCTGCAAAGCCTCTTCCTCGCCCCCGGTCTCGCGCCACAGCGCGCTGAAGCTCGGGTCTTCGGATGCGGGGCGCTTGGCTTCCTCCAGCGTATCGAAGGTGACGCGCATGGGCACCGCCGCACCCTCACCGCAGATGATGCATTCGCGGTTGCGCAAGGCCGGGATCGAATCGAGGAAGCCGCGCGCCCCTTCGGGCATGGCGGCCCTCACGAAGGCCTGGTCGCGCTCGTTGTTGAGCCGCATGGAGATGATGGTGCCGCACTGCGACAGCACCCCCTCGGCAAGGTCCGACGGGCGCTGGGTCACGAGGCCCAGAGCCACGCCGTACTTGCGGCCTTCCTTGGCGATCCGGCTGAGCACCTTGCCGACGGCAGAGGCGTCGAAGTGCTTCTCGCTCGGCACATATCGGTGCGCTTCCTCGCAGACCAGCAGGATCGGCCGGGTGCGCTCCTCGCGCGCCCAGCTGGCGTAGTCGAACACCAGGCGGCTGAGTACCGCGACGACCGTGGTCGTGATGTCCGATGGCACGCCGGAGACATCGATGATGGAAATCGGCTTGCCGTCGGTGGGCAGGCGCAGGATGCGGGCCAGGAATTCGCCCATCGTGTCGCCCACCAGCATGCCGGAGAACAAGAACTGGTAGCGCGGATCGGACTTCACCTCGTCCAGCTTGGTCTTGATCCGCATGTAGGGCGCGCTGCCCGTCGCCTTGTCGAGATCGCCCATCTCGCGGTTGAGCGCCGCCGACAGGTCGGACAGGAGATAGGGGACCGGCGAATCCACCGTGATCTTGCCGAGCCCTTCCGCCATCCGGTTCTTCGATCGCGCCTCCAGCAGGCACTTGGCGAGGATATCGGCGTCCACCTGCCGGTCGTCCCCCCGGCTGGTGAGAAGGATTTCGCAATGCTCCTCGAAGTTCATCAGCCAGTACGGCATCTTGAGGTTGCCGACATCCAGGATCGCGCCGTTGGTCCGGAACGCGCTGGCATATTCGCCGTGCGGGTCGATCATGATCACGTGGCCCTGCGGCGAAGCTTCGCAGATGCGGTGGAGCATCAGGGCGGTGGTGGTGGACTTGCCCGTGCCGGTCGAGCCGAGCAGCGCGAAGTGCTTGCCCAGCAGCTGGTCTATATAGAGCCCCGCGCGGATATCGCGGGTCGGGAAAACCGTGCCGACCTCGATGAAGGCGCGCCCGTCGCCCGCGTAGACATGCCGCAGATCGTTGGTGCTGGCGGCAAAGACCATGCCGCCGGGCACGGGATAGCGCGTAACGCCGCGGCGAAACCCGCGAACACGGCCTGTCAGCTTCTCCTCCGTCCCTTCGCCCAGGAAATCGACCTCCGCGATGATCCCGCCCGTGCCGCGGCGATCCTGCCGCTGCGTGCGCACGCTGCCGAGCAGCCAGTCGTCGCCTGCGCGAATCTTGACCGGGCTGCCGACCTGCCCTGCAATGGCCAGCGAAGGATCGGCGTCTCCTGCGCATTCGTTGAGCCGTTCGCAGTCGAGCGCGATGGTCGCGCCCGCACCCGCCACGTCGAGCACGACGCCGATGGGCCGGGTGCCATTATGTGCCTGGCCCGGCGCTTCCGCCTCTTCCGCGTCGGCCGGTTCGCCCGTCGCCCGGAAATCGTGACCTGCAATGTCCGTCATGCTTGAAAACAACGCCCCTCGTGTAGGCTCCCTGCATGCGAAAGCCGGCGGCGTTGATAGGCGAATGAGGGTTAAGTTCGCGTCAATGCGAAGAAAATCGCCCGGTCGGCCGACACCGTCAGGAGCGATTGAAGATACGCCCGGCCATCCAGCCCATCAGCAGCGAAAGGAAGATCGCGACCAGCCCGTAGAGAAGCGGCTGGCGATCCGCAAAGACCTCGACGAACCGTTCGAAACCCACCTTGCGAACCGATACCTCGGCCACGGCGGACGCCATCACGCGGCCGTCGCGCACGGCGAACGTCTCTGCGGTGTAGGCGCCGGTCTGCACGTTGGACGGCAGCCCGATACGCGCCTGGTAGAGCACGCCTTCGCGCACGGTCACGCCATCCTCTATCGTGCGATAGAGCCCCTGCCGCTCCCGCAGGTCGACCAGACCGGCACGCATGCGCGCCTGTTCTTCAAGATCGATCGAACCCGACGGGCTAAGCTGGATGAACTCGGTCCCGAATTCGAAGATCGCCGCGGTACGCGCATCCACGATCTGGTCGATCGGGCGGCTGGAGGCGACCGCGAAATAGCTGGGCGCGGAGCGAAAGGCGGTGCTCTCCGCATTCATCCATATCCCGCCGATCTGGCGTTTCTCGCGCAGCTGGATGGGCTGCGCCGGGCCCTTGAGGACCACGATGACATCGAAGCCCTCGTCCCCGCCGACCGGATCGATCACCGCGCCGAACAGCAACAGCTCGGTACCGGTAAAGCCCTGGCGGACCTGGACTTCCTTCTGTGACACTTCGGGCACGAGAACCGGATCGCCTCCGGTCTGGGCGGGCAGTGCCAGCAGGCACAGCAGCGCGAACGCGGCGCGAAGGGGCCGCGCGCCGATCACAGGTTGACCACCGAATAGACCTCGTCGGGCTGGATGCTCAGGCCGAACAGCATGCGTAGCGCCACCAGAAGGACGATGGTGGCCAGCGCAAGACGCAGCCAGTCGGGCTTCAGCTTCAGCGCGATGCGCGTACCGAACTGGGCGCCCAGCACGGAGCCGACCAGCAGCAGGCCCGCCAGCACGAGGTCCACCGCCTTGGTCGTCAGCGCATGGGTCATCGTGGTCGCCATGGTCACGAACAGGATGTTGAACAGCGATGTGCCGACCACGACCTTGCCGCTCATCCCCAGGATATAGAGCATCGCGGGCACCAGCATGAAGCCGCCGCCCACCCCCATCAGCATGGTCAGGATACCGACGCCGGTGCCCAGGATCAGCGGCGCGAGCGGCGAGATATAGAGGCCGGAGGCGTAGAAACGCCAACGATAGGGCAGACCGGCGACCAGCGGATGGTGGCGCCGCTTTGCGGCACGCTTGAGGCCCTTGGACTGGCGGATATTGAGCGCGGAGAGCGCCTCTCGCATCATCAGCGATCCGATCGAACCGAGCATGAAGACATACAGGATGCTGATGACGACATCGATCTGGCCGATCGCCTGGAAGAAGCGGAACAGCAGGGCCCCGATCAGCGCGCCGAATATGCCGCCGACCACCAGCACGCCGCCCATCCGGTAATCGACGCCGCCACGGCGGTTATGCGCGAGCACGCCCGAAACGCTGGCCCCCGTCACCTGCGTAGCGGCGGAGGCGGCGGCCACGGTGGGCGGAATGCCGTAGAAGATCAGCAGCGGCGTGGTGAGAAACCCGCCGCCGACGCCGAACAGTCCCGACAAGATGCCCGTCAGCGCGCCGAGCGCGACGATCACCAGTCCATTGACGGACAGGTTGGCTATGGGGAGGTAGACATCCATGGGCGGCCAGAGCCGTAATCCTTTCGGCCCCGCGAATAAAGCGCGCTTCGACCAGATATGAACCCTAGAATGAAGCGGCCAGCGTTAGCGCAGGCCCGTCGCCGGGATTGGCGTCTCCCGCAATGCGGAAACGATAGCCGACCGAGGCGCGCAGCGTCGCCTTTCCTGTCGCGACGGTGGCACTTGCCGTCGGCCCGACATCCAGCCGCGAGACATCGCGCTGGGCGCCGCCCCACACACCCGCGCCAAGCGCCACGTTTCCGGCGTCCGCGCGCATCACGGGCGCTTCGAGGCTGGCCTTGCCGTCGACGAAGCCGGTTGCGAAATCGCCTCCGACATAGCCTGCCTGCACGTAGGCGTCGGCTTCCAACCCGCCTGCAAGCTCTTTGCGGGGAAATCCGGTCACCACAAAGACGGCAGGGCGCAGTTCCGTCCGGGCGCCCGCGACGCCTCGCCGGTCGGTCAGCCGGGCTTCGCCATGGATCGTCAGGGGCGGGTCTTGCACAAGCGCGATGCTGGCTCCCGCAGCGATCTCCGTTTCGCCGCCGCGCACCAGCGCCTTGCTGGCCCGCGCGTAGGCCTTGGGCTGAAGAGGGCTCCCCGGTGCCAGCGCATAGCGCACCACCGCCCCAGCCTGATCCTGCCCGTAGCTGGCCGGGCCGGTTCCGGCGAGACGGCGAGGGCCCGACCCTTCGCGGATCAGCAGCCATGCGTCCACGGCCCAGCGATCCGGCTTGCGCGCCGGCTCCACCGGTCCTGTACCCGGCGGCGCCTGCAGTGCCGGACCGATGGCCTGCCAGCCGAGCGCGGCACGGCGCTGCGCGCGGCCCGGCCTGCTCTTCCTGTCCCTCGCCAGCCTTCCCTCCGGCATGGCGCCATAGGTAGGCAGGGAGGACAGCGCGGCTGCAAACAGCATCTGGTGGCTGGCATATTGCCGGAGGCGTGCGAGCTGCATTCCGGCCGGATAGGCGTATGCTGCCCCACTGGTCGGGAAGCCGCCTGCCCGCGCCCCGACGAAGTCCGGCCGACGCATGGCGAGAGCTACCGCGGGTAGCTCCAGACGCTCCGGGCGAAGCGGGCCCGCCCCCATTCTGGCCCTCGCCTGCGCGCCATCGCGCGTTCGGTAAGAGGTTTCGCCAGTGGCCTGGGCCTGTGCGAAGAGCGCGTCTGCCGCAGGCAGCGGAAAAGGCGGTTCCCAAACGCTCGCACGGATCGCGACCCACCCCGACAGGAGGGCCAGCACCGCGACCAGCGGACGACCACCGGGGCGCACGCGGGCGGTCACGCAACCGCCCGCTGGCCGATGGAGGGATGACCGTGATGGTCCGTCTTCTCCCAGCGCACCCTCCCCCCGTGGAGGCTCGCGACATATTGCGAGACCGCACGGCGACCGGCCATGATGGCGATGATGTTGCTCAAGGGGATGCGCAGGATCGCACGGATGCCCTCTGCCATGCCGTATTCGCGTGCCGTGAAGGCGCAGCGCCATGCCGCTCGCCACACAAGGCTGAACGCATTGGCTATCAACAGGGTCTGGGTGAGCGGCGTGAGGGGCACCGGCCTCGCCAAGCCGAGCTGCTGCAGCACGATCAGCGCTCCGCTTATGAGCAGCAGGAGGTAGGCGGTGAACAGCACCAGCGCCGCCAGAGGCCCGCGCCGGTCGCGCAGCCGCATCCACCCGTCGAGCAGATTGCCGGTCCAGCCCATCCGGTCCCAACCTTGCAGTGCGATGCCGCATACCCAGCGGGACTTCTGGCGAATCGCCGATTCCAGACGGTGGGGGAAATACGCACGAGTGGCGACCAGGGCGCCATCATCACCGCGCACACGCAGGAAGGCGGTCTTGGCCCCGGCCTCCGCCACCTTGAGGCCAAGCTCGTAATCCTCCGTCAGGCTCGCCGCATCGAATGGCCCCTGGCCTGTCGACTGCGCGTCCAGCTTGGCCAACCGCCCGCGTGCAATGGCGCAGCCCACACCGGCCGACGGGAAGCCGGTGCCCAGCCAGTCGCGCACGACCATCGCCTTCGCATGGGATTCCGCGAACTCGTCGAGGTAGTGCCCCGCGACCCAGCGCGAACGCCTCTGCGGCATGGGGACGACGGGCAGCTGCATCAGTTCGGCACGCGCCAGGCCTGCGTCGAACAGCGGCAGCGCCGCCGGATCGACCATGTCTTCGGCATCGTGGATCACGACCATGCGAAAGGAAATGCCCTCGCGCTGCTCGTCCTCCTCGATCGCGCGGTACAGCCGGTTCATGCAGTCCGCCTTGGTGGTCGGCCCGTGATCGGCATGGACCACGATCCGCACCCGCGCATGCCCGCTCGCGGCCTGCGACGCGGCGGCGATGGTGGCGGGATCGTTGGCGTAACAGCCGACGTAGAGCCGCAAGCCTTGCTGCGGCCAGGCGGCAAGCAGGTGGCGCATCGTGGCGCCGATGACATCGTCCTCGCGCCAGGCCGCGACGATCACCGCCACCGGCCCGGCGAGCTCCCTGCCCTCCACCTCGCCTCTCGAGATCGAGGCGGTTCGCAGACGACCGCGTACGCGACCGATCGCATACAGCCCGTCTATCGCCAGCTCGTCGAGCGTGCCGAGAATGAAAAACAGGCTCGCAAACAAGAGCAGTTCGTGCTGGATGAGCGCCAGCCAATCGACCGGCGAAAGTGCCGCCACGTCCATATCGCCCAAGTCCCCCTTGCCGTGTTTGCAGTTTATCCAACGCATCCGGGCCTTGCAACGCGGGAAGGTTTCAGAAAAAGGGTTGCCATGCTTGAACCGATCCGCAGTCCCCTCCGCCGCGCCATCGCACCCGTGCGCGCGCTGTTCGTCAGCGATGCGTCGGCTGGCGTCCTCCTTATACTGGTAGCGGCGGCCGCGCTGGTCGTGGCGAACTCGCCGCTGGCCGAAGACTACGACGCCCTGTTCAACGACTATTTGTGGCCGAAGGAAACCTTCTACCTCAATACGTTGTACCTGTGGATCAACGACGGGCTGATGGTCCTGTTCTTCTTCGTGGTTGGCCTCGAAGTGAAGCGCGAACTGATCGCGGGCCAACTCTCCAGCGCGGACAAGCGGACCCTGCCGATCATGGCAGCGGTGGCCGGGATGGCGGTCCCGGCCCTGATCTACGTCGCCATTGCAGGCGGCGATACGCAGCTGATCCGCGGCTGGGCGATTCCCGCCGCGACCGATATTGCCTTCGCCATGGGTGTGCTGGGCATCCTGGGAAGCCGCGTGCCCTCCTCGCTACGCCTGTTTCTGCTGACCGTCGCGATTGTCGACGATATCGGCGCTGTGCTGGTGATCGCAGTCTTCTACACCGCACATCTCGACGTGATGTGGCTCGCCATCGCCACGGGCATCTTCGCCCTGATGGTCGGCATGAACCGCTTCGGCGTGAAGCAGTTCTGGCCCTTCGTGCTGGTGGCCATCGCATTGTGGTTCGCCGTGCTGTTCTCGGGCGTGCATGCAACCATTGCAGGCGTGCTCGCCGCGCTGACGATCCCCATGCGCAAGGGTGACGGGCACTCCATGCTCGAAAAGGCAGAGCATGGCCTCGCACCGTGGAGCGCCTATCTTGTCGTGCCGATCTTCGGTTTCGCCAACGCCGGCGTGAACGTGCTCGACATGACCACCGAACAATTGTTCGCCCCGCTGCCCTTCGCCATTGCGACCGGCCTGTTCCTGGGCAAGCAGCTCGGCATCTTCACCATCGTGGCCCTGGCAGTGAAGCTGGGCATCGCGAAGAAGCCGGACCGCGCAAACTGGATGGAAATCTGGGGCGTCACGATCCTGACCGGGATCGGCTTCACGATGTCGCTGTTCATCAGCGAACTCGCCTTTGCCGGCAATCGCCTGTTCGTCGAAGAGGCGAAGATCGGCATCCTGCTGGGCTCGATCCTGTCCGCGATTATCGGGTATGTGGTGCTGCGGCTCACCACCACGCATCCCGAAGACTCGGAAAAGTACGACGAAGCGCGGCAGGCCACGCCCTGACCGCCCCGCTTGCGGTCCTGCACGGTTGCCCTTATCTGGCGCCGTGCAGGTGCGGGCGGGAGTCGTCTGATCCGCACCGATCCGCCTCCGACAGCTGCAGATGCTCAAGCCCCTTCGCAACCTATTCCGCAACGCGCCCGAAGGCCCGCGCCCCTCGACCCCTGCGGGCACGCGCTTTTATGCGATCGGCGACATTCACGGGTGCGACCGCCTGTTCGATGCCCTGATCGATGCGATCGAGGCGGACGATGCACAGGCCGGACAGGCCGACACGACCGTCATCATGCTGGGCGACCTGGTAGACCGGGGCCCGGGTAGCGCGCAGGTGATCGCGAAGGCCCGGGAATGGGGCACCCGCCGCAAGGTGCGTTATCTGGCCGGCAACCACGAGGAGATGTTTCTCGACAGCTTCGAGGATCGCAACGTGCTGAGGCACTTCCTCAAGCACGGGGGGCGAGAGACAATTCTCAGCTATCCGATCGCCAAGTCGGAATACAGCAAGCTGGAGCTCGACGAACTGCAGGAACGGCTGCACAGCCTTGTTCCGCAAGAGGATCGCGATTTTCTGCGCAGCTTCGAAGAAATCATCGTAGCGGGCGATTATGCCTTCGCCCATGCCGGGATCGAACCCACGCGCGCGCTGCACGATCAGGCCCGGCACGATCTTCTGTGGATCCGCGAACGCTTTCTGGGCCACGATGCACCGTTTGAGAAGGTGATCGTTCACGGCCACACCATCTTCGAGAAGGTGGATCAACGGGCCAACCGGATCGGCATCGATACCGGCGCTTTTCGCTACGGGCGCTTGACGGCGCTGGTGCTGGAGGGCGAGACCCGGCGCTACATTCAGGCGTGCGATCGATCCGGCAAGGATGGCGGCGCTATCGAAATCGACAAATGGGCCGAAGTCGCATAGGCGTCGACGCCCGGTGAAAGGGAACTTGGCATGAAAATCGCAATGGTCGGCTCGGGCTATGTCGGCCTCGTTTCCGGTGCCTGCTTCGCCGATTTCGGTCATGACGTGGTGTGCATCGACAAGGATGCATCCAAAGTAGAGCGGCTGCGCAAAGGGATCATGCCGATCTACGAGCCGGGCCTCGATGCGCTGGTGGAAGCCAATGCGCGCGCCGGGCGGCTGTCCTTCACCACCGATCTGGCCGAGGGTATCAAGGATGCAGGCGCGATCTTCATCGCGGTCGGCACGCCCAGCCGCCGGGGCGATGGCCACGCGGACCTCTCCTTCGTCCACGCCGTGGCCCGCGAAATCGGCGAATCGCTGTCCAACGACGCGGTGGTCGTAACCAAGTCGACCGTGCCCGTCGGCACCGGCGACGAAGTGGAACGCATCCTGGCAGAAAGCCCCGCCGTGAAAGAGCGCGGGCTGAAGGTTGCCGTGGTCTCCAACCCCGAATTTCTGCGCGAAGGCGCGGCCATTGGCGATTTCAAGCGGCCCGACCGGATCGTGATCGGCGCCGAGGACGACTTCGGGCGCGAGGTGATGCGCGAAGTCTATCGCCCACTCTTCCTCAACGAATCGCCGATCCTGTTTGTCGGCCGCCGGACCAGCGAGCTGATCAAGTACGCTGCCAACGCCTTCCTTGCGACCAAGATCACCTTCATCAACGAAATCGCCGACCTGTGCGAGAAGGTCGGCGCGAACGTCCAGGATGTCGCGCGCGGGATCGGGATGGACAACCGGATCGGCTCCAAGTTCCTGCACGCCGGCCCCGGCTATGGCGGATCGTGCTTCCCCAAGGACACGCTCGCGCTGCTCAAGACCGCCGAGGATTACGACAGCCCGACGCGGATCGTCGAGGCGGTGGTCAAGGTCAATGACAGCCGCAAGCGCGCGATGGGCCGCAAGGTTGTCGATGCGCTGGGCGGGCACGAGGCCGCGCGCGGCAAGCGCGTCGCCATGCTTGGCCTCACCTTCAAGCCCAATACCGACGACATGCGCGATTCGCCCGCCATCGCGGTGGCGCAGACGCTGGCCGATGCTGGCGTGGAGATCGCGGCCTTCGATCCCGAGGGCATGGAAATCGCCGCGCCGCTGATGCCCGAGGTCGAGATGAAGGACGATCCCTATTCGGCCATCGAAGGCGCCGACGCGGTCGTGATCGTGACCGAGTGGGACGTGTTCCGCGCGCTCGACCTCGGCCGCGTCAAGCAGCTCGCCAAGGCGCCCGTGCTGGTGGACCTGCGCAACATCTACAAGCCCGACGACATGCGCGAGGCGGGTTTCCGGTACACCAGCGTGGGCCGCGAATAGCGCTGCAATCGTAGTGCCAGGAGGCCTGTAAGCCGGGTTCTGTCCCCTCCTTGCGGAGGGTGGCAGCCATTCATCTAGACCGCCTGTTGCCAGACGGTTCCAGCAGCCAACCCGGACCTCCTCGGAAGCGAAGCGCTCCTGCCGTTTCCGGCGCGGGGTCCCTATTCGGCCTTGCTCCGGGTGGGGTTTGCCATGACGGGACCTGTTACCAGGCCCCCGGTGCGCTTTTACCGCACCCTTTCACCCTTGCCTGTGAGAAGCCCAAGACCTTGGGCCATCCATCGGCGGTATACTCTCTGTGGCACTGTCCCTCGGGTTGCCCCGGGCGGGCGTTACCCGCCACCCTTGCTTCGTGGAGCCCGGACTTTCCTCGCGTATTTGCATACCCGCGGCTGCCCGGCCTCCTGGCAGGCACTATCTAGCGAGCCCGCGATCCCGATCCAAGAGCAGCTGGAACAGGATCGCACGAATCTCGCCGTCGATCACGCCGTCGATCTGTTCGGGCCGCCAGCGCCGCTGGAATGCCTCGACCGCCTTGCGCCCGTCGCTGACATCATAGCCGTAGCGCTCAAGCGCCAGATAGAAGGCGCTGTCGTTATCGAACGGATCGCCCAGCTCCAGCTTCGTGGGGCGCGGTATGCACAGGCCCAGTTCCGCGATGCGGGCCCAGGGAAACAGCTCGCCCGGGTCGATCTTGCGTTGCGGAGCGACGTCCGAGTGGCCGACCACATTGGCGCGCGGCACATCGTGGCGTTTCACGATCGCGTGCAGCAGCGGCACCAGCGCGGCGATCTGCGCATCGGCAAATTCGCGATAGCCGAACTTGTGGCCGGGATGATCGAGCTCGATCCCCACGCTCACCGCGTTCACGTCCGCCTCGCCGCGCCAGTAGGATACGCCCGCGTGCCACGCGCGCTTCTCTTCGGGCACCAGCCGGGTCACCTCGCCCGCCTCGCTGATGAGGTAATGCGCGGAAACCTTCGATTCAGGGTCGGTCAGGCGCTCCAGGGCAGCGTCCGCATTCTCCATCTCGGTATAATGGACGACCACCATGGAAACCGGCGCGTCGCGTTCGTCGTAATTGGGCGAAAGCCTCTCGGAATGGACCAGCTCGCTCATCCCCTCCCCGCTCCGCAGATCGCTGCTCATGCGCCGTTCGGCAGGGTTGCGCCGAGCAGCAGCGTACCGCTTTCGACATGGGTCTGGATCATGCCTCCCTGACGCTCGGCAATCATCGCCAGCACATGCGCCGGGGCCGTGCGCCCGGTCAGTTCGGCCGGGTCCATCCGGCCCGCCAGCGCATCGCCGATCGTCTGGTCGAAGGCGATCTTGGCCCCAGCCGCGCGGACCACGATCTCGGTCGCGTCGTCGCGTTCCTCCACCCCCAGGTCCAGCGTCCCGCCGCGCACCAGCGCATCGAGGCCGATCTGTGCGAGATTGAGCAGAACCTTGGTCGCCGCCTTGGGCACGGTCGGCGTCTCGATCTGCCAGCCCAGCTCGATCCGCTTGGCATCGGCGGCCAGCGTCTCGATCACCGCCCTGGGTTCATCGATCGAGACCTTTTCGCCGAAACCGCCACCCGCGCCGTAGGCCAGCCGGAAGAACTTGAGCTTGGCCGCGCTCGTCCGCGCGCTCTGCTCCAGCAGCTCGAAACAGCGCTGGCGCATCTGCGGGTCCTGCTCGTCGGCGAGCAGCTCGAGCCCGTTGGACAGCGCGCCCACGGGGCTGAGCATGTCGTGGCACAGGCGCGAGCACAGCTGGCTGGCAAGCAGCAGGGGATCGGTCTCGCCCGTCATGCGGGCAGGCCCCCGACCAGCGCCCTGACACACCTGACACAGTGTTCAGGGGCGGAAAAACCGGGCGAACCTGACAGGTGGGCAAGCAGGGCGTGCGAAGGTGCGCTGTGATCAATCATCGCCGCCTGCCTAGCGTGGCTGAACAATATAGGAAAGCGCCTCGAATCGCTCCTCCCCATCGCGGAAAAAGCGGACCTCGCCCGCGGCGGCGATAGCCCAGACCATCCCGTCATGCGCAGCGGAAGCGCGATCCGTGGTCGACGGGCGGGGATCGCCGTTGGGATGCGAATGGTAATAGCCGATTACCTGCGGCCCACCTGCCCGCGCAGCCTTGTGCGCATCGATCAGCGCGCGCGGGTCGATCTCGAAATGGCGGGCGGGTTCGGGATGGATGTTGGCGGCGGGCCGCGCCTGGGTGATCTGCCCGCCCTCGCCCAGCAGCAGCCCGCAGCATTCGTGGGGGTGGGCTAATGTGGCGTCGGCGAGGATCGTGTCTATCGTTCGTTTCGATATCTTCATTTAACCCGCCTGCCCTGAGCTTTTCGAACCGCCCCGATCAATACCCATATCGCGCTCATCCCGAGCTTGTCGAAGGATCGTACTTTTCTTACTCCCGATGCCATGCCGTTCTGGGCCTACATGCTCCACTGTCGTGGCGGTGCCTATTACACCGGACACACCGACGATCTCGATCAGCGCGTATCTGCGCACCGGTCTGGAAATATTGCTGGTTTCACCTCCGACAAATTGCCGGTGGAACTTGTGTGGTCTCAGGAATTTGCATCGCGACAAGAAGCGTTCGAGGCCGAACGCCGCATCAAGGGATGGTCGAAGGCAAAGAAGCAAGCGCTCATCCGGGGCGATTGGGAAGGCGTCTCCCGATTGGCAAAAAGTAAGGACGGTCCTTCGGCAGGCTCAGGACGAGCGGAGTTGATAGAGGGAGTCATCTCCGCCTCCTCCCGCCTCGACAAAGCACTGGCCGAGGCCACCGATCTGTCGCGCGAGCGGATCAAGGGGTTGATCGCGGATGGCGCAGTCGAAGTGGGCGGCAAGCGTGCCAGCTCGCCCTCCACCAAGGTGGCCGCAGGCGCGCCTTTCACCGTCCGCCTGCCCGCCCCCACGCCGCTGGAAGCCGAACCGCAGGACATCCCCCTGGTCGTCGCCTACGAGGACGAACACCTAATCGTGGTGGACAAGCCTGCGGGCATGGTCGTCCACCCGGCGGCGGGCAATCGGGATGGCACGCTGGTCAACGCGCTGCTCCACCACTGCGCAGGCCAGCTTTCGGGGATCAACGGGGTCGAGCGCCCCGGCATCGTCCACCGGATCGACAAGGATACCAGCGGCTTGTTGGTCGTTGCGAAGACGGATTCCGCGCATGAAGGGCTGGCGAAGCAGTTCGCCGATCACAGCATTTCGCGCCGCTATATCGCACTCTGCGCGGGGCAGCCAAAACCCGCGCAAGGCACCATCGACGCCCGGCTCGGCCGGTCGGACAGGGACCGCAAGAAGATGGCGGTCCTCCCCCCGGATGCGACGCGCGGCAAGCATGCGGTCACGCATTATCGGACAACGGATTCTTTCGGGGTCGCAAGCATTCTTGAATGCCGCCTGGAAACCGGGCGCACGCATCAGGTCCGCGTTCACTGTGCGTCAATAGGTCATCCGCTATTGGGAGACCCACAATATGGACGCGATCCCAAGGCCCTGCGGCCGATTCTTGAGAAATTGGGCTTCCGCCGGCAGGCGCTCCACGCGGCCAGCCTCGGGTTCATTCATCCCGCAACCGGCGAACGGGTCGATTTTCAGGCTGACCTGCCCCGGGACATGGCGGAACTGATCGACGAAATCGCTCGTTGAAATCGATGAACAGCGCTCGAATTCCAGCGCGAAATGACCTATAAAGAACTTGGTGGCCCGCCGCTTACGGATGCCCAGCAGGGGTCCGGCCCAATCAGGGGGGTGAGGTCGACTATAGAAAGGTTAGGGACGAAGTGAGTAAAAGCAAGGCAGTAGCCATACCGGCCCTTGGTGGGGAGCAAAGCCTCAACCGCTATTTGTCGGAAATCAAGAAATTCCCCGTGCTGACGGCTGAGCAGGAATACATGCTCGCCAAGCGGTACGAAGAACATGAGGACCCGGAGGCCGCGGCACAGCTCGTGTCGAGCCACCTGCGGCTCGTAGCCAAGATCGCGATGGGCTATCGCGGCTATGGCCTGCCCGTGTCCGATCTCATCTCCGAAGGCAATGTCGGCCTGATGCAGGGCGTCAAGAAGTTCGAAGCCGATCGCGGCTTCCGGCTGGCGACCTATGCCATGTGGTGGATCAAGGCGAGCATCCAGGAATATATCCTGCGTTCGTGGAGCCTCGTGAAGATGGGCACCACCGCTGCGCAGAAGAAGCTGTTCTTCAACCTGCGCCGGATGAAGAAGCAGCTGGAGGCCTACGAGGATTCCGATCTGCACCCCGACGACGTGGCGAAGATCGCCACCGATCTGGGCGTGCCGGAGCAGGAAGTCATCAACATGAACCGCCGCATGATGATGGGCGGCGACAGCTCGCTCAACGTCTCGATGCGCGGTGAGGAAGAAAACGCCAGCCAGTGGCAGGACTGGCTGACGGACGACCGCCCCTTGCAGGACGAGACGACGGCCGACGCGCAGGAAAAGCACGTGCGCCACGAGATGCTGCTCGAAGCGATGGATTCGCTCAACGATCGCGAAAAGCACATCCTGACCGAACGCCGCCTGACCGAAGACCCGCAGACGCTCGAAGAGCTGAGCAAGGTCTACGACGTCAGCCGCGAACGCATCCGCCAGATCGAGGTGCGCGCGTTCGAGAAGCTGCAGAAGGCGATGCAGCGGATCGCTGGCGAAAAGCTGATGCCGGTCGCGGCCTGACGCGGACGGATCGTTGAATACCTACAGCGCGGCGCGGCGGGCACTGGCTTGCCGCGCCGCCTTTCGTCCATAGGCCTGCGCGATGTTCCGCATCCTCCAGATCCTGACCGCGCTGGTCGCGACGTTCATCGGCCTCAGCCTGTTCCTGACGGTGGCGTGGCGCTTCGTCCCCGTCCCCGTCACCGCGACCATGCTGATGGACGAAAACGGCTATACCAAGGACTGGCAGGGGCTGGGCGATATCGACCGCAGCCTGGTGCGCGCGGTGATCGCGGCGGAGGACCAGAATTTCTGCGAGCATAGCGGGTTCGATTACGCCGCGATGCAGGCCGCGATGGAAAACAACCTGCAGGGCGGCAAGCAGCGTGGCGGCTCCACCATCAGCCAGCAGACCGCGAAGAACGTGTTCCTGTGGCAGGGCGGCGGTTTCTTCCGCAAAGGGCTGGAAGCATGGTTCACCGTGCTGATCGAGAACCTGTGGACCAAGCGGCGGATCATGGAAGTGTACCTCAACGTCGCGGAGACGGGGATCGGCACCTACGGCGCGCAGGCCGGGTCGCTGCGCTATTTCGGTCACGGGGCGGACCGGCTGAGCAACACCGAGGCGGCGCGCATGGCGGTCGCCCTGCCCAGCCCCAAGAAGCGCGAGGTCAAGAACCCGCAAGGCTGGCTGCGCCGCCACGGAGACCGCACCGCGCGCGCCATCGATACCATGGCGCGCGAGGGGCTGGACGCGTGTGTCTATGAGTAACTCGCGCGCCCCCAGCGATTCCCAACGCTAGCTGGCCCGGCTGCTTGACCGCATAGCGACGGGCAGTCACACGCGATCACCGCAGCCCGCACTGGGCGATCGGAGCAGCAAGTTCTTCTATTTGCGTCCCATATCGCCGGCTCAAGGCACTGAAAACGCCCGGAATGGTATGGCATATCATATTGAAACAGAAGAAAAAGTTTTGCCGCCCTCCTAGATCGCGGTAGGGCGCGCAGGTATTTTCCGGCGACCGCGCCTTCATTTACGGGGGTCGCGGCGACAGAGGGCGATTTGGGACACGATCACTCACACGCGCACGGTCATTCGCATGGTCATTCGCACGGGCACTCCCACGCTCCGGCGGATTTCGGGAGCGCCTTCGCCATCGGCATCGCGCTCAACACCGCGTTCGTCATCGTCGAGGCGGTTTTCGGCTATATCTCCGGCTCGATGGCGCTGGTCGCCGATGCGGGCCACAACCTGTCCGACGTGCTCGGCCTGCTGATCGCCTGGGGGGCGAGCGCGGCGGCCAAGCGTCCGCCCAGTGCCCGCTTCACCTACGGCCTCAAGAGCAGCACCATCCTCGCCGCGCTGGCCAACGCCGCGCTGCTGATGGTCGCCATCGGCGCGATTTTGTTCGAGACGATCGACCGCCTGCTGGACCCGGTAGAGCCCGAAGGCTGGACCATGATCTGGGTGGCGGGCGTGGGCATCGTCATCAACACAGCAACCGCGCTGCTGTTCGTGCGAGGGCGCAAGGACGATCTCAACGTCCGCGGTGCCTTTCTTCACATGGCGGCCGATGCGCTGGTTTCGGTGGGCGTGGTGGTCGCGGGCGGGGCGATTCTTCTGACCGGCGCGATCTGGCTCGATCCGCTCACCAGCCTCGTCATCCTGGCGGTGATCGGCTGGGGCACCTGGGGCCTTGCCCGCGACAGCCTGAAGCTCGGCCTGCTGGGCGTGCCAGAGGGGATCGACGAAGCGGCAGTGCGCGCCACGCTGGAAGGCGAGCCGGGCGTCACCGAGGTCCACGACCTGCATATCTGGCCGATGTCGACCACCGAAACCGCGCTGACCGCGCACCTCGTGATACCGGAAGGCCATCCGGGCGACGCGTTTCTTGCGGAAGTCGCGCACCGGCTTTCGCACGATCACAATATCGGTCATGCCACGCTTCAGATCGAACAGAAACGCGATTGCAGCAGCGGCTGCTGAACGGCACTGGTACGGAGCGTTTCCCGACATTACCGGCAACCTACTTTGCGCTTGTGGCCGGATCGATGTCGCGCGACAATGACGGTAGGGTAGCGAAGATGGCGGGCGTTCGATCATGATCTTCAAACGATGGCGCACGCTGGGCATCGCACTTCTATGCGCCGTGACGCTCGCCGTGGTCCCCGCGTTCGGCGTCAACCGATTGTCCAAGAGCCGCTGTTTCCAGCTGACGGGCGAATTCGTGTGTTCGGTCGATACCCAGGAGCGGCTGGTGGCACTGACCTTCGACGATGGGCCCACCCCTGAAGGAGTGGATGCTGTCCTGCCGATCCTCGAAGCGCATGGTGCAAGGGCCACGTTCTTCCTGATCGGCAACCGGATGGAGAAGTTCCCCGGTCAGGCCGAGCGATTGCTGCAAGCGGGCCACGAGCTTGGCAATCACAGTTGGTCGCATCAACGCAACATCGGCAAGAGCCGTGCTTTCTACCGTGAGGAAATTTCCAGCACCCACGATGCGCTGGAACAGGCCGGGTCGACACCGGTCTGGTTTCGTCCTCCATTCGGTCGACGCCTGATCGGCTTGCCGCAGGAGGTCGAGCGCGCCGGATATCGTCTGGCGATGTGGGATGTCGAAGACCGTCCGGAAGACTTCGATGGCGATCCGCAGGCCTTAGCGGACGATATCCTCGAGCGCGCTCGCCCGGGATCGATCATCCTGATGCATCCCATGTATCGCCATAACCAGAGCGCGCGCGATGCCCTGCCAATCGTATTGCGTGGTCTCGAGGAGCGCGGCCTGCGGGCTGTTACCCTGTCCGAACTGGTCGCGAGCGGGACATCGATTCCTTGATTCCCTCCAGCCCCGAAGCCCGCGAGGCACTCGAAGCCGCCATGCTGCGCATGGCGAAGGGCGATCGCGCCGCGCTGGAGGATGTCTATCGCCTTACCAGCGTGAAGCTTTTCGGCATCTGCTTGCGTATCTTGCAGGACAGGAAAGAAGCCGAAGACGCCTTGCAGGACGTTTACATCACTCTCTGGCGCAATGCCGACCGTTACGACGGCACCCGTGCGAGCCCGATCGCCTGGCTGGCGACGTTCGCGCGCAACCGCGCGGTCGATCGGCTGCGTTCGGGCAAGGTCCGCCGCGGCGCGGTATCGGTGGACGAGGCAGCCGATCTTTCCGACGACAGGCCCGCAGCCGACACCATGCTGATCGACGCGGAGCGTGAGGCGCGCGTGCACACCTGCCTCGAAACGCTGGATGAGAAGCAGCGCACCCCCATCCGCAACGCCTTCCTTAACGGGCGTACCTATGCGGAGTTGGCTGAACAGGCGGGCGTGCCGCTTGGTACGATGAAAAGCTGGATAAGACGCGGGCTGCATCGCCTGCGCGAATGCGTGGAGCGCGGCGAATGAGCGCGGCGGACGATCAGCCGGGCAGCGGCCCCGAACTGAGCGGCGACGAACGGCAGGCAGCGGAATACGCGATGGGCCTGCTGGAAAGCGAAGCCCTGCTCGCCACGCGCGGGCGGATCGCGCGCGAACCGGCTTTCGCGGGGCTGGTCGCTCAGTGGGAAAAGCGCCTTGTCCCGATGCTCGACGATGTGGAAGGCCTTGCCCCTCCGCCCGAACTTTGGAGCCGCATAGCCAGCGATATCGAGGATGGTGCAGGCGAGAGCGAGGTCGTCTCACTACACCGCCGGGTCGTGCTCTGGCAGCGTGTTGCGGCAGGCAGCGCGGTTGCGGCCGTGGCCGCGCTCGCATTGCTTCTGGTGCCACTTGTGCAGGCGCCCGGCCCGGCCCCTGCGCAGGAAAGCGCGCCACTGGTCGCCTCGATCCCCATTGCCGATACGCCTCTGCGGATCGGCGTGACCTATATTCCCGGGCGAGAGGAACTGCTGGTGGCTGCTGAGGGGCTTAGCGCCGACGGTGTCCACGACCACGAATTGTGGCTGCGGCCTCCCGGTGAAGACGCGCAGGTGCAATCGCTGGGAATCATCGCTCCGGGAACGCAGAAGCGCGTTCCGCTCGAAAGGGAGACGGCCCGGTCGATGCATGAAGGTGCGCAGATCCTGCTCAGCCAGGAGCCGATCGGAGGCGCACCCGACAAGTCCGCGCCCGGCCCGGTGGTGGCCGAAGGGACACTGCTGAAAACCTGAGCCCAAAAAGAATTTCGGGCGTTGCTGCATCCGGAGCGCGGCCCGCTTCGTAACTCCTCACCGACGGGAAGAAACGACCTGTTGGATAGAGGAGATCGACGATGTTGCTCAAGAAAACCCATGCCGCCCTTATGCTCGGCGCCAGCGCAGCCATGCTTGGCGGGTGCGAGACCTACGGCATGGATGATGACAGCCAGATGGCCAGCGCCAGCGCCGATACCACCGTCATGGTCGGCGGTGCGGCCATGTATCCCTCGCGCAATATCGTGGAGAATGCGGTCAATTCGGCTGATCACACCACGCTGGTTGCTGCCGTAAAGGCCGCCGGCCTGGTCGATACGCTTTCGAGCCCAGGCCCCTTCACCGTCTTCGCGCCGACCAACGACGCTTTCGCCAAGCTGCCCGCCGGCACGGTGGACACCCTGCTGAAGCCCCAGAACAAGCAGATGCTGACCGACATTCTCACCTATCACGTCGTCCCCGGACGCGTTTCGGCCAGCCAGCTGATGCAGATGATCCGCGATGGCGGGGGCATGGCCAGGCTGGAGACCGTCAATGGCGGCACGCTGACCGCGCGCATGCAAGGCGGCAACGTGGTGCTGGTGGACGCCAGGGGCGGAACCGCCACGGTAACCCAGGCGGATGTGTTCCAGTCCAACGGCGTGATCCACGTAACCAACGCTGTGTCGCTGCCCGGTTGATTTCAGACCCCTCGCGGCGTCGGTTGCCTCCACCCCGCTAACACCGGCGTCGCACCAGGGACCCCGCTCGGCCAGTAACCCGGCCGGGCGGGGTTTTTCATGTTGCTAGTGCGTGGGCAGCCACTTCCACATCCGGGCCTTGAGCAGGCGGATGAGCTCCGGGTCCATGAGGGCGTAATCGTCCGGAATGTTCAGCACGATCACGCGCGTGTCCTTCAGCGCGGCCTTGTGCTTCTTGCGCAGCTTGTTGCGATGGGTGTTCTCCATCGCGAAGATCACATCCGCCCATTCGACAAGTTCGTCCGAGAGCGGATTTTCGGCATCATTGTTGGTGCCTGCCGAAAGCGCGTTTATTCCGGGCGTCTCGCAAAAGACCTGCTCGGCCGTGGGGCTGCGCAAGCGGTTCTGGCTGCATACGAACAGGTAGTTGCGGCCTGCCAAGCTAGGCCGCCCCTGCGCGCGTCAGGCCCGAAAGAAGCAGGAACAGGATCGCGCGCCCCGGAAAAAGAGCTGCGATCCCGCTCATATCAGCCGGCCATTATCACGCCGCGTCGGAGGCGCGCTTGCCCTCGCCGTCGAACACACGGATCGGTTCCTTGCGGCCTTCGACCACGTCCTTGTCGATCACGACTTCGTTGCAGCCTTCCAGATCGGGCAGGTCGTACATCGTGTCGAGCAGCAGACCCTCGACGATCGAACGCAGGCCGCGCGCGCCGGTCTTGCGCTTGATCGCACGCTCGGCGATCGCGCGCAGCGCGTCGTCGTTGAAGGTCAGCTCCACGCCTTCCAGCTCGAACAGCTTGGCGTACTGCTTCACGATGGCGTTCTTCGGTTCCTGCAGGATCGTTACCAGTGCATCGACATCGAGATCGTGCAGCGATGCGATCACAGGCAGACGCCCGACGAATTCGGGGATCAGACCGAACTTGAGAAGATCTTCCGGCTCGCTCTTTTCGAGCAGTTCGCCGATGCGGCGCTTGTCCGGATCGGCGACATGCGCGCCGAAACCGATGCTGCGTTTCTGCAGCCGGTCGGCAATGATCTTGTCGAGGCCAGCAAAGGCACCGCCGCAGATGAACAGGATGTTGGTCGTGTCCACTTGCAGGAATTCCTGCTGCGGGTGCTTGCGTCCGCCCTGCGGCGGAACGGAGGCGGTGGTGCCTTCCATCAGCTTGAGCAGCGCCTGCTGCACGCCCTCGCCCGACACGTCGCGGGTGATGGAGGGGTTTTCCGCCTTGCGGGTGATCTTGTCGATCTCGTCGATGTAGACGATGCCGTGCTGCGCCTTCTCGACGTTGTAGTCGCTGGCCTGCAGCAGCTTGAGGATGATGTTCTCCACATCCTCGCCCACGTAGCCTGCTTCGGTCAGCGTGGTCGCATCGGCCATCGTGAACGGCACATCGAAGGTGCGCGCCAGCGTCTGCGCGAGCAGCGTCTTGCCCGAACCGGTCGGCCCCACGAGCAGGATGTTGGACTTCGCCAGTTCGACGTCGCCCTGCTTGCCCGCGTGCTTCAGGCGCTTGTAATGGTTGTGCACCGCGACCGAGAGTACGCGCTTCGCACGTTCCTGCCCGATCACGTAATCGTTGAGCGTGGCGCAGATTTCGGACGGCGAAGGCACTTCGCCTTCCTTGCGCCCGGTCAGCCCGGCCTTGGTCTCTTCACGAATGATGTCGTTGCACAGCTCGACGCATTCATCGCAGATGAAGACGGTCGGCCCGGCGATCAGCTTGCGCACCTCGTGCTGCGACTTGCCGCAGAAGCTGCAGTACAGCGTGCTCTTGCTATCCGTTCCGCTCAATTTGCTCATATCCTGTAATCCTCGAATCCCCGCGTGGGCGGGAACCTACCGAATGTAACTTTCATGTGCGCCAATGCAACCGATGGCTATGTTGCACGCATCATCTTGCGAAGGCCTGAAGATGCCCCTCCGCAAACCACGATGCCCGATATTTCGGCCATGAATTTCAATCGTCTGTGGCCCCCGGGCAACGCGGGGGGGTGAGCCGCGATCAGGCGGGTGCACCGCCCGATCCGGTGTCATCGTCATCCGAATCGTCACCGGAGTCGCCCTGGGGCCGGGTCTCGAACACCTTGTCCACAATGCCGAACTTCATCGCTTCCTTGGCATCGAGGAAGGTATCGCGATCCATCGCCTCCTCGATCTCGGACAGCTCCTTGCCGGTATATTTGGCGTAAAGCTCGTTCATGTTCTTGCGAATCCGCAGGATTTCGCGCGCCTGGATCTCTATGTCCGAGGCCATGCCCTGCGCGCCGCCCGAAGGCTGGTGGACCATGATCCGTGCATTGGGCAGCGCGATGCGCATGCCCGGCTCCCCCGCGGCCAGCAGGAAGCTGCCCATCGAGGCAGCCTGGCCCACGCACACCGTGGAGATCCGCGGCCGGATGTACTGCATGGTATCGTGGATCGCCATGCCCGCCGTCACCACGCCGCCCGGCGAATTGATGTACATGCTGATCGGCTTGGACGGATTTTCGCTCTCCAGGAACAGCAGCTGCGCCACCGCGAGGCTGGCCATGCCATCCTCTACCGGACCCGTGATGAACACGATGCGTTCACGCAGCAGGCGGCTGAAAATATCGAAGCTGCGCTCCCCGCGACTGGTCTGTTCGACCACGACGGGCACCAGGGCGCCGGTTGCGGGATCGCGGAAGTAGCCGGATTCGTCGAATTGCATGAAGTGTCCTTGTCTCTCGTCGACGCCTATATCTGACCTCACCTCTTCATCATCAAGGCTTGAATGGAAAGCCCGGCCACGCCAGTTGTCCCGCCAACACCAAGCGCCGTCGCGATTTCGCGTCGGAGCGCACCGCAGGAGCCTGACGATGATCTCGATGTCCAACACCCCCCTACCCTTTCGTGCCGACGACGAGGAGGACGAACAGAAGGACATGAGCAACGCCGGCGCGGCGATGATGAACAAGTTCCTCGATGCGCGCACCGTGCTGATCTTCGGCGGGGTCGACCAGAAGATGGCGGAACGCATCTCGATGCAGCTGCTCTATCTGGACCATGTCAGCAACGAACCGATCCGCGTGATCGTCAATTCGCCCGGCGGCCACGTGGAATCGGGCGATACGATCCACGATCTGATCAGCTTCATCGGCTCGCCCGTCGCCATGATCGGCACCGGCTGGGTCGCCAGCATCGCCACGCACATCTTCCTGAGCGTGCCGGCAGAGCGCCGCTTCTGCCTGCCCAACACGCGCTTCCTGATCCATCAGCCCTCCGGCGGTGCGCGTGGCCCGGCTAGCGACATCGCCATCCAGGCGCAGGAAATCGTGAAGATGCGCGAACGCATCGCGCAGAAGATCGCCGATGCCACCGGCCAGCCGCACGAGAAGGTGCTGAAGGATATCGACCGCGATTTCTGGATGAGCACGAAGGAAGCCAAGGATTACGGCATCCTCGGCACGGTGATCGACAGCGCCAAGGAAGTGACCTGGGGCTAGCGTCTCGGGGCACTCCAAAGCCCCTGACATTACCAGCCAGAAAGGCGCGCGACTCGTGGATTGAGCAGGGGTTGCGCGCCTTGCGGCGCATGGTTTATATTTCCTTACCGGAGGGCCGGAACAGCATGTTCGCCGCGGGTCGTGCGGCGACGGGTTGCGTCCCCGCGTGTGGGAATAGCCATGACCGAAGCCGCCACCGTCGCCCGCGCCGAGGGGTCGCGTCTGTCGACCATCCCCTTCTCCCACCCCGATCGCGTGCCCGCGAAGCGCAACATCCGCCGCGCCTGGCACCATTTCTGGGAGTTCAAGAAGGACAAGGAGAAGACGAGCGAGGTCTTCCGCTTCTTCGAACATCTCCCGTGGCTCGACATGCCCGAACATGTCCGCGAGTATCTTTCGACGCAGCGCGGGCAGTACGTGTTCGAGACCGAGCCCTTCCTGCCCGATATCCTCGACGATCACGACATGCTGCGGCGCGATTATCCCGGAGGCTCGCTCGCCCATGACTATTGCGACTATATGGAGCGCGAGGGGCTCAGCGCCGCAGGCCTGGTTGCCGAATACGACGACTTCCGCGGCGACCGTCCGCGGCTGGACGACCAGATCGAATGGTATGCGGATCGCCTGCGCGACACGCACGACCTGCTGCACCTGCTGACCACCATCGGCCGCGATACGCTGGGCGAACAGGCGCTGGGGGCCTATGTCTTCCAGCAGCGCCCCAGCCACGGGCACCTGATCCTGGGCTATGCGGGGGCAGCGGTGATCAAGGCCAATGTGAAGACCCGGGCGCCCGTGCTGCGCGCCATCCACGATGCCAAGCAATCCGGCAAATCGTGTCGCCCGATCGCGGAGGAATCGATCCGCGAACTGCTGGCGATGACGATCGACGAAGCCCGCAGCCATCTGGGTATCGGGCCGGTCAAATGGTACCAGAAGTGCCAGGATATCTGGGAGGAAGAGGGGATCGACCCGCTCAAGATCCTGGCGGATGACGCCAAGACCTCGGTCTACCGCGAAGACCCCGTGCCCTCGCCCGAAGACCTTTCGAAGGGGCCGTCGGTCTTCACGATGCAAGAGCAGCCCGCACAGGAGAAAACGCAAGAGAGCCAGGACCGGCACGAGCGCGCCTGAGCCGAGCTTTCCCGATTGCTCGATTGACCGGGCCGGATCGCTGACGCAGGTTCGCGGGCATGAGAACACTCTGCTCGCTCGCCGCCCTTTCCACCGCAATCGCGATCGTTCCGGCAACGGCGCAGGCCCAGACGGCGCAAGAAGCCATCGAGGCGGAGATCGTCGCCGAACAGCCGGGACCGGCCGACGAAGCGCGCTTCTACCTCTCACGCATAGCACAGCTGGACGACTCGGGGCCGAAGCTGAACGCGGTCATCGCGACCAACCCCGACGCACCGCTCGATGCTGCGGCCTCTGCCGAGCTGCCGCTGGGCGGTCGCACCGTGCTGGTAAAGGACAATATTGAAACGCGCGAGCTGCCGACCACTGCCGGTAGTCTGGCGCTCGCAGGCAACATGACCGGCCGCGATGCCCCGATGATCGCGAACCTGCGCGCGGCAGGCGGTGTCGTGCTGGGCAAGGCCAATCTCTCCGAATGGGCCAATATCCGCGATTTCAGCTCGACCAGCGGCTGGAGCGCGGTGGGCGGGCTGACCCGCAATCCCCACGGCATCGACCGCAATACCTGCGGATCGTCCTCAGGCAGCGCCGCGGCGGTCGCGGCAGGCTTCGCCTGGGCGGCCATCGGCACGGAGACCAACGGATCGATCACCTGCCCCGCCAGCATCAACGGCGTGGTCGGCTTCAAGCCTACCGTGGGCATGGTCAGCCGCACGCATGTGGTGCCGATCTCCAGCACGCAGGACACCGCCGGGCCCATGGCGATGAACGTACGCGATGCCGCCATGTTGCTCGGCGCGATTGCTGGCAGCGACCCGGCTGATCCTGCAACCGCCGAAGCGGATCGTTACGAGCGCGACTTTACCGAGGGGCTGGAGGACGCCTCGCTGGCGGGCGTTCGGATCGGGGTCATGCGCGGCCAGATCGGCGACGACGACGATGTCCGCGCCGTGTTCGAACAGGCGCTCGGCGATCTGGAGGCTGCGGGCGCGGTGCTGGTCGATATCGAGTTCGAGCCCAACGAGGAGATGTCGCGCGACAGCTTCCAGGTGCTGCTGTTCGAATTGCGCGAGGAGATGGGCGAATACCTGCGCTCGATTCCGCCCATCGAACGGGGCGAAACGCCGCGCAGTCTTGCCGATCTGATCGCCTTCAATAAGGCGAACGCGCAAACCGAGCTGCGCTGGTTCGGACAGGGCATCTTCGAACTGGCAGAAACCACCACCGATCGCGCCGCCTATGAGTCAGCGCGCGAGAATGCCATCCACCTTGCAGGCGAGCAGGGGATCGACAGGCTCATGGCACAGAACGATGTGCAGTTCCTCGTCGCCCCCACGCGCGGACCTGCGTGGACGAGCGATCTCGTCAATGGCGACAATTTCAACGGCAGCATCGGGTTCGGCAGCCCGGCGGCGATTGCGGGCTATCCGCATCTGACCGTGCCCATGGGCGGGGTCGAGGATCTGCCGGTCGGCCTGTCGATCATCGGGCAGAAATGGCAGGACTGGGAGGTGCTGAAGGCGGGCGCAGCTTACGAACGCGCCCGCACCGCTACGCTGCCCACGCCCGATTTCAACCGCTGGCAACCTGCCGCCGGCAACCCGCAGCCATAGCCGATACGAAAAGGGGCGGCCGACATATGCCGACCGCCCCGCTCTATCCGGTTTGACGCCAGGACTGGCGTGAGGATCAATCCTTCTTCGCGGCAGGCTTCTTGGCAGCGGGCTTCTTGGCCGGTGCCTTTTTCGCCGGAGCCTTCTTGGCCTCGCCATCCTTGGCAGTGGACGCAGCCGTTTTCTTGGCCGGAGCCTTCTTCGCCGGGGCCTTCTTGGTCTCGCCGTCCTTCGAAGTGGATGCGGTGGCCTTCTTGGCGGGCGCCTTCTTGGCGGCAGGCTTCTTGTCGCCGGACGCATCGTCGGACTTTGCCGCAGCCTTCTTCGCCGGGGCCTTCTTCGCAGCCGCCTTCTTGGCGGGGGCCTTCTTCGCCTTGGCCGCTTCGGCTTCGGTGCTTTCCTCGGCTTCGATCGCCGCTTCCAGCTCCTCGCGGGTCACTTCGCGCTCTTCGACTTCGGCCTTCTCGAACAGGAAGTCGACGACCTTGTCTTCGTACAGCGGGGCGCGAAGCTGCGCGGCGGCCATCGGATCGTTCTGGATGAACTGCATGAAGCGTTCACGATCCTCGGCGCGATACTGCTGGGCGGCCTGCTGCATCAGCATGGACATTTCCTGCCCGCTGATCTGCACTTCGTTCGCCTGCCCGATTTCGGACAGCAGCAGGCCCAGGCGCACGCGACGCTCGGCGATGCGGCGGTAATCGTCGCGCTCGCTCTCGATTTCCTTCATTGCCGCTTCGGGATCTTCTTCGCGCTGCGCTTCCTGGCTCAACTGCGCCCAGATCTGCTCGAACTCCGCTTCGACCATGCGTTCGGGCACGGGGAAGTCGTGGCCGGCGGCCAGCGTGTCCAGCAGCTGGCGCTTCATCTGCGTGCGGGTGAGGCCGGCAGTTTCCTGCTCCATCTGGGCCTTGACCAGCTCGCGCAGCTTGTCCGCGCTCTCGAGGCCGAGGTTCTTGGCGAAATCGTCGTCGATCTTGCTGTCCTCGGGCGTCTTCACCGCTTTCACCGTGACGGCGAATTCGGCGTCCTTGCCGGCCAGGTGATCGGCCTGATATTCTTCCGGGAACGTGACCTTCACGGTCTTCTCGTCACCGGCCTTCACGCCCTTCAGCTGTTCTTCGAAACCGGGGATGAAGGTGCCCGACCCGATCACCAGCGGGGCGTCTTCGGCCTTGCCGCCTTCGAATTCGGTGCCGTCGATCGAGCCGACGAAATCGATGATGACCTGGTCGCCATCGGCCGCCTTCTTGGTCTTGGCGGCATCCTTGTAGGTCTTGTTCTGGTCCGCGATGCGCTGGAGCGTTTCCTCGATCGCGCTCTCGTCCACGGGCACGACCAGCCGTTCGAGCTTCAGGCCGTCGACTTCCGGCGCCTCGATCTCGGGCAGGACTTCCAGCTTGACGTCGATCTCGGCGTCCTTGCCTTCCTCGTAGCCCTCGCTCAGCTCGATGGCGGGCTGCATTGCGGGGCGCAGGCCCTTGTCCTTGATCAGTTCGTCGACCGAGGACTGGATCGTGTCGTTCACCACCTGCGCGTGCAGCTGTTCGCCGTGCATCTTGCGCACCAGATTGGCGGGCACCTTGCCCGGACGGAAACCAGGCATGCGCACCTGCGGGGCGATGCGTTTCACCTCGGCCTTGATCTTGTCGTCGATCTCGCTCGCCGGAATCACGATGCGATACTCGCGCTTCAGGCCCTCATTGGTGGTCTCGTTAATCTGCATGGGGTGTGTCTTACGTGCTTTCCGACAAGTGGTGGCGATTGCATCGCGCGGCGGGAGCTTGGTGCGGGCGAAGGGACTCGAACCCCCACATCTTGCGATACTTGGACCTAAACCAAGCGCGTCTACCAGTTCCGCCACGCCCGCAATCCGAACGAGGACGCGCGAACGGCAGATGCCATTCACGACAGACCGGCGCGTCTAGAGCCTCTCGCTCCAAAGGGCAAGCACTCCGCCGATATCCTCGCCGAACCGCGTGCGGACTTGATTATGACGCTTTTGTTACTTACCTTCGGGATAACGTAACGAAAATGTCAAATTTGGATGGGCCGCATATGAACAATCGAGCTGACATGCTCCGCAAACCGATGGTCCCGCCCGTCGATCCGGCCAATGGCCGCCTCTCGTCGAAAGAGCTGGAAAAGGATGGGCCGGGCGGAAATCCCCTGCTGGAACGCAGTTCCTGGACCAGCGAGATCGACCGGGAACGGTGCGACGCCGGGCTGCGCACGGCACAGGCGCGGCGTTTTTCGCTCTACCGATCGAGCATGACGCCCGACTGACCGGCCGGGCGCGACCCCGCGCCTCTTGTGCCGTATTGTCAGGCCCTTCAGGTCTGTCTATCGGCCTGCGCCATGAGCGAAGAAACCCCCGAACAGAGCCCCGAGAACACGCCCGAACCCGCGGCAGACAAGGGCGCGGACGTGCCGCCGATGCATTTGTCGGTCAATCCGCGTAACCCGCATTTCGATCAGGCGGCGCTGCAACGCGGCGTGGGCATCCGCTTCAAGGGGCGCCAGCGCACCGATATCGAGGAATATTCCATTCCCGAAGGCTGGGTCCGCGTTCAGGCGGGCCGCACGATGGATCGCAAGGGCCAGCCGCTGACGCTGAAGCTCAAGGGCCCGGTCGAAGCCTGGTTCGAGGATCTGGGCGAAGACGCCCCCGTCGCCAGGATCGACGACTAGCTTACATCATTCGTAAAGCGCGACCGCGCGCTCGACCACAGCGTCGGCGCGGTCGTTATTGCCGCGCGGCGCAAGCGGACGGGCCGTTGCGTAGGCCAGTCGGGGCGCAGGCCTGCTGGCCGCGGCACGCGGCGCCCTGCGTTCGGGCGAAGCGCGCTCGGTGGCATTCGAAAATGCCGCCAGAAATGCGCGCGAGGGCTCTTCGCGGGTCGGCTGGGGGGCGCTGCGCTGCGTCTGCGCCTGCGCAAATCGCTGACGCGGCTGCGCCTTGCCGTCGGGATAGATGAAGCCATGCACGGGCCACGCGGTCGTCCCCAGGGCCTGCAGCGGGTGATACCACACGCGCACCTGGCTCCAGTCGTTATTCGGCGAGACGTCCACCGCCTTCACATTGCGCTCGATCTGGCCGCGACGGCCATCGATCGGCGACCAGTTCGCGTGGTCCAGCAGCACGGTGCGCGAATCGATCACCCGCGCCACTGCGGCCACATGGCCCAGCGCCATCTTGTTGGTGGGCGCGAAAGCCATCACTGCACCGACGCGCGGGGTATTGCCCCGCTCGTAGCGACCGGCGGCCTGCTGCCACCAGGTATGCGCATCGCCGTAGATATCGATCCCGGTCACATCCCGCGCATAGGGCACGCATTGCAGGTAGGGCGGCAATTCCTGGCCGCTCGTTGCCGCATTCGCCACGGGGAGGACTACCGGTTTCGCATGAGAAACCTGCGTAATTCCGATAGTTGCAGCAAGAGCTGCAAGGGGGGCAAGGAGGATGTGGGGGCGGTTCGTCATGCGGCAAATTCTTGCCGCTTCGTCTTTCGATCACCCTCGCAAAGGTGGTTAACGCGAATCAACCATCTTCGTTTACCCGCTGACGCCGCTTGCCAAGTGGCCCGCGAACCTCCACCTCACGCGGCCTAGCCATGCTTCCACGTGTCATCATCATCGGTCGCCCCAATGTGGGCAAGTCCACGCTGTTCAACCGGCTGGTCGGCAAGCGCCTCGCGCTGGTCGACGATCAGCCCGGCGTCACGCGCGACCGCCGCTTCGGCGATGTCACGCTGGCGGGGATGCGTTTCACGGTGGTCGACACCGCCGGGTGGGAGGACGACGACCCGAGCACGCTTCCCGGGCGGATGCGCATGCAGACCGAGGTCAGCATCGAGGATGCCGATGCGGTATTGTTCGTGGTGGACGCGCGCGCCGGGGTTACCCCGCTCGACAGCGAGATCGCCAACTGGCTGCGCGGCGCCGACGTGCCCGTGATCCTCGTTGCCAACAAGGCGGAGGGGCGCAGCGGGGACGCGGGCATCTTCGACGCCTACTCGCTGGGTCTGGGTGAGCCGCTCGGAATTTCCGCCGAGCATGGCGAAGGCACCGCCGATCTGTTCGAGGCGCTGTGGCCGATCATCGGCGAAAAGTCAGAAGCAGGCGATGCCCTGCTGGCAATCGACGAAGGCGAGGACGAGGACGGCGTCCCCACCGGCCCGCTGAAACTCGCCATCGTCGGGCGCCCCAATGCGGGCAAGTCCACCCTCATCAACCGGCTGCTGGGCGAGGACCGCCTGCTGACCGGGCCCGAGGCCGGGATTACTCGCGATTCGATCGCCATCGATTGGGAATGGACCGATCCCGAGAGCGGCGACACGCGCGAGATCCGCCTGATCGACACTGCGGGCATGCGCAAGAAGCGCAATGTGGTGGAGAAGCTGGAAAAGCTCTCGGTTGCCGACGCGCGCCGCGCGATCGACTTCGCGGAAGTCGTGGTGCTGATGCTCGACGCGACCCAGGGCCTGGAGCATCAGGATCTCAAGATCGCCAGCCTCGCGCTGGAAGAGGGCCGCGCCCTGATGATCGCGATCAACAAGTGGGATGTCGCGGCGGAGCCCAGCAAGCTTTACAACGGCATCCGCTTCGCGCTGGACGAAGGGCTGGCGCAGGTGCGCGGACTGCCGGTGATCGCCGTAAGCGCGAAGACCGGCAAGGGGCTCGACGCGCTGCTGACCGCCGCATTCGAACTGCGCGAGGCATGGAGCCGCCGCGTTTCGACCTCCGCGCTCAACCGCTGGTTCGATCACGCGCTGGAAGCCAATCCACCGCCCGCCCCCGGCGGCAAGCGGATCAAGCTGCGCTATATCACGCAGGCCGGCACCCGGCCGCCGCGCTTCGTGGTGTTCGGCACCCGGTTGGACATGCTGCCCACCTCGTACGAACGCTATCTGGTCAACGGCATTCGTCGCGAACTCGGCTTCGGCGCGGTGCCGGTGCGCGTGGTGCTCAAACCGTCGAAGAATCCCTACGCAGAGGACAAGTGATGGACCTGCTGCTCGTCTCCGCGCCGCAAGCCGCGCGTGACCTCCTCGAACAGACTGCGAGCACGCCGCGCGTGCTCCAGATGCTGCAGTTCAGCCTCGCGCCTGCCTTCCTGCTGGTGGCGATCGGATCGATCATGAACGTGATGATGGCCCGCCTGACCTGGGTCGCCAACCGGATCGAGCGGCTGGAACAGCGGTTCGAGGATCGGCCCGAAGAGCCTTGCGCAGACGAACTCGGCTGGCTCGAAAAGAGGCGTGGGATCGCGCAGCGCGCGGTGATGTTCTCCACGGCGGCGGCGGGCCTGATCAGCGTGCTGATCGCGGCGCTGTTCGTCTCGGCCTCGATCACCATTCGAATCGGAATACCGATCGCCATCCTGTGGGTGGCGACCATGGCGCTACTGATTACCGGCCTGTCATTCTTCTTCCGCGAAACCTGGATCGCTGCGAAGGGTCCGGCCAGCAGGGTCGGACCCATCCGCAACCGCTAGCGCGCGTTCAGGGCGCGCCTGCGCCCGTTTCGCCTTCGCCCGCCGGGTGACTTTGCAACTGCACATAGTTGTGCAGGCCCATCCGCTCGATCATGTCGAACTGGGTTTCGAGGAAGTCGACATGCTCTTCCTCGCTCGCGAGGATGGTCTCGAACAGCTGTTCCGAGGTGTAGTCCTTCACGCTCTTGGCGTATTCGGCGGCGTCCTTCAGCAGGGGGATCGCCTCCATCTCGATCGCGAGATCGGCCTTGAGGATTTCCTCCACCGTTTCGCCGACCTTCAGCTTGTGGATCGCCTGGAAGTTGGGGAGCCCTTCGAGGAACAGGATACGCTCCGCCAGCCAGTCGGCGTGCTTCATCTCGTCGATCGATTCGTGGCGCTCGTACGCGGCGAGCTTGGTCACGCCCCAGTCGGCGAGCACGCGGTAGTGCAGCCAGTACTGATTGATGGCGGTCAATTCGTTGGTGAGCGCCTTGTTGAGATATTCGATGACCTTGGGGTCGCCCTTCATGGCCCGTGCTCCTGTGTCTGTTGGTTGCCGGGTGTCATGGCCGCGCGAGCCGGTGCGCGCAAGGGGCGGGTATGAAAAAAGCCCGGAATTCCGGGCTTTTGCAAGCGCCTCTCAAAGGCGCGTCCTAATTGAGAATGGGTCTAGGCTGCAGCCTGGGTCAGGCCAAGCTCGCGCTCTTCGAAGACGACGTCGTCCGCATCGCACAGGCAAGATCCGCATTGCGGGCGCTTGCCGAGCATTGCGTAGCAGGCTTCCGCATCGCCTGCGGTGTGCCGCGCGGCACGGCGCAGTTCGGTTTCGCGGATGGCATTGCAGATGCAGATATACATTGCGGCAAGAACTCCTGCGAACGGCTTGCAGGAATCTTGTTAATGCGACTTGTTCTCACAAGCAAGAGGTTTATTGATTTCTCCCCGGTCAGGCCGCTGGCACCGGCGCGCGCCGGATGGCGAACAGCTTGCCGTAGGTAAGGCAGCGCCACAGCCATTCGAGCGGGCCGAAACGGAAGACCGAGAGCCACGCTTTCGACCACGCCAGCATGATGATCCAGATCGCGACCACCACGATGTAGAGCTGCGGGCGGGTCAGTTCGCCATACAGCCCCAGCGCGAAGCCGTGGAAGACGAACAGCATCAGGATCGAGGTGCCCAGGTAGTTGGAAAAGGCCATCCGGCCGGCCGCGCTTACGCGAGAGCCCAGCCAGCCCGTCGCCTTCGGCCCCCACAGGGCCAGCAGCGCGGCAAGGCCGATCACGAAAGGCAGGCGGACGAAGGTGCTGGTCCCCACGAAGCTCATGAAGGTGGCATAGAAGCTCAGGTCCCGCTCCAGCGTCCAAAGCCCGATCGCGAGCGAGCCCGCGAGGCCCACGAGTACGCCGATCGATCCCCAGATCGCCTGTTTCTTCGCGTTGATCCTGCCGTCGAACAGCCCGAAGCGGTACAGCGCCATGCCGATCAGGATCAGCGGGATCGTCTCGAACCCGAAGACCAGTATCCCGTTCAGCGGCTCGGCCCAGTGTTCGGTCAGGTTGTACTGCACCCAGCCCAGGTAATCGCCCGCCTGGATCATCGGCGCCTCGACCTGCGCGGTGTCGAGCCCCTGGGTCTTCATCGCCTCGAACTGCGCACGCACCTGCTCGGGATCGGACGGGCCCCCGCTCTCGGCACCGGTAGCCGCCATGGCCTGCGCTCCGCCCGCTTCCATGACCCAGTAGAAGAAAGCCGACATCGCGGTGAACAGCGCTGCGCCGACGAGGTAGAAGGTGATGCCCACGCCCAGCTGCGTGCGCGGCCCCCACCTGACGAACAGCAGGCAGAAGATGCCGCACATGGCGTAAAGCGTCAGGATGTCGCCACGCCAGATGAAGAAGAAATGGATGAGGCCGAAAGCCAGCAACCACAGCAGGCGACGGAACTGGAGCCCACGCCCCTGTCCGCGCTCCCACGCCTTTTCCAGGAACAGGATCATCCCCGCCCCGAAAAGGAGGGTGAACAGGCCGCGCATCTTGCCATCGACCAGCACGAACTGCGCCACCCACATCCAGTCCGATGTCTCACCATGCGGCGTCAGGAAGCCTTCGGGCCACATATAGGCGATCATGGGCTGGCCGAAGGCGACGATGTTCGCCGCAAGAATGCCCATCACAGCGATCCCGCGCGTGAAATCCAGGCTGAGCAGACGATTGCCGCCGCTGGCCGACAGGGGTTTGACCTGATCGGGCGTCGCATCATCGGTGTCGGTAAACGCGCGCTCGGCACGGCGCAGGTCGTCGGTGCTGCTCATGAAGAATCCCCCTGAGCTGCTGCTTAGCAGCGTAGCCGAGCCGGGGGAATTGCGATCGACGGACGACGCGTGAGCGCCGACAAAATTCAGTCAGCGAAGCCGTCTATCGGGTTACGAGGCAGTCCTGCCCGCCGCGCTTGAGCGCATTGCAGGCATTCTGCGCATCGCTGCGGCTCGCAAAGCCGCCTGCGAGCAGCTTCGTCACGCGGCCCGAGGGTTCGAGCACGCGGCTGGCGCCGGCGAGCTCGGCGCGGCCCTTGAGGCGCGCCCACAGGCGTTCCGCATTGCCGTCGACCGCGAAGGCGCCGAGCTGGACTTTCCACGGGCCGCCCATGGCGCGCGTCTGCGTGCCTGGCGAGGCAGGCTGCTGCGCGCGCGGCTCCGCCCTGGTCTGCGGACGCGGTTCGGGTTGCGGCGCTGCCCGCGCTATGACGGGTGTCGTGGGCTCGGGCTCGACATAGTCTGGGCTGGCGACTGCCGCGGGCGCGGACCGCCGCGCAAAGGTCGCCCCGGCATCGGCGGGGCTTTCGGTCCCGGTGACCCGGCTCGCCTCGGCAATCGCGGACTGCGCGGCGATGACCGAAGGGGGGACGCGGGTTTCTTCGACGGGACGCGGCACGCGCGCGGCGCGCGCCGAAGCCATGGCCCCGGCGGGCGAGGCGGTGGCGGGCGCATCGCTGACGGGGCGCGCGGGCGCAGCCGGGCTGCTCCCCAGGTCGGCAGCGGCGAGACGACTGGTGCGCCGCGCATCGGCTTCGCGCTTCAGCTGCGGCGCAAGCGCCTGCGCGCGTTCGCGCTGGTCCAGCGGGATATGCGTATCCATCTGCCGCACCGCGCCAGCCGCCTGCGGCAGACCGGCAGCATTCGCCAGCGTCAGCAGTGCGTAGGCGCGAACCCAGTCCCGCTCCACCAGGTCGCCGTTGAAATGCGCGATGCCCAGCAGATACTGCGCGCGCGGATCGCCGCGACCCGCCGCATCGAGGATGTAGGGCATGGCATCTTCGCGCCGCCCGTTCTGGAACAGCAACAGGCCAAGGTTGTCGGCCGCTTTCAGGTGGCCCTGCGCCGCGGCCTTGGCATAATAGACCTCTGCCTGGCGGGTGTTCTGTTCCACTCCGCGGCCGAGGCGATAGGCCTGGCCCAGGTTGAACTGCGCATCGGCATCGCCCTGCCCTGCAGGTTCGCGCCATTCGGCAACTGCGGTCGCATAATCGCCCTGTTGCCACGCGGCGACGCCCGTATTCACATCGGCCAGCGCCAGTCCGGGCGCGGTCAGGAGCGCCCCGGCAAGGACCAGTTTGAGGCCAAAGCTACGCCCTTTTCTTTCGGTGCTTCGCATGGTCATGGGTTTCCCGTCCTTGGCCAAAGGCAGATTGTCGCATTACTTCACGGTTGCGCTAGCGCGAGTTGGTTAACGCGCAATTACCACCGTAGTGCCCGGCACGCCACGTCCCCATGGCGGCCGCCCCGTTTCGCGACGCCCGGCAAGGGGCTGCCCCGCACCCTCCGTGGCCGGCGCGCGACCGCCCGGTTTAACCCAAAATAAAGGGTATCCTGCGAAGCATTCGCGTGCATCGGGCCATGCGTGGGCCGAAGCGCGAGACAGAAACGCATCATTCGGGGGGTACGCCCAGTGCGGGTATTGGCATTGGCTTCACAGAAAGGCGGATCGGGCAAGACCACGCTGTCGGGCCACCTTTCGGTGCAGGCACAGCGCGCAGGCGCGGGGCCCGTGGTCCTCATCGATATCGACCCGCAAGGCTCTCTCGCGGATTGGTGGAACGAGCGCGAGGCGGACTATCCCGCCTTCGCGCAGACCACCGTCGCGCGCCTTGCTCACGATCTCAACACATTGCGCGGCCAGGGCTTCAAGCTGGCCGTGATCGACACGCCGCCCGCCATCACCATGGCGATCCAGTCCGTGATTTCGGTCGCCGAGCTGGTCGTGGTGCCGACCCGCCCCTCGCCGCACGATCTGCGGGCGGTGGGTGCCACGGTCGACCTGTGCGAACGCGCGGGCAAGCCGCTGGTCTTCGTGGTCAACGGTGCGACACCCAAGGCGCGCATCACATCCGAAGCCGCCGTTGCGCTCAGCCAGCATGGCACGGTCGCGCCGGTCACGCTGCATCACCGCACCGATTTCGCCGCGTCGATGATCGACGGGCGCACGGTGATGGAGATCGACCCCGATTGCCGGTCTTCGGCAGAGGTGGCCGCGCTGTGGAACTACGTCGCCGACCGGCTGGAAAAGAACTTCCGCCGCACGGTGTTCTCCGCCCCGGGGGCAACCGTTCACATGCCCTACGCCCCGCGCCAGGGCGGCTTCGGCCGCCGGATCGCGCAGTAGGAGGCGCCGCCGGCATGTCCGATATGAGCTTCGCCTCGCTGTCACCGACACTGCTTGCCCGCAAGGGCGGGGCCAAGCCGGCCATGCGCCGCCAGTCGCCGATGATTTCGGACGCGCTGACGGGCGCACAGCCGCACCAGCCGGGCGTGACCGACGGCGGGGAAGCGGACCGTCTCGAAGACCTTGGCTGGAACGACCTTGGCGAAACTCCTCAGGAGGGTGCCACCGCCGACAGCCCCGAGGCCAGGAGTGCGGTGCTCCAGACGCCCGACACCCAAAGCGCTGCTTCCGGCAGCCATGCCGCCGCCAGCAATGCCAACGAGGTCGAAGACGACCTTGCCCAGGACGACACGACCGAAGGCGATTTCGCGCCGCTGGATCGCCACGCCAAGGGTGGCGCGGTAGAGGAAGCGCATTCCGCCAGCGTCACGCCGATCCACGAACGCGCACCGCGGCTGCCGCGCCCAAGGCTGGCGTCCAGCAATCCCGTTTCGGACAGTCCCGTGGCGCCCATGCCTGCAAGCAGGGGCAAACGCACCGCTTTCACCCTGCGGCTCGACGCGGAACGTCACCTCAAGCTGCGCATGGCCTGCACGCTCACGGGCCGCAGCGCGCAGTCTCTCGTAACCGAAGCGGTGGACGCGATGTTCGCCGGAATGCCCGAGCTCGATCCACTTATTGCCCGCGTCCAGACGCGAACCCACCAGGAGGGATAATTCCATGATCCGCCAGACATTTTCCAAGGCCCTGCTGATCGGTGCCGCGTGCGGAACGCTGGCGCTCACCGGCTGTAGCGCTGGTTCGGGCGGCTCGGGCCCCAAGGCTCTCGCATCGGCTGCCGAAGCGCGCAGCGAAGGCAAGACGGACAAGGCGATCGCGATTGCAGAGCAGGCGGCTCTTGCCGCACCGCGCGATCCCGCAGCCAAGGCGGAACTGGGCCATTCCTACCTCGCCGCCGGTCGTTTCCAGTCCGCGCGGGCAGCCTTCGACGATGCGCTCGTGCTGGGCGATGTAAGCCCGCGCACCGCGCTCGGCTTCGTGCTCTCCTCGATTGCGCTGGGCGACAACAGCGCCGCGATCGAAACGCTCGAGGAATGGCGCGACGCGATGGACCCAGCCGATCTCGGCCTGGCCTATGCTCTTGCCGGAAATCCGGAAATGGGTGCGCAGATTCTCACCAATGCGCTGCGCAGCGGGCAGAACACCCCCGTCGTGCGCCAGAACCTCGCCTATGCCAATGCGCTGGGCGGGCAATGGGCATCCGCCCGCATCATCGCGGCAGAGGATGTCGATCCCGGCGAACTGGACCAGCGCATCTCGCAATGGGCCAGCGTTGCCCGGCCAGAGGATTACACCGCGCGGGTTGCCGCGCTGCTCGGCGTGCAGCCTCAGGTCGATGCAGGAATGCCGACCCGGCTGGCGATCAGTGGCGCTACGGCGCCGGAGCAGTTGCTGGCTCAGGCCGCTGCGGCATCCGAAGCGGCCCCGGCGACTGCGAGCGGCGAACTGCCTCCGGTCGACCTGCTTGCCGCGAATGGCGCCGCTCGCGAACTCAAGCCGCTCGCGCAGCCGGTCGGCGCGCGTGGCGGCACGCAGACGAACCCGGCTGATTTCGACCGCGCATTCAGCGGTGAGAGCACCAGCGCGGCCTCGCGCGTGGTGAGCAATCCGGTCGTGCAGAGCACGCCCGTGCGCACTTCCGTGGCATCCGCACCGGCTCCGAAGCCCGAACCCAAGCCCGCTGCCCCTGCCCCGGTGCGCGAACGTGCAGATACGGCAAGCACGCTGGCGGGCGGCACCCATCTGGTGCAGCTTGGCAGCTATGGCAGCGAAGCCGACGCGAAGCGCGGATGGGCCATCCTGGCCAAGCGCTATCCGCAGATTTCGGACCGCGAACAGGTCATCACCCGCGCCAGGGTGCGCGGCAAGATCTACTATCGTCTCTCGGCGGGCAATCTCGCTTCGTCGAGCGCGCGTTCGCTTTGTGCCTCGGTGAAAGCAAGGGGCCAGGGCTGCATTGCGTGGGAGCAGAGCAAGCCGCTGCCGGGCACGCTCGATTCCGGGCGCCGCGTCGCCAGCAGGTAAGCGCGCAGCGTCAGTCGACCTTGACGCCGCCCTTCCACAGACCAAGCACGCGGCCCTGCATGGGCTGACCGTCGAAGGGTGTATTGTCGGCGGTCGCTTCCATCTTGCGGCGGTCCACCACCCACGGTTTTTCCTGATCGACCAGCGCGATATCGCCTTCGTAGCCTTCGCGCAGCGCTCCCGCTTCGACGCCCAGCAGGCGGGCGGGCGCGCCCGCCAGCAAATCGAACGCGCGCGGCAGATCGATCACCCCGTCGCGCACCAGTGTGAGCGTGCATGACAGCAAGGTTTCCGCACCCGCCATGCCCGGCTCGGTATCGCTGAACGGCAGCCGCTTGTCTTCCGGCCCGCGCGGATCGTGCCCGCTGGAGACCACATCGATCGTGCCGTCCGCAATCGCGGCGACGACCGCGTGCCGGTCGTCATCGCTGCGCAGCGGTGGGGAGAGCCTGCCGAAGGTGCGGAAGTCCCCGATCGCAAGATCCGACAGCATGAAGTGCGCGGGCGTGACCCCAGCGGTCACAGGCACGCCGCGCGCCTTCGCGCCGCGCACCAGATCGAGCGCGGCGGCGGTGGTCAGCTGGCGGAAATGCAATCGCGCCCCGGCAATCTCTGCCAGCGCGATGTCGCGGGCCACGGCCAGCGCCTCTGCCTCGGCAGGGGCGCTGGGGAGGCCCAGCCGCGTGGCCATCTCGCCCGCCGTGGCCACCGCATCGCCCGCCAGCCCGCTATCCTCGGCGTGGGCAACCACCACCAGATCGAGCATCGCGGCATATTGCAGCACGCGCAGCATCACGCCGCTATCGGCGATCCAGCTGCGCCCCGTGGCGATGCCGCGCGCGCCGGCATCGCGCATCAGCGCGACCTCGCCCAGCTCCTCCCCACCGAGCCCGCGGGTCGCGGCGGCGAGCGGATGGACCCACAGATCGGGCTTGCCGCTCTTGGCGATGTAGTTGACGCGGCTCGGCAGATCGAGCGGCGGGGACTGGTCCGGCATCAGCGCCGCACGGGTGATGCCGCCGAAGTGAAACGCGGGCTTGTCGATGGCGAAAACGCCCAGATCGACGAGGCCGGGCACGATCAGCGCTCGCTTGGCATCGAAGGTCTCGTCGCCGTCCTGCGCCAAATCATCGCCGATAGCGGCAATCGCGCCATCGACGATACGAACACCGCCATCGCGCACGCCATCGGGCGTGACCAGCCTGCCGTTGGCGATCGTGAGTGGCTGCGCCTGCTTCATCGCCGCCCCCTCACTTCCACTGTCCCTGCCCCAGCGGTGTCTCCCAGCCGGGCAACTGGCGCGCGCGGCGCGTCAGCACGTCGAGGCACGCCATGCGCACGGCCACGCCCATTTCCACCTGCCGGGTGATGATGGAGCGGTCGAGCATGTCGGCCACATCGCTGTCGATTTCCACGCCCCGGTTCATCGGGCCGGGATGCATCACCAGCGCATCGGGTGCGGCGCGGCGCAGCCGTTGCTGCGTCAGCCCGTAGAGATGATGGTATTCGCGGGTCGAGGGGATGAACTGTCCGCTCATCCGTTCGGCCTGAAGGCGCAGCATCATCACGACATCCGCACCGTCGAGCGCGGCATCGAAATCGACATAGGGCCGCGCGCCCATCATCTCTATTCCCGCAGGCATCAGCGCGGGCGGCGCGCAGACCCGCACGCTCGCGCCCAGCGCCTGAAGACACAGGATGTTGGAGCGCGCCACGCGGCTATGCGCGATATCGCCGCAGATCGTGACGACGAGGCCGGTGAAATCCTCCGCTCCCTCGCCCCTCTCGTCCAACGCATGGCGCAGCGCGAGCGCATCGAGCAGCGCCTGCGTGGGATGTTCGTGGCTGCCGTCGCCAGCATTGAGCACGGGGCAGTCCACCTTGCCGTCGATCAGGTCGACCGCACCGCTTGAGCCGTGCCGGATCACGATGGCATCGGCGCGCATCGCGTTCAGTGTGATCGCGGTGTCGAGCAGGGTCTCGCCCTTCTTCACGCTGGACTGCGCGGCATGCATGTTGACCACGTCCGCGCCCAGCCGCTTGCCCGCGATCTCGAAGCTCAGCAGCGTACGCGTGGAATTTTCGAAGAAGGCGTTGATGATCGTCATCCCCGCCAGCAGGTCGCAGTGCTTGTCCGGCTGGCGGTTGAACTCCACCCACTGTTCCGCCTCGTGCAGCAGGTACAGGATCTCGTGCCGCTCCAGCTGGGCGATACCGGTCAGACTGGGATGGGGAAATGCATGCCCCCCTGCGGGGAAGCGACCGGAGCCCGTGCCGGGTGGTGATCCTGCGGAAGCCATCGAGGCCATGCCACTAGTCGAGCCATGTAGGTCGCTCAAGCACATTCGGCTGGCGACATTCCTTCGGCGCCCTTAGGGATGGGAAGCTAAAAGCTACGGGAAACGGGCCTCATGGAATTTGCGAAGAACGTCTGGAAACTGCTGGTCGCGATCAAGGACGGCCTGTCGCTGGTGTTCCTGCTGCTGTTCTTCGCGCTGCTGTTCGCGATCCTGACCGCACGGCCCAATGCCGCCGCGATCAAGGAAGGTGCGCTGCTGATGAACCTCGACGGCTTCATCGTGGAAGAGCCCGCCCCTCTCGATCCCTTCGCCGTCCTTTTCTCCGGAGAAGCGCCCACTGGCGAGCATGATGTGCAGGACGTGATCCACGCGCTCGAAACCGCAGCGGAAGACGACCGGATCAAGGCCGTCGTTCTTGACCTGCGCGAATTTCTGGGCGCGGGCGCCGTTCACCTGCGCGAAGTCGGCGCGGCGATGGACAAGGTGACGGCCGCCGAAAAGCCCGTGCTGGTCTATGGCACCGCCTACACGGACGACAGCATCCGGCTGGCTGCCCACGCGAGCGAAGTCTGGCTCGATCCGCTGGGCGGCGCGGTGATCGCCGGGACGGGGGGCAACCGTCTGTATTACGGCGAATTGCTCGACAAGCTCGGCGTTAACGCGCGCGTGTTCAAGGTGGGCACCTACAAGTCCGCGGTGGAACCCTATCTCGGCAATTCGATGTCGGAGCCCGCACGCGAAAACGCGCAGGCGCTCTACGGCGAGCTGTGGAGCGAATGGCAGGCGCGCGTGAAGAAGGCGCGACCCGAGATCGATATCGAGCGTGTGGCACAGACCCCGGCGCAATGGGTGCAGTCCGCCGACGGCGACATTGCCGAGGCCGCGCTGGATGCGGGCATCGTCGACAAGCTGGGCAGCTGGACCGCCTTCGGGGAGCGCGTGGCGGAAATCGCGGGCGAAGATCCGGGCGACAAGGCGCCCGGCGCCTTCGCCAGCACCGAGCTCGGGGCCTGGCTGGACGACAATCCCTTCGATGACAGCGGCGATGCGATCGGCGTCGTCACCATCGCGGGCGAAATCGTGGACGGGGACGCCGGGCCCGGCACCGCCGGGGGCGACCGGATCGCCAAGCTGCTCGACGATGCGCTGGACGACGACCTGAAGGGCCTGGTCGTGCGGGTGGATTCGCCCGGTGGATCGGTGCTGGCGTCCGAAGCGATCCGCGAGGCGATCCTGCGGCACAAGGCGATGGACATTCCGGTTGCGGTCAGCATGGCGAATGTTGCGGCCAGCGGCGGCTACTGGGTCTCCACCCCAGCCGACCGCATCTTTGCCGAGCCCGAAACGATCACCGGCTCCATCGGCATCTTCGCCGTCCTGCCGACATTCGAACGGCTGGCGGACGACTGGGGCGTGAGCGCGGATGGCGTTACCACCACGCCGCTATCGGGGCAGCCCGATTTCATCGCCGGTTTCAATCCGGAGACCGAGCAGATTCTGCAGGCCTCGATCGAAAACGGGTATGATCGGTTCCTGCGGATCGTTGCCAAATCGCGCGGGAAGAGCACCGCGCAGATCGACGCCATCGGCCAGGGCCGCGTCTGGGATGGCGGCACCGCCCGCCAGAACGGCTTGGTCGACCAGTTCGGCGATCTCGACGCCGCCCTCGCCTGGGTGGCCGAGCAGGCCGAACTGGAAGACGGCGACTGGCATGCCGCTTTCCTGGGCGGCGGTGCCGACGAGTTCCAGACACTGCTGGCCCAGATGCTGGGCGGCGACACGCAGCGCTCGGGCGGCGACCTGTTCGCCCTGGTCGCGCGCCAGCAGGCGCAGACCCCCGGGCGCATTGCGCACGACATGGAACGCCTGATGGAACGCCCCGGGATGAGCGTGTATTGCCTCGGCTGTCCGGAACCCAAGACCGCGGTGCGGCGCTCCGTTGCCGGGCCGGGCCAGGGCAACTGGCTGACCACGCTCATGCGTCTGGCTGCCGGGTAACACGGGCAGACTGCCGGGTTGCCGGTCTGGCCGATTAAAGCGCTTGCGCTGAAGCGACAGGATTGGCAAAGGCGCCCCTCGGCCCGTTCCGATCCCATGCCTTTTTCGGCCCATGCGATTATCGGTAACGGTGAGCCGGGCGCGTAGCTCAGTGGTAGAGCACACCCTTCACACGGGTGGGGTCGCAAGTTCAATCCTTGCCGCGCCCACCATTTTTTCAATGATTTGGAAGAGATGGCCCGCACTTCCGGCCGGGCTTGAGCGACCGGCTACGGGCAATCCGCAGGACGCGCAGTTTCGGATCAGGCCCTTCCGCAAGAGCCGCCACTGCTCGATATTCGCCAGGGATTACCGAGTCCCAATACCGCGCTCTCCTGCAAGCGAGCATCGGGCCACCGGCCTGCCATGGGGCAGGCGCCGTACTTGACGATGCCGGTTGCCCCAAAGACCCCCCACGGCTTCCGCCCGCAAATATTGCGTGCGATTCCTCCGAGCCGTAGTAAAGGTTCGCATCGGACCTAAAAACCGTAGCAATACTGCAGTTTTTACAGTCCGATGATTCCTATCAACCTTGGGGAGGACATTACGTGGAACCACTTATCGGAACGATCATCCTGTTTGCCGGCAATTTCGCGCCGCGCGGATGGGCATACTGCCAGGGCCAGCTGCTGAATATCGCGAGCAATCAGGCGTTGTATGCGATCCTGGGCACGACCTATGGCGGCAATGGCCAGACGACCTTCGCGCTGCCCGACTTGCGCGGCCGCGTGCCTGTGGGCGTGGGCAATGCCCCGGGTCTGGGGACGTTCAACCTGGGCGAGAAGGCTGGCACCCAGTCCCACACCCTCACGGTCAACGAGATGCCACAGCATAATCACACGATGCATGGCGAACTCGCCGCAGCAAACAAGCAAACCCCACAGGGAACGATGCTGGCTCTGACGGCTCCGGGAACTGCGATCTATGCCGATCCCAACCCGGCGGAGGACCGCACCATGGCGCCCGGATCGATCGGACAGACGGGCGGCAACCAGCCCTTCAGCACCCGCAATCCCTATACCGGCCTCAACTACATCATCGCGCTGGAAGGGATTTTCCCCTCGCGCAATTGACGGGTCATCCGCCACACGGCTTCGGTCGTGTGGCGGTCCTGCCGCAACCATTGTCCCGGGGATCGCGAAGGCAGGCCTGCTGATCGGAGGTGATCGCGCCAGCCACCTGCCCTCCCGGTGCGCCACTCCGAAATCTCGATCATTCGCACAAAGTAAAAAGGCCGAACTCGCGTCCGGCCCTTTTGGATATCTGCTTCTTGGATGGCGCCGCATTGAAGGTCTCAATCGCACCTTCTACCGCGCGCTAATGCAAAGGGATCAGCTGATATAGCTGACATTCTCAGGGGTGCCGACAACGACGCCAACCGCAGTCTCACCGACATCCAGTTCGGTCATTTCGGGCCGCAGATATTTCGGCTTCGCATTCTCAGCAGGTACCGACTCGGTCTTCGTATTATGGGTCATCATCAAACATCCCTCGTGCGGTTGAAGGCTCTCTTGTTACTCCGGACAATCAGAACGTACAATTGGTTTCCGCACTCTCAACGGTAATTCTCCAGTCAGGTTCAGGGCGTTGCGCGCACGATCGTACCGAACCGGAACTTACAGCCAGGCGTTCAGCGTAGCCAAAGCGCGCAGATTGTTGCGCTCCGCGCGCGAGGCGTTCCAGAGTTCCGGATCGCTTGCGGCGGCCGCCAGTTTTCTTTCCTGCCGGACCAATGCGTCGCGATCGACCACGTCCCTGATGCTGTCAGGCAGATCGGCGTGGTCCAGCGGCTCGAATTTCCAGTCGCGGGCCAGATGAGGGATTGCGCCCAGATCTTTCGTCTCCTTCCAGAGAATCGCATCCGGAACGGTTCCATCGCACGCCCGGCGGTGAAGATACCGCCCCCACTGGCGATAGCGCTTCTCGATCGAGGGTGTCGCGAGGTAGCGTTCGATCAGCTGCCGGTCGAGCATCGGCCAGCGGTATTCGACGCCGTAGCTCGCGGCCATAAGGGTGCACCCTTCGAGCCTTCCGGTAAGGGCCTGCGAGAATGCGGGCTTGGCAATCAGATGTTCGCCCAGAGTGCGCGCCTCTCTGAATGCGCGGGCCTTCCTCCCTTGGAATCCTGCGAGTCCCAGATCCTCGACCACCTCGCGCTTCAGAAGCGTGCGGACGAGCCGGGGGCTAACAATGTTGCTCCCCGCGACGCTGCCGTCGAGCGCGCCGGTGCGTATCCGCTTCGCCGCGCGCGCGAGGCGCATGGGAAGCGGCCCCGGCATCATGTTCACCAGCGCTCCGAAGCGCCGATCGAGCAGCAGTTCGCGCGCCAGAAATTCCGCCTGCGCGGTCACCACCTCGTCCCCGCCGAAACCCGACAGCATCGTTCGGATGCCTGCCTGGGCGCAACGCTCCAGAAAGGGGGTGTGGAGCAGCGCGTGACCATGCTCCGCCGGATAGCCCATGACCGCAATCGCACGCGCCTGCGCATCCAGCGACGGGTAATAATCCGGCCGCGTCAGGACATAATTGTTCCTGATCCCGCAATGCATGGCGACATCCAGGATCGGCGCTGCCTCGCGTTCCATATGGCACAGACTGAAGGCGGCGAAATCGCGGCCCCCGCCGGGCAGGACACGGACCGCGTGCCCAATGATCGTGGCGCTGTCGATGCCGCCGGAATTCTCTACCGCCAGCGGAAAAGCGCTGCGCAACCGCACCTCCACCGCGCGGTGAAAGGCATCGCGATAGGCAGAGACATGCGCTTCCTCGCGCCGGTCGGCACGCGGGGCGGTGTCGGCGAAGGCGAAGTGGCGGTGCGGTTCGGCCAGGCCTTCACGCGTAACCGACAGGATATGTGCAGGAGGCAGCTTCAGGACATTGGCGAACGCACTCTTCACCGGGTCGGCCGATTCACCGATCAGAAACCTGGCGAGCCATTCGCGCGAAGGCGCGGCATTGAACCCGCGCAGGATCGGAAACACTGCCGCGCTCGACGCGAAGACGAAGAGATCGTGCGAAAGGTGATAGAAGAACGGCTTTGCGCCAAGCGCATCGCGCGCGCAGAACATCTTGCCACTTGCCGGATCATGGATCGCGAAGGCGAAGTCGCCCTCCAGCCGCTCGGCGCACGCATCTCCCCAGGCGCGGTGCGCTGCAAGAACCAACGCCGCATCGTCCATTGGGGAGCCGTTCTGACCGCTCAGCAGCGCAAGAAGCTCGCGCCGATTGTCGAGCCGGATCCACCCCACCAGTACGCGTCCGGTCTCCTCACAGATCGCAGGGGCAGGCGCGCTTTGCGATTCGGGCGTGTTCCAGATCGACGCCTGCACCAGCAGCGCGCCGCCCGACTGCCATTCCCCGCGCCGATCTGCCTGTTCGAACGGGTCGATCGCCGCGAGCAGTTGCGCCGCCGTCGCCCGGTCGCGCGGATCGCCGCCGCGCCGCGCAATCACTCCGGCGAACATCAGCGCGCGGACCGGGAAGGATCGTGTACGAATTGCGCGACCCGGGCAAAGCGGTCGAGCGCGCCGGGCCCTGTCACCACGCCGCCTCCCGCCACGCACCAGGCATGCGCATTCAGCTTCGACTGGCCCTCTTCCGAGTGGTCGTTCCCGCTCCCGTCGATTGGCCCGCGAGCAACGCCGAGATGCACCGAGTAGCCGATGCCGGACACACGCAGCAGTGCCGCAGCGACCAGCGCCTGCGGCAGGCAGACCGCATTCCACGGCACCAGCCGCGCGCTGGCCCGGATCGCCGATCGGATCGCTTCTATCCGTGCAGCGCTGCGACGATCATCGCTCGATTGCGTCATTCGCCAATCGCCCGACGCTGCCTCGCGCCGCCCGAGCACGGGCGCGTAGAAACGAAACGGGAGCGTCAGAATCGCAAGCCTTGCCAGCGCGAGGAGGAGGATCACCACCGGCACCAGTGCCTGCGTGCGCACGGGATAGGACCCGAAGGCGCGCCATTTGCGTCGAAAGGTCGCCGCCCAGCCCATTTCTAGCCCACGACCCGCACCAGCCCCTTGTCGACCAGGCGATTCAGGAACTCCATCACGTCGTGTTCGACATCCTCGTCCGGCGCAGCGTCGAACTGCTCGCGCACGCTGGCGACCAGCGCGTCCACGCGCGTATCCCTTGCCAGTGCGTCCCACAGATGGGGGCCCACCCCGGACAGGCCGAAATAGCGACCGCTATCGATATCGAGCATGACGGTTTCGCCGCCCATATCGCTTGCCACCAGATCGGGCTTTCGCCGCAGAACCGTATCCGCCGTGATCACGACTGTCCCTCTTTCCATCACATGACCTGCGGCACGCCCGCCGCATCGCAATACCCGAAGCGCTGCATCACCTGACGGTGGGTTGCCACGATCCGGGCGATTTGTGCACCGGTCAATCCGGTTTGCCAATCGCCGATCGCGCCCTTGCGAAAGAAGCTGGGGCTGCCCTGCGCGCGTTCACGAAACGGCTCTTTCTCCTCCTGCCTGCGAAGCGTTGCGAAGGAGGAGAATTCCACCGCCCGCTCGATTTCTTCCCGTTCCACGCCAAGACCCAGGAAATGGGCGGCCCTGGCGAAAGCCTCCGCCCCTTGCGTGGCCATGTCCTCGTACCGCAGCACCATCACCGGGATGCGTTGCTGGTCGACCCAGCTCGACACATGGTCCGACCAGGTGAGCAGGCGCTGCTCGACCTGCGGTTTGGCCCCACCGCCCTCTTCAGCGCGGGCCAACCGATGGTCGGGATCGGCCATGGAAGCGATCGCCTCGTCGATCGATCCCGCCGCATGATGGGCATAGGAGATCGCCACATCGAGGGGATTGCGGATCAGGTAGAGCGCGCCGGCGCTCGCCTCCGAATCGATCAGCCAGTCTCCGGCATCGATCCGGTGGCAGGCATCGTGGATCTTGCGATAGACGGGGCGCTCGAGCCGCGAACTGACGAACCGATCGATCGCCGGGCGCAGATTCTCGGTCTCGCCGCAAGACAGGTCCGCCGTGTCGAAGCCCAGCAGCTCGTCCATCCCTGCGCGTCCGGCGGCGAGCGAGGTTGCCCCCAGATCGTTGATCGAGGCAGGCTGCTTCGCGCCGCACTCCAGATTGCGCAGGAAGGCGCGGAACCAGGTGTTGCCGGACTTGGGATAGGACGCCAGCCAGAACAAGCGACCGCTCACGACGCAGCCTTTCGCTCCGCCTCGTCCATCCGCCGCGCTAGATCGGCCTGGATGCAATCGACCAGTCCGTCGATGTCGAAGCCCTGCCGGGGCCGATGCAGTTGCGCGACGGGCACGCGTTCGGCCAGGGCACCGCATTGCTTCAAATGGCTCGCCCCCAGCATCATCCCTTTCACGAAGCGGAAGCGATAGGTGTTGTCGCGCAGCGCCTGAAATCTGGCGAGACCGCTTAGATCTTCCACCGCGAAAGCGCCCTCGCGGTTCCAGGGCGAAAGGATGTAGATCGCCCGGATCGGCAGACGGCCCGCGCGCGCCGAAGCGGCAATCGGAAGATCGAACTTCTGCAGATCGGGGCGAATGCGGCGCAGCGATACGGTGTCGATCCCCAGCACGTCGGCGCTATCCTGCCACAGCTTCATGCGCGCCATGCCCGGCACCGCACGGCCCTGTTCGTCGACCGGGCACACATCGTCGGCGATGATCGCGTGGCCGCGCTGCATCATGCGCGCCGCCAGCGTGGACTTGCCGGCGCCCGAAGGCCCCACACACACCACGCAGCCGTCTCCCATGGCGAAGGCATTGCCGTGGAGTACGAATTGCCCGCGTTGCAGCAGCAGCGTTCCCACACACGATCCGAGCAGGAAGACGCGGATGCTGTCCTCGTCGATGCCCGGTTCGGGATCGTAGACTATCCGGGTGCCATTCTCGATCAGGAAACGTGCCACACCCGGAACCCGGAGCCACAGGACCTGGGCAACCGCATGGCTGAACGGGCCGATCTGCGGCCCGATCTGCGCGCCGTCGGCAGGCACCGACCCGCGTTCTATCACGACGTCGGCAGCCTCTTTTCCGGTAGGTTCGGCACCGCCCGACATCTCTGGCAGCGCAAGATCGCTGACGAAGGTCAGGTCGAACTGGCGATAGGCGTGATGCGCTGCGGACATTTGTGCCGCCTTGCGGTCATTTGTTCGGAACGGCAATACGCCATTTCAATTACGTCGCTGAGAACCCTGTTGAAATCCCCGCAATGCCTTGCACGGCAGGCGAAAAGAGATAGTCCCGCCGAAACTAGGGCATTCGTGTGCGGCAAGGGAGGGGTATCGACATGATGGCGCGAAGCGACCTCCTTCTGGCGATGCTCTTGTCCCCTGCGAGCGTTGCGCCCGAAACGCTGGGCGCGCTGGAAGACGGCGACTGGACCTGGATCGCGACCTGCGCGAAGGACCACCGCCTGCGCCCGCTGCTGGCGCACCATGCCGTGGCGCATGAGTGGCCGGTTCCCGCGCCGCTGATGGAGGATTGGCGAGCTGACCGGCGGCGCTGGGGCTTCACCCATCTGCGACAGCAGGCGTTTCTGCGGCAGATGGCGGCGGTGCTGGAAGAGAGCGCCATGGACTTCGTCGTACTGAAGGGCGGGACGCTGGCCGAGATGGCCTACCACGAACCCGCGCTGCGCCCGCGCCGCGATCTCGACCTGCTGGTGCCGGCAAATCGTGCGCTGGAGGCGCAGGCCCTTCTGGAAGGGACCGGATGCGCGGCCCCGGCCTGGGCGCGGGGCGACGGGCTGGAGGATCGCCATCATCTCGCGCCGCTGGTGGCGCCGGGCGGCGGTTTCGCAATCGAGGTGCACCATACCCTGGCCCCGCAAGATTGGGACGGCGCACGCGTGCTCGCCGATCTGCTGATTGCCACATCGCAGCCGATGACGGTGGGCGACAGGCCTGTGCCGGGATCGGCTCCCCTCCCCCTGATGCTCAGCGTGGTCGCGCACGGCACGCTTCACCATCTGTTCGATAATGGCCCGCTTCTGCTTGCCGACATGGCCCGGCTGATCGAGCGCCTGCCGCCCGACTGGGCCGAGTTCGAAGAATGGTGCAGGCGGCTGGGGTTGGAGCGTTCGGCGGCGCTGGTCCTGGCCCTGGTCGAGCGGCATGCGAAGATCGCCTTGCCGCAGCTGGACCTGCTGCGCACCCATCGCCCTCCCCCCGCGCTGCTCGACCATGCTGCCCTGCTGGTGACACAGGATATGGCGAGCCGGGAACAGCGCCGATACCGGGCGGCGGTGGCCCGGGGCACGGGCCTCGCCGCCGCCGCCAGACGCGCGCTGGTGCCCGATCCCCGCACGCTGGCCCTGCGCGCGGGCACCGGGATCGACGATATCCGTCGCTGGAAAGCCTATCCTGCCTGGCTCGGCGAGAAAGGTCGCGGCTATCTCCAGGCCCGCGCCGCCCCGCGCCACCATGGCGAAGCGGCCGCCGACAACACGCTGGCCGCGTGGCTGCGATCGCCGGACTGAACGCACCAGGAGCCTGCGGCGCCTCCAGGCGCGCACTCTATGCTGCGTCGTAGTGCTTCGCGGGCGCTAGGAGTTTCCAACCCCGAGGGTCCAAGGACGGTCTGAGGCCGTCAAACGTGCCGCGCCACGCGGCAGCGTCACAAACCAGTCACACACGCACGGCACCTCTGCGCGCGACAACGAGGCTCGCAAACGCCATGCGCAAGGTGAATATCCTGCTGACCGGCTCCCTCGAAGGGGGCACCCCCGGCGGGGGCGAAGATCGGCTGCTGGACTTCCAGACCATTGGCCCCCACGGGCCTGAGAAGCTGGTCGACGGACCAACATGGATCTTCGTAGACTGGATCATGCCCGATATCTCGGGCCTGGAGATGATCCGCCGCCTGCGGGCCGACGACAGGCTGGGCGACGCGCATATCACCATCATCCTCGAACGCGACAGCGACGAGGACCGCCGCCGCGCCATCCAGGCAGGCGCGGATGACTATGTTCTCGGCCCGGTGGACCGCAACTCGGTACTCGACCGGATCCTGAAGCTGCAATCGCAGCGTGGAATCCGGCGGCTGCCCGAACGCGAGAGATACGGCCTGCTGGAAATCCTCCCGGCGGCACAGCAAGCCCGCTGGAACGGCATGGCGCTGACGCTCAGCCCGAACGAATTTCGCCTGCTGCGATATCTCGTTTCCGAACGCGGGCAGATCAGCTCCCGGCGCAAGATCATCGCGGGGCTGGGCAAGCTCGACCCGCCGATAGACGAACGCACGGTCGACGTGTGGATCGGGCGCCTGCGCCGCGCCCTGCGCGCGGTCGGCGCGCCCGATCCGATCCGCACCGTGCGCGCGCAGGGCTACGTCTTCGATCTCGAAACCTGACATCGGCTGAAAGCGCGCTGCGCGACGCCGAGACCGCGTCGCCCCCCGCCCCGCCCAATGCGTGGCCACGAAAAAGGGCCCGCGGCGCGATGCCGCAGGCCCTCGTTTGGCGCCGCCAAGCGGGCGCAGCCGGTTCTAGAATTCGGCCGTGAGCGACAGGGCGAAGGACTGGCCGATGTCGTAAGTGTTGGTGTCGACGCGACCGGTATCGTTCTCGATAAATTCGAGATTGTCGGTGCCGGTAAGGTTGCGCGCTTCGAACTTGAGCTCGAGCGGCACCCCGCCAAGATCGATGCCCTGCCGGACCACGAAGTCGAGCCGGGCGCCGGGACGCGCGATCTCGTCCGGCAAACCGCCGGCATTGATCCCCAGGCGGCTGGTCACCCGGTCGCTGGCGTAGGACAGCAGCAGGGTCACCTGGCTGAGCTTGTCCATATCCTCGAGACCGATCTGGAGATTCAGCAGATGGTCGGACTGCCCGGTCAGCGGATCGCCGTCACGGAAAAGGTCCGTCGCGGCGACCTGCGTCGGCGCGGCGTTGGTGGTCGGGATCAGCGTGACGTCGCCCGCTTCCACCTGAAGTTGGGACTGGGTGTAGGTGTAGTTGGCGATGAACAGCGCCCGCTTGGTCTCGAAGAAACCACCCAGGTCGTAGAGATCGTAGTTCCACACCAGTTCCGCCTCGGCGCCGTAGAGCTGCGCCTTGGGCGCGTTGGCGAAGCTGCTCGACTGGGTGTTGTCCGTGAACTGCGAGAAGGTTTCGATCGGGTTGTCGATTTCCTTGTAGAACCCGGCAAGCGATACGCGGCTGTTCTGGCCGAAGTAGTATTCCGCTCGTGCCTCTGCATTGAACAGCGTGCTGTCCTTCAGAGCGGGGTTACCGCTGAACGAACGCAGGCTTTCGGGGTCGGTGTAGGATTGCAGCAGCAGCTCGCGGAACTGCGGCCGGGCGACCGTCTTGGATGCACTCGCCCGAAGCTGAAGGCCATTATCGAACTGATAGGTGATCGTGGCTGCGGGCAGCCAGTAATCATTCTCGATATTGGTGAAGGCGTTGAGGTTCGGCTGGTTGGCGAAGACCTGCCGCGGCGAAACGTTCTGCTTGCCGTCCTCGTAACGAACACCCGCATCCACGGTAAGCCCGTTGATCAGGGAGAGATTGCCCTTCACGTAGCCTGCAAGCACTTCGAGCTGCGCATCGAAGGCCGGGGTATCCTCGGTCCGTTCGATCAGGTCGATCGGCGACGCCACGCCGGGCGACGCGAAGCCGGGAACGTTCGATGCCTCGATGATGGTGGGCGAGATCAGCAGGTCGGGCCGCAGAAGCGCGACGCCATCGGGGAAGTTGCTGGGCGCATCGAAGGCGAACTCACGCCGCTCCGAATAACGCTGCGTATCGGTATAGGCTGCACCCGCCGTGATCGAGAATGCATCGGTCACGGGAACGGTGAGGTCGGCCCCGGCGTAGTAGACCTTCTCTGTCAGGTCGGAGAACGCGACATTGGCTTCACCGCCCGGCAGGTTGTTGTCCAGCGGGTTGATGAAGAAGTTCCCGAAAGGCTGGTTCGGGTTGTTCGTGCGCACGTAAGTGAAACGGTATTCGTAGGGGCTCTCGCGATCGGTCTGGGCATAGCCTGCCCGCACATCGAGGCCGAGATCGCCGAACAGGAATTCGCCGACGAGCTGCGTATCGATCAGCTGGCGTTCGAACCAGGCGTTCTGCTGCACGATCTCGTCGAAACCATCATTGCCCGAGCCGACGATGATCCGGCCCTGATTGAGCGAGGCCTGCTTCAGCGTGTCGCGGATATAAAGGTTGGTCCACCGGACCTTCTGTTCCCCGAATTCGAGCGCGAAGCCGAGAAGCCCGTTCGCCAGCATGCGGTTGTCAGTCACGAAGCGGCGGAAATCGTCCGCAGGCGTTACCTGGGCCTGCCTGACCGGGGTCTGGTTGGTGACGTTCCGGTTGCGCAGCGAATTGCTCAGGTTGGCCGTCGCGACGATTCCCAGCTCGGCATCGTCACCGATGAAAAAGCTGGTGCCTGCCGTGAGCCCGCCGGAAAAATTCGGGCGCAGGTGATCGGCTTTCTGTGTCACGATGAGGTTGGGTTTCACCAGCGCACCGGCAACCTGCTGGCGCTCTGTCAGGCTCAGCTCTTCCAGTTCGGTCGAGCCGTCGAGATAGGTGGCAAGCGCACCGACGGCATCCCGGCGACCAGTGTCGAAACCGAACCAGTCGTAATCGCTGCCATAATACAGCAGCCCGTTCTCGAAGGTGGTCTCGGTATCGCCGCTGATACCGAAACTCAGCTTGATGAAGCTCTCGTCGGGAACGGCTATCGTGGTCAGGTTGATTACCCCGCCACCGAATTCGCCGGGGAAGTTGGCCGAATAGCTCTTCTGCACCAGCGAGGAAGCGATGATGTCGGTCGGGAAGATGTCGAGCGGCACCACCCGGCTCAGCGGCTCGGGCGATGGTAGAGGCAGGCCGTTGAGCAGGGCCAGCGAATAGCGATCGCCAAGGCCGCGCACGAAAACGCGCCCATCGCCTGTGTTGGAAAGGCCGGTCACGCGGCTCAGCGCGCCCGCGATGTCGCCTTCACCGGTACGCGCGATATCTTCGCTGCTGAGTACCGAGACCACCTGGGAAGAACTGCGCGTGACGTCGCGCGGACCGCGAACACCGGTGACGGTGATGATGTTGCCACCGGGAACGGAGATGTCGACCTCGTCTTGGGCGGTGTCGTCCTGCACCGTGCCCTCGGGATCGATCGGCTCTTCGACAGGCGTATCCGTAGCCGGCTGAGCGGCCGCGTTGCCTGTATCTTGTGCGAAAGCGACACCCGGATAGGTGAGCGCGGTGGAGAGCAAGAGCAGCCCTGCCAACTGCTTACCGGTGGACATGGTATGAGACCCCCTCATGCTTAAGGTCTGTAAAACTGGGCACGTCCGGCGCGGCGCGCCGGCGCATCTCTCGAACTGGAAAACGGGGTGCCCGGCACGAGCGCCGGACACCCCGGAAAGTCACCCGATCAGCTGACGGGGAGCGAGCTACAGCTGCCCGAGTTGTTCGTGCCGAGGGTCACGACGGCCGAGTTACAGGTCCAGCCTTCGGCCCAGTTCGCCGCTTCGCTCGGCACCGCGCCGATATAGGCGCGGGTCGAGAAGAAGCTGGAGACGGCATTGGCATCGAAGATAGGCGTGTAGCCGTTCTCGTTCGTCCCGTTGATGAAGGGCGCCCCGGTGGTGATCCCGGTGAGGCGCTGCAGCGTGTTCGTGAAGCTGGCATCGTTGCCGGTACCGGCATTGAACCGCGTTTCGACCTCGGCCGCAGTATTGCCGCCGCCGTCACGGAAGGCGGTGGCGCAGTCGAGCGCAACCGAGTTGAACACCGCCGGACCGGATTCGTCGTTCGCCCCAGCGGCGCGATTGAGCGACGGCCCCTGAATGTTCAGGCAAGGCGTGCTGCCGCCCTGATCCCAGATCAGCGAGTTGAAGAGCGAAAAGTCGCTCGACCCGCGGATGCGGATGCCGCGATCGCCAGTGGCGCTGTTCACGACGAAGGTGGCGTTGTTGATGCGGGTGTTCGTGCGCGGCGAGGATTCTTCGTTGCCGTCCGAATCCTGCTCGATCACGGTGTCCGACGCGGTGGAACGCTGCACGACCAGCAGCTGGTCGAAGAACGCCTTCACACCGGTATCGGTGTCGAGCGAGTCGTCTTCCGCACCGACCATGATGAACCGGCGGCCATTGACGTTGCCACCGAAGAATTCGGCACCATCGTCGGAGCTGTTGTAGGTCATGATGTTCTCGAGCGTGGTGCCCGAACCGACGCCACCCGTGGTGAGCGACTGGAGTTCGTCACCATTCGAAAGGGCAAAGCCCGAGAAACGGATCTGGACGAAGGTCAGCGAGCCCGAGCTGTCGCCGGTCTGCGTGCCGCCGTACAGGATCTGGTTGGTCGCGCCTTCCACGCGGCGCTGGCAGGTATTGGCCGCTTCGCTACCCACGAAGCAGTCGGTGACCGGCGCACGGCCGGAAAGGATGATGCCGCCCCACTGGCCCGAGGAATCGGCGCTTACCGAACCTTCGATGTTCTGGCGGCTGGTGAAGATGATCGGGTCGCTGGCCGTGCCGTTGGCGACCAGCTGGTTGCCGCGGTTCACGTTGAGGAAGTCGTTGCCCGACGCGAAGATCAGCGCGCCTGGCTCGATCGTCAGCACGACGTCCGTGCCCGTGGACGAGAAGCCCTGGTCGGTCCCGACATCGGTCTGACCGTTCAGTTCGTAGACCAGGCCATCGACCTGCGGCAGCGTGGACGAAACCGTGAAGGTCGCAGGCAGGCGGCAGCGGCGATAGGTGCCGGTCGGGCCGGTGATCGTGCCGAGATCGTTCAGCCCGGTGGGGTTGGTGATGCTGGGGCAGGAGCTGGCCGGCGTAATCTGCCCGGTGGTCGGCGGCGGCGGCGGCGGAGGCGGCGGCGCGGGGTTGTTGATGGTGACGTTGCCGCCCGTACCGGGCGAAACGATTTCGTCTGCTCCGCAGCCGGCAAGTGCCAGTGCGCTGCAGCCGATAATGAGCGTGCGTTGAAGATTTTTCACAGCGAGCGGTCCCCTCAAAAACCGAAGAATCGAACATACGGGCGCGAATTGTGATCGCAGAAGGGGAGCTAGGGATGGCCGGTGACACTTTCGGGGCCGCGCTGTGACGGCTGGGTTACAAGCGCAAAGCAGTACGAACCCTGTGGCAATATTATGCCATTTTCGCGCCTGCAGCCGAGCCTGAACGGCCGCTGACAAGTTCGTCTTGTTAACGAAATCGGAGAAAGCCTGCGGAGTCGCGGACGGTCAGCGCGCGGCAATAGAGGAAACGCGGCCAGCGACGGACGGAACGCCAGGATCGCTCTCGGCAACGTCGAAGCGAGCCGTGTATGCGGCGAAACGAGTGCGGACCTCGCTCTCCGACAGGCCGAATTGTGACAGGCTGTAGGAATGCGGCTCGCGAGCCACCCGGCACGCACGATCCTGATACTGCCGCATCGCCGGCAGGGCAGGCGCAAGATCGAGATCGAGGAAGCCGTAAATGCGGCGCATCGTGCCTTCCCAGTCCCGGTCCATTTCATCGAACCCGACATCGATCCGCCGGTCCGCCGGCACCAGCGCGCGCGCTGCCGTCATCCGTTCGAGCTGAAGCGCGCTCTTGCGCAGCCATTCCTGCCCTACATCGTGAGGCGTGACGTCATCGGAATGGATCGCGGTCTGGTTCCAGGCCAGCGAAGCCGCACTGCCCACGACCTTCCTGGGATCGCGGTGCGTATAGATGATGCGCGCATCGGGAAAGACGTTGAGCAGCGCGGGCAGGTCCAGCGCATGCTGAGGCGTCTTGAGGACCCAAGGCTTGAGCTCGCTCGCCTGCTGGGACCAGCCGACCAGCCGCAGCAGGTCCGCGAGATGGCGATAGGCGGGGGTTGCATCGATCCGTTCGCACCAGCGGCCATAGGTGGGCACGCGCCACTGCGCCTCGTGCTTCATCCCGTACATCGAGTTCACTAGCAGGCCGAGCTCCTCTTCCGCTTCGAAAGGGCCGGTCGGATGGATGGAAAGCGTACGCGGATTGGCCAGCCGCGCCACCCGCATGATCCGCTTGGCCAGCGTCGGGCGGAAATCGCGTTTTCTGCCTGCCAGAACCTCTTCGAAATCGAGGCGCGGAACGGGTGAGATGGTCTCGAAACTGCGCATGTGGCTGAAGCGATGATCGCTCGCCAGCAAACGGTGAAGCCGGGTGGTGCCCGAACGCATCGGGCCCACGATCACCACCGGGCGCATGATCCGGCGTTCGAGTATCTCGGGGTGGCGTTTGAACCATTCCATCGCGGTCAGCCGGTCGCGCAGCACCTTGCCGAACTGCAGCCGCGCGGCGAGTTCGCCCGCGGTATTGAGCTTTGCCTCCTCGCGCAGCGATTCGAGAAGAACGGAAAAGGGCTGTTCGAACCAGGGGTCGCCGAAGTCGGACAGACCGGTTCGCGCTGCGGCGGCATCCATCAGGGCGGCCTTTTCCAGCCGGGAGTTCGCCACTGCTCCAACCTTCTGCCCCAGGCCGATGGCCCGGTTCAATATATCGATAAATGGCGTGCGCCGAGGGGGGCCCTGAATCGTTTCCTGCTGAACCTGCATCTCGCCTCTTCGCCACTTCCCTGATCGCAACGAACGATCCATTGCGGCCTTTGTGCCCAGCGGGCCATCGCGCGGATGCACATTCCCGCCGCCGAACCGAAACTTGATACTGGCCAAGCAAACGCACGCTCGCCATAGGCGCACGCATGCACGATATCGCCATCATCCGCAGCCAGCCCGAAGCCTTCGATGCGGGGCTCGCCCGCCGGGGGGCAGAGCCCGTCTCCGCCAGGATACTGGACCTGGACAGCCGCCGACGCGCGGTGCTGACCCAGCTTCAGGAAGCGCAGAACCGCCGCAACGCCGCCTCGAAAGCGATCGGACAGGCGATGGGCAAGGGCGACACGGAAGAAGCCGACCGGCTGAAGGCCGAGGTGGGCGACCTCAAGGCGACCACCCTCCCCCAGCTCGAAGAGCAGGCGCGTGTAATCGGCGCCGAGCTTGACGAACTGCTGGCAGGCATTCCCAATATCCCCGCCGAGGATGTGCCCGATGGGGCGGGCGAAGACGAGAATGTCGAGCTTGCCACCTGGGGCGAGAAACGCGACTTCGATTTCCAGCCGCGCGAACACGCCGATATCGGGCCGATGCTGGGCCTCGATTTCGAGATCGGCGCGGACATTGCGGGCGCGCGCTTCACCTTCCTGCGCGGCGGCATCGCGCGACTGCACCGGGCGCTCGGCCAGTTCATGCTCGACCGGCAGACGGTCGAAAACGGCTACATGGAATGCAATCCGCCGCTGCTGGTGCGCGACGACGCGGTGTTCGGCACCGGGCAGTTGCCCAAGTTCGCAGACGACCTGTTCCATACCACCGACGGCCGCTGGCTGATCCCCACCGCCGAGGTCAGCCTGACCAACGCGGTGCGCGGCAAGATCGTGGAGGAACAGTTCCTGCCGCTGCGGATGACCGCGCTGACCCAGTGCTTCCGCTCCGAAGCGGGCGCGGCGGGCAAGGATACGCGCGGTTTCATCCGCCAGCACCAGTTCGAAAAGGTCGA
>DFQH01000007.1:496-56668 GCA_002377695.1 Citromicrobium sp. UBA3494 | reverse complement strand
CCAGCACCAGTTCGAAAAGGTCGAACTGGTCAGCATCGTGGCGCCCGAAGACAGCGAGGCCGAGCATGAGCGGATGACGCAATGCGCCGAAGGCGTGCTGCAGGCGCTGGGCCTGCCCTACCGCAAGATGCTGCTGTGCACCGGCGACATGGGGTTCGGCGCGCGCAAGACCTACGATCTGGAAGTGTGGCTGCCGGGCCAGGGTGCGTACCGCGAGATTTCCAGCTGCTCCAACGTGGGCGATTTCCAGGCACGCCGGATGAGCGCGCGCTATCGCCCGGAAAGCGGCGAGACCAAGACCGCGTTCGTCCACACGCTCAACGGGTCGGGCCTCGCGGTCGGGCGCACGCTGGTGGCGGTGCTGGAGAATTACCAGAACGAGGACGGCAGCGTCGACGTGCCCGAGGCGCTGCATCCCTATATGGGCGGGCTGACGCGGCTGGAGCCTGAAGCATGAAAATTCTCCTCACCAACGATGATGGCATCCACGCCCCCGGCCTCGAAGTGTTGGAAGAGATCGCGCGTCACTTCTCCGACGATATCTGGATCTGCGCGCCGGACGAGGAACAGTCGGGCATGGGCCACGCCCTCACCCTCACCCGCCCCGTGCGCCTGCGGCGGCATGGCGAGCGGCGCTTTTCCGTCACGGGGACTCCGACCGACAGCGTGACGATGGGGCTGCGCAAGGTGATGGACGGGGAGCCGGACGTGATCCTCTCCGGCGTCAATCGCGGGGCGAACCTGGGCGACGACATCACCTATTCGGGCACCGTCTCGGCCGCCATCGAGGGTGCGCTGGCCGGTGTCCGCTCGATCGCGCTCAGCCAGGTCACGAACAAGGACGGCGCGGCTACCAACGATACCTTCGAGGCCGCCCGCGCCTGGGGGCCGAAAGTGCTCGGCCCGCTGCTCGACACGCCGCTGCCCAAACGCACGCTGGTCAATGTCAACTTCCCCGCCCTGCCCGCCGACCAGATCAGGGGCATTCGCGCGGTACGCCAGGGCTTCCACGATTATTCGCGCGGCACGGTTGTCGAGGGGAGAGACCCGCGCGGCTTCCAGTATTTCTGGTTCGGCCTGCAGGCGATCGAACATACGCTGGACCACGGCACCGATCTGGAGGCGATCGGCGATTCCTGCGTCTCGGTCACGCCGCTTCAGCTCGATCTGACCCACCATTCCTCGCTCGGCGAACTCGGCGAACGCTTCGGCTGAGCCGCCTCGCCGATTGCATGGTCCGAACTCCTGTTGTTGCGGCGCCCGGGGTGCGTCGCTAATCGAACTGTTCCGATGAGCAGTTTCCCCTCATGAGCCGCGACAAGCAGCAAATCGAAAAGGTCCGTTCGGGCGTGAGCACGCGCGACGTGCGCGGGCCGAAGTTCCAGCCGCTGCGCCGCGCGCTCAAGGTGCCGGTGTGGGGAGACCTTTCCATCCGGCTGGGTCTGGCGCTGGGCCTGATCTTCCTCGTCATCATGATCCACTGGTGGGATCGCGAAGGCCTGGTCGATAATCTGGACGGCGAGGTCAGCTTCCTCGACGTCGTCTACTTCACCATGATCTCGATCACGACGACCGGTTTCGGGGACATCGCACCGATCACCGATCGCGCCCGGCTGGTGGAAGCCGTGATCGTGACACCGGTCCGCTTCGCCGTCCTCTTCATTTTCGTGGGCACGGCCTACAACTTCCTCATTCAGCGCAGCTGGGAGAAATTCCGCATGAACCGCATCCAGGAGCAATTGTCCGACCATGTGGTCGTGCTGGGCTACGGCGTATCGGGCTCCGAATCGGTCAACGAACTGATCGAGCGCGGCACCGATCCGCACTGCATCGTCGTGATCGACCCGAGCGAGGAACGGCTAGCGGAAGCGGAGGCGCTGGGCTGCAACATCATGGCGGCCGACGCCACGCGCGACGAAACGCTGAAAGCCGTGCGGATCGACCGTGCGCAAAGCGTGCTCGTCTCCGCCGGGCGCGACGATACCTCCATCCTGATCGTGCTGACCGTGCGTGCGCTCGCGCCCGCCGTACCGATCAGCGTGGTCGTGCGCGCTCTGGATAACGAGAGCATCGCGCGGCAGGCCGGGGCGAACAATGTCATCAACCCGGTCCACTTCACCGGCCTGCTTCTGGCGGGCAGCGTCAAGGGCGCGCACATTGCCGACTATCTGGCCGACCTGGCCTCGATCTCCGGGCGGGTCCAACTGGTGGAGCGTGCCGTCACGGCAGAGGAATGCGGGTGCGCGATCTCCGACCTGCGGACCGGCGGACGGGGCCTGCGCATCTATCGCAATGGCGAGGCGCTGGGCTTCTGGGAAGAGGAGTGCCAGAACCTGCAGGCGGGCGACATCGTGGTAGAGATCGTACCCACGGTCGAAGGCGAGGATAAGGGCGACGGCAGCGGCAATGGACGCGCCAAGCAGCAGGAAGCGCGCGGCTAGAGCAGCACGAAGACCCCGCCCATCGCCGCCATTGCGGTAACGAAGAATCCGGCATCGATCGCAAAGACCTGCCACGGGGCGTTCAGATAGAGGTAGCGGATGCCGATGGCGGGCACCATCAGCATCGCGCCGTAGCCGACCGAGATCATCATCATCGCACGCACCGACGGGCTCGACATCGCAAACTGGTGCGCCAGCGTCAGCGAGATCAGCATTGCGAAGGCGAAGGTGAGTCCGAAAACCAACCATATCGGCCGGTCGCCGCTGAAATCCTCTTCCTCGCTGCGCCCGATGGCGCGCTTCCAGACCTTGCCGAACAGCACGCCATACCAGACCATGCCGACGAGGAAGAAGGCAGCGGCGCCCGCGACAACTTGCACAAGGTCTATCTGGCCCATCGCTACGGCTCCTAATTGCAACGCGACGCGCCGCCTAGCGCAAAGCCGCGCATGGGTGTAGAGGGCGCGACCAATCATGACAGCAACCACCACCACTATTCCCGACCCCAAGAAGGTCGGCATGGTCAGCCTCGGCTGTCCCAAGGCGCTCGTCGATAGCGAGCGCATTCTCACGCGCCTGCGCGCCGACGGCTATACCATGAGCCCCGACTATGCCGGTGCGGACATCGTGCTGGTCAATACCTGCGGCTTTCTCGATTCCGCCAAGGAGGAGAGCCTGCAGGCAATCGGCGAGGCAATTGCGGAAAACGGCCGCGTGATCGTGACCGGCTGCATGGGCGACGAGGCCGATGCGATCCGTGCCGCGCATCCGCAGGTGCTCGCAGTGACCGGCGCGCATCAGTACGAACAGGTCGTGGAAGCCGTGCACGAGCACGCGCCGCCAAGCCAAGGGCCGTATATCGACCTGATCCCCCAGCCCGATCTGGCGGATATCAAGCTGACCCCGCGCCACTACGGCTACCTCAAGATTTCGGAGGGCTGCAATCACTCCTGCGCCTTCTGCATCATCCCCTCCCTGCGCGGGAAACTCGCCAGCCGACGGATCGACGCGGTGCTGCGCGAAGCGGAAAAGCTGGTCGCGGCGGGGACGAAGGAGCTGCTGGTCATCAGCCAGGACACCTCCGCCTATGGCGTGGACACCCGCCACGAGGCGCGCGAGTGGAAGGGCCACGAGGTGCGCGCTCACATGACCGATCTGGCGCGCGAGCTGGGCCAGCTGCGGACCGACCAGGGCACCCCGCCCTGGGTGCGGCTGCACTACGTGTATCCATACCCGCACGTGGATCAGGTCATCCCGCTGATGGCCGAGGGACTGCTGACGCCCTACCTCGACATTCCGTTTCAGCATGCCGCGCCTTCGGTTCTGAAACGCATGAAGCGCCCGGCAAACGAGGCAAAAGTGCTCGAACGGCTGAGGAGCTGGCGCGAAATCTGCCCGGACATCGCGGTGCGAAGCAGTTTCGTGGTCGGCTTCCCGGGCGAGACCGAGGACGATTTCCAGTACCTGCTCGACTGGCTGGAAGAAGCGCAGCTGGACCGTGTGGGCGCCTTCCGGTTCGAGCCGGTCGAAGGTGCGGCGGCCAATGCCCTGCCCGATCCGGTACCAGAAGCGGTGAAGGAAGAACGTTACGCCCGGATCATGGAAGTGACCGCGCGGATCAGCGCGGCAAAGCTTCAGGCCAAGATCGGGCGCACCCTCCCCGTCATCATCGACGAGGTCGGCGAAGCCGATGAAGATGGCGATATCGGCGCGACCGGGCGAAGCGAGGCCGACGCGCCCGAAATCGATGGCAACGTGTTCTTGCGCAATGTCTCTGCGAGCCTGGCATCCGGAGATATCGTGGACGTGATGGTGGAAGACGCCGACGAGCACGATCTGTTCGGCGTGCCGAGTGAAAAAGTTTGAGAAAGCTCGGCACTTAACGCGCGCGACGCGTTACCGGGTATGACCATTTCCATCCGATCAAGCTTCGCCTTCACCACCGAAGCGCCAATCGATGCCATGCTTCAGTTCGAAGCGGCGGACATTCCCGAGCAGAAGCTGCTGTCCTGCAATACGGACATGACCGAGGCCGCCCAGTGCATCCGCATTCCGGCGCAGGAAGAGATCGGGGAGCGTGTCTGGGTGCGTGCGGACGGACGCTTCGAGGTGCAACACGATGCGCGCGTCGATATCCAGCGACAGCTTGTCGACCTGCCATCTCTCAAGCAGCTCGATCCGCACCGGATGCCCGCAGCCCCGGTGCAATACCTGTTCGATTCCGCCTTCTGCCCGGCAGACAGGTTCCAGAGCTTTGTCGAAGCGCAGTTCGGCGGGACCTCTGGGGGAGAGCGTGTCGAGGCGATCCGCGAGTGGGTGTCGGACAGGTTCACCTACGCGCCCGGCAGTTCGGATGCGCACACCACCGCGCTCGACAGTTTCGTGGAGCGACGCGGCATCTGTCGCGATTTCGCCCACGTGGTCATCTCGCTTGCGCGTGCCAGCACGATCCCCGCGCGCTACGTCGCCTGTTACGGGCCCGATGTCAGCCCGCAGGATTTCCACGCGGTGGCCGAAGTCTTCCTGCACGATCCCGAGAGTAAGGACGGCGGAACCTGGCAGCTGGTCGATGCGACCGGCATGGCGCGGGCGGACGAAATCGTGAAGATCGGCGTGGGCCGGGACGCCGCCGATGTCAGCTTCCTGACCAGCTTCGGCATGGTCGATCTGTGCGAGAAGACCGTGGAGGTATCGCGGGACTAGGCGGCCTTCACCGCCGTTAACCTTTGCCCGCTATACCGTCTCGTGACGAGACGCGAAGGCCCCGTACGCTATGATTTCCCGCGCGCGCGAGGCAAGAAGGCATTGATATGAGCAAAGCCCTCATCTGGATCGGTGGCGCCACACTGGCGACCGTGCTGCTGTTCGGCGGCGCGTCCATCGGCGCGCGTTTCCTCGATACCGGCGCCGAAACACAGAGCGTGGCTGCGGCGCCGGACCTGGAAGACGCGATTCCGGTCGATCCCTCCAGGTTCGGCGATGGCACCGGCACGCAGGCCGGCGCACAAGCGCTTGATCCCGAAGCGGAAGCTGACACCGCGCTGACCGACGAGACGATCGAGCCGGACGAAGCCACTGCGCCCGGCACCTCCGAAACGGCCCCCGCCAGCGCAGCACGCGAAGGCGAGACCATCTACGATGCGCGCGACCAGTCGCCGCGCACCGTCTCGCGCCGGACCCCGACGCGCTCAGAGCCCCTGGTGGTCAAGCGGGTCCTGCCGATCACCGGCCCGATCCGTTACGGCGAGTGGCATTGGGATACGGACGGAGTGCCGCCCGGCCCGATCGTGATGACGGTCGATCTCGATGCGCGGGTCATCTCGGTTTTCCGCGGCGGGTACGAGATCGGCGCGGCGGCTGTCCTGCTCGGCACGCAGGAACACCCGACCCCGCTCGGCACGTTCCCGATCCGCTACAAGATGCGGCACAACGTGTCGGAGAAGTACAACAACGCGCCCATGCCCTATTCGATGTTCCTCACCAAAGACGGCGTGGCGCTGCACGGTTCGCAGGTCGAGAACGGCTATGCCAGCCACGGATGCATCGGGCTGCCCAACGAATTCGCAGCCAAGGTGTTCGCCGTGGCGAAGAAGGGCGACAAGGTCATCATCACCCGCGGCGAAACGCTCAAGCTGGGCGAACCGATTACCTAGGCCTCACGACCCGGCGGATCGTGGCGGCTCGGGCTCGAACCACATCACGTCGGTGGTCGTCCGCTCTGCGGTGGGATACATCCGCCGCCGGGCGAGCACGCCCCCGAGCGAGGCATGCTCCCTCGAACGCAACCGGTCGATCATCCGGGCAATGTCCGATTTGCGAAGATCGGACGCGCCGAGCCCTTCCAGAATGAGTTCGACAACGCCGATTTCGATCAGGCGTGGATGCCCCCATGTGAAAGCACATCCCCCGTCGCGCCAGATACAGCAGCGCTGCGCCGTCTGCTGGACGATATGCTCCACCGCCACTTCCGCTTCTGCCAGATACCGGGCGGAGAGCGCCATGGCGGACGGATCGAGCCAGTCGAGATCGGCAATCGCCTTGCGTATCCGCGCGCGCTCGTACGTGTCGTCCGTGTTGGAGGGGTCTCTTACCGGTTCGACGCCTGCCTCGGCCACGATCGCGGCAAGTTCCTCTCGCCGCCATCCCAGCAGGGGCCGGATCAGGAGCATTTCGGCGACCACTCCGGCGGGAAAGAAGATCGAGGAAGGCCGCACGCCCGCCAGCCCGGACAGGCCGCTCCCCCGGTTGAGCCGCATCAGCAGCGTTTCCGCCTGGTCGTCGGCGTGATGCGCCGTGGCGAATGTGGCCACACCCATCTGCGTGAAATGCAGACCCATCGCCTCGTAGCGCGCCGCGCGCGCCATCGCCTGCGTGTTGCCGGCCGCCAGTCCCACGGGAAGGATCGCGTGGGGCACGCCGATCTGCGCGCACACCTCTCCGACGAACTCTGCCTCTGCCCGCGATTCGGTCCGCAGGCCGTGATCGACCGTTGCAGCATCGATCCGGCCGGGCATCGCGGCATTGGCCAGCAGAAGCAGGGCGAGGCTGTCCGGCCCTCCGGACACCGCCACGCCCAGCCTCTCCCCGTAATCCTCGTCCAGCCGGCAATCGGCGAGAAACCGCGCGACCAGCGCCGGATCGACCTCTGCGTTAATTGGAGCAGCTCACCTTGCGCCGGTTCGCTTCGTACTGATCGCTCAACCGACCGGCGGCGATGGCCGGATAGGTCTCGCCGAATTCGGCAAGGGCGATGCACGCGCGGTCCGTATCGCCCAGCTCGATCATCGCTTCGGCAAGATAGAGCAGACTGTCGGGCGCACGGGCAGCGTCGTTATCGGCCTGGTAGTTCTGCAGGAACCACGGAGCGGCCTCGCGCGCCTGCCCGTTGTCGAGAAAGGCACGGCCCAGCAGGTTGCGCCCGTAAGTGGTGCGCCAGTGGTTCGGATACTGCTCCACGAAGGCGGCGAGCGCCTGCTGCGCCTCGGGATAAAGCTCGGCCTCCCACAGGCGGAAGCCGTAGGAGTAGTCGTCGTCGCCCGCATCGTCGGTCTGCGGCTTGGTGATCGCGCGCACCGCGGCAAGACGTTCTGCGCTGGGGCCGGAGCTTTGCGCAGGTGTGGGCGTGGGCGTGGGCGTCGTGCGTGGCTGGGTGGTCGTGCCGGAGCCGGGTGTATTCGACGCGGTGCGCGGCACGGTCGCGCTTTCGAGAGCGGAAAGGCGCGCCTCGAAGCCCCGCTGCGTGTTGGTGACCTGCTCGACCTGTCCCGTCAGCGTCTGGATCGAGGATTCGAGCGCGTCGAGCCGGGCCAGAATGTCGGTAACGGCAGTCGTCTGCGCGGCATTCGTCGCGCCGCCGCTCTGCGATGATGAGATTTCGGGCTCGAAATAGCGCCCGTCGCCACCGGGGAAGACCCGCCGCTGAAGCGCGCGGACTTCGGCTTCGAGCTTGCGGATGCGCGCTTCGTCACCGTCCTGCGCGACTGCGGGCGTGCCCGTGGTCACGAGCAGGCCGGCCAGCGCGCCGATCAGAACCGCGCGGGGTTTCGCGGATGAATTGAACAAAGTCATTGTCTCCCTCGTATTCCAAGTCCGTTATCGCGGGTGCTGCCCCCTTCGTCACGAACCGGGGCTGAACCATCGCTTTCTCGATTCCCTTGCGCCGATCAGCGAGCGCCGCCGGTTCCGGTGGTCTGCGGCGTACTGTCGCCGCCCTCCGCGTCGTTACCCTCACCGGGCAGGCCGACGCCGTCGCGCGCCAGCAGCGCCTCCGCGCTCACCTCCACATCGCTGACGACCGCATCGTTCTCGGCGAGGCGCGGCACGCTTTGCCCGCCGATGGTGATCGTGAATGCGTCGGGCCGCCCGGTGCGCATCTGCGGGTCTTCGGCGGTGTCGGGGATGGTGTAGCTTTCACCCTCGGCCATCAGGCTTTCCATCAGCACGTTCGATTCAACGCCATCGTAGAAGCGCACCCACATGCCCTCTTCGGTGGAGGTGAATACGACCGGGCCATCGGCTGCCGGCTGCTGGCTGGCGCTCTGCGTCGCCGCTGCCTGCGCCTGCTCTTCGGCAATCGTCCGGTCTTCCTCTGCTGCCAGCAGGGAATCGGGCCCGGCGCCGGGATTGAAGAAGGTGCGCGAGAAGGCGAAGAGGCCGAGCAGAAGGATCACGGCCGCCACGATCGAACCGATTACCAGCCCGCGCGATGGCAGGCGGGTGGGATCTTCGGTCTGGATGGTGCCGTCGCGCAGACGCTCGGACGGGTCTTCGATCCCGAGCTGTTCGCGCACCTCGTTGACGATTTCGTCATCGTTGAGGCCCACCGCCTTGGCGTAGCTGCGCGAAAAGCCGATCGCATAGGTCCGGCCCGGCAGCACGGCAAAATCGCCATCTTCGATGGATTCGAGATGGTTCCTGGGAATCCGCGTGGCCGAAGCCACATCCTCTATGCTCATGCCCTTGGCTTCGCGCGCGGCGCGCAGCCGCTCGCCCGGGGCAGCCGGCTCGGAATTGTCTATTTCGAATCCGGGTTCGTCGTCCGCCATTACTGATCCTTACGGCCCCCGCTGCAGGAACGCCCTGTCTAGCGGCGTTCCCATGCGAAGCCAACGGCGGGAAGACCGGATTTTGCGCCTTTTTCCCAGCCGGAACAGGATCATTCCACTTCGATGCCGTGTTCCTGCGCCCATTGGGCAATCGCCGCGCGCGTATCGGGGGGCGGCTGAGCGATCAGCCGACTCATGAAGCTGCTCACCTCATCGAGGTCGATCTGCCGGATCAGTTCCTTGATCGGGCCTACGGAAACCGGCGTGATCGAAAGGCGGCGATATCCCAGGCCCAGCAGCGCGAGCGCCTCCAGCCGTCGTCCGCCCATTTCGCCACACAGCCCCAGCCGCACCTGATGCCCGGCGGTCGCATCCACGATCCGCTTGAGGAACCGCAGGATGGCCGGGGACAGCCAGTCGTAGCGCGCAGCAAGCTTGGGGTTGGCACGGTCGGCAGCGAACAGGAACTGGGTAAGATCATTGGTACCGACCGACAGGAAGGACACCTTGGGCACCAGCAGATCGAGCACCTCGACCAGCCCCGGCACCTCGATCATGGCGCCATATTCGATCTCTTCGGGCAGGATGATCCGCTTGCGTGCACGCAGGAATTCCCGCTGTTCCTCGAACACGGCGCGGGCGGCATCGAATTCCCACGGTTCGGAGATCATGGGGAACATGACCCTGAGCGTGCGCCCGCCCGCCGCCTCGATCAGCGCGCGGGCCTGCGCCTTGAACAGGCCATCGCGCTCCAGCGCGAGGCGCAGGGCCCGCCAGCCCATCGCCGGGTTCTCGTCGGCCGCGCCACTGTCGCTCGAAAGATAGGGCACCGCCTTGTCGCCGCCGATATCGACCGTGCGGAACACCACCGGCTTGCTGCCCGCCGCATCGAGCACATCCTTGTAGAAGCGCGTCTGCTTCTCGCGCTGCGGCAGCGTGGCGGAGACGAGAAACTGGAACTCGGTGCGGAACAGGCCGATACCGTCGGCGCCGACCATCGAAAGCGTGGTCAGATCATCGCGCAGGCCAGCATTCATCATGACCTGGATACGCGTGCCGCAGCGCGTGAACGGTTCTACATCGCGCAGCTCGGCATAGGCGGCGCGCCGTTCCTTCGATTTGGCGAAGCGCGCCTCGAACGCATCGATGACCGAGGTCTGGGCGCGGACATGCGCGAGCCCGGCATCGCTGTCGAGCAGCACGTGGTCACCCTCGCCCACGACGCCGCGCAGGCCCCGCACGCGGCCCAGCACCGGGATGCCCATAGCCCGCGCCACGATCACCACATGCGAGGTGAGCGAGCCTTCTTCCAGGATCACGCCCTTGAGCCGCCGCCGATCATATTCGAGCAGTTCGGCCGGGCCCAGGTTGCGCGCGATCAGGATCGCGTCTTCCTTCAGCCCGCTCGACGCGGCGGTTCCGATCTGGCCCGAGACGATCCGCAGCAGGCGGTTCGAGAGGTCTTCCAGGTCGTGCATCCGGTCCGCGAGCAGCGGATCGTCGATCTCGCGCATGCGCATGCGGGTGCGCTGCTGCACACGCTCGATCGCGGCTTCGGCGGTCAGCCCTGCATCGATCGCCTCGTTGATCCGGCGGCTCCAGCCCTCGTCGTAGGCAAAAGCCTTGTAGGCCTTGAGAACCTCGTCGGTTTCCCCGCCCGCGCCGAATTCCGCCTGCTGCGCCATCTGGTCGATCTGGTCGCGCATGCGCTCGAACGCGCGATAGACCCGCTGCCGCTCGAACTCGGTGTCTTCGGCGACGACCTTGTCGATGGTGATGCGGGGCTGGTGGAAAACCGCCGAACCGCTCGCCAGGCCGGCCACCAGCGTCAGGCCGGTCAGCTGCGCAGGTCCGCTGCGTTCCGGCGCGGCCTCGTCCGCCGAACGCTCGTCGATCAGGCCCGCGTTCACGATCATTTCGCTCAGCACCATTGCGGTGGTCTGGAGCGCCTCGATCTCCACGTCCTCGTACCGGCGTGGATCGACATGCTGGACGTTGAGCGCGCCCACCGCACGCTCGCGATAGACGATCGGCACGCCCGCGAAGCTGGAGAACTTGTCCTCCCCGGTTTCGGGCCGGTACTGGAAATCCGGGTGCGCCTTGGCCTGCGCGAGGTTGAGCGTTTCCCCATGCGCGACGAGTGTGCCGGTCAGCCCCTCCCCCACCGCAAGGCGGGTGACGTGGACGGCTGACTGGTTGAGCCCGCGCGTGGCGGACAGCTCCAGCATGCCGCCACGCAGCAGGTAGATCGAGCACACTTCGCTATCGAGCGATTCGCCCACGATCTCTACAGTGCGGTCGAGTTTGTCCTGCGCCGAAAGGCGGGTGGCCATCAACTCGTGAAGGCCGGTCAGGATTTTCCGGGCCGCTACCGTTGCGCTCATGGGGGCGGGTTAGCTCATTGCGCCGCGCAGGGGAAATCCCTTTGCATTTTGCTGCTCACGCGTGCGGGTTCCGGCCTCAACCGGTTGCCATTTCCTCTTTCAGCCGCAGCTTCTGTTTCTTGAGACTTCGCAGCGTCGCATCATCGGGCGCCGCCTTGCGCATTTCATCGGCAATCGCCGCGTCGAGCGTGGCATGCTTGGTCTGGAGGGCGGTGATGTGCGAAGCGTTCATAAAGCCTCTTCTCCTCTTTCGTGTCGAAGCCCCTCGCGAAAGGACGCGAGCAGCGCGGGGACACCGGAAGAGACAGTACGGCCCTTCGGGCCACCGCTGGGAAGAGTGAACCATAGAATCGCATTCCTGCGAAGGGGTGATATGAGGCTTCTCGACCAATCCAGCCGATGCTGCGATGGATCGTGTGGGATGGCGGCCGTTGCCGTGAACGAGGACGGACGAATTGACCGAGGCGGAATTGCGAAAGCGGCTCGAACAATTGCGGATCGAGCACCGCGATCTCGATGCGGCGATCGATGCGCTGTCGGCAATGGATTCGCCCGACCAGTTGCAGATCGCCCGGCTCAAGAAGCGCAAGCTGCAATTGCGTGATCGAATGGCCGCGATCGAGGATGAATTGATCCCCGACATCATCGCCTGATCTCGCCCGGCGTGGCGGCGAGTTATCATCCGCCCCTTCGCGGGACAGGCCCGCCAACGCGCTTATCGCAATGAAGCGAATGGCTTAGCCGGTCGCACGCATGAGGGACACGGTCGATATCACGGCGCTGATCGTCGAAGAATTATATTGCGAGGCCAACGTTCTCGCGGATGAGGTGCGGGCTGTCTTCGCACCGGCGGTAAGCGAATTGATGCCCTCCGAACTGCCGCTGCGCCGCGCGCTCGAATGCGAAGGGCTGAAAGCGACGACGCGGATCATGCATGTGCTCGCATGGTTGCTCAATCACCGGGCCTTTCTGGCCGGACAGATGAGCAACCGCCAGTGGGAACAGCATACTAACCTGCCGCCCGATCGCGCGCCTGCCGCCGACATGATGGACCTGCTGGACCTGCCGACACAGGCACTCGTCGCCGAAACGCAGCGGCTGCACGCCCGCGTTGCGCGGCTGGATCGCGAATATCGCGAGCGCCACTCCGCCGCCTCGTCGCCTTCGATCGGATCGCTGCACCAGCGCCTGGGCAGGCATTTCGCAGGCGGTTGAGCCTCAGGCCGCCGCCAGCGCCCGCTCCCATCGCTCTAGCCGCTCACGGCGCACGCCGTCCTCCATGCACGGGTCGAAGCGGTCGACTTCGCCGCGCATGGCGTCTGCCGCCTCGGCCAGATCGTCGAACCAGCCGATCCCCGTCGCAGCGGCGATGGCCGCGCCGAGCGCAGTGGTCTCCACGAAACGGGGCCGCTCCACCGCCAGACCCAGAATGTCCGCAATATCCTGCGCCAGCCAGTCGTTCGCGCTCATCCCGCCGTCGATCCGCAGGCTTTCCCATTTCGCGCCATCGGCAGCGAACGCCCGCGCCAGATCGTGCGTCTGGGCGCTGATCGATTCGAGCGCGGCGCGCGCAATCTGCGCCTTGCCGCTGGCGAAGCTCAACCCTGAGATAAGCCCGCGCGCATCGGCGCGCCAATGCGGCGCGCCCAGTCCGGCGAGTGCGGGCACGATTACCACCTCGCCCGAGCTTTCGACCGAACGCGCCAGCGCCTCGGTATCGCTCGCATCGGCGATCAGGCCCAGCGAATCGCGCAACCACTGGATCAGGCTCCCCGCGACAAACACCGATCCCTCGATCGCATAGGTCCGCACGCCATTGCGCTGCATCAGCACGGTAGAAAGCAGGCGGTGCTCCGAACGCGGTATCTCGGTGCCGTGATTGGCAAGGATGAATGCGCCGGTGCCGTAGGTCGCCTTGGTTTCGCCTTCGGACAGGCAGCCCTGCCCTATGGTCGCGGCCTGCTGATCGCCCACCAGCCCGCAGATCGGGATCGCCCGGCCGAACAGACCCGGATCGCAGGTGGCAAGTTCGCCATGCGTGTCGACCACGCGAGGCAGCGCCGCGTGCGGCACGCCGAAAAGGTCGCACAGCCCTTGCGAAAAGCCCGTTTCGCCAAGCGGCAGCAGCAAGGTGCGGCTGGCATTGCTCGCATCGCTTATGTGATCCCCGCCCGAGAATTTCGCTACCAGCCAGCTTTCCACCGTGCCGAAGGCGAGCCGACCCGATCGCGCCGCGGACGCCACCGCATCGTCGTTTTCGAGCAGCCAGCGCATCTTGGTGGCGGAAAAATAGGGATCGAGCAGAAGGCCCGTTTCCCGGTGAACATCCTCTTCCCGTCCGCTCTCGCGCAGCGCCGCACAGTCTCTGGCCGTGCGCCGGTCCTGCCAGACAATCGCGCGCGACAGCGGCTCCAGCGTGTTACGGTCCCAGGCGACCACCGTCTCGCGCTGGTTGGTGATGCCGATCGCGGCAATGCCTTCCGGGCTGCGGTTGCCCAGCACCCGGCGCGCGCAATTGAGGCTCGCCTGCCAGATTTCCTGCGGATCGTGCTCCACCCAGCCGGGCCTTGGAAAGTGCTGCGCGATCTCCGCCTGCGCGCTGCCGCGAAGCACGCCGTCGCGCCCGAACAGCATCGCGCGGGTGGATGTGGTGCCCGCGTCGATGACCAGAATATGCTCGCTCAAACCTCACCTCTTCCCGAACGTGCGGCGTGACATGCGCCAGTGGCCGCCCCATATGCAAGGCAATGGTAGATATTCCGCCCCGCCCATGGCCCACCGGCACACCCGAAAAGCCTGAGCCGCTCGTCACGCGGGTCCTTGCGCCGAACCCTTCGCCCTACACCTTCACGGGCACGCAGACATACCTCGTCGGTGCGGGCGAGGACCGCGCGGTAATCGATCCCGGCCCCCACGAAGCGGAGCATCTCCAGGCGATCATGGACGCTGCCGGGGATGCGAACATCACCGCGATCCTCTGTACGCACACCCACCGCGATCATTCGCCCGCCGCGGCCCCGCTTGCCGAGCGGACCGGAGCGCCGGTGATGGGCTGTGCCAAGCTGGTGATCGCGGATAACGGCCCGCGCGCGGACGAGGCCTTCGATACCACATACGAACCGGACCGCGTCCTTCAGGATGGCGAGAGCGTGGAAGGCGACGGCTGGTCGCTGCGTGCGGTTGCCACACCGGGGCACACGTCCAACCACCTGTGTTTCGCGCTGGAGCAATCGGGCGCGCTGTTCACCGGCGACCACGTGATGGGCTGGTCCACCAGCGTGATCGTTCCGCCCGATGGAGACATGGGCGATTACCTCGCCAGCCTGGACAAGCTCTACCAGCGCGAGGACCGGGTCTATTACCCGGCGCATGGCAAGCCGGTAGAAAAGCCGCAGCAGCTGGTCCGTTCGATGATCGGCCACCGCCGCCAGCGCGAAAGGCAGATACTTCGCACGCTGGAACAGGGGCCGCTCAGTCTGCCTGAGTTCATCCCGGTGATGTACAAGGGTCTGGACCCGCGGCTGGAAAAGGCCGCGCAAATGTCTGTCCATGCGCATCTGATCGATCTGGAACGCCGCAACATGGTTAACCGTTCGGATGAGAGATGGGCCGCCCTTTAGTGGAGACGAACTGCCGTGAGTGACGACGCAACCGAAACCCGCGTGAAGAAGTCGCGCCCCCAGTTCCTGCCCTGGTTCCTGGTGATCCTGCTGATCGCAGCGCTCGCCTGGATCGGCTGGCGGACCTATGGGCCCAACCGGATGGGCGACCCGATCGGAACGACGCTGGTTTCCTTCGAAAAGCAGAACCGGCTGGTGGTGTTTACCGCCGAGTTCGCCCCCGTGGTGGCCAGCAAGGACAGCCGGTTCTTCGGTGCGCTCAAGAGCCGCCAGGTGGCGGTGATCCCGGCACGGGTGAACTACTCGGTCGATCTGTCGAAGATGGACCGGTCGCGCCTTTCGTGGAACGCCGAGACGCAGACCATGGGCGTACGCCTGCCCGCGCTGGAACTCAGCAAGCCCAATCTCGACGAAGCGCGCGCGCGATACATGCGCGAAGGCATCTGGATCACCCCCAATGCGGAAGAGGATCTGAGCCGCAACAACACCCAGATCGCCGAGCGCGAAGCGCTCGACAGCGCGCGCAGCCCCGCCCTGATGGAACTGGCGCGGACATCCGCGCGCGCGGCCGTTCAGCAGAACATTGCCGTTCCGCTGGCGGCAGCCGGCTATCGCAACATCACCGTCGACGTCAGCTTCGATGGAGATACATCGAACAAGCAGACCTCCATCAGGCGTGCCCCCGCAAAGGCCGCAGAGAAATAGAGTTCGACACGCCCGCCCTTATCGGGCGGTGATCATGCCAGACGGCGCGCGTGGCGGAAGTGTGCGTAGCGGTTGAGCAGGTCGCCGATCAGCTGTTCGCTGGTGTAACCCGTCACGTCCAGCGGATGGCCGCCTTCGGAACTGCGCGCCATCGCCCGGAAATTCCGCTTCCCATCATCCTCGCCCGGACGGTGCGCCTCGGCCCAGGCAAAGCTGGGCGCACGAAAGGCCCGCGCACGCACTTCGTAGCTGAAGGTGCCGTGTTCGCCATGCGGTACGGATAGCAAAACGTCGCCGCCGTCGCGGGTGACTTCGGGCGCAAGGCTGCGGCGACGCATTTCCGCCGCAACATCTTCCAGCGCAGGCAGGGCTTTCTGTTCGAGGAACTCGGCCACCTGTTCCTTGCGGAAGGAACCGGTGATCGTGGAAAGCCGCTTCTTCCAGTTGATATCCGCGTCGAGCGGCTGTGTGGGCAGCATGCCGTAGTCGGGCACGCCCCCGCTCTTTTCCATGGCCAGCGCCTTGAGCAGGCCGTAGCAAATGAAGATCATCACCACGGCGAAAGGCAGCGCACTGGCGATGGCGGCTGTCTGCAAGGCCTGCAACCCGCCCGCGACGAGCAACACCGCCGCGACCGCGCCTGCGCAGATCGCCCAGAACACACGCTGCCAGACAGGCGGCGTATCGACCGCCCCATTGGTGATGGTATCGATCACCAGTGCGCCCGAATCCGCCGAGGTGACGAAGAAGGTCACGATCAGCAGGGTGGCGGCGACCGAGGTGATCGACGACAGCGGCAGCTCGGCCAGCGTGGCGAACAGCGCTGTCGGAAGGTTGTCCTGAACGACCTGCGCGATGGGCGCGACGCCCGCCATATCCAGCGCGATCGCGGTGTTGCCGAACACCGTCATCCACAGGAAGGTGAAGAGCACCGGTACCACCAGCACCCCGGCCACGAACTGGCGAATGGTGCGCCCGCGCGAAATCCGCGCGATGAACATGCCCACGAAGGGCGACCAGGCGATCCACCAGCCCCAGTAGAACAGCGTCCAGTTGGAGAGCCATTCGTTCGGCTCGTACGCATAGAGGCGGAAGGTGCGCTCCACTACCTGGCCGAAATAGGCGCCCGTGTTCTGAACGAAGGCCTGCAACAGGAAAATGGTGGAGCCGGTCACCAGTACGAAGCCCAGCAGGATCGCCGCCAGTATGATGTTGAATTCGGACAGGCGCTTCACGCCTTTGTCCAGGCCCATGTAGACCGATAGCGTGGCGAGCAGAGTGATCCCCGCGATCAGCGCGATCTGGATGCCGGGCGATTGCGGAACGCCGGCGATGAAGGCGAGACCCGCATTGACCTGCAGCACGCCCAGCCCGAGCGAGGTGGCAACACCGAACATGGTGCCGAGCACCGCGAAGATATCGATCGCATGGCCGATCGGCCCGTGGATGCGCTGGCCCAACAAGGGGTAGAGCGCGGAACGCGGGGTCAGGGGCAGTCCGCGACGGAACGCGAAATAGGCCAGTGCCAGGCCGACCACCGCATAGATCGACCAGGCATGCACACCCCAGTGGAAGAAGGTGAGCACCATCGCCTGCCGCGCGGATTCGACGCTGGCGGGGTCGCCGCGCGGCGGCTCCACGTAATGCAGCAACGGCTCTGCCACGCCGAAGAACACCAGGCCGATCCCCATGCCGGCGCTGAACAGCATCGCGAACCACGACAGGTGGCTGTATTCCGGCTCGCTCCAGTCCGGCCCCAGCTTGATATCGCCATATTTGCTGACCGTCAGAAACACGACGAAGACCAGAAATCCGGCCACAGCCAGAATGTAGAACCAGCCAAAGTCGGCCACGATCAGCGCCTGCAGGCGATCGAACAATTGCCCGGCCGTGGCCGAGAACAACGCGCCGAACAGCGCAAACGCCACGATCAGGATTGCCGACCCGAAGAAGACCGGGCGATTGGCGACCAGGCGCAGTTTCGAAGGATCGTGCGAGGCTTCTTGCAATACGGGATCGGTCATCGCTCGGCGCTCTCGCATTCCCGACGCGCCGGGGCAAGGCAATCCGCAGACAATTCACGATCCCCAAGCACTCATCCGGCCGGGTCGCCGCAGCCCGCGCGCACCCCCGGATTAAGCGGATTGCGCGGAACACCCTCGCGCATGCGTCCGTTCGAACTATATGCGATCTGCAACAGAAACGACCGGGGCCCAAGAACAATGACCGATCAATCCCGTCCGCCCACCGGCGACGACCTGCTCGCCGAGATCGAACGCCTGCGCAAGGAGCGCAACGCGGTGATCCTGGCGCACTACTACCAGAAGCCGGAAATACAGGACCTTGCCGATTTCGTGGGCGATTCCCTGCAGCTGAGCCAGATGGCGGCGGAAACCGACGCGGATGTGATCGCCTTTTGCGGCGTGAAGTTCATGGCCGACACCGCCAAGATCCTCAGCCCCGAAAAAATCGTGGTCCTGCCTGACATGGACGCCGGATGCAGCCTGGAAGACAGCTGCCCGCCGGAAAAGTTCAAGGCTTTCCGTGAGGCGCACCCCGATCACATCGCGCTGACCTACATCAACTGCTCGACAGAGGTGAAAGCCCTGTCGGACGTGATCGTCACCAGCTCCAGCGCGGAGACGATCCTGGAACAGATCCCGGAAGACCAGCCGATCATCTTCGGGCCGGACCGGCATCTTGGCGGCTATCTCAACCGCAAGTTCAACCGCGACATGCTGCTGTGGCCGGGCGTGTGCATCGTGCACGAGGCTTTCAGCGAAACCGAGCTGCTGAAGCTGAAAGCGCAGCACCCCGGCGCGCCCATCGCGGCGCATCCCGAATGTCCGCCCGCCATCGTCGATCATGCGGACTATGTCGGATCGACCAGCGGCATCCTGCAATTCGCGGAGACCTTCCCGGGCGACACTCTGATCGTCGCGACCGAGCCGCACATCATCCACCAGATGGAAAAGGCGCTGCCGGAGAAGAATTTCATCGGTGCGCCCGGCGCGGACGGCAACTGCAACTGCAATATCTGCCCCTACATGGCGCTCAACACGCTGGAAAAGCTCTACACCGCGCTGCGCGATCTCACTCCGCAGATCGAGATCGAGGAAGGGCTGCGCATGAAGGCCAAGCAAAGCCTCGACCGGATGCTGGAAATGGCCAGCGGCACGATCGGGAAAGGAGACCTGGGCAGGATTTGATCTTGCCCAGTGGCGGCAAGGGCGATCTGGGCAAGATCGACCGACGCGCCGCAGGAACGGTAAAAAGGCCGGGGCGAACCACCACCCCGGCCTTTTCTTCAGGTATCGTCAGGGAGACGATCCGAATTCCGTATCTCGCCGGGGCTAAGGTGCGCGGCGCAGCCCGGGGCCGCCGGTATTCGGCTTCTCAGGGGCGGAAGCCAGCGCCTCGGCTGCGGGCATGTAACCTTCATACGCGCTGCGGCGAAGCACGAAGCGGGCAAGGATGATGCCGTAGATCAGCTTGGAAGCAATATCGGCGAGCGAATAGATCCCCTGGCGCGCAATCACGATCTCCGCCGTGGCGCCCAGCTGCGGCAGCGCATAGGCGATCGGGTACAGGCCCCAGGTCGCCAGGAAGAACCACCACAGGTTGTTGGGCCAGGGCTTCAGGATATCGGGCGTGCTGCTGATCCCCGCGATCAGCGTCTGACGCACTTCCAGGATCAGCCACAGGAAGAAGATCGAGGAGACGACGCCCCACAGGTTGAGGTGCGAGAAATCGCCGACCTCGCCGAACTGCCCGTAGAGCCCGGTCCAGATCATCAGCACGGCCGGAACACCCATCCGCAGCGAACGGCGCTGAATCTCCCCCTGCCGAAGCCCCAGGGCGATTGCGAGCTGCGTCAGCAGGATCGGCACGGTGATCGTCCAGTTGCCGTAGCGATAGGCGTTGGTGAAGGTTTCGTTCTCGGCCAGCGGACGGTAGAGACCGTCGACGAACGCGTAGCTATCCTTCCACAGGCTGAATTCCTGCAGCAGGCTGAGCCCGGCGCTCGCCATGACGACCGCGGACAGGATGGGCACCAGCCGATAGCGCGGGGCGAGGTTCTGCACGCTCATCAGGAAGAACAGGATGAAGGCGAAACAGGCCCCGTAGCTCACCATCAGGATCAGCGATCCCAGCGTGTATTGCTGCATGGTGAGGGTAACGACGTTCTCAATATTGCCGAGCTGGTCGGCCAGGGCGGTGGTTGCCTCCGCAATGGGCGGGGTGACGACGGTATTGTCAGTAATCGGGGCAGCCATGTACGTCCTTTCGGTGGCAAGGCGCTATCCTGCCCCGCCGCATTGGCGCCCAATCGCAGCATCGGCACGTTTGTGCAATTGGCGGACCGATAATCGCGTTACGCGCGTTCCGTGACGAGACAGCGAAAACACCAGTCCCTAATGGCCCGGTGCAAGGAAAGGATATGTCGCGACCATGATGGCCAAGTTGCGCAAGCTGTGGAGCGATGTGAACGCCAGCTACTGGTTCTTTCCCGCGCTGTTCGCTGTCGCCGCCCTGCTGCTGGCGACCCTCACCATCCAGCTCGACCGTGCCGGTTACGCTGCCTGGGTCAACGAGGTGAAATGGCTGCAGCCCGCCCGGCCCGACGGAGCGAGCAACATGCTGACCGTCATCGCCGGATCGATGATCGGCGTTGCCTCCACGCTGTTCTCCATCACGATCGCGGCGGTCGCCTTTGCCAGCGGCAATTACGGCCCGAGGCTGCTGACCAATTTCATGGAGGATCGCGGAAACCAGATCAGCCTCGCAACATTCATCGGCACCTTCGTCTACGCCATCACCATCCTGCGCTCGGTCCGCATGCCGGACGAGGCGAGTCCGCTGGCACAGGGCACCGCCTATCCCGGCTTCACACCGCAGATTTCGCTGCTGGTGGCCTACCTGCTGATGATGATATCGGTGATGGTGCTGGTCTACTTCCTCAACCATGTCCCCTCCTCGATCCGGATCAACGCTGTGCTCGAGGGGATCGGCAGGCGGCTGCTGCACGCGATCCGCGACAATTTCGACGAACCCATGAAGGCGCGGGTTGAAGGCGAGATTCGCGAAGGCACGCCCGTCTATGCCGCCAGCGCCGGCTATATCCAGGTCATCAACTGGCAGCAGATGCTCAAGGTGGCACGCGATAGCGGAGCCGAACTGCAGATGGCGGTAAGGACAGGCGATTTCGTGCATCCCTCCGTCGCCATCGGTTACTGGTCGGAAGCCCCGGGCGATGAGTGGGACGAGAAATTGCGCGAGTGCCTGGCCCTGGGCGAGACGCGCACCCCCTCTCAGGATCTGCACTTCATGATCGACGAGCTGGTGGAGATCGGGCTGCGGGCGCTTTCGCCCGGCATCAACGATCCCTTCACCGCCATCTCCGCGCTGCACTGGATCGGCGCGGCAACCGCCGAACTGGGCAAGCGCGATCTCAACTGGTCGATCGGAGAGCCGGACGAAGACGGCAGACGCCCGCTGCGCCCCATGGCGGACGATTTCCGCCACTACGTGGCGCGCGGCTTCGGCACGATCCGAAACGGGGTCTCCACCAGTCCTGCGGCGGCCTCCGTCATGTTCGAGACGCTCGAAGGCGCGGCCGCGACGACGGCCGATCCGGTCCGGCACAAGGTCCTGCGCGACGAGGCCGACCAGCTCATGCGGCAGGCCAAGGCGAACCTGTCGGGGCCGGATCTGGAGCAGGTGGAGGCGCGCTTTGCCCTGTTCCGCAGCCGGACGGAGGATGGCCCGGGATAGGGATCATCCCGTGCGCGCGCGGGCAACGGCAAGCGCGGCGCCGACCATCACCATGCCCACCATGTCGAAAGGGCCCAGAACCTCTCCGAAGGCGAGAAACCCGTAAGCAACGGCCACTGCGGGCTGCATCAGCAGCGCAAGGCCGATTATCATCGGCGAAAAGGCGCGCAGCGCGAACACCAGCAGGCCCTGCCCGAGCACCTGGCTGAGCAGCGCCAGCACCACCAGCGGAGCCCAGTTCTGCGGCCAGATCGGCTCGCCCCGCAGCCATGCCACCGCCAGCAACACCGGCGCGGCGAGCAGACACACGCGGGTCAGCAGCGCCCAGCCGCCCAGCCCCTTGCGCGCATCCTGCAGGCACAGGAGATAGACCGCGTAGAGAAACCCGGCGGAAACGCAGAACAGGTCGCCCACCAGCGTACTCGCGCTGATGTCGGCGCTGCGTCCCATCAGGATCGCGGCCCCGCCAAGCGCCAGCACGATCGCGGTCCACTCTGCCCGGGCGGGCATCGTCCTGGCGACGAGAACGCCCCAGAACAGCAGCACGAGGCTGCCCGAATTGCCGAACAGCGACGCATTGCCCAGCCGGGTCCGCTCGATCCCGACATGCCAGAGGGCCAGATCCAGAGCGAAGGCGAGCGCGCCCAGCGCCACCAGCAGCGCGGTGCGACGCGGCAGGCCGGACACAGGCTCGCCCATGCGCCGCGCGATCAGCCACAGCAGCGGTAGCGCGATGACCAGCCGCCAGAAGCCTGCGGCCACGGGGCCGCTATCCGCCAGCCTGACCGACCACGGACCGAGCGCCAGCGCCACGTTGCCCGCGATCAGCGCCGCCCAGTGGAGCGCGCCGGGAGAACCGCTTTGCGAGGCCAAAGGCGATCTATCGCGGCTCTCGCTTGTCGTGCCCATGGCGTGCCCCTACCTCGCACTCGCACCAAAGGGTCAACAGAAAAACAGGAAACCACCTTTCATGCACGACGCCCTGTTCCAGCCGCTCCGCCTGGGAGCGATCACCGCCCCCAACCGCATCCTGATGGCTCCGCTGACGCGCGGTCGCGCGACGCCGCCGAACTTCGTCCCGAACGCGATGATGGAAACCTATTACCGCCAGCGCGCCGGCGCGGGCCTGATCATCAGTGAAGCGACCGGGATCAGCGTGGAAGGGCTCGGCTGGCCCAATGCGCCGGGTATCTGGAGCGATGAACAGGTGGAAGGCTGGAAGCCGATCACCGATGGCGTGCACGAGGAAGGCGGACGGATCGTCCTGCAGATGTGGCACATGGGGCGGATCGTCCACCCCGACTTCCTGGGTGGCCAGCCCCCTGTTTCGGCCAGCGCGACGACCGCGCCCGGCCATGCGCACACGCCCTCCGGCCGGAAGGATTACGCGCAGGCACGCGCGCTGACCGTCGATGATATCAAGCGCCTGATCGAGGATTACCGCAAGGCGGCGGCCAACGCGAAGGAAGCCGGGTTCGACGGGGTGCAGCTGCACGGCGCGAATGGCTACCTGATCGACCAGTTCCTGCGCCGCAGCACCAACCTGCGCGAAGACGAATATGGCGGCTCGGCGCAAAACCGCTCCCGCCTGCTGGGCGAAGTTCTCGACGCGCTGATCGATGTGTGGGGCGCGGACCGCGTGGGGCTGCGCCTTTCGCCCAACGGCGATTCCCAGGGCGCGGACGATCCCGACCCCGCCGAAACCTTCGGCGCAGCGGCGCAGGTCGCGCAGGATCGCGGCGTTGCCTTCCTCGAACTGCGGCAGCCCGGCCCGGATGGCACCTTCGGCAGTACCGATGTGCCCAAGCAGGATGCGCTGATCCGCAGCATCTACAAGGGGCCGCTTGTGCTCAACAGCGATTACACGCCGGAAGAGGCGGCAAAGGATGTCGAGAGCGGCCGTGCCGACGCGATCAGCTTCGGGCGACCCTTCATCTCCAACCCGGACCTGCCCGTGCGGATCGCCAAGGGTGCCGCGCTGGCGGAAAATGTCGACGTACCGAAGAGCTGGTACCTGCCGGGCGCGGAGGGTTACATCGACTATCCGACGCTGGAAGAAGAGCAGGCTTCCGCGGCCTGATCCATTGGTGGGGCGGCGCTACTCGGCGTCGTCCCGCTCTTCGCCAGCGCTTTCGCCACTATCGCCGCCACGCCGGGGCGCTTGCGATCGCACGGTTGCGATAGGCAGCATCGCGTCCGAAATCGTGCCCCCCTGGACTTCGCCCTGCGGACCGACGGTCTCGTCGCTCGCCGGATCGGCCTTCTCCTCACCTCCACCGCACGCAAGAAGCACGAGGGCGAGAGCGGGTATGGCGGCGGCTTTACGCTTCATCGGGCGTCCTGTCTTTCAAGCGCCTCGAGAAAGGCGGGCGCGGTGGCTCGCAATGCCTCATCCCATGCCTCGGGCGCAAGATCGATGCCGAGATCGGCGAGGCTGGTGACACCGAATTCCTCGATCCCGCAGGGCACGATCCCGGTGAAATGGGAGAGATCGGGCGACAGGTTCACCGCGAAGCCATGCATCGTCACCCACTTGCGCACTCGCACTCCGATCGCGCCGATCTTCGCCTCGCGCCCGTCGGGCCCCTGCGTCCAGATGCCGACCCTTTCGGGAACGGTCCAGCTTTCCACTCCGAACCGTGCGAGGGCGTCCACCGCCCATCCCTCTATCCCATGAACGAAGCGACGCACATCCTTGCCGCGCCTGCGCAGATCGAGGACGGTATAGGTCACGCGCTGGCCCGGCCCATGATAGGTATAGCGCCCTCCGCGCCCGGCCTCGACCACCTCGAACCGCGGATCGAGCAGCTCGCTGGCTGCCGCGCTGGTTCCGGCGGTGTAGACCGGTGGGTGTTCGAGCGACCAGATCAGTTCCTGCGCCCCGCCCCCCTCGACGGCGGAGTTGCGTGCGTCCATCGCAGCCAGTGCCTCGCGGTAGGGCACCGGCTCGGGCGAGACGCGCCATTCGATATGTTCAAGCGTCGGCATTTTCGTTTGCGTGGCGCATGGTCCCCCGCTTATCAAGAGGGCACAGACCCGGGGGAATTCATGAAGCTAGACATCAACCGCGCGTGGACCGATGCGCTCAATCTGATCCAGACCAACAGCGGCGTTGTTGCCATCGTCGCGGGCGTCTTCTTCTTCCTGCCGTATTTCGCTCTGGTCCTGCTGATGCCGGACATGGCGCAGTCGATGGCTTTCGAGCCGAACTCCGACGATCCCTCGGTGGTCATGGACCAGATAATGGCGCTCTACGCGGATGTGTGGTGGGCCATGGTGCTGATGATCGTGGCGCAGGTGGTCGGGACGATCGCCCTGCTGGCACTGCTGCGAGCCCACGACCGGCCGACCGTGGGCGAAGCGATCAAGATCGGGGCGATCGGCTTTCTGACCTACATCGTGGTCATGCTGCTCGTTTACATCGGAATGGGCATCGCAGGCGGGATGGTCATGGGCATCGCCATCGCAAGCGATGTCACCGCGCTGGCAGTGATCCTGGGTATCGTGCTGGTCGTCGCCCTGATCTATATCGCGGTGAAGCTGTCGCTGGTCGCCCCGGTGATCGGAATCGACAAGGTGTACAATCCTTTCACGGCGATTGTGCGATCCTGGCGGCTGACCAAGGGCAACTCGCTGCGGCTCTTCGCCTTCTTCTTGCTGCTGGTGATCGCCTTGCTCGTCGTCAGCCTGGTACTCGGCCTGATCGTGGCGCTGGTCTTCGGGCTCGCCGGACCGGAGGTTGCGGCGATCGGCGCCGGCCTGTTCAACGCCATCCTCAATGCGGTCTATGTCGTGATCATGCTCGGCGTGCTGGCTGCGGTTCACCGCCAGCTTGCCGGACCCGATACCGAAGCCGTGACAGAGACCTTCGAATAACGCGCTCCTGCCGCTCGGGACCGATTGCCACCGGGCAGCGCGCGGCCTAGCGTTGCACGCCCATGCCTCCCGATCCCGAAACACGCGCTTCCCCGGAACCCCCGAGCGACTCGGCCGCCGCCCTGGACCAGTCCGGCATACCGCGCGGCCGCATGGCGCTGCTGTTTACTGTCGTGCTCGTCTCGGCGGCGGGCAATACGGCGATGCAGTCGGTCATGCCCTCCATCGGCACGGCGCTGGGCGTGGCGGATGTCTGGATCAGCCTGGCCTATAGCTGGTCGGCCCTGTTATGGGTCGGCTTCGCACCATTCTGGGCGCGCCGTTCCGACCGGCGAGGACGCAAGGCGATGATGGCCATCGGGCTGGTGGGTTTCGTCGCCTCGATGGGCTTGTGCGGGGCGGTGCTGTACATCGGGCTGACGGGCTGGATCGGGCCGTTGCTGACGCTCGTGCTGTTCGCCGTGTGCCGCTCGCTCTACGGCCTGCTCGGTTCGGCCGCGCCTCCGGCGGTGCAGGCCTATGTCGCCAGCCGCACCCCGCGCGCGCAGCGCACGCAGGCGCTCTCGCTGATCTCCTCCAGCTTCGGCCTGGGCACCGTAATCGGCCCCGCCCTCGCCCCGCTGCTGATCTTCCCGCTGCTGGGGCTGACCGGGCCGTTCTTCGCCTTCGCCGCAATCGGCATAATTGCGATTATCGCCCTGCGGCTGCGCCTGCCCAATGACGAACCGCGTTTTGCCACCCACGCCTATGCCTTCGACGCGCCCTATGGGGGCAGCGGCGCGGGCCGGCACGCGACCGACAGCGCAGAGGATGTCGGGGCGGACGATCCGCTTGCGCAGCCTCGCAGGGGCCAGCAATTGACCGCCGAGGCAGCGAGTGCGCCCGAGCTTGCCTGGACCGACAAGCGCATCCGCCCGTGGCTGCTATCCGGGCTGCTGGGCGGGCATGCCCAGGCCATGATGCTGGGTATCGCCGGCTTCCTCGTGCTCGACCGGCTGGGCTTGCGCGACGATCCGACCGCGGGTGCGGGGCCGGTCAGCATCGTGCTGATGATGGGCGCGGTGGCGACCCTGCTGGCGCAATGGGGCCTCATCCCGGTGATGCATCTCGGGCCGCGCGTGTCCACCCTTTCGGGCATGGCGCTCGGCGTGGTGGGCGCGGTGGTCTTCGGCACGGCCACGCAATTGCACGGCATCGCCCTTGGCTTTGCGATCGCGGCGCTGGGCTTCGGGCTGTTTCGTCCCGGCTTCACCGCCGGGGCTTCGCTTTCGGTCAGCCGCCCGGAGCAGGGGCAGGTTTCCGGCAAGGTCGCCAGTATCAATGGCGCGAGCTATATCTACGCGCCCGCGCTGGGCGTGTGGCTTTACGGGCATAGCGACTGGATCGGCTTTGCCACGATCATCGGCTTTTGCATTGCGGTGATGGCGATCGGCTGGACCCGGCTGCACAGCGACGCAGCGCTGATGGCCAGCGCGGACGACTAGCGCCGCCCGCCATCCTCACAGGATTTCCAGCACGCGATCCTGCGGACGACACAGGCGCGCGCCTTTCTCCGTCTCCACCAGCGGGCGTTCGATCAGGATCGGATCCGCGACCATCGCATCGAGGATCGTATCCGCGTCGGCATCGGGCAAACCGCGCTCTTCTGCGTCCGTGCCGCGTGTGCGCAGACCGTCCGCGGGCGTGATCCCGGCTGCTTCATAGAGCTGGGCCAGCTTCTCGCGCGTGGGCGGGTCCTTCAGATATTCGACCACGGTCAGATCGACGGCCTTGAGGTTCTCCAGAATCGCCAGCGTCTTGCGCGACGTGCCGCATTTCGGATTGTGCCAGATGGTCGCTTTCATGGGATTTTCCGCTCCTGATTTGCCGTTGGCGTGTCCCTAGCCCCGACATTTCCCGACGCCAAGACGAGATCGGGGTTGAAGCTGCAAATGATTCTCAATAGAGGCACGCGAACGCGAATCATTTGCAGAAAGGGATCGACTTGAGGGGCACTACTTTACGTTTCGCATTGCTGGCGGGCGTCGCATTGATGCCGGGCCTCGCGCATGCCGAGACTTCGGAAAAGACCGGAGAAGAGGCTTCGACGCTGCTGGACGAAGACGGGCAGATCGTCGTCACCGCCACCCGCACGCCCATCGCGGCAGAAGACGCACCCGCCACGATCACCGTGATCGACGCAGAGGACATTGCCGACGAACTGGCGACCGATATCAAGGATCTCGTCCGCTACGAGCCAGGCGTATCAGTGCGCCGCGCGCCATCCCGCTTCGGCGCCGCGCTGGGCGTCACGGGCCGCGCCCGGAACGAGGATTTCGTGATCCGCGGGATCGGCGGCAACCGGGTGCTGATCCAGGTCGACGGGATTCGCAGCCCGCAGGGCTTCACCTTCGGCGCGCAGGACGCTGGGCGCGGCGGCTATACCGACGTCAGCCTCGTCAAATCGGTCGAAATCCTGCGCGGCCCCGCTTCCGCGCTCTACGGCAGTGACGGGCTGGCCGGTGCCATCAGCTTCAACACCAGCGACCCCGTCGATCTGGTGACGCCGGGAGAAGCGCTGGGTGGCTTTGCGCGCGCCTCATACTCCAGCGCCGACGAGGAATTCTCGGAAACGGTCGCAGTGGCTGGCCTGCTGGGCGATGTCTCCGCGATGCTTGCCTACACCCGCCGCGACTTCAAGGAGCTGGACAACAAGGGCGATGTCGGCGGGCTCGGGAGCGACCGTACGCTCCCCAATCCGCAGGACGGCGAATCCAACGCATTGCTCGGCAAGCTGGTCTGGCAGGGCGGCAACCACCGCATTCGCCTGACCGGCGAATATCTCGACAGCCAGCTCTATACCAACGTACTCACCGGCCAGGGGCCACAATACCTCTTCGGCGGCCCTCCCGCCCCGCCCGCCTGGACCACCGATCGGCTGGAAGCCGAGGACGAAACCGAACGCACGCGCGTGTCGGCCGACTGGACGTGGCTGGGCGAAGGCGCGATCGATTACGCGCATCTCGCAGCCTACTGGCAGAGCGGTGAGGATATCCAGTATACCGAGGAAGACCGCACGCCTTCCCCCGACCGTTCCCGGCTCAACACCTTCGAAAACACCGTGTATGGCCTGAGTGCGGAAGCGCGCAGCGAGTTCGCAACCGGCCCGCTGGAACACCGGGTGGCGCTGGGCGGCGACGTCAGCTGGACCAACCAAAAGGGCATCCGGGACGGCACCGTCCCGCCCTCGGGCGAAACCTACCCGACCAGTGCTTTTCCCGAGACCGACTTCATGCTGGGCGGCATCTTCCTGGGCGACGAGATCGCGCTGTTCGACGGCACGCTGACGCTCTTCCCGGCCCTGCGGTTCGATTTCTACAGCCTGACGCCGCAGGCCGATCCGCTCTACCCCGATCCCAACCTGGGCGAGCAGGACGATTCACGCCTGTCGCCGAAGTTCGGCGCGGTGGTGAAGGCGGGCAAGGATGTGCGGATCTTTGCTAATTACGCGCAAGGCTTCCGCGCGCCGACACCGTTCCAGATCAACAACTTCTTCAGCAACCCGGCTTTCGGCTACACCTCGCGGCCCAATCCCGACCTTGGGCCGGAACGCAGCGAAAGCTGGGAAGGCGGTATCCGCTATACGGGTGAGACCCTCTCACTCTCGGCTGTGGCCTTCCACGCCGATTACAAGGACTTCATCGACCAGGCCGATGTTGGAGGCTCCGGCACGCCGGCCGATCCGACCATATTCCAGTACGTCAATATCGGCGCGGTGGAGATCGAGGGGATCGAAGGGCGCGCGCAAGTGCGCTTCGGCGACGGCTTCACGGGCCGCTTTGCGATTGCCTATGCCAAGGGCGACGAGATCCTGCCCGGCGGTGGCACCATTCCGCTCGAAACGATCGATCCGCTCAACCTGGTGGCCGGGCTCGGCTACCGCGATCCGGGCGGCCGCTTCGGCGGGGAGCTGATCGCCACGCATCATGCGCGCAAGGATGAAGACCGCACGGCAACCGGAAACTTCCGCCCCGACGCGTTCACCATTCTCGACCTGACTGCATTCGTCGCGCTGAGCGACAATCTGAAGGCGCGTGCAGGCATCTTCAACCTGACGGACGAGACCTATTCCTACTGGCAGGAGGTGCGCGGCCTGTCGGCCACGTCGACTGTCGCCGATGCCTATACGCGGCCCGGCCGCAACGCGAGCATCTCGCTCAGCTTCCAGTTCTGATACAACCTTATAATGACAGGCAGTTGCATCAGCGCCGCTGCCAGCCCAGACTTTTCGGAGGAGACAAACCAATGCTCAAGACACCTTCACGCCTGGCGATTGCCGCCTGCTTCGCGCTTGCCTGCGTTTCCAGCCCTGCGCTGGCGGACGGGCCGATTGCCGATCGCGGCGAAGCAGTTGAACAGGCGCATTTCCAGAAGGACCGCGAAACGATCCTGGCAATGGCGGGCGACTACAAGGTACGCTTCGACATGCAGGAATCCACCCCCTGGATGGAAGGCTACAAACCGCTCGATCGCAAGCTTTCCGGGGGATATGAATCGGTTCGCGTGATCGAGGATACCGGCACCAAGATCGTCCTCCAGCACCTGCTGGTGGTCGGCGAAGAGGGTGAGGAATTCGTCATCAAGCACTGGCGGCAGGATTGGGAATACGAGCCCGAGAAGATCCTTGCCTATACCGGCCCCAACACGTGGGAATGGAAGGAAATGCCCGAGCGTCTGCGCAATGGCCGCTGGTCGCAGACCGTCTATCAGGTCGATGACAGCCCGCGCTATGCCGGCTGGGGCGAATGGCAGGACAGCCAGGGCATCCGGCGCTGGCGATCCAACTGGACCACGCGCCCGCTGGCCCGCCGCGATGCCGTGCGCAACCCGATCTATGACCGCTACGAAGGCATCAACCGCCACCAGCTGACGCCCACCGGCTGGATTCACTGGCAGGACAATACCAAGATGATGCCCGACGCCGGAGCCGAAGACGGGCTGAAGCCGGTGGTGCAGGAATACGTGCTCAATACGTATGACACGTTCGACGGCTACAATACCGGCGCGGCCGACGCCTACTGGACGGCCACCGAAGGCTATTGGGATGCCGTGCGCGCCAAGTGGGCCGAAGTTGCCGAGGCCAATGGCGGGATCACGATCGAGGAAGAAGCGGAGACCGGCACCGTCATCAGTGGCCGCCTGCTGACCATCGGGACCGAGCTTCAGGAAGGAAAGATCGCCGAGGATGCGGCGATTGCGGAAGCGCGCGCGCTGATCGAGCAGGCCACTGCCCCGGGTGCGGGGCGGTCGGCAACAGAACCCGCGGGGCAAAGCGCCTACTAGCGGAGCTGAGGTGGCGGCGTGCGGTGGTGCTTCCCGCAAGCAGTCTCGCGCGCCGCCTCACCCATCATCACTGCAGTGGTGCTCCATTGGCCCCTTTGCACGGAAAATCGGGAGGACCTCCACAAGGCCTTGCCTGTGCGACTAATTATCAATAGCGGATCTTTCGCAAACGCTAATTATTCGCATCAGGGATTTTCATGCATCGTTCGACTTTCCGATCCGGCCTCTTCCTCGGCGCCGCGATCGCCTCCGCCATTGCCACGCCAGCATCGGCGAACACCGAATCCGAAGACGGGGCCACGCCCGAACGCGATTATCTGCCCGCCGACATCATCGTCACCGGGAAGCGCGAGGGTTACGATACCGACGACGGCAGCACCGCGACCAAGACGCCAACGCCGCTGATCGACGTGCCGCAATCGGCGACCTTCATCACCGAGGATCAGCTGGAGGACCAGTCGATCCGCCAGCTGGGCGAGGCGCTGCGCTTCGTGCCCGGCATCAGCCTCGAATCGGGTGAAGGCCACCGCGATGAAATCTTCATCCGCGGGCAGGAAACCACCGCGGACTTCTATCTCGACGGCCTGCGCGACGATGCACAATATTATCGCTCGCTCTACAACATCAGCCGCGTCGAGGTGCTCAAGGGCGCCAATGCCCTGATCTTCGGCCGTGGCGGCGGCGGCGGTGTCGTCAACCGCGTCAGCAAGAAGGCCCAAGGGGGCGAGACCTTCGGCGAGTTCGATGCCTCGCTCGACACTTTCGGCGCGTTCGCTCTGCTGGCCGACGTCAACCAGCCGCTGAGCGACACCGTGGGCCTGCGCGTCAGCGCGACCTACGAGGAGTTCGACAGCAATCGCGATTTCTACGAAGGCCGCTTCATTGGCATCTCGCCCACGCTGGGCATTGATATCGGGCCGGACACGCGGCTCGATCTCTCCTACACCTATGACGACGACCGGCGGACGACCGACCGGGGCGTGCCTTCGTTCCAGGGCGGGCCGCTGACGGGTTACTACGACACCTTCTTCGGCGATCCAGGCTTCAACACCAACGAAGTGCAGGCGCATATCGCCCGCGCCCGGCTGAGCCATCGCCTGTCGCAGAACGTCAGCCTCGATGCCGCTGTCCAGTATGCGAATTACGACAAGGCCTATGCCAATATCCTGCCGACCGGCACCAACGGCACCACGGTCAACCTCGGCGGATATGCCGACGCGACCCAGCGCGAAAACCTGATCGGGCAGGCCAATCTGGTCGCACAATTCGATACCGGACCGCTCAGTCACACGCTGCTGGTCGGTATCGAAGCCGGGCGTCAGGATACGCAGAACAGCCGCGACGGCGTGACCTTTACAGGCGCAAACACCACTCCGCTGGCGGACACGATCTTCATCCCCGCTTATACCATTGCGCCGAGCCGCTCGCGCGATAGCGACCTCACGACATTCTCCGCCTACATTCAGGATCAGCTGGCGATCGGCGATCATGTGGAGGTAATCGCGGGACTTCGCTTCGACCGTTTCGATCTCGATACGGTCGATCTGGTCAACAGCGTCAATGGCAGCCGGGTGGACGAGCAGGTCAGCCCGCGTGTCGGCGTGATCTTCAAGCCGATCGAGAACCTTTCGCTCTACGGCGCCTACTCGGAGAGCTTCCTGCCACAGGCGGGCGACCAGTTTGTGCTGCTGAGCCCGGGCGACGCCGCCTTCGAGCCGGAGCAGTTCACCAATTACGAGCTGGGCGCGAAATGGTCTATCCACCCTCGCCTGCTCGCCGCCGCCGCCATCTTCCGGCTGGAGCGCGACAACACAACGGCGCCCGATCCCGCCAACAGCGGCCTGACCGTGCTGACCGGGGCGAGCCGGACCGAAGGCTTCGAAATCACCCTGACGGGTGAAGTCACACCGTTCTGGGAGGCGAGCCTCGGCTACACCTATCTCGACGGCGAAATCACGCAGACCACCGATGCCGCGGTCGCAGGCACGCGGCTTCAGCAGCTGCCCGAGCATCAGGTGACCGCGTGGAACCGCTTCAACCTGTCCGACAGGCTCGGCATCGGGGCGGGCGTGATCTATCAGGGCGAGCAGTTCGCCAGCTTCAGCGGAAACGTGACCCTGCCCGATTACATCCGCGTGGATGCCGCGCTGTTCTACACCGTGTCGGATCGGCTGTCGGTCCAGGTGAACATCGAGAACCTGTTCGACGAGCAATATTACCCGAGTGCCCACGGGGACAACAACATCCAGCCGGGGCGCCCGTTCAGCGCGCGGTTCGGCGTGCGGTTGTCGCTATAACGACTAGTCCCGCGGCGGCGCGGAGGTGGGCCTCAATGCGGGCACATCGCGCGCCGCCTCTTCCGGTTCGATTGCAGGCGGCGGCGCGGCTTCGATGGGAGCCGCCCCGCTTGCCGCCTCCGCCGCGCGGGTGATTGCCCGCGCCAGCCGCGGATAGACTCCGCAGCGGCAGATATTGGGGATCGCGGCGTCCATATCCTCCCGCGAGGGGGATGGATTGTCTTCGATCAACGCGGCGGCGGCGATTGCGATGCCGGGCGTACAGAACCCGCACTGGATCGCCTGTTCCGCGACCAGCGCCTGCTGCACGGGATGCGACCGGTCGCGGCTCAGCCCTTCGATGGTGGTAATCAGCCGCCCTTCCGCCTCGGCAATCGTGACGAGGCACGAACGCAGCGCCACCCCGTCGACCAGCACCATGCACGCGCCGCAATCGCCCGTGCCGCAGCCATACTTAGTGCCGGTCAGGTTGCTCGCATCCCTCAGCGCCCACAACAGCGGGGTCTCGGGGTCGAGCAGATACTCTACCGGTCGGTTATTGACCGTCATCTTCGTCACGGCATCACCAACTCAGTCCGCGTAGAATTCAACCAGATGGCACCGCTCGCACCGAAAGGCGCGCAGCGGTTTCAATTCCTTCTTGTCCACCTTCACGCTGCCGGTCCAGCCGGTCTGCGGCGTACCTTCCTGCCAGCGCGCGGGCTTAACCTCGCCATAGCCCATGTCGACGACGAAGCCTTCGGCGCTGCGGCCCCCGCATTTGCCGCAATGGCGTGCTTCGGCAGGAGCATCCTTGCTCACTGCTGCCAGCTATCATCGATCCGCGTGGCCTTGCGCTTCCATGCCTCGAAATCGAACACGCCCGCGCCGCCCTGGCCCTGCATCACCGACAGATCGCGCTGGTGTACATCGACGACGTCCTGCGGCACCAGGTGCGGCTCGCCCATGCCGAGCGTCGCGACCTGGATCTCGCATGCGCGCTGCAGCGCCCACATCTTCACGAACATGCCCTGGATGCCCTTGTCCATCACTACGGGGCCGTGATTGCGCAGCATCAGGATCGACTTGTCGCCAAGGTTCTCGATCAGGCGGTCGCCCTCTTCGGCGCGCACCGTCACGCCCTCGAAGTCGTGATAGCCGACCTGGTCCTGGAAATTGCAGGCGTAGAAATTGGTCGGCAGCAGCCCGTCCTTGTGGCTGCACACCGCCATCGTCTCGGTCGTGTGGACATGGCAGATCGCGTTCGCCCGCTCGCCCAGATGCTTGTGGAAGTGGGCATGCTGCGTGAACCCGGCCTTGTTCACCATGTAGGGCGAACCGCCGATATTATTGCCCTCGACATCGATCTTCACGAGGTTGGAGGCGGTCACTTCCTCGTACAGCAGGCCGAAGGGATTGATGAGGAACGCACCCTCTTCCCCCGGCACGGCGAGCGAGATGTGGTTGTAGATCGATTCCGACCAGCCGAGCAGATCGAAGATGCGATAGCATGCGGCGAGGTCCAGCCGCGCCTGCCATTCTTCTTTCGAACATTCGTAGTCGAGCTTCGCCTGCGTCGCCATTTCGGTCTCTCCTTCATGTCTGTTTGCCCGCCAGGATAGAACATCGCCGGGGAGGCGCACAAGCGTACGTAATCGGCGCTTTAGCTTGGGCCGGGTTCGGTCTACCGCCCCGTGCGATGAGCGAACACGCCAAGCTGACGCGCGGGAGCATTCCGGGCCACCTCGTGAAGCAGACCGCACCGATGGCGGTGGGCGTGGCCGCGATCATGTCGATCAGCCTGATCGACGCCTATTTCATAGGGCAGCTGGGAGCGGACCCGCTGGCCGCGATCAGCTTCATCTTCCCGATCACCGTCGCCCTCACCAGCCTTGGCGTGGGCGTCATGGTGGGGATCAATTCGGTCGTTGCGCGATCGCTGGGGGCGGGCGACCACGCGCAGGCGGCGCGGCGCGCCAATCTGGGCGTCGCCTTCGCAACCGTGGTCGGCGTAGCGCTGGGGATCGCGCTGTGGCTGCTGCAGGAACCGCTGTTCCGTCTGATGAACGCGCCGGACAATTTGCTGCCACTGATCCGCGAATACATGGAGCCCTTCGCCCTCGCCTTCCCCTTCCTGCTGGTCCTGATGGGCTTCAACGGTGTGCTGCGCGGACAGGGCGAAGCGAACATGAGCAGCTTCATCAACATCGCCTACGCAGCGGTGAACTGGGTGCTCGACCCGATCCTGATTACCGGCGCATTCGGGATAGAGGGTTTCGGGATCGCGGGCGCGGCCTACGCGACCCTGATCGGCTGGGCGGTCGCGGTGGTGCTGGCGGTAATCTGCGTCGGGCGAACACACCTGCCCTTCAACCCCGCCCTCATCCGCGAGACGAAGAGCATCCGCGAACCGGTGCTTGCCATCTTGCGCGTGGCGGGGCCTGCCTCTTTCTCCAACGCGATCAATCCGATCGGGCTCTCGGTGCTCACCGCGCTGATCGCGCTGGAAGGCCAGTCGGCTGTCGCGGCCTTCGGTGCGGCGGGCCGGTTGCAGAGCTTTGCGGTGGTGCCACTGCTGGCATTGTCCGGCTCCATCGGCGCCATCGTCGGCCAGAACTGGGGGGCTGACCAGCCGGATCGCGCACGCGCCGCGGCGAAAGGCGCTGGGCTTTTCTGCATCGTCTACGGCCTCGGAATCGCGGTCGCGCTGGTCGCCGCGGCCCAGTGGTTCGCGGGTTTCTTCACCGAAGATCCGGCGATCGTGAGACAATTCGGGCGCTACCTGGAGATCGCGGCGTGGGGTTATGCCGGGTTCGGCCTGCTGATCGTGGGCAATGGCATCCTCAACGCGGTCGACAAGGCCAGTCTCGCGCTGGCGCAAAGCTGCGCGCGCGTCTTCCTGGTCATGCTGCCCTTCGGCTGGCTGTTGCGGCCGCTGTGGAATTCGGACGCGATCTACGCGGCGGAACTGGCGGCCAACGTGATCGGCGGGCTGGTCGCGGTGCTCATCGTGCGCAAGGTCCTTGCCGGCGCGCCTCCCAAGGCGCAGCAGCCAGACAGCTAGCGCAAGCTGACATTGCCGGGCGGTAGCGGCGGCGGCATTTCCCGGAACGGCGCGGTCAGGCTGTTGCCGAGCGAGAGGTCCGCCAGCGAAGCACGGTCGGCCACGCCAATGTCGATTTCGTCCTGCGGCTTGCGGCGCAAGGTGCCATGCCACCGGTCCCACAGGCTGAGCCCGCTGGACCAGTTGCTATTCATCTCGTCGGGCACCTTGGAGTGATGCACGCCATGCATCTTGGGCGTCGTGAAGACGAGCGACAGGCGTTCATCCCACCGCCCGGGCAGGCGCAGATTGGAATGATGGAACAGCACCGAGGCATCGAAAAAGCGGCGGTGCGCCAGCAGGATGCGCGGATCCGCCCCTGCCAGCACCACCTGTGCAACGCGGAACGGCAGCGAGACGACCATATCCGCCGCATGGAAGCGCAGCGCAGTGGTCATATCCATGTCGGGATCGATGTGGTGGACGCGGTGCAGACGCCACAGAAAGGACACACGATGGGTCGCGACGTGCCACCAGTAATACGCGTAATCCATCGCTGCGACGCCGACGATCACCTGCAACGGGCGTGGCAGCGGCAGCATCTGCACAAGCCCGCGCCGGGCGCGCAGATTGTCCTTCGCCAGCTGTGTGAGCAACGGCATCTCTATCGCCGTCACGACCGCCATCGCGCCCAGCCCCAGCGCGACATTGCGCACCTGCCGGGTGGCGGTGTTGTGCGTCTGACGGCGCAGGGGCCGCACCCGCTCGGCCAGCCAAAGACCGCCGATGAGCGCAGCGCCGGCCAGCGCGAGAGGAGAAATACGCGGCATTTGTCGCCACCTTATGGGAAACGCGAAGGCATGTCGCTATGCCCGGGGGATGCAGACACCCCAGGTTGCCATCTTCGCCCGCTGGCCCGAACCGGGCAAGGCCAAGACACGCCTGATCCCGAGGCTGGGCGCCGAAGGGGCGGCCGCGCTCTACCGCAAATTGCTGGAGATGACGGTGGGCGAGGCACGAACAAGCGGCCTGCCCTTCCATCTGCGCGTGACCGGGAGCGATCCGCAGCGATTCCGCTACTGGCTGGGTGAAGATCTGGATGTGCGCGACCAGGGCGATGGCGATCTCGGCGAAAAGCTTGCCCGCGTCGGCGCCCCCGCCATCATGATCGGCAGCGACTGCCCCGGCCTTACCGCGGCACTGCTGCGCGAGGCGGCGAGCGTGCTGCCCAACCGCGATGCGGCAATCGGCCCGGCGGACGACGGCGGCTACTGGCTGCTCGCCCTGAGGGAGCCCTGCCCCGACCTGTTCACCGACATGGCGTGGAGCACCCCGCAAGTCTTCCCCGAAACCATGCGGCGGCTGGAAGCCAACGGTATCAGCCCGCACCTGCTGCCCGAGCTTACCGATATCGACACCGGCGAAGACCTCGACGCCTGGCCCGACCTGCTCGCGTGAGTGATGCCGACGTCGCCATCGTAGTGCCGGTCTTGGACGAGGCGGCTGCGCTTCCTGCCCTTGCCGCGCATTTCTCGACGCTCGATCCCGCCCCCGCTGAGATTCTCGCGGTCGATGGCGGGAGCACGGATGAAACCGTCGCGCTGGCGCAGCAGGCGGGCTGGCGTGTGATCTCGGCCGAGCGCGGGCGGGCGCGGCAGATCAATGCCGGGGTCGAGGCCGCGCAGGCCCCGCTTATATGCGTGGTCCATGCCGATAGCTTCCCCCCGCAAGACATGATCGCGGTCGTCCGCAGGACGCTGGCGGATGAACGCACCGCGCTCGCCAGCTTCACCCCGCTGATTACCGGTGAAAAGACCCGCTGGGTCACCAGCGCGCATAACTACATCAAGACCTGGTACGCGCCGCTGCTGTGCCGCCCGCACCTGTTCGTGCGCGGCGTGCGGCTGCTGTTCGGCGATCATGCGATGTTCTTCCGCCGCGCCGATTTTCTGAAGATCGGCGGCTGCACGCCGGGCGACATGGTGATGGAAGAGGCGGACCTGTGCGTGAAGTTCGCGCGGCTGGGCCGAATCCGGATGGTGCCCCGCGTGGTCCGCACCTCCGACCGCCGGATCGCCGCATGGGGGCCGCTGAAGGCCAACTGGATCTACTTCAAGGTCGGCATCCTGTGGGCGCTGGGCCTGCGCAGCCGCATGGCACGCGACTATCCGGACGTGCGCTAGTCCGCTGGCGCGGCAGGAAGAAACCCGTCGGCGATGCAGAAATCTATCAGCCGCTGCATGTAGGCCCGATCCGCCGGGCCGGATTCAATTCCTGTCAGCGCGCGGAACCGGCCATCGTCGAACCGCGGATCGCGCTGGAAGTAGCTCGCATAGAGGCCCGCAACACGGCGGTGAAGCCGCCGCTCCATGGCCGGCAGCACAGAAGCATCGAACCTGTCGTGACGCGCAAGATCGGGCGCGTGGAACTGCTCGTAGCCGCCGATGGCCGCAGCAAACTCGTGCACCGGCAAGGGTTGCGCGGCGACCAGATGAAACGTCCCGCCCGAAGCCGCCCCCATCTGCTGCGCAATGGCGACGATCCCGCCCGCCACATGGTCGATCGGCACGAAGTTGAGCGTCCCGTCCTCGCGCACCGGAATGGTACGGATACGCCCCTCCGCCATGAGCCGGAAAGCGGCATACAGCGCATCGAAGCCCCTTATGCGTCCACTCTCGTATTCGCCGAGCACGATGGCGGGGCGGGCGATGGCGAAATCCAGCCCGCTCTCGCGTACCAGGCGCTCGCCCGCCGCCTTGCTCGCTTCGTAGCCGTTGGCGAACGCGCCACTGGCAGGCAGCGGGTCGTCCTCGCCGATCGGGCCGTCGCGCGTGCCGCAGACATAGGCGGTGCTGACATGGACCAGCCCCGCCCCGCCCGCCCTGGCCAGCGCGATTACATTGGCCGTGCCACGCGTGTTGACGGCCTCGTACTCCTCATCGGAAAGGTCGAACCGGATCGTGGCGGCGCAGTGAATCACAAGATCGTGTTCGCGCGCCAGCCGCGCGAAGGTTTCGCCATCCAGTCCCAGCTTGTCCTGCCGGATGTCGCATCCGACGGTTTCGGAGACCGGCACATCCCATCCATCATTGCCGCACACCATCGGATTACGATGGACAAGCGCGGTCACCCGGTGCCCCGCAGCCACAAGGCGCGCGCAGACCTCGCCGCCGATCAGCCCGGCGGCCCCCGTGACGAGGATGCGGCTCAACAGCAGCCGCCGCCGCTCGCCACCTGCGGCGCGGCGCCCGCAAGCGGGAAAAGCGTGCCGCAATCGGGATAGATGCCGTAATGCGTACTGAAATCGCCGAAGAACTCGAAATGCTCGGCAAAGCGCGTGTCGGCCAGCATCTTCCAGCTATTGCCGCAAACCGGGAATATCCGCCCGGCCTCGATCCGGTGGTGATCGTCGAGAATGAAGACGCGCTCTTCGCCCGCGACAGTGCCCTTGTAGCGCACAGCCTGGCCGTAATCCTCGCAAAGCGGCTCCAGCTCGGGCAGCTTGAACAGGCGCGCGGTTGCCGAATGAAACGCAATGCCATCGAGCTTGGCAGCGATCTGCGGATCGTTGATGCCCAGCGGTCGACTTGTGACCAGCCGCGGATCGAGGAAGCCTGCGGCCTTGGCAGATGCGATGAAATCGAACCAGTACATCGCGCCCGACAGGCACTCGCCGTGCAGAACCGGATCGTCGCGCAGGCCATCAGGCACGCGCCGGTCGGAATAGACGTCGGAGAAATACATCTCGCCGCCGGGTTTCAGCAGCCGGTAGGCCGCATCGAACACGGCCTTCTTGTCTGCCACCAGATTGATGACGCAGTTGGATACAATCACATCGAAGCTACCCTCTTCCAGCCCGAGATCGCCCAGCTTTTCGATATCGCCTTCCAGAAAACGCACGTTCGATTGCGCGTAGCCGAAACGATCCCGATGCCAGTCCTCGTGCTGGCGCGCGACCGCGAGCTGCGCGGGCGTGGCGTCGACCCCCGTGACCGATCCATGCTCGCCCACCATCTGCGCCAGCAGGTAGGCATCCTGACCGCTGCCCGATCCCAGATCGAGCACATGCGCCCCCTCGATGGCCTGCGGGGCAACCAGGCCGCAGCCGTAATAGCGCGCACGCACGTCCTCGTGGACATTGCGCAAAAGCTCCATCACCGCGGGTGGCGGCGCATCCAGCGTACAGCAGGCGTCGGTCTTCAGATCGGAGGAACCTTGCAGGACCTCGCCATAATAGTTTTGCGAGTTTTCGAGATTCATGAAACCTATCGACCTCTGGCTGCTGAGGCGGGCTAGAGAGCAGGCGTTCGCTTGATCGACAAGATGGGTTTCAGGGGCAGGTATGAAATTTACGCACGATGTGATCGTGATCGGCGCGGGTGCAGCCGGGCTGACCGCAGCGGGGGGCTGTGCGCTGTTCGGCCTGAAGGTTGCGCTGATAGAACGCGCGGACATGGGCGGAGAATGCCTGAATAACGGGTGCGTGCCGTCCAAGGCGCTGATAACCGCGGCCAAACGCGCGGCCGTGGCCAACGAACAGGATCGCTTCGGGGTTCAGTTGACCGCAGCCAGGGTCAGCTGGGCGGGCGTGCATGCCCATATCCACCGGGCCATCGCGGAGATCGCGCCGCACGACAGTCAGGAGCGGTTCGAGGAAATGGGCTGCGATGTCTATCGCGGCCACGCGAACTTCACGGGCCGGCGCAAGATCCGTGTCGGCGATGTGGATCTGGCCGCACCGAAGATCGTCATCGCCACCGGGTCGGCACCCTATCTGCCCCCGATAGACGGTCTCGACAGCGTGCCCTTCCTTACCAACGAGAATATCTGGGATCTCGACCAGCTCCCCCAGCACCTCGTCATCGTGGGTGGCGGGGTGATCGGCATGGAGATGGCGCAGAGCTTCCGCAGGCTCGGCAGCGAGGTCACGGTTATCGAACCGGACGCGCCGATGGGCCGGGACGATCCGGAGTCCGTCGCAGTGGTGGTCGAGACGATGGAGGCCGAAGGGGTGATGTTCGTGAAGGGCAAGGCCGCCAGGGTAACGCCCGGCGCGCTCAGCAGCTTGACCGTCACGCTGGAGGACGGGCAGGAAATTGCGGGCACGCACCTGCTGGTCGCGGTTGGGCGGCGGGCCCGGACCGAAGGCTACGGGCTGAAGAAGATCGGGATCGAACTGGGCCGCAACGGCATCCTGGTCGATGAACGGCGCAGGACGAGCCTGAAGCATATCTATGCCATCGGCGACTGCCGCGATGGGCCGCGCCTCACGCATGTTTCCGGCTACGAAGGGAGCAATGTTGCCCTGGAAATCACACTGGGGCTGCCGACCAAGGTGGACTGGTCCGCCCTGCCCTGGTGCACCTATACCGATCCGGAGGTGGCCCAGATCGGGCTGACCGAAGCGCAGGCACGCGAGAAGCACGGGCAGGAAGTGACAGTGGTCCGCGAAGGCTTCGACCATAACGAGCGTGCCATTGCGGAAGGCGATACGCGGGGCCACCTCAAGGTCATCATGCAAGGCAAGAAGGTTCTGGGCGCCAGTATCGTGGGCACGAATGCAGGCGACATGCTGCTGCCGTTCACGCAGCTGATCACCGGCAAGGCGAGCACGTTCGCGCTGGGCAGTGCCATTGTCGCTTATCCGACCCGCAGCGAGATAACCAAGGCCGCCGCCTTCAGCGCGTGGGAAGGCACCGTTTTCGGCAAGGTGCCGCGTGGTTACGCCAAGACGCGCGCGTGGTTTCGCCGGATGCGCCCGTTCTGATGGCTTCCGATTCCCCTGCCCGTTCCAAGGCTCGCAATGCGCCGCAAGGCCCTTCGCCCTTCGCGGTCGAGGCCGCTGCGCTGCCCGAAGGCAAGTTTACCGATCCGGACGTGACGGCGGACGGATCGCAGCGCGCCGAGGTGCCGCTGCTGGAGCTGGACACGCTGTGGATGTGCACCGGAACGCTGTGCAACCTCGCATGCGCCACTTGCTACATCGAAAGCAGCCCGACCAACGACGCGCTGATCTACCTGACGGCGGAGCACGCCGCGCGCTATTTCGACGAGATCGAGCGCGACGGCTGGAACACGCGCGAGATCGGCTTCACGGGCGGCGAGCCGTTCATGAATCCGCATTTCTTGCCGATGCTGGAAGATGCGCTCTCGCGCGGCTTCGAGGCGCTTGTGCTGTCCAATGCGATGAAGCCGATGCAGCGGCACAGGGAAAAGCTGCTCGCATTGCGCGAAGCCCATGCCGACAAGCTCACCATCCGCGTGAGTCTGGACCATTACACCCAGGCCGCACACGAGGGGGAGCGTGGCCCGAACAGCTGGAACGCTGCGATCGAAGGCCTCAAATGGCTGTCCGACAATGGATTTTCCATCGCGGTCGCCGGGAGGCTGCTGCCCGGCGAAGGCATGATGGAGGCGCGCGAGGGCTATGCCGCGCTGTTCGCGCGCGAGGGGCTGCGGATCGACGCGCATGATCCCGCGCGCTGCGTGCTCTTCCCGGAAATGGACGAGGAAAAGGATGTCGCCGAGATCACAACCGCGTGCTGGGACATCCTTGGCAAGTCACCCGCCGACATCATGTGCGCGACCAGCCGCATGGTGGTCCACCGCAAGGGCGAGCCCACCCCGCGCGTCGTCGCGTGTACGCTGATCCCCTACGACAAGGAATTCGACTTCGGCGAAACGCTGGCCGAGGCGAACGTAGCGGTGAAGCTCAACCATCCGCACTGCGCGCGCTTCTGCGTGCTGGGCGGCGCGAGTTGTTCGGCCTGATCTAGCCCCCCGCCTTCACCTTCTGGCGATAGGCATGCAGCAGCGGTTCGGTGTAGCCGCTGGGCTGCGTGGTGCCTTCGAAAATCAGCGCACGCGCGGCCTGGAAAGCCATGCTGTTCGCGGGATCGTCCGCCATCGGGCGATAGGCCGGGTCGCCTGCATTCTGCGCATCGACCTTCGCCGCCATTTCCCGCAGCACTTCGTCCACCTGTTCGGGGCTCACCACGCCATGCTCCAGCCAGTTGGCGATATGCTGGCTTGAAATGCGCAGTGTCGCGCGGTCTTCCATCAGGCCGATATCGTTGATGTCGGGCACCTTGGAGCATCCGACACCCTGATCGACCCAGCGCACCACATAGCCCAGGATACCCTGCGCGTTGTTCTCCAGTTCCGCGCGCACCTCTTCGGCGGGCCAGTTCACGCCGTCCGCCAGCGGAATGGTGAGCAGGTCGGAAAGCGGCGCGATGCCCTCTTCCCGGCGCTCGCCCTGCCGCTGGAACACGTCGACGAGGTGATAATGCGTGGCGTGCAGCGTGGCGGCGGTGGGCGAAGGCACCCAGGCGGTGTTCGCACCCGACATCGGGTGGCCGATCTTCTCCGCCAGCATGTCTGCCATCCGGTCCGGCATGGCCCACATGCCCTTGCCGATCTGCGCCTTGCCGGAAAGGCCGCAGGCAAGCCCGATCTGCACGTTGCGATCCTCGTAGGCCGCGATCCAGGGTGTTTCCTTCATCGCGCCCTTGCGGCGCATCGCCCCCGCGCGCATCGCGGTGTGGATCTCGTCGCCGGTACGGTCGAGGAAGCCGGTATTGATGAACATGATCCGGTCCTTCACCGCGTGGATGCAGGCTGCGAGATTGGCGGACGTGCGCCGTTCCTCGTCCATCACGCCGACCTTGATCGTGTGCCGGTCCAGCCCCAGCAGGTCTTCCACCGCATCGAACAGATCATTGGTGAAGGCGCATTCTTCCGGCCCGTGCATCTTGGGCTTCACGAGATAGATCGAGCCTTCGCGGCTGTTGGAGAGCGCGCCGGTCCGCTTCAGGTCGTGGCACGAGATGGTCGCGGTCATGATCGCGTCCAGAATGCCCTCGGGCGCTTCGTTGCCATCGGACAGGACAACCGCGGGCGTCGTCATCAGGTGGCCGACATTGCGCGCCAGCAGCAGGCTGCGGCCCGCCAGCGTGAAGGCGTTCCCTTCCAGATCGACATAATGCCGGTCCGGGTTGAGCGTGCGGGTCATCTCCTCCCCGCCCTTCATGAAGGTTTCCCGCAGGTCGCCCTTCATCAGGCCGAGCCAGTTGGTGTAGCCCAGCACCTTGTCCTCGGCATCCACTGCCGCGACCGAATCCTCGAAATCGCAGATGGTCGAAAGCGCGGCTTCCATGATGATGTCCGCGACGCCTGCCTTGTCCGTCTTGCCGACCGGATGCCCGGGATCGATCACGATTTCGATATGTAGGCCATTGTGACGGATCAGCCAGTTGGCGTCGCGCTTGCCGACCACCCGGGCATCGCCCTTCAGCTTCGGTTCGCTTCCGTCCCAGTTGCGCCAGAGCTGGTCTTCCAGAGGCACCGCCCGATCGAGAAACTCGCGGCCCCACTCGATCACCTTCGCGCCGCGTTCGGGATCGTAGCCGCCGGGCTTGGGCGATCCGGGGATTGCGTCCGTCCCGTACAGCGCATCGTACAGGCTGCCCCAGCGCGCGTTCGCTGCGTTCAGGAGAAAGCGCGCGTTGAGCACCGGCACCACCAGCTGCGGCCCGGCGATCTGCGCCAGTTCGGGGTCGACGTTCTTGGGATCGACGGAGAAGGCATCGGGTTCGGGAACAAGGTAGCCGAGGTCTGTCAGGAAGGCGCGATAGGCCTCGTCATCCACCGGCGCCGGGTTAGCGCGGTGCCACTCGTCGATCTTGCTCTGGATTGCCTCGCGCTTTTGCAGCAGGTTGCGGTTGATCGGCACGAACTTTTCGAAGATCCCGGCGGCATCCCGCCAGAAGTCTTCCGCCGACAGGTCGAGCCCTGGCAGGACCTGCGTTTCGACGAAATCGACCAGCTCTCCGGCGATCTTCAACCCTGCCCGGTCCTGCATGTTCGCATCGCTCATTTTTCGAGGTTCCCCTGTCGTTCGTTTGGCCCTTGCGCGAACGCTTGGCGTGTCGGCGGCAGGCCTGTCAAATCTCGAATTCCGTCGCGCGCAGCCTACCGCTACGGCAATGCGGCCTGCCTGGTCAGGCGCCCGACAGATCGTCGCCGATCATGGCACCGGGCTGCACGATCCTGTCGTAGTCTTCCTTGCTCAGCTTGCCGCTGGCGATCGCTTCCTCGCGCAGGGTCGTGCCGTTCTTCGCCGCAGCCTCGGCGATGTGCGCCGCGGCCATGTAGCCGATTTCGGGCACCAGCGCCGTTACCAGCATCAGCGATTGTTCGAGCAGGTGGCCGATCCGGTCCCGGTCGAGTTCCGTACCTTCGATGGCATTGGTGCGGAAGCTCGCGCAGCCATCGGCGAGAATGCGGATGGAATGCAGGACGTTGGCAGCGATAACCGGGCGCATTGCATTGAGCTGCAGGTTGCCCCAGCTGCCCGCCATCGCATTGGCCGTGTCGTGGCCGATCACCTGCATGGCGACCATCAGCAGCGCCTCGCTCTGCGTCGGATTGACCTTGCCGGGCATGATCGACGAACCAGGCTCGTTTTGTGGCAGCTTCAGCTCGCCGATCCCGCAGCGCGGCCCGCTGGCGAGCCAGCGCACGTCATTGGCGATCTTGACCAGCGCCACCGCGACACCGCGCAGGCTGGCGGAAAGGCGTACGGTGGGGTCCAGCGTTGCCTGCGCGTAGAACTTGTTGGAGGCGGTGCGGATCGGCAGGCGTGTGAGCCGGCCGATCTCTTTTGCGACATCTTCCGAAAAGCCTTCTGGCGCATTTAGCCCGGTGCCCACCGCAGTACCGCCCAGCGCGATCTCCATCATTCCTTCGCGCGCGACGCCCAGATCCACGATGGACGCCCGCAGGGCTTCCGCCCACGCGCTCCATTCCTGCCCGACGGACAGGGGCACCGCGTCCTGCAGATGGGTGCGCCCGATCTTGGCGACATCCATCCATCCTTGCGCCTTGGCCTCGATCGCCTCGGCCAGAAGCTCCATTTCGGGAAGCAGCATGCTGTCGAGCGCGCCCAGCGCCGCGAGATGCATGGCCGTGGGGAAGGTATCGTTGGACGACTGGCTCTTGTTGACATCGTCGTTGGGCGCGACCGGTTTCTGGCTGCCCAGCTCACCGCCCAGCAGCTGGATCGCACGGTTCGCGATCACCTCGTTGACGTTCATGTTGGTCTGCGTGCCGGACCCGGTCTGCCAGACCAGCAGCGGGAAATGATCGTCGAGTTCGCCCGCGACCAGTTCATCGCACGCGGCGACGATGGCTTCGCACTTGTCTTGCGGCAACAACCCGTCGCGGGCATTGACGATGGCAGCGGCCTTCTTGAGGTAACCGTAGGCACGGCACAGCTCGATCGGCATGCGATCCTCACCGATGGCAAAATGCTTGAGCGAACGGGCCGTCTGCGCGCCCCAGTAGCGATCCGCCGGGACGCGCACCTCGCCCATGGAATCGAATTCGACGCGTTCTCCCGTTCGGTCGATCCCCACCGGAATTTCGCTGTTTTCTTGCGCCTTGTCGCTCACTGCCGTCTTTCTTGTCTGTTTCAACAAGAAACCATTGCGGCGCGCCCCGTTCCCGTCTCCGCGCCGACCCGGCGAAGCGGCGGGGGCGATTGTCCAAACGCGCAGCGCGGGCTATGCCCTCGCGCGTCATGGGGGTGATGAACCGGACCTTGCAGCGGATCTACTACGCCATCGCAATGCTGCGGTGGAGCGTGCTGCTGGCAGTGATCGCACTGCACATGGTCCTGTCCTACTTCGTGCTTGCAGCGACCGGAGAGACCGATCTGGTTTCCGATCTGGCGGTCTATTTCTACTACTACACCACCACCGCCACGACGGTGGGATACGGCGATCTCAGCCCGCAGACCGATGCCGGGCGCACCGCCGCGGCGATCGTGGTCCTGCCCGGATCGATCGCCTTGTTTACCGCCGTGCTGGGCAAGGCGGTGAGCGATATCGGCAACCAATGGAGGCGAGGCTTGGAAGGCAAGGGAAACTACGCGAAGCGCACCGACCATATCGTGATCGTCGGCTGGCAGGAACGCGCCACCAAGCGCCTGATCGAGACGCTGCTGGAAGATCGCGGCCAGCCAGTGCGTCCCATCCTGATGGCGGCCGCAGTTACTGAAAACCCGATGCCCGAGGCAATCGACTTCGTTTATTCGGAGACGCTGTCCGATCTCGACGCCTATGTCCGCGCGGGTGCCGGTGGGGCCAAATCGGTCCTCATCCGCGGCGCGAACGACGATGACACGCTGGCCGCGACGCTGGCTGCGCGGGCCGCCGCGCCGACCGCGCACATCGTGGTGCACATGGAGAACGAGGATACGGCCCGGCTGCTCGAACACCAGATCGACAATCTCGAGGTCTTCTCCTCGATCTCGGTCGACATGATGGTGCGCGCGGCGAACGATCCGGGCGCATCGCGCCTCGCCAACCTGATGTTCTCCTCTCGCACGGAAAGCACCGCCTTTTCGCTGTGCGTGCCGGACGACACGCCGCCGATGGCCTATATCGACGCGCTGGTGGCGCTCAAGAAATCGCACCGCATAACCCTGATCGGGGTGAGCGAGGCGAATGGCCGGCACCTCGACCTGAACTGCGTGGCCGATCGCCGGATCGAGGGCGGCGACACGCTGTTCTACATCGCCAACGAAAGGCGCGAGCCGACAGCCGCACAATGGCGCGAACTGTCGCGAGAGCTGGCCTGAGGCGCCCTCGCAGGGCATAGCGGGGGCCACCTCGCGGCCTCGGGCGTTCATCCACGATGGACAAGGCTACCTTCGGTTTCGATCCCTATCACATCCTGCTCGCGGGGTGCGGCTTCGCGATCATCCTCGCCTATTGGCTTCCGCGGTTTCTGCATGGGCGCGAGCCCGCCTCTTCGGGCCTGCTGATCCTTGGCGGCCTGGCGGTGTTCGGCATCCTTCCCGGCGTGCCCGACGCGCTGAGCCCGCTCGACCGGCCGCGCATCTGGGAACTGGCTTCCGAATTCGCCGTCATCATCGCGCTTTTCGGCACCGGCATCAGGATCGATCGCATTGTCGGCAAGGACCTTTGGGGGCCGACGGTCCGCATGCTGGCCATTGCCATGCCGCTGTGCATTCTCGCGGTTGTGGCGCTCGGTATCGGGTTCGGATTGACGCTCGCGGCGGCGGTGCTGCTCGCCGCCGTCCTCGCGCCGACCGATCCGGTTCTTGCGGCGGACGTCCAGGTGGGGCCGCCAACCGAAGGCGGCGAACACCCCGTCCGCTTCGCCCTGACCACCGAGGCCGGCCTCAATGACGGGCTGGCCTTTCCGTTCGTCTACCTGGCGATCTTCCTTGTGGCCGCGAGCGGCGGGGTATCGGACTGGTTCGGCGAGTGGTTCGGCTTCTACGTCGGGTACAAGATTGTCGTCGGCGCGGCAGCGGGCGCGGCGGCAGGCTGGCTGCTGGGCAAGATCCTGTTCTCTCTGCCTGGCCACAATCCACTGGCCAACGCGGGCACCGGCGTGATTGCGCTTGCGGGCGTGCTCGTCACCTACGGGCTGACCGAACTGGTCGAAGGCTACGGCTTCATCGCCGCCTTCGTCATGGGCATCGTCCTGCGCCGGAAGGAAGCGGAGCACGATTATCACGGACGGCTGCACTCTTTCTCCAGCGCGCTGGAACACTCCGTCACCGCGATCCTGCTGGTTCTGCTGGGCGGGGCAATCCCCTCGCTGCTGACCTACCTGGACTGGCAGCACGCGCTGCTCGGCGTTGCGCTGATCTTCGTGATCCGGCCGCTTTCCGGGATGCTCGCCCTCTTCCGGACGAAACTGTCCGTGCGCCAGCGCGGCGTGGTCGCGTTTTACGGCGTGCGCGGGATCGGCTCGATCTACTACCTCGCCTATGCAGGCGGTCAGCTAGACCTCGTCGACGAGGGCGCACTGTGGGCCACGGTGACCTTCACCATCCTGCTATCGACCATCGTCCACGGCTTCAGCGCGGGCAGCGTGGTGTGGGCAGCGACCCACGAAGGCGAGCCCGACGAGAACCGGGAACGTTCGGAAGAGGCCACCGCCTAGGACGGAGCGCGCAGCGAGCCGCCAAAGCGCCGACGCCACGCCGCTCAGAACTTTCGGGTCGCTATCGCATCCGAAATTTCGCTCGGTCCTCGGCGGGTGACTTGTCGCTCGAATTATCGGTCGATCTCTTTTCGAACGGCACGAAGGCGTGGTGCCCCTGGGCGCCCGTCACCACCACGTCCGCGACCTTCAGCCACGCGTGGAAAAGCAGTCTCCTGCCCGCAGGATCGTCATTGCGGCGCGAACCGAACACGATCCGCGAAGGAATGCCGCGCCGGTTCAGCATCCAGCGCGCGGCGATTGCGCGCGGCAGGCACACGGGCGCGAACCAGGCGCGATCGGCGATGCGCTCTACCGCCCTGCCCAGTCCGTAGGCTCGCCTGGTGGCCGCCTCGTCCACCCGAAGGGCAGGCTTGCCCTCCTCCCCGATCGGCCCGATGGTCTTGCGCCACCAGTTGAACGGCACGAAACGGACCAGGACCCAGGCAACGGCCAGGCTGACCCAGATTTCGGCTTCGCCGAGCTTTCTGCGAAGGAACCGCACTATCCTCATGATGCGGTTTCCCTATCAGCGATTGGCCGACGACCAAAGTGCCAGCACCGCGATGGGGGTTTCGCCGGCCAAGTTGTTGACATTCTAACCCGAATGCTAAGTGTCCGCCCTCCCCGGGAGGGGCGCGGACCATGTAGCCCGCCCTGCGCCGTCGATTGAACGCGAGTAACAGATACCGTTTCTATGAGTGATGTTCCCTTTACCGTCACCGCGGACCTCGAACTGGGCTCCCGGGTGGAGCCGTTCGTGCGCGCGGACAGCGCCGACGTGCGCATTTGCGAGGGCTCCGTGCCCGATAGGCTGGATGATGCCAGCGAGGCGGGAACCAACTTCGAGGTGAGCGGAGACAGTTTCCTGCTGCATGTCCCCCGCGGGGCGAGCTTCCTGGTCGAGGGTGGTTCGCGCATCACATACCGGCGCAACGACACCTCCGATCGAGATGTGGCGCTGTTTCTGCTGGGATCGGCCTGGGGTGCGCTCTGTTATCAGCGGGGCCTGATCCCGCTCCACGCCAGCGCGGTGATCAAGGATGGACAGGTCCATGCCTTCACCGGCCCTTCGGGTGCAGGCAAGTCCACGCTGGTCGCCGCCCTGTCCCGCAGCGAGCTGGACTTCTTTACCGACGACGTTCTGATCATCGATCCGGCGCGGATCGAACCGGGCCGGTCGTTCTGCTACGCAGGGCAGAAGGACATGAAATTGTGGAAGGATGCGTTCGATCTGACGGGATCGGACAAGCTTGGCGCGGTGCGTGACGAACCGAGCTTCGAGAAGTTCTTTGCCCGGCCCGCGACCATGGGCGAGAATGCGTCCGGCCTGCTGTCGAGCCTGACCATCCTCAAGAACGAGAATGTGCGCCGCGCGCGCACACCGGTCGAGATAGAGCAGATCAGCGGGGCCCTGGCCCTCAGGGCCTTGCGCGAAAGCGTGTATCGCATGCGCTTCGCCAATGCGATCATCGGCCGCGAAAAGCTTTTCAGAACTCTCGGCGCCCTCATTTCAGCGGTTCGCGTACAGACCTTCGATCGATCGCTCCTGAAGTCGGAATTCGAAAACTCGACTGCCGTGATGCGCGACTGGATTCTGGACCATGACCCGGCAGCCCGCTGATCGTGCCCCCGCGCCGGACGGGTATCTCGAAAAGCCGATCGTCTGGCTGGCCTCCTTCCCCAAGTCCGGCAACACCTGGACGCGTATCCTGCTGTCCAACCTGCTGGCGCACGATTATGTGGATGAGGACAATTTCGCCTCGCTCCTCGGGTCGATTTCATCCAACCGGCGCAGCTTCGATCAGGTGACGGGCCTGCCCTCTTCGGACATGACCGACGACGAGATCGATCTTGTCCGCCCCGATTTCTACCGCGCTCTCGCCGCGGAGTGTACCGAGCGGCAGTTCGTGAAGGTGCATGACGGCTATCACGACAGCGACGCGGGCGAACCGCTTTTTCCCGCAGACTGCAGCTTCGGCGCGATCTACCTCGTGCGCCATCCCTACGATGTCGCGGTGTCTTACGCCAATCACCAGGGGCACGAGAATTTCGACCGGATCGTGAAACAGATGAACCAGGCCGATCACATCATGGCCGGGGGAAGACAATCTCAGCTGCGCCAGCGCACGCTCGGCTGGAAGGGGCACTATCGCAGCTGGCACGAACAGCGCGCGATCCCCCTGCTCACCATCCGCTACGAAGACATGCTGGCCGATACCGCCGCCTGCCTGAAGCAGATGGCCGCCTTTCTCGCACTCGACGAGGGGAAGGACGATGCAGCCATTACCCGCGCAGTGGAGGAAAGCCGGTTCGAGAAGCTGCGCGCCAAGGAAGACGCGCACGGGTTTCGCGAAAAGCCTGAAAAGGCCGGGAGGTTCTTCAATTCCGGACGATCAGGCGATGGACGCCAACGCCTCTCGACAGAGCAGCGTCAGCGCCTTTACGAGCACAACCGCGAAGTGATGGAAGAGCTCGGCTACGAGCCGTGACTGACAGAATTGGGACGCAACATGACAATCGAGAGCGAGTGCACGATCCGCAAGAGCGAGAATTTCGTGGAAACCGTCGTGGACGAGGAACTGGTGCTGATGCACATCGTCGATGGCCGTTTCTACGCGCTAAAGGACACCGGACGCCACGCGTGGAAGCTGCTGGACGAGCATGCGCGGTTCGGCGACCTGGTGGAGGCCGTGTGCGGTGACTATGACGTCAGCGAAAAGACCTGCCGGGAAGAACTCGGCAGGCTTTTCGATGATCTGAGGGAGCGCACGCTGGTCAGCATAGACTGCTGATATCCGGCCCATCCGCCGGGCCGGTCAAGACCGCCGTCTGCTCGTGCGTGCTCCCGAAACGCGCTCCTCAGGATAGGGAGAAAGCCCCAGGCGATATGGTCTCAGTTGCAGGCGAAGCACCGCCCTCGACTCCTCGCCGATCATCGAGGTCGATGACCTGCGGCGTCGACCAGACTTGACGATTCTGCTTCACAGACGATTCCGCATTGAACTTGTTCATTCGTACTTTCCCTCAAGATTACTCGGACCGATGCCTACCAAGCAGGGCCAGGGGCAGGATTATTTCAAGCGCATCATTCAGCTCGCGAGTGAGCCATTGCGCGTCCAGCCGACCGTAACGGGTTTACGAAAGGGAAAAGAATGCAGGGGAGAAGTTTTCGGGAGAAGCAAATGTGCCCCCTTCGACGGCGCGCCGGTCGTCGAGATCGATCACCTGCGGCGTCGACCAGTTGCGCTCGCCAGCATTCGTGTGAAGTGTTTCATGCGGCTGTTTCATTTCGGCCCCCTTTTGAATCCGATGTGCGGGATATTGGACCCGACATAAAAGTCAATGGATTCAGCCCACACCGGCACCATCGCCGAGAGGAATCGCTAGCGGGAATTGGCGAAATACCGAGGAAGCTTCCGCATTCCGGCGGGGAACCAGGCGCTTACGGATCATCAGATCGGCCGGCAGCGTGAGACAGGAAAGCCGCTGCTCGCGCGCCGGTCACGCGTTCTCAGGAGACGGAATATAGTCCGGGAGACACAACCTCAAAGCCACCCGAAGAGCCTCCCGCGACCGCCCTCGGTCGTCGAGGTCCACAACCTGCGGCGTCGACCATGCGCGCTGGCCAGCATTCGTGTGCAGCATTTCCTGTGGCTGTTTAATGTCGCCCCCCTGTGAATCCGTCAGGTGGAAGATGGGCCCGGCGAAAGAAGTCAACGAAGCCGGGAAACCGGGCATGGTGCAACAGGGCTTTTGCGCTGTGGTGGGGCCCCGGAATGCCATCGGCGTCCGGCATGCGCTTGGGCGAGGTAGTGGACTATCGAAAGGCAGACAGCGTCACACGGGATGGCTGTCAGGACAGCCCCTGCTCGTGCGCCGGTCGTCCGTGCTCAGGAGAGGGAATATAATCCGGGAGAATAAGCCTCGGAGTCAAGCAAAGGGCCACCCGCGACTGCCCGTCGGTCGTCGAGGTCCACAACCCGCGGCGTCGAACATGCGCGCTTGCCAGCATTCGCTGGCGACGTTTCGTGCGGCTGTTTCATCTCGCCCCCCTATTTGAAGCCGGGCGCGGAATATAGGCCCGGCCACAAAAGTAGATGGAGTGGGAACCCTGGGCAAGGTGCCGGAGAGCATTTTCCCTGACCGGCAATGGCGAAGTGCCGGCGAAGCTTGGCCTCCGACGAACAACCAGCCCCTTGGGGATCATCGGATCGGCCGACAGCGACACCAAAAAGCGCTGCCAATTCCGCCCGGTTGACCCCGTCAGGATGCGCTGAAGAAGCCCGGTGAGGACGTCTCAGCTCCGACAACGGGACCGCCCTCAACCGCGCGCCGATCATCGAGATCGATGACTTGCGGCGTCGACCAGGTGCGCTGGCTGGAATCAATCTGCGGCGCGTTGGGATTCTTGCTCACTATCTACTCCTCGGGCGTGTGTCCGGATGCCTGATCGCTCGATCGCAACAGGTCAATTTCGGATTGTATTCCGATCCAAATCTCACTGCCTGGGTGCTCACCGTCAGAACCCTAATGATCGGCCGGCGCGTGATGGAAAAAGGCTGTAAGTCCAGCCCGCGCCGGCCAAGGGTAGCCATCAGGATCCGGAGAAAAAGCCCGGCCCGGCCGTCTCGGGGCCGTTCATGCTACCGCCCTCAACCGCACGCTGATCGTCAAGATCGATGACTTGCGGCGCCGACCAGGTACGCAGGCTGGATTCGGTCTGCGGCGCGTTGGGATTCTTATTCACTATCTACTCCTCGGATGTGTGGCCGGATGCCTGATCGCTCGATCGCAACAAGTCAATTTCGTATTGAAAATTAACCGAAAAGAATCACTGCCCGCAATTACTCTTCGTCCGCAAGCCAAGACTGCAACTGCTCCAGTGCGTAAATGGTACGGAACGGAACGCCATCGAGGGTGTCGGGCCGCGCCTGAACACCCCTGGCGCGCTGCTCGCGGAAATACGCGATGGTCTCATCGTAATCGGGCAGTTTCTCGAGCATTTTGCGCAGGCGCGCGAAATCGACGTATGCATGCAGCCGTTGATCCCGCTCCAGCGTGTCGAGGCGGTCCAGATACTGCTGCTTGTTGCGTGCCACATCCGGAATAACTTCCGGGATCGGCATCATTTTCTGGCCACGCATGCGGACGCTGTCCGGCAGAACGCCCTTCATCGCCTGCCGGAAGGGCTTACGCTTCAGGTCGGCATCGGCGAGATAGCCCGGCGGACAGGTCAGCATGTACTCGATCAGATCGATATCGAGCATGGGGAAGCTGTATTGCACCCCGTGGCGGGCGGATGTTGCCGCCAGACTGTCCGTTCGCCCGCAACTCGCCATGCGCTCCAGCCCCGCAATCATCCGCGCCGCAGCACTCCCGGAGACATCGCGCCAGCGCGCACGCGCGAAATGCCTCGACTTCAGGCCGGGCATGGTGATCGCCTGCGTGCGGAAGAAACCGCGGCCCATACGCCAGTCGGCAAGCCGATCGCGCCATGCGGCAGGTACGGCCAGTTCGGTGGCGATCGAAGCCGTCCGTCTGGCGGCACTGCCCAGCCCCTCCCGCGAATAAGTCGCGCGCAGATCTTCCGCCAGCTGCGCAATTTCCCCGCGCTTCAGCATCTGGGCAGGGGTATCGCGCAGCTTGTTGGTGACGCATTCGTCCCCGCCCCAGCCACACAGCACGACCTCAGCGCCGGTGGCCGAGGCAGACGCACACACATCATCTTCCAGGTGAACATAGCGCCCTTCGGTGCGGTCCGGCTCGATCTGACGCACCTCCCCCGGGTCGCGGCCCTCATGGCGGATCTTCGTCAGGCTCATCCGGTTGGATTGGCGGGCGATCTCTCCCGCAAGATCGCTCTCGTCGATGAAGAGTTCGGGATCGGAATCCTGCGCCATGGCATAGACATGGGCGTGCAGATGCTGGTCTTCGCCGGGCAACAGCCGCGCGGCGGTGGCCGAGATTCCGCCCGCGTCGAGCCCGGCCGAGATTTCCGATGCCACCGGCCCGGACGGGGGGAGGCGTCGCGCCACGGCCTCGTCGAAACGGTCCTTCAGTCCCACGCACCAGGTCTCGAAATCGGGTGGATGGCCGACGGGATCGGGCTCGCGCAGAGCCCAGTAGCGCCGCTTCTTCAACTGGCCCGAAGCGAACGTGAATTGAGATGCAGGCGGCATGCGCGAGACGCCTTCGATCATCGTGCGCCCGTCCGGGTTGGTGTTGCGCGCGAGGAACTGCATCGAACCGGCCCAGTCGCGCCGGCCTGCGACGATGCCCGATCCCGTGAAGGCACGGGCAAGCGAGGCGAAGGCTAAACCGTTTGGCGTTTCGTAGGAATACAGCGGGCGCACGCCCATCTGGTCGCGGCGGCAGATCAGGCGGTTGCTCCCTGCTTCGTGCAGGGCGAAGGCGAATTCGCCGCGCAACCGGTCGAGCCCCGCCTCGCCCGCCTCGCTGTAGAGGGCGGCGATGAGCGCTGCGTCGCCACGTGCCGCGCTATCCCGGGCAGCGGGTGACAGGTCCGCACGCAACGCCTCGGCATTGTGAATTCGTGCGTCCGCCACCGCGGTAACCGCACCATGGCAGCCAAGGATCTCAGGCGGCGCGCCGGTGAATCCGCGGGGGGCAACATGAACGCCGGCCAGCGATACTGCACCCTGCCCCGCCGTGTGGAATACGAAATCGGTTTGCAGATCGGGATTGGCCACCAGCGCGTTCGCAAACCGCGCGAGCTCGTCCTCGCCGCCAAACTCGGCACCTATCCATCCGCAAATCAAAGCGACCATCAGACCGGCACTGCTAGGCCGCCTTGCGAGCACGTGGCAAGCCATGCCGGGATGTTCGCCGGGAAAAAGCTGGCCCCGCAGCACGAGGGCGAATGACGAGCGGAGCCTGACGACCGTGCCGGGCCCGTGTGAACGCCGATCCGGCGCCAGGACTGCTTGGCGGGCAGCAACGATTTACCCTCCAAGCCCCTTCTCGGCAGCGTAATCGCCCTCCCAACTGCGCGTCGGGCCAGGACACACGAACAGCCCCGCTGGAAACAACGGGGCGTCTTCTGGGGTCTATGTGGGGTTTCGGTGGTTGCGGGAGTTGGATTTGAACCAACGACCTTCAGGTTATGAGCCTGACGAGCTACCGGACTGCTCCACCCCGC
>DFQH01000007.1:0-203 GCA_002377695.1 Citromicrobium sp. UBA3494 | reverse complement strand
CCGGACTGCTCCATCCCGCGTCACCGTGTGTGCGGCCGCAAAAGGCGGCCGCAAATGCAAAGAGGGCCGCGAACGGCCCTCCGGAAGAGGGCCATGAGGCCCTGACAAGTGAATGGGTTTTGTTTCCCGCTGCCCGCAAGCTGCAATGCCTCGCGGCGACCTACTCTTCCAGTGCTTTTGCACTAGTACCATCGGCGCTGCCT
>DFQH01000010.1:136149-151710 GCA_002377695.1 Citromicrobium sp. UBA3494 | reverse complement strand
CTTGAGGTCCATCGGGTTCATGCCCGCCGCGACCGACTTCATGCCTTCGGTCACGATGGCCTGGGCCAGCACGGTGGCGGTGGTGGTGCCGTCACCGGCGGCGTCGTTCGCCTTCGATGCGACTTCCTTGATCATCTGCGCGCCCATGTTCTCGAACTTGTCCTTCAGTTCGATTTCCTTGGCGACGGTGACGCCGTCCTTGGTGATGCGCGGGGCGCCGAAGCTCTTGTCGATCACGACGTTGCGGCCCTTGGGGCCCAGCGTCACCTTCACGGCATTCGCGAGCGTATCCACGCCCTTGAGGATGCCTTCGCGCGCTTCGCGCGAGAACTTTACGTCCTTGGCTGCCATTTTCGGGGTTCTCCTGAAATGAGGTTATTGAATTACTGGAAGCGGAAGGGAGCGGCTCAGCCGACGATCCCGAGAATATCGCTTTCCTTCATGATCAGCAGGTCTTCGCCGTCGATCTTGATCTCTTCGGCGCCCCACTTCTTGAACAGGACGCGGTCGCCTTCCTTGACGTCGAGCGGGGTGACCGTGCCGTCTTCGGCCTTGGCGCCCGAACCGACGGCCACGATCTGGCCTTCGCTGGGCTTTTCCTGTGCGCTGTCGGGGATGATGATGCCGCCGGCGGTCTTTTCCTCGGCTTCGATGCGACGGACCAGAACACGGTCGTGCAGCGGACGAAATGCCATGCTTGATACCTCTTGCTAGGGTGAAAACTGGTGTTGGCACTCTCATACAAAGAGTGCCAGCAGGCGCGATATGTGCAGCGCCGGTTCGGGCGTCAAGCGGTGGGGAAGAGAAAATCTTGAGTCCGCCGGGCGAGCCGTGGCACGGCTTCGGCGACTGGCTTTGCCATGCGCGCGACGCGCGATTAAGGGCGACCGACCCGACCGTTCCTAACCCGCGTTAACAGGACCAGCATGGCTTCTCCAACCCCCGAAACATCCCGCGCCGCATCCTCCGGTCTCGATCTCAGCTTCGTGGCGAGTATCGTCGACTGGCTGGAAGCCAATATCATGCAAATCATCGGCGCCTTTGCCGTTCTGGTGATCGGCCTGCTGATCGCGGGCGTGCTGTCGCGCTGGGCCGAACGGGCGCTGGGCAAGTCCTCCAAGTTCGAGCCGACGGTGGCGAACTTCCTCTCCAATATCGTCAAGTACGCCTTGTGGGCGGTGGTGCTGGTGACGGTACTGAGCCAGTTCGGGGTCGAGACCGCGAGCATCCTCGCTGCCCTGGGGGGCATGGCCCTTGCAGTCGGCCTCGCCTTGCAGGGCACGCTCAGCAATGTGGCCTCTGGCGTGATGATCCTGGTGCAGCGGCCCTTCGTGGTGGGCGAGGCGATCAGCGTCGACAGGTTCACCGCGGTCGTCCAGCGGATCGGCCTGTTCACCACCGAGCTCAAGCAGTTCGACGGCCTGTTCGTGATGGTCCCCAATGCCGAATTGTGGAACCAGCCGATCGTCAACCTGAACCGCCACACGACCCGCCGGATCGAGCTGATCGTCGGAATCGGCTATGGCGACAGCATGAAGGAGGCGCGCGAAGCGCTGCTGTCTCTCGCGGCGGCGGACGAGCGCGTGCTGGACGATCCGGAACCGCAGGCCTTCGTCGCCTCGCTTGACGACAGCTCGGTTGGCATCGGCCTGCGGGTCTGGTGCGCCACCAGCGACTACATGGCGCTGACCTGGGACCTGACGGAGGCGGCCAAGGCCAGGTTCGACGAAGCCGGTATCTCGATACCCTTCCCGCAGCGCGAAATTACAATGGTGCAGGGCTGATCGCTGCTTCCTGGGGCGTGAAGCGCGTGAGCCCCAGCGCCTCGCGCCGTGCCCAGCGCCAGGTCAGCAGCGCTGCGGCAAAGGCGAGGCCGGTGGCAAGGCCGATCCAAACGCCGACCCCGGCAAGATGCGTTGCGAAGCCGAGCGCCAGCGACAGGCCGAAGCCTGGCACCCAGTAGGAAAAGACCGCGATCCACATCGGCACCCGCGTGTCCTGCAATCCGCGCAGCGCGCCGGCCGCCACGGCCTGGACCCCGTCGACCAGCTGGAACGCGGCGGCGACCAGCAGGTAGCGGGTGGCGAAGGCGACCAGCCCGGCGTTCGCGATGTCCCACGGGTCGATATAGATCGCCAGCAGGGGCCTGGGGATCAGTACCATCGCGCTCGCCGTGCAGGACATGAAGACGAGCGCAATCGCAATTCCCGCCCAGCCCGCGCGAGCCATGCCTGCGCTGTCGCGCGCGCCGTAGAAATAGCCCACGCGGATCGTGGTCGCCTGGCCCACGCCGAAGGGCACCTGGAAGGCGAGCGCGGCGATCTGCAGCGCGATCGTATGCGCCGCGAGTTGCGCCGCTCCGATATTGCCCATCAGGAACGCTGCCGCGCCGAATACGCCCGCTTCGGCGCAGATCATCAGCGCGATCGGGGTGCCGATCCGCACGATTCTGCCGAAGGCCTGCCAGTCGGGCACCCACCAGCGACCGAAGATATGGTAGCGATGCAGCTTCGGATCGATCCTGATCGCGATCACATACGCGCCCATGGTGAACAGCGATGTCATCAGCGTCGCCACCGCCGCGCCGGGCAGGCCGAGTTCGGGTGCCCCCCAGTTGCCGAAGATGAAGGCGTAGTTGCCCACCGCGTTGACCCCGATGCCCAGCGCGGTGATCGCGGTTGCGAAGATCGGCCGGTCGAGCGCGGATACGAAGCTGCGCAGGACGTTGTTGATGAGGAACGGGATGGTCGAGCAGAGCAGCACCAGAGCATAGCTTTGCCCCAGCGCCGCCAGCACGGGATCCTGCCCGGTCAGCAATGCGAATTGTTCGAACCCGAGCATCAGCGCCATCCCCGCCGCCCCGCTCAGCACCGCGAGCCATAGGGCCATGCGCGTGGCGCGGCGCACCGGTCGCAGGGCAGGGGCTCGCGCGCCGAGCGCCGCGGAAATCACCGCCGACACCGCGCCGGTCAGCCCGGACAGCGCCCACACGATGAGCCCGAAGACCGAGACGACGAGGGCGGAGGCCGCCAGCTGCTGCTCGCCCAGCCGCGCGATGAAGATCACGTCGATCGCATAGGTGAGCATTTGCAACAGGTTGGCGAGCGCCAGCGGCCAGCTGAGCCGGAGCGTCGCGGCGATCTCTGCGCGCCAGGGAGACGATGCTCCGGAAAGATGTGCTGTATCGGCCATGAAAAGCCGGCCCGGATATGGCCGGTCGAAGCGCTTGCCTAGGGGCGGCGGGCGGGGCATGCCGATTCCATCGCACCTGATACCGGGAGGGCACATGGAACACGGGGAAGCTGCAGCCCATTCCGCGCATGTCGCGCTCGAAAGCGGCGTCGTGCTGCTCGCCGCCGCGCTGCTGTTCGTGATCGTGTTCCGCAAGCTGGGGCTGGGGGCGACGCTGGGTTATCTGGTCGCGGGCGCGGTGGTCGGCCCGCAGGTGCTGGGCCTGGCAGGGGGTGGCGAGGCGACGCTGAGCTTCGGCGAGCTGGGCATCGTGATGCTGCTGTTCGTGGTCGGTCTGGAACTGGCCCCCAGCCGCCTGTGGCGCCTGCGCAATGCGATCTTCGGGTTGGGGCTGACCCAGGTGGTGGCATGCGGGCTGGCTCTCACTGCCGTCATCTGGCTGGCGACTTCCTACCCCTTGGCGGCCGCGCTCGCGGTGGGCCTGTCGCTGGGGCTGTCCTCCACCGCGCAGGTGCTGCCGATGCTGCAATCGGGCGGCAACCTGCGCACGCCGGTGGGCGAACGGGCTTTTTCCATCCTGCTGTTCCAGGACCTGTCGATCATCCCGCTGCTCGCGATCGTTGCCGCGCTCGGCACGCAAGGCGCGGAGCAGGCGGGCCCGGTGTCGGGCTGGCTGCAATTGCCGGTCGCGCTGGGGGCGTGCGTCGGCCTGGTGCTGGCCGGGCGGTTCGCGCTGCGCCCGCTGCTGCGGCTGATCGGGCGGCTGGGCGAGCGCGAGATGTTCGTCGTCGCAGCCCTCTTCGCCGTGGTCGCCTCGGCCGCGCTGATGCAGGCGATCGGCCTGTCGACCGCATTGGGCGCATTCATCGCGGGCGTGATGCTGGCCGACACGCCCTACCGGCACGAGCTGGAGGCCGATATCGAGCCGTTCCGCTCGATCCTGCTCGGCCTGTTCTTCGTCTCGGTCGGCATGATGCTCGACCTCGAGGCCATCGCCGCACAGCCGCTGTTCGTGCTCGGCATGGCGGCGGCGCTGGTGGCGAGCAAGGCCGCGATCATCACCGCGCTGGGCATGGCGGTGAAACTTCCGTGGCGCAGCGCGCTCGCGCTCGGCCTGCTGCTCAGCCAGGGCGGCGAGTTCGGCTTCGTGCTGTTCACCGAAGGCCAGCGCGGCGGAGTGATCGACGGCGAGACCGCCAGCCTGTTCACCGCCATCGTCACCATCTCGATGGCGACCACGCCGTTCCTGATGATGGCGACCGAGCGGCTGCGACGGCCGCTCCGTGGCGCCGACGAGACGCGCGACGGCCCCGATGGCGAGACTGCGCAGGCGCTGGTGATCGGCTTCGGGCGGTTCGGGCAGACAGTCGCGCAGATGCTGGCCACCGCCGGGCTGGAGGTGACGATGATCGACAAGGACGTGCCTCAGATCGACACCGCCGAGGAGTTCGGCATCAAGGTGTTCTTCGGCGACGGCTTGCGGATGGACATGCTGCGCCAGGCGGGGGCGGGCGAGGCGGAGGTGATCTGCTTCTGCATCGACGGCGATCAGGTGGACCGCGAATTCCTCGCCTCGGTGCGCGAGGCCTTTCCCGCCGCCGCGCTGTTCGTGCGCACCTTCGACCGCCGGCATGTGATCAAGCTGGCCGATGCGGACATCGCCTTCCAGGTGCGCGAGGTGCGTGAGAGCGCGATCGCGATGAGCCGGGCCGCGCTCGATCATGTCGATACCGACGAGAGCGCGATCGAGCGGCTGGAGCGAGAGTACCGCGAAAACGACATGGCGCGGCTGCAATCCCAGATCGACGCGGACGATCTGCATGCGGGCAAGGAGCGCAATGTGCTGCGTAGGCGGCAGGGGCTGACCTGAGACGCGCCATGTAAGGGAACGGAGCCACATGCATTTGAGCCCGAATAGCCGCCGTTAATCCTTGGCCATTAGAGTTACATCGGGAGTTCTTTGCTGGAGGGCGCACAGTGATGACCGGAATAAAGACACGGGCACTCGCGTGGGCATTGCTCTTCGCAAGCTCCAGCCTTGCGGGATGTGCGACAACGCGAACACCTCCGGCAACGCCCGATGGGCAGGTCACTTTGGAACAGGCGACACGCGGCTCGAACGCTTTCGCGCTCGACCTGTATCGCGAAGTGGCGGTGGAGGGGGACAACCTCTTCTTCTCGCCGGCCAGCATCTCGCTCGCCATGGGATTCGCCTATCGTGGCGCGGATGGCGAGACTGCCGGGCAGCTGCGAGAGGTGATGCATTTCCCCGGCGGACCGACAGCTTATCTGCCTGCGGCAGGCGCGCTCGACCGAATGATGGACCTGTCGGGCGAAGGCCGCGAATTGCGCAGCGCGAATGCGTTCTGGGTGAGCGACGAGCTTGACCTCGTTCCCGAGTTCGAAGCGGACTTGCGGCGCGAAGCCTCCGGCTCGTTCCGCCGCGTCGATTTCGAGGCCGATCCCGAAGCAGCGCGAGCACAGATCAATCGCTGGGTGGCGGGCCGCACGCAGGATCGCATCGAGGAACTGATCGGGAAGGGCGTGATCCGGAGAAAGACGGCGGCGGTGCTGGTCAATGCGATTTACTGGAAGGCCGACTGGTTGAAGCCGTTCTATGCAGGAGGAACGCAGACCGAGCCGTTCTTGCTTGCCGATGGCAGAGAGATCGAAACCGAATTGATGCACAGCCGGGAGGACTTTCGCGGGATCGAGAAAGGCTCGGTCAAACTGGTCGAGCTGCCCTATGCCGGCGAGGAAGTCACCATGGTTGCGATCCTGCCTGAAGAGGCGGATGGCCTTGCGCGACTGGAGAAAAGCCTCACCGCGCGGCGGCTGGAAGGTTGGCTTGAGGAGCTCGACGCGGCGGAGCCTTATGACACCGTGCTGACGCTGCCCAAACTGAGCCTCGACTGGCATGGCGACCTTCGCAAAACGATCGAGTCGATGGGCGCACCGCTCCCCTTTTCAGGGCAAGCCAATTTCGATCGGATGGCGTTGTTCCCGCAGGCTGCAAATCCCGATTGGTGCGGCCTCATGATTACGAACGTGATCCATCAGGCAAATATCGACCTGGACGAGCAGGGATCGGAGGCGGCTGCGGCAACAGCCGTGGTTATGGGCGTCATAGTGGTATCGAGCAGCCGCCCACGGTCCGCTCCGCCGCCGTTTGTTTTCCGCGCCGACCATCCCTTCATGTTTTTGCTGCGCGACAAGCGCTCTGGCGCAATCCTGTTCATGGGACGGCTGGTCGATCCCGGGCAGGACCATACCAAGGGGCCTGAGCCCGATCTGTCGCCGATACCGGTCGTCTCGCCGGAAGAAGGATGTCCGCCCAGGCTTTAGGGAATGGACACGAAAAAGGGCGGCGCCATCGCTGGCACCGCCCCTTCCTTGTCACTCGTAAGCGAGAAGAGCTTACTTGAGTTCGACCGTGCCGCCAGCGGCTTCGATCTTGCCCTTGATTTCTTCTGCTTCGGCCTTGTTGACGCCTTCCTTGAGCGGCTTGGGCGCGCCTTCGACGAGACCCTTGGCTTCGGTGAGGCCCAGGCCGGTGATGGCGCGGACTTCCTTGATGACCTGGATCTTCTTGCCACCGTCGCCGGTGAGAATGACGTCGAATTCGTCCTTTTCTTCAGCAGCCGGGGCGTCGCCACCGGCAGCCGGACCGGCAACCGCAACGGCGGCAGCGGCGCTCACGCCCCACTCTTCTTCCAGAGCGGTTGCGAGTTCTGCCGCTTCGAGGACGGTCAGCTTCGAAAGTTCTTCAACAAGCTTGGCGATGTCAGCCATGATAATTCACTCCAAATAATAGCGTGGCCGGGCCTCTGGCCGCGGCCGGATATGTCGTGCGGAAAAACGTCTTACGCAGCGTCCTTGGCGGCATATGCGCCGAAGACACGGGCCAGCTTGTTCGCCGGGGCATTGACGACCTGCGCGATCTTCGTCGCGGGGGCGTTGACCAGACCAACGAGCTTGCCACGCAGTTCGTCGAGGCTCGGCATCGAGGCGAGAGACCTCACACCGGCTTCGTCGAGCACCTGCGAGCCCATCGAGCCACCGACCACTTCGAGGCGGTCGTTGGTCTTCGCGAACTCCACCACGGCCTTGGCCGCGGCGACCGGATCTTCGCTGTATGCGAGGGCGGTCGGACCGGACAGGTATTCTTCGATACCTGCATAGTCGGTGTCCTTGAGGGCGATCTTGGCAAGACGGTTCTTCGCAACCTGGTAGGTCGCGCCCACTTCACGCATCTTCGCGCGCAGATCGGTGGACTCTGCCACCGTCAGGCCGAGGTTGCGGGTGACGACCACCACGCCCGCCTCGTTGAAGACGTCGTTCAGCTGAGCGACCGCATCGGTTTTTTGCGAACGATCCATGCTTACTCCTTCACTATGGCCGCACCCGGCTTTCGCCACGCACGACCGGCTCACGTTCGACCCCGCGGCAGAAGCTGCGAGGCCATGGGTCCGTTTGACAAGGGAAGGAGGTGCATCCGCTTTCGGGATGTCGATTGCGGCGCACACCGAAGTGGCGAACCGCGAAAAATCTCGTTTCCCCGTCTAGGCTGGAAATTAAGAAGGCCCGATTGCCTTCACCAACTGTCTCGGACGGATGCTCGCAGCGGATTTGACGCCGCATGCGAACGGGGCCGCACTTAGCGCGAGGCTGCGCGAAGTCAAGCGCAAGCGGTGGCCCGACGCTCCGTCCACTCCCGGTTCAGGCGGCGCACGCCAGCTTGCTGTCCATGCGCAGACAGCTGATTGCCCTGGCCGCCCTCGGCCTCCTCGCCAGCCCCGCCCATGCGACGGGCGGGATGTACTGTAGTACGGCGTCCGAGCCATCGATCGATATCAGCCTGGGCTTCGGCCACACGGCGGGTTCCGACCTGTTCAAGCATCGCCTGCGCGTGGATGGGCAGGACATTGCCGTCCATGCCCCGCAATGGTGGTTCGACGACGAGGAACTCCGGCTCCTCCTGACCGATGAACAGGCGGAAGAGCGGGTCGCGGTGGTCAGGGCGACGCGCAATGGCGATACCTACGACGGGTCCGTTACCTACAAGGGCAAGCGCCACTGGATCCGCTGCCGCGAGGGCTGATCACCCGGACCCAAAAGGAAACGGCCGCGCAATCCCGAGGGACTGCGCGGCCGCCTTTTTCCGGTCGAAAACCGCAGCGAGATCAGATCTCGTCGGCGACTTCTTCCTGGGTTTCGGCGTCGGCTTCGAGCGAATCGGCTTCGTTTTCGAGGGTTTCTTCCTCGGCACCGGTTGCGTCTTCGGCCATCTCGTCGGCGAGATCGGCTTCCGCTTCATTCAGCTCGGCCTGTTCGTCCAGGACTTCGGCGGCGGCTTCGGTTTCTTCCTCGGCCTGGCTTTCGCAAGCGGCGAGCGAGAAAGCGAGGGTGGTCGCGGCAGCGACGGCAACGATCTTCTTCATAATGTGCAATTCCCTGTGTAGGTTGGTAGGCCCGGCACCATCCTCACGATCGGAGAGACGGACATACCCGGGGTCCCATAATCCAGCCGCCATCGTTTCGCCACAAAAAACGCCCCGCCGGATCGGGCGGGGCGCAGATTTTTGCAGCGACCTTCGGCAAGCAATCATGTTTCGGCGAAGGGGCGCGGCGCCCCATGGTCGGCTGGTCTTGGCAACCCTCGCTCCGGGGCCTCAGCCAAGGTCGTACCTCAACAGATCGCCCGGCTGGCATTCGAGCTCGCGGCAGATCGCTTCCAGCGTGGAAAACCGGATCGCCTTGGCCTTGCCCGTCTTGAGGATGGAGAGGTTGGCCAGCGTCATGCCCACCCTTTCGGCCAGTTCGGTCAGCGTCATGCGGCGTTCGTGCAGCAGGTCGTCCAGTTTGACCATGATTCGGGTTCCTTCCGTTTCGGCCATCACACGGTTCCTTCCAGGTCTTCGCGCATCGCGGCGCCGTGGCGGAACACGCGGGCGAGGATGAACAGGATCACCACGAGCAGCCATGCCGTCATGTCGAAGCCGCCGCTGTCGAAGGAAAAGCTGACGTCCTCGATCCCGGATTCCTTCACCGCAGCGGCATAGCTGGCGAGCGGGATTGCGATGGCCCCGGCGGGGATCAGCGCGAGCTGCGTGCCCAGCATCAGCCACGCCATCAGGCTGAGGCGCTGGGCGTTTTCCGGCTGGAAGGGATCGCCCTCTCCCACGGTGCCGATGATGCGCCGCAGCTTGCCGAAGAAGACGAACAGCATGGCCACGATAGCCAGGCCAATTGCCATGATCGCGGCGATCCAGATGGTGGGGAAGCGCTCGGTAATCTGGGGCGCTTCGCGGGCGATTTCCGCTTCCACGTAGCCGCCTGCGAAGAGGATGGTCGGGATGGCGATGACGAGCGCAATCGCCCCGATCGCCATTGCTACCTGCAGGATGATCGCAAAGATTTTGCCGATAAGCAGTAGCGGGTCGTTGATGGCTTTGGGCATGCGGTGTCTCCCTGAAAGTCGTGCAGCCTTGGGTCAGGCCAGTTCGGTGGCAATCATGGCGCCGGTCGGCTGCGCGTATGCGGACGCGGGCACGCTGGTCACGGCGTTGATGCTGCCGCCGGCGATAAGCAGTGCGGCGCAAAAGGCGAAGAGATGTTTGGTAAGGTCGTGCATGGGATATCTCCCTCGTCGAAAAGGCGGTCAGGCCAGGTCGGGCGTCGCCAGCGATGCGATGGCAGGCGCGCTGTCGGCCGGCGGAACGGTGACGATCGCGGTCAGGCTGCTGGTCGCGATGAGGATGGCGGCGAAGGCGGCGGCGATGCGTTGGGTCGTGCTGGTCATTTATCGATCTCCTTTGTGTCCGATATCGATATTCAATAATCCGGCGCCGACTTATCGTCAATCGATAAATATCGAAAAACGATAAGACACTGATCGATAAACGAAAAATTTCCCGAATCTTTGACAATCTCCCTGCGGATTCCTACATGGCGCGCTCACGCCAGCTTCGAGCAAGGCCGAATCACGCGCGAGATTCGGATCCAGGAAAGGAAGCGGCGGGCCAGAGCAATCGCGGCGGACAGAAACCAGTGGCATGCGGATTCTCCCGCGCGCCGCCCATCTCCGCCGTTTCCGGCCAGTTCCCTCGTGCAGCGACAATTCTATTCTCGCAGGACCGGACGGGGGCGCGTGCCTTCGTCTGCCCCGCGAACGGCGAAAAAGGTTCTTTCGACTTATGGCGACCAAGAGCGCGAACGACGACGCCAAGCTTCCGATGAAGCGCGGCACGGCCAAGACGGGCACGGCAAAGCGCCGCATCCGCAAGATCTTCGGCGACATCCACGAAGTGGTGCAGATGCCGAACCTGATCGAGGTTCAGCGCGAAAGCTACGAACAGTTCCTGCGTTCCGACAAGGAAATCGACTACGTCTCGGGCCTCGAAAAGACCCTGCGCAGCGTCTTCCCGATTCGCGATTTCGCCGGCACGGCAGAGCTCGACTTCGTCGATTACGAACTCGAACCGCCCAAGTACGACACCACCGAATGCCGCCAGCGCGGGATCACCTATGCCGCGCCGATGCGCGTCACGCTGCGCCTGATCGTGTTCGAAGTGGACCAGGACACCGAAGCCCGCTCCGTGCTCGATATCAAGGAGCAGGAAGTCTACATGGGCGACATGCCGCTCATGACCGAGAACGGCACCTTCATCGTCAATGGTACCGAACGCGTTATCGTTTCGCAGATGCACCGTTCGCCGGGCGTCCTGTTCGACCATGACCGCGGCAAGACGCACAGCTCGGGCAAGCTGCTGTTTGCCGCGCGCGTGATTCCGTACCGTGGTTCGTGGCTCGATTTCGAATTCGACGCGAAGGACATCGTCAACGTCCGGATCGACCGCAAGCGCAAGCTGCCCGTGACCTCGCTGCTCTATGCGCTGGGTCTCGATAGCGAGGATATCCTCGATCACTTCTACGACCGCGTGACCTGGAAGCGCGCGAATGATGGCTGGACGATTCCCTTCGTCGCCGAACAATGGCGCGGATCGAAGCCGACCTTCCCGCTGGTCAATGCCGAAACGGGCGAGGAAGTCTTCGCCGCCAACCAGAAGATCAGCCCCCGTGCAGCCAACAAGGCCGCCAAGGACGGGCTCGAGATGCTGCTGCTGCCGACCGAGGAAATCATCGGCCGCTACGCCGCGCGCGACATGATCGACGAAGGCACGGGCCGCATCTACATCGAGGCGGGCGACGAAGTGTCGGTCGAGCACCTTGAGGTGCTGGACGGCGCGGGCGTCGACCAGGTCGAACTGCTCGACATCGACGAGGTCAACACCGGCCCGTGGATCCGCAACACGCTCAAGGTCGACAAGGCCGAGAACCGCGACGAAGGCCTGGAAGCCATCTACAAGGTGATGCGCCCGGGCGAACCGCCGACCAAGGAAACCGCCGAAGCGCTGTTCGAAGGCCTGTTCTTCGATGGCGAGCGCTACGACCTTTCCGCCGTCGGCCGCGTGAAGCTGAACATGCGTCTGGAACTCGACGCCGAAGACACCGTCACCACGCTGCGCAAGGAAGACATCCTGGCGGTGGTGAAGGAGCTCGTCGGCCTGAAGGACGGCAAGGGCGAAGTCGACGACATCGACAACCTCGGCAACCGCCGTGTCCGCTCGGTCGGCGAACTGCTCGAAAACCAGTACCGCGTCGGCCTGCTGCGCATGGAACGCGCGGTGAAGGAACGTATGAGCAGCGTCGACGTGTCGACCGTGATGCCGAACGACCTGATCAACGCGAAGCCCGCCGTGGCCGCGGTGCGCGAGTTCTTCGGCTCCAGCCAGCTCTCGCAGTTCATGGACCAGACCAACCCGCTGTCCGAAGTCACCCACAAGCGCCGCGTCTCCGCGCTCGGCCCGGGCGGCCTGACGCGTGAGCGCGCAGGCTTCGAAGTCCGCGACGTTCACCCCACGCATTATGGCCGCATCTGCCCGATCGAGACGCCCGAAGGGCCGAACATCGGCCTGATCAACTCGCTCGCCAGCTTCAGCCGCGTCAACAAGTACGGCTTCATCGAGACGCCGTATCGCCGCGTGATCGACGGCAAGGTCACCAGCGAGGTGATCTACCTTTCCGCGATGGAAGAGCAGAAGCACACCGTCGCGCAGGCATCCGCCGCACTCGACGAGAACGGCAGCTTCGTGGAAGAGCTGGTCTCGGCGCGCCAGAGCGGCGACAACCTGATGGCTCCGCGCGAAACCATCACGCTGATGGACGTCAGCCCCAAGCAGCTCGTCTCGGTCGGTGCGTCGCTCATTCCGTTCCTGGAAAACGATGACGCCAACCGCGCGCTGATGGGCGCCAACATGCAGCGGCAGGCCGTGCCTCTGGTCAAGGCGGAAGCGCCGTGGGTCGGCACCGGCATGGAAGAAACCGTGGCGCGCGATTCGGGCGCGGCGATCACCGCCAAGCGCGGCGGCATCGTCGACCAGGTCGATGCGACGCGTATCGTCATCCGTGCGATCGGCGATGTCGAACCCGGCCAGTCGGGCGTCGACATCTACACGCTGCAGAAGTTCCAGCGCTCCAACCAGAACACCTGCATCAACCAGCGCCCGCTGGTGAAGGTGGGCGAAACGATCGAGGAAGGCGATGTCATCGCCGACGGTCCCTCGACCGATCTGGGCGAGCTGGCGCTGGGCAAGAACAGCCTCGTCGCGTTCATGCCCTGGAACGGCTACAACTACGAGGATAGTATCCTGATCTCCGAACGCATCGTGAAGGACGACGTGTTCACCTCGATCCATATCGAGGAATTCGAGGTGATGGCGCGCGACACCAAGCTCGGGCCGGAAGACATCACCCGCGACATTCCCAACGTGGGCGAGGAAGCGCTGCGCAACCTCGACGAAGCGGGCATCGTCTATATCGGGGCAGAAGTGCACCCGGGCGATATCCTGTGCGGCAAGATCACGCCCAAGGGCGAAAGCCCGATGACGCCGGAAGAAAAGCTCCTGCGCGCCATCTTCGGCGAAAAGGCCAGCGATGTGCGCGACACCTCGCTCCGCCTGCCGCCGGGCGTTGCCGGCACGGTCGTGGAAGTGCGTGTGTTCAACCGCCACGGGATCGAGATCGACGACCGTACGCGCGCGATCCAGAACGAGGAAATCGAGCGTCTGCGCAAGGATAGCGCCGACGAACGCGCCATCCTCAACCGGGCGACCTACAACCGCCTGCGCGACATGCTGGTGGGCCAGACCGCTTCGGCTGCGCCGAAGGGCGTGAAGAAGGGCACCGAGATCACCGAAGACGTGCTGGAAGGCGTCGATCGCCACGAATGGTTCAAGTTCGCGGTGGAAGACGACGATCGCCAGGCACAGCTCGAAGCGATCAAGGGCCAGTACGACGAGGCGGTGAAGGGCATCGACGCCAAGTTCGAGGACCGCAAGGAAAAGCTCGAACGCGGTGACGAGCTGGCGCCGGGCGTGCTCAAGATGGTCAAGGTCTTCGTCGCGGTGAAGCGCAAGCTGCAGCCGGGCGACAAGATGGCCGGTCGGCACGGGAACAAGGGTGTCATCAGCCGCATCCTGCCGGAAGAGGACATGCCGTTCCTCGCCGACGGGACGCCGGTCGACATCGTGCTCAACCCGCTGGGCGTGCCCTCGCGCATGAACGTCGGGCAGATCTTCGAAACGCACCTCGGCATGGCGGCCCGCAACCTGGGCCACCAGATCAAGGATGCGCTGGAAGACTGGCGTGCCAGCAACCCCGACGCCCAGCCCGGAGAGCCACCCGCGGCGATCAAGGAGAAGCTGCAGGAAGTCTACGGCGAGGACTACCACGAGACGATCGAAGGTCGCTCGGGCGAGGAAATCTCCGAGCTGGCGGGCAACCTCGTTCGCGGCGTCCCGATGGGTACGCCGGTGTTCGACGGTGCGCGCGAAGGCGACGTGACCGTGCAGCTCGAAAAGGCGGGCCTCGACGGCGATGGCCAGTCCGTCCTGTTCGACGGGCGCACGGGTGAAGCCTTCCACCGCAAGGTGACCGTGGGCATCATCTACATGCTCAAGCTGCACCACCTCGTGGACGACAAGATCCACGCACGCTCGATCGGGCCGTACAGCCTCGTCACCCAGCAGCCGCTGGGCGGTAAGGCGCAGTTCGGCGGACAGCGCTTCGGCGAAATGGAAGTGTGGGCGCTGCAGGCATACGGCGCGGCCTACACCTTGCAGGAAATGCTCACCGTCAAGTCGGACGACGTGGTCGGCCGCCAGAAGGTCTACGAAGCGATCGTCAAGGGCGACGACACCTTCGAGGCGGGCATTCCGGAGAGCTTCAACGTGCTCGTCAAGGAAATGCGCTCGCTGGGCCTCAACGTCGAACTCAAGTCCATCGCGGACGAGGACGACGAAGACGGCATGCAGATCGCGGCTGAATAACGGGAGGCGGGGCGGCCCTTTGCGGGTCGCCCGTCCCCTCCGCCCCCTGTTTTCCCCTCAAAGGGATGTGAGAAATGAACGAACTGACCAAATTCACCAACCAGCTCGCGAAGCCCGAAACCTTCGACGAGATTCAGATCGGCATCGCGTCGCCCGAACGTATCCGTTCGTGGTCCTTCGGCGAGATCAAGAAGCCCGAAACGATCAACTACCGCACGTTCAAGCCCGAGCGTGACGGCCTGTTCTGCGCGCGCATCTTCGGCCCGGTGAAGGACTACGAGTGCCTGTGCGGCAAGTACAAGCGCATGAAGTACAAGGGCGTCGTCTGCGAAAAGTGCGGCGTCGAAGTCACCGTGACCAAGGTCCGCCGCGAGCGCATGGGCCACATCGAACTGGCCGCGCCGGTCGCGCATATCTGGTTCCTCAAGTCGCTGCCCTCGCGCATCGGCCTGCTGCTCGACATGCAATTGAAGGTGCTCGAGCGGGTTCTCTACTTCGAGAACTACATCGTCACCGAGCCGGGCATCACCCCGCTGGAACGCTTCCAGCTGATGACCGAGGACGAGCTGCTCGAAGCGCAGGACGAGTATGGCGAAGACGCCTTCACCGCCGGGATCGGTGCGGAAGCCGTCAAGAACATGCTGATGGACCTCGATCTCGAGCAGGAGAAGGCCGACCTTCTCGAAGAGCTGGAGACCACCAAGTCCAAGCTCAAGCCCGCCAAGATCATCAAGCGCCTCAAGGTCGTCGAAAGCTTCATCGAATCGGGCAACCGCCCCGAATGGATGATTCTCGAAGTCGTCCCCGTGATCCCGCCCGAGCTGCGCCCGCTGGTGCCGCTGGATGGCGGCCGCTTCGCGACGTCCGACCTCAACGATCTCTATCGCCGCGTCATCAACCGCAACAACCGCCTCAAGCGCCTGATCGAACTGCGCGCGCCCGACATCATCGTGCGCAACGAAAAGCGCATGCTGCAGGA
>DFQH01000010.1:70006-135782 GCA_002377695.1 Citromicrobium sp. UBA3494 | reverse complement strand
AACAAGCGTCCGCTCAAGTCGCTGTCCGACATGCTCAAGGGCAAGCAGGGCCGCTTCCGCCAGAACCTGCTCGGCAAGCGCGTCGACTATTCGGGCCGTTCGGTCATCGTGACCGGGCCGGAACTCAAGCTGCACCAGTGCGGCCTGCCCAAGAAGATGGCGCTCGAACTGTTCAAGCCGTTCATCTATGCCCGGCTCGACGCCAAGGGCCTTTCCATGACGCTCAAGCAGGCCAAGAAGTGGGTCGAGCGCGAGCGCAAGGAAGTGTGGGACATCCTGGATGAAGTCATCCGCGAACACCCGGTTCTCCTCAACCGCGCGCCCACGCTGCACCGTCTCGGCATCCAGGCGTTCGAGCCCGTGCTGATCGAAGGCAAGGCGATCCAGCTGCACCCGCTCGTCTGCTCGGCCTTCAACGCCGACTTCGACGGTGACCAGATGGCCGTCCACGTGCCGCTTTCGCTGGAAGCCCAGCTCGAAGCGCGCGTGCTGATGATGTCCACCAACAACATCCTCAGCCCCGCCAACGGCAAGCCGATCATCGTGCCTTCGCAGGACATGGTGCTGGGGATCTACTACCTGTCGATGGAACGGCAGGAGAAGACGCCCGAATTCGTCGAGGATAATGGCGAGCAGATCGAGAAGCTGCCGCGCTTCGCCGACATGAGCGAGATTCACTACGCGCTCGAAACCGGTTCGGTGACGCTGCACTCCAAGATCATCACCCGCGTTCCGCAGACGGACGAGGACGGCAAGGTGGAGATGAAGCGCTTCGTCACCACGCCGGGCCGCATGCTGATCGGCGAATGCCTGCCGAAGAACCACAAGGTGCCCTATGACATCGTCAACCGCCTTCTGACCAAGAAGGATATCGGCGACGTGATCGACGAGGTGTATCGTCACACCGGCCAGAAGGACACGGTGCTGTTCGCCGACGCGATCATGACGCTGGGCTTCCGCTACGCGTTCAAGGCCGGCATCTCGTTCGGCAAGGACGACATGGAAATCCCCGAATCGAAGGAAGAAATGGTCGAGAAGACCAAGTCCCTCGTCGCGGATTACGAACAGCAGTACCAGGACGGCCTGATCACGCAGCAGGAAAAGTACAACAAGGTGATCGACGCCTGGAGCCGCTGCGGCGACCAGGTGGCGGACGCCATGATGGACAAGATCAAGTCGCGCCCGATCGACGAGAACGGCAAGGAAGCGCAGATCAACTCGATCTACATGATGAGCCACTCCGGTGCGCGTGGTTCGCCGGCGCAGATGAAGCAGCTCGCGGGGATGCGCGGCCTGATGGCCAAGCCTTCGGGCGAGATCATCGAGACGCCGATCATCTCGAACTTCAAGGAAGGCCTGACCGTCCTTGAATACTTCAACTCGACCCACGGCGCTCGTAAGGGCCTGGCGGATACCGCGTTGAAGACCGCCAACTCGGGCTACCTCACGCGTCGCCTGGTCGATGTGTCGCAGGACTGCACGATCGTGGTCGAGGACTGCAAGACCGACAACATGCTCGAAATGCGCGCCATCGTGCAGGGCGGTTCGGTCATCGCCTCGCTCGGCGAGCGTATCCTGGGCCGTACCCTGGCCGAAGACGCGGTCAACGCGGCCACCGGTGAAGTCATCGCGAAGGCGGGCACCCTGCTCGACGAACCGATGGTGAAGGAAATCGAGGCGGCCGAAGTTCAGGTCGCCAAGATCCGCTCGCCGCTGGTGTGTGAGGCGGAGCAGGGCGTGTGCGCCACCTGCTACGGGCGCGACCTTGCCCGTGGTACGCCGGTGAATATCGGCGAGGCTGTCGGCGTGATCGCCGCCCAGTCGATCGGTGAACCGGGCACGCAGCTGACCATGCGTACCTTCCACATCGGCGGGGCCGCGCAGCTGAACGAAACCAGCCACCTCGACTCGGTGTCGGACGGTAAGGTCGTCTATCGCGACATGCCCACGATCACCGACAAGAAGGGCCGTATCCTGTCGCTCGCCCGCAACGGCGAACTGGCAGTGATCGACAAGGAAGGCCGCGAGCGCGAGATCCACAAGGTGCCCTACGGTACCGTGCTGATGCACAAGGATGGCGAGAAGGTCACCGAAGGCGATCGTCTGGCCGAGTGGGACCCGTTCACCCTGCCGATCATCACCGAACAGTCGGGCGTGGTGAAGTTCCTCGACCTGGTCGAAGGCTCGACCCTGGAAGAGCGCGTCGACGATGCCACCGGCATCGCCCAGCGCGTCGTCACCGAGAACCGTGCGACCGGCCGCAAGAAGAAGGAAGAGCTGCGTCCGCGCCTCACCCTCTTCAACGAAGGCAGCACCGACGAGGAGAACGAGGCCGCGCGCTACATGCTGGCCCCGGGTACCACGCTTTCGGTCGAGGATGGTGCGGAAGTGCAGGCGGGTGACATTCTCGCCCGTGCGTCGCGCGAAGCCGCCAAGACGCGCGACATCACCGGCGGTCTGCCGCGTGTTGCCGAGCTGTTCGAAGCGCGAATCCCGAAGGACAACGCGATCATCGCCAAGATTTCGGGCAAGATCGAATTCGTCCGCGAATACAAGGCCAAGCGCAAGATCGCGATCGTTCCGGAAGAGGGCGAACCCGTCGAGTACCTGATCCCCAAGACCAAGGTGATCGACGTGCAGGAAGGCGACTTCGTGAAGAAGGGCGATACGCTCATCTCGGGCTCGCCCAACCCGCACGACATCCTCGACGTGCTGGGCGTGGAAGCGCTGGCCGAGTATCTCGTGAACGAGATCCAGGAAGTCTATCGACTGCAGGGCGTGAAGATCAACGACAAGCACATCGAGACGATCGTTCGTCAGATGCTGCAGAAGGTCGAGATCACCGATGGCGGCGACACCGTGCTGCTGCCGGGCGAACAGGTCGATCTGGAGGAAATGAACGAGGTCAATTCGAAGCTTGGCCGGAACAAGCAGCCCGCACAGGGCAAGCCGGTTCTGCTGGGCATCACCAAGGCTTCGCTCCAGACGCGTTCGTTCATCTCGGCCGCGTCGTTCCAGGAGACGACCCGCGTGCTCACCCAGGCTTCGGTCGAGGGCAAGAAGGACACGCTGATCGGTCTGAAGGAAAACGTGATCGTGGGCCGCCTGATCCCCGCCGGGACGGGCGCGACCATGAACCGCATGCGGGTCACGGCATCCAGCCGCGACGCCGCACTGAAGGCTTCGTGGAAGAAGGCGCAGGAAGCGATCATCGCTGCCGAAACGGCGGAGGAAGAGCGCAAGGCGGAACTCGCGCAGGGTCCGGAAGCCGCGACGGGCGACGATCCGCTCGCCAAGATGGAGGGAACCACCCACGGCACCGATGCCGATGCGGGCGAGTACCTGCAGACCGGCGAAGAGGATGGCGCAGCCGAGTAAGGCAGCGTTCAACCGCGACACATGACAAGGGCCCCGGGGGAGCGATCCTCCGGGGCCTTTTTCGTGCGCCGCGCGTTTCATCGCGAAGGCAAATGCAGGAGAGCGCGATGCGTGTGATGCCGGTAATACTTGTTGCGGCCCTTGCCGCATGCGCGCCGCAGGGAAGCGAGCCTGCCCCCGGCGGCGGTGATGCCGCGACCGCCCCGATGCAGGCCGGGCAGCCCTACGATCTGCGCGGGGAGTGGAGCGTTGCGCGGCTGAACGGCCAACCCCTCGACACGCGCATTCCCTTCATCGCGTCATCCGACACGTTCACCTGGGAGCCTGCCTGCGCCGGGCAGCAGATTGCCTATCGCACCGTGGATGGCCGCATCGAGTTCTACCAGCCGCCGCGCGAAGGGGAGCGGATTGTCTGCGATATCGGGTATCCCGAGCCGCTGCCGCGCGTGATCGAAGGGCTGGAAGGCCGCTGGGACGTGGCGCAGAAGGACAATGGCAACCTTGTGCTGACCCGGGGGGAGACCCGGCTGGAGCTGGAGAAGGCGCCCGCCCAGCCGCAGGTTTCGCTCGCCGGGGAGTGGCGCGTTGCAGGGATCGACGGACGCGAATTCAATGAATCCTACGGCCTCGCGCTCAGCGCCGACGAGAGCGAGCTCTGGTGGGAGCCGCGCTGCGCCGGTGTCGCCGTGGAATATCGTATCGAAGGGACGCGCTTCTCCGCGCACAGGCCCGCCGTCGCACCGCCGCCGATGGCCGGATCGGCAGAGCCGCCGGCTGCCCCCGCCCCTGCGGTATGCGCAATCGGGCTGCCGGAGCGCCTGGAGGAGGTCATGGCAGCGATCCGCGCGGCGGACCGGATAGAGCGGACGCAGGCCAATGGAGTGCTGATCTCGGGCAATGGCCGCAGTGTTACCCTGTTCGGTCAGTAACGGGTGGGAAGAGGCTGCCGGCCGGGGCCGTCGCAAGACGAATCCACTCTGCCGACACTCCATAGATAACCCGCATGCGAAACTATGTTTCAACTTTGCGGCTATGCGCTTGATCTTCGATTAAGAGTTCTGGGTTACGCGTCCGTCCTCGAAGGGGGAAGGTTTCGTGACTCAGAAACAGTTGGCGATCCTTGGTGAGAAAAACCTGTTGCTGGCTTGGCGGCTGCGTGAATTCATATCGCACCTGCCCGCGCTGTGTGCGCTCCATTCCTTTGCCGCGCTTGCCTGCATCGCGGCCCTGTGGGGGCACCCCATCATCTTTTTCACGGTTCCCTGGGCCGGGGTTATCGTGCTGTGCAATTTCCGCCAGTGGCGCCTCTCGCGCAAATGCTATCCCGACACGATCGACGCGGATCACCTGCGGGGGCTGCATCGAGATCTCCAGATCGCCGCCAATATCGAAACCGCCGGATGGGTTGCGGGCGCGATCCTCCTGTTTCCGACACTGTTTTTGATGCACCCCGTCTTCTTCACGGTGCTGACCGCAGGCCTGCTGGCCTCTACCGTCATCGCCTACCGGCCGTTCCCGGATTCGCTCGCGCTTTATCTCGGCGGCGCGATGTTTGCGGCGGCGGCGCTTTCCTTCACCATGACGGACGCGTTCTCCTGGCCCTCGCTCGCGCTGGCGATCGGCTTTGGCTACGCGCTGATCTGTTCGACCCGCAGGCAGGGGCGGCAGTTCGAACAGTCTTGCCGCGAGCAGATCAACCAGTACGCGACGGTGGAGACGGTAAGCCTGCTGCTGCACGAATACGAAGCATCCTCCTCCGACTGGTTGTGGGAAGTCGACGAGGGCAACTGCCTGGTCAACGTGTGCGAACGTTTCGGCAGTGCCGCCGGGCAGGACCGGGACTTCCTGGAAGGGCGCGAGCTGGTGGGCCTGTTCGACCACGGCCCGGCGAGGGAGCGGCTGGCCGGCCTTCTGCTCGAACGCGCGCCGTTCCGCGATCTGGTGCTCGAGATAACGGTGGCGGATCAAACCCGGTGGTGGACGCTTTCGGGCAATCCCAACGCCGATGGTTCGATGCGCGGCGTCATGCGCGACGTTACAGAGACCCGTGAGACCGAGCAGCGCGTGGCGCGCATGGCGCGGTACGATACGCTCAGCGGCCTCGCCAACCGGCACCTGTTCAACGAAACGCTGGAGGAAACGCTCGGCGCGCAGGTGAAGAACCAGCGCGTGGCGCTGCTCTATATCGATCTGGACCACTTCAAGTCGGTCAACGACACGCTGGGCCACCATGTTGGCGACGAACTGGTCCGGGCCGCAGGCGGACGCATCGGGGCCATCGTGCGCGAACACGATCTTGCCGCGCGGCTGGGGGGAGACGAGTTCGCGGTGCTGCTGACCAGGGTGCGCGATCTCGATACGGTTCACGCCTGCGCGCAGCGGATCGTCGATACGCTTGCAGAGCCTTTCAACCTGCACGGCCAGATGGTCCGCGTGTCGGCTTCCGTAGGCGTCGCCTATGGCTCCACGCGCGGGATCGATGGCGACGAATTCATGCGCCAGGCCGACATTGCGCTCTACGCCGCGAAGCGCGCGGGGCGGTCCACCTTTGCCGACTACGACGCATCGCTCAACCAGATGGAGCGGACCCGCCGCGACCTCGAACTGGACATGCGCACCGCGATCACGGAGGGCCAGTTCAGGCTGGTCTATCAACCGCAGATCAATCTGCGGACCGGCGCCTGGGCGGGCAAGGAAGCGCTGGTGCGGTGGGAGCATCCCACCCGAGGCGCCATTCTGCCGGGCGAGTTCATCGACATCGCGGAGGAAACCGGCCTCATCATACCGCTGGGCGAATGGATTATCAGGCAGGCGATCCACGAGGCGGTCACCTGGGACGAACCGCACAGGATCGCCATCAATCTCTCGCCGATCCAGATGCGCAATCCGAACCTGGTCGGCGTGCTGACCAGCGCGATCATCAACGCCCAGATCGATCCGCAGCGGGTCGAGATCGAAATCACCGAAAGCGCGCTGATGCAGGACAGCGAAAGCAATGTCGAAATGCTCCATCGCCTGCGCGAACTGGGCGTGCGCATCGCGCTGGACGATTTCGGGACCGGCTATTCCTCGCTCAACTATCTGCGTGCCTTCCCCTTCGACAAGATCAAGATCGACCGGTGCTTCGTGTCCGAGATGCTCGATCGCGGCGATTGCCAGGCCATCGTGCGCAATGTCGTGATGCTCGCGCGGGCGCTGGGGATGGAAACCACCGCCGAAGGCGTGGAAACGCAAGAACAGTACGACTGGCTGAAACGCCACGGCTGTACCGAGGCGCAAGGCTACTACATCTCGCGCCCCCTGGAGTCCTCCCGCGCGAGCGAACCTTCGCGCAATCCCTCGCAATGGGCGGAGTATCGCGAGCTGGGCATCAATGTTCACCCCCTGCGCCAGGGTGCCGCCTAGAACTTGTCCGCGCCGCGCGGCGGGAGTAGCGCTGGCGCCATGATCGTTACCCGCTTCGCGCCATCCCCCACCGGCCGCCTCCATGTCGGCAACCTGCGCACCGCGCTGCACAACTGGCTGCTGGCGCGATCGGGGGGAGGCGGGTCCGCCACAGGCCGCTTCCTTCTGCGGATCGACGATACCGATGCGCAGCGCAGCCGCGAGGAATATGTCGAGGCGATCCGGCAGGACCTCGCCTGGCTCGGCCTGCAGCCGGACGGCGAATACCGCCAGTCCGAAAGGCTGGACCTCTACGAAGACGCCTTCGAAAAGCTGAAGGAGGCGGGGCGCGTCTATCCGGCCTACGAGACCGCACAGGAACTGGAACTGAAGCGCAAGATCGCGCTGGGGCGCGGGCTGCCGCCGATCTACGACCGCGCGGCGCTCGCGCTGAGCGACGAGCAGCGCGCGGCGAAAGAGGCGGAGGGCATCGCACCGCACTGGCGCTTCAGGCTGGATCACGAGGAGCACATCGACTGGGCGGATGGCGTGCGCGGACCGGTGAAGTTCGATCCTGCGCAGCTGTCCGACCCGGTGATCCGCAGGGCCGACGGCAGCTGGCTCTACATGCTGCCGAGCGTTGTCGACGACATGGACATGGGCGTCACCGACGTGCTGCGGGGCGAGGACCATGTCTCGAATACCGCAGTGCAGGTGCAGATGTTTTCGGCATTGCACGAGGCGGGGATGGGCCCCGAGCATTGCGACGTGGTCGACAGTTTCCCACGCTTCGGCCACACCGCGCTGCTGGTGGGCAAGGAGGGGAAGCTGTCCAAGCGGCTCGGCTCGCTTTCGTGCGAAGCCCTGCGAGAGCGCGGGATCGAGCCCGAGGCAATCCTCTCCCTGCTGGCGCGGCTGGGCACCAGCCAGCCGGTCGAGCCGATCGCGGATCGGCAGACCTTGATCGACAGTTTCGATCTGGAGACTTTCGGCCGCGCGCCCGCGAAGTTCGACGATGCGGAGCTGGAGCGGCTCAATACCGCCATCGTCCACCAGATGGACTACGCCGAGGTGCAGGGCCGTCTGCCCGAAGGCATCGACGAGGCCGGCTGGCATGCGATCCGGCCCAACCTGTCGCATGTCTCCGAAGCCGCCGAATGGTGGCGGCTGGTCACCGGCCCGATCAAGCAGCCGGAATTCTCCGACGAAGACCGCGCCTTTCTGGGCGAGGCAGCGGACGCGATCGAGTGGTCCGACAATCCGTGGGGCGATCTCACCACGGCTCTGAAAGAACGGACCGGGCGCAAGGGCAAGCCGCTGTTCCTGCCGCTGCGCCAGGCGCTCACGGGCATGGATCACGGGCCCGACATGGGCGAACTCCTCCCTCTCATCGGAGAGGGCGAGGCGCGCGCGCGGCTGGAACATGCGGCAGGCCAGACGCCCGCGTGAGGCACTTTTCCGATCCCGCGCAGACCCGCCACGCGCCCTTGCGCGAACTGCATAATGGCGAGTGGATGGACTACGCCGAGTGTCCCGCGCGGTTCGAGGCGATCCTGCAGGCGCTCGGCCCGGGGGAACCCGCGCGCGATTTCGGGCTGGATCCGATCCTTGCGGTTCACGATCCCGCCTATGTCGCATTCTTGGGCGAGGCGCACGACCTGTGGCGCGCGGCGGGGCGGGAAGGCGACGCGCTGGGTTACGTGTTCCCCGTGGTGCGCCGCCGCCCGATCGACCTCGAACGGATCGATGCGCGGATGGGCGCTTTTTCCATGGATGTCTCCACCCCGGTCGCCGCCGGGACCTGGGCGGCCGCCTATGGCGGGGCGCAGGCCGCGCTGAGTGCGATGGATGCGGTATTGGGCGGAGAGCCAGCCGCCTTTGCGCTCTGCCGCCCGCCCGGCCACCATTGCGGGGCCGATTACATGGGCGGCTACTGCTACCTCAACAATGCCGCGATCGCTGCGCGCGCGGCACAGGCGCGCGGCGTATCGCGGGTCGCGATCCTCGATGTGGACTATCACCACGGCAACGGCACGCAGGATATTTTCTACGAGGATGGCGATGTGCTGTTCGCCTCCATCCATGCCCACCCCAAGAACGATTTCCCCTTCTACTGGGGCCATGCGGACGAACGGGGCGCGGGCGCGGGAGAGGGGGCAACGCTCAACCTGCCGCTGCCGCAGGGCACCGACTGGGCAACCTATGCGCCCGCGCTTGCCGCCGCACTGGACGCGATCCGGACGCATGCGGCCGATCTGCTGATCGTTTCCTACGGGGCGGATACCTTCATGGGAGATCCCATCTCGCACTTCAGCCTCACGCGGCAAGACTATGCCGCGATGGGCGCGCAGATCGCCGCGCTCGGCCTGCCGAGTGTGGTCGTGATGGAAGGCGGCTACGCGGTCGACGCGCTGGGCGCGAATGTCGCGGCGTTTCTGGGCGGATGGGGCTAGTCCGCTCCGGTTCGAGAGATCAGGCCGCCGCGAGCGCCAGCGGCGGGGTGACCGCCTCCTGCCGGGCGATCTCCACCCGGTTCCGGCCGTTCTGCTTGGCCGAATAGAGCGCCATGTCCGCGCGGCGCATGGCGGCGCGGATGGGCGTGCCCGCCTCGAACGCGGCGACCCCGAAACTGGCACTGACTCGCACATTCGGACCGATCGCGGGGTGTTGCAGGCTCCCGAAGGCGCTGCGCAGGCCCTCGGCCTGCTCCGCCGCCTCTTCGAGGTTCGTGTCCAGCAGCAGCAGCGCGAATTCCTCGCCGCCGATGCGACCGGAATGATCGCCCTGCAGGCTCAGCATGCAGGCGAAGGAGCGGATCACCTCGTCGCCGGCCTGATGGCCGAAGCTGTCGTTGATCGCCTTGAACCGGTCGATGTCGCACATGATGATTGCACCGGGGCAGGCGGCGGGCCGGTCGATCAGCGCGTCGAAGGCCCTGCGATTGAGCAGTTCGGTCAGGCCGTCGCGTTCGGAGCTGTGCCGGTAGCCGCCGATTACCTTGGTCACGATCCGCGCGACGATCAGCAGGGCGAGGCTGGTGTTGAGCACGCCCATGCACTGGATGAAGACCCGCTCGAACAAGGCGGGATCGAACGGTGCCCACGGGGTGGGCTCATCCAGCAGGGCCGGAAACATTGGCACACGCAGGATCACGCCCGTGAGGACGAGAAAGCCGAGCACCACCAACCCGTTTTCGAGCGCATCACGGTCGCGCTTTCGAGCCAGCGCCAGTATCGTGTCGACGAAGACGAATATGCTCGCCAGCTGGAACGGCACATAGTGCAGCGTGGGTGGTATCGGCATGGCGAGCAGCACGAGCGAGAGCGCAGTGAGGACGGTCGTGCCGACAGACACGCGACGGCTCATCGGTGGCAAGCCCGTTCCCCGACGAATAGCCTGTGCAGCGCAGAAATAGATCGCCGGGATCAGCATGGCGACAGCCGCGATGCCCAGTCCGGAATGGGCCCCGTAGCGCAGGACCAGCAACTCTGCGGAGACGCACAACAGGCCCGCAGCCATCCAGCCGAGGGCGGAGCCGCGCCGCAAGGTCAGGTGGACGAGCAGCGATACGAGGGTCAATCCGATGATGACCCCCAGGATCGTCAGGTGCAGGTCTACCGCTATTCCCACTTTCGTCCCTTCCGCCTGAGAAGGGGTCTAGAACGACAGGATAAAGGTTTTGTTATCGAGGCTGGATGATTGCCCCGGAGGCGGCGGCAATGGAGGCCCGAGCCTGAATTAACATGTTCACGTCTTCATCCCGCAAGCGCATGCCGCTTCTTCTCCGGCAGATTTAACAATGCCGAACTATACTATAAGCACTCTGCGAGTGCGCGAGCGGGCAGTTCGCGCGGCGAGAGCCGAGGAAGAGGGGGCGAGGATGCATTTCGTTTGTCGTGCAGTGCTTTGGGCGTGGGCTGCCGTTCTTGCGGGAGTTCCCGCTCAGGCTGCGGAAAGTCAGCCCTGGGCGGCGGTCGTCAAGCAGGATGCTCTGACGGACGAGGTTTCCCGCCGCGTGTGCGCGGCGCAGGACGACTTCAGGCTGTGCTTCGAATTCGACGATCGCGGGGTCTGGGCGAGCGTTTCGAGCCTCGGGTCGGCCGTGTTCGACACCCAGCTTTTCCCGGCGTTCCGCGTGGACCAGCATGATGCGATCGAATCGGTCAACGCCGATGTCCTGCGCCTCGAAAGGACGCTGCGGGACAAGATAATCCCCCGGCATTGGGAGCCCGGGCATCTGACCTGGCGGGCCCAGGTTCCTTCGGGCTCGGGAGAGTGGGAAGACACCCCGCCGCTGCTGATCGGGCAGCTGGTCGAAGGCGAGCGTCTGCTGGTCCGGGTCTATCTGTCCGGCGGCTACCAGAAGGACATCATTTTCCCGCTGGCCGGATTCTGCGCGGCGGCAGCGCAGGTCTATGCGCAGGGCGCTCCAGCACTGGAATGCCCGGCCTGAACGCGCCTACCGCCCCTTCAGTTCGTCCCCGCTGAGCGAGACCACGTGCAGCAGATTGGTGCTGCCCGGGGTGCCGAAGGGTACGCCTGCGAGCACGATCAGCTTGTTGCCCGCCTTGCCGAAGCCATGGCGCAGCGCCATCCGCTTGCCCTTGCCGATCATCTCTTCGAAAGTCTCGATATCGCGGGTGACCACCGCATGCGCGCCCCATAGCAGGGCGACGCGCCGGGCCACGCCCTTTTGCGGGGTCAGCACCAGCATGGGCACCGAAGGCCGCTCGCGCGCCACGCGCCGGGCGGTCGATCCGCTGAAGGTGAACACCGCGATGGCGCTGATGCTCACCGTTTCCGCAATGGTCGAACAGGCATGGCTGAGCGCATCGGCAGTGGTCGGATCGGCCTTCGTTTCGAGGAAGGTCATCCGCTTGGCGTAGCTGCCGTCGCGTTCCACCTTGGTCACGATACGGTCCATGATGGCGACCGTTTCTTCCGGCCATTCGCCCGCCGCGGTTTCGGCCGACAGCATCACCGCATCCGCGCCGTCGTACACCGCATTGGCCACGTCGGAGACTTCGGCGCGCGTGGGCGCCGGGCTCTCGATCATCGATTCGAGCATCTGGGTGGCCACGATCACCGGCTTGCCCGCTTGGCGCGTCATGTCGACGATGCGCTTCTGCAGCGGGGGCACGTCTTCCGGGTCCAGCTCCACGCCCAGATCGCCGCGCGCGACCATGATGCCGTCGGATAGCTCCACGATCTCGGCCAGGCGGCGCACCGCGCTGGGCTTTTCGATCTTGGCGCACAGGGCGGGGATCATCCCGTCGGCCCCCTTGGTATGGGAGCCCATCAGCTTGCGTGCCTCGGCCACGTCCTCGGGCCGCTGGACGAAGCTCAAGGCGATCCAGTCCGCCCCCTGTTCGCAGGCGAAGGCCAGATCCTTGCGATCCTTGTCGGTGAGCGCGGGGATCGGGATTTCCGCATCGGGCACGTTCACGCCCTTGCGATCGGAGATGACCCCGCCGACTTCGGCCGAGCACAGGATCGCGTCCTTGTCTGCCTTGATGACCTTCAGCCGGATCTTGCCGTCGTTGATCAGCAGCCGCTGGCCCTTCTCCATCAGGCCGAACAGTTCGGGGTGGGGCAGGTGGACGCGCGTTTCGTCGCCAGGTTCGGGACTGGTATCGAGCGTGAAGTGGCCCGAATGGCGGATTACCGCCTTGCCATCCTTGAAGGTGCCGACGCGCAGCTTGGGGCCCTGCAGGTCCGCCAGGATGGCGATGGGCCGGTCGAATTCTTCCTCCAGCTCGCGGATCGCGGCGATGGTCTGCGCATGAGTCGCGTGATCGCCGTGGCTCATGTTGACCCGGAACGCATCGACGCCTGCCCTGAACAGTCGGCGGAGCATCTCCGGTTCGCGGCTGGCGGGGCCTATGGTGGCGAGGATTTTGACCTTACGGTTTCTTGGATCGAGCTTGGGCATGGCTCAGCGCTATGGCAGGGCAATATTTCAGTACAAGAGCGAAAGGCCACGAAACATGTCGCAATCCCAAGATCCGCTGGACCAACTGGACGATGCGGTGGCCGCTGCCGCCTTCCGCCGGCTGGTGCGCCATCTGCGGCATCGCCACGATGCGCAGAACATCGACCTGATGGGCCTTGCGGGCTTCTGCCGCAATTGCCTGGCGGACTGGATCCGCGATGCGGGCTACGAGGGCGACAAGGCACAGGCGCGCGAGCTGATCCACGGCATGTCGGCCGACGAATGGAAGGCGACGCGCCAGACCCCGGCGACGCAGGAACAGATCGAGCGGATGGAAGCCAGCCTCAGGAGGAACGGCCCCGATCTGCGCTGATCGCGGCGGCCGATCCACAGGCTTGGGAAAACTCGTCCATTGCCTCGCCTTGCGCCGGGCGCCGCCGCCGCTATCCCGGCGCCGATTGATTCGTCCCCTCACCGGAGATTACCCCCATGGCCGAAGCCACCGACGACCGCCTGCGCCTGCTGATCGAGCGTATCGAACGCCTCGAGGAAGAGAAGAAGGGCATCGCCGACGATATCCGCGACGTCTATGCCGAAGCCAAGGCGGTCGGCTACGATCCCAAGATCATGCGCCAGGTCGTGCGCCTCAGAAAGATGAAGCCCGACGACCGCAGCGAGATGGAAACCATTCTCGAAACCTACAAGGCTGCGCTGGGCCTGGGCTAGAGCGCACGTCCGTTCACTTCGGAACCCATCGGCGGCGGGGCTGCTTGAAAGAGGGAAACCCCCTCTTTTTTCAAGGACCCCCGCCATGACCGAGCCGACCAGAACCGACACCGCCTTCGTCCCCGAAACCGCCGAAGAGCCCCGGATGCCGGGGCACGAGACCGATCTCGACACAAAGCCCGAATGGCAGCCGCGCTATCCCGGCTCGGGCCGCCTTAAGGGCAAGACCGCGCTGGTCACGGGTGCCGACAGCGGCATTGGCCGCGCGGTCGCGGTGCTGTTCGCGCGCGAAGGCGCGAATGTCGCGATCGCCTATCTGGAGGAGCACGACGACGCGCGCATCACGCGCGAGGCGTGCGAGGCGGAAGGGGCGCAGGTGCTGCTCTCCGCCGGCGATCTGGGCGATCCGGACCACTGCCAGGGGCTGGTCGACGCGGTCATCGACCGCTTCGGCCAGCTCGACGTGCTGGTCAACAACGCGGGCGAGCAGCACCCGGACGAGAATGTCACCGATATTACCGCGCACCAGCTGCAGCGGACCTTCCAGACCAACATCTTCAGCCAGTTCTACCTCGTCCAGGCCGCGCGTCCGCACCTGAAGAAGGGCGCGGCGATCGTGAACTGCACCAGTGTGACGATGTACAAGGGCGCGGCGATCATGCTGGATTACAGCGCCACCAAGGGCGCGATCACCGCCTTCACCCGCTCGCTGAGCGAGAACCTGGTCGAAGACGGCATCCGCGTGAACGCGGTCGCGCCCGGCCCGATCTGGACCCCGCTCAACCCCATGGGCGGCCAGCCGCCGGAAAACATTCCCGATTTCGGCGAGGACACGCCGATGGGCCGCCCCGGCCAGCCCAACGAGGTCGCGCCCGCATTCCTCTTCCTCGCCTGCGAGGATTCGTCCTATATGTCAGGCCAGGTACTGCACCCCAACGGAGGAATCATCGTCAATGGCTAGCCCATGGGAGACCGCCGAGACCGGCATCATCGTCACCACCACGCATGCGGTGGAAGGCCGCCCCGCGCAGGACTATCTCGGGATCGTGACCGGCGAGGCGATCATCGGCGCCAACATGTTCCGCGACCTGTTCGCGGGCATCCGCGACATCGTGGGCGGCCGCGCGGGCTCGTATGAAAAGGTGCTCAAGGAAGCGCGCCACGACGCCATTCAGGAAATGCAGGCCGAGGCACAGAAGCTGGGCGCCAACGCGGTGGTCGGCGTCGATCTCGATTACGAGGTGATCGGCGATACGGGATCGATGCTGATGGTCAGCGCCAGTGGTACGGCGGTGCGGATCTAGTTCGCACTGTCCGATCGAAATGCGCAAGCGACACGGCGTTGTCCCGCGCGCCGACCTTCGCTAGTGCCGACTGTCTGACGGGGCTCCACTCCGGGGCCCCCAAAAAGTATCACTTTTTGGGGTTACAATGGCAGGCCATTCCAAATTCAAGAACATCATGCACCGCAAGGGTGCGCAGGACAAAAAGCGGTCCAACCTGTTTTCCAAGCTCAGCCGCGAAATCACCGTGGCGGCGAAGATGGGCTTGCCCGATCCGGACATGAACCCGCGCCTGCGGCTCGCGGTCAACGCCGCGAAAGCGCAGTCCATGCCCAAGGACAATATCCAGCGGGCGATCGACAAGGCGTCGGCCAGCGATGGCGAGAATTACGAGGAAGTGCGCTACGAAGGCTATGGCCCGGGCGGCAGCGCGATCATCGTCGAGGCGCTGACCGACAACCGCAACCGCACCGCGACCAATATCCGCACCGCATTCTCCAAGAACGGCGGCAACCTGGGCACCGAAGGCTCGGTCGCCCACGGGTTCGAACGGCTGGGCCTGATCGTATATCCGGCCGATGCAGGCGACGAGGAAAAGGTGCTGGAAGCCGCGCTGGAAGCGGGGGCGGAGGACATCGCCAGCACTGATGACGGGCATGAGATCTGGACCGCCGCGGAAGACCTGCACGCGGTGGCGGAAAGCCTCGAGAAATCGCTCGGCGAAGCGGAAACCGTCAAGCTCGCGTGGAAGCCCAACCTCACCGTCGACATGGACGAGGGCAATGCGGGCACGCTGCTCAAGCTGATCGACGTGCTCGACGATGACGACGACGTCCAGACCGTCTGGGGCAATTACGACATCTCCGACGAAGTGATGGAGAAGCTGGACGCGTAAGCGTCACTCTATCCTTCGGCTGCCTGTCACCCTGAACTCGTTTCAGGGTCCAGCTCTACGATGGGTCACGGCAGTGCTGTTCTCGCACTGGATGCTGAAACAAGTTCAGCGTGACGGGCTATGGAGCAAAGCCATGACCATCATACTCGGCCTCGATCCCTCGCTTTCCTGCACCGGCTGGGGCGTGATCCGCGCCGAGGGATCGCGGCTGTCGCACATCGCAAACGGCCAGATCGCGACGGATGCGAAGGCCCCCATCCCGGAGCGGCTGGCGCAGCTTCAGCGAGAGTTGTCGGCGGTGATCGCGCAGCACGCGCCCGAGCGGGCCGCGTGCGAGGAAGTGTTCGTCAACAAGAACCCGCAATCCACGCTCAAGCTGGCGCAGGCACGCGGCGCGGTGCTGGCTGCTTGCGGTGCTGCGGGGCTGGCCGTGCGCGAACACGCCGCGCGCAGCGTGAAGAAGGCGGTGGTCGGCACTGGCGCTGCCGAGAAGGCGCAGGTTCAGGCGATGCTCAAGGTGCTGCTGCCGGGGGCGAAAATCGCCGGGGCCGACGCGGCGGATGCGCTCGCGGTGGCCATCGCCGACGCGCACGCGCGCTAGACTGCACCCCGCCCCCGCATCATGCGGGCGGGAACACGCGATTTCTCCGACCGTAGACTATCCATCAACAAGCGAGACTGGTGGCCTCGCACAGACCGGAGACCCTCCATGCGCATTCTTCCCGTATCCGCTCTTCTTGCAGGCGCCATCATGCTGGGCGGCTGTGCCTACGGTTATGGCGATGGCTACGGCTATGATGACGGATACGGCCCCGGTTACGGCGATGGCTATGGGGGCGGCTACGGCTATTCCTACCGCGACAACAACGATTTCGAGCGTGCGGCGGTGAACGCCTGCGGGCGCGAGGCCAGCCGTTATGGCCGCGTCCGCATCACCTACGCCGAAGAGCGCGAGCGTGGCCTGTACACGGTGCAGGGCCAGATCGAGATTCGCGATCCCCGGCGCGACCAGTTCACCTGCGAATTCGGTGCGCGCGGCCAGATCGTCGATTTCCGCCTGGGCTGATTCCGCCCGTTTTGCACGGCTGTCCTACCGGCCGGCATGGCGCTAGGGGTGGGCACGTGCCCCGCCCCGCGCCCTCTCGATGGATCGTCCCGCCGGATCGCTCCGGGCGAGGTGGTTTTTCGTCCCCTGTACACTGTGTCAGGTGTGTCAGGCTTCGTGCTTCCGCGATCTGCCCCGGGCGCGCGCACTGATGTATCTCGTCGTCTTCCGCAGCCGCAAGCGCGCCGATCACGATGCCGTTGCCTATGCGCGCGACGCGCAGCACATGGTCGAACTCGCCGGCGCGCAGCCCGGGTTTCTGGGGGTAAAGACCTACGCCGCGCAGGATGGCGAGACGGTGACGATATCGGAATGGGCGACGCGCGAAGCGGCCAAGGCATGGCGCCGCCACCCGGATCACGCGGAAGCTCAGGGCAAGGGCAGGCACGCCTATTACGAACAATACACGATGTTCACCTGCCCCGATCCGCAGGTGACGCAATACCCGCAGGATGAGGACGCATGACCATCACGATCAACGGCATTCCCAATTGCGACACGGTGAAGAAAGCGCGCAAATGGCTCGACGCGCAGGGGCTCGTCCATACGTTCCGCGACTTCAAGAAGGATGCCCCCTCCGCTGAGGAAGTTGGCGGCTGGGCCGATGCCGCTGGCTGGGAGGTGCTGCTCAACAAGCGCGGCACAACGTTTCGCAAGCTGGACGATGCCGACAAGGCCGATCTGACGCGCGACAGGTCGATTGCCTTGATGGTGCAACATCCAAGCCTGATCAAGCGCCCGGTACTCGAACACGAAGCAGGACTGCTGGTCGGCTTCAAGGAACCGGAATGGAAGGACACCTTGTGCTGAAATGGCTTACGGCGGCTGCAATCGCCCTGTCACCACTCGCTGTCAGTGCGCAGCCCATGGCTGATCTGAAACCCGTCAATGCCGATGGCGACATGCTGGTGATCGCGCATCGCGGTGCGAGCGGCGACCGGCCCGAGCACACGCTGGCCAGTTACGAACGCGCGATCGACCAGGGCGCGGACTATATCGAGCCCGATCTGGTGGTGACGAAGGACCTGGTGCTGGTCGCCCGGCACGAGAACGAGATCGGCGAGACGACCGATGTGGCCGACCGGCCCGAATTCGCGGATCGGCGCAAGACCAAGACCATCGAGGGCCAGCTGATCAATGGCTGGTTCGCGGAGGACTTCACGCTGGCCGAGCTGCGCACCCTGCGCGCGAAGGAGCGGATGCCAGCGCTGCGCCCGGGCAACACCGCCTACGACGGGCTGTATCAGGTGCCGACCTTCGCGGAGATCGTCGCGCTGAAACGCGCCAAGGAAGCGGAAACGGGCCGCCGGATCGGCATCTATCCCGAACTCAAGCACCCGACCTGGCTGCTGCAGGAGACCGGGATCGACACGGTCGACCTGCTGGTGCGCCAGCTGCGCGAGGAAGGGCTGGGCGGAGCCGATGACGATGTGTTCGTCCAGATCTTCGAGGTCGGGCCGCTGCAGCGGATTGACGCGATGATCGAGGTCCCCCTGATCCTGCTGCTCCGCCCCGAAGGCGGCCCCTACGACGAGCCGGGCATGACCTGGGCGGGGATCATGACGCCCATCGGGCTGTCCGAGGTGGCGGAATATGCCGACGGGATCGGCCCGTGGATGGGCCATGTGCTGAACGACGACGGCACGCCGACAGACCTCGTGCGCGATGCGCATGCGGCGGGCTTGCAGGTCCACCCGTGGACCGTGCGCAAGGAGAACGTGTTCCTGCCCCCCTCGCTCCGCTCCGACGCGAGCGAGAACGGCGTGGGCAACATGCTGGGGCTGGTAGAGCTGCTGAAGGCTGCCGGGGTCGACGGTTACTTCACCGATGATCCCGGGCTGGTGCGGGGGGAATAGCTGCACTCTGCGTCATTGCGAGCCCGCGAAAGCGGGCGCGGCAATCCAGAGCCTCAAACGCCGTGCCTATCACCCTGGATTGCCGCGTCGCCTGCGGCTCCTCGCAATGACGAATCGAATGTTAGGACTTCCGCGCCGCCAGAATGTAGTTGAGGCTGGTGTCATCGCTCAGGTGCAGGCCCTTGCCCGGACGATAGGCGATGCCCCGCGTGGCGGTAACCGTCAGCCCGGCATCGGCGAGCAGATCGGTCAGCTCTTCCGGCGTCACGAAGTCGTCCCAGTGGTGCGTGCCCTTGGGCACCGCGCCCACCGCCTCCGCCGCGCCGACCAGCAGCAGGCGGCTGGCGGCGGTGCGGTTGGGGGTGGAGAGGATGAGGAGGCCATCATCAGCAAGCTTGCTCACCAGCGCGGCGATGAAGGCAGGCTTGTCCGCCACGTGCTCGATCACCTCCATGCAGGTGACGAGGTCGAAGGTACCGAGGTCCAGCGCGCCGATCTCGCCCGCCATGTAGCGGATATCGAGCCCTGCCGCCTCGGCATGCGCCGCCGCCGCCGCCGCGTTCTCGGGCGCGGCATCGACGCCGGTCACCGCCGCGCCCAGCCGCGACAAAGGCTCGCACAGCAGGCCCGCGCCGCAGCCGACATCCACGGCCGCCTTGCCCGCAAGCGGCGATGCGCTCTCGATATCGCCGCCCCAGTGCCGGTCGATCGCGCCCCGGATGAAGCCCAGCCGGACCGGGTTCAGCCGGTGGAGCATGGCGGAGGAGCCCTTCGGGTCCCACCAGTCTGCTGCCAGCGCGCCGAAGTGACTGGCCTCTTCGGGACGGATGGTTGCTGTTGCATCGCTCATCCCCGCTCCCTAACACCGCGCCCGAAAAGGCACCAGCAAGGAGAGCTTACGCCTTGGCGCGGATCGTGATGAAATTCGGCGGCACGTCGATGGCCGGGACCGAGCGGATACGCCGGGTCGCGCAGATCGTGCGCAAGCAGGCCGCGGGCGGTAACGAGGTGGCGGTGGTCGTGTCAGCAATGGCGGGCGAGACGGACCGGCTGGTCAACTTCGCACGCGAGGCGCATGCGCTCTACGATCCGGCCGAATACGACGTGGTGGTCGCAAGCGGCGAACAGGTCACCTCCGGCCTGCTGGCGCTGACGCTGCAATCGCTGGGGCAGAAGGCGCGCAGCTGGCTGGGCTGGCAGTTGCCCGTCCGCACGGTCGAAGCCCATGCCAAGGCGCGGGTCGACGCGATCGACTCCGACGCACTGCTGGCCAGCATGGCCGACGGCACCATCGCGGTCATTCCCGGCTTCCAGGGGCTGAGCGCGGAAGGCCGCGTCACCACGATGGGGCGCGGCGGATCGGACACCAGCGCGGTCGCGGTGGCGGCGGCGGTGAAGGCGGATCGCTGCGACATCTACACCGATGTGGACGGGGTCTACACAACCGACCCGCGCATCGTCGCCAAGGCGCGCAAGCTGACCGCGGTGACCTACGAGGAAATGCTCGAACTCGCCTCGGTCGGCGCGAAGGTATTGCAGACCCGCTCTGTCAGCCTCGCGATGAAGGAAGGCGTACGCATACAGGTGCTCTCCAGCTTCGTGGACGACGATGCGACCCCGGCAGACGATCTGCCGGGCACGCTGATCGTCTCCGAGGAAGAAATGGAGCGGATGGTCGAAGAGGGAAAGATGGAACGCAAACTCGTTACCGGCATCGCGCACGACAAGAACGAAGCCAAGATCATCCTTACGCGCGTGCCCGACAAGCCGGGCGCGGTGGCGGAGATCTTCAGCCCGCTGGCCGAAGCGTCGATCAATGTCGACATGATCATCCAGAACGTCGGGCGCGACAAGGGCGAGACCGACGTGACCTTCACGATCCCGCAGGCGGATCTCGCGCGCGCGCAGGCCCTGCTGGAGGACAAGCGCGAGGCGATCGGCTACAACCGCATCATCACGGACAGCCACGTGGCGAAGATCAGCGTCGTGGGCGTGGGCATGAAGAGCCACGCGGGCGTGGCGAGCGACATGTTCCGCGCGCTGGCCGAACGCGGGATCAACATCCAGGCGATCACCACCAGCGAGATCAAGGTCTCCGTAATGATCGACGAGGACGAGACCGAGCTGGCCGTGCGCGTGCTGCACACGGCCTACGGGCTGGACGCGGAAGACGCTGCGTGAGCGACAGGACGAAACGGATCCTGGGCATCGTTGCGCTGGTGATCGCGCTGCCGCTGGTGATCTGGATCGTCTACAATGCTGGCTTCTGGGTGGGTGAGATGGGCACCCGGACGACGCCATGAGCCACACCGCCAAAATCCTCCTGCTCGGATCGGGCGAGCTGGGGCGCGAGTTCGTTATCTCGGCCAAGCGGCTGGGCGCTTACGTGATCGCCTGCGACAGCTACGACAATGCGCCCGCGATGCAGCTGGCCGATGCGCGCGAGGTTTTCTTGATGCTCGACGGCGAGGCGCTGCGTAGCGTCATCGAGAAGCACAAGCCCGACCATGTCGTGCCCGAGATCGAGGCGATCCGGACCGAGGTGCTGGCCGAAGTCGAGGCCAATGGCGTGCATGTCGTACCGGCTGCGCGCGCGGCGCAGCTGACGATGAACCGCGATGCGATCCGCGATCTGGCGGCGCAGGAGCTGGGCGTGCGTACCTCGCGCTACGGCTACGCGACCAGTCTCGACGAAGTGCGCGCGGCGGCGGGCGACACGGGCTTTCCCTGCGTCATCAAGCCGGTCATGTCCTCCTCGGGCAAGGGCCAGAGCACGGTGCAAGGCGCCGACGGGCTGGAGACTGCGTGGGACTATGCCGTCGCCAATATGCGCGGCGACCGGGCGCGGGTGATCGTCGAGCAATTCATCGACTTCGATTACGAGATCACGCTGCTGACGGTGCGTCACAAGGACGGCATCACCTTCTGCCCGCCGATCGGCCACCGTCAGGAACGCGGTGACTATCAGGAAAGCTGGCAGCCGCACGGTATGAGCGATGCGGCGCTGGCCGACGCGCAGGAGATGGCGCGCAAGGTCGTCGACAATCTGGGCGGCTACGGCCTGTTCGGGGTCGAGTTCTTCGTGCGCGGTGACGAGGTGATCTTCTCCGAATTGAGCCCGCGCCCGCACGACACCGGGATGGTCACGCTGGTCAGTCAGAACCTGACCGAGTTCGATCTGCACGCCCGCGCGGTGATGGGCCTTCCGGTGCCCGACGCTATCCGCGCGCGCCCCGCCGCCAGCGCAGTGATCCTCGCCGACCGCGAGAGCGAGACCGTCTCTTACGATGGTCTCGCCGAAGCGATGGCGAACGGAGCGGACCTCCGCATCTTCGCCAAGCCCGTTACCCGCCCCTTCCGCCGGATGGGGGTCGCGCTGGCGACCGCGGGCGACACGGACGAAGCCCGCCGCCTCGCAGGTGAGGCAGCGGGCAAGGTCGCGCTCACCTACGGCTGACGATCAGCCCAGCAGCATCACGTTCATCAGCCGGCCGGGCAGGGCGAAGGCGAAGATGCCCGGGATCATGAGCGCGGTCAGATAGGTAAACACGATCTGCTTCTTGTGGCCCGCAATATCGCCCTTGCGGGCGGTGGCGATAACCCTCCATGCCGCATGGAAGGTGATCGGCACGAAGATATGGATGAAGCTGAAGCCGCCGGTGGACTGGATGAAGATGGCGCTGGTCGCGGTGGCGAGCATCAGCACCAGCCAGACCTTGCCCAGCGACCTGTGCAGCGGCGTTCCCTTCTTCGCGAGCAGGAGGAAACCGCCCAGCGGGATCGCGGGCAGCACGGTGGCCACGTGAATGATGATCGGCAGCTTGGCGTAGTGGTGCAGGTTGTCCACCATGCCCAGCGCCGCCTTGCCCAGCGCAATGATGCACAGGAAGGTCATCGTGAAGCACACCAGGCCTACGATGGTGCGCGTAACCGGCCCGATGTCGAAGCGGGCCGGCCGCTTTGCGCGAGCCGGGAAGAAGGGAAGGGACGGTGCGAGGCTGGTCATCGGTAATCTCCGGATCGTCGGTCTGGTGTTCGATGAACCCGTTGTGCCGACCGCCCGCTGGCGGGCAACGCGGTGTGCGCGAGCCACACCTTGCCTTCGTGAAAAGCGCCCAATTCCGCCATTATGCCACTTTACGAAGCGCGAACGGGCGCTAGGTTCGTGTCGATGAGCGACGAGGCAACCACCGGCCGACACGAATTCGCGCGCAAGCTGCTGATCGACCTGTCGGTCATGACCATCGTCGGTGTGATCCTCGCGCTGATCGGACCGTTCGGCAGCGCCGATGCCCCGCTGGCTGTGCGGCTGGTAAGCTGGCTGCTGTTCGCCTGGGTCGGATATGCGGTCTACAACCCGATCGGCTGGGCGGTGGAGCAGCTTCACCGGTCGCTCCACCTGCCCGAGATCGGCCTGTGGATCGCCGGCTGCCTGATCGCGACCATCCCGATGACCGCGATCGTGTGGGCGATCGGCTTCTGGCCGCGTCCGGTGCCGATGCCGACGGGCGAGCAGGCGCTGGAAGCCTATATCAACGTGCTGATCATCGGCGCGAGCATCACCGTGCTGTTCCATCTGATCGAGCGATCGAAGCAGGCGCCACCAGCCGCTGCAGCGGAGCGTCCCGCTGCAGCCGCCCGGACCGCACCCCTCGATGCGCCCGCGCCCCAGCCCGCGTTCCTCGAGCGCCTGCCCGGGCATCTCGGCACCGATCTGATCGCGCTGGAGATGGAGGACCACTACGTGCGCGCGCATACTGCGCTCGGCAGCGAACTCGTTTTGATGCGGATGCGTGATGCCGTGGCGGAGTTACAGGGCATCGAGGGCGCGCAGGTCCACCGCAGCTGGTGGGTCGCGCGCGACGCGGTGGAAGATGTGAAGCGCGAAGGGCGCAACCTTCGACTGGTTCTGCCCGGCGGGATCGAGGCGCCGGTTTCGCGCGCGCGGGTGACCGAACTGAAACAGGCGGGCTGGTTCTAGAGCTTGCCGGTCGCCGCTGCCGCGCCTAACCGCCCTTTCATGAGCAATACTCCAAAGACTGACGCGCTGATGGCGCGTGGCGCAGACTTCCTCGGCAGCGAGCATGCCATCCTGTGTGGCGCGATGAGCTGGGTTTCTGAACGCAACCTCGTTTCGGCCATCAGCAATGCCGGCGGCTTCGGCGTGATCGCCTGTGGCGCGATGACGCCCGACCTGCTCGATACCGAGATCGCGGAGACCAGGAAGCGCACCGACAAGCCCTTCGGCGTCAACCTCATCACCATGCACCCCGACCTGTTCGACCTGATCGCGGTGTGCGAAAAACACGCAGTCACCCATGTCGTGCTGGCAGGCGGGATCCCGCCCAAGGGCAGCGTCGAGGCGATCAAGGGGGGGAAGAACCCCGCCAAGGTCATCTGCTTCGCGCCGACGCTGGCGCTCGCCAAGAAGCTGCTGCGAAGCGGCGCGGATGCGCTGGTGATCGAGGGCATGGAGGCGGGCGGCCATATCGGCCCGGTCTCCACCAGCGTGCTGGCGCAGGAAATCCTCCCCGAACTCAGCGAAGAACACCTGATCTTCGTCGCGGGTGGGATCGGGCGCGGCAGCGCGATCGCGGGCTATCTGGAGATGGGCGCGTGCGGCGTGCAGCTGGGCACGCGCTTTGCCTGCGCTAAGGAAAGCATCGCGCATGAGAACTTCAAGAAGGCCTTCTTCCGCGCCTCCGCCCGCGACGCGGTCGCATCGGTGCAGGTCGATGCGCGGCTACCCGTGATTCCTGTCCGGGCGCTCAAGAACAAGGGTACGGAGGAATTCACCTCCACCCAGCGCGACATCGCCGGACGGCTCGACCGCGAGGAAATAGCCATGGCCGAGGCGCAGCTGCAGGTGGAGCACTATTGGGCAGGCGCACTGCGCCGTGCGGTGATCGACGGCGATGTGGAAAACGGAAGCCTGATGGCGGGCCAGTCGGTCGGGATGGTCAAGGAAGAAGAGCCGGTGGCCGAGATTATCGCCAAGCTGATGGCGCAGAGCGAGGATGCGCTGACGCAGCGTCGCTAGCCCGGATGGCGGCCTACCGCCCAAAGACCGCATCGCGGGTTCGGAACCCAAGCCGTTCTGGTGGCTTTGATTGAGGAATGCGCTCGCGCGGGCGGGACTGCGCGCGCGCCCCTGACACTGCCAGCCTGAACGGAGCCCATTCCATGCGCCTTGCCAACACCCTCGCCGTATTCGCCCTGATCGGTGCCGCCACCGTTCCCGCGCTGGCCTTGCAGGAGGCTCCGGCCGAGCTGCCCGGCGTTGTCGATACCAGCCGCGTGTCCGGCGGCACCTATGCGACCGACCCTTCGCATTCGCTGGTCGCGTGGTCGGTCGATCATTTCGGGTTCAACGATTATTATGGCCTGTTCGGCGATGTCGAAGGCACGCTCCAGATCGATCTCGAGAATCCGGGCGATGCCAAGGTCGATGTGACGATTCCGGTCACCAGCCTTGCCGTGGTGAGCGAAGGGCTGAAGGATCATCTCCTGCGCCCGGGCAAGGATGGCGCCGATCCCGACTTCTTCGGCCCCGAACCCGATGCGGCGCGATTCGTGTCGACCACGGTCGATATCGGGGACGACGGCACGAGCGCATCGATCACCGGCAATCTGACGCTCAATGGCGTCACCAACCCGGTCACCATCGATGCCAGGTTCACCGGCGCGGGCACCAATCCGATGAACAAGGCCGAGACGATCGGCTTCGAGGGCACGACGACGATCCAGCGCTCCGATTTCGGTGTCGATTACGCGGTGCCTATGGTGAGCGACGAGGTGATGCTGAAGATCACGGTCGCCTTCGAAAAGCAGTAAAGGCGCGCGCCGCCGTTCACGCGGATGGCAGGAACAGAAGGGGGAGTGGACGATGTGCGATGAAGCGAAACTCGCGCGGTGGGCAAGGGAAGGGCTCAATCGCCGACAGTTCGGCCTGCTGACCGGCGTTGCTGCAGTGGGCGCCTGTGCGCCGGTTGCTTCGGGCAGCAATGGGGGCGGCGACGGCGATATCTCGCTGCCCGCCATGACCGAACGTCAGGTGAGCTTCGAGACGCCTGCCGGCACGATGGACGCGTTCTTCGTCGCGCCCGTTTCCGGCCCTTCGCCCGCCGTGCTCTTCTGGCCCGACATTGCATCCCTGCGCGAAGCCAAGCGCAACATGGCGCGCCGCCTCGCCGGGCGGGGTTATGCGGTGCTGGTGGTCAATCCCTATTACCGCGATGTCGCGGGCCAGCAGTTTCAGGATTTCGCCGATTTCGCGGGCAATAATGGCTTTCAGAAAGTGAAGCCCTGGCGCGAAAAGCTGACGGCCGAGGCGATCATGGCCGATGCCACCGCGGCGGTCGGCTGGCTCGACGCGCAGCCGGAGGTCGATACCGCGCGCGGCATTGGCACGCAGGGCTATTGCATGGGCGGCCCCTTCACGTTCTGGTCTGCGGCTGCCGTGCCCGGCCGGATCAAGGGCGTTGCCAGCTTCCACGGCGGCGGGCTGGTGCGCGATGACAATCCGATGAGCCCGCACCGAACCTTCGACGATACGCAGGCGCGCTATCTCGTCGCCATCGCACAGGACGACGATGCCGACGCGCCCGACCACAAGACCATCCTGCGCGAAGCAGCACGGGAAGCGGGCCGCCCTGCCAAGATCGAGGTCTACGCGGGCGATCACGGCTGGACCGTGCCCGACAGCCCCGCCTATGCCGAAGCAGCGGCGGAGCGCGCCTATGCCGATCTCCTGGCGCTTTACGAAGCCGCGCTCTGACCTTTGCCCAGCGGTCCGATTTCCGGTCGGTTTTGCTTTGTTCTGATAGCTGCGCAGGGTACACTCTCTCCGGAAAAAGGGAGAGTTTGAATGGGCTTGTATATCGCGCTCGCGCTGCTGGTCTTTCTGCTGCTGATCTTCGTGATGGCGGCGGTGACCATGGTCAAGCAGGGCTATGTCTACACGATCGAGCGGTTCGGCAAGTTCACCAAGGCCGCCGATCCGGGGCTCACCATCATCTTCCCCCTGATCGACCGGGTCGGCCACCGCATCAACATGATGGAACAGGTGCTCGACATTCCGGGCCAGGAGATCATCACCAAGGATAACGCCATGGTCGGCGTGGATGCGGTGGTCTTCTTCCAGGTGCTCGACGCGCCCAAGGCCGCCTACGAGGTTTCCGGCCTCAACAACGCGATCATGGCGCTCACCACCACCAACCTGCGCACCGTGATGGGCAGCATGGATCTGGACGAGACGCTGTCCAAGCGCGACGAGATCAACGCCCGCCTGCTGAGCGTGGTCGATCATGCGACCTCGCCCTGGGGCGTCAAGATCACCCGCGTCGAGATCAAGGACATCCGCCCGCCGCGCGACATCTCCGAAGCGATGGCGCGGCAGATGAAGGCGGAACGTCTGAAGCGCGCCGAAATCCTCGAGGCGGAAGGCGACAAGAGCTCCGCCATCCTGCGCGCCGAAGGCTCCAAGCAGTCCGCCATCCTCGAAGCCGAGGGCAAGCGCGAAGCCGCCTTCCGCGATGCCGAGGCGCGCGAGCGTGCGGCCGAGGCCGAGGCGAAGGCCACCCAGTTCGTGTCCGACGCGATCGCCAGCAACGGCCAGCAGGCAATCAACTACTTCGTCGCGCAGGAATACACCAAGGCGGTGGGCAAGTTCGCCGACAGCCCCAATGCCAAGACCATCCTGTTCCCGGTCGAGACGACCCAGCTGATCGGATCGCTCGGCGGGATCGGGGAACTGGTGCGCAGTGCGATGCAGCCGGGCGAGAGCAACCCGGGAGACAGCGGCGTGCCGCTTTCCGGCGGTCGCGATCCGGTCACCCGTGAACGTACACGTCCCTCGGTGCCGCGCACCGGCGGCGGCGACTCGCAATGATCGAAGGGATCGACAATTACTGGCTGTGGATCGCCCTGGGCCTGGCGCTCGCCGCGCTCGAACTGCTGGCGCCGGGCGTCTACCTCATCTGGCTGGCGGTCGCCGCGCTCGCCACCGGGGCGCTCAGCTTCCTGTTCGATGTCGGCGTGGCGCTGGAGATCGTCAGCTTCGTCAGCCTCTCGCTGATCGCGGTCTACAGCGCGCGGCGCTATCTCAGCTACAAGCCCATCATCAGCAGCGATCCGCTGCTCAACCAGCGGGGCGGGCGCATGGTGGGCGAAACCGCGCTGGTGGTCCAGCCGATCGAGAGCGGCAGCGGACGCGTGAAGCTGGGTGACAGCGAGTGGATTGCGCGCGGACCCGATACCGCCGCGGGCGAACGGGTGCGCATTACCGGCAATGACGGCGCCATCCTGCTGGTAGAGCCGATCGCCCTGATCGCGGACAAGGGCCAGGCGAGTACCGAAGAAGCGGGACCCGCGCCGGGCTGACCCTGCCCGTCGGCGCGCGCTCGCGGCCGCGGTCCTAGTTCTCCCGCCCCTGCGCGGTATCCACCTTGTCCGCAAAGCGGCCATGCTTGCGGTGGTGGACCATGTAGCGGTCGATCACCAGCTCCAGCGGGCGTGGCTGGATACCGAAAGCGGCAAATCCGGCATACTCCCCATCGGCCACGCTGCCGGCCTTGAGCATGCGCCACTGATCGCTGCTCATCGGCGTGCCGGGTAGCGCGGCGAATGCGGCGCTGGCACTATCGGGCATCGGCAGGAAAGTTCGCTTGCGCCGCTGCGCCTCGGCGATTCGCTGGTTCAGCTCCATCATCGTCCAGCGGTCGGGACCCCCCAGCTCGTAGGTCTTGCCGGCATGGGCGGACGGATCGGTAAGCGATGCGGCGACCGCAGCCGCCACATCGTCCACGTGAACGACCTCCAGCGGCGAATCGGGGGCGAACACCGGCAGGACCGGGAAGATGGAGATCAGGTCCGCGAACATGGTCAGGATGCCGCCATCGGGACCGAAGATGATCGAGGGACGCAGAATGGTCGCCTCGGGGAAGGCATCGCGCACCAGCTCCTCGCCCAGTGCCTTGGCCCGCGCATATTCGGACGGGCCATCGATATCCGCGCCGATCGCGCTGATCTGAACGAAGCTCCTTGCGCCTGCATCGTTCGCCGCCCTGGCGAGCGTGCCCGCAGCCTCGCCCATCAGCTTCATCAGGTCGCCTTCGAAGGTGCCGACGAGGTTCACCACCGCGTGGCTCCCCTCGACGCAGGCGCGCACGCTGTGTTCGTCCAGGATGTTGCAGCGGGCGAACTGCAACTGGCCGAGCTTGGCCAGCGGCTTGAGCGAGAAGGCGTCCTCGGGCGTGCGCGCCGCAATCCGGACCCGCGCATTCTGCTGCAACAGGTCTTCCGCGACATGGCGGCCGACGAAGCCGCTTCCGCCGAAAATGGTCACCACCTTGTCTGCGAGGGGACTGGTCGTGGGCATGTGTCTGGCCTTTCCGGGCAGGGCTGGAGCGCGAGGTTTACGCGGCTCGCTTTGCCGGATGGCAGCGGACGCTGCAAGGCCGCCATGGGGCCATGTCGATTGCCTGCGATTTGCCCAGCTATTTGCGTTGACAGGCAGGCCCCTGCTCCGCTAGTGGCCCGCGCCTACCTTCGGCTCCGGACAAAGATGACCGGAATGCCGCGTGTGCCCAGATGGCGGAATTGGTAGACGCACCGTCTTCAGGTGGCGGCGATCGCAAGGTCGTGGAGGTTCGAGTCCTCTTCTGGGCACCATTTCTTGTATTTTCAGCATGTTTTTGCGCGCGCAAGCTCTTGGCCCTGGGGCTCCCTTTCGCTGCGCCCGGGCACTGTCGTAACTGAGGGAATGGTTGGGGCCGCCGGCCGGGGTGGTGTCTCCAGGCTCGCCGATGGACGCCGCACGGCTGGGAGGGCCGGGGTTCTTTTTCCGCGGGCGGAGCTTGGCGGGGGATGATCGTGAGGAACCCGGCGTTCCCCCTCGGCCGGGGAGTGGCCGGGAGGAGAAACGCAGAGGGTTGCCGCTTGTCGGCGGATTCAGGACCACCCGTTCTTGCCGGTCGCCTCAGATCGTTTTCACAGTGATGCTGCCGGGTGCGGGAGCAATCACCGCACGATGCTCCCATCCGGCGCACGAACCTCGACCGGTCCCAGACCGAGCGCTCGCACGTCGTCCTCTATCCGAGAGAGATCGCCCACGATCACCCATGTCATCGCCTCGGGATCGAGCAGTGAGGAAACCTCTGTCACGCGCCCGGGCGATATCGAGGCATAGCGATCAGGCAGGGTCTCGATCCAGTTCACCGGCCGGTCGAAGCGGTCGACGTATTGCAGATAGCCAACCATGGCTCCGTTGGTTTCGAAGCGGTCGGACAAGGTCAGCACTTCGCCGCGGCGGACCAGTTCCAGTTCGGCTTCGGTGGCGGGGCGCGTACCCGTTATCCCATCGAGCTCCTTCTTGATCTCCTCCAGGGCTTCCCTGGTCTTGTCGGTCTGAACGCTGGTGGAAATCTGGAACACCTGCGGCCCGATGGCCGAGGAAATTCCACTCCCCGCGCCATAGGTCCAGCCCTTGTCTTCCCGCAGATTGGTGTTCAGCCGGGCGTTGAAGCCGCCGCCCAGTACCGAATTGACGATGTCGAGATCGAAATTGATCGGGTCCAGCCCGCCGGGCACGATCCGCCCCACGCGCAGTACCGACTGGATCGCTCCCGGCTTGTCCACGAGGATCACGCGGGGCGCTTCCTGAGCGTCCAGTTCGGTCACGCTCTTCGTTCCCAACGGCGATTGCGGAGCCGTCCAGTCTCCGAAGGCGTCCTCCAGCTCGGCCATGAAAGCATCGAACCCGGATGCGCCCGCGGCGTAGATCGTCGCGTTGTCGGGCCGGAGATACGCGTCGTAGAAGGCCGTCAGGTCGGCGCGGTCATAGCTGTCGATCACGGCGCGCCGGTTGCCGAGGCGCGTCGCATAGGCATGGCCTTCGCCGTAGATGACACTGCCGAAGGCATCGGCCGCCAGCCCATCGGGATTGTTTTCCGACTGCGCCAGGCGGGAGAGCGCCTGCGCCTTGGCCCGCGCGATATCCTCTTCCCGGAACGCGGGGTGGCGGATCATGTCTGCCCAGAGGGCGATCGTTGCGGGGAGATTGCGCGCCAGAGCGGAGGCCACCACCGTGGTCGTATCGACACCGCCCGTGGTATAGATGCGCGCGCCGAGCCGCTCTTCCCGGTCGGCCAGCTGGTTGCCGGTCAGGCTTTGCGTGCCTTCGCCCAGCAGCGTGTTGGTAAAGCCCTCGATCCCGTCTTTGCGGCCCAGATCGGCACTGCTCCCCGCATCGAAGTTCATTGCCATGTCGACCGTCGCCGTGCCCGGGCGCTCGGCAAAGAGAACCCTGATCCCGTTGGACAGCGTTCCTTCGTGGACCTTCGGCAGCGTCAGTTCGGGATAGCCCTGCAGCGGCGGCAGCTGCGTACGATCGGCACCATCGGCCATCGCGGTGCGATCCGGGCGGGGCAGGACCGTGAGCCGATAGTTGGGGCGTGACAGCCATTCGCGCGCGGCATCGCGCACATCCAGCGCGGTGGCCGCTTCTATCTGTGCCTGATCCTTGAGGTAGCTGCCCGGATCGCCATCGAACACGAGGCCACCGGCCAGCGTCATCGCCTTCACGAACAGCGATTCCCGCGCACGGACATTATTGCTGTACCAGCCGGTCTTGGTACGCTCCAGCTCCGCCTCGCTCGGCCCTTCACCGAGAAAGCGATCGATCTCTTCGCGCAGGACGGCTTCCGCCTCGGCAGGGTCCACGCCCTCTTTCAGTCGCAGGCCGATTTCGAACACACCGGCCAGCTGGTAGCTTTCGTAGTTGGCAAAGACGTCTGTCGCCACTTCGCGGTCGACCACCAGGGCCTGGTTGAGGCGTGACAGGCGGCCCGAGCCGATCAGGCTGGACGCAAGGCGCAGGGCCGGGCCGACCTCGCTGTCCTGGCCCGGCACCGGCCAGCTCCACGAAATCGCGGTCTGCGGAACGGCTTCCTCGACCACCTGGGCTTTCGTTGCATCGAGCAGCGGGAGGTCCTGAGTAAGGCGCGACACCGGCGGGCCGGGCGGCACCGCCCCGAAATACTTCGTCACGAGCTTGCGGGCGTCCTCCACCGAGATATCGCCTGCAAGGCTCACAACCGCGTTCGAGGCGCCGTAGTAGTCCCTGAACCAGTTGTGCATGTCGTCGAGCGAGGCGGCGTCGAGGTCTTCCATCGAACCGATCACCGTGTGGTGATAGGGATGATCGGGCGGGAAGAGCGCCTCGTTGCGCAATTGCGCCATCGATGAATACGGACGGTTTTCGTAGGTGCGCTTTTCGTTCTGGACCACGCCGCGCTGCTCATCGAGCTTGGCCTGGGTGACCGCACCCAGCAGGTTGCCCATGCGATCCGATTCCAGCCACAGCACCCGCTCCAGCCCGCCGGTCGGCACGACCTCGTAGTAATAGGTCTGGTCGTAGCTGGTCGCGCCGTTCACTGCCGAAGCGCCGATTTCCTGCAATGGCGGGAAATATTCATCGTCGCGATTTTCCGATCCGTTGAACATCAGATGTTCGAACAGGTGGGCATAGCCGGACTTGCCATCGGGTTCGTTCATCGAACCGACATGATACCACACGGCGACCGCCACCTTCGGCACGCTGTGGTCCTCGTGCACGACCACGCGCAGGCCGTTGGGCAAGGTGAACTCTTCGTAGGCTATCTCGTCCTGGGATGTCGTGATCGCAGGGGCGGCCTGCGCCAACGCCGGTCCCGGCTGCGCGAGCGAGAGGCCTGCCGCAAGCAGCGGCAGGGCGAGGAAGTGCTTGGTCATCGAAGAACTCCGGGGAGGGGGCAAGGGAGGGGATGCGTCGACGCCCCGAGGGCGGGCGCCGACGCCATTGAGAGGATCAGAACGTCGCCGAAATGCCGACCTTGAAGCGCCGGCCACCGAGATATGTGGCGCGGTGGAAGTAGGCGGGCACGCCCTGCTCGCCGCCGAAACTGTAGGCGACGTCGGGATCGCCCGTGCCGTTCAGCAGGTCGTTCGCTTCGAAGAAGATGCGCAGATCGGCGAAGTCCGGGCGGAGGTAGTATTCGGCCCGGAAATCGAGTGTCTCGACCGCCTCGGTATAATTGCTCAGGCCGCGGGGCCTGAACGACGCCAGGGCACGCGACTGGTAGCCATAGGTCAGGTTCGCATCGATATCGTATTTGGCATAGGTGAGCGCCGCGGTGCCCGAATGCCTGGGCTGCTGCACGAAGGGCAGGCCGGTGAATTCGTACACGTTGTCGGGCGCAGGCTCGTAGGCATAGGTATAGCGGTCGGTGCGCGAACTCTCTGTATAGGTATAGTTGAGGTAGACGCCGAAGCCGCCCCAGATGCCGGGCAGGAAGTCGAACCGGCGCTCCGCCTGCGCCTCGATCCCCCACAATTCGGCCACATCGTCGCTGTTGACCGGCGTGCCCCCGGTTATGAAGACCGAGTCCGGATTTGCGGGATCGAAGTAGGGCGGCCCGTTGAAATAGGGGTGGTCGGGCAGCGTGATCGCATCCAGCACGGCCGGACCATTGGTGATGTTGGTCTGCAGCAGATTGTCGATCCGCTTGTAGAACCCGCTCAGCTTGAAGATGCCGATGCCCGAATAATACTCGGCGCTGATGTCGAAATTGTCGGTCTTGGCGGGTTTCAGATTGGGGTTGCCGCTGTTGATCTGGAGGATCGGCTTCACGCCCTCCGGGCCGGGGATCGGAAAGTTGATGAAGGCGATCCGCGTTTCGGACGAAAGCTGCCCGATCGAGGGGCGCGCCACCGACAGGAAATAGCCGCCGCGGAAGATCAGATCATCGCTTGCGCGGTAATTGAACAGCACGCGCGGCAGGAAGTCTTCCGCCACCGATTCCTCGGTCACCAGGCGGGTGAACTCGTTCTGGAAGATCAGGTCGTTGCCGACGCCGCCGCCATTCGCGGGCAGGATCGGCCCGGTGTAGACGGGAAAGACCAGATTGGTCGCCGCCAGCTTCGTCCGGTTGAAGCGCACGCCGCCGACGATCTCAAGCTTGCCGATATCGACCCGTGCCTGGATGTAGGCGGCGAGATTTTCCTCTTCGGTCTTCTCGTTCTCCTGGTCGGGATTGGGGATGATCGGATTGATCGTCAGCCCGGTGCTGGCGACGTAGCTTTCGAGGTTGTCGGCCAGATCGCGCACCGAAGCTTCGCTCAGGACGAGGAATCCGGCATTGTCGATGCCGATGCGGGAAAGATCTGACGGCACGAATTCGAGGCCCAGCGACGTGACCGGCACGTTGCCGCCGATCTGGCTGCGCACCAGGTTGCTGGTGAAGGACGTGTTCTCGTAGAACACGCCGGCCTCCAGATATTTGAGGGCCCCTTCGCCCGGCGTCCAGCGGACCGATCCGCTCGCGGTATAGCGATCATTGCTGCCCGAATAATCGTCGAACTGGCCGGAGGCATTGTCGATCGTGAAACCCGACGGGTCGTTGATCAGCGCCTTGCCCGCCTCGCTCAGCAGCGGCAGCGGAATTCCCTGCCCGGTGCGCGGCCCGAAGCCGGTGAGGATGCGGCCGGTGACCGGATCGACCGCGCCCGGCGTGAACAGATCCGCGCTCGCGTCCGCTTCGGGCATGCGCAATTGCACCCCGAACTGGCGCGGGTGGGTTTCGGTGCCCCGTGCATAGCCTGCAAGGTAATTGAAGGTGAAGCGCCCGGCTTCGGTGCGGCCCTTGAAGCTGAACGTATCGGTTACCTGCTTCACATCGGGATCGTAGCTGTAGGATTGCGTCCGCTGGATCGCCTCGTTTCCGGGGTCCAGAGGCAGGATCAGCTGTGCCTCGCCACCCCCTGCGGGCACGACGTATTCGGCCAGGGTCGTGAACGTGTCGGTGAGCGAGAAGAACGTCGAGGTGGATTGGGACCGTTGGTAATCGACCTTGAGGTTGGTCCCATCGCTCACCTGCCATTCGGCGGACAAGGTTCCCGCGAAGGTCTCGTTCTCGTTGCTGTAGAACGATGTGTTGAGACCCGAGGGGAAGACCCTGTCGTCGCCCGGAACAAACGGGAAGACCGCCAGGGGATCGACCGCATCGGGCGCGGTGATCGGTTGCCCGTTCCCGTCCAGGGGCAGCGAGGTGCCGAAGGCCAGCCGACCTCCGTTGCCCCCGGCATCGTAGCCGATCGTGCGGTTGTCGTTGCGCCGGTACTGGATCGAGGCGCTGAGCCCGAAATTGCCGCCGAATGTGCCCGATACCGTGCCCGACGCGAGGAAATCGTTTCCGAAGTCGTCGGGCGTGAAGCCGCCTTCCACAAGCAGGCTGGCATAGCGGCGCGGCCGGTCGAGCGGGGACAGCGTCTCGATTTCGATCAGGCCGCCGGTGCCCGAGGAATCCTGGCTTGGCAGCAGCGATTTGTGGATCGTGATCTGGCCGATCGAATCCGCCAGCAGGTTGGAAAGATCGGCCGAGCGACCGGTCCCGCTGCCGACGGGCAGGTTGAGCCCGTTCAGCTTCACCGCGTTCATGTCGGGCTCCAGCCCGCGCACGATCACGTTGGTGCCATCGCCCGTGACACTGTGGCGCTGGAACGACACGCCCGGCGCCCGGCGCAGGGCCTCCGAAAAGGTCGTGCCGGTGAAGTTGCCGAGATCGTCGGCGGAAATGACATCCGAGCTGTTCTCTGCCGTACGTTGCACGTTCAGGGCGTTGGCCCGGGCACTGCGCGAGCCATAGACCACGATCGCATTGCTCTCCGTATCCGGCTGGCCGAGCACGATGGCCAGGTTGCGGGCCTTCTCGCTGCCGACGCTGACGCTCTGGTAGGCGGTTTCGTAGCCAGCGTGTAGGTGCCCGCCGGAACCTTCGCGAAACGAAAGTCGCCGAAGCTGTCGACCGCCGTCGTCTGCCCGGTCTCGACGATCCGGACCAGCGCGCCTTCCAGCCCGCGCGTACTGTTTGCGGCGGTGACCGATCCGGAAATCGCGCTGCGCCCCGTGGTCGCGCTTTGCTGCGTGGGGGAGGAGACGACGAAGGCGCCGCTGCCGGTCCGCCTCAGGACAAGACCCGAGCCAGCCAGGATACGTTCGAAGGCGGCCTGTGCGGTAAGGGTGCCGCGGATGGCCGGAGCGCGGCGGTCGGCCACGTCCTGCCCGTTGTAGACCACATTGCTGCCCGTCCTTTCGGCAACCGACGTCAGCGCATCGTCCATCGGCTGGGCCGGAAGGTCGAAGGTGTAGGTGGTTTCGGGCGCGGTCTGGGCGTAGGCTGCGGTGCTAATCGTGGCAGCCCCGACGGCAAGCAGCGAGGTAGTGAGTGAACGGTACAATTCGGCCCCCTTTCGACAGGGCCGGTCCCGTCCGCCCCTGCCCCCTAGACGATGCTGCGTTGCAAAACCGACAGGCGAGACGAAACTTTTTTTCAGTTTTGTGTCGGCGGACTTTCGATCACGAGCGTCTGGCCGGATTTACGCACATCAAGATTGTGCAGGGTAGAGACGGCTTCGGCGAAGCTTGCGGGATCGGCGGTGGAGAAGCTGCCCGAGATAGCCAGCCCGGCCACGCCGGACCCGACCGCGAGCCGTTCCCCGCCATATCGGTTCAACTCCCCCACGGCTTCGCCCAGCGGAACGTCGTCGAATACCACACGCCCGCGCCGCCAGGCGGCCACATCCTCGATTGCGCGCCGGTCGCTGCGCGCTTCGCCGTCGACGGTCAGGCGCAATCGCTCGCCTGTCCGCAAGGAGCGCCCGCCCCGTGCGATGGTGACAGGTTCTGCGCGCCCGTCCTCGTCCAGTCGGGACACCGCGATCCTGCCTTCCAGCAAGGTCACGGAGGTATCGGTGCCGACATTGCGGACCACGAACCGCGTGCCCACCGCGCGGACCTGCAGCTTGCCGGCCCGCACGATGAAAGGCCGGTCCGCATCGTGTGCGACGTCGAACACGGCTTCGCCCTCCTCCAGGGTCAGCGCCCTCCGGGCGTCGTCGAACTCGACCGAAAGGCGGGTCATGGTGTCGAGCGAGGCGGTGCTGCCATCGGCGAGGCGTTCGACCGCCTGCTCTCCGGGTCCGGTCTGGAATGTTTCGTTGCCCGGAAGCCGGGTCAGGATGAACGCGCCTGCCAGCATCACGAGCGCGGCGCAGGCGGCCATCGCCCACCTCGGAGCAGAGGCAGCCCTGGGGCCGTGGCTTTCCGCAACGCGCGATTGCGCGGCAGCCCGGGGCAGCATGGACCATACTTCTTCGGCCCTTTCGAACGACCGGGCGTGGCGATCGTCTTCGGCAAGCCAGGCTTCGTGCGCGTCCCGGGTTCGCGCCTGCCCATCGCTGTCGAGCCGCACCAGCCACGCGGCGGCTTCGGGATCGCTGCCCTTCGTATTGTCCGAAGCGCGGCTCACCAGCTTTCCATCCACTGCATGAGTTTCAGGGTCGCACGCGCCACCTGCTTTTCGACGGCCGCCACGCTCATCTGTTCGCGTTCGGCAATCTCGGCATAGCTCAGGTTTTCCAGCCGGCGCAGCAGCAGGATCCGGCGCGTCCTTTCGTTCAGATGGGCGATCCCGTCGGAAAGGTGCTCGAGTTTCGCCCGCGCTTCGAGAATGTCGGCAGGATCGGGATCATTGCTGGAGACGAGCTGGACATTGGGATGCTGGACGAAGGGCGCCCTTGCGCCGCGACGCTGGCTGTCGATCGACAGGTTGACCGCGGTCGAAACGAGCAGGCCTTCGTGCGATCGGACCTCGCGGGTCTTCGCGTAGGCATCGACTTTGATGAAAGCCTCTTGCACGATTTCGTCAGCATCCTCGCGTGAAAGCCCGCGGCGAAGAACCGCCCGCCGCGCCTTTTCCAACATCTTGGGGATCCTCGACATATCCCTCTATCAATCCTGACGCTTGCGAACCCGAAATCCGACAATACGGATATGGTCTGGATTGCAAAGAGGCAGCGATGGGGACTCTGTCAGATGCACCGGCGTCACCGTGCGTGGTTTGGTGCCCGGTGATAACCCGCTGGTGATCGCGCGGCGACGCTCTGTGCAACAGGCCGGGTGCCCTAGGGCGCGGTCATCGCGTCTCTGGTGCCACCACCCAGCGCCACGAACAGCGTCGCGCGGTTCTGCAGCCATGCGCGTTCGGTTGCCAGCAGCTGCTGGCGCGCGCTGAACAGGTTGCGTTCCGCATCGAGCACTTCGAGGTAGTCGGCAACGCCCTCGCGGTACCGCAGGCGCGCTATGTAGGCGATCCGTTCCTGCGATTCGACGGCGCGTTCCAGCGTGGCGACCTGTTCGGCGAGATAGCGCCGACCGGCCAGCGCATCGGACACCTCGCGGAAGGCGGTCTGCACGGTCTTGTCGTAATTCGCCACCTGCTCCACCTCCAGCGCCTGCGCGAGGTCGAGATCGGCCTCGCGTGCGCCCCAGTCGAAGATCGGTAGCGAAATGGACGGGCCGAAGCTCCAGCCAAGCCCGTCGGACGAAAACAGGCCGTCGAGGCTGTTGGACGAAAAGCCGGCATTCCCGGTGAGCGAGATGGTCGGGAAGAACGCCGCACGCGCCGCGCCGATATTGGCCCGGGCTGCGCGCAGCTGTTCTTCTGCGGCAATGATATCGGGGCGGACCAGCAGCAGGTCGGATGGCAGGCCTGCGGCAAGGCGCGGCTTGTCTCCCTGATCGGCCAGCGTCAGACCCTCGGCCAGCCCGGCGGGCACAGTGCCGCCGACCAGCACGGCCAGCTGGTTGCGCAGGCGGGCCAGCGCCAGCTGCTCGCTCGCCAGCTGCTGTTCGGCCTGGGTCAGCAGGGTTTCGGCCTGACGATAGGGGAGGGCGGATGTCACTCCGTTGTCGAGCCTGAGCCTGGCGATACGCAGCCCGTCGCGCCGGCTCTGCGCGGTCGCTTCGGCCAGCGCGATCTGTTCCTGCGTCTCGACGATTTCGTAATAGGTGGTCGCGGTATCGGCGATCAGCGACAGGTAGAACGCCCGCTGTGCCGCCACGGTGGAGAGGTACTGCGCGCGCGCCTGTTCGCTCAGGCTGGCGATGCGGCCCCAGAAATCGAGCTCGAACGCGCTGACGCCCACGCCGACCTCGAACCGGTTGGAGGTGACGGCGGCCGGTGCCCCTTCGACATCCCCTGCATCGAGCGCCGGGTTGACGCCCAGTGGCTGGCGCGAACGCGTGGCGCTGCCATTGGCGACGATGCTGGGCAGGCGGCGGCTGTCCTGAATGCGATAGCGCGCGCGGGCCTGTTCGATCCGCGCCGTCGCGGCGAGCAGATCGCGATTGTTCTCCAGCGCGCTGTCGATCAGGCCGACCAGGCGCGGGTCGGTGAACCAGTCGCGGTAGGAAAGCTGCGAGGCGACCACCTCTCCATCGGGCCGGTATTCGGGATCGAACGCGGGCGCACTCGCCGCGGGCGGGCGGGTATGCTCGGGCGCCATGCTGGCACAGCCCGCCAGCGCGCTTGACGACAGGGCCAGCAGGACGAGGGTTCTGACGGGACGGTTCATCGCGCGGCTTCCCCTTCGCTGCCGGATGCGGGTGATGTGCTACGGGGCTCTTCCAGATGCCCGGCGGCATGCGGCTGCTTGCGGCTGATGTTCCGGCGCACCAGCAGGTAGAGCATCGGGATCAGGAAGATGCCGAGCACGGTCGCCGCGATCATCCCGCCCATCACGCCCGTGCCCACCGCGATCCGGCTGGCAGCGCCCGCTCCGCTGGCCAGCACCAGCGGCACCATGCCCATGGTGAAGGCAAGCGAGGTCATGATGATCGGGCGCAGGCGCAGTTTCGCGGCGGCCTTCACCGCATCGATCCGCCTTAGGCCACGCTCTTCTTCCTCGATCGCGAATTCGACGATCAGGATCGCGTTCTTCGCGGCAAGGCCGATGATCGTGATGAGACCGACGTTGAAATAGACGTCCGCCGAAAGGCCGCGCAGCATCGAGAACAGCACCGCGCCAAGGACGCCCATGGGCACGATCAGCAGCACCGCGAGCGGCACGGCCCAGCTTTCGTATAGCGCAGCCAGCACCAGGAACACGACCACGACCGACAGGCCCAGCAGCAAGCCAATTTGCCCGCCCGCCTGCTTTTCCTCGTAGGAAATGCCGGTCCATTCGTAACCGATGCCCGGCGGTAACTGCGCAGCGAGCTGCTCCATTTCCTGGAGCGCGGCACCGGAGGACTTGCCGGGCGCCGCCATGCCGGAAAGGGTCATGGCGGGGTAACCGTTGTAGCGCGACAGGCTGGCGGGCGATGCCGACCAGTCCGCGCTGGCAAAGGCACTGAAGGGCACCAGTTCGCCCTCCGCATTGGGAATGCGCAGCGCCAGCACGTCTTCGGGTGTCATGCGATAGGGGGCGTCCGCCTGCACGAGGACCTGCAGCACGCGGCCATCGCGGTTGAAATCATTGGCATAGGCGGAGCCGAAGGTGATCGAGAGCGCGGCGTTCACATCGCTGAGCGACAGGCCGAGCGCGCGGGCCTGCACGCGGTCGATATCGATCTCGACCTCCGGGCTGGGCCCCTGGTCTTCCGGCCGCAGATTGGCGACCATCTCGCTTTGCGAAGCCATGCCGAGCAGCTGGTCGCGCGCGGCGGTCAGAGCCTCACGGCCAAGCCCTGCGCGGTCCTGCAGCTTGAGCGTGAAGCCGCTTGCCTGACCCAGAGACTGGATGGCGGGGGGCTGAATCACGAAGGCGAGTGCGCCATCGATCTGGCTGAACCGGGCGGTGGCATCCTCCAGGATCGCGCCCGCACTGCTATCCTCGCCGGTGCGTTCCTTCCACGGCTTGAAGGGAGAGAACATCAGCGCATTGTTCTGACCCTGACCGAAGAAACTGAACCCGCGTACGACCACCAGGTTTTCCACCTCTTCGCGCGCCATCCAGTAACCGGTGACCTGGTCGAGCGATTCGTCGAGGCGTTCGGTTGTGGCGCCCGGGGGCGCCTGCACCGCGGTGATCAGGTATCCCTGGTCCTCGGTCGGCAGGAAGGCGGTGGGCAGGCGCATGAACAGCAGCACGGTCACGAGTCCCAGCGCCAGGAACACCGCGAATGCTCGCCATGGACGCGACAGGATGCGATCATTGGCGCGTCCGTACTTGTCCTGCATGCGCGCGAACCAGCGGTTGAAACGGCCGAAGAAGCCGGCAGCCTTGCGACGCGCGCGCGCCACGCGGCCACGCCAGCCCGGCTGCGCCTCGGCTTCCTCGTCCACCTCGATGCCGGCTGCATGGTCGTGCCCCTTCTCGATAGGCTTGAGGAAGGTGGCGCAAAGCGCAGGGGTCAGCGACAAGGCGAGGAACGCGGAGAAGAAGATCGCGATGGCCAGCGTGACCGAGAACTGGCGATAGATTCCGCCCGTCGATCCGGGGAAGAACGCCATCGGCACGAACACCGCGACCAGCACCAGCGTGATGCCGATGATCGCGCCGCTGATCTGTCCCATGGCCTTGCGCGTCGCCTCCACCGGCGGCAGCCCTTCCTCGCGCATGATCCGCTCGACATTCTCGATCACGACGATCGCGTCGTCGACCAGAATACCGATCGCCAGCACCATGCCGAACAGCGAGAGCACGTTGATCGAGAAGCCGAACAGCCACAGGCCGAGGCACGCGCCTGCCAGCGCGATGGGCACGACCAGCGTGGGGATCAGCGTCGCACGCCAGTTCTGCAGGAACAGGAACATGACGAGGAAGACGAGGAACATTGCCTCGACCAGCGTCTTCACCACTTCTTCCACCGACGCTTCGACGAAGGGCGTGGTGTCGTAGGGAATGGACCAGGTGACATCGCCCGGCAGTCCGGGCGCGATTTCTTCGAGCCGCTCCCTCACGCCCTCTGCTGTGGCCAGCGCATTGGCACCGGTCGCCAGCTGTACGGCCATGCCCGCCATGGGTTGCCCGTTGAGGGAGGTGGAGGTGGCGTAGGACTGCGCGCCGATCTCGACCCGCGCGACCTCGCCCAGGCGCACCACGGCTGCGCCATTGCTGGCGCGCAGGATGATATTCTCGAACTCCTCGACCGTGCTGAAGCGCCCTTCGGTTGAGATGGTCGCGGTGATTTGCTGCCCGTCCGCTACCGGCTGGGCACCGATCGAGCCGCCAGCAGTCTGCGCGTTCTGCTCGCGGATCGCGGCGAGGACGGCACCGGGGGAGAGATTGTAGGACGCCAGCGCATCGGGATCGAGCCAGATGCGCATCGCATATTGAGACCCGAACAGCTGCACATCGCCGACGCCCGGCACGCGGCGCAGTTCGTCCACCACCTGCGTGGAGGCGATGTTGCCGAGATCGGTCGTGTCGTAGGCGCCGCCTTCGGATGTCAGCGCGACGATCAGCAGGAAGCCCTCGTTCGCCTGCCGCACGGTAATGCCCTGTCGGCGGACCTCTTCGGGCAGCCGCGCCTCGACCGTGCTCAGCCGGTTCTGCACCTCGGTCTGGGCGATATCGATGTCGGTTCCCGCCTCGAAGGTCAGCGTGATGCTGGCCGTCCCGTTCGAGAGGCTGGAGGAGGACATGTAGAGAAAGCCCTCTACCCCGTTGAGCTGCTGCTCGATCACCTGGGTGACGTTTTCTTCCAGCGTCTCGGCGTCGGCGCCGGGATAGACCACGCTGATGGTCAGCGATGGCGGTGCCACCTCGGGATATTGCTCGATCGGGAGTGCGCGCAGAGCCATGAAGCCCGCCAGCAGGATGCCCAGCGAGACGACCCAGGCGAAGATCGGCCTGTCGATGAAGAAGCGTGCCATGGGTTACTCGGCTCCGCTGGTACGGGCGGGCTGGCTGGGCTTTCGACCGGTCGGCGTGTTGGCGACCTTTACCGGAGCGCCGGGGCGGATCTTCTGCAGATTGCTGACGATCACCTTGTCGCCCGGCTTGAGCCCGCTTTCCACGATCCACTTGCCATCGACCATCGCGCCAAGCTTGATCGGGCGCATGGCCGCCTTTCCTTCCCCGTCGATCACGTAGACCGTGCCGCCATCCCTGGTCAGCGTGACGGCGCTCTGGGGCACGGTCAGTCCGTTCTGGACCTGCCCGGCATAGATCTGCGCGCGCACGAATTCGCCGGGCAGCAGCAGCCGCTCGGGATTGGGAAATTCCGCGCGCAGTTCGACCGTGCCGGTCTGCTGATCGACCGAGAAGGCGAGGAAATCGATATAGCCGGGCACGGGATATTCCGTGCCGTCCGAGAAGGTCAGCCGCACCTCGATCTGATCGTTGTCGTCGAGGTCCACCTCTCCCGCCGCGACGGCGCGGCGCAGCTTGAGCACTTCGCTCGCGGCCTGGGCGAAACTGACATAGACGGGCGAAATCTGCTCGATCCGGGCCATCAGCGTGCCTTCGCCCTGGCTGACGAGTGCACCTTCGGTCACCTGCGCCCGGCCTGCCCGGCCCGAAATCGGAGCGCGCACGGTGGTGTAACCAAGCTGGAGCGATGCGGCGTCGAGCTGGGCGCGGATCTGCGCCACGTTCGCTTCCGCTTCGCGCGCTGCGGCCAGCGCGGCGTCGTATTCCTGGCCGCTGATCGCATCTTCTTCCACCAGCGGGCGATAGCGGTTGACCACGGCGCGTGCGTTGGCGGCTGTCGCCCGTGCGCGGGTCAGCGCGGCCTGGGTCTGCGCGTAGCTGGCCCGCAATTCGCGCGGGTCGATTCGGAACAGCGGCTGGCCCGCCCGGATGTCCGTCCCTTCCTCGTAAAGCCGGGCCTGCACGATTCCCGTGACGCGTGCGCGTACCTCTGCGGTGCGCACCGGCTCCACCCGGCCGGGCAGTTCGATGACGTTGGGTATGGTCTGGCGCGCCACCGTGACCGTCTTCACCGGGACCGGCTGGGGGGCAGGCGGTTCCTCGCTGGAGGAGCAGGCGGAAAGGAGGAAGCAGGCAGCCAGGCCCGCGAGGATCGGCTTCATGGGGGAAACGGCTTTCGGTCAGCAATTGTGCAGGTGCGAAGGTGTAATAGGGATTACACCCTTGCCCCGCAACCCGTAATGCTAGAGTTTCGTGAAATGACCGAGCTGCCCGAATTCTGCCGTCTCGATCGCCGCAAGAGAGCGATCGTCGATGCCGCACGCAGCTTGTTCGCGGAACAGGGGTACGAGCGGACCACCCTCAAGGATATTGTCGACCGGGCGGGGGGCTCTCTCGCAACGGTCTACAAGGTCTTCGGAAACAAGGACGGCCTGCTCGAAGCCGTGGTGTTCGAAAAGGCAGCCTCGGGGGAGGTGATCGTCCAGCGGGCCGTCGCCGCGGGTGGCACGCCGCAGCAGATTCTGCATCGGATCGGAGAAGGACTGCGCCTGCATTTTCTCGACCCCGAAGTGGTCGCCCTGGTGCGCATCGTGGTGGCGCGCAGTCTGGAGGATGCGGACTTCGCGCGAACTTTCCACGAACGTACCGCCACGCGCACGCGCGACTCGCTCAGGAACCTGTTTGCGCGCTGGAAAGCGGACGGAACCGCGATGGCCGGAACTCCGGACATGTTGGCCGAGATGCTGCTGGGCCTGTTCGTCAGCGATCTGCACACCGACGCGATCAGCCACGGCGCCGGTGCCGATCACACAGAGGCGCGCCTGCGGGCGCGGATAGACTTTTTCATCAGGGGCGCCGGCCTGGCAGACGACGGCGGGGGAGCGCCGGATATCGATATCGGCCGGACACGCATGCCGGGCCCCGGCGCGGCCGGATAGTTTCGGTCCCCCGACCGACAGCGCGGGTGGTTCGCGCCGCCGGCGGGAGAGCGATGGTCGCTCCGCTCAGAAGCGGTAGCTGACCCCGGCGCTGAGCACCCACGGGTCGAGATCGTGCTCGGTCTCGATCGCCAGGGTGTTGCCGGCGTACCAGCTGGCCGTGGTGCCAACCCAGTATTTCTTCGCATCGAGCGTCAGGCCGAAGCCGTTCTCGCCCAGCGGCACGTCCATGCCGGCCTGCAGAACGAGGCCGAATTCGTCCGACAGGTCGGTCTCGGTCACGCCCAGCGGAACCGTGGCCGCGCCCGGGTCGACATCCACCCACAGGAAGTAGGTCGCGCCCGCACCGATATAGGGCTTCACGGGGCCGAGATCGAAATGGGCCTTGCCGGTGATGGTCGCGGGGATCAGCTTGGCATCGGCAACCAGTTCCGCACCTGCCAGCCCGGTGACGCCATCGACGTCATGCTCGGTCATGCAGCAGATCGTCTCGATCGAGAAGTTCTCGGACACGAAATATTCGATCGCCAGCGTGGGAACGTAGTTGTCGTTCGCCTCGGTCTGCAGGTTCGCCGGCAGATTGATGATATCCGTGTTGACCGCGGTGATGTTCCCATCGGGGAGGACCGCCGTTCCCAGGACCTTGACCTGCACATCGCCCTTTTCGTCCTGCGCCGCGGCCGGTGCGGCAAAGAGTGCGCTTCCCACGAGCAACGCGGCGAGTATCTGTTTCATCTCTTCTCCATCCTTCCTGTATGGCTGGCCGAGGAATTCGGCATCGCCTCAGACTGATGGGGGCGGACTAGCGCGATGGATTCGCCGCTGCCTTGATCATGATCAATTGCGAGGCGCGAAATCTTTTCGCGTAATTTGATCCAGCGCAAAGACCGCGCGGGGCGCGTTTCTATGCTGGCGGCATGTGGCCTTATTATCCCGAACTGCTGGAAACGCCCGTACCGCGCTATACCAGCTATCCGACCGCAGCCGATTTCGATGTGCTGCCCGCCTGCCATTACCGCGCCGCGCTGGAGCGTGCGACGGGCGATGTCTCGCTCTACCTCCACATCCCGTTCTGCGAGAAGATCTGCTTCTATTGCGGGTGCAACACCGGGAAGGCGAACCGCCAGCAACGGCTGGAGAGCTATCTTCACGCCTTGCACCGGGAGATCGAAACGGTCGCCGCCCTCCTGCCACAGGGCACGCGGGTGCGGCGCATCGCGTTCGGCGGCGGTAGCCCCAATGCCATTGCGCCGGACGATTTCCTGCGGCTGGTCGATGCGCTGGCGACGCATTTCGACCTCGACGAACCGATCCATTCGATCGAGCTCGATCCGCGCACCATGTCGCGCGAATGGGCGCAGGCGATTGCGGCAGTAGGCGTCGAGCGCGCGAGTCTGGGCGTGCAGACCTTTGCCGAGCATTGCCAGCAGGCAATCGGACGCATCCAGCCCGAAGACCAGATCGTGCAGACGGTGGACTGGCTGCGCGAGGCCGGTGTTACCTCGCTCAACTTCGATTTGATGTACGGCCTGCCGGGGCAGCGCATGGAGGATCTGGAGGATTCGCTGCAGCGCACCCGCGTGATCGGCGCGGACCGGATCGCCCTGTTCGGCTATGCGCATGTTCCGCATATCGTGCCGCGCCAGAAGCTGATCGACGAGAGCAGCCTTCCCGGCCGCGACCTGCGCTTCGAGATGGCGGCCACCGGCTTCGGTTATTTCCTCACCCACGGATATGTGCCGATCGGCTTCGACCATTTCGCCAGGGCGGGCAGCGATCCGCTGGCAGCGGCAGCGTTCGACGGCAGGCTGCGGCGCAACTTCCAGGGCTTCACCGACGATCCGGGCGACGTGCTGATCGGGCTGGGCGCATCGGCAATCAGCAGCTTCCCGGGGCTGATCGCGCAGAACGAAAAGAACTCCGGCCGTTACCGGATGAAGGCGGGCGAGGGCCTGCTGACCGTCAATCGCGGGATCGCGCGCAGCGCGGACGACAGGTATCGCGGCGCGATCATAGAGCGGCTGCTGTGCGATGGCCGGGCGGCGATCGGCGGACGCCTCATGACCGAGGTCGCCCCGCGTCTGCGCGCCTTCCGGGAACGCGGACTGGTGACTGTAGAGCGTGAGTGGGTGACCATCGAAGCCGACGGACTGCCCTATGCGCGGACCATCGCGGCGCTGTTCGACAGCTACCGCAACCATTCGCCGCGCCGGTTCAGCTCCGCCGTATAGCCGGAGCGAGCCGTGCGGCCCGGTCCCGTGTCTAGCTCACCGGGTTGGCATCGCTACCCGGAAGGAAAACCCACAGCACCACGCAGGCGATCCAGCCTCCGTTGAACAGGATCAGCGCGAGCCACACGGCCCCGCGCGATGCAAATTTCCTGCCCGAATTGCGGACGAACTCGCCGCTGCGCGAACCTCTGAAGACGCGCGCCACATCGGGCAGATGGAGAAGCAGCCAGATCCCTGCGGCGAGGCTGATCGTGGCAAGAGCTCCCATGAGAGTGGGAAAGAACCAGAGCGGCATAGGCTTTCTCCTTCAGTCGAATTCGATTGCGCCGGGCTTGGCAGAACGCTTCCGGCAGTTGCCGGCATGGCACGCCTTCGAGCAGGGGTCGGACTTCGGCGCTTCTCCGTCGCGCTCGACGGGAATGGAGATCGTTCCCCCACCGCACAGGCGCATGGTGATGGCGTCCTCCCCAGTGGGGAGCGGCCCTGTCATGATCGGGACGAGCGCAAGCAGCGCAATCAGCTCACCGGTCATCGGGGGGCCCTTCCTCGTCGTCGATCAGGATGCGATTGGCCGCGCCCTCCATGTCCTCGTACTGTCCGTTGCGCATCGACCAGAAGAACGCGGCCAGGCCGAGCGCGCCCAGGCCCAGGGCGATGGGAATGAGGAAGACGAGCGCGTTCACCGTGCTGCCCCCGCCAGGCGCAGCGAATTGCCGACCACCACCAGCGAGCTGACGGACATCGCCACCGCTGCGATCAGCGGCGTCACCATTCCGGTCAGCGCGAGAGGGATCGCGAACACGTTGTAGGCTATGGCGAAACCGAAGTTCTGGCGCACCACGCGCATCGTGCGCTTCGCGGCGACCACGGCCAGCGCCACGGGCATCAGTTTGTCGCCGATGAACACCGCGTCGGCCGCCTGCTGGCTGGCATCGCTGGCGGTGCCGGGCGCGATCGAGACATGCGCGGCGGCAAGAGCAGGCCCGTCGTTCAGACCATCGCCGACCATCAGCGGCAGATAGCCGGCCGACTTCAGCCTTTCGAGTTCGGCAAGCTTGTTTTGCGGGGAGACGCGCCCGTGCCCGCTGATACCGAGGTCTGCCGCCACCCCGGCTACGACCGCGTCACGGTCGCCCGAAATGATCCTGCTTTCGAGCCCGGCCTGGGCAATGCGCGCAATGGCTTGCCCGGCATCGGGTCGCAGCGCGTCGTGGAAGGGAATCGTCCAGCACTGTCGGGCGATATGCAGCTCGGCAGCGGTAGCGCCGCCATCCGTGAGGGGGCGGGTGAGGCTGACCCTCTGGCCTTCGCTCATCGCGAACACGCCTTCGCCCGCAATCTCCTCCGGACTGCTGATCCCGGCGGGCTTCACACCCTGCGCGGCGAGAGCCTTGGCGAGCGCGCGGCTCAGGGGATGGTGGCTCGCCTGTGCGAGCGCGAGCGCCACGGGCCGGGCATGCGCATCGACATGCGCAAGCTGGGCCACAGGTTCGCCCAGCGTCAGCGTACCGGTCTTGTCGAACAGCGCGATATCGGCCTCGGCCAGCCGTTCTAGCGCGCTGCCATCCTTCACCAGCAGGCCCTTCTTCAGGAGAGCGCCCGAAGCCACCACCTGCGCCGCCGGAACCGCCAGCCCCATCGCGCAGGGGCAGGTGATGATGAGCACCGCAATCGCGATCACCAGCGACTGGTGCCAGCCTGCCCCGGCGATCATCCAGCCCACGAAGGCCAGCGCGGCGAGGGTGTGAACCACCGGCGCATAAAGGCGCGCGGCCCGGTCCGCGATCCGCACATACTGGCTGCGCGATTGGCCCGCATCCTCCATCAGACGCGCGATCTCGGCGATCACCGTATCGTCCGCCACGGCGGTGAGCCGCACCCTGATAGGGGCCTGCAGGTTCACGCAACCGGCCAGCACCCGGTCGCCGGGGCCAATGCCCTCGGGTGCGCTCTCGCCCGTGACCATGGCGTTGTCGATGGCGCTTTCTCCCCCCTCGACGATGCCGTCGGCCGCGAGCGCGTCGCCGGCGGCGACCAGCGTGAGCATGCCGGGTTCCAGATCGGCGGCCGCAACCCTCCGGGTCGAACCGTCCTGAGCAATCACCGTCGCGTGGCGGCCCATCCGGCTCAGCAATGCGGCAATTCCCGAGCGTGTGCGATTGCGCATCGCTGCATCCAGCGCGCGCCCCGCCAGCAGGAAGAACAGCAGCATCGTGGCGCCATCGAAATAGGCGTGCGCACCGCCGGTTGCGGTCTCGTACAGGCTGAGGCCGGTCGCCAGCACTACGCCCAGCGATATGGGCACGTCCATGTTGGTCCGCCCGCGCCGCAGCGCCTTGAGGGCAGAGGAGAAGAAGGGGCGGCCGGCATAGGCGATCACGGGCAGCGCGATGGCGGCGGAAAGCCAGTGGAATACCTCGCGCGTGCCGCCATCCGCGCCCGCCCAGACGCTGACCGAAAGCAGCATGACATTCATCATGCCGAAGCCTGCCACGGCCAGCGCCTTGGTCAGCTCTCGGTCGGCGGCGTGTGGGCCGGTGGCCGCCTGCCCGATGGCCTGCGCTTCGAACCCGATGGCGTCGAGCGCATCGACCAGCACGAGGTCGTCGATCGACGGGGCATGGCTGACCGTGACCTGCTTGGCGGACAGGTTCACCCGCGCCGCGTCCACGCCTTCGACGGCCATCAGGCCGCGCTCGACCTTGGCGATGCATCCGGCACAGCGCATGCCCGGGATCGTCAGGCGTGTCTGCGCGAGCTCGGCCGCCTTGGGCCGGTCGATGGCCGCGGGTGCGTTCATGGCAGCGCGGTTTCGACGACCCTCTTGCGGTCCCCGTCCGACAGGGTGAGGCGCAAGGTCCAGCGCCCCGCGTCGAGCGGCTCGGAGGAAGTGAAGCGCCCGTCTTCGCCGCGCACGAAGGCCAGCTGGCGGTCGACGCGATGGCCGAGCGGGTGGCGCGCATGGCCGGTCAGCTGCGCTGTAGAAGGCGCACCCAGTGCCTCCACCACGAGGCGCCCATCCTCATCGCGCGCGGCCTTCAGGTCCCAGCCGGTGGCTTCCTGCCGCGCCGCCTCTTCCAGCCAGCCGTTGTACTTCTGGCTGGCAACGTAGGAATTCTCCACCACCACCCCGCTGAAGCCGTTGGTGGCCAGCGAGGCCATGGTGAAATTGACCGCGACCACCACGCCGAACCCCAGGACCAGGATGGTAGCCATGTGTTTGCCAGTGAACTTCTTCGTCATCACGATCCTCCTGCGGGGGCATCGAAGCGGGTCTCGACCGTATCGGTCTCGCGCTGTTCGTCGAGCGAGGTCAGCCGGAAGGTGAACTCGCGCGAGGTCGTATCGCTCGGCGCCATCACATAGGCGCGCACGGTGCGGATCTGGTCGGCGGGCACGTTAAAGGTGATGCTGGGCGCCGCCTCGCGTGCGTTGATCGTGTCGGTCCACATGCGCGCGCCGGGCAGACCTTCAACGGACACCTCCATCTCGCGCGGGCGGCTTTCCATGTTGCGCAGCTTGAGCGTGTAGGAATTGCGGACCGAGCCGTCGCTCAGCAGCATGAAGGGCGGGTTGCGATCGGGCGATACGGTAAGGTCCGTGTGCGAGCGCGTGCCCAGTGCGAAGAGCAATGCCGCGCCGATACCGCCCCACACCCCGAAATAGACGAAGGTACGCGGGCGCAGCAGAGCCTTCCACGCGGGCTGGGCGGGGTGGCCCTGCGCTTCCTCGCGGCATGCCTCCAGCGTGGCGTAGTCGATCAGGCCGCGCGGGCGCCCGATGTCCTTCATCACGCGGTCGCACGCATCGATGCACAGCGCGCAGGTGATGCAGCCGATCTGCGGGCCTTCGCGAATGTCGATCCCGGTGGGGCAGACCGCGACGCACTGGTTGCAATCGATGCAGTCGCCGTAATGCTCGGGGTCTTTCTTCGCTTTCTTCAGGCTGCCGCGCGGCTCCCCGCGCCAGTCCTTGTAGGTGACGATCAGCGACTTTTCGTCCAGCATTGCGGTCTGGATGCGGGGCCAGGGGCACATGTAGATGCACACCTGTTCGCGCATGAATCCGCCCAGCGTGAAGGTGGTCAGCGTCAGGATGCCCACGGTTGCGTAGGCCACCGGGGCGGCCTGCCCGGTGAAGAAGTCGGTGAACAGCGTCGGCGCATCGGCGAAATAGAGGATCCACGCACCGCCCGTCGCCAGGCTGATGAGCAGGTAGATCGACCATTTGAAGCCGCGCCGCGCGATCTTCTTCGGCCCCCAAGGCGCCTTGTCGAGCCGCGCGCGTGCGTTACGATCCCCGTCCACGAAGCGGTCGATATGCTGGAACAGGTCGGTCCACACGGTCTGCGGGCAGGCATAGCCGCACCACGCACGCCCCACCGCGCTGGTGACGAGGAACAGACCGATCCCTGCCATGATCAGCAGGCCGGCGACGAAGTAGAACTCGTGCGGCCAGATCTCGATGCCGAACATGTAGAAGCGGCGATTGGCGAGATCGACCAGCACCGCCTGGTCGGGGGCGAAGGGCCCGCGATCCCACCTGATCCATGGTGTCAGGTAATAGATCGCCAGCGTGACGAACATGACGAACCACTTGAACCGCCGGAAAGGCCCGTCGATCCGCTTGTTATGAACCGCCTTGCGCTTTTCGTAGAGCTTTTCCGGCAGATGTTCGCGCTTGGGCTCGTGCGGCTCGTGCCTCCGGGTGGGCGCTCCGGTGGAGGCGGTCGCGCTGGAGACGGGTTCGTTGGTCTTGGCGACCCCGTCGTCCAGTACGACCGACCAGTCGCGGTCTTTGCCCGCTCCGGGTTCGTCAGGGTTGTTCATCGACCTCTACCTCGGGATTGTCGGCGACCTCAACAAAGTCTTCGCCTCCCCCGAGCGAGTGGACATAGGCGGCAAGCATCTTGATCGTCACCGGATCGAGCCGCTCCCCCCAAGCAGGCATCACGCCCATCCGGGGGCCGAGAATCTGCCTGCGCAGGTCGGCGCGGTCGCCCCCGCGCAGCCAGATCGCATCGCTCAGGTTAGGCGCGCCGAATTCGCGCCCGCCCTTGCCCTGCGGCCCGTGGCAGGCTGCGCAGTTGTCCGCGAAGATCTGCGCGCCCGCAGCATTGGGCTGCGCCTTGCCGCTGAGCGAGAGGACATGGTCGACCACCGCGCCCAGCTGGGCCTCGTCGAAGGCGCCTTCGAAGGGCGGCATCACGCTCTGGCGGGTCTCGTCGTCTTCCGCCCAGCGAACCCCGTGGACGATCGTGTATTCGATCGCCTTCAGGTCACCGCCCCACAGCCATGCGTCGTCGTTGAGGTTCGGATAGCCGAGCTTCTGGTCGCCTGCGCCGCCCGAGCCGTGGCACTGGCTGCAGTTGACCTGGAATGCGGCCCGGCCACCCGCAACCGCACGGGCCATCAGTTCGCCATCGTCGGGCAGGCGTTCGATCGGGACGCGGGCCAGCTGCTCGCGGAAACCGACCTGCGCCTGATCGGCCAGCCGCATTTCCTCCGCCAGTTCGCCGCGGCTGGACCAGCCGAGCACGCCGTCGGTCGCCTTCTCCACCATCGGCCAGGCCGGATACAGGACGACGTAGACGATCGCGAAAATGATCGTCGCGTAGAAGGTCCACAGCCACCAGCGTGGCAGCGGGGTGTTCAGCTCCTCGATCCCGTCCCATTCGTGGCCGACGGTTTCGGTGTTGGTCGCCTCGTCGATGCGCTTATTGGCCATCGGCCTCGTCCTTGAAAATAGAGTTGGCTGCCTTGTTGGTGCGGCGCTTTGCGCCCGGCCTGAAGGGCCACAGACACAGGCCGAGATAGATCAGCAGCATGGCAAGAAGGCCGATGCTGTCCGCAAAGTGGCGCAGTTCCTCGTAGAAGGTCATCGACCGGTCTCCTCGGCCAGTTCTTCGAGCGGGGCACCGCTTTCGAAATCGACCAGCGTACCCAGCATCTGCAGGTAGGCGATCAGCGCATCCATTTCGGTCACGCGGTCCGGATTGCCGTCGAAGTCGCGGATCTGCGCCTTGGGATAGCGTTCGGCGAGGTCGCCTGCGTCCATGTCGGGATCGGCCTGGGCGAACAGGTCGGTCTCGGCCTTTTCCAGATCGCTGTCCGTATAGGGCACACCGACGGTCTGCAGCGCGCGCAGCATGGCCCGCGCATCGGCGATCTTGAGATCGTTTTCCGCCAGGAAGCCGTATTGCGGCATGATGCTCTCGGGCACCACGCTCTGCGGGTTCTCGAGGTGCTGGACGTGCCATTCGTCCGAATAGCGTCCGCCCACGCGCGCCAGATCAGGCCCCGTCCGCTTGGACCCCCACTGGAAGGGGTGGTCGTACATGCTTTCCGCCGCGAGGCTGTAGTGGCCGTAGCGTTCCACCTCGTCGCGGAAGGGGCGGATCATCTGGCTGTGGCACGAATAGCACCCTTCGCGGATGTAGATGTCGCGACCCGCCTGCTCCAGCGGGCTGTACGGGCGCATCCCGTCCACTTCCTCGATCGTGTTGTCGATCCAGAACAGCGGGGCGATTTCCACGATGCCGCCGATCGCGACCGTCACGAAGGTCGCCGCGGCAAGCAGCGTGATGTTCCGCTCCAGCTTTTTGTGTTTTTCGGTCAGGCTCATCTGAAGGGTCCTATTCGGCTGGCACTGCGTCGGGAGCGGCACCGGCAGCTGCGGGAGGCCGGGAGTCGACGATCGGCTTGTCCCTATCGGCATCGTGGGGCGTCTCGGTCATCGGCGCTTCGTTGCGCAGCTTGCCGGCCAGCGTCATCCAGACGTTGTAGGTCATCACCAGCGCACCGGAGAGGTACAGCAGCCCGCCGAACATGCGCATCAGGAACATCGGGTGCAGGGCTGCAACAGTGTCCGCGAAGCTGTTCACCAGGTAGCCGTCCGGCCCGTATTCGCGCCACATCAGGCCCTGGGTCACGCCCGCCACCCACATGCTGGCGGCGTAGAAGACGATCCCCAGCGTCGCGAGCCAGAAGTGCCAGTTGATCATCCGCAGCGAATACATCCGCTCACGACCCCAGAGCCGCGGGAACAGGTAGTACAGGCAGGCGAAGGTGATCATGCCGTTCCAGCCCAGCGCGCCGGAGTGGACGTGGCCGATGGTCCAGTCGGTGTAGTGGCTCAGGCTGTTGACGCTCTTGATCGACAGCATCGGCCCTTCGAAGGTGCTCATGCCGTAGAAGGCCAGCGCCATCACCATCATCCGGATGATCGGGTCGGTGCGGACCTTGTCCCATGCGCCGTTCAGCGTCATCAGGCCGTTGATCATCCCGCCCCAGCTGGGCATCCACAGCATCACCGAGAACACCATGCCCAGCGTCTGCGCCCAGTCGGGCAGCGCGGTGTAGTGCAGGTGGTGCGGGCCCGCCCAGATGTAGAGGAAGATCAGCGACCAGAAGTGGATGATCGACAGGCGATAGCTGTAGATCGGGCGTTCGGCCTGCTTGGGCACGAAGTAGTACATCATGGCCAGGAAGCCGGCGGTCAGGAAGAAGCCGACCGCGTTGTGCCCGTACCACCACTGGGTCAGCGCATCCTGCACACCGGCGAAGGCGCTGTAGCTGCGCGAGCCCAGGAAGCTGACGGGCACCGCCAGGTTGTTGACCACGTGCAGCATCGCGATGGTCACGATGAAGGCGAGGTAGAACCAGTTGGCGACGTAGATGTGCGGTTCGTTACGCTTGAGCAGCGTGGCGACGAACACCACGAGGTAGGCGACCCACACGATCGTCAGCCACAGGTCCACGTACCATTCGGGCTCCGCATATTCGCGGCTCTGCGTGACGCCCAGGACATAGCCTGTCGCCGCGAGAACGATGAACAGCTGGTAGCCCCAGAACACGAAGCGGGCGAGGCTGGGCAGCGCCAGCTGCGTGCGGCAGGTGCGCTGCACGACGTAGAAGCTGGTCGCCAGCAGCGCGTTGCCGCCAAAGGCGAAGATCACCGCAGACGTGTGCAGCGGGCGCAGGCGCCCGAAATTGAGGTAGGGTTCGATGTTGAGCCACGGGAAGGCCATCTGCGAGGCGATGAACACGCCTGCCAGCAGGCCGATCACACCCCAGAACATCGTCGCGAGCGCGCCCCAGCGGACGATCTCGTCGTCGTAGACCGAAGGCGTATCGGGCATCTTGAAGAATGTCCGGCCACCCGCGATCGGATCGAACCGCCCTGCGGTGACCCAGATCATCACGAAGGCGATGACGCCGATGATGACTGCGTGCGCCGCGAACCCGGCGTCCTTTGCGGTCGCTGCTACTGCCACCGACAGAAGAAGCAGGAGGAACCACAGGCCGGCCCTCCCAAGTGCTGCTTCGATTTGCATGTACTGCCCTTTCCGTTTGTGGCGCCACTAAGGCCGCCCGGATTCCGGTGCATTGATCGAGATCAATTTCGGGAAATTTTATGCTGCGGCCGCGACTTGTCCGGCGCAGCGCGAAAGGCCTTCCGGGTCCACCACCCGAAGAAGCGATCGTCCGCAGGTCTCGATCAGGCCCAGCTCGCGCAGTTCGCTGAACTGTCGGCTCACGGTCTCGATCGTCAGACCGAGGCTTTCGGCGATCTCTCCACGCGACATCGGCAGGACTATCGCCTCTTCCCCCGTCTTGCGCTGGTCTGCCATCCGGGCCCACACGTCCAGCAGGAAGCACGCCAGCCGCTCGCGCGCCGATCTGCGTCCCAGCGTGATCGCATTCTCCCGGCTGGCCGACAGTGCGCGGGCGGTTTCCTCGGAAGCGACCTTCAGCAGGGCGCAGCTTTCGGGCGTGGTGCGCAAGAAGCTGTCCGCCGGCATGACCAGAACCTCTGCCGGAGTGAGTGCGGTCAGCGCGAAATTGTAGCGCCCGCGCGAGGGAACGTGGACGATATCGCCCGCGAAATCGAAGGCCACGATCTGCTCGCGTTCGGTCGATACGAATGCCGCCAGCTTGGTCGCCCCGCTGCCCACGAAGATGAAGTGGGAGCGATCATCGTCCAGATGCAAGCGGCCTCCGGGGGGCAGATCCTCCGCATAGGCTTCGTGCCTCAGCTGCAGGATCGCTGCATCGGTAAGGTTCGCGGGCAGGACTCGATCGGCAAAACGATCGAACAGGTCGGGGAAATTCATGGGGTTTGCGTCCTTCCTGGGGATACGCCTAGCCCGCCCTGCCTCCGGCATCCTTGATCTGGATCAAGCCGGGCGGGGGGTACCTGATCGTCGCCGCGATGCTCCTCGCTTGACCGCTCGCTCCCGCTTCTGCAGCATCGGTTGCAAACAGCCACTTGTGGGGAGAGAGACATGAGCGAAGAACTGCTGACCGAAGTGAAGGACGGCGTGATGGTCATCACCATCAACCGACCCGACGCCAAGAACGCGATGAACAAGGCCGCGGCCGAAGGCATTGCCGCCGCGCTGGACCGGCTTGATGCCGAAGACGACCTGCGGGTGGCCGTGCTGACCGGGGCGGGCGGCACCTTCTGTTCGGGCATGGACCTCAAGGGTTTCCTGCGCCGCGAGACCCCCTTCGTCGAAGGGCGCGGCTTCGGTGGCCTGACGCAGAAGAGCCCGGCCAAGCCGATCATCGCCGCAGTGGAAGGCTATGCGCTGGCCGGCGGGCTGGAACTGATGATCTCGTGCGATCTGGTGGTCGCCAGTGCCAGCGCGAAATTCGGCATTCCCGAGGTCAAGCGCGGACTCGCCGCAGCGGCGGGCGGCCTGATGAAGCTGCCGGACCAGATCCCGCACAAGGTGGCGATGGAGCTGGCGCTGACCGGCGAATTCATCGACGCCGCACGTGCCTACGATCTTGGTCTGATCAACCGGGTCACCGATGGCTCGGTGATGGACGGCGCGATGGAATTGGCCAGGGCGATTTCCGACAACGGCCCGCTGGCGGTGCGGATATCCAAGCAGATCATCGAGGAATCGCGCGGCTGGAGCCTCGAATCGCGCTGGGACGAGCAAGCGAAGCTGACGCCGCTGGTCTTTGCGAGCGAGGATGCCCGCGAAGGCGCCGCCGCCTTTGCGGAGAAGCGCAAGCCGAACTGGAAGGGCAAGTAATGGGCGGCCCGCTCTCCGGGTTGCGCATCGTCGAGTTCGCGGGGATCGGCCCGGGTCCGTTCTGCGGCATGATGCTGGCGGACCATGGCGCCGAAGTGATCCGGGTGGACCGGGCGAGTGGCGGGCGCGGCGGTTCGCAACCGGTCTCCACCAAGGATGTGCTCGCGCGGGGGCGCAAGTCCATCGCGCTCGACCTCAAGAGCGAGAAGGGCATCGCGCTGGCGCGCAAGCTGTGCGCCAGCGCCGACGGGCTGATCGAAGGCTTTCGCCCGGGCGTGATGGAGAGGCTGGGGCTGGGGCCCGAGGTGCTGCTCTCCGACAATCCCAAGCTCGTCTACGGTCGCATGACCGGGTGGGGGCAGAGCGGGCCATACGCGCCCTATGCCGGGCACGACATCAACTACATCGCGCTTGCCGGTGCGCTCGCCCATTTCGGGCGCGCGGGCGAGAAGCCGACCCCGCCGATCAACATGGTCGGCGATTTCGGGGGCGGGGGCATGATGCTCGCCTTCGGGCTGGTCTCCGCATTGCTGAGCGTGGCGCGTGGCGGCGAAGGGCAGGTGATCGACGCTGCCATGACCGACGGAACGGCGGTGCTGATGGCGATGATCCACGGCATGGCCAACCAGGGCCTGTGGCGCGACGGGGCGGGGACCAACCTGCTCGACACAGGAGCGCATTTCTACGACACCTACGAAACCGCCGACGGCAAGTTCGTCAGCATCGGCAGCATCGAACCGCAGTTCTATGCCGAGCTGCGCGCGCGTGTGGGGCTGGCGGACGATCCGGCGTTCGACGCGCAGATGAACCCCGCCGCGTGGCCCGATCTGAAGGAAAAGCTGGCCGCGATCTTCGCGCGCAAAACCCGCGCCGAGTGGGACGAGGCGCTGGAGCATTCGGATGTTTGCTACGCCCCCGTGCTGACGATGAGCGAGGCGCGCGAGCATCCGCACAACATCGCGCGCGAGACCTTCGTCGATGTGGCGGGATCGCCGCAGCCCGCCCCGGCGCCGCGCTATTCGGGCACGGCCACCGCAACGCCCGATGCCGCACCCATGCCGGGCGACGATACCGACGCAATCCTGGCGGACCTTGGCATTGATGCGGGCGAGATCGCCGCGCTGAGGGAGGCGGGGGCAGTCTCCTAGGCGCGGCGCAACGCCCGATCCATCAGGTCCATTGCAGTTCGCAACCGATTTGATAGTCTCGCCGCAAAGCCGATAAAATTCGAGAGGATACTGCCAGATGCCCGTGATCGATGTGCCGCAGCCCGAGTTCATGGAAGACGAGGAAATCTCGATCTTCGCCGATGCCGTAGGCAAGTTCTACGAAAAGCACGTGCCCGAAAAGCGCGTCCTCAAGTGGCGCGAGGATGGACAGGTGGAGCGCGAGTTCTGGCGCGAGGCGGGCGAGGCCGGGCTTCTGGGCGTTTCGGTGCCGGAGGAATACGGCGGCCACGGCGGCGACTTCCGGCACGATCTGGTGGTGATCGACCAGCAGTCCAAGAAGGGCGTCGAAGGCTTCGCGGCCAGCCTGCACAACGTCATCATCCTGCCCTATCTGGTGCGCCACGGCACCGAAGAGCAGAAGAAGAAATATCTGCCCCGCCTCGTCAGCGGCGATCTGGTCAGCGCTATTGCGATGACCGAGCCGGGCGTGGGATCGGACCTTCAGTCGATCACCACCACCGCATTGAAGGATGGCAATGGCTACCGCATCAACGGTTCCAAGACCTACATCTCCAACGGGCAGATCGCGGATTTCGTGATCGTCGTCGCCAAGACGGACCCGAACGAGCGACACAAGGGCATCAGCCTGGTGCTGCTGGAGACCGAAGGGGCCGAAGGCTTCCAGCGGGGCAAGAAACTCGACAAGATCGGGCTCGATGCGCAGGACACCAGCGAACTGTTCTTCGACGATGTGTTCGTGCCGGGTGACGCGATCCTTGGCGGCGAAGAAGGCAAGGGCTTCTACCAGCTGATGGGCGAACTGCCGCAGGAACGCCTCATCATCGCGGTACAGGCGATGGAGGGGATCGAGCGCGCGCTCAACGTAACGCTCGACTTCGTGAAGGAACGCAAGGCCTTCGGGCAGACGATCTGGGACTTCCAGAACACCCAGTTCACGCTCGCCGACCTGAAGGCGCGGGGCACCGCCGCGCGCGTGTTCGTGAACGATTGCATCGCCAAGCTGCTGGAAGGCAAGCTGGACGTGGCGACCGCCAGCATGGCCAAGTACTGGCTGACCGAACTGCAGAGCGAAGTGGTCGACAAGTGCCTGCAGCTGCACGGCGGCAGCGGCTACATCAACGATTATGCGATTGCCCGCCTCTACCGGGATACCCGGATTGCGCGCATTTTCGGTGGCTCGAACGAGATCATGAAGATGCTCATCGCCCGCTCCATGTGAGCAAGTGCGAAAGGCGCGTTAACCTGTTGCCGAAAGGGTGTCCCACCCCGGATAGCGGCGGGTTCGCGCGCTTGTAGCGTGTTGGCAACCCTGCTCGTTTAACCTGAGCAACAGGAAACCGGAAACCGATTCGCGTAACAGGGAGCGCACGCCATGGCCGTCATCGCCGTCTACAGCATGAAGGGTGGGGTCGGGAAAACGACCATGGCGGTCGATCTCGCCTGGCGCTTCGCGCAGCGCGGCGGTCACCAGACCCTGCTGTTCGATCTCGATCCGCAGGGCGGCGCGGGCTTCCTGCTGGGCCATGAGGAGCGCAAGGTGCAGCGCGCGATCTCCGCCTTCCATCATGCCCGCGCCCCGCGCGACCTGATCGAGCCGACGCGCTTCGATGGCCTCTCGCTGATCGGTGCGGACCAGTCCCTGCGCGATCTGCCCGTGCAGCTCGCCCGGATCGGCACCAAGAAGCGCCTCGCGCAGATGCTCAACTTCATGAAGGGTGACTATCCGCGGATCGTGCTCGACTGCCCGCCAATGATCAACGAGGTGAGCGAGCAGATCATGGAAGCGGCGGACCTGATCGTGGTGCCGCTGCCCGCCTCGCCGCTGGCCGCGCGCGCCTTCGGTTTCATCAAGGAAGAGCTTGCCAAGCGGCCGGGCCACCCGCCCGTGCTCCCCGTGCTCTCGATGTACGACAAGCGCCGCAAGCTGCACCGCTGGGTGCGCGAGAATGCGGCTGCCAACTGGCCGGTCATCCCGCAAAGCTCCTATGTCGAACAGGTTGCGGTACGCCGCGAGCCGATTGCGAGCTTCGCCAACTGGTCGCCCGCCGCGCAGGGGTTCGAGCATCTGCACGCCGCGCTCGAAGCCAAGCTCGCGCAGCTGGGCCTCGCCGGCCCGCCGCCGGGTGGCGGCCAGACGGACGGCACGCGGGCGCTGCCCGGCCCGCAGGCCGAGCGACCGGAGGCCCCGCGCGAGGAAAGCCCGAAAGTCGTCCCGATCCGCCGTGCCGAGGCCCCGCAGGCCGCGCACGCGGCGCCCACGCCGAGCGAAGGCCTCGCCCGCCGCGCCTTCAGCTTCTAGGCAGTCGCGGTGCGGCTGACGGAGCCGCAAAACTCTCACGTCCACCGAAACTTGTCATTCATCCGCCCGCCCCTACATTCGTGGGGGAAAGGACTCGCATCAAATGAGTGAACAGAACACGCCCGACGGGCAGGGCCCGAACGGTTCGGGTGGCGGTGGTCCGAACCCCTGGATTCGCAGCCTGATGATCTGGGGCGGCATCTTTCTTGCCCTGCTGCTGGCGGTCTCCATGTTCGGCGGCACCAGCGAAAGCGCGGGCACGCAGATCAGCTATTCCGATTTCCGCGATCGCGTGGCCAGTGGCACGGTCGAGGAAGTGCAGATCGCCGATGATCGCATCACCGGCACGCTCAAGAGCGGCGAGACGTTCAATACGGTGCCGGTCTCCAGCGATCCGGGGCTGACCAAGCTGCTCGACGAGAACGACGTGACCTACTCGGGCAAGCCGACCGAGCAGATGAACATCCTGTGGGTGATCCTGATCCAGTCGCTGCCCTTCCTGCTGATCCTGGGCATCGCGTTCTTCGCGCTGCGCCAGGTGCAGAAGAACGGCGGCGCGGGCGGCGCGATGGGCTTCGGCAAGTCCAAGGCCAAGATGCTGACCGAAAAGCAGGGCCGGGTGACGTTCAACGACGTCGCCGGGATCGACGAAGCGCGTGAGGAGCTGGAGGAGATCGTCGAATTCCTCAAGGATCCGCAGCGCTTCTCCAAGCTGGGCGGCACGATCCCCAAGGGCGCGCTGCTGGTCGGCTCGCCCGGTACGGGTAAGACGCTGCTCGCGCGCGCGATTGCGGGCGAGGCGGGCGTGCCCTTCTTCACCATTTCGGGCTCCGACTTCGTCGAGATGTTCGTGGGTGTCGGTGCTTCTCGCGTGCGCGACATGTTCGAACAGGCGAAGAAGAACGCGCCGTGCATCCTGTTCATCGACGAAATCGACGCGGTCGGACGCAGCCGTGGCCACGGCCTCGGCAATTCCAACGACGAGCGCGAGCAGACGCTCAACCAGTTGCTGGTCGAGATGGACGGTTTCGAAGCCAACGAAGGCATCATCATCATCGCGGCGACCAACCGCCCCGACGTGCTCGACCCTGCGCTGCTGCGCCCGGGCCGCTTCGACCGTCAGGTCGTGGTGCCGGTACCCGACATCGACGGGCGCGAGAAGATTCTCGACGTGCACATGAAGAAGGTGCCGCTGGCACCCGACGTGAACCCGCGCACCATCGCGCGCGGCACGCCCGGCTTCTCCGGCGCGGATCTCGCCAACCTCGTCAACGAAGCCGCGCTGCTGGCTGCCCGCCGCAACAAGCGGCTGGTCGCGATGCAGGAGTTCGAGGACGCGAAGGACAAGGTCATGATGGGCAGCGAACGCCGCTCCATGGTGATGACCGACGACGAGAAGAAGATGACCGCCTATCACGAGGCGGGCCACGCGCTCGTCTCGCTCAACGAGCCGGCATCGGACCCGATCCACAAGGCGACGATCATCCCGCGCGGCCGTGCGCTGGGCATGGTGATGCGCCTGCCGGAACGGGACAATTACTCGTATCACCGCGACAAGATGCATGCCGACCTCGCCGTCGCGATGGGCGGCCGCGTGGCGGAAGAAATCATCTTCGGGCACGACAAGGTGTCGAGCGGTGCCAGCTCCGACATCCAGTACGCGACCTCGCTGGCGCGCAACATGGTGACCAAGTGGGGGATGAGCGAGAAGCTGGGCCCGCTGCAGTACGAGGAACAGCAGGAAGGCTACCTCGGCATGGGGCAGTCGGCGCGCACGATGGGATCGGGCGAGACCAACAAGCTGATCGACGCCGAAATCCGCGCCTTGGTCGAGAATGCGCACAAGCGCGCCACCAAGATCCTGACCGACAAGGAAGACCAGCTCCACCTGCTCGCGCAGTCGATGCTCGAGTTCGAGACGCTGACCGGCGACGAGATCGACCAGCTGCTGAAGGACGGCAAGCTGGACCGGCCGGACGAGCCCAAGGGCCCGGCCAAGCCGCGTTCGGTTGGCGGTTCCTCGGTGCCCAAGGCAGGCAAGCGCTTCGGCGGTGAAGGCGGTGCCAGCCCCCAGGGCGCCTGACGGTTACGCCGCCATTCTTCCGGTAAATATGAGAAGCTCCGTCGGTCCAGCGCCGACGGAGCTTTTTTCATGCGCCCGGTCCGCTCGCTGGTGATCGCGGGGGAACCGCAGCGCGCGGCCGATGGTTAACAAAGTTCGATCACCGAGGGAGTACCTGCCATGAATCGCCCGAATATCGCTGTGCTGGCCGCGCTTGGCGCCGCTTCGCTGGGGCTCGCCGCCTGCTCCGAACAGACGCAGAAAGACGGCGAGGCCTTCGTGGAAGGCGCCGCTGCCGACACGGCAGCCAATGCCGAAGTCGTGCAGGAAAAGGTCGAGGATGCGGCGATCGTCGCGAGCGACAAGGTGAGCGAAGGCGCTGCCGACATGCGCGACGAAATGGCCGAGGACGAAGCTGCCGAGCAGCCGACGGACGGCGATCTCGACGGGACGGACTGACGTAGCTGCGGAACTGCTCCGACTGCTTGTGCGCGGCTAGAACGCGCCGAGCAGCAGCAGGATCTGCAGGAAGATCAGCATCACGAAGAAGATCGCCACCAGTAGCACCAGCAGTCGCCACAAGGCGGACCAGCGCGACAGGCCATAGGCCTGCCTCAGCTGCCGATAGATGTGCAGCGGTGCGATGGTGGCGAAGATGGTGAACAGCCATGTCGCACCCAGCCCGGCCTTGCCCAGCAGCGACAGGGCGATGAACATCAGCGACATGAAGGACAGTGAATAGGTGACGAACACCGCGTGGTCATACGCCTTGAAGCGGCGCTTCCAGGCGAACAGCAGCCACACGAAGGGCAGCGACAGCGGGATCAGCAGCCAGCTGAACTTGTAGCTGTTGGCCTGCAGCTTGTAGAGCATCAGGCCCGGGTTCTCGCGCCACTTCTTGCCGATCTTCTTCATCAGCGCGCCACCGCTGTCGGCGCCCACGAAGATGTTGGCGCGGCTTTCATCGGTATCGTCACCGAAGATCACTGCGCGGCCCGTATCGATCGTATCGATCTCGTCCTCCACGCCGCGCAAGCGCTCTCGCAGGGCCACGCTTTGCGCGCCGGAGGCGTTCTCCAGGGCGTCCACCAGGTCGTCCCGCTCTGCCACCAGTGCGCTGCGTGCATCTTCCATGCCGTTGCGCACTTCGCTCGCGTTCGTGGGCTGCAGATCGCTCGGTGCGGTCAGCCCGACCGCCTGGAACACGGCGAACATCAGGAATACGGTGAACAGGAACAGCGCCATCGGCGATACGAAGTAGGCACGCTCCCCGTCGATATAGCGGCGGGTCAGCTTGCCGGGATCGCGGGCGAGCAGCGGCAGCGTGTGCCACAGCTTTCCGTCCAGATGCAGCACGCCGTGAACCAGATCGTGGCCCACTGCGGCCAGCGTGCGGTGCAGGTGCGCCTTCTGTCCGCACGCATGACAGTGGCTGCCCTTCAGTTCGGTGCCGCAATTGAGGCAGGCCTGCTCCGCGAAATGGCCGGTCTCGTCCACCGGGCCCGCGCCCGTTTCACTCGAAACGGCCTGCGCATAGAGCCCGCCCTCGCTCGCCGTACCGATCGCGTCCGGAATATCGCTCATGCGTCATGCCCCCCGTGGGCCTGTCTTTAGCACCCACGCGAATGTGGTCGAGAGAGAAGCTGGCGTCCCGCTCAGCCGAGCATGGCGAGCCGCAGCAGCGCTTCACGTGCGAGCAGCAGGGCCGCCGCCAGTATCACGAGGATCGGCGCCAGACGCAGCAAAGTGGCCGCGCGATCGAGCCGCGCAAATTTGCCGAGCAGCCATGCGTTGAGCACCACGATCGCCGTGACCAGCGGGGCAAGCACGAAGGGCGCCGAGACGCCAAGGCCGTGCACGCCGAGCGCGAGCGCGATCAGCCCCGCCGAAACGCCGAGGCTGCTGGCACCGAAGACGAGCGCCCATTGCGGGTGGCGGCCATCCATCATCGGGCAGGAAAACCGGGCGCCGATCGCGCCGACGGGAAGCAGCAGCCAGCCCAGTGTCCACAGCTTGCCCAGGAAGGCGAGCAGCGCGGCGCTGCCCTGTTCGCGCTCTATCTGCTGCGTGGTTCGCGGATCGCCCCGGCGCCAGGCGAGGTTCGCCTGTTCGAGAAAGAACGCCGCCGACCGCGCGCGTTCGATACGCTCGCCCGTCTCGTCGCCCGGGGTGTCGTCTGCAAAACCATCGCTTCCCTCGCCATCGGCAACCGATTGCAGGGCCTCGCCGCCTGCCGACAGCGCGCTTTGGACCGCGCGATCCTGCCCGATCCTGCCTGTCGGCCCGCCGGCCAGATCGAGCGCCAGCAGCAGCGCCATTCCCGCCAGAAAGATGATCAGCGCGCGGATCGGGGGGGCCGCGCCCTCGGGCGGGTCGGTATCGGCCGGTGCCGGGCTGGTCGTCACTGGATCGGGCATGACCAGGTTAATAGCGCGCGCGACCGGCAAGGCCAGCCCGTACGGCCGGAACGAAAAGGGAACGATGCGCGTTAGGGAGCCAAGGAGACCTACTGATGGAAACGATCAACGAACACCCCAAGGCCGAGCCGACGTCCAATGCCGAGAAGGCGCCGGAGAACTGGACGACGGGCGATGAAGCGATGACCGGGGCGCAGGCCAGCTACCTCAAGACGCTGGCAGAAGAAGCAGGCCAGCCCGATGCCTTCGACACCGCGCTCAGCAAGGCGGAGGCTTCCAAGCGGATCGACGCGTTGCAGGAAAAGACCGGCCGGGGCGCCTAGGTCTATCGTCCGCTAACCCTTGGCGAGCCTGCGTTCCACGTCGGTCCAGAGCTTCCTGAACGCGCGCAGTGCCGGGCTGCGCGGAGCGAAGGCACCGACCGGGGCCTGCTGGCTGGCGCATTGCTCGATCGCGCTTGCCGCAGGGATAACCGGCCAGTCGGGGTGGTTCGCCACGGCTTCGCGATGGAGCGTGCGGCGGCGATCGACCATGGAGAACACGGGCATGATCGGCGGGGCCTTCTTGCCAGCTGCCTCCACTTCCTCCTGCACCATTTCCAGTGCGCGGGCGGACAGGGGCGAGGGCGGGATCGGCACGAGGACGAGGTCGGCTGCCCGCACGATCTGGCTGGACAGCTCGTTGAGAACCGGCGGGCAGTCGAGCACCAGCCGGTCGTAATCCTTTATCAGATCGGCGGTGAGCCTGGCGATGCGGTTCTTCTTGCCGATCTCGGCCAGCTGGATGTCGAGCGCGCGGATCGATTCATCCGCAGGCAGCAGGTCAAGCCGGGGATAGCCGGTCTTCCTGATGAGCTTTGCCGGGTCCAGTTCCTTGCTGATGACGCTGGTGGCGCGCTTTTTCTTCCTGGGGTCGACGCCCAGCAGGAAGCCCGCGCCGCCTGCCGCATCCAGATCCCACAATAGCGTGCGCCTGCTGGACTGCGTCGCGGCACACCACGCAAGGTTGGCCGCGAAGGTCGTTTTGCCGACCCCGCCCTTGACGCTGTAAACCGCAACCACTGCCATCTGCGTTCTGCTCTCCCTGGTCGAACCTGCAGGTGTGACAGTGTTTCATTCGCACCGGACTTGCAATCGAAAAGCCCCGAAAACCGGCATATCCAGTTGGTGACTGCGCAGAAACGAAAACGGGGCGGCACCTCGATAGAGGTCCGCCCCGTTTCGCATGCATTTCGTGCTGCGATCAGCCTTCGTAATCGCCGCCCACCGATGTGGAGCGGGTCGGGGTCGCGGCAGTTACCCGCAGCGCCTCGGCCGACTGGCTGAGCGAGCCGACT
>DFQH01000010.1:0-69716 GCA_002377695.1 Citromicrobium sp. UBA3494 | reverse complement strand
CGACTGGCTGAGCGAGCCGACTTCATCGACCTCGTCATCGTCGTCCGGCAGAATCTTCTGCAGGTTGGTGATCATGCTTTCCTGCAGATCCTTGGGCTTCACCGTCTGCTCCGCGATTTCACGCAGCGCGACGACCGGGTTCTTGTCGCGGTCGCGGTCGAGCGTGATCTCCGCACCGCCGGAAATTTCGCGCGCACGCTCCGCGGCGAGCAGGACGAGATCGAAGCGGTTGGGAACCTTGTCGACGCAATCTTCAACGGTAACGCGCGCCATAAGCGGGGGCACTCCATGGACCTAGAATTTCGGGATCAAGCGCGCCCTATATAGGCATCGCGCCCGATTTTCAACAAAAAGCCGCGCGCGTGCATTGCCAGTGCGGCCGCGCGTCAGCCTTCGTCGTAGCTCGAATAGTCGCGGTACGCGGGCGAGGTGAACTTGGTGTACTCGCCTTCGAAATGCAGCGGCACATTGCCGGTGGAACCGTGGCGCTGCTTGGCAACGATCAGCGTCGCCCTGCCGGAAAGCTCCATCTGCTTTTCCTGCCACTGCTGATATTTCAGCTTCGCTTCCTCGGTACTGCTGTCGTCGGGCGCGTCGGGCTTCACCTGGTTGTGGTAATATTCGCCGCGATAGATGAACCACACCATGTCGGCATCCTGCTCGATCGAGCCCGATTCGCGCAGGTCCGCCAGCTGTGGCTTCTTGTCCTCGCGCTGCTCCACCGCACGGCTCAGCTGGGACAGCGCGATCACCGGCACGCCGAGGTCCTTCGCGAGGGTCTTGAGCCCTCGGCTGATCTCGGAGATTTCGTTGACGCGGTTGTCCTTGCTGCGGGCCGAACCCTGCAACAGCTGCAGGTAGTCGACCACGACCAGGCCGATATCCTTCTTCCGCTTCAGCCGCCGCGCGCGCATCAGCAGGCCGTCGATGGTGAGCGCGGGCGTATCGTCGATATAGAGCGGCAGGTCGGCCAGCCGCTGGCTTGCCTCGGACAGCCGCTGGAAACCGGCGGCCCCGCCAATGTCGCCCGAACGCAGGTTCTCCGACGAAATTTCCGCCTGTTCCGACAGGATACGTGTGGCCAGCTGATCCGCGCTCATTTCCAGGCTGAAGAAAGCGACCGGGCAGCCGCCCGAATCGGGCCCGCCATCGCGCTGGCGCTTCAGGTGTTCGTAGGCGGTGTTGAACGCGATGTTGGTGACCAGCGAGGTCTTGCCCATGCCCGGACGCCCGGCGAGGATCACGAGGTCCGAATCGTGCAGGCCGGCGGTCTTTTCGTCGATGGTCGCAAGCCCGGTGGTGCGGCCCGAGAGGCCGCGCCCGGAATTCATCGCCCGCTGCGCCTGCTTCAGCGCTTCCTTGGCGGCCATGCCGAAGGATTTCGCCGCGTTACCGACATTGGTGCCTTCGGCGATATCGAACAGAGCCTTTTCGGCCGTCTCGATCTGCTTGAGCGGCTCGACCGTCTCCGAGGTATCCAGCGCGCCCGTCACCAGCGTGCGGCCCACCGTCACCAGTTCGCGCAGCAGTGCGAGGTCGTAAATCTGCTCGGCCAGCTGGCGGGTGGCGAGCAGGCCGTGCCCGTCCGCCGTCAGCCGCGCGAGGTAGGTGGTGCCGCCCAGCTGCTCGAGATGCTCGTTGCCTTCGAAATAGGGCTTCAGCGTCACCGGGCTGGCGGTGGCCCCACGCTCCATCATGGCAAGGAAGCGCTCCATGATCTGCTGGTGCGCGGGCACGAAGAAGTGTTCGGGCCGCAGCGGGTTGGGCAGTTCCTCGTAGACGCTGTTGTCGATCAGGATCGCGCCCAGAAACGCGGCTTCGGCTTCCACGTTGGAAGGCAGGGCGCGCGCGCCTTCCACCGCGCTTTCCTGCGTGGAACCGGTGGGCGATGATTTGAGGAGCAGACTATCTTCGGACATTGGCCGTTCAATGTGCGAACCCGCGCGTAGCTGCAAGGCCGGCCGGCTCGCGATTATTTTCATCCCCCTGTGCAAAAGGCGAACAAGCGCAACAGGCCTTGCCGCAGCCCCCGAAATTCTGCGAAGGCATTTACCGACCCATGGCCGACCATCGCATCTCCCACATCGATCTCGACGATTCGACGATCCTCTGGCGCAACGCCGACGTGGAGCAGGAACGGCGCGTGGCGATCTTCGATCTGATCGAGGAGAACACCTTCAAGCCGGTGCGCTCGGCGGAAAAAGGGGCAACCGGGCCCTATACGCTGGGCCTTTCGGTGCGGGACGACCGGCTCGCGCTCGATATTTCGGACGCGCAGGGCCAGGAGCTGGAAACGATCATGCTGGGACTGGCGCGGTTCAAGCGCCCGATCCGCGATTATTTCGCGATCTGCGACAGCTACTATCAGGCGATTCGCAAGGCGACCCCGCAGGAGATCGAGACGATCGACATGGCGCGGCGTGGCGTCCACAACCGCGCGGCGGAGCTGCTGGTGGAGCGGCTGGAGGGCAAGGTGGAAACCGATTTCGCCACCGCCCGTCGCCTGTTCACACTGATCTGCGTCCTGCACATCCGCGGTTGAGGACTGGGCGAAGCAATGGCGCGCAAACCACGAAGGCCCCTGTGGCTCAAGCTGCTGCTCGCGGTGCTCATCCTTGCGCCGCTGGGCGTGGGGCTGTGGCTGTGGTCGGACCTCAAGCAATGGCGCCCGCCCGAAAGCGAGTTTCCCGAACAGGGGGCCGATCTTTCGGCGAATACCGGCGATGTGAACTTCGCGGTTCTGAAGGGCAGCGGGGCGGATTTCGTCTATCTGCCCGCCACCGCGGGCGAGGGCGAGCAGGCGGGCGATTTCAGTCGCAATCTTGCCGCCGCACGCGCCGCCGGGCTCGAAGTGGGGGCGATCCACCGGTTCGATCCGTGCGTGCCGGCAGACGGGCAGTCCGCCAATTTCGTCACCATCGTTCCGCGCGACGAGGCTTTGCTGCCCCCTGCAATCGCGCTGGTCGAAACGGGGGAGAATTGCCTGGAGCGCGCCAATAGCGGGCAGGTCCGCAGCGAGCTGACCATCCTCGCCAACCAGATCGAAGCGCATGCGGGCAAGCCCGCCATCCTCAAGCTGACGCGCGAGTTCGAAGCCGCGCACGGCATTGCAAGCCGGATCGAACGCAACCTGTGGCTGGTGCGCACCCGGTTCGAACCCGATTACGGCGGCCGTCCGTGGCTGATCTGGACCGCGAACGAGAACTACAACGGCCCGGCCAGCGAAGAGCCCATGGCCTGGGCGGTGGTGAGACCATGAGCGACACGATGAACGAAGACCTGATCGCGGCGGCGCGCGATGCCGCACGTACCGCCTACGCGCCCTATTCGGACTATCCCGTGGGCGCGGCGCTGCGCTTTGCTGATGGCGCAATCGTCACCGGCACCAATGTGGAGAATGCCAGCTACGGCCTCTCGCTATGTGCGGAAACGCTCGCGGTGGCCAAGGCGCTGGCCGAAGGGCGGCGCGGCGGGCTGGAAGCGGTCGCGGTGATCGGCCCGGCCGACAAGGGCGACGGCGCGCCGATCACCCCGTGCGGCCGTTGCCGGCAGGTGCTGAACGAGATTGCGCAGCTGGGCGCGACCGACCCGGCGATCCTGTGCGTGGGCGCGCAAGAGGTGCTGGAGCTGCGCCTGTCCGACCTGCTTCCGCACGGCTTCGGCCCTGCGCATCTGGATTAGGCTCGGACTTCCCCCACCCACAGGGGTGGGAGGAGTTCTAGTCCTCGCTCTCCAGAAACTCGAGCAGCGCACCAAGGCATTCGCGCGCCAGCATGCGCGAGCGTTCCGGGCTCCAGCCCTGCACCTCGTCGGGGTAGTCGGCATTGTCCTTGAACGGCATTTCCAGCGTCATCGCGGTGGCGGCATAGCGGTCGGCCACCTGATTGGTGCTGATCGCCAGGTTGGCCTTGCCCGGGCCCGACTTGGGATAGCCCCTTGCGGTCTGGAAGTCGGGGCAGCGGCGTTCTAGGATGCGCTGGTAGCGGTAGAAGCGCTCGCCATGCTCGTCGCTCCAGCTCGGGATGCCTTCGAACCCTGCCAGGAACACCGCGTCGATCGCCTCGTCGCCGTGCACATCCATGGCGAAATGCACGCCGGTTTCATCCATCGCGTTGCGGATCGCCAGCACTTCGGGGGACCGTTCGGCACTGGGATCGGCCCATTCGCGGTTGAGGTTCACGCCCTTGGCATTGGTGCGCAGATGCCCGCGCGCGCTGCCATCGGGGTTGCAGTTGGGCACGATGTGGAAGCGGCACTTTTCGCGCAGCGCCCGGCCCAGCGTGTCCGACGGATCGCACAGCACCTGCAGCGCGCCTTCCATCCACCATTCGGCCATGCTTTCGCCCGGATGCTGGCGCGCATAGAGCCATGTCTGCACGTCGCCCGTGCCCATGGTGAGGCAATCGAGCGAGCGGCCATCCAGCGTTTCGCCCAGCTTGCGATGCTCGACCCCTTCAGCGCTGGCCGAGATGGCGACCAGATCGTGATGGCGTTCCATCGAGAAAGGCGCGAAATAGGCGAACCAGGCGAGATCGCCTGCCGGCGTGAAGCGAATGGTGAGGGTGCCGCCTTCCTCGTCCTTGTCGAAGGTGGACGGCGCGCGACCCCAGAAGTCCCGGTCTTCGGAGACGCAGGCGTTATAGTCCGGCCAGCCCGCCGGATAGGCGGTATCGTTCAGGCCCGCGATCTTGAGCACCAGCTCGCGTCCGCCGCAATTGGCGACGCGGAAATGGAACCACTGCTTGAATTCGCTGTCCTTGTCGTTCTTCAGGCGCAGCATCGCGCGCGCCTCGTTCACGGTCATCACGTCGATGTTGCCGCTGTCGAATGCGCTGTCGATGATGATGTTGCTCAAGGATTGACCTCCACTTCGATGGTTTCGCCGTTATTGCCGGGGAAGCCGCGGAACAGCGCTTCGGCGAGCGCATCGGCGGCTGGCTGGTTTTGTGCAAGGGGCGATCCTTCGGGCGCATCGAGCAGGGCGCGGCCTTCCCACAGAACCCTGCCCGATTGCGAATCGCGAATGCGCACCTCCATGCGTGTTACCACGCGGTCGTCCGATCCGCCGCCCAGATTGATACCAAGGCCCAGCCCCACGCCGCTGCCGTAGGAACCGGTCGAACCGCCTGCGCCCACGCTGACCGGGCCACGCCGGTCGAGGTCTTCGAGGGTCGAACGCTCGACACTCACGCTGGCGGTCTGGCGGGCGGAGGCGCGGGTGTCGTCGACATAGCCATAGGCGGCCAGCTCGCGCGCCACGGCGTTCTTGTAGGGGGTGAGTGCAAGGCCCTGTTCGCCCGATCCGGGCGCGGTTTCGACGAACAGGCGCGCATTGCCAAGCTGCGCGCTTGCATCGGTATCCACGAAGCGCGTCACTTCGATGGGGCCGGCCGGGCGCGGCGTGGCGCAGGCGGAAAGCGCGAGCGGCAGGGCGGCGAGAGCGATTGCAATGCGGGCCTTCATGACAAAGTGCCTCCTGTTCAATATTGGCGGTGCTGTGGCGCCAACGCACGAAGCCTGCAATCCGTGCCACGCACGGGAGGGATTTGCTTGACTTTCGCGTGATGCAACATACATGGCACCGCAATGACGACGGCATCGGGAGATGGTCTTCCGGTGCCGATTTCTTTTGAAAAGTCCAGTTTACTCGCAGGGTAATGCCATGAAGATTCGCAACAGCCTCAAGTCGCTCAAGAAGCGCCACCGCGACAATCGGGTGATTCGCCGTCGTGGCCGCACCTATGTCATCAACAAGACCAACAAGCGCATGAAGGCCCGCCAGGGCTGATGCCCGCCATGGCGACCCGCATCGCTGACTGAGTTGCACGGCATGCGCGCGGGCGGTTCGCCCCGCGCGTCGTCGGCTCGCGCGTCATGCGCACGAAAAAAGCCCTCCGCGCCTTGTGGCCGGAGGGCTTTTTGCTTGGGCCTGCCCGTGAAAGGGCTCGCCCGGATTGGCCCGGTCGGGAGGGGGCGACCGGGCCCGGAGAGGCCGCGATCAGCCTTCGGTCTGTTCTGCCCGGCATTCGGCCAGAGCCTCCGCGTCGAGCTCCGTGCCCGCGACCGAGAAGGAGGCGACAGGGCCGAACTCTTCCGAGACGGACTTGCACACATTGGCAGGGCGCGAACGGGCCTGGGTGCCCACGCAGATCGTGCCCGAGCAGATGAAGGTGCCGCCGCGGATGATTTCCTGGCGGCGCTCCACCGGCTGTTCCAGCGTGGCGCGGTAATAGACGCCGGACCGCGCCATCGCGGGCGCGGGCGACAATGCGGCGCCGAAGGTGACGGCGGTGGTGAGCATGGCGATGCCGGCGATTGCGGCCTGGCGAAGCGGGGTCTGGGGAAGGGTCATCTCGGGCTCCTTTGCGTCGGTGTTTCCTGGCGCGAAACCGGGGGCGTCCGGTTCGGCGAAGGTTAGGTTGCGAATCGCCACCTACACAGCTACGTTTTAAGTTGCAACTGAAAATGCAGTTTCAATTTTGTGACCGCCATCATCTGGAGTAGGCTTGGCGGGATCCGGAGAACCGAGATGGGAACAGACGTTCGTGAACCCCTGAAGGAACTGAGCGCCTGCGGCCTGCCCGCAGCGCTGGAAGTGATGGGCGAGCGGTGGAGCTTCATGATCCTGCGCGCCAGCTTCAACGGCGTGCATCACTTCGAGGAATTCCTCAGCGAGCTGGGTATCGCGCGCAACATTCTGTCCAACCGGCTCAGCCGACTGGTCGAGCACGGCATTCTCGACCGGGTGCAGGACGAGGCTGACCGCAGGCGGGTGGAATATTGCCTGACCGAAAAGGGCTTCGATCTGCTGCCCGCCATGGTCTCCCTGCGACACTGGGGGCTCAAATACGGGGTGGAGAATGTCGGGATGGACCCGGTGATCGTGGACGAACGGGACCGGATGCCCATCGGCCCGGTGGCGATGCTGGCGCATGACGGGCGCATCCTGGGCCCCGCCGATCTCAACATGATCGCACGCAAGGACCTGCCCGAAGCCGGGCGGGATCGGCGCGAAGGCGCCCCTACAGCGGGGGGTCTGGCGCTGGACGAACCGCGTGAGGCGGCGGAATAGGCGCGAAGGCGAGCCGTACCGGCGCTGGACGGCAGCCGCTCCTACTGGCGTTCAGTCGGGCCAGTGACCGCCCGACCGGCATTTGGGAACGGCGTTGTCGCGCGTGTTGACCAGCATCTGGTGGAGCTTTTCCAGACCGTTGGGCGCGCTCGGGTCGTAACCCGCCAACGACCGATCGATCACCCTGATGATCTGGCAAACGCGCGCGCTCATCACCCCATCCAGGTTGAGATAGCCACCGGCGAGCGTCATCATCGACAGGCCCTTCGCAACGATCAGGGTGTTGCGCTGCGCCGCCGTCATCTTCGGCACGGAGCGTTCGAACCGCACGGTCTCGTCGTATATGGCGCGGCACTTGTCGAGCACCATGGGCGCGAAGCCGCCCTGCCTTGCGGCGGTATTGCACCGGTTGGCGGCGATGATCCGGGCGTCATAGGGATTGGATGGCAGCAGGTCGCGCGCGGACGCGCTCGTGGGCCCAGTAGCGGATGCGCCCAGAGCCGCCGCCGCGACCAGCACCGCTTTCATCGAACCGCGCCGCCTCTGGCGGGACGGTCTAGCAGTATTTGTTGACCGGATTGCCGAGGCACAGGTTCTTTTCATATCGGTTCCAGTTCGCGATATCGCGTGAAGAGCTGCCGAAAGGCGTAATCGGCTGGCGCACGCGTCCGGGCGAGGTGTAGCCTGCATTATTGGCCTGCGATCGCCAGGTGTTGGTCTGTTGGGTGGCGATCTGCGCGCGCATCCGCGCCTCGTCCGCCGCCTGCTGCTGGCGGTTGAGATAATCGACGCGTTTCTTCAGGCGCGCGGCATCGGGGCAGCTTTCCTGCAAACCCTTCCGGCAGGCGATCTTGTGGTACTTCCAGGCGCGGCGGTAGCCCCAGTTCGCCTCCAGCGCCTGCGCCCAGACGCGGCACGCGCTGCCGGATTCATAGCGTTCGCACAGCGTCTGCGAGAGGTCGTAGGTGATCGCGTTGTAGAAACCCTCCTCGTTCTTAAAATAGGCCAGCGCCTCGTAACAGGTGTTGGGCGAGGCACCCAGCATGCACACATCGGCCATCACGATCGCGCGCCTGGCGCGGTCGGTGGTTTCGAAATCGTCCCACGGGCGGCACAGATCGTACATCCCGCCAAAGCAGGAAATGCGCGCGAACATGTGCGAGATCGGGCGGTCGTCACCTTCGAAGCTGGTGTTCTTGAACCGGCGATAGCCGATCTCGCAACGGTCCATGTCGCCCGCCGAACATGCTTTCATCCATGTGGTTGCGAGATCGCGGTCGGTCCGCTCGAACAGCTGCGCGGCAAGCTCCACGGCCCGGTCGCACGCCGCGCGGTTGCTTGCGCTGCATGCGTCGCGGCTGGCCAGCCACTCCGCCTTCGCGCCGGTCGGTGCGTCCTGCGCGGCGGCCGGCACCGCCGCCGTGGCGATCATGACGGCAAGCAATGTCGCCAGCACAGGGATCAGCAACGCCGCCACCTTCATCGCGGTCAGCCGCGTGCGCATCAGCTGTTCTCGGTTTCGCAGGCATCCAGCGCGCGCCACACCGCACCCGTGCCCGTCCAGGTGAACGGGCCATAGCTGTTGCCATCCATCTGGACCGTGAAGGAGCTGGCACCCTTCAGCGCCGCGTAGGTCGCGTCGGACGCTGCACCGGGGCCCCAGCCTCCCCACGCGGATTCGCGAAACCCGCCGACATCGTACCCGCCCGAGCGCGAAGGAGCGCTGCTGCCCGTGTCGAACGCGACCGTCACGGGGAAATTCGCGTTCGGATCGGCATCGCGGAAGTGCCGGATGAACGGGCCGTAGAGCGAAACGCTCAGATTTCCGTCGCGCAGACGGCGAGAGAACTCGGCGCGGATCTGCTCGCCGTCGGCATCCTTGCCGAACACGCTGATCCGGCACACGCCGCTGCCATAGTCGGCGGCAAGGCCCGCTGCATCGGCCTCCGGCCCGTCGACGAGGGTGACGCTCTGCAGCAATGCAAGCGGCGAAATGGCGAGCGCGAGGGTTGGGGCGATGCTCATGCGAAAAGACTCCCGGTGGACAATGACCGGGCAGCCTAATCGGCGTGCGCGTGCGCTCCAGTTACAAATCCTGTCAGGTTTTCCGACCGCCGCCGGGCCGGCATGCTCAGGCCCACACCTCGATATTGTCCCGTCGCGCTACGCGGATCGGCAGTTCCACCTCCACCAGCGGCGTCAGCTCGTGCGCGGCGAACAGCGCTGTCGCCGCAGGGTGGCGGCCCGCGTCGATCAGTCGCTGCCACAGGAAGACCGTATAGGGCTGCACGCCGCCCGTGTAGTCGACCCCGCGGAACGAGGTGTCGACCTGGCCGATCACGCGGCGGTGCGGCTTGTCGGTCACGGGGGCTCCCGGTTGCGGCTGATGCTCGGCCACATAATCGCGCAGGAAGGCGAGCCGGTCGGTCATGTCGGGCACCAGCTCGCGCGCGATCTGCGCGAGCAGCGGCGGAAGCGTATCGGGCAGGCCGTCCTCGGGAAACGCGGGCGCGGGCTGCGCGAAGTCGACGGAGTCGAGGTCGGGGGCATGCATCCGCTCGACCCAGCGGAACACGCGCGGTGCCTCGCGCTGCATGATCCCCAGCGGCACCGGATCGCGCCCGAGATGCGCGAAGAGCGGGCCGAACATTGCGTAGTCGGCGATGCTCGGCGTGGCGCCCAGCAGGAAGGGATAGGCCGCGAAATGCGCTTCGAGGTTGGCAAGCAGTTCGCGGTAGCTCTCCTCGATCGCGGGAATCGTCGCGGGATCGACGCCCAGCATCGGCAGGTAGGAGTGCATCCGCGCCATCGTCGCCTCGGCGCGCTCCGCATCGCCGCCGGTGGCGAAGGCATCGCGCAGGAACGCCTCCTGCTCGGCCAGATAGCTCCAGCGGTAATGCATCGCGTGGCGCGTCAGCCCGACAACCGCATAGAGTTCGAACAGGTGCGCCAGCGCCAGCAGCCGCGCATCGCCGGGGTAGGCGGGGTGGGGCACGGGCGGCGTATCCTCGCCCTCGAAATGATCGATGATATCGACCGTGTCCTGGATGACGGTGCCATCGGGCAGCTCCACCACCGGAATGATCGCGCGCCCGATCGCGGGCATCACCCGCTCAGCGAAACCGGGATCGGTCGGCGGGCGCTCGACATAGGCGACGCGCTGTTTGCGCAGGTAAGCGCGCGCGCGGCCGGTATAGAGCGAGTGGGGCAGGCCCCAAAGGGTCACCGGTCGATCAGGGGGCTGGGTCATGGGCATCCTTTCTCCGGACGGCTGACTATCGGCGTTGCCCTCGCGCGTCGAGCGTGCCCGCTCAGGCCCCCGGCACCAGCGGTTCGGGTCCGGCGGGCACGATGCCGTACGGATTGATGCGCTCGTGGCTCTCGTAATAGTGATGCCGAATGTGCTCGAAATTGACGGTCTGCTCCATCCCGTCGAGCGCGAGGATCCGGCGCGTGAGGGCGGCGAGATTGGGATAGTCGGCGATCCGGCGCACGTTGCACTTGAAATGGGTGTGATAGACCGGGTCGAAGCGGATCAGCGTGGTCCACAGGCGGATATCCGCCTCGGTCAACTGCTCGCCCACCAGCCACTCGCGGCCCTCCAGCCGCTCTTCCAGCTCATCGAGCACTTCGAACAGCGGGCCGACCGCCTTCTCGTACGCCTCCTGCGAGGTCGCGAAACCCGCCTTGTAGACCCCGTTGTTCACCGCGTCGTAGACCCGGTCGTTCAGCGCATCGATCTCGTCGCGGTGGCCTTCGGGATACAGGTCCAGGTCGTTCGCGCCGCACCGGTCGAACGCGCTGCCGAGCATCCGCAGGATATCCGCGCTCTCGTTGTTCACGATGGTCTGGTTCTTCGTGTCCCACAGCACCGGCACGGTGACGTGGCCCGAATAGTCGGGCTTGGCGCGGGTGTAGACCTGGTGGAGATGGTCCGCGCCCATCACCGGATCGGGCGTGACGCAAGACCCCTCGCGGAAGGACCAGCCGCCTTCCTTCATCAGCCAGTGGACCACCACCAGCTCGATCTGGTCCGTCAGACCCTTCAGGTGCCGCGCGGCATTGGCGCGGTGCGCCCAGGGGCAGGCGAGGCTGATATAGAGGCGATAGCGACCGGGTTCCGCCTTGAACCCACCCTCGCCCGTGGGGCCGGGCGAACCATCGGGCGTGATCCAGTTGCGAAACGCGCTCTCGTCCCGCTCGAACTCGCCCGAGTCCTCGTCGTTATGCGCCCATTCGTCGTGCCATTCGCCGTTCTTGAGAAAGCCCATCGTAATAGTGCCTCGCTGCTGGAAGGTATGGCGATCAAGCGCGGGGGCGCGGGGGACGTTCCCGGGCGGCGGGGGGCGAGGACCGGCGCGCTGTCGAAGCGCAAAACCTGTTGCCTGCCGCCCGGACCGGGTGTATTTCGCACACACGTTACCGGGCCCCTCTGGCGAGCGCATGGCGCGCTCGTGATGTCGGAACGCAGTCTCTTGCGTAACCCTGGCTCTCTTCATGTCACTTTGCCTCGAACGATCGACGAGCGTGCAGCATGTTGCCGCACCGCGCCTGCCACGCGGGGGCGAGGCGTAGCATGCTCCAGTTCGCGATCTATCTGCTCGACGCGCTGATCGTCGTCGCGGCGGTGCTGTCCGCGTGGTTCTGGCTGCGCGCCAGCGGCAAGCGGGTGCGCCGGGTGAGCAAGCACGAAACCTTCGACCACGCGGATATCAACCGCCTCGTGGTCGCCCTCAACCGTGCGCAGATCCTCAATGCGAGGGCAGCCAAGGCAACCGCCGCCGCCGCCCTGCTGGGGGGGCTGCGCGTCCTGCTGGATTTCTGGCCATGACAATACTCGTGCTTCTGGGTGGGCTCGTCCTGCTCGTCATCGGCGGCGAGCTGCTGGTGCGCGGCGCCGTCGCCGTTGCGGGCAAGCTGGGCGTGTCGCCGCTGATGATCGGTCTGACCATCGTGGGCATGGGCACCTCCATGCCCGAGCTCGCCGCGAGCCTGCAGGCGGCGCTCTCCGGATCGCCGGGGATCGCGCTGGGCAATATCGTGGGCTCGAACATCGCCAACAGCTTGCTGATTCTGGGCGTTGCGGCGCTTCTGGCGCCGATTGCGGTCGCCCGGGGCACGCTGTGGCGCGATGGCGGGATCGGCGTGCTGGCGGCGGTTGCGCTGCTCGCCATCGGCATGACGACCGGGCTCGGCAGGGCGGCGGGCGTGGTGCTGATCGCGGCGATGCTCGGCTATCTTTTTCTGGCATACCGGCAGGAAAAGGCCGCCGTCGGCCACAGCGCCGCGCTGGAGAAGGCCGAGGCGCTGGAGGGCATCGACCCCGCGCTGAAGCCGGGGGAGAGCCCATCGGCCGGGTGGGGCCTCTCGCTCTTCTTCCTGCTGGCGGGGCTGGGCTGCATTGTCGGGGGCGGAACGCTTCTGGTGGGTGCCGCGGTAGACCTGGCCATCGAATTCGGCATGTCGGAAACGCTCGTGGGCCTGACCATCGTGGCCGTGGGCACCTCGCTGCCCGAACTCGTCACGTCTGCCGTGGCGGCGCTCCGCAAGCAGTCGGAAGTGGCGCTGGGCAACGTGCTCGGTTCGAACATCTACAACGTGTTCTTCATCGGCGGCGTGACCGGAGCGATTGCCCCGACCCCGGTGCCGGAAACGCTGGTGCGCTTCGACCTGCCGATCCTGATCGGCGTGTCGCTGGCGGTGATGGCGCTGGCCTGGACCGGAGCGCGCCTGTCCCGCTGGGAGGGCGCGGCGCTGGTGGCGGCCTACTGCGCGTATCTCGGGTTTACGGCGGGGTTGTTTTAGGGGCGAATTTCGAAAGCAGAGCTAACGCGCTTTGAACAGGCCCGAGACTACGGCAGCTACTAACCCAATGGCGCTCACCGCAGTGCTGCCAACCAGCGCCCCGAGAACGATGTCAGGCAGAGTGAGGCCACCAATACTGAACCCCGCCAATACAACGATGATTGCGGCAAAAACGGAATACCAGACAAGATAGCGAAAAACCCACTTCGCATATCGCCAGCGTAGTCGACGATTGGCTTTCTTGTTTCGATTGTCTTCGCGGAGACCTGGAGAAAAATACCGATGTAGGCAAACGCGTCACAATTGCCTCTCTGTCCTACACGCCCCCACCGCGCTAACCCGGACAGCGCTCTTTCAAACCGTCGATCCGCCCCGGAAGTCCTCGCCATCGGGCCCGGAGCCTTTTCTTGCTTAGACAATGTGTCAGGTGTGTCAGGCCCAGCGCTTTCAGACACTTCTGCGCTGGCTGCCGGTCACGCTCGGGTTTAGATCACCCATCGTCCTTGGTGGAATACTGGTCGTTCCGGAATTTGAGCGGCCCCTCGGTAGTGAACAGCGACAGGGTCGAACGCTTGCAGGTCTCGTCCATGCCGTTGTGCCCTTCGCCCAGATGCGCCGTCCGGTACAGCGCCCCCTCGGTGTGGCTGTCTCCGCTCAGCAGGACCGTATAGTGAAACTCGGTCCGATAGCGTTCGCCGTAGCGAAAGCCCTGGTATTCGACCCAGCCCCAGATATGCATCCGCTTCTTCTTGTCGATCACTTCACGGATCTCGTCGTGCGAGAACCAGCGGCCATTCTGGATGATGGAGAGGCCGGGACCTATCATCAGAGTGGCGTGGTTCTTCTGCGAATAGGGGAACGTCCAGTCGTGCCGGACGGGGGTATCGAATAGGTCGCTGTCCACCTGTGCGATTACGCGGCGTGCGGGTGTCTTGCCGGTGTTCTTGATCTCCACCCCATAGCGCAGTCTGGCGATCGCTCCGTTGCTGGCCTTGTCCCATTCCTGCGTCACGTTGCCCGAGACGAGATAGGGCCTGAACTCGAGTGATGAATAGTAGTCGAGATGTTCCATCGAATGCGCCGCCGCGCGGGAGGCTTCCGTCGCCGCTTTCGTCGCGCGGGCGCTGAAGACCACGGTCACTGCCAGTGCGAAGGTCGCGATGAGCGAGCTGGCAATTCCTACCGCCTCAAGCCGCAGGGCGAGGATGGGCAGGTCGACCGCGCGTAAATCGAAGCATGCCCGGTCGCCGGGCGTGCAGCCAAGACTGTCGATGCCGAGGAATCCCGCGATCCCGTAGCTCAGCGCCCATAGCAGAACGAACACGGCGACCAGTATCGATGCCCAGAAAAGGCCAGGTCCAAGCTTTTTCATCGTAGTCCTCCTCGATCCAGCCCCGCCATCACGCCCTCGGCGCCTGCCGCCGGTAGCTCAGCGCTTCGGCCACGTGCACGCGGCCGACCTGCTCCGCTCCGCCAAGGTCCGCCACCGTCCGCGCTACCCTCAGCATCCGTACATAGGAGCGCGCCGAGAGGCGCATCCTCTCCGCCGCCTGCATCAGCAGCGTGCGCCCCGCCTCGTCGGGGGTGGCGAAGCGTTCGAGCATGTCGCCGTCGAGCTCGGCATTGGTGCGCGCGCCGCTCTCCGCCTCGCGGGCTGCCTGAACCGCGCGCGCTGCGGCGACCCGCGCAGCGACCTCGGCGCTCCCCTCGGCAGGCGGGGGCAGGGCGAGGTCGGCGGCGCTGACCGGCTCCACTTCCACATGCAGGTCGATCCGGTCGAGCATCGGCCCGCTGACCTTGCTCTGGTAGTCGGCGGCGCACTTCGGAGCGCGGCCGCAGGCGAGCGAGGGATCGCCCAGGTGGCCGCAGCGGCACGGGTTCATCGCCGCGATCAGCTGCACCCGCGCCGGGTAGCTGACATGCGCATTGGCGCGCGCGACGTCGACCTTGCCCGTCTCCAGCGGTTGTCTCAGTGAATCGAGAACGGGCCGCTGGAACTCGGGCAGTTCGTCGAGGAACAGCACGCCCAGATGCGCGAGGGAGACTTCGCCGGGTCGCACCTTCAGCCCGCCGCCGGTCAGCGCCGCCATGCTCGCCGAATGGTGCGGCGCACGGAATGGCCGCGCGCGGCTGATGCGCCCGCCCTCCAGCAGCCCGGCGACCGACTGCACCATGCTCACCTCCAGCGCCTCGGCCGGGGAGAGCGGGGGGAGGATGCCGGGCAGGCACGCGGCGAGCAGGCTCTTGCCCGCACCCGGCGGCCCGCTCATCAGCAGGTTGTGGCCGCCCGCCGCCGCGATCTCGAGCGCGCGCTTGGCGCTCTCCTGACCCTTCACCTGCCTGAGGTCGGGGCCGGGTGAGGCCTCCTCGACCGTGCCAAGCTGCGGTTCGCTCAGCTGCTGCGTGCCCTTGAGGTGGTTGAGCAGGCTGACCAGATCGGGCGCCGCGATCACCGGGATGCCGCTCGCCCAGCGCGCCTCCGCCCCCTGAATGGCGGGGCAGATCAGCCCGCACTCGGCTTCGCTGGCATGCATCGCGGCGAGCAGAACGCCGGGCGAGCCGACAATCCGCCCGTCGAGCGCGAGTTCGCCCACCGCGACGAAGTCCGCCAGCTGCTCCCGGTCCGCCACGCCCATCGCGGCCAGCAGCGCGAGCGCGATCGGCAGGTCGTAATGCGATCCGTCCTTGGGCAGGTCGGCGGGCGAGAGGTTGACCGTGATCCGCTTGGGCGGCAGCGCGAGGCCCATCGCGGCGAGCGCTGCCTGCACCCGCTCGCGGCTCTCGCTCACCGCCTTGTCGGGCAGGCCGACGACACTGAAGCGCGGAAGGCCCGCGGCGAGCTGGCACTGCACCTCCACGGCGCGCGCCTCCAGCCCGAGATAGGCAACCGTGCGAACAGTAGCGACCATGAACAGGCTCCCCCCGCAGCCTTGCCTTGCGGCAAAACCTTGCCGGGTCCGCCCGCGATTGTCGAGTTCGCAGTTTTCCGCATGTTTTCAGCGGCGCACAAAGTGTTACCGGCCCGGCAACCATTCTCGGTGGGGCAATGGTAAGGCGCGGGCGGCAAAACGCTGCCGGTGCGCTGGTACACTTCCCTTCTCCTCGCACTTGCGACCACCCTCGGCCTGGTACCCACCCCCCTCCAGGCCGAGGGTTGGCTTGTGAAAGTCACTATTACCGAAGAATGGATCGACGAGAGCGACCCGCGCTTCCACGACAGCGAGCCGGTCGACCAGCATTTCGAGGCCGAAAGCGACGACTACGCATCGCCGCGCATCGCCTATCCGACGGCGGACCGCGCCATCTCCTCCTTCCGCGCCAGCGCACCCACGGCGCTTGCCGCCTATGGCCCGTTCCGCGTGGTCGATCCGACGCGGGCCGTGCTGGTGGGAACCACCACTTCCGCCACGCCTGCACAGTTCGCCGCTTTGCTGCGCGCCTACCCGCAGCTTCGCACGCTGGACCTGGTCGAGGCCCCGGGTACGGAGAACGACCGGGCCAATCTTGCTGTGGGCCGCATGATTCGCGCCGCCGGGCTGACCACCCGCGTCCCTCAGGGCGGCTCGGTCCGCTCGGGCGCGGTGGAGCTGTTCCTGGCGGGTGCACGGCGCGAGGTGGAAGACGGCGCGCGCTTCGCGGTGCACAGCTGGCGCGACAATCGCGGGCGCGAGGCAGATGATTTCCCGGCGGGGGCACCCGAACACCGCTATTACCTCGACTACTACCGCGAAATGGGCATGAGCACGGATGGCGCGCGCGATTTCTACGCGATGACGAACGAGGCGCCGCACGCCAGGGCACGCTGGCTCGATGCCGGGGAAATGCGCGGCTGGATGGCCCGCACGCTGCGCAATGCGGCGAACGACAACGAGGCGACAGGCGATGCTCCGCGCATCGCGTATCTTGACGTGACCGGAGCGAGCCAGTAATGGCGCGCGCTTGAGGTTCCGGCCTGCGGGCCGGGAAATACAGGTGGGTGCCGCGCACAGCGCAGCCCGCCGATCCAGATTTCGAGGATATCATGAAGCGGACTTTCCAGCCCAGCAATCTCGTTCGTGCGCGTCGCCACGGCTTCTTCGCACGCAAGGCCACCACTGGCGGCCGCAAGGTTCTCGCCGCCCGCCGCAAGCGTGGCCGCAAGAAGCTCTGCGCGTAATTCCATAGGCTTGCATCGCAGGCAGGGCTGTCCGGCCCTGCCGGCAGCGGCATCGACAATGCTTGCGGGCTCCACTTTCGGGGCCCGTTTGCCTATTTAACCGACATGAGCGCGCCCGCTCCTCCGTTCCCCGGCGTCGACCGGCGGATTACCGCACGGAACGTGATGACCGCGCGTGCCGATTTCCTTGCGGCGAATCGGGGCCTGCGCGTGCCCATGCCCGGGTTCGTGCTGCTCGCCAGCCCGAACGAGGGGCACGGCGTGCGCTACGGCATCACCGTCACCAAGAAGATCGGCAATGCGGTGGTCCGCAACCGCATGAAACGCCGCTTCCGCGAGTTGTTGTGGCAGCACCTGCCCGCACTCGGCCTGCCCGATCACGATCATGTGCTGATCGGTCGCGAGGGCGGGGTCGAGCGGGACTTTGCCAAGCTTTCCGAAGAACTGGCGACGGCGCTGGGCCGGGCGGCGCGCGGCGAAGGCCAGCGCGGACGGCCGCCACGCAGGAAGCGCAGCCGATGAGCCCCGTGAAACGCGTGATGGTACTGGCGATTCGCGGCTGGCAGCTGGGCCCCAGCCTGATCCTGCCTTCGAGTTGCCGCTTCCAGCCCAGCTGCTCGCAATACGCCATCGAAGCGATCGAAAAGCACGGTCCAATCAAGGGTGGATGGCTGGGCTTCAAGCGTATAATGCGCTGCCATCCATGGGGTGGGCACGGCCATGATCCGGTTCCCTGAATCCAGCCCGCATCACCGCAAGACGTTTTAAGAACAGCAGGATCGCACGAATCTTGGACAACCAGCGCAACCTCATCTTCGCCGTGGTCCTGTGCGGCCTCATGATCCTGCTGTACGATTCGGCGATCAGCTATTTCTATCCGGCGCCGCCCGAGAGCGAGCAGGCCGAGCGCGCGACCACGCCCGAGCAGCGCGCCGCACAGGAAATCGCCAATGAAACTGGCGTCGCGCCCAGCGTGGCGCAGCAGGCGGTGGACCTCGACGAAGCGCTGGCATCCGGCAATCGTGTGGCGATCGACGCACCGCGCGTCGAAGGCTCGATCAACCTCGTCGGCGCGCGGGTCGACGATATCGAACTGAAGGATCACCGCGCGACGGTGGATGAAGACAGCGGCCCCGTGCAGCTGTTCGCGCCCGCCGGCACGCCGATCCAGAATTTCGCGCAGTTCGGCTTCGTGGGCGATGGCACACAGCTGCCGGACGCGAAAACCGTGTGGCAGGCCAGCAGCGACACGCTGTCGCCCGGCAATCCGGTGGACCTGCGGTGGGACAATGACGAGGGGCAGCGGTTCCGCATCCGCCTGTCGATCGACGATAATTACATGATCACCGCCGAACAGACCGTGGCCAACTACGGCGAGGGCCCGGTGGTCGTATCCCCCTTCGCCACCATCACCCGCACCAGCCTGACCGCGAGCAAGAGCACCTGGATTTCCCATTCGGGCCCGATCGGCACCTTCGGCGGTACGGTCGATTATGGGGTCGACTACGAGGACCTGGCGGAGGACGGTCCGGTTTCGGGCGAAGGGCAGGCCGCGTGGCTCGGCTTCACCGATATCTACTGGCTAGGCGCGCTGGTGCCCGAAGCGGGTTCCTCACCCGATACCGGCTTCCGTTCGCTCGGAAACGACCTGTTCCGCGCGGACCTGATCTACGATCCCGTTACGCTTCGCCCGGGGCGGCAGATCACGCGCAGCTCGCAGCTCTTCGCCGGGGCCAAGGAAAGCGGCGTGCTCGATGCCTATCAGGATGCGGGCATCGCGCAGTTCGGCCTGGCGATCGACTGGGGCTGGTTCCGCTGGTTCGAAAAGCCGATCCTGTGGCTGCTGCGCCAGATCTTCTCCGTCGTCGGCAATTTCGGCGTCGCGATCATCCTGCTCACCTGCGTGGTGCGCGGCCTGATGTTCCCCATCGCCCAGAAGGGCTTTTCCAGCATGGCGAGCATGAAGGCGATCCAGCCGGACATGAAAAAGCTGCAGGAGAAGCACAAGGACGACAAGGTCAAGCAGCAGCAGGAAATGCAGAAGCTGTTCAAGGAGAAGGGCGTCAATCCGGTGGCCGGGTGCCTCCCCATGCTCCTTCAGATCCCTGTCTTCTTCGCGCTCTACAAGGTGCTGATCCTCGCGATCGAGATGCGCCATCAGCCCTTCGTGCTGTGGATCGAGGATCTGTCCGCGCCCGATCCGGCGCATGTCCTCAACCTGTTCGGCCTGCTGCCCTACGATGTGCCGGGCTTCCTGGCGCTCGGCCCGCTGGCGCTGCTGCTCGGCTTCACCATGTGGCTGACCTTCCGCCTCAACCCGAGCACGATGGACCCGGTGCAGCAACAGGTCTTCTCGATCATGCCGTGGGTGCTGATGTTCGTCATGGCGCCGTTTGCCGCCGGCCTGCTGCTGTACTGGAACACGTCCAACCTGCTGACGCTGGCGCAGCAGAAGTATCTGTATTCCAAGCATCCCCAGCTCAAGGCAGCGGCCGAGAAGGAAAAGGCGGAAAAGGCACAGAAGGCGCAGGAAGGGGCGTGAGCGCGCCTGGCCCGCAGACGCCGGAGGAAGTCGCCGCGGCGCGCATGGTTTCCGGCCGGGTGGAATTCCTGCTTTCCGCCCCGCAGCTGAAATTCCTGCCCGATCCGACCGTGCCCGAAGTGGCGCTGTGCGGGCGTTCCAACGTGGGCAAGAGCTCGCTGCTGAACGCGCTGACCATGCGCAAGGGGATCGCGCGCGCCTCCGTCACGCCGGGCCGCACGCAGGAACTGAACTTCTTCGAGGTGGGCGAGCCCACGCAGTTCCGGCTGGTCGACATGCCGGGTTACGGCTTCGCCAAGGCGCCCAAGAGCGTGGTCGAGAAATGGCAGGGGCTGGTGCGTACCTACCTGCGCGGTCGTTCCGTCCTTACGCGCACGCTGGTGCTGGTGGACAGCCGCCACGGCCTGAAGGACACCGACCGCGCGATGATGAAGATGCTCGACGAGGCGGCCGTCGGCTATCGCATCGTCCTGACCAAGAGTGACAAGATCAAGGCCAGCGCGCTCGAGGCAATGCACGACAAGGTTGCGGCCGAGGCGAAGAAGCACCCGGCGGCCTATCCGGAAGTCCACCTCACCAGTGCCGAAAAGGGACAGGGCATCGCCGCGCTTCGTGCTGCCGTGGTGGCCGATGCGCTGACGCCCTAGGCTGCGCTCGACAGTGCGCTGCCCGCGCCTTAATCGCTCGCCCTGACCCAGGAAGGCTGCGCCGGACACACCCATGAAACTCATTATCGGCAACAAGAACTATTCGAGCTGGAGCCTGCGCGGCTGGCTCGCCTGCAAGCAGGCGGGCCTCTCCTTCGAGGAAATCCTGGTGCCGCTGTTCGGCGAGGACTGGGATGCGCTGAAGAAGGGCGAGGGCGATCTGACGCCGTCTTCCGGCAAGGTGCCGGTGCTGTGGGACGGCGATGACGAGGCGGGCGCCGTGGTGTGGGACAGTCTGGCGATCCTCGAATACCTGGCCGACAAGGTCGGGCGCGATCGCTTCTGGCCCAAGGACGATGCCGCGCGCGCCATGGCCCGCGCGATGGTCGCCGAAATGCACTCCTCCTACCTCTCGCTGCGCCGCGAATGCCCGATGAACATCCGCGTGCGGCACGAGAACGTGAAGATTTCCGAAGCCACCCGGCAGGATGTGGTGCGCATTCTGGGCCTTTGGGCAGAGGCGCGTGCGCGCTTCGGCAGCGGGGGCCCGTTCCTGTTCGGCACCTTCGGCGCGGCGGACATCTTCTACGCGCCCGTGGTCAGCCGCTTCATCACCTATGGCTTCGGCGTACCCGGCTTCGCGGAGAGCTACATGCAGGCGGTCTGGACCCACGACTGGCTGCAACAGTGGATCGCTGCCGCCGAGGACGAGCAATGGGTGATCGAGCAGTACGAGAGCGTGCCGATCTCCTGACCGCCAGGTTCACGGCGTGCGCTTCGCGGCGTAGCGCGTGCCGTCCTTGCGAGCGTAGCCATCGGCGTCGAAGACCATGTCGATATCGGGATACTCGCCCGAATCCTGCTGTCTGTCTCCCGCGCCGATCGCCACGAACACGCAATCGGCCTCGCTGCGGTTCTGGAGGTGGTGGCCGTTTTCGACCCCCGCCGCCCACGCGATGATATCGCCGGGGCGCACAGTCGTTTCGCCATCATCCTCCACCAGCACCGCTTCGCCTGCCAGCATCACGACAAGCTCGTCTTCCTCGCTGTGCCAATGGCGCTGGCTCGACCACGCACCGGGCTTGAGGACGACATGGCTCGCCCCCATCCGCGTCAGCCCGGCAACGGGCGCGAGGCGACGGTACCAGCGGCCCTGCACCTCGGCATCGAATGGCACGGGGTATCCGGTCGCGTTGGTCTGCGGGATGCCATCGAGATCGAGCTTGGGCATCGGCGAACACTCCTGCTAGCGGATCGATCATGACTGACGTTCTCGACCTCGCCAAGCGGCTGATCGCCGCGCCCAGCGTCACCCCTGCGACCGGGGCGGTGTTCGACGAGATGCAGGCGATGCTCGAACCGCTCGGCTTCGCTGTACACCGGTTCACGCGCGGCAATGGTGATGCGGGATCGGACGAGGCACCGGTCGAGAACCTGTTCGCCATCCGTAAGGGAGCAGGGCCCAGGCACTTCGCATTCGCCGGCCACCTCGACGTGGTGCCGCCGGGCGAGGGCTGGGCGAGTGGCGCGTTCGAGCCGGAGATCAGAGGCGACCTGCTGTACGGGCGCGGCGCGGTCGATATGAAGGGCGCGATTGCCTGCATGGTCGCCGCGGTGGCCGATGTGCCGCATGACGCTGGCACGATCAGCTTCATCATCACCGGCGACGAGGAAGGGCCCGCGCTGCACGGCACCCGTGCGCTGATCGATTTCATGCGCGCCAATGATCACGCACCGGACCTGTGCCTGGTCGGCGAGCCGACCAGCGTGAACCGCCTGGGCGACATGATGAAGATCGGCCGGCGCGGCTCGGTCAACATGTGGCTCAGCGCCAAGGGCACGCAGGGCCACGTCGCCTACCCGCACCTGGCCGACAATCCGATTCCGCGCCTTGTCGCCGCGATGGCGGAACTGGATGCTCTGGCGCTGGACGACGGAACCGACTGGTTCCAGCCGAGCAATCTGGAGATCACCGATATCGAGGTGGGCAATCCGGCGCACAACGTGATCCCCGGCGAGGCGCGCGCGCGGCTTTCGATCCGCTTCAACGACCGCCATTCCGGCGCCTCGCTGAGCGAGAAGGTGACGGCCATCTGCGCGCGTCACCAGGTCGATGTACGGCCGGTCATCTCTGGCGAGCCTTTCCTGACGCCGCCGGGCGCGTTCTCGCAGATGGTCGGCGAGGCAGTTGAGGCCGAGACGGGCGTTGCGCCCGAAGCATCCACCAGCGGCGGCACGTCGGACGCGCGGTTCCTTCGCAGCGTCTGCCCCGTGATCGAGTTCGGCCTCGTCAACGCGACCATGCACAAGCGCGACGAGGCCGTCGCGGTGGCGGACCTTTCCGTTCTGGCGCGCATCTATACCCGGATTGCCAGGGCCGCTCTGGACGGCTGATCTCATCCCACTTGCCGCGCCTCTCGCGTCCCGGCACTATGCGCGCCGAGGACTATTGGGGGATTTCGATGTTCAAGGCCTGGTTTGCGACCCCGTTGTGGGCGCGCGTACTGCTCGCGCTGATTCTGGGGGCAGTCACGGGCTATCTCTGGGGGCCGGGTGCAGAGAGCATCAAGATCGTCGGCGATCTGTTCATCGACTTCATCAAGATGCTGATCGTGCCGCTGATCTTCCTCAGCCTGGTGTCCGGCGTGACCGCGATCGGGGATCTGGGCAAGCTGGGCAGCGTGGGCTGGCGCGCCATCCTGCTGTTCGTCGTGACCGGCCAGATCGCGGTGTGGCTGGGGCTGGGCCTCGGCACCTTCTTTGCGCCCGGTATCGGCCTCGACACATCGGGGATCGAGATGGGGCCGGTGCCGGAGCCCGCGCCGTTCGAATGGCGCGAGATGCTGCGTTCGATGATCCCGGTCAGCCCGGTGAAGGTGATGGCGGACGTCAACGTGTTGCCGCTGATCGTCTTTTCGCTGCTGGTGGGTATCGGCATCCTGCTCGCCAAGCGGGACGAGGATAACGAGGGCCCCGACACGCCGGGGGCCACCAGAGGCGCGGTCGGGGCCGTGGCGCGCGCCTTCGATGCAGGCGCCGTGATCTTCCAGAAGATCACCATGGTCATCATGGAGCTGACGCCCTTCGGCGTCTTCGCGCTGATCGCATGGGTGGTCGGCACGCTGGGGCTCGATGCGGTCGCCGCGCTCGGCAAGCTGGTTGCGCTCAATTACGGGGGCTGCGTGCTCATCATCGTGGTGATGTACGTCTTCATCCTCGCGCTTTCGCGCGTGTCGATCATCGGCTTCTTCCGCGGGATGATCGACGCGATTGCGGTGGCCTATTCTACCGCCAGCTCCAGCGCGACGCTGCCCGTGACCCTGCGCTGCACCCAGCGCAATCTGGGCGTCACGCGGCCGACCTCCAGCTTCATCGTCTCGCTGGGATCGACCATCAATATGGACGGCACCGCGATGTACCTGGGGCTGGCGACGCTGTTCGGCGCGCAGATCTTCGGAGTGGACCTGAGCTGGGCGGATTACGGCATGATCGCACTGCTGGCGACCGTGGGCTCCATCGGCGCGGCGGGCATTCCGGGCGGCGGGCTGGTGATGATGGGCGCGATCTTCACCGCGGTGGGCGTGCCGCTGGAAACCATCGCCTTCGTCGCGGGCGTGGACCGGATCATGGACATGATGCGCACCGCCACCAACGTCACCGGCGATGCGACCGTCACCGTGGCCACCGCCACCATGCTGGGCGAGATCGACAAGGCCGAGCTGGCCAGCGCGGACGATGTTTGAGGGGTTACTTTAATGCGAGCAAGCGCGTGAAATGAGGCAGTAGCTCGGCGTAGACCGCGACTATCCAATCCTCGCCTTGATGATTGGCGGCACGCTGAGCGAAGAAAAGCTCGGTTCGTAGCGCTTCGATGCAATCCCGGCGCCGGGCTTTTGCTTCCTGCGCGCAAGCTTGAAAAGAGCCGTGATATTCATAGCCGTTGAAGGCGAGTGCGAAGGCATTAATGGCTTGCCGATCGCCCGGCTTGGGGAGGTCGTTGATCGTCACGCCCTAACTTTCACCTCTCCATCGTCAGCGGCGCATCGCTGACCGGGTCGACATATTCGATCGGGGTGAAATCGCTCATGGCGCAGCCTGCGCCGCGCTCCAGCTCGCCGCCGTAATTCTCCAGCACGTAGATGATCTCGCCCCGGCACAGCTGCCCGATGGAGGTGGAGTAGGTGAAGCCGTCCTGCGCCTGCAGGCCCGGGCAGGGCCGGGCGAACCGCGCGCGATAGACATCGCCGCCCGCCATCTCGAAATCGATGGTGCGGTCGTCACGAATATCGCTGTCGCGGATGCTCGCAGTGCGCAGGCAGGTGCGTGGCTCGCCGAGGATACGCACATCGGTGTCCTCCTCCACGCCCGCGAAGCTGGCGTCCGGCTCGTCTATGGGCGCACATGAAGCCATCCCAAGCATGCCCGCAATCACGGCGACTCGTTTCATCTCTCGCTCTCCCGCGTCGATTTCGCGCCGCCTTTCGCAGCACGCGCCTTGGGCGGTTCTAGCACCTTCTTGCGGAAGCTGCACAGGTCCACGACCTCGCAGTGCCAGCATTCGGGCGTGCGCGCCTTGCAGACATAGCGCCCGTGCAGGATCAGCCAGTGGTGCGCGTGGAGCCGGAAGGGGCCGGGGACGCGCTTCTCCAGCTTCGCCTCGACCGCCTCGGGCGTCTTGCCCTTGGCGAGGCCGGTGCGGTTGCCGACGCGGAAGATGTGCGTGTCGACCGCGAAGGTTTCCTGCCCGAAGGCGCAATTAAGCACGACGTTGGCGGTCTTGCGGCCCACACCGGGCAGCGTCACCAGCTGCTCGCGCGTTTGCGGCACCTCGCCATCGTGTTCGTCCACCAGCAGGCGTGCCATCGCAATCACGTTCTTCGCCTTGGAGTTGAACAGCCCGATCGTCTTGATGTGATCCTTCAGCCCGTCCTCACCCAGATCGAGCATCTGGCGCGGCGTTTCCACTTGCGCGAACAGCGCGCGCGTCGCCTTGTTGACGCCTACGTCGGTCGCCTGCGCGCTCAGCGTCACCGCCACCAGCAGCTGGTAGGGATTGCCATATTCCAGCTCCGTCTCGGGCGAAGGATTGCCCTCGGCCAGGCGGCGGAAGAATTCGAAGATCTGGTCTTTCGTCATGGTCGCGGGGGAAGCACGGCCATCACAGGCCGAGGACGTTCTCCATCGAGTAACGCCCGGGTTCGCGGCCGATCAGCCACGCGCCGCCGGTGAGGGCGCCGCGGGCGAACAGCGCGCGGTCCTCGGCCACGTGGCTCAGCACGATCCGCTCGTTCTGCCCGGCGAGGATTACCGAATGTTCCCCGGTAACGGTGCCGCCGCGTAGCGAGGCAAAGCCGATGGCTCCCTCTTCGCGCTCTCCCGCGATCCCGTCGCGCCCGCGCTCGCTCTTGGTGTCGAGGTCGATCCCGCGCGCCTCGGCCGCCGCCTCGCCCAGCAGGAGCGCGGTGCCCGATGGGGCGTCCACCTTCCTGCGGTGATGCATCTCGACGATTTCCACGTCCCAGTCCGGCCCCAGCGCCTGCGCTGCCTCTCGCACCAGCCTGGCCAGCATGGTCACGCCGAGCGAGGTGTTGCCGGTCTGCAGGATGGGCACCGCACGCGCCGCATCGTCGATCGCGCTGTGATGACGTTCGCCCAGGCCCGTCGTCCCGATCAGCAGCGGCACGCCCGCCCCGATGGCGGCGTGCAGGTTGCCTTCCAGCGCGGCCGGGGCCGAAAAATCGATCAGCACATCGCTGCGGTCCGCCAGCCCGGCAACATCCTCGCCCTTGTCGACCGCTCCGGCGAGCGTGTGTCCGCCTTCCTCGATAGCGGCCGCGATGGCCTGCCCCATGCGCCCGTCGCGCCCGATAATTCCGATTGCCGCCATTGCAGTCCCGTTGTTGCCCGTGCTTGATATGCCTCATGGCAGACATTCGCAGCATCGTCATCCTGACCGGCGCAGGCATTTCCGCCGAAAGCGGGATCGACACCTTCCGCGACGCGGGCGGATTGTGGGAAAAGCACCGGATAGAGGATGTGGCCACGCCAGAGGCTTTCGCGCGCAACCCGGCGCTGGTGCAGGGCTTCTACGATGCCCGCCGCGCCGCGCTGGACTCGGTCGAGCCCAATGCGGCGCACAAGGCGCTGGCGCGGCTGGAGCGTGAATGGCCAGACGACGAAGCGCACAGCCTGCTGATCGTGACCCAGAACGTGGACGACCTTCACGAGCGTGGGGGCCTGCAAAATGTGCTGCATATGCACGGCGAACTGCGCAGCGCGCTGTGCGGAGCCTGCGGAGCGCGCACGCGCTGGGAGGGCGCATTGTCCGACGCACCGCCATGCACATCCTGCGGTGCACCCGCGCTGCGGCCCGACGTCGTGTGGTTCGGCGAGATGCCCTACCAGATGCCGCGAATCTACGAGGCGCTGGCGAGGGCGGATCTCTTCGTCTCGATCGGCACCAGCGGCGCGGTCTATCCCGCAGCGGGCTTCGTGCAGGAAGCGGCGGCTTACGGCGCACGCACGCTGGAGCTCAATCTGGAGCGCAGCGAGGGCTCGCACTGGTTCGACGAATCGCGCCAGGGGCGCGCGGGCGAACTGGTGCCCGCGTGGGTGGACGAGGTGCTGGGCGGCCGGTGATACGAGAAGGCCGGCTGGCTGAATGCCCGCCCAGTCTCCAATTGTTCGACCCCGCTCTCGCTAGAGCCACTCGCCGGTTCCCCCGCACGAGCCACATGGTCGGCGTGCCGGTGCCGTTGCACCGAGGGCAAGGATCGAAGCCGATTCTGCCCAGCAGTCCGGATGGCCTGAGGAGATTCAACAGGTTCGCAATCATTTCCGCTCGCTCCCTCAATGCTTCGAGGTTTCCCGCGCACTTCCTTTTGCGCTCTGCGAGCATCCCGCGAATCGTGATCGAGAGAAAGCGAAACCGGGCCGGGTCCGGAGCTGCATTGGTCCATTATGGATTGTTTAGACCACACCCCGAACAACCCGGGTCCTTCGCTATCGTCAGCGAACGCATTTCCGCACGGAGCCCGTCCATCAGGTGCAGCTTGCCCCACTGCGGATCGCCGAGAGCGCTCGCGCCGTCGAGCAGCACGCGGATCGCCTGCATCGCGGCGAAGCTGCCGACCCAGCCGACCATCGCGCCCAGCACCCCGTCCTCGGCGCAGGTGTCGCAATCGTCGGCATCGAAGGCATCGCCCACGAAGCAGCGGTAGCAGGGCTGGTCGGGCAGATGCCCCGCAAACGCGCCGACCTGCCCCTGGAAGCGGCCCACCGCGGCGGACAGCAGCGGCAGGCCGTTCGCCACGCAGGCATCCGACACGGCGAGCCGGGTGGCGAAATTGTCCGTCCCGTCCAGTACGAGGTCCGCACCGGCCATCAGCCTCGCGGCATTCTCTGCCCCGATCCGGTTGTCATACACCTCGGCGGAGATCGCATTGTCGAAATTGGCCAGCCAGCGGCGCGCGGCGACCGCCTTGGCATGGCCGATATCGCGGGTGGTGTAGATCGTCTGGCGTTGCAGGTTGGAGAGCTCCACATCGCCGTCGTCGATCAGCGTGAAGCGGCCCACGCCGGCCCCTGCGAGATATTGCAGCGCGGGGCTGCCGATCCCGCCGAGCCCCACCAGCACCACGTGCCGGCACGCCAGCGCCGCCTGCCCCGCGCCGCCGACCTCGGGCAGCACGATGTGGCGCGCAAAACGTTCGAGCCGCTCGGGAGGGAGCACTATTCGCGGTCCTGCGCATCGTCCGCGGGAAGGCGCCGTTCCTGCTTGAACGCGCCGATTCCGAACCACCAGAGGAACGCGATGACGCCGCCCTTCACCGGCTGCAGCATCGCGATCAGCATGGCGACGGCCACCGGCAGGATGATCGCGAGCGTCAGCCAGGCGGACATGCCGTAGCTACCGATCATCGCGATGACGACGGGCGCCAGCAGGTGTCCGACCACGAAGATGCCGATATAGGCGGGAAAATCGTCCGCCTGCTGCAGCGACCAGTCCTGTCCGCAATGCGCACAGGTTTCGACCGGCTTGAGCCACTTGCGAAACAGCGGCGCACCATCGCAGCGCGGGCAATGCCCCCGCAGGGCGCGCAGCAGCGCCGTTGCGAGTGTAGCGGGGAGATCGACTCGCACTTCACAGGTCTGGGGATCGGGCATGGGAAAGCTGTTGGCAGCCTGTGCGCCAAGTGTCGACAGACCTGTGGAACGGTCTGCCGACAACCGGTGTGCAAATTGTCGATCGGCTGTGCGCCGGGCGATCAGCTTTCCAGCTGGCGCAGCAGGCTGCGCACGTCGCCATCCATGTCCGCATCGCGCGTGCGCAGGTCTTCGATCAGCTTGACCGCGTGGATCACGGTCGAGTGGTCGCGCCCGCCGAATTTGCGCCCGATTTCGGGGTAGCTGCGCGGCGTGAGCACCTTGGAGAGGTACATGGCAACCTGACGGGGGCGGACCACCGCACGCGTGCGGCGCTTGCTGCTCATCTCGGAGCGGTCGATGCGATAGAACTGGCACACGGTGCGCTGGATCTCGTCGATCGTGATCCGGCGACGGTTGGCCGACAGGATATCGGTCAGCTGTTCCTCGGCCAGCTGCAGCGAGACCGGCTGGCCGGTCAGCTGGGCATAGGCGATCAGCTTGTTGAGGCCGCCGACCAGCTCGCGCACGTTGCGGGTGATGGTGCGGGCCAGGAAGTCGATCACGTCGTCGGGCACGGCCAGCGGCGCGAAGCGGGTCAGCTTGGATTCGAGGATCGAGCGGCGCAGTTCCATGTCGGCAGGCTGGATGTCCGCCACCAGCCCCATCGACAGGCGGCTGAGCAGGCGCGGTTCCACGCTGTCGAGCGCCTGCGGTGCGCGGTCGGCGGCGAAGACCAGACGCTTGCCCTCGGCCAGCAGGTGGTCGATCGTATACAGCAGTTCTTCCTGCGCGCTGGCCTTGCCGATGATGAACTGCAGATCGTCCACCAGCAGCAGGTCGAACCCGCGCAGCCGGGTCTTGAACTCGATCATCCGGTTCTGCTTCAGCGCCTGCACGAACTCGATCATGAAGCGTTCGGCGCTGCAGTAGAAGATGCGCGCGCGCGGATGGGCGGCCAGGAACTGGTGGCCGATGGCGTGCAACAGGTGCGTCTTGCCCTGGCCGGTCGCCGCCTTGATGTAGAGCGGCGAGAACTGCGGCTTGTCGTTCGCGGCCATGCGCTGTGCGGCATTGCGCGCCAGCACGTTGGCATCGCCGGTGACGAAGGCGGCGAAGGTGAGCGAGGCGTCGAGGCCGACGCTGCTGAAGCCGGGATCGCCGAGCCCGCCATCGGAGACGACGCGCAGGTCCGGCCCGTCATTGGCGGGGCGACGCGAATCGCCCAGCGAGATGTCCGCCATCCGCTTGCGGCTCGGGTGGACCTCGATCGCCACGGTCTTGATCTCGGAGCGCATGATCTTCCACGCCAGCGAAAGGCGGTCGGCGAAATGCTTGCGCACCCATTCGGCGGCGAATTCGGAGGGGAGGTAGAGCGCCAGCGTGCCCGTGGCGGCGTCGAACTCGCCCAGCTGGACCGGCTTGATCCACTGGCTGTGCAGCTGATGGCCCAGATCCTTGCGCAGGCCGGCACTGATATCGTCCCAGTCCGCGGCCAGCGCGACGCGCTCCATCTCGTCTTCGCTTTCGCCCTTAGCCGCCTTGCGCGCAGCCCCGTTGGTGTCCGGAATTCGTGCCATGACTTGCTAATACACCTCCGCTTCCGGAAGTGCGTGTCACCTCCGGATTATCCCCTACGACGTTTGATGAAGACAGCGGGCCCGTAGCCGAAAACGCGTGATCCGCGTCCGGTTTGGAAAGGCCCCCGAAGCCATCTTCGATTATCCTGCCGGGGATGCTTCGTCCCCGGCGACGAGAGTTAATAAACAGGTCCGGGGGGGAGTCGGCAAGCGGGAAAAAGTCTTCGAAACGAAATAAAGCGTTTGACAGTGCGCGAGCCGCAGGCGGTCGTTCAAGCCGTTGTAAACGCTGAATTTACCGTTTTCCCCAACCTTCGAATCGGCGGGTTTCCTTGCTCGAATCGCTATCGCTGTGCGTCACCTTTACGACAGATGCGCGAAGGGCCGCCGCATGATGCGACGACCCTGAAAACCGGTCGAACCGTCTGCTTGAAAAGCGGTTTAGAGGGCCGCGACGCGCTTGGACAGGCGCGACATCTTCCGCGACGCCGTGTTCTTGTGGAGAACACCGCGTGCCACGCCGCGAGCGAGCTCGGGCTGGGCTGCGCGCAGCGCGTTCTGAGCGGTTTCCTTGTCGCCGCCTTCGATGGCCGCCTCGACCTTCTTCACGAAGGTGCGGATGCGGCTCATGCGCGAACCGTTGATTTCGGCGCGACGCGCGTTGCGACGGATGCGTTTGCGAGCTTGCGGCGTATTGGCCATGATCGTCCTTGTTTCGGGCCGCGATCAGCGCGGCCACATATCTCGTTTCAAAAGTCGGGAGCGGCGATCGCTCGCCAGAAGGCGCGGCACATAGGGCCGATGCAGGTGCGCGTCAAGGAATTTGGGGAAAACCGCCGCGGCGCGAAACCGGCCCTCAGCGCTGGCACTTCGGGCAGTACCAGGTGCTGCGCCCCCCTTGCGCAAACCGCAGGATCTCCCCGCCGTCAGCGCGATGGCACGCTTCGCCCGTGCGGCCATAGACGTGGAAGCGGGTGGCGAAATAGCCGAGCTCGCCATCGGGCCGCGCATAGTCGCGCAAGGTGGAGCCGCCGTCGCGAATCGATTCGGTCAGCACCTCGCGGATGGCCGGCACAAGGCGGTGCAAGGCGTCCAGCGAGATGCGTCCGCCGGCGCGCTTCGGACTGATCCGTGCGCGCCACAGCGCCTCGCAGACGTAGATATTGCCCAGGCCTGCAACGATGCGCTGGTCGAGCAGCAGCAGCTTGACCGCCTGCTTGCGGCCAGCGAGCGCGCGCCTGAGGTACTCCGGCGTCAGCTCCGGGCCGAGCGGTTCGGGCCCCATCGCCGCAAAGCTGGGCCAGCTCTCGACCACGTCCGTATCGACCAGGTCGACCCAGCCGAACCGCCTTGGATCGTTCAAGGCGAATCGATTCGTATCGGTCTCGATCGTCAGGTGGTCGTGCCGGTCCGGCTGCTCGGGATCGATCCGCCAGCGCCCGCTCATGCCGAGATGGAAGATGAGCGTCTGGTCGCGGTCGGTGTGGATCAGGCCGAACTTGGCCCGCCGGCCAAGCCCCGTCACCCGCGCCCCGACCAGCGCCTGGCCCAGCCCGGCGGGGAAGGGGCGGCGCATGTCCGGCCGCGCGGTGGTGGCCGAGGTGATGATCCGGTTTTCGAGATGCAGGGCGAGACCGCGCACGGTGGTCTCGACCTCGGGAAGTTCGGGCATTTGTCTTCCGGCGATTGGGTAGGTGTCACTGATGGATATGGAGCCTCGCCGGAGGCGGCACCAGCCCTCTCCCCCTCCCGACCACCCATGCATGATCCTGTCGGGTGTTCGGGAGGGGGGGAGAGGGCTGGGCGAAGCGAAGGGATGCCATGATCCCGCCGATGGACGCCACCCCACTTTCACCCTAAGGCGCAAGGCCATGAGCGATACCGTTTCCTTCGGCTACGAAGACGTCAGCCCCGATGAGAAGACCGCGCGCGTTGGCGGCGTGTTTTCCAACGTCGCCGCCAAGTACGATGTGATGAACGATGCCATGTCCGGCGGGATGCATCGCCTCTGGAAGGATCGCTTCGTGCGGCGGGTGAAGCCCAAGCCGGGCGAGGCGATCCTCGACATGGCGGGCGGCACGGGCGACATCGCGTTCCGCATGGCGGCAGCCGGTGCCGAGGTGACCGTGGCGGACATCAATCAGGACATGCTCGACGCAGGGATCGAGCGGGCGATGGATCGCGGGATCGAAGGGCTGAGCTGGAGCTGCCAGAACGCCGAGGAACTGCCTTATTCGTCCGGCCTGTTCGACGCCTACACCATCGCCTTCGGCATCCGGAACGTGACCTTCATCGACAAGGCGCTGGCCGAAGCGCACCGCGTGCTCAAGTTCGGCGGGCGGTTCTTCTGCCTCGAGTTCAGCACGGTCGAATGGCCCGGCTTCAAGGATGCCTACGATCTCTATTCGGAGCGTGTGGTGCCGCAGCTGGGCAAGGCGATCGCGCAGGACGAGGATTCGTACCGTTATCTGGTCGAATCGATCCGCCGCTTCCCGCCGATGGGCGAGTTCGAAGGCATGATCCGCGCGGCCGGTTTCAGCCAGACGAAGGTGGAGCCGATCATGGGCGGGCTGGTCGCGATCCATTCGGGCTGGAAAATCTGAGCCGGTGAGCCGACCCAGTACCCACATCTGGCGCCTCCTCAGATGGGGGCGGATCGCTGCCCGCCATGGCGCGCTGCGCGGGATCGAGAACGATCCCAACGCGCCGGTGCCGGTCAAGAAGCTGATCCGCATCGCCCGGCTGGGCACGCGGCAGCCCGCGACGCCCGACTATGCGGGGGCCTTTCGCGCCATCGGCCCGGCGGCGATCAAGCTGGGCCAGTCGCTCGCTACGCGGCCCGATCTGGTGGGGGACGAGGCGGCGCAAAACCTTCTCAGCCTGCAGGACAACCTGCCGCCCGTTCCGTTCGAACGGCTGCGCCCGGCAGTGGAATCGACCTTTGTCCAGCCGTTGAACGCATTGTACCAGTCCATCGACCCCGATCCGGTCGGCGCGGCCTCCATCGCGCAGGTCCACAAGGCGGTGACCAGCGACGGGCGGCAGGTCGCGGTCAAGATGCTGCGGCCCGGCATCCGCGAACAGTTCGCGCGCGACATCGCCACCTACGAATGGGCGGCCGCGCATGTGGAGGCGATGGGCGGGGAGGCCGCAAGGCTGCGCCCCTCGCTCACCATCGCCAACTTCAAGCGCTGGACCAATTCCGAGCTCGACCTGCGGCGCGAGGCCGCCTCTGCCAGCGAACTGGCCGAGGCAATGAAGGGCTTTGCGGGCTACCGCATCCCCGCGGTCGACTGGGATCGCACCAATGGCCGCGTGCTGACCATCGAGTGGATCGACGGCATCAAGATGAGCGATCGCAAGGCGCTGCTGGAGGCCGGGCACGATCTGGACCAGCTGGCCGAACGGCTGGTGCTGGCCTTCCTGACGCAGGCGATCAGCTACGGCTATTTCCATGCCGACATGCACCAGGGGAACCTGTTCGTCGAACCCGACGGCACGATTGCCGCGATCGATTTCGGGATCATGGGCCGAATCGACCGGCGCGCGCGCCAGTGGCTCGCGGAAATCCTCTACGGCCTGACCACGGGCAATTACCGCCGCGTCGCCGAAATCCATTTCGAAGCGCAATACGTGCCCAGCTACCACTCGGTCGGCGAATTCGCCACGGCGCTGCGCGCCGTGGGCGAGCCGATGCGCGGCAAGCCGGTCAGCGAGCTGTCTGTCGGCCAGATGCTTGACGGGCTGTTCGCGATCACGCGCGATTTCGACATGCAGACCCAGCCGCACCTCCTGCTGCTGCAAAAGACGATGGTGATGGTCGAAGGGATCGCCACCCAGCTCAATCCCAAGATCAACATGTGGGACGTGTCCGCCCCCTTCGTGCGCAACTGGATCCGCGACGAGCTGGGGCCGGAAGCCGCGATTGCGGACCGCCTGCGCGAGGATGCGGACACCATCCAGCGCATCCCGGCGCTGATCCGGCGGCTGGAAGAGAAGTTTCCGCCCCGTGGCGGCGCCCCCGATCCGCCGCCGTTGCCCGAAATCGAGCTGATGTGGGAGCGCAAGGAGCGCAAACCCGGCCCCGGCTGGCTGGGCCAGGCTGCCCTCCTGCTGGCAGGGGCGGGTCTGATGGCCGGGCTGTTCGGCTTCGGCGTGCTGGGCTAGCCTTGGCTGGCTAGTGTCGCGCGGTGCGTGCTAGGACGCTCGCTGCGATCAGGGCGATCACCATGGTTGCCGCCTCCACCACCATCGGCGTCCACCACCCGTCGTAGCTGCCCGCCTGCGCCAGGTTGATCGCCCTCCCGGTGAGCGCGATGCCGAACAGGGCGGCGGTGAAGACCAACGGCGTGGCGGCACGCCGCGCGGCGCCCCAGATCAGCCCGAGTGCACCGACGAGGAAGAAGGCGGCCATGTCTCCGCGAATGGTGGACCAGCCATGCGGCCCGGTGGCGGAGAGGGCAAAGCCTTCCGCCGCGCCGGCAGGATAGAACAGGAAGCGTGCGCCCATCACGCCATAGAAGATGCCGCCCAGCAGCAGCACGATACGCAGGATTGTGGTCATGGTCCTATATCTCCCCCTTCGGCGCCGGTCGGCTGCCGCGGGGTGTTCCTAGCCCATGCAGTGGTGCGCGGGCTAGCGCGCTGGGGCTCGCCCCGTTACCGTCACCCAGACGCGGCGAAGACATCACGGGAAGACACGGAACATGGATGACGGCCGGGCCTTGCGCATCCTGCTGGTAATCGGCGGCGGTATCGCGGCCTACAAGTCGTGCGAGCTGATCCGCCTGATCCGCAGGAACGGCGGCGAGGTGACCTGCGTGCTGACCGACGGGGGCTCGCAGTTCGTCACCCCGATGACGCTGGCCGCGCTGTCCGAAAATCCGGTTCACACCACGCTGTGGGACCTGAAGAACGAAGTCGAAATGGGGCACATCCAATTGAGCCGCGAGGCCGATCTGGTGGTGGTGTGCCCGGCGACTGCCAACATGCTGGCCAAGATGGCGGCAGGCATCGCGGACGATCTGGCCACCACGCTGCTGCTGGCGACGGACAAGCCCGTAATGGCGGTGCCCGCGATGAACGTGCGCATGTGGCAGCACGCCGCGGTGCAGGGCAATGTCGCGCGCCTGCGAGAGGCAGATGTCATGGTCCTCGATCCGGACGAGGGCGCGATGGCCTGCGGCGAATATGGCCCCGGCCGCCTGCCGGAGCCGGAGGCGATCTGGGCCGCGATTGCAAATTGGGCGTCGGGTGGCGACGGCTTTGCGACAGACGCCGCACCGGCACCGCAGGGCGGGCTCGGCGGGCTGATCGCCTCGCTCATCCCGCGCGGGGGCCGGAAGGCCGCGCGCAACGCGGACACGCTGCTGGCGAGCAAGGGCGCGGCTGCCGCGCCGCCCGAGCCTGAACCGCAAGGCTACGCTTATCGCTTCGAAGACGCACCGCTCGCAGGGCGGCACGTGCTCGTCACCGCCGGGCCTACACACGAGCCGATCGACCCGGTGCGCTACATCGCCAACCGGTCGAGCGGAAAACAGGGCTTTGCCATTGCCGCCGCCGCCGCCGCCGCAGGTGCGCGGGTGACGCTGGTGGCAGGTCCGGTTGCTCTCGACACGCCGCCGGGCGTCACCCGGATCGACGTGCAGACCGCGCGCGATATGGCCGGGGCCGTGCGCGAGAGCCTGCCCGCCGATATCGCGATCATGGCCGCCGCCGTGGCCGACTGGCGCGCGCGCGATGCGGGCGACCGGAAGCTGAAGAAGGGCGCGTCGGGCCCGCCCGCGCTTCAGCTGGAAGAGAACCCGGATATCCTCGCCACGCTGGGAGCGTCGGCAGACAGGCCCGCGCTGCTGATCGGCTTTGCGGCAGAAACCAACGACGTGGTCGAGAATGCGCGCGCCAAGCGCGAGCGCAAGCGCGCCGACTGGATACTCGCCAATGACGTATCGGGCGGGGTGGGCCAAAGCGTCATGGGCGGGGCGGACAACACCATCCACCTCGTCACGGCCGGCGGCGTGGAAGACTGGCCGCAGATGCCCAAGGAAGAGGTTGCCATGAAACTGGTCGAACGGATCGCCGCAGAGCTGGAGGTCGCCAATGGGGAATGATGTCCCCGTGGCGATTCTGCGCCTGCCCCACGGCGATGGCCTGCCGCTGCCCGCCTACGCCACCGATGGCGCCGCCGGGATGGACGTATGTGCGGCGGAAGATGTGGAGCTTGCCCCGGGCGGCCGCCATGCGGTTGCCACGGGCTTCGCGCTCGCCATCCCCGAAGGCTACGAGATTCAGGTGCGCCCGCGTTCCGGCCTCGCCTTCAAGCACGGCATTTCCGTGCCCAATGCGCCGGGCACGATCGATTCGGATTATCGCGGGGAGCTGAAGGTTCTGCTCATCAACCACGGGCAGGAAACCTTCTCGATCGCGCGGGGCGACCGGGTGGCGCAACTGGTGCTGGCCCCCGTTACCCGCGCGGCCTTCACCGAGGTCGACGATCTTGACGAGACGGTGCGCGGCGCAGGGGGCTTCGGGTCTACCGGCGGTCACGCGCAGCTCTGATACGAAAAAGGCGGACCCAAGCGGCCCGCCTTCCCCGTTTGCAGATTTGCAGCCGGTTCTACTGGTCTTCCGGCTTGATCGAGATGCGAACCGTCTCGCCCGAATTGCCGGGGAAGTTGGTGAACATCGCTTCGACGAGGTTGGGAACGAGGTACTGCAGCCGCTTGCTGCGCGACATCGCCTCCGCAGTGCCTTCGAACAGGCGTTCGCCGGTTGCGCGATCGTCGATCTCGATCTCGATATCGCTGGTGTAGACCGTGTAGCTGCGCACGTCGTTGCTGCGGAACCACGGGTCGTAGAACCCATAGCCCCAGGCACGGTCGCGAACTGCGAAAATGCGGCCATCGCGCGTGCGGTAGTAGCGCGGACGATAGCTGTACCACGGATCGAAGAAGGGATCGCGCACGCCCGAGCTGACGACACGCTGGCGGCCATCATCGACACCATAATCGAAGCGGACCAGCAGGTCGGCGGTCTCCGGAGAACCGGGCACGTAGCCGAGCTCCGCCATCTCCTCTCGCACGAGATCGGCATACTGGCCGAATTCGATCCCGCCGCTGAGCGCCGGATCGTCGGCCACGACCGCGAAGGTCTGGCCCTGAGGTGCCGGAAGCTGCGATTCGAAGCGCGAGACATCGGCCTGGAAACCGGTTGCGCAGCCGGTCAGGCCGACGCCGAACAGTCCGAGCGCGCCCAGAGCGGCAAGAAAACGTGGTTTTGGCATAGGTTGGGCCCCTTGTTCGGGGGAGGCTTCCGTGGGGATGCCCCCCATTCCGCCGACACACGGCCAGCAATAATGCAGCGGGTAGACGCTTGTCCCTGAACGGGGGTTTAACCCCCTGAACCTGCTGCGATTTCCGTGGCTTCCCCGTCTACCCCCGGACGAGGCCCAGCGCCTCATAGGTGGCCGAGAGCGTGGGCGCAGCGCGTTCTCGCGCCAGCGCCGCGCCGCGTGCCAGCGCCGCATCGATCGCCTCTCGGTCGTCCAGCAGGGCCCGAAAACGGCTCGAGATAGGCGCAAGCGTCTCGACCAGCGCCTCGCCCAGCAGCGGCTTGATGGCACCAAAGCCTTTCCCCGCCTGCTCTGCCAGGACGGCCTCGGGCGCGGACTCGGTCAGCGCGCAATAGATCGTGACAAGGTTCAGCGCCTCCGGCCGGCCTTCCAGAGCTTCGACATTGTCGGGCAGCGGATCGGGATCGGTCTTGGCCTTCTTCACCTTCTTCATGATCGTGTCCGCATCGTCGACCAGGTTGATGCGGCTCATCTCCGAAGGGTCGGACTTGCTCATCTTGGCGGACCCGTCGCGCAGCGACATGATCCGCGCCGCCGCGGGCGGAATGAAGGGATCGGGCAGGGTGAAGACGGGCTTTTCTTCCGATGCGAAGTCGTTGTTGAACTTCTGCGCGATGTCGCGCGCCAGCTCCAGATGCTGCTTCTGGTCTTCGCCCACGGGAACATGCGTCGCCTGATACAGCAGGACGTCCGCGGCCTGCAGCACGGGATAGGCGAAAAGTGCAACGGAAGCGCCTTCGCGGTTCTTGCCTGCCTTGTCCTTCCACTGCGTCATCCGGTTCAGCCAGCCCATCCGCGCGGTGCCCGTCAGCAGCCATTGCAGCTCTGCGTGCTGGGGCACCTGCGCCTGGTTGAACAGGATCGAGCGGGTGGGATCGATCCCGCAGGCGATCAGCGCGGCCGCCATCTCGATTGTGCCGCGCCGCAGCTCCGCCGGGTCGTGCGGCATGGAAATCGCGTGCATGTCCGCAAGGAAGAACAGGCACTCGCTCCCTTCGGACAGTTCGTCCTGCATCCGCACCCAGTTGCGGATCGCGCCGAGATAATTGCCGAGGTGGAGATTGCCGGTGGGCTGGATGCCGGAGACGACGCGCATGGGGGTAGTTCCTTAGAAGACTGAATTGCGCCAGCGGGCACGCTGGCAAGGTCGGGTTGCCGGGTTCGGGCTTACCAGAACCATCGCCAGGCCGCCCGCCCGCGCAGCACGAAGCGTGCCGGGGCCGAACGGGTAGGGAATGGCGTGTCAGTCATCGCGGCGGGCATAGCACAGGCCCGTCAGGGGGCAAGATCGTCCGGAGCGCCGCCCTGCTCGGGCAGCGCGCTCTTGCGGGTCAGCGTGCGGATGCGCTGCTTGTCGATCGCGCCGATCGCGAAGGCAACCGCGAAATAGACCGCGCCCGCACAGATCACGAGGGCGACCAGCGCGCCAGCCCTTTCGAACAGGCCCGCATCGTACCACCCGGTCAGCAGATCGCGCGCGAACCACAGGGCAACGCCCATCGCCGCCGCCGCGACCAGCTGGCGCGCGATGCGGCCGACCAGCTTGAGCGGGATCGCGTAGTAATCGCGCCTGACCAGCACGATGTAGAGATAGGTCACGTTGATCCATGCGCCGATCACGCTGGCAAAGGCCACGCCTCGCACGCCCCAGTCGGCAACCAGCGCGAAGTTCATCGCCGTGAACACGATCAGCGAAATGAAGGCGGCGTAAACCGGTGTGCGCGTATCCGAGCGGGCGTAGAAATTGGGCACCAGCACCTTGACCAGCACATAGGCCGGCAGGCCGAGGACGAGCATGGCGAGCACGTCGCCCGTCAGCGCCGCCTGCTCCACGCTGAAGCGCCCGCCCTGGAAGATCATGGTCACGAACGGCACCGCGCAGATCGCCAGCGCCACGGCCGCGGGGATCGTCAGCAGCATGGACAACTCGATCGCGTCGGACTGGATGCGGTCCGTGCCTTCCCGGTTCTTGGAGCCGACGAATTTGGACAGGGTCGGCAGGATCGCGGTCGACAGGGCAATGCCGATGATGCCCAGCGGCAGCTGGTTCAGCCGGTCGGCATAGTTCATGTAGCTGATCGACCCGGCGTCGAGCTGGTTGAGGAAGTAGAGCTGGACCAGCGTGTTGATCTGATACGCGCCTCCACCGATTGCCGCGGGCAGGGCGATGATGCTCAGCCGCTTCACCTCGGGTGTGATGCGCGGCCACAGGAGCCTGGGCCGGAAGCCTTCCACCCGCGTCCAGTAATAGAGCCAGGCGAGCTGGATCGCGCCGCCGATGGTCACCGCCCAGGCCTGGCTGTAGCCGACCTGCCGCGTGGTCCAGCCCCACTCGCTCATTGCATAGTCGCCGAACAGCAGCGCGGCGATCAGCACGAGGTTGAGGATGATGGGGAAGCTCGCCCCCGGCGCGAAGCGGCTGACCGAATTGAGCATCCCGGTAAACAGCGTCACCAGGCTGACCAGCGCGATATAGGGGAACATGATCCGCGCGAAGTCGACTTCCATCGCGAAGTCGGCGGGTGGCGAGTCGCCGTCGCCCAGCAGGCGGATCACCAGCGGCATGGCCAGCATCATCACCGCGCACAGCGCGATCAGCACCGGCAGGAAGACGCTGAGCACATCGTTGGAGAAACTGCGCGCTTCGTCCAGGCCGCTGTCGGCGTCGCCCGTGCCATGCAACCGCTTGGAGAACATGGGCACGAAGGCGGCCGAAAAGGCGCCTTCCGCAAACAGGCGGCGGAAGACGTTGGGGATGATGAAGGCCTGGAACCAGGCATCGGTGACGGCATTCGCGCCGAGCACGCGGGAGAAGATCATCTCCCGCGCCAGCCCGGCAAAGCGGCTGACCAGCGTCAACCCGCCGATCGTACCGACATTCTTGAGCAGGCTCATCCGCCCGCCTCCCTAATGGGCTCTCGTCAGGCGTTGCCGCCCGGCGTGCCGCCAGCAGCGGCTGCGCCCGCAGCGTCTTCCTGCTGCTTTTCCTGCAGGCGCTGCAGGTAGAGCCCGTTGAAATCGATCGGATCGATCATCAGCGGCTGGAAGCCCAGATCGCGGGTGGCGTCGGACACCACGCGGCGCGCGAAGGGGAACAGGATGCGCGGCGCTTCGGCGAACAGGAACATGTGCGCCTGATCCTCGGGCAGGTTGCGGATCCCGACCAGGCCCGCATAAACCAGTTCGATCACGTAGAGCTGGCCGGCATCGCAGATGGCCGTCACGTTGATCTTGAGTTCGACTTCGCTGACCTCTTCGTTGACCGAATTGGCGCCGATATTGAACTGCAGGTCGATCTTCGGGGCGTCCTGCCACTGGAAGCTGCTGGGCGAGTTCGGATTCTCGACCGAGAGATCCTTGATATACTGCGTGATGAAGCCCGCAGTCGGGCGGTTGTCCGCCCCGTTGCCGTTGGTCTGATTGTTGAGATCGGTCAGAACGTCGCCTTCGTCGGCCATGAAGCTCACTCTAAGGTTGCAAGGTTGATGGGTCGGGCAACCCTGGCGGGCGCGCGATGGACTGGCGCTGCGCCTAGCAGCCGTTCTCCCGACCCGCAACGGGAACGAACCGCCGTTCAGGATCATACAAGGCGACGTTGTGCATTTGATATCGTCCCCTATCTGTGGGAATGATGCAAAATACGAAGGGCGCGCGGCAAGCACAGCCGGAAGTGCGCGCCTCCGACTAGTCAGGTGCCGTACCAAGTGACAGAAATCGTCATCCTCGCCATGATCGCGGTCTTTCTGGGACTGCGGCTCTATTCCGTCCTCGGCCGCCGGGCCGAGCATGAGGAAGAGCCCGTGCCCCATCGCTTCGAACCGAAGGACAAGCCCGGAATCTCGCAGGCCCCGCAGGCCGCGCAGGCTCCGGCGCGCGCCGTTACCGAACAGGAAGCTAAGCCCGACGTTCTGCCGGTGGTGGAACGCGGCGTGCAGTCGATCATCGCGGCGGACCGCGGCTTCGACATCGTGTCCTTCCTCGAAGGCGCGAAGGGTGCCTATGGCATGATCCTGGAGGCCTACTGGCAGGGCGACAAGGAAACGCTGCGCGAACTGTGCGACGATTCGGTGTACGAAGGCTTCGCCAGCGCGATCGATGCGCGTGACGAAGCGGGCGAAACGCTGGACAACAAGCTGATCCGGATCGAGGACGCGACCATTCGCGATGCCGAGCTGGAGCGCAAGGAAGCGCGCATCACCGTGCGCTTCCTCGCCGATATCGCGGCCGTGACGCGCGACAGCGAGGGGACGGTGGTGGCCGGATCGCTCGACGATGCGATCGAAAGTCGCGACATCTGGACCTTCGCGCGCCGCGTGGATTCGCGCACGCCCGACTGGCAGCTGGTGGAAACCGACGAAGGCTGATCTTTGCCGACCGATGGCGGGGCCTCGCGCGCCCCGTATTGAGGGGGGACCGATGTTCAAGTGGATATGGCCCCTCGCGGCGCTCGTAACCCTCTCCAGCTGCGTCGGCCCCGGCGTGGACAAGCCGCCTTATCCTCCGATCGACCGGCCCCCGCCGCCACAGACCGAAAGCGCCGTGGCCGCCGGGGTGGAAGCCGGCCCCGCCATCGCCTCGCTGCGGCTGGGCGCTCAGGATGCCGCCGCCGCGCTGACCGCGTTTCGCTCCAGCTGCGACTGGGCTTCCGAGAAGGACGACGCCAGCGGCCTGACCCGCCCGTCGGACTGGCTGCCGGTATGCACCGCCGCGCTGCGGTGGGAAGGCGATGCCCGCACCTTCTTCGAGGCCTATTTTGAAACCGCGCGGATCGGTAACGGCGAGGCCTTTGCCACAGGCTATTTCGAGCCCGAAATCCTGGGCAGCCGCACGCGCCGCCCGGGCTATGACGTGCCCGTCTATCGCATGCCGGACGATCTGGTGCGCGCGTGGCCTGCGGACATGCCCGAGAGCGAGCGCGAAGGGCGCCCTCCGCTGGGCCGTTACGACTCCAATGGCGACTTCGTGCCCTATTACTCCCGCGCCGAGATAGAGGACGGCGCGCTCGCCGGGCGCGGCCTCGAAATTGCGTGGGCGGCAGACGCGGTGGAGATGTTCTTCCTCCAGATCCAGGGATCGGGCCTGCTGCGCCTGCCCGACGGCAGCCGCATGCGGATCGGCTATGCCGGCCAGAACGGGCGCGGCTACACCGGCATCGGCGGGCTGATGCGCGAGCGCGGCCTGCTGGGCGACGGGCCGGGGCAGTACCCCGGTTCGATGCAGGGTATCGTGCAATATCTCAACGAGAACCCTGTGGCGGGCAAGGCGCTGATGCGCGAGAACGAGAGCTGGATATTCTTCCGCGAACTGAACACCACCGGGCCGCTCGGTTCGCTCGGTGTGCCCGTGACGCGCGAGAACAGCGTGGCGGTGGACCCGCGCTTCGTGCCCTATGGCGCGCCCGTGGTGCTCGACATGGACCGCGATGTGGCCGACGGCCTGTGGGTGGCGCAGGATACCGGCGGCGCGATCAAGGGCGCCAACCGCTTCGACACCTTCTGGGGCAATGGCGGAGATGCGCGCGACATCGCCGGCGGTATGAGTGCGAGAGGGCAGGCGCTGGTACTGCTGCCCAAGGGCACGGTCGCGCGCCTTCGCCAGCGATGAGGCCGCCACGCGGCCTGTCGGATGACGAGGCAGCGGCGTGGTTGAAGCTCGCCGCGACGGTCGAACCGCTGCGCCCGGTGGCGCCAGTGCGCTCGATCCCGGCGCCGCCGAAAGCAGCGCTTCCCAAGGCAGCCCCGCCTGCGGCCCGGCAACGGCCGATGCCCCCAGCGCCCCCACCAAAATCCGCACCGGCTGCGCGCAGGGCGGGCAGAGGCCCCCAGGGCAACCTCGATTCGCACTGGGACCGGCGGCTGAAGGCGGGCGACATCGCCCCGGATTTCAGCCTCGACCTGCATGGGCACGGGCTGGAGCGCGCCTATGACCGGCTGATGGACGGGATGGCGCAGGCGCGCAGCATGGGCGCGCGGGTGATCCTGATCGTCACCGGCAGATCGCGCCCGGTCGATCCGGCGGACCGGGGCGAACGGCGCGGGGCGATCCGTGCCAAGGTCCTGGACTGGCTCGCCGCGAGCGAACACGGCGGATCGATTGCCGCCGTCCGCAAGGCACACCAGCGCCATGGGGGCGAAGGTGCGCTCTATATTGTGTTGAAGAGGAGCAGCTGATGGCGCTGCTGCGCTCACGCCCGTTCCTGTGGCTGGTGCTCGCGCTGCCGGGCGCATGGATGCTGGGACGCTGGTGGTTCACGCCCGATGCCTACGGCTACGGCCATATCATCGGCGATAGCGGGGAGTGGGCGGCATGGCTGCTGATGGCGACCCTCGCGGTCACTCCGCTGCGGCTGGCGTTCCGCCGTAACGCCTTCGTCCAGTACCTGATGCGCAAGCGGCGCGATCTCGGTGTGGCGAGCTTCGCCTACGCTGCCGGGCACACGATCGTCTATTTGTGGCGCAAGGCCGATCCGGCGATTATCTGGGACGAAGCTTCGACGCCCTATATCCTTGCCGGTTGGGGCGCCTTCGCGCTGTTCGTGCCGCTGGCGATCACGTCCAACGATGTCTCGATGCGTGCGCTCAAGCGCAGGTGGAAGAGCCTGCACCGGCTGGTCTATCCCGCCGCGGTGCTGGTGTTCGTGCACTGGGCGCTGTCGGCCTTCGACCCGACCACCGCCTATATTCACATCGGAATACTGGCGGCGATCGAGATCGTCAGGGTGGTGCTGCAGTGGCGTCAGCGACGCCCTGCCAGAAGCTAGAGCGTCACGTACTGGCGGAAGCGCGCGACTTCCTCTTCGTCGACATACTTGCCGATTTCGCGGTCGAACACGCCCATGTCGGCGTAGGGGCGGTATTCCTCGAACTCGTGGACCATCTTGTCGGTCATGCCGGGGACGAGGCGGATTTCCTCTTCGCTGGCGGTGTTGAGGTTGATCGGCACGAACACGTTGACGAGCACGGCCTGCGCTTCGTCCTCGCTCAGCGTTTCCATCAGCATGGCGTTGAGATCGGTGACGCTGGCGTAGGGCTGCCCGGCGACGATTGCGTCGGCCAGCTCGGGCGAGACGCCTTCGACAGCTGCCAGGTCTTCGGCAGTCGCGGTGTTCGCGTCGAGCACGGTGGTTTCGGTCTCGGCGGCGTCGGTCGCCGCTTCGTCGGTCATGGCGGTTTCGTCGGTCGTCGGCTCGGGGGCTTCCGAACAGGCGGCGAGGGCCAGGGCGGTTGCTGCGGCGGGGACCAGGAATTTCAAAGTGCGCATTCTGTACCTCTCTTTTTGCGACGGGTTCGCATTAACAGACACGATGCGTCTGTCGACAGATAATCGATACAGAAAAGCCCCCGGTAGCGATACCGGGGGCCATCATTGCCTTCCGGCTTGTCTTTCGCGTTGCTGGCCTAGTTCGGGCGGAGTGACGCGGTGCCCGCCACCGCGGGGAAGGATCGCGCGGCAACCGCCATCGGCACCTGGTCCTTGCCCCCCTCCAGCCGGAAGGCCTTGGTCAGTTCGGCCAGCGTACCGACCTCGTCGGCGAGGTTGCGGGCGGAGGCAGAGGTCTGTTCGACCATGGCGGCGTTCTGCTGGGTCGAGGTGTCCATGGTGCTGACTGCCGAGGAAATCTCCCCGATGGTGCCAGCCTGCGCGGTGTTGTCCGCAGCCATGCTGCCCAGCAACTCGTGCACCTGATCGACATCTTGCGCGATGTCGGAGAGGGCCCCGTCCACGCGCTTCACCATGTCGACCGCCGTGCCGATATCGGTCTGGATCGCGGTCAGCTGTTCGCGCGCCTGCCCGGCCTCTTCCTCGGCCCGCATGGCGAGTGCCGACACGAGGTCTGCGACCACGGCGAAGCCGCGACCCGCTTCGCCCGCGCGCCCTGCCTCGACCGCGGCATTCATGGCGAGAACCCGGGTCTGGAAGGCGATCTTGTCGAGCCCCTCGATCACGCCGTCGATCCCTTCGGTCGAATCCGCGACACGGGTCATCGCGCCCACCGCCTGATCGGCGATGCTGCGACCGCTGGCTACGGTGGCAATCGTCTGATCGGCGCGCTGCACGGTCGATTGCGAGGCCTCGGCGCTGGTCCTCAGGCGTCCGTCCATCTGCGTGATCGCCGCGGATGTCTCTTCGAGGCTCGACGCATTGCTTTCGGTGCGGCGGGCAAGGTCTTCCGAAGCCTGCGCGATTTCCTGGACGCTGGAATCGATCCGGCTGGTCCCTTCGGCCACTGCCGCGATCATCTCGCGGATCTTGCCCAGCGCGCCGTTATAGCTACGTTCGAGGCCTGCAAAACTGTCGGGCATGCCGGTCAGCGAGCGGGTGAGATCGCCTTCCGACAGCGCAGCCAGCACGGTGTCGAGCTGGGCGACGGCGGCCTCGCGCGATGCGCTCGCTTCCTCGAAATAGACCGAGAGCGACAGCTCCATGTCGAGCAGCGCTCCCTTGATCAGCGCCAGGCTGGTGTCGTGCGCGGCGGAAGGATTGAACAGCGCAAGCACTCGCTTCCACAGCGGCGTGCGCCGGGCGACGCCGTGCACCAGTTCCTCGATCACGATGGCATAGCTGCCGACATACCAGCGCGGCTCCAGCCCGATCCGCGCGTGGGTCGCCCCGATCCGGCGGGCACTATCGTAATAGGTGGAATCGAAATCGGCGTTGGCGACGTGGGACCAGTGCTTCTCCTGCGCTGCCTTGGCCTTGTCCATATGGGCCTGGTTATCGAAGAAGGCAGCCGTTTCCGGGGTCTGTTTGGCCCGGTTGTAGAAGCGGTCGAGCGCGCTGCCGATCACCTTGCGAACCACCGGCTGGGCGGTGCGCAGCTTGTCGCGCTGCGTGTCGTCGAATTCCATGAACTGGAGCCGGCTGCGGATCTGATCTGCCATTTGACTATCCCGAAAACAGAGCGGCCCCCCATGGCCGCAAGACCATACCTACTTAGGACCATATGCCGGGATAAGAGGCTGAGAGGCTTGCTTTTTTTAAGCCGCATGCCGGAATCTGGCGGTTTTCTGCCGCGATCTTGTTGCCGCATGCCGGTCCGCCAGAACCAAAAAGGCCCCCGGCATTGCTGCCGGGGGCCAATGGCCGGGACGAAGCGCAATCCGCGCCGATCAGTGGTACTTCGTCAGTGGTATTGGGCGTAGGTCAGGTCGAACCGGTCGGCGTCCATCACCTTGGTCCACGCGGCTACGAAGTCGCGCCCGAATTTCTCCTCGTGCCCGTTCTCGGCGTAGACCTCCGCCACGGCCCGCAGCTGCGAGTTGGAGCCGAAGACGAGATCGGTGCGCGTGGCGTGCCACTTTTCCTCGCCCGACTTGCGGTCCTTGCCGAGGAACTCTTCATCGCCGCTATCGTCGACCACGACCCACTTCGTGCCCATGTCGAGCAGGTTGACGAAGAAGTCGTTGGTCAGCTTGCCCGGACGATCCGTCAGCACACCGATGGCGTTGCCGTGCTTCGCGTGCTTGCTGACCGCTCCCAGCGCACGCATCCCGCCGACCAGCACGGTCATCTCGGGGATCGAGAGGCCCAGCAGGCTGGCGCGGTCGATCAGCAGATCCTCGGTCTTAACGCTCGCCTTGGTCTTCAGGTAGTTGCGGAAACCATCGGCAAAGGGTTCCAGCGGCTCCCAGCTTTCGGCGTCGAACTGCTCTTCGCTCGCATCGCCGCGCCCGGTGGTGACGGGCACCGCAATGTCGAAGCCGGCATCCTTGGCCGCTTTCTCCACCGCAGCCGAACCCGCGATCACGATAGCATCGGCCATCGAGATATCGTCGCGCAGCTCGTCCAGCTTGGCGAGCACCGCGCCCAGTTCTTCCGGATCGTTGACCGCCCAGTTGCGGACGGCATCGAAGCGGATATGCGCGCCGTTGGCGCCGCCGCGATGGTCGCTCTTGCGGTAGGTGCTGGCCGAAGCCCACGCCGCCTTGACCAGTTCGCTGACACTCAGCCCGCTACGCAGCACCTTGTCCTTGAAGATATCGACGGCGGTGTCGGACGCTACGCGTCCCGCAGGGACCGGGTCCTGCCAGATCAGGTCTTCGGCAGGTACGTCGGGGCCGAGGTAGCGCGCCTTGGGCCCCATGTCGCGGTGGGTGAGCTTGAACCACGCGCGGGCGAAGGCATCGTCGAGCGCCGCCTGATCGTCGCGGAAGCGTTCGGAGATCTTGCGATAATCCGGGTCCAGCTTCAGCGCCATGTCGGCGGTGGTCATCATGGTCGGCACCTTCTTCGAAGGATCGCGCGCGTCGGGCGCCATGTCCTCGGGGTCCGGATCGATCGGTTGCCATTGCTTGGCACCCGCCGGGCTTTCCACCAGCTCGTATTCGTACTTGAACAGCAGGCGGAAATAGTCGCCGCCCCACTGCGTCGGGTTGGGCGTCCATGCGCCTTCGAGGCCGGAGGTGGTGATGTGGCCCTTCTCGATCTGCTCGGCATCGGTGGCCCAGCCGAAGCCCATGTGCTGCAGCGCCTCGCTTTCGGGAGACCCGCTGAGCTGATCGGGCGGGACCGCGCCGTGGCACTTGCCGAAGGCGTGGCCGCCCGCGGTCAGCGCGACGGTTTCCTCGTCGTTCATGGCCATGCGCGCGAAGGTTTCCTTCATGTCGCGCGCCATGCCCTCGGCATCGTGCGGGTTGCCGCCGGGGCCTTCGGGATTGACGTAGATCAGCCCCATCTGGATCGCGGCGAGCGGGTTTTCGAGCGCCTTGCCCTCATCGGGAATGATGCGCGTTTCGACGCCTTCGTCGACCCACTCTTCCTCGGTGCCCCAGTAGATGTCGTTCTCGGGCTCGTAGACGTCCTTGCGGCCGCCGCCGAAGCCGAAGACCGGGCCGCCCATGCTCTCGATCGCGACATTGCCGGTCAGGACGAACAGGTCCGCCCAGCTGATGTGCTTCCCGTATTTCTGCTTGATCGGCCACAGCAGGCGCCGCGCCTTGTCGAGGTTGCCGTTGTCGGGCCAGGAGTTGAGCGGAGCAAAGCGCTGCTGGCCACTGGACGCGCCGCCGCGCCCGTCGCCCGTGCGGTAGGTACCCGCCGCGTGCCACGCCATGCGGATGAAGAACGGGCCGTAGTGGCCGTAGTCCGCTGGCCACCAGTCCTGGCTGTCGGTCATCAGTGCCTTGAGATCGGCCTTGAGCGCATCGTAATCGAGCGCGTTGAACGCTTCGCAATAATCGAAATCCTCGCCCATCGGATCGGGCGAGCGCCCGCCTTGGGTCAGGATATGCAGGTCGAGCGCATCGGGCCACCAGTCCTTGTTGGTACGCCCGAGCAGCGCGCGTACGCCGCCATCGCCATGTACGGGGCAACCGCCCCCGATCGAACCAGTCTTCGCGTCCATCATCCGCTCCTTCTCGTTGGCGACTCGTGTCGCGTCATGAAGGGAGAATGCGTGAAACCGTGTGATTGGTCCAATCGATTAATTGCGTATCATTTATTGGATAAGGCGATGAAAGGGCGCGCGGTCGTTCGTTCACGATCCGCCTGTCGTCAGATGGGTGGCCAGCCGGTGCATCGCGGGCGCGAGCAGCAGGCTGATGAGGGGGACGAGAATGGCCGACAGGATGAGGGTCTGGACGGCAAGCGACAGATCGCCCGCGATCAGACCCAGCAGGATCAGCATTCCCGTCACCAGTGGCCAGACGACCAGCCAGACCAGGATCGTCCTCAACGCGGTTATCCGGTTGGTCACGCTCAGATGCCTTTCATTGCGTGGTGGAGGATGGCGAAATATCCCGGCAGAACCTCGTCCAGCTTGCCGTGGCCCTCAGGTGTCAGCGCCACATCGCGTGCGCGCGCATCGTCTGCATTGCTGGAGGTTGCGATCAGGCCCGCCTTTTCCAGGCCTTGCAGCGTGCGGGTGACGACGGGCCGCGATACGTCCAGCCGCTCGGCAATCTCGCCCGCCGTCAGGCTGTCGCGATCGGGTTCGCGGTCGATCACTATCATGGCGAGGAAGCGCAGTTGCGAAAGCGCGTACCGCGCGAAATACGCCTCAAGCTCGCGGATCAGGAGGCTGCCGTCGCGCATGATGCCCAACGCGCGCAGAACCGCGTCGGCATCGAAATCATCGACGCGCCCGGCATAGCCATCCACCATCTGCCGGCTGGGCAGTTCCTTCAGAAAGAACATGGCGATTACCGGACCGGACGCAGATGGAGAATCTGCGGCTCTTCGGCGAGCCATTCGCGGTAGGCTTCGAATACAGCCGCCGTGTATGCTTGCGCGTGATGTGCGGCCAGCGCGCCCTCGTCGCGCCATTCCTCGTACAGGTGCAGGGTGCCCTGCGCGGGGTCTTCGCTCACCCGGAATTCGATGCAGCCGGGCTCGGCACGGGTCCGCTCGACAATCCCGCAGATCGCGTCGCGCGCTGCGGAGTAGTGCTCCTGGTGCGGAGTGATGCGTGCGATCACATTCAGCTGTTCACTCATGCGTGCCTCCAGTAGTTAGCATGATAACTATATCAACAAAGAGACGCGGCGGTCAACCCTCCGAAAGTGCCGGAGGTCGACCGCCGCTGGAAATTGTATCGAGAAGCCGCGAGTGGCCGCCGGTCAGGCGGCCTGCGCGATCTCGTCGGCCGGTTCGGTGCGGATAAGGTAGTCGAAGGCGGTCAGGCCGGCCTTCGCGCCCTGGCCCATCGCAACCACGATCTGCTTGTAGGGCACGGTGGTCGCATCGCCTGCGCCGAAGATGCCGGGCAGGTTGGTCGCGCCGCGCTCGTCGGTGACGATTTCGCCGTGCTTCGAGAGTTCGAGCCCGGAGTCCTTCAGCCATTCGGTGTTGGGGACGAGGCCGATCTGCACGAACACGCCTGCGAGTTCGATCGTGCGTTCCTCGCCGCTCTCGCGGTCCTTCACGATGATGCCGTTCACGCGGCTGCCGTCGCCGGTGATCTCGGTCGTCTGGCCGTTGGTGACGATCTCGACATTGTCGAGGCTTTCGAGCTTTTTCACCAGCACCGCATCGGCGCGCAGCTGCGTGTCGAATTCGATGAGCGTCACGTGGTCCACGATCTTGGCGAGGTCGATCGCTGCTTCGACGCCAGAATTGCCGCCGCCGATCACCGCGATCCGCTTGCCCTTGAACAGCGGGCCGTCGCAGTGCGGGCAGTAGGCGACGCCCTTGTTGCGATAGTCCTGCTCGCCCGGCACGCCCAGGTTGCGCCAGCGCGCGCCGGTGGCGAGGATGATCGCGCGTGCCGATAGCTCGCCGCCATTGGCGAAGCGGACCTTGTGCATGCCGCCCTCCTGCTTGGCCGGGATCAGCTCTTCGGCCTGGACGAGGTCGATCTTGTCGATCTCATTGGCTTTCACCTGCTCGTCGAGGTCGGACGAAAGCTTGGGGCCTTCGGTATAGGCGGTGCCGGGCAGGTTCTCGATCCCGAGCGTGTCCTGCAGCTGACCGCCGAAACGTTCGCCCGCGATGCCGGTACGAAAGCCCTTGCGCGCGGTATAGACCGAGGTCGCGACCCCGGCTGGCCCGCTCCCGATCACGAGCACTTCGTAGGGCTCGCGCTCGTTCAGCTTGGCCGCCGCCTTCGCGCCCGCGCCGGTGTCGAGCCGTTCGAGGATCTGCGGCAGTTCGATCTTGCCGTTGTAGAAGCTTTCTCCGTTGAGGAAGGTCGCGGGCACGGCCATGATGTCGCGCGCCTCGACCTCGTCCTTGTAGGCGCCGCCTTCGATCAGCGTCGCGGTGATGCGGCTGTTTTCCAGCGCCATCAGGGTCAGCGCCTGCACCACGTCGGGGCAGTTGTGGCACGAGAGCGAGAAGAACATTTCGAACTCCAGATCGGTCTCGATCCGGCGGATATCCTCCAGCACGTCCTCGTCGACCTTGGGCGGATGCCCGCCCGCCCACAGCAGCGCGAGCACCAGCGACGTGAACTCGTGGCCCATCGGCAGCCCGGCGAAGCGCACCCATTTCTCGGCATCATTGCCGCGGCGGATAATGAAGCTGGGCTTGCGTTCGTGATCGCCGTCCAGATCGACGCTGACGAGATCGTGCAGCGCCGCGATCTCTTGCAGGAGTTCGCGCGTCTTGGCAGACGTCTCGTCGTCGCCGAGCGATGCGAGAAGCTCCACCGGCTCGCGCAGGTTTTCGAGATACTGCTTCAGCTGCTGTGTCATCTGTGCGTCGAGCATGGGGAAACTCCATCCTGTTTCGTCATTGCAAGCCGCCAAAGGCGGCGCGCCAATCCATCATCGAACGCATCACCCATGTGATGGGTTCGAAGAGGAATTGCCTGGTTGTGGTTGATTCCCCCGTCGAGCGAGGAGGGAGGGGAGGCCCGGCGCGTGCCGAGCCTCCGGAATCTAGAAGCCTGTCAGGCCTTACAGCTTGCCGACGAGGTCGAGCGAGGGGGTCAGCGTGTCGCTGTCTTCTTCCCACGCCGCCGGGCAGACCTGGCCGGGGTTGTTGCGGACGTACTGAGCCGCCTTGATCTTGCGGACCAGTTCGGTGGCGTTGCGGCCCACACCTTCGCAGGTCTGCTCCATCACCTGGATCACGCCGTCGGGGTCGACCACGAAGGTCGCACGGTCGGCAAGGCCCATTTCCTCACGCAGGACGCCGAAGTTCTTGGAGATCGTGTGCAGCTGGTCGCCGAGGAAGGCGAACTTGAGCTTGCCGATCTTTTCCGAGGTGTCGTGCCATGCCTTGTGGCTGAAATGCGTGTCGGTGCTGACGCCGTATACTTCGACGCCCATATCCTGCAGCTTGTCGTACTGCGCGCCGAGGTCTTCCAGCTCGGTCGGGCACACGAAGGTGAAGTCCGCCGGGTAGAAGAAGAAGACGGCCCACTTGCCCTTCACATCCTCGTCGGTGACTTCGAAGAAGTCCTTGTCGGCCTGGAAGGCGGTGGCCTTGAACGGTTTGATCTGGCTTCCGATGATACCCATTGCTGTCTCCTCTGGGGTTGAAACTCGCGCTCTAGATAGGGCCTGCTGCGACGCACAAAAGCGATTTGTGGCGATGGCACCAATCGGAATTATCGATGAAAGTAGTGGAACTTTTCTGGCTGAGGATACGGAGCGATCTTTGATGTGCGCCGTCCAGGTTTGCCGATGCAGGGCAAGTCTCATTCACCCGGTCAGGGTTGCGCAGCAGAATTCGGCCGAACGTGGAATGCCCGGGTCCTGATTGCGCTATAATACAACCGGACGCTTGCCGGTTGAAACATGCATTCTGCTCTATCCCCTCCGCTGCATATCCGGCTCAGCCTGCCGTTTGCGCGATGCGTTCGTGTTTCCGAAAATCACAGGGCGACTCCAGGAGTAATCCTTCGCGGGTGCGTTAGGAATTTGATATTGGGCCATTATTTCAGCTGCAGTTCAAACTCCAGGTCCGGTCTTTAACCAATCCCGAGGGCATATTCGATTATGATTCCCACGAAGGGATTGAAGATGTCGAAGCCAAACCCGGTCGAGATCGAGCGCGGTCTGTTGTCGATCGCGTATGCCAACCTTCCCACGTTGCTCGTCATGAGCGTGGTTGCATCGCTCGGTGCGTCGGTGGTGCTGAGCGGGGCGGGATACACGTGGATCTGGTTCTGGTTTGCCGGGGTGCTGTTTCTCAACTTGGTTCGGTTCGCCCTTGGCCGCGGCGTCTCGGCAGAAAATATTCGGCGAGCCGAAATGGCTACGGCCACCCGTTACCGCCGGACCTACGCAATCGGACTATATGCCTCGGCTATGTTGTGGCTCGCTCCGCTATCATCGGTAGGGCATGACTCCGTCGCGTCGATCTATACGCTGGCCATAATCTTCTCCGCACTGGCGGCCGGTGGAACGGGCATCATGGCCGCCCTGTTGCGGGAGGGGCGGACGTACATAGCGATCATGCTGGGGCCGGCATCGATCATGATGTTCCGGGGCTTCGAGGACGGCACGGTCCTGATGGCGCTCGGCCTCGTCTTTCTGGCCGTCATGCTGGTGGTCCACGATCGCAACCACAAGGTCACGCGCAGGGCGCTGGAACTCTCGATCGAGAACCGGCGGCTGGTCGAGGAACTGCAATCGGTCAATGCGGGCCTGGAGGACAAGATCGCCACACGCACCATCCAACTGGCGAATGCCGCGAACAGCGACGATCTGACCGGGCTGGCAAACCGGCGGGGCCTGATCGAGTGGATGGAGCGTCACCTCGATCCGGACGACGCCCGCGAAGCGTCGGCGCTGTTCCTGGACCTTGACCGCTTCAAGCAAATCAACGACGCGATGGGCCACTCCGTTGGCGACCAGGTTCTGAAAGTCGCCTCGCAGCGAATGTTGACCTGTGTGCCCGAAGGCGCAGTGCTCGCGCGCTGGGGTGGCGACGAATTCGTGATCGTCCTGCCACAGAGCGCGAATGTCCGAGCCACCGCCCGGGATGTTTCCGCCCGGCTGATCGAGAGCATCGCCCAGCCCATCCTGATCGACGATCATGCGATGAGTATCGGGCTATCGGTCGGCGCATCGTTCTACCCCACCGATGCCCGTGATTACCGCGCACTGGTTCTGGCGGCCGATCTCGCCATGGCAGAGGTCAAGCGCAACGGGCGCGGTGCAAGCCTCGAATATTCCGAGACGCTGAGCATCGTCCAGAGACGGCGGTTCGATCTCGGTCGCGCCCTCGGAACGGCCATAGAAAACAACGAGCTGTTCCTCGAATACCAACCGATCGTGGATTCCTCGACAGGGCGGATCCACGCATTCGAGGCCCTGGCCCGCTGGCAGCACCCCACCCTGGGCAAGATCAATCCTGCGGAATTCATCGCATTGGCCGAAACGACCGACCGGATCACTGCGCTTGGCGATCTCGTCCTTGAGAAGGCTTGCCGGGAAGCGGCAACATGGCCCTGCAGCGATAATGCCCCCAAAGTGGCAGTCAACGTATCGGTCAAGCAGTTGCGGGATGAAACCTTTGCCATGAAGGTCCTGCGCATACTGGCTCGTACGAAGCTTCCGCCGGGCCGGCTCGAACTTGAAGTCACGGAATCGCTGTTCGAAAACGATCACCCGGCAATCATCAAGCAGACTATCTCCAGTTTGCGCGCATTGGGCGTCTTCATCGCGATCGACGATTTCGGCACCGGCTATTCGTCCCTCTCGCGTCTGCAAACCCTGCCGATCAATGCGGTGAAGATCGACCAGTCTTTCGTCGCCGATCTGGAGGGGAACGGTCGCGCGGTGATCGAGAGCATCATCATGATCGCAAGGCGGCTCGAGCTCGATGTGGTGGCGGAAGGTGTCGAGACCGATACCCAGCTTGAGACCCTGATCGGCATGGGGGTGAATTGCCTGCAAGGCTATCTCCTCGGGCCTCCTTCACGGCAGACGGATAGCTATTTCGAACAAGAGCGTTCTGACTGGATCGCAGGTGACTTCGGTATGCGTTCGGGTCGCTTGGTTCACCATCTTCACGAATCCACCGAAGGTTCGGGACTCAGGGCTGGTGGACAGCCGCTATCGCGACGCTGACGAAGGCCCCGATCGAAGCCCGAGGTTGCCGCAGAGGGATCGAGGAAATCCGCATCCGGCTCGTCGGCGAACGCCCATTACCCGCACTGCGCCCGGTGCAGCAGCGCCTGATCCGCCAGCACGCAGGCCATCATCGCCTCGACCACCGGAACGCCGCGGATGCCCACGCAGGGGTCGTGGCGGCCCTTGGTGCTGATCTGGGTCGCCTCGCCTTCTCGCGTGATCGTGTCGACCGGGATCAGGATCGAGCTGGTCGGCTTGAATGCCACGCGGCAGGTGACCGGCTGGCTCGTGGCGATCCCGCCGGCGACGCCGCCTGCGTGGTTCGCGGTGAACTCGGGCGCGTCGCCGTCTGACGCAGGCCGCATCGGGTCGGCGTTCTCTTCGCCCGAGAGGCGCGCGGCGTCGAAGCCGTCGCCGATCTCCACGCCCTTGACCGCGTTGATGCTCATCATCGCCGATGCCAGCTCGCTGTCGAGCTTGGCGTAGAGCGGCGCGCCCCAGCCTGCGGGGACTCCGCTCGCCACACACTCGACCACCGCGCCGAGCGAGGAGCCTGCCTTGCGCGCATCGTCGACCAACGTCTCCCAGCGGGTGGCCGCATCCGCGTCGGGGCACCAGAAGGGGTTCTGCCCGATCTGCTCGGCGTCGAAATTCGCCGGGTCGATCCGGTCGCCGCCGATCTCCGCCACGTAGGCGAGGATGCTCACCTGCGGAACGACCAGCCGCGCCACCGCGCCCGCTGCGACGCGCATGGCGGTTTCGCGCGCGCTCGACCGCCCGCCGCCGCGATAGTCGCGGAAACCGTACTTGGCGTCATAAGTGTAGTCGGCGTGGCCGGGGCGGTAGGCCTGCGCGACGTTGGAATAGTCTTTCGATCGCTGATCGACATTCTCGATCATGAGCGAAATCGGCGTGCCCGTCGTCTTGCCCTCGAACACGCCCGAGAGAATCCGGACCTGATCGGGCTCACGCCGCTGCGTGGTGAACTTGCTCTGCCCCGGCTTGCGCCTGTCGAGCCACGGCTGGATGTCCTCCTCGGTGAGCGCGATGCCCGGCGGGCACCCGTCGACAACCACGCCGATCGCCGGCCCGTGGCTTTCCCCCCAGGTGGTAAAGCGGAAGACCCGCCCGAATGTGTTCCAGCTCATGGGCGGAGCGTTGCCTCAACAGCCGTGCGCTGTCCACGCCCGAACGGCCCGCGCCCGGACCGCACCGGAGGATTTTCCTACTCCGCTGCGGCGCGATATGGTGCGGGCCGCTCTTTCCCATTGTCGACACCAGGTGCCCGCGCCCGTGATCGGGGCACTCGATGAAAGCCCGCCTACTGATCGAGTGGATTTGAAACCTTGGACTGTGTGTCAGGTGTGTCAGGCCTATGCCCGGCATGGCAAAACCTGCGCACTGCGCTGGCAATGCGAGTCGGAGTAGGGCAGGAACAAACCATGATTGCAAAGCTGACAGGAACGCTCGACGCGACCGGGCCCGACTGGGCGGTGATCGACGTGGGCGGCGTTGGCTACCTCGTCCACTGCTCGACCCGCACGCTCGACGCGCTGGGATCGGAAGGCGGGCAGGCGCGCGTGTTCACCGATTTGCAGGTGAGCGAGAACGACATGCGCCTGCTCGGTTTCGCGGAAGCGGCGGAGCGCGACTGGTTCCGCCTGCTCACATCGGTGCAGGGCGTCGGCAGCAAGGTGGCGCTGGCGATCCTCTCCGTCCTGTCGGCGGGCGAGGTGCAGGCGGCGTGCGCGGGCGGCGATGCGGCGATGGTCGCACGGGCGAACGGCGTGGGGCCCAAGCTCGCGGGCCGGATCGTCAACGAGCTACAGGACAAGGCAGGCGCGCTGCCCGTGGCGCCGGGCGGGGTGGCGGTGGCCGCTCCCAAAGGCGGGGCGAGCGCGGATGCGGTCTCCGCGCTGGAGAACCTCGGCTTCAAGCCCGCGATCGCGGCCAAGGCCGTGGCCGAGGCGACCGGCGAACTGGGCGAAGGCGCAAGCGAGGGCGAGCTGATCCGCGTCGCGCTCAAGAGGGCAGCGGGGTGAAGGAGATGGGTATGAGAGTAACACTGATGGCGGCTGCGGCGCTGGCAATCGGCGCGCCAGCGGCGGCGCAGGACTTCACCACCGGTCCGGTGTTCGAGGGGTTCGGCCCGGTCGCCGACATCCCCGATGCCGACTTCGCCATTCCCGAGGACGCGAGCTTCCACGTCGCCTTCGACGTGGCGCGGCCTGCCGAGGAGGGCAAGCTCAACCGAGGCTTCGAGAGCGCCGCACGCCTCATCAACATGCACGCACGCGCCCGGGTCGAACCGATGGAGAACCGCGCGGCGGTGCTGGTCCACGGCGCTGCGGTGTTCGACCTGCTGAGCGATGCCGCATGGGCAGCGCGCGATCGCGGCGATGCAAACCCCTCGGCTGAGGCGGTGCAGGACATGATCGACCAGGGCGTGCGCTTCATCGTCTGCGGCCAGAGCGCGGCGGGGCAGGGCGTGGCGAAGTCCGAACTGCTCCCCGGCGTGGAGCTCGCCCTATCCGCCATGACCGCCCACGCGCTGCTCCAGCAGCAGGGCTACACGGTGAACCCGTTTTGAGCTTCACCACGCCTCCCGTCACCCTGAACTTGTTTCAGGGTCCGGTCGGCGTCTCGCGCGAACCGAGCGGTTCGAAGCCGAGGTCGATCGCCAAGTCGCACCAGTCGGGGTTCCCGCGGGTGATCAGGTTGAGCTTCCAGTCGCGGTGCCAGTTCTTCAGCTGCTTTTCGCGCCGGATCGCCGTTTCCATCGTGTCGACCATCTCGAAGTGGACAAGCCGATGCACGGCGTAGCGTTTGGTGAAACTTTCGATAGCACCTTCGCGGTGCTGCCACAGGCGGGCGACCAGATCGGACGTGACGCCGATGTAGAGCGTGCCGAAGGGTTTGCTCGCGAGGATGTAGACGCAGGGTTGCTTCTCGAACGGCATCGTGTGGAGACTGCCGTTGGCTGGACCCTGAAACAAGTTCAGGGTGACGACCTAGTATCATGACCGACCAACCCCTCCACACCCCCGAACGCCTGCCGGACGACCCGGACGCGGCGCTGCGGCCCAAGACGCTCACCGAGTTCATCGGGCAGGAGGCTGCACGCGAGAACCTGGGCGTGTTCATCGCCGCCGCCAAACGCCGCGGCGAGGCGATGGATCATACGCTGTTCTTCGGCCCGCCGGGGCTGGGCAAGACCACGCTGGCGCAGATCGTCGCGCGCGAGCTGGGGGCGGGGTTCCGCTCCACCAGCGGGCCGGTCATCGCCAAGGCGGGCGATCTCGCCGCGCTGCTGACCAATCTCGAACCGCACGACGTGCTGTTCATCGACGAGATTCACCGCCTCAATCCCGTGGTCGAGGAAGTGCTCTACCCCGCGATGGAGGATCGCGCGCTCGACATCATGATCGGGGAGGGGCCCTCGGCGCGCAGCGTGCGGATCGACCTGCCGCCTTTCACGCTGATCGGCGCGACCACGCGGCAGGGCCTGCTGACCACGCCGCTACGCGATCGCTTCGGCATTCCGGTGCGGCTCAACTTCTACACGCACGAGGAGCTGGAGCGGGTGGTGACGCGCGGCGCGAACAAGCTGGGGCTGAGTATCGAGCCCGACGGCGCGCGCGAGATTGCCCGCCGCTCGCGCGGGACGCCGCGTGTCGCGGGGCGCCTGCTGCGCCGGGTGCGCGACTTTGCCAGTGTCGACAATGCGCCGAGCATTACCGCGCAGGTCGCCGATAGCGCGCTGACCAAGCTGGAGGTCGATTCGCTGGGGCTCGACGCGATGGATCGCCGCTATCTCACCATGATCGCGGAGACCTATGCGGGCGGCCCGGTCGGGATCGAAACGCTGGCGGCGGGCCTCGCCGAACCGCGCGATACGCTGGAGGATGTGGTCGAGCCGTTCCTGATCCAGCTGGGGCTGGTGGCGCGCACCGCGCGCGGGCGGTGCCTCAACGCCGGCGGCTGGCAGCATCTGGGGCTGGATGCGCCCAAAGGTGATTCGCCCGACCTGTTCGCGGGTAAGTCCTGAGAATGGCGTAACCCTTCGTCAGGCGGCGGTGCCAGCATGGGACAGGTGGCAATGCAGCCCGGCGGCGCTCTGCCAGATCTTCGTAAATCAATGCTCTTTCATGGTTAATCGCGTTGCGCGAAGGCCACTGCTTCGGGCCTAAGGCAAATAGGCGCGCTGTACCCAACCATCGGAGCCGCCGGTGGCAACGGTTTGTAAAGCGCTCTGCAAGTAAAGAGCCTGGCATATGTCGATGAAGATCGCCCTCGCAAAACTATCCGCCACCGCAGCGGGCACCGCAATGCTTGCGGGCGGAGCGCTCCATGTGGCCGAAGAGCAGGTCGGCGAATACGGGTACAAGTCCGTCAAGGAAGACCCGGCGCCCGCCATGCGCTACATCAAGGAAGACCGCGTTGTAGAGCGCGAGGTGCCCCGCACCACGCTGCGCAAGCGCCGGGTCGTCAAGCGGACGGTGGAATGCGTACCGGCCAGCCTGGCTGGCGAAGGCTATGCAGGCGGTGTCGGTGCGGGCGAGCAGATCGTCTACGACGCGCGCGAAGGCCGCGCCCAGATATCGCACTACGACGAGGATCTTGTGGCCGCGGCCGAAGCCTGCGCCCGGATGGGCGACGGCGCATCGCGCACTGTCGTGGCGGTCGCACCCACCGCGACGCAAGTCGGCTTCGGTGGCGGCGGCTTTGCCGGCGGCGGTGGCGGCCAGGGCGGAGGCCCGGTCGTGATCGGCGGCAGTGGAGGCGGCGGCTTCGGCGGCGGCTTCTTCGGCGGTTTCTTCGGCGGTGGCGGCAGCAGCGGTGGGGTGGCGATCAGCACGACCACCAGCGGCGTCGGATCGTCGAGCGGCATCGATATCGACATCGAGGTCGGCAGTTCCACTTCGACTTCGGGCGGGTCCACATCCACTTCGACTTCGGGCGGATCGACTTCGACCTCCACATCCACCGGTGGGGTGACGTCCACCACGACCAGTTCCTCGTCCGGCGATGTTTCCAGCTCGTCCTCGGGCGACGTCAGTTCCAGCTCGTCGACCTCCGGTGACGTGTCGAGCAGCAGTTCCACATCCGGCGATGTGAGCAGCAGCTCTTCGACGTCGGGCGATGTTTCCAGCAGCTCCTCGACCTCGGGCGACGTATCGACCAGTTCGTCCACCTCGGGCGACGTCAGCACCTCGGGCTATTCGAGCACGGGCGGTTCGGGCCATCCCGGCAGCAGCGGCACGCCGGTTCCGGCACCGCCTGTCGGCCTGCTGTTCGGTGCAGCCGCGCTGGCCATCATCACCCGCCGCAAGTGGGCTTCCAGAACCGACGACTGATCGGCGCTTCGACCTTCTGGGTCGCAGGAGCGCTGTGTCTTGGGCGGGGGAGGCTTGCCAGGAGCTGCCTCCGCCCTTTTCATTTTCGACGGCCCGCATAGCAAAAGGCCCGACCGCTTCGCGCGGCCGGGCCTTTCGTTTTTGGGGCTGTTGCCAGGCTTACTGGCTGGCGAGCTTGCGGATCACGTACTGAAGGATGCCGCCGTTGCGGTAATAGTCCAGCTCGTTCTCGGTATCGATCCGGCACTTCGCGGTGAAGCTGAAGGTGCTGCCGTCCTCGCGGGTCACATCCACGGTTACGTCCTGCGCAGGCTTGAGATCGGCGAGGCCGCGGATCGTGAAGGTATCGGTGCTTGTCAGCCCCAGCGATTCGCGGTTGTCGCCATCCTTGAACTGCAGCGGAAGCACGCCCATCCCGACGAGGTTGGAGCGGTGGATACGCTCGTAGCTTTCCACGATCACGGCGCGCACGCCGAGCAGGATGGTGCCCTTGGCCGCCCAGTCGCGGCTGGAGCCGGTACCGTATTCCTTGCCTGCGACCACCACCAGCGGCGTGCCATCTTCCTTGTGACGCATCGCTGCGTCGTAGATCGGCATCTGTTCGCCCTTGTAGGTGGTGAAGCCACCTTCGACGCCGGGGACCATTTCGTTCTTGATGCGGATATTGGCGAAGGTGCCGCGCATCATCACGTCGTGGTTGCCGCGGCGCGAGCCGTAGGAGTTGAAGTCCGCCTTAGCGACCTGGTGGTTCTTCAGGTACTCGCCCGCCGGGCTTTCTTCCTTGATCGAACCGGCCGGGCTGATGTGGTCGGTGGTGACCGAGTCGCCCAGGATCGCCAGCGGCTTGGCATCCGCGATGTCCGCCACGGGTTCCGGGTCCATCTTCATGCCTTCGAAGAACGGCGGGCTGGCAATATAGGTGCTGCCCGGGTTCCAGCCGTAGGTGTCCGAGGCTTCGACCGTGATCGCGCGCCAGTGCTCGTCACCATCATAGACGTTGGCATAGCGATCGACGAACATGTCGCGGCCCACATTGGCAGCGCGCAAGTCCGCGATTTCCTGGCTGGTCGGCCATACGTCGGCCAGCATCACCGGTTCGCCCTGCTCGTCGAGACCGAGCGGGGTTTCGGTGATGTCCTCGGTCACCGTGCCCTTGATCGCATAGGCGACCACCAGCGGCGGCGAGGCGAGGAAGTTGGCGCGCACGTCCGGCGAGACGCGGCCTTCGAAGTTGCGGTTGCCCGAGAGAACGGAGGCCGCAACGATGTCGTTCGAATTGATCGCCTTGCTGATCGGGGGCGCCAGCGGGCCCGAGTTGCCGATGCAGGTGGTGCAACCATAGCCGACGAGGTCGAAGCCCATCGCGTTGAGGTCGTCCTGCAGGCCCGATTTTACGAGGTAGTCGGTGACCACCTGCGATCCGGGTGCGAGCGACGTCTTCACCCACGGCTTGGGCTTCAGGCCCTTCTCGCGCGCCTTCTTGGCGACGAGACCGGCTGCGATCAGCACGTCCGGGTTGGAGGTGTTGGTGCAGCTGGTGATCGCCGCGATCACGACATCGCCATCGCCCACGTCATGGTGCGTGTCTTCCACGTCGACGCGGTGCGGCTTGTCCTTGCCGTAGACCTCCTTGAGGTCGCGGTTGAACAGCTCGTCAACCTCGGGGAGCGCGACCTTGTCCTGCGGGCGCTTGGGGCCGGCCAGCGAAGGCACGACCTTCGACAGGTCGAGTTCGAGCGTGCTGGAGAACACCGGCTCGACATCGGGGTGGACCCACAGGCCCTGTTCCTTGGCATAGGCTTCGGCGAGCGCGATTTCGTGCTCGTCGCGGCCGGTCAGGCGCAGGTATTCGAGCGTCTTGTCGTCGATCCCGAAGAAGCCGCAGGTCGCGCCATATTCGGGCGACATGTTGGACAGCGTGGCGCGGTCCGCCAGCGTCAGCGATTCGAGGCCCGGGCCGTAATATTCGACGAACTTGCCGACCACGCCGTGCGCACGCAGCATCTGCGTGGCGGTGAGCACGAGGTCGGTCGCGGTGACGCCCTCGGCCAGCTTGCCGGTGAACTTGAAGCCGACGACTTCGGGGATCAGCATGGAGATCGGCTGGCCGAGCATCGCGGCCTCGGCCTCGATCCCGCCGACGCCCCAGCCCAGCACGCCGAGGCCGTTGACCATCGTGGTGTGGCTATCGGTGCCGACGCAGGTGTCCGGGTAGGCGACCATGGTGCCGTCCGGGTCTTCGCTCGACCACGTGCAGCGGGCGAAATATTCGAGGTTCACCTGGTGGCAGATGCCGGTGCCCGGAGGCACGGCGGTGAAGTTCTCGAAGCTCTTGGAGCCCCACTTGAGGAAGTCGTAACGCTCCGCATTGCGGGCGTATTCAAGCTCCACGTTCTTTTCCATCGCCTTGGGATGGCCGAACTCGTCGACCATAACCGAGTGGTCGATAACCAGGTTCACGGGCACCTGCGGATTGATCTTCTGCGTGTCGCCGCCCAGCGCCTTGATCGCGTCGCGCATTGCGGCGAGGTCGACCACGCAGGGCACGCCGGTGAAGTCCTGCAGCAGCACGCGCGCAGGGCGGTACTGGATCTCGCCACCGGTGGTCGGGTTCTCCACCCGGCTGGCCACTTCCTTCGCATTGTCGACCGAAACGGTGTGGCCGCCATCCTCGAACCGGAGCATGTTCTCCAGCAGAACCTTCAGGCTGAAGGGCAGGCGCGAGACGTCGCCGATCTGCTCGGACGCCTTGGCGAGCGAGTAGTAGGCGTAGTCCTTGCCGTCGACGGTGAGGGTGCTGCGGGTTCCGAGGGTGTCCTTGCCGACCTGGGTCATGGTGCTGGCGGTCCTTTCTGTTGCTTCTTGCGGCGGGTTGGTGGGCTCTTGCCCATCCAACGGGCGGGGCGCCGATATGTGCCGCGCGCTTTTGCCTGTGCGGGTGCGAAAATCAAGCTCTCGCGCCGTGTTTCAGGGAGCAGATGCCTCCGGGCCGCCCGCGACGCGTGCAGGTGCGCGCCCTTTCGAAGCGGCAATCCAGGTGCCGACAACGATCAGGGCGACTCCAGCGATCGTGCCTGCGCCCACGCTTTCAGCGAAGAACAGCCAGCCGAACAGCGCCGCCCAGCAGAACCCCGAATACTCGACCGGCAGCAGTGCCTGGGCTTCGGCCCGCGCATAGGCCCATGCTATCGCCATCGCGCCGCCAACGGTCAGCAGGCCGGCCATCACCAGGCCCGGTTGAACCGCAACCGGCGGGGCAACGAAGAACCAGGGCGCCGCGATTCCCAGCACGATGGCCGAGATGCCGCCGTGGAACGCGGCCACCTCCAGCGGCCCCGCCCGCTGCGATTGCATGCGGATGATGATGAAATTGAGCGCGTAGAGAATGGTCGAGACGAGGATCGACGCAAAGCCCAGCACCGCATCGCCATCCATCTCCCCGCGTCCCAGACGTGCGCCGAGTATGACCAGCGCGCCGGCAAAGCTGACCAGCGAGGCCAGGACCGCGCGGCGGGTGATCCGCTCGCCCAGCAGGATCGCTGCGAGGTAAAGCGCAATCAGCGGCGCGACGAAGGAGATCGCGATGGTTTCCGCGATCGGCAGCTTGGTTAGCGCGTAGAAAAACGTCAGCCCCATGAAGGCGGAGCACACGCCGCGCAGGACATGCAGGCGGAGCGTTGCCCGGTCCGGCCAGTGCCTGCGCCGGGCCAGCCAAAGAGGCGCGGCGATGGCGGTGGCAATCGCGGCACGCAGCAGCGCGGCGGAAAACGCCCCGATGGCCAGCGCTGCACCCTTCATGAAGGCATCCATCAGCGACAGCATGGCGACGCCTGCAAGCGCAGCAAGAAACGGCGCGAGGGGATGATGTTCACGCATGATCGCACTGCGGTAGCGCAAAGCCGGCGAAAGCGTCACACTTCTGCCGCACGGATGGAGGAAATTCAGGCTTCATAAAGCGTTGTTGCTTGATGATTGCTGCAATTTCGGCAGAGGTTCATGCGCATGGGGACCGCCTCGCGCGCGCCGAACCCGACAACAGGACCCACTGATCGCCATGAACAAGCTAACCGCCTCGCTTCTCCTGCTCGCTGGCACCGCGATGGCCTCGCCCTCAGCGCTGGTCGCTCAGGGTATGCCCGCCAACCTTCTGCCGGATGAACAGGGCCCCGTCGAGCAGGACTCGCAGGATGACGACGCGGTAACCTCCGGCACGGCGACCGGTCCGGTGGAACTGGCCAGCGATCCGGTGGTCCAGCAGATCGATCCGGTGGTGCAGCAGTGGTCCGTGGCGCAGGCGCAGTCGCTGGCAGCCGCAATCGAAGGCATCGCCGCGCATGGTCTGATCCCTGCCGATTACGATCTTGCGGGGCTGCGCGCGCACATTGCTGCGGGACCGGGCGCGACGCTGGATGCCGAAGCCAGCAAGCGTTTCGTGTGGCTGGTGGAGGACATGCGCGACGGCCGTACGCCGATGGACGGTCGCAAGCAGTGGTTCGTGATGGATCCGGATGCGGATCGCTATCGCAGCGGGACGGTCCTGAAGCAGGCGCTGAGCGATGGCGACATCATGGGTGCGCTGGAAGGCGTGGCTCCGCTGCATCCCGATTACGCCGCGCTCAAGGCCGAGCTCGCCAAGGCGCAGCCGGGCAGCAAGCGGTACAAGCTGGTGCAGGCGAACATGGACCGCTGGCGCTGGCTGCCCCGCGATCTGGGCCACCATTACCTGATCACCAACGTGCCCGAATATCAGCTGCGCATTACGGTCAACGACAAGATCATGAAGACCTACCGCACCATTGTGGGCAAGCCGGGCCGCACCGCGACCCCGCAGCTTGCCGAGAGTGTGGAGGGTGTGATCCTCAACCCGAACTGGACCGTGCCGCAGTCGATCGTGAAGGGCGAAGGGCTCGGCGCGCGTGTGCTGAACAACCCCGCATGGGCGCGGGCCAAGGGCTACACGGCGACTCGCGGGGCGAACGGCTACATCAGCGTGGTGCAGGGCCCCGGCCCGGGCAATGCGCTGGGCCGGATGAAGCTCGACATGCCCAACCGGCACGCGATCTTCTTCCACGATACGCCCTCGCGCAATCTGTTCAGTCAGTCCAACCGCGCGCTCAGCCATGGCTGCATCCGTACCGAGCGTGCGACCGAACTGGCCTTCACGCTGGCGATCCTGCAGGCCGGGCTAACGGCGCAGGAGGCGACCGATATTCTCGCCAGCGGCGAATATACGCGGATCGGCTTCGACACGAAGATGCCCGCGTACATCACCTACTTCACGATGGCGACGAACATCGACGGCAAGATGTCGACCTTCAACGACATCTACGACCGCGACGCGCCCGTGCTCGCCGCGTTCGAGGCGCCGCGCAAGGCCAATCGCAGCCGTGTGACCGACGAGGAAATCATCGAGATCGTCAACGATCCGCGCGATATTGCGTAGGCCTGGCTAGTCCAGTTCGGCTTCGTCGAGCATGGAGATCACGTTCTGTCGGTAGAAGAAACCTGCCGGCAGAGCAAAGCCGAGAACGATGACAAAAGGTATCGGGTCGAAAGTGCGCCAGTCGTCCATTTGATTGGAATAGTCGCCGAGCAACCAGTGAGATGCGAAGGCTGCGCTTCCCAGGATCGCCGGCACGATCAGCAACCATGCGCCACGATGGCGAATGCGCTTTCCTAGCATCCATGCCACGGGAAGGCCGAAGATCGTCAGATAGAACGCGGTGATGAAAGTGGCTGCCACGAGCGAGACGACCAGCATCAGGCTGAGAAAGAACAAGCCGTTCAGGACGGCCATCGGCGTCGCAGCCCAATCCGTCCCGACCATGCTTGCGAGAGCCAGGACCCCCAGCACGGACATGCCACATATTGCCGCGATCATGCTGGCGGGCACGATGGCCGCCAGCAGGGGTACCGATCCGAAAGCTCCCGCACCGTAGCCTGGGCGGTAGGGCACGCCTAGGACACGCCGGGGTTCGTCTGCTCGAAGGTTTCCTGCCGGGGCTGGCGCAGGATGTGGTAGCCGTTTTCCGGCTCGCCCACGATGGTCTGGGGCGGATAGGCGCGGGTGCCGTCTTCCTTCAGGCCCAGCGCCTCCGCGTAGAGCAGGCGGCCGCCCGACAGGTTGAGCAGCGCGATCTTGAACTGCTCCTCGCCCAGCGCGAAGCAGCCGTTGGAACGGCCCAGCCGTCCCCAGCGCTCGATATGCGAAGGCTCCGCATAGCTCGCGCGGTGCATCACGATGTAGCGTTGCAGCGCGTGGCTGTTGGTCTCGTCCAGCCCGCCAAGCCGCACCGATGTGCCGAACTTGCCGGTGTACCATTCCCAGGTGATGTAGGCGCCGCGGCTGGTGGCGTTGGAGCCTTCGACATTGGAAAACATGTTGAGCCAGCCATCATGCTCCGGGTCTGAGCCCGTGCCGTGGCTGACGTGGAAGCTCTTCACTTCCTGCGCGTCCAGATTGACGAAATGGAACCGCCGCTCTGCCGAATGCAGGCCGTAGTCGGCGATGCCCACGATATCCTTGCGCCAGATGACGTCGCCCGCCTTGTCCAGCTCTCGCTTGGCGATGGCGAACAGCTCCCGGTCGCGCGGGCTTCCGGGCATAGGCTGGGCGAAAACCCTTGCCGGCAGGCTGGCCGAGGCGCCAAGGGCGATGCCGGTGCCGAGCCCGGTCTTGATGAGATCGCGACGCTTCATGACTGAAATGTGCTATAGCCCAGCTTAATGAATGCTTGAAGCCGAATTACGTTAGGGCCTTTGGGGGGGTTCCAGGATGCGACAGTTTGTTCTTGCCGGATGCGTGCCGTTGCTGGCGCTTGCAGCATGCGTGCCACGCGATCCGACGCCGGAAATCCTGCCGCCCGCGCCGTTGCCCCCGGCACCGGCTGCGGCGAACCCAGGCGCGCCCGCCATCTCCCACGGTGCGCCGACCCGTGTGCTGAGCGAGGTGGATGCGGAGCGGTTGCGCCACACCAGCGGCATCACGCTGCAATGGATCGGCTGGGACGAGCGTGGGCCGCTGGAGGTGACGGTGGACGAGGAGGGCGTGTGGCAGCTTTCCGGCAGCCAGACCGGCGAGGATGGCGGCGAGCTGCTGGTGCGCGGCCGGATCGTGGAAATCGGCGAGGGGTACTTCACCTTGCGCGGCCTGGTGTCGATCGAGGATGCGCCCGATGCGGGGCGAAGCTGCCGGCAGGACAAGATGTGGCATTTCGCCATCACGCAGAACCGGCGCTACTACCGGCTGCGCGAGTTCGAGTGGTGCGATTACCTGACGGACTACGTGGATATCTATTACTAGCGGGCGCGGCGTGGCGGGCATTTTCGCTCGCCATCGCGATCATCGAGCGTGCGTGCCGTCCCGCCACCTCGCGCTGGTCCTCTCCGTAGCCTCCGCCCAATGCACTGGCGAGCGGAACCCTGCGCGAACGCACCGCGTCCACTACATACCGCTCGCGGCGCTCCAGTCCTGCATCGCTCAGTGCAAGCCGCCCCAGCTTGTCGTTCGCGTGCGGGTCCACCCCCGCCTGATAGAGCACGATATCGGGCGCGAAATTGTCCAGCAGGCGCGGCAGGTGCGCGTCCAGCACCGCAAGATAGTCGCCATCCCCCGTGCCGTCGGGCAGGCCGACATCGAGGCTGGAGCGCGCCTTCCTCACCGGGAAGTTCTTCTCCGCATGGATCGAGAACGTGAAGATGTCGTCGCGCCCGGCGGTAAGGCTGGCGGTGCCATCGCCCTGGTGCACGTCGCAATCGACGATCAGCACGCGGTCCGCCTGCGCTTCGCCGATCAGCCGGTTGGCGCACACCGCGAGATCGTTGAAGACGCAAAAGCCCGCGCCGGTATCGTAGAGCGCGTGGTGGCTGCCGGCCGCGCTGTTGGCGGCATAGCCGTGCTCCATGGCCAGCTGTGCCGCCAGCCAGGTTCCGCCATTGGTGTGGCGCACCCTGCTGGCGATATGCGGCGTGACCGGAAAACCGATCCGCCGTTCCTTCTCGCGCGGGACCTGCGCGGTGAAGACCTGCTCGACATAGTCGAGGCAGTGCACTGCCTCCAGCCATTCGCGCGGGCAGGGATCGGGCGCGTGCTCGACCATTGGCTCGCCGCTCGCCCGCAGCTCTTCCATCACGAGCTGGTACTTGTCGAACTTGAACGTCCCGCGTTCGGGTCGCGGGGCCATATAGTCGACGTGGTGGACAACGTGGAGCACTGCTGCTCAGGTGCGGCCTTGCGCCGGTTGGCCGTCCGCGCTGTCACCCCCGGGCACCAGGCCGAGCCAGTAACCCGCAGCCAGTGCGGTGCCCAGCCAGCAGGCCATCAGTCCGACCAGAACCGAGTCGAAAACCATCAGCATCCAGACGATCACCTCGCCTTGGCCCAGCGCCAGGTCATGGTTGTACTGATGCAAGAGTTGCGCAGGGCCGAAGGTCACCAGCGCATAGGCCCCAGCAAGAAGTGCGGCGAACCAGCCATAGGTATAGGCGCGGCGCAGGGTCATGGTTCGATCCCCGATCAGCGGGCCGAAGAAGTAGATCAGCAGGGGCAGGATGGCGATCTGATAGAGGATATTGATTGCCACCGGCACATCGTCGTCGAAGGCGTGAGCGATAGCCAGCCCGATAGCCGTTACCGCGATGTTGAGCGCCAATGCGATGAGGAGCTGTTTCCATGCGACCCCGCGCAGATCCCACCAGAGTTTGCGCGCGCCACCCCAATACCTCGCGGCGGCGAGGATGGCGATAAACAGGCCCGCGATCTTGAAGTAGGCGAAGAGCCAGCGTTCCGCGCTCATCGCCTGTGCGGCGAAAGCCTCCTCGCTCTCGAACATGCCCAGCTGCACTTCGGCCACGTGCTGCGCGAATTCCGGCAGGATGGCGATCAACGGAATGATCGGCGCGAGCCAGAGCAGCGAGATACCGCCCCAGATGGTTGTTTTCAGCCCGGCTAGCAGACGACCGATTACAGATTTCACTCCGCCGCTTCCACCGCCGGGGCTGCGTGCGGATCGAAGGCCGTGGCCTCGCCCGCCTCGATCTTCGCCGCTTTCTCTTCCACCAGCCGCACGATGTGGTCGAGCATGCTCTCGTCCGCCACATGGTGGTCGGTCACGCCGCTCAGGTACACCATGTGCTTGCCCTTGCCGCCGCCGGTGATGCCGATGTCGGTCTCGCGCGCTTCGCCCGGGCCGTTCACCACGCAACCCAGCACCGAGAGGCTCATCGGCGTCTTGATATGCTCCAGCCGCTTCTCCAGCGCCTCGACCGTGCGGATCACGTCGAAACCCTGGCGCGAGCAGCTGGGGCAGGAGACCACGCGGACACCGCGCGTGCGCAGGCCGAGGGCCTTGAGCATCTCGTACCCCACGCGCACTTCCTGTTCCGGCTCGGCCGACAGCGAGACGCGGATCGTGTCGCCGATCCCCGCCCACAGCAGGCTGCCCATGCCGATGGAGGACTTTACCGTCCCGCCGATCAGCCCGCCTGCCTCGGTGATGCCGAGGTGCAGCGGGCAGTCCACCGCCTCTGCCAGCCCGTGATAGGCCGCCACGGCGAGGAACACGTCGGAGGCTTTCACCGCCACCTTGTATTCGTGG
>DFQH01000001.1:764433-764589 GCA_002377695.1 Citromicrobium sp. UBA3494 | reverse complement strand
GCGACCATCTTTTCCATCTGCTCGTATTCGGTGACGGACGCGCCGTTGGCCATTGCTTCGCCGCCCGCACGCTCGATTTCCTCGACCACTTCGGAGGCCGCGTCGGACGAGCCGGTGCCGTCGCGTGAGCCGCCCAGATCGTTGACGACGACTTTC
>DFQH01000001.1:763863-764142 GCA_002377695.1 Citromicrobium sp. UBA3494 | reverse complement strand
CAGATCGTTGACGACGACTTTCGCGCCGCGCCGTCCGAGTTCGAGCGCATAGGCACGGCCAAGGCCGCCGCCTGCACCGGTTACGATGGCGACTTTGTCTTTGAACGAGATGCTCATGAGGGGACTCTCCGCTTGGCGTTTCTAGTAAGAAAATCGGCAGCGGAGTGGCAGGTTCCGGCCATTCTGGCAACACCGCCGAAGCAAGCGCCGGATGCCGTAGGGGCAGGGTGGAGGCGCTTCGCGCTCGATCACAGACTCCCCTCCCTTGAGGGAGGGGCT
>DFQH01000001.1:607582-763562 GCA_002377695.1 Citromicrobium sp. UBA3494 | reverse complement strand
GAGGGAGGGGCTGGGGGTGGGTGTACGGCATTTATCGTCAGCGCCGCACACCCCCACCCAACCTCCCCCTCAAGGGGGAGGAGTTATTGGGCCCAGTTTTGCAACCAACTTCTCAGTCCGCCAGCTGCTGCAGCAGGTAGACCATCTGCATCGCGCGCAACGTGGCGCGCTGTTCGTTGTCGACGCCGCCCGAGTGGCCGCCCTTTGTATCCTCGTAATAGAGGTAATCGTCGCCCTGCGCGGACATCCGCGCGGCGGCCTTGCGCCCGTGGCTGGGGTGGGTGCGGTCGTCGGCGGTGGAGGTGACGAAGAATACGCGCGGGTAGTCCTTCTCCTCCAGCAGCTTCTGGTAGGGCGAATAGCCTTCGATCCATGCGCGCTGCTCGGGAATGCGCGGGTCGCCATACTCGCCGATCCAAGAGGCACCGCGCCCGATATACTGATAGCGCAGCATGTCGAACAGCGGGATCTGGACGATCGCGGCGTTGAACAGGTCGGGGGCCTGGGTGAAGGCGGTGCCGACCAGCAGACCACCCTGCGATCCGCCTTCGACGCCCAGATGTTCGGGGCTGGTGATCCCGCGCTCTACCAGATCGCGGCCCACGGCGATGAAATCGTCCCACGTGCGCTGCTTGTTCTCGCGAATGGCGCTCTGGTGCCAGTTGGGCCCGAACTCGCCGCCGCCACGAATATTGGCGAGGACATAGGCATTGCCCCGCTCCAGCCACATCTTGCCCGTGCTGCCGAGGTAGGAGGGCAGGCGCGGCACCTGGAAGCCGCCATAGCCGCCCATCAGCACCGGCGTGCTGCCGTCCATCTCCATGCCCCTGGGCTTCACGAGGAAGTAGGGGATCCTGGTGCCGTCCGGGCTGGTCGTCTCGAACTGCTCGATTGTCATCCCCTCGGCATCGAAGCGGGTGGGGCTTTCCTTCACGACCTCCAGGTTCACGCCGTCCTCGGCATAGTAATAGGTGCCGGGCGAGAGGAAGTCGGTCGAGGTGAACATGATCTGGTCGGTGTCGTCCGACGCGGTGGCAACACCGACCGTGGCGTTCTTCGGCAGGTCGATCTCCGTCCAGCCCCAGCCGCCGTCCTCGTAATCGAACTTGAGGACCTTGCCCTTCACATTGTCGAGGATGGAGACGTACATGCTCGATTTGGTCGACGCGCCGCCGCGCTTGGTCTGGCGTTCACCCGGCGCCCAGACGAGCACCTTCTGCGCGCCGTTGGGGTCGGCCTTCCATTCTTCCAGATCGGCCGCGACGATCGAATCCGCCGGGAACATCACGCCGTTCGATTCCCAGTCGACATCGGTGGTGAACAGCATGTGCCCGTCGATAATGCCGAACGGGCCGGCCTTGGCCGGAAGGTCCAGCTTCACCCATTCGCCATCATGCTCCACGAAATACTCGCGTTCGTGGAATGACACGCCGCGATAGCCGATTCGTCCGTGGATCGTGCCCTCGCCGTCGCGCAGCAGGTAGGCCCCGGCAGAGACGTCGGTCGGTTCGCCGCGGAAAATCTCCTGCGCGGATTCCAGCGGCGTGCCGCGCTTCCATTCGCGCGTGGTGAAGGGGTAGAAGCTCTCCGTCACCGTGCCTTCGCCGAAATCGCGGCTGACCAGCAGCGTGTCGCGGTCGATCCAGCTGGCGCTGCCCTGGCTCTCGGGCAGCTCGAAGCCGCCATCCACGAAATCGAGCGTTTCGAGGTCGAACTCGCGCGCGACGCTTGCGTCCTTGCCGCCATCGGACAGGTAGACCATGCAGCGCATGCCGTGGGGCGGCAGGCAGTTCATCCCGCCATAGACCCACTCCTTGCCTTCCTCTGCCGCCAGCGCGTCGATATCGAGGATGGTCTCCCACTCGGGATTGTCGGTCCGCCAGCTTTCCAGCGTGGTGCGGCGCAGGATGCCCTTGGGGTTCTTCGCGTCCTGCCAGAAATTGACCATGCCGTAGTGCGTGAAGCTGACGCCCGGAACGCGGTCCTCTGCGTCGTAGATGGCCAGCGCTTCGGCCTTCAGTTCCTCGAACCGGGGGTCCGATTGCAGGGCGGCGACCGTCTTCTGGTTCTCGGCCTCGACCCATTCGAGCGCGCGTTCGCTGCGGGTTTCCTCCAGCCAGATGAAGGGATCGTTTTCGGCCTCGAATTCAGGCTCCATGACGGTGTTCGAATCCTGTGCGGTAAGAGGTGAGAATAAGGCGGGTGCCCAGGCTGCGGACAGGGCAAGCGATGCGGCGAGTGCGCGGATGGACGCGGATTTCATGATGGGACTCCCCGGGAAGAACCGTTTGGAAACAAACTGGTCGATGCATCGATCATCCACGCAGGGCGCGCCTTTGCCAACCTTGTTCGAGGCTTCATCGCGCGCCTTCGTCGATGGATCGTGACGCTCCGTCGATTTGCCTGAGCGCGGGGATCAGCGCATCGAACCGGTCGATCACGCCGTCCGCGCCCAGTTGATCGGCGGGCTTGTCGCAATAGCCATAGCCCGCAGCGATCACCGGGACATCGGCGGCCCGCGCGGCGTTGATATCGTAGGAACTGTCGCCGACGAAGGCGAAGCTTTGTGAGCCGCAGCGCTCGATCGCAGCGTGGATCGGATCGGCGGAGGGCTTGGCGCGGAAATTTCCTTCGGCGTCCTTGCCGAGGCTGTCGCCCCCGATCAGCGTCACGAAGCGGTTCGAAAGGCCCAGCTGGTCCAGGATCTCGGCAGCGAAGCTTTCGAACTTGTTCGTCACCACGGCCAGCTTCACGTCCATCGCGGCAAGTGCGTCCAGCGTTTCGATCACGCCGGGGAAGGGCGCGGTATGCACCGCGTTGTGCTCCGAATAATAGCGCAGCAGGGTCTTGTAGAGCGGGCGGAAATCCTCGCGCTCCAGGCTGCCGCCCTGCCGTTCGATCGCGCGGGCCAGCATCACTTTCGCGCCGCCGCCGATCAGGCCTTCCACCTCTTCGGGGGGAACCTGCCGGTAGCCGCCTTCGGCCAGCGCATGGTTCACCGCAGCGGCAAGGTCTGCCTTGGTATCGAGCAGGGTGCCGTCGAGATCGAGCCCGATCGCATCGAAGGGAAAATCACTCATGCCCACCCGCGTGGCGAAACCTTCTTCATTCTGCAAGCCGATGGTGGCACAGCGCCGCTCATGAGAGATTTCGCCGCCATCATCCTCGCCGCGGGCAAGGGCACCCGCATGAAATCCGATCTGCACAAGGTGCTGCACCCTATTGCCGGGCGCCCGATGCTGCATCACCTGATCGACTCGCTCGACACGCTTGGGCCGAAACACAAGGTCGTGGTGGTCGGCGCGGGGCGCGAGCAGCTGGAGGCCGCGCTGGGCGAGGAAGCGCAGACGCGCGTGCAGGAGCCGCAGCTCGGCACTGGCCATGCGGTCCAGCAGGCCGAGGACGCGCTGGACGATTTCACCGGCGACGTGCTGGTCCTCTACGGCGACGTTCCCTTCGTGCGCGGCGAGACGATGCAGGCGATGCTCGACCGGCTGCATGCCGAGGATGCGCCCAAAGTGGTGGTGCTCGGCTTCGAGCCCGACGATGCGCTCGCCTATGGCCGCGTGATCGCGGACGACCAGGGCAAGATCGCCAAGATGGTCGAATTCAAGGATGCGTCCGAAGAAGAGCGCGCGTGCAACCTGTGCAATTCGGGCCTGATGGCCGCGCGCGCCGCCGACATGTTCGCTCTGCTGCGCCGCGTGGGCAACGACAATGCGCAGGGCGAATATTACCTGCCCGATATCGTCAACATCGCGATCGCCGATGGCGACACCTGTGCCGCGGTGACTGCTTCGGACCCGGGCGAAGTCGCCGGGATCAACAGCCGCGCCGAACTCGCCCGCGCCGAAGCGCAGTGGCAGGACTTGAAGCGAGAGGAAGCGATGGCGGGCGGGGCGACCCTGCGCGCGCCCGAAACCGTGTTCTTCAGTTACGATACCGAAATCGGGCGCGATGTGACGATCGACCCGAATGTGGTCTTCGGCCCCGGGGTGCGGATTGCCAACGGTGCGCACATCAAGGCGTTCAGTCATCTGGAGGGTGCGACGGTGGGCGAGGGCGCGCAGGTCGGCCCCTATGCGCGCCTGCGGCCCGGTGCGGTGCTGGAGAAGGACGCCTTCGTCGGCAATTTCGTAGAAATGAAGAAGGCGACGCTGGGCGAAGGCGCCAAGGCGAGCCACCTGACCTATTTGGGCGATACCGAAGTGGGTGCGGGCGCGAATATCGGCGCGGGCACCATTACGTGCAATTACGATGGCTACTTCAAGTACAAGACGGTGATCGGCGAACGTGCCTTCATCGGATCGAATTCGGCACTGGTTGCGCCCGTCACCATCGGCGCGGATGCCATCGTGGCGGCGGGCAGCACGGTGACACGCGATGTGGATGCGGGCGAGCTGCGGATGGAGCGCGCCGAACAGTCGATCAAGCCGGGCTGGGCGGATCGCTTCCACGACACTATGAAGAAGAAGAAGGCGGGGCAGGGCAAATGAAGCATGCATGGCTATTGGCGGCGCTCGCGCTGTCTATCGTGGCGTGCGACCAGACGGGTGACGGGGCGGAGCAGCTAAACACCGCAGACCTGGAAACGCGCGCGGACACGCCCGCAAGCCAGGCGTCGGAGGGCGTGGATAGCGATGCTGAGGACGATGCCGATGTGGCAGAGCAGACGATGCAGCAGATGGCCCAGCCCGTGGCATGCGCTCAGGATGAACAGACGCTGTTCTTCTGCGAGGCGGGTCGCAAGCAGATCGCGGTGTGCGGCGTAAGCGATGAGCAGGGCAATCAAGTCGCGCAGTATCGCTACGGCTCGGACACGGCGGAAATCGTGCTGACCGGGGGGCGCTTTTCCAGCACGCCCTATTCCGGTGGAGGCGAATCCCAGATCCAGTTTGCCAACGGCCCGGTCCGCTATATTGTCTACAGTCGGTCGGTGCGCACCAATTTCGCGTCGGGAGAGCCGAACAATCCCGAATTCACCGATGGCGTTCTCGTCGTGCGCGACGGAGAGGTCGTGGCGGATCGGCAATGCACGGCCCGGGTGGAATCGGTCGATGTGCTGGCTGGCGAATCCTATGGCGGAGTGAGCAAGGATATCTTCTACGGGGTCGATTGATGGCAGGGGCGGCCCGCTGGTGTGCTGGCTGTGCGGCCGGCCCATCGAAAGCCGCCTGCAGTGGCATCATCCGGTGCCCAAGGCCAAGAAAGGGCGCGTGAGGGTGCCGGTCCACCCGATCTGCCACCGCACCATCCACGCGAACTTCACCAATGCGCAGCTGGCGCGGATCGGTGACGATCCGGCGCGACTGAAGGAAAACGAAGCGGTCGCGAAATTCGTGGACTGGATCGCGGACAAGCCGCCCGATTTCCACGCGCCCACGCGCTGAGTCTAGGCGGGCGTTCCCGGCGTGGCGGGCCCTGGCTCGCGCGTGATGCCGCGCGCAATCAGCAGGCCGAGACCCGCGCCGATCAGGTCTGCGCCAAGGTCTGCCCATTCGGCGGAGCGGCCCCAGTCGGTCCACCACTGGGCGATCTCTATCAGCCCGCCGAAGAAGGCGAGCGCGAAGAACAGCGCCAGTGGGCTGCGCCCTGGAAAGCCTGCGCCGGTCAGCCCACCCAGCGCGAAGAAGGTGAGGCCGTGCAGCAGCTTGTCGTTGATGCGGCCGGGGCCGTCGCCGCCGGGCATGATGGCGAGCGCGAAGGCGATGCAGGCAAAGGCCACCAGCGCTACCTGCGCCAGACGCACCAGTATCGGGCTAAGCGGGATACGCGGCATGATGGAGCAATCGCCCGAAGCGGCGATCAGCTTTCGACGTGTTCGGCGAGGATGGTCAGGCCGTTCTCGCCCACTTCGGCGAAGCCGCCGCGCACCTCGATCGTCTCCGGGCTGGCACCGGCGGTCTTGAAGATCTGCACCGCACCGTCGCGGATCGTCGACATGAAGGGTGCGTGGCCTTCGAGCACGCCGAATTCGCCTTCGGTGCCGGGTACGACGACCATGTGGACATCGTCGGAACGGACGTGACGGGCCGGGGTCACCAGTTCGAAATGGAGGGGCATCTTGTCAAATCTCCGTAGCGGTCTGCCGCATGGCGGCGGCCTGTGATGTGCTGTCGAGCCGCAGCCCGATAATGATCGCAATGGCGCCGCCGATCCCATAGCCGATAAAGCTCAGGATGTCCGGCCAGATCATGCGGTGCACCACCGTCTGCCATGCCGCCAGCGGCATTGCGGCAATGGCGATGGCGCTGATGGCGAACAGCGGAACCATGATCGGTGCGCGCTTGCCGCGAAGCCACTGGACCATGCAGCCGAAATTGGCGGCCACAAAGGGGAAGGCGAAGGCATAGAGCCAGACGGGCTGGGCAGGCTGGTCGAACACCATGCGCGCCGCGATCTGGAACATTTCCTCGAAATCCTGCCAGTTCTCGCGCCGCCAGCGATGGATGTCGAAGGCGGAGATCAGCAGAAAATCGGCGATCCCCAGCTGCAACAGCCGCCGGAGCAGAAGGTCGACCCCGATGGGGGCCGGTGCCTGCTGCTCCGTGGCCATGTGCTTACGCGTCCTCGGCCAGCTTCTTGGCCTTCTCGACCGCCATGTCGATCCCGCCGACCATGTAGAAGGCGGCTTCGGGAAGGTGGTCGTACTCGCCGTCGACGACCGCCTTGAACGACTTGATAGTGTCTTCCAGCTGCACGAACTGGCCCGGGATGTTGGTGAACACCTCGGCCACGTGGAAAGGCTGCGACAGGAAGCGCTGGATCTTGCGCGCGCGCTGGACGGTCAGCTTGTCCTCTTCGGACAGCTCGTCCATCCCGAGGATGGCGATGATGTCCTGCAGGCTCTTGTACTTCTGCAGCGTTTCCTGGACCTTACGGGCAGTCTCGTAGTGCTCCTGGCCCACGACCCGCGGTTCGAGCACGCGGCTGGTGGAGTCGAGCGGGTCGACCGCCGGGTAGATACCCAGTTCCGAAATCGCGCGGTTCAGCGTGGTCGTTGCGTCAAGGTGGGCGAACGAGGTGGCAGGGGCAGGGTCGGTAAGGTCGTCCGCAGGCACGTAGATCGCCTGCACCGAGGTGATCGAGCCCTTGTTGGTCGAGGTAATGCGTTCCTGCAGGTTGCCCATGTCGGTCGCCAGCGTCGGCTGGTAGCCCACGGCCGACGGAATACGGCCGAGCAGTGCGGACACTTCCGAACCGGCCTGCGTGAAGCGGAAGATGTTGTCGACGAAGAACAGCACGTCCTGGCCTTCTTCGTCGCGGAAATATTCCGCCATCGTCAGGCCCGACAGCGCCACGCGGGCACGCGCACCGGGAGGTTCGTTCATCTGGCCGAACACCAGCGCAACCTTGGACCCTTCGGAGATCGCGTTGCCGTCGGCATCCTTGGCGATGACGCCCGCGTCGAGGAATTCGTGGTACAGGTCGTTACCTTCGCGGGTACGTTCACCCACGCCCGCGAACACGGACACGCCGCCGTGGCCCTTCGCGATGTTGTTGATCAGTTCCTGGATCAGCACGGTCTTGCCGACGCCGGCGCCGCCGAACAGGCCGATCTTGCCGCCCTTTGCGTAAGGCGCGAGCAGGTCGATCACCTTGATGCCCGTGACGAGGATGCTCGATTCGGTCGACTGGTCGACGAACTCGGGCGCTTGAGCGTGGATCGGGGCGGTCTTGTCCGCGCCGATGGGGCCACGCTCGTCGATCGCCTCGCCGATCACGTTCATGATCCGGCCGAGCGTCTTCGGGCCCACGGGCACGGAGATCTGCGCGCCGGTGTTCACCACTTCGCTGCCGCGCGTCAGGCCGTCGGTACCGTCCATCGCGATGGTGCGAACGGTGCTCTCACCCAGGTGCTGCGCGACTTCGAGGACCAGCGTGTTGTCGCCGTTCTTGGTTTCGAGCGCGGTGAGGATTGGCGGCAGTTCGCCTTCGAAATGCACGTCGACGACGGCGCCGATCACCTGGGCGATCGTGCCGTTGCCCGTGAGGTTGGGCTTGGTGGTGGTTGTAGCGGCGGTGGCCATAGGTCTTTCCTCGGGTCCAATCTTAGAGCGCTTCGGCGCCCGCGATGATTTCGATCAGTTCGGTGGTGATCGCGGCCTGGCGGCTGCGGTTGTATTCGATGTTGAGGTCCTTGATGAGGTCGCCCGCGTTGCGCGTTGCGTTGTCCATCGCGGTCATCGAGGCGCCCTGTTCGGACGCCGCGAGTTCCAGCAGCGCGCCGAACAGCTGCGTGCGCACGTAGCGGGGCAGCAGCTCCTCGAGGATTTCTTCCTCGCCCGGCTCGTACTCGACCACGGCATCGCCGCCCGTCGAGACGGCATCCGCTTCGGGCGGGGGCACGGGGATCAGCTGCTGGGTCACCGGTTCCTGAGCCAGAGCCGACTTGAAGATCGGATAGACGAGGTGCGCGACGTCGAACTTGCCTGCCTCGAACATCTCGAGCAGCTCGTTGGCGATCTTTTCCGCCTCGTCGAAGCCGGGGTCGCGCACATCGGCCGTGTCGAACTGTTCGGCTACATCGGCAACATTGCTGCGCTTGATCGGTGCGCGGCCCTTCTTGCCGACGAGGTAGAATTCGACCTGCTTGCCATCGGAGATCAGGCCGCGCGCCTTCTTGAGCGCTTCCTTCACGATATTGGCGTTGAGGCCGCCGCACAGGCCCTTGTCGGTGTTGATCACCACCAGCAGGTGGCGCTGGTCCGATCCCGTGCCGCTGAGCAGCCTGGGCGCGGATGCGCTGTCACCCACCTTGGCCGCCAGGCTGGCCATCACCGCGTTCAGCCGCTCGGCATAGGGGCGCGCGGCTTCGGCGGCCTCCTGCGCACGGCGCAGCTTGGCCGCCGCGACCATCTGCTTGGCCTTGGTGATCTTCTGCGTCGACTTGACCGACTTGATCCGGCCCTTGAGTTCCTTGAGGCTAGCCATCTCGGCTCCCTGTCCTTCTAGGGCTTACGCGAACTGCTTGGCGAAGGCGTCGAGCGCCTTGACCGTGCGGTCCTTCACGTCGTCTTCGAACTTCTTGCTCTCGCGAATGTCCTTCAGGACGTCCGCATGTTCGTGGCGCATGAAGCTGAGCATCTGCGTTTCGTATTCGGTCACCCGGTCCACCGCGACATCGTCGAGATAGCCGTTGGTGCCCGCGAAGATCGACACGGTCTGCTCTTCGAACGGCATGGGGCTGAACTGCGGCTGCTTGAGCAGTTCGGTCAGGCGCGCACCGCGGTTGAGCAGCTTCTGCGTCGAGGCGTCGAGGTCCGAACCGAACTGCGCGAAGGCCGCCATTTCGCGGTACTGCGCGAGCTCGAGCTTGATCGAGCCCGAGACCTTCTTCATCGCCTTGGTCTGTGCGGCACCGCCCACGCGGCTGACCGACAGGCCGACGTTGATCGCCGGGCGCACGCCCTGGTAGAACAGGTCGGTTTCGAGGAAGATCTGGCCATCGGTGATCGAGATCACGTTGGTCGGGATGTAGGCCGACACGTCGCCCGCCTGCGTCTCGATGATCGGCAGCGCGGTCAGCGAACCGGCGCCCTGCTCGTCGCTCATCTTCGCCGCGCGTTCCAGCAGGCGGCTGTGCAGGTAGAACACGTCGCCCGGGTAAGCTTCGCGGCCCGGCGGGCGGCGCAGCAGCAGCGACATCTGACGATAGGCGACGGCCTGCTTGGAAAGGTCGTCATACACGATCACGGCGTGCATCGCGTTGTCGCGGAAGAACTCGCCCATCGCGGCGCCGGTGTAGGGCGCGAGATACTGCAGCGGAGCGGGCTCCGATGCGGTCGCGGCGACCACGATGGTGTATTCCATCGCGCCGTTTTCTTCGAGCTGCTTGACGATCTGCGCGACGGTGGAGCGCTTCTGGCCGACCGCGACGTAAATGCAGTACAGCTTCTCGTTCTCGTCATCGCCCTTGTGCGCATCGCGCTGGTTGATGAAGGTGTCGATCGCGACGGCGGACTTGCCGGTCTGGCGGTCGCCGATGATCAGTTCGCGCTGGCCGCGGCCGACGGGGACGAGGGCGTCGATCGCCTTGAGGCCCGACTGCACGGGCTCGTGCACGCCCTGACGCGGGATGATGCCGGGGGCCTTCTGTTCGACCAGGCGACGCTCGGTCGATTCGATCGGGCCCTTGCCGTCGATCGGGTTGCCCAGCGCGTCGACCACGCGGCCCAGCAGGCCCTTGCCCACGGGCACGTCCACGATGGTCTCGGTCCGGCGGACGGTGTCGCCTTCCTTGATGTTGGTGTCCGAGCCGAAGATCACGACACCGACATTGTCGGCTTCCAGGTTCAGGGCCATGCCCTTCACGCCGCCGGGGAACTCCACCATTTCGCCGGCCTGGACCTGGTCCAGCCCGTGGATGCGGGCGATCCCGTCCCCGACGGAGAGCACGGTGCCGACTTCGCTTTCCTGCGCAGATGCGTCGAAGTTGGCGATCTGGTCCTTGATGACCTTGCTGATTTCTGCGGCGCGAATATCCATTGCCTTAGCCTTTCATCGACAGCCCTCCCGAAAAGGAGGCGACTGTCAGCCTTTCATTGCCTGCGTAAGCGCGTTGAGACGGGTGCGGATCGAACCGTCGATCCGCCGGGAGCCGATGGTGACGATGAGGCCACCGAGCATGTCCGGGTCGACGCTGTGCGTCAGTTTGACCGTGCGGCCTTCGCGCGCGGTCAGTTTCTTCTTGAGCGAAGCGATCTGGTCTTCCGCCAGCGGGTGCGCGCTGATGACCTGCGCGCTGACCTCGCCACGCTGCGCGGCGGCGATTTCGCGGAACGCGCGAATCATGCGCGGCAGTTCGGCGAGCCGGCGGTTCTCCGCCAGCACCCCGAGGAAGCGGCGGGTGAGCGGATTGAGTTCGAGCAGCTTGGCCACATCTTCGATCGCCGCCATCTTGGCCTTGCGGCCGAGCTGCGGATTCGTGGTCAGCCCGACGAGATCGGATGACTGGTCGAGCGCGGCGGCAAGCGTGTCGAGATCGGTCTCGACCGGGCTCACTACGCCGTCCTCTGAGGCGAGCTCGAACAGGGCAACAGCGTAGCGTCCTGCAAGGCTAGCCTGAATACCGGCGGAAATCTCCACGCCTGGGTTCCTCTTCGGGTTCGGAAAAACGAAAGCGGTACTTGCCGTACGGGGCCGCATCCTAAGCGTAAAGGGGGCCGCCCCGGCAAGGCTGGCGCGCGCCTAGCATTGGGGTTTGCGAAGCGCAAGCCGAGGGGGTGTGATTCGTGGGTCGCACGTCAGAGTGTTCGCGAAAGCCATGCGATCGGAATGAACGACATTGCTACATAACCCGCGCCCACCTTCCACCATTTGTCGGCAAAGATCATCCAGACGACGAGCAGCATCGGCAGCCATTCACCCCAGCCGCGGATCATCCCCTGGACGAATCCGTAGCGTGCGAAGAGCGTCGCGAGCCAACCCCCGCCGACCGCTGCGACGAGTATGAGGACGAGCGACCACTGGTAGCGCCGGTTGGCCATGTAATATTCGCCGAGATCGAGCCGACCCTCCTCCGGCACCTTGTCGGGCAGGGCGGCCGCCGCGATCAGCACGATGGCCACCAGCAATCCCATGATCGGCAGGAATTCGCCAAGGGTGATGGATCGTCCGTCGGCGCGATTCGCCATCATCCACCAGAACATCAGCACAATCATCAGCGCGAAGGCTGCGAAGATCGGCTGTGCCCAATGCCAGCGGACATTGGGCGCGCGGACCAGCCGGTTGAGATTCTCCAGTTCGAAGGTGATGGCGACACCGAGCACGATGGAAATGAGGACGAGCGCCTGTTCCATCGTTCAGGTCAGTCCGCAGGCTGACAGGTATAGACCAGCCGCTCGTTCGGCTGGGAGGGAAGGGCGGCCAGCACCGCGTCCTGCCGTCGCCCCAGCTCCGCCGCGCCGTCGGGCGCATCGCAGGACGGCGCCGAATAGGAACCGCGTGCCTCGCGCGCGGCGGCAATGGCTTCGCGCGACAGCAGATAGCGGTCCGCCCGGTAGGTGCGGGTTTCCGGGTCGTAACGCGCGACGCTGACGATATCTTCCTCGTTGGGCACGAATACGCGCGCCCACTGGCCGCCGGCAAAGCCGTATTGCGTGCGCCCGTTCACGCAGCCATCCGCCGACCAGCGCAGCGAGACCGACTTCTGCGCATCGCCCGTCACGCGGCTGCGCGAGGGCTCCAGCGTACACACGAACTTGCCCGCATTCGCCAGCGCGGCGTCGTCTCCGGCTTGCTGGCTGCCGGTTTCCTCTTCCAGCGCCGCCGCCACCCGCCGGTCGATCGCGTCGAGCCCGGGGCGGGTGAGGTAGAGTGCGGCTGCGGCCACCACGCAGATTGCGGCCAGGGCGTAGCACGCGGCAGGCAGCCATTCGGGCAGGCCCTTGCGTGCATCGCTATCCCATTCCGGATCGTCTTCAAGCGCTTCGTCGGGCAGTGCTTCCCCGCTCGCCAGCTCGCGCTCGCGGCGCTGGGCAAGCATGTAGCCGAGCACGCCGAGCCCGATCGCCGCGATCAGCAACAGCAGGGAAAGTGCGATGCGATTCTCGCGCTCTTCCTGGACTTCCATCTCGGCTTCGAGCTGAAGGCGGGCACGCCTTTCGCTCGCCGCTTCGGAGCGGGCCTCCATCTGTTCGCGCGCGGCCTGCGCGGCGGCGGCCCGGCGCTGGCGCTCGGCTTCGTCCAGCTCGGCCAGGCTGCGGCAGGGCAGATCGTTGAGGCGGGGGCTTACGTTGTGCGCGCGCAGGAAGGGCAGCAGTTCGCGATTCGAGACCGCGAAATAGAATTCCGCGTCGGTCCCGTCGCTCTCCGCGCCGAAGGAATTGACGCCCAGAACGCGCCCGCAATTATCCAGCAGCGGACCGCCCGAATTGCCGCGCGCGATGGGCGCGGTATGCAGGATCGTGTCGAACTGGCGGCTGGGCCGCTCGCCCGAGATGAAGCCCCGGCTCTTCACCGGCGGTTGCGAGCGCACGATATCCTGGATCGAGAGCCCCTGCGCGCGGTCCACATTCATGGGGTAGCCCACGGAGGTCACGGTATCGCCGCTGCCGCCCGGCTTGTTGGCAGCAAGCGTGAGCGGGGGCATGCGCAGCGATCCCTGGATGGCCAGCAGCGCGAGATCGGTGCCCGGGTCTATCGCCACGATTCGGGCGAAGGCGGGCGCATCGCCATCGGGCGGGACGATGCCGATTACCCGATCCTCTCCGAAGGGGCCGGCGGACATGGCCTCGCGCACGACGTGCGCGTTGGTGATGATCCGCTGCGGCGAGACCGCGAAGCCGGTTCCGTGGCTGACCGGGTAAAGCTGTTCCTCCCCCGTCTCCTCCACGGCCTTGTCGAAGATGACCACCCGCACGACGCCGCGCGCGGCTGCGTCGATATCGGCAGCTTCGGCATGGGCGGGCGTGCCCGCGAGCGCAGCCAGCAGGATTGCGAGGAGAAAGAGGATTCGCGTCATGGCGGCCTATTTGAACGTCGGTGGATTTGGCCGCAAGCTTCGGGATGCGGCGAATCCGTCACTATTCTAAGAGCAAGGTCATGACGAAAGATGAAAGCGAAGCGCCGATCGACGAGGAGCAGGCGTGGCACGCCGTGCGGCGGCGCGACCGGACGTTCGACGGGCAGTTCGTCACCGGGGTGATCAGCACCGGCATCTATTGCCGTCCGAGTTGCGCGGCGCGGCATCCCGCGCGCGAGAACGTGCGGTTCTTCGCCGACGGGGCGCAGGCGCGCGCGGCGGGACTGAGGCCGTGCAAGCGCTGCCTGCCCGACGATATTGCGCGCGACGAGGCGGCGGTGCGCGCGGCGATCGACGCGATTCGCGGGGGAGAGCGCCCCACGCTGGACGAACTGGGCTCCATTACGGGCTATTCGCCCACACACATCCAGCGCGTTTTCAAGCGGGCTGTCGGGCTTTCGCCTGCCGCCTATGCGCGTGCGCTGAAGGAAGAGCGGGCGCGGGACGCGCTTTCGGGCGCTCCCCGCGTGACCGACGCGATCTACGATGCCGGCTACGAAGCGCCCAGCCGCTTCTACGCGGCGATGGAAGGCAGAATGGGGATGAGCGTGAGCGCTTGGAAGAATGGCGGCAGGGGAGTGACGATCCGCTGGGCGGTCGTGGAAACGACACTGGGCCCCATGCTGGTCGCCGCCACCGACAGGGGGGTATGCCGCCTCTCTTTCGACGAGCGCGAAGACGCGCTGCGTGCCCGGTTCCCCGATGCGGAACTGGTGGAGGGCGGGGCCGATTTCGCGCTGCTGCTCGGGCGGGTGGTTGCCGCAGTCGAGCGGCCGGGGACGGGCGCGGACATTCCGCTCGACGTGCAGGGCACGGCCTTCCAGGAGGCGTGCTGGCAGGCTCTGCGCGAAATCCCGCCGGGCGAGACGCGCAGCTATGGCGAGCTTGCCGCGGCGCTCGGCAAACCGAACGCCAGCCGCGCAGTGGGCGGGGCCAACGGTGCGAACAATGTCGCGGTGTTGATTCCATGCCACCGTGTGATCGCCGCGGATGGCGGGCTGGGCGGCTATGCCTACGGGATGAAGATCAAGGCAGAGCTGCTGCGGCGGGAGCGTGAGGACTAACGCCTGAAGATCGTGCGCGCGGCCAGATCGAAGCAGGCAGACAGGTCCTGTGCGGGCGGGATCGTGTTCCCGAACAGCAACGGAGAATAGAGCGGCGAGTAGAGCAGGGCGAGGGCCGCACGCGGTTCCACCCCGGGCAGCAATTCGCCCGCTTCCGCGGCGCGCGCCATGCGCATGCGCGCCCAGTCGCGGCGCGGGTCGAGCCAGCGCCTGCGCACCGCTGCCGAGACGGTGGGGCTTTCCCGCCCGCCCATCAGCAGGGCTGCGAATGCCCGACCGGGCGGGCCGCGCAGATCGCGGGCCATGCCGTTGATCTGGTTGCGGAAATCCTCCTCGGCAGAACCGGTTTCGGGCAGATCGGGTGTCTCGTCGATGGTGGCGAAAAAGGCATCCACCGCCAGATCGCCCCGGCCTCCCCACCAGCGATAGATCGTGCTCTTGCCCGTGCCCGCCTCGCGGGCAACGCCTTCGATCGACAGATTTTCGTATCCCTCGCGCACCAGGATTGCGAGCGCGGCGAGAAGGATCGCTTCGCGCGCTTCCTCGCTACGGGGGCGGCCGGCGGCCTTTCGCGGATTGTTTTCCATACGAAACGGTATCGTATCGATGGATGGGCTGCAAGTTCGGCGGGCTTCGCAAGAAGGCCGCCGCCGCCGGTGTGTCGGCGGCGGCGGCCCATTTCGCCCGGAGCGTCGGGAAAGACGCTACCGTGTCGTTTCGGCTGTGCTTGTCGGCCGGGTCAGTCGGCGCCGACGAAGATGGCCTTGGCGTTGGCGAATTCCTTCACCCCGAAGCCGCCGTGCTCGCGGCCGTAGCCCGAGTTCTTCACGCCGCCGAAGGGCATGGAGGGGTCGGCCACGCCGAAGGTGTTGATGAAGACCATGCCCGTATCGAAATGCTTGCTGGCCAGCTCGATCGCACGGTCGACGTTCTTCGACATGATCCCGCCGCCCAGGCCGTAGCGGCTGTCGTTGGCGATGCGCATCGCATCCTCGTCATCCTTCGCCTTGATGACGCTGGCGACGGGGCCGAACAGCTCGTCGTCATAGGCGGGCTGGCCCGGTGCCACGTCGGTCAGCACGGTGGCCGGATAAAACGCGCCGGGGCCGTCCGGAATTGCGCCGCCGCACGCGATCTTCGCGCCATTCTCGACCGACTTGTCGACCTGCTCCTGCAAGGTCTTGCGCAGGTCCTCGCGTGCCATCGGGCCCATGTCGGTATCATCGGAAGTCGGGTCGCCGGTCTTGATCGCTTCGAATTTGGCGACGTATTTCTCGACGAATGCGTCGTAGACCTTCTCGGTCACGATGAAGCGCTTGCCGTTGATGCAGGTCTGACCGTTATTATACAGCCGCGCGGTGGCGCAGATGCCGACGGCCTTGTCCAGATCGGCGTCCTCCAGCACCATGTAGGCATCGTTGGAGCCCAGCTCGAGCACGGTTTTCTTGAGCGCCTTGCCCGCCTTTTCGGCGATATGCTTGCCCGCATCGTCGGACCCGGTCAGCGTGACGCCGCGCACCTTGTCATAGGCGATGACTTCGTCCGAAGTATCGTGGTCGATCACCAGCACGGTGAACAGGCCATCGGGCAGGCCGCCCTTCCGGAAAATCTCCTCGATCTTCAGGCCGCTGCCGGTGCAGTTGGCCGCATGCTTCAGCAGCACGCCGTTACCGGTCATCAGGTTGGCGATGGCGTAGCGGATCACCTGATAGGCGGGGAAGTTCCACGGCTGGATGCCGTAGATCACGCCGATGGGCGAGTAGGTGACGATGCCGCGCCCGGCATTGTTCGGGTCGCGCTTCTCGTCCGCCAGTTCCTCGGGACCGTTCGCGGCGGTGTAATCGCAGATCGCGGCGCACAGGGCGACCTCGTCGCGGCTGTCCTTCAGCAGCTTGCCGACCTCTGCGGTCATCAGCTGGGCGAGCTCTTCCTTGTTGTCGCGCAATGCCTTGCCGAGGCCCTTGATGACTTGCGCCCGGTCTTCGAGGCTGCGCAGCTTCCATTGGGCGAAGGCATCGTGGCAGGCATCGACCTTGGCGAAGGCTTCGTCCTTCGTGAGGTGCTGGTAGGTTTCCAGCTGTTCGCCGGTGGCGGGGTTTACGGTGGTGGCTTGTGACATTGGGGGTCGCTTTCTTGTTTAGGGGTTTACCTATCCAAGTCGTGCGGCGGGCCGATGTTCCGCAAGGCCGGCAACGGTAGGGCGCTGCCCGCCATTGCATTTGCGAAGCGTTCGCATTAATTGCCCCGTCATGAGCCAGAGACCCGAACCCCGCCAGTTGACCGTCCTCCGCCGCGACCGGATCACCCCTTCGCTCCAGCGGGTTACCGTCGGCGGCCCGGGTCTCGCCGGATTTCCGGCAGATCAGGAAGGCGGCTACCTCAAGCTGTTTCTCGGCGAGGCGGAAAACGGCAAGCCGATCGTCCGCACCTATACGATCCGGCACCAGCGCGATGGTGAACTGGATATCGACTTTGCGCTCCACGGGGGCGAGGCGGCGGGCCCGGCCACGAAGTGGTCGCTCACGGCCGAACCGGGCAGCCGCATCACCGTGGGCGGGCCCGGTGCAGCCAAGCCGCTGGCGTCCGGCCACGATGTCTACCTGATCGCCGGCGACATGACCGCGCTGCCTGCAATCGGCGTAAATCTCGCCGCCTTGCCGCCGGGCGCGCGCGGCGTGGCCGCGATCGAGATTCAGAACGAGGCAGACAAGCTCGAGCTGGACAAACCCGACGGCGTCGAAATCCGCTGGCTGGTCAACCGCGAGCCAGGCAGCCAGCCCGACCTCCTCGTCGACGCGCTGCGGAATGTGGACCTGCCGGAGGGACGGCTTGCCGCGTGGGCGGCGTGCGAATTTTCCTCCATGCGAAACCTGCGCGCCTTCCTGCGCGAGGATCTGGGGCTGCGCGGCGAATCGCTCTACATCTCCAGCTACTGGAAAGCGGGGCTGATCGAAGACGAACACAAGCTCGCCAAGCGTGAGGACGCGGACGCGCAGGTAGCCTAGGCGGCGCTTCGCTGAAGACCCACGGCATCGCACATCATGTCCAGCGCGGTGCGTAGCGCAGCGAGGCGGACCCCGTCGCGTCCGACCGCCCCGTAATGCTCCTCCCGGTGCACGGTTTCGCCGTTCCTGCGTGCAAGGGCCAGGTGGACGAGGCCTTCCTCGTCGTCTTCCCCGCCCGGCCCGGCGAACCCGGTTATGGAGACCAGGATGTCCGCTTCGGAGCGTTCGAGGCCGCCCTGCGCCATTGCCAGCGCGACATTCCGGCTGACCGCCCCGCAATCCTCGACCAGCTTGCGCTCGATTCCGAGCAGGTCGCATTTGGCTGCGTCGGAATAGGCGACGAAACCGCGCTCGAACGCATGGCTGCAGCCCGGGACATCGGTCAGCAGCGAGGCAAGCAGACCGCCGGTGCAGCTTTCGGCGGTCGCCAGTCGCAATTCCCGTTCGCATGCAGCCCCGAGCACGGCGTGGGCCAGCTGCGTGATGCCGTCCGGGAGAGCGTTCTCGAGTTCTTCGGCCATGTTTTCAATCCGTTGCGCGCGCCCACTTGCTGTCGGCAGGTGTCAACGAAACGAGAAATCCCTCGGCGGTTTCCAGATAGGCCTTTTGCTTGTCTTCGCCCATCCGGTCCCAGTTGGAATAGATACGTCCGATGCGGTGATTGCTTTCAAGCCGGTCGCGATGCCGGTGCATGAAGTGCCAGTAGAGCGAGTTGAAAGGGCACGCGCCTTCGCCGGTCTTCTTGCTGACCGAGTAGGCGCAGTCGGCGCAGTAATTGCTCATCTTGTTGATGTAGTTTCCGCTCGCGGCATAGGGCTTGGAGGCAAGCTTGCCGTCGTCGGCGTAGAGCACCATCGCCGCCACGTTGGGCAGTTCGACCCATTCGTAGGCATCGGCGTAGACGACCAGATACCAGTCCTGCACCTCACGCGGGGAAATCCCCGCGATCAGGCAGAAATTGCCCAGCACCATCAGCCGCTGGATGTGGTGCGCATGGGCGTTGTCGCGGGTGGAGCGGATGCAGTCCGCCAGGCAGCGCATGTCGGTTTCGCCGGTCCAGAAGAACTCGGGCAGGCCGCGCTGGGCGTTGAGCGCGTTGGCGCGCTGCAGGTGCGGCATGTGCAGCCAGTAGAAGCCGCGGATATACTCGCGCCAGCCGATGATCTGGCGGATGAAGCCCTCCACGCTGTTCAGGGGCGCCTTGCCATTACGGTATGACTGCTCCGCACGCTGGCACAGCTCCAGCGGATCGAGCAGGCCGAGGTTGATGCTGGTCGAAAGCATCGAGTGGAACAGGTCGTCCTGCCCGTGGACCATCGCGTCCTGGTAAGGCCCGAAGCACTCGATCCGTTCGGCGAAGAAGGCGTCGGCGGCTTCCTCCGCCTGGTCGCGGGTAACGGGCCAGCCGAAGTTGTCGAGGCTGCCGAAGTGGTCGGCGAAGGTGTCCTCGACCAGTTCGATGACCTCGCGCGTGATCTCGTCAGGCGCAAACAGCGGCCGCTGCGGCGCGGATAGGCCTTCCCTCGGGGGCTTGCGGTTTTCGCTGTCGTAGTTCCATTCGCCGCCCTCGGGCTTGCCGTCGCTCATCAGCAGCCCGGTCTTCCTGCGCATCTCGCGGTAGAAGAACTCCATCCGCAGCGTATCGCGATCATCCGCCCAGTCGCGGAATTCGGCCAGCGAGCATACGAAGCGGTCGTCGGGCAGGATCTCGACGTCGCAGGCGAACTTGTCGGGCCACTCCTCGATGGCCTGCTGCACCCGCCACTCGCCCGCCTCCACGATATGGACAGCGCGCGGATCGTGGCGTTCGATGGCGCGGGCGACCTCTCCGGTGAAGCTGCCCGAATTGTCCGGATCGGTCAGCTCGACGTAATCGACGCTCCACCCCGCATCGCGCAGTTCGGCGGCGAAATGGCGCATGGCGGAGAAGATCAGCGCGATCTTCTGCTTGTGATGGCGCACGTAGGTCGCCTCGTCCCACACCTCCATCATCAGGATAACGGTGTCGTCCTTGGTCCGCCCCCGGAGCGAGGCGAGCGTGCGGGCCAGCTGATCGCCAAGCACGGGGACGAGGACAGGTCGGGAAGCCATATCCTAGACGAAACTGTAAGGATCGATATCGATCCCGACGCGCACGCCGCGCGGCAGGTCCAGCGGGCCGAGCCAGTCGCGGATCGCATCCTGCAGGGCGGCGGTGCGCTTCGCATTGATCAGCAGGCGATAACGGTAGCGGCCGCGCAACTGCGCGAGCGGGGCGGGTGCGGGGCCGAGGATCATGATGTCGTCCAGTCGGGGGCGCGCATCGCCGATCCGCGCGGCGGAAAGCCTCGCCTCCTTTTCGTCCTCGCTCGAGACGATGATGGCCGCCCAGCGACCGAAGGGCGGGGCGTTCGCGTCCCTGCGCGCATCGAGCTCTGCGGCGTAGAAGGCATCGCGGTCGCCCTCCGCCAGCGCGGCGATCACCGGCGCCTCGGGATGCCGCGTCTGGATCAGCACCTCGCCCGGCTTGGAGGCGCGGCCCGCGCGGCCCGCGACCTGCGCGATCTGCTGATAGACGCGCTCTGCCGCGCGCAGGTCGCCGCCTTCGAGGCCAAGGTCCGCATCGACCACGCCCACCAGCGTGAGGTCGGGGAAGTGGAAGCCCTTGGTCACCAGCTGGGTGCCCACGATCACGTCGATCGCACCGGCCTCTGCCATCGCAACGAATTCGGCGGCGCGCGCGGGCGTGTTCAGCGTGTCCGAGGTGGCGACCGCTATGCGCGCTTCGGGGGCGATCTCGCGCACCTCGTCCGCCACCCGCTCCACGCCTGGTCCGCATGGGACGAGAGTGTCGGCCTCGCCGCATTCGGGGCACTGCGCGGGCGAGGGTTCCTCATGCCCGCAATGGTGGCAGGCGAGCCTGTGGCTGAAGCGATGCTCCACCAGCCATGCGCTGCATTGCTTGCACTGGAAGCGGTAGCCGCAATTCCTGCACAGCGTGAGCGGGGCATAGCCGCGCCGGTTGAGGAACAGCAGCGTCTGCTCCTTGCGCTCCATCCGCGCGAACAGCTCGCGCGCAAGGCTGGGCGCTAGCCAGCGGCCGCGCTCGGGCGGCTCCTGCGTCAGGTCGATCAGGCGGATCGTCGGCAGCGTGGCCCCGCCGAACCGGCTGGGCAGATCAAGCTTTCGATACGTACCCGTCTCGGCCATGTGCAGGCTTTCGAGCGCTGGCGTCGCGCTGGCGAGCACCACCGGAATCCGCTCGAAATGGCCCCGCATGACGGCGACATCGCGCGCGTTGTAGCGCACGCCATCGTCCTGCTTGAAGCTGATCTCGTGCGCCTCGTCGACCACGATCAGCCCCAGGTTCGCGTAAGGCAGGAACAGTGCCGAGCGTGCACCCACCACCACCTGCGCACCGCCGTCTTCGGGGGCCCGTGCAATGGCGCGCCATGCGCGGCGGCGTTCGGAGGATTTGAGCGAGGAGTGCCACAGCACCGGCGGCGCGCCGAAGCGATCCTCGAACCGGCGCAGGAAATTCTCGGTCAGCGCGATTTCGGGGAGCAGAACCAGCACCTGTCTGCCTGCGCGAATAGCGGACGCCACCGGCTCGAAGTAGGTTTCGGTCTTGCCCGATCCGGTCACCCCGTCGAGCAGGATCGGTGCGAAATCCTCCGCCTCGACAGCCTCCGCCAGTTCGTCCGCGACCTGCTTCTGATCCGCCGACAGCACCGGCTCGGCATGATCGGGCAGGGCGCGGGGATAGGGTCGGTCGGCGTCGACCTCCTCCGGCTCGAGCACGCCCTGGTTGACCAGCCCGCGCAGGACGCCTTCGGAAACCCCCGCCAGGGCGGCGAGTTCTCGAATCGTGCCCTGCGCGCCTTCCAGCTTCTCCAGCGCGATCTTGCGCTGCGGCGTCATCCGGTCGGGCTGTTCGCCCGTCAGGCGATACTCGGTCACGCTCACGCCGCCTTTCAGCGCGCCGCCGCTTGCCAGCACCATCCGCGCGACAGAGCTCATGGGTGCGCAGTAATAATCCGCGGTCCATTCGATCAGGCGGCGCAGTTCCGGACGGACCGGCGCAACCGGCAGCACCGACAGGATCGGGCGCAGCTTTTCCTCGGGCACCTCGGCGCCCGGCAGGCGTTCCTCCTCCCACACGATGCCGGTGACCTGGCGTGGGCCCAGCGGGGCAACCACCACGTTGCCGTGCTCCACCGCCATGCCATCGGGCACGCGATAGTCGAGCACGCCGAGCGCGGCGTTGAGGACGAGGAGGCGGATACGGCGCATGGGTCGGCCGCCAATATGGGCGCGGGGGCTCCCGCGCGACAAGCAGGGAAGGTGAGATGATGACCGGAATTCTCGAAGCAGGGCTGAATCGGCGCAAGCTGCTGGGCTCCATCGGCGTGGGCGCGGGTGCCCTGATGATCGGCGGCTGCACCACCTATCAGGGCCGGGTGACCAACGTGATCGAGCGGCTGCTCCTCCTGTCGAGCGAGCGGGCCTTCGCCCGTCTTACCGCGCCGGGCGGCTTCTGGGACCAGCAGGTTGCGCAGATCGGGCTGGAGACATTGCTGGGTACGCGCGGCAACGTGCTGGCGAATATTCTCACCTCCGGCCTCGTCAAGGCGCGCGTGGAGCGGGACTTCGCCGGTTTCGCAATCGACGCGAGCGAGCGTGCGGCGCCAGTGATCTACGATACGATCCGCCTGATCGGCGTGCGCAACACGATCGATCTCATCACCGGCGGGCCGACAGCGGCCACGGCCTATCTGCGGGAGCAGACCGGCAACCGCCTGATCGACGCGATGGTGCCCGAACTGGGCGAGGCGATGCGCGTGGCGCAGGACCCGCTGATCGGCCAGCTCGTCTCGGCGGCAGTCGGGGTGGATATCGGCGCGGCGGCGAACCGCGTCGCCCTCAGCGTAAACGATACGATCTGGACCGAGATCGGGCGCGAGGAAGCGGCGATCCGCGCCGACCCGCAATCGACCAACGATCCGGTGCTGATCGGTGCGCTCGGCGTCGGCTCGCGCCTCTAGGAGCGTTCCGCAACCCGGCCTTGCCTTCGCGCGGATACCTTTTCTAATCTTGGACAGGTTTTCAGGGAGGGTGTGACATGCGGATCTTCATGGCGGCGGCGATTGCCGCGCTCTTGCTCGACGCGTCGGGGGCCTCGGCGCGCGAGTTCGGCGATATCACCCGGCCCTATACGGAAAAGTACGGGGACTGGAAGAAGACGCGCAAGGCCTTGCGCAAGATGCAGAAGAAGGACCAGCCCATGAGTGGGGACGACTGGTTCGTGCTGGCCGCAATGTGCAATATCGAGCCGCCCGAGGGCCCCTCCATGATCATGAACTTCGCCAACCGATCGCCCTGCAAGGACGATGTGGTGGAGTATTTCGTCAAGGCCGGGATGGAGGGCACGCCAGAGGGGTTTTACGAGGCGGCCAAGATGATCGGCAGCGGCGATGCGGCCTGGCTCTATGCGGAGCTTGCCTATCGCCTTGCGGGCAATGACACCGCGTTCGAGGACAAGGCCTTTTCTCTGCTCGAGGACATCTGGCTCGATCCCGCGTCGGAAACGCGGATGAAGGTGCAGGCGGCGGGCATGGTCACCCAGCTGACGAGTGACGGACCGTATGGCGGACGCGCTTCTTCCACGCAGACCGCGCCCCAGGGCAATGAGCCGCAGGGCAATGATGGGTATCGCTCACCCCCGCCCATTGCGCGTGGCGGCGTCGGCGACCTGCGATGGCTCGATTTCACGAACCCGCGCCGCTGCCAGTGGAGCAGGCAAGCCGCAGATGTGATCTCCGGCACTATGCGTTTCGACGAACGCGGTGAGCGCCCGATAGGCCAGCGTGTTCGCGTCCCCGGTGTCTCGCAGCCCGTGATGGGTCGGGTCAGCCGTCCCGACAGGGATGGCATCACCTGGAAGTCGGTCGACTTTCGCGGACAGTGGAACGGGCTGACCGTGCTCGGCTTGACCGACGGTTTCTTTGAACGCAGTCACGGTGTCGATGCGACGGGCATCCGGTTTGCAGAGCCGGTGGAAACCGTGGCGCGCAAGCTCTCCGCGCAGGGCTTCGTCGTCAACGCAGATGGTTCGGAGCGGCGTCAGATCGACAAACGGGGCCAGTACGGCGACTTCGACGGGGTGCTGACGCGGATCGAGCGCAAGGATGGCGAAACGATATTCTTCTGCAACGAGATCTTCTGGGCCAGCTACGGCGAAGGCACGTAGTACGAGGCAGCCGGTAGCCCGGACGCCGCGCAAATGCCTAGAACCGGTATGCAATACTCGCCTGCGGCACGTGGGTATAGGTGTCGCCGCCGGGGCGCGGGCGCAGCTGCAGCAGATAGCCACCCGTGACGTCGAGCCGATCCGCCACGCGGTAGGTCAGCCCCGTATTGAAGCGCCACTGGTCGATCCGCTGCGGTCCGCCGTCGTTGCGTGACCGCAGCTGGTAGAGCAGCTCGACCGAACCTGCCGCCTTCAGCCTGGGCGCGATCTCGTCGCTAAGCTGCACCCGCTGACGCAGACGCAGGGCCATCCGGTCCGACCTGTCGTAGAAGCGCTCCTCTATCCGGGTACGCAGAGAGAGGATGCCGCTGGAGTAGCCCACCTGCTGGTAGGGGCGAATCTCCGAAAAGCCGTCGGTGTCGTGCACTTCCACTCCGCCGCCGATCGAGAACCCGTCCCCCACCTCGGTATCGACCACGGCGCCCAGGATATACTCGTTCGGCCCGTTCTTGCGCCGCTCTTCCACCTCCAGTTTCAGGCTGGTGCCGGGCGCGATCTCGCCCTTCGCGGCGAGTTCCATCCAGAATTCGCTTTCATCGGCGAGTGCCGCGCTCGGTTGCAAAAGCAGGGGCACGGCGGCAAGTGGAAGGACGCGTGCCGAATGGCTAACTGATCGCATGGAGAATCCTGACATCCGGGGTTCGATTGTGACGCTCATATGACAGGTTTGTAACGAAAATGAAGTTCTTCGCAGACACCGCCGACATTGCCGAGATCAAGGACCTGGCCGAAACCGGCCTGATCGACGGGGTGACGACCAATCCCTCGCTGATCCACAAGTCGGGCCGCGACTTCATCGAGGTGACGAAGGAAATCTGCGGGATCGTGGATGGCCCGGTCAGCGCCGAGGTGGTCGCCCTCGATCACGAGACGATGATGAAGGAAGCGGACAAGCTGCGCGCCATTGCGGACAATGTCTGCATCAAGGTGCCGCTGACGCTCGATGGGTTGAAGACCTGCCGCGCGCTGACCGACGATGGCACCATGGTCAACGTGACGCTGTGCTTCTCCGCCAACCAGGCGCTGCTCGCGGCGAAGGCCGGCGCGACCTTCATCTCGCCCTTCGTGGGGCGGCACGACGATAACGGCTTCGACGGAATGAAGCTGATCGACGATATTCGCCTGATCTACGATAACTACGCCTTCGACACCGAAATCCTGGTGGCCAGCGTGCGCCACACCAACCACGTGCTCGAAGCCGCGAAGATCGGTGCCGACGTGATGACCGCACCGCCCAAGGTGATCCGGGACCTCGTAAAGCACGTGTTGACCGACAAGGGGATCGAGGGCTTCCTGAAGGACTGGCAGTCCACCGGGCAGTCCATCCTCTAAGGTGAGCATCCACTAAGTTGAGCGAAGAAACCCCTCTCGACAAGTTCAAGCGCGCGCTCACCGGCGGTGCGCGCGCCATCGCGCGCGAGCCCGAGGTCGAGGTCGCGTGGAGCGCGGATCGGCCCGGCGCGGCGGGCAAGAACTTCCGCGTGCCGCTTCCCGGCCGCCAGCTGCCGCGCGAACAGGCGGCCGAAGCGCGCGGCTTTGCGGATAGCTTCGCGCTCAAGATGCGGCTGCATGATACCGCCCTGCACGACAGCGGCGCGCCCGGTGATCCGGTGGCGCGCGCGGTCTACGATGCGGTCGAGCAGGTGCGCTACGAGGCGCTGGGCGCGCAGGGCTTCGCGGGCGTGGGCGAGAATCTCTCCGCCGCGACAGAGCTGCGTACCGCAAGCGATCCGATTGCCCGCGCCACCGAAGCGCGCGACGTGCCGCTTTCCACCGCCGTATCGCTGATGATGCGCGAGGCGCTGACCGGCAAGCCGATCCCCGAGCGCGCGAAGAAGGGCGTGGAACTGGTCCGCGGCTACGTGACCGAACGCACGGGCGGCGATTTCTCCGCGCTGGCCGACAAGCTGGACGATCAGAAGGCCTTCCAGGACCTCTCGATCGAGATGCTGCGCCAGCTCGACCTGATCGAGGGTGCCGACAGTTCGCCCGAGGATGCGGACGAGGAAGGCGACGACGAGGACGGCGAGACTCCGGAAGACGATACCGACGAGGAAGATGGCGGCGACCAGTCGCCCCAGCAGAGCCCCGAAGCCGCCGCCGAACAGGCCGAAGGCGACGCGGACGAGGATGGCGAGGCCGAGCTTTCCGAAGAGGAAGGCGACAGCGACGATGCTGGCGACGACGGCGAAGAGGGCATGATGCCCGTTCGCCCGAACCGCCACTGGACCGACATTCCGGACGATTTCGACTACAAGATCTATTCGAAGAAATTCGACGAGGAAATCGCGGCAACCGAACTGTGCGATGCCGAGGAACTGGACCGGCTGCGCGCCTATCTCGACAGCCAGCTGACGGGTCTGCAATCGGTCGTCACCAAGCTCGCCAACCGGCTCCAGCGCCGGTTGATGGCTCAGCAGAGCCGCAGCTGGGATTTCGACCAGGAAGAGGGGATGCTCGACGCCGCGCGGCTGGCGCGCGTGGTCGTCAGCCCCGGCCATTCGCTGTCCTACAAGCGCGAGCGGGAGACCGAGTTCAAGGACACGGTCGTCACGCTGCTGATCGACAATTCGGGCTCGATGCGCGGGCGGCCGATCTCCATCGCCGCGATCAGCGCGGACATTATCGCGCGCACGCTGGAGCGGTGCGGGGTGAAGACCGAAATTCTCGGCTTCACCACCCGCGCGTGGAAGGGCGGGCACACGCGCGAGAAATGGCTCGCGGATGGCAAGCCGCCCCAGCCCGGCCGCCTCAACGACCTGCGCCACATCGTCTACAAGCAGGCCGACGAGCCCTGGCGCCGCGCGCGCCGCAACCTCGGCCTGATGATGCGCGAAGGCCTGCTGAAAGAGAACATCGACGGCGAGGCGCTGATGTGGGCGCACCAGCGCCTGCTCGCCCGCCCCGAGGATCGCCGCATCCTGATGGTCATCTCCGACGGCGCGCCGGTCGATGACAGTACGTTGTCGGTAAACCGAGCAGGCTACCTCGAAGCGCACCTGCGCAAGGTGATCGAGTGGATCGAGAAGGCCTCACCGGTCCAGCTCGTTGCCATCGGGATCGGCCACGACGTGACCCGCTACTACAAGCGCGCGGTGACGATCATGGATGTCGAGCAACTGGGCGGCACGATGATCGGGCAGATGGCGGATCTGTTCGAGGTGGAGGGGTAGGAATTGGTCTGGGCGATAGCTCTCCTAGCGCTCCTATTGATTATTGGTGCGTTCGGATATCGAGCTGAAAAACGTGCAGATGCGAAATTCACCCACCATTTTGCTCGCTCCGTCAATGACTACTGTCGCCGCATTTCGGCCGGAGATTGTCAGGTCGCTAGCCCCGAGAGCTACGGCTACCATCCAGTTCGCGGTGAGGTAGTGTTCGCAATCCTCGAAGGGATCTCGGACCACGATACCAAGGCCCAAGGCCGTCTCATTGTTACGAGCAAGGCGGTTATTTTTGAAACCCAAATTCGAAGCGAGCGGCTTGTCTATTCGGGATTATCGAACGTTGAAGCAAAGCGCGATGGCGTCGAAATACGCAGGCGAAAGGGGCCGCGCCGAGCTTATAGGTTGACTGATCCCAACTCCCTCGGCCTGCTGGTCGCTGCTTATCAGCAAGCCGCTATATAGCCTCTTCACACAAAGTGTGATATATGCATACGCATGAGTAAGCTCGAACGCATCACCGTCACCATGCCCGCCGAAATGGCCGCGCGCCTGCGCGCCGCCGTCGAGCGCGGCGAATACGCGACCACCAGCGAGGTCGTCCGCGAGGCGCTGCGTGACTGGAGCAGCGCGCAGGACCGAATCGATGCCGAGAACGCCGCGATGCGTGAACTTCTCGACAAGGCTCGGCAGGGCAAAGGCTTCACGGCGGATGAGGTGTTTGAACAGGCACTCAAACGGGTCGACGAAATTGCTGCACAAAAGGCGCACGGGCAGGCCACTTGAACCTCATCTATCTTGCGGATGCGCTCGCCGATATCGAGGCGATCAGCGATTATATCGCGCAAGACGATCCCGAGCAGGCGCGACGATTTCTGTCTTCGCTCCGCGAATTTATCGAGAGCATTGCGGACAATCCTCAAAGATTTCGTGAGCGCGCCGAATGGGGGCGGGGTGTGCGGGCGGCAAACTTCCGCAAGTACCTCATTATATTCGAACATGATGATGAGGCCGTGTTCGTGCTTCGCGTCGCGAGCGGACGCAGAAACATCGTCGCGCTGCTAAGCGATGGACCGCAATGACGCCTACCGAGCCCGGGAATCCCACCGATGCCAGGATAGTCCCTTAGGACTCGCTCACACCACCATGCAAAACGGCGCTGACGGCAGCACCGCTTCCATCTCCGCTGCCCCGGCAACCAGCCCCGAGACCGCATCCTCGCGCCCATCCAGCACCGCCGCCCTGAACCGCTCCCACGGGAACAGGCTGCCCGGATCGCTGCGGCGTGCAGGATCGAGCATCGCGTGGCTCACCACATGGCGCAGGTTGGGGTACTTGGCCCAGGCGTAGCGGACGATCTGCGCGGTTGCCTCGACCTGCCAGTCCGAGAACGCGTCCGAGTGGACCTGTCGGTTCACCACCTCGATCCCGAGCGACCAGTGGTTGATCCTGCCGCGACCGCCCCAGATCGCCGGGTGAGAGCAGGCATTGCGCACGTGCCAGGCCGCGCGTGCCTCGTGACAGGTCGCCCACACGAATTGCCCGTGCTGCGGCTCGTCCTCGTCGGGCACTAGCCAGTGGAAGCTTGCGCGCCGGTCGAAGATCACGCTCGCCGCGCCCGCCGAGCTGCCGCCCGCCGTCGCGTGGATCACCACCGCGCGCACGCCTTTGATTGCGTCGTAGATGCGCGCGCCCGACGCCCTCAGCGCCGCATCGCGGATGCCGGGCCACCAGCGTTCCTCCAGTGGCGCATGCTGGGGTCGTTGCTCGGCGTCGAGATCGAAATGGTAGGTGGTGGGATCGCCCATGGTGTCCTCCCGGAAGGGTCGCAGGGCGAATCCAGCTAGAGCGCGTTTTGCGAGTAGGACAGCGCGAAATGCGCCCACCCAGTTGGCGTGGCGCGGGTCAGGCGCTAGCCAGCCTCGCATGAGCAGTCCCACGATGTCCGTTTCCGAAGCCGTCACCTCGCGCCGTTCGGTGCGCGAATTCCTCGATACGCCCGTGCCGCTGGAGACGATCCGCAAGGTCATGGACACCGCACGCTGGGCGCCCTCGGGCTGCAACTACCAGCCATGGGAAGCGACGATCCTGACCGGCGCGCCGCTCACCCAGCTGCGTGAAAAGCTGCGCAATTCGCAGATGAAGCAGCCCGAATACGACTGGGACGGGCCCAAGCAACAAGAGAAATACAAGTCGCGGTTGTACGAACTGGGCGCGGCGATGTTCGAATCGCTTGGGATCGAGCGGGAGGACAAGGCCGGGCGCGCCGCCGCGATGGGGCGCAACCTCACCAGCTTCGGCGCGCCCGTCCTGCTGCTGTGCTACTTCCTGCGGATCGTGAAGGAAGCGCAATGGAGTGACACCGGCATGTGGCTGCAGACCATCATGCTGCTGCTGCGCGAGCAGGGCCTCGATTCCTGCCCGCAGGAATTCCTCGCCTATTATGCCGATCCGATCATGGAGCACATCGGCGTCAGCACCGAAACGCACATGTTCTTCTGCGGAATGGGCATCGGCTATCGCGATCCCGACGCCCCGGTGAACAGCTTCGAACGCAGCCGCGTTCCGCTGGAGGACCACGTGCGCTTCGACGGCTTCGAATAGGAGCATACGATCCATGAACCCGCGCCATCTCGTTGCCCTGCTGCTCGCTTTGTCGGCCATCAACCTTGCGCTGATGATCCCCGGCGGCTTCGTGGAGACCCGCGATTTCAGCGCCTATCCGGCGAGCGTGCTGGCCGCCTTCAACATCTTCCTGACCGTGCTCGGCCTCGGTTCGCTGGTGCTCGCGTGGATGACCTGGCGCGGAGGTGTGCGCCGGGGGTGGAGCATGGCGGCGGCGATCGGCTTTGCGGCCACCTACCTGCTCGACCTGTTCGAGATTTTCCCGGTGACGCCGGTGCCGATGTCATCGCTGCTCGAAACGCTCGAATGGCTCGGCACCGCGCTCGCCTTCCTGCTGGGCACGGCAGTGCTGAGCGCTGGCGGACGCGATACGGGTGGCGTGCAGGGCGCCGCGATTCCGCGCGGGCTGACCGTTGTGATGGCGATCGCGGGTATCGGCATCGTGGTCTTCGCGACGATTGCCGCGATGGGGGGCTGAAGCGCGGAACCGTGTGCCGCGCCTGGTGATTGACGGTGTGCGGAGCAAGGGAGCGAGCATGCACAAGATCGGCTGGGTTTCGATAATTGCGGCCTCGGGCGCGCTCGCGGCCTGCGGTACGCCGGTGACGGAAGCTCCCGACCAGCAGCCGACCGAAGCGCCCTCGTCCGATCCGGCTCGCCCGACCGATCCGGCCGCTCCGGACCAGGCCGCCTCCACGTCTCGGCCCACCGCAAGCGAAGACGGCCGCCCTCCGCTGGACAACAGCGCGGCGCAGGCCGAAGCCGGATCGTGCCTTGCCGAACTGGGGCGCGAGAAGGCGGAGGAACTCTCCGAGCAGTGCTATGCCATGTCGCCAGCCACCCGGCCGCCGTGCAACATCCAGAATTCGTGCGAGCGTATCCGCGCCGAGCTGAAGCGCGGCTGCAACTTCGGCGATACGTCGGACAACCCGGATTATTGCAGCGAGGTCTAACGCCGCTCGTCCTTCGGTATCCGCCTTACGATGTCCGGATCGCGCCAGATCATCACGCCCATGGTGACGAACCATGCCAGCTTTCCGAAGGCGAGCGCACGCTCGTACAGCCCATCCCATGCGGTCGGCACCACGAACAGGAAGGGCGCGACAACCGCCCATAATACGCCGCCGACATAAAGCGCGATGCCCAGCCGCCGCTCTATCTCGTGGAACTGGCCTGCGGTCAGCAGCACGGTGAGCGGGAAGGCCGCGCCCATGAAATAGACCAGCTTGTAATGGATCTGTGGGCCGTCGCCGGTCGAATAGGCCTCGTAGGCCGCGATCAGCGCGTAATCGAGCGCCAGCAGAACCAGTAACACGGTGCCCGCGCGCCAGTCCCACCGCGAAACGCGCCAGCGGACCAGGCCTGCGGTCACAGCCAGCACGCCCACCACGAAGGCATAGATGCCAAGGTCGGAGAGGATGTCCCACTGTCCCGCGGCAAGGTTGCTGATCGTGTCGCGGACCAGGCCGATCCTTTCGGAGAGCGCAGCGCCCAGCAGGTCGCATGCGACCGAGATCGCGCACCCCGCGATGGCAATGCCGCCGAGGATACGCGATAGGGGGTCTGTTCCGGAATCCTTGCTGATATGGTCGCTCCCTGTTGCGCAGCCGGTTCGCTTGGCGCATCTGCGCGCCCATGACCGATGCGCCGCAACTCACCCTGTTCAACAGCCTCAACCGACAGCTCGAACCCTTCGTTCCGATCCACGAGGGGGAGGCGCGCGTCTACACCTGCGGGCCGACGGTCTATAACTACCCGCATATCGGCAATATGCGCGCCTATGTGTTCGCCGACGTGCTCGGCCGCACGCTCAGCTGGACGGGCCATAAGCTCACCCACATCATCAACATCACCGATGTCGGCCACCTGACCGACGACGCGGATGCGGGCGAGGACAAGCTGGAGAAGATGGCTGCGCAGAAGAAGCAGTCGATCTGGGACATTGCCGAGCATTACACGCAGGCCTTCAAGGCCGACGTAAAGGCGCTCAACATCCGGGAGCCCGCCGAATGGTCGGTCGCAACCGATTACATCGACGCGATGATCGACTTCGCCAAGCAGATCGAGCCGAAGCACTGCTACCAGCTTGAGAGCGGGCTCTATTTCGACGTCTCCACGGTCGAGGATTACGGGCGGCTGGCTCGCGCCGTGACCGAAGAGGGCGAGGGCCGGATCGACACGGTCGAGGGCAAGCGCAACGCCGCCGACTTCGCGATCTGGCGCACCACGCCCGCAGGCGAGACGCGGCAGATGGAGTGGGATTCGCCGTGGGGCCGCGGCGCACCGGGCTGGCACCTTGAGTGCAGCGTGATGGGCGGCAAACTGCTGGGCTTCCCGTTCGACATCCACACCGGCGGGATCGACCACCGCGAAATCCACCACCCCAACGAGATCGCGCAGAACCAGGCCTACTGCGGCTGCGGCGGGTTGGATGACGCCGCGCATTCCGGTGCGCGGTACTGGATGCACAACAACTTCCTCGTCGAGCGGACGGGCAAGATGTCGAAAAGCTCGGGCGAGTTCCTGCGGCTGCAATTGCTGATCGACAAGGGCTACCATCCGCTCGCGTATCGGATGATGTGCCTGCAGGGGCATTACCGCAGCGAGCTGGAGTTTTCGTGGGAAGGCCTCGGCGCGGCGCTGACCCGGTTGAAGCGGATGGTGATGGGGGTCGAACAGCTCAAAAACCGTCATGCCGAACTCGTTTCGGCATCCAGCGAGCAGCCCGAGCCCTTTGTGCAGGATGGGAGCTGGACCCTGAAACAAGTTCAGGGTGACGATTGGGGCAAGCTGGCACCGGTCCTCGAAAAGTTCGAAGCAGCGCAGGCCGACGACCTCAATACATCCATTGCCCTTACCGCGTTGGAAGAGGCGCTGACGATCAAGAAGGTCGATCCTGCTCAAAAGCTGAGCTCCATCGCCGCAATGGACGCAGTCCTCGGTCTCGACCTGCTCAATCTGTCTCGCGAAGACCTGCGCATCCGCCCGAAGGACGCAGGTCTGACCGAGGACGAGATCGAGCAGGCCCTCGCGGACCGCAAGGATGCACGGGCACAGAAGGACTTCGCCAGATCCGACGCCATCCGCGACGATCTCGCCGCCAAGGGGGTCGAGGTCATGGATGGCGACCCGCTCGGCTGGGAATGGAAGCTCGGCTGACAATCCCCCTCCCGCTTGCGGGATGGGTTAGGGGTGGGCACAAGTACGCCCGTGCCGACCTGGACCAACCGCGACACCAAGCGCGCCCGCGAGTTGCGCAATGCCGCCACACCCGCGGAACGCGAGTTGTGGAAGCATCTCGCCAAGTCGTAGCTCGGCGTGAAATTTAGCCGCCAGATGCCGGTCGGGCCGTTCTTCGCCGATTTCCTGTGTCGCTCGCGCAAGCTGATCGTCGAGGTCGACGGCCATTCGCACGATGTGCTGCCCGAACGCGACGAAGCCCGCGATGTGTATCTGCGAGCCGAAGGATATCGCGTTCTGCACTTTTCAAATGCCGATGTAATCGCCAACACAGAGGGTGTGATCGAGACCATCTGCGCAGCGCTCCAAGAAGAGCCCACCCCCGGCCCCTCCCGCAAGCGGGAGGGGAGTGAATGACCACCGCCGTTCTTTCCACCCTGATCCGCCCGCTGGTCGAGCCACGCCTTCCCGACTGGGTCGAGCCGCTGTGGTTCATGAGCAAGGAGGAGGCGCTGGAGCTGGCGCCGCGTGCGGAGATCGGCTGGTTCGACTTCAACCAGCCCGGCCCGATGTGCGAGGTGGTGGCCGCCGCGACCAACCTCAAATGGCTCAACTCGATCTATGCCGGGCTCGATTTCCTGCCGCTCGATCTGCTGGACGAGCGCGGGACGATCGTGACCAACGGCGCAGGCATCAACGCGATCACCATCGCCGAATATGTCGTCATGCTGATGCTGGCCCATGCCAAGGGCTACCGCGAGGTGGTGCGCGCGCAGGACCGGCATGAGTGGCTACTCGACAGCCCCGGCAAGCGCGAGCTGGCGGGCGAACGCGTGCTGCTGCTGGGTCTCGGCGCAATCGGCAGACTTGTGAAGACCCGGCTCGAAGCCTTCGACATGGAGGTCGTGCCGGTGCGCCGCTCGGGTGCGGATGGTGCTTTGAAGCCCGACGAGTGGCGCGGTAGGCTGGGCGAATTCGACTGGGTGGTGCTGGCGGTGCCCTCCACCCCCGACACGCATCACATGATCGGTGCGGACGAGCTCGCGGCGATGAAGGGCAATGCCGTGCTGGTGAACGTTGCGCGCGGCGATGTGGTGGATCAGCCCGCGCTGGTCGATGCCCTTGAAGCGAAGAGCATCGAGGCAGCCTTGCTCGACGTGACCGATCCCGAACCGCTGCCCGAAGACCACCCGCTCTGGTCGCTCGCCAATGCGCAGGTCACCATGCACCTGTCGGGCCGCGCGCAGACGGGCATGTTCATGCGGTCCGCCGACCGCTTCATCGAGAATCTGCACAAATGGCACGCGGGCGAACCCGTGCAGCCGCAGATGGACCTTGCGCTCGGCTACTAGGCGCGCCTGACACAGCTGACACAGTGTCCAGGGGACAAAAACACAGCCCCCATCCGGGGCCTCCTCAGCAATCCTCCAGCAGCAGCAGTTCGCATGTGACGGTGAGGCATGGAGCAGGCTCCAGCACGTGATCCACCGCGCCCACCGTGGCATCCGCCACCAGCCTTCCCGGAAGCGCGAATTCATGATCGGGCAGGGCGGCGATCAGCGCCTCGCCGCCTTCGATGGCCTCCGGCGTGTCGAAGGCGATGCGCAGCGTGTGGCGCGTACCCGCGAAGGTGATGCTCGCCCAGCTGCGCTCGCGATGGGCGAGGACCGTGCCGTGCCCCTGCGCAAGCTGTTGCAGCGCAGCTTCCAGCCTGCGGGCATGGCCGCGCGAGGAAGGGCGGGGCGCGTGAATGGCTTCAGCCCGCATGACGCGCCTCCCGCCATTCGCGCATGAAGCCGTCGACGCGCTGTTCGGTGCCCGCACGCGGCAGGCGGCCGTTGCGCAGGTCGAGCACGAAGCGCGGATCGTGCGCGGCGAGCCGCCCGAATTTCGTCGCAGGCATGTCGAACTCGCGCAGAAACTTCTCTATCCTTCGAATCAGCATATTTTTCCCTCACTCATGCCCGATGGGATCGAATCATTGGCCGCGGTGAAGGATTGCTCGCGCGCGAAATCCTACTTGTCTAGGAAAAATCTTTCATATAGGGAAATGCCTATGAGTGACGATCCTAGATCTCCATCGATGGTGGATAGCGGCGATGCGCGGACCCGCCTGCTCGAGCTGGCCAGGGAGCGTCGCTCCAGTCTTGCGGGGCTTTCCGCGCTTATTGGCCGCAATTCCAGCTATCTTCAGCAGTTCATCCGCAAGGGAAGTCCGCGCAAGCTGGAGGAGCAGGATCGCAAGGTGCTCGCGGAATTCTTCGGTGTGGACGAGAGCGAGCTGGGCGGTGCGCCGGATGGGGTGGGGGAAAAATCCTATGCCGCCTCCCGCGGCGACGAGGATTTCCATGCCATCCCGCGCCTCTCGCTCGCCGCGGCCGCAGGGCCGGGCCAGTTTGCAGGCGGCGAGACTCCGTTCGACAATTTCGGTTTTTCGGGCCGCTGGCTGCGCGAGAACGGCTTCGACCCGAAAATGCTCTCCGCCCTTACGGTGGAGGGCGATTCGATGGAGCCGTTGCTGCGCCACGGCGACGAGATTCTGGTCGACCGCGGATCGCGGTTCGAACGCGACGGGGTGCACGTGGTGCGCATGGGCGACACGCTGATGGTCAAGCGGCTGGCCAGCGCGGGGGCAGGGCGGATCGCGCTGCTCAGTCAGAACCTCGCCTATCCGCCGGTCGAAGTGTCGCTGGACGAGGTCGAGGTGCTGGGCCGCGTCGTGTGGAAGAGCGGACGGTTGTGAGCGGCGCGACCAGCCAGCGGACGCTGCGAGATGGTCGGCGGAGCGGCCTCATGTCTGCCGGTCGCGGTCCTGTGCGCTACGCGTGCTTGCGTGCTGGCAGACCGGGCCTTGCGCGCGGACCGGCGAAATCGCCCGATCCGCTCAGGACGGTGGCTGGCGGTAGTCGGGGTCCTGCAGCGAGACCATATATTCGGTCACGAGCGCCACATCCTCATCGGTCAGCCCTACATCCATGATGTCGGGGTAGTTGTGCGCATCGCGCAAATACGCGGTCAGCGTCTCGCGGGTCAGCTCCTCGCGATTGGCGATTGCGGGGAAGGTCGGCGCCTGCGGCAACGGCGAGACATCTCCCGCCGTCACCGCGTGGCAGCTGCCGCACATGGCGTTGACGAGCATGGGCACCCCGTCCTCGTCGGTCTCGGCCAGCTGTGCGCGGGTCGGCTGGGTTGCAGAGCCGTCCGGCGCGGATGACTGGCACGCCGGCAGCGCGAGCATGGTGATGGCTCCGAGCATTATAAGTTGCGGTTTCATGGCGGCCTGTCTCTCCTGAATGCCTTGGGCGAAGCTATCGCTCCCCTTGCCACCGATCAATCGGTGTTCCATCTCGTTTGCCATGACAGACGCACCTTCTACCCAATCCTCGCCGATGAAAGCCGCGATCCTGCCGGTCACGCCGCTGCAGCAGAACTGCTCGCTGATCTGGTGCACCGAAACCAACAAGGCGGCGCTGATCGATCCGGGCGGCGATCTGGACAAGCTGAAGGCAGGCGTCGCCAAGGCCGGCGTGGAGCTGGAGAAGATCCTCATCACGCACGGCCATCTCGACCATTGCGGGCAGGCGGGCATGCTGGCGAAGGAACTGGGCCTGCCGATCGAAGGCCCGCACGAGGCGGACCGGTTCTGGATCAGCCGCCTCGACGAGGATGGCGCGCGCTTCCAGATGGAGGCGGCGAGCTTCGAGCCCGACCGCTGGCTGGAGGATGGCGACACCGTGACCGTCGGCAACCTGACGCTGGAGGTGATCCACTGCCCGGGGCACACGCCGGGCCACGTGATCTTCTTCAACCGTGACCGCAAGTTCGCGATCGTGGGCGACGTGCTGTTCCAGGGAAGCATCGGACGCACCGATTTTCCGATGAGCGATCACCAAAGCCTGATCGACGCGATTACGCAGAAGCTGTGGCCGCTGGGCGACGATGTCACCTTCATTCCCGGCCATGGCCCCACCAGCACCTTCGGGCAAGAGCGGCGGACCAACCCCTTCGTGGGCGATGCGGCGCTGGCATAGGGTGCTGATTTTCAGGCGATTCCAAACCCCGCCAGCGCGGCGAACACGCTCAGCCCCAGCAGCGTCAGCATCGTGACGCCGGTGCCGATCTGGCGCGGCAGCCCGGCGTTGTCGGCGTCCATTCCGATGCCGTGCAGTACTCTGCCCAGCACGAACAGGATCGACACGCCGTGCAGCCAGATCCCGCCGCGCCCCGCCAGTTCGATCACCACGATCAGCGCGAGCACGAAGGGCGCGGTCTCCACGAAATTGAGCTGCGCGCGCATCCGCCGGGCGAGCAGCATGTCGCCGCCGTCGCCATGGCCGACCCCGGCTTTCAACCTTGCCCGGCCGCTGCGCACCGCAAGCCACAGCGCCAGCAGGCCGAACATGGCCGCGCCCGTCAGCGATACCGGCAACTCGATTTCCATCATCGCACTTCCCCTCATTACCCGGTCGCAAGCAACGCACCCCTTGCGTCCAGGAGCAAAATCAGTATACCGCGCGCCTCTTCCGCCATTGACGGAGCGTTAGCGGGGCACGACTAAGCCGTTGTGCTGGCCCTACCCCTCGCTTAAGGGCGGTCCTTAAATATCGAATATTCAACGTAGGAACAGGTGCCGCCATGGCTGTCCCAAAAAGAAAAGTTTCGCCGCATCGCCGTGGCAATCGGCGCGCGCATGATTCGCTGAAGGTCGAAGCCTTCCACGAGTGCAACAATTGTGGCGAGCTCAAGCGCCCCCACAACCTGTGCCCGCACTGTGGCTTCTACAACGGCCGCGAAGTCGTAGCCGTCGGTTTCTGATCGCGTCCGCGCGATCAAGTTCGGAGATTGCAATGAGTCTGCCGCGTATCGCAGTTGACGCGATGGGCGGCGACGAGGGCGTGCGCGTAATGGTCGAGGGTGCCGCCCTCGCACGTCGCCGGCACGAGAATTTCAGTTTCCTTCTCATGGGCGATTCGGCGCGGATCGAACGCGCGCTGGAAAGTCATCCCGGCCTGGCCGGGGCTGCCGAGATTCGCCATTGCGAAGATGTGATCGCCGGCGAGGACAAGCCTTCGCAGGCGCTGCGCCGCTCCAAGGGTACCTCGATGGGCGAAGCGGTCGCCGCGGTAAAGCGCGGCGAAGCGGGCGCGGCTGTCAGCGCGGGCAATACCGGCGCGCTGATGGCGATCAGCAAGGTCGCGCTGCGCACCCTGCCGGGGATCGACCGGCCCGCACTCGCGGCGCTGCTGCCCACCCTGGAAGAGCAGGATGTCATCATGCTCGACCTTGGTGCCAATACCGAGTGCGATGCGCGCAATCTCGTCCAGTTCGCCATCATGGGCGCCGCCTATTCGCGGATCGTGACCGGCCGTCCGCGTCCGCGCGTGCGCCTGCTCAATATCGGCACCGAAGACATCAAGGGCACCGACGAGGTGCAGGAAGCCGCGCAGCACCTGCGCGCGACCAAAACGCTGGAACTGGAATTCGACGGCTTCGTGGAAGCCGACAAGATCAACCGCGGCGATGTCGACGTGGTGGTGACCGACGGTTTTTCCGGCAATATCGCGCTGAAGGCGATCGAGGGTTCGGCCCGCTTTGTGACGGACCTGCTGAAGACCGCGTTCCGCTCATCCTTCCGCTCCAAGGTCGGCTTCCTCGTCTCGCGTCCCGCGACCGAGCTGCTGCGCCATCATCTCGACCCCAACAACCATAACGGCGCAGTCTTCCTCGGCCTTAACGGCGTTGTGGTGAAGAGCCACGGAAGCGCCAATGCCAAGGGTGTGGCCCACGCCGTTGCGGTCGCCGCCCGGCTGCTGGAAGAAGACCTTACCGCGCGGATCGGTGAGGATCTGGGCGCGTTGGGCGACAGCCTGCTGGCGCATGGCAATGGTGCGTCCAGGAGCAGCGGCCCCAGCAAGATCGAGAGCGACGCCAAGTGATTCGCTCGGTGATTCGGGGCGCAGGCTCGGCCTTGCCGGAGCGCATCGTCACCAATGACGAACTGGCCGCACAGCTGGATACCAGCGACGAATGGATCGTGGAGCGGACCGGTATCCGCCAGCGCCATATCGCCGGCGAGGGGGAGACCACCAGCACGCTGGCGATCGAGGCGGCGCGCGCCGCGCTGGACGATGCGGGGATCGACGCGAGCGAGATCGACCTGATCGTGCTGGCCACGGCCACGCCGGACAACACATTCCCCGCCACCGCTACCAAGGTTCAGGCCGCGCTCGGCTGCAATGGCTGCCCCGCGTTCGATGTCGCCGCCGTATGTTCGGGCTTCCTCTATGCGATGAGCACCGCCGACGCGATGCTGGTCAGCGGGCAGGCGACGCGCGCGCTGGTGATCGGCGCGGAAACCTTCAGCCGCATCCTCGACTGGGAGGATCGTACCACCGCCGTCCTGTTCGGCGATGGCGCGGGCGCGATCGTGCTGGAAGCGCAGGACGGCGACGGCTCGCGCGGCATTCTGACCTCGCAATTGCATGCCGACGGCGCGCAGCACGACCTGCTCTATGTCGATGGCGGGCCCTCGACCACGCAGACCGTGGGCCACCTGCGGATGAAGGGGCGCGAGGTGTTCCGCCACGCGGTGGGCAACCTGGCACAGGTGCTGACCGACGTTGTCGCCAAGGCGGGGATCGAGATTTCCGACATAGACTGGGTGGTCCCGCACCAGGCCAATATCCGCATCCTCGAAGGGACGGCGAAGAAGCTGGGACTGCCGCCGGAAAAGGTAATCGTGACGGTGGATCGCCATGCCAACACCTCCGCCGCGTCGGTGCCGCTGGCTTTCGCTGCGGCACGCGCCGACGGGCGGATCAAGCAGGGCGATCTGGTGCTGTTCGAAGCGATGGGCGGCGGCTTCACCTGGGGCGCCAGCCTCGTGCGGATGTGACGCGAGAGCACCGTGTAAAAAAAGGTCTGTGCAATTGCCCTCCGACGTAACAATTGCTAACCGATAGAACATCTTGCAATGGGTCGCACTCGAACAACCACAAGAATCATAACAGGGGGTTCCAGTCCATGTCGCGTTCGGCGGGTACGCTGACCAGGGCCGATCTGGCCGAAACTATCAATCGCAAGCTCGGCTTCAGCCGGGTGGAATCGCTCGCGCTCGTCGAATCGGTGCTCGCGCATATGTGCGACGCGCTCAAAGACGGCGAGAACGTGAAGATTTCCGGCTTCGGCAGCTTCATCCTGCGCGACAAGAAGGAACGCATCGGCCGCAACCCCAAGACCGGGGTCGAAGTGCCGATTACGCCGCGCCGCGTGATGACCTTCCGCGCCAGCCAGACCCTGCGCGACCGGATCGCAAGCGGAAGCTGATATGATCCGGCCAGCATGACCCGTTGGAGCTTCGACGATGGAAAGGACGCGGATGCGCTTCGGACCATCGGCGAGCTTGGGCGGGCCCTTGGCCTCAAACCCCATGTCCTGCGCTACTGGGAAGAACAGTTCCCGATGCTCAAGCCGCTGAAGCGCAGTGGCGGCCGCCGGTATTACCGGGCCGAGGATGTGGCGCTGGTGCAGACCATCGACCGGCTGGTGAACGAGGAAGGCTACACCTTGAAAGGTGCGCGTGCAGCGATCGAGAAGGGGCGGGCAGGCATGAGCGAACCTGACGATGACGGACAGTCCGAAGCCCCGCGCGAAGGCATGCGGCGTTACCTGACCGCGAAGGACCTGCCCGACCGGGACGATCCCCGGGACCGTGCAGCGCACCAGATATCGGCCGAAGGTGGCGCGGCGCGCGCCGACGGGTCCTTCGGGACGTCCACCAGCTTGCGCGGAGAATCCGATCTGCGCATGGATGTCGTGCGCAAGCTGAAGGATATCCGCGCCGCTCTGGCCGAGGCTGTCGGGGACTAGTCCCCCGCTAGGACCATCCCCACGAAAAACGCGTCGACCGCTGCGGCAAAGGATGCGTCATCGCGGCGCTCCGGCACCTCGTCCACACGCTGCAACTCATCGGTGATGAGCGCTTCGAGTCGCGCCGATCTGTGTGTCGGGGCCTTTTCGCGTGCCTGCGCCTTTGTTTCGATCAGCTCCTCGATCGTGCGGATCAGCTCCGCGTCAAGGGCGGTCGCCGCCATCAGATCCTGCAATCGCATGGGTGGCCGCCGATCGGGATCGAGCCGGAGCGCGCGGATGCACAGGGCGGGCCGAAGTGCATAGAAATAGGCTTTGGCTGGGACCGTCAGTTCGTCCTCAAGCCAGCGGTGGACCTGATTTGCGCCCAGATTCGCGTAGTGCAGGGCATAACCGTGCGGATTGAAGAAGCGATCCACCAGCGCTCTCAATTCGCCGATTACGGGTGCTTCGGGCAGGTAGCGGATCGGCGAATCGAGCCATTCCGAGACCACCGCATTATGCTTCAGCAACAGGCCCAGCGTCTTCGAAATATCCCAGCCATTCACATCGAAATCGTCGAGGATCGGCCGCTCCACGACGTCGCGCTTCGGCTGGAGGGAAAGATATTCCGGTGCGGTGCGACGATAGATGAAGCGCACATCATAGTCGCTGTTGGGTGACGGAAATCCCCACGCGCGCGAACCCGATTCGATGGCGAGCAGGTAGGTGATGCCCTCTTCGCGCCGGATGGTTTCCAGCCGCCGGGCGATCTCGGCCCGGGCGCTCGCCTCTATCGTCATCGTAAGCGCTACTCTGCCGCCAGCAGTTCGGCGGCCTGCAGGTCCACGCTGACCAGGCGGCTGACGCCCTGCTCGATCATGGTGACGCCGAACAGGCGGTGCATCCGGCTCATCGTCACGGCATTATGGGTGACGATCAGATAGCGGGTGGTGGTCTGTTGGGTCATCGCCTCGAGCAGGTCGCAGAAGCGGTCGATATTCGCATCGTCCAACGGTGCATCGACCTCGTCCAGCACGCAGATCGGCGCCGGATTGGTCAGGAACAGCGCGAAGGTGAGCGCGATGGCCGTAAGCGCCTGCTCCCCGCCCGACAGCAGCGTGAGCGATTGCAGCCGTTTGCCCGGCGGCTGGGCGTAGATCTCCAGCCCGGCCTCCAGCACATCGTCGCTGTCGATCAGCGCGAGGTGGGCGCTGCCGCCCTCGAACAGACGCGCGAACAGTTTCTGGAAATGGGCGTCGACCTGCTCGAACGCCGCCTTCAGCCGCTCTCGCCCCTCTCGGTTCAACTGTCCGATCGAGCCGCGCAGGCGGTGCACGGCTTCGGTCAGCTCCTCGCGCTCGGCGGCGGTGGAACCGTGCTCTTCCTCGATCCTGGCCAGCTCGTCCGCCGCGACCAGGTTGACCGGGCCGATTCGTTCGCGCGAGGCGGTCAACCTGTCGAGCGCTTCGGCTTCGGCATCGCGGTTCGACACATCCTCTTCGGCGAAACCGAAAGCTGCGGGCAGCAGCGGCGGCGGCTTGTGGAACCGCTCGCCAGAAACGCGCGCCATTTCCGCGCGGCGGGAATCCTCGTTCTCGGCCTGGTTGGCGAGCTGCGCGCGCCGCTCGCGCGCTTCGGAGAGGGCTTCGTTGGCACCGCGCTGCGCTGCATCCGCCGCATCGGCGGTCGCCTGCGCGGTGTCGAGCGTTTCCTGCAGGGCTGCAAGGCGCGCAGCGGTTTCCTTATGGCTGGTGCGCGCTGCTTCTATATCGGCCAGCAGCCGATCGGGCAGATCGCCGATTTCTTCGCGCGCACTGTCTATCTCGGTCACGCGCCCGTCCATGTCGGCGAGACGCCGCGCGGCTTCGTCCGCCCGGCGATCCCAGTGCGATCGGTCCGCCTTGTGCGCCGAGACACGCTCGCGCGCCACCGCCAGCGCCTGTTCCTGCGCCGCACGTGCAGCCGTGGCCGCGCTCAGCCGACCGCGTGCGGTCTCGTGCGCCTCGCGGGCCGCATCGCGCCGACCGGCGAGCGCTTCGGGATCGGTCAGCTCTGCCAGCTTCCCCTGCGCGGCTTCCAGTTCACGCTCTGCCGTCGCGCGCTGATCCGCGAGGTCCTGCCGCGCTTCTTCGAGCTGGCGTGCCTTGTCGGCATGGCTGGCCAGCGCGGCCTCGGCCCGGTCGAGCGCGCGCAGGGCCTCGCGCTCGGCTTGCGCCGCCCCCTCGCTCTCGCTTTCGGCGCGGGAGAAATCGGCCTGTCTTGCATCCAGCTCTTCGCGCGCCTTGGCAGAGCGCCTTTCGGCATCCGCCACGGCCTGCTGCAGGGCGGGTAGCTGCTCGGCCAGAGCGGCAAGCCGGTTGGCGGCTTCGAGCCTTGCCGCCTCCGCGCCGCCTTCGCCGCGCACCACCAGCCCGTCCCACCGGCGCAGCGCACCCTTCATGGTCACGAGCCAGGTTCCCGGTTCCAGCGCGCGGCCATCATCCGCCTGTGCCACTTCTACCCGCGCGAGGCGTGCCCGCAGCTCCTCCGGGCAGTCGGGCACATGATCGAGCAGGGCATGCTCCACCGGATCGGGTTGCGGCGCGCCGGTCCAGAAGCGGCCATCCTGCGCATCGGGCATCAGGCCGAGCGGACTGCGCCCGTCGCGCCCCAGCACGGCGGCCAGCGGGGCTTCATATCCGGGCTCCGCACGAACCTTGTCGAGCGCCACCGGCAGCCCGGCCTTGGCCGCGCGCGCCTTGTCCCGATGGGCGCGATCCTTCTCCAGCGCGGCATGCTCGCGCTCCACGCCCGAAAGCTCGGCCCGTGCGCCCGCGAGGGCTTCCTGCGCCTGCTCCAGTTCGCTCCGTGCCGCATCGCGCGCTGCGCGCAGATCGACGATCCGTGCGGCAAGTTCTTCGCGGCGCTCACCTGCCTGTGCGGCATCGTGCTTCGCCGCCTCGAGAGCCTTTGCCGGATCGTCCTCGCTCGCCCGCGCGCGCTGCGCCTCGTCGAGCCGTTCCGCCTCCCTGGCCAGGCTGGCGACCCGTCGCTCGGCCTGCTCCACCGCTGCGCGCGCCACGCGCCATTCGGCGTCGAGCGCGGCGAAATCCGCGTTGGCGCGGGCAAGGTCCAGCTCTGCCGCGCGTTCCGCCTGCTCTGCCCGTTCGGCATCCGCGATCACCTGCGGAAGCGCTTCTTCGGCCTGCGCACGGGCCTGCTCGCTCGCCGCAAGTTCGGCTTCCAGACGCTTGAGCGCATCGGCGGCATCGCGCCCGGTGCGTCCGTAATCCTCCCGGTCCTGCTCCAGCCGCTCGGCCTGCCGGTCGAGATCGGCGAGCCGGGCGAGCGCGGCGTCGCGTTCCTTCTCCAGGCTGGCTAGACGCTGTTCCTGCGCGCCCGCATCGGTGCGCGCGGCGACCAGCGCATCGCGCGCATCGGCAAGCGTTTCCGCTGCCTCGCGCTGGGCGGCTTCGGCTTCCCCAGCGCGGGCCTTGGCGGCAGCGACCGCGCTTTCCGCCTCGCCCGCAGCCTTGCGCGCGGCCTCTGCGCTGGCGGCCGCATCGCGCCACCGGGCAAAGACCAGCCGCGCCTCGGCCACGCCGATCTCGTCTGTCAGCTTCGAATAGCGCTCCGCCTGCCTGGCCTGGCGGCGCAGGCTGGCGATCTGGCTGTCGAGGCCGGCCAGCAGGTCTTCCAGCCGTTCGAGGTTCTTCTCGGTCGAGCGCAGCTTGCTCTCGGCATCCTTGCGGCGCACGTGCAGCCCCGCAATCCCCGCTGCCTCTTCCAGCATCTGCCGTCGCTCGGCAGGCTTGGCCGCGATCATGTGCGCGATCTTGCCCTGGCTGACCAGCGCGGGGGAGTGCGCGCCGGTCGCGGCATCGGCGAAGGCCAGCGCAACATCCTTCGCGCGAACATCATTGCCGTTGACGCGGTAGGCGCTGCCCGCGCCGCGTTCGATCCGGCGCACGACTTCCAGCTCGTCTCCGCTGTCGTCCGAACCGGTCAACACCACTTCGGCGAACTGGCGCGGCGGGCGCTGTTCGGTGCCCGCGAAGATCACATCTTCCATCCCGCCCGAGCGCATCGACTTGGCGGAGGTTTCCCCCATCACCCAGCGGATCGCTTCGAGCAGGTTGGACTTGCCGCAACCATTGGGGCCGACCACGCCGGTCAGCCCCGGTTCGATGCGCAGTTCGGCGGGCTCGACGAAGCTCTTGAAGCCGGAAAGACGAAGTCGCCGTATCTCCATCGAGGCGCCTTAGTTGGCCATTACTCTTCGCGGGCGCCCGCGCGCTGCAAGGCCGCCTCGACCTGCGGCCAGGTGGGGCCGGGGTCCAGCGCCAGTTCGGTGCCGTTGAGCAGGAACGTCGGCGTGCCCCGGATATCGTCCTGCGTGCCGTAGGACTGGGAGGCCTCGGCGATTTCGGTCAACCGCTCCGCATCGGCAAGACAGGTGCGCGCCTGATCGCGGCTGATCCCGCGTGCGGCGAAGAAATCGAGCAGGCCTGCGGTTTCCGCAAAGGCGACGAAGCGTTGGTCTTCGGGCAGCGAAAGCGCCTGGTCGAGCTGCTGCGCGCGTTCCTGAACCGGCGGAAGCAGCGTCTGCAGGTTGGCCCAGACCTGATCGGCCAGCGGCACGGCCTGCGAGGGTTCGCCACAGTCGATCAGACGCGTGAGCGCGAGGTCGATCGGGCCGTGAATTGCGAAACTGCGGAATTCGAAGCTGACGCGTCCGCTGTCGACATATTCGTTCATCAACGCCTCGCTCGCCTGCATGGAGAACTGCGCGCAGCCCGGGCAGGTGAGCGATCCGTATTCGAGCAGCTTGATCGGCGCATCGGGATTGCCGACCAGATAGCCGTTGCGATCGGTGATCTGCGCCACTTCGGACCATTCCTGCCCGTCGGGCGCGGCGACTTCGGCGGCCGGCTCCCCGTTGAGCGCGGCTTCGCCTCCGTCGCCCGATCCGCAGGCGGCGAGCGCCAGGGCAAGCGGCAGGGCCACGGCGGTGAGGGCAAAGCGCCCGGTGTTGGTGCGTAGGGTCATCGGACGGTCCTTTTTCGAGCCGATTGGGAAGGATAGGCGCGCTGGCCAGCGATTCGGAAGGGGCGGCGACGGGTTCTCCACCGGCACTCTACACGCTTATTCGGATGGAGCGGCAGGCAGGGGCGAGGCAAGCACCTGGCTCAGCCTTTCCCACCCATGCACGTTTTCGAGCATCTGCCCGTTGACCGCGAAGCTGGGCGTCGGGATCGGGCCGTATTTCTCCACGTCCTGCGCGATGGCGCTCTCGATTGCGTTGGCCAGTGCCTGATCGGCGAGGCACTGATCGAGTTCGGAGCGCGAATAGCCCCGCTGTTCGAGGATCGCATACAGGTTGAGGTCGCTCGCCACGGCGCGGCGGCGGGCGGCCAGGTCGCCATTGGTCCAGCGGTCCGTCTGGCTCTTGGTGGCCATCCGGCGAAGCGCGTTGAACTGAGGCTGCGCGGCCATCAGCGCGGCATGGTTGCGCGGGAATTTCTCGGGCGCACCGCAGAACGCCAGCATCGTGGCGGTCATGTCGATAATGTTCGCCGCCACATGGCGGTATTCGAACCGCAGGTCGCCCGGCTGGACATAGCCGACCTTCAGGATCTCTTCGCCCTGCATGGTGAAGTCGCGGCAATGCGGGCAGGTGTAGCTGATATACTCCGTCACCGTGACGGGCGCATCGGGGTTGCCGACGAGGTGCGACACGGGGGTGCGCTCCACCGTGCCCAGCCAGTTCTGCGTTGCGGCCATGCTCGCCAGCCCGGCAATCAGCACCATCAGGCCTGCGACGATCCGTTTCACTCCTGCGATCCTTCCGTGTCGTTACCCATCGTGCGGGCCAGCCCTTCCAGCACCGCGCGCAGTTCGGGGTCGCCGATATCGCGCAAACTGTCGCCCAGTTCCATGGGAATCGGCTTGAGTTCGGGCGGGCGGGCGCCTTTTTCGGCCTCTACATCGCGTTGCTGAACCGCACCTTGCCGCATCTTCACCTTGGCGACGGCGCGATAGCCGAAGAAGCGGTTCACCCGTTCGATAATCTCGGGGATCACGTGCTGGATGATCGGCGCATGCGCGGGCGCGACCACCATCTGCAGGATTCCCTCGGATCGCTCGCCGGGTGGGAAGCGGATCGCCTCGGGCGCGCAGACCTTCGCATGTTCGGGGCCGACGATCTCCGGCCAGCGGGTGACGACCGAACTTTGGACGAAGCCGTACCGGCGGAAGGCCGTCCGCCCGACCTGCGGCATCAGATCGCCCACCGCCTTCGGCCCGCCGCCGCGTGGCCGCTCGAACGGGCGGACGTTGCCTTTCGCCGAGCCTCTGCCGGTGCGCTTTTTCGTGGTGGGCGATTTGGGAGGAGGGGTGCGTTCCATTGGAAGGGAGAGAATGCCATAGCCCGCGCGTGACCGCCACCCGCCCCGACGCACTGATTCCGGCAAAACTTCTCGCCTGGTACGACACGCATGCGCGCGCGCTGCCGTGGCGCGCCCTGCCGGGCCAACCGCCGCCCGATCCCTACAGGGTGTGGCTGTCCGAAATCATGCTTCAGCAAACGACCGTGGCGGCGGTGAAGCCTTACTTCGCGGCATTCACCCACCGGTGGCCGCATGTCGAGGCGCTGGCGGCGGCTCCCGAGGAGGACGTGCTCGCCGCGTGGGCTGGGCTGGGCTATTATTCGCGTGCGCGCAATCTGGTGAAGGCGGCGCGCGCGGTCGCCGATCTGGGCGGTTTTCCGGATACCGAAGAGGGGCTTCGCAAGCTGCCGGGCGTGGGCGACTACACTGCCGCTGCCATCGCTGCGATTGCCTTCGGGCGGCGTGCCGTGGTGGTCGATGCGAATGTCGAGCGGGTGGTGGCGCGGCTGTTCGCAATCGAGCAGCCGCTGCCCGCTGCGCGCAAGGCGATCCGCGCGGCAGCGGACACGATCACTCCGGAAGAGCGCGCGGGAGACTTCGCGCAGGCGATGATGGATCTGGGCAGCCGCATCTGCACGCCGCGCAAGCCGAACTGCGATGCCTGCCCGCTGGCGGGAGCGTGCGCCGCGCGCGGGAACGATCCCGAACGCCTGCCGGCCAAGGCGCCGAAAAAGGCCAAGCCCGTGCGACAGGGGTGCGCCTACTGGATGGAGCGGGAAGGACACGTCTGGCTGGTGCAGCGCCCACCCGAAGGCATGCTGGGCGGGATGCGCGCGCTGCCCGACGATGGCTGGTCGGCCAGGGCCGACGGGGCGGGCGTGGCGCCGATGCGGGGAGAATGGGCCGATACAGGGGCGGTCCGCCACACCTTCACGCATTTCACCATCGAACTGACGGTGCTGCGTCTGGATGGTGCGGATGCAGACCCACCCGGAGATGGCGTCTGGTGGCCGCTGGCAAAGCTGCCGGAAGCGGGCCTTCCGACCCTGTTCGCCAAGGCGGCTCGGCTCGCCGGGGTGGCGCGGGAGCGCTTGCTCTAGGCGGCCTTTTTTTCAGGCGATCAGAGGATGCCGCCGCCCAGCACCAGCCGGATGATCGAGATGATCATGATGATGATGCAGAAGGTCCGCCCGCTGGTGCTGGAGGACAGGAAGCCCAGGATCGTCCCGATGACGAGGAAGGGCAGGGCGATCCAGTTGAGGATCCCGATAAAGGGGATCAGCCCGAGGATCACGATAACGAGGCCGACGAGGCCGAACAGCCAGGAGAGAATATTGAGCATGTGTCTTATATGTCTAAGGCACCGGCTTCTGGCAAGATGGTAAATGAACCCTGAAGCGCCGCGCCTTGGACGGCCAACAGGATGGCCGGACCAATTGCCTCATTGACGGCTCACGATGGCGCTTTAGTTTCCAAGCGCAACCGAACCGGAAGAGAGACCTGATGGCATATACCCAATTCGACGAGGGCGGGTTCTCTCGCCGCAGCATCCTCAAGGGCGGAGCACTGGTCGCGGGCGGCGGCATGCTTGCCACGCTGCCCTTCGGCAGCGCGCTGCTGGCGCACGACGTCAGCGAGGCCTGGCCGCGCGTGGCCGCCGAGATCGAGAGCTATCTCGCCGAAAAGAAGGTCGCCAACATGATCGCCACCTTCGGGTGGAAGCAGGAAGACCACGCCCACACCGTGGGCGGCGGAACGCTGGCGATGGGCGGCACCACCCAGGCCGACATCGACTCGCTCTACCGCATCTATTCGATGACCAAGCCGATCACCGGCATGCTGGCGATGCAGCTGATTTCGGAAGGCAGGATGGGGCTCGACCAACCGCTGTCGGACATTCTGCCCGCCTTTGCGAACATGCAGGTGCAGAAGGAATATGACGGTGCGATCACCGAGGATAATCTGGAGCCCGCCAGCAATCCGATCACCATCCGCCATCTGCTGACGCACACAGCGGGCCTCGGGTATCAGATCGTCCAGCAGGGCCCGATAAAGGACGAATACGACCGGCTGGGCCTCGTCGCGGGACAGGTCAGCCGCGTGCCGATCCCCGGCATGGGAATGGCGCAGACCGCGCAGAGCCTGGAGCTGTTCGCCGATCGGCTGGCCACCGTGCCGCTGGTCTACCAGCCGGGCACCCGGTGGTCCTACTCGGTCGGCCTCGACCTGATGGGCCGCGTGATCGAAGTGGTCGAAGGCAAGCCGTTCGACCAGGTGATGCAGGAGAGGATTCTCGGCCCGACGGGAATGACGAGCACCTTCTTCACCGTGCCGCAAAGCGAGGTCGGGCGGTTCACCACCAATTATGCCGTGTTCGGCGGAAAGGTGATCCCGATCGATCCGGCGGCGTCCTCCATCTATCTCGACAAGCCTGCGTTCCCCTTCGGCGGCGCCGGGCTGGTTTCCTCCCCGCGCGATTACGACCGGTTCCTGCGCATGCTGCTGGGCAAGGGCATGATCGACGGCACCCGCGTGCTGAGCGAAGGTGCGGTCATGGTCGGCACGTCGAACATCCTGCCGGACACGGTGGACCTGACCGGCAGCTGGACCGAAGGGCAGGGCTATGGCGCGGGCGGGCGCGTGGTCGGCTGCAGCTACGGCTGGGGCGGCGCGGCTGGCACTGCCGCGATGGTCGATTTCAAGCGCGGCCTGCGCGCGCAGCTGTTCACCCAATACATGCCGAGCGAGGCCTACCCGATCCAGGGCAAGTTCTCCGAACTGGTCGAAGCCGATCTCGCCGCGCACTACGGTGTCTGAGGCGTCTGCCACAGCCAGGCCGATCGCGTTTTCCGGTTCCCCGCTCGATCGGGCGGACAATCTGCGCGCGGACCCCGATGGGCTTGCCGCGCGGATGGACTGGAAAGCGCGGCTGCTGCTGCTCGACGGGCTGAACCCTTCCATGGATGAAGCCGGGCGGCTGTCGTGGGGCACGCTGGCCGACGCGCCCGAGGATGCGGAGCTGGTGTTCCTGGGCCTCGATCGGTCGGATGGGGGAGAGAAGGCCTGCTTCGCCTGCGTCCCGAGCGAAGGCGATGCCCGCCCGCGCATGGCGAACCCGCAGCTATGGTCGCTGATGACCGCGCTCGCGCCGGACCAGCTGGCGCTGTACGGCGGCGCGCGCAGCCTGGTGGATTGGCACGCCCGGCACCGCTTCTGCGCGCAATGCGGTGGCACGACCAGGGTCGCCAAGGGCGGCTGGCAACGCACCTGCGAGGCTTGCGGCGCGGACCATTTCCCGCGCACTGACCCGGTCACCATCATGCTGGTGGAGCATGGCGGCAAGTTGCTGCTGGGCCGTGGGCTCGGCTGGCCCGAGGGACGCTTTTCCGCGCTCGCCGGCTTCGTCGAGCCGGGTGAGACGATCGAGGAAGGCGTGGCGCGCGAAGTGCTGGAGGAAGTGGGCGTCGTGGTGCGCGATGTCCGCTACATCCTCAGCCAGCCCTGGCCCTTCCCCAGCCAGCTGATGATCGGCTGCATCGGCCAGGCCGAAGGGACGGAAATCACGCTGGACGAGACCGAGATGGCAGAGGCGCACTGGTTCACGCGCGAGGATGTGATCGCCTCGCTCGAAGCGAGGGACGACGCGCCGATGGTCTCGCCCCCGCCGCACACCATCGCGCATCAGCTGTTCCGCTGGTGGATCGCGCAATGACGCAGACGCTCACCATAGACATCTGGTCGGATGTGATGTGCCCGTGGTGCCTCGTGGGCTGGGGCAACCTACGTAAGGCGCTCGACACGCTGCAAGGCGAGATCGAGGCGGACATCCGCTGGCACGCCTTCGAGCTGAACCCCGACATGCCACAGGACGGCGAGGAGCGCACCGCGCATATCGCGCGCAAGTACGGCCGGACGCTGGAACAATCGCGCGGCGTTCAGGACCAGATGCGCGAAGCGGCGCGGGCGGCGGGCGTCTCGCTCGACTATGAGCGTGGCGAACCCGCGCCCGATGCAATGATGTGGAACACGCTGGCGGCGCACAAACTGCTCGCCTGGGCGCTGGAAACCTACGGGCCAGGGAAGCAGACCGAGCTGAAGCTCGCGCTGTTTGCTGCTCATTTCAACGCCCGCCGCCGGATCGGTGAGCATGAGGTGCTGCTGGATATCGCCGAAGAGAACGGGCTGGACCGGGCGGGAGCGCAGGCCGCGCTGGAAGATGCGGATTACACCCACAAGGTCCGCGCCGAAGAGCGCGCCGCGTTCGAGATGAACATCACCGGCGTGCCCGCGATGATCGTGGCGGAGAAATTCATGATCCCCGGCGCGCAGCCCGCCGAAGCTTATGTCAACGCGCTGCGCCGGGTCGCGCAGAAGGTTGCGTAATGACGAAACTCGCGGCGGTCCTGCTCTGCTGGCTCGGACTGCTGGCCGCCGTGCCGGCTGCCGCCAGCGAGGAGCCACGCGATTTCATCTATACCGGCGATCTTGCGGAGAATGTCGACCTGCTCGACCGGCGCGACATCGAAGGCGCGCAGGTGATCTACACCTGGCGGATGCTGGAACCGGAAAAGGGCGTGTACGATTTCAGTGCGATCGAGGCCGACCTCGCGCTCACCGATGCGCGCGGAAAGCAGCTCTTCGCGCAGATCCAGGACCGGTTCTTCCTGCCGACCGCGCGCAACGTGCCGCAATACCTCCTCGACGATCCCGAGTATGGCGGCGGGCTCGCGCGGCAATACGACAACCCGGGCGAGGGCGAGCCGGAGGGGCAGGGGTGGACCGCGATGCACTGGAACCCGGCGGTGCGCGCGCGCTTCCAGGCGCTACTCGCAGCGCTGGGCGAGCGGTTCGACGGACGGCTGTTCGGCGTGAACCTGCCCGAAAGCTCCTTCGATCCGCTGGCTGAGGAGGGCGACGCGAACGGCTTCACCTGCGATGCCTATTTCGACGCCACGCTCGACAACATGCGCGCCGCGCGCGCGGCGTTCGACGAGACGCACATGGTCCAGTACCTCAACTTCTGGCCGTGCGAGTGGAACAACGACCATCGCTACATGGAGCGGGCCTTCGCGCTCGCCGTGGAGCAGGGGATCGGTGCTGGCGGACCCGATATCGTCCCGCACAAGCGCGCGCAGATGAAGAACAGCTATCCCTTCTTCAACCGCCACAAGGATGCGCTGCCGCTGGTCGCGATGGCGATCCAGGAGCCGACGCTGACCTACACGAATCCCGAGACGGGCGAGAAATTCACCCGCGCGGAGTTCGTCGCCTTCGCGCGCGATTACCTGGGCGTCGACGTGATCTTCTGGAGCATCGAGGCACCCTGGCTCGCGGCGGAGTAGCAGCGGCCCACAAAAAACCCCGCCGGATGGGGCGGGGTTCCTCGTATTTCTGGCAATCGCGTTGGGGCGATCAGCCTTCGGCCTGTTCTTTCTTGAGGCGGGCCAGGGTCTGGTCGACGCGCGCCTGAAGCGTCTCGCTGGTCTGCAGCGCGGCGCCGATGGTGTTGAAGCGCTGCGGCGTCATCTGCGCCTGCGAAAGAACCTGCATCGCGGCCTTTTCCTTCTCCGCGCCCGCGATTTCCTCGCTGCGCTGGATCTGGCCGATCATCGATGCGGCAATGACGAAGTTTTCCAGCTCGGCGTCGGAAACCGGCGCCATCTGCTGCGCGGACGGTGCCTGGGCTTCCTGGGCCACTGCGGGCTGGGAAAGGGCGGCGAGCGATGCAGCCGCGAGCGCGGCATATGCGAGTTTCATGGGTGTCTCCCGTTCGGATGAATCGATACGGGCGCGCACCTCATGATCGCACCGCGCCACTTCAACCATAGCGCGCTGGGCCGTGAATGAGTTTGGACGAGTGGGGCGCGGCCCGAAGGTTCGGGCGCGCCCCGCGCCGGCATTAGGAAGCCTGTTCGCCCTTCTTGATGGCGCGCATGGTCTTCTCGCCCTTGCGCGCATCCTGCTCCGGATTGTCCGAGCCGACGGCCGGTTCGCGATTGTCCGGGTCGGTCGCGCGGTTGAGTTCGTCGCGCGCCCCGACGCGGCGGTTCACATCGCCATCGGCGCGGCCCTGCTGGTCGGGCGTGGGGTTTTCGGTGATCTTGTCGATCAGGTCGTTGTCGGGGTGACGCGATTGGCGTTCTGGCATGTAATTTCTCCTTTCCCCGTCAACGGTTAGGGGCGCAGGAGCGTTCCAAATCAGATCAGCCCCAGCTTCTGCAGCCTGGTGGCGAGCGCGCCCGGCAGCACGTCGCCCACTTCCTCGCCCTCGCCAAGGTCGCGCGGCGGCTCGCCCTTGAGGTAGCGCCAGCCCTGGTGCGCGCGCTTGGGCTGCGGATAGACCGGGATCAGCCGCGGTTCGAGATCGATCGACCAGCGGCCGTTGTCGGTCTCGCTGAAACCCAGGATTTCGCTGCGCGCGACCAGGTTGTGCTGGTGAATCCAGAACAGCGAGCCGCCGATGCACTCCTCCCACCGCGTGGGGCGATAGCGGGTGGTGAGGTTGGGGCTGCGCCGGTTCGCGTACCAGCTTTCGAGGTCGGCAAAGCTCTGCGCGCCGAACGCGATCTTGGTCAGGTTGAGCGGCATGGGGACGAGGTAGGTGCGGGATAGGGGCGGGGCAAGCCGGGTGCGTGAACGGCGGTCAGCCCTGTGCCTGTCCCATCGAGAAGGTGAAATACGTCCCATCGGTGTCCGACTTGACGCAGAGCGTCCCGCCATGCGCTTTGGCGATCTCGGACGATATGAAGAGCCCCAGCCCCAGTCCTTCCTGCGAGGGTCGGGCTTCTTCCCTCACGAAAGGTTCGAACAGACCTTTGCGAACCGCATCGGGGATAGGTTCACCCGCATTGCCGACGCAGATTTCCAGATAGTCCCCGCCGCCGCGCGCGCGGAGCGTCACCGGCGCATTGGCATCGCCGTGAGTGACGGCATTGGCCAGCAGGTTGGAGGTAAGCTGACTGATCCTGCCCTTGTCGCAGCGAACCGGATTGTCGATTGCGATGTCGGGTTGGAACCGCGCTTCGGGATGGGCAACCGCGATCTCTTGCAGGACGTCTGCCAGCGTTCCCCCAAGATCGGCGCTCTCTTCGATGTCGAGCGAGAGCCCGCTTCCGAGCCGGGATCGTGCGAAGTCCATCAGATCGTCGATCATGTCGAACATGCGCTTGATGGACTTTTCGCTCTCCGCGATAATGACCGTTCCGCGATCGCTGAGCTCCTCGCGCTCCAGCATCCTCACGCCGGCGCGCAGCGCCGCGAGCGGATTGCGCAGATCGTGGCCGAGCACCGCGATGAACTGTTCGCGAAGCTGCGCCTGCTCGCGACTTGTGTCGAGCGAGGATTTGTTCTGCTTGTCGGTCTCGATGTTGCGCGCGGTGCAATAATAGATGCCGCCATCCGGAATCGCGTTCCACGACAGCCAGACGTAGCTTCCGTCCTTGTGGCGAAACCTGTTCTCGAAATGGAGCGCCGGCTTGCCGCCTTGCATCTCTTCGAAGGCCGCGATCGACGCTTCCATATCGTCGGGGTGCAGCAAATCCGTAAACCTGCGGCTTTCCACCTCTTCGGGCGTCCACCCCAAGACCGTACGCCATGCCGGATTGGTATGCTGAAAGATCCCGGTATCGTCGAGAATGCCGAACAGGTCGGGCGCTAGGTCCCAGATCCTCTCGGGCCGGGCATCTATTTGCGAACTTGCGATAACTTCATCCCTTCGAGGGGCACCAATGCCACAACTGAGGTCCGGAGTCATCGCAACGTAGATTAGTTCCGATGCGCCGCCTCACTTATCGATTATCCAGCTTCCCAGATCGGCAAAAGGCGGTGCGCCGAACGCGATCGTCGTCAGGTTAAGCAGCATGGGCGTGAGCTAGGTAATATCCTCGTCATTGCGAGCGTAGCGAAGCAATCCAGGTTGGCACGCGCCGACTCTGGATCGCCGCGTCGCCTGCGGCTCCTCGCAATGACAGCCTAGGGGCGATCCAAAGGCACCTGGCACTCCCGATCATCGGAGTTCTCGCAATGCCTCTGCCAAGCGTCGCAGGCGCCGCTGCTATTGCCGAGGTCCTCGCACACATGCTTGTCGCAGATTGCCTCGTCCGAGCAGTAACTTCGCTCGAAGAAGTCACTGTTCGCTTGTTCACCCCACCAACCCGCTCGCCACCGCCAGGCCAAGGAACGCGAAGAAGCCCATTGAGTCGGTCACCATCGTCACGAACACGGACGAAGCTACCGCAGGGTCCTGCTTGGCGCGTTCGAACAGCACCGGAACCAGCACGCCCGCCAGACCTGCCGTGATCACATTGATGACCATCGCCAGCGCAATGACTCCGCCCAGTTTCAAGTCGAACACGATGGCGGTTGCGATGCCGACCAGCACCGCGATGGTCACGCCGTTGAGGATCGCGACGCGCAGTTCGCGCAGCAGGATCTTGCCCGTGTTGGCCTTGGTCAGCTGGTTGGTGGCGATGGCGCGGACGGTCACCGCCATGGTCTGCGTGCCCGCATTCCCGCCGATGCTGGCGACGATCGGCATCAGGATGGCGAGCGCCACCAGCTTCTCGATCGCGGCGCCGAAGGCCGCGATGATCAGCGACGCGACCAGCGCGGTGCCGAGGTTGGCGACCAGCCAGCGCACGCGGCTGGAGTAAGCCTCGCGGATCGGCTCGTTGATGTCGCCGTCGCCCGCGCCCGAGAGCAGCAGCGCATCCTCGCCCGCTTCCTCGGAGATGATGTGGACCACGTCGTCGACCGTCATCTGGCCGACCAGCCGCCCGGTCCCGTCAATCACTGCGGCGGAGATCAGCGCGTATTTCTGGAACATCAGCGCGACCTCTTCCTGGTCCATCAGAACGGGAATCACGGTCTGGTCGCGCTTCATCACGTCGGTCAGCGCGATTGTGCGCGGCGTGGTGAGTATCCAGCTGAGCGCGCAGGTGCCGACCGGGTGGTGTGCCTCGTCCACCACGAAGACTTCGAAGAAATCGCCCAGCAGGGTGCCGTGGATGCGCAGGTAATCGATCAGGTCGCCGACGGTGAAATGTTCGGGCACCGCCACGAACTCGCGGCTCATCAGGCGGCCGGCGGTCTCCTCGGGGAAGGACAGCGCGCTTTCGATCGCGGCGCGGCCTTCCGCCTCCATTTCGGCGAGGACCGCTTCGCGCTCCTCCGCGTCCATGTCCTCGATCATCTGGACCGCGTCGTCGGTTTCCAGCTGCTCGGCGATCAGGGCCACCGCCTCTGCGGGCAGCCCCTCCATCATTTCCTCGCGGACCCAGTCGTTCAGCTCGGCGACGACTTCGCCGGTCATCAGGTCGCTGATCGCGATGGTCAGCAGGCCGCGCTCGTCATTGTCGAGCAGTTCGAGCAGGTCGGCGACGTCGGCGGGGTGGAGCGGTTCGACCAGCTCGTATACCTCGCCGCGCCGGTCTTCCTCCAGCGCAAGGCGCACGGCGCGCACATATTCGGGCTTGAGCCGGTTTTCCTCGTCGTGCCGGGCGTCGTCCACCCGGTCGTCCGGGCGGCCGCCTTCGTGCGCGCCGTCCTGCGCGTTATCCTCGATCACCTCTGCGGTGTCTGTCGTTTCGTCGAGGAGAGGATCGGCGGCCATGCCTTCCGGCCCCTAAGGCGATGGCCCGCAAAAGCAAGTCGGGGCGTCACCGACCCGGCCCTGACCCGGGTCCAGCTCGGCCTGCAACTCGACAGGGCGCTGTGCGGCGTCTAGCGAACGGGCCAACGCAAATTCTCAAGGAGATTCCCATGGCGGAAAAACTGACCTTCACCCTCGACACCGGCGATGGCGAGAACAAGGACGTGGTGATCAAGCTGCGCCCCGATCTGGCGCCCGGCCACGTGGAGCGGATTACCGAGCTGACCAAGGACGGCTTCTACGACGGGGTCGTGTTCCACCGCGTGATCCCCGGCTTCATGGCGCAGGGCGGCGACCCGACCGGCACCGGCATGGGCGGCAGCGAGAAGCCCGACCTGAAGGCGGAGTTCAACTCCGAACCGCACACCCGCGGCACCTGCTCGATGGCGCGCACGCAGGTTCCCGACAGCGCGAACAGCCAGTTCTTCATCTGCTTCGACGACGCCGAATTCCTCGATGGCCAGTACACCGTCTGGGGCCAGGTCGAGAGCGGAATGGAACACGTGGACGCACTGCCCAAGGGTGAACCGCCCGCAAACCCGGGCAAGATCGTGAAGGCGACGGTCGGCTGACCCAATCGATCAACCGCTCGTGCTGAGCTTGTCGAAGCACCGTCCTTCTTGAACAAGGAGAACGACCCTTCGACAGGCTCAGGGTGAGCGGGGATCAAGGCTGGCCGCTAAACTCGATCCCAGGGCGCGTTGCCGCGTTCGTCGAGCGGCGCATTGATAGCTGTGTCGTACAGGGATAACACTCGCTCGGGATCACCCTGCTCGCCGAGATGCAGGATATGGAACCGCTGCAATTCGACATCGGGATGGCTGGCACAGTGGTGGCTAAACCACATGGCTTCCTCCAAAGACTCATTCTGGTGCCAAGTGGTCATGACCAACGCATCGTCGGGAATGTCGCCGAAATCATGTGCAGCCAAGTTGGCTGCATCGACGCAGTCATGCCAGACGCTGCAGTCGTCACCCCAGGCAAGGAAATACATGCATCCGGTCGCAACCGGATGATGGGTAAAGCGGGCGCGCCAGCCGCATTCAGCCTCAGTTTTGGCAACCAGCAACGCCCGATATGGCTCCGGCCCCAGCTCTGGCATCGCGCTGCCGGGGCGGACCCAGATGTATTTGGGCGTCAAAGCCCAGCTTTCACCAGCCAGTCGTGGAACATGCGCACGGGGCGCTCTTCAAGCGCGCCGGGCTTGCAGACGAACCAGTAGCTGTACGGGCTGTCCACGTCCGCGTCATATAGGTCGACCAGCCGTTCGTCGGCCGCGCGGCGGCGATGGTCGTCGTGCATGATCGCAATGCCCAGCCCCTGGGCGGCCGCTTCGAGCATCAGCTGGCCGGAATCGTAATGGTCGATGGCCGCAGGTTCGAGATCGTGCAGGTCCAGCGCGTCCTTCCAGGCGGTGAAGCTGTGCGGCAATTCGTTGTGGATCAGGAAGGTCTGCTTGGCCAGCAGCGCCGCATCCGGCCTCGGGCCCAGCATCTCGGCCAGTTCGCGATTGGTGATCGCATGCACCTTGTTCTCGTCCAGCCGTACGGCGTGCAGGCCGGACGTCGGTCCGCGAGAGAGGATGATGGCGGCATCCAGCAGGTCGCCCACCCGGTCTTCCAGATGCGGGCCGGTATCGATGTCGATATGCAGGATGGGGTGCAGCCGCCGCAATTCGCCCAGCCGCGGAAACAGCCGCTGGCTGCCGAACAGCGGCAATACGCCCAGCCGCAGCCGCAGCAGGCGCGTGCTTTCGGACTGGCCTTCCACCGCACGCGCGAGTGCTTCGAAATGCGGCAGGACCGCCTCGTGAAACGCCGCGCCCTCGTCGGTCAGCTGCATCGCCTGCCGCGCGCGGGTGAACAGCTTCTTGCCGATGAACTCTTCCAGCGTGGCGATCCGGCGGCTGAGCGCAGACGGGCTCAGCCCCAGCTGGTTGGCCGCCGCGCGCGCCGAACCCAGCCGCACGGTGAACATGAACGCTTCGAGCGAACGCAAGGGTGGAAGGCGGCGGTTGGACATTGCGCGGAACTGTTACAGGATGGCGCGCCGCGAAAAAGCGTTATTTTGGGTCAGGGTGGCGTTGCGTAAATTGCACGCTACCTATTCATCTTCCCCGCCGTCGCGCGCTTCGTCCCGGGCGTGCAGCCTTACGCGCTTCACATGGGTTTCGTCGCCCTCGATCACCTCGATTGTCCAGCCGTTGGGATGCTGCACGCTGGTGCCGACCTGCGGGACCTGTTCGGCGAGGATGAAGGTGAGGCCGCCCATCGTATCGACCGATTCCTCCACCTCGGCCAGCGCCGGGTCGATCCGCTTGGCGATGTCTTCCAGCTCCGCGCGCGCGTCGATCTCCCACACGCCTTCGTCGACCTGGCGGATCAGGTCCTGCGCCAGCTCGTCATGCTCGTCCTCGATCTCGCCGACGATTTCCTCGACCAGGTCCTCGATCGTGATGATCCCGTCCGTGCCCGAGAATTCGTCGACCACGATGGCGAGGTGGGTCCGGTTGGTGCGCATGTCCGCCAGCACGTCGAGCGCACCGCGGCTCTGCGGGACGTAGAGCGGCTGGCGCATCAGCGTGGTCCAGTCTTCCGGAGCGGGCCGGTCGTCCACGAGGAAAGGGAACACATCCTTGATGTGGATCATCCCGATCACCTCGTCGAGCTGTTCGCGGTAGACCGGCAGGCGCGAATGGCCGTGTTCGGAAAAGACCGCGAGAAGATCTTTCCAGGTCGCCCCGGCTTCGACCGCGATGATCTCCCCACGCGGGATGGCGACATCGTCCGCATCGTGCTCGCTGAAATGCAGGAGGTTGCGGAGCATCTGGCGTTCTTCGGAGGAAAGATCGCCATTTCCCGGCGCATCGTCCCCGAAGGCGCTGTCGCCTTCATGCTCGTCTATCGTCTCCTCGATCTGGCGGCGCAGGCTGCGTTCGCCGCGCTGCTGATCGAAGAACTTGCGCATCGCGAGCCAAAGCCCGCGTCTACTGTCCGCGTCTCCCGCGGCCGAATCACTTTCGGGCATGGCCCTGTGGTGCACTCCTGTTGCCTAGCGATCCCCATATGGGTCGGCGATGCCCAGCTGTGCAAGCGCCTTCACCTCCAGCGCCTCCATTTCCTCGGCATCGTGTGGCGAGATTTCATGATCGCGCCCGGCAAGATGGAGCAGGCCGTGGATCACCAGATGGCTGGCATGTTCGTGCAGCGAGCGGCCCTTCTCGGCCGCTTCTCGCGCGCATGTTTCGTGCGCGAGCGCGATGTCGCCCAGCAGTACGGGCGCGCCTTCGGGCGCAAGCTCCAGCAGTTCGGCGCGCTCCAGCATGGGGAAGGAAAGCACGTTGGTAGGCTTGTCCTTTTCGCGCCAGCCCCGGTTGAGCTCGTGAACCTCCACGTCGCTGGTGAACAGGATGCTGGCCTCCAGGCGCGGGTTGGCCAGCGCCGGTTCGACCGCGGCCGCGGCCCGCGCAGCCTCGCTCGCCAGTTCGGGCCAGTCCTGCCCCGGCCAGCCTTCAACGTCGATTTCAAGTCGCATGTCGTCCCTGTCCGCTCGTCCCTGTCCGCTCGTCCCTGTCCGCTGGCCGCAGTTGGCGCCTGCCCGACGCGGGGCCACCCCGCAAGGCCCGCTCGGCTGCCGACATCGCGTGATGACAGGGGGCGGGGCCATGCTCTATGCACCTGCGCGGCAACCACGCCGTATCGCGAAGGCCCAACTTGAAGCTAGCTATCGCCCGTCTCGCAGAGATTTCTCCCAATCCCTATGTGCTTCTCGACACGGACCTGCGGCTCGTCTGGATGAACGACGCCTATCTCAAGGTCACCATGCGCAACCGCGCGGATATTACCGGCAAGACGATGTTCGAGGCATTTCCGAGCGATCCGCAATCGGAAAGCTACCGGCAGCTGAAAGATTCGCTCGATACCGTGCTGCAGACCGGCGAGGCCGACGAGATCGCGCTGATTCGCTACGACATCGCCCGGCCCGATGGCGGAATGGAAACGCGCTACTGGAGCGCGACCCACACCCCGGTAAGAGACGAGGCGGGGGTCCTGAAATTCATCCTGCAACACACGGTCGACGTGACGGAGCTGCAGGAACTGCGCCGGATGCGCGACGAGATGGGCGTCGTTCGCCGCGCCGGCGCGGTGCAGGCGCGCAACCGCGATCTCGCGCGTGAGAGCCGGCGGCTGATGGAACTTTTCTACCAGGCCCCGGGATTCGTCGCGGTTCTGGCCGGACCCGATCATGTTTTCGAGATGACCAACGCCGCCTATTTGGACCTGGTGGGGAGGGACGACATCCTCGGCCAGACGGTCGAGCAGGCGCTGCCCGAGGTCGCGCGGCAGGGTTTCACCGAGGTTCTCGACCGGGTCTATCGCAGTGGCGAGCCCTATTTCGGACGTCGCGAACCCGTGGTGCTCGAAGCGCGCGAGTCCGGCACCGCGGAGCGCGTGCTCAACTTCATTTTCCAGCCGATCTTCGAGGCGGAAAATCGGGTGAGCGGGATCATGGTCCAGGGTTACGACGTGACCGAGGAGGTCGAATACGAGCAGCGTCAGGCACTGCTCATCAACGAACTCAACCATCGGGTGAAGAACACCCTGGCAGTGGTTCAGGGGCTGGCGCAGCAGACCTTCCGCAATGTCGAGGGCGCCGATGCAGCGATCGCCACCTACAAGGCGCGCCTGCAGGCACTCGCAGCGGCGCACGGCCTGCTGACCGAATCGAGCTGGAGCCCGGCGCAGGTGAACGATGTGCTGAGGTTGACCATCGAGGCGGCTTTCGGCTCTTTCGAGGATCGTGTGCTGCTGGAAGGGCCGGATTTCCTGCTCTCTCCGGAAGTCGCACTGGCGCTCACCATGATCATTCACGAACTGACCACCAACGCGGTCAAGTACGGGGCCCTGTCGAACCAAACCGGCACGGTATCGGTCTCATGGACGGTAGAGCCGGGGGAAGAGTGCGATGCCCTGACGCTGACCTGGCAGGAGCGTGGGGGACCCCGGGTGGAGGAGCCGAGCCGGCAGGGCTTCGGCACCAAGCTCATCAATAGCGGGATTACGTCGAGGCGCGGAACGACGGTGGATATTCGCTACGAACCCGAAGGGCTCGTCTGCGTGCTCGAAGCCAACCTGGAACCGCTCGCGCGTTGAGCGGGAAGCGGCTCAGTCCAGCATCAGGGCCAAGTTGACCCGGCCCGTGCCGGAGCGGATCAGGCCGATCGTGCGTGCGGCGGCAGTCGACAGGTCGATCACGCGGTTGCCGTGGAAGGGGCCGCGGTCGTTGATCCGCACGATAACGCTCTTGCCGTTGCGCGGATTGGTGACGCGGACTTCGCTGCCCAGCGGCAGCGTGCGGTGCGCGGCGGTCAGCTTTTGCGGATCGAACACTTCGCCGCTGGCGGTGCGGTTGCCCGCTAGCTCGCTGCCGTAGTAGCTCGCCTCGCCGGCGGCCATCGGGCTTTCCGAGGTGACGGGCGTCGGCTCGCCCTTCGCGCTCGGCGTGGGGAGGGGCTCGTACGCCGTGAGCGGCTCCGCTTCGACACTGGCCTTCCCTGCGCCCAGCTTCACCACATCGGGCGAATTGCTCTCATTGGCGAACGCCCCTGCGAAGGCGGCGGTCGACACGCCCAGCGCGGCAATCCCGCCGATCAGATAGCGGCGCTGCGATTTCAGTCGCATGAAAGCGCGCAACCGCTCGCGGCGGCTGGGCATGTGGTGAGCGGAATGGTCGATGCTGTTATGTTCTATCCCCATACCCAATCAAGGGATGGGCAGCCGGCGATGTTCCGAGAATTCCCAGAAGGCACAATTTGAAAGATTGGCGAAATATTCGGTGGTCCGTGTTGCGGATACTGTTATTTTGTTCGTTATCGTGCGACGATTATTATTTTCCATAGAGATGCGAGCGGTTAGAACGACCGCGGCATCCCCAGCACATGCTCGCCGACATAGCTCAGGATCAGGTTCGAACTGATCGGGGCCACCTGGTAGAGCCGCGTTTCGCGGAACTTGCGCTCCACATCATATTCCGCCGCGAAGCCGAACCCGCCGAAGGTCTGCATGCAGGCGTTCGCGGCTTTCCATGAGCTTTCGGCGGCGAGGTGCTTGGCCATGTTGGCTTCCGCCCCGCATGATTGGCCATCGTCGAACAGGCGGCACGCCTCGTAGCGCATCAGGTCCGCCGCGCGCACCTCCATGTAGGCCTGCGCGATGGGGAACTGGACACCCTGATTCTGGCCGATGGGCCGGTCGAACACGACGCGCTCGCTGCCATATTCCGCCGCCTTCTCGACGAACCAGTAGCCATCGCCGATGCACTCCGCCGCGATCAGCGCGCGTTCGGCGTTGAGCCCGTCGAGGATATAGCGGAAACCCTTGCCCTCTTCGCCGATGAGGCTGGATGCGGGCAGTTCGAGTCCGTCGAAGAACACCTCGTTGGTCTCGTGATTGACCATGTTGCGGATCGGGCGGATTTCCATCCCGTTGCCGATGGCCTTCGACAGATCGACGAGGAAGATCGAGAGCCCGTCGGACTTGCGCTTCACCTCTTCGCGCGGCGTGGTGCGGGCGAGCAGGATCATCAGGTCCGAATGCTGGATGCGGCTGATCCACACCTTCTGCCCCTCGACCACGTAGGTATCGCCCTTTCGCACCGCGCGCGTTTTCAGGTCGGTGGTGTTGGTGCCGGTGGTCGGCTCGGTCACCGCCATACTCTGCAGCCGCAGCGCGCCGCTGGCGATTTCGGGGAGGAACTTCGCCTTCTGTTCCTCGCTGCCATGCCGCAGCAGCGTGTTCATATTGTACATCTGCCCGTGGCACGCGCCCGAATTGCCGCCCGCCCGGTTGATCTCCTCCATGATGATGCTGGCTTCGGTCAGGCCGAGCCCCGCGCCGCCGAATTCCTCGGGGATCAGCGCGGCCATCCAGCCTTCCTTGGTCAGCGCCTCGACGAATTCCTCCGGATATTCGCGCGCATCGTCCTTCTCGCGGAAATAGCTGTCGCCGAAGCCACGCACCAGCGCGCGCACCGCGTCGCGGATTTCGGGATGGTCGTTCCGGGCAGCGGGAATGGGCACGCGCGAATTCCTCCAGATTGGCTTGGTGCTCGGGGGATAGGCGGCGAAGACCTCTCCCGCCAAGAGCTATCGCATCCATTCGGTCCAACCCCGTGCTGCACCGAGTTGTCGTGATTTGGGCCTCCCGGACAATTCGACCGGGAACGCCGTGGAAGGGCCGTCATTGGGTTGGCTCGTCAGTCGAACGTTCGTCACCGCACTGAACTGACGGGGGCTTCAAATGCCGGTCTCCTCGACGAGGCGACCGGACCAAACCTTGCCCGCCGGGTTCGGCGGCGGGGCCAATTCGATGGAGTCGAGACGATGAAAACCATTTCCAACACCACCAAGGCGGCCTTCGTCTGCGGGGTCGCCGCGCTTGCCCTGCCGGCAAGCCTGTCCGCGCAGGAGCAGTGGGGCCAGGCCTCTGCCGAAACCGCTGCAGAGAACACGCTGACCGTGACCGGTACGATCCCCGCCGATATCTCCCAACTTCCCGAAGGGCCCGAGATCGACGGCTTCATCTCGGCGCAGGGGGAAGACCGCATCCAGATCACGTCCGAGGACGGATCGCAGACGGTGGTGTTCGTGGGCGATGCAACCGAGATCAAGTCGCGCGGCGGGTTCCTGGGGCTGGGTCGTACCACGCTGGATGACGAGCTGCTCTTCAACGGCGTCCCCGTCTCCGTGCGCACGGTGCAGTGGGCCCAGGGGCTGATCGCCGAGCGGATTAGCATGAAGGACTCCGACCTGAAGACCGCCGCGATGATCCAACGCGGTACGCAGCAGGGCTTTGCCGAACAGACCGCCGCGACCGAGGCGCTGCGAGGGCGCGTGGCCGATATCGACAATTACAACGTGAAGGGCACGACCAACGTTTATTTCGACACCGGCGAATACAAACTGTCGGGTCAGGCGCAGGCCGAGTTGTGCAGCGCCGCCGCGCAGGCGGATGCGATGGACAACGCGCTGCTGCTGGTGGTCGGATACACGGACTCGACCGGCAGCTACGAGATCAACCAGGAGCTGAGCGAGAAGCGCGCCGAGCGTGTGGTGAATTACCTGCAGCAGCAGTGCGGGTGGAAACCCTACCGGATGCTGACGCCCACCGGCATGGCGCAGGCCGACCCGGTGGCGGACAATTCCACCGACTACGGCAAGCAGCAGAACCGCCGCGTTGCGGTGAACATCCTCGTCAGCAAGGCTGTCGACGGAATGGGCGGCTGATCGATCAAGGGGGCGGGCCGATTGGTCCGCCCTTTCTCACTTACTCGGTCATCCCCGCGAAGGCGGGGATCCCGCTTTGCTTAAGCGTCACAGAATATCCCCGAACCGGTCGAGCCAGTCCGGATTCTGTTCCTCGATCAGCCGGATTTTCCATTCGCGCCGCCATTTCTTCACAGCCTTCTCGCGCTTGATGGCGTCAATGATCCGATCATGGCGTTCCGCGTAGACGAGGCGTTTCAAGCCGTAGCGTTTGACGAATTCGGAGCCTTCGCCCTTCCGGTGCTGATTGATTCGCGCCGCGAGGTTCGAGGTCACGCCGATATAGATCGTCCCGCGATAGCGGTCGGCCATGAGGTAGACCCAGCCGCCCTTCTCGTGTGCACTCAATTAAGCGGGACCCCCGCCTACGCGGGGGTGACGACTGAAGGGTGTCATAGCCCGTCACCGCAAACCGGGCAGCGTCGCTCCATTGGGGTGATCCAAACAATCAGCTTTCGACTGGCCACGTAGGAATGACCGCATGGTCGCTTCACGAATTATAGAGGATGAACCTCATCTACTCCCCCGTCCCCTCATAAGCATCCACGATCCGCCCCACGATCGGGTGCCTCACCACGTCGGCGCTGGTGAAGCGGATCGTGCCGAAGCCTTCGACGCCTTCCAGCTTCTCGACCGCGTCGGCGAGGCCGCTCATGCGGTCGCCACCGGGGATGTCGACCTGCCGGGGGTCGCCCGCGATCACCATCCGCGCGTTCTGGCCGAAGCGGGTGAGGAACATCTTCATCTGCTCGCGCGTGGTGTTCTGCGCTTCGTCGAGGATCACGAAAGCGTCCGCCAGCGTGCGCCCGCGCATGAAGGCGATGGGCGCGATCTCGATCACGCCGCTGGCGATGTGCCGTTCCACCTGCTCGGGCGGCATGCAGTCGTACAGCGCGTCGTAGAGCGGGCGCAGGAAGGGATCGACCTTTTCCTTCATGTCGCCGGGCAGGAAGCCGATTTTCTCGCCCGCTTCCACCGCCGGGCGGCTGAGGATCAGGCGCTGCACGCTGCCGCTGATCAGCTGGCTGACCGCCTGCGCCACCGCGAGGTAGGTCTTGCCGGTACCCGCCGGGCCCAGTGCGAATATGATGTCGTCGCGGCTGAGCGAGCGCATGTAATGCGCCTGCACCGCGCTGCGCGGCACGATCGTCTTGCGCCGCGTGCGGATCATGATCGGCGGCGCGCCATCCTCGCCCGCCTGCTGGCCCTTGATGATCCCGTCGAGCGTGGGCTCGTTGGTCATTGCGATGATCGCCTCGATCGCGCCCTCGTCCAGGTCCTGCCCCAGCGCCAGCTTGTCGTACATTGCCTGCAGGACATCGCGGGCGCGGGCGACCGAGTCTTCCGGCCCCTCGATCATCACCTTGTCGCCGCGCGCGGAGATGAACACCGACAGGCGGTTTTCCACCTGCACCAGATTCGCATCGAACTGGCCGAACAGGGGCACCAGCAGCGACTGGTTCTCGAACTCCATATCCACCTTGGCGCGGCGATGTTCACGCTGCGGGTGCGGTGGGGGGGAGAGGCGCGGCTCTCCGGCGCGGGTTGGTCTGCGGCCCATGCGTCTCCTTGGCAAAAAGGCGGTTGCGAGTCGTGAATGTAGGCTGCGGGTAGGGGGAGGCAAGCGCCCCGGCACTCCGGCACGGTGGAAAGTCACCTCACTGTCACGCATCGGTCGCGTTACAATCCGCGACACATTTTTTCCTCGATGAACGCACTGGTGCGCCAAGTGTTCATGTTGGGCGTTATATTTCTGAACACGTGCTCGATCGCGGGCATTCTTCAGGAGTGATCGTAATGCGTAATCTTGTGATCCTGGCGGTAAGCGCAGGGCTTGTCCTGCCCACCGCTGCCAGTGCCCAGCGTGGACCGGAAAACCGTCAGCAGGCCCGGGCCGAAATTCGTGCCGATGCTGGAGGCGACCTCTATCAGAAGACGTGGGACAACCGCGTGGCCGCGCGCGAGTCATACCAGCAGCAGCAGCAGCGCGAAGCTCGGCAGGATCGGCGGGGCGACCGCCGCGAGACGCGGCAGGACCGGCGCGAGGATCGCCGCGAAGCCCGGCAGGATCGCCGCGAGGACCGGCGTGAGACTCGGCAGGACCAGCGCGACTATCGCCAGGATCGCCGCGAGGCCCGGCGCGACTACCGTCAGGATCGCCGCGATTACCGGCAGGCCCGTCGCCAGAACTATCGGGACTGGCGCGCCTATCGGCAGGCAGAACGGCACGCTTTCCGACGGGGTGCCTATGTCGCGCCGCGCGGTTACTATTACCGGCCGGTGCGCGTGGGCAACCTCTTGCGGGCGAACGTCTTCTGGGGCCAGCGCTACTGGATCGATCCCTATGACTACTACCTGCCCACGCCGCGCTACGGCTATCAGCGGTGGATCCGCTACGGCAACGACGTACTGCTGATCGATACGCGCAACGGCCGCGTGATGGTGGTGTACGACAACTTCTTCTGGTGATTGCGCCCGCATTGCGGGCTGGTCATCCGGCGCAGCAGCAGACGCCCGGCTCCGGTGGGGGAGCCGGGCGTCGACGCGTTTGCGCATCGCCTGGGACTCTCGAACGCGTGACAATCGCGGGAAAAGACGGTAAAATCGCGGGATGCGGACACTCGCTTTCCTGTTCCTTGCAGCAGCGTCCTTCGCCCCTCCCGAGGAGGACGAGCGCGGTCCTGAACTGCAGGCGGCGATTACGTGGATCGATGAGACCTACGGGCCGCTGGCTGCGGCTCCGGAGAGGTTCGGCGAAGTCGATCTCGATGGCGACGGCTCGGTCGAAGTGCTCGCCTACGTCCGATCGCCGGAGACATGCGGCAGCGGCGGCTGCACGCTGATCGTGTTCGATATGGTGGGCGGGCAGCTCGTGCCCCTCGGACGTATCCCGGCCACGCGTCTGCCGATCAGCATCTATCCCGAGCGAACCGACGGTTTCCGCGATCTCGGCGTGACGACTGCCGGCGGTGGCTACCGCCCGTCGGTCCGCCGCGTTTCGTTCTCCGGCGGTTCCTATGCGGGCAGCGCCTGGGACGACACGACCCGCGCGGAAAGGGCGCACGGCACCATCGTTATCCCGGCGCAGTAAGGCCTGCGCTGGTCAGGCGAGGGCGGGCTGGCGCAGCGGGGCGCCGCGCAAGGAGTTCGGCCCGGCGTCTTCCAGTCTGACTTGCACCAGATCGCCGATTGCGATGTCCGCGCCTTCGAAGAACACCGACTGCAGCCAAGGCGATTTGCCCAGCCACTGGCCCGGCAGCTTGCCCTTGCGCTCGACCAGCACTTCGCATGTCCGCCCCACGCTGGCGGTGTTGAACGCGTGCTGGTCGCGGTTGAGACGATCCTGCAACCGGGCGAGCCGGTCTTTCATCACCTCTGCCGAAATCTGCCCGTCCATTCCGGCGGCGGGCGTGCCGGGGCGGGGCGAGTACTTGAAGCTGAACGCCTGCGCGTAAGCCACTTCGTCGACCAGCTTCAGCGTATCCTTGAACTCCGCCTCGGTCTCACCGGGGAAGCCGACGATGAAATCTCCGCTCAGCGCCAGATCGGGTCGCGCCGTGCGGAAGCGTTCGAGCAGGCTGAGGTAGCTTTCGACCGTGTGGCTGCGGTTCATCGCCTTCAGCACGCGGTTATTGCCCGCCTGCACCGGCAGGTGGAGGAAGGGCATCAGCTTCTCGATCTCGCCATGTGCGGCGATGATCTCTTCATCCATGTCCGCCGGGTGGCTGGTGGTGTAGCGGATGCGCGCGAGGCCATCGATGCGCGCCAGCTCGCGGACCAGCCCGGCGAGGCCGGTGCGGTGGCCCTTGGCATCTTCGCCGCTCCATGCGCTCACATTCTGCCCCAGCAGCGTGATCTCGCGCGCGCCGCCCTCGACCAGCCGCTGTGCCTCGGCGACCAGCTCGGCGAAGGGCCGGCTGATCTCGGCACCGCGCGTGTAGGGCACCACGCAATAGGTGCAGAACTTGTCGCACCCTTCCTGGATGGTGAGGAACGCCGCCGGAGGCGCGGTGCGCCGCTGCGGCAGGCCAGCGAACTTCGCTTCGGCGGCAAGATCCATCTCGGTCGTGCGCTTGCCCGATACCGCTCGGTCGAGCATCGCGGGCAGGTTCTGGTACGCCTGCGGGCCGACCACCATCGAGACGGCGGGCGCGCGGGCCATGATCTCTTCCCCCTCGGCCTGCGCGACACAGCCCGCGACCGCGATCAGCGGCGAAGAGCCATCCTCGCGCCGCAAACGGCCAATATCGGAATAGACCTTTTCGGTCGCCTTCTCGCGGATATGGCAGGTGTTGAGCACCACCAGATCGGCCTCCTCGCCCTCGGGCGCGGGCACGATGCCCTGCGCGGCGAGCAGCTCGCCCATCCGCTCGCCATCATAGACATTCATCTGGCAGCCGAAGCTCTTGACCCGGTAGGTCCTGGGAGGAGTCGTGGGTTTCATGGAAGCGGCGCGTTTAATGCAGGGCTTGGCGCCAAGCAACTCCCCTCCCTTGAGGGAGGGGTTGGGGGTGGGTGTACGCGCTCACGACTACCGTCGAACACCCCCACCCGACCTCCCCCTCAAGGGGGAGGGGGCCAAGGGCTTCAATCGTCCGCCGGTACCTACGCTTCGATCCGGTAATGGATCGGCTTGAAGCTGCCGCCGTTCGAGGCATAGGCCGAACAGGCGGTCAGCCCGATGACAAGGTCCATATGCGCACGGAAGCGCACCGCCTCGCCCGGCTTGCTGGCGGGCGGGTCGACCGACAACTGGCCGGTACCGCCATCGACCGGCACGTTCATGAACACGTTGAAGGCGGTCGGGATCGCGTCGCGCTCGACGCCGTAGGGCGCCAGCGCTTCGGCCAGGTTGCCAAAGCAGCCCCGGTGCACCGGCTTGTCCGGATAGAAGTGCCGAAACGTGTCCTCGCTGCACGGGGTCAGCAGGTAATCGTGCTGGCCGAGGCTGTCCTCCTCGATCTCCAGCATGACGTTCGACCGGTTGGACCATAGGCGGTTGCCGGTGGTGAGGTGGATCGTCTCCTCGTAGTCGAAGGTGCGCCCGTTCGACATGACCTCGCGCACATCGCCCTGCGCATAGGCGACCATGTCCGACACCTGCGTGCCTTGCGGATCGATCACGGTGAAGGCCTGACCCTTCTTGACCACGAAGGCGGTGCCACTACGCGGCGGGATTTCGATGGTGTCGCTCATGTCCGGCCCCTGAAAGGACACGCCCAGTCCTCTTCGACCGCGCGCCCGCTATATTGTCGTGCCTCGCTGCTCTCGCCATGTCGCGCCAGCATCGGATTGATATCGCCTGCGAGCGATTTGTCCCGCTGCAGAATACGCTCGCGCATCCTTTCGTACACCCCGCTTTCGCGCAGCCATTCGAACTGCTTGTGCAGGTTGAACACCAGCGACGGTTTCGGGAAGCGCCGGGCAGGGCGCGAAGCATTCGGGTGCAGCCCGACCACGAAGAAGGCCTGCCCGCCGAAGCTGAGCGAGAAGTCGGGGGCAGCAGGATTGCTGCTGACGGTCGGGTCGGGCTTCTGCGACAGCCACTCGTCCTTGTCCGATAGCGATTGAATCCGCTCCCACATCGCCTGTTCGAACTGCATCTCGTCCAGATCGAGTGGCCCGTCGAAAATGACCACCAGGCTGCGCAGTTCGTCGGGCGGCAAGTCGCGCTTGGCCCAGGCCATCAGCGCCTCGTGAATCTTGAGGTCGTTCCACGCGCTGGTGAGATCGCGTGCGAGCACGAATTCCATGTTTCCCTTCGCCAGCGCGGACTTGGCGCCGACGCAGGGGAAATCCGGCCCCCTGATTACATTCTCGAACCGTTCGACCCGCTGGTCGCTATCCGTATTGGCATCCATGGCGGGGCGAACCGACGAGCGGCCGGTTTGGTTGCCAAATCAACCTTCGCTAAGAAGCGATGGCGGGGAGCTCGCCAGCGCGATCAGGTCGCGGGCGGATCGTCTTCGGGGCCCGCAAGGGCTTCCCGCACCGGCGGCAGTTTTGCCTTGCTGTAGCGGATGGGGGCGACATCGTGGTCGAACGGGCGCAGTTCGTGGCCCATCTCGCGCACCAGCGTCTCCTCGATCCGCTTGCGTGCCTCGTTGGAGACGGCCTTGCGCCCGCGGTGTTCGGCGGGGCTGAAGGGTTCGAGGAAATGGACGGCCAGCGGAAAGCTGCCGGGGCGCGCCATGACGCGCTTGAAATTGTTGAGCCCGCCTTCCTCGCCGATCCAGCCGATCCACTCGGCTACTCTGCCGTAATCGAGCACCACAGGCTGGACGAGCACGCCGGGCGGCGGCGGTTCGAGCACGCTGAGCATCGAGGATTTGAACGGCAGCAGCGAATGCCCGTCGGTGGTGGTGCCTTCGGGGAAGACGGTGACGGACCAGTTGTCCATCAAGGCTTCGCGCAGGGCGTTGATCTGGTCCGCCACGCGCAAGCGATCCTCACGCTGGACGAAGACCGTGCGGTTCAGGCCCGCCAGCCAGCCGACCAGCGGAGAACTCGCCAGTTCGGCCTTGGCGACGAAGGCTGTGCCGCTGGCACCCGCCAGCGCAAGGATATCGACCCAGCTGACATGGTTGGCGATGAAGAAAACGTCGCGCCGCAGGGGGGTGCCGTGTCGCTGGACCCGTGCGCCCACGACCCAGGTCGCATAGGCGAGAAACCACTTGGGGAAGGGGGAGCCATAACTGATGACCCTGTAGATGTAGTGACAGGGCACGATCAGCAGCAGTCCGAGCGCCAGCGCCAGCGTGCGTGTCCACAGCCGGACCCAGCCCAGCAGGGATATGGAGGTTTTCTCGCCCCGTGCGGCAGCCTGCCGCGTCTCCCACTCGGGCCCGAAATCCCGGGGTGGCTCAGTTTTCGCGTTCGAGGCGGACGCCATAAAGTTCCATCCGGTGATCGACGAGGCGATAGCCCAGCTTTTCGGCGATCTGCTTCTGCAGGGCTTCCAGCTCAGGGTCGACGAATTCGACCACCTTGCCGGTTTCCACGTCGATCAGGTGATCGTGATGCGATTCGGGAGCGGGCTCGTAGCGCGAGCGGCCATCGCCGAAATCGTGCCGGTCGAGCACGCCAGCCTCTTCGAACAGGCGGACCGTGCGATAGACGGTTGCGATCGAGATGCCGGAATCGATCTTCGAGGCGCGCTCATGCAATTGTTCGACATCGGGATGGTCGTCGCTGTCCGACAGGACGCGCGCAATGACCCGGCGCTGCTCGGTGATGCGCAGGCCCTTGTCGGCACATAATTGTTCAAGATCGATTTTCTGGGGCACGGCCGACTTCCTCAAGCTTTCCCCTGTCGCATAGGACGGGCGCGCGGCCCGCTCAAGCCTTGCCGGTCGGCTCGCGCGAGCCGACCGGCGCGATGGGGCTTATTCAGCAGTCTTCTTGCGGCGACCGCGCTTCTGGTTCGGTGCACGGCCCAGGCCGATCTTCTTCGCCAGTTCGCGGCGCTTTTCGGCATAGTTGGGAGCAACCATGGGATAGTCGCTCGGCAGGTTCCAGCGCTCCCGGTATTCTTCCGGGCTCATGTCGTAATTGGTGCGAAGATAGCGCTTGAGCATCTTCAGCTTCTTCCCGTCCTCGAGACACACGAGGTAATCGGGCTTCACCGAGGCACGCACAGACACGGCCGGTTCGGGGCGCTCTTCTTCCTGCTCGGTCGCGCCGCTAAGGCCCGACAGCGTGGAGTAAACACTGTTGATCAGCACCGGAATATCGTCAACTTCGGCAGAGTTGTTGCTGACGTAGGCTTCGACGATGTTGGACGTGAACGCGATAAGCGTTTGCGTCATTTCGATTTCTTGGTCTTCCATTATTTCCTCTAGGGTTTTTCATACGCCATGCTCTGGGGGGTAGAGCCGCATACGCAAAAATCCCTGTCGCATTGATTGTCGAAATGCAATGCCTGAGCTTACGTTTTTTGTATCATTATTTGTGGTTAATTCAGTTCAGCTCTTGTCGAGGTCCAGCCCGAAGGTAATCGCATCCATTCGCGCACCATCGCCGAGGCTGTAATAGTCTTTGCGTCGGCCGATCTGCCTGAACCCGACCGCTTCGTAGAGAGAGCGCGCCGGGTTGTTCTCCCGCATTTCGAGGAACAGCTTGTCCGCACCGCGTCGTCGTGCGTCGGTCGCGAGTATCGCGATCAGACTGCGACCCAGCCCCTTGCGCCGTTCCCGGGGGTCGACCGCGATCAGGAGGATTTCCTCTTCGCCCGGCGCGGCCCGTACTATGGCGAAGCCAACGGCTTCACCGGGATCGGCCGTCCGCGTGCCTGTCGCTGCGACCAGGGTCGGGAGCGTGTTGGCCAGCTGCAATGCGGATTCGATCTGTGGGCGGGTCCAGGCTTCGCCCCACTGCGGATCGAAGGCTGCGTCCATGATCCGCATGATCGCGTCGATCTCCGTCTCCGTCATGCCGGGGCTCCCGGGGGAGGGGGCGGGGCCTTTGCATCGGGCGCGCGGCCGTAGATCGGCGCGGTGTCGGGGGTCAGCGCGCTCTCCGGCAGAGTGCGGAATTCGCGCGCGTCGCTGTGCAGCCGCAGCGCACTGCCACTGCCTGCGCGTGCCACGAAGTCTTCTGCCACGGTGCCTGCGACCAGCGTGGAGGGGAAGGCGGCGACCGCATCTTCGGGCCGCAGCGATCGCGTTTCCGCGAGGGCGCAGCCATCCCCGTCGAAGCCTTGCACGAACCATTCGCCGTGCCCGCCTTCCATCGCGACCGTCAGGGGAAGGGCACCTTCGCGCGCGCGTGCCATCGCGGCGACCAGCGCCATGGTGGAATAGCCGACCAGCTCTGCCTTCCATGCAAAGGCGAGGCTGCGCGCCACCGCGAGGCCGATCCGCACACCGGTAAAGCTGCCCGGCCCGCGGGCGACCGCGATCTTCGTCGCGCGCCCGCGCTCGGGCAGGGCGGCGATCATCGGCACCAGCCGTTCGGCATGCCCCCGGCCGAGCACGTGAAACTCGCCCGCGATCATCTCGTCCTGCGCAAAGAGCGCGACCGAACAGGCCGCCGTGGCGCAGTCGATCGCCAGAATCGGTTCCGCAGCTATCGTCCGCCCCCTACAAAATGCGCGCGGCGCTCCGCACCGTCAGGCGATGCGGTTGAACTTTTCGAAATCGGGCCGCGGGCTGCGATCGAAGATCGAATCCTTGTCGCCATAGCCGATCGAGCAGACCCAGTCCGCGCGGTATTGCGGCTGGTCGGCGAAGAACTCTTGCGTCACGCCGTCCAGATCGACGCCCGACATGGGGCCGCAATCGAGGCCCAGCGCGCGCGCGGCGATCATCAAATAGGCGCCCTGCAGGGCCGAATTGCGCTTGGCCTGCGTGATGCGGCCTTCCACGTCGCCGGTGAACCAGCTCTTCGCGTCGGTATGCGGGAACAGCCACGGCAGCTCTTCGTGGAAATCGATGTCGTAGCCTATGATGACGCACCACGGCGCGGTCCTGATCTTGTCCTTGTTCGCGTCCATCGCATGCTTGGCCAACCGGTCCTTCGCATCGTCCGACCGACACCACACGAACCGGGCGGACTGCTGGTTGGCGGAGGTCGGCCCCATCTTCAGCAGATCGTAGATCTTGCGGATCTGGTCTTCCGACACGTCCTTGTCGAGCCAGGCATTATAGCTGCGCGCTTCGAGGAACAGCTGTTCGAGCGCTTCGTGCGACATCTCGTGGCCGTGAAACTGCTTGGTCATGGGCGGCGGGGCCTTCTTGCTTGGTCGGGAGGCTGGGATTTTCGCGGCCGCCTCAGGCGGCCCGTACCTCAACGACCTCGGGCACGTAATGTTTCAGCAGGCCCTCGATCCCGTGCTTGAGTGTGGCGGTGGCGGAAGGGCAGCCGTCGCACGCGCCCTGCAGGGCAAGGTGAACCACCCCGTCACGGTAGCCGCGAAACGCGATGTCGCCTCCATCGCCCGCCACGGCGGGGCGGACCCGGGTTTCGAGCAGGTCCTTGATCTGGTCGACGATATCGGCGTCCGCCGCGTCGGTCTCCACGACCATCGTTTCTTCCGCAGGTACGGAAATGCCCGCTGCGCTGCCGCCGTGGAACAGCGGTGCTTCGGAAACGAAGTGATCGAGCAGGATGGCGACCACCTGCGGCTTCAGGTCGGTCCACTGCGCGCCTTCGCCCTTGGTGACGGACACGAAATCGCTGCCGAAGAACACGCCGGTCACTTCTCCGGTGTCGAACAGCGCCTGGGCAAGCGGGCTCGCCTCGGCATCTTCGGGGCTGGCAAAGTCGCGCGTGCCCTGCGGCATGACCTGCTGCTGCGGCAGGAACTTGAGCGTGGCGGGGTTGGGTGTGGTTTCGGTTTCTATATACATTGCATGCGCGATGTAGGCGTGCGGCGGGAACGCGGCAAGCGGTCGCTCGTCCCAATCCTTGCAAGCACGTGCGATTGCGCGCGCGATTTACCCTATTGTTCACTCGGCCTTCACTTCCGGGCCCCCTATAGGCAGCCTTATGCACTTTGTTCCGTCCGGCCTGCGCCGCCTCGCTCTGTTCGCTCCCCTTCTTGCGGCGGCCTGTGCGACCCCCGGTGTACAGACCGAACAGATGCCGCCTCCGGTCGCCTCCGCGCCCGAGAGTGCCGCTCCCGCCGTCGTCGATACCGGGGCACCTGCCACAGCGCCGGCCGAACCGCGCGCCTTTCCGACCTCGCTTCAGGCGCCGGACGAAACCCCCTGGCTGTACGAAGGCAGCAACATCCCGGTCGATCGCGACTGGCGCTTCGGCGTGCTCGACAACGGGCTGCGCTATGCCACCCGCGAAAACGGCGTGCCGCCCGGCCAGGTCTCCATCCGCATACGGATCGATGCCGGCTCGCTGCACGAGAACGACGACGAGCGCGGCTTTGCCCATCTGCTGGAGCACCTGCTGTTCCGCCAGTCCCGCTATCTGGGGGTGGGGGAGGCGATTCCGACCTGGCAGCGGCTCGGTGCGACCTTCGGCAATGATACCAACGCGATCACGAGTCCGACGCAGACGGTCTACCAACTGGACCTTCCCGAAGCGGACCCCGCCAAGCTGGACGAGGCGTTCAAGCTGCTCTCGGGCATGATCCAGGAACCGATCATCAACGAAACCAACGTGCGCACCGAGGTGCCCATCGTGCTCGCCGAAAAGCGCGAGCGGGGCGGGCCGGGAGAGCGCGTTGGACGTCAAAGCCGGGAAACGCTGTTCAACGGCCAGCGTCTCGCCAATCGCAATCCGATCGGTGACGAGGCGACGCTGATGGGTGCCAGCGCCGAAGCGGTCGAGGCGTTCCACGAACGCTGGTACCGGCCGCAGGAAACGGTGATCGCGGTGGCCGGCGATGCCGATCCGGTGGCGCTCGCGCGGCTTATAGAGACCTATTTCGGCGACTGGCAGGTTGCGGGCGGCGTATCGCAGGAGCCCGATTTCGGCGATCCGGTCGCCCCCGAAGGGACCGCGCCCGACAATCCCGTCGGCGAAACCGCCGTGCTGGTGGAACCCGATCTGCCGCGTTCGCTAACCTTCGCCATCATGCGTCCGTGGGAGCCGGTGCAGGATACGATCCGCTATAACGAAGGCCTGCTGATGGATGCGCTGGCGCAATCGCTCATCAACCGGCGGCTGGAGGCGCGCGCGCGTGGCGGGGGCGATTATCTCTACGCGCAGGTGCAGCAGGAGGATGTCAGCCGCAGCGCGGATGCCACCTTCGTCAGCTTCGCGCCGCTAACCGAGGACTGGCAGGCCGCGCTGTCCGACGTGCGCGGCGTGATTGCCGATGCGACGACCACCCCGCCGACCGAAGAAGAGCTCGAACGCGAGATCGCCGAATTCGATGTCGCCTTCGTCGCCGGGGTCGAGGAAGCCGATGTCGAGCCGGGTTCGCAACTGGCGGACACGCTGGTCAACGCGGTCGATATCCGGGAAACCGTTGCCTCCGCGCAGACCATCCTCGACGTTTTTCGCGGCATGCGGGCGCGGGTGACCCCGCAGGCCATCCTCGAACGCACGCGGGCGCTGTTCGAAGGCGAGGTCGTGCGCGGTGTCTATGTCACGCCGCAGGGGGGCGAAGCGGACGCGCAGAACCTGCGCATGGCGCTTGCTGAGCCGATCGAAGCGGACGGTTCCGCGCGGATCGCGGCGAGCACGGTGGACTTCGACGAGCTGCCGCAGCTCGGCGCGCCGGGCGAAGTCGTCTCCGCACAGCCGCTGGGCGTGCTGGAAATCGAACGGGTCGAGTTGGCGAATGGAGTCACCGCATTGCTCTGGCCGAACGAGGCCGAGCCGGGCCGCGTGGCGGTGCAGGTCCACTTCGGGGCGGGTATTCGCGCCTTCGATGAAGAAGAAGCGCCCTACATCTCGCTGGGGGAGGCGGCGCTCGTCAGTTCGGGGTTTGCCGGGCTGGACCAGGAAGATATCGACCGGCTGGCGACGGGCCGGAAGTTCGGTTTCGACTTCTCCGTGGGCCTCGCCAACTTCACCTTCTCGGCCGAAACGCGCGAGGCAGATCTGGCCGACCAGCTCTATCTGTTCGCCGCCAAGCTCGCGCTGCCCGAATGGGACGAGCGCCCGATCGACCGCGCCAGGGCCGGGGCGCGGCTTGCCTATGATACCTATGTCACCAGCCCCGGCGGCCTGCTCAACCGCGATCTGGAAACCCTGATCCGCGATGGCGATCCACGATTTGCAACGCCCAGCCCGGCAATGATCGAAGAGACCAGCGCGCAAGGTTTCCGCGAGGTGTGGGAGCCCTTGCTGAAGCAGGGCGAGATCGAGGTGCTGATTTTCGGCGATTTCGAGCGGGCAACCGCGATCGAGGCGCTGAAGACCTCCTTCGGGGCCTTGCCCGAACGCCAGCCGATCGATCCTGCAACGCTCGCGCCGCAGCCGGGCACGCCGCCTGCGGGCGAGCGCGAGGTGCTGTACCATCGGGGCGACAATAACCAGGCCGCCGCCGTGGTCGCCTGGCCGGTCGGCAGCGGGCTCGCCAATATTGCGGAGGGGCGTCAGCTCGAAATCCTCGGCCAGGTCGTGATGAACCGCCTGTTCGACGAGATGCGCGAACGCGCGGGTGCCAGCTACGCGCCGCAGGTGCGGGTCGACTGGCCGATGGACGATGTCGGCGGGGGCACGATCCTGGCGCTGGCACAGCTGCGCCCCGGCGACGTCACCGCATTCTATGCTGCGGCCGACGAGATCGTCGCCGATCTTGCGGCCAACGGCCCGACCGCGGACGAGCTTGCCCGCGTGACCGAGCCGCTGCGGCAGACCATCCTGCGGGCGACCACCGGGAACGGTTTCTGGATGTGGCAGCTGCGCGGCGCGACACGCGATCCGCAGCGGCTGCGGGTGATATCCGGCCTGCTGAACGATTATTCGCAGACCACCCCGCAGCGCATGCAGGCCCTGGCGGCGAAATATCTCGCCAGCGAACCGATCGAGATTGCCATCGTGCCCGAAGGGACCGAACTGGCCGAGTGATCCTTCTGGCAAAGGCAGATCGACAGCCGGGAAAGAACAAATAGGCTTGCGTGCGCGCATCCTAGTTGCCAGTCGTCTTGCCTGCACGAACGGATCGAACCAAAAAGAGCATAGTATCATGGCTTCCGACTGGAGCCCCGAAAGCTGGACGAATTTCGAGGCGAAGCACCTGCCCGCCTACGAAGATGCCGAGGCGCTGGCCAAGGCGGAAGCGGAGCTGGGCGCGTGCCCGCCGCTGGTCTTCGCAGGTGAGTCCGAAGCGCTCAAGGGCGAGCTTGCCGAGGTGGAAGCGGGCAAGGCCTTCCTGCTGCAGGGCGGCGATTGTGCCGAGAGTTTTGCCGAATTCGCGCCCGATACGATCCGCGATACGTTCCGCGTCATCCTGCAGATGGCGGTGGTGCTGACCTATGCCGGATCGCTGCCGGTGGTGAAGGTGGGCCGCATGGCGGGCCAGTTCGCCAAGCCGCGCTCCAGCGATACCGAGACGCAGAAGGATGCGGAGGGGCGGGACGTCACGCTGCCCAGCTATTTCGGCGATAACGTCAACGGGATCGACTTCACGCCCGAATCGCGCCGCAACGATCCGCAGCGCATGGTGCGGGCCTATTATCAGGCTTCCTCCACGCTCAACCTGCTGCGCGCCTATGCCGGCGGTGGCTATGCCAACCTGCGGCAGGTGCACGACTGGACGCTCGACTTCATGGGCCGCAGCCCGTGGTCGGACAAGTTCCATTCGATGGCCGACCGGATTACCGAAGCGCTCGATTTCATGGCCGCCTGCGGGGTCGATCCGGGCGAGCTGCCCCAGCTTCAGGGCACCGATTTCTACACCAGCCACGAAGCGCTGCTCCTGCCTTACGAGCAGGCGATGACCCGGCGCGATCCGGGCAACGGCCAGTGGTACGATACCAGCGCGCACATGCTGTGGATCGGTGACCGCACCCGGTTCGAAGGCAGCGCGCATGTGGAATTCATGCGCGGCATCCGCAATCCGATCGGTGTGAAATGCGGGCCGAGCCTCGATCCCGATGTGCTGCTGAAGCTGCTCGATACGCTCAATCCGGCACGCGAAAGCGGGCGGATCGTGCTCATCACCCGCTACGGGCACGACAAGGTGGAAGCGAACCTGCCCAAGCTGATCCGCGCCGTACGGCGTGAAGGGCACCCCGTGGTGTGGAGCAGCGATCCGATGCACGGCAATGTCGTGAAGTCGGACAGCGGCTACAAGACGCGGCCTTTCGACCGGATCAAGGCGGAACTGGCCGATGTCTTCGCGGTCCACCGGGCCGAGGGTAGCTACCCCGGCGGTGTGCATCTGGAGATGACGGGCCAGAACGTGACCGAATGCGTCGGCGGCGCGGTGGCGATCACCGATGCGGAGCTTTCCAGCCGGTATCACACGCACTGCGATCCGCGCCTCAATGCGGCGCAGGCGCTCGAACTGGCCTTCGCAATTGCCGAGATGCTGCAGCCGCAGGTCGATCGCTCGGCCGCGGCGGCCTGAGCGGAATTTCGCGCGCGCCAATTCCCCACGGCAGGGCTTTCACCACCTGCTTTAGGCCAAGCAAAGGATAATTCGGGAAACCGGGTTTCCCCTGCCGCATTCCTGTGTCTAGGGTGGGTCAGGATTGCTCGCCAGGTGTGGGAGAGAGTCCGTGGCTTCAACGAACCTGCGAATATCGGCGGAGGACAGCCCGCTCGAAGAGCGTTTCCATGCGACCAGGTCGCTGACCGAGGCGCTCGCCGCGCCGCTCAGCGAAAGCGATGCCACCATCCAGTCGATGGAAGATGCCTCGCCCGCCAAGTGGCACCTGGCGCATACCACATGGTTCTGGGAGACGTTCCTCCTGCGCGACCATCTGGATAGCTACGCGCTGCATGACGAGCGCTGGCCGTTCCTGTTCAATTCCTACTACGAGGCGGAAGGATCGCGGATCGCGCGCAACTGGCGCGGGATGCTCTCTCGCCCCACCGTCTCCGAAATCCTCGAATGGCGTGCGGCTGTGACAGAGGCGATGGCGCCCCTGCTGGGCAATTCCGCCGTCGCACACCTGATCGAGCTGGGCATCGCGCACGAACAGCAGCACCAGGAACTGCTGCTGACCGATATCAAGCATGCGCTGTTTCAGAACCCTCTCGGCCCGGCGATGTTCGACGGACCGCTGCCCGCTGCAACCGCGCGGGAACGCGGCTGGACCGAACATCCCGGCGGGATCGGCGCGATTGGTCACAAGGGAGACGGCTTCGCCTTCGATTGCGAGGGGCCGCGCCACCGCGTGCTGCTGGAACCCTTCGCGCTGGCCGACACGCTGGTTACCAATGCCGAGTGGGATGCCTTCATCGCCGACGGCGGGTACGAGGACGCTTCGCTGTGGCTGTCAGACGGCTGGGCTTGGGTCAACGAAAATGCCATCGCCGTGCCGGATTACTGGCGCGACGGCGAGGCCAGCGAAGGTGGGGCCCCCGAGCACTTCACGCTCGCCGGATGGCAACCGCGCGACCCGAACGCGCCGGTGACGCATATCTCCTATTTCGAAGCAGACGCCTTCGCCACGTGGGCGGCCCGCAATATCGAAGGCGCACGCCTGCCGACCGAGTTCGAGTGGGAAGCGGTGGCGCGCGGGCAGCATGCCGAGGAGGCCCCGGCGCACGATCCTGCCGAAGGCAACCAGCTGGACGGCGCCGGACCGGCGCAACCGCTGGGCAGCGACGGCCTTTTCGGCGATTGCTGGCAGTTCACCCGCAGCGCCTACCTGCCATACCCGCGCTTCCAGCCTGCCGAGGGCGCGGTGGGCGAATATAACGGCAAATTCATGAGCGGGCAGTTCGTGCTGAAAGGGGCCAGCTGCGCCACCGCGCGCGGCCATTCGCGCCCCAGCTACCGCAACTTCTTCTATCCGCACCAGCGCTGGCAGTTCACCGGACTGCGCCTTGCGAAGGACATCTGATGACCGACAATTCCGGCCTCAAGCTCGTCGATCTCGACGAGGCGGGCATAGACCGTGCCTTTCGTGCCGATGTGCTGGAGGGGATGCAGCAGCCGCAAAAGGCGATCCCCGCGCGCTGGCTGTACGACGATGCAGGCTCGCAGCTTTACGAGGATATCACTCAGGTGCCGGAATATTATCCGGCCCGCGCGGAAACCGAGATCCTGAAAACGCGCGGCGCGGACTTTGCCGAGGCGATCGGGAAAGGGCGCGCGGTGGTGGAATTCGGCAGCGGCTCCTCGGTGAAGACCCCCGCATTGCTGAGCGCGATTCAACCGGCGGCCTACGTACCGCTGGATATTGCGGGCGATTTCCTGCGTGCCGCCGCGGCGGATCTGTCCGCCAAGTTTCCCGGCCTGCCGGTCCATCCGGTAGAGGCGGACTTCATGCGCCGGGTCGAATTGCCCACCGAAGTCGCAGACCTTCCCAAGCTGGGCTTCTTCCCGGGCGGCACTCTGGGCAACATGGTCCCGCGCACCGCGACCGACCTTCTCCGCACCATGCGCGAGACGTTGGGCGAAGGTGCCATGTTGCTGGTGGGGATGGACCTCATCAAGGACGTCGCCGTGCTGGAAGCGGCATACGACGATGCGGGGCGGGTGACCGCGGAATTCAACCTCAACCTCGCGCGCCGCATCAACCGGGAGCTCGATGGCACGATCCCCGTCGACCAGCTGGAGCACGAAGCCCGCTGGAACGATCAGTTCGCGCGGATCGAGATGCATCTGGTGGCGCAGGACGATATCGCGTTCGAAATCGCCGGAGAAGAATTCTCGATGCGGGCGGGCGAGACGATCCATACCGAAAACAGCCACAAGTTCACCGCGCGCAGTGCCGACAAGCAATTGCTCGCGGGCGGGTGGACCCCGATCGACCGCTGGCTCGACAGCGAGAAACGCTTCAGCGTCGTCCTGGCCGAAGCGAGCGTGCTGCGCAGCGCGCCCTGATTTTGCGCGATCACCTCATGAGCATATGCCGGAAGCCAAGCTCGAAGACTTCCAGCTTCTCCCACGCCATCCCATTCATGGAATAGAGAACCGCTCCGTTCTATATAGCGCCCATGGACCTTAAGGCCGTCTTCGATCAGCTCACCGCGACCATCGGCAGCATCCCGCAATCGGGGCTGCTGATCATCGCCGTGGCCGCGCTTGTCCTGGGCTGGCTGGGCGGGGCGCTCGCCCGGCGCGACATCTTCCCCGGTCGCCTGCTGAGCACGGGAAGCACGCTGGTGCTGTGCGGCGTGCTGGTGCTGATAGTGCTGCAGCTCGCGCGGCTCGATCCGCGTTTCGATGTGGCAATGTCGGATATCGGTCTGCCCGAACAGAGCGTTGTCGGCGGAGAAACCCGCGTCGCCCTTTCGCCCGACGGGCACTACTGGCTGAATGCAGAGGTCAACGGCGTGCCCGCGCGCTTCCTGGTCGATACGGGAGCCACGCTGACCGCGATTTCCGCCAGCACGGCCGAGGCGGCGGGGCTCGAAGAACGGACCGACCGACTGCCGGTGATGATGACCACCGCGAACGGAACGATCCGGGTGGGCACCACCACGGTGGACGAACTGCGCTTCGGCAATGTCGCCGCCTTCGGGCTCGACGCGGTGATCGCCCCCAATATCGGTGAAACCAATGTGATCGGGATGAACCTGCTCAGCCGGCTGGCGCAGTGGCGGGTGGAGCAGGGCACGCTGGTGCTTGTGCCGAACAATCCGCAGGCCGCGGAAGTCGGCTCCACTTAATCTTCGATCCCGCCCGATCGCCGGTTTTCGGACAAGTCCTGCAAATTGTTACACTTGTGGCTCGCGCAAGTGGCTTCGATGCGCTATCCTTGTCCGAATTTTCTTGGGCGTCCGATCCGATCCTTGGCGCCTGTGTCGGGGACCAGACTAAAGGACGATGCTAGAGCAGGACGGGAAAGGCGAGGCCGAGTTCGACCACCCGGTCGTGGCCATTGGCGCATCCGCGGGCGGGGTCGAGGCACTGCAGGCCTTCGTTTCGGAAATTCCGGCGGAGACCCCGGCAAGCTTCGTTGTCATCCAGCATCTCGCCCCCGATCACGACAGCCAGCTGGGCGACATTCTTGGCCGGGCGGCGAATCTCCCGGTTCTCGAAGCGAACAAGAACATCGCCGTCGAGTGCGGGCACATCTATGTGATTACGCCCGACAGCTTCCTCACGATCGTGGACGACGGCTTGTTCGTGGAGGCCCCCACGCAGCCGCGCGGACTGCGCATGCCGATCGACCATTTCATGCGTTCGCTTGCCGAAACGGCAGGGGAACGCGCTGTCGGCGTCATCCTCTCGGGCACGGGCAACGACGGAACGGCCGGGCTCAGGGCGATCAAGGACGCGGGAGGCGTGGCGCTGGCGCAAGACCCGGAGACCGCGCTCTACGATGGCATGCCACGTGCCGCGATCGAGGCCGACGCGGTCGACAAGGTGGGCGATCTGGCCACGCTGGGATCCAACATCGTCGAAATCGCCAGCCGTCTGCACGATGCTCCGGAAGAAGACGGGTTCAGCGGGCAGGATATCGGCAGCGTGCTCGCCTTGCTCAAGGCGCGCATGGGCCATGACTTCGGCCCCTACAAGCGCGGGACGATTTCGCGCCGGTTGCGCAGGCGGATGAGCCTGCTGCGGTTCGACACGCTGGCGGAATACACCGCCCACCTGCGCGAGAACGCGGACGAGGTGCAGCGGCTGTTCGACGATCTGCTGATCAATGTAACTTCGTTCTTCCGCGATGGCGAAGTCTGGGAGGCGGTGACGAAGGAAGCGCTGGTTCCGCTGATCGATCGGCAGGCGGAAGCGAAGGAGCCGGTGCGCATCTGGGTGCCCGCCTGTTCCACGGGCGAAGAGGCCTTCACCATCGCGATGCTGATGGACGAACAGTGCAGGCTGACCGACAAGCGCTGCGACTGGCAGATCTTTGCCACCGACCTCGATACCGATGCCATCGCGCAGGGCAGGGAGGGGTTCTATCGCCCCAACATCGTCGACGAGGTGAGCCCCGAAAGGCTGCAGAGGTACTTCCAGCGGGAAAACTCAGGTTACCGGGTGCGCAAGCATCTGCGCGAAAAGGTGGTGTTCGCCCGGCAGAACCTGCTGACCGACCCGCCGTTTTCCAGGCTCGATCTCATCAGCTGCCGCAATCTGCTCATCTATCTCGACCAGAGACATCAGGAACAGCTGCTGGAAACCTTCCACTTCGCGCTGAAGGAAGGGGGCTTTCTGGTGCTGGGTACCTCCGAGACCAGTGGCTCGCGGCAGCGTGAATTCAGCCTGGTCGATTCGGCGGCGCACATCTTTGGCCGCAAGGCCGGCCGCTCGATCGCAAGGCTCAGCCCGCGTAGCGAGCGTGCCGCCGACATGCCATCCGCGTCATCGCCGCGGCCGATCCGGCGGGACCGCGAGCGTGATCTGACCTCCCAGGTCCGCCGCTCGCTCGTCGAGCGCTATACCCCTGCCTCGGTCGCAGTGAAGGCGGATGGGGAAATCGCCTATTTTCACGGCCCGGTGCGCCGGTTCATCGACCAGCCCGAGGGATCGCCGACCTATTCGATCTTCGATGTTCTGCCGCCGCCCCTGCGCGGCCGCGCCCGCGAAGCCATCAGGGCGGTCGCCGCCGGTGAAACGCCCTCGCATCGCAGCGCTCGGGTCCGCTATTCCGACAGGGATACCTCGGTGTGCATCGAATGCGTGAAGATCGAGGCCGACGATGGCGCGCTTTTCCTCATCAGCTTCATCGAGGACGAGGAAAGCGGGGCCGCCTCTCCGGCGAGCGAGAGTGGCGATTCCGAATATGTCCGCCAGCTCGAAAACGAACTGGCGATCGTGCAGGAAGACTTGCAGACGACGGTGGAGGAACTCGAGACTTCCAACGAGGAACTGAAGGCGAGCCACGAGGAAGCGGTGGCCGCCAACGAGGAACTGCAGTCCGCCAACGAAGAGCTGGAAACCAGCCGCGAGGAATTGCAGTCGCTCAACGAAGAGCTGGTCACGGTCAACAACCAGCTCGAGGAAAAGATCAAGGAGGTGGAGAAATCCTCCGACGATCTTCGCAACCTGCTCACCAGTACCAAGCTTCCCGTGCTGTTCCTGGGGCCGGAACTTAAGATCAGCGGCTTCACCCCCAGCGTGCGCGAACTGGTCGAGCTGCGCGATAGCGATATCGGCCGCCCCGTCACCGAACTTGCCTTCAAGGCGGACGATCCCAGCCTGTTCGACGATATCGCAAGCACGCTCGATGATCTTGCAGTGTCCGAAAAGCAGATCGTTTCCGACAATGATCGAACGTACCTGCGCCGGGTTCAGCCGTACCGTACCGTGGACGAGCGGATACATGGCGTGGTCGTCACCTATGCGGACATCACCGAACAGGCAAAGATCGCAGCCCGCCTTACCGAGCGGGAACGCCAGCAGAGGATTATCGCCGACCTTGGCCAGAAGGGGCTGGCCGCGCGCAACCTCCAGGCCTTCCTCAACGAGTTCTGTGCTGTTCTGCGAGTCGCCTACGATTGCGACTATTCCAAGGTCCTCGCCTATGACGAAGGCGGCTCGCAATTCCTGCTGGTAGGCGGAGCGGGCTGGCCCGACGGCATAATCGGCGAGGCCACGGTGCCGGATAGTGTGAAGAGCCAGGCGGGCTACACGGTGAAGGAACACTCGGTCCTGGTCCGCGACTTCCAGAGCGAACGCCGGTTCGAGGCCCCCCCTCTCCTGAGAGACAATCAGGTATCCTCGGGGATCAGCTGCGTCATCGAAATCGGTGGCAAGCCGTGGGGCGTGGTCGGCCTGCACGACCGCGATCCCGATCATTTCCGCGAAGAAGACCTGCTGATTCTCAATGCCGCCGCCAATGTTGCCGCGGCCACGATCAAGCAGGTCCAGCGCGAGCATCAGACCGCGCGCGAAAGCCTGATCCTGTCGATGGCGATCAAGACCGCGGAGATGGGCGTGTGGCAGTACGATGCCACCACCGGCAACGTCGTGTGGGATGAACGCCTGCGCGAAATGATCGGCCGTGGGGATTCGCGCACGAAACCCTCTGCCGCCGACTTCTTCGACATGATCTACCCTTCCGATGTCGAACGCGTTCGCGCCGCGCTGGACCAGACCATCGCCACCGGTGTGCCCTTTGACGAGGAATTCCGGCTGAGGCGGGCGGACGGCAAGCTGGCCTGGCTGGATGGCCGGGGGGAACGTTTTGTCGAGAATGATCGCACCCGCGTGATCGGTATCAATGCCGACATCACCGAGCGCAAGATCACCGAAGAGCAGAACAGCTTCGTCATGCGAGAGCTCGATCACCGGGTGAAGAACATCCTGGCGATCATCCTTTCCATCGCCAAGATCACCGGAGCGAACGCTCCCGATTTCAAGACGTTCAGTGCCTCGTTCGAAAAGCGGCTCTATGCGATGGCGCGGACCCACAGCCTGCTGGCCGAAGCACGCTGGCAGGGCGCGGATCTGCGGTCGCTGGTCGAGGACGAACTGAGCCAATCCGCCGATATCGAGAATATCGCGATCGAGGGGCCGCGCGTCAGCCTGACGCCCAGCGCGGCGCAGAACATCTCCATGGCGCTGCACGAATTGTGTACCAACGCTATGAAATACGGTTCGCTTTCGGTGCCCGACGGGGCCCTGCGCGTGGCCTGGAGATGGCGCGAGGCGGACCGCGAGGGTGGGGACCCCATGCTCGACCTGGTCTGGGAGGAAAGTGGCGGCCCCACGGTGCGCGAACCTGATCGCAAGGGGTTCGGCTCGACGGTGATCGAACGCATCCTGCGTGCGCAAATGGGCGCCGAGACGGAGATCGATTTCGCGCCAGAGGGGCTGAAGGTAACCTGCGCGATACCGAGCAAGCGCATCCTGCCCGGCTCCGCGGCCGACCGAAGCAACACGGCTTCGCCGGCGTCGTCCCTGCCGCATGTCGATTTCGATCTGCTGGAGGGTGCCCGCATTCTGGTCCTCGACGACGAGTGGCTGGTGGCGGAGCAATATGCGAATGCGCTGGTCGGGGCGGGGTGCGATGTCATCGGGCCATTCCACGATCTCGAGCAGTCCCGGCAGGCGGTCGAGGGCCGCAAGCTCGATTTCGCGGTGGTCGATTTCAACATCGACGGCGAGGAAGCGACCCCGCTGATCGAACTGCTCGAACGCCGCGCCATCCCCTTCCTGGTGGTCTCGGGCTATGGCAGCGAACTCGATCTGGCGGACAAGCTGGACGACCGGGCCTTCCTGGCGAAACCTGCGTCGCCCGCCGCCATCATGGCCCGCATCGCGCAAATCATCTCTGGCAAGCGTGGTCGTTCCGATGGCCCGGCGTGACCTGATCGGGATCGGCGGCAGTGCGGGAGGCCTGCCCGCGCTGCTCGACCTGCTCGACAGCTTCGAGCCCGAAGCACCCGCTTCGCTGTTCGTGGTGCTGCACCGCAGGAACGAGGCGGGCCATCTGCTCGACATTCTGCGCCGGCGCAGCCCGATCGACGTGATCGAGCCGGAGGACGGCTGCCCGATCCACCATGGGTGTCTGCATCTTGCGCCGCCCGATACGCATATGCTGGTGGGCGATGGGCACGTCCATCTGCGCGGCGGGCCGAAGGAAAACAATTTCCGCCCCGCGATCGATCCGCTGTTCCGCTCGCTCGCCTTGTTCGGCCAGTCGCGCGCCACGGCGGTCATCCTGTCGGGCTACCTGGACGATGGCGCGGCAGGGTGCAGGGCCGTGCTTTCGACCGGCGGTCGCGTGATCGTGCAGGACCCCAATGATGCCACCTCCCCCAGCATGCCGCGCGCGGCAATCAGTGCGTCGGGCGAGCCCGAGCTGATCGAAAAAGCCGGTGCCATCGGCCAGGCGCTATCGTCGCTGGTGGCGCATGAGGCGGGACCGGGTCAGGAGGCGTCCGATGCCACCAAGCTGGAAATCATGATCGCGGGACTGGAGAAGGCCAGCATGTCGAGCGAAGACCGGCTCGGGGAGCTTTCCCCCTATAACTGCCCCGATTGCAACGGGGTGCTGTGGCGGATCGAGGACGGGCCGCTCAGCCGGTTTCGCTGCCATACCGGCCATGGCTACACGCAGGCTGCGCTGGCGGAACGGCAGGACGAACTGCTGGAGCAGAGCATGTACGATACGCTCAGGTCGCTGAGAGAGAAGGCGCGGATGATGCGCGACCTTGCGGCGAAGGACGATATCAATCGCCAGGCCTATCTGAGGCGGGCGGCCGACAGTGATTCGGACGCTGCGAATATCGAGCGGATGATCCTGCAGCGCACGGCGCGGGCGTCCTAGCGGACGCGATTCGCCCGGCCTCCAATCACCGAAAACCCGACCGTCCGGCTGGCGGCCCGTACCCGCAGCACCCAAAGCCTCCTGCGAAGTCCGCTGTACGACGGCGCGCGGCGCAGCAGCGTGGGCGCCATTTTCCTCCCGCAATTTCCGCGACTTACAGTGAAGAGCCGGTTCGGCGGCGCTGCGCTCCGACCGGCCAATCCCGGCTCCCTCAATAACATTCACACAAACGAGAGTGAATGTTGACATCGGCGTTTTATTCGCGGATGTGTGAGTAACCGCGGCAGGACCAACTGCCGGGAACGATGGAGAGGATTATGAGGGGATCGCTGCTTGCGTCCGCGTCTGCGGTCGCGCTTGGGCTTCTTCCGACCGCTGTCAGCGCGCAGGCGTCCGACCAGCCGGAACCGGGTGTGGACGCCGAGACGGAAACCACCGAGGAAATTTCGCCTACCGCCCAGCGCGAGGGCAACGAGATCATCGTCACCGCCACGCGGCGCGAAGCGCGCCTGCAGGACGTGCCGGTGAGCGTCACCGCCTTTCAGCAGGAAGAACTGACCGAAAAGGGGATCGTGGGCTACGAGCGGCTGGCGCGCGAAACGCCGGGCGTCGTGCTCAACCGCCCCACGCAGAACTTCAACAACTTCACCGCGCGCGGCATCTCCACCAACGGCTACAGCGCCGGGCTGCAGGCGCCGGTCGCGATCTATATCGACGAACTGCCGATCTCCGCGAACGGCAACTCGACCATCCTCGATCCCAACCTCTACGATGTGGAGCGGGTGGAATTCCTGCGCGGCCCGCAGGGCACGCTGTTCGGATCGGGTTCGCTGGCAGGTGCCATGCGGATCATCACCAAGGCGCCTAATCCCGGGCGGTTCGAGGCATCGGCGCTGGTCGATCTTGGCTATACGGAGGAGGGCGGCCTTCGCCAGCGGTACAACGCGATGGTCAATGTCCCCATCGCGCGGGACACGGTCGCCTTCCGCGCCGTGGGCTATTACCGCAACGAAGATGGCTGGGTCGACAATATCGGCACGGGGATCGAAGATGCCAATTCGATCGAGGCTTACGGCGTTCGGGCCGCTGTCCTGATCGAGCCGACGAACAAGTTCTCGGTCAAGCTGTCGGTCAACAAGGAGGTGAGCAATCCGGCGGACTCTGCGCTGACGAACCCGGCGCTGGGCACCTATGTGCGCAGAACCGCGCAGCCCGATCTGTTCCAGAGCGATCTGACCGCGATCAACGTGACCGTCGTAGCCGATTTCGGTTTCGCCGAGCTCACGAGTTCGAGCACCTATTCCGATCTCACGGGCGATTTCATCGTCGATCTGGCGGGCACCTATAACCAGTTGGTGCCCTTCTCGCTCGATGCCGTCGGTTACGACGATATCTTCGTGCAGGAAGTGCGTCTGGCATCGACTCACGCCGGTCCGGTCGAGTGGATCATCGGCGGCTTCTATTTCGACAAGCGGCGCGACGTCGATTTCGACTATCGCACCACGCAAGCCTTCCTGAACCAGACCAACACCACCGCCTTCACGGACCTCTACTACCAGCGGTTCAAAAATTTCACCGACATCAGCGAAAAGGCGGTCTTCGGCGAACTCACCTATCGTTTCAGCGACAGTTTCTGGCTGACCGGCGGACTGCGTTACGGGGAGGTGCAGGTCCAGACGACGACGCGTGGCGGCGGCTACAACAGCAACTTTCTGACCCGTGGATACTGCACGGTCTTCACTGCCCTGTGCGGCGGGTTCATCCCGGCGCTCACGATCACGCCGATCCAGTCCTCGGTCGGCCTGCTGGCGAAGGACGACAAGCTGTCGTGGAAGGCCAGCGTGTCGTTCAAGCCCAGCCGCAACCTGACGACATATGGCACCGTTTCCACCGGCTTCCGCCCGCCCGTGGTCAATGCGCGCGCCGGGCTTCCGCCGCCCGCGGCCCAGCCCAACGACATCACGATCCCCGCCGGGGCCAGTTCGGACAAGCTGACCAACTACGAGATCGGCCTGAAGGGGTCGTTCTTCGAAAACCGCTTCACCGCCAACCTCGCGGCGTTCTACATCGACTGGAATAACATCCAGGTGCAGGCGAACCGTGTTTCCGACGCGATTCAGTTCGCCACCAATATCGGCGGTGCGGTCAGCAAGGGGATCGAATTCGAACTGGTGGCGCGCCCGGTCGAGGGCCTGCGCCTGCAGGCCAGCGGAGCCTATATCGACGCGCGGATCGACGACCTCACGCCCACCGAAGCGGCGATTTCGGGTGCCGAGGACGGTATCCGGCTGGCCACTCCCGAATTCCAGGGATCTGCTACCGCAACTTACAGCTTCCCGGTGGGGGACACCGAAACGGCGTTCGCGACCGGAAACGTGGCCTATGTCGGTTCCTTCCCAGGGCTGTTCCCCAACGTGCCAGGGCAGCCGGGCGTGCAATCGCCGCAGTACGATTTCACCGACGAATACGTCTTCGTGAACGCCTATGCCGGGGTGAACCTTTCGCCGGACCTGACGATCACGGCGTATGTCGAGAACGTCCTCGACAACGAAGCGATCAACTACGTCCATCCCGAAGCCTTCCTCGACGGGCGGTACGGGCGCCTTCGCCCGCGCACCTTCGGGGTGCGGACCAACTTCGTCTTCTGACGCACAGGAGGCTTCGCGGCCCGAGCCAGGTCGCGAAGCCTCGCCATTGCAACAGCCCATGCGGCGTCCGGGACAGGGCGGGCATGCGAACGTGAACAGGTGATCTCTTGGCCGTGCCGAACATCCGACATTTCGTCTCCCTGCTGCTGGCCTTCGGAGGGGCGGCACTGACCCTGCAACCGGCAATCGCGCTGGCCGGGCCCGCTGCCGAGACAGTGGTCGAGGCACCTGCGGGCACTGTCGAGGGAGTGGCCGAGAACGGCGTCGCCAGCTTCAAGGGCATTCCCTACGCGGCGGCACCGGTCGGCGACTTGCGCTGGCAGCCGCCGGTGGAGCCCGCCCCGTGGGACGGGGTGCGCGATGCGACCCAGTTCGGCCCGGCCTGCTATCAGCCGACGGTGCCTGGTGCCGCCAACTCGATCTACCACGAGGAGATCGGCCCGATGAGCGAGGACTGCCTTTCGCTCAATATCTGGGCCCCCGAGAATGCCTCCAATGCGCCGGTCCTGGTGTGGATTCACGGCGGCGCGCTGGTTTCGGGCGCCAGCAGTTTCGACATGTACGACGGCTCGCGGCTGGCGCGGCAGGGCGTGGTCGTCGTGTCGATCAACTACCGCCTCGGCGCGCTGGGCTTTCTCGCACATCCGGAGTTGAGCGCGGAATCGCCGCAGGGCATTTCGGGCAATTACGGCCTGATGGACCAGGTCGCCGCGCTGCGCTGGATCGAAGGCAATATCTCGGCCTTCGGCGGCAATCCCCAGAACGTCACCATTGCCGGCGAATCCGCCGGGGCGCTGAGCGTGATGTGGCTGATGACCGCGCCGCCCGCACGCGGCCTGTTCGACAAGGCGATCATGCAGAGCGCCTACATGATTTCCTCGCCCGCGCTGAAGGAGGCAGAACACGGCCATGTCTCCGCCGAAGCCATGGGCACCTGGTTGCAGGGGCAGCTGGCCGCGCCCGATCTCGCCGCGATGCGCGAGATGGCGCCCAGCGAACTCGTCAATCGGGCGGCCCGCGCAGGCTATCTCATCTGGTCTACGGTCGACGGGAAACTGATCCCCGACCAGATCGCCGAGACCTTCGATCGGGGCGAACAGGCGCCGGTGCCGGTGCTCGCCGGATTCAACAGTGGCGAAATCCGCTCGCTGCGGCGGCTGCTGCCACCGGCGCCCGCGACATCAAGCGGGTACGAAGCGAAAATCCGTGAAGCGTATGGCGATCTCGCCGAGGTGTTCCTCGCGCTCTATCCGGCGGATACTATCGACGAGAGCATGCTCGCCACAACGCGCGATGCGCTCTACGGCTGGACGGCGGAACGGCTGGCGCGCAAGCAGACCCTGCTGGGGCAGGACGGCTTCCTCTACCTGTTCGATCATGGTTACCCCGAAGCGGACAAGGCAGGGCTTCACGCCTTCCACGCCTCGGAAATTCCCTATGTCTTCGGGACGATCCACGAGACCGCGCCCAACTGGCCCAAAATCCCACGCAACGCGCAGGAGCGCGAACTCTCCGACGCGATGCTGCAATACTGGGCCACCTTCGCGCGCGACGGGCAGCCAAGGGCCCACGGCCAGCCGGACTGGCCTGCCTACGGGCCGCAGGCCGCGTTCATGGTGTTCGACGAAACCCCGCAAACCGGGACCCGGCTGATGGGCACGCGCTACGCGCTGAACGAGGCGGTGGTTTGCCGCCGCCGCGCGGCGGGCGACCAGCCGTGGCACTGGAATGTCGGCATCGCCAGTCCGCCGCTTCCTCCGCGCGCAGAGGGTTGCCAATGATCCCCGGCAGCATGCAGCCCTATGCGCTGACTCTGGACAAGTTTCTCGACCATGCGGCCCGCTGGCACCCCCATTCACAGGTGGTCACCGCGCTGGACGAGGGACGCAGCGCGCGGATCGATTACCCCGGCTTGCGTGAACGCGCGAAGCGCGTGTCCGCCGCGCTGGCGGAACGCGGCGTGAGCCATGGCGACTGCGTGGCGACGCTGGCGTGGAACACTCAGGCGCACCTCGAATGCTGGTACGGCATCATGGGCATGGGGGCGATCTGCCACACGCTCAATCCGCGTCTGCTGCCCGGACAGATTGCCGCGATGCTGCGCCAGAGCGGCGCGCGCATCCTGATCCTGAGTGCGGATTTGCACGCGCTGGCGCGCGAAGTCCTGGCACAGGCGGAGCCGGTCGAGGAAATCCTGCTGATCGACGGCGGTGAGGGCGAGCCCTGCGCGCTTGGTGAAGGCCCGAGACTGGTGGGCACGCTCGCGGCCGCGTTGGCGAATGCTGAGGGCGACGTCGCGTGGGGCGGGTTCGAGGAGAACGCGCCATGCGGTCTGTGTTTCACTTCGGGCACCACGGGCGAGCCCAAGGGTGTCACCTATACCCACCGGGGCAATTATCTGCACACGATGCGCCAGCTGCAGGCCGATGTCGCGGGGCTGACGGGCGAGGATTGCGTGCTGACCGTCGTGCCCATGTTTCACGCCAATGCGTGGGGTCTGCCGTTCTCCGTGCCCGCCGTGGGTGGCAGGCTGGTGCTGCCGGGCCGGCATGCCGACGGGGCGACACTCGCCCGGCTGATTGTGGAGGAACAGGTCACGATCGGCGTCGGCGTGCCGACCGTCTGGCTGGGACTGATGGACCATCTCGACGAGACAGGGGGGGAAGTGCCGTCCCTGGCGCGCATCATGGTGGGCGGGGCAGCCATGCCGCCCGCACTGATGGAGCGGATCGAGGCGCGCGGGATCGGTGTGCAGACGACCTGGGGAATGACGGAGATTTCGCCGCTGGGCACGGCCATGCCGCCCGCACGCGACATTCGCGATCCCTCCGTCTCGGGCCGCCCGGCAATCGGTATCGACCTGATGCTGAGCGACGCAGCGGGCACGCCGCTGGAGCAGCAGCGCGATGCCGAAGGCCACCTGTGGGTGCGCGGGCCGAGCGTGGTGGAGCGTTACCTGGGGCAGCGCGAGCCCGCGACGCGCGACGGCTGGTTCGACACCGGCGATCTTGCGCGGATCGATGCGCAGGGCATGCTCTCGATCACGGGGAGGTCGAAGGACCTCATCAAGTCCGGCGGGGAATGGATCAATCCGGCCGAGATAGAGGCGATCGTGGGTGCGCATCCGGACGTGACGATGGTCGCCGTGATCGGCCGCGAGGATGCCAAGTGGGGCGAACGCCCGATGCTACTGGTCGAGGTTCGCCAAGGTGCCGATATCTCGGACGGGGCGCTGCTCTCCACGCTGGACGATCGGGTGGCGCGCTGGTGGAAGCCCGACAGTGTGCAGCGGTTGGCGAAGATGCCATTGGCAGCGACGGGAAAAATCGACAAACTGCGGCTCAGATCGGAGTATGGCCGGTCATGACCCTTTTGCAGCAGCCTGCGGACCGCACGGCCGATCCCGCACGGAGGAAAATCGAATTGTCGAATACGCAGGCCCGCAAGAAGCGGCCGACCAAAGCCGAGCAACGCGCCGAGACCACCGAACAGATTCTCGATGAAGCGGAATACCTCTTTTCCAAGCACGGCCTGCACGGGGTTACGCTGAAAGACGTAGCCAAGCGGGTGGGGGTGCATCACACGCTTCTGAACTACTATTTCGAAGACAAGCAGAAGCTGTTCGACGCGGTCTTTGGACGCCGCGCCGTGGTCGCCAACGAGGTCCGCATGAAGGCCCTCGACGAATATGACCGGGAAACCGGCGGCAATCCCACGGTGGAAGGCGCGCTACATGCCTTTCTCGATACCAACCTCGACCTTTACGGAGAGGGCGGCGATCAGTGGCGCTATTCGGGCAGACTGGCCGCGCTGGTCTCCAACACGCCTGAATGGGGCGCCGAAATGTTCGACCAGTGGTTCGATCCTGTCGTGCTGCGCCTGATCGAGATGCTCAAGAAGGCGCTGCCGCATGCGGCGGAGGAAGACCTCTTCTGGGGCTACCACTTCACGACCGGCGCACTGATGCTCACGCTGGCGCGCACCGGCCGTATCGACAAGCTTTCCGGCGGGCTCGCGCAATCGGAGGATTTCGCCGCCGTGAAGCAACGCATGGCGCGCTTCATGGCTGCGGGAATCAAGGAAATCTGCGGCACCGGCGAAGGAGCGCCGCAAGCGGAGAGTTAACGGAACGGGTTGGCCGGACCTCCAGACGGGAGGGGCACCCCCTTCCATGCAAGATATTAACTCGCTAGAGAGTGAATGACATTCACGGATGCAGAAAGGTGAGACAATTGGCTGGCGATAGGACACTGGAAGGCAAGGTTGCGATCATCACCGGCGCGGGCGGAGGGCTTGGCCGCTGCCACGCGCTCGAACTGGCGCGGCATGGCGCGAAGGTGGTGGTCAACGATCTGGCCGAGGATGCCTGCGCGCAGGTGGTCGACGAAATCCGCAATGGCGGAGGCGAGGCGACGGCAGCCGCCGGTTCCGTGACCGACGAACAGGCGGTGGCGGCGATGGTGGCGGCCGCAATCGATGGTTGGGGCCGGGTGGATATCCTCGTCAACAATGCCGGGATCCTGCGCGACAAGAGCTTCGCCAAGATGGACATCGCGGATTTCCGCGAGGTGGTGGATGTTCACCTGATGGGCGCGGCGATCTGCACCAAGGCGGTGTGGGGCCCCATGCGTGAACAGGGCCATGGCCGCATCGTCATGACCACGTCGTCTTCCGGCCTGTACGGCAATTTCGGCCAGGTGAATTACGGCGCAGCGAAAATGGCGCTGGTCGGTCTGATGCAGACGCTGGCGATCGAGGGCGCGAAATACGACATCCGCGTCAACTGCCTCGCGCCCACGGCGGCCACGCAGATGACCGGCGGCGTGCTGCCCGAAGAGGCGCTCGCCCGGCTGGACCCGGCCTTCGTGAGCCCCGGCATCGTGCATCTTGTCGGCAAGGACGCACCCTCGCGGGCGATCCTGTGCGCGGGCGCGGGGCATTTCGCCGCCGCGCATGTCACCCTGACCGAGGGCGTTCAGATCGGCGGCGGCGAAAACGCAGCCGATGCAGTTTCACGCAGCTGGAGCGCCATCGTCGACCGGTCGGGCGAAATTGTGCCGGAGTACGGGTTCACCCAGGCCGAACGCGAGGTCGTAGCGGCGCAGGCCGGATCCGGGGAGGTGCTCGCCCCGGCGCAGTGATCGAACAGGCGGGGCGAAGCGAGCGGGGCAAACTCGCCGCACCCCCGCGAGGAGAGGAGTGAGGAAGGCATGAAACGGCTCGTAACCTCTGCTGCGCTGACGGCGGCAGCCATGCTTGCCGGCGCGTGCGCGAGCGTGGGCGATGGGACAGCCACAGGGACGGGCGTTTCGTCCGCGCCGGTGGCCACCACCTCGCACGGCGCCATTCGCGGGAGCGCGGAAGACGGCCTGCGCGTCTTTCGTGGCATTGCCTACGCCGCGCCCCCGGTGGGCGATCTGCGCTGGGCGCCGCCGCAGCCTGCCGCCCGGTGGGATGGCGTGAGAGACGCGAGCCGCTTCGGCCCCGCCTGCGTCCAGCCGCCCGTTCCGGCTGCGAGCCTCTACAACGATCCGCCTTTCAGCATGTCGGAAGACTGCCTCAACCTCAATGTCTGGACGCCGGAGGATGCGCAGGACGCGCCCGTGATCGTCTGGATTCACGGCGGTTCGCTGAGGATCGGGGCGAACAGCCTGCCGATGTACGACGGCGCCAATTACGCGCGGCGCGGGGTGGTGTTCGTTTCGCTCAATTACCGGCTCGGCCCGCTCGGCTGGCTGGCGCACGAGGAACTGAGCGAGCAATCGCCGGACGGTATTTCGGGCAACTACGGGCTGCTCGACCAGATCGCCGCTCTGCGCTGGGTGCGCGAGAATATCGCAGAGTTCGGCGGCGATCCGGGGAACGTCACCGTGATGGGCGAATCCGCTGGCGCGCTCAGCACGACCTACCTGATGGCCGCTCCGCAAGCGCGGGGCCTGTTCGACAAGGCGATCATCCAGAGCACCAACCTGCGCAGCTTCCCGGAACTGTCGGAGGCGGCCAATGGCATGCCCTCGGCCGAGCGGCTCGGGGCGGACCTGCTCGAAAAACTGGGCACGGCCGACATCGGTGCGGCGCGCGCGATGGACCCGCAGACCCTCACCAACAAGGCGACGCTGGCCGGATTCGTCCCGCAGGGTACGATCGACGGGGCCATCCTGCCCGATCAGCTCAACGATATCTTCGACCGCGGCGAACAGGCGCGCGTGCCCGTGATCGTGGGCTACAACGCCCACGAATACCGGCCCGTGGGCGGGCTCGGCCTCCGCATGCCCCCAACGCCGGAGCAATACGAGGCGATGATCGAGCGCGTCTATGGCGCGCTGACGCCCGAATTCCTGCGCATCTATCCGCATAGCGATGGCGACGACGCCCTGCTCGATGCGACGGGTGACATCATCTTCGGCTGGTCGGGAGAGCGCATCGCGCAAAGCCAGGACGCGCTGGGCCTCCCGGCCTACTTCTACATCTTCGACCATTGCTATCCATCCGCCAGGGCGCGCGATCTTTGCGCGTTCCACGCAAGCGAAGTGCCTTTCGCCTTCGGCAATCTGGACGCCGATGCCCTGCCCGAGGTGTGGCCCGTGCCCGACGGCCCGCATGATCGCGCGGTGTCGGATGCGATGCTCGATTACTGGACCAGCTTTGCCGCCAGTGGCCGCCCACATGCGCACGGCCTGCCCGCCTGGCAGGCCTATGGTTCGGCGCAGCGCTACGTCCGCTTCGACGAGGCTCCGCTGGCGGGGCGCGACTACAAGCCGGGCATGTTCGAATTGCACGAAGCACTCGTCGCGCAGCAGCGCGCGGCCGGGCGATCATGGGGAATGCCCGTGGTCCTGAATGCCGCACCGCAATCCGACGACCCAGAATAGAACGAAAATCCAAGGGGGGAGAGCCCGATCATGAGCATGACCAACACCAGTCCGGCGGAGGCGGCCCCGCCTGTCGAGACGCCCTATTCCAAGGCATCCTACCGGTATTTCGTCCTCGGTGTGCTCACTCTGGTCTACGCGCTCAACTTCGTCGACCGGCAGCTGCTCGTGATCCTGCAGGAACAGATCAAGCTGGAGCTCGACCTGTCGGATACCCAGCTCGGCCTGCTGTCCGGCTTCGCCTTTGCCCTGTTCTATGTTTCCTGCGGCATTCCCATCGCGCGCTGGGCGGATGGCGGCGTGCGGCGCAACATCATCGCCCTGGCGCTCACCGTGTGGAGCGGGATGACCGCCGTTAGCGGACTGGCGCAGAACTTTGCCCACCTGCTACTCGCCCGGGTCGGAGTCGGCGTGGGCGAGGCGGGTGGCAGCCCCCCCGCGCACTCGATGATCTCGGACATTTTCCCGGAGAAGGAGCGCGCCACCGCGCTCTCGATCTATTCGATCGGCATCTACATCGGCATCCTGACCGGCTTCGCGCTGGGCGGGTTCATTGCGGAGGCCTTCGGCTGGCGCACCGCCTTCTTCGTCGTCGGCCTGCCGGGCATCCTCGTCGCGCTCTTCCTGCGCCTGACCGTCGCCGAACCGATCCGCGGCTGGTCCGAAAAGCGCGAGAGCGAGGCAGGCGAGAGTCCGACCTTCGTCACGGTGCTCAAGTTCCTGTGGTCGCGCAAGACCTTCCGCAACCTGGCTCTCGCCGGGAGCCTGCAAGCCACGGTGATCTACGCCATCGGCAACTGGCTGCCGTCGTTCTTCCTGCGCAATCACGAGATCGGGCTGGCGGAACTGGGCCTGTGGATGGCGCTGACCTCCGGCCTGGGCGGGGGTGCGGGCTCGTTCTTCGGGGGGTGGTTTGCCGACAGGATGGGCCAGCGCGACCGCCGCTGGTACCTGTGGGGTTCCGCCATCCTCATCCTCGCCATCACGCCGGTGCTGCTTGTGATGCTCAACACAGGCAACCTGGCGCTGGCGCTGGCGCTGACGGGCGTGTTCCACTTCCTCTCGGCCTCCTATCTCGGTCCGGCACTGGCCGTTTCGCACGGGCTGGTCGGGCTGCGGATGCGGGCGATGACTTCGGCGGTGTTCTTCTTCTTCATCAACCTGATCGGCCTCGGCCTCGGCCCCCTGATCGTCGGCTATCTGAGCGATACCTTCGCCGCTGCGGGTTCCGAGACGGCGCTGGCGACGGCGATGCTGATCGTGGGGTGCGCGGCTTCGCTGTGGGGCGGGGCGCATTACCTCTTCGCCTCGCGCCATATCCGGGGCGACATCGCCAGCAGCCCGGCCACTGCGCCCAAGGTGGAAGCGCTGTGATGGCAGCGGTCGGCGTGCGTATGCCGCTCGCCACGCTGGCCGCAGTGGCGGTGTGCGGGTGCGCGGCAGGTACGGGCTTGCCGGCCGCTCCGCTCACGGTCGCGGATACGCCGACCTCTGCCCGCACACCCTCGGGAGAATACATCTCGTGGCGCGAACACCGTATCGATGACAAGGACCTGGGCGGTGTGGCCATCCGCGGTGGCGACGGCTTGCAGTTGGCGGATATCGACCGCGACGGCTTTCCCGATATCGTCTCTGTACACGAGGATTCGAACCATCTGCGGATCGCCTTCGGCAGTGCGGACCCGGACCGCTGGGTGCTCGCAACGGTCGCCTCGGGCGATATCGTCGCTGCGATCGAGGATGTCGCGGTCGGCGATCTCGATGGCGATGGGTGGCCCGATCTGGTCTCCGCGAACGAGGAGGCGCATCTCGCTGTCTTCCGCAATCCGGGAAGCCCAGAAGGCGCACGAGCGGGCGAGTGGCGCGGCTTCGTGCCGCCGGTCACGCAGGGGCGCGGATCGTGGCTGCGGGTGTTCGTCGCGGATATCGACGGGGACGGGCGGCCCGATGTAACGGCCGCCAACAAGGGCGCGAGCGACATTGTCGATCCCGGCGCGCCGCGAGAAGACCGGACGACCTCGCTGTTCACGCTTCGCGGCGATCCGATGGAGGCCGGGGCGTGGCGCGAACAGGTGCTTTTCAGGAAGGATGTGCCCAACACCGCGATGCCGGTCGATATCGACGGCGACGGCGATCTGGACGTGCTGGCCGCCGGGCGTCTGGCCCAGCAGTCCACCATCCTCGAGAATCGCGGAACCGATGCTGGCGGGAGCGTGGCCGTCACCGCGCATCCTATCGTAATCGACGACAGCGGGCTTGCAGGCTGCACGGTTTCGACCAGCGCCTTCCAGTCCGCCTTCCGCGACCTGAGCGGCGACGGACGGCTCGACCTGATCGTAGGCGCAATCGAGACATGCGGCGATCCGCGCGCACCCGGCGGTCTGCCCGGGCTCGGCTGGCTGGAGCAGCCCGAGACGCTCGACACGCCGTGGACCTATCACCGTATCGGAGACATCCTGCCCGATATGGTCATCGCGGTGGAACTCGCCGACCTAGACGGTGATGGCGATCTGGACGCGATCACGGGGGGCTATTCGGGGCTCAACATCGTCAAAGGCGGCTATTCGGGTGCGACGCGGGAGACAGATCATCCCGCTGTGACCGCGTCCTCCACGGTCGGACGGATCGCCTGGTTCGAGAACCCCGGCGCAGCGGATGGCGCCTGGCAGCGGCACGATATCTCGCGCCGGGTGCGCGGCATGTTCGACCAGTTCATTGCGCGTGACATGGACGGCGACGGCGATACCGATCTGGTGGGCACGCGCGGAAACAGCGGACGGTTGGACGGCGTCTTCTGGCTGGAACAGGTGCGCAGCGCCCAGCCTCGCGCCGCCTTCGCGCCCGCTCGCGCGCAGGAAAGCCGCCCGCTTCCGCTGCCCCCCGCCGATTGGCTGGACCGTTACCCCGAAGCGAACACGCTTGTTGCGCCCAACAAGCGCTAGGGCCACTCCGAAAGCTTTCACGAGGTTTACCAATGACACATGCTCACCCCCTTGCTGGACGGGTCTGTCTGATCACCGGCGCATCCTCCGGCATCGGCGCGCATCTTGCGCGGCGGATGGCGCAGGCGGGCGCGCAAGTGGTGCTCGGGGCGCGCAGGACGGAGCTGACCGGGGCCATCGCTGAGGACATCGACAGCGCCGGGGGCAAGGCGCTGGCCGTGCCGCTGGACGTGACCAGCGAAAGCTCGATCGCGGAGGCGTTCGCTTCCGCCGAAAGCCGCTTCGGCCCGGTCGATACGGTGGTCGCCAATGCCGGTGTGGTTCGCAACGGACGCTCTACCGACGTGCCGGAAGCCGACTTGCGGCAGGTCTACGACACCAATCTTCTGGGCGTGCACCTGACCGCCAATGCCGCTGCGCGCGCGATGATGGCGGCGGGCAGCCGGGAAAGCGAGGCGGGGCGGATCGTCATCATCGGTTCGATCACCGCGCAGATGACGGGGCAGGGCGATGCCGCCTATGCCGCCAGCAAGGCAGGGGTTGCGCATCTGGGCCGGCAGCTGGCGCGCGAGTGGGTGCGGCAGGGGATCAACGTCAACACCGTGCAGCCGGGCTACATCCGCACCGAACTGGTCGGCGACTGGTTCGATAGCGAGGATGGCAAGGTGCAGATCGCCGGTTGGCACAGGCGGCGCCTGATGGAGATCGACGCGCTGGACGATCTGGTGCTGTTCCTGTGCAGCGACGCTTCGGCACATGTCACCGGGGGCACCTTCACGGTGGACGACGGCCAGTCTCTCTAGGGGGGCCGGACCGGGTCTCGCACCCGAGCCTGGCGTTCAACCGGGTGCGCCGTTCCTGCGGACCACAGCGACGCTCCCAACGGCAACGGTCTCGCCGCCGTGATGGACGAACACCTCGGCGATGATCCGCCGCCGTTCGTCATAACGCGCCGTGCCGTGCGCGGTGATTTCCCCGCCGTCGACGGGGATCGGCGCGCAGTAGCGCAGTTGCAGATCGCTGGTGAGCAGGATTTCGCCGGGCTCCAGCAGGGTGAGCGCGGCGCCGGCGCCCGCAATGTCGATCAGCGATGCGGCCACGCCGCCGTGGATCGTCCCGGCAAAATTGGCGAGGTCAGCCTCGGCCAGGCAGGCGAACCGGATCGCGCCGCGCTCGGCATGAACCGGGCGCACGCCGAAGGTGCCGACATAGCCTGCCACCAGGCCGGCCTCGATCCAGGCCTGCGCGATTTCGAGCCCCGACTGGTCGGGGGTGAAGCCGAATTCGGGCAGGGCAGACGCGGGCGATTGCGGGCCCGTCATAGAGCCGGTCGGTTGGCATTCAGCGCGGCGAAACGCGCGACTGCCGCATCGTACTGGTCGGCCAGTTCGTCCACGATCTCGCCGATCGGCTGGACCTTCCTGATCGTCTCCAGCCCCTGGCCCGCGGCCCAGGTATCCTTCCAGCGCTTCGCGGGCGACTGGTTCGCGTCGTAATTGCGCACGGCAGCCGGGCGGGCGAGATCGTCCGGATCGTAGCCGCTGGCGATCAGGCTGGGTCGCAACCAGGAGGCAGGCGTGCCGGTTATGCCGTCGCTGACCACCAGATCGGCCATGCCGTGGTCCACCACCATCTGCTTGTAATCGTCGACCGCCATGCTCTCGCGCGCGGGGATGAAGCGTGTGCCCATGTAGACCGCGTCGGCACCCGCCGCGATGGCACCGGCCACGCCCGCGCCACTGGAAATGCCGCCGCCGACCACGATGGGCCCGGTAAAGAACTCGCGCACCGTGGCGATGAAGGCGAAGGGGGACAGGTTGCCCGTGTGGCCTCCGGCGCCCGAGGTGATGCAGGCCAGCCCGTCGGCGCCCGCGTCCGCCGCCTTGCGCGCCAGCTTCAGGTCGACCACGTCGGCGAGCACGATGCCGCCATAGCCCTTCACCGTATCCATCACCGGCTTGGGAGAGCCCAGCGCGGTGATGACGATGGGTGGCTTGTATTCGCCGACCAGCGCAAGATCATCCGCCAGACGCGAATTGCTGCTGTGCGTGATGAGGTTAACCGCCCAGGGCGCGGTATCCCACGCTTGCCCGGCATCCTTCGGTTTCGACAGCGCGTCCGCGATGGAGCCCATCCATGTGTCGAGATCCTCCACGGTCCGGCAGTTGGAGGTCGGGAAGCTGCCGACGATCCCTGCCTTGCAGGCGCCAACGACCAGATCCACGCCCGAAACGAGGAACATGGGCGCGGCAAACAGGGGGAGCCGCATGGGGGAAGGCAGCTTTGCCTCGGTCGAGTTCATCAGGCGCTTTCTTTTTCGAGTATCGTGACCACGGTCGCGGCTTCTTCGCCGCGCAGGAAGCCGCCGCCATTTTCGGCGAGGGCGATCCTGGCGTTGTCCACCTGGCCACTGCCCGCTTCGCCGCGCAGTTGCACGCACAGATCGTGTAACTGGATGATGCCGGTCGCGCCGACCGGATGGCCTTTCGAGAGCAAGCCGCCCGACGCATTGACCGGCTGACGTCCGCCGAGCGCAAAATCGCCTTTCGCAAGACATTCGCCCACGCTGCCCGGCTCGGCCAGGCCCAGGTTCTCGATTTGCTGGACTTCGGCATAGGCGGTGGCGTCGTGGACTTCGATACAGTCGACGTCTTCGGGGCCGAGGCCCGCCTGATCATAGGCGGCAAGCGCGGTCAGGCGGCCGATATGGCGATCGAAATCGTTTGTTTCGCGGTCCACACCGCTGCGCAGCACGCTGGCGCGGACCGTGACCGCACGCGCACGCGCCTCGGCAAGACGCGCGAGACCTGCTGCGTTGCAGACCACGGCTGCTGCGGCCCCGTCGCTCAAAGGAGCGCACATGGAGCGGGTGAAGGGGAAGGCGATGGGCTTGTCCGCCATCACTTCTTCGATGCTCATGGGCTCGCGGTACTGCGCCAGCGGGTTGTGCTGTGCATGCGTGTGGTTCTTGGCCGCAATCGCTGCAAAATCTTCCTGGGTGGTGCCGAAGCGATCCATGTGCGCGCGGGCCTGTGCGGCATAAAGGTCCATGAAGATGCTGCGCTTGCCCGCGCTCTCGTCATCCGCATCGCCGCCGAGCGACCGCACGAAAGCCTTGGTCGCCTCCATGTCGTGAATGTCGGTGCCGCCTTCGAACGCGGCGGCCATGGCTTCGGGCCGGTCGGGGAAGACCATCTTTTCCGCGCCCACGACCAGCGCGATGTCGGCCATTCCGGCGCGCAGATGCGCCATCGCCTGGATCAGCGCGGACGACCCGCTGGCGCAGGCATTCTCGATATTGACCACCGGTACGCTTTCGAAGCCCAGCGGACGCAGGGCGATCTGCCCGCGCACGGTGTTCTGCCCTTCGAGCATCGGCTGGCGCGTGTTCGAGAACCACGCCGCGTCAACGTCGCCCACGCTCGCGCCTGCATCGGCCAGCGCGGCGTCCACCGCCTCGCGCACCATCTGCTTGACGCTCGCGTCGAGGCGCTTGCCCAGCTTCGTGCAGGAAATCCCTGCGATATAGACCTTGTCCTGCATCCCCATCATTCAGGGCGCCGCCGCTGCACGATGCGGAAGCGCGAGGCGACGAAGGCGAGATCGGCGAGCGAGGCGTTGCCAGCGGGATTGAGCCCGGTGACGTGGTAATCGCTGTAGGCCGCCGCGAAGTTGATCCACATCGAACCGTGAAGGTTGATGGAGAGGTTCGCGCCCGCCTCCTCGTAAGCATCGGTCGACCGGGCGATGAAATCCTCGTTCGTCGAATAGAGATAGGTCGCGATGGTCCCGTTCTCCTTCGCCAACCGGGTCGCGCGCGCCACCGCATCGTCCGCGCCGTGCGTCGGCACAACGAACAGGACCGGGCCGAACTGCTCGTCCGCGTAGACCGCTTCCAGCTCCGCAGGCACGACGGCGACCAGCGGCGTCAGCGTGCGGGCCTCCGGGTATTCGGGATGCGGGTAGGGCGATGCTTCGCGCACGATCTCCACATCCTCGCGGGCCGCGAGTTTGCTGCGAACCGTGTCGACCACATCCATGCTGAGCTCGGCCTGCACCGCGCCCATCACGCCCGCTGCGGCCTTCGGATTTTCCACCAGTGCATCGATTTCGTCGGCCAGTGCCTGCGCGACTTCGCGCGGGGAGGCCGTGCCATCGCCGGTCTTGATGCCGTCTTCGGGAACGAAGATGGTCTGCGGGCTGGTGCACATCTGGGCAGAGAACAGCGATGCCGAGCGCGCAACCGCGCGCGCCGTCGTAGTCAGGTCCGCAACCGATTCGATCACCACGCTGTTGACGCCGCTCGTTTCGGTGAACAGCGCCTTCTTCGTGATCGAGTTTTCGAGCTGCGAGCCGTAGCGCGCGCTGCCGGTGAAATCGATGATCTGCACCGCAGGATCGTCGATGAAGGCCTGCGCGACCGGCTGCTCACGCGTGTCTGTGGCCAGCGTCACGACGTTCGGATCGAAGCCGAATTCGCTCAGCACCTCGCGCGCGATCTTCACGGTCATCGCGACGGGGAAGATGGCGATGGGGTGGGGCTTCATGATCGCCGGATTGCCCGTCGCCAGGTTGGCGAACAGCGCGGGGTGCGAATTCCACGTGGGGAAGGAGGCGCAGCAGATCACCAGCGCAAGGCCGCGCGGCATGATCGTATAGTGCTTCTCCAGCGCCACATCGTCGGGCCCGAACTTGCGCCGCCACACCGCATGCGGGGTGACGTCGCGCATTGCCTTGACGGCATAGGCCAGCGCCTCGATCCCGCGATCCAGCGCGTTGGGCCCGCTGCCCGCAAAGGCCTGGACATAGCTTTGCCCGGCAACATGCATGATGGCGTGCGCCATCTCGAAATTGCGGTCGTAAAGCCGCTGCGCGATTTCGAGGCACACCAGCGCGCGGGTTTCGAAATCCACCTTGCGCCAGCTTGCGAGGGCTTTGGTGCCTGCTTCGATCAACGCGGCAGGCTCGCTGCGGGGGTAGGTGATGCCGAGCGGCTGGCGGGTGTAGGGCGAGACTTCGTCGCCGATCCATTCCGTGATCCCGGGCTGATCGATCTCGTACCGCTTGCCGAGCCACGCTTCGAACGCGGCCTGCCCTTGGGCGGGCTTTTCCGCGCCGTGGATCTTGCTCGACGGAGAGTCGGAGAACGGGCTCCAGCTCTCGCGGGTCGAAACCGCCTCGATTGCGCGTGCGAGCGTGTCGAAGTGACGCGCAGACAGTTCCTCGTACGCCGCGTCGGGGGACGCGGTGGCTTGCGTTGCCATGAATGCCAATCCTTCTTGTCGGTGTCCGGCCGGGGGCACGGTGTCCGGGCGGGTGCCCGGACAGGAGTTCAGGCCGCGATCTTGTCGCCGTCCGCCCAGGTCGCGTGGAAGCCCGCAGGCACGCGCGAGGGAAGGGGGATGCGCGCGATCGGCCCGTCGGCGAATTTCTTCGCGTCGAGGATCAGCACTTCGGATTCGCCCGTTTCTGTGTGCGTGACGAAGGTGATGACATAGCCGTCATCCTCGTCCTTGGCACCGGTACGCGGGGCGAAGACCGGTTCGGAACCGCCCTGTCCGTCCTCGAACAGGTATTCCTGCTTCTCGCCGGTCTCCAGGTCGTACTTGATGAGGCCTTCGAAGCGCTGCAGGCGCTCGTGCGCCATCGCGACGTGGTAGGAATAGCGCGTCTTGCGGCCCGCATAATCCTGGTTGATCGCGGGAAATTCGCTGAGCCGGTCGTCGAGCTGGCGCGAGGTGATCTCGCCCGTCTTCATGTTCATGCGCCATTCCCATGCATAGGCATGCAGCGCCATGACGTTGACCATGCTGGCAAACTGGCCGTGCGCAGGGTCGGGATCGAAATTGTTCGGCACCATGCGGCAGGCAACCATAACCACTTCGTCGCCTTCCTCCCACGAATTCGCGACGTGGTAGAGGTAGCAGGGATCGGTCTCGAACCATTTGACGTCGTCGTTGGTCCCGTTGCGTGGCACCACACCGAAACGCGCGCCGCGCTGCTCGGTCTTGATCTGCCACATGCCGTTGCGCAGCCCGCTTTCGGTGAACACCACCGGGAGATCATGCAGGATCACGTAATTCTCGGTGAAGCCCATGTCGTGCGGCAGGCGCGGGCCTGGCAGGTCGATCTTGGCGAAGTGGGTCAGTTCGCTCTTGGGGCTGACCACGCCGAAGCTCATCCAGGGTTCGTACAGCGAATAGTCGAAGAACAGGAATTCGCCCGTTTCGGGGTTGATCTTGCCGTGGGCGGAGACATTGCGCGGAAGCTTGCCGCCGAAATCCTCGTTCCCCAGCGTTTCCAGCGTGCGCGCGTCGAGCCGCACAGGCGTGCCGGAAATGTACCACAGGGCCATCAGCTTGCCGTCGTGCAGCACCAGATCGGTGTTGGCGGTGTCCTTGTAGACCTTGTTCGGCCGGTCGCGGTTGGAAGGAACCAGCACGCCGCGGGCCTCGGCCCCGTCGCCCTTCATGTCGGCGACGTTATCGTCGGAGAGCACGTAACGGTTGCGATACTCGGCCTTGCCGTTCTCGAAATAGATCGAGTGGACCATGCCTTCGCCGTCGAACCAGTGGTGCGGCACGTCGGGGACTTCGAAGGGGTTGGGGCCGTTGCGAACATAGGCGCCCCACAGGTCGGTCGGAAGCTCGCCGATCACTTCGAGATCGGTCTTCGTCACTTCCTCGGGTTGGGCGGCATAGAATCCCTGCACGTAGGGATTCAGTTCGTTCACGTTGCCTTCTGCCAGAGCGCTCGGTTTCATAGGGCTTTCCTTTCGTGCAGTCTGAATAACAAAATAAGTCCACTACCGCAAGTTAGGCGGTGGGCCGGGGTAGCGGGAAGAAGCGTGGGGTGCGGGCGCAATAGGCGGCCCATGCCTCGCCGCGCGTGCGCCGCATGTGCGCTTCCTTGAAGGGTCCGGCGGAACCGAAGCCCATGAACCATGTGGCGAAGATCGGGCCGATCACCGTGAGCCATCCCCACGGGTGCGCGAGCGCGCACAGGGAATAGCCCCACCACATCATCGATTCGCCGAGGTAATTCGGCTGGCGCACGATGGCCCATGCGCCGGTGTCGAGGATCGCGCCGCGGTTGGCGGGATCGGCGCGGAAGCGCGTCAGCTGCCGGTCGGCCGTCGTCTGGAGCGCGAAGCCGGCCAGCCACACGGCTCCGCCGGCGATGGCCCAGGGGAGGGAGAAATCGGCCTGTACCGCGAAGGCCAGCGGAATCGCCCACAGCCATAAGGTAATGCCCTGCAGGCCATAGACCTGAAACAGGCTCCACCAGCGCCACTGCGGGCCGAAAGCCTTGCGCCATGCGGCATAGGGCTGGCGTTCCTCGGCATGGTTCTGGCCGATCGTCTGAACGAAAAGGCGCAGCGCCCACACCGTGACCAGAGCCAGGACGAGCGGCGCCATCGTGCCGCCTGTCGCCATGCCTCCAGCGACGAGAAAAGCCGTCCACGCAATCGCCGTCGGGGCCAGCGGATAGGAGATGTCCATGAAGCCGTGATTGCGCTTGATGCTTCCCAGCGCCCAGGTGAGCAGCAGAAGCAGGGCAGCGGCCGCGCCGCCTGCAAGCCAGGCATCGAGCGATTCGCGCAATGTCCCGGCGGGCAGGTTGCTCGCGATGAGGAAGACGAGGGCCGGTATGCCGACAAGGGCATAGTGCCAGGTCTTGCCCTTCGCCCGGGCCGGCATGGCAATGATCCAGATCAATGCGATCGCGAGCAGGATCGCGGTAACTGCGATGTCGAGAATGTCCATGAACAATTCATCACACAGAATAGTCCACTAACGCAAGTGGCAATCGGAAGTCGCCGTGCGCGGTTGCCCAGCTTCGATGAAAGGTTCTACATCCCGTGAACATGCAAGAGACGCATCCCCCTATAAAAATGGCAGATTCGCCTTCCGTCCGGGCGCTCGTCACCGGCAATCCGGTCGCGCTCGCGCATGGGGTGATCGGGGATGCGTGGACGCAGCTGATCCTGCGCGAGGCCTTTTACGGCGTTCGCCGGTTCAACGACTGGTCCGAAGCGCTGCACATTCCCCGCACCGTCCTTTCGGGGCGCCTGAAGCGGCTGGTGGAGAACGGCCTGCTCGACAGTGTCATACCGCCCGGGCGCCGACGCGCCGAATACCGGCTGACCGCGATGGGCCGCGACCTGTTCGGCATCGCGCTGATGCAGGGCCGGTGGGAACGCGACCACGCGCCATCGCGCATGCAGTCGCGCTACGACATGGTGTTCTACGATCCGGCGACGCGCAAGGCGCTCGACCCGGTGGTGCTGGACGGCCCCGGAGGCTCCACCATCGATCCCGAGAACGTCGGCTGGGAGGTCGGCCCGGGTCTCGTCGAGCGGGAATCGCCGACGCAGCGGCGCTGGCGCAGCAAGCGCCCGCCGGTCGATCGCCCGATGATAGACCGCTCGGTCGAGCTGATCGGCGACTACTGGAGCTGGATGGTCCTGGGGTGCGCCTTCTTCCGCCTGCGGCGCTTCGAGCAGTTCCTCTCCGCCACCGGCATGGCGCCCAACATTCTTTCCGACCGGCTGAACCGGCTGGTCGGCGGCTCGATCCTCGTCAGGCGCGCCTACCAGTCGAGCCCGCCGCGTAGCGAATACCGCCTGACCGAAGCGGGGCGCGCGCTGTACCCCGTCGTGCTCGCCACGCATGGCTGGTCGCTGCGGTGGCTGTGCGACCAGGATGCGCCGCCTCTCTCGCTGGTCGATCTGACCACCGGCAAGCCGATCCATCCGGTCGTGTGCGACCGGAATACGGGCGAGCCGATCCAGGCTGCGCGCACCCGCTGGGTGATGGAGGGCCAGTCCGCATCGCGCAGCCGCGGCGATTCGATCGCGGGCGGATCGATCGCGGGCTGAGGCCCCATTTCTCCTAAATTGCAGACCTTCCGGTTCGGCAGGAATGGCCGACGCGATGCCCCATGTCCGGATATCAAGCGATTACGCCGCTTGAGATTAAGTCCAGTTGTGATATTCACCTCCCCGTATCGTATCCGAAAGAAGCGGAACGAACGAGAGGAGAGCAAGCATGAAAAGCGTCACCCAACCATTGTATCTCGGGACGGCCATGGCGCTGCTCGCGTGGTCGTCCGGTGCATCCGCGCAGACCACACGAGACGCGGATGCCGACGGTGTAGCCGAACAGCCGGGCGAAGCGGATAACGCCGCCGCGCTGGATACAATCGTCGTTACCGCGCAGCGCCGCGAACAGGATGCAACGCGCGTTCCGATCTCGATCGAGGTGATCGGGGGAGAGGATATCGCGGACACCGCAATCAGTACGTTAGAGGAAGTTACACTCTCGGTACCCAACTTCCAGATCACCCAGACGGGCCTGACCACGCAGACCTATATTCGCGGGATCGGCTCGGGCAACGACCCTGCTTTCGAACAGTCTGTCGCGCAGTTCGTCGACGGCGTGAGCTATGGCCGCGCGCAGCTGACCCGTGCGCCCTTCTTCGATCTGCAGCGCGTGGAAGTCCTGCGCGGCCCGCAATCGATCCTGTTCGGCAAGAACTCGACTGCCGGCGCGCTCAGCATCATCACCGCGCAGCCGACCGATTATCTCGAAGCGGGTGCGACCGCGACCTATACCGATGTGTTCGAAGGGTTCGAAGGGCAGGCCTTCGTGTCCGGACCGCTGGCCGATGGCCTTTCGGCAAGGCTTGCAGTTCGCGGACTGACGGAGAACGGATACGTCTTCAACACCACGAAGGACCGCACCGAGCCGCGACTGGACGAAATCGCCGGTCGCGCAACGGTCCGGTATGAAAGCGGCAACTTTACCGCCACGCTGAAGGGCGAATATTCCAAGTTCGACGTCGAAGGGCGCAACCTCGTGGTGAGCCAGGACGTGGCGACAACCGAGGCGGCCCCCGGTGTACCCCTGACCTTCGCAACCGCGCTCACCGGCGCCGGTCTTCCGGGCGCGCTGCAGGACACCAGCTTCAACTATCGCCGCCAGGCAGACCAGGACGAGTTCGACAACACCGAATTCTACAACGGCACCTTCACCACGGAGACCGATTTCGGATCGGCCACGCTGACCACCGTCACCGGCTATGTCGGCTATGATCGCGACACCAGCGTGGATCTCGATTTCACCTCGGCCAGCATCCTGGGCGGGCTCACGCGTGAAAGCTACGAGCAGTTCAGCCAGGAAATCCGGGTCGCCACCGACGACTCTCTGCCCCTGAGCGTGATTGCCGGCGCCTATTTCGAACATAACCAGCTCGACTATTCCGATATCACCGCGCTCGGGCCCGATCTTGCGAACCTGGGCTTCGGCGTCATCGCGGATATCGGCGCGGTCCGCGATTTCGAACAGACCAGCGATACCTACTCTCTGTTTGCCCAGCTGCAGTGGCGGGTGGCCGACGGCTTCCGGATCATCCCCGGCCTGCGGCTCGCCATCGACGAGAAGACCGCCAGCCGCAGTCTGGTGGCACGCAACGGCGCCTTCAGTTTCGACGGGCCGCTGGTGACGAACCCCGTGCCGATTACCGTGCTGCAGACCGCGCTTGGCTTCTCGCTCGACAATGCCGTGGCGGGCGCGGGCCACGATCTGAACCGCAGCCGTTCGGAAAAGAACATCGTGCCGTCGCTGGCGGTCGAATTCGATGTGACCGACGACATCCTGCTGTTCGGCTCCTACCGCGAAGGCTACAAGGGCTTCGGCTTCGATGCCCGGTCCAACAACAACACCTCCTTCGGCTTCGATGACGAGGAAGTGAGTTCCTACGAGCTCGGCCTGCGGGCGAGCCTACCGGGCAACCGCGCCTCCTTCGGCGTCACTCTGTATCGTTCGACCTATTCGGACCTGCAGATCAGCCAGTTCGATGGAACGGTGGGCTTCAATGTCGGCAATGCGGGTGAAACGCGTACGCAGGGCATCGAAGCCAATGCGCGCTACGCCATTGCACCGGGCATCGCGATCAACGCTTCGGCGGCCTATCTCGATTTCGAGTATCTCGATTTCCGCCGCGGCAACTGCGCCTTCGGCGAAACGCCCGATGGCGACGTGGTGGGCGGTGTCCAGCTGTGCGATTACACCGGCCGGCGCGGGCGCTTCACGCCGGAGTTCAACGTCTACGGCGGGCTCTCGGTCGACAAGCCGCTGTTCGGGGACCTTCGCCTGAAGATCAATGCCGATGCGTCCTACACGGGCGAACACAACGTGCATGACAATCTGGATCCGGCGGGCGTGGTCGACGGCTACACCATCGTCGATGCGCGCGTTGGCGTCGGGGGCGAGAACTGGACCATCGCGGCGGTGGGCAAGAACCTGCTGGACGAGCGGTTCCGCACCTACGCGGCGCAGGTTCCCTTCGCCAGCAATGTCGGCGCGAACACGCAGTACGCCACTGCCTCGCGTCCGCGCTCGGTCGCCATCCAGTTCCAGGTCAGGTACTGATCGCGGCGGCATGGCATCCAAGGCACTAACGTTCTACGCCCGCTTCGCTCCGTCCTTCACGCGGATCGGCTATCTTGCACGCGGCTTGCCCCTCAGATCGGGGGGCAAGTCGCTCGCAGGGCAAAGCTGGCTGGTCACGGGGGCGACGGGCGGGATCGGACGCGCGCTGGCGCTGGGCGCCGCCCGGCGTGGCGCGCGCGTCATCGCGGTCGGCCGCAATGCGGAGAAGCTGAAGGCGCTGGCTGACGAAGGCCGCAGGCAAAAGGATGGCGGGCCGTTCGAGACCATCGAGCGCGACCTGTCCCTTGTGGCCGACAACCTGTCGCTCGCCGAAGAGGTCGGCCCACTCGATGCGCTGATCAACAATGTCGGCAACCTGCCCCCAGACCATCGTCTGACGCCGGAGGGGTTCGAACAAAGCTACGCGACCAGCCTGCTTGGCCAGTTCGCGCTGACCGAAGCTCTGCTGGAGCAGGGCAAGCTGGACGGGGCAGCGGTGGTCAACATGGCATCGGGCGGGATGTACAACGCGCCGCTCGATACCAGCCTGCTCGATCTGCCGCCCGATCGCTACAACGGCTTTCTCGCCTATGCGGCCAACAAGCGCGCGCAGCTGGCGCTGGCGGATCACTGGGCGGCGCGCGTCGACGCCTATACGATGCATCCGGGATGGGTGGCGACGCAGGGCGTCTCCGACGCGCTGCCCTGGATGGACCGCTGGATCGGCCCGCTGCTGCGCTCTCCCGCGCAAGGGGCGGACACCGCGCTGTGGCTCGCCAGCAAGCGCCCGAAACACGCGCAAGGGCGGATCTGGTTCGACCGGGCCGCCCGCAAGGCGCACCATTACGATCTTACCCGCAACCCGCGCTCCAGCGTGGAGGACGTGGTCGCCAAGCTGCGCGCGGACGTTGCGAAAGTGGAGAATCAATCGTGAGCACAGGCAAGCAGCTCGTCACCCGTTTCTTCGATCACTGGCATGCCGGGCGCATCGACGACATGGTCGGCATGTTCGCAAGCGATGGGCGTTTCCATTTCTCCGCCACCACCAAACCGCCTGCCGTGGGGCATGAGGAAATCCGCGAATTCCTGACCACCTATAGCGGGCTGTCCGCAGTGAAGCGGCTGCGCATCAACGCGATGGCCGAGGCGGGCAAGGACGTGTTCTACGAAGCGGTGGAGGATTTCGATCTGGCGGACGGTACGCGCGTGGTGACGCCCTATGCAGGGGTCGTGCGGATCGAAAATGGCCAGTTCACCGACTGGCGCGACTATTTCGACCGCGCCACGATCGACCGGCAATCGGCGGGCGAGGCGCAGCTGCCGGACTTCGCGCAAGAACTGCTAGAGCGCCCGGCGTGAGCGAAGGCGGTGCCGCCGCAGCGGCAGCCTCCGGCGGGCTGCTGGGCGATATCATCCTCGACGCCATTGCGCGCCATGGCGACGCGATTGCCTTCGTCGATGATGAGGGCGAGACGAGCTACCGCGCCTTCGGCCAGATGGTCGCGCAGGCCATGGAACGGCTCGACGAGCTGGGCCTGCCGCGCGGCGCGACCGTCGCGCAGATCAGCGAGAATTGCACGCGCCAGTACGCGCTGATGGCGGCGGCCTATATCGGTGGCTACCGCTCTCTCACCCTGCATGCGATGGGCGGGCGCGAGGACCAGCTGTACATCCTGAAGGATAGTGGTGCGCGGATTCTTGTCGGCGGACCGGGCAGGATTGCGGACGCAGCTTCGCTGGCCCGGGATGCCGGGATCGCCTGTTACGCCCATCAGGACGACGATGCCGTCGGTCCGTTCTGGCCTGCCACGCCTGCATCATCCGCGCTTCCCGCGCATGCCATCGGAGATGCGGAGGATATCGTGCGCCTCGCCTATACCGGCGGGACCACCGGGCGGCCCAAGGGGGTGATGCTGTCCAACCGCGCGCTCGTCACGAACACCCTGATGGCCCTGGCGCGGATCGACTTCCCGGCAGAAATCCGTTTCCTGTGCCCCGCACCCATCTCGCACGGCGCGGGCTCCATCGTGCTGCCCACGCTGGTGCGCGGCGGCACGGTGATCCTGCAGCGCGGATTCTCCGTCTCGGGCTTTGCCGAGGCGGCGCGGGCCCACCGCGCGACCGTCAGCTGGATGGTCCCGACCATGATCGGTGCGCTGCTCGATGCCCCGGATCTGCCATCGGACGCCCTAAGCTCCATCGACACGCTGATCTATTCGGGCGCGCCCATGGAGTCTGCCCGCGTGCTGGAAGCGATCGACCGCTTCGGCGAGATACTCGTCCAGTGCTACGGCCAGAGCGAGGCACCCAACACGATCCTGATCCTCGACCGGGGCGAGCATCGCGCCGCGCCCGACGCGGCGGGCCGGCCTTTCCCGGGGATCGACATTCGCCTGCTGGACGAGACGGATGGCGTCGGAGAAATCGCCGTGCGCGGTCCGCTGGTCATGAGCGGCTATCTCGGCATGCCGGAGGAAAGCGCGAAAACGCTTGCGGGCGGCTGGCTGCGCACCGGCGATCTGGGCCGGATCGGAGAGGATGGCCTGTACCGGATCGTCGGCCGCGCGAAGGACATGATCATCAGCGGCGGCTTCAACGTCTTCCCGGCGGAAGTGGAAGCAGTGATCGCGCGCGATCCTGCGGTGTCGGCGGTGGCGGTCTTCGGCATTCCCGATCGCAAGTGGGGCGAGCAGGTGACGGCGCTGGTCGTCCCGCGCGCCGGGCAGGAAATCGAGGCGGACCGGCTGCGCGATGCGGTGCGAGCCGCCAAGGGCGCGGTGCACGTGCCCAAGGCGATCCACATCGCGGACGAATTGCCCAAGACCGGCCTCGGCAAGCCCGACAAGGTGGCGATGCGGCGGCTTTACTCTGAAGGCGAACCAAGCGCGGAGTAGAAATCGGCAAACGCCGCTTCACCGCCCGGAAACTCTCTGTGCGGCTCGAGCGAGCGCAAGTTCCCGGCATTCTCCGCCAGCCATTGCGCATCGGCATCGGGCTTGCTGCCGCCAGCCCCTTCGACCATGGCCGCGCGGCGGAACTGGCCGGCACCGCCGACCCAGATTTCGCCATTGGCATCGCACTGTTCGGAAGAGAGCCACGCCGCGCCCGGCGCGGCGTGCTCGGGCAGCAGCCGCTCGTCCGTAACCTCGTCCTGTCCGCCCGTCATCTTGGTCGCCGCATAGGGCGCGAAGATATTGGTGCGGATGTTCGTGCGCCGCAGTTCGAGCGCGAGCGAACGGCCATAGGCGATCAGCGCCGCCTTGGACGCGGCGTAAGGCGCGCGGCCCTTCAGCCCGTGGAGCCCGGCGGAGGAGGCGATCAGCACGATGCGCCCCGCGGGGGATTGCTCAAGATGGGGCAGGGCCGCCTGCACGAGGGCGGCATTGGCGAAGAAATTGATCTCCATCGCTGCGCGAAGATCGGACAGGTCGCTGTCCGCCACCCGTGCCGCAGGACCGGAAATCCCGGCATTGAGGATGATCCCGTCGAGCCGCCCGAACTGGTCGAGAGCGTTGGCCACGATGGCCTCGGCCGCGCCGTCCGCGTCGACCGAATGTTCGTCCACCCCGGCGCTGTATCCTTCGGCGCGCAGCGCATCGGCCAGCGCGGCGGCGGAGCTGGGGCGGTCGGCGTGGACGCGGTTATTGGCAATCACGGCATCGCCGCGTCGCGCGCAGGCATAGGCAAATGCCTCGCCCAGCCCGTTGCCCGCGCCCGTTACCAGCGTGACGCGCTGGTTCGCTGCCTGTGTGTTCGCACCACTCATAGTCTTGCCACCACCATTTCGCGCAGTTCGTCGCGCACCACCTTGTTCATTGCGTTGCGCGGGAGGGCATCGACGATCACCAGAAACTCGGGCCGCTTGAAGATGGCGATATCGCGCGCTTCGAGCCAGGCGGTGATGTCTTCCAGCTTGGGCTCTTCACCCTCGTGCGGGACGACCGCGACGGCGATCCGCTCTCCCAGCCTTTCGTCAGGCACGCCCACGGTCGCCGCTTCCTTGATCTGCGGCTGGCCCACGATCAGGTCGTCCAGCTCGGCGGGCGAGATGTTGACCCCGCCGCGCATGATGATCTCCTTGGAGCGCCCCTGGAACTGGTAGAAGCGGTTGCCCGGCCCGGCGATCTCGAACAGGTCGCCGGTGCGGTAGTAGCCTTCGCTATCGAACGCGGTCGCGTTCATTTCCGGCGCGCGCCAGTAGCCATCGAAGATCATCGCACCGCCAAGCCGCAGTTCGCCCACCTTGCCCGGCTCGGTAATCTCCTCTTCCGTTGCGGGGTCGACCAGCCGCGAGTCCATGATGGTGGCCGTCATCCCGTCCCAATCGGCATCGCGTGCGCCGAAGCGCGGGAAGTAGCGCGCTCTCTCGACCGGATCGGGCACCAATTGCAGGTTGGAGAACAGCGAGGCACCTTCGTTCGAACCGAAGATATTGGCGATTTCGATGCCGTAGCGGTCCTTCCAGCCCTCGATCAGCCAGGGCGAGAGCGGGGCCGAGCCCGAACCGACCGTCCGCAAGGCGGAAAGATCGAACTTTTCCAGAAGCTCGGGCTGCTTGAGCAGTGCGCCCAGCACTGCAGGCGGGGCGATCGTGTAGCTGACCTTTTCCTGCTGCAGCTGCGTCAGGAAAACGCCGACGTCGAAGGGGTGGTGCAAAACCACCGTGCCGCCGCAGCGCAGCCAGGGCATCATGAGGCCGCCGATCGATCCGATGTTCACCAGCGGGAACGGGTTGAGGATCGTGTCGCCGCTCTTCATCGCGGTCGCTTCCACCATCACGTCGCCGTTGAGGACCCAGTGGTTGTGGTTGCGCGGCACGCCCTTGGGCTGGCTTTCCGTCCCGGAGGTCCAGCAGATGGTGAAAACCTCGCCCGCCGAGACGGGATTTTCCGCGCGGTAGCGGGCAAGCGCATCGCGGTCTGCATCCTGCATGGCATCGTCGAGGGAGGTCGCGCCATCGGGCGCGTCGCCGAACATCAGCAGCTGCGCGCCGTGGGCCTTGCACAATTGCGTGCCCAATGCCGCCTGATCGAAATCGTGAAAGCTCGGGATGGTGACGAAGGCGGCAGGTTCTACCTTCTCGAACACGTGTCCGAGCTCGTGCTTGCGGTACTGCATCACCACCGGGCTCAGGATCAGGCCCAGCCGCGCCGACGCGAACAGGGTGAGCACGGCGTCGATCGTGTTCGGCAGCTGCGCAACGATCCGGTCGTCCTTGCGCAGGCCCAGCTGGTGGAAGCTGGCCGCCAGTCGGTCGATCCGCTCGTCGAATTCTTCCCAGGTCAGCCGCCCCGGCGCCACGCCATCGAGCGCTTCGCGGTTGGACGGATCGATGACCGCCAGTTCGGCGTGATCGCCCGCCAGGGTTTCCTTCAGCAGCTCATCTACGGTGATTCCCCGCCACCAGCCTTTCGTTTCGTAATCTGCGATCCGCGCTTCGGGCGTAAGGTACATTCTGCTCTCCGGTTATGCCGGACGGCTGGGCCGTCTCTGTCTGTCACTATTGTAAGCATACTAATTTGATGCGACAAGCTTTGCCGAAGCGTGCCGTCGAGGCCGGCGATCCCGGCCGGGCGCACCGAGCAGTATCCAAGCAATGGAGCCATTCATGGAAGTCTATATCGCCGACGCAGTCCGCACCCCACGAGGCGCCGCCAAGCCCGAAGGTGGTCTGGCGACGCAAACCCCGCACGGTCTCGGCGCGGCGCTGGTCGATGCGCTGGAGCAGCGCACGGGAATCGCGCGCGACAAGGTTGATCGTCTCTCGCTGGGATGCGTCGGCCAGATCGGATCGCAGGGTGGCCATGTGGCGATGGTGACGAAGATCGCCGCCGGTCTTCCCGAGCGCACCGTGACCCACACGCTCAACAATTTCTGCGTCTCGGGCCTCACTGCAATCGGCGAAAGCGCGGCCGCCATCGCCGCCGGCCAGGCCGATGTCGCGCTGGCGGGCGGGGTCGAGATGATGTCGCAGGTGCCGTTCATGGGGGACAAGGCGGACTATTACGGCGCGCGCGAATTCGCCCCGCGCGATCAATATATCCCCGTCGTTCTGGCCGCCGAAAGGCTGGCCACCAGGGAGGGCATCGACCGTGAGACGATGGACCGGGCGGCGGTCCGGTCGCAGCAGCTCTCCGTCAGCGCGGAAGATGACGCGGCCCTCAAGGCCTCGCGCATCAAGATCGGATCGCTCGACCGCGACGAGGTGGTGCGCGGGCTCGACATGGAGAAGGCCGGTGGGCTGAAACCGGCCTTCGAGAAGATGAGCGAACATTACGCCGAACCTCTCGAAGGGGAGGAGATCGACTATCGCATGACCGTGGCCCACGCGCCGCCCATGGCGGACGGTGCCGGGCTGGCGCTGATCGGCAGCAAGGAGCAGATCGCCAATCCGCGCGCAAAGATCGTCGCCTTCGCGGAGTCGGGCGGGGACGTGCGCGATTCGCTGCTGGCCGGGTTCACCGCGATGGAGACCGCGCTTGAACGCGCCGGGCTGTCACTTGCAGATATGGACCGTATCGAGTTCATGGAAGCCTTCGCCGTCACCATCGCCAAGCTGGAACGCGACTACGATGTGGACATGGACAAGGTGAATGTCGGCGGCGGGCACATGGCCAAGGGGCACCCGATGGGCGCGACCGGCGCGATCCTGCTGTCCACCCTGCTCGACGCGCTCGATGCGTGCGAGGGGCGCTACGGGCTGGTCGTCACCACCGGCGCGCAGGGTGTCGGCTCGGCCATGATCGTCGAACGGATCGCACGCTAGGAGGAGACAGCGCATGGTGTACGTACTCGGCGGGGCGCAGACCGATTTCGCGCGCAACTGGGCGCGCGAGGGCACGGACATGCTGGGCGTGTTCGGCGAAGTGCTGCGCGACGGGCTGGATCAGGCGCAACTCGATCCAGCCGAGATCGAGACCGGACATGTCGGCAACTTCGCAGGCGAGCTCTTCTGCGGCCAGGGGCAGCTGGGCGGCTTCTTCGGCATGGTCGATCCCGTATTCGACGGGCTGCCGACCGCACGGCACGAAGCCGCCTGCGCTTCGGGCAGCGTCGCAATCCTGGCCGCGATGGCGGAGATCGAGGCCGGGCGCTACGATCTCGCCTGCGTGGTCGGCATCGAACAGATGCGCAATACCGGCGGGCGCGAGGCGGCCGGGCACCTGGGCGCAGCCGCATGGGTCGGCCGCGAGTTCGAGGACGCGGATTTCGTATGGCCGCGCGCATTCTCCGACCTGTCGGAAGAGTACCAGAACCGCCACGGGCTGGAATACGAACACCTGATGCGCATCGCGCAGATCAATTTCGACAATGCGCGCGTCAATCCCGATGCGCAGACGCGCGACTGGCAGTTCACTCCGGAGAGCTTCTCCGCCGATGACGAAGCCAATCCCGTGGTCGAAGGCCGCACGCGCAAGATGGATTGCGGCCAGATCACCGATGGCGCTACGGTCGTTTTCCTCGCCTCCGAAGAGCGCGCGGCGGACTATGCGAAGAAGCGCGGGATCGCGCTGGAGGACCTGCCGCACATCTCCGGCTGGGGGCACCGCACTGCGCCGCTCTCCTACGATGCCAAGATCAAGGCGAGCGCCGGTGGCGCCTACGTCTTCCCGCAGGTGCGCGGCGCGATCGAGGATGCGCGCAGGCGCGCCGGGATCGAGGGGGTGGACCAGCTGGACGCGGTGGAAACGCACGACTGCTTCACCGTCACCGAATACATGGCGATCGACCATCTGGGCATCACCGCGCCCGGCGAAAGCTGGAAGGCGATCGAGGATGGCAGCATAGAGAAGGGCGGGCGCATCCCCGTGAATCCCTCGGGCGGGCTGATCGGCCTGGGCCATCCGGTCGGCGCGACGGGCGTTCGCATGGTGCACGACGCCGCGCGGCAGGTGTCCGGCAAGGCCGGGAGCTGTCAGGTCGAGGGTGCCGGACGGGTGCAGACACTCAATATCGGCGGCTCCACCACCACGACCGTCAGCTTCATCGTCGATACCGGGCGATAGGCCGGGGCGCGCTGCGCGGGATCGTTCACGGCGCGCATAGGCTGCCCGATCCTGCGTGCCAGCCTGAGTGCGGGTGCGACGGCGAAACAGGTCGCGCCGGCATCCTAGACATCCGAGGGTACCGGCGCGTGCATATTTCTGTTGCTCCAGTCCGTTGCAGGTACTGCGCCTCCGCAGTCCCTTGCCGCCGGTCGTCTCGAGACCGGCGGGCATCGGCTGGTCAGAGCGATAGCCTTCCCGGCTGCTGCGGGATCAGGGCCGCCACCGGCACATCGAGTTCACGCGGGGCATCGGCCGGCCGCTCGGCGGGCTTCGAAACGGTGACCGCGCGGTTGTGCGGCTGGTGCATGGCAGGCATGATCCCGGCAGGGGCAGGGGCAGGCGTCGGCTTCTCTGCCGGCGCGCCAGCTCGCTCCAGCCCTGCCTGCTCGGCGAGCATGGCGAAGCGGGGGTCGGTCTGAACCAGACGCGCCAGTTGCTTGCTGGCACGGCGCACGATCTGACGGATGCGCTCGCGCGTCAGGCTGGTGTCCAGGCTCAGCGCCTCGCGGGTGTCGCCGGAGAACAGGCTGCGCTCGATAATGGCGCGATCGCGCTCCAGCCGCTCGTGCAGCGCTGCGAGTTCTTCCGGGTCCGGACCGGCAAGATGGGCGCGAAAGCTCACGGGCAGATCGGGGCGGGCTTCGCGCATGTCGCGTTTCGGACGGCGTGCCCGGGCGCGCTTGCGCAGCTGCTCGATACCCGCCTTGCGTTCCGCTTCGACATAGGCGTCGAGCAGCGCGGCGCAGGTCTCATGGGCCAGGTGGTCGGACGCGGCCCGTTCGGTGCGTTCCAGCGCTTCTTCATCCTCCACCAGCGCCTCGAGGCTGGTTTCTTCGCCATCGGGAGTGGTCGTCCCGGCGTGGATGGTGATGGTCACAGCCTCGACCTTGCGGGCCGACGGGCGCTGATCGGTCATCAGGCGGAAGCGCAGGCTCTGCAGCTCGCCACGGATCTGCCAGTTGAGGAACGTGGTGAACTTGGCCTTGGTCGGATCATAGGCCTCGATCGCGCGGTGAACCGCAATGGCGCAAACCTGTTCGGCGTCCTCGTGAAAAGCGGAGAGGCCGTACTGGCGGATGAAGTGACGAATACGCGGCGCTGCGATCTTGAGGATCCGCGAAAAGGCGCGGTCGATATTGGCGCGCTGCCTGGCAGAACCGGGCGATCCATCTGAATTCTTGTTGGCAATAACTTCGGCGACAGCAACTTCTAGTGCTTCTGTGCTTTTGGACATTGGTACGCTCCCCTTGGCTTCAGTCTCTGACTGTGTTGAGCAAGGGATAGAGGGGCGCCTATAAATGCCTTCTTGCCGGTGGCTTCGGGTTTTCTCCTTTAAGAGATGCTACCAAGGCCCCCTTCCGTAATGTCCCGGAGCCCCGCCTAAGGGGTTTTCAGGAGGCCGCGATGGCGATGGATTTGTGCCCCGCGAAAACGCGCGATTCTGCCCGGATGCGTGGCTGCGGAGGGGGTGGCGGCACCCGCGAGGCGGGGTCTGTCGGAACTGGTCTAGCTGGTGCTCGCCTGTTGCAGACCGGCAAAACGATCCGGCCTGATTTTGCGTGCGATGTAACCATTGAGCCAGTCGCGGTGCGCGACGGCGGCATCGCCCGTGCGGTTGATCTTTTCCAGGGCCTGTGCGGAACCCACCTGCGCCTTGAGAAGATGGGCCGCCCGGCTTTCGCTAAGGCCACCCTTGAGGTACCGGATTGCATCGCCCGGCCCAAGGTGGTGGCCGAGATAGGCCATGTTCGCCAGCACCTGCGGATCGTTCCCGGGCCTGATCCCTGCACGGCGGATGGTGGCGATGTTCGATCGGGCGTAGTCGGCGATGCTGTTGATAGAGGCCGTCGCATCGTACCGCAGCGCGAGCAGCGATCCGCGCGCGGCCGGGGCGACCCGACCGTTGGAGTCGAGCCAACCCTTCTGCCGCGCCACATCGTTGAGCCAGTTGCCCGGCTGCTGGGCCATGCCGATCCACGTGCCCGAGAGAAACTGGCCCAGCCCCGCAGCGCTGGAGCGCGGATTGCGCGACATCAGGTTCCAGCTGCCGTCGGGACGCTTGGCGGCTCCCGTCATTGCTCAATTCCGTCAGGCCGAGGTACGGTTCTCCCAGGAACAACCCCCGTCCGATGCGCACCTGCACCTGAAGCGCGGTCTCCGCCTTGAAAGTCCTGAATTCCTGCGGGAAACGGGCGATGCTACCGACAAACAGAACGAGTGCGGACGTCACCACGATCAGGGTGATCGACGCCGAGAGCAGTTCTGCAAGATTGATCGTCCGCCGTTTCGATATCCGACCGGTAAGCAGATTCAGCGCCAGCAGCGAAACGGTCAGGTCGACCAGAGCCGCCAGCAATACCTCGTTGAGAAGCTTGCGGATTATCGTCAGCGCGATGATGCTCGAGGTGGGGCTATAGTTGAAATACAGGATCAGATAGAGCGCCGCCGCGCCGAACGTGGAGTAGAATACGACGGTGGCGATCGCCAGCGAACGACCGGCAAACCGGAAACGGTCGATAAACAGAACGTGGGCCAGCGACACGCCGAGGGAGAACGCATGGCCCCACCACAGCACGGATGCGCCCATGGTCAGAAAGACCATCGGGATTGCGAGGCGAAGCCCACCCAGCCGGTAAGCCAGCAGGTAGAAGAACGGGCCGAGATAGAACTCGAACCCCCGGTCGACGATAATCCGGGATGAGCTTGCGGCGACCGCGATCGCGCATATCGCAACGACGACGATCCATCCCCTGGTCGTCATCTGCCGGAACGAATGCAGGCCGAAGGGAGGGTCCAGCTTGTTCTGGGACCGGGAGATCAGGCCGTCCATCATGGCTGCGCTTCCTGTGCGAGCATTGGCATCAGGCGCTTGAAATCGACCGGCTTGAACATGATCGGAACGCCCTGTTTGGCAATTTCGCGCTGAACCTGCTCGGTCAGGTCGATATGGCCCGTCATCAGGATGGAACGCACCACCTTGGGCCGCAATTGCGGATCGGCCCTGATCTCGCGGATGAGATCGAGGCCGCTGCCTTCCCCGAGGCGAAGATCCGTCAGCAGGACCACTGGCGTTGAAGCTTCCCGCACCTTGTCGAGCCCGCGTGCGACGTTGGCTGCGCCGCAGACTTCGAAGCGGTGCAACTCCAGCATCTCGACCAATTCCTCGCGGACATTGGCCTCGTCTTCGACAACCAGGATCACTGACGAGGTTCCCCTGCGACTAACGAACTGAAACATATGCCATATCAATTGCTGCGAATCCATTAACGATTGCTGCCGTCCGCCTGCCCGGCAGGGGTTCTGATGAGGAAATGGCGGCGACCGGCGAGCTTGTTGCAGGGCGTTTTCGCGTGGGGCGGTGGGCGGTCGGTTCCTTCCCCCTCGGACGAGGTCGAGGCCGCACACTCATGGCGCTTCGCCAGTGGCGCGCGCCATGCATCGTCGGGTGGAGCGATCGATGGTTTCGGAATCCGGCGCCGGCAGCGCGTCCCGCCGCTTTCACTCCGGAGGAGGTCTGCAACCTTTCAGGTTCCTGGCATGGATGAAAAGCCTGGCTGGGGTGGCAGGGATCGAACCTGCGAATGGCGATACCAAAAACCGCTGCCTTACCACTTGGCTACACCCCAATGCGCAGGCGGACAGCCCCTATAGCGCCGTCGGCCACGATGTGAAGGGGTGGCATGGAGTCCGCGTCGCGCTAGAGCCGCATGCATGACCGATCTCGCAACTGCCCGCGCCATTCTCGACACGCTGATCGGGTTCGACACGACCTCGCGCAACAGCAATCTCGAACTTGTCGGGTGGGTGGAAGACTACCTGTCGCAGCACGGCGTTGCGTCGCAGCGCGTACCCAATGGCGATGGCCGGAAGGCCAACCTCTTCGCCACCTGTGGTCCGGCGGTGGAAGGCGGGGTGATCCTTTCGGGCCATACCGATGTGGTCCCGGTCGACGGGCAGGACTGGTCGAGCGATCCGTGGACCGTGCGCGAGGCTGACGGCAAGCTGTTCGGGCGCGGCGTCGCGGACATGAAGGGCTTCATCGCGCTCGCGCTTGCCTTCGTCCCTCGGTTCACAGCGGGCAAGCTGCCGGTGCATCTGGCGCTGAGTTACGACGAGGAAGTGGGCTGTCAGGGCGCGCCTTCGATGATCGCGCGGATGGCGGAGACGATCCCCGCCCCGCGCCTCGCCATCGTGGGCGAGCCCAGCCTGATGGGCATCATCACCGGGCACAAGGGCATCGCGGTGCACGAGGTGAGCGTGCGCGGGCACGCGGCGCATTCCTCGCTGGTCGATCACGGGATTTCTGCGAACGCCGTCGCGGTTCGGCTGATGCACGAGCTGCTCGAACTGGCGGAGCAGCTGCGCGATCGCGCGGACCCGGCGAACGGCTTCGACCCGCCGCAGGCGACGCTGACCATCGGCGTGATGGAGGGCGGCGCCGCCTCGAACATCCTTGCGGGCCACGCGCGCTTCCAGTTCGACCTGCGCTGCCCGCCGGGGGAGGATGCCGAAGCGATCCTCGCCCCGTTCAAGGCGCGCTGCGCGGAGCTGGATGCTGAAATGCAGAGCCGCTTCCCGGATGCAGGCGTGCGGGTGAAGCAGCACGCGGGCACGCCGCCGATGACGCCGCAGGGGAGCGATGATGCGGTGGCCTTCGTGCGCGCGCTCACGGGCGAGAACACGCCGCCGGGGCAGGTCGCCTTCGCGGCCGAGGGTGGGCAGTTCCAGCAGGCGGGGTTCCCCACCGTGATCTGCGGCCCCGGCTCGATCGAGCAGGCGCACCAGCCCGACGAGTGGATTGCGCTAGATCAGTTGGAGAAAGGCGCGGCGTTCATGGCGCGGCTGGCGGAGAAACTGAGCTGAACTTGCCCATAGGCCATTCGTCACCCCGGACTTGATCCGGGGTCCCGCTTCTATTCGACCAGCTCCCGAAGAAAGCGGGATCCCGGCTCTGGGGCCGGGATGACGACGGAGGAGGGAGGGAGGCCTAAACCGGCTTGCTGGGTTCCAGCACCTTGCCCTCGAAATCCGCTGCGGAGTGACGTTCGCGCAGCTGCGATTCCTCATCGCCCCACACCTTGTTGACGATCCGCCCGCGCTTCACGGCCGGGCGGCTGGCGATCTCTTCCACCCAGCGCGCGACGTTCTCGTACTCGTCGATCGAGAGGAAGGTTTTCGCGTCCTCGTAGATATTGCCTTCGACGAAGGGCGCCAGCCACGGGAAGGCCGCGATATCGGCGATGGTGTAGTCGTCGCCCGCGAGGAAGCGCGCCTCGCCCAGCCGCTGGTCGGCGACGCTGAAGAGCCGCTTGGTCTCCATCGCGTAGCGGTTGATCGGGTATTCGAATTTCTCCGGCGCATAGGCGTAGAAATGGCCGAACCCGCCGCCGATGAAGGGCGCGCTGCCGATCTGCCAGAACAGCCAGCTGAGCATTTCGGCGCGTTTCGGGCCGGTCAGCTGAAACGCGTCGAACTTCTCCGCCAAGTGGAGCAGGATCGCGCCGCTTTCGAACACGCGCACCGGTACCTCGCCCGTCCGGTCGACCAGCGCAGGGATCTTCGAGTTCGGGTTGATCGCGACGAAGCCGGAGCCGAACTGCTCCCCCTCGCCGATATTGATCGTGTAGGCGTCGTATTCCGCCGGATGGCCGGCCTCGAGCAGCTCTTCCAGCATGATCGTCGCCTTCACGCCGTTGGGCGTGGCGAGCGAGTGGAGCTGGAAGGGGTTCCGGCCCGCAGGCAGCACCTTGTCCTCGCGCGCACCAGCCGTCGGCCGGTTGATGTTGGCGAACCTGCCGCCGTTTTCGGCGTCGTGCGTCCAGACCTTCGGCGGCGTATATTCGCTCATGGCAATGCTCCTGACTTGGGTGCGACCCGTCCGCCACGCCATTTGGGCGCGCGCACGGGAACCGCAAGCGCGCGCCGGAGCTTTCCAAGCCAAGATGAATTCGCCAACCTCAAAGCTGATCTTTGTCGACGACAGCCTGCCCGGCATCACCCGCAAGGGTGCGGGCACGGGCTGGGCCTATTACGACCCCGACGGCAAGCTGATTCGCGACAAGGCGGAGCGCGAGCGGCTGAACGCCATCGCCCTGCCACCGGCCTATGTCGATTGCTGGTTCTGCCCTGCGCCCAACGGGCACATCCTGGCCACCGGCTATGACGCCAAGGGCCGCAAGCAATATCGTTACCATCCCCAGTTCCGCGAGCTGCGCGAGGGGGAGAAGTTCGACAAGTGCCTGGCCTTCGGCAACCGCCTTCCCTTGCTGCGCAAGCGCGCCGTGGACGATCTGGAAGCGCGCGACATGGGCCTTTCGCGCGCGCTGGCAGGCGTGGTGCGTCTGCTCGATCTCGGCGCGATCCGCGTCGGGAACGACAGCTACGCGCGCGACAACGGCAGTTACGGCGCGACGACGATCAAGAGCCACCATGTCACGGTGAAGGGCAGGACGCTGCGCTTCCGCTTCCGCGCCAAGTCCGGCAAGCACCGCGACCTTCAGCTGACCGACACGCATCTGGCGAAGATCGTGCGGCAGATGCAGGATCTCGACGGGCAGGATCTGTTCTCCTTCGTGCATGACGATGGCGACGTGCACGATGTGACCTCCAGCCACGTCAACGCCTATCTGCGGGAGGCGATGGGCGAGGATTTCACCGCCAAGAACTTCCGTACCTGGCACGCCAGCGTAATGGCCTTCGGACTGCTCGCGGGCGCGGAGGACGATCTGACGATCAAGGTGCTGACCGAAAACGTGGCCGAGCGGCTGGGCAACACGCCCGCAATCACCCGCAAGAGCTACATCCACCCGGCGGTGTTCGATCTGATGGACCGGCAGGGCGCATGGCGCGAGGGGTTGCGCCTGCCCCGGAGCACGCGCTGGCTGTCGCGCGAGGAACGCGGGCTGATCGCCTTCCTCGAGGATGCGCCGCCGATCGCGGATCTCCTCGCTGCCTGACTATTTGCGTAAAACTAACATCGCTCAATCGCCCAAGCGCGAACCTGCTGTTAAGGCTTGGGGAGCACTGTCGGCGTCGAATCTGGTGGGATAGGCGCGAAAGAGGGACGCATTTGCCCAACCATAAGCTGACCGCGGTCGACGCGGCCAATTTCCTGCCGGCAAGCGTTCCGCCGCTTCTGGTGCAGACCATCTTCGGGCTCGGCCTGGCGGTCGCGATGATCGGCTTGCGCTCGCTCATCGATATCGTTGCGCCCAGTGCGGGGCCTTTCGCGCTGGTCTATCCGCTCGTCCTGATTGCGACCCTTTTCGGGCGGCTATTCGCTGGCATCGTGTGCCTGATCGTGTCCTTCCTGTGGGCCTGGTACGTCGTCCTGCCGTTCCACTGGTCGTTCGATTTCGAGGTGGCGAGCGACCAGTCGCGCGTGCTCATCAACTTCCTGGCCGCCTGCGTGGTGCTGTTCCTGGCGGAAATTTTCCGGGCTGCGGTGCGCGTGCGCGAGGCGGAACTGCACGAATCGCTCGACCGGCGGCGCTGGCTGATGGCGGAACTGCAGCACCGCACGAAGAACAACTTCGCGCTGGTCGCCAGCATGATCGAACTGCAGAAGCGCCGGCAGGACAACCCCGCCGCCGCCGCTGCGCTGGAAGACGCGGCGAACCGCGTGTTCTCCTTCAGCCGCGCCTACGCGCAGCTCGCCGTCGAAAGTGCCGAGCGCAAGGAAGGCGCGATCGACATGGCGAGCTATCTGGAGGATGTGATCGACCATCTGGTCCACGCCTCCTTCGACGATAATGTGAAGGTCGAGCGCCGCATCGCCCCGATCCCGCTGCCGCGCGATCAGGCGGTCGCCATCGGCCTGTTCCTCAACGAAGCGCTGACCAACGCGGCCAAGTATGCTTTCGGCGACGGGCGCGATGGCGAGCTGACCATCGTGCTCGAAGGTTCGGCCAGCGACTGGCGGCTGGATGTGCGCGACAACGGGGCGGGGAGCGCCGCGCCGAGCGAGGCGGACGGCGGACTCGGCCGCAGCCTGATGCGCACCTTCGCCAGCCAGGCCGGGGCGGAACAGGATATCGAGGTGAACGATCAGGGGTGCCGCGTAACGCTGGCCCGGCAGCCATCGGCGGCCTAGCGCGTCCGGCCGGGCTCCCCGCGGGACCGCGTGCGCGCCAGACCTTGTGTCGTGCGCGCCATGCAGGCACAGGCGCAGGCACCCATGGGTGATCGCACACATCCCTTCTTCGATATGCACACGCACGGTTTCGTGCGGGTGGCGACCTGCACCCCTTCGGTGCGTCCGGCCGATGTGACCAGCAATACCCAGAGTATCCTGACGCAAGCGCGCCACGCGCACGAGGCGGGCGTCGATCTTGCGGTTTATCCCGAGCTGTGCGTCACCGGCTACGCCATCGACGATCTCCACCTTCAGGGTGCGGTGATCGACGCGGCGGAAGCTGCAATCGGCAAGATCGTCGAGGAGACCGCAGGCCTCACCACGGTGCTGGTGATCGGCGCGCCGATCCAGCGCGGTGCGCGCCTTTACAATTGCGCGCTGGCGATTGCGAACGGGCGCCTGCTCGGCGTGGTGCCCAAGAGCTACCTGCCCAATTACCGCGAGTTCTACGAAAAGCGCCAGTTCACCCACGGGCGCAATTGCCAGGGCCTCGATGTGACCATCGCTGGCCACCAGGCGCCCTTCGGTACCGATGTGATCTTCGCGGCCGACAATCTGCCCGGCTTCACCTTCGGCATCGAAATCTGCGAGGATTTCTGGGCCCCACAGCCGCCCGGAATGCTGGCCGCGATGGCGGGCGCGAACATCCTGTGCAACCTGTCCGCCTCGCCCGTTACCATCGGCCGGGCGACCGACCGGCATACGCACTGCCAGTCCAGCTCCAGCCGGGGCATGTGCGCCTATGCCTATTCTGCAAGCGGGCATGGCGAGAGCACCACCGACCTTGCGTGGGACGGGCAGGGCGTGATCTACGAGCTCGGCTCTCTGGTGAAGCAGAGCGTGCGCTTCGACCGGACCGCAGAGCTGTGCGTGATCGACATCGACACCGCGCGGATCGTCAACGACCGGACGCGCAACGGCACGTTCCACGATGCGAGCGAGGCGGCGGGCCGGCCGGAGGACTGGTATCGGCGCGTGGCCTTCACCCACAACCACCAGCCCGGCGACTGGGGTCTGGAACGCCGGGTGCGGCGCTTCCCCTTCGTGCCCGACGATCCCGAAACGCTGCACGAGGACTGCTACGAGGCGGTGAACATCCAGGTCGATGCGCTGATGCGGCGGATCGAGGCGGTGGGGGCGAAGAGCCTGGTGATCGGGATTTCGGGCGGGCTCGATTCGACCCACGCGCTGCTGGTGGCGTGCATCGCGTGCGACCGGCTGGGCCTGCCGCGCGAGACCATCCGCGGCTACACGATGCCGGGCTTCGGCACGTCAGAGCGCACGAAGAACAACGCGATTCTGCTGATGGAGGCCGCCGGAATCGTGGCCGAAACCATCGACATCACACCCGCCGCGCGGCGCATGCTCGAAGACATCGGCCATCCTCACGCGGATGGAGACGCGGTGTACGACACCACGTTCGAGAACGTGCAGGCGGGGCTGCGCACCGATTACCTGTTCCGCCTTGCCGGCCACCATGGCGGGTTCGTGATCGGCACCGGCGACCTGTCCGAACTGGCGCTGGGCTGGTGCACCTACGGCGTGGGCGACCAGATGAGCCACTATGGCGTCAATTCGGGCGTCCCCAAGACCCTCATCCAGTACCTGATGCGCTGGGTGATCGAGACCGACCAGTTCAGCCATGAACTCAACGAGGTGCTGGAAGACGTGCTCGGCACGGAAATCAGCCCCGAGCTGGTGCCGCCCGACGATGACGGTGCGATCCAGAGCACCGAGGACAAGATCGGCCCCTACGCGCTGCACGACTTCTTCCTCCACCACATCGCGCGCTACGGCCACAAGCCCAGCCATGTCGCGTTCCTCGCCTGGCACGCCTGGCGCGATGCCGAGGCGGGCCAATGGCCGATCGGTTTCCCCGAAGACGCGAGGCGCGCCTTCGATCTGCCGACGATCCGCACCTGGCTGGAGGTCTATTGCCGCCGGTTCTTCGGCTTCAGTCAGTTCAAGCGCAGTGCCATGCCCAACGGACCCAAGGTCTCCATGGGCGGTGCATTGTCGCCGCGGGGCGACTGGCGTGCGCCCAGCGATGCCGTGGCCGACGTGTGGATCGCCGAACTGGAGGCGAGTGTTCCCGGTAACGGGGCGTAGGGCGTGCCTGCCTGGTCCGTAATCGTCCTCATCGTCTGCAATCTTGCGTGGGCGCTGAACGTCGTCGTCGGCAAGGTGGCGGTGGACGATCTGGCGATCCCGCCGATCTTCTTTGCCGGGCTGCGATCCGCAATCGTCGTCGTTGCGCTGTTGCCGCTGCTGTTGCGCGCCGTGCCTGCGCGCCTTGCTGCGGTGCTGGCCGTGGGGCTGGCGATCAGCGGCGGGTCCTTCGCGCTCTTGTTCATGGGATTGCAGACGGCGGACCCGGCAACCGCAGGGGCCATCGGCCTGGTCGGCGCGCCCATGACCGTGCTGTTCGCCATCGTGTTCCTGGGCGAAACCGTTCGCTGGCGGCGCGCACTGGGGATGGTGCTCGCCTTTGCCGGGGTGCTGCTGGCGATCCTTTCCAAGGGAGCGCTGGCGGCGGGCGAGGGGGCCCTGCTGGTCTTCCTGTCGGCGCTGGTCGGCGCGCTCGGCGCGGTGTTTGTCAAGAAGCTGGATATGGGCGCGATGACCTTGCAGGCCTGGGCGGCGGTAGCCTCTGCCATCGTGCTGCTGCCGCTGTCGGCGGTGGTGGAGGACGGCCAGATTGCCAGCGCTGCGGCGTCACCCTGGGCGCTCGCCGGATGCCTGTTCTTTGCCGCCATCGTGGTCTCCATCGGCGCGACCGGGACCTACTTCGTCCTCTTCCGCAAGTTCGAGGCGAACATGGTGGTGCCGCTCACCCTGCTGCATCCGCTGATGACCATAGGGCTGGGCGCATGGCTGACCAACGACACCGTCGGCTGGCGGCTGCTGGCAGGCGCCGCCATCGCGCTGGCAGGCGTGGCGATCATCGTGATCCGGCCGAGCGAGACCTTTACCAAGCGCTTCCTGGTGCGGCCGCGGATCTAGCTTTGTCGCGTGCCGGCGGGCGGACAGGAGCCTGTTAACCCAACCCGTCTAAAATAGTACCTGTGAAGGTCGAACGCCCCCCTCAGCATGACATCGAAGGCATGGTGGAGCGCGCCGTCGAGCTGCGCCTGCCCTTCCGCAAGTGGCCGGTGGCATTGCGAGAGCTCTGGCGTGCCGACCACGAGTCGCGGCGCAGGCGCGAACTGGCCTTCATCAATGTGATCGCGCTCGTATCCTGCCTGTTTTGCCTGCCGCTCGACTATTCGAACGGCCAGGAGACCTTCCAGGAGGGGCTCGTCCTGCGGCTCGGTCTGGTGGTTCCGGCCTATTGTCTCGCGATCTATACCGCGCTGAGAGGGGGGTGGGTACTCCAGCGCTGGACCTCGATCCTGCCGGTCGTGTGCTTCGCGGGTGTGGCGGGATATCTCGGCATGCATAACGGAGCCGCACCGCAGAACGAATACGTGATGGGTTCGGCCCTGATCGTCGTCCTCGCCATCGTGGTCGTTCCGTTGCGGCCGGAATTCATCATCGTCATGGTGTGCCTTTCGCTCGCAGTTCTGTGGGCCGTCTGGGCCGCGCTGCCGCCCGCTCCCGCGCGACAGGCCTTCGCGCTGCTTGCCTATCTTTCGGCGATCAGCCTCGTCGCGCTCGCCTTGCCGTTCCGCACCGCGACCCTGAAGGACCGCAATTTCCTGTATGCCCTGCGCAGCCAGCTCGCCTCCGAGCGTCTGATCGCCGTGAACGAGCAGTTGCGCGAACTCTCGCACCGGGACGACCTGACCGGCCTGCCCAACCGCCGCTATTTCGAACGGATTTTCCACACCGCCTTTCGCGCAGCGAAAACGCGCGGCGACGACGTGGCGGTGATGATGATCGACGTCGATCACTTCAAGCAGTTCAACGATACGCACGGCCATGCTGCGGGCGACCGCGCGCTGAAGCAGGTGGCCAAGGAACTGGAGAAGCAGTTCGCCCAGCCCGGCAGCACCGTGGCGCGCTATGGGGGCGAGGAATTCGTGGTGGTGGTCGAGCACAGTTCGCATGACGAGGCCCTGCGGCTTGCCGATCGCGCACGCGATGCGGTGGCGCGGCGCCCCGTCACGCTCGATCTGGTGGGGCGCGTGTCGGTCACGGTCAGCATCGGCGTTGCACTGCAGAGGAGCGGTGCCGCATCGCCCGAGGCATTGATCGAGCGCGCGGACGAGGCGCTGTATGAAGCGAAGAGAGCCGGGCGCAACATCGTGCGCCTCGCGCGCGAGGAGGATCGGCCCGGGGCGCCGGACGCGCTGAAGAAAAGCGCCTGAGGGCCCGCGGGGCCTGCGGCCCCTCGCACCTGCGCCTGGCTTCGAGCCGCGTGGCCCTGTTCGTCCGGGCGGCGTGTGGATGGATCACCAAGAGGGCGTTAACCTCTTCCCCCTATCCGGGGGCCATGCGACCGGAACTAGGACTAACCCCCGATATCGACAGGGAAATCGAGCTTCTGGCCGAGTCCGGTAAGCGGTTTGGCGAATGGCCCCGATCCATCAGGCAGTTGTGGCGGGCGGAGAAGCTCCATCGCCGTCGCCACGAACTCGCTTTCCTGAACGCCATCGCTCTGGCGTGGAGCCTCGTGAGCCTGGCGCTGGACTTTAGCGCCGGGCCGGAGGTTCTCGCCGCAGGTCTTCCCCTGCGCCTGGGCATCGTGGCCCCGCTCTACCTGCTGGCGATCGCGATGGCGTTGTATGGCGGGTGGTATGCCCAGCGCTGGACGTCCATCGCTGCCGTATTGGCCTTCGTCTGGGTGGGCGGCTATCTTGGCATGCACATCGCCCCCGAACAGCTGGCGGAATATGTAATGGCTTCCGGCCTGCTGCTGGCGATGGGCATCGCGGTCCTTCCGATACGCGTGCCATGGCTGGCGCTGATGGCTGGGCTGACCGTCGCGGGCCTCTGGGCAATCTGGTTGATGATGCCGGCGCGCGGCCAGGAAGAGCTTGTCCTTATGGCTTTCGTCACCGTCACCACGTGCGTCAGCCTCCTCATCCCGGCGCGATCGGCGCGCATCAAGGACGAGCATTTCATCTACGCCCTGCGCGCGCAGATCGCCTCGCGGGATCTCATGTCGGCCAACGAGCAGCTGCGCGCCCTGTCCGATCACGATGACCTGACCGGTCTTCCCAACCGCCGAAATCTGGAGCGGGTGTTCGACGAAGCGTTCAGGACATCGGTGGCGGCCGGTACCGATCTTGCCGTCATCATGATCGATGTGGACCATTTCAAGCGGTTCAACGACACGTACGGGCATGTCGCCGGGGACCGGACCCTCGCACAGATTGCGCGGACCCTGGAACGCAGCATCTGCGGGCCGGGGCGAATGGTTGCGCGCTATGGCGGGGAAGAGTTCATCGCCGTCCTCGACGGGACGGAAGAGCAGTCGGCCTTGCGCATTGCGGACGGCGCCCGGCGTGCGATCGCGGATCGCCGGGTATCCGTGGGCGACCGACGACGTTCCTCGGTCACGGTCAGCATGGGGGTGACGCTGCGCAGGCGCGCGGACCGCTCGCCCCTTTCGATGATCGAGCGTGCCGATGCCGCGCTGTACGAAGCGAAGGAAGCCGGGCGGAACATCGTGCGGCTGGCGGGCCGCAGCGACGGCAAGCCGCCCCCCGCGATCCTTAAAGAGCAGGCCTGAAGCGCCCCGGCTGGGCGATCAGTCCAGCTTCGTCACCCAGCCGTGCGGATCGGGTGCGGTCCCCATCTGGACGCCCACCAGCCTGTCGCGCAGCTTCTGCGTCAGCTGCCCGGTGCCGCCGGTGCCGATCGTGAACTTGCCATCGGGGCCGTTGACGCTGCCGACCGGGGTCACGACCGCAGCGGTGCCACAGGCGAAGGTTTCGATCAGGTCGCCCTTCTGCGCATCGGCATGCCACTGGTCGATCGAATAGGGCTCCTCGCGCACCTGCAGCCCTTCGTCGCGCAGCATCTGGATCAGGCTGTCGCGCGTGATGCCGGGCAGGATCGTGCCGGTGAGCGGCGGGGTGACCGCGCTGCCATCCGCGAACACGAAGAACAGGTTCATGCCGCCCAGCTCCTCGACCCATTTCTTCTCGATCGCGTCGAGGAAGACGGTCTGCTGGCAGCCATGCTTGGTACCCTCGGCCAGCGGCACGAGGCTGGCGGCGTAGTTGCCGCCCGCCTTCGCGGCGCCGGTGCCGCCGGGGGCCGCGCGCGTGTGATCGCGGCTGACCCAGACATCGACCGGTTTCACGCCCGACTTGAAGTAGCTGCCCACCGGGCTGGCGATCAGACAGTAGAGGTATTCGCGCGCCGGGCGCACGCCCAGGAAAGCCTCGGTGGCGAACATGAAAGGCCGCAGGTACAGCGATCCGCCTTCGACCGTGGGCATCCAGGCGCGATCCTTGGCGACCAGCTGCCGGATGCTTTCCATGAACAGCTCTTCGGGCAATTCGGGCATGGCCATGCGCCGTGCGCTGGCGTTGAGGCGGCGGGCGTTCTGTTCCGGCCGGAACAGTGCGACCGTGCCATCGTCCCAGCGATAGGCCTTCATGCCTTCGAAGATTTCCTGCGCGTAGTGGAGCACCGCCGCTGCGGGATCGAGCGGGATGGGCTCGCGCGGGCACAGCTTGGCATCGTGCCAGCCAATCTCGCCACGTTCCACGCGGCCCGCGTCGAAGCGAATCGTCACCATGTGATCGGTGAAAAGCGATCCGAACCCGGGGTCGACAAGCGCCTGGTCGCGCGTTTCGGAGGGCACCGGGGCAGGGTGCGGCAGGTGGGCGAAATCGATCATCGGCGCGTCGGCCATGGCATTGGTTCTCCTGTCGCGGAGCGCGTTATGTCCATGTGAAACGGGGGGCAAGGGGTGTCACGAAAAATATCAAGAAATACCCCTGAAACTTTTCGAAAGTTGCAGGCTTGCTCGCTGGCTCGAAGCTCTTGCCGCCGACAGCGGAGGCAGGGTCGGGGGCAATATGAAAGGGGCGATCCAGCCCGTCGGTGGATCGCCCCTTCATGGTCAGCGGCCAGGAAGTGCCGCTCACGAAGCCTCTATCGGTATGCGACCTACCGATAGTGCCTCGCGCGGAAACTTGCCGACCTCTCTGCTGAACCATGAGACATCGGATCACCTCCTTTCGCGCTTGTAAGCCAAGACCCGCACCGTATCACCGGGGGCCGAGAAGCGTCGTGCACCGCCGCTCTCAGGTTCCTTTTTGAGTCACCTGATTCGACAGCGCAAGCCTTGTAAATATCTTTTTCCCCGTCATACTTGTGCGCTCGCAAAAAGAGTGTCGGCATGCAGGGCCGGGGCGCCCGATCGGTACGGCCACCGCCTTCCGAAAATCAGGTTTTTCAGGCGGATTCGCAGCGCTAGCGGCAGTCCTCGATCACGCGCGTCACCTCGGCCCAGGCGGGTACGTAGAGGCCGGGCTCACCCTCGACCTCCAGCGCGAAGCGCCCGCGCGTTATCGCCATCGCGTCGAGCAGCGGATCGCGTGCGTCGAGCACGACACCCACGAGCGGGTGCGCGCTCGCAATCGGGGTTGCGACAAGATCGCGCGCGGTGGTTTCGGCACTGATGCGCATCGCCGTGGTGGTTCGCCGGGCGGTCGAAGTAATGCGCCCGATCCCGACCTGCCGCGACCGCGCGTCGCAGCGGATGATCATCAGCGGCGCACCGGGGGTGCCGAAGAAGGCGCGGCTTTCATTTCCATCCTGCGAATAGGTCCAGGTCCCGGCGGTCTGCGGGCGGTCGATCCAGTTGGTGGCCGGCGGCAGCGTGGTCTGCGGCGGCGGGGGCGCCTGCGTTGCGACGGGCGCTGGCGCCGGGGCGGGTGCAGGCGGGGGCGGCTCCGGCGTCTGGCAGCATGTCACCATGAGGAGCGAGACGGCGAGGGCCGCCTTGGCGGGGCTGTTGGCGCGAAAATCGAACATGCATGATTAATGCGCCCGTGCGCCCTCCGGGTCCATGCTTTTGTCGCAAGGACGATGCGCGGGCTTGCCGCCCCCCGGAAATCCGCCGGGTGGGTTCACGCCGCCGCGCGTTGGTATATTGGTCGCGCTATGGCGAAGAAGATGCGGGTCGATCAGGTACTGGTGCAACGCGGGCTGGCGGAAAGCCGCGCGCGGGCACAGGCGCTCGTCATGGCGGGGGTGGTGTTCGCGGGCGAGACGAAGATCGCCAAGCCCGGCCAGCCTGTCGCCGAGGATGCAGAACTGGAGGTGCGCGGGCGCGACCATCCTTACGTCAGCCGGGGCGGGCTCAAGCTGGCCCACGCGCTCGATGCGTTCGAGCTCGATCCGGCAGGCGCGGTGGCGATGGATATCGGCAGTTCGACCGGCGGTTTCACCGACGTGCTGCTGCAACGCGGCGCGGCCCACGTGTTCGCGGTCGACAGCGGGACGAACCAGCTCGCGTGGAAGCTGCGGCAGGACGAGCGCGTAACCGTGCTGGAACAGACCAGCGCGCGCATCCTCACCACCGAACAGATCGATGCACCGTGCAACTGGGTGGTATGCGATGCGAGCTTCATCGGCATGGCCAAGGTGCTGGAACGCCCGCTGCAGCTGGCAGCGCCGCAATGCCAGCTGGTTTCGCTGATCAAGCCGCAGTTCGAGGTCGGGCGCGAAGAGGTCGGCAAGGGGGGCGTCGTGCGCGACCCGGCCCTGCATGCGCGCGTGTGCGAGGAGGCGCGCCAATGGCTCGAGGAGGGTGGCTGGCAGGTGCAGGGCATCGTTGAAAGCCCGATCACCGGCCCCAAGGGCAATGTGGAATTCCTGATCAGCGCGACACGGGCTTAGGAATAGGTGCGGCCGGCGTGCCAATTCGGTATAGTGTCTGCAACCTTGCTTGCCGGGCGGGAACGCGGCATTCAGGGAGAGTCGCAGAGTTTCCCTTGGAGGATTAATGACCACGCTGGCCTCTCGCGCACAGCTGCGCGCTAGCTTCATTCGCTGGGCGCTTTTCACCGTTCCCGCTGTCGTCCTGCTCGGCTTCCTGTCGGGCCAACTGGCAGGCTCGGGCGCGGGGGACCCGTGGTTCGCCGCCCTGCAGAAGCCCGATTTCTACCCCGATCCCGGTCTTTTCCCGGTGGTCTGGACGATTCTGTACGTGATGATGGGGCTCGCCTTCGCGATGGTCTGTGCGGCGTGGGGGGCGAAAGGGCGCGGGCTGGCGATCGTGGCTTTCGTAATCCAGTTCGCCATGAACCTCGCCTGGAGCCCGCTGTTCTTCGGCCAGCACGAGATCACCTATGCCTTCTATCTCATCTGCGCGCTCAACATCGTGCTGCTGATAACCATCGTGCTGTTCTTCCGCGTTCGCAAACTGGCTGCGGCATTGCTGGTCCCCTATCTGGCGTGGACGATCTTTGCGTCCTTCCTCAATTACGAGATCCTCCAGCTCAATCCCGATGCGGACGGGGCGGACACCACGGGGGCGGTCCAGCGGATCGAGGTTTGATCGGGCAAGGCAGGCTCTGGACAAACACGGGGCCTGCCGCCATCTATCCTGCCATGCAGAGCCAGAACCCCATGATCGCCGATTTCGTGAAGCTGGTGAACGGTGCCGCGGGCACCTTCGCCGGGATGACGCGCGAGGCGCAGGAAAGCGCGCGCGAGCGGATAAGGGAAACCGTCGGCGGGCTGGACTTCGTCAGCCGCGAGGAATTCGAGGCGGTGAAGGAAATGGCCGCCAAGGCCCGCGCCGAGAACGAAGCGCTCTCCGCACGGCTCGACGCGCTGGAAGCGAAGAAGAAGTAGCTTCCTCAGGCGCCGTTCTGGCGCTGGCACGATAAACCTTCCGTCGCCCCTGCGAAGGCAGGGGCCCGGCCGCCTCCTCGACAGGCACAATCTCGCCATACCATCCCACACCCGCTAGGCGGGGCTGTATGCTCGCCTCGTTCCTAATTGCAGTCCTCATCAGGGCCCCTGCCTTCGCAAGGGCGGCGGGCTAACCCATGCAACTGAAGGCCCCCGCCATCGTCCTTGCCGCGCGCGCTCACGGCGAGAACGCGGTGATCCTGCGCATGCTGACGCAGGAAGCGGGGCTGGTTGCGGCCTATGTCGCGGGCGGGCAGGGGCGGCGGCTTCGTCCGGTGGTGATCCCGGGCAACGCGATCGAGGCAGATATCCGTGCGCGCTCTGCCAGCCAGCTGCCCTTCGGCAAGGTGGAACTGGTGACCAGCCGCGCGCCGTGGCTGAACGAGCCGCTGCCCGCCGCCGCGATATTGTGGGTCACCGCGCTCACCGCCACCGCGCTGCCAGAGCGCAATCCCTATCCAAGCCTTTACGATGCGCTGGGCGGGCTGCTCGACGCGATCTGCCATGCGCCTGCCGCGCGCGGCTGGGCGCCGGCGCTGCTATCCTACGAGGCGCTGGTGCTGCGCGAACTGGGCTATGGCGGCATGAAGCCGGAGGCGGGCGACCTGCCGCAGACGCTGGAAGCGCTGCGCAAGCTTGCCCCGGCGCTGGAGCGCTACCTGCTTGCCGACCGGCATGGCGATGCTATGTCCGCGCGCGGCCGGCTGCTGGAGCGGCTGGCCAGAATTGCCTGAGGGGGAGCAGTGCCGGAAATCGCGGTCATCCTGCCCACGCTTGACGAGCGTGAGAACCTTTCCCCCATGGTCGAACGGCTGACAGCGGCGCTGGACGGCATCGACTGGGAAGCGATCATCGTCGACGACGACAGCAGCGATGGCACTGCGGACGAAGCGCGCAGGCTCGCCCGTGCAAACCCGAGGGTGCGCGTGTTGCAGCGGATCGGGCGGCGCGGCCTCGCCTCGGCGGTGATCGAGGGCGCCTGCGCCACCGCCGCACCTGTGGTCGCGGTGATGGATGCCGACCACCAGCACGACCCCGCGCTGATCCCGCAGATGCTGGAGCGGCTGGGGCATGCGGATCTCGTCGTGGGCTCGCGCTTTATCGAGGGCGGTGATGCCGATGGGCTGGCCAGCGTGCGCCGCGAAAAGAGTTCGCGCCTCGCCAACCGGCTGGCCCGTGCGCTGACCGGGGTCGAACTGTCCGACCCGATGAGCGGATTTTTCATGGTCGAGACGGCGCGCGTGCGCGCGCTCGCCCCGCGCCTGTCGGGGATCGGTTTCAAGGTGCTGCTCGACATTCTGTCGGTCTCGCCCCGGCAGTTGCGCGTGGCCGAGGTGCCGATGCATTTCGGGGAAAGGCGCAGCGGTGAAAGCAAGCTCGACCGGGCGGTCGCGTTCGAATTCCTCGTCGGGCTGTACGAGAGGTATTTCGGCCGCATCGTGCCCACGCGCTTCGCGCTGTTCGGCACGGTCGGCGGGGCCGGCGTGCTGGTCCACATGGCAGTGCTGGCGCTGCTTTATCCGGGCATGACCGCAACCTTCTGGAAGGCGCAAGCCATCGCAACCTTCGCCGCGATGACGTTCAATTTCTGGCTCAACAACTGGCTGACCTACCGCGACAAGCGTCTGCGCACGGTGCCCGCGTGGGTGCGCGGCTGGGCGGTGTTCTGCGCGGCCTGCGCGGTGGGTGCGCTGGCCAACGTGGCGCTGGCGAGCTTCCTGCAGCTGCGTGGGTTGGGCTGGGTGCTGGCCGCGCTGGCGGGCATCGTGGTGGGCGCGGTGTGGAATTACGCGCTGTCGAACCGGTTCGTGTGGGGGAGGGTCTAGCGGCTTTTTCGCTCCCCGCGACCTACCGCCATTCCCCGCGCCACATCCAAGTGGAATAGGCCTGCTCTCCGCTCAGCTCGGCGGCGCTCAGGATCGGGTAGAACCACGCGAACACCGCAAGGCTTGCCGCCAGAACCAGCCAATAGGCCCAGCCGAAGCCGCGCGCCTTCAGCCACGCGATCATCAGCGCGAGCCCCGCCAGCAGGAAGCAGCTGGGCAGGAAATAGTGGTAGTAGAACTGGATCGGCTTGGCCGCGATGATCCAGAAGCCGATGCTGGCCGCGTAGAGGATCGCCACCGCGCCTGCATCCACGCGGCGCTGCAGCACGGCGGCGAGCGTGCACCACGCCACCCCCGCCAGCCCCAGCAGCATGGTCAGCGGATTGCCGATCAGCATAACGCCGCGCTGCGCACCGTCCGTCACCTCGTACAGATACCAGATCGCGCGGGTGTTCAGCACCCACTGGCTCCATGTCGACTGGTAGGGGTGCGATTGCTTCACGCTCTGCTGCAGTTCGAGCATGTGCCGGTGCGCGCCAATCAGGTCCATGCCCGCAAAAGGCCCGTTCTCGACCTGGAACGCGGGCCAGAAGGTCGCCGCGTAGACCGCCAGCGGCAGCACGCCGAGCCACAGCGCCGCCTCGATGGGCCCGACACCGCGCACCGGCGCAGCGTCGGTCTCGGTCCGAAGGTCCGCCGGGCCGACCGCATGTACGCGCAGCGCCAGAAAGCCGAGGCCCAGCAGCGGGGCGAGCGGGGCGGCGTTCCACTTCGAGGCAATCGCGCAGCCCAGCGCGATTCCCGACAGGGCGAGCAGGGCCCGGGCGCGCACGGGCTGGCCTGCCCGGCACGCGGCGGCGAAGAACCACAGCGCGGTGAGGAAGAACGCCACCATGAAGATGTCGAGCATGGCGATCTGCGCGTGGACGAACAGCATGAAGCCGCTCGCCAGCAAAAGCCCGTAGGCGAGCACCGCATCGCGGCTGAGGCTTGCGTGCCACAGCGCGCGCATCCCTGCGAACAGCGCCAGCGCGCCCGCCAGCGCGGAAAAGATGCGCCAGCCCCACGGATTGTCGCCCAGCAGTGCAATGCCAGCTGCGATGATCTCCTTGCCCAGCGGCGGATGCTCGGGGTTGCGATAGTCGAACCCGGTCAGCAGCTCGCGCGCGGCGGGCAGGTAGTGGATCTCGTCGAAGAACGGCCCGCTCGGCAGCCACAGCCGCCAAAGGCACAGCAGGAAAAAGCCGAGCGTCAGGGCGAGGCAGGCCAGCAGGGGATCGTCGCTTGCAGGAACGCGGGTCGCGTGCGCTCGGGTCATTGCGCCGGCAGCGATACGGGCGAGGGGCGATGGCGACAAGCGGGCGGATCACGAAGCCGCGCACCCGTGGCCGAAGCGCAACGCGCGCGGGTCAGGCGGCAGCCTGTGCCCTGCGTTCGAGCCAGAACAGCCGCGCGACCATCGCCAGCAGGCCGATGCTGGCGGTGCAGCCGACCAGCAGCGTCCATGGCAGCAGGTTCATGCCCGCCGCCCGCGCGCGCGGCGCGATGAAGAACAGCGCCAGGACCGCGCACATGATCAGGTCGATCCACACCTGCAGCCCGGTGAGGTTGGCGGTGTGGTTCGTGAAGAAACCGACCACCCCCTCGCTGGCGATCTGCACCGCGGTGTAGGCGGCAAACGCGCCGCACAGCAGTGCGGCGATGGCGGCATTGCCGGTCTCGCGCTTGGCGGCGAGGATGGTAAGAAGGCCGAAGCCCCCACCGGCAAGGCTTGCAATCCAGACGATTTCGAGCGTGGTCACGTCAGGGTCTCCGTTTTGTAGCACCTGCTACACGCCGCACTAGAGGAATGTAGCGAGTGCTACAATAGAGAAATGTCCCCAGCGCCTTCCAGACCCGAGAAGCTCTCCCGCGAAACCCTGCTGCCGCTGATGGCGGCGCATGTGCTCGAACACGGGCTCGGCGGGGCCAGCCTGCGTCCGCTGGCGAAGGCGGCGGGGACCAGCGACCGGATGCTGGTCTACCATTTCGGCAACAAGGAAACGCTGATCGTCGAATTGCTCGATCACATCGCGGGGGTCTATTCCGCCACGCTCGACATGGCGCTCGGCGATATTCGACCCGCGAGCCGGCGCGAATGCTTCGACCGGGTGATGGACCAGGCGGCCAATCCGGCAATGCGGCCCTTCATGGTCCTGTGGTGGGATATCGTCGCCGGGGCCGCGCGCAACCTGCCGGGTTACGAGGTGGCCGCGCAGAAAATGATCGCGCGCCAGCTCGACTGGCTGATCCGCCAGATGCCCGTCGACGATCCCGATCCCGAAGGCGGCGCGCGGCTGCTGCTCACGCTCATGGAGGGATCGCTGATGCTCGGTACGGTCGGGCATGCGAAGACAGCGCGCGATGGATTGCTTGCGGGCGACCTGTCGCCCTCGTAAGCGCTCGCCCCATGAAGAAGACCACCGGAATGGATCGCTCCGTCACCTCCAAGTGGCGTCCCGCAACGCAGGCCGTGCGCGGCGGCACCTGGCGCTCCGAGCATGGCGAGACGAGCGAGGCGATGTTCCTCACCTCTGGCTATACCTACGACAATGCGGCCGAAGTCGCCGCGCGCTTCGCGGGTGAGGCGGAGGGGATGACCTATTCGCGCCTCCAGAACCCCACCGTGGCGATGCTGGAAGAGCGCATCGCGCTGATGGAGGGCGCCGAGGCATGCCGCGTGCAGGCGAGCGGGATGGCCGCGATGACCGCCGCGCTGCTGTGCCAGCTGAACACCGGCGACCACTGCGTCGCCGCGCGCGCCGCCTTCGGCAGCTGCCGCTGGCTGGTCGACCACCTGCTGCCGCGCTTCGGGATCGAGACCACGGTGATCGACAGCGCGGATAACGACGCGTGGGAAGCTGCGATCCGGCCCAACACCAAGGTCTTCTTCTTCGAAACGCCCGCCAACCCCACGCTCGACATCGTGGACCTCGCGCATGTCTGCGCGCTGGCGAAGGCGCACGGCATTACCACGGTGGTCGACAATGCCTTTGCCTCGCCCGCGCTCCAGCGCCCGATGGAATTCGGCGCGGATGTGGTCGCCTACAGCGCGACCAAGCTGATGGACGGGCAGGGCCGCGTGCTGGCGGGCGCGGTGTGCGGCACGAAGGAGTGGATCGACGAGGTGCTGCTGCCCTTCCAGCGCAATACCGGGCCCAACCTGTCGCCCTTCAACGCGTGGGTGGTGCACAAGGGGCTGGAAACACTGGACCTGCGTGCGCACCGGCAGAGCGAGAATGCGGTCGCGCTGGGCACCTTCATGGAACCGCGGGTGCCGCGCATCCTCCACCCCGGGCTGGAGAGCCATCCGCGCCATGCGCTCGCGCTCAAGCAGATGCGCGCCACCGGCCCGATCTTTGCCTTCGATCTGGAAAGCCGGGCGAAGGCGCACGCGCTGCTCGACGCGCTGCAGCTGATCGACCTGTCCAACAATATCGGCGATGCGCGCAGCCTCGCCTGCCATCCCGCCAGCACCACGCATGCCGGGCTGAGCGAGGAAGCGCGCGCCGAGATGGGCGTAACCGAAGGGCTGATCCGCATCAATGTGGGGCTGGAGGATATCGAGGACCTGCGCGAGGATATGGATCAGGCGCTGAAATCGGCGGGGTTCTGACCCGCCATTGCGGGCCGGGGCCTAGCGCGATTCGCAGGCGATCCCGTCATTGTCGCGGTCCAGGTCCTGCCGGTAGCCGGGTTCTCCGCGACGGATATTGCTGAAGCCCGCCTCGCGCGCGGCGGTGCAGTTCGGAAAATAGACGCGCCCGTCGAGCGAGCGACCGCTGGCAGGCCGCGCGGCGCGCCGCGGCTGGTGGCAGTGATAATCGCCGGTCTTGCGATTGGTGTGGCACCCCTTCGCGTCGAGCCCGCCCGGATGCGCGGCAAGATCGTGCTGCGGCACAACCGGCAGGGACAGACAGCAGCAGACGAACAGCAGCTTTCGCATGCCGCATCCATAGCACGCGACATTCGGATCGAGAAACGCAGGCAGCAGGCGTTTCGGGGCGAGCACAAACGCATACGCCTTTCGGCACCCTACGGAACGGGCCCGCGCACTCACGTTGTGTCTGGTGAAGACACACACGAGGAGACGACGATCATGGCCGAACATCTTGAAGCGGCGCAGGGGCGAATGGTCCGGGCGGCGGACCTGCTGGGCCTCAGCGAAGAGGTCGTCGCCCATCTGAAGCATCCGATCGAAACGCTGGCCGCGTCGGTCAACCTGCGGCGCGACGATGGTTCCGCAGTCACGCTCAAGGCGTGGCGCTGCCGTTACAATTCCTCGCTCGGCCCGACCAAGGGGGGGATCCGGTTCCACCAGTCGGTCCACCTCGACGAGGTAGAGACGCTGGCGTTCCTGATGACCATGAAGTGCGCGCTGATGGGCCTGCCCTTCGGCGGCGGCAAGGGCGGCGTGGAGGTGGACGCGCATGACCTGTCGACCATGGAGAAGGAACGCCTAGCGCGTGGCTACGTGCGCGCCATGGCGAAAATCCTCGGGCCGGACCGGGACGTTCCGGCCCCCGATGTCGCCACCGGCGAGCGCGAGATGGCGTGGATGGTAAGCGAGTATTCCGAAATCGCGGGCTCGATCCAGCCGCACGCCTTTACCGGCAAACCCGTCGCGCTGGGCGGGATGGCGGAGCGCACGCCCGCCACCGGACGCGGCGCGCATATCGCGCTGGAGGAAATGCGCGACCTTGCCGGTCTGGGCGAGGACGGCGGCCTCACCATCGCGCTGCAGGGCTTCGGCAATGCCGGGCGCTGGTTTGCTAAAGCGGTGACCGATGCCGGGCACAAGATCGTGGCGGTGGCCGATTCCTCGGGCACCGTATCCGATGCCGATGGGCTCGACATGGAGAAGCTGGCGAAGGTGAAGGACGAGGAGGGCAGCGTAACCGCCTTCGATGGCGGCAACGCCGAGTCCAGCGACGATCCCGAAGAGGTCCTTTCGACCCAATGCGATGTGCTGGTGTTTGCCGCGCTGGGCGGGGTGATCGCGGATGCCGATGACGCCAAGGCGCTCAACTGCAAGGCGATCGTCGAACTGGCCAATCGCCCGATCCTGCCCGCCGCGGACACGGCGCTGGCGGATGCGGGGATCGAGGTGGTGCCCGATATCCTGGCCAATGGGGGCGGCGTGACCGTCAGCCACGCCGAATGGGTGCAGGGCCGGCAGGGCATCGACTGGGACCCGGAAGATATCGACGACTATTTGGAAGACCGGATCGCGGATGCGGCGGACAATGTCCGCGAGGTGATGCAGGAGTGCGACACCGACATGCGCACCGCCGCCTATGCCGTGGCCCTGCGCCGCCTGTGCAGCGCGATTTCGGCGCATGGCACGCGCGCGGATTTCGGCAAGAGTTGACGCACAGGCCCGCAATTTGAGGCAAGGCGGCAACAGGTTTTGCGCAAGCTGTGGATGGTCGCCTTGCCCTCGGGCGCAAACCCATTACCTTTCCGAATCGTGATGAAGAACCTGTTCGATCATGCCGCCACCACCGACGGTGTTACCGTTCGCGTTTCGGTCAATTTCCTGCCCGAACAGAGCGACCCCGCCAATAACAAGTGGTTCTGGATCTACCACATCCGGATCGAGAACGCCTCGCGCGAGCGGGTGCAGCTGATGACCCGCCACTGGCGGATCACCGATGCGCAGGGCCTTGTCCGGCATGTCGACGGGGAAGGCGTGGTCGGCGAACAACCCGTGCTCACCCCCGGCCGCAGCCACGACTATGTTTCCGGCTGCCCGCTGGCGACGCCCTTCGGTTCGATGGAGGGGTTCTACACCTTCCACCGCGAGGACGGCACGCCGATCGAGGTGCGCATCCCCTTCTTCCCGCTGGCGGCACCTGCGACGGCGCATTGAGCCTGCCACTCGCTCGGCAATCCCGAGGCGAGGGAGCGCGAAGTCAGAACCTACGACTGCTTTGCGCCCCGATCCCGGTCATTCGGGCTTACGCGGCGAAGGCACAAAAGCGGTCATCACGATGAAGACAGAGCAATCGCCGATATATCCTTTTTGGGATCGATGACGCGACCCGCCTCCTTGCGCTCGGAATAGCGATCGACCAGTTGTTCGGCGTGCGGGCGCAGCAGCACCGTGACCCGCACCAGTTCCTGCATGACGTCCACGATCCGGTCGTAGAGCGGGGAGGGCTTCATGCGGCCCGCATCGTCGAACTCCTCGTATGCCTTCGGCACGCTGGACTGGTTAGGGATCGTGAACATCCGCATCCAGCGTCCGAGAAGGCGCAGCGTGTTGACGGTGTTGAAGGACTGCGAGCCGGCAGATACCTGCATGACGGCCAGCGTCCGGCCCTGAGTGGGTCGCATGCCGCCGATGCTGAGCGGCAGGTGATCGATCTGGGTCTTCATGATGCCGGTAATCTGACCGTGCCGCTCCGGGCTGCACCAGACCATGCCCTCGGACCAGAACGCATGCTCGCGCAGTTCGTGGACGGCGGGATGGTCATCGCCGCCGATCTGATCGGGCAGCGGCAGGTCAGACGGATCGAAGATGCGCGTCTCCGCCCCAAACAGCTGGAGCAGACGCGCCGCTTCCTCGACCGCGAGCCGCGAATAGGAGCGCTCGCGCAACGAACCGTAGAGAAGCAGAATACGGGGTGGCGACTGATCGTCGCCGAGGCCAGCAGCCGGCCGGGCATGAACGAATGCCGGGTTCAACGCAGGGAAGGTGTCTGGATCGGGGAGTGGGCGTAAACGCGACATGATTGAGCTCCGAGGATCAGACCAGGGTCAGGCGAAGGGCGAGCGCGGCCAAGGTCACAAGCAGGATCGGCGTGGTCAGGGTGATGCCGACGCGGAAGTAATAGCCCCAGCCAATCTTCACGCCCTTCTGACCCAGCACATGCAGCCACAGCAGCGTCGCAAGCGAACCGATCGGGGTGATCTTGGGTCCGAGATCGCAGCCGATGACGTTGGCGTAGATCATTGCGTCGCGAACGGGTCCGGTGGCACCGGTTGCGTCGATCGACAGCGCGCCGACGAGGACGGTGGGCATGTTGTTCATGCCCGAGGAAAGCACAGCCGACAGGATGCCTGTTCCGAAGGTGGCGCCCCACACTCCGCCCTGGGCCGAGCGTTCGAGCAACCCCGCTATCGCGGCGGCGAGCCCGGCGTTGCTCATGCCGTAGACGACCAGATACATGCCGAGCGAGAAGATTATGACCTGCCAGGGCGCCTCGCGGATCACGCGGCCGGTCGGAATGACCTGTCCGCGCGCGGCGATGGCGATCAGCATGAGTGCGCCGACCGCCGCGACCGCGCTGATCGGCACGCCGAGCGGATCGAGAACGAAGAAGCCGAACAGCAGCAAGGCCAGCACCACCCATCCGGCGCGGAAGGTCGCCCGGTCGTGGACCGCCTCTGCCGGAGCGCGCAGCTGGGTGACGTCGTAGCTTGCGGGAATGTCCTTGCGGAAGAACAGCATCAGCGCCGCCAGCGTGGCCGCGATGGCAGTAAGGTCGACCGGCACCATGACCAGCGCATATTCGCCGAACCCGATATCGAAGAAGTCGACCGATACGATATTGACGAGGTTCGAGACGACCAGCGGCAGGCTGGCGGTATCGGCGATGAAGCCTGCCGCCATGACGAAAGCGAGCGTCGCCCTGGCGTTGTAGCCCAGGGCCCGGAGCATCGCGATCACGATCGGAGTGAGGATCAGCGCGGCACCATCGTTGGCGAAGACCGCCGCAACGCCTGCACCGAGCAGCACGACGAGCATGAACAGCATGCGTCCGTTTCCGCGGCCCCATCGGGCGACATGGAGCGCAGCCCACTCGAAGAACCCCGCGCGGTCAAGGATGAGACTGATGAGGATGATCGCGACGAAGGCGCCCGTGGCGTTCCAGATGATGTCCCACACCACCGGGATGTCGGCGAGCGAGACGACGCCGGTGGCAAGCGCCACGAAGGCTCCCCCGATCGCGCTCCACCCGATGCCAAGCCCACGGGGCTGCCAGATCACGAGCGTGATGGTGGCAACGAAAATCGCGATAGCAAGCAGCATCAGGCGATACGTGCGCCCGCCGCGTCCACGACCTGCTCGCCGTCCTCTTTGGTGAATGCGCCCTGCTGGGAACTTGGCAATATGTCGAGCACCGCCTCGGACGGGCGGCACAGGCGAACACCGAGCGGCGAGACGACGATGGGACGATTGATGAGGATCGGGTGCTCCATCATTGCATCGATCAGCGCTGTATCGCTCAGGCTCTCATCGCTAAGCCCCAGTTCGACATAAGGTGTGCCCTTTTCACGGAGCAACTCGCGGGGGCTGAGCCCTGCGCGCTCAATCAGGCTTTCGAGCATAGCGCGTGATGGCGGCGTCTTGAGGTATTCCACGACGTGCGGCTCAATCCCGGCATTGCGGATCATCGCCAGTGTGTTGCGCGAGGTGCCGCATTCGGGATTGTGGTAGATGACGATGTCGGTGGGCACGGATAATTCCTTCACAAGAGGCTTGCCGGGCGCGTGACGCTCAGCAGCATTCGGCAAGCTCTGCGGCGAGCGGTTCGCACAGGTCCGCGCGTCCGCCGCAGCAGTCCTTCGCAAGGAACAGCATCAGCTCGCGCAGGGCCTTGATGTTCGCGCGCTGGATCATCTGCCGCCCCCGCTTTTCCGGAACGACAAGGTCGGCGGCGACGAGAATGGCGAGGTGGCTGGAAAACGTGCTCTGGCTAAGGCCCGATGCCTCTACAAGTTGCCCGGTGGAAAGGCCCTCCGGCTCGTAACGCACCAGACGCCGGAAGGCATCCAGGCGGGTCGGATGAGAGAGGGCAGCAAGGGACTCAAGGGCGATGGTTGTTCGCATCCATCGGTATTTATCGATGGGATAAGGCGACGTCAAATTCTATCGGAAATTATCGATGGATGGCTGTTGGCTTGAACCGGGTCTTCAAGTAAGTCGCTAGTGCGAAAGTCCGGTTGCACCCGATTAGGTGCTACAAGCGGACCGTCCGCAATCGGCCCAGAAGTTGCCGAGTGGATCGCGGATATCGAAAGGCTGCTTCGCACCCCAAATCTAGCAATAGTGCGCGCTCACTCGAGGCCTCCGGGGGAGCTCCGGGTCCGCGCCTTCGCTCTGACGCATACGGCTCCAGCGTAACCCCGCTTGCCCCGCGCCCGCTCGCTGGCTAGCGCTCGGCGGATCATGAAGCGCACGCTCCTGCCCCTCAACGCCCTGCGCGTTTACGATGCCGCCGCGCGGCACCTCTCGTTCACCAAGGCGGCGGACGAGCTGGCGGTGACGCCCGCCGCCGTCGGCCAGCAGATCCGCGCGCTGGAGGATCATCTCGGCACGGTCCTGTTCCGCCGCACGAGCAAGGGGCTGGAACTGACCGAGGAAGGCAGCGCCGGGCTCGATGCCTTGCGCGACGGGTTCCTGCGGTTCGAGGAAAGCGTGGCCGCGATGCAGGCGGGGCAGGCGGTCGACCGCTATGCCATCGCCGCGCCGCGCGGCATGCTGGAGAACTGGCTCGCCCCGCGTCTCGCCGCGTTCCAGGCGCAGCATCCCGGCGTGCGCTTCCAGCTGCGCGAGCGCGAGCGGGCGGATTTCTCCGAAGCCAATCTGGACCTGGCGATCTGGCTGACCGAGGGGCCGGAGGATTTCCCGGGCGAGCAGATTTCCCAGCCCCAGTGGGTCAGCGTGGCGCCGGTCGATGCGCCGGATGCGAAGGGCCGCACCATCGGGTGGCCCGGGGATGGCGGCAGCGAGAGCCGCGACAGCGCGCCGGAGGCCTGCATCGCGGTGGGCAGCGCGGGCCAGGCGCTCGCCAGCGTGATAGCGGGGCTGGGCACGGCGCGGGTGCCCTACGCGCTGGCGGCAGAGGCGATCGCGGCGGGCACCGTCACGGTGGAGGAGGGGCCGAGCGAAGGCCGCCGGTCGTACTGGCTGGTCGCCCCGCCGCCGCAGTGGCGGCAGAAGAAGGTCCGCGCGCTGGTGCAGTACCTTACCGGAACGCTCTAGGCCCGCGACCGGGCGACTTTTCCGCGGCGCATGGTTACCCAATCCTAACCACCTTCGGTCATACATCGCACAGGCAAGTGCCCGCATCTGCGTGCATCGACCTTGCGGAGATATGATTCGCCCATGTCGGACGAAAGCAACATCGCAAAGTTTCCTCCCGCCGGCGCAAACCGGCGGCCGCTTCCCCCCGCCCCCGCGAACGACCGGCGCAAGAACGAACGCCAGATCGCCACCTTCCGCACCTGCTGCGTGATGGTCGACGGCGAGGCGCACCCCGCGATCCTGCGCAATGTCAGCGATGGCGGCGCGATGTTCGAAGCCCTGATCGAGACCGCACCGGGCACGCTGCTGTCCTATTACTGGGACGGTATCGAGCCGGTGGCCGCGCGCGTCGCCTGGGTCGACGGGACGCGCATCGGCGTCGCCAATATTTCCGGCCCCGCGGAAGCCGTGGATGTCCCGCGCCCGCGCGCCACCCGCGTGCCCGCGCACCTGCCCGTGCGCGTCTGGTCGGGCTGCAAGGGCCACCGGGCGGAGCTGGAGAACATCTCGCTCTCCGGCCTGGCGGTCCACGGGCTCGACGGGATCGGGCCGGGCACGCTGTGCACGATAGAGATCGGCGGGCAGACGCTGCACAATGCCAGCGTGGTCCGCACGGACGACGGGATCACCGGCATCCGCTTCGAACGCCCGCTGCCGCCCGCACGGCTGATGCAGCTGCTCGACGGGGAGGGGCCGGGCGCAAGGGTCGCGACCCATCCGGCGACCGAGTGCGACAGCGCCCCCGCGCCGCAGCACGGCGCGCCCGAGGGCGAGCACACGCCGCCCGATCGCCCCGATCCGCCCGCGCCGATCCCGCTGCGCCGCTTCCTCTAGTCGGGCTCGGGCCCGCCGTCCCGCGCCGCCGCGTGCCGCGCGCGGATTTTCTCCAGCTTCGCTTCGAGCGAGGCGAACACCGCCGCTTCCCCCGCCACCCCCTCGGCCCGCTGCGCCTCCAGCACCTCGCGCCGGATCGCCTCGTACACCGGATGCCCGGGCGCGATCTGCGCGGCATAGCGCTGCGGCAGGCGCTGCTGGAGGAGGAAGCGCAGCAGGGTGTTGTCCGGCTTGTCCCACGTGCCGAGCAGCTTGCCACCCGAGACGATCGGCGTGGGCGTGCCCTGTATTGCGCGTTCGAGCGCACAATCCTCCAGCCGCTGCATCCCCCGATCCAGCGCCGCATCCCACGCGGCGGCAAACCCCTCCGCCCCCGGCTTGGCCCGCAGCTTGTAGAGCGCCTCCATGCTCTTCCCGATAGAGCGCGCCGCCTGCGTCACGATCCCCGTCGCGGCGAGCGTCGCAATAAACCGCCGCTGCCGCTCGGGCGTGATCGAGTTGGAGCGCGGATGCTTGTGCAGGTAGGGCGCGAAGGAGAGCAGCGGATCGTCGTCCTCGGGCAGATCGCCGGTATAGGCCACGGCGGAGGTCGCCTGGCGAGCAATTCTACGCTTGTTCTCGGGCATTTTCGTCTCTCGTCATTGCGAGGAGCCGCAGGCGACGCGGCAATCCAGAGCAGGGGCTCGGTGACGCTCTGGATTGCTTCGCTACGCTCGCAATGACGAGTAGGACAGGGAATTATCTGATCAGAGTTGGCGCAGACCTCCGAGCCGCAGGCGAGGCAAGGGCGACCGCCCGCCCGAGCTTATGCGAGGATGGCCAAGCGAGCGGATGCGAGCGCCGGCGCTTGAGGCCAAACAAATAAACGGGCGTGTTCGGGCGACGGCCCTCGGCGGACCCATGGAAAGACTCATCTGAGGGCATGGCCGCAGGTAGATTGCAGAATCTGGGGGAGTAGGACAGCCTGCGACAAGTTTGAACAGATTATGCACAAAGTAGGTACGAAGGGTGATCGCACCTGCGGCGACACTCTGCTATGGAGCGATAATGCCCATACCAAAGAGATATCGCTGCTTGCGGTGCGCCCACAATTACATGGTAGAAGTTCTTACACCAGAAGAGGTGGGTGATATGAGAGCGAAGCATCGTCCGACGTATGCAATCTCCTGCCCTGAGTGCGGCAGTGTCGATAAGCTGGAAGGCTGGGACTGAAAATGAAAGTGTTCATTAGTTCTGTAATTAGCGGCTTCGAAGAATTTCGAGACGCGGCTGCGGTGGGAATAGCTGCGCTAGGGCATGAGGTTATTCGGGCCGAAGAGTTCGCGTCTACAGACGCTGCTCCACGGGTTGCTTGTCTGGAAGGTGTCCGTAGGTCGGACTTGGTGGTGCTCCTGTTGGGCGCAAGGTACGGGGAGCGGCTTCCGCCGCACAGCCTTGCCCCCACTCACGAGGAGTACCTCGAGGCAAGGAGCGAGAAGCCTATACTTGTATTCGTGGAGGCAGGTGCTGAGTTTGACGAGTCGCAGATGAACTTCGTCGACGAGGTGCAGACTTGGGATCAGGGGAGGTTTCGTGTGCAATTCTCGTCAGCAACTGATTTGCAAGCGAAAGTCACAAGGGCAATACACGAACATGAATTGAGCGTTGCGAGTACTCCGGTCAATACGTCCGAGCTTATTTCGATCGCTGATCAAATGCTAGAAATGCCGGATGCGGGATACCATTCTTCCAGAGGGCCTCAGCTCAGGCTTGCCTTGGTCGGAGGCCCCATTCGTCAAATTCTGCGTCCTTCGGAAATTGAGGCAGAGGCGCTGCGCGATGAGGTTTCGAAATTATGCCTATTCGGACCGGGGGCGATTCTCGATATGAGTTCTGGGACGCAGATCACCAATTCTGACGACTCGCTGATTTTGCGTCAGGAAAACGGGAGTCTCTTCCGTTTAAATGAGTCTGGTCATATCGCGGTGTCTACAAACTTGCAGACTGCTGGACACGGCTTACCAGTAATTATCGAAGAATATGTTCAAGACAAATTTCGATCCATCTTCGGAGTAGTATCATCTGTTCTAGATCATATCGACTCCTCTAACAGACTTAGCCGGCTGGTTCTGTCAACAAAGATCGAAGGGGCGGACTACGTTTCTTGGAAGAAAAGAGACGAGTTCGACGAAAAGTCTGGCTCGGTTACGTTAGGAAGTTCATATTTCGGGGAGAAGCCCGGGGAAGTTCATTTAAGTCCTCCTGATTTTCCACGAGCTGCGTTGCGACATGAGGCGAAGAAGATGGCGGATGATCTTACGACGGTGATGCGACGTCGGCAGGCGGGCAGGTGAGATGATGAAAATACCAGTAGAATGGGGTTTTTCCGCGCGTGCCTCTGAGGTTAAGCAGAACTCTATAATGTTCTGTGATGCTTCCTATGGATCGCCACTCCTACTTCTGCCGAACGGTGTCCCTAGCTTTCGCGACTTTATAGGGGTGCATCTTGGGGAGCGGTATAATTTTGAGATTCTAGCTCGTGATTCGGCCGAGCAAATATCGGGGTTTGTGGTGCCAGAAATCGCATTTCGGGTAGACCCTCAGAGTGTCGTTGATCTATCTTTTTCTAGCGAAAGTGTGGGCCTCCTTTATACTTCAGGTGGCATACTGGGGATTCAGGCGAAGAACAGCTTTTCGTCCGTTCCTAGGCCGATTTTTCTCCAGATCGCTACCGACCTTGAGGTAAACTCTGATGTTGATAAGTACGAGAAGTCCGGATTCTCGCGCTGGTCGATAGTTCGGAAGGAAGGCGACCGTGAAATATCGCTCTGGTCATACGGTTCAGCCGACGAGCAGATCCCTTGACCCCACCCCCAAATCCAACTAAGCGCACCACCAACCGAGGCGAGGGCTAGCTCCCGCCAAGGCTTATAGAGCTGAACATTGCCGGTTATGTCCCGGGGCTGTCGCGACTCGCGATGGCCTTTTCGTTTTTCGGAGCCCCACCAGGGCTGGGCAGCCGTCAAAGTAATCCGGGTGGTCCCTTGCGGGCGCATTCGGGTGGAGCGTTTCAGGCTCGTGCGACAGTCTCGCCAGGCGGTGCCCTTATGCGCGCTTCGCCCCGCTTGCCTGCACGACCCCGACACACTCCATTCGAATGCAAGCGCGAAGCCACCCATGGAAATGGGGGCTCGCTCTCGTTCCGCTTGCCCTAAGCTTGCTTCGACCCCCGCCTTGGCGGGGGCAGGCAAGCTCAGGATGGGCGGGGTTGGCGAGGCCTCGCACGAAACCAACAGGCAGAAGAGAGAATTTAATGCCGACGATCAACCAGCTGGTCCGCAAGGGCCGCACGCCGCAGAAGGCCAAGTCGAAGGTCCCTGCGATGGAGCAGAACCCGCAGAAGCGCGGCGTCTGCACGCGCGTCTACACGACGACCCCGAAGAAGCCGAACTCGGCTCTGCGCAAGGTGGCCAAGGTTCGCCTGACCAACCAGCGCGAAGTCATCAGCTACATTCCGGGTGAAGGCCACAACCTGCAGGAGCACTCGGTCGTGCTGATCCGCGGCGGCCGTGTGCGCGACCTTCCCGGTGTGCGCTACCACGTGCTGCGCGGCGTGCTCGACACGCAGGGCGTCAAGGACCGCAAGCAGTCGCGCTCCAAGTATGGTGCCAAGCGGCCGAAGTAAGCCTTTTCCCGTCATCCCCGCGCATGCGGGGGTCCCGCTTCTTCCTCCGCGTGGGGCAATCGAAGCGGGACCCCGGATCAGGTCCGGGGTGACGAATTTGAGAATTTTGGAGACACTGAAATGAGTCGTCGTCGTCGCCCGGAGAAGCGGGAAATCCTGCCCGATCCCAAGTTCAAGGATCTGGTGCTCTCGAAGTTCATGAACAACCTGATGTATGACGGTAAGAAGGCGGTTGCCGAAAAGATCGTCTACACCGCGCTCGACACCGTCGAAGCGAAGGCCAAGGCGAACCCGGTGGAGCTGTTCCACGCCGCGCTGGACAACATCAAGCCGCAGGTCGAAGTGCGCAGCCGCCGTGTCGGTGGTGCGACCTACCAGGTGCCCGTGGAAGTGCGCCCCGAGCGTGCGCAGGCGCTGGCGATCCGCTGGCTGATCACCGCCTCGCGCGGTCGCCCCGAAACCACCATGAGCGCGCGCCTCTCGGGCGAGCTGATGGATGCGGCGAACAATCGCGGCAACGCGGTCAAGAAGCGCGAAGACACGCACCGCATGGCGGATGCGAACCGCGCGTTCAGCCACTACCGCTGGTAATTATCGGGTCAGGGCGCGCGTGCCATGCGGCGGGCGCGTCTTTATCCGGTCACATAAAGACCCATATGGGGTGCAGCTTACCCGGCTCCCCCTCACTCTGACCTTTCCGAGGAATTGACAATGGCCCGCGACTATCCGCTGGAGCGCTATCGCAATATCGGCATCATGGCGCACATCGATGCCGGCAAGACCACCACGACCGAGCGTATTCTGTATTACACCGGCAAGTCCTACAAGATCGGCGAAGTGCACGATGGTGCCGCGACGATGGACTGGATGGAGCAGGA
>DFQH01000001.1:260092-607281 GCA_002377695.1 Citromicrobium sp. UBA3494 | reverse complement strand
GATGGAGCAGGAGCAGGAACGCGGGATCACCATCACCTCGGCCGCGACCACCACGTTCTGGAACGCCGAAGACCCCACGATGGACCCGATGTCCGATCCCGAAGCGCTGCGCGCGAACACGGACAAGCACCGGATCAACATCATCGACACGCCCGGCCACGTCGACTTCACGATTGAAGTCGAACGCTCGCTGCGCGTGCTCGACGGTGCCGTGGCGGTGTTCGACGGCGTTGCCGGCGTGGAGCCGCAGTCCGAAACCGTATGGCGCCAGGCCGACAAGTACGGCGTCCCCCGGATGTGCTTCATCAACAAGCTCGACCGCACCGGCGCCGACTTCTACTACTGCGTGCAGTCGATCATCGATCGCCTCGGCGCGACCCCGCTGGTGCTCTACCTGCCGATCGGCGCGGAAAGTGACCTGCAGGGCGTTGTCGATCTGGTGAACAACCGCGCAATCATCTGGGAATCGGAAGGCCTGGGTGCGACGTACAAGCACGTCGAGATCCCCGCCGACATGGCCGACAAGGCTGCCGAATACCGCGAGAAGCTGATCGAGACCGCCGTCGAGCAGGACGACGATGTCATGGAAGCGTACCTCGAGGGCAACGAGCCGGATGCTGCGACGCTCAAGAAGCTGATTCGCAAGGGCACCATGGACCGCGCCTTCGTGCCGGTACTGTGTGGCTCCGCGTTCAAGAACAAGGGCGTGCAGCCCCTGCTCGACGCGGTGGTCGACTACATGCCGAGCCCGCTCGACGTCCCGCCGATCAAGGGCGTGCTGCCCGACAGCGACGAGGAAGCGACCCGCAAGAGCTCGGACGACGAGCCGTTCGCGGCGCTGGCGTTCAAGATCATGAACGACCCGTTCGTGGGCTCACTCACCTTCACGCGCATCTACTCGGGCAAGCTGACCAAGGGTTCGGTCCTCAACTCCGTCAAGGAGAAGAAGGAAAAGATCGGCCGCATGCTGCTGATGCATTCCAACAACCGCGAGGACATCGAAGAGGGCTTCGCCGGCGACATCGTCGCCATCGCGGGCCTCAAGGAAACCACCACGGGCGACACGCTGTGCGACCCGGCCAAGCCGATCATCCTGGAGCGGATGGAATTCCCCGATCCGGTCATCGAGCTGTCGGTGGAGCCCAAGACCAAGGCCGACCAGGAAAAGATGGGCGTCGCGCTCAACCGCCTGGCTGCCGAGGACCCCAGCTTCCGTGTCACGACCGATCACGAATCGGGTCAGACGATCATCAAGGGGATGGGCGAGCTTCACCTCGACATCCTGGTCGATCGCATGAAGCGCGAGTTCAAGGTCGAAGCGAATGTCGGTGCGCCGCAGGTGGCCTACCGCGAATCGCTCGCCCGCGAAGTCGAAGTGACCTACACCCACAAGAAGCAGTCGGGTGGTTCGGGCCAGTTCGGTGAAGCCAAGGTTGTCGTCGTTCCCGGCGAACGCGGCCAGGGTGTCATCTTCGAAGACGAGATCAAGGGCGGTAACATCCCGCGCGAATACATCCCGTCGGTGGAGAAGGGCATGCGCGAGCAGGCCGAGAGCGGCCATCTGGTCGGCTTCCCGATCATCGACTTCACGATCCGCCTGATCGACGGTAAATATCATGACGTCGACTCGAGCACCGTGGCATTCGAAATCACCGGGCGCGGCGCAATGCGTGAAGCCGCGCAGAAGGCGGGCATCAAGCTGCTGGAGCCGGTGATGAAGGTCGAAGTCGTGACCCCGGAAGATTATCTGGGCGACGTCATCGGCGACCTCAACAGCCGTCGTGGCCAGATCCAGGGCACCGACAGCCGCGGTAACGCCCAGGCGGTCGAGGCATTCGTGCCGCTGGCCAACATGTTCGGCTACGTGAACGAGCTGCGTTCGTTCACGCAGGGTCGTGCGCAGTACTCGATGCAGTTCTCGCACTACGACGAAGTGCCCGCAAACGTTGCGGCAGAGGTCAAGGAGAAGCTTGCCTAAGGCGAGCGATAGGTCTAGGGGCGGCGCCTGATTTTGAGCGGGCGCCGCCTTTTCCCCGCACAAATCCCATTTCAGACAGAGGTAATTAGAGAAAATGGCGAAGGAAAAGTTCGAGCGGAACAAGCCGCACTGTAACATCGGCACCATCGGTCACGTCGACCACGGCAAGACCACGCTGACCGCGGCGATCACCAAGGTGATGGCTGAAACCTACGGCGGCGCGGCTGTCGATTTCGCTAACATCGACAAGGCTCCCGAAGAGCGCGAGCGCGGCATCACGATTTCGACCGCGCACGTCGAATACGAAACCGAAGCGCGCCACTACGCGCACGTCGACTGCCCCGGCCACGCCGACTATGTGAAGAACATGATCACCGGCGCGGCGCAGATGGACGGCGCGATCCTGGTTGTGAACGCCGCCGACGGCCCCATGCCGCAGACCCGCGAGCACATCCTGCTTTCGCGTCAGGTCGGCGTGCCGGCGCTGGTGGTGTACCTGAACAAGGTCGACCAGGTCGACGACGAGGAAATCCTCGAGCTGGTCGAACTGGAAGTGCGCGAGCTGCTTAGCGAATACGATTTCGACGGCGACAATATTCCGATCATCAAGGGTTCGGCCCTGGCTGCTCTCGAAGGTCGCGACGACAACATCGGCAAGGATTCGATCATCGAGCTGATGAAGGCCGTTGACGAGCACATCCCGCAGCCCGACCGTCCGGTGGATCAGGACTTCCTGATGCCGATCGAAGACGTGTTCTCGATCTCGGGTCGTGGTACGGTTGTGACCGGCCGTGTCGAAACCGGCGTTGTGAACGTGGGCGACGAAGTCGAAATCGTCGGCATCAAGGACACCACCAAGACGACCGTCACCGGCGTCGAAATGTTCCGGAAGCTGCTCGATCGCGGTGAAGCCGGCGACAACATCGGTGCGCTGATTCGCGGCGTTGCCCGTGAAGACGTGGAGCGTGGCCAGGTGCTCGCGAAGCCGGGTTCGGTTACGCCGCACACCGAATTCAGCGCCGAAGTCTACGTGCTGTCGAAGGACGAAGGTGGCCGTCACACGCCGTTCTTCGCCAACTACCGCCCGCAGTTCTACTTCCGCACCACCGACGTGACCGGCGAAGTGATCCTCCCCGAGGGCACCGAGATGGTCATGCCGGGCGACAACGTGACGATCGGCGTGAAGCTGATCGCGCCGATCGCGATGGACGAAGGCCTGCGCTTCGCAATCCGCGAAGGTGGCCGGACCGTCGGTTCGGGGGTTGTCAGCAAGATCACCGTCTAATATAGGCGCCTGCACCGGCGGGGGATTCGTTCCTCCGCCGGTCAGATTTCACGGGGGCCGCCCCTCACCGAGAACTTCGGTTGGGTGGGGCGGTTCTTTATTTTTGGGGCTTTAAGCCCTCGGCTCTTTCGCATCGGTAGACTAGGACATGGACGCACAGAATATCCGTATTCGCCTCAAGGCCTTCGACCACCGCGTGCTCGACCAGGCAACGGGCGAGATCGCGGATACTGCACGCCGCACCGGCGCACTCATCCGTGGACCTATTCCCCTGCCGACGCGCATCGAGAAGTTCACCGTGAACCGCGGCCCGCACATCGACAAGAAGTCGCGCGAGCAGTTCGAGGTTCGCACCTACAAGCGGCTGCTCGACATCGTGCAGCCCAACGCCCAGACGGTCGACGCGCTGATGAAGCTGGACCTCGCTGCGGGCGTGAATGTGGAAATCAAGCTCGCTTAAGCGACTCGGGTTTTCCGTCCTCCTGCCGGACGTTAAGCGGGCAGGGAAGTTTCGGGGCGCTCGATAGCCCCGCCGGGCCGCAAGGCCAGGCAAGACATCGGGATACCGCCGGACCATTCCTTCGGGAATCAGGCCGGGTCTGCGTCCCCCGTCTCGCGCTCCTGTTCCCAGGCGCGCAATCAGCCCGGACGGGGCGACGCATCACAATTTGGGCTGGGGCCGTTGAAAACGGCCCGCAAGCACCTCGGATGGGCCGGGGTGCCTCTGTTTAGGAGTTCAAGACGATGCGCACAGGCGTGATCGCGAAAAAAGTCGGGATGACCCGCCTCTTCCAGGAGGACGGACGGCACGTGCCCGTAACCGTTCTGGCGCTGGAAGGCTGTCAGGTCACCGGCAACCGCACCCAGGACCGCGACGGCTACTGGTCCGTCCAGGTCGGTTCGGGCGAAGCGAAGCAGAAGAATGTCAACAAGCCGCAGCGCGAAGCTTTCGCGAAGGCGGAAGTGGGCCTGAAGATGAAGGTCGCGGAATTCCGTGTCGAGAACGAGGAAGGCCTTCTTCCCGTCGGCGCGACGATCACCGCCGATCACTTCATTGCGGGCCAGAAGGTCGACGTGTCCGGCTACACGCAGGGCAAGGGCTTTGCCGGTGCCATGAAGCGCTGGGGCTTCGGCGGTCTGCGTGCCACGCACGGCGTTTCGCTGTCGCACCGTTCGCACGGTTCGACCGGTAACCGCCAGGATCCCGGCCGCGTGTTCAAGAACAAGAAGATGGCCGGCCACATGGGCGACCGTCAGCGCACGCAGCAGAACCTCGAGATCGTCCGCACGGACTCCGAGCGTGGCCTGCTGTTCGTCAAGGGCTCGGTGCCCGGCGCGAAGAACAGCTGGATGCTGGTGGCCGATGCAGTGAAGCTGCCGATGCCGGCCGATGCGCCGTTCCCTGGTGCGATGCGTCGCAATGCCGACGAGATCGAGCACGAGGAAGCGGATGCCGGCCTGGTCGAGACCGCGGCGGAGCACGAAGTGCACACCGAAGTCACGCCCGAGCAGCAGGAAAAGCTGATGCAGCAGCAGGATGCCGGCGCCGAGAGCGACGACACCGAAGGCAAGGAGTCCTGATCGTGAAGATCGCGATACAGAAAATCGATGGCGGCAAGGGCTCGGGTGATATCGAGCTGAACGATGCCGTGTTCGGGGTGGAGCCCCGGGCCGACATTCTTCACCGGGTCGTCACCTGGCAGCTGTGGAACCGCCGTGCGACCGCGCGCCCGACGCGCGAGCGTTCGGACGTGGCCCGCACCGGCAAGAAGTTCGGCCGTCAGAAGGGTTCGGGCGGCGCTCGCCACGGCGATCGCGGCGCGCCGATCTTCATCGGCGGCGGCAAGGCGCACGGCGCGCGCAAGCGCGACTTCAACATGTCGCTGAACAAGAAGATCCGTTCGCTCGGCCTCAAGATGGCGCTCAGCACCAAGGCCAGGGACGGCCTGGTGGTTGTCGATAGTCTTGAGCTGAAGGACGCCAAGACGAAGGCGCTGAAAGGCCACTTCGACAAGGCGGGCTGGAACGGCAAGGTTCTGGTGATCGACGGCGAGAGTGTGAACGAAGATTTCGCGCGCGCTGCCGGTAACCTTCCGGGCGTGAACGTGATGCCGGCGATCGGCGCCAACGTGTACGACATCCTGAAGCACGACACGCTGGTCCTCACCAAGGACGCGGTCGAAAAGCTGGAGGCGCGCTTCAATGGCTAAGAAGCAGGAAATCGACGCGCGGCACTACGACGTGATTCTCGCGCCGCACATCACCGAGAAGTCCACGCTTGCGAGCGAGAACAACGCGGTGGTCTTCAAGGTGTCGAACGACGCCACGAAGCCGCAGATCCGCGAAGCGGTGGAAGCGCTGTTCGACGTGAAGGTCGCGGGCGTGAACACCATCGTGACCAAGGGCAAGGTCAAGCGCTGGCGGGGCAAGCCCTATCGTCGCAACGACGTGAAGAAGGCGATCGTGACGCTTAAGGACGGCGATTCCATCGACGTCACGAGCGGCGTCTGAGGAGCTAGGACGGAACCATGGCACTCAAGAACTACAAACCGACCAGCCCGGCCCGTCGCGGCCTGATCCTGGTCGACAAGTCCGGGCTCTACAAGGGTTCGCCGGTCAAGACGCTTACCGAAGGCAAGCGCAAGACGGGCGGTCGCAACAACAAGGGCCACGTCACCAGTCGCGGGATCGCGGGCGGTCACAAGCAGAAGTATCGTTACATCGACTTCAAGCGCCGCAAGTGGGACGTCGAAGGCACCGTTGAGCGGATCGAGTACGATCCCAACCGCACTGCCTTCATCGCGCTGATCAAGTATGCCGACGAAGAGCTGGCCTACATCATCGCGCCGCAGCGGCTTGCCGTTGGCGACAAGGTGGTGGCTGGCGAGCGTGTCGACACCAAGCCTGGCAACGCGATGCCGCTGGGCAACATGCCGGTCGGCACCATCATCCACAATGTGGAGATGAAGCCGGGCAAGGGTGGCCAGATCGCGCGTTCGGCCGGTGCCTACGTGCAGCTGGTCGGTCGTGACCGCGGCATGGTCATCGTTCGCCTCAACTCGGGCGAGCAGCGTTACCTGCGCGCCGATTGCATGGGTACGGTTGGCGCGGTTTCGAACCCCGACAACCAGAACCAGAACTTCGGCAAGGCCGGTCGCACCCGCTGGAAGGGCCGCCGTCCGCTGACTCGCGGTGTCGCAAAGAACCCGGTCGATCACCCCCACGGCGGTGGTGAAGGCAAGACCAGCGGCGGCCGCCATCCGGTGACCCCGTGGGGCAAGCCGACCAAGGGCGCCCGTACCCGCAAGAACAAGCAGACGGACAAGATGATCATCCGTTCGCGCCACGCGAAGAAGAAGAGGTAATCGCAGCAATGGCACGTTCCGTTTGGAAAGGTCCGTTTGTGGAACTCAGCCTTCTCAAGAAGGCAGAGGATGCACAGGAAAAGGCCAGCACCGCGCCGATCAAGACCTGGTCGCGCCGCTCCACCATCCTGCCGCAGTTCGTTGGGCTGACGTTCAACGTCTACAACGGCCACAAGTTTATCCCGGTCTCCGTCTCCGAAGAGATGGTCGGTCACAAGCTCGGTGAATTCGCGCCCACGCGCACCTTCCCGGGCCATGCTGCCGACAAGAAAGGCAAGCGCTGATGAGCAAGCAGAAAGCTCCGCGCCGCGTCGCCGATAACGAGGCGCTGGCCGTCGGCACCACGATCCGTGGGTCGGCCCAGAAGCTGAACCTCGTTGCCGAGCTGATCCGCGGCAAGAAGGCCGAAGAGGCGATGAACATCCTCGCCTTTTCGAAGAAGGCGATGGCCAAGGACGCGAGCAAGGTGCTCGCGTCGGCAATCGCCAATGCCGAGAACAACCACGATCTCGACGTCGACTCGCTGGTCGTCGCCGAAGCAAGCGTGGGCAAGTCGATCACCATGAAGCGGTTCATGACGCGCGGTCGCGGCAAGTCGACCCGCATCCTGAAGCCCTTCAGCCGCCTGCGCATTGTCGTGCGCGAAGTCGAGGAAGCGTAAGATGGGTCAGAAGAGCAATCCGATCGGTCTGCGCCTGCAGATCAACCGCACCTGGGACAGCCGTTGGTACGCCGAAGGGCGCGACTATGCCAAGCTGCTCAAGGAAGACATCGAGATCCGCAAGCACATCGTCGATTCGCTGCCGCAGGCCGCGATCTCGAAGGTCGTGATCGAGCGTCCGGCCAAGCTGTGCCGCATCTCCATCTTTGCCGCCCGCCCCGGTGTCATCATCGGCAAGAAGGGCGCGGATATCGAGAAGCTGCGCACCAAGCTCGCCGGCATGACCGAGAGCGAAGTGAAGCTGAACATCGTCGAGATCCGCAAGCCGGAAGTCGATGCCAAGCTCGTCGCGCAGGGCATTGCCGATCAGCTGGTGCGCCGCGTGGCCTTCCGCCGTGCGATGAAGCGCGCCGTGCAGTCCGCTCTGCGTCTGGGTGCCGAAGGCATCAAGATCGTGTGCGGCGGCCGTCTCGGCGGTGCGGAAATCGCCCGCGTGGAGTGGTACCGCGAGGGCCGCGTTCCGCTCCACACGCTGCGTGCCAATGTCGACTATGCCGAAGCCGAGGCGCTGACCGCATACGGCATCATCGGCATCAAGTGCTGGATCTTCAAAGGCGAAATCCTTGCGCATGATCCGACCGCGCAGGATCGTCTGATGATGGAGGCACAGACCTCCGGCGTGCGCCCGGCGCGCTGATTGCAGGATTAGGAAAGAACCATGCTGCAACCCAAACGAACCAAGTATCGCAAGGCCTTCAAGGGCAAGATCCATGGCAATGCCAAGGGCGGTACCGAACTCAACTTCGGCTCCTACGGACTGAAGGCGATGGAACCCGAGCGGATCACCGCTCGCCAGATCGAGGCTGCTCGCCGTGCGATCACGCGTCACATGAAGCGCCAGGGGCGCCTGTGGATCCGCGTGTTCCCGGATGTGCCGGTGTCGAAGAAGCCTGCGGAAGTCCGGCAGGGTAAGGGCAAGGGCTCGGTCGAATACTGGGCCGCCCGCGTGAAGCCGGGCCGCATCCTGTTCGAACTCGACGGCGTGTCGGGTCCGCTGGCCGCGGAAGCGTTCGAGCGTGCCGCGATGAAGCTGCCGATCAAGACAAAGGTGGTGGCGCGTCTTGGTGACCAATCCCACCTGAAAGGCGAAAAGTGAGCAACACCGAAGACCTTCGCCAGAAGAGCGACGACCAGCTGACCGCCGAGCTCACCGAGCTCAAGCGTGAGGCGTTCAACCTGCGCTTTCAGGCCGCGACCAACCAGCTTGAGCGCCCCGCTCGCGTGCAGGAAGTCCGCCGCACGATCGCGCGCATCAAGACGCTGCAGAACGAGCGCACCCGCGCCGCTGCCGCGAAAAGCAAGGCGTAAGGAGTAGACTATGCCCAAGCGTATCCTTATCGGGACGGTCACTTCTACCAAGACCGACAAGACGGTGACCGTGCTGGTCGAGCGTAAGGTGAAGCACCCGCTCTACGGCAAGATCATCCGCCGTTCGAAGAAGTACCACGCCCACGACGAGAAGAACGAGTACGAACTCGGCGACATCGTGCGGATCGAGGAAACCAAGCCGATCTCGAAGACCAAGACCTGGGCCGTCAAGGACCGGGTCGTCTCGGGCGGCGTGCAGGCGGTCGAAGCCAATCTGGACGTGGCGGAAGCCACTCCCGGTACGGCCGACTAAGTTAGACGTTAAAGGAACTGCCAGACTGGTTCTGGCAAGCCATTGAGAAGGAACCGGATCGATGATCCAGATGCAGTCCAATCTCGACGTCGCGGATAACAGCGGCGCAAAGCGCGTCCAGTGCATCAAGGTGCTGGGCGGCTCCAAGCGCCGTTTCGCGAGTGTCGGGGACGTGATCGTGGTTTCCGTGAAGGAAGCCCAGCCGCGTGCCAAAGTGAAGAAGGGCGACGTTCACCGCGCGGTGATCGTGCGCACGAAGAAGGATGTCCGCCGCGCCGATGGCAGCGTGATCCGCTTCGATTCGAACGCGGCCGTACTCGTGAACAAGAGCGAGGAGCCGATCGGCACCCGTATCTTCGGCCCGGTGGTGCGCGAACTGCGCGGCCGCGGCTTCATGAAGATCATCTCGCTCGCACCGGAGGTGCTGTAATGGGCATGGCGAAGATCAAGAAGGGCGACAATGTCGTCGTGCTTTCGGGCAAGGACAAGGGCAAGACCGGTACGGTCGCCAAGGTCCTGCCGAAGGACGGCAAGGTCGTGGTGGAAGGCGTCAACATGATCGCCCGTCACCGCAAGCCCTCGCAAGCGAACCCGCAGGGCGGCATCGACCGCTACGAAGCGCCGATGAACATCGCGAAGGTCGCAGTTGCCGACCCGAAGGACGGGGCGCCTACGCGTGTCCGTATCGAAGAACGCGACGGCAAGAAGGTGCGCGTTGCGGTCAAGTCCGGAGAGACCATCGATGGCTGATTATACCCCCCGCATGAAGGCCCGCTACGACGAGCAGATCGTCAAGGCGATGACCGAGAAGTTCGGCTACAAGAACCGTCTCGAAGTGCCCCGGCTCGAAAAGATCACGCTCAACATGGGTGTGGGCGAAGCGAGCCAGGACAAGAAGAAGGTCCAGACCGCAGCCGAAGAAATGGCGCTGATCGCGGGCCAGAAGCCCGTCATCACCAAGGCCAAGAAGTCCATCGCGCAGTTCAAGCTGCGTGAAGGCATGCCGATCGGCTGCAAGGTGACGCTGCGGCGTGACCGGATGTACGAATTCCTCGATCGTCTGGTGACGGTCGCGATGCCGCGCATCCGCGACTTCCGTGGTCTCAATCCGAAGAGCTTCGATGGCCGTGGCAACTACGCCATGGGTCTGAAGGAGCAGATCATCTTCCCCGAGATTTCCTACGACCAGATCGAGAAGGTCCGGGGCATGGATATCATCGTGACCACCACCGCGAAGACCGACGAGGAAGCACGCGAACTGCTGCGCCTGTTCGGTTTCCCGTTCCCGGCCGAAGCAAAGGCCGACGAAGAGAAGGAAGCGGCGTGAGCCGTTGCCCGATGACGCAAGAAACGAAGAGAGCTTAAGTCCAATGGCGAAACTGAGTTCCATCAACAAGAACGAGAAGCGCAAGGCTCTCGTCAAGAAGTACGCGGACAAGTACGCGAAGCTGAAGGCGATTGCCGACGATACGTCGCTCGACGAAAGCGAGCGGCTGATCGCGCGCCTCAAGATGGCTGAAATTCCGCGCAACGCGAACCCGACCCGGGTGCGCAACCGCTGTTCCACCACGGGCCGCCCGCGCGGCTACTACCGCAAGTTCGGCATCAACCGCATCGAGCTGCGGAATCTGGGCAACAAGGGCCTGATTCCCGGCCTGACCAAGTCGAGCTGGTGAGGATTAGACCATGGCGATGACCGATCCCCTGGGTGATATGCTCACCCGTATCCGTAACGGCCAGCAGGCGAAGAAGGACTCCGTTCTGTCGCCTGCATCCAAGCTGCGTGCAAACGTCCTCGAAGTGCTTCAGCGTGAAGGCTACATCCGTGGCTACACCGAAGACGAGAGCGGCAAGCACAAGGCGCTGCGGATCGAACTGAAATATTTCGAAGGCGAACCTGCGATCAAGCATGTCGCCCGCGTGTCCAAGCCGGGACGGCGCATCTATTCGGCCAGCCGCGAGCTGCCGACGGTGCGCAACGGCCTTGGCATCACCATCGTCTCGACGCCGCGCGGCGTGCTCTCGGATGCCGAAGCGCGCAGCCAGAACGTCGGTGGCGAAGTGCTGGCGGAGGTGTTCTGATGAGCCGCATCGGCAAACGTCCGGTCGCGATCCCGAGCGGGGTCGAGGCCAAGATCGATAACGGCATCCTGTCGGTGAAGGGCCCCAAGGGCACGCTCACCATGGGTCTGTCCGATCTCGTGTCCTACAAGCTGGAAGACGGCCAGATCGCGGTCGACCCGGTCAACGACACCAAGCCTGCGCGCAGCCACTGGGGCATGCAGCGCACGATGGTGTCCAACCTGGTCGAAGGCGTGACGGAAGGCTTTTCCAAGACGCTGCAGATTTCCGGTGTCGGTTATCGTGCGCAGGCGCAGGGCAAGAAGCTGAAGCTTCAGCTCGGCTATTCGCATGATGTCGATCTCGATGTGCCCGAAGGCCTGAAGGTGGAAACGCCCGATCAGACCACGGTCATCATCAGCGGTATCGACAAGCAGTCCGTTGGCCAGTTCGCCGCCGAAATCCGCCGCTGGCGCAAGCCCGAACCCTACAAGGGCAAGGGTATCAAGTACCAGGGCGAGTACATCTTCCGCAAGGAAGGGAAGAAGAAGTAAGATGGCAAAGCTTTCTCTCTTTGAACGCCGCCGCCAGCGCGTCCGCACTGCGCTGCGCAAGAATGCCGGTGGCAAGCCGCGTCTGTCGGTCCACCGCACGGGCAAGCACATCTACGCGCAGATCATCGACGATGCGGCGGGCAAGACGCTCGCCAGCGCATCGACGCTGGGCGTGAAGGGCACGACCGCGAATATCGACGCCGCCAAGACGGTCGGCTCGAACATCGCCGACGCCGCCAAGAAGGCGGGTGTGACCAATGTCGTGTTCGACCGCGGCGGGTTCCTGTTTCATGGCCGCGTGAAGGCGCTGGCCGATGCCGCCCGCGAAGGCGGGCTGGAGTTCTGATGATGGCTGACGAAAAGAACGAAAACACCGAAGCGACGCCCGAGCAGGCGCCCGGCGTTCCCGAAACGCCCGAGGTCGCGAAGGCCAAGGCCGATTCCGGTGTTGCCGAAGCGGAAACCGAGCACGCGGTGACCAAGGAAGAGCCGGCAATCGCCGATACGCCTTCCGAAGCGGCCGACAACCAGAGCCCCGCGCAGGGCGCCGAAGGCCAGCCGCGCGAGCGTCAGGGCCGTGGTGGCCGTGACAATCGCGGCGGCGGTGATCGCGGTGGACGCGGTCGTGGCCGTGGTCGCGACGATCGTCGTGGCAAGCGCGAGGAAGAAGACGACGGCATCATCGAAAAGCTGGTGCACATCAACCGCGTTTCGAAGACGGTGAAGGGCGGTAAGCGCTTCGGTTTCGCCGCTCTCGTGGTGGTTGGCGACGGCCAGGGCCGCGTTGGCTTCGGCCACGGCAAGGCCCGCGAAGTGCCCGAGGCGATCAGCAAGGCTTCGGCCTCTGCGCGCAAGCAGATGATCCGCGTCGCGCTGAAGGAAGGCCGCACGCTGCACCACGACGGCAAGGGCCGTTTCGGTGCCGGCAAGGTGACCGTGCGGACCGCGCCTCCGGGTACCGGCATTATCGCCGGTGGTCCGATGCGCGCCGTGTTCGAAAGCCTGGGCGTGTCCGACGTCGTGACCAAGTCGGTCGGCACGTCGAACCCCTACAACATGATCCGCGCGACCTTCGCCGCGCTCCAGAACCAGAGCTCGCCCAAGTCGGTGGCTCAGCGTCGGGGCAAGAAGGTTGCCGATCTGCTCGCACGTGGCAATCCGGGCGCGAGTGAAGCCGAAGCCGAGGCGGATGCCGCGGCGGTAGTGGAGTAATCACCGATGGCCAAGATCAAGCTCAAGCAGATCGGTTCGCCCATCCGGCGCCCCGAATCGCAGAAGAAGATCCTCGTCGGCCTGGGCCTGGGCAAAATGCACCGGGTGGTCGAGCTGGAAGATACCCCCGAAGTGCGCGGTGCAATCGCAAAGCTGCCGCACATGGTCGAGGTGGTGGAGGGCTAAGCCCCTCTGCAACAACAATTGACGGCGGCGGCCTGCTCATAGTAGCGGGCCGCTTCCATTTTTATCAGCGCGAAGAAAAGCGAAAGCGAGTGCACTCATGGCATTTAAACTGAACGACATCCGCGACAACGAAGGCGCCCGTCACCGCAAGATGCGCGTGGGCCGGGGCATCGGTTCGGGCAAGGGCAAGACCGCGGCACGCGGCCAGAAGGGCCAGAAGAGCCGTGAAGGCGTGGCCATCAAGGGCTTCGAAGGCGGCCAGATGCCGCTACACATGCGGATCCCGAAGCGCGGCTTCAACAATCCCTTCGGCAAGGACTATGCCGAGGTGAACATCGGCATGGTGCAGAAGTTCATCGACGCCAAGAAGCTCGATGCCAAGAAGGACATCGACCACGCAGCGCTCAAGGCCGCGGGCCTCGCGCGTGGCGGCAAGGACGGCGTGCGTCTGCTTGCCAAGGGCGAGCTGACCACCAAGGCGACCTTCAAGGTTGCCGGCGCCAGCAAGGGCGCCATCGAAGCGGTCGAGAAGGCTGGAGGCAAGGTGGAAGTCCTTGCGCCGAAGAAGCCTGCCAAGGCCGCCGAAAAGGCCGACTGACACGCATTTGGATGCGGGGGGTTCGACAAGGGCCGACCCGCATCCTATCTACTGCGCGACGGGGGCGGCCGCGGGCCGCCGACAAATGCAGGATCGATAATTCCCCATGGCATCACGCGCCGATAATCTCGCGTCCAACCTCAGCTTGGCCAACTTCTCCAAGGCGACCGAGCTGCGCCAGCGGATCTGGTTCACGATCGTTGCGCTGATCGTTTTCCGCTTCCTCAGCTTCGTTCCGCTGCCGGGCGTCAACCCGCAGATCCTGGGCGACCTGTACGATCAGACGCGCGGCGGGGTGCTGGACCTTTTCAACACCTTCTCGGGTGGCAGCCTTGAGCGCATGAGCCTCATCGCGCTCGGCGTGATGCCCTACATCACCGCCTCCATCGTGGTGCAGATGGCCTCGGCCCTGCATCCCACGCTGATGGCGCTGAAGAAGGAAGGCGCGACCGGGCGCCAGAAGCTCAACCAGTACACCCGCTACGGCACCGTGTTCCTGTGCGTCATCCAGGGCTACTTCCTCGCCACCGGGCTCGAAAGCTACGGCGCGCAGAGCGGCCTGCAGGCGGTCGTCGACCCCGGCATCATGTTCCGCATCGGCGCGGTCATCAGCCTGGTCGGCGGCACCATGCTGCTGCTGTGGATCGGTGAGCAGATCACCGCACGCGGGATCGGCAACGGCGTCTCGCTCATCATCATGGCCGGCATCGTCGCCCAGTTCCCCAGCTTTGCGAGCAACATGTTCGAAGGCGGACGCACCGGAGCGATCGGGCCGGGGATCATCATCGGCTTCATCGTGATGATCGTCGGGCTTATCCTGTTCATCTCCTTCATGGAGCGTGCGCAGCGCCGCCTGCTGATCCAGTATCCCAAGCGCGCGACGCAGCGCGGCATGATGCAGGCGGATCGCAGCCACCTGCCGCTGAAGATCAACACCTCGGGCGTGATCCCGCCGATCTTCGCCAGCTCGCTGCTGCTGCTGCCGCTGACGATCAGCCAGTTCGCGGGCAATTCGGTCGATCCGGACAGTACGCTGGGCAGCACGATCTACACGCTGAACTTCTACCTCCAGCACGGGCAGCCGATCTACATGCTGCTGTATGCCGCGCTGATCGTGTTCTTCTGCTTCTTCTACACCGCGGTTGTGTTCAACCCGGAAGAGACTGCGGAAAACCTCAAGAAAAATGGCGGGTTCATCCCCGGTATCCGCCCTGGCAAGCGCACCTCGGAATATCTCGACTACGTGCTTACGCGTATCACTGTGGTGGGCGCCGCCTACCTCACGCTGGTCTGCGTGCTGCCCGAATACATGATCGCGCAGACGGGGATTCCGCTGTTCCTGGGCGGTACCAGTCTGCTGATCGTCGTGAACGTGACGGTGGATACGATCAGCCAGATCCAGTCGCACCTGCTGGCCCACCAGTACGGGGACCTTATCAAGAAGGCGAAGCTGAAGGGCCGGGTGCGATAGCGCCACGCCGATGCGCGGGCGAGGGGAAGGCTGCCCCTTGCCAGCGACGCGCCAGGGCTTCAGGGGACACGCGCTATGAACATCATTCTTCTAGGACCTCCCGGCGCAGGGAAGGGCACACAGGCCCAGCGGCTCGTCGAACAGTATGGCATGCGCCAGCTTTCGACCGGCGACATGCTGCGCGCCGCCGTCAAGGCACAGACCGAAGTCGGCAAGCAGGCCAAGGCGATCATGGATGCGGGCGGGCTTGTTTCCGACGATATCGTGTCCTCGCTGATCGACGACGAGCTGGCCGCGATGGACCACGACACCGGGGCGATCTTCGATGGCTACCCGCGCACGCGGCAACAGGCCGAACAGCTCGAGGTCCTGCTGGCAAAGCATGATCGCAAGCTGGACCGCGTGATCGAGCTGAAGGTGGACGAGGAGGCGCTGGTCGACCGGATCACCGGGCGATACACCTGCGCAAAGTGTGGGGAAGGCTATCACGACCGCCACAAGCAGCCAGAAGTGCCCGGCAAGTGCGACAAGTGCGGGAGCACCGAGTTCAAGCGCCGCCCGGACGACAACGAGGAAACGGTCCGTCACCGGATGAGCGTCTACCGCTCCGAAACCGCGCCGATCCTGCCCTATTATGATGAGCGAAGCCTTGTTTCGCGGATCGACGGCATGGGCTCCATCGAAGAGGTTTCGGCCAGTATCGACGCGCTGCTGGAGCGCTGACGATACGCGCTGACGGTTTCCTTCGGCGCGCACCCGTGGAATAGCGGGCGCATGAAGAGGACCCACTGCATGACCCGATCGCTTTTCCGCGCCGCGCTGGCGGCGGGCGCCGCCGTTGCTTTCGCGCTGCCGGCGCAGGCCGAGGTAACCGAGAGTTCCGATTCGCATTTCGTCACGCGCCACGCGGTTGAGATTGCGGCGCAGCCGGGGGACGCATGGCTCGCACTGATCGCACCGGCCGACTGGTGGGCGGACAGCCACACCTGGTCTGCCGATGCCGCCAACCTCACCCTGACGCCGCGTGCGGGGGCGTGCTTTTGCGAGGTGATTCCGGCCGAAGACAATGGCGATACCGCCGGGCTTGAAGGCAGCGCCCAGCACCTGACGGTGGTGCAGGCGGTGCCGCGCAAGGTGCTGCGCATGCGCGGTGCGCTCGGCCCGCTGCAGAGCGAGCCGGTCGACGGGGTTCTGACGATCACCATGCAGGCAATCGAGGGGGAGGATGGCGAGACCGCCGGCACCCGGATGGTGTGGGAATATGTCGTTGGAGGAACGATGCGCTTCGAGGTCGCCGAGATATCCAAGGCGGTCGATGGCGTGATTGGCCAGCAGGCGCTGGGTCTCGCCGAAGCTCTGGGCGGGATGATCGCCGAAGAGGAAGTGGAGGAGGAGCCAAGCGCTTTCGACAGCGCCTTCGGTCCAACCGGCGAGGAAAGCGGGGAAACCCCGGTCACCGGCCTTCCCGAAGGACGCTGAACCGGACCGGATCCCGCGTCCCGAATCGGGCCCGATCAGCGGCGACTGGGAAAAACGGCCCGCACGGGTTTTGACACCGTGCGCCTCAGAGGGTAAAATCGCCAATGTCGGATGATGAAGCGCAGCCATATCGCTGGCATGCGCGATTATTCGCGCGTAGCTGTTGACGCTGCGTGTCCATGCGCTTATGTGCGCCGTTCGTCCGACCCAATGCATGCCAGCATCAATGACGTTTCACCGGCCTGGTCTCGCTGCCTGCCGGTTTTCGTCAGTCACGAATGGTGGTGCCGCGACGGGTCGATGAAACCGCGATGAGATAGGGATGGTGCCTTGCCGCAAGGCTGGCGGTCGATCCCTGTGGAGCATGGAGAAGTAAGTGGCACGTATTGCCGGGGTCAACATCCCCACCAACAAGCGCGTAATTATCGCGCTCACCTATATTCACGGAATCGGTCGTACGACTGCGGTTCAGATCGCCGACAAGCTCGGCATTGATCACAAGGCCCGCGTGCAGGATCTCACCGACGAGGAAATCCTGCGCATCCGTGAGACGATCGACGAAGAGCACACGGTGGAAGGCGACCTGCGTCGCCAGACCGCGATGAACATCAAGCGTCTGATGGACCTTCGTTCCTATCGCGGCCTGCGCCATCGTGCCGGTCTGCCCGTTCGCGGCCAGCGCACGCACACCAATGCGCGCACCCGCAAGGGCAAGGCGAAGCCCATCGCCGGCAAGAAGAAGTAAGCGCTGATCCAGCGCTTACCTCGTCTCTCTTCAGTCTTTCTTCCTTAAGGGGAACTACCAATGGCACGCGAACCAGGCCGCGTTAGGCGCCGCGAGCGGAAAAACATCTCCAGCGGCGTCGCGCATGTGAACGCCAGCTTCAACAACACCATGATCACCATCACCGATGCGCAGGGCAATGCGATCAGCTGGTCCAGCGCCGGGATGATGGGCTTCAAGGGCAGCCGCAAGTCGACTCCCTACGCCGCACAGGTCGCGGCGGACGATGCCGGCAAGAAGGCCGCCGAACATGGCGTTCGTACGCTGGAAGTCGAAGTGAAGGGCCCGGGTTCGGGCCGCGAAAGCGCGCTGCGTGCACTGCAGGCGGTCGGCTTCACCATCACCTCTATCCGTGATGTCACGCCGATCCCGCACAACGGGGTTCGCCCGTCGAAACGGCGCCGCGTCTGATCCTGCCCGGCGGGGGGAGCTGTTTCCCGCCGCCACCCATTTTCGGGCCGGTCGCGCTTCTTCCCCCGCCTGCAAGAAGCGCCCGGCTCCAGCCGATCTTGAAATCCTAGGGGACATCCATGGCCGTCAACACCAAGAACTGGCAGGAACTTAAGAAACCCACGTCGCTCGAGCTCAAGGACTCCGGCAGCGACAAGAAGCGCAAGGCGACCTTCGTGGCCGAGCCGCTCGAGCGCGGCTTCGGCCTGACGCTCGGCAATGCGCTGCGCCGCGTCCTGCTTTCCAGCCTGCAGGGTGCCGCGATCACCTCGATCAAGATCGAGAACGTCCTGCACGAATTCAGCTCGCTTGCCGGCGTGCGCGAAGACGTGACCGACATCGTCCTCAACGTGAAGCAGATCGCGCTGAAGATGGAAGGCGAGGGGCCCAAGCGCCTGCAGCTTTCCGCGACCGGCCCGGGCGCCGTCAAGGCGGGCGACATTGCCGTTTCCGGCGACATCGAGATCATGAACAAGGATCTCGTGATCTGCCAGCTGGACGAAGGCGCCACGCTGAACATGGAACTGACCGCGGATGTCGGGAAGGGCTATGTCGCTGCGGTACAGAACCGCCCGGCGGATGCGCCGATCGGCCTGATCCCGGTCGATTCGCTCTACTCGCCGATCAAGCAGGTGAGCTACAAGGTCGAGAACGCTCGTGTCGGCCAGGAACTGGACTACGACAAGCTGAACCTGACCATCGAAACCGACGGTACGGTCACTCCCGAGGACGCCGTGGCCTACGCTGCGCGCATCCTGCAGGACCAGCTGACGCTGTTCGTCCACTTCGAGGACGGCATTCCGCAGCCTTCCAGCCCGATGATCGGGATGGCTGCAGAGCCGCAGGAATCGGACGCCAACCAGCTCAACCGCTACCTTCTCAAGAAGGTCGACGAGCTTGAGCTGTCGGTGCGTTCGGCCAACTGTCTCAAGAACGACAACATCATCTATATCGGCGATCTGGTGCAGAAGACCGAAGCCGAGATGCTGCGCACGCCGAACTTCGGCCGCAAGTCGCTCAACGAGATCAAGGAAGTGCTCTCCAGCATGGGCCTTCGCCTCGGGATGGACATCCCCGGATGGCCGCCGGAGAACATCGAGGAAATGGCCAAGAAGCTCGAACAGGAGCTGCTGGGTTAATCACTCGCACGGGGATGGGCCGGACCCGCAATTCCGGCCCGTATCGGGCTACCTCGTACGGGCCCCCTACGAACGAAGGAATGAAATATGCGTCACGGAATCTCGCAGCGTAAGCTGAACCGCAAGTCGGGCCACCGCACCGCCATGTTCCGCAACATGTCGGCCGCCCTCATCAAGCACGAACAGATCCTCACCACGCTGCCCAAGGCGAAGGAACTGCGCCCCTACGTTGAAAAGCTGGTGACGCTGGCGAAGCGTGGCGGGCTGTCCAACCGTCGTCTGGCGATGGGCCGCCTCCAGGACGAGACTCAGCTCAAGAAGCTGTTCGACGTTCTGGCAGAGCGCTATTCCGACCGTCAGGGCGGCTATGTCCGCATCATCAAGGCGGGCTACCGCGCATCGGACAGCGCGCAGCTGGCGATCATCGAATTCGTCGACCGTGACGAAGACGCCAAGGGCCAGGACAGCGGCCCGGTGATGACGGACGAAGACGAATACGAAGACGCCTGATCGCAAGGCGCGTATCGCACGGATCAAAAGGGCCGGGGGTAATCCTCCGGCCCTTTTCTTTTGCGCGCAAGCTGGCACACTCGCGCGCCATGATCCGCACCAGCCTGGCCGCAATCGCGGCGCTTGCCCTGCCAGCATCGCTCTCGGCACAATCGACCACGCAGGACCAGCTCGAGGTGCGCTATGATCGCGCGCTGGCGGCGGGCTACAAGGCGCTGTTCTTGTGCAGCGCGCTCGCCAATGCGCAGCGCAACGGGGTGGAACGCACGCCGGAGAGCGTCGAGCAGTGGGAGTTGACCGGCGTCTATTCGCGCATCCAGCCAATCATGGACGAGCTCGAATACACGGTCCTCCCCGATGCGGCGGGGCGTGTGGCGCTGGTGCAGGTCGAGTGGGCGGACGACATGCCGCCGCGTTTCGCGGAGGGATCGCACGATCAGGGGTGCCGGCTCGCCCCGATCGGCCTCGATGCGCCGATGCCCGAGATGCGGGTCCCGGCCCTGCCTGGCGAAGAGAGGGTGCGCAAGGGAGGCGGCCTGACTATTCCGGTCAAGTTGATCGAAACGCACGGGGGCGCCGCCGAAAGCCCGTCCCACATGCTCGACCCGGTTATCGATCGCGCGTTTGGCGCGGATTACGGCGAGGGCACGAGGACCACGGCAGTTGTCGTGCGCCATGGGGAGGACCGGGACGGGGTGCTTGGGCAGGGCCGCTATGCCCCCGGGTTCGGACCAGATACGCCGCAGCGTACGTGGTCTGTCGCCAAGAGCATCGCAGCCACGCTGATCGGCGCCGCTGTCCAGCGCGGCGAGGTCAAAGTCACCGATACGCTGGCCTATGGTGACTGGCGGTGGGATGCGCGCCGCTCGATCACCATCGACAATTTCCTGCGCATGGCCTCCGGCCGCTACAGCGATACGCCGGGCAACCGCACCGATCCGCTATACATGGGCGGGGCGCTGGTGGAAGAAAGCGCGACTGGCTGGCCGCTGCTCCACCCGCCGGGCACCGTGTTCCGCTACGCCAACAACGACACGCTGATGGCGGTCAAGGCGATCGAGGATACTTTCGACGGTTACGAGCCGGCGGACCTGTTCGCCGATATCGGGATGACCGGGACCGTCGCAGAGATTGACTGGGGCACCGACTACATCCTTTCCAGCCAGGTGTGGGCAACCGCAGAGGATCTCGCCAAGCTGGGACAGCTCTACCTCGACGATGGCGTGACGCGGAACGGCAAGCGTCTTCTGCCCGAGAACTGGCGCGATTATGTCTCCACGCCATCCGGCCCCCAACCGGGTAACGGCTTCGGCTACGGCGCGTCGTGGTGGCTGTTCAACGATCATCAAGGCATTCCCGGCGATACCATCGCGGCGATGGGCAATCGCGGTCAATTCGTGGTTGTCGTGCCCAGCCGCGATATCGTGATCGTGCGCCGGGGCGAAGACCCTGTTGGCAGCCGGTTCGATATTGTCGCCTTCACTCGCGACGTGCTCGCCTCGATCCCGTGAGTTGCACCGTCCCACCGGCAAACTAGATATATTCGAACGATTTTTCCCAAGCCCCAGACACAAGAGGTTCCCATGTTCCGCAACAGCCTTCTCGCCGGTGCCGCCAGCGTGCTCGTCGCCAGTGCCGCCCCCGCGATCGCGCAGGGCCAGGACCTTGCCGCGCCCGAATATCCCGAAACCCGCGCTGGCGACGTCGTCGACACGCAGTTCGGCGTGGATGTCGCCGATCCCTATCGCTGGCTGGAAAACGACGTCCGCGTGGACGAGGAGGTGGCCGACTGGGTCGAGCGTCAGAACGCCGTCACCAACGCCTTCCTTGCCCAGCTGCCGGGCCGTGAGGCGCTGAAGGAGCGTATCACCCAGCTGACCGATTACGAACGCTTCGGCCTGCCCACCAGTAAGGGAGGGCACTACTTCTACACCCGGAACAACGGGCTGCAGAACCAGAGTGTGCTTTATGTACGTGACGGGCTGGATGGGGAGCCGCGCGAGCTGATCGATCCGAACGAATGGGCGGACGACGGCGCCACCGCGCTGGCCGACTACGCGATTACCGATGACGGCTCGAAGCTGCTCTACGCGATCCAGGATGGCGGTAGCGACTGGCGCACGGTCAAGGTGATGGACGTGGCCACGGGCGCGGTGCTGGAAGACACGGTCGAGTGGGTGAAATTCTCCAACCTCGACTGGGCGAAGGATGGCAGCGGCTTCTATTACAGCCGCTTCCCGGCGACGGGTGAGGGCGAGACCTTCCAGGCGCTCAACACCAATCAGCAGGTCTATTTCCACAAGCTGGGCACCCAGCAGGGCAAGGATCGACTGATCTACGAGACTCCCGAGCAGCCCGAGCTCAACCATACCGCGCAGGTGAGCGACGATGGCCGCTGGCTTGTCGTGACCAGCTCCAGCGGAACGGATGAACGCTACGCGATCAACCTGATCGATCTGGAGCGGCCCGAAGCGGAGCCGCTGCTGCTCGTCCCCGGGTTCGATCACGATTACACCTTCGTCGGCAATCTCGGCCAGAAGTTCTTCTTTACCACCAATGACGGCGCGCCGCTGATGAAGGTGGTCTCGATCGACATCGCCGCGCCGCAGGAAGGCTGGACGACCGTCATTCCCGAACGCGAGGAGACGCTGGGCGGCGTCTCGCTGGTCGGTCGCAAGCTGATCGCCAGCTACCTTGTCGATGCCAAGAGCAAGATCGAGGTGTTCGGGCTCGACGGTACGCCTCAGGGCGAGGTCGCGCTGCCCGGCATCGGCAGCGCAGGCGGCTTCGGCGGCGATCCGGACGAGACCGAAACCTTCTACGCCTTCTCCAGCTACAACCGGCCCACGACCGTTTATCGCTACGATGTCGTCAGCGGAGAGAGCACCGTGTGGGCGCAGCCCGAAGTGGCGTTCGATCCGGACAATTTCGTGGTGGAACAGAAGTTCTACACCTCGAAGGATGGCACGCGTGTGCCGATGTTCCTGGTGCGCAGCCGCGAGGTTGCGGAAAGCGGTGAGGCAGCACCCACGCTGCTCTACGGCTATGGCGGGTTCAACATCAGCCTGACACCGGGCTTCAGCCCTTCGCGCCTCGCGTGGATCGAGGCGGGCGGTGCCTATGCCGTTGCGAACATCCGTGGTGGTGGCGAATACGGCAAGGCCTGGCACGATGCCGGGCGGCTCGACAACAAGCAGAACGTGTTCGACGATTTCATCGCCGCGGGCGAGTATCTGATCGGCCAGGGGATCACGCCCGAGGATGGCCTGGCGATACAGGGTGGGTCCAACGGCGGTCTGCTGGTCGGCGCGGTCGCGAACCAGCGGCCGGACCTGTTCGCTGCGGGAAATGCGGCCGTCGGCGTGATGGACATGCTGCGCTTCAACCAGTTCACCGCCGGGCGCTACTGGGTGGACGATTACGGCTATCCCGACAGGGAAGAGGACTTCCGCACCCTGCTGGCCTATTCGCCGTACCATAATGTGCGCGACGGAGAGGATTACCCCGCGCTGCTCGTCACCACTGCGGATACCGACGACCGCGTGGTGCCGGGCCACAGCTTCAAATACACCGCCGCGCTGCAGGCGGCGGATCTGGGAGAGCGGCCGCAACTGATCCGGATCGAGACGCGGGCGGGCCACGGCTCTGGCAAGCCGACCGACAAGGCGATCGAGGAGGCATCGGACATTCTCGCTTTCCTTGCCGCCTTCACCGGGCTCGACCTGAGCGAATAGGGTGTCCGGGCGGCGGAGCGATCGTTTCGCCGCCCGCCGCGCCAGGCCGCCCGACCGGCGGCAACGGCCCATCACGATGGTTAACGATTCGAGTCGCGCTCGGTGTAGAGGGCCGGAACTGGCTGAACGACGGCTGTCGGGTGGGTCTTGCCGAGCGAGACCTGACGGCGGACCGAGCCATGATGGATTGGCCTCAGGTCGCGGAAAACCGGGTTAAATCGCAACATCTGGCTTGTTCAGGTTTGTCGCCATTTGTATGAACGGCGGCTTTCCTCGCAATTCAGTCCCACCTCACGGCGGTCCTCCTAGAACAATAGGCGTTCGGGCAATGGAGCTCGGGCACCACAGTGAGGAGACCCCCCATGCAAAGCTTCACCAAGGCCGCCCTGTGCACCGCTGCTGCCGGCGCCATGGCCTTCACCTCCGCTGCCCCGGCCGAAGCCCAGCGGTACCGCGACCGCGACAATGACGGGATCAGCGCGGGCGAAGTCATCGCCGGTGCGCTGATCATCGGCGGGATCGCCGCGATCGCCTCGGCTTCCAACAAGGACCGCGATCGCTATCGTGATCATCGCTATCGCGACAACTACTACCGTTCCAACGGCAACCCGCGCCGCGCGATCAACAAGTGCGTCCGCGTTGCCGAGAACCAGGCGCGCCGTGCAGGCTATCGCTTCGCCAATGTCGTGGACATCAACCGGGTGCGCGATACGCGCCGCGGCTGGAACATAACCGGCCGGATCGAGGTCGATGGCGCACGCGGCTATCGCGACCAGCGTCGCGGCTATAACGACCGGTACGACCGGCGCGGCTATAACCGTCGCGGGGACACCGGCCGCTTCAGCTGCCAGATTCGTCGCGGACGCGTCGTCGATGTCGACTATCGCGGCATCCGTGGCCTGAACCGCATCTAACCGACGGTTTCGTCGCGCTCTTGCCGGAAACCGGCGGGGCGACAGGGGAAGGCGGTTCAGCCCCATGACAGGGCTGGCCGCCTACTTCGCGTGCTGCTTCTTTTTATGGAAAGAACACCTCATGGGCCGGATTTCCCAATTTTCGCTCACCTGCGCGGCGGCCGCAATGGCCGCAACGCCTGTCGCCGCAGCCGAACTGCCGCACCGTGCGGCACCTGCGCCAGCGTATTACCCCCATGCCTCGCAGACCGTGCTGAACGATGGAGGCGACGAAGCTTCCCAGTACCGCCGCTATCGCTACCACCGGCGGCATCGTGACCGGATCGACGCGGGCGACATCATCGCGGGGGCCGTCATCATCGGTGGCATCTTCGCGATCGCCTCGGCGGCCAGCAAGAACAGCAACCGCAATGATCGCTACGACGGCGATTACGTGAGGAATTCCGATTTCGACCGCGCGGTCGACAGCTGCGTGAACCGTGTCGAACGCGACCGGCGGATCGGATCGGTCGACAATGTGGGGCGCACCCGCAGCGGCTATTCGGTCAGCGGGACTCTCAACAACGGCTCCGGCTTCCTGTGCGAGGTCAACGGTGCGGGCCGCGTCCTGCGGGTCGATTATGGCTACAGCGGCGTGACCTACCAGTGGGGCGGCGACACCTATGGCGATCCGCAATATTCGGACGAGACCTACGCCCGCGCGAGGGCCAGGACCTATTCTTCGCCTGACAGCTATCCCTCGCAGGACGGTTACGGTTCGCCGGACAGTAGCGCGCAGCCTGCCTATCCGGGAGGGCCGCTTCCGGGTGACGATGGCTATGGCGACTCCTATGACGGGTCCTACGGCGAGGATTACGAGGGCGAGCCGTACTAGCGCGCGCCGCCGAACCTCGGGCTAGACCCCAGGGCTTTTCTCGTCGGCAGTCACGGCGTCCTCGAAATAGAGGCCGTCGCTTTCAGGGTCTGCCGCTTCTGCCTCGGCTACGGCCTCCACGCCGATCTCGGTCTCGCGTTCGCTCGCCTGGCCGCGTTCGTGGAAGGCCGGCAGGCCGAGGTTGTAGCGGATCGCCGCGCTGCGCAAGGCCAGACCGGCGAGGGCGGCGACCGCCCACAGAGCCCAGTCGATCCCCCATCGGTCGGGCAGCAGCCACATGCCGAAACTGCACATCGAAGCAGACAGGGCAGCGGCCGTCACATAGAGTTCCGGTTTCATGAGGATCGACGGGCGGCCTGCGATCACATCGCGGATGATGCCGCCGACGATGCCGGTGATGATCCCCATGATTGCGGCGGGAACGGGCGGCAGCCCGTAACTCATGGCCTTCGCCGCGCCGAGCACCGAATAGGCCGCCAGCCCGATCCCGTCCGCGTAGTCGAACAGCCTGCCCTGCCACCAGCGCGTCGGCGTGTTCCACACGATGGCGGCCATGGTGATGCACAGGGCGGCATACCAGGGGTGCTTCACCCAGAAGACCGGCGCATCGATCAGGATATCGCGCACCGTGCCTCCGCCTACGCCCGTGACGAGCGCGAAGAAGCTCATGGTAACGAATGTCTGCCGCTCGCGCGCGGCGATGAGCGCGCCCGACAGCGCGAAAAGCGCCACGCCGAACAGGTCCAGCCAGTCGAGCACGGGGGTCAGGATTACGGCAGCTTCGGCTACGGGCATGGCGTGCTGCTAGCGATGATGGCCCCGCCGCACAATCGGCGCGAGGCTTACTCGCTGGCGAAAAGTTTGTCCGGGTCCGCCATCGCCTTGATCTCCAGCGCATTGCCACTGGGATCGCGGAAGAACATCGTCGCCTGTTCGCCTGGGGCATCGCGGAAGCGCACCGTGGGTTCGATGATGAATTGCAGGCCGGCCCCGGTCAGCCGGTCCGCCAGCGCCTGCCATTGATCCATTGTCAGCACGACGCCGAAATGCGGGACCGGCACGGCTTCACCGTCCACAGCATTGCGATCCTCCCCCGCGGCACGGGCCGCAACGCTGGCGGGGGCCACGTGGGCTACGATCTGGTGGCCGAAGAAATCGAAATCCACCCAGTCCTTGTCCGATCGCCCTTCCGCGCAGCCGAGCAGCGCGCCGTAGAAATTGCGGGCGGCGTCCAGATCGTGAACGGGAAAGGCGAGATGAAATGGTGGCAGGGTCATGGTGGCGATTGTGTCCCAGCGGGCAGGGCGAAGGCAAGGGTGTGGGCGAATGCGAAGCCGATAATCGCCGCAGCGCCATATCCGGCGAGCGGAGTGGGATAATTGTTGATGAGCGCGGCGAGCAGGAAGCCGACCAGGCTCATCCCCAGCGGATAGCGCGCCGTGCGGGGCAGGCCGGTGCCGAACAGCATGACCACCACCGAGCCCGCCAGCGCAAGCGCGAGGATCGCTGCCATCGCAGGCGATGCCGCGGTGGCATGCTGCAACACCCGCTCCACAAAAGGCGCCGGCGGCAGCTCGCCGCGCAAGGCTGCCGATATGGCGATGAAAAAGCCCGCGATTATGACCAGTCCGATCCGCCAGTCGCCGCGTACCTGATAGAGGCCGATTGCCGCCCCGGTGAGTGCAAAGGCGCTCGCGAAATCGGGCTGGGCGAGGGCGAGCAGCAATGCGGCGAACAGCGCCACTGGCCCCAGCACATTCTCGCGCGCTGCCAGCACACCGAGGGCTGGGATCGTGAGCATTCCTACATGGAGGATAAACGGGCCGAGCGGCAGCCAGCGGGCTATACCGTTGGTCTCCGGCCCCGTCAGCAGCGGCAGGGCAAACAGCGCCAGCAGGCCTGCACCCGCAAACCGCCGCCCCCGTTCGCCGACTTTGGGGAGGCCGATCAGCAGTATCGCCGTGGCGAGCACCAGGGCCCCGCTGTTGACGATCAGGTAGCTGCGCGGCGCGCCGAACAGCGCCATGTAAACAAGGCCCGCCAGCACCGGCAGCGCGATGGCGAGAAATGCCGGAAGCTTCTCTCGCCAAGGCTGTGCCATGATGCCGGGCAGTCCGGGGTCAGACGTGGATCGGCTTGCCCTGAACCGCCATTGCCGCTTCCTTCATGGCTTCGGCGTGCGTCGGGTGCGCGTGGCAGGTATAGGCGATGTCTTCGGACGTAGTGCCGAATTCCATGCCCAGAGCGGCCTCGGCAATCATCGTGCCGGCGGGCACGGCAATCGCCCACACGCCCAGCACCTTGTCGCTCTCGGCCTCGGCGATCACCTTCACGAAACCGTCGGGCTCGTGATTGGTCTTGGCGCGGCTGTTGCCCAGCATGGGGAACTTGCCGACCTTCACCGCCTTCTTGTCGCCGCCCATCTTCTCGATGGCTTGCTCGGTCGTCAGGCCCACGCCCGCGATTTCGGGCCAGGTGTAGACCACGGTCGGGATGATTCCATGGTTCACGATACCGGTCTGCCCGGCGATATTCTCCGCCACGGCGATGCCTTCATCCTCGGCCTTATGGGCGAGCATGGGGCCGGGCACGCAGTCGCCGATCGCCCACACGCCATCCACCTTGGTGCGGAAATCGTGATCGGTCTCGATCTGGCCGCGCTTGTTGGTTTCCAGGCCGATCGCATCGAGGCCGAGGCCGTCGGTGTTCGGCTTGCGCCCGATCGAGACGAGCACGCAGTCGGCTTCCATCGTCTCTTCGTCACCGCCCGCAGCGGGCTCGAGCGTCAGCGTGGCGGTCTTGCCCTTCACGGAGACACCGGTGACCTTGGTGGAGAGCTTGAACTCGATCCCCTGCTTCTTGAAGATCTTGCGTGCTTCCTTGCGGATGTCGCCGTCCATGCCGGGCAGGATCTCGTCGAGGAATTCGACGCAGGTGACTTCCGCACCCAGCCGCCGCCAGACCGAGCCGAGCTCCAGCCCGATCACACCGCCGCCGATGACGACCATCTTCTTGGGCACCTTGGGCAGTTCGAGCGCGCCGGTGCTGTCGACGATGATACCCTTCTCGTTATCGATCTCGACACCCGGCAGCGGGGTAACGCTTGAACCCGTGGCGATCACGATGTCCTTGGCGGTGACGGTCTCGTCACCGACCTTGACCGTGTGCGCATCCTGGAAGGTGGCGTAGCCTTTCTTCCAGTCGACCTTGTTCTTCTTGAACAGGAATTCGATCCCGCCGGTCAGCCCCTTCACCGCATCGCGGCGCTGGGCGTGCATCTGGTCGAGGTTGAGCTTCGGCGTCACATCGATGCCGAGTTCCTTCATCGTGCCGTTCTTGGCCGCGTCGAAAAACTCGCTCGCGTGCAGCATCGCCTTGGAGGGGATGCAGCCGACGTTGAGGCAGGTGCCACCCAGCGTCTCGCGCCCCTCGGCGCAGGCAGTCTTCAGGCCCAGCTGCGCCGCGCGGATTGCGGCGACATAGCCGCCGGGGCCAGCGCCGATGACAAGGACGTCGTAATCGTATTCGTGGTCAGCCATTCTCTTCTCTCGTCATCCCCGCGAAAGCGGGAACCCCGCTTTCTTCGTTGTGCTTCCGATATAGGAAGCGGGACCCCCGCTTTCGCGGGGGTGACGGCAAACAGTCTTACAAATCGATCAGCATCCGGGTCGGATCCTCGATCGCTTCCTTCATGATCTTCAGCGCGGTCACGGCTTCGCGGCCGTCGATCAGGCGGTGATCGTAGCTCAGCGCGAGATACATCATCGGGCGGATTTCGACCTTGCCGTTGATCGCCACGGGGCGATCCTCGATCCGGTGGAGGCCCAGCACCGCGCTCTGCGGCGGGTTGATGATCGGGGTGCTCATCAGCGATCCGAACACGCCGCCGTTGGAGATGGTGAAGGTGCCGCCCTTCATGTCTTCCATCGTCAGCGTGCCGTCCTTGGCGCGCGCGCCGAAGTCCGCAATGTCCTTCTCGATCTGCGCGAAGCCCTTCTTGTCCGCGTCGCGGATCACCGGGACGACCAGGCCGTTGGGTGCGCTCACCGCGACCGAGATGTCGACGTAGTCGTGGTACACGATCTCGTCGCCTTCGATGTAGGCGTTGGCCGCGGGCACGTCCTTCAGCGCAAGGCACGCGGCCTTGGCGAAGAAGCCCATGAAGCCGAGCTTGATGTCGTGCTTCTTGGCGAAGAGGTCCTTGTACTTCTCGCGCGTTTCGATGACCGCGCTCATGTCGCAATCGTTGAACGTGGTCAGCAGCGCGGCATTGTCCTGCGCGCCCTTCAGCCGCTTGGCGATGGTCTGGCGCATGCGCGTCATCTTCACGCGTTCCTCGCGGCGTTCGCCTGAGGCGACGGTTGCGGGCGCAGAGGGTGCGGGCGAGGGCGAAGACGACGCATCATCGCCCTTGGTCTTCGCCGCGGCGATCACGTCTTCCTTGGTCAGGCGGCCGTCCTTGCCGGTGCCCTTGATGCTGCTCGGGTCGACGCCGTATTCGAGCACCGCGCGGCGTACCGCGGGGGAAAGCGTCTGGCTGCCTTCTCCGGTGCCTTCGTCGTGATTGCCGTAAGCGGCCTGACCCGCATCGGCGTCGTTCGCCTTGGCCTTGGCAGGCTCGGAGCCCGGCTTGTCGCCGCCCGATTTGCCGTCGCCCTGGTCGCGGTTGGCTTCCTTGCCCTTCGAGGCAGGCGCGCCGCCTTCGGCCACGGTGGCGAGCACCGCGCCCACTTCGACCGTGTCGCCCACTTCGGCGCGCAGTTCCTCGATCACCCCGGCGACGGGCGAGGGCACGTCTACGGCGACCTTGTCGGTCTCGAGGCTGGCAATCGGCTCGTCGACGGCAACGGCATCGCCTGGCTGCTTGAGCCATTCGGCGATGGTGCCTTCGGTGACCGATTCACCAAGTTGGGGGACCGTGATCTCGGTAGCCATGATGCGTCAGACCTTCTTTTCGGCTTTTTCGGTTTTCTTCAGGGCACGCTTGGCTTCGCCGCCGTCGGCAAGGCCAAGTGCAATGGTGACGAGCGCATCCTGCTGCGCCTGGTGGCGCTTGGCGAGCCCGGTGGCGGGGGAGGCCGCTTCCTCGCGCCCGGCATACTGGGGGCGCATGCCATCCTTGCCGGCGCTGGCCAGCGAAGCCTCGATCTTTTCGTGCACGAAGGACCACGCGCCATTGTTGCGCGGCTCTTCCTGGCACCAGACGACGCTTTCCAGATTGGTCATCCGCGCGATGCGCTGCGCCAGCGGTTCGCCGGGGAACGGGTACAGCTGCTCGATCCGCAGGATGGATACATCCTCCAGCCCTTCTTCCTCGCGCTTTTCCATCAGGTCGAACGCGACCTTGCCCGAACACAGCACGAGGCGCCTGATCTTCTTGTCGTCCGCGCTGTCCGGCGCCATCTCCGGGTCGGACAGGATGCGCTTGAACTGCGCATCGTCCATGAACAGGCTGGCCGGGCTCTTGGCCAGCGGGTGGCGCAGCAGGCTCTTGGGCGTCATGATGATGAGCGGCTTGCGGAAGGGGCGCAGCATCTGCCGGCGCAGCACGTGGAAGTAGTTGTGCGGCATGGTGATGTTGCACACCTGGATATTGTCGTTCGCACACAGCTGCAGGAAGCGTTCGAGACGCGCCGAGCTGTGTTCCGGTCCCTGGCCCTCGTATCCGTGCGGCAGCAGCATCACGAGGCCGTTGGCGCGCAGCCACTTGACCTCGCCGCTGGCGATGAACTGATCGATGATGATCTGCGCGCCATTGGCGAAATCGCCGAACTGCGCTTCCCACAGCACCAGCGTTTTCGGATCGGCGAGCGCGAAACCATATTCGAACCCGAGCACGCCGTATTCGGACAGCGGGCTGTCGTAGACCTCGAACTTGCCGTGGGGCAGGGTGGTGAGGGGGATGTATTTCCCCTCGTCCTTCTGGTCGTGCCACACCGCATGGCGCTGGCTGAACGTGCCGCGGCCCGAATCCTGGCCCGACAGCCGCACGCCATAGCCTTCGGAGACGAGACTGCCGAAAGCCAGCGCTTCCGCCGTTGCCCAGTCGAAGCCTTCGCCGCTGTCGAACATCTGGCGCTTCGCATCGAGCACGCGGTTGAGCGTGCGGTGCGTGGTGATGTCGTCCGGTACGGTGGTGAGCGTGCGGCCGAGGCTTTCGAACAGCTTCTTCGGTATCGCGGTTTCGACGTTGCGGCGCGAGGTTTCCGGGTCGGCGGGCTTGTTCAGCCCGGCCCAACGGCCGCCGAACCAGTCCGCCTCGTTGGGCTTGTAGTTCTTGCCCGCCTCGAACTCTTCCTGGAGGTGTTCGATGAACTCGCTGCGCTGGCCTTCCGCAAAGTCCGCGTCGATGATGCCCTCTTCCAGAAGGCGATCGGAATACAGGGCGCTGATCTTGGGATGCTGCTTGATCGCATCGTACATCTGCGGCTGCGTGAAGCTCGGCTCGTCGCCCTCGTTGTGGCCGAAGCGGCGATAGCACCACATGTCGATCACGATGTCGCGGCCGAAGGTCTGGCGGTATTCGATCGCCAGCTTGCAGGCGAAGGTCACCGCTTCGGGATCGTCGCCGTTCACGTGCAGGATCGGCGCCTGAACGCCCTTCGCCACGTCGCTGGGATAGGGCGAGGAGCGCGCGAACTTGGGGCTGGTGGTGAAGCCGATCTGGTTGTTGATGATGAAGTGGATCACGCCGCCGGTATTGTAGCCGGGGATGCCCGAGAAGCTGAGCGTTTCCCACACGATGCCCTGGCCCGCGAAGGCCGCATCGCCGTGGATCAGCACCGGCAGCACCTGTTCGTGCTTGGTAAGATCGTCACGGAACGCCTGTTGTGCGCGGGCCTTGCCCAGCACGACAGGGTCGACCGCTTCGAGGTGGCTGGGGTTGGGCACCAGGCTCATGTGAACCTTGATCCCGTCGAATTCGCGGTCGGTGCTGGTGCCGAGGTGATATTTGACATCGCCCGATCCGCCAACGTCTTCAGGATTGGCACTGCCGCCCGAAAATTCGTGAAAGATCACGCGGTACGGCTTGGCCATCACATTGGCGAGCACGTTGAGCCGGCCGCGGTGTGCCATGCCGTAGATGATCTCGCGCACGCCTTGCTGGCCGCCATACTTGATTACGGCTTCCAGCGCAGGGATCATGCCTTCGCCGCCGTCCAGACCGAAGCGCTTGGTCCCGACATATTTCTTGCCGAGGAAATTCTCGTACTCCTCGCCCCGGATCACCGCGGAAAGGATCGCGCGCTTGCCTTCCGGGGTGAACTGGATGACCTCTTCGGGCCCTTCGATCCGGTCCTGCAGGAAGCGGCGCTCCTCCACATCCGAGATGTGCATGTATTCGAGGCCGACCTTGCCGCAGTAATTGGCCTTGAGCACCTCGTAGAGTTCGCGCGGGGTGGTCCATTCGAGGTTGAGATTGCCACCCACGAAGATCTGGCGCCCGTCCGCGTTGTCCGGGAAGTGCCATTCCAGCTTCAGGTCTTCGGGCAATTCGCGCTTGGAGAGGCCCAGCGGGTCGAGATCGGAGGCCAGGTGCCCTCGCACGCGAAAGGTGCGAATAAGCAGCATGGCGCGGATCGCGTCCTGCGCCGCCTGTTCGACACTGGCGTGATCGGTGGCCTTGCCGGCCTTTTCCATCGCCTGCTTGACCGCGATCTTCATCGCGGTCGGGTCCATCGCCTGGGTCAGGTCCGCCTCGCTGCCGGTATCGGTCAGCGGCCAGTTGGGATTGCCCCAGCTGGGCCCCTTCTGGGGGCCTTCCTGGTCGCCGAGCTCCGGCAGGAAAGACTGGTTTTCGTTACCCATCGAAATTCACTCATGCATTCCGGAGAAAGAGGACGCTTCCATCATAGAAGCATTTACCCGGCAGATAGGTCCTAAACTCCCCTCCCGCGCGGCGTGGCGGCCCCGGACTTGGCCCGGAGCCGCCACCGGAGGGCGTCAGGCGTCTTCCTTGAGCAGTGCGGCCAGCGTGGTGCCGAGTTCGCTGGGCGATTGCGCCACGCGAATGCCGGCACGTTCCATCGCCGCGATCTTGTCGTCCGCGCCGCCTTCGCCGCCCGAGACAATCGCGCCTGCGTGGCCCATGCGGCGGCCCGGAGGCGCCGTGCGGCCCGCGATGAAGCCGACGGTCGGCTTCCAGCGGCCCTTGGCCTTCTGGTCGGCGAGGAACTGAGCGGCTTCTTCCTCGGCGCTGCCGCCGATTTCGCCGATCATGATGATGCTCTCGGTTTCCGGATCGTCGAGGAACAGGTCGAGCACGTCGATGAAGTTGGTGCCGTTGACCGGGTCGCCGCCGATACCGACCGCGGTCGTCTGACCGAGACCCGCATTGGTCGTCTGGTGGACGGCTTCATAGGTCAGCGTGCCCGAGCGGCTCACGACGCCGACGCTGCCCTTCTTGAAGATCGAGCCGGGCATGATGCCGATCTTGCATTCGCCCGGCGTCAGCACGCCGGGGCAGTTCGGGCCGATCAGGCGGCTGTTGCTGCCTTCGAGCGCGGCCTTGGCGCGCACCATGTCGAGCACGGGGATGCCTTCGGTGATCGTCACGATCAGCTCGACGCCCGCGTCGATCGCTTCGCAGATCGCGTCGGCGGCGAAGGGCGGCGGAACGTAGATCACGCTCGCAGTCGCGCCGGTTTCCGCCACCGCTTCCTTCACCGTGTTGAAGTTGGGCAGGCCAAGGTGCGTGGTGCCGCCTTTGCCGGGCGTGACACCGCCAACCATCTGCGTCCCGTAATCGAGCGCCTGCTGCGTGTGGAAAGTACCGGTTTCACCGGTCATCCCCTGGGTGATGACCTTGGTGTCTTTGTTTACGAGGATGCTCAAGTCAGCTCTCCATTTCGTCGTCACCCCGGCGAAGGCCGGGGTCCAGTTCAGCCACAGACCAACTCGAACAAATCGTTCCAGTCGGGGTTCGTTTCCTCGATGACGCGCAGTTTCCATGCACGCCGCCATTCCTTCATCTGCTTCTCGCGTTTTATTGCCGCTTCGATCTTGTCATGATGTTCGAACCAGACGAGCAGCTTACAACCATATTTTCGCGTGAAGCCTTCGATCCTTCCTTCACGGTGCTCCCAAGCTCTCTTGGCCAGATCGCTTGTGACACCAATGTAAATCGTACCGTTTCGGCGGCTGGCCATCATATAGACGCAGCCGCCCTTTTTCATGCCTGCGCGCAGTCTGGACCCCGGCCTTCGCCGGGGTGACGAGAGCGAGGTTTAAGCAAGCGAGCTATCGAGCCCCTTGCACGCTTCGAGCAGTTCCTCGACCGCGTCGGTGCTGACCTTGAGGTTCTTCTTTTCCTCATCCGACAGCTCGATCTCGATGACTTCCTCGGTGCCGCCCGCGCCGATCACGGTGGGGACGCCGACATAGAGGCCGTCGAGGCCGTACTTGCCGTCGACATAGCTGGCGCATGGCAGGATGCGCTTCTGGTCGCCGAGGTATGCTTCGGCCATCGAAATCGCGCTGGTGGCGGGAGCGTAGTAGGCCGAGCCATTGCCGAGCAGGCCGACGATTTCACCGCCGCCCTTGCGGGTGCGATCGACGATTTCATCGATGCGGCCCTGGTCGACGCCCTTGATCTTGGCGAAGTCGTTGACCGGGATACCGTTGATCGTGGTGTAGCTGGTGACGGGGACCATCGTGTCGCCGTGGCCGCCGAGGACGAAGGCGTTCACATCCTTCACCGACACGTCGAATTCCCACGCGAGGAAGGTTGCGAAGCGCGCCGAGTCGAGCACGCCTGCCATGCCGACCACCTTGTTGTGCGGCAGGCCGGAGAATTCGCGCAGCGCCCAGACCATCGCGTCGAGCGGGTTGGTGATGCAGATCACGAATGCGTCGGGGGCGTTGTTCTTGATGCCTTCGCCGACCGCCTTCATCACCTTGAGGTTGATGCCAAGCAGGTCGTCGCGGCTCATGCCGGGCTTGCGCGGGACACCGGCGGTCACGATGATGACGTCCGCACCGGCGATGTCGGCATAATCATTGGAGCCGGTGATCTTGGCGTCGAAGCCTTCGACCGGGCCACACTGGCTGAGGTCCAGCGCCTTGCCCTGCGGCATGCCCTCGGCAATGTCGAACAGGACGATGTCGCCCATTTCCTTTTTCGCCGCGAGATGGGCGAGGGTGCCTCCGATCATGCCGGAGCCGATGAGGGCGATTTTCTTGCGTCCTGCGGAATTGGCCATGGGAGCGTATCAGTCCTTGGATTGCCGGGGACGCTGCGGCTTGCCGAAAAGGTTTCGCGATCCATCGCGCTCCGCCGGCGTCCCCGAGGGATCACGCGCGAAGGGCCGCGTTCTGGCGAGAGGGACTAGGCTTGGTAAAAGGGGATTGCAACCGGCAAAAAGCGAGTTTTTCCGCCGGTTATGATATTGATTTGCAGCAGCGTTTACGCGGCTAGGCAGCGCGCGTCGCGTCGGCGCTTCTATCCTGAGCCAGCAACATCGCGGCAAGGTAATCCGGCACGGCGCGGCTGAAGAAATAGCCCTGGCCTTGCGTACATCCCGCCTCGCGCACCGTATCGACCTGTTCCTGCTCTTCGAGCCCCTCGGCCACGATCTCCATGTCCAGCTGGTGGCCCATGGCGGCCACGGCGCGGATGATCGCATGTGCGCGCGGGCCGGCACCCGAACCCGAGACGAAGCTGCGATCCACCTTGATCTTGGAGAAGGGGAACTTGTGGATATAGGCCAGTGAGGAATAGCCGGTGCCGAAATCGTCCAGGGCGAAGCGCACGCCCTTTGCGGCCAGTTTCTCGATGAAGGCAGCGGTCTGGTCGCTGTCCTCGATGAACAGGCTCTCGGTGACTTCCAGTTCGAGCCGCGAGGGATCGAGCTTGGCGTCGCGCAGCGCCTGTTCGATGGCGAGTACCGATCCGGGCGCCCTGATCTGCAGCGGTGAGAGGTTGACCGCAACGCTCACATCCTCGGGCCACTGGGCGCAGGCAAGGGCGGCCTGGCGCGTAATCCAGTTGCCCAGCGTGACGATCACACCTGTTTCTTCCGCCACCGGGATGAACTCGCCCGGGCGCAGTTCGCCCTTCGTCGGATGGAACCAGCGCAGGAGCGCCTCGAAGCAGCGGATGCGACCGGTCTTGAGATCGATGATCGGCTGAAAGAACAGCGACAATTCGTCCCGCTTGATCGCCAGACGCAGTTCGGCCTCGATCTCGCGACGATTGGCCAGCTCGCGCGTCATCGCGGCGTCGAAGAAGCAATAGCCGCCGCGCGCATTGAGCTTGGCATTGAACAGCGCCAGATCGGCCCCCTGCATCAGCCTGTCCGCGTCGATTCCGTCGTCCGGCATCAGCGCGATACCCATCGAACAGCTGGTTTCCATGCGCTCGCCATCGAAGCGCATGGGCCGTGCGACCTGTTCGAGGATCCGTCCCGCGAGCGCCTGGCAATCCTCCCGATCGCGAACCTTGCAGAAGAAGACGAATTCGTCGCCGCCGAAGCGGGCGATCCCGGCATCCTCTGGCAGGCTGTCGCGCAGGCGGCGGGCGACTTCGGACAGCACCCGGTCGCCGATCTGGTGGCCGAGCAGGTCGTTGACCTCCTTGAACCGGTCCAGGTCTAACCAGAACAGCGCCAGGACCTGGTCCGCATCGGCGGCCATCAACTGCGTCACCAGCGTATCGTTCAGCCCGGCGCGATTGTGCAGCCCGGTGACCACATCGGTATGCGCCAGGATTTCCATCTTGCGGGCCAGCCGCTCGCTCGTCTCGGCGGATGCGATCGAGTTGCGCAGCGTCCGCTGCACGTTGAGCGTGATGCTCGCCATGGCCGGGATCACGAGCAGGATGGTCGTTCCCAGCGCGAGCATCGGGATCGACCCGTCGATGAAGCAGGCGACCAGAATGGGCAGGTAGGAAAGCGACATCTGCCCCAGCGCGATGGCGGGACGCCCGGCATTGCGGGCGCAGATCGCGGTAGCGTAGCACAGCGCATTGGCCACCATCATCACCTCGACCGTCTGCGGCGAGGGGTAGATGATCACCAACGCGCCCAGCAGGCCGAACAGACCGCCATAGACGAATGCGCCGATTTCGAAGACGATCTCCAGAAAGCGCGTGGTCGCACTCCTGCTTCGCGCCATCATTTTGGCTGCGACGACCCGTGCCACGGCGACCAGCGAGAAGGCAATCACGCAAACCAGGATCACCGACTCCGGCACGTAGAAGGCGGTAACGACGGCCGCGACCATGCCGTTGAGCGCGCCGACCGCCAGGCTGATGGGCTGGGTATAGAGCGTGCCCACCAGCGTGCGCCGCACGCGCTCGCTGATCTCGTCTCCCGACAGGAGACGATGCCAGTTCCTTAGCGTGGTCTGAAGTTTGGCGAGGATCATCTTGCCAACCGGACTAAGCAACAAGCGTCACAAATTGCTTAACGCGCGCGTTACCACGCTGGCGCGCGGAAAACGCGGCGAAGTCGAAGGGTGTCCGGTTGGCGCGTGCGTCAGCCCGGGACTTCGCGCGGATTGGAGAGCGTTCTGGCCAGTCGCCGGTCGAGCGCACCGCAGATCTGCGCCCAGAATAGGAAGTCCGCCTCGTTCCCCGAAGCCAGTGCGGCCCTGGCCCGTGCATGAGCATCGTGGGCCGCATTGAGATGGTGCCGGGCGAAGTGATCCAGCGCGGCGCGCAACTCCGGTTCGCCAAGGGCGGGGCGCCCTGCGGCGATGTTGTCGTTCGATGCTTCGGGAATGCGTATCGGCGCGGACCGCGAGTGGGAGAGCCGGTATGAGGGGCGCTTGGGGGCGAGGCCGCGACTCATGCTTGCGATGATCCTTGATCAGTGAAACTCGATGCTGGCAGACCTAGCCCGTCGGCGGTAAAACATTGGCGGACAAGCAGGGTTTCGACGATTTAACCACGTCGCCGGGATGCGCGTTGCACCTTGGGCGTGGTGCCTCACTGCGGACGCGCGATCCACTGCCCGCTGTTGGCATACTCGGGTCGCACGCTCCCTGGCCCCTGTTCCGGGGCAGGCGTGGTCTGCCTGTCGCTCTGACTGCGGCGAGTGGCCGGCCCCGCCTGCGAGACCACGCTATCCGCCGGGCCGGATCGTGCCTCCGAGGCAGCGGCACTTTCATAGCGCTGCGCAATGGCGACCGGGTCGGGAGCGGCCTCTACCGTGCTTGCCGCGCGGGCGGGTGCGGGGGACGGCTCCCCGCCGGAATAGAAATCGGTGAAGGCATCCGGGCGGCTTGCCGCACCGGGCCAGCGGTAGAAGCGGTGCGCGCCGATGGTGCCGATATGCGCAAGGCTGGGCGCCCAGTACGGGTTGACCCAGGTGGTGTGGTAATGCGTCGCCAGCCCGACCGGGGCGTAGACCTGCCCGGAAAGCGCGCGCCGCGCGACCGATAATGACTGCGCCCAGTATCGTGCGGAAGGCTTGCGTGCCATCGATCCGTCGCAGGTGAAGCTGAACTGACAGCCCGTGCGCCGCTGCGATCCCTGATAGACGACGCCGCACACCGTCTTGGGGTAGGCAGGGTGCGCCACGCGATTCAGCACCACCTGCGCCACCGCGCGCTGGCCGCCCTCGCTTTCGCTCGCGGCCTCGTAATAGACCGCCTTGGCCAGACAATCGAGCGCGCGCGCCTTGTCGATCCCCGTGCCACGGCTGACGAAGGCGCGCGCGGCGGGCCCCGCGGTCTCGATTGCGATGGCCGCGTCGGGATCGCCGTTCCAGGCGGCGATCGGGTTCACGCCTTCGCTGTTTGTCACTCCGACGTTCGCGGTGCTGGCGGCGGCGGGCGGATCGGCGAGGAAATAGAGCGCGGAGCCGGGGAAGGTCGCCCCCGCCTTTTCGAAGGGGAGCGGTTCGACCAGACTGTCCGCCACGATCTCGCTCGCCTGCGCGGCCATTTCGGGCAGCCGCCATTCCGCCTGCGCCGCCATCGAGGGCAGCGTGATCGCCGCCAGCAGCACCGCGCCGCCGCGCAGCGTATTGCGCGGGCGGGCGGGGCGTTTCGTCGAGGGAACCGGGCGGCGGGGGTGGTGCAAGATGGGCCTGACTGATGGGTGGATCGGGGCGTGCGGGCAGCCTAGCCGGAAAATCTCAGTAACGTCTGCATGGCCGGCCGCACCGTATTCTAACGGGACAGGCGGCACGGAAGGATGAAGCGGCATGGTTAACGCGCGGCATCGCGTGCAGGCAGGGTGTTGCCTGCCTGCGACGAAGGCTCTAGGGGCGCCGGCAGTATCGCAGGTGTGGGTGCGCCGGTCCGGCGCATCCGCCTAAGAGGGAATGGAGTGAAAAACTCCAGCTGCCCCCGCAACTGTAACCGGGGAGCGGTCCGTTCGATATGCCACTGTCCTGCGGCTTGCCGCAGGGCGGGAAGGTGAACGGAACCGCCACGATCCGGCAAGCCAGGAGACCTGCCCGCGATGCGTCGTTCGGCCAGCGGGCGGGGTGTACCGAGGGCAGCGGAGGAAAGGTGCGGGGGCGAACCCCGTGCTTTCCGTCATGAGCGACAGTTATGCTTGTGATGGAGATTCTATGCGTACATTCCTGTTCCTCGGCGGCTCGATCCTGGGCCTGTGTTCCCCTGCCTTCGCACAGGATGCGGAAGGTGAAAGCGAAGACCTCGTTCTGGCGTCGGACGCCTACACGCTGGACGAGGAGGCGGTCACGATCACCGTCACCGGCAATCCCAGCGAGATCGAGGATACCGGCCAGCCCGTCACCGTTCTGGTGGCAGAGGAAATCGCCGACATCCAGGGTCCCGATATCTCCCGCGTGCTGCAGCGCGTGCCGGGCGTCACCATCAATCGCAACGGCGGGCTGGGCTCGACCACCGGCGTGTCCGTGCGCGGTGCGAGTAACGACCAGCTGCTGGTCCTGATCGATGGCGTGCGGGTGGCGGATACGGCTGCGCCTGCCACCAGCTTCGACTTTGGCACGCTGACCAGCGCCAACCTTTCCAAGATCGAATTGCTGCGCGGATCGAACAGCGTGATCTGGGGTGCGGACGCGCTGGGCGGCGTGCTGGTCGCCTCCACGTTCGAGCGGACCGGGCTTGCCGGATCGGTGGAAGCGGGATCGCGCGACACCGTATCGACCAGCATCGAAGGCGGGATCGCGGGCGATATCGGCTTTATCGGCGGATCGGCCAGCTACCTGACCACGGATGGCTTCTCCGCAGCCGCCGTCGGGACCGAGCCCGACGGGTTCCGCCAGCAGGCCTACAACCTGCGCGGCCGCGCCTATCTCAGCCGCACGTTCGAAGTTTTCGCCAGCGGTCGCTACGCGGAAGGCGAACTCGAAATCGATGGCTTTCCCGCCCCCGCATTCGCGCTGGCCGATACCTACGAAGTGCAGGAAACCCGCCAGACGTCCGGGATCGTCGGGGCGATCTACGATGGCGGCCCGCTGTACCTGCGCGGTGCCTACAGCTTCTCCGATACAGAGCGCGACAACCTTCCACGCTCGGGTGCAACGCCGAGCTTTTCAAGCGATGGCGAGTCCGAGCGCGTCGAACTGCGCGGCGAATGGCGACCCATCGGCCCGCTGATCCTCAATTTCGGGGCGGAAAACCTGTGGTCCACCTACGAGAACGGGGCCCGCGACGAGGAGACCGGCATCTTCGGTGCCTATGTGCAGGCGGGGATCGAGTTCGGCGGACTGTCGGGCCATGTCGGCGTGCGGCAGGACGAGCATGAGGATTTCGGCGGTGCCACCAGCTTCGGCGGCGACCTCACCTACGAGATCGTGGATGGCCTGCGCTTTCGTGCGAGCGTGGGTGAGGGCTTCAAGGCTCCCTCGCTCTATCAGCTGTTTTCCGATTACGGTAACCCCGCGCTCCAGCCCGAAGAGAGCATCAGCTACGATCTGGGGCTTGCCTACGGCACCCGGGCAGAGCCGGTTTACGCCTCCGTCACGCTGTTCCAGCGCGACAGCGAGAACCTGATCAATTTCATCGGGTGTCCGGTACAGACCGGCATCTGCAACAACCGTCCCTTCGGTACCTACGACAACGTCGCGCAGGCGCGTGCGCGCGGCGTTGAGGTAGAGGCGGGCGCGTCGCCTTTCGACGGCCTGCGCCTGCGCGCTGCCTATGCCTATGTCGATGCGCAGGATCGCAGCGCGGGGACCGCGAATTTCGGCAACCAGCTGGCCCGGCGTCCGCAGCATGCGGGCACCTTGTCGGTCGACTGGGCGCCCGCGCCCGAAACCATCGGAGCGCCGGTGATCGGCGGCGACCTCAGGATCGTGGGCGATGCCTTCGACGATGCGGGCAATAATAAGCGGCTGGACGGCTATACCGTGGCAGACCTGCGCGTCTCCGTGCCGCTGGGCCTGATCGCGGGCGAGCGCCCGGTAGAGGTGTTCGGCCGGGTGGAGAACGTCTTCGACGAGCAGTACCAGACGGCCGCCGGCTATGCGCAGGCGCCGCGCGGGTTCTTCGCCGGGATCCGCGTGGGGCTGTGACCATGCGCCACGCAGCCATCTGGCTTGCGGCACTCGCGTTCGGCTTGGGGGGATGTGCGGCACCGCCGCCGCCCCCCGCCGGGCCCACGGACAAGCTGCGCATCGTCAGCCTGAACCCGTGCAGCGACGCGATCCTCGCGGAAATCGCGCCGGGCAAGCTCGTCGCGGTATCGCATTACAGTCACGATCCCTCGGCTGGGTCCATGCCGGTCGATCGGGCACGCCGCTGGCCTTCGACGGGCGGATCGGTGGAGGAAATCCTGGAGATGGATGCGGACATGGTGGTCGCCTCCACCTTCCTGCCGCCTGCCAGCCGCAGCGCGCTGGACAAGCTCGATATTCCCGTCGTCACCCTCGGCATGGAAAACACCGTGGCGGGCAGCCTCGGCCAGGTGCGCAAGCTGGCCGTCGAGGTCGGCGAGGCGCAAGCGGGCGATGCACTGGCGCGGCGGATCGAAGCGGCCATTGCCCGGGCTGCGCCGGGTGAAGGCAGTGCCTTGCCAACCACAATCCTGTGGCAGCCTGGCGGGATCGTGCCGGGCGAAGGCGCCCTGGTGGTCGATCTGATGCGTCGCCTCGGCCTGCGTCCCGCCAGCGCGACGCGCGGGCTGGGGCAGGGCGATCGCCTGCCGCTGGAGGCCGTGCTGGTCGATCCGCCGCAGCTGCTGCTGCATGCCGGGCCGAGCGGCGACGAGGAATCGCGCACGCTGCACCATCCCGCGCTGCGCAAGCTGGCCATGCGCCGCGCCGAATTCTCCCCCCGGCTCTACTTCTGCGGTGGGCCCAGCCTGATCCGCGCCGCCGAGCGGCTGGCCGAGATACGGGACAGCGAGGCATGAACCGCCCCACGCTCGTGCTACTGGCGGCCCTGCTGGTTGCGATCCCGCTGTCGCTGGTGGCGGGCCGTGCCTCGATCTTCGCGCTGGACGATGCGCGTGCCCTTCTGATCGTCCTCGAACTGCGCCTCCCGCGCGCGTTGCTGGCGGTGAGCGTGGGCGCAGGGCTGGGCGCGGCGGGGGCCGCGATGCAGGGCTATCTGCGCAACCCGCTGGCCGACCCCGGCCTGTTCGGGATTGCGCCCGGCGCGGCGCTCGGCGCGGTGCTGAGCTTTTCCTTCGGATATGCGGCAAGCGGCTGGCTGCTGCCGATCTTCGCGCTCGCCGGAGCGGGCGGCGCGATGGCGCTGCTGGCCCTGATGGCCGGGCGCGGTGGCGGGATCGCGCTGTTCACGCTTGCCGGGCTGATGATCGCAAGCCTTGCGGGCGCGCTCACCAGCCTTGTCATCAGCCTGGCGCCCAATCCGTGGGCGCTGAGCGAGATCGTGACCTGGCTGATGGGCGCGCTGACCGACCGCAGCTGGGCCGACGTCGCTCTGGCCGCGCCGCTGGCGCTGGCGGGCATCGCGGTGCTGGCCCGCGCCGCGCCCGCGCTCGACGCGCTGACGCTGGGAGAGGACGCTGCGAGATCGATGGGCGTGGATATGGACAGCCTTCTCGCGCTGCTGGTGGTCGGCGTCGGCCTGACGATCGGCAGCGGTGTGGCGGTGGCTGGGATCATCGGCTTCGTCGGCCTGATGGTACCGCACATGGTGCGACCCTTCACCGATCGTCGCCCGTCCTCGCTGATCGTGCCGAGCGCGCTGGGCGGCGGGCTGCTGGTGCTGGTGGCGGATGGCGTGCTGCGCATGCTCCCGCTGGTCAGCGAGCTGCGCCTGGGCATCGCCCTTTCGCTGATCGGCGCGCCGTTCTTCCTGTGGCTGCTGCTGCGCTATCGCCGCTCCGGCGCGCTGGGGCTGACCTGATGCTGGTTGCACGCAAGCTTACGCTGGACGAGCGGCTGCGCGGTGTCGACACGCAGGTCCGCAGCGGGCAGGTGACGGCGATCTGCGGACCGAACGGTGCCGGCAAGTCGACCCTGATCCGCCTCTTCGCCGGGGTGCTTTCCCCTTCCTATGGCGAGGTGCTGCTCGACGGCGAGCGAACGGCGGATATTCATCCGCGCGTGCGGGCACGGGCGCTGGGTTACCTGCCGCAGGAACCGCAGATCGCGTGGGATCTCTCGGTCCGCAACCTCGTCTCGCTCGGGCGGCTGGCGCATGGCGACACGCATGCCGAACCGGTCGAGGCGGCGCTGGAGGCGATGGACCTGCACGATTTCGCGCAGCGCCCGGTCTCCACCCTTTCCGGCGGCGAGCGCGCACGGGCACTGCTGGCGCGCGTGCTGGCAGGCGAGCCGCGCTTCATCCTCGCGGACGAGCCTTTCGCCTCGCTCGACCTCGGCTACCAGTCCGCGCTGGCGCGGCACCTGCGCGCGCAGGCTTCCGAGCACGGGCGCGGCGTCGTGGTGGTGGTCCACGACCTGAGCCTCGCGCATAATCTGGCGGACCGGGTGATCCTGCTGAACGAGGGGGCGCTGCATGCCGAGGGGGCGCCCGCGGATGCCCTCTCGCCCGGGAACCTGCGCGATGTGTTCGGGATCGAGGCGCGCTGGCTGGGCGATCTGGGGGCGCAGGTGCTGGCGGTGAGGAAGTAGCAACGCCCGCCGGGCATGACAGCACTTGTAACTGGTATTCGCAGCCTGCCACGCCGAACCTGCCCCTCGATCCTGGAGTGGAAGACAGAGGGGAGTTCTTCATGCGCACTGCACTTATCGCTACCTTGCTCGGGCTGACGCTTCCAACCGCCGCCCTGGCCGCTTCCATCACGGGCGCACAGGTGGTGAAGGCCTACGAAGCGGGCAAGGCGGGCGCTGCGCCGCAGAACGGGTACGACTATGCCAGCTGCGCGGGCTACTGGACCGGGTGGACCAAGTACTCGCTCGAAAACTATCAGGACCCTCTCGTCAGCGCATTGCCCGACGGCATGAAGTCTTCGGGGGCGCTGAAGAACCAGCTCTACTGGCAGGAAAAGACGGTCGCCGAAGTGAAGGCGGGGCGCATTCCGGGCGCACAGGCCCAGTCCATGCTGGTGACATCCAAGGCGCTCGTCGAAACCAGCATCGCCGAGGATAGCGAAACCGCGATGACGCGCATGTTCGGCGAGCTTGGCCGCTGTCACGTAGAGCGCTGATGGGGCCGTCCCGGGCCCGCCATCCTGCAAGAGATCCATGGAGAGCACCATCATGCGAACCGCAATATTGACCGCAACACTGGCGATATCGCCTGCTGCGCTCGCTGCCTCGACCGGGGCCGCTCAGCCATCCACCGCGACTGCCGCGGCCCCAACGCAGCAAGCGCCCAAGCCGCCATGCGAATACAAGACCCGCATGAATTTCAGTATCGGCGAGGGTACGACCGGCGCGCTCCATGTGCGCCATGTCCGCATCAACGATGCCCCCGAGCCCACCACGGAACTGCGAATGACGATCGAAGCGCCGATGACCAAGGCGCATTCCGATACGGCCGAAGGGATGGTGAAGGTTACGCTTGGCTTCGCAGACGGTTATCTGCCGCCTGCCGACGGTGATGCAGCCGTCCGCAAGCCGGGCCCGCAATGGGTTCATGTCCGATCGCGGCAACTGGAAGGCACGAGCCCCAGCCACCCTGCCTACAAGAACAAGCCCAAGCCCGCGGTGCGCTGGAACGTCGGGGGCAAGCCCCTGATGTCAGGTGGATTTTCCCCTGAAGGCGGCGCCCTGTTTCCCCTCGGCCCCGCCGGTGGCGTTGATGCAGCGGTGTCGGACCCGGCGAAGCTCTTTTCCGATGGCGACTGGACTTTCGAAACATCCAGGAGCTTCGGCAATTCCTGGGCCGATTACACCATACCGACCGTGTTCCTGAGCGGCATCATCACCGACATCGCGAATGTCATGGCGTCGGTCGAAAAGGCTGCCGCTGATGGTGAATGTACGATCAGCACCAGCTTTGGCGACATGCCGAAACAGGATATCGTGTATTATTGAGGGGAGGGGCGGGCGCACTCGCCGCCCCGCATCAGATCGATCCGGCCGTGCCGGTTGCCTTCCACGACCAGACCCTTGACCGCCATGAAAAAGGCGGGGGCAGCGCCAGGCCACCCCCGCCTTCCATCAGTCGGCCCGTTGCCTATTCGGCAATCGGCGCGTCTCCATCCACCGTCTTGGCGGGCAGCTTGCCATCCGACGGGTCGCCGACGGTCTGGTCGGGCGTGCCGGGCTCTTCCTCGGCAAGGCCCAGCGCGATCAGCATGTATTTCACGTCCGGATCGCGGCCCGCGAAGTTGCGGTACATCTCGCCGTAATCCATCGTGCCACCCTGGCTGAGCACGGTCTCACGATAGTGATCGCCGTTTGCACGGGTCAGGCCGCCGTTCTGGAGGAACCAGGCGCGGCTGTCGCGGTCCAGCATCTGCGTCCACAGGTAGCTGTAATAACCCGCCGAATAGCCTGCGGGGCCGGAGAAGATGTGGTTGAAGTAGCTGGTGCGATAGCGCGGCGGCACCAAATCGACCTCCAGGCCCAGATCGCGCAGCGAACTGTCTTCGTAGGCAGAGACCTTCGCGGGCGAGTCGATCGCTTCGGCTTCATCGGCCGAAAGCGCATGCCACTTCATGTCGAGCAGCGCGGCTTCGAGCACTTCGCCGAAATCGTAACCCTGGTTGAACTTGGACGATGCCTCGATCTTGTCGACCAGCTCGGTCGGGATGGTTCCCCCTGTCTCGACATGCTTGGCGTAGTTGCGCAGCACCTCGGGGTAGGTCGCCCACATCTCGTGCACCTGGCTGGGATATTCCACGAAGTCGCGCGCGGTCGCCGTGCCCGAAAGGCTCGGATACTGCTGGTCGGCAAAGAAGCCGTGCAGCGCGTGACCGAATTCGTGGAACGCGGTATTCACCCAGTCGAAGCTGACCAGCTGCGGCTCGCCCTCGGGGGCCTTGGGGATGTTCAGCACGTTGTAGATGACGGGCTTCTCGTTCCACAGGTAGCTCTGGTCGACGAAGTTGCTCATCCACGCACCGCCGCGCTTGGACGCGCGCTGGAACGGGTCGAAGTAGAACAGGCCCATGTCCGAACCGTCACGGTCCTTCACGGTGTAGACCCACACGTCCGGGTGATAGACCGGCAGATCGGTGCGCCGTTCGAAGGTGAGCCCGTAGAGCTTTTCGGCCATGTAGAACACGCCGTCTTCCAGCACCTTGTCGAGCTGGAAATACTGCATGACCTCGTCATCATCGACTTCGTAACGCTCCGCCTTGATCTGGTTGGCGTAGCGATACCAGTCCCACGGCTGAACCTCGAAATTCCCGCCTTCCTCGGCGATCTTCTCGTTCAGCAGGCCTGCCTCGCGGCGCTGGGTTTCGGCCAGCGCGGGGACCATCTGGCCCATGAAGTCGAGCGCGGCCTGCGGACTTTCGACCATGCGATCGTACATCGTGTAGCTGGCCCAGTCTGGCTCGCCGAACAGCGCGGCCTTTTCGGCCCTCAGCGCGACGATCTTTGCGACGAGGTCGCGCGTGTCGATATCGGTGGTGCCGTCGGCGCGGTGGTAGCTGGCCATGAACAGCTTTTCGCGTGCCTCGCGGTTTTCCATGCTCGGCAGCAGCGGCTGCTGCGTGGTGTTCTGCAGGGCGATGGCGAACTTGCCGGGCTGGCCTTCTTCCTCGGCCAGCTTGGCGGCCGAGGTGATGTCGCTTTCGGACAGGCCTGCCAGTTCGTCGCGGCTGTCGAAGAACACCGGCTGCTCGGCCATCGCATTGCGCGCTTCCTGCGCGAACTCGGTGGTGACGGTGGAAAGCTCGGTATTGATTTCCTTGACCCGCTCACGCTCGGCATCGGTCAGTTCCGCGCCCGCATGCACCATGCTCTTGTAGGTTTCCTCAAGCAGCTTGGCGTCTTCGGGCAGCATGCTCATCGCGGCGCGGTTGTCGTACACTGCCTTCACCCGCGCGAAGAGCTCGGGGTTCAGCACGATGCTGTCCCCATGAGCCGAAAGTTTCGGGCTGATCTCGGTGTTGATCTCGTCGAGGCGATCGGTCGTGTTTGCGCCCGTCAGGTGGAAGAAGACCGCGCTCACGCGGCCCAGCATGCGGCCGGACTTTTCCAGCGCAACGATCGTGTTCTCGAAGGTGGGCGCTTCCGGATTGTCGATGATCCGCTGAATCTCGCCCTTCTGGATCGCCATCGCCTTCTCGAACGCGGGCATGTAATCGTCTTCCGAAATCGCATCGAAATCGGGCGCCTTGAACGGCAGGGTGCTTTCCAGCTCGAAATAGTTGGCGCCTTCGAGGCGGTCCTGAGTGGTTACGCCACTGCTGGTGGTATTGTTCGTCTGGGCCATGGCCGCTCCATGAAAACCGCCTGCCAGGGCGAGGCTTGCGGCGGTGGCGAGAAGAATTCGCATTATGCGTGTCTCCGGTCTGGTTATCGATAGAAATTGCGTCGGCTCATGGCCTAGCAGCGGCCACTTGAACAGTGGCTGGCGGATCGTTCATGCTCTATTCGGACGATTTCGCGGGGGCTTCGGTTCCCCTGCCAGCCTCGGCCTGGGCACGCATCGCTCGCGCCGCCTCGTCCAGTGCCTGCCGGTTGACGGTGACGATCCGCGGACGGCCCCCGTTCCGGTCCACCACAAGCCAAACCGATCCAAGCTCCACGAAGGCGCCCTGGTCGGGCACTACGGTAAGCGCATCGAGATCGACCTCGCGCAGCAGGGCGAGCACGTCTTCGTCGAAGACTTCCGCGAAGGTGCCGTCGATATCGTCCGGTCTGGTAAGTTCGCGGCGGTCTCCCTCCGCATCGATGTAAAGCAGCGGCAGCCCGACTTCGCGCAGGATCGCGGCCTTGTCGTTGGCCCGCGCCGCCTTGCGAATGGCGGAAAGCGCGCTCGCAAACTGGCTTGCGCTGGTGCCCGTGGCGCACGAGATCGCCCCGCCATCGGCGCTGTCATGGGCGAGATCGAAGCTCTCGTCGCGGGTGTCCTGATCCTGCCAGACGACCAGCAGGCAATTGTCCGGCTCAGCGACAGGCGCCGTATCCTCGCCTTTCGGGCTACCGGATGCGGTATTCTGGGCAGTGGCGTCGGGGGCGTCGGCGGCCGCGCTTTCGACCGAAGGCGAACACGCGCCCAGCGCGCATCCGACCAAGAGCAACGCCAGCCTAGCCCGGGCGGACATCCGCATAATCGGCCTCGAGGAAAATCTGCGCGCGCCTCTCGGAGCGATGGACGAGCCCGCCCGCCACCTGGCCATCGGCGAAGCGGTAGTCGAGTTCCTGCGCGATGCCTTCGTAATCCGCGCTGGCGATCGCCCGGTTCAAAGCGGGGCTCTTCGCAGGCGAGAGCGTGCCTTCGCCCACATTGTAGGCAAGATCGACCAGCGCGTCGAATTCGTGCTGGTATAGCTTCAGGTTCCCCACCACGTCCGCGACAGCCCGCTCCGCCTTGGCGAGGTCCGCCGCGAGGAAGTCCATCGCCTGCTCGCGCGTGATCCGGTCACCCACGCGCAAGCCATCTTCCGGGAGGACCAGATGGCCGATGCCCACTGTCGGATAGCCCGCGACATCGCGGTAGACGGTCAGCCGCATACCCTCTTCCTGGGCAAGCGCCTTGCGCATGCGCTCGCTCGTGGTGAGCAGCGCGGCATTCATGCGCGTATAGTTGGGATTGGTCTTGAGGTTGGTTTCATAGGACCAGCCCCCGACATCCTCCGCCGTCTGCGATGGCGCGTAGGCGCCCAGCGACCCGGCCGCCGCCGATACCGCCGCGATGGCGATCGGCGTGCGCCTCAGAAGCCTTCTGCGCCATTTGCGCGTGCGACCGCTCGTCTGGCCGGGTTGGCCACCCTCGCGCATGGCCTGAAGGCGTGCGCGCTGGTCGCTCCGGCGCCGGTCGCGCACAGGGGACATGGCGGTTGCCGCGCTCATAGCGCACCGCCGCGAGGCGTTCTCGTGAAAATTGCCGGTTTTCGGGGGCTGAATAGCATCCCGTGTTTCCCTGTTCGACCAACTCTTAGTGTGTCTTCAACCCTATAACGGACGAGACAGGGGCAAGGGTCCGCAGTTCGTCCGGCATGGCCCACGCCTCGGAGCGCGGTGGCCCCTGGATCAGCCTATGGCGCGGCCCTATAACGCAAAGTCCAGCAGTGGCTCGTAATGCGCACCGCCCGCGTCCAGCCTGCTTTCGTAAAGGTGAAAGTGCGTCACGTGCCAGTCGGGCAGCGCCAGCCGGCCATGCTGCGCCAGCCAGCCGCCGATCGGCCCGGTCGACGCATTGATCCGCGCGATGGTGACATGCGGCACGAACCGCCTCGTCTCGGGCGCCAGGCCGGCGCGCCGGCATGCGGTTTCGACCCGCCGCTGGAGGATGGCAAGCGGTTCGCTCTCCTCCACCTTCGCCCACAGCGCGGTGGTGCGCCCCTTGCGCTCGAACGTGCCCACGCCGCGCAGGCGAAGCGTGAAGGGCGCGAGGCGGACCGCCTGCAGCGCGCTGGCGAGATCGTCCGCCTGCGCCGCATCCACCTCACCCACGAAACGCAGCGTCAGATGTAGCTGATCGTCCCCCTGCCACCGCGCGCCGACGACACCTTCCATCGTGTCGATCAGCGGATCGCGGATGTCTTCGGGCGGGCGCAGGGCGACGAACAGGCGGTGCATGGGGCCGCAGGCTAGCAGGCCGATCGATCAGATGCCGGCAGATTCCATCGGGACGACACGGTTTTCCAGCGCATCGTCATCCACCGCGCGCGCCAGCACCGCCGCCAGATCGCCGCGGGCGGTTGTGCCGTCGCCTTCGACATCGTCGCCCAGGCGAATGTTGCGCGCGCCGTCGTCATGCGTGAGCGCGCCGGGGCGGATGATCGCGTAGGGCACGCCAGAGGCCTTGAGGTGCTCGTCCGCCGCTTTCTTGGCTTGAGCATAGTGGTAGAGATCGGAGTCCGGATCGGGATCGTCCACGCCGCGCGCGCTGAGCATCACGAAGCGCTTCACGCCCGCCGCCCTGGCCCGATCGACCAGCGCCTTGGCGCCATCGCGGTCGACCTTGTCGGTCATGTCGGGTCCGGTCTTGCTGCCCGATCCGGCGGCGAAGATCACCGCGTCGATGCCTTCGCAAACATCCTGCGGAAGGTCGGTCAGGTCGCCCTTGCGCGTGGTGCAGCCCGCGGGGAGCGTGGAAGTGTCCGAGCTGTCGCGCACCAGCGCGATCGGCGAATGGCCTGCTTCGATAAGCTGCGGGACGAGGCGCTGGCCGGTATGCCCGGTCGCGCCGGAGACGAGTACGTTCATGGAGTGGGTCCTTCGAATGGGGGTGTCCTAAGAAAGGACGAGCGCGCGACGGCGATGTTCCGCGAAGAGCTCGACACGCCGCTGGAAAAATCCAAGGCCCGCTACAGCAGGCAGATCGTCTCCGAGCACGATGTGAACGCGCTGGGCGCGGCGGACGCAGGAGAGGGACGCGGGTACGACAAACCGCAGACCGGGGTAATGAGGTTAGGGCTGGATGTGCGGGAGGGCTGCGGTCTCGAGGTTATCGATAGCCTGTTCGACAAGAAATGCAGCGCGCTTCAGGAAAATTGCCGCCGGGACCGGCCCAAGGTCGGCAAATTCGAGACCGGGATGAAAAATCCCTGCCGCGTGGATCTTCTGCTGACGGTGCGGGTCGATTTTGACAATTGCGATGCGATGCTCGCCATTCCCGATATACTCACCATAGCCAGTGAGCTCGGCGACGCCTTCCAGGTGAAAAAATTCGGCGGTGCCACCTATATTTGCGCTTTGCGCGCGGACAATGTTGGCATGCTTCCCTTCGTTCGAAAGGAGCGCAAGCCGACGCAGTGTATCGTCGTGCGATTGATTGATCGCATCCCATGGCTGACAATCGAGTATCGCGCCATGCAGGACGGCAGGGATCCGGCTCTTGGCGAGCCGAGTTCGAACTTCCTGCTCTGTCGGGTTGAACGGAAAATCGGTGTTGCGCAGCGACTTGCCGACGATGGCTTCCGAAAGGCTGGAAACGGCGAGGTTCAAAGAGTGCCGCAAATGCCCGATTGCATCATGGACGCCCTTGATGATTGGGTGGGGGAATGGTGCGATATTGAATGCGACGAGGTAGTAGCGATCCTGACCTTCTGCCGGGTCAAGTCTGAGATCGTGTTTGAGGCGCGGTGCCAGGGCATGATCACCTTCCCACAGCGGCTCCATTGCTTCGCGGCCCCATGTGAGCATCTCGCGCGCGTCCGCCAGATGATTCATTGCCGCCTTTCCTGCGCCGCGAAAATGCCGCTGCGCCGGGCGGTTGGCAAGGTCGGAGGCGGGTTGTGCATGGCGGGTCGACGAGAGATACGGGAGCGATGAGCCGCCGGCGGGGTGGTGAGGTTAGCTGGTCAAGAAATCGACCGCGGCGTGAGCAATGAAGCCGCCAGCGAACGCACAAGAGAGAAGGATCACCGCCCAGGGGATGTAGCGATCCATCCAGTCGTGCCATGCCAACTCGCGATCGTTGAGCTGCTTGCTGTATTCCGACAGATCTTGGATGCCGGTGCCGAGTTTAGCGAGCGCGGTCGACAATTTCGGAGGAAGAGAATCGACACTAACGACATTCGGTTCGATCCCCTTCGTCAGCTTTTCACTGGCTGCATCCAACATCACTTTAGATTCAGAGAAAAACCGGGACCATTCCGTTTCCAGTATTTCCTTCACTCGATCGCGGGCTTTCCCAACCGAGTCGATCCAATTTTTAGGAGGGTCGAACAGTGCGGTGAGCGCAGGGTCCTGATAATAGCCGTCGTAATCCGGCGGGGAGATGTGGTTGGCGGTCAGCACCAGTCCCTTGACCTGTTCCAGTTCATGCTCCGCCGCCTGCTGCTTCTCGATCATGGCCTTCCGGACGCCTTCGATGGCCTGACCGACATGGGTAGCCTTCACATAAAGATCGGCGAACACATCATTGGCCTGTTCGAGACGCGAGGATACGGCGACGGTTGAATTGTCGAGTCTGGTGTCCTCTTCGGCGCGGCGCAGGCCGAACGCCATGAAAACGAGGATCCCAAAGGATATCGCCACGATCATGGCGTGGTTGAATTCGAGATCACGGACGAACGGTGTCAGCTCGATCGTACCGGTGGCAGTCTGCCCGAGCGGCAGAACGGCGGTGACGACAGCCCAGAACAGGGCGTTTCGCTTCGCCCGGCGATACACCTCTTTGAAGTGGATCGGCTCTTCGGTGTCCGAATCCACCAGCGGTTTCCGTTCGGTCATCGTGCCCCCTTTGCGCGGGGAAAATGGCGCTGTGGTGGGCGGTTGGCAAGGTCGGGGGGGCCGGGGTTGTGCGCGGTTTCGGCGGAAGCGACGAATATCAAATGTGAAAAGCGGAAAACAGCACCTTTCAGAGCATTGTCGGCGTCTTGAAGTCATTAGCGTTTTTCGAGGCGTAGTGATCGCGCACATTGCAATACGCTAACCATCACCCACATCTCGCGCATCTTTTCGGCACCTCTCGCGCCTGCATCTGTGGGTGCATGAGCCTGCCTCTTGACACTCCCGAACGAAACCGGAACACGCGCCCTATGGCACTTACCAAAATCTCCGTGCGCGGTGCGCGCGAGCATAACCTCAAGGGCGTCGATATCGACCTGCCGAGGGATTCGCTGATCGTCATCACCGGCCTCTCGGGCTCGGGCAAAAGCTCGCTTGCCTTCGATACGATCTATGCCGAAGGGCAGCGGCGCTATGTCGAGAGCCTGTCCGCCTATGCGCGCCAGTTCCTCGAGATGATGCAGAAGCCCGATGTCGAGCATATCGAGGGGCTCTCCCCCGCGATCTCGATCGAGCAGAAGACGACCAGCAAGAACCCGCGCTCCACCGTGGCGACCGTGACCGAGATTTACGACTATATGCGCCTGCTTTGGGCGCGCGTGGGTGTGCCCTATTCGCCTGCGACGGGCCTGCCGATCGAGGCGCAGACCGTCTCCAACATGGTCGACCGGGTGATGGCCCTGCCCGAGGGGACGCGTGCCTATCTGCTCGCGCCCGTGGTCCGCGGTCGCAAGGGCGAATACCGCAAGGAGCTGGCCGAGTGGCAGAAGGCGGGCTTCACCCGCGTGCGGATCGATGGGGAGATCTACCCGATCGAGGAAGCCCCCGCGCTCGACAAGAAATTCAAGCACGACATCGAGGTGGTGGTCGATCGCATCGCGGTGCGCGACGGCATGGAAACGCGGCTGGCGGACTCGTTCGAGACCGCGCTGCGGCTGGCCGAGGGGCTGGCCTATGTGGACCTGGCCGATGGCGTGGTGCCGGGGCGCGAGGGTGAAGCCAGCGCCGAGGGCAACCTCAAGGGCGCAGGCGTGCCCGCCAACCGGATCGTGTTTAGCGAAAAGTTCGCGTGCCCCGTCAGCGGTTTCACCATCGAAGAGATCGAGCCACGGCTGTTCTCGTTCAACGCGCCGCAGGGCGCCTGCGCGACCTGCGACGGGATCGGCGAGAAGCAGCTGTTCGACCCGCAGCTGGTGGTCCCCAATGAAAGCCTGACGCTGAAGCAGGGGGCGGTCATGCCGTGGGCGAAGAGCAACCCGCCGTCGCCCTATTACATGCAGGTGCTCGGCAGCCTCGCGAAGGAATTCGGGTTCGACCTGACCACGCCGTGGCAGGATCTGGGCGAGGACAACCAGAGCATCATCCTCTACGGCACCAAGGGCAAGCGCGTGCCGCTGACCTTCAAGGATGGCCGCAAGCAATACACCGTCAACAAGCCGTTCGAAGGCGTGATCGGCAACCTCAACCGCCGCATGCTGCAGACCGAAAGCGCGTGGATGCGCGATGAGCTGGCCAAGTTCCAGACCGCGCAGCCGTGCGAGACCTGCGGCGGCAAGCGGCTGAACGAGAAGGCGCTGGCGGTGAAGATCGGCGATCCTGACAACGCCATCGACATCGCAACCCCGTCGCAGATGAGCGTGGGCGATGCGAAGGTGTGGTTCGAGGACCTGCCCGAACGCCTGACCGACCAGCAGCAGCAGATTGCCAAGGCGATCCTCAAGGAAATCAACGAGCGGCTGGGCTTCCTCGACAATGTCGGGCTCGACTACCTCAACCTCGACCGCAAGTCGGGTACGCTGAGCGGGGGCGAGAGCCAGCGCATCCGCCTCGCCAGCCAGATCGGCAGCGGGCTGTCGGGCGTGCTCTACGTGCTCGACGAGCCGAGCATCGGCCTGCACCAGCGCGACAACGACCGGCTGCTCGAGACGCTGAAACGTCTAAGAGACCTCGGCAACACGGTGATCGTGGTCGAGCATGACGAGGACGCGATCCGCACCGCCGACTATGTGGTCGACCTCGGCCCCGGAGCGGGCGTCCACGGGGGCGAGGTCGTGGCGGAGGGCACGCTCAAGCAGGTGCTCAAGTCCAAGAAGTCGCTCACCGCGGCCTACCTCAAGGGCACGCGCGAGATCGAAGTCCCGGCCAAGCGGCGCAAGGGCAACAAGCACAAGCTGACCGTCCACGGCGCGCGCGCCAACAACCTGAAGGGCGTCACCGCGTCGATCCCGCTGGGCACCTTCACCTGCATCACCGGCGTCTCCGGCTCCGGCAAGTCGAGCTTCACCATCGACACGCTCTATGCCGCCGCCGCGCGCGAGCTGAACGGCGCGCGGGTGATCGCAGGCGCGCACGACAAGATCACCGGCCTGCAATATTGCGACAAGGTGATCGAGATCGACCAGTCGCCCATCGGTCGCACCCCGCGCAGCAACCCGGCGACCTACACCGGCGCCTTCACCCAGATCCGCGACTGGTTCGCCGGCCTGCCCGAAAGCCAGGCGCGCGGGTACAAGCCCGGCCGCTTCAGCTTCAACGTCAAGGGCGGCCGGTGCGAGGCGTGCCAGGGCGACGGCCTGATCAAGATCGAGATGCACTTCCTGCCCGACGTCTACGTCACCTGCGAGGAATGCGGCGGCAAACGCTACAATCGCGAAACGCTGGAGGTGAAGTTCAAGGGCCACTCCATCGCCGACGTGCTCGACATGACGATCGAGGATGCGGAAAGCTTCTTCAAGGCGGTCCCCCCGATCCGCGACAAGATGGCGATGCTGAACGAGGTGGGGCTGGGCTATATCAAGGTCGGCCAGCAGGCGACCACGCTGTCGGGCGGCGAGGCGCAGCGGGTGAAGCTGGCCAAGGAGCTGAGCAAGCGCAGCACGGGGCAGACGCTCTATATCCTCGACGAGCCGACCACCGGGCTGCATTTCGAGGATGTGAGGAAGCTGCTGGAAGTGCTCCACCGGCTGGTCGACCAGGGGAACTCCGTGGTGGTGATCGAGCACAACCTCGACGTGATCAAGACGGCCGACTGGCTGGTGGATCTTGGCCCGGACGGCGGTGTTCGGGGCGGGGAGGTCGTCGCGCAAGGCACCCCCGAAGAGGTCGCCGCGACCGAGGCGAGCTACACTGGCCGTTATCTCAAGCCTATGCTGGCAAGACAGGCAGAACCGGCGGAGTGAAAATGTGATTGTCCTCCATCAAGCCTGTCCCATGCTTCTCAAAGCATGACCAAGGATATGGAACTAGGACCGGACAGTGGTGTCCAGAATTTTTGATCGCGATGGTCAGTGAATTGTCTCGGCGTCTGACGTGGGAGCGTCGGTCTCGTCGCTTGCGCCGTCCGGCAGAGCGAGATTCTCGCCGCTTCCTTCCTCTGCTTTACTTTGGTCTTCCACCGGTTCTTTCGGGTCAATTATATCTTCCCCGAATTGCTCAACAAAAGCCCTCCTAAATTTCTTATCATACCTGATAAAGCTAAAGACTGGCCAAGTTCGAAACGCGTCCTTGTCGAAGTCTGAGGAGCTAACCACGATCGGAATCTTCTTGCAAACCGTGTCAATGTCTTCCTTAAGGGCTGCTACACATATTTGGAAATCCTCAGAATATGCCCCCCAGTTCTCTTTATCTAAAACAGACTGTGCTTCATCATTCTTGTCATTATGTTTATGTGCACTTGCAAGATTTACCAACAGCATCAGATAAGTGCGCTTATCAACGTTGCTCTTTTCTAGATCGGTAAGGTAGGTAAGGATTTGTGTTGGCGCATCGTAAATTTCGTTCGATATAAGATCAAAGCAAAACTGATTGGCTGCAGAAAACGCTTCGGGCTCTTTAATTGGAAAAATCTTCTTCCAAACAGAGAATATAAGCAAGCCATAGAACTCGAAAAGTATGTTAAGTGCTTGAATGAGGTAATTATGTCTAAGTTCGACTTCCTTCCCAATCTGTTCGTCTGAGCCTTTATGCCCTGCGGAAGCGCATCGCTCCGCATATCGTTTGTTGAAGGTTTTTACGCCATGCGCGACTAAGTTACGCCTTTCGAAAACTTCAATGAAATCAGGCCATCTCTTCCAAAACTTAATTATCGATACATTGAACGCCTTTTCAATATATTTTACCTGCTCCTCATGACTTCCTTTAGAGAATGAAAATATCTCTTCGTCGATAATATGCTCCCAGAATGAATCCATATCTGAAAATTTCAGAACCTTAGAGACCTCAATCTCTTTACTACTAGATTCAAGTCTTTGCGGTTTGAGGCGCAGCATTTTTTCGACGAACTCAACCATCAAAGAGTCGAAAACTGAAATGATAGATAGAAAGACCGAAGAGGGGAGCAGTTCGTAGCCCCTGTGTGTTTTATTGAGAGAGGCGCTTGCATTCAGCAAGTTAGAAAACCACGCTCCGTCAAGTCCGTATATTACGTAATCGTTTTCCTCTGACAGCTTCTCGCCGTGCTTTTGAGCGGCATCAATAATCTCAAATTGCCTCAGTATTCCCGTGTGGATTGCGCGCGAAACTTGAATTGTGAAAACTAGACTATGAAGAGACTGCGCCGCTCCTGATGCGCGATCAAGTATTTCTTCGAGGGCCTCGTGTTCAACACTGTCCCGATCCGTTTCATTCGGAATAGGGTCAATCTCTGTGTTTTCATCGCTTGGTGCGATTAACTCGCTGAGTCGTTTGCGCTCTCCTGCGAGTCGGTAGGTCCCTTTGAAAAAGCTACCGCCTTCCTTGATGGCTACGTACCCAGCGAACTCTTTCTCATTAGCGCTCATAAAATTTCCGTCGAGAGACCTAATATTCCTAGAGCTGTTATTTAGCGACCAATTGATTGCTCATGCAATTCGTTGCTGGCCTTTCCTACACAGATGCGGTGGGTCATTGTCCGCTCACCCCCAAACAAGAGAGGCACCTCCATGTCCAAACCCTCCCCACAGCACCCCGAGCTTATGGGCGGGCCGCCGCTCTCGGCGCGTAAGTCGGCTGAGGAGTGGCAGGCCCACGTCGATGCGGGCCGGATCGGGAAGGGGGCTTCGACCACGCCTGCGCAGCTGCTGCGCCATATGCGCAACGAGGAAGTGCTGCTCGGGCGTGCGGTCTCGGTGACAGTGCATGTGCGGGAGGAATTGCGGGGGCGGTAGGGGTGCCTAGCCCAATCCCATCTCCGTCGGCCCGGACTTGATCCGGGCCCGGGCTTTTCTCTTCGCGCTACCATTGTCTGTTGGTAGGCCTTGGCGGATTAGGCTTCGGCACGCCTGTCAGGCTATCCGTGCGGTGAAAGAAGTTAGCCTTGCCCCGGATCAAGTCCGGGGCGACGAGAGAGGGGAGGGGCGCGCAGTTTGCAAAAGCTGTCCTACACAGCCTCTCTTGTATAGATGAATCGGTCCCTCGCAGCAGATGCTCACGGACCGCTCATGACCCACACTTCCGAAATCCACGAAAACACCGCCAACCTTCCGGTGCTCTCGCCCGACGCGCTGCCGCGCGCGCCACAACAATTCAGTCGGGAGGATCAGGCGTTCTTCCTCGATCGGCTCGCCCAGTGCGGCAACGTGCTCGCCAGTGCGCGGGCGACTGGGATCTCGCGCTCGACCGCGTACCGGATGCGGCGGGCGTGTGCGCGCTTTGCTCGCCTGTGGGACGGGGCGCTGCTGCTCGCGCGGCCGCAGGTCGAGGCGGTGCTGGCAGACCGCGCAATGCACGGGGTGGAAGAGACGATCTATTATCACGGGGAGGCGGTGGCGACGCGCACGCGATATGACGCGCGGCTGCTGCTCGCGCATCTCGCGCGGCTCGACCGGCTGGCGCGTGATTACGCGGCGAGCGATGCGGCGGCGGATTTCGAGATCGGGCTGGACGAGCTGTGCGGGGAGGAGGAGATCGCCTTCGTCACCTGCGCGCCCGCGCCCGCGCCCGATGCCGATGCCGATGCCGATGACCAGGCGTGCGCCGAGGGGCGGGACGAGCTGCGCGAGCAGCGCTCGGCAGAGCGGCCCCGGGCGCACGAGGTTTTTTCGCCCCTGGACACTGTGTCAGGTGTGTCAGGCGGGGGCGAAACGGCGGGGCAGGCGCACCCCGTTTCCGCTCACAGGATGCCCTCCAGCCCCCAGGTCGAATAGGCGTGCAACAGCTGGGTGAAGATGATGAAGCCCATCAGCACGATGCACATGATCCGGCGCTTGCTGAATGCCAGCCATAGGAAGGCGGGGAAGTTGAACAGCATGATCAGGCTCGAAATGGCGAAGGCCGGGTTCTCGACGGCCGCCTTCTGCGCCGCCGCGACCTCCTCCGGCCCCTGCGCGCCGAGCATGATGGAGGCAAGAGTGGAGGCGAGGTTGATCAGCAGCACGCCGCCGGCCACCAGCCGCTTCTGCTGCCAGAAATAGGCGTCGAAATCGGGCCACAGCTCGGGCTCGTCCGGGAACACCAGCGTCGCGATCAGGTAGTAGCCGCCGATCAGGACGAGGACGGCGAAGATGGTCGCGATCCGCATGTCGAGCACGCCGCGCATCGTCCAGATGATGCTCCAGAACGTCGCAAGGTCGATCAGCACCAGCAGGCCGAGCAGCGGGACCAGCCAGCCGACGCGCACGCTGATCGCGGTGGGGTCGACCCCCGCCTTGCGCCGCGCGCGCAGCTTCAGGATGCGGGAGAAGCCCATCAGCATCTCCGCCACCGCAAGGCTGATCAGCAGCGTGAAGAGTTCGAAGATGTAGTCGAATTGCGGATGCACGATGCAGGCCCTCCCCCGGCGCGCCTATCGCCCGGGACCTGCCATCAGGCAAGCGCCCTCAGTCGATCAGGGCAAGTTCCACGGTGCCGTGGCCGCGCTGGATCAGGCCCAGCTCGATCGCGGCGGCGCGGCTGACGTCGATCTCGCGGCCATGGGCGTAGGGCCCGCGATCGTTGATGCGCACCACCACGCTCTTGCCGGTGCGCGGGTTGGTCACGCGCACCCTGGTGCCGAAGGGCAGCGTCTTGTGCGCGGCGGTGAGGGCGTTCATGTCGAACCGCTCGCCATTGGCGGTCTTGCGGCCATGGAAGCGGCGACCGTAGTACGAGGCAACGCCGCTGCGCCAGGTGGGGGGCTGCGCCTCCACCGGCGGATCGAAGGTGTCGAGGTCGACCGCGCGCGGAGCCACGTCGGGCGCGGGCGGTTCAATGTCGAAGCGCGCGAAGCTGGCGTCGAAATCGGCCGCGTCGGCAGGCACGAGCTCGTCGGTCAGCGGCGCCGTATCGGCTGGCGCAATCCTGGCCACCAGAGCCTGCTGGCCGTCCGCATCCTGCGCAACGGCACCGGCGAGCGGCAGTGCGAAAATGCCAAGCGTCAGCGCGGGCAGAGCCGCGCGGCGAAGTCGAGTGGTAATCCCGTCCATGGCGAGGGAAGTTAAGCCCGAATTCCCAATACGGAATATAGGTCAGAGCGTTTCGCCGCGCTTCCGCCACATTTGGCCGGATTACTTCGGACCTTTCGCGGGCCTTGTCGATTATTGCCTGATTTCAGTCGAGAGGCGACCTCTGATCGCGTTTTGCCAGCAATTTCAACCGTAACGCGTTGAGCGAAATGAACCCTGCCGCGTCACGCTGGTCGTAGGCGCCCGCATCGTCCTCGAAGGTGACATGGGCTTCGGAATAGAGGCTGTGCGGGCTGCGGCGACCAACGACACCCGCATTGCCCTTGTACAGCTTCAGCCGCACCTCGCCGGTGACACGTTCCTGACTGTGATCGATCGCCGCCTGCAGCATCTCGCGCTCGGGGCTGAACCAGAAGCCGTTATAGATCAGCTCTGCATATTTCGGCATCAGCTCGTCCTTGAGGTGCGCTGCGCCGCGATCCAGCGTGATCTGTTCGATCCCGCGATGCGCGCGGGCGTAGATCTCGCCGCCGGGTGTCTCGTACATCCCGCGCGACTTCATGCCGACGAACCGGTTCTCCACCAGATCGAGCCGCCCGATGCCGTGCTTGCGACCCAGGTCGTTGAGCGCGGCAAGCAGCGTGGCGGGGCTCATCGCCTCGCCATTGAGCGCTACGCCGTCACCCTTCTCGAAGGCCAGCGCGATGTATTCGGGCGTGTCCGGCGCATCCTCCGGGTTGTCGGTGCGCGAATAGACGTAGTCCGGCGTTTCCTCCCACGGGTCTTCGAGCACCTTGCCCTCGGACGAGGTGTGGAGGAGGTTGGCGTCGGTGGAGAAGGGGCTTTCGCCGCGCTTGTCCTTCGGCACATCGATCTGGTGCGCTTCCGCCCAGGCGATCAGCGCGGTGCGGCTGGTCAGGTCCCATTCGCGCCACGGCGCGATCACGGTCACGTCGGGATCGAGCGCATAGGCGCTGAGTTCGAAGCGGACCTGGTCGTTGCCCTTGCCGGTCGCGCCGTGCGCGATCGCGCCCGCGCCGGTCTCGCGCGCGATTTCGACCAGACGCTTGGAAATCAGAGGGCGCGCAATGCTGGTGCCCAGCAGGTAGTCGCCTTCGTAACGGGCATTGGCGCGCATCATCGGGAACACGAAGTCGCGCACGAATTCCTCGCGCAGATCCTCGATGAAGATGTGCTTGTCCGGAATGCCCATCGCCTGCGCCTTGCGGCGTGCGGGCTCAAGTTCCTCGCCCTGGCCCAGGTCGGCGGTGAAGGTGACCACTTCGAGGCCACGCTCGACCTCCAGCCACTTCGCGATGACGGAGGTGTCGAGCCCGCCCGAATAGGCGAGGACGACCTTGTTGTTCTTGGATGCACTGCTCATGCCGCGCGGCTAGCAGCAGTGCCGCTCTGTAGGCAATCAGGAATAGATGCCGTCAGCGCAGTTGACTGTCCTTGCTGCCGCGCCGGTTGATGCCACTGCTGCGCACGGCCGCATCCTGGCCGGACTGGCATGCGACGCAGCGCTTGACGCCTGGCAGTGCCACCCGGCGTTTCTCGGGAATTTCTTCCCCGCATTCGATGCACCACTCTTCGCTCTCGCCGCTGGGCATGCGCGATCGCGCCGCGCTTACCGCGTCGGAAACGGTATCGTCGATCTGATCCTGCACGGCGCCATCACGCGCCCATCCACCTGCCATGATACTATCCCTTTTTCCGGTTCATCCCACTGAAAATGGGGGCGAACACCAAGAGAATCAAATCGGGCACGCAATAGCGCGGACCAGAGCACGACCTGGACCGAACCCTACCCCTTCGAAAGCAGCGACGCTTCGGCTTCTCCCATATAGTCGCGCGTGTAGGGCAGGGCGTGCCGGTGGCGGGCGTACTGGATCTGGTAATTGCACATCGCGCCGCTTTCGAAGGAGGCGGCAGCCCCAGCGAGGTAGAAGGTCCACATGCGGTAGAACCGTTCGTCATACAGGGAGACAATGCGTGCCCGGTTCGCCTCGCAATTGGCGTACCACGCGCGCAAGGTGTGCGCGTAGTGCAGCCGCCACGTCTCGACATCGGTGGCGATCAGGCGCGATTTCTCGCTCGCGGCGACGGTTTCGCTCAGCGCGGGGATGTAGCCGCCGGGGAAGATATACTTGCGGGTGAAGGCGTCGGTCGATCCCGGAGCGCCCATGCGCCCGATCGTGTGCACCAGCATCACGCCATCGGTCTTGAGCATCTTGCCGGTACAGCGAAAGAAACCATCGAACTGCGGCTGGCCGACATGCTCGAACATGCCGACCGAAACGATCCGGTCGTACTTGGCGCCCGCATCCGCATGGTCGCGGTAATCGACCAGTTCGATGCTGACCTTGTCCGAAAGGCCTGCGGCGGCCACCCGTTCGCGTGCCAGTGCCGCCTGTTCTTCCGAGAGGGTGATCCCGGTGACGTGCACATCCGCGCGCGAGGCGAGGAAGATCGCCATGCCGCCCCAGCCGCAGCCGATATCCAGCACCCTTTGACCGGGCTCCAGCGCCAGCTTGGCCGCGATATGCGCCAGCTTGGCTTCCTGCGCCTGCGCCAGGCTCATGTCCGTGCCGCCGCGATCCTCGGGCCAGTAGCCGCAGCTGTATTGCATGTGCTCGGTATCGAGCATCAGGCGGTAAAGTTCGTTGCCGATATCGTAATGGTGCGAAACGTTCGCGCGGCTGCGCACGGCGTTGTTGAGCTGTTCGCCGTGAAAAGCGATCCGGTTGGCTAGGCGCCTGGCCGTGCTCGGCCGACTGTAACTTGCGCCCGCTTCCCACGGAGCATTGCGCGCGAACAGGCTGACCAGCCCCATCACATCGCCGCGTTCGATCACGAGGCGACCGTCCATGAAGGCTTCGGCCGCGCCCAGTGCGGGGTCCAGCAGGATTTCCCGCGGAACCCGCGCGTCGGCAAAGCGGATCGCAATGTCGAGCGCGTTCGAACCGGGGGTGCCGAAGCGCTCGCGCGAGCCGTCCGCGAAGGCGACCTCAAGGCTGCCACTGGTAATATGGCTGGCGAAGAAGCGGCTGAGGAGCAGGCTGGAGGGTCCGCGATTGCGGCCCTTGTCGCCTGCGGTCAGTGGATCGGACTTTCTGATTTCTGACATTGGTCGCGTTTTACTCCGGCACGAATTCGGGGTTCTGCGCCCCGTTGATACTCAGCCCGATTTCTTTCCCGAAAGAATCCGGTCCAGCAGCGGCGGCTTGCCGGGCTTCGGGGGCAGCTTGCCCGACATCTCGTACAGCATGTTGCCCAGCTGGACCGCCTGGTCCCTGTTCAGCACCATCCGGGATATCAGCACATCGTCCTTGCTCTCGGGCAGGTTGGTGACGGTTTCCAGCCGCAGGACCATGCTGGCGCCGTAATCCTGAGCGGTCCAGCCGACCAGCACACGCACTTCCTCGTCGTTCCAGCTATCGGCCATGGCCGGTCTTTCCTATCCGGTTGATGCAGCGGTCCCGTATCGCCCGGGGGCCGCACCGACAAGGCGGTCACATGCCGGCGTACCATTGGTAGCCACCATAATCCTCCCAGTAGCCCCCCTTGCCAAGACCGATATCGTCGAGGCTGGCGACCGCTTCCACACCGGTCAGATACTTGGCATGCTTGTAGCCCAGCTGACGTTCGACACGGGCACGCAAGGGGGCGCCATTGCGGATGGGCAGCGGTTCCCCGTTCAGCCGGTGGGCGATGATCGTCTGCGGGTGGAGGGCATCGATCATGTCGATACTCTCGTAATAGCGGCCCTGCGTGTAATCGTCCGCACAGCGGAACACGATGTAGTTCGCGCCCTCGCGCACGCGGGCGAGATCGAGGAAGGTGGACAGCTGCGGCCCGGTCCACTGGCCGATCGCGCTCCACCCTTCCACGCAGTCGTGCCGCGTGATCTGGGTTCGCTGGGGCAGGCGCATGATCTGGTCGAGCGAGAGCGAAAGCGGGCGCTCTACCAGGCCGGTGACGGTAAAGCGCCAGTCCGCAAAGCCGTTGGCCGCGTGCTGAGGATAGCCATCGTTCTGCGGATCGGTGGAACCATTGCCGCGAAAGAAGGGCGAGATGTCTTCGGGCGCATATTCCCGGGCAAGCGCATCGCGCGCCCGCACGAAGCGCTGGAGCCCCTTGTGCCAGTCGTCCACGCTTTCGAACAGGCCGCGCCCGGCATCGCTCTGCTGGATTTTGGAGCACGCCCCCAGCATCAGCGCGCCCGAACCCAGCAGCACGGCGCGACGTTTCATCAGGATGCTCATGTCGCGTCTCCAGTATCGGTCTTTGCGAAGGGCGGATTGGCCGGCTCGTGATCGCCGCCCAGCGTCATGGACCGCAGGTGGCCGATCGGCCCGGTCAGCAGGACCAGCGCGACATGGATAACGAAGAAGCCGAACAGCCCCCATGCGAAAAGGAAGTGGATCGACCTTGCGCTCTGGCGTCCGCCGAAGATGTCCAGCAGCCAGGGACAGGCAGCATCCATGCCGGGGCTGATGGCCATTCCGGTCAGGACCATGCCGGGCAGCAGCACGCCCAGCACGAGGCCGTAGGCCAGCTTCTGCAGGAAGTTGTATTTGCCGTCCGAGTGGGTGAAATCGAGCCGCAGGTGCTGGCCGATGTCCCTGCGGATAGCCTGCCAGCGCCACTCCCGCTTGCCAGTCATCAGATCGCGGCCGAAGTGGCCGTTCCACAGCATGGCGATCCACATGCCCAGCAACCCGAAGGCGAAGGGAAACGCCATCAGCAGGTGCCAGTCGCGCGCCTTCGCGAGGCTGTAGAACCCGGGGATGGTCATCCAGCCGGGGAAGCGCGGCACCTCCAGCCAGGCCTGTTCCGGCGCGAAGCCCCATTCGCCCCAGTAAAGGTAGGGGTGGGCGTTGGAGATATTCAGTCCGCTCATGAACAGCACAATGATCGCGAGCAGGTTGATCCAGTGCCAGACGCGGGTCGGGGCAGCATGTCGATTACGCTCTCTATCGCGAGTCATCTTGTGGCGTCCCGTTCCAGATAGATCACATCACGCGGCTGGCTGAGCAGGTGCTGCCCGCTATCGACGAACAGCGTTTCCCCGTTCGCCAGATCGCCGCTGGCGAGGAAGACCGCCGCCTCCGCGACGTCCCGCGGGGAGGTCCTGCGGCGGCGCAGGTTGAGCAGATGCGATCGTTCCGCTTCCTCCTCGCTCTGATCGTGGCTGGGGAGAATCGCACCCGGCGCAAGGCCGTAGATCCGGTCGTCCGGCTGGGCCGCCCCCATTGCGAGCATGCGGATGGTCGCGTCGAGCGCGTGCTTGCTCATCGTGTAGCTGAAGAAATCGGGGTTGGGATTGGCGAGCTTCTGATCGGTGATCTGGATCACGCGGCGCCCCCCGCGCGCGGTTGCATGCGCGAGATAGCTCTGGGCGAGCATGGCGGGCGCACGCGCGTTGACCTGCATGGCCTGGTCGAAGATTCCCGGGTCGAGCGCGGCCACATCGTCGGGCTGGAAGACCGCCGCGGAATTGATCAGCGCGCGCCAGTCGTCCAGCTGAGCCGCCAGATCGCGCGCGAGCGCATCGGCGGCGCCGTTTTGCGCCAGATCGGCCTGCATGATTTGCGCGGAGGGCAGTTCCGCCGCAAGCGCCGCCGCTTCTTCGCCTGACGAGCGATAATGGATCACCACGTGCCACCCGTCCGCGGCAAAGGCGCGAGAGAATGCTGCGCCAAGCCTCTGGGCGCCTCCGGTGACGAGAACGGCTGGCCTGGTCATGGCACGACAAGACCACAGCCCGGGGCTCGAATAAAGGCCAATCTCGGAACGGAGCCGGGTGGCACCGGTTCGAATGCGCAAGGGGGCGGCATGACACTCAAGCGCGACATGGGCCTTGGCGGCCTCATATTTTATGGCACCGGCACGATCCTGGGCGCAGGGATTTTCGTCGTTATCGGCGAGGTCATGGGGGAGGCCGGGCCCGCAGCACCGCTGGCCTATGCGCTTGCCGGGCTGGTCGCCGTGTTCACGGCCCTGTCCTTCGCAGAGATCGGCGCACGCGTGCCCACGGCTGCGGGCGCGATCGACTATGTCGAAGCGGGTTTTGGCGACAGGGCCGCGCTTCCCGCCATCGTCGGCTGGCTGCTGATTGCCGCGAATATCGTCTCCGGCGCCACGATCACCACCGGCTTCGTCAGTTACCTTTCAAGCTTCGTCGCCCTGCCGGGCTGGATGGCAACGATCGGCCTGCTGGCGGTGGTGGGTTTCGTATCCGTCGCGGGTATGAAGCAGGCCGCCTGGTTCATGACCGCGACCACCGCTCTCGGCCTTGTTACTCTGCTGGCCATCTTGTGGCTGGCGCGTGACGGGCTGCTCGCCTGGCCCGGTCTGTTGAGAGACGGGAGCGTGTGGGAGGGGGCTGGCTCCACCGGCTTCACGGGCATACTGGCTGGCGCCTTCCTCGCCATCTACAGCTTCATCGGATTTGGCGACATGGCGCAGACGGCGGAAGAGTTGAAGCGCCCCAAGCGCAATCTGCCGCGCGGGATCGTCGTCACGATCCTGATCGTGCTCGCCTTCTACCTGCTGATCGCAACAGCGTTAGGGGGCCTCAGCGATATAGACGGTATCGCGCAGGCCGATGCCCCGCTTGTGTACGCAGCGACGCGAGGCGGCGAATTTCCGGCCCTGCCGCTGGCGCTCGCCAGCCTGCTGGTGATCGTCAACGGCGCGCTGACACAGATTGTTGCTGCAAGCCGCTTGTTGATGGATCTCGGGCGTGATGGCCGTGGCGGCGTACCGGGAAAGGCAGGCGAGGTTAGCGATACGACCAACACGCCCGTTTTCGCAACGTTGGCCGTGCTGGCGGTCGTCCTGATCCTGGCGCTGTTCGTGCCGTTGGGCACACTGGCGAGTGGAACCAGCCTTGTGATCCTGATGGTGTTCGCGATGGTCAACGCCGCGCTGTGGCGTTTGAAACGAAAGACGCAGCCAGAGGATGTGCCCCATTTGTGGGTGTCCGTTCCTCTCATAGGCCTGGTTCTGTGCGTGCTGACGATCGTCGGGCAGGTACTCCTGTGGACAACCGGGGGGAGCTAAAGCTGGGGTCCGCCCGGCATTTGCCGATCCCGCGCGCGGGTGTCCGCGAGAGCCGCGCGTAACCCGTGCTTCGTCAGGCATGCCGCATCCCGCCTGGTTTCGTCACACGGCTACAGTCGGCCGAGAAACGAACGGCCGGTACCGACTGCTAGCATGCGCAAGGCCAGGCCTGTGCCGATAGCGCGAGAGGATTTTGCTTTCATGCAGCGGGATGTTTGCGGCGAATGTCGTGGATCAGCCGATCCGATACACGGGGGAGGGCTGCGAGCTCTTCGAGCTCGCGACGATCCGGCTTGCCACCGCCGTAGACGAGATGAAACGCACGCCTCACGGGCCAGTCGAGCGCGCCTCTCTCCACCGGCTCCAGCGTGTCGCCCGCTTCGGCGATTCCGGGTTCCACGACCCGCAAGAAGATGCCGCAGCGCCCGCATCCGACGATGGCCTTCACCACGCCCTTGCAGCCCAAGTGGCGCTCGATCGTGGCGCAGGGCTGGCGCGGCTGGGAGACTTCGATGACGGCCGTGCCCAGGCCGTATCGGTCGCCTATGCAGGTCGTGGCTTCGTCGATCCCGTGAACGAACAGGTTCTCTCCCATGCTTCCGGGCCCGCTCAACGTGGGGAGTTCGCCGAATTGATCGCGCAGCCAGACATAGTGGCCGGCAGGGTAGAGATGGACGGCCATGGCGGGGAAGCCGTGGTGCCGGCGATCGACCTGCTCGTCACCCGCAACGCCGCGCAGCCCGATTTCGACCGGGCCTTCGAGGGGCGATTTGGCGATGGCGCTGCGTTTGCCGTCCGGAAGCGAGGCTGCGCGTCCGGCGCAGATCGCTTCGACCAGCATGGTCACGCGGCGTCGACTGTTGCGGCCGCTTCCGCCGCTTCCCGATCGCGCTGCGCGCGGGACTTCTTCTCGGCGGCGGTCTTCAGCTGACCGCAAGCTGCGCCGATATCGCGCCCGCGCGGGGTGCGAACAGGCGCGCTGATCCCGCCTTCGAACACGATGTCGGAGAAGGCACGGATGCGCTCGGGAAGGGAGGTTTCGTAGTCGCTGCCGGGCCAGGGGTTGAACGGGATGAGGTTAACCTTCGCGGGCAGATCGTACTTCTTCAGCAGGCGGACGAGTTCGCGGGCATCCTCGTCGCTGTCGTTCTTGTCCTTGAGCATGATGTACTCGAATGTGATCCGCCGCGCGTTGCTGGCGCCTGGATAATCGGCGCAGGCCTGCAGCAGTTCCTCGATCCCGTACTTCCTGTTCAGCGGTACGATTTCGTCGCGCACATCCTTGCGCACGGCGTGGAGCGAGACCGCCAGATTGACGCCGATCTCTTCGCCGCAGCGTTCCATCATCGGCACCACGCCGCTGGTCGAGAGCGTGATGCGGCGCTTCGACAGCGCAAGCCCGTCGCCATCCATCACCAGCTTCATGGCGTCGCGAACATTGTCGAAATTATACAGCGGCTCGCCCATGCCCATCAGCACGATATTGGTCAGCAGGCGTCCGTCCGAGGTGTATTCGGAACTGTCCTCGACCTCATCCAGCCCGGCCATCGATCCCTTGGGCCATTCGCCAAGGCTGTCGCGCGCCAGCATCACCTGGCCCACGATCTCGCCTGGAGTCAGGTTGCGCACCAGCCGCATCGTGCCGGTGTGGCAGAAGCGACAGTTCAGCGTGCAGCCGACCTGACTGGAGATGCACAGTGTGCCCCGATCCGCGTCGGGGATGAACACCATCTCGAAATCATTGCCGTCGGCGGTGCGCAGCACCCACTTGCGGGTGCCATCGGTCGAGTGGTGCGCTTCGACCACTTCGGGGCGCCCGATCACGAAGCGTTCGGCGAGCCAGGGGCGCATCGTCTTGGCGATATCGGTCATCGCGTCGAATTCGGTTACGCCGCGATGGTAGAGCCAGTGGAACACCTGCTTGGAGCGAAGCTTGGCCGCTTTTGCATCGAGACCGGCCGTCTCGAACAGCTCGCGGATACGGGCCTTGGGCAGGCCGATCAGGTCCACGCGCCCGTCCGCCCGCGGCGTGATGTCGCGCGGGGTCGGCACCGGATCGATCGGTCCGGGCGAGGGCATGAGGTCGGTATTGGCCATGAGAGGCCGGGCATATAGACCTTCGGCGCGGATTTTCCAACTCGTGGATTGCGCCGCGCCCAAACTACCGCGCGCATAGAAAACGGGCGGCTCTTCTTCCGGTAGGGGAGCGAGACCGCCCGTTCGCTTTTGTTATTTCGGGGTCAGGCGGGACGCCTGACCGATACTCTGCCACGCGGGACGTTTCGTGGGCGGGACGGGGCCAGTTCGAACCCGTCGGCGTCGACGGGATCGATCACGGCATTGCCGTCACGTATCTCGATCTCGGAGACCGGTACGATCCGGTCGTCTTCCAGCACCAGCCCGGCGACGTGATCGCGGTCGGGATCGACCAGCATGCGTTTGATGGTGCCGAGGTGGAGCCCGTCACTCGTTGTGAGCGAGTGACCGCGCAGGTCCTGTTCGCTGTTCTCGAGCTGGTAGTCGTCCAGCTCACGAAGGTCTTCGTATTTGGTCCTCATGGGAATTTCTCCGCGTATCGCGCTTGTTCAGGCTTCTTCTTCGATGGTGATGCTGGCTTCGTCGACCAGCAGGACGGCTTGCTGGTCAGCAATCGCGTCCATCGTATCCTGGTCGAGCGCATCGCCTTCGATCCCCTCGGCCGAGATTTCGGAAGCGTTGCGGATGGTGCCGCCCTCGATGCGAAGCGTCGCGCCCGGATTGATATCCTTCGGGCGTTCCACCGGCTGGTCGATGATGAGGGCGAACATCCGTGCGCCATCGTGTTCGATCCAGAAGCCGCGGTCGGTCAGCGGGCCGCCGACGTTGACGGTGCCGGTGAAGCCTTCCTGGCCATAATACGCTTCGGGGTCGGCGACGATGGCGGCAATCGTCATTTCGCCGGCATCTTCGGTGGTCGTGGTATCGGCGCTCTGTTCGATCGCCACGGTGTCACCGGCGATCTGCTCGGTATCGCCATCGTCATCGCCCAGCAGCCACCAGAGCAGCAGCGCAGCCACGATGATGGCCAACACAATCCAAAGCCAGGTCAGGTTGTTCTTCTTTTCGACGGGTATCTCGGCCACGGGCATCCTCCTTTTGATCAGCCTCTGCCGAACGAGCGGGTGGCGAACGCCAGTGTTCCAAGACCAACGGATGAGTGTTTTGGGCTTGCGGTCGATGGGGTCGCGCTGGGTGCAAGCCATCGGGTTCCCCGACCCCTGCCGCTGCGCGATGACGTTCCGCCGTTTGGTCGCAGCCAGACATCGGCTCGGCGCAAGAATGTTACTGGAATGCAACACATCCTTGTTGTGTCACATTCATGAAACTTCGCCCGATGCGGCTCATTCCTTATCCGCATGCCGCATCGCAGACGGCATGGAATTGAAGAAGGAAGTTCCCCCTATGAAAACTCTTATTGCACTACTCGCCACGGGTTCGCTCGCAGCGCTGGCCACCCCCGCCGCCGCTCAGGTTGAGGAAGATTCGCCCTTCACCGGCCTGCGCATCCAGGGCAATGCTGGTTACGATCAGATCCGCGCCGGCAGCAGCGTGGACGACGACCTGAACGAGGACAACAACGACCAGTCCGCCGAAGGCTTCCTGTATGGTGCCACCGTGGGCTACGATGTCGATCTTGGCAGTGTCGTGATCGGCCCCGAAGCCGGTATTTCCGGTTCGACCGCCGATACCGACTTCGACGATGGCGATTTCGAAGGCTTCGGCTTCGGCAACGTCTCTGCCGGACGCGACCTGTTCCTGGGTGCCCGTATCGGCGTGAAGTCGAGCGAAGACATGATGTTCTACGCCAAGGGCGGCTACACGAACGCCAAGCTCAACGTGCGCAGCAATGACGGTACGACCGAGTTCGACACCGATTACGACCTCGACGGCTACCGCGTGGGCGGCGGGCTCGAGTATGCCTTCGGCAATAACCTCTTCACCAACATCGAATACAACTATTCGAACTATTCCGAGGCGGAAGTCGACTTCGGCGGCACGCTACCCAACAGCGACCGCTTCGACGTCGATACTGATCGCCATCAGGTGACGGTTGGCCTCGGCATGCGCTTCTAAGCAGCCTCAGGACCGACGAAAATTAAGGGGCGTGGCCTTCGCGGGCCGCGCCCCTTTCTTGTGCGTCCCCTTGGCGCAGGGGGCAGGGGCAGGTGTCGCTCAGTCGCGCGCGCAGGCGATGGTCGCCGCGTCGATCGCGGTTGCGACCCCCGAAAGACTGTACTGGTCGGTGAAGCGGTTGCCCCCCCGGTCGGTGGCGGACACACGCATCCGCGATCCCGCGCGCATCGCGGCGACGATCGCCGCATCCATCCGCTTGTCCACCGCCCACGCATCCGCTTCGCCCGCGGTAAGGCGATAGGTCTGACCGCCGATCGCCAGGCTGACGCGCCCGTTGGCGGCGAGCCTGCGCGACAGGCGCAGATGGATCTGGTTACGGATCTTGCGGTTGGGCCATGTGCCGACCGTGGCGTAAGGCTCGAAATCGCGGGCGCCTCTGGTTCGTTCACCCTTGGAAATGGCATAGCAGCGCGGCAGGCGCGGATCGCGGAACGCGCCCCAGTCCTCGAATATTCCGAGGGACGATCGTGCGAGGGCCGGTGTCACCTGAACAACGCCGAGGAGCAGCCCCGCGGCGAGGGCCCAGGCCATGGTCCTCTTCCAGTCGAAATCGGCGAAGGCTGTGAAAAATCGCATCTTTACCGCTTGTTATGTCTGCATGGTTAGTGGTGATCGTGGGACAGTTCAGGGATTTACTTCTATGCCTTCGTGCGATGGGTGCCGCAACGGTTCGGGCCTCGATTTCGATCTGAAGATTGCTTTTCAGCCGATTTTCGACTGCGAGGCGGATGTGCCCTTCGCCTACGAGGCCCTGGTCCGCGGGCCGCACGGCGAGAGCGCGCGCTGGGTGCTCGACCAGATTCACGATGGCAACCGCTATGCCTTCGATCAGGAATGCCGCGTTGCGGCGATCCGCACTGCGGTGTCCGCCGGACTGCTGGATGGCCCGGCGAAGCTTTCCATCAATTTCATGCCCAATGCCGTCTACTCGCCGCAGGCCTGCATACAGCTGACGCTCAAGACGGCGTCCGAAACAGGCTTGCCGACGGATCGGCTGATCTTCGAGTTCACCGAGAACGAACAGGTCGATACCGCGCATGCGCGCAACATCATCGATGCCTATGCGTCGCTCGGTTTTGCGACTGCGGTGGACGATTTCGGGGCGGGGTATTCGGGGCTTGGCCTGCTCGCCAATCTCAAGACCGATATCATCAAGCTCGACATGGAACTGATCCGCGGGATCGACGTGTCCGAACCGCGCCGCCAGATCGTGGGTGCGACGGTGCGCCTGTTGCGCGAAATGGGCCGGGTGGTCATCGCCGAGGGCATCGAAACGGCTTCCGAGCTCGAGGTCTTGCGAGATCTCGGCGTTCGCTATGTGCAGGGCTTCCATATCGCGAAACCGATGCTCGGCGCTTTTCCTCCCGTCGATCTGGGCAGGGACCGGCTCGGGCGGGCCGAAGCGGCCTAGGCCGTGCGCTCGGGATAGGAAATCGCGAGCACTTCCCACTCGCGCAGCCCCGTCGGCCCTCTGACCATCCGCACATCGCCGATTTCGGCGCCGCGTACTGCCCGGGCCAACGGGGAGGACCAGCCGACCAGCCCGTTGCCCGCATCCTGCTCGTCATCGCCGACCAGAGTGAGCGTTCTCTCGCGCTCGTCCTCGTCCACCAGCTTCACGGTGGCGCCGAAGAAGACCCGGGTACGGTCCGGTTGTTCGGCAGGGTCGATGACCCGCGCGGCCTTCATTCGCCGCGCGAGATGCGCCAGTTCGCGGTCGATCTCGCGCATCTTCTTGCGGCCATAAAGGTAATCGCCATTCTCGGAGCGATCGCCGTTGCCGGCTGCCCAGCTGACGATCTCGACGATCTCCGGCCGGGCGGTGCCCAGCAGGTGATCGTAGCGCGCTTTCATCGCGGCATAGCCTGCGGGCGTGATCGGGTTGTCGCCTTTCATGCGCGTCAAACCTGCCCGGGGTCAGCGCAGGAAGTCACCCGCCATCCTGGGCTTGCCGTACTGCGCGCGATCGGGGTTGAGCTGTTCGTAGACCGCTGCATTCTCGATCACGCGCTGGACGTAGTTCTTCGTCTCGTAAATCGGAATCCGCTCGATCCAGGTGACGTAGTCGATCCCGCCCTGGCGCGGATCGCCGTTGGCGCGCAGCCAGCGGTTCACGTTGCCCGGCCCCGCGTTGTAGGCCGCGATGGCAAGCGGATAGGCGCCGCCGTAATAGTCCAGCATGCGGGCAAAATACGCATTTCCGAGCTGCATGTTATAGCTCGGATCGGCGATCAGGTTGTCGCGGCTGTAGCCGAGACCAAGCTGGCCTGCCTGTTCGCGCGCTGTGGCAGGCATCAGCTGCATGAGGCCGCGCGCGCCCGCGTGGCTGATCGCGTTGGCCGCGAACTGGCTTTCCTGCCGCGAAATGGCGTGCACCATCGTCCAGTCGGCGCCACCCGGAGGGGTGACGGTGGGGAAGCCCTGTTCCACGAAGCCGCGATGGCCATCTGCCGCAGCGGCTTCTGCGACGTTCACGGCCAGATCCCGGCGGCCGGTCTCGCGGGCCAGCTCGGCGACCAGCGCATGCTCTTCGGGCGTGTCGGCCTGGTCGGAAATCGCCTGGTAGAACTGGATGCCCGTGCGCCAGGGTGTCCCGCGCGCAACTTCGCGCACGGCCCTGGTGAGCGTTGCCTCTTCGAATGCGGTACGTTGCTGGGCGCTCGGCAGCGCAACATTGCTGGTACCGAGCGAGGGAATGTCGCGCCCCAGCTTCGAGAGCGCAAGCTGACCATAGAAGCGGTCCGGGTAAGCCGCAGCCATCTCGTAATAGCGGCTTGATTCGCTGCGATCGCCCGCGCGTTCCGCGGCAAGGCCGGCCCAATAGAACCCCTTGGAGCGGGTCTGAGGCGTCTGCGCGGCTGCGCCGTAGCGATAGAACAGCGGGGCCGCGCGGCCCGGCTGGCCCAGGTTCCAGTAGGCGTTGGTTCCGCCCAGCCACATCAGCGAGGTGTAATCGTCGCGCAGGCGATAGGCTTTCTTGCTGATATCGGTGCCCGGCGCGAACAGATCGTCGACCTTGGCTGCAATCTGCGCCGAAGGATCGGAACCCGCTCCCTGCGCGATCCGCAAGGCTTCGCCGACGAAATCCTCGGGATCGAAGGCCGGGTTCTCGAACGCGGGGCGATTGGCCAGCAGCGCGATGGCCTGGGGCAGTTGCCGGTTCTCGCGGTAGTACTTGGCGAGATTATAGACGTAGCCCGGGTCCTGCTTCGCATCCGCCGGGATAGGCACGCCCGCGGTTTCCGCGCCATAGCCCTGGATCAGCGCCAGCCGGATGGTGAACAAGTCGCGGTCGGCGGGCGATACGCGGGTGATCTGCCGCTGCGCGGCCTCGATCTCGCTCTGCCACAGCAGCGCGTCCATCCGCGCGTCCTCGTCCGCGGGGGTGAACGTGTTGCCGAATAGCGAGACCAGATAGGGCTCGCTCGTCGCGCTCATCCTGCCCGCGCGCCACGCCTCGCGAGCCACCTCGGCGGCTTCCGGGCGGGATACGGAAGAGAGCGCCAGGGCATAGCGCGCGCGGCCCGCATTGGTCACGGGCGGCAGCGCGTCGAAATAGGCTACCAGGCTCTCGGGGGAGGCCGTGCTGCTGTCGAGTGCGTCCTCGGCCCTCTGGCGCAGGCGGTCCGTCTGGGGGAAGTCGGGATAGGCCAGCAGGAAGCTGGCATATTCGGTGAACGGCAGATCGTCCTGCTCGATGAGGTATTCCCACCGGCTGACCACTTGCGCCATCTGCGTGGGGGCGCTGGCGATCAGCGAAGCCCGGGCGCGATCCCAGCTCGCCGCATCTTGGGCGAGGGCGGGCGGGGTGATGGAGGTGGTGGAAACAAGCGCGATGGCCAGAAAGGGAAGTCGGGTCATGCTGGACATTATGGCCGCTGGCTCCTTATCAGGCACTGAACGAATTGGGCGGAAGGGACGAAGCGGTCCCCTGTCTCGCCCCTTATATAGTACTACGAAAGAGCGGCTCAAATGTTCTCAGGCTCCATTCCCGCGCTGGTCACCCCGTTTCGGGACGGCAAGCTGGACGAAGCGGCGTTTCGCACGCTGGTCGACTGGCAGATCGAGCAGGGAAGTTCCGCGCTGGTGCCCTGCGGCACGACGGGCGAGGCCTCCACGCTCTCCAACGCCGAACACCACAGGGTGATCGAGATGTGTGTGGAGCAGGCGGCTGGCCGCGTGCCGATTATCGCCGGATGCGGCAGCAATGATACCAACAATGCGCTGCTGCACCTCAAGTTCGCCAAGAAGGCGGGGGTGACTGCGGGCCTGTGCGTCGCGCCCTATTACAACAAGCCCAGCCAGGCGGGTCTGATCGCGCATTTCAGCCATCTGGCCGAGCATGGCGACCTTCCGATCGTGCTGTACAACGTGCCGGGGCGCACCGTGACGGACATCCTGCCCGAAACCGTGTGCGAGCTGGCCGAGAAATTCCCCGAGGTGATCGTGGCGATCAAGGACGCGAGCGAGGATCTGTCGCGCGTGTCCGACCATCGCATGGGCATCAGCAGGGATTTCTGCCAGCTTTCGGGCAATGACGAACTGGCGCTGCCGTTCAATGCGGCGGGCGGTTCGGGCTGCATCTCGGTCACCGCCAACGTCGCGCCCGCGCTGTGTGCCGAATTCCAGCGGGCCTGTGCCGACAACGATCTGGTGAGGGCGCGCGAACTGAACGACCTTCTCTACCCGCTGCACTACGCCATGTTCGAGGATTCGAGCCCCGCGCCGGTCAAGTATGCGCTCAGCCGTACGCAGAGCTGGATGACCGACGAAGTCCGCCTGCCGCTGGTCGCCTGTTCCGAGCACGCCCGCCGCGCGGTCGACAAGGCGCTGGAGCACGCAGGGCTGGTCTAGTTCCTGAAAAACATCAGTCGGGCGGGTTGTGCTCCTGAATGAAGCGCATGGCGGACTCGAGCATCTGGCGACGCGTGGCCGACAGCGAGAGCCAGTGATCCTCACCATCGAGGGTCACGAGTTCATAGGGCCTGTCGGCATCCTTCAGCGCATCGGCCATCTTGTACGAGTGCGAAAAGGGAACGATTGTATCGTCTTCGCCATGGATCAGCATCACCGGCGCATCTGCACGGTCCGCCAGGCGCCGCGGCGAGACTTCGTCCCACCCGCTTCTCGGCCCGAGCTGCTCTAGAAGCGCCGTTTTCGTGACGCGGCGTTCGCCAGAAGCGCGATAATCCTCCTCGTACATCGCCTTGAGGTCCGTGACGGGGGCGACCGCGACTGCACACCGATAGATGCCCTGCTGCAGAGTAACGCCCGCCAGTGCGGCGTATCCGCCATAGCTCGCGCCCATGATGCAGGCGCGGTCGGGATCGACGATCCCCCGCTCGGCGAGCGCTGAGAGCCCGTCGGAAATGTCGGTCTGCATCTTGCGGCCCCATTCGCCGTAGCCGGCAGACTTGAACTTCTGGCTGCGATTGGTCGATCCACGGAAATTGGGCTGGAAGACGGCGTAGCCGCGCGAAGCGAAGGCTTGCGCCCACCAGTCGAACTGCTCGCGATCCTCGGCGTGTGGTCCGCCATGCGGGAGCAGGATTACCGGCAGGTTTTCGGGCGCGCGGCCTGGCGGCAGGGTGAGGATGCCGTCCATTTCGAGCCCGTCGGATGCGGTGTATTCGATTGTGGAAATCGGCCCGACCTGGTCGGCGGGGATGAGCCTACGCTCCACGCCGAATCCGTCCGCGCGCAGTGTCGCGAGGTCCACGGTAAACCAGGACCCGCTGTCGCCGTTGCCGCTGGTGCGAACCAGCACCTTGCCGAAATCGGGCGTCCAGTCGACCATTCGCATATCGCGTCCGGCAAAGGCCCTCATAATCTTGGCAGCCGCCTCCTGATGCTCCGGGTCGGCGAAGACGGGCCTGCCTTCACTGTCGAGGTAACCGAGCAGGTGCCCGGTGTTCTCTGCAAAATACAAGCGCTCGAACCCTGCGCCCTCCAGGAACGGGTGAGGCGCACCGCCCGCGAGAGGCACTTCGTGCCATCGCGTGACGTCATCATCGCCTCGCTCCGAGTAGATCGCAGTGGCCCCACCGAAGCCGAGGCCGATCAAACCGACTCTGCCGGCGCTCTGGCGCCCCTCGACCAGCCAATCATTGTCGGGACCGCGGATTTCCCAACGGCCGTTCGTTCGATCGATGTCCAGCGTTGCGGCAACCCGCCCATTTCGGTCGATCAGCCAATCCCGGGATGTGCCGGCCCCGGTAGGAGACGCTATCCGGCGATTGTCGTCTTTCTCTATGTCCGTCGCGTAAAGGAACGGACGGCCATGATCGAAAGAATAGGCGCTGCCATCGCGCCGGAATTCGAGGGTTCCGAAAAAAGCCACCCAGCGTCCGTCGATCCGGCGTATGCCGTAGTCCCCGAAAACGGCATTTGCGAGCCGCCGGTCCGAACCGAAGATGGTCTGGATGGGGCCGTCGAAAGTGACCGGAATGACTTGGGCGGTCGCCACTTCGGCCTTGTCGGTCGTGAATCCCCGAAGGTCTTCTGTCTGGCTCCTCACCAGCATGACCCGGTCGTCCCCGATCCAGTCGAAATACCGGATTTTCACGTCGCCCACGGTCAACTGCCGGATCAGGGCGTTTCCCGGGCCGAGAAACACGAGCATCCGTGTTCCGTTCATCCGCACCAAAACTGCGACGTTGTTGCCGCTTGGAGAGATGGCGGCATCCTCGACCTCCGGCAGGTCGCCATAGGCTTCCAGCGGCGGCGGCTCGGCGCCGGCAGATGCTTCGATTGCAAAGACAAGCAGGAACGCCGCGAGCATCGCGCGAAGAACATTGGAAAACATGATTGAACCCCTGATCCCTGATCCCGTGTCTGAGCTGTGCCGCCCTTGCTTTGCAAGAGAAATACAATGCCAAGTCTTTCGTTCTCACGACAGTATGCCTACATCGCGCCACCTTATGGCCCGTCCCAAACCCACCACTTTCGACAAGCGCAAGGTCGTCGCCGAAAACCGGCGCGCGCGCTTCGATTACGAGGTGGAGGAGAAATTCGAAGCCGGCATCGCGCTTCAGGGCACCGAAGTGAAATCGCTCCGCTCGGGCGAGGCGGCGATTGCCGAGTCCTATGCCGAGGTGCGTGATGGGGAGGCGTGGCTCATCAACGCCAATATTCCCGAATATACGCATGGCAACCGGCTGAACCACGAGCCCAAGCGTCCGCGCAAGCTGCTGCTCCACGAACGTGAAATCCAGAAGCTGCTGGGCGCTGTGGAGCGCAAGGGCATGACGCTTGTGCCGCTGTCCGTGTATTTCAACGGACAGGGTCGGGCGAAGGTCGAACTGGCACTGGCCAAGGGGCGCCAGACCAAGGACAAGCGCGATTATATCAAGGACCGCGACTGGCAGCGCGACAAGGCCCGCATCCTGCGCGAGCGCGGGTAAATTTTTCTGCGAAAGACCGGCGCGATTAAGGAACCGGCCATCGCCTTGCGACTATCGCGGCGCCATGCCTTCCGGCACGAGAATTTTTAACCGATTTCAGGGGTGCCCAGCTTGCCCTGCGCATCCCTCGCCACCATCATCGAACGAGCAGTATGAGCCAGGGATCAGACAGCCTACACAAGCCGGCGAAGCGGTCGGCGCCATGGGCTTACCTGCGTCGCTATACTGACCGCGAGAAGCTGGCGCAGAACCGCATCCTGCGGCCTATCGCGCATCGTTTCCTCAGCCCCGAACTCTGGCGCTTTACCCGTCGCAACGTCCCACGCGGTGTTGCGCTCGGGCTGTTTGCGGGATTCGTCATTCCGATCGGCCAGATTTTCCTCGCCCTGATCCTCGCCTTTACCGTGCGCGCGAATGTGCCGATCGCCAGCGGGGTGACGCTGGTCACCAACCCGCTCACCTTGCCCTTCTGGCTCTGGGCGGCCAACCGCGTCGGCCACCGTGTTCTCACCATCGCGCCCGAGACAGGCGCCGCGCTGATGGAGCACGACGGCCTGATGTCGCTGAGTGGGATTTTCGAGGCTGCGGGCGCGACCGTCCTGGGCTTCCTGATCTTCACTGTGCTGTTTCCGCCGCTGGGCTACTTCATCTCCAAGGGCGTATGGCGGCTTGCGATGGGCCGCAGGCGCAAGACGCGGCTCAAGCGTGGAGCGCTGGCACGCCTCTCTGCCCAGAGCGAAGCTTCTAAGGAGAGCGGCCAGGAATGAGCCCGCTGGCCGAACCCACCCGCAACGGCACTCCGCTCGGCTGGGTAGTCCTGCTGCTGGCGCTGGTCGTCAGTGTGATGGTGGTCTGGCTGCTGAGTTCGCTTCCCCTGCTCACCGCTGCCTATGCGGGCGGCCTCGCCACGCTGATGGCGCTGCTGATCCTGCTGCGCGGGAAGGCGGACGGGGCGCGGGTGGATGCGCTCGCCCCTCCCGACTGGAGCGTGACACTGGCGGCCATCGATCAGCCCGGCACACTGGTCGCGATTACCGATCGGGCGAACCGGCTGGTGTGTGCCAGCGCGGCGTTCTCTTCGCGCTTCGGAGTGGAAAAGGCCCCGCCAAATCTCGCGCTGGGTGAAGACGGGGCGGACGAGCTTCTTCTCAAGACCGCGCGCGAGGCCTGGCGCGAGGGCAGGGCGCAGGCTTCTCATCTGGCGCTCGGCAAGGACGATCTGCGCTGGGAGGTAGAGGCGTTGCGCGCCGGGCGCGGCGAGGATCATCTGGTTTGGCGTTTCCGCCCCGAATCGAGCGAGGATCTGGCGAGCGACGTCGGGCAGCTGGTAGCCGGGCCGCTGGGCAAGATGCTGGACCGGGCGGGCGTCGTCGCTGCGCTGGTATCCCCCGAAGGCACGGTCCGCGCTGCATCACCCGCCTTTGTCGATCGGGCGACCGGCGATCCATCGACCACGCTTGCCGGTCGTGAATTTGCAGATTTCCTGCGTCTGGACGAACGCGAGCGGATTTATTTCGCACGCTCCGGCCGCGAGGGCGAGCCGTTTAAGCTGGTTCACGTGCCTCTGAACGATCTCGACGAAGACTGGACGGTCGGACCTGAGGACGCGCCCTCGCTGATGCTGCTGATGGAAGCGCATGCCGCGGTGGCGGACAATGCGGCCAGTGACACCGCGCCCAAGGTGGAAGCGCTGATAGAGGCGCTGCCGCTGGGGCTGGCGATGACCGACCGCGATGGGCGCTTCCTGTTCGCCAATCCCTCCTTTCTTCGCGCGATCGGGCGCCCGGACAAGGGCCTGCCGACGTTTCCCTCTGACCTCGTGGTACGCGAGGACAAGAGCGCGATTTCGGACGCGGTGCGCCGCTTTGGCAAGGGCGGCGTGGCGAGCGGGGATGTCGCCGTGCGGCTGGCCTCGGCCCCTGAGGAGCCGGTCTCGCTCGGCCTCGCCAGCATGCGCGGCCTGGGCGAGCCCGCGGTTCTGCTGACCCTCGCCGATTCGCGTGAGGAGACCGAGCTCAAGCGCCAGATCGCGCAGACTACCAAGATGCAGGCGATCGGCCAGCTTGCTGGCGGGGTGGCGCACGACTTCAACAACGTGCTCACCGCTATCATCGGCTATTGCGACCTGATGCTGCTGCGCCACATGCCTGGCGACAGCGATTACGACGACATCCAGCAGATTCGCGCCAATTCCAACCGCGCGGCCAGCCTCACCCGGCAATTGCTGGCCTTCAGCCGCCAGCAGACCCTGCGGCCCGAAGTGCTGCAGCTGCCCGATGTCGTCTCCGAGGTAAGCCAGCTGCTCAAGCGCCTGCTGGGTGAGAAGATCGAGCTGCGCGTGCGACACGACCGCGATCTGGGCCCGGTCCGCGCCGACCCGGGCCAGCTGGAGCAGGTGATCGTAAACCTCGCGGTCAATGCGCGCGACGCGATCGCGGCGCAGGGGGACGGCACGGGGACGCTGGTCATGTCCACCCGCAAGGTCTCCGTGAAGGAGACCCGCAGTCACGCAGCCGACATGCCGCCAGGCGAATATACCGCGCTGATCGTGCGCGACACTGGCGGGGGCATCCCGCCCGCGGTGATGGGCAAGATATTCGATCCCTTTTTCACCACCAAGGAGCTGGGAAAGGGCACCGGCCTGGGACTTTCGACCGTGTACGGCATCATCCGCCAGTCGGGCGGGCATGTCTATGTGGAAAACGTGGAAGGGGGCGACGGGCTCGGCGCGGGCGCACGTTTCGCGATCTATCTGCCGGTCCATCGCGGTTCTGCGGGCGAAGACAGGCGCGCAGAGCCGGATGAGCCCGCCCGCGCGTGGTCGAGCGGGGGGCGGGTGCTTCTGGTCGAGGACGAGGATATGGTCCGCGCAGTGGCCGAGAGGGCATTGGTTCGCGCCGGATTCACCGTCAACGCGCAGCCCGACGGGGAGGATGGTCTGGCGGAGATTGCCAATGGCGGCGAGTTCGACCTGATCGTCTCCGATGTCGTCATGCCGGGGATGGATGGACCGGCAATGGCCCGTGCGATCCGCAAGCTGCGGCCAGAGATTCCGATTCTCTTCATGTCAGGCTATGCCGAGGAAACCCTCCGGGACGAGATCAACATCGAAAATATGCATTTCATCGCCAAACCGTTCAGCGTGGAACAGATTTCGCGCAAGGTTGGTGAGGTGCTGAGTTCGGTAAGTAACTGATTCCACAGGCCAGAGTGCCTGGATCGAGGAATTTTCGTTCTCCCCTTGTTCTTTTAGAACATAAGCGGTACATATTGCTCATGTCGATAAGGGCTCGGCCCGACTAGGCACATCAAGGAGAGCGTGCGATGGCTGCGAAACTCAAGCTGGTAGATGACAAGGAAAGCAACGTGGACCGTCAGAAGGCGCTCGACGCCGCCCTCGCACAGATCGACCGGGCCTTCGGCAAGGGCTCGGCAATGAAACTGGGCTCCAAGGAAGCGATGAACGTCGAATCGATTTCGACCGGATCGCTGGGGCTCGACATTGCACTCGGCATTGGTGGCTTGCCCAAGGGGCGTGTGATTGAGGTCTACGGGCCGGAAAGCTCTGGCAAGACGACGCTTGCACTGCATGTGATCGCAGAGGCGCAGAAGGCCGGCGGCACGGCAGCCTTCGTCGACGCGGAGCATGCACTGGACCCCGTCTACGCCCGCAAACTGGGGGTCGATATCGACGAGCTGATTGTCTCGCAGCCGGATACGGGCGAGCAGGCGCTCGAAATTACCGACACGCTTGTTCGCTCGAACGCGATCGACGTATTGGTGGTCGATTCGGTGGCCGCACTGGTGCCCCGTGCCGAGATCGAGGGCGAGATGGGCGACAGCCATGTTGGCCTGCAGGCCCGTCTGATGTCGCAGTCGCTGCGCAAGCTCACCGGCTCGATCAACCGGTCGAAGTGCATGGTGATCTTCATCAACCAGCTGCGCATGAAGATCGGCGTGATGTACGGAAACCCGGAGACGACCACCGGTGGCAACGCACTCAAGTTCTATGCTTCGGTGCGACTCGATATCCGGCGCACGGGCCAGATCAAGGACCGCGACGAGATCATCGGCAACTCGACCCGCGTGAAGGTGGTCAAGAACAAGGTCGCCCCGCCGTTCAAGCAGGTCGAATTCGACATCATGTACGGCCAGGGCATTTCGAAGATCGGGGAAATTCTGGATCTCGGCGTGAAGGCGGGAATCGTCGAGAAATCGGGCTCGTGGTTCTCCTACAACTCGACCCGGATCGGCCAGGGGCGCGAGAACGCTAAGACCTTCCTCAAGGAAAACCCCGAGATTTGCGACAAGTTGGAGGCTGCGATTCGCGGCAAGACCGACGATGTCGCCGAGGAGATGATGGTCGGTCCTGACGCGGAGGACTGATCCCTTCTTCTCTAGCGGGCGCAAGGGAGCGCCCGGAAACCCGGAAAGCCGGTTGCGGCCCTTCCTCGTGAAGGCATCGCAACCGGCTTTTCCGTTGGGGGCGCGTCCGAACAGGGCGGGAGGATGGTTTGATCCACCGCCTTGTACCGCCGCCGTTCTGCGAAAGCTTGTCGGTAGGGTGCTTCTTGCCTAACTCGGCTGCATCATGACGAGCACCAACGACATCCGCCGGACCTTCATCGAGTATTTCGAAAAAAGGGGCCATGCCCGCGTCCCATCCGCACCGCTGGTGCCGCACAACGACCCCAGCCTGATGTTCGTCAACGCGGGCATGGTTCCGTTCAAGAACGTGTTCACGGGGCTCGAAACCCCGCCTGCCCCCCGCGCGGTCAGCGCGCAGAAATGCGTGCGCGCAGGGGGCAAGCACAATGATCTCGACAATGTCGGCTATACCGCCCGGCACCACACTTTCTTCGAGATGCTCGGCAATTTCTCTTTCGGGGACTACTTCAAGGAACAGGCGATCGAACATGCCTGGACCTTGCTGACCAAGGAGTTCGGGCTCGATCCGGATCGACTGCTCGCCACCGTCTACCACACCGACGACGAGGCCTACGCCTTGTGGCAGAAGATCGCGGGTCTCCCGGAAGAGCGCATCATCCGCATCGCCACCAAGGACAATTTCTGGGCTATGGGGGACGACGGCCCCTGCGGCCCGTGCTCGGAAGTCTTCTGGGATCACGGTGACCATATCGCCGGTGGCCCGCCTGGATCCCCCGATGAAGATGGCGACCGTTTCGTAGAAATCTGGAACCTGGTGTTCATGCAGAACGAGCAGCGGGGCGGGGAGATCGTGGGTGACCTGCCGAGCCAGAACATCGACACCGGTATGGGGCTGGAGCGGATCGCGGCCGTCCTTCAGGGCGTGCACAACAACTACGATACCGATACCTTCAAGACGCTGATCGCCGCAGCCGAGGCGCAACTGCACGAAGGCGCGAGCGAGGCGACCATCGCCAGCCACAGGATCATCGCGGACCACCTGCGCGCTACCGGATTCCTGATCGCCGACGGCGTGCTCCCCTCCAATGAGGGGCGCGGGTACGTGCTGCGCCGGATAATGCGACGCGCCATGCGCCACGCCCACCTGCTGGGCGCGGAAACCCCTTTGATGCACCGACTTGTCCCGACGCTCGTCGGCGAGATGGGGCAGGCCTATCCCGAACTCGTACGGGGACAGGCGCTGATCGAGGAAACGCTCGAACGCGAAGAAACCCGCTTCCGCGAAACGCTGGAGAAGGGCCTGCGGCTGCTCGACGAGGCGACCGGCAATCTTGCGAAGGGTGACGAACTCGATGGCGAGGTCGCCTTCAAGCTCTACGATACCTACGGCTTCCCCTACGATCTGACCGAAGACGCTCTTCGCGCGCAGGGCATCGCTGTAGACCGTGATGGCTTCGATGCCGCAATGGCCCGCCAGCGAGAGGCGGCGCGCGCCGCATGGAAAGGCAGCGGCGAGGCAGCCGACAGCGAAGTCTGGTTCGCCATTGCCGAGCGCGAGGGCGCGACGGAATTTACCGGCTACTCGGCAAGCCAGGGCGAGGGGCGCGTGGTTGCCATCGTCAAGGACGGCGCGGAGGTCCAGTCCGCCGGGGAGGGGGACGAGGTTGTCCTCCTTACCAATCAGACGCCCTTCTATGGCGAAAGCGGTGGCCAGTCGGGCGATAGCGGAACCATCAGTACCCATGCGGGGCTGCGGATCGCGGTACGTGATACTGGCAAGCCGCTCGGTCGCCTGCACACCCATCAGGGCGTCGTGGAAGCGGGCAGCGTCACGGTGGGCGACGAAGTGCGCCTGTCGATCGATGTGGACCGGCGCGATCGTATCCGGGCCAATCACTCGGCCACGCACCTCGTTCATGCAGCGCTTCGCAATCGGCTTGGCGAGGGCGTGACGCAGAAGGGCTCGCTGGTGGCGGAAGGTCGCATGCGGTTCGACTTCTCTCATCCGACGCCGCTCACCGCAGAAGATATCGCGGCCATCGAAGCCGAAGTGAATGCCGAGATTCGCGCCAACGAGCCGGTCGATACCCGCCTCATGTCGCCTGACGAAGCGGTGGAAGCAGGGGCACTTGCCCTGTTCGGCGAAAAATACGGTGACGAGGTTCGCGTGTTGTCGATGGGGCGCGCCAGCGGCGAGGGGCGAACCTACTCGGTGGAACTGTGCGGCGGGACACATGTGAATGCGACGGGCGACATCCAGCTGTTCCGGATCGTTTCGGAAAGTGCGGTCAGTTCGGGCGTACGCCGGATCGAGGCGCTGACCGGAGAGGCGGCTCGTGCCTGGTTGGTTGCGCGGGAGGAAGGGCTGAAGGATGCTGCCGCCGCGCTGCGCACGACGCCGGACGAAGTCACGGGCCGCATCGAGGCGCTTCTCGACGAACGCAAGCGGCTCGAAAAGGAACTGGCGGCGGCGAAGAAGCAGCTGGCCCTTGGTGGCGGCGGGAGCGCCGCTGGACCGCAGACCGAAAAGGTGGGCGAGATCGCCTTCTCCGGCCAGGTGATCGAGGGGCTGGACCCCAAGGAATTGCGCCCGCTACTGGACGAGGCCAAACAGCGCCTCGGCTCCGGCGTGGCGGCGTTGTGTGCGGCAGGCGAGGACAAGGCTGCGTTTGCCGTGGCGGTGACGGACGATCTCACGGATCGCTTCAGCGCGGTCGATCTGGTGCGCGCGGGCGTCGCGGTGTTGGGAGGAAAGGGCGGCGGCGGCCGCCCGGACATGGCACAAGGCGGCGGCCCCGACCCGTCGAAGGCCGAGGCCGCGCTCGATGCCGTGCGTCAGGCGCTGCGCGAAGCGGTCAGCGCCTGAGGTTCGGGCCTAGCGTGCGCCGCTGCCGGCGCGGCGCGCGTCGGGTTCGCTCCCGCGATTGATGCCCTCACCGCCGGTATCTGCCGGGCGGCTGGCATCGCGGCGCGCCGACGGCTTCGCCTTGCCCTTGCCTTCGACATTCTGCGGCTTGAACTTTTCGTCGTTCGGGATCGGTTTGGTCGGGTCGATATCGGACATTTTTCTCTCCTTCACCCGACCAATGCGTGAGCGCGGCGAGAGTTCAAATTTCCTTTGCGATTTTCCATACTTCTGCCCGCGTAAAGATCTCGAAGGGCGGCTTTCGCAGGCAGAAGAACATGCTCGACGCTGGCCGGATCGCCGCTGAGAAGCGCATCCTCCAGTGATCGGACGATGGAGACACGACGACTTTCGCGTTCGGGCGGAAGGTTATCGCCTGCCAGGCGCTGCGCCAGATGCAGCAGGTCGAAAGCCGGGCGAACCTGCAGGAAGCGATCGATCATGGCTTGCGTCGCCACCGTTCGGCCCGGCTGGGCCCCGCGATGCGACAGCGCCTGGGTCACGAACTGGCCCGCGCCGAAGCATTCGTAAGCGATGCAACCACCAAAGCCGAGGCGTTCACGGTCTTCATAAATGGTGCAAGTGCCGCACTGGGCCAACCGGGGGCAGGGCTCGCCACTGCGCTTGCTAGCCGCGAAGCCAGGCATATCGTCGGAGGGATAGGCAACGCAGCACAGCGCCGCGCAGTTCGCGCAATCCGATCTGCTGGCGATCCGTTCCAACATGTGTTGTCTTTCAGCCTTCCGCGGTGCTCGTGCGGAGCTTGGGCGCGTGTTCCAGCGCGCCCTCGGTCTGAATCTGCGTACGGTACTCGTCACGCTTTTCGTGGATCGAGGCGATGACGGGCCCCATCGCCACGCCGATGTCGACCAGCACCGCCTCGGAAAGCTGCAGCGAGCTTTCCAGCGTTTCGGGGACGGCGTGGCTTGCGCCGGCGCGATAGAGCTCGGCCGCATGCTGGATATCGCGTGCGCGGCTGACGATCAGCAGATCGGGATAGGCCTTGCGCAGCCGCGCGACGAGACGCTGCGCGAGTACCGGCGCATCCATGGTCAGCACGATGGCCGCAGCATCCTGCACCCGCAACGCCTGCAGCGTCTCGCGCCGGGAGGCGTTGCCGAAATAGACATTGTAGCCGTCGCGCTTGTCCTGCTGCACAAGATCGGCGTCGGATTCGATGCTGATATAGGGCTTTCCATGGACGGTGAGCATGTCTGCCACCAGACGCCCGACACGCCCGCCACCCACGACGATGACCCGCCCGGCCGGCAAGGTATCGTCGGGAGAAATATCGGGCACCGAATCCACCCGGCGCGCCACCGCACGACCGACCAGTGCGAGCAGCGGCGTTATCGTCAGGCCGATAGCGGTGACGATCTGCCAGAACTGTGTCGTTCCGGGCTGAATCAGCATGGCCGAGCTGGCGGCAGTCAGGACGATCAGCGTGGTTTCGGACGGGCTCGCCATCAGGATGCCGGTCTCCGTCGCAGTATTGCGCCGTGCGCCCATCAGCCGCAGCAGCATGCCCGTGACGAAGGCCTTGAAGGTTACCACAAGCACGACTGCGGTGAGGATCGTGCCGAGGTTTGCACCCAGCACCTGCAAGTCGATACTCATGCCGATGGTAATCAGGAAGATACCGAGCGCGAGGCCCTTGAACGGCTCGATAATCGCTTCGACTTCTCCGTGAAAGTCGGTCTCCGCGATCAGCAGGCCGGCGATCAGCGCCCCGACGATGGGGGAGAGGCCTGCAACGCCGGTGGCGAGGCTGGCGCCGATAACCACCAGCAGCGTTGCCGCCAGGAATACCTCCGGGCTCTTGGTACGGGCGGCCTGCGCGAACAGGATCGGCAGCGCGTAGCGACCGACCACCAGCAGGGCCGCGACCACCGCGGCGCCCTGCCAGAGTGTCGTCCACAAGCCGGTCATCCCGTCGGCCTGTGCATAGGGGGCGAGCGCGCCGAGCATGAAGATGATCGGCACGATGGCGATATCTTCGAACAGCAGCATCGAAAGCGCGGCGCGGCCGACGGGCGAATTGGTGCCTGAAATCGGAAGCACGATGGCGGTGGAGGACAGCGCCAGCGCAAGGCCAAGAGCCATCGCCCCGGTCCAGTACTGGCCCATCATGGCCAGCAGCAGCGCAATCGAACTGCCGATGATGAGCAGCTCAAGCGCGCCGAGGCCGAAGACCAGCTTGCGCATTTGCCACAGGCGCTTGAACGAAAGCTCCAGACCGATCGTGAACAGCAGCAGGATGATCCCGAACTCGGCGAATATGTCGAGCGAATCCGGTTCCGATATCGTCACATGCGTCAGCCATGCGACTTCAGGGGTGAGCGCGCCCAATCCATAGGGCCCCACCAGAATGCCGATCAGCAGGAAACCGATCACGGGCGTGATGCGAAAGCGTGCGAACAGCGGGATGACGATCCCTGCTGCGCCCAGGATTACCAGCGCATCGGAAAGCGCGGTTGTCGGTTCGAGTTCGCCAGCCACGGTTCAGCCTATACCCCGGTTTGCCTGACTTTGAACCCTCGATCCGCTGCAATGCGGCACAAGGGACAAGGTGAAATCAACCGCCACCCGGGGTGCGCGGACCGGTGGGCTGGGTATCCTGCGCGGCAGCTTCGGATTCAGCCTCGCCGATGCGCGGCGAAACCTGGCCCACGCGCTTGTCCCACTCGATCTGGTAGAGATCGAAGCGGCGATCCGCGAGGTTGCGCACCGTGCCTTCGGCACGCGCCCAGCTCAGGTCCGCGAGGTTTACGTCGCTGATCGTCAGCGTCTCGACGTTCTCGCTCGCCTCGGCAGCAATCCCGTCGCGCGCGAAGGGGAAGTCGCAGGGCGTCAGGATGCAGCTTTGCGCGTACTGGATATCCATGTTCGCCACGTTGGGCAGGTTGCCGACGTTCCCGCTGAGGACGGTGAAGCACTGATTCTCGATCGCGCGGGCCTGCGCGCAGTAACGCACGCGCATGTAACCCTGACGGCTGTCCGTGCAGAAGGGCACGAATATGATGCGCGCGCCTTCGTCGACCAGGCGGCGCGCCAGTTCGGGGAATTCGCTGTCGTAGCAGATCAGCACGCCGATCGGCCCGCAGTCGGTGGGGATGGCGTCGATCGAATCGCCACCCTTGATGTTCCACCAGTAGGCCTCGTTTGGCGTCGGGTGGATCTTTTCCTGTGCATGGATAGATCCGTCGCGCAGGCACACATAGGCGACATTGTGGATGTCACCGTCGTCCATCCGCGTAGGGTGCGAACCACCGATGATGTTGATGTTGTAGCTGAGCGCCATCTCGCTCAGCTTCTGGCGGATTTTCGGGGTATAGCGGCTCAGCGCCTCGATCGCTTCGATCGGGCTCAGTTCCTTTTCCTCCGCGCTCAGCAGCATCAGCGTGAAGAGTTCGGGGAAGAGGATGAAATCGCTCTCGTAGTCCGCCGCGACGTCGACGAAATATTCGACGTGGCGCATGAACTCGTCGAAACCGGACACCGCGCGCGCCTGCAGCTGGCAGGTGGCGATCCGCACGCTTTCGACATCGCGGGGCAGCCGGTGTTTGCGCGGCGCGTCGCTGTCCACGTAGGGGTTGCGCCAGACCATGCGCACCGCGAAGGCCTTCGACTTCTTGTCTTCGGGCAGGTAGTTTTCGAGGATGCCCTGCGGTTCGAACCCATTGGCCAGCTGGAAGCGCAGCACGGGATCGTGAATCTTGTTGTCGATCACCTTGTCGAGGTAATCCTGCGGGCCTTCGGCATTGTTGCGCTTGCGGCGCATCGCGTTGGCGAGGCCGGGCATGCGGCCACCGAACACGATGCCCGAAAGGTCCAGCCGCTCGGCCAGCGAACGGCGTTCCTCGTACAGGCGACGCCCCAGGCGCGTGCCACGCACCTTGGGGTCGACGCACATCTCGTAGCCGTACAGCCAGTCGCCGGTCGGATCGTGGCGGCTGCCAAAGCCGTTGCCGGTCACCTCGTCCCAGGTGTGGTTGGAGAACGCGACATTCTCCGACAGGCGCATCGAGGCGCAGTAGCCCACGATCTGCCCATCGAGCTTGGCCACGAAGCAGCCGTCGCGGTAGTTGTTCAATTGCCCGCGTATCTCGCCCAGCGTATAGGGCGGCAGATCGACATAGGCGCGGCTGACGAGATCGGCGATCTCGCGCACGTCCTTCAGCTTCGCTTGCCGGACTTCCAGCCGCGCCTTGGTCTTTGCAGTGCCGCTCAATGTCTTAGGCCGGGGCCAAGCCCTGCTTCTTCATCTCGGTTTCGAGGTTGTTCACGATCGCCTCGAAGAACTGCTCGGTCGTCAGCCAGCTCTGACCCGGGCCGATCAGCAGGGCGAGGTCCTTGGTCATCTGGCCGCTTTCGACCGTCTGGATGCAGACCTTTTCCAGCGTTTCCGCGAACTTGACGACATCGGGCGTATTGTCGAACTTGCCGCGATACATCAGGCCGCGCGTCCAGGCGAAGATGCTGGCGATCGGGTTGGTCGAAGTCGCCTTGCCTTCCTGATGCTGGCGATAGTGGCGGGTAACGGTGCCGTGCGCGGCTTCCGCTTCCACCGTCTCGCCGTCCGGGGTCATCAGCACGCTAGTCATCAGGCCGAGCGAGCCGAAGCCCTGCGCCACAACGTCGGACTGCACGTCGCCGTCGTAGTTCTTGCAGGCCCATACGAACTTGCCGCTCCACTTGAGCGCGGCGGCCACCATGTCGTCGATCAGGCGGTGTTCGTAGGTGATCCCGGCGGCCTTGAACTTGTCCGCAAACTCGGCGTCGAACACCTCCTGGAACAGGTCCTTGAAGCGGCCATCGTACTTCTTGAGGATCGTGTTCTTCGTGGAGAGGTACACCGGCCACTTACGGTCGAGCCCGTAGTTCATGCAGGCACGGGCGAAGTCGCGGATTGAATCGTCGAGGTTGTACATCGCCATCGCGACGCCCGAGCTCTGGAATTCGTACACGTCGAGATCGATCTTCTCGCCGTCCTCGCCTTCGAAGACGAGACGCAGCTTGCCGGCACCGGGGATGAGCGTGTCCTTGGCGCGATACTGATCGCCGAAGGCATGGCGGCCGACGACGATGGGGTCGGTCCAGCCGGGCACCAGCCGCGGCACGTTGTCGATCACGATCGGCTCGCGGAAGACCACGCCGCCCAGGATGTTGCGAATCGTGCCATTGGGCGAGACCCACATCTTCTTTAGGTCGAATTCCTCGACACGCTGTTCGTCGGGGGTGATCGTGGCGCATTTCACGCCCACGCCGTACTGCTTGATCGCGTTGGCGGCATCCACCGTGATCTGGTCTTCGGTTTCGTCGCGCTTTTCGATCGAGAGGTCGTAATATTTCAGGTCGATATCGAGGTAGGGGAGGATCAGCCGCTCGCGGATCCACTGCCAGATGATCTTCGTCATTTCGTCGCCGTCGAGTTCGACAACCGGGTTCTTGACCTGAATTTTTGCCATTATGGGTACCTGCTGATCCGCATGTTTCTGAATGGGGGTGAAATCTGGCGCGGCTTTAGCAGAGGTCGGGGCTCACGCAAGGCGGGCGAACCGTGCATCTATCCCTCCGGGCGCAGATCCTCATGGCAGATCCAGTGTTCGAAGCCAGGCCAGGGCGCCCGCGTCCTGCCCCTTGAACTTCGGCCCGTCACGCAGCGGCGCGACAAGCAGGCCAGCATCACCGGGAAGTTGCCATTTGATGCGATGATAGAGCTGGGAGCGTGTCAGTTCGCTCGAGATACAGTAGACACCGGGCGAAAACCGCCGTCCGTCCCCGTGCAGTTCCAGATCTTCCGGAACGTCTTCCGGGTCCCGGACCACGAGAAGATAGAGGGATTCTGCCAAGGGAATTCGCCAGAATGCTTGCGGGTGACGTAAAACCCGGTGCCCTGTCGTACCCGGGTCAGGGGCGTGCCCGGGCGAGGAAATCCCCCATGGTGGGCGTACCAAGATTTGAACTTGGGACCCCTACGATGTCAACATAGTGCTCTACCCCTGAGCTATACGCCCGCACCATGGGGATGTCGCCTTGACGGCGGACGCGCCAGATAGCCGCGCGGCGCGTCGGTTACAAGAGGCTAAAGCAGCGCTTCCTTCGCATCGGCGAAAACCCGGTCCACTTCCAGTACCAGATCGCGCAGGTGGAACGGCTTGGACAGTACCTTTGCCTGCGGCTGGTCGGCACTGGCCTTGAGCGAGACCGCGGCAAAGCCCGTGATGAACATCACGCGGGTTTCCGGGCTCATCTCGTTGCAGCGCTGGGCCAGTTCGATCCCGTCCATTTCCGGCATCACGATATCGGACAGCAGAAGGTCGTATTCGCCAGTTTCCAGCAGCGGCAGGGCCGCCGTGCCGCAATCGACCGAATCGACTGCGTAGCCCGCTTTTTCCAGTGCGCGGCTCAGATAGGTCCGCATCGCTTCCTCGTCCTCCGCCAGGAGGATTCGCCGGTAATGTGAAGGTTCGCTCATAGGACGCCTCCATAGCGCGAGGCGCTTAATGAATCTTTGGCGTGGGCGGGGCTTGCCCTGCTTTGACACACACCCTCTTCGGGTACAGCGTGACACCGATGGAAGCGGCGGCGCACAGCGATTCGCGGGAGGTGATCCCGGGAGGCATGATCCCCGGAAGCGGGGTGCCAGCCTTCACCCTGCTGGGCGTGCGTCAGGCGAAACTTCCGGTGCTGATCGCTGCGCCGCACGGCGGGCGGTCCTATCCAGCCGAAATCGAATCGCGCATGCGCAACCCGGGGATCGCCAAGCTGCGGCTGGAGGATCGCCTGGTTGACGAACTGGCGACAGCTGTCGCTGATCTGACCGGCGCGGCCACGCTGGTGGCGCATGCGCCGCGAGCCATGCTCGATCTCAACCGTGCGCCCGACGATCTCGACTGGTCGATGCTGGGGGAGGGGCGGCCGACCGGGCAGGTCCATTCGAGCGCGAATCGGCGGGCGCGTAGCGGGCTCGGGCTGGTGCCGAGGCGCGTTTCGGGGGTGGGCGAGGTCTGGAATGCTTCGCTGTCACATGCGGAAGTGGCCGATCGTATCGCGGGCATTCACGAGCCCTATCACCGCGCACTCTCCAGGGCGCTCGGCGAAATTCGCAAGGCGTGGGGCGTCGCCCTCCTGATCGATCTGCATTCGATGCCGCCGTTGCGGGCCCGGCACCCCGGGGAGCGGGCGACCGAGTTCGTGATCGGAGACCGATTCGGAGTTTCCTGCGACGACGCGATTGCCAGCCGGGCGCTGCAGTTTCTGGCTAGGAACGAACGCGGGGCGGCGCATAATCGACCCTATGCGGGAGGCTATGTTCTGGATCGGCATGGCAGCCCGCCGCTGGCCATCCACGCCCTGCAGCTGGAAGTGTGCCGGAGCCTCTATCTCGATGCACGCTTCGACGGGCCGAGCGCGCGCATGCCCGCTCTGGCGCGTCTGGTGGCGGAACTGGTTCGCGAGCTGGCGGATGAAATCCTGCCTGATAGGGGCGTGCACGGCCTGCCGCTCGCCGCAGAATAAAAAAACCACCTCGTGCAAGATTGCACGAGGTGGCCAAGGTTCAGGGAGGAAACACGCTCGAAAGCGTGCTTATCCGGGGCGGCTATGAGGGGGGGTGCCGCCCGGACACCACAGATTTGGGGTGCCTCAACGCATTGTCAACCATCGCCCGGACCGCTTGCGACCCGGGCGATGTGTGGAGGCGTGAAAGACGGTCAGGCGGCCGGTTTCTGATCGCCCGAGGGCATCTTGCCCTGCTGTTCCTGGCGACCGAAAATGTGGCGCATCAGCTCGAGCGAGGTGATCTGGGCGTAGATGATCGGCAGGATTCCGTCGTTGCTCCAGCGTACCAGTGTCTCGCCATCCAGCTTCTTGAACTTGTCGAGATCGATCATCCGGAAGCCCTTGTAGATATAGGGCTTGTCCGGGGCTTCGTTACGCTGAATGGCGACTTCCCCGTCCATCAGCAGATCATGCTTTAGCAGTTCGTCGGTCAGCATCTTCGTGCGCAAACCGGCTTCTTCGAACTTCTCGCAGAACTCGAGGGCCGATTTCGTCTGGTCCGTGGTCGAGCCGTCGTCGTTGAACAGCCGTTCGCCTTCTTCGAATTCGCCGATCGAATCGGAGGTCGGGTCGAAACACAGCGAAAGATTGTCGTTTTCGTTCGAGAGCTTGGCGAGGATGAAGGGATAGCGGCGGATATAGGCCGGCACGTACACCTGCTCGATCAGCTTGCCGTCATCGTCGAAGAAGGTGTTCACCCCTTCATTGAGGCCCATCAGAGCCAGCGGCAGGGGATTCTCCCCCGAGGAGAACACGATCGGATAGTGCCGCGCCGCCTGAATGAACTCGTCTGCCGTCAGCGGGATCGCGTGCTGCTTCGCCAGCCATGGTGCCGAATCGGACATCCGGCTGCGGAAATTCAGGTGATCCCGCGTGTTGAGAGGCATCAGGTCTTGATAGAAAATCGGAAGCTGGGGCTTTTGCGGCGCGCTGGCCATCGGTCTCTCCATGAACGGTGGAAATGATGAAGGGGCGGGCGCCGATACGCCTTCCCGCGTAAAGAAGCCGCGCCTTAGGCGGCGGGCGCGCGGCTGGCAAGCGGCACCAGCTTTCCCGGGTTCATGATGCCTTGCGGGTCGAGCGCCTGCTTGACGCCGCGCAGAATGCTAAGCGTGGCCGGATCCGCAAGCCGGCCAAGCTCGTCGCGCTTCATCTGGCCGATGCCGTGTTCGGCGCTGATCGAACCGGCCCATTCGGTCACCAGGTCGTGCACGGCCGCACTGATCGCCTTGCCGTCGGCATCCTCCCACTCGCCACCCATGGCCCCTTCGGGCGCGCGCAGATGGAAGTGGACATTGCCATCGCCCAGATGGCCGAAGGCGACCGCTCGCGTGCCTGCGAATTGTCGCTCCAATACGGCGCTGGCCTCTTCGATGAAGGCCGGCATTTTTTCAGGGGGCACGGAGATATCATGCTGAACGGCAGGCCCGCGAGCGCGCTCTGCCGAAGAAATGCCATCGCGCAGGGACCACAGGGCCTCGGCCTGCGTCTCGCTTGCGGCGATGGTCGCATCCTCGACCAGCCCCTGCTCCAGCGCGGTTTCGAGCAGGCTTGTGACGCGTTTCTGCAAGCTGTCCGCCTGCGTCTCGTCCGCAACCAGTTCGAGCAGCGCGTACCAATTGTGCGGTTCGCCCAGCGGATCGCGTGCGGCGGGCTCGTAGGCCAGCACGGCATCCAGCGCATCGCGCGGCATGATCTCGAAGCCTTCGAGTGCCGCGCCCTCGCGTTGCTGTGCCAGCAGGAGGAGCCTGCGCGCCTGGTGCACGGATGGCAGCCCGACGAACAGGACGCGCCTGGCCGCGATCTGCGGCAGCAGCGAAAGGGTGGCGCCGGTCACGATCCCCAGCGTGCCTTCCGACCCGATCAGCAGCTGCTTGAGATCGAACCCGCGGTTGTCCTTCTTCAGCGCCGCCAGCGTATCCAGCACGGTGCCGTCGGGCAGCACGGCCTCGAGCCCGCGTACCTGCGCGCGCATCGTGCCGTGGCGCAGCACCTGCGTGCCGCCCGCATTGGTGGAGATCAGCCCGCCTATCGTCGCCGAACCCTTGCCCCCCAGCGTCAGGGGAAAGCGCAGGCCGCGCCCTGCCGCCGCCTGGTGCAGAGATTGCAGGACTACGCCTGCATCGCACACCACTTGCCGCGCATCCTCGTCCCAGTGCCGGATCGTATCCATGCGCCTGAGCGAGAGAAGCAGCGAATCGCCACTCTCATCCGGAGTTGCACCGCCGGACATTCCGCTATTGCCGCCCTGCGGCACGATCGGAACGCGATGCTGCACGCACAGCTTCACCACAGCGGCGACCTCTTCGGTCGAAGCGGGCGAGGCCAGGGCTATCGCCCGCCCGGAATAGCGCCCGCGCCAGTCGGTGAGCCAGGGATTCATCACCTCGCTGTCGCGGCTCAGCCCGCGCTGGCCCAGAATCGCGGTCGCGGCAGAGAGAAAGGCATCGCTCATGTTGGCGCCATGCCACACCCCGGCCGCCCAATGCCAGTCCGGCGCCAAAGGGGACTGCCGCAATTAAGCCGCCATTCAAAAGACGGTCCTATGTGTTGCGTTCGGGTAGATCGAATGGGGCGGGGCGATATCTTGGACTCCCGCCTGTGAGGATAACGGCACAACCATGCATTTCATGGCTGCATTTCTGGCACCTCTTCTCGCGCTGTCTCCAGCGCAGCGGGACGAATCGTCCCCGTCGCCCGTGTCCCTGCCGTCCCCCCTCCTGCTGACGGAAGCGCCGGTCGAAAGGCCCGGAGCCGAGGCTCCGGGGTGGCTTGCGGCACAGGCATGGCGGGAAGGACTGGAAGCGCGGCAGGTGCGTATCCGGCAGGAGATCATGATTCGCGTTTCGCCGCGCCGCTCCGATACGCGCGAGATGATCGCGGATTGGCGGCGGGTAATGCCCCGCCGCTTCGAACAGCGGAAAATCGGCAAATGCGTACCAGCGCGCAGCATCGTGGGCGTGCAGACCGTAAGCTCGCGCGACCTCGTGCTCTACCTCTCGGACAATCGGATGATCCGCGCCCAGCTTGGCAAATCATGCAATGCGCGCGATTTCTATCTCGGCTTCTACATGGAGCCGAACGAGGATGGGGAGCTTTGTGCCGGGCGCGATACCTTGCGAGCGCGCAATGGCGCGACTTGCAAGATCGGCGCGATTCGCCAGCTTGTCCCGTTGGAATAGGCGCTATTCCTTGACAATCCGGCGCCGTTGGGCGATGGCGCGCGCGCTCCTGCGGCACAATGCAGTACAGCCCTCCACATCCGGAAAACTGAATGAAATTCGCCGATCTCGGCCTCTCCGATAAGTTGCTGCAGGCGGTAGAAGCCGCCGGATATAGCGAACCTACGCCCATTCAGGAGCAGGCGATCCCGCCGGTCCTGATGATGAAGGACATCATCGGGATCGCGCAGACGGGCACCGGCAAGACCGCCAGCTTCGTCCTGCCGATGATCGATATCCTCGCCAGCGGGCGGCGCCGCGCGCTGATGCCGCGCTCGCTCATCCTCGCGCCGACGCGCGAACTTGCGGCGCAGGTGGCGGAGAATTTCGAAAAGTACGGCAAGCAGCACGATTTGCAGCTCGCGCTGCTGATCGGCGGGGTGCAGATGGGCGATCAGATCAAGGCGCTCAACGAAGGCGTCGATGTGCTTATTGCCACCCCGGGTCGTCTGATGGACCTGTTCGAACGCGGCAAGATTCTGCTCAACGGGTGCGAAATGCTCGTCATCGACGAGGCGGACCGGATGCTCGACATGGGGTTCATCCCCGATATCGAGACGATCTGTTCCAAACTGCCCGAACCGCGCCAGACGCTGCTGTTCAGCGCGACCATGCCGCCGCCGATCGAGAAGCTGGCCCAGAAGTTCCTCGATAACCCCAAGCGGATCGAAGTGAGCCGCGCGGCCTCCACCAACGAGAACATCACGGCGTTCAAGATTCCGGTCAAACCGCGCGAAAAGCGCGAGACGCTGCGCTGGCTGCTTCGAAACGATCTCGTCGAGACCGCGATCGTCTTTTCCAACCGGAAGACGACGGTGCGCGAGATCAACAAGAGCCTTCAGAGCCACGGTTTCGCCAGTGGCGAGATCCACGGCGACATGGACCAGTCCAGCCGGATCAAGGAGCTCGACCGTTTCAAGGCGGGTGAGATCAATATCCTGGTCGCGTCCGACGTCGCGGCGAGGGGCCTCGACATCAAGGGCGTGAGCCACGTCTTCAACTTCGACACGCCATGGCATCCGGACGATTATGTTCACCGGATCGGGCGGACCGGCCGCGCCGGCGCGAAGGGACGCGCATTCACCTTCGTGACCGAAGACGATGCGGAAGCGATCGAGAATGTCGAAAAGCTGACCGGCGCGACGATTGCGTCTTTCGGCAAGGACGATGTGCGGGTGGAACTGGCTAAGCCGGAATCGGAATCGGAGTCGCAGCCGAAGTCCAGATCGAAGTCCAGGAGCAAGCCGGAGCAGCGTGACGAGGAGCGCGACACGCAGGAGCCGCGCAAATCGGCGAGCCAAAGCAAGCCGCGCAACAAGGGCGACGAGAAGCCGGCGCGCGGTCGTGGCGGGCGCAACCGCCGCGATGATGATGAAGTGATCCCGGCGGGCGAGTGGAACGGGCCCAAACCCGATTTCCTATCTGTCAGCGCGCTCTGACGGGGCATTGGCGGGATATTCCGCTCCATCGAATTAGCGTCGTATTAACTAGCTTCGGGTCATTCCTTTCCGGCAGGGAAGGAATTGCAATGCCAGAACGTGCTGCCAAGGAGGAAGTGCTTCGCCAGCGCACCCTCTCTGCGCTTCGAATTCTCGATACCGTACCAGAAGCCGAATTCGACGCTCTGGTCCGGTCGGCGCGCCGGATATTCGGCTGCCGCACAGCCTATATCTCGCTGATCGACACCGCCAGGCAGTGGTTCAAGGCACGCGAGGGCTTCGCACCGGATGAGGTTCCGCGCGAATGCTCGATCTGCGCGACCGCCGTTGCCGAGAACCGCGAGATCGTGGTGAACAACCTGCAGGAGCATCCGGTTTACGGCAGCAAGCCGGAAATCTCGTCGATGCCCGAGCTGCAGTTCTTCGCGACGATCCCGCTCATGGGGCCGGAACTGGACGGCGAGCGTGTGGCGATCGGCACCTTGTGCGTGATCGACGACAGGCCGCATCGTGCTGCGTGCGAGGAACTGGACTAATTACGCCAGCTCGCTCGCGTGATCGAGACTCTCTTGCGGACCAGAATGGAGTGCGAGCTTGCAAAGGAGGCGATCGCACAGCGCAAGGACCTGGTCGAGGCCCTCCACCGGACACAGCGACAATTCGAGCTAGCCGAGCAGATGGCGCAGATCGGTCATTGGCGGATGGACCTGGAAACACAGGAGCTTTTCTGGTCGCGCCAGACAAGCGCGATTCACGCGATCGAGAACCCGACCAGAGCGCATCTGGAGAGCGGGCTCGACTATTTCCTGCCGAAAGACCGTCCGCGCATCTCGAGCGCGGTAGAGGAATGTGCCAGAAACGGGACTCCCTACGATCTCGAACTGGATTTTCGTGATGCCAAGGGCGTGCTCAAGCGGGTTCGGGCGATCGGCGAACAGGAGATCGTCGGCGGCAAGCCCGTTGGGGTAATCGGCGTTTTTCAGGATATTACGGAGCGCTATCACCTCGAGACGCGGTTGCGTACCGCAGCGCATGTGGACGAACTGACCGGTCTGCCGAACCGTGCGCGGCTCAACCAGTATCTCGACAGAACCATCGATTCCGCCAGCCAGTCCGGCAGGGCAATGGCCATGCTCCTGATCGATCTCGATCACTTCAAGGAGGTCAATGACCGGCTGGGCCATGAAGCTGGCGACCGGGTGCTGAAGAATGTCGCGGTGCAGCTTCTGAGCGAACCCTTCGCCAATCAGCTTTCCGCGCGGCTTGGCGGGGACGAATTCGTGATGGTGATCGAGAACGAGGCTCTTTTGCTCGATCTCGAAGGATCGATGCAGCAGCTGCTCGACAAGCTCCGGATGGAGATCGGCGAGGGCGAGGACCGGATGCAGGTTAGCGCCACGATCGGTGCCGCCTGGCTGACCCATGAAAACAACGAACGTAGCGCGCTGATGCGCTGCGCCGACCACGCGCTGTATCAGGCAAAGCGCAAGGAGCGTGGTACATCGACGATCTGCTCCGAAGCGGTGGCGGGTGAGCGGCTGACGCTCAGGCCCCAGTTGCGCGCGGTAGGTTAGTCTTTCAGTCCGCCAGCTTCACGAAGCTGTCGATCACGCGTTTGGTGCCGCTGGTTTCGAATTCGATTTCCAGCTTGTTGCCTTCCTGGCTCATCACCGTGCCGTAGCCGAACTTGTCGTGGAACACCCGCGCGCCCAGTGCGACGTCGGTGCGCGGTTTCGCGGCGAAGCTGGCGGCGGAGCGGCGGCTTTCCTGCACACGCGCCGGCTTTGTCTCGTACCCGGTCGCCAGTGCCCGCTGCCAACCGGGGCCGCGCTTGTTGGACCGATCGGGCCGGTCGCGGGTGACGTGGGCGAACGGATCGTCCCGCTCGCTCCAGTTCGCCCGCCAGAGCGACGCCCCGCCGGACATCGTGCTCTCGCTCTCGACGTGGTCTTCGGGCAGTTCCTCGATAAAGCGGCTGGGTATGGAGCTGGTCCACTGTCCGTAGATGCGCCGGTTGGCAGCATGGAAGATGGTGCAGGCTTTCCTGGCGCGCGTGATTGCCACGTAGGCCAGGCGGCGTTCCTCCTCCAGTGACGCAAGCCCGCCTTCGTCGAGCGCGCGCTGGCTGGGAAACACGCCTTCTTCCCATCCGACCAGGAAGAGGTGCTCGAACTCCAGCCCCTTGGCAGCATGGATGGTCATGATGGTGACCTTCGGGTCCTCGGCGTTGGCATCATTGTCCATCACCAGCGCGACATGTTCGAGGAAATCGCCGAGCGTCTCGTAGTCTTCCATCGCGCGTGCAAGTTCGGACAGGTTTTCGAGCCGCCCTTTGGCCTCCACCGAACGCTCGTTTTCGAGCATCGCCTGATAGCCGCTTTCTTCCAGCACCTGCCGCAGCAGTTCGGCGGGTGCGAGCTTGCCCGCCTCCTCCCGCCAGTGGAGGAACTGACGCATCAGGCCGCCAATGGCGCTGCGCGCGCGGGCGGGCAGTTCGTCGCTGTCGGCAAGGTCGAGGCTGGCAGCAGCAAGCGGCATGCCGGTGCGCCGGGCATGCTGGTACATCTTCTCCAGCGTTTTCGCCCCCAGGCCGCGCTTGGGCTGGTTGTAGATTCGCTCGAATGCGAGATCGTCCGCCGGCTGGGCGATCACCCTCAGATAGGCCAGTGCATCGCGGATTTCGGCGCGCTCGTAGAAGCGGAAGCCCCCGATGATGCGGTAGTTCATGCCGATCTGGATGAAGCGGTCTTCGAACTCGCGGGTCTGGTACTGCGCGCGAACGAGGATCGCGATCTCGTCCAGCCCGGTGCCGCCGCGTTCGAGGCTCTCGATCTCCTCGCCCACCCGGCGCGCTTCCTCGGGCCCGTCCCATACGCCGATGACGCGCACCTTCGTGCCCTCGTCGGCCTCGGTCCACAGCTCCTTGCCCAGCCGCTGGCTGTTTTCCCCGATCAGGCCCGATGCTGCGCCGAGGATATGCGGCGTGGAGCGATAGTTCTGCTCCAGCTTGATGACCTTGGCGCCGGGAAAATCCTTCTCGAACTTCAGGATGTTAGCCACTTCTGCGCCGCGCCACGAATAGATCGACTGGTCGTCGTCGCCCACTACGCAGATGTTCTTGCGCTCCTGCGCCAGCAGTCGCAGCCACAGGTATTGGACCTGATTGGTGTCCTGATACTCGTCCACCAGAATGTATTTGAAGCGGTTCTGGTACTGGGCGAGCACATCGCTGTGCTGACGGAAGATGTTGAGCACATGCAGCAGCAGGTCGCCGAAATCGCAGGCGTTCAGCGCTTTCAGCCGCTCCTGATATGTCTTGTAGAGTTGCGCGCCACGCCCGTTGGCGTAGCTTTCGTTCTCCACCGCATCGAGATCGCCGGGGTTGAGTCCGCGGTTCTTCCACCGGTCGATCAGTCCGGCCAGCTGGCGCGCGGGCCAGCGCTTCTCGTCCAGCTCGGCCTCGGCGATCAGGGTCTTGAGGAGGCGCAGCTGGTCGTCCGGGTCGATGATCGTGAAGTTGCTTTGCAGGCCGACCAGTTCGGCATGGCGCCGCAGCATCTTCGCACCGATCGCATGGAAGGTGCCGAGCCACGGCATGCCTTCCACCGCCTCACCGATATGCCGCCCGACGCGTTCGCGCATCTCGCGCGCGGCCTTGTTGGTGAAGGTGACGCACAGAATCTCGCTCGGCCAGGCGAGCCGCATGGCGACGAGGTGGGCGAGCCTTGCCGTAAGCGCCGACGTCTTCCCGGTGCCCGCCCCGGCAAGCATCAGCACCGGCCCTTCGGTGGTCAGCACGGCTTCGCGCTGGGGCGGGTTCAGGCGCCGGGCATAAGGGGGAAGGTCCGCATCTCCGGCGGCTGTTGCAAGTGGAAGGGCATCGTTCATGGCTGTTTCGAACAGGTAGGGAACGCGGACTGCCCGAGCAAGGGAAGCGACCGTGTTGCTCCCCGACAAGGGCGGTGCATTCGGAACCTCGACACGGAGGGCTCGTTGGTGGGGCAAGGACGAGGGAAAAAGGAGACAGAGATATGAAAAAGCTGATTATTGCTTCGACTGCCGCCTGCGGCCTCGCAATTGCTGCCGCTCCGGCGATCGCCCAGATGGATGACATGGAGGCGGAATCGTACATGATGACGGACGCGCAGGAAGCCATGTACATGGACTGGTCGGCGGAAAATCGCATGACCTATCAGGAATGGCCGAAAGCCGCGCAGGAATACTACTGGACGCTCAACGACAACCAGAAGTCTATCTGGTGGGATCGCCTGAACAACGAGCAGCGCGTCAGGATCGTCGAAATGGCGCCTGCCCAGCGTACCGCGGCCTGGCAGTCCATCAACTCGCAGCTTAGCGGAACCGCGACGGCCACGACCACGCGCACGACTACGTCGGGCAACATGAAGATCAACTATCGCAGCAATGCGGTGGTCCAGCCGACCCCTGGCGATGAAGGCCCGCCGCCGGCAAATCTGCCGATCTGCGAACCGCAGGAGCAGGACAACTGCATCAATCGCGGGGCAGTGTAAGCGCTACCAAGAACATACCTGGCCTTTGATACAAGGCCGAACCGTGGCAGCATCCGAGAATATATCGGGTGCTGCCGCTTTCGTTGCAGAAGGAGTTTCGTGAAATGCGCAAGATTGTTCTTATCGGTTTGGCTGGCCTCGCCGCCGGTTTCGCGCTTCCGGCCGCCGCGCAGACGGCGCCCGCGCCCAAGATCAATTTCGTGAGCAATGAAACCGTCCAGCCCACGCCGGCAGACGAAGGGCCGCCAACGGGCGATGTTCCGATCTGCAAGCAGGGCGAGGAAGACAATTGCATCAACAGCTGGGAAGCCAACCGCACCGGCAATCGGCCAATCAACTACTGGCCCGGCCGCCCCGCGAGCGAGATCGACGAACCGCTGCCCGTCGATCAGCCCGATCGCTAGGGCAGGGCAGTCAGCTTCAAGGTGAAAGGGCTCCTGCCAGTGTTGGCCGGGGCCCTTCGCATGTCAGGCTTCGGCTCTCAGCAGGAACAGCTTCGCCTTGCCCACCTTGCGTTCGGCATCGACCGTCACGCCGCGCAGGCGCGGGTTCTCCTTCACGCCGACCTCCAGCGATATCCACGTTGCAGGCCCGATCCAGCCGAGCCGCAGGAGCTTGTCGATGGCCACGGCCCCGGCTCCGGTTTCGTAGGGCGGGTCGAGCATGATCAGGTCGTGCGGCTGCTTCGCCGGGCCGAGCCTCAGCACCGAAGCCTGATTGACCGAGGCGCGAGACCCCGCGCCCAGCGAAGCGAGGTTCTTCCGGATCGCTTCGATGGCGCGCTTGTCGTCCTCGACGAACAGGCACGACGCGCAGCCGCGTGACAGAGCCTCGATCCCGAGTGCGCCGGACCCTGCGAACAGATCCGCCGCGCTCAGCCCCTCGAACGTGCCGAGGCGGCTGGTGAGCATGTTGAACAGGGTTTCGCGCGTGCGATCCGCCGTCGGGCGGGTGGTGTCTCCCGCCGGTGCGACGATGCTTCGTCCACCCCATTCGCCCGCGATCACCCGCATCAGCTGCGCGCCTGCTTCACGGAAGAGCGGAAGCGGCCGATGTCCTGCTTCTTGATCTCCACGGCCTGTCCGCGTCCGAGATCGCCCAGGGTGACCGGCCCGAATGCGGTGCGCACAAGACGGTTTACCTCAAGCCCCAGATGCTCGAGCACGCGGCGCACCTCGCGGTTCTTGCCTTCGGTAATCGTCAGTTCGATCCACTGGTTGGCGCCGGTGCGCCGTTCCAGGTTCGCGTCGATCCGTCCGTAATGCACCCCGTCGATGGTGATCCCTTCGATCAGGCTTTCCAGCTGCTCCTGCGTGACGCTGCCATGCGCACGCGCGCGATAGGTGCGCTCGACCGAATTGGCAGGTAGTTCCAGCATGCGCTTGAATTCGCCATCATTGGTCAGCAGCAGCAGGCCTTCGGTGTTGTAGTCCAGCCGTCCGATCGGCATCACGCGGGGGGCCGATTTGGGCAGGGCATTGCGTAGCGCATCGTAGATCGTGGCGCGGCCCTTGGGATCGCGTTCGGCGGTGATCAGGCCGGACGGCTTGTGAAACGCGAACAGGCGCGTCGGCTCCGGCTTGGTGACAGGTTTTCCATCCACCGTAACGCCGCGCAGATGTTCGAGCACGGTGTTCGGCGTATCGAGGGTCTTGCCCTCGATCGCAATCCGCCCGTCTGCGATCATGCGCTCGACTTCGCGGCGGCTGGCCACGCCCGCGCGGGCCAACAGTTTGGCGATACGCTCGCCCTTGCGTGTGGTTTCGGTCATGCCTGTCCGCTTAGCGGCACAGTGGCCAACCTCCAACTGCTGCGGCGCTCACGCCCCGGCCCTGTCGTAATGCGGGTGGGGATCGCGGCGGCCATCCGCATCGCGGTCGCAATCAAACGGCCGCCAAACAAAGTTTTCCTTGATCATGGCGCAGCGGCAACGCCCGCAGGTTGTGCGATGTTGCAGACTGTCGTGCCAGACACGCTTGCGATCGATCTTGTGACCGAGCAACAGACACAAGAACCTCTTCACCACGACAACTTCCCTCCACGTTGCCCAGCGTCAGATTGGAGTCGCTTTCCTCGCACTTTTACTATGCCACAAAACTCCAGGATTTGGTAGAAAATCGGGAATATTGCGGCCCAGGCTGACGAAACATCTGGATTCGTTTGAAACTTTTTTCGCGCGTCGCCCCGCGAGGAGTCCGGTTCCGCTTATCGGGGCTAGGCTTTGCCGACCGACACGGGCTAGAAGCGAGCGCGAGTATCCAGGAGGGGGCCGATGGCCGAAGCAAAAGCCGACACGAAAAAGCCGGGTCTGGCCGCGGTGCTGCGCTCGCTCGGGCAGGCGAAGACCGCGTACATGCTGCTGTTCGGCTTTGCCGCCGGGCTGCCCTATGCGCTGGTGCTGGGGACGCTTTACGCGTGGCTTTCGGATAGTGGCGAAATCGACCTCGAAACGATGGGCGTCTTTTCGCTGATCGGTCTTGCCTACGCGTTCAAGTTCCTGTGGAGCCCCGCGCTCGACCGGGTGGATATTCCGGGGCTGCGCAGGCTGGGCAAGCGCAAGCAGTGGATCGTGACCGCGCAGGTCGTGATCGGGGCGGCGCTCGTGTCGCTCAGCTTCATTGCGCCGACAAACGAGACGATTGGAATCTTCAGCCTGCTCGCCGGGCTGGCGGCCTTTGCCAGCGCGACGCAGGATGTGGTGATCGACGCCTGGCGCGTGGATGTCGCCGATGAAATCGCGACCATCGATATCCTCTCCACCGTCTACCAGATGGGATACCGCATTGCGGCGCTTGTCGGCGGGGCACTGGCGCTGTTCCTTGCCGAGCGGACCGACTGGCCGACCGTCTATCTCAGCATGGGCGCCATCATGCTGCTGGTCGGGATTTCGGGCCTGTGGGCGCCCGATACGGACGCCTCGGCCAAGATCGATGGCCCGGAGGCCGAGCTGAACGATCCCCACGGCTTGCGGGAGGCCGGCCAGATCGTGCCTCGCGTGCGGGCCTGGGCGCTCGGGGCGGTCGGCGTGCTGTGGGGCTGGGCGCTCGTCACCGTAGGCGTATTCATGGTGCGCTCGCTGACCAGCGACCCCGATGCGCGGCCCGACTCTGTCGAGTTCATCAGCAACATGGGGCCGCTGATCGTGATCGCCACCGTGGTGGTGCCCGCGCTGATCGCCGCATGGCTGGTGCGCGTGCAGCGCGGCGGGCAACATGTGATCCCGGCGACCTTCGACGGTTCGGAGCCGACAACGCAGACCGGCAAGACCCTTTCGCCCTATGCCGCGACCAGCAGTCTGGACCGGGCGATGGACCACCTCTACCGCGCGCTCGTGCTGCCGCTGACGGATCTTGTCGGTCGGCTGGGCTGGGCGATGATCATCGTCATCGCGCTGGTGCTGACCTACCGCATTACCGACGCCATCTGGGGCACCTTCGCCTATCCCTTCTACCTCGGCGAACTGGAATACACGAAGGACGAGGTCGCGGTCGCGTCCAAGTTCTTCGGCGTGGGTGCGCTGGTGCTGGGGCTGGCCGTGGGCGGCTACATGCTGACGGCCATCGGCCGGATGCTGACGCTGACGCTGGGCGCGTTCCTCGCCGCGATCACCAACCTGCTCTATGCCGATCTCGCCATCGGAGGCGTTCGGGTGCAGGCCTTCAGCGACACGATCGGCTTCACCTGGCTGGTCTCCGCGCTCGGCGGGGACGAGCGGCTGGCGACGCTGATGATGGCCATCGCGGGGGAGAACATCGCGGTCGGCATCGCGGGCGCGGCTTTCGTCGCCTATCTCTCCAGCATCGTCTCGCGCGGGTACAGCGCGGTGCAATACGCGCTGCTCTCCTCGCTCACGCTGCTGGTCGGCACGCTGGGGCGCGGTGCGCTGGGACAGATGATCGAGGAGCGCGGCTATTTCGACGTCTTCATCCTGACTACGCTGATCGGCATGTTCGCGGTGCTGCTGTGCATCGTCGAATGGGTTCGCATCGCCCGTTCGGGGCGCGACCAGAATGCACCGCCGCCCGATCCCGACGCGGTCGCTGCCGAGTAGTCACCCGGGGATCTCGTCGTTGAGCCGCAGGACTTCGCCCGCCAGATAGAGCGATCCTGCGATCAGCACCGGCAACCCATCCTCCGGCAGGGCGTCGAGCGCCTCGCCAACCGTCTCCGCGGCGCGGGCATCCGGCCCGAAGACTTCCGGCGCATGATGCTCGTGCCCCGGTACGGGAACGGCCACGATGCTTGCGATGCTGCCTTGCAGAGGATCGACCAGGGCCCGCGGGTCCTTGTTGGCCAGCATGCCGAGGATGAGGTGCACCCTCCGGCCTGCAAAGTGGCGCGCCAGCGCCTCGCCCGCGCTCGGGTTATGGCCGCCATCGACCCACACTTCGCGCGCGCCGGTCATTGGCGAGGCGGGCAGGCGCTGGAGCCGGGCGGGCCAGGTCGCCGTCCGCAACCCCCGCGCCATCGCATCGCGCGAGACGCTCACCCGGTCCTGATGATGCAGCATGGCGATGGCCAGCGCCGCGTTCTCCGCCTGATGCGCGCCCGGCAGCGCGGGGAGGGGCAGGGCGAGTTCGCCATGCTCGTCGGCATAGTGCAGCCCGGTTTCTGTGCTGCTCGCATGCCAGCCGCGTGCGCGCATCGAGAGCAAGGCTTCTCGCGCCAGCGCAGCCCGCTCGATCTCCAACTCCGCGCCTTCGGGATAGGACAGCGTCACCAGCGGAACGCCCGGCTTGGCGATGCCTGCCTTCTCGAAGGCGATGCGGGCGAGCGGTTCGGCAGGCACATCCGCTTCCGGCGCGAGCAGGAACCGCTCGTGGTCCAGCCCCAGCGCCGCGATCCCGCAGGCGGCGAGCACCTTTGGCCCCAGCACATTGGTCGCATCGAAGCGGCCGCCGAGGCCGACCTCGATCACGCAGGCGTCAGCGGGCATGCGCGCGAAGGCGAGGAACGTGGCGGCGATGGTCACTTCGAAGAAGCTGGGGTTGAGGTCGTGCGCTTCATCCAGCACTTCTTCGAGCAGCGCTGCGAGCTGCGCATCATCGATCAGTGTTCCCGCGATCCGGATGCGCTCGTTATAGCGCACCAGGTGCGGACTGGTGGCGACGTGGACCCGCTTGCCATCCGCCTCCAGCATCGCGCGCAGGAAGGCGCAGGTCGATCCCTTGCCGTTGGTGCCCGCGACGTGGAACACTGGCGGCAGACGGTCCTGCGGGTCGCCCAGCCGGGCCAGCAGAGCGCGGATCGTCCCCAGTCCCAGGCGGCCATCTGGCACCGAGAGCGCGGCCAACCGGTCGAGCTGGGCCTGCACGGCAGGATCGTCGGAGCGGGCGAAGTCCTTCATTTCGTAAGCCCCCTCTCCTTCAGGGGAGGGGAGGATTGGTTCAAGCCGCCGCAGCCTTACCGCCCATGTAGCGCAGCATCATTGCCAGCTCGGCCTTGAGGTCGTGGCGGTTCACCACGCGGTCTACCATGCCGTGTTCGTGCAGATACTCGGCGCGCTGGAAGCCTTCGGGCAGCTGTTCGCGGATCGTTTCCTGAATCACGCGCTGGCCCGCGAAGCCGATCAGCGCGCCGGGCTCCGCAATCTGCACATCGCCGAGCATCGCGTAGCTGGCGGTGACGCCGCCGGTGGTCGGGTCGGTCAGCAGCACGATATAGGGCAGGCCCGCCGCGCGCAGCTTGCGCACCATCACGGTCGCCTTGGGCATCTGCATCAGGCTGAGAATGCCCTCCTGCATCCGCGCGCCGCCCGCTGCCGTGGCGACGATGTAGCCGCATTTGCGCTCCAACGCCTCGGCCGCGCCGTCGCAGAAGGCCTGGCCCACCGCCATGCCCATCGATCCGCCCATGAAGTGGAAGTCCTGCACGCCGAGCACGGCGGGCTGGCCGTCGATCGCGCCGCTCGCCACGGTGAACGCATCGCGGTGCGGATTGGCTGCGCGTGCCTGCTTCAGCCGGTCGGTATAGCGCTTGGAATCGCGGAACTTGAGCGGGTCTTCCTTCACCTCGGGCTGGGGGAGCAGGGTGAAGCCTTCATCCATCAGCATCCCGATCCGCAGGTCCGCGCCGATCCGGCCGTGATGCTCGCAGCGCGGGCAGACGTAGAGGTTGTCCGCGTAATCGCGGGCGAAGATCATCTCTCCGCAGCCCTTGCACTTGATCCACAGCGTCTCGTCGGTGGAGCGCTTGGCGACGAAGGGCAGCGAATTGCGGACACGGTTGAACCAGCTCATGCGGGGCTCCTTTCCGCAGAATGCACCGCCTTGGCAAGGCTTGCGGTGAGATCGCGCAGGTGTGCGGGGGCGTCCGCACCATGTTCGGCGACCAGATCGACCAGTGCCGAGCCGACGACGACGCCGTCGGCCACGCGCGCGATGGCGCCCGCCTGATCGGGCGTGCGCACGCCGAAGCCGACCGCGACGGGCAGGTCGGTCGCCGCCTTCAGCCGCTTTACTGCCGCATCGATGCTGTCCTGCGCGGCGCTCTGCTTGCCGGTGATCCCTGCGACCGAGACGTAGTAGAGGAAGCCTTCGGACCCCTCGATCACGGTCGGCAGGCGGAAATCGTCGGTCGTCGGCGTGGCGAGGCGGATCGGAGCGATGCCCCGTTCGCGCAATGCCGGGCCGAGCGCGGAGTCCTCTTCGGGCGGGATGTCGACGCAGATCACCCCGTCGACGCCCGCGCCCGCTGCTTCCTTCGCGAACCACTCCGCTCCGCGCCGGACCATCGGGTTGGCGTAGCCCATCAGCACCAGCGGCACGTCCGGGTGGCGGTCGCGGAACTCGTTGGCGATCATCAGGACATCGGCAGTGGTGGTCCCGGCTTTCAGAGCGCGGATGTTGGCCGCCTGGATTGCAGGCCCGTCGGCCATCGGATCGGTGAAGGGCATCCCCAGCTCGATCACATCCGCTCCGCCTTCGACCAGCGCGTCGAGATTGGCAGCGGTATCGCCGTCGCCCGCGGTGACGAAGCACACCAGCGCGGGGCGCGACTTGGCGAAGGCGGCTGCGATTCGGTTCGCGTTATTCATCGTAGGGCTCTCGGGGCTGAACGCTGACACACCTGACACAGTGTCCTGGGTTAGAAAAACGGGCTGGCGATGCGCATGGCAAAGAACGGCTGGGTGGGGAAGGGCGCTGCGCGGGTCATGCGGCGATTATGGCTGTGGGGAGGGGTGTAGGACAGAGTTTCTCGCAAGCGTCACCCCGGACTAGATCCGGGGGCCCGCTGCCTTGAGTGGCGCGCTCCGGAAGAAGGGGGATCACGGATCAAGCCCGGGATGGCGATTGTGGTTGGGGTCGACCCAGGTTTCGTTTTCCGAGCACGCGGCGGCCCTATGCCCCCTCATCCTCCGCGCACACCACGCGCGCCGGTGTCCACCCTTTACGCCGCCGTGCGAGCCGATCCTCGGTCTCTTCCCCGTCGAAGGAGGCCGGGCTGGCGGGGGCGAAATCGCTCAGGCGGACCATCGTGTTGATGTTGACGACGCCCAGCAGCCGGTCGTCGACCATCCCCACCGCGACGCAGGGCACGCCGCAATCCGCGCAGATGATGAAGTCGGTAATTCCCAGCCCGAAGCGGTAGCGGCGAATGTCATCGGGCGCGCGATGCGACAGGACAAGCTCGCCCTGGGGATCGCTGGTCCATGCAGCGCCATGCTTGGTGCAGAAGGAGCACCCACACGCGCGCGCCGCCGGAAGTGTCTCTGATGAGGTGTGCAGTTCGACCGACACCCTGCCGCAATGGCACGAGCCGTGGAGTGAGAGGGGGGCGGGGCCGTTCACCGGACAGCCCCCTCACCTTCAGGGGGGACCGGGGTGAAACGTCCCCCGGACGTTTCAGGAATTGCCGGGGGCAATTCCGACCCCGGGCCGGTTGGGGGAGGGGCATCGCGCAACGCCTCCACAATCTCGCCAAGCCGTTGCAAGACGCCGTCCATATTCCCCATCACCTCCGCATTTCTGAAGCGAACCACGCGGTACTTTTGCGCCTCCAGATAGCGCGTCCGCTCCGCGTCGTAATCCGCATTCGCGGCGTGCGTATCGCCATCCAATTCGATGATGAGCTTGGGCTCGTTTGCCGCAAAATCGGCGATGAACCGCCCGATCACCTTCTGCCGCCGGAACTTGATCCCGTGGAAGCGACCGGCGCGCAGTTCGAGCCATAACCGCGTCTCCGGCTCGGTCATGCCCTTGCGCATATCGCGGGCGCGGCGAGTCAGTTCGGCGTCGCGCAAGGCCCCTCTCCCAACCCTCTCCCCGAGCGGGGAGAGGGCCTTTTTGGGCGCGAGGAGCCATCGTGAATCAACTCGCTAAGCCCTTCTTGGAAGCGCGTCTTCGATACCGAATGAATTCACTCAGCGCGAACCCAGTGGTGATCCCAAGAACGATAACAACGCTACTCCTTTGCAGAATTTCATCGCCGATGAGGAGGTCCCCGACCGCGAAGATAGCCAAACCGAGGGCAAGCCAGAGAAGATACCGTCCGATGATCGAGAAGATTTTGAGGATCAAATCTCCACCCCCAGCTTCTCCGCGACGGTGAAGATGTCCTTGTCCCCGCGCCCACACAGGTTGGCGAGGATGATGGCGTCCTTGTCCATCTCCTTCGCGCGCTTCGCGACCGCCGCGATGGCGTGCGAAGGCTCCAGCGCGGGGATGATCCCCTCGGTCCGGCACAGCAGCTGGAACGCCTCGAGCGCCTCGTCGTCGGTGACGGCCGTGTATTCGACGCGGCCGGTGTCCTTCAGCCACGCATGCTCGGGCCCGATGCCGGGATAGTCGAGGCCTGCGGAGATCGAGTGGCCTTCGGTGATCTGGCCGTCTTCGTCCTGAAGCAGGAAGGTCTTGTTACCGTGGAGGATGCCGGGAGCGCCGCCGGTAAGGCTGGCGGCATGCTGGTCTCCGTCCAACCCGAGCCCCGCCGCTTCCACGCCGAGCATCTTTACGTCCGGATCGTCGAGGAACGGATGGAACAGGCCCAGCGCGTTGGAGCCGCCGCCGATGCACGCGACCAAAAGGTCGGGCAGGCGGCTGGTGCGCTTCTGGATCTGGGCGCGCGCCTCGGTGCCGATCACGCTCTGGAAGTCGCGGACCATCGCGGGGTAGGGGTGCGGGCCGGCGGCGGTGCCGATGATGTAGAACGTGTCCTCCACATTCGCGACCCAGTCGCGCAGCGCTTCGTTCATCGCGTCCTTCAGCGTGCCGCGCCCGCTGGTGACGGGCACGATCTCCGCGCCGAGCAGCTTCATCCGGAACACGTTGGGCGATTGCCGCCGCACATCCTCGGCGCCCATGTACACGACGCAGGGTAGGCCGAAGCGTGCGCAGACGGTGGCGGTGGCGACGCCGTGCTGGCCCGCGCCGGTTTCCGCGATGATGCGCGTCTTGCCCATGCGGATCGCGAGCAGGATCTGCCCGATGCAATTGTTGATCTTGTGCGCGCCGGTATGGTTCAGCTCGTCGCGCTTGAACCAGACCTGCGCCCCGCCGAGCGCTTCGGTCAGCCGTTCGGCGAAATAGAGCGGGCTGGGGCGGCCGACATAGTGTTCGAGCAAATCCTCGAACTGGTCGGTGAAGGCCGGGTCTTTCTTGGCCTCGTCATAGGCCTGCTCCAGCGCGAGGATATTCGGCATCAGCGTTTCGGCGACATAGCGTCCGCCAAACTCGCCGAAATGGCCGCGATCGTCCGGTTGGGTGCGGTAGGAATTGGGAACAGCGTCGGTCACACAAGATCCGTTCGTACTGGGCCTAGTCGAAGCGCTGGTGACGCTCCGAACACGGCTTGGGGGAAGGGTCGCCACAGGCCTATCGGCCATCTTCGATCCCGACAAGCTCGGCGCGGATGGGTCAAGTGGGCCGAAGGGCCAGGCCCCGGCATCGCAAACCCCGATCAGCAAAAAACCCTCCCGGATCGGAATGCCGCCGGTCGCGCCATTCTATGATGGAAATCGCGGCTTTGACCGGGCCTCCGCTCTGCCGAGAGCGCCGCGGCTCTCTGACAGGATGTCTTCATGCATAAACCGATTGTGTTCTCCGCGCTCCTCATCGGTCTTCCGGCGGTCCCCGTCGCCGCCGAGGACGCGACCGGCGGAGCCCGTGCAGAGCTTCGCGGCGGGGTCGCATGGTCGGAAGGCCACACCGATCCCGTCCTCGGCATTGCGACGGGTTACGATTTCGACCTGGGCGACCATACCTTCCTGGGCGCCGAGGTTTCGGGCGAGAAGATCCTGACAGAGGACACCTACGTGGAGCTCGCGCTTACCGCGCGTCTCGGCACGGCCGTGAGCGAGGAGGGGAGCCTCTTCGTCAACGGCGGCTATACCTTCACCCATCACGGCGACGGGCCGCACTTGGGGCTGGGCTACGAATATCACCTCGGCCATGGCGGCACCTATGTTGCCGCCGAATACCGGCACGTCTTCGTGGACCATCACCAGGCCAACGCGATCACCATCGGCATCGGCACGTTTTTCTGACCGCTATCGGTCGCTAGCGGTCAGGCGTTGCGCACCGCGTCGCAGAAGGCGTGGATCAGGGCGATGTCCTTGACGCCCGGTGCGCTCTCGACCCCGCTCGATACGTCGACCAGCGGTGCGCCGGTGCGCCGGATCGCCTCGGCAACGTTATCCGGCCTCAGGCCCCCGGCAAGGCCCCACGGCATGCCGATATCGGCCCGGTCGAGCAGCGCCCAGTCGAACGGCTCGCCGTTGCCGCCCGGCAGCAGGGCGGGCGGGGCATCGAACATCAGGCGGTCCGCGCAGCCCTTGTAGGTGCGGGCCCTGTCCAGCGCGGCGGCATCGCGCAGGCCGATGGCCTTCCACGTATCGACACCGAACTGCGCGCCCGTCACCGCTACGGCCTCGGGTGCCTCGCGCCCGTGGAACTGGAGGATATCGGGCCGGACGTTCTCGACGATTTCGGCGAGCAGCGCTTCGTCCGGGTCGACGACCAGCACCACCGTGGAGACATGATCCGGCACCCGCGCGCGCAGCTTTCCCGCATTGCCTAGCGACACGTGGCGCGGGCTGGGCTCGTAATGCACGAGGCCCACGTGCGTAGCCCCTGCGTCCACGGCCGCATCCAGCGTTTCAGGCGTCGAGAGGCCGCAAATCTTGATCCGGGTCATGCAGCGCGATTGCTCCTGTCGTTTCTGGCAAGTCAATGCCGCTCAAGGGGCCGCGTCTAGCAAGCGGGCGAGCTCATGAATTCGCGATCGACGCTTCTTCCGCTGTTCCCGCCCATGCCCACCGTGATCGGTGCGTAACCCCGCAGGGATCGACGGATTTCGCGCTGCAACACTTCGCCCAGTTCGCGACTCATCCCGGATGTTCTGGAGAGGGTCGAACCCAGCCGCAAGGTGACAGACTTCGCGCCTACGGTTTTCGTAACCGGAATATAGACCGACCAGTTCAGTTTGCCGATATCGGAATACACCATGTCGCGCACCCGCCCCCGCGGCGTCACGATCCTGCCGTTCTGCTTCAGCACCAGATAATCGTTCGTAGTGGCGGTCCCCTCCGCCTTCAGATGGAGCTTTCCTTGATAAATGCAGAACGCGAAGCTCTCGCCTCTCAGTTCGCGCACGAAGGCTCCGTTCTCGAAGTAGCAGTCGTCGCAGGACATCAAGCCGGCAGCGCGGCGGCTCGTATACTCCACGGCCTCCACGTCGAGACGGCTGAGCCAGTTCTTGTACCAGGCGTGATACCGCTGCGACTGGGTGTCGCTGGCAAGGTCGACATATTGCTGCGCGGCGGCCGGCTGCGCCGGAACGAAGCCGCCCGCGATCAGCGCGGCGAGGCCCATAGCTACGATCGGTTTCAAGATTTCCCCCCAATTCAGACGAACCCGACCGGGGAAAGCTAACGGGTGCTGCGCGAAAAACCAGCCTGGTTGCCAATGTCAGATGGTGCGGGGGGCGCAGCGATCGGCCTGTTCAAAGCGTCCCTTCGATCCCCTTTGCCGCCGCCAGCGGATCGTCGGCCTTGCTGATCGGCCGCCCGATCACCAGCACGCTCGCCCCGTCGTCGCGCGCCTGGCGCGGGGTGACGACGCGCTTCTGGTCGCCCGCGGAACTGCCCGCCGGGCGCAGGCCGGGCACGACGAAGAAGCCGTGCTTCCAGCGCTTGTGCACTTCGCCCACCTCGTGGCCGGAGCATACGATCCCGTCGAGCCCCGCCTCCTGCGCCAGATCGGCGAGACGCAGGACCTGATCGTGCGCGCTGCCCGAAACGCCGGTGCGCGCCAGATCGCGCTCGTCGAGGCTGGTCAGCATGGTCACGCCGACCACTTTCGTGTTCTCGCCCGCCGCCGCCTTGGCATCTTCCATCATCGCGCGCCCACCGCCTGCGTGTACGGTGACGATGGCAGGCTCCAGCACATGGATCGCCTGCATCGCGCCGGCGACCGTGTTGGGAATGTCGTGGAATTTCAGATCGAGGAAGATCGGCAGGCCCACCTGTGCGATCTCGTGCACGCCGTGGTGCCCGTGCTGGCAGAAAAACTCGAGGCCCAGCTTCAGGCCGCCGACATGGCCCTTCACCTTTTCGGCAAGAGCACGTGCTGCATCGAGACGCGGCAGATCGAGGGCGAGATAGACTGGGTTGCTCACGTTGTAGCCGATTTGTCCTGATTGGGTGTTTCGTCCGCCTCGGCGGCCTGTGCGTCGGCCGAAGCAGCCTCTTGAGAAGCTGCGTCCTGAGGAGCCGGCTCCTCGGCATTTTCTGCCGGTTGCGGTTCGTCTGCGCTCAGCCGGGTTTCCTCGTGCGGGGCGGGGGCGCCAGCCGTGGTCTCTTCATGCGATTCGGGTGCGCTTTCCGGCTCCGGCTCGACCGGTTCCGTCCGTTCCGCTTCCTCGCGGTCGCTTTCTCGCGCGGCGGCGGAGACGGAGCTGGCCTTGGCCGCAATTTCCAGGCTGCGGATCTTGCGGTTGAGGCTCCAGATCACGCCGCGCGCGTAGAGCCAGGTGGGCAGGAAGCCGAGCAGGAAGGAGATGATGACAAGCGCGGGCACCTTGGTTTCGAGCACCAGGTTGTCCCAGATCATCACCTCGACATCGCGCCAGTTGAAGAACGAGAAAAGGACCACGCCGACCAGGATCAGCACCCAGATTATCGTGCGTACAACTTGCATCTCGAACCCCCCTCGATTTCGCCCGGCGAAGCGTAAACCGCCTGCCTTACCGCGTCCAGCGCGTCAGCCCGGTCAGCTCTCCCCGAAGACGCGGGCGAAGATCGTATCGACGTGTTTCAGGTGGTAGTCGAGGTCGAACAGGGCGGTAAGGTCATTTTCGGACAGTGCGCGGGACACATCCTCATCCTGCTTCAGCAGGTCGAGCAGCTGCAGCCGTCCGTCGCTTTCCCACACCTTCATCGCGTTGCGCTGGACGATGGCATAGGCGTTTTCGCGGCTGACACCGTTCTGGGTCAGCGCCAGCAGCACGCGCTGCGAGTGGATGAGGCCGCCCATCCGGTCCATGTTGGCCTGCATCCGCTCGGGGTAGACCAGCAGCTTGTCGACCACGCCTGTCAGCCGCGCGAGCGCGAAGTCGAGCGTGATCGTGGCGTCGGGGCCGATGAAGCGTTCGACAGAAGAGTGGCTGATATCGCGCTCGTGCCACAGGGCGACATTTTCCAGCGCGGGCATGGCGTAGGCGCGGATCATGCGCGCTTGCCCGGTCAGGTTCTCGGTCAGCACGGGGTTGCGCTTGTGCGGCATGGCCGAGCTGCCCTTTTGCCCCTTGGAGAAGAACTCCTCGGCTTCGAGAACCTCGGTGCGCTGCAAGTGACGCACTTCGACTGCAAGCCGTTCGATGCTGCCCGCGATCACCGCCAGCGTGGCGAAATACATCGCGTGTCGATCGCGCGGGATGACCTGCGTGCTGACGGTTTCCGGGACCAGGCCCAGCTTGTCCGCGACATAGGCTTCGACGTCGGGCGAGATATTGGCGAAGGTGCCCACCGCGCCGCTAATCGCGCAGGTGGCGATTTCGGTGCGCGCATCCCACAGGCGCGCGCGGCACCGGTCGAACTCGGCATAGGCCTGCGCCAGCTTGAGCCCGAAGGTCACGGGTTCGGCATGGATGCCGTGGCTGCGCCCGATGGTGGGGGTAAACTTGTGCTCTTCCGCCCGGCGTTTCAGCGCTGCCAGAAGCGCGTCCATGTCCGACAGCAGGATATCGGTGGCGCGCACCAGCTGGACCGACAGGGTGGTATCGAGCACATCCGAGCTGGTCATGCCCTGGTGCATGAAGCGCGCTTCCTCGCCCACATGCTCGGCCACCCAGGTCAGGAAGGCGATCACGTCGTGCTTGGTGACGGCTTCGATCGCGTCGATCGCCTCGACATCGATGGTGGGGTTCGTGTCCCACCAGTCCCACAGCGCCTTGGCCGCACTTTCCGGCACCACGCCCAGATCGGCGAGCTTCTGCGTCGCGTGCGCCTCGATCTCGAACCAGATGCGGTATTTCGCCTCCGGCTCCCACAGGGCGGTCATCTCTGGGCGGGCATAGCGGGGGACCATCGGGCGGCTCCGGTTGGAATTGCGGGAATGGACGCGCGGCTATGACGCATGGCGGCGGTTGGCAAGGGCAAGAACGATGCGGGCATTCGGCCCCGCGATCGATCGCCTGCGGGACAAGTGCCTCAGATCGCGCTTGATTGCAGAGGACTGGGCTGTAAGCCTGCCCGGCACATCACGGGATTTTCGGGGGAACTATGCGTCATCACTTTCTGCTCTCGGTCGCGACCGGGATCGTCGCCTGCGCGCTGGCCACGCCTTCCATGGCGGGCGATACGATCCTGTACGCAGAGGAGGGCGCGTGGGTCGATGTCGCCGATCTGCCGCCGCCCACCGAGAGCCAGGGCGAACCGATCCGGCTGATCGAGACCCAGGTCCGCATGGAAGATGGCGTCGTGTCCGCCTATGGCGACGTGGCCTTCGCGCTGGACAGTTCGGAAATGATGGACGCGATGAGCACCATTTCCACCCAGTGGATGCCCGACAAGGGTGATCTCACCATCCACCGGGTCGAACTGGTGCGCGACGGCAAGGTGATCGATCTGCTGGCCAATGGCGCGCAATTCGAGGTTCTGCGGCGCGAGGAGCGGCTGGAACAGCGCATCATCGACGGCGCGCTGACCGCGACGCTGACCGTTCCCGGCGCCCAGCTGGGCGATATCCTGCGCTACAGCTTCACCACCACCAGCGACGAGCAGGTGCTCGAGGACGGGATGGAGTATGTGAACGCCGTCCCTGCCGAACCGATTCCCGTGGCGAAGGGCCGGATGGTGCTGTCGTGGCCCACCGACGCTCAGGTTCGCTGGGCAACCACGCGGGTCGACGCGCCGATCGCACAGACCACCCGGGACGGCTACGAATACGTGACCATCACGCTCCCCGCTGCCGAGGTCACGGCGATTCCCGACGACGCGCCGACGCGGTTCCGACTGCCCCCCGCGATCCGTGCGAGCACGTTCGAGAGCTACGCCGAGATTTCCTCCGTCATCGCGCCGTTCTTCGCCACGCAAGGCACGATCGAGCCGGGCGGCCCGCTGGCGGAAAAGGTCGCCGAGATCGCGCGGCAGACCTCCGATCCGCTCGAACAGGCCGCGCTGGCCACGCAGTTCGTGCAGGACGAGGTCAGCTACCTGATGAACGGCCTCGACGGGGGCAATTACATTCCGCAGAGCCCGGCGGAGACATGGGACGCGCGCACGGGGGACTGCAAGGCGAAGTCACTGTTGCTGCTGGCCATGCTGCGCGAACTGGGCATCACGGCCGAGGCCGTGCTGGTCCATAGCCAGATCGGCGATGCGGTGCCCGAACTGCTCCCTGCGCTGGGCAATTTCGATCACATGATCGTGCTCGCGCAGATCGGGGGGGAGCCCTACTGGCTCGACGGGACCAATAGCGGTCTTCGCATCGGCAATATCGTGGAGGTGCCGCGCTTCCGCTACGCCCTGCCGCTGCGGCCCGGCGGTGCGGACCTGCGCGAAATGGCGATGCGCCCGCAGGCCATTCCGGACGAAGCGATCGTCTTGCGGGTCGATCAGTCGGCGGGGATCGACCTGCCTGCGATCTACGATATCACGATGGAGTTCAGCGGGGCGAGCGCGCGCGGCTATCAGGCTCTCTCGCTGATCGAGGACGCCGATCAGAAAGAGGATACGCTCTATCGCACCGTGTCCGCCGTGCTCGGCGATCACCAGCTCGCCGAGAGCAGCGTTGCGTTCGACGTGGCGAGCGGCATTGCCACGATTACGGCACGCGGTCTCATCGCTTCGCCATGGGACGACAGTGATGCCCGGCCGGAGCTGGACGTGCCATTCCAGTCGGCCGACAGTTTCAGTTTCGAAGTCGACCGGTCGCGTCCGGAAATCGCGGACATCCCTGTGACGGTGCGCGGGCCCGTCTATTATCGGCGCAATATCGAATGGCTGCTGCCCGAAGATGGCGGCGAGTTCCGGTTGCTGGGTGCGACCGGCATAAACGAGGTGATCGGTGGCACCCGGCTGGTTTCCTCCACCAGTCTCGACGCCGCGAAGCTGCAGATCGCGGAGGAAGTGCAGAGCCTCGAGTGGGAAGTCCCGGCTAGCGCGCTGCCCGATATCCGGCGCGAGACCCTGCGCATGAAGCGCAGCCTGCCCCGCCTGCGGGCATCGCGCGAGGCGAAGCGCCGCTGGGAATACGCAGGGGCGGACCGCTCCCGCCTTGCCCCGATTGCGGAGGTCTACGACACGCTCGTCGCCGATGCCGAATCCGACGAAACCGGCGCTTATCTCAATCGCTTCGAATTCCGCTACAATACGGGCGACTTCGCGGGCGCGCTGGAGGACGCAAGTGTGGCGATCGCCCGCGATGCCTCGGCGGACAATTACCTGCGGCGCGCCTCCACGGCGTGGCATCTGGACGATCTCGAGCAGGCGCTGGCCGACTACGAGGCGGCGGCCGATATCGACCCCGACTACACGCTTCACCGGATCGAAACGCTGGCGCTGCTCGGGCGCGCGGACGAAGCCGTGGCGCTGGTGGACGAGAACGCCTTCCTGTTCGAGGATCCGAAGAACGAGGCGATCAGCCGCTCCTACGCGCTGGGCTTCGCGGGGCGGGCCGACGAAGGCCTCGATGGGCTGCGCGACGAGCTGGCGATCCAACCCGACGATGCAGGCCTGCTCAACTCGCTGTGTTGGGACAGCGGCATATTCGATCGCGTGACCGAGGAAACGCTGGATATATGCACGCGCGCGGTGGAACAGGCGAACAACAGCGCCAGTGCCATCGATAGCCGTGCGCTCGCGCTCTACCGGCTCGGCCGGTACGAGGAGGCGCTGCGCGATCTCGACGTGGTGCTCGCGCGCGAACCGGCGCAGCACGCCTCGCGCTACTTGCGCGCTGCAGTGAAGCGGGCGCTTGGGCGAGGGGCCGAGGCGCGCGAGGATCTTTCCGTCGCCCGCCACGCCTCGCCGGGCGCTGCCAGGCTGTACGAGGCGTGGGGGCTGCTGGAAAATTGATCCACCGGCGCGACTGAACTGCGGCCTTTGCGCGGGAGAATTGCAGCTCCCGCGCAGGGGGCTTCGCGTTCAGCCGTAGGGCGCCGTCAGCAATTCCGCCAGGCGCGGGTCGCCCATCAGTCGCCCGGCGATGGGCATCATCACCTTGTGGCCATTGGCGCCGTTGGTCATCACCACCACGCCGCGGCGCGTCCCGGGATCGAAGAGGGCGATGGCCTTTTCGCCGATGTCACCGCCGGTATGTTCCAGCACAACGCGGTTGCCATAGTCGTACAGAAACCAGCCCAGGCCCCAACCCTGTTTGGGCGGGCAGAAGGCGGCACGCTCGCTTTCCCTGCAGGCGGGCCGATAGCTGGTGACATCGCGCACTGTGCTTCGCTGGTCGGCAAGCTTGCCCTCGATCTGCGGCCGATCCAGCGCGGAAAGCATGAAACGGGCATATTCCGCCGGTGTGGTTCGTAGATCGTCCGAAGCGGAAGGCTTCTCTCGCACGACGTTGCGCACGCTCTCGCCCTTCTTGTAGGGCATGGCCAGGTGGCCGCGGAACCCGGACGTTTCGGTGTAGGACGTCAGCTGCATCCCCGCAGGATCGAACACGAGCTCGCGCGCCAGATCCTCGAAATCGCGGCCGGTCCAGATTTCGACCGCCTTCATCATCCATTCGTAGCCTTCGCCCGAATAGCCGACCTTCTCGCCCGGATCGGCAATGAACTTCAGCGTGCCTTCGGTCTCGTAGCGCCAGTGGGGCAGGCCGGTCTTGTGGCGCATCACCATCCGCGCGGTAATCTTCTGGGCCCGCGGGTCTTCGGCAATGTCGGGATCGACCAGCGCTTGCGCCAGGGGGCGATCGAGATCGATCTCGCCTCGCGCGGCCAGCCGCATGACCACTTCTGCGGTGATGGGCTTGGTCAGCGAAGCGACATTGTAAAGCGTCTCTTCATCCGCTTCGACGCCCCATTCCTGCTCGCCGTACCGGGTCGCAAGAACGACCTTGCCGTTTTCGATCAGGGCGACACCCACGCTCGGCACGTCATGTTCGGCGAGCAGCGCCGGTGCCGCCTGGGCGAGCCATTGCTGCGGCGATTCCTGATCCTGCGCATGGGCGGGCAGGGCGATCAGGGTGGCGGCGAGACAAATTGCCTTCAGCGATTTCAACACTATTCTCCGTGCGGTTGATGCGATGCCGATCGCCTGCTGCAAAGAGCGCCCTTGATGCACCTCAATCCGCATAAAACTTCCGTCCCGGATACGGAGGAAGCGCCGCTCCGGGTGTCCGATCTGACAATCGACCCGATAACCCGCAGTGTCGAGCGGGAGGGCGGGGCGATCGACGTTCGCGGCCTCAGTTTCGATCTGTTGTGGGAGCTGGCCAAGGCGTCTCCCGGGCCGGTCTCGCGCGATCTGCTGATCGAGCGTGTATGGTCGCAGCGGCATGTGGAAGACCACACGATCAACCAGCGGGTGAGCATGCTCCGCAAAGCGCTGGGCGACGACGGCGAGCCGCATCGCTATATCCGCCGCATGCCGGGCGAGGGTTACGCGCTGGTGGACACGGGCCCGGCCGGGCAAGCGAAGCGTGCCGCGTTTTCGCCGGGCATGTCGGCCAGAAGGTCAGTCTGGATCGCACTAGCGACACTCGCCGCGATCATTGCCGGCGCAACGCTCTGGTTGTCGCGCGCCGAGGAGTCTCCTCTGACCCAGCAGGAGATTATCGCGCAGCTGGACGAGCCGATCACGCTCGAAATGCAGGCGCGGGTGATTTACAATCGGGGGGATAGGGCGCTGCGTATCGGATCGACAGAACCGTTCGATACACCGATGCTCGGCACCTTCGATGGCGTCGATATTTTTGTGGCGGGTGTGCCCGCAACCGACGAGCTGATCAGAGTTCCGCGCGGCCTCGAGCTTGTGTGCCGGATGCGCGACAATCCTGCCGAAGGGTTCGAGAGGGTGGAGCCTGCCTGGCGCGAGTACCTGGGCTCGCAGGACCTGGCCGGGGCCTGCGCTGAGGGCGCCTGACGCAGGCTGCGCCCGCCTGTTGGCACAGTTCAGATCAGGCCCTGCGCCTTCAGGCTTACGTGCCGGCCATGGCCGATGATGACATGGTCGTGGACGGTGATGCCCAGCAGGCGACCTGCTTCCGAGATGCGGTGCGTGATCGCAATGTCCGCCTTGCTTGGCTCCGGGCTGCCGCTGGGGTGGTTGTGGACCAGGATGAGCGCTGCCGCGCCCAGGTCCAGCCCGCGGCGAATCACTTCGCGTGGATGGATCGCCGCCTCGTCGATCGACCCGTCGCCCACGTGATGGTCCTGCACCAGCCGGTTCTTCGTATCGAGGTAGAGCACGCGTACGCGCTCCACGGTCAGATTGGCCATGTCGGTGGACAGATAGTCGATCAGCGCCTGCCAGTTGGAGATTACCGGCCGGTCCGCCACCTCGCTGCGCGTCATGCGCCGCGCCGCGAGCGCCACCGCCTTGAGCGCCGCTGCGCTCGCCTCGCCCATGCCGGGCGATTTCGCCAGCGCGGCAGGCTCTGCCTCCAGCACGCGGGCGAGCGATCCGAACCGGGCGAGCAGCGCCTTGGCGATTGGCTTCGTGTCGCCCCTGCGAATGGCGGCGAACAGCAGGTATTCGAGCACCTCGTAATCGGCGAGGGCTTCCGCCCCGCCGGTCAGCAAACGCTGGCGCAGGCGTTCGCGGTGGCCGGTTGCGGTGGACATGGAGGGGGCGGACGCGGGCGGGGCAGGCGCTCCGGCTGCGCCCTGCGCATCTTCGCCGAACAGATCGTCGCCGCGCTGGCTCACCCTTGTCTCGCCCTCCTCCTGCGATCTGCGAGCATTGCCTTTCGGGGGAGAATTGCGCAAGCACGGCGCAGCCTGCACACGCTTGCCTATCGCCTTCGGTTGACTTGCGAAAAACCCTTTTCTAAGGCGGCGGCGCCCTCGGCGGGCAGGTCCTGCCCATGCCGCGCGATTTTCTTTATCGAAAGGAAGCGAAGCATGAGCGACGATCCGTCCGCACGAGAGCCCATACCCGAGGATGCGCGGATCGACGCGCTCGAGCAGCGGCTCAAGGCTGCACGCGAGCGAGAGGAGAAGCGCAACCCGTCGAAGACCCAGAGCAAGTCCGACGCGGATTACAGCGCCGGCAACAGGGTTCTGGCGGATCTTCTGGGTGGGCTGCTCGGCGGCGGTCTTCTCGGTTTTGGCGTGGATGCCATTTTCGGGACGACGCCCTGGGGTCTGTTGGTCGGCCTGTTCCTCGGGATAGGCGTGGCTTTCAGGAACATTTTCCGCATGACCAAAACAACGCCTCCATCGTCCGACGACAAGTGACAGCAGGGGCCGCGTTGCGGCATCAGACGCGAACGGGAATTTCAGGTGGCCGCCGAAGAAGGCAAAGTCGATCCGATGTACCAGTTCACCATCAAGCCGCTCTTCGGAACGGAAGAATGGGAACTGGGCTCAACCGGCGTGAACATCGCGTTCACGAACAGCGCGCTGTGGATGATGATCACGACCATCGTGGTGATCGCGTTCGTCCAGATGGGCACCAAGCAGCAGATGATCCCCGGCCGCTGGCAGGTCGCGGTGGAAAGCCTGACGAGCTTCATCGACAATCTGGTGCAGTCGAGCATCGGGGCGCAGGGGCGCAAGTACATCCCCTATGTCTTCACCCTGTTCATCTTCATCCTGTTCGGCAACCTGCTCGGCCTGCTGCCGCTCGGTGTGCTGGGCGTGCACCCGTTCACCTTTACCAGCCACTTCACCGTTACCGGCGTGCTTGCGGTCATCAGCTTCTCGATCGTGCTGCTCGTGGGTTTCTGGAAGCACGGCTTCAAGTTCTTCACCTTGTTCGTGCCGCACGGCACTCCGATCTTCATGGCGCCGCTGATCGCGGTGGTCGAATTCATCTCGTTCATGGTCCGCCCCTTCAGCCTCGCGCTGCGTCTGTTCGTTGCGATGATGGCGGGGCATATCCTGCTCGAGGTGCTGGCAAGCTTCGTCGTCAGCGGCGGGCTCGCCGGGCTCGGCTTCGGCGCGATCGTCAGCCTGCCCAGCATGCTGCTGATGATCGTCATCTGCGCGCTGGAACTGCTGGTCGCGGGGATCCAGGCCTACGTCTTCGCGCTGTTGACCGCGCTGTACATCAACGACGCCGAAAATCTTCACTAAGCCATTCACCAAACAACGATTTCACGAAGGAGTATTAGTAATGGAACCTGAAGCAGCAAAATTGCTCGGAGCCGGTTTCGCGGCCATTGGTTGCGGCCTTGCGGCGCTGGGCGTGGGCAACGTGTTCGCCTCGTTCCTCGACGGCGCGCTGCGCAACCCGGGTGCCGCTGACGGCCAGCAGGGCCGCCTCTTCATCGGCTTCGCCGGTGCCGAGCTTCTGGGCCTGCTCGCGTTCGTCATCGCCATCCTCCTCGCCGTCGGCTGAGGAAACGCTCTACGGGCGGGCCGGGGCATCATCCCGGCCCGTTCGCCGAGCATTCAAGCATAGCGCCCGGACAGATTCCCGATGCCCCAGATTTCCCAGCTCGCCGAGACTTTCTCCAGCCAGATCGTGTGGCTGCTGGTGTTCTTCGCCATCACCTATTTCATCGTAGGGCGGGGCATGGTGCCGCGCGTGATGGATACGATGGATCGCCGCAGCAAGCAGATCGCCGACGATATCTCGGCGGCGCACGCCGCGCGCGAACAGGCGGACAAGGAAGAGGAAGCCTGGCGCGCGCGTGAAAACGAGAACCGGGCACGCGCACAGGCGCTGATTTCGGAAGCCAAGGCGGAAGCCGCGGCAAAGTCCGAAAAGAAGATTGCCGCCGCCCAGAAGCGGCTGGACAAGAAGCTCGAGGAAGCGGACGAGCGTATCGCCGCCTCGCGCAACGACGCGCTGGAAGAGATCGAAACGGTCGCGACCGATGCCACGCAGGACATCGTTGCCCGGCTCGCCGGCATCAAGGTTGCCAAGCCCGCCGCAAAGTCCGCGGTGAAGGAGAGCCTCGCCAATGGCTGACACCACGACCATCCCGGCCGAGGCCGAAGCCCTGACAACCGGGGACGCCACGCAGACGCATACCGAAGTCGATCACGGCGCGGGCAAGCATGTCGAGCCCGAACTGTTCTACATGGCGCCCTACCAGTGGGTGTCGATCGCCATGCTCATTCTGCTGCTGGGCGCTATTTTCGTGGGCAAGGTCCACAAGACGCTCGGCAAGGGTCTGGACGACCGGATCGCCGCCATCCGCGAGGAACTGGACGAGGCAAAGCGCCTGCGCTCCGAAGCCGAGCAGCTGCGCGACGAATACGCCGCCAAGATCGCCAATGCCGAAAGCGATGCCGAAGCCATGCTGGAAAGCGCCAAGGCCGAAGCCGAGGCGATCCTGACCCGCGCCGAGGCCGACAGCAAGGCGCTGGTCGAACGGCGCAAGCGCATGGCACAGGACAAGATTTCCGCCGCTGAACGCGAAGCCGTGGCCGAAGTGCGCGCCAAGGCCGCGCTCGCAGCCGCGACCGCCAGCCGCAAGCTGATCGGCGAGAATCTGGACGCAGAAACCGACCGCAAGCTTGCGGACGATCTGATCGCCGGAATTTGATCGGGTATCCCGACTGGTTATGAGAGGCCCCGCTTCTGCGGGGCCTTTTCGTATGTGAGGCGCCAGGTTCGGACGGCTTATCGCTCCCGGCAGGGCTGCAGACCGAGCGCTAGAAGGAATCCTTCGCGGCGCGCAGCTTCGCAAACGTATCCGCCGGGGTTTCGCCACCCCAGCGTTCCCGCATCTCCGGCGTATCGGCACGCAGGAAGGGGTTTGTCTCCAGCTCGCGCGACAGCTGCGTGGGCACGGTGGGTTCGTCCTTCGCGCGCGCGGCCTCGATCTCCTTCGCATAGTCTTGCAGCGCCGCGTTGTCGGGATCGGCATGCAGCGCGAATTTCGCGTTCGCCTGCGTGTATTCGTGCGCGCAATAGAGCGTGGTTTCGGAGGGAAGAGCCTTGATCCGTTCGAGGCTGTCCCAGAACTGCTGCGGCTCGCCCTCGAACATCCGCCCGCAGCCCAGCGCGAAGACGCTGTCGCCCACGAAGGCGATGCCATCCGTGGGCAGGTGGAACGCGATGTGGCCGTTTGTGTGGCCCGACACGTCGATCACCCGCGCCGTGTGTTCGCCCAGCGTCACTTCGTCGCCATGCGCCACCACACGGTCGATCGGCGAGAGCTTCTCCACCTCCTGGGGCGCGATCACCTTCGCACCTGTCGCCTCGATGATGGCCTTGTTGCCGCCCGCGTGATCGGGGTGCCAGTGCGTGTTCCAGATATGCGTGATCCGCCAGCCCTTCGCCTCGGCCTGCTTCAGATACTCGGCGCCATCGGGCGTATCGATGGCGGCGGTTTCTCCACTATCGGAATCGTGCAGCAGGAAGCCGTAATTGTCGCTGAGGCAGGGGAACTGGTGGATCTGGAGCATGGGGGCCTCGCAAAGGTGCTCAGTAAACCGAGACGTCGAGCCGTTCCGGCTCCCCGTCGCGCGTATAGATATCGACCGCGACCAGCACATTGCGCTCGACGATCTTGCGTGCCGATTGTTCGGTCAGGTTGCCATTGGCCACCATCGCCTCGATCCGCTCCCGATTGGCCGCCTCGCCGAACACGGGATCGGTCTGGTCGTCGGCCTGGCTGACGTCGCGCGCGTGAAAATTCACCCGGTCCTCGCGCAGCACCTGCCACGCTTCGGTGTGGCGACCGCCCGTGGCCGCCTGGTGATCGGGCTCGTAGAGAAACGCGCGGTACTGCCCCGCCAGCTTGAGGGGCGCGCGCGTTTCCTCGGCAACGGGCTCAGCGGCCGGCTGCGCGTCTTCGGTTTGGGCGGAGCATCCCGCAGCGGCAAGAGCGAACGGGATGAAGAGGGCCGCGAGCGCGGCGCTTGTCTTGATCGATTGCATGTGCGCAACGCTATGGGAGGCGCCGGGCCGAGACAAGGATTGTGTAGCGCGGGCTGCGCGCTCCGACAGGTCAGGCGCCTGTCAGCCGTTGCGCCCGCGCGGCAAACGCTCCGCAGTTTCGGGCACCACGATCCAGTCGTGCCGGTTCTCCTCGAACACGGACCGGTGGGGTGGACCCGCGTCCGACCCATCGAAGGCGCCGCTGGCGATGCCGATGCCGCCCGGGTGCTTCGAGGTCGTGAGCCAGAAGGGCGTACCGCAGGTCGGGCAGAAGCCGTGGGTCAGTTCGTTCCCGCTGTCCGCGATGCGGGTGTATTCGGTGGCCTCGCCCGAGAGGGTTACGGCGTCACGGGGGAAATAGACCATCATCCCGAAGGGCGATCCGGTGCGCCGCTGGCAGGCTTTGCAATGGCACATGACCCGCGCGCCAAGACTAGCAGCATCCTCCGGGATTTCGGTCCTCAGCTGGCCGCACTGACAGCGCGCTTTCATGCAGGCGAGCTTACCCGCGACCGGCGGATACGAAAAGCCCCGCCGCTCCGGTGGGGAGGGCGGGGCTCTTCATGATTACGCCTGAAGGCGCGGCAGGCTTAGTCGTCCTGCTTCTTCAGCGCTTCGCCCAGGATGTCGCCCAGCGAGGCACCGCTGTCGGCCGAACCGTACTGTTCCACGGCCTGCTTCTCTTCGGCGATCTGGTACGCCTTGATCGAGAAGGTCGGCTTCTTGGACCGGTCGAACCCGGTGACCATCGCGTCGATCTTCTGGCCGGCCTGGAAGCGGTCCGGACGCTGTTCGTCGCGGTCGCGGCCGAGGTCCGAACGCTTGATGAAGCCGGTCGCGCCGTCTTCGCCAACCTGCACTTCGAGGCCGCCATCGCGGACTTCCAGCACGGTGACGGTGACGGTTTCGCCGCGACGCAGCGAACCACCGGCGGCGGCTTCGGTCGGAGCACCCTTTTCGAGCTGCTTCATGCCCAGGCTGATGCGTTCCTTGTCGACATCGACGTCGAGAACGATGGCCTTGACCTCTTCACCCTTGCGGTGAAGCGCCAGCGCGTCTTCGCCCGAGATGCCCCACGCGATGTCGGACATGTGGACCATGCCGTCCACATCGCCCGGCAGGCCGATGAACAGGCCGAATTCGGTGGCGTTCTTGACTTCGCCTTCGACTTCGCTGCCGATCGGGTGCGCTTCGGCGAACTCTTCCCACGGGTTGCGCTGGGCCTGCTTGAGGCCGAGCGAGATGCGGCGCTTTTCGGAATCGACTTCCAGCACCATGACTTCGACTTCCTGCGAGGTCGACACGATCTTGCCGGGGTGGACGTTCTTCTTGGTCCAGCTCATTTCGGAAACGTGGACCAGGCCTTCGATGCCCGGCTCGACTTCCACGAAGGCGCCGTATTCGGTGATGTTGGTCACCTGGCCGGTCAGCTTCATGCCGACCGGGTACTTGGCCGCTACGCCATCCCACGGATCGCTTTCGAGCTGCTTCATGCCGAGCGAAATGCGCTGCGTTTCGGCATTGATGCGGATGATCTGCACGGTCACGGTCTGGCCGATCTCGATCACTTCGCTCGGGTGGTTGACCCGCTTGTAGCTCATGTCGGTGACGTGGAGCAGGCCGTCGATGCCGCCCAGGTCCACGAAGGCACCGTAATCGGTGATGTTCTTGACCACACCGTCGACCACCTGGCCTTCGGCGAGCTGGTCGATCAGTTCGCTGCGCTGTTCGGCGCGGGTTTCTTCCAGAACCGCGCGGCGCGAGACGACGATGTTGCCGCGGCGGCGATCCATCTTGAGGATCTGGAACGGCTGCGGCTGATCCATCAGCGGGGTGACGTCGCGCACGGGGCGGATGTCGACCTGGCTGCCGGGGAGGAAGGCCACGGCGCCGTCGAGATCGACGGTGAAGCCACCCTTCACGCGGCCGAAGATGCGGCCTTCGACGCGCTTGCCTTCGCCGAATTCGCTTTCGAGGCGATCCCACGCGGCTTCGCGGCGGGCGCGGTCGCGGCTGAGCATCGCTTCGCCGTCGGCGTTCTCGACGCGGTCGACATAGACTTCGACTTCGCTGCCGACTTCGAGGCCGTGCTCGTCATCGACGCGCATGAATTCGCGCAGGTCCACGCGGCCTTCGCTCTTCAGGCCGACATCGATCAGGGCCATGCCGTTTTCGATTGCGGTGACGGTTCCCTTGACGACGCGGCCTTCAAAGCCGCCTTCGTCCGCATCGCCGAGTTGTTCGTTGAGAAGCGCTTCGAAATCGTCGCGCGTTGGGTTGGCTGCAGTTGCCATAGGGTTCGGTTTTCCTAGTTCACATTTGCTACCGGCCACCGGTTTTTCCGGGGTCTTTACCCGTCTCCGGCGCAGGATTGCGACGGCTTACGGGGCAAGAGGGCCGCTTGCCGCACGAGGCCGTATGCCACCGCACGGGTCCTTCGATTCCGATTGAATGCGAGAACGGGCGCGCAACTACGTCCGATCCCGCGGAAATGCAAGATATTTCGGGATCGCCGCCGCCGGGCCTGACACACCTGACACAGTGTCATGGGGTGAAAACCGCCCGGTGGTTCAGCCGCCCTTCGTGCCGGGCCGCAGGGCAGCGGGAGGGGGAAAGCCGGCGGCAGTCTCATCCATCCGGGGGTGCCATACGGCGTGCCTGTAGGACAGGTCTTATCCCGCCGTCGTCTGTTCCACTATCTCGATTGCGGCGGCGATGGAGGCCTGCTTGTCGAGCGCGGTCGTATCCAGGATATACGCATCGGCTGCCGGCTTGAGCGGCGCTTCCTCGCGCTGCATGTCACGCTCGTCACGCGCCGCGATCTGCCCGTGTACGTCTTCGCGCGTTACCTCGCGGCCCTGGCCCTTGAGTTCCGCGAAGCGCCGGTCCGTCCGCGCGTCGAGCGAGGCGGTGACGAACAGCTTCACATCGGCATCGGGGCAGATCACCGTGCCGATATCGCGCCCGTCGAGCACCGCGCCGCCTTGCTGTTGCGCGAACCTGCGCTGGCGTTCGAGCAGCGCGCTACGCACCTTCGGGTGCACCGAGACGCGGCTGGCGAAGCTGCCCGAAACCTCGCTGCGCAGCTCGGGATCGGCGAGCAGGCTGTCGGGGAAATCGGTCGCGGCAAGGGCATCGCCCTCGCTGTCGGGGTCCGTCCCGGCCAGCTGCACCTGCCGACCTACCGCGCGGTAGAGCAGCCCGGTATCGAGATGCGGCAGGCCGAAATGCTTGGCGAGCGAGCTGGCGATGGTGCCCTTGCCGCTCGCAGTGGGGCCGTCGACGGCGATAATCATGAGAACGTGTCCTTGGCCTGTGTTGGCGTAAGCTGTCGCCGTTCATTGCTCCGCCAGCGGAAATGAAGCGCGGCGAGGGCGATCGCCCCGACAGCACAATTCTGTATAATCGAGTAGGTATCGACCCGAGTGCCTTGGGCCAGCTGCCAGAAGAATGGCGAGCCGACTGCGACCATCAGGATCAGTACTCCCGCAATGATGCGCCGTCTGATCATGGCTGGCCGGCTTTTTGCGCACGCCTCTCCCGCACCGCTTTGCCGAGCCCCCAGATGGCAATCGCGGCCCAGAATCCTTCGAGGACGAGGCTGGGAAGGTTGGTATGCACCACCAGGCTGACCGTCAGCAGCGCGGCGCCTGCCAGGTTGGTGCCGTGCAGAATGAAAGGGTCCGGCTTCTCACTGGCGGTGAGGTAGAAATAGGCGCCGATAATGCACGCCATCCCGCCAAAGCCGACGATGCTGTATATGTCGAGGCCGTCGATCACGCGCCGGGATAGCTTGCGAAGACGGAGCGGCCCTTCTTGCCGAAGGCGATGACCTGATAAGCCTGCTTGCGATTGCCGGCCTCCATGCCGGGCGAGCCCAGCGGCATGCCCGCCACGGCCAGCCCTTCGACGCCCTCGGGGCGCTCTGCCAGCAGGCGCGCGATGTCGGCGGCAGGCACGTGACCTTCGATCACATAGCCGCCGACGATCATAGTGTGACAGCTCCACAGATCCTGCGGCACGCCGTTGGCGGTTTTTACCTGCGCCATGTCCTGCGTGGTCACCTCGGGAATCTCGACCTCATGTTCGTCCCGCACATGGTCGGCCCATTTCTCGCAGCACCCGCAATTGGGGTCGCGGAACAGTTCGTAGGTCGCGGCTTGAACGGCCGTCGAACAGGCCGCGAGGGCCATGAGGGCGGGGACGAGAAGGCGGCGAATCATGATCGTGGTCCGTAATTCGATGGGGTCAGGCGGGGCGTGGGGTAACCGCTGAGAGCATGGATTCAAAGCGGGGGAAGCTCGTCGCGATAGGCGCAACATCGTCCACCTCCACCCCGTCGCGGCTGGCAAGGCCTGCGACCGCCATGCTCATCGCGATACGGTGGTCGAGGTGTGTCTTAATGCGGGCATTGGCGGTGCCCCGCAGCGGCTCGCCGCCCGTGCCGTGAATGGTAAGACCGTCTTCGCTCTCTTCCACCCGTATGCCGACCGCTTCCAGCGCGGCAGCCATGGTGGCGAGGCGGTCGCTTTCTTTTACCCGCAGTTCGTCCAGCCCGCGCGTGACCGTGGTGCCTTCGGCCAGAGCGGCGGCCACGAACAGCACCGGAAATTCGTCGACCATGCTCGGCACGACTGCCGGATCGACCTCGATCCCCTTCAGAGCCGCGTGGCGCACGCGCAGGTCCGCGACCGGCTCTCCGCCCACTTCGCGCGGCTCCAGTTCCTCGATATCCGCACCCATCGCCCGCAGCACGCCGACCAGCCCGGCGCGTGTCGGGTTCATGCCGACATTGCGGATCGTCAGGTCGCTTCCTTCCACCAGTGTCGCGGCGACCATGAAGAACGCGGCGGAAGAGGGATCGCCCGGCACGGTCAGGTCCTGCGGTTGCAGTTCCGGCTGGCCGGTCAGGCGGATGATGCGCGCGCTGTCCTCTTGCGTGATGTCCAGCTGGGCACCGAAGCCGCGCAGCATGCGCTCGCTATGGTCGCGCGTGGGCACCGGCTCGATCACTGTGGTGATGCCCGGTGTGTTCAGTCCCGCCAGCAGCACCGCGCTTTTCACCTGCGCACTGGGCATGGGCAGGCGATAGGTGATCGGCACCGCCGGATGCGCGCCTTCCAGCATCAGCGGGAAACATTGCGTTCCGTTGGCGCCCGGGCTGGCGGTGAAGCTGGCGCCCATCAGCGAAAGCGGATCGATCACGCGGCCCATGGGGCGTTTCGAAAGGCTGGCATCGCCGGTGAAGCTCACGGTGATTCCATGGCTGGCGACCAGACCCATCAGCAGCCGGGCGGAAGTGCCGCTGTTGCCGCAATCGATCGCGCTGGCGGGTTGCAGCAGCCCGCCAACGCCCACGCCGTGGACATGCCAGGTGCCATCGTCGTCGCGGGTGATATCCGCACCCATCGCGCGCAGCGCGGCGGCGCTGGCCAGCACGTCTTCACCCTCAAGCAGCCCGGAAACCCGCGTTTCGCCCACCGCCATTGCACCAAGGATGAGCGCGCGGTGGCTGATGGACTTGTCGCCCGGTACGGCGATGCTACCGCGCAAGGGGCCTGCGGGCCGGAAGGTCTGCGGAGAGGGTGTGTGGGGCATGCGGTCGTCTTCTTGGAAGGGAGCCGGGCTTTGACAGCCACAAAGGTGCATGGCAAGGCGCGCGCCATTCTTGATTCGGCGGCCGCTTGGCCCCAAGTCATCCCTCACGGAATTCTACACCCAATCACTCGAGCGCGCGCGACATCGCCCGCAACAAGGAATACATCATGGTCAAACCCGAATGGGGCACCAAGCGCACCTGCCCCAAGTGCGGCACGCGTTTCTACGACCTGGGCAACGACGACCCGGTGACTTGCATCGAATGCGAGAATACCTGGACGCCCGAGCCCGTGCTGAAGTCCAAGCAGCCGATTCCGTTCGAGGAAGAGGACAAGAAGAAGAAGGACAAGGAAGCCGACAGCGACCTTGCCGATGACGATCTGGAAGATCTCGAGGTCGACGACGACGATGATTCGCCCGATAACGAGGTGGATCTGGGCGGCGACGACGATCTGGGCGTGGCAAAGTCCAAGGGTGACGACGACGATAGCGACGACACCTGATATTCCACTTGCCAAGCGGAGGCGCGCTTTCTAAAGGGCGCCTCCCGGCCCACCTCGTAGAGGCGGGCCAAAAACCGGCCGGGGCCTTAGCTCAGCTGGGAGAGCGCTACAATGGCATTGTAGAGGTCAGCGGTTCGATCCCGCTAGGCTCCACCACCGGTTTCAAGGATAGTGTTACTATCCGAATTGAGTTTCAGAAGGGGCACCGCCCCGACGCTGGCCGACGAGGTTTCGTCCGCCGGCGTTTTTCGCGTTTACCGCGGTAGGCGCAGTTTGGAGTAGTATGTTCGACGCACTGTCGGATCGCCTTGGCAATACCTTCGACCGCTTGCGCGGGCGCGGTGCCCTGCGCGAACAGGACGTGCGCGATGCGATGCGCGAAGTGCGGATTGCGCTGCTCGAAGCCGATGTCGCACTGCCGGTGGCACGCGATTTCATCGAGAAGGTCACCGAGAAGGCGATCGGTGAAAGCGTCCTCAAGTCGGTCACGCCAGGCCAGCAGGTCGTCAAGATCGTCAACGACGAACTCGTGGCGATGCTAGGCGGGTCCGATAGTGAGGACGGCCATGTCCCGCTGACGCTCGAGGCCAAGCCGCCGGTCGTCATCATGATGGTCGGCCTGCAGGGCTCGGGCAAGACGACCAGCACCGCCAAGCTCGGCAAGCTGATCCGCGAGAAGCACGGCAAGAAGGCCATGATGGCCTCGCTCGACGTCAATCGCCCGGCCGCGCAGGAGCAGCTGGCGGTGCTGGGCGAGCAGGCGCAGGTCGATACGCTGCCGATCGTCGAGGGACAGCAGCCGGTCGAGATCGCGAAGCGCGCGCTCGAATCCGCCAAGCTGCGCAATGTCGATGTGGTTCTGCTCGATACTGCGGGCCGCCTGCATGTCGACGAAGCGCTGATGGCGGAAATGAAGGCGGTGGCTTCGGTGGCGACGCCGACCGAAGTGCTGCTGGTTGTCGACAGCCTGACCGGGCAGGACGCGGTCAACGTCGCGCAGAGCTTCAGCGACGAAGTGCCGCTGACCGGCGTGATCCTGACGCGGATGGACGGCGATGCGCGCGGCGGCGCGGCGCTGTCTATGCGCGCGGTCACCGGCAAGCCCATCAAGTTCGCAGGCGTGGGCGAAAAGCTCGACGCGCTCGAAGCCTTTCACCCGCGCCGGGTTGCCGAACGCATCCTCGGCATGGGCGATGTCGTCTCGCTGGTCGAGAAGGCCGCCGAATCGATCAAGGTCGAAGAGGCCGAAGAGCTCGCCAAGCGGATGGCCAAGGGCCAGTTCGACCTCAACGACCTGCGCATGCAGCTGCGGCAGATGCAGAACATGGGCGGCCTCGGCATGCTGGCGGGGATGATGCCTGGCATGAAGAAGGCCAAGGCCGCGATGCAGGCCAGCGGGATGGACGACAAGGTGCTGGTCCATATGGACGCGATCATGGGATCGATGACGGCCAAGGAACGCGCCAATCCCGCACTGCTCAACGCCAAGCGCAAGAAGCGCGTCGCGGCGGGCAGCGGCACGCAGGTGCAGGACGTGAACAAGGTGCTGAAGATGCACCAGGAAATGTCCCGCGCGATGAAGCAGATCAAGAAGATGGGCGGCATGAAGGGCCTCGCCGCGATGCTTGGCGGAGGCGGCGGAATGGGCGGCATGCCGGGCATGGGCGGCGGAAAGGGCGCGCCGCAGATCCCGGGGCTGGGCGGCAAGGACGGCGAGATGCCGGACATGAGCCAGCTTCCCCCCGACCTGCAGAAACTGCTCCCGAAGAAATAACCGAAACAGACAGACGAAAACCTAAGGACGAACCAAATGGCTATTGCACTCCGACTTTCCCGTGGCGGCGCCAAGAAGCGCCCCTATTACCGCATCGTTGCCGCAGACTCGCGCTACCCGCGTGACGGCCGCTATCTGGAGCAGATCGGCACCTACAACCCGCTGCTCGCCAAGGATGACGAGAACCGCGTCAACCTGAACGAAGACCGCGCCCGCTACTGGCTGGGTGTCGGCGCGCAGCCGAGCGACCGTGTCGCCCGCTTCCTCGACGCCGCGGGCATCCGCGAGCGTGCGGCGCGCAACAACCCGAACAAGGCCGAGCCTGGCGAAAAGGCCAAGGAACGCGCCGAAGAAAAGGCCGCCAAGGAAGCCGAAGCCGCCGAAGCGCTGAAGGCAGCCCAGGAAGCTCCGGCCGAGGAAGAAAAGGCTGAAGACGCCGCTGCGGAAGCTCCGGCCGAAGAGGCGAAGGCCGACGAAGCACCTGCCGAAGAAGCCGGCGAAGAAAAGGCCGAGGGCTGATGCCTCTCACTCCCCTCCCGCTTGCGGGAGGGGCCGGGGGTGGGCGCGTATCGCGATGACGCGCCCGACCAGGCCCACCCCTAACCCCTCCCGCAAGCGGGAGGGGCATCCAGCGGACACACCGAGCACTCCGGCCCCGATCACCCTGGCCGCCATCACCGGCGCGCACGGTGTGGCGGGCGAGGTTCGCCTCAAGCTGTTCGGCGACGGGATCGGTGCGCTGAAGGGCGCCAGGTCGTTCAATGATGGTACGCTGACCCCCACTGCGATTCGGCCCGACAACAAGGGCGGGGCGATTGCCCGATTCGCCGAAATCGCCGATCGGACCGCTGCCGAAGCGCTGCGCGGAACCGTGCTCACCGTTCCGCGCGACGCCCTCCCGCCGCTCGAAGAGGGCGAATTCTACCACGCCGATCTGATCGGCCTGCCCGTCGTTACGGACGATGGCGAGGCCATCGGAACCACAAGTAACATCATGAATTACGGGGCAACCGACATTGTCGAGATTGCACCCGAAACAGGCGCGCCGTTCATGGTGCCGCTTATTCCCGATGCCGTTCCCGACTGGGATTCGGAACGATTGGTGCTGGCACGCGCTTTCCTTCCCTAAGGGCAGACTGCGGTTGTAATGCCCGTGCCGGGTATGTTTTATACCGCACACGCGAATTCGAATGGCGCTTCGTATTCTTCGAAGGGCTTCCCATCACGAACGGCATGCTTCCTGGCGGAGGTTCTGCCGGGCATTCACGCGCGAGAGGGAAACGCACAATGAGCACGGACACGCAAAGGCGCACCTTCGCGCCCGACAGCACGCAGGATTACGGCGAGGATCCGCAGGCGGTGCGCAACACCGAGCATTACCAGAAGGAATATGTTCGCGGTTTCGTGGAAAAGTGGGACGAGCTGATCGACTGGGAGGCACGCGCGCAGAGCGAAGGGCGTTTCTTCGTCGATATCCTGGCCGGGCGTGGCAAGAAATCCGTGCTCGACGTTGCGACAGGCACCGGGTTCCATTCGGTGCAGCTGCTGAAGAACGGGTTCGATGTAACGTCCGCCGATGGCGCGGCGGAAATGCTGGCCATGGCGTTCCAGAACGCGGCCGACCACGATCTGGTGCTCAAGACCGTGCATGCCGACTGGCGCTGGCTGAACAAGGATGTGCACGGCAAGTTCGATGCGATCATCTGCCTCGGCAACAGCTTCACCCACCTGCACGACGAAAACGACCGCCGCCGCGCGCTGGCCGAATTCTATGCCGCGCTGAAGCACGACGGCATCCTGATCATCGACCAGCGCAACTATGATGGGATTCTGGACGACGGGTTCAGCACCAAGCACAAGTATTACTATTGCGGCGATCAGGTGACCGCCGAGCCGGAGCACGTCGACGAAAGCCTTGCCCGGTTCAAATACACGTTCCCCGACGGGTCCGAGTATTTTCTGAACATGTTCCCGCTGCGCAAGAACTACCTGCGCGGATTGCTGGAGGATGTGGGCTTCCAGCAGATCCACACCTACGGCGATTTCCAGCAGTCCGACGGAGACGAAGAAACGCCCGACTTCTTCATCCACGTGGCGGAAAAAGAATATGCCGAGTGACGCAATGACCGAAGCGACCACCGATACCGCGCGCGACTACTATACCAGCGAAGATGCGGTGGAATTCTACTCCACCGTCTGGGGCGGCGAGGATATCCATGTCGGCCTGTACGACGACACGAAGGATATCCGCGAGGCAAGCCGCCGCACGGTCGACCGGATGGCCGCCACCGTGGGCGACCTGTCAGGCAAAAAGGTGCTCGACATCGGGGCAGGCTACGGCGGCGGCGCGCGGCGGATCGCAAGCGAGCACGATGCAGGCCATGTCACCTGCCTCAACATCGCGCCGGCCGAAAACGCGCGCAACCGCAAGCTGACCGCCGAGCAGGGCCTGGAAGACCGGGTTTCCGTGGTGGAAGGATCGTTCGACGATCTGCCGTTCGAGGATGCCAGCTTCGATGTCGTCTGGAGCCAGGATGCCATCCTGCACGCGCCCGATCGCGGCGTGGTGCTGAGCGAGGTTGCGCGGGTGCTCAAGCCAGGCGGCGATTTCATCTTCACCGATCCGATGCAGGCCGACGGGATCGGGGATACCGCCTCGCTCAAGCCGATCTACGACCGCATCCACCTCGCCAATCTGGCCTCTTTCGGGTTCTACCGCGATGCGCTGAAGGAGCGCGGGATGGACGAGGTGCGGATCGACGATCTCAGCCCGCAGCTGCGCAACCACTATGCGCAGGTGGCCGAGGATCTGGATGCGCAGCGCGCCGAGCTCTCGACCGACGATTCCTTCGTGGATCGCATGCTGGAAGGGCTGGCGCACTGGGTGCGCGGAGCCGATGCAGGCAAGCTGACCTGGGGCATCATGCATTTCCGCAAGCGGGGCTGAGGCGCGCCTGCGTCATTTTATCCTAAGCAAATTTCGGAACACCGTGCAGGGCCCGCGGCTTGACCGGGCTATGGACGAACGCAAATTCACCGCAGCACTCGTCGGCGCGCTGATAGCCCTTGCGGCTTGCGCCGGCGAAACCAGCCCATCCTCCCAGCCAGGCGCCGAAGCCGGGGGCGATCCCGGCAGCGCGGCGGGTACGCGTCCCTCGGGCGAGCCCGAACTGCTCACTCTCGAAGGCCGGATCGAAGAGGGCGTCGAGTGCCCGGTTCTGCGCACTCCCGATGGCGAGACCTATGCGCTCAGCTTCCGGGACACCGAGATCGGCGCGGGCGATTATGCAAGGGTCACCGGCGAAATCGCGGATGCCAGCTTCTGCATGCAGGGGCAGGGCACGCTGATCGTCGAGGACGCATCGCGGATCGATCCGCCCGCGCGCGATCGCGACCCCGCCCGCGCAGGCGGGATCGCCGTCACCAGCGACTACGTGCGCGGCAGCTGGGTAGCGAAAGGCGTGGATGCCGATTGCGACAGGCCCGATTTCGATGTCACCGCCAATTCGCGCGGGATGAGCATCATCGAAACGCGGATCAATGGGTACCCGGAAACCGGCGTGGTCGATGTCGGCCCCACACCCGCGCTCCAGTGGGACGAGCCGCTCCCGACGCTGCCGATCGAGGCGCGCGGGCCGGATGGGCTGGCGGTGATGCCTGCGCAGAATGCCGAAACCGTCACTCTGGCGGGCCACAGGATCGAAGGCGACGGCGTTGTCTTCATCAAATGCGCAGCCTAGCTCTGGCGTGAGCTTGCGCATGCCCCGATAAGGGTCCGATGCGTGCGACCGACACCGATCTCTGGCACAGGCTGGCCGATTACGAGATCGGCCCTGCGGATGCCGCGTTCACCTTCGCGCAGCGGCTTGCGCGCGAAAACCGGTGGAGCGATGGCTACGCCGCGCGCGTGATTGGCGAATACAAGCGCTTCTGCTGGCTTGCGTGCGAGGCGGGCCACGAAGTCACACCGTCCGACGCGGTGGATCAGGCGTGGCATCTCCACCTTACCTATAGCCGCGACTACTGGGACATTTTTTGCCCGCAGGTGCTGCGCAGGCCGCTCCACCATGGGCCGACGGCGGGCGGCACGAGCGAGCGCACCCGCTATTACGACCAGTATGCGCAGACGCTTGCGAGTTACGAAGCGCATTTCGGGCAGGTGCCCCCGGCGGACATCTGGCCCGACGCGCGGCGGCGGTTTCTGGTCGATCCGCGCGCAGTGCGGCTCAATCCGGCCGATGTGGTCATCCTGACACGCGGCCAAGCCTATGGCGTCCTCGCGGCGATCGGGTTAGCTTTGGCGGCACTGGTCGCTACGGCGATGTTCTAAGGGGGCGCGATATGGGTCTTGGCCTGGCCGATTACGGCGCGGAGCAGTTTCTGATCCTCTATTCCGGACTGATCGTGCTCGGCTGGCTGCTGGCGCTGGTCGTCCCGCTGGTCCTGCGCCCGGTGGGCGAGCCGGGGGTGCCGCAGGATGCGGGCCAGTACGCTGCGCTGGCCAGTGGCAAAAGCCGCTATGCCGAGGCGGTGATGGCCGGTCTGCTTGCATCGGGGCGACTGGAGCTGGAGGCTAAGACCTTCCACGTACGCGAAAGGCAGGCGGCGACCGGTGGTGCGGAAACCCGTCTGATGAGCCTGGGCGACAGCTTCGGCTGGAAGAGCTTCGTGCGGGCGGTCGACGATGGCTACCGGATGGACCGCGATACGCTGATCGAGGCTGGGCTGCTGACCGGATCGGGCGAGGCGCTGAAGGTGCGGCTAATCGCGGTGATCCCCATGGTGCTGATCCTGCTGCTGGGCCTCTATCGCTTGCAGGCTGGCCGCGCGCTGGGCGAGCCGGTCGGCATTCTCGCGGTGCTGATGGCGGCCGGCGTGGTGGTGATCGTCTGGCGGCTGCTTTCCGGGATTCGCCGGACGCGTGAGGGCGAGCGTGTCCTGAGGGAGGCGCGGCAGGAGAATGTCCGGCTCAAGCGCGCCCCGACGCAGCCCGAAATGGCGCTGGGCGTGGCGATCTTCGGCACCGCGGTGCTGGCGGGAACGCCCTACGATCCGCTGCACGCGATGCGCCATGGCGGCGGCGATGCGGGCTATGCCGGAGGCGGCGATGGAGGCGATGGCGGCTCGGGTTGCGGCGGCGGTGGCTGCGGTGGTTGCGGGGGGTGAGCTCCGAGTGAGCCTTGACACCGATGGTCACTACCGCGACCCGGCCTCAATAGGGCTTCACGTTGATCCATAGGCGAGGGACGGAGTGGTATGGCGGATTTGATCTATGGCATCGCGTCCTATGCGATGTCACCTTTGGCCTCGATTGGGTTTATTCTTATCGTTTTTCTGATTTCGCCCCGAATGCAGTTTTTCTGGCGCGCATTTCTGGCGAGCTTTTTGGGGTGCGCAGTAATAGTCGGCCCCGGCCTCTATTATAATTTAAGAAACAATATTGGAATGGAGCCGAGTCCTGTTTTCTATTTTGGTATCTATTGGATTCCATCTCTCTTGATCTCTTGTGCTGTAAGTTGGGTCTTTGCTAAACGACTTCACCTGAAGCCATCGCAAATTTTCGAATGACCTTCACCGCCACTATCCTGACCCTCTACCCGGAGATGTTTCCCGGCCCGCTGGGCGTCAGCCTTGCCGGGCGTGCGCTGCGCGAGGGGGCGTGGTCGCTCGATACCGTGCAGATCCGCGATTTCGCGAAGGACAAGCACCGCACGGTGGACGATACGCCTGCCGGGGGCGGGGCGGGCATGGTGCTCAAGTGCGATGTGCTTGCGGCGGCACTGGATAGCGTGACTAGTAAGCCCCTCCCCGTGCGGGGAGGGGTTGGGGAGGGGCGTACTGCGCCCGAGGCGTCGAGCACCCACCCCCCGACCCCCTCCCTCAAGGGAGGGGGAGTACAGGTGCCAGTCCTCGCCATGACGCCGCGCGGCAAGCCGATCACGCAGGCGCGCATCCGCGAGATCGCGGAAGGGCCTGGCGTCACCATCCTGTGCGGGCGCTTCGAAGGCTTCGACGAGCGGCTGTTCGAGGCACGCCCCGAGATCGAGGAAGTCAGCCTGGCGGACATCGTCCTGTCCGGCGGAGAAACCGCCGCAATCGCCATACTCGATGCTTGCATTCGGCTGCTTCCGGGAGTAATGGGCGCGGCTTCAAGCGGGGCGGAAGAGTCGTTCGAGGACGGTCTTCTTGAGTACCCGCACTACACCCGACCTCAGGAATGGGAAGGGCGCACGATCCCCGAAGTGCTGCGATCGGGGGATCATGCGAAGATCGCGGCGTGGCGAAAAGCCCAAAGCGAAGAGATGACACGGTTACGCAGGCCGGATTTGTGGGAGCGCCATACTGGTGCTCCGGTCCAGTCTGCCTCTGGCGCGCAGCACGAAACGAAGGACGATTAGGCATGAACCTGATCCAGCAGCTCGAAGCCGAAGCGATTGAAAACCTCGGCAAGGATATTCCGGAATTCCGCGCGGGCGACACCGTGCGCGTCGGCGTGAAGGTCGTCGAAGGCACGCGTGAGCGTATTCAGAACTTCGAAGGCGTGGTGATCGCGCGTTCGAACCGCGGCATGGGTTCCAACTTCACCGTGCGCAAGATGAGCTTCGGCGAAGGCGTGGAGCGTGTGTTCCCGCTCTACTCGCCGATCGTCGACTCGATCACCGTGGTCCGCCGCGGCGTCGTGCGTCGTGCGAAGCTCTATTACCTGCGCGGCCGCACCGGCAAGAGCGCGCGTATCGCTGAACGACGCGACACGCGCCCGGCCAAGAATGCGCCGAACCAGAAGGCCGACTGAGCCTTTCTGACAGCATCGGTTTGACGAAAAGGCGCTGCGGTCTAGAACCGCGGCGCCTTTTCTTTTGCCTGTTTCGAGGGATTGCCCATCACATGCGCCACCTGCTTGCCGCCGCCGCCATCCTTGCCCTTGCAACTCCGCTTGCGGCGCAGGAGAGCGACCCCATGACCGCAGAACAATCCCAATCCGCCGACCTCACCTTCGAACGCGTGTTCGCCAGCCCCGGGCTCGACGGGGCGAGCCCGCGTGCGCCCAAGCTCTCGCCAAACGGACGCTATCTCACCCTGCTGCGCAACCGCGCTGAGGAGCGTGAGCGTTATGACCTGTGGGGCTACGACCGCGAAACCGGTGAGTGGACGATGCTGGTGGACAGCGAGAAGCTGGGCTCGGGCCGCGAACTGTCCGAAGACGAGAAGATGCAGCGCGAACGTGCGCGGGTGGGCAATCTCAAGGGCATCATTTCCTACCAGTGGAATTCGGACGGTTCGGGCGTGCTCGTGCCGCTCGATGGCGATCTCTACCTTGCGAAACTGGACGGAACCGTCACTCGGCTGACCGATACGGAGGAGAGCGAGCTTAACCCCAAGCTGAGCGAGGAGGGCGAGTATGTCTCCTTCGTGCGCGACCGTCAGCTGTGGGTCGGCCCCGTGGGAGGCGACGCGCGGCCCATCACCCCGAAGGAAGGCGAGCTGATCCGCTGGGGCGAGGCGGAATTCGTCGCGCAGGAGGAGATGGGCCGCCTCACCGGATACTGGTGGGGCCCTGACGACACGCGGCTGGCGGTGCAGCGGACCGACGAGAGCCCGGTGGGTGTGGTCACCCGCGCGGCCATCGGCGCAACGGGCACCAAGGTGTTCGACCAGCGCTATCCGGTCGCGGGCAGCGACAACGCGATCGTCGAGCTGTTCGTGATGGACCCCGACGGCGGAAACCGGGTGAAGGTGGACCTTGGCGAGGAGACCGACATCTACCTCGCCCGTGTGGACTGGGCGCCCGATGGCGGTGCGCTATACGTCCAGCGCCAGAACCGCGAGCAGACGCGGCTCGACATGCTCAGGGTCGATCCTTCGACGGGTGCAAGCGAAGTCTGGTTCACCGAGGAGGCGGCGACCGAGGATTACTGGATCAACCTTTCCGACAACTATCGCTTCCTGAAGGATGGCCGCCTGCTGTGGTGGTCCGAGCGTGAAGGCGTGGGCAACTTCTACCTCTTCGACGGCAGCAACTGGACCAGGGTCACCGACCGCGCCGAGCCGGTGATCGGGCTCACCGGAGTCGATCAGGACGCGGGCCGCATCTATTATCAGGGTGTCGAGAACGTGCTCGAACGCCACATCTATGCGGCCCCGCTGGAGGGAGGGGCGGAGACCCGGCTGACCGAGGCCGGCTTCGTTCATTCCGCCGTGATGGACAAGGATGCGCAGACGCTGCTCGTCAGCCGGTCGGCACCCGATCAGCCGCCGCAGAGCTATCTCGCCGATACCGATGGCGATCGGCTGGCGTGGGTGGAGGAGAACGCACTGGACGCTGACCACCCTTACGCGCCCTATCTCGCCAGCCATGTGATGCCCCAATACGGCACCATCCCCGCCGAGGATGGCACGCCGCTGCATTACATGATGCTCAAGCCCGAAATGGAGCCGGGCAAGCAGTACCCCGTCTTCATCATGCACTATGGCGGGCCCGGGCCGCAGATCGTCGATCGCAGCTGGAAGGGCGCGCTGGCGCAGGCCATCGTCGACAAGGGCTACATCTACTTCGCGCTGGACAATCGCGGCAGCGCCAATCGCGGCGTCGCCTTCGAACAGCCGCTGTATCGCGCGATGGGCGGCGTCGAGGTGCGCGACCAGAAGGCGGGCGCGGAGTTTCTCAGGACTCTCGACTACGTCGATCCGGCCAAGCTGGCGATCTATGGCTGGTCCTACGGCGGTTACATGACGCTCAAGCGCCTGCAGGCCGATCCCGGCCTCTACGCGGCGGGCATTTCCGGCGCGCCGGTCACCCGCTGGGGCCTCTACGATACGCACTATACCGAGCGGTTCATGGGCGATCCGAACGAGGTGCCCGAGGCGTACGAAGCGGCGAGCGCGATCCCCAACGCGACGAACATCGCCGATCCGCTGCTGCTGATCCACGGCATGGCGGACGACAATGTGGTGTTCGAAAACTCGTCAGAACTGATTGCGAAGCTGCAGGAAGGCAACGTGCCCTTCGAGATGATGCTCTACCCCGGCTACACCCACCGCGTATCGGGCGAGAACATCAGCCCGCACATGTGGAACACGATCTTCCGCTTCCTCGACAGCTACGGCGTGACGCCGCCGGAGTGACGCAGGCATGAGCGGGAGCAAGTCCTCCGGCGGAGAGCTCGGGCTCGCCGCAGTCTGGGCCATTGCCGTGGGCGGGATGGTCGGCGGCGGGATATTCTCGACGCTGGGCGTGGTGATCTCCAGCGCGGGCCACTGGGCCGCGCTCAGCTTCGTGCTGGGCGGGCTGGTCGCCTATGCCACGGGCCACAGTCTCGCCGCGCTGACGGTGGAGAAGGACGAGGCAGGCGGCGTCTACAGCTTCCTGCGCGACCTGGGCTTCACCGGTCTGGCGCGCTTTTCGGCATGGGTGCTGCTGGCGGGCTATGTGCTGACCTGCGCGGTCTATGCCTACACCGTCGGGGCCTATCTGGGCCAGGCGATCGGCGGGCCATCCTGGCTGCCGCCGGCGATGGCAGCGACGGCGATCCTGACCATGACAGGGATCAACCTGCGCGGAGCAGGGCAGGCGGCGGGCGTGGAGATCGCCATCGTCGTGGTGAAGCTGACCATCCTCGCCGGGCTGGCCGCATTCGGCCTTGCGCATTTCGAGGCGGAGAAGCTTTCCATCGCGCAGCAGCCCGGCCTGATCGGCATCGTGATCGGCGCAGCCTCGGTCTTCATGGCCTATGAAGGCTTCGAACTGGTCGCCTACGACTACGACGAGATGAAGGATCGCAAGCGGGTGATGCGCCGGATCATGCCGCTGGCCATCGGCAGCGCGGCGCTGATCTATGTGCTGGTGGCGCTGGCGGTGCCGATGCTGACCGGCACGCAGGCGGTGATCGAGGATGGCGAGGTCGCGCTGTCGCGTGCGGGGCAGGCCGCGCTGGGCACGCCGGGGCTGATCGCGGTGACCATCGCCGCCGCCTTCTCCACCGCCAGCGCGATCAATGCGACCCTGTTCAGTTCCGCACGGCTGGCGCGCGAAGTGGCGCAGGATGGCGGCCTGCCACAAGGGCTCGGCACGAAGAACGCTCACGGTTCCCCGCAATGGGCGGTCCTCACCCTCGCTGCGCTCGCGCTGGCGCTGGCCGTGATGGGCGGGCTGGACGGGCTGGTGAGCGGGGCGAGCATCGTCTTTCTGCTGGTGTTCGGTACGCTCAACGCGCTGGCGGTGAAGGAGAATGTCGGCAAACGATGGATCACGCTTCCCGGCGCGGTACTGGCCTTCGGCGCGCTCGCCGTGCTGGTGTTGCACATGCTCGGGGTGATTTGAGTCCGCTATCGCTTGCGACAACCCGCGCTTTTCCCCATGTGGCACTGCAGCACGAACAGGAGTGATTGATGGGTTACAAGGTCGCCGTGGTTGGCGCGACGGGCAATGTCGGGCGCGAAATGATGCAGGTGCTGGCGGAACGCGCGTTCCCGATCGACGAGATCGTGGCGCTCGCCAGCTCGCGCTCGCAGGGCACGGAGATCGAATTCGGCGACACCGGCAAGATGCTCAAGTGCAAGAACCTCGAGCATTTCGATTTCACCGGCTGGGACATCGCGCTGTTTTCCGCCGGCGGCTCCATCGCGAAGGAATACGCTCCCAAGGCCGCCGCGGCGGGCTGCGTGGTGATCGACAATTCCTCGCACTACCGGATGGACCCGGATGTGCCGCTGATCGTGCCCGAAGTGAACCCGGATGCCATCGACGGCTACACTGCGAAGAACATCATCGCGAACCCCAACTGCTCGACCGCGCAGCTGGTCGTGGCGCTGAAGCCGCTACACGATGCCGCCGGGATCAAGCGCGTGGTCGTGTCGACCTACCAGTCTGTCTCGGGCGCGGGCAAATCGGGCATGGACGAACTGTTCCAGCAGAGCCGCGCGATTTTCGTGGGCGATCCGGTGGAGCCGCAGGTGTTCACCAAACAGATCGCGTTCAACGTGATCCCGCATATCGACGTCTTCCTGGACGATGGATCGACCAAGGAAGAATGGAAGATGGTGGTCGAAACCAAGAAGATCCTGGACCCCAAGATCAAGCTGACCGCCACCTGCGTGCGCGTGCCCGTTTTCGTGGGCCATTCCGAAGCCGTCACCATCGAGTTCGAGCGCGAGCTGTCGGCGGAACAGGCGCAGGACATCCTGCGCGAGGCACCCGGCTGCATGCTGGTCGATAAGCGCGAAGACGAAGGCTACATCACGCCGGTGGAAAGCGTTGGCGACGGTGCGACCTATATCAGCCGCGTGCGCGAAGACCCGACGGTGGAGAACGGCATCAACCTTTGGTGCGTCAGCGACAACCTGCGCAAGGGTGCCGCGCTCAACGCCGTACAGATCGCCGAACTGCTGGGCCGCCGCCACCTGAAGAAGGGCTGAGGCGCGCCGTGCTCGGCCCCGATCACGAGCAGCAGGCACGCATGGCGGCGCAGATGGACCAGTCGCTCGACCAGATCGAGCGCGAGTCCTCCGCTTTCTTCGGGCGGCTTCTGCGGCGCTGGGCGATCCGCTGGGGGATCATCCTTGCGGTCATCTTCGCGCTCACCCGGATGGTCGACTGGCTCGACTGGCTGTGGTGGATCGTGGTGCCCTTCGCCGTGCTGTCGCTGCTGGTGCCGCTGCTTTTCCGTCGTTTCCTCAAGAAACGGCTTGCGAAGGTGCGCGGTCAGATGGGCGGCATGGGCGCCGGAGAGACCATCGACGGCGCCTGGCGCGACAATACGAGCAGCGCAGGGCGCGACGCGCCCGGGCGAGAGCCGGGCGGCGACCCCGGCGGCGTCATCATCGATCAGCGACCCGATAATGAACGTTAGGGCCCTTGGCGCATGCCCGCTTGTCCGCGCCTCCCAGCTCTGACACTGTTCGCACCACCAGACAGGCTTGGGAGAGTAGGATGAAGGCTCGGTTCGGATGCGCGCTGATCGGCACGGTTGCCCTGGCGCTGGCGGCATGTGGCGACGCAGACCGGTCTGCCGAGCCCCCCACCGCCGAGGAAATCGCCGCGCAGACGCCCAATGCGCCCAGCAACCGCCCGATAGACCTGCGCGCGGACGGGCTGGTGATCGCCGCGCCCGAGGCAGGCGGAACCGCGACCATCCTCGATTTCGGCGATCCTCAGGATGCGGTGGTGGAAGAGCTGACAATGATCTTCGGTGGGCCGCAGTTCGGTAGCAACGAGGAATGTGGCGCAGGCCCGATGGAGTTCGCCACCTTCGACCAGTTCGTGGCGAATTTTCAGGACGAGCGGTTCGTCGGCTGGATGGTCAACGGGCCCAGCGAGCGGGCGGTCTTCACCGGGCCGGACGGCGTGAAACTGGGCCTGCCCGCGTCCGAGGTGAGCGAGTTGCCGACCTACGACGTGCTGGAGGACAGCACGCTGGGCGAGGAATTCATGCTGGGCGACAGCGAAATGCTGGTGTCCGGCCTGATCGAGGATGGCGAAGTCGCAACGCTGTGGGGCGGGGCGAACTGCAACTTCCGCTAGGCAGGCGTGGTTCCTAGTCGGGCTTTGCCTTGCGCATCAGCAGGACCAGCGGGATCGCCGCCAGCGCCAGCCACATCATCAGATAGAAATCGTCGATATAGGCGATCATCGCCGCCTGCCGGTTGATCTCCAGATCGATCATGGAAAGCGCCGTCTGACCCAGCGGCTGGAACCGGTCCAGCGTGGAGATATCGACCGCGTTGATGGTGGCGGCGGTGACGTGGCTGCCAAGATCGGCATGCGCGGTCTGGATGTTGCTGGCCAGCAGCACGGTGGTGACAGAAATGCCGACCGACGCCCCGACGGAGCGCAGAAGGTTCAGCAGGCTCGACCCGTCGGTGCGCAGGTGCCCCGGCAGGGTGGAAAACGCCATGACGTTGAGCGGGATGAACACCAGACCCAGGCCCAGCCCCTGCACCAGCCCGGTGGTGATGAAATGCCACTGGTCCGCCGCCAGAGACCAGCCCGCCATCATCCATTGCGAATAGGCGGCGATGGCGAAGCCGGTGCCCACGATGATCCGCGCATCGAACCCGCGCCGCATCAGCAGACCCGAAAGCTGCATGCTCACCATCACGCCGATCCCGCGCGGCATCAGCACAATGCCGGTATCGATCACGCCATAGCCGAACAGGCGCTGCAACATCGGCGGCAGCAGCGCCATGTTGGCGAACATCACCACGCCGATCACCAGCATGAAGCTGAGGGCGATCACGAAGTTGCGGTCGGCGAAGATGGCGGTTTCGAATAATGGTTCGCGTCCGGTGACGAAATGCACGACCGCGATCCAGCTGGAACTGCCCAGCAGGAAGGCATACAGCCAGATCTCGCCGGACTGGAACCAGTCCAGCTGCGATCCGCGGTCGAGCAGGAGCTGCAGTGACGACAGCGCGATCCCGAGCATGAGGAAGCCGAACAGGTCGAATTTGCGCCGCTTGCCATCGCGGTGTGGCAGTTGCGCCATCAACAGGGCCAGCGCCAGCAGACCGACCGGCAGGTTGACGTAGAACACCCAGCGCCAGTTGGCGCTCTCGGTCAGCCAGCCGCCCAGGATCGGCCCCAGGATCGGCCCGATCATGATGCCCAGGCCCCAGATCGCCATGACCTGCGGGTGGCGGCTGGGTTTCGAGGTATCGAGCATGAAGCTCTGGCTAAGAGGCGGGATGAAGGCCCCGGTGATCCCCTGCAGCGCGCGGAACAGCACCATCTCGCCCAGGTTCTGCGCCATCCCGCACATCATCGAGGCGAGGATGAATCCTGCGACCGAGAAGATGAACAGCCGCCGCGCTCCGATCCGGTCGCCCAGCCAGCCGGTTGCCGGCATGGCGACCGCGCTGGCGATAATATAGCTGGTCAGCACCCAGGTGACGCTTTCCGCCGTAGCGCCAAGGCTGCTCTGCATGTGGGGGATGGCGACGTTGGCAATCGTCGTGTCGAGGATTTGGATCAGCGATGCGGCCATGATGCCGACCATCAGCAGCGGCTGGTTTCGGACCGGCAGCAAAGGTTCATCGCCCGCAGGCGCGGTCGGGCGAGCAGAGACGGGCGCGGCGGGGCGGGCGGCGGTGGCCATCGGTCTAGCGCTCGTCTGTGAAGACGGTCACTTCGGTCGAAAGACCGGCGATCAGCCGCCGCGAACTCTTGCTGGTGATGCGGATCTTCACCGGCACGCGCTGCGTCACCTTGACCCAGTTGCCGGTCGCATTCTGTGCGGGCAGCACCGAGAACTCGGAGCCGGTACCCGCACCGATCGTTTCCACCTCGCCCTCCAGGGTCAGGCCCGGATAGGCATCCACGCGAATCTTGGCGCGTTGGCCCACCGCCATGTCCGCCAGGTCGGTTTCCTTGAAGTTGGCCTCCACGTAGGAGCTGCCATCCTGCACCACCGTCAGCACCGGTAGTCCCTGGACGACCTGCTGGCCGAGCTGCAGGCGATCGGCCTGCGTTACGGTGCCCGCGGCAGGCGCGCGCACCTGGGTGCGGGTGAGGTTGAGCTGGGCGGCGGCTTTCTTGGCTTCGCCCGCGGCGATAGCCGGGTCCTGCCCGGGCACCGCAGGCCCCTGCGCCAGCCGGGCCTGTGCAGCGGCCTTGCGTGCCAGTGCCAGCCGCAGTTCCTCGCGCGCCTGGTTCACCTGGTGTTCGGCGGCGTCATGCTCGGTCTTGGTCAGGAAGCCCTTCTGGAAAAGCGCGTCCTTTCGCGCGAAATTGGCCTCGGCAAAGGCAATGTCCTCGCGCGCGGCAGAGATCGATGCGCCGGACAGGTCGGCATCGCTGCCCAGCGCGGTGCGGCTGGCCTGTGCCTGCGCGATCGCGGCGTTGGCCTCCGCAATCTGCACCTGGTAGGGCTGTTCGTCGATGCGGAACAGCAGCTGGCCCGCCTCGACCCGATCACCGTCGGCCACCAGCACCTCCACGATCGGTCCGCCGACCTCGGCGGAAATCGATACGCGGTCCTGCTGCACATAGGCATTGTCGGTCGATACCTTGCCCTGCAGGCTGGACCAGTAGGCGAACCCGCCGATCAGCAGCAGCAGCGGCACCGCGATCATCAGCGCGATGCGGCGCCACCGGTTTTTCCGGGGAGCGGGCGCGACGGGTTCTTCGGGGGTGGCGGTATCGGGTGCGATTGCGGGCGCTGCTTCAGCCATTGGAAATGCCTTCGGACCGTGGCGGAGTGGACAGATTTTCGGAGATGCGGTGGAGCATTCGCGAAAGCTCGGCTTCTTCGCTTTCGCTTAGCCCATCGTTCATCTGTTCGAGCATGACATCGAGTTCGCGGCGTATGCGGGCGATCTCGCCAGCCGCACGCGGAGTGAGGTGGAGCAGGCGCGCGCGCCGGTCGTTCGGATCGGCACGTCTTTCGACAAGGCCCGATTCCTCCATGCGATCCACCATCCGGCCGAGCGTGATGGGCTCCACTTCCAGCAGTTCCGCGTGGAAGGTCTGCTTTTCCCCGGGTGAGCGATCGAGCGCGAGCAGCAGGCGCGCCTGTGGCCCGGTGATGCCCAGCGTGCGCACGCGCTCATCGAACGCACGCCGCAGCATGCGCGCATTATCCACGATCAGCCAGCCGAGATTCTTGTTCATGGGCGCGCATATAATAAGCGTGCTTATTAATGCAATCATTGCTGCTTTCCCCGGGTTTGATATGCGGCGGGCGATCCAGAAGGAGTTTTCAGTTCCGCGATGACCACCGAACATTTCGCATCCTTCGACGGCACGAAGCTCGCCCTGCACCGCGTGGGGGAGGGCAGACCCTTCGTTCTGCTGCACGGCCTGTTTTCCAGCGCGCAGATGAACTGGATAAAGTGGGGCCATGCCCAGCGGATCGCGGAGCAGGGCTACGAAGCCCTGATGCTCGATTTCCGCGTGCACGGTGAAAGCGAGGCACCCCACGGGCTGGAAAACTACCCCGCGGGCGTCCTGGTGAAAGACGTCGTGGCGCTGGTCGGGCATCTGGGCCTGACCGACTACGATCTGGGCGGCTTCTCGCTCGGCGCGCGCACCGCGATCCATGGTGTGGCGTCGGGCAGGCTCGCTCCGAAGCGCCTGATCCTTGGCGGAATGGGTGTCGACGGATTGCAGGAATGGGAAAAGCGCTCAGCCTTCTTCATGCGCGTGATCGACGAATTCGATGCAATTCCCAAAGGCGATCCGGCCTATTTCTCGATGCAGTTCCTCAAGTCGCAGGGCGTCGACCGGGTGGCAGCCCGGCTGCTGCTGCAGAGCATGGAAGATCTCGACCTGTCCGAACTGGCAAACATCGCGTGTCCCACGCTGGTGGTCTGCGGCGACGAGGACCGCGACAATGGCTCCGCGCGGGAACTGGCCGATCAGCTACCCGATGCCACTTATGTCGAGGTGCCCGGTACGCATATGAGCAGCGTGACAAAGCCCGATCTGGGCCGCGCGATGGCCGAATGGCTCGCCGCTGCGCGTGGCTGACGCGCCCTGCTTGCTATTCCGCGTCGCGCAGCTAGTTTTGCGGGCAACGACAATTCCTATCAGGACGCCCCGATGAACCGCATCTCCGTCTCGTTTGCCGCGATTGCTGCGGCCACCGCCGCCTTGGCCACGCCCGCTCTCGCCGAGCATCACGAAGGCGCCGAAATGGCGCAGGCCGAATACCCGATGACGCCCGAGGGCGCGGCGAACTGGGTCGCCATGGTCGAGCAGACGATGGCGGATTTCTCACTGGAATCCGCCCAGATCTACTGGGTCAACTCGACCTACATCACGCATGATACGGACGCGATGGCCGCGCGGGTGGGGGCGCAAGGCACCGAGATGAGCGTGCAATACGCCCTCGAAGCGGCGAAATATGCGCAGGTCGACGGGCTCGATCCCGAAGTCGCGCGCAAGCTCGATATCCTGCGCAACGGCATCGTCCTGCCCGCGCCGACCGCCGATGGTGCGGCGACCGAACTCAACGAGATCGCGACCAGCCTCAACAGCCAGTACGGCAAGGGGAAGGGCACGCTCAACGGCGAGGAGATCAACGGCTCCGACATCGAGGCGGAGATGGGCAATCTGGAGCGCACGCCTGCCGAGTACGCGGAGATGTGGGCCAGCTGGCACACGAATGTCGGCGCGCCGATGAAGGAAGATTACGCGCGCATGGTAGAAATCGCCAATGCGGGCGCGGCGGAGCTGGGATTCGACAATGTCGGCACCATGTGGCGCTCCGGTTACGACATGCCGCCGGAGGAATTTTCGGCCGAGCTGGAGCGGATGTGGCAGGAGGTCGCACCGCTCTACCAGTCGCTGCACACCTACGTGCGCAGCAAGCTGAACGAAAAGTACGGCGACGATATCCAGCCGGCTACCGGCCCGATCCGCGCGGACCTGCTGGGCAATATGTGGGCGCAGGAATGGGGTAATATCTACCCGCTGGTCGCGCCCGAGGGTGCCGGTGACATCGGCTACGATCTGACCGAACTGATCGAGGAGAAGGGCTACAGCGAGACCGACATGGTTCGCGTGGGGGAGCAGTTCTTCAGCTCGCTCGGCTTCGCGCCGCTGCCGGAAACCTTCTGGGAACGCAGCATGTTCACCAAGCCCGCCGACCGCGAGGTGGTGTGCCATGCCTCCGCGTGGGATCTCGACAACAAGGACGACGTCCGCATCAAGATGTGCATCAAGCGCAACGCGGATGATTTCATCACCATCCACCACGAACTGGGCCACAACTACTACCAGCGTGCCTACAAGGAGCAGGATTTCCTGCACCTCAACGGCGCGAACGATGGCTTTCACGAAGCCATCGGCGATATGATCGCGCTGTCGATCACGCCCGAATACCTGGTCCAGATCGACATGCTGGATCGCGCGGACGTGCCCGGCGCGGACAAGGATATCGGCCTGCTGCTGCGCCAGGCGATGGACAAGGTGGCGTTCCTGCCCTTCGGCCTGCTGGTCGACAAGTGGCGCTGGGGCGTGTTCGACGGTTCGATCGCTCCGGCCGACTACAACACCGCGTGGCACGATCTGAAGCGCGAGTATCAGGGCATCACCCCGCCCGTGGAGCGCCCCGCGGACGCCTTCGATCCGGGCGCGAAATACCATATCCCGGGCAACACGCCCTACACGCGATACTTCCTTGCGCGGATTCTTCAGTTCCAGTTCTACAAGGCCGCGTGCGACGCCGCGGGCTGGGAAGGGCCGCTGCACCGCTGTTCCTTCTACGGGAACGAGGAAGTCGGTGAGCGGCTGAACGCCATGCTCGAAATGGGCGCGAGCAAGCCGTGGCCCGACGCGCTCGAAGCCTTTACCGGCAGCCGCGAGATGAGCGGGGAAGCGCTGGTCGAGTATTTCGCCCCGCTGAAGGCATGGCTGGACGAACAGAACCAGGGCAAGCCCAGCGGATGGTGATCCCGGGCATTTCCGGAACGAAATCGGCGTGATTACGGTCGGCTGGCGCGAGCTCGTCGATCTGCCCGAACTCGGGCTGAAAGGCGTGCCCGCGAAGATCGACAGCGGCGCGCGCACATCGTCTCTCCATGGCCTCGTGCTGGACGAATTCCGGCGCGACGGCGAGAAGTTCGTCCGCTTCGAGGTGTTCTTCCCGGGCACGCGGGTGATGCAGGTGTGCGAGGCGGTGCATGTCGACGTACGCGGCATCACCAGCTCAAACGGGGAAACCCAGCTGCGCTACGTCATCAAGACGCCGCTGACGCTGGGCGAGGAAACCTTCCGCGCCGAGATCAGTCTAGCAGATCGTAGCGACATGAAATTCCCGATGCTGATAGGGAGGAGCGCGCTGCGCCGCCGCTACCTTGTCGATTCGGGCAATTCCTGGCTGCAGACCCCCGGCCGGGACCCCGTAAAAGGCCACAAACCCTGAAGGATCAGGCCATGAGTATCCGCCCATGAAAATCGCGCTGCTAGCCCGCAATCCCAACCTCTATTCGCACAAGCGATTGATGGAGGCGGCGGAACAGCGCGGGCACGAGATCACGTGGCTCAACACCTTGCGCTGCACCGTACACATCGCCAGCCACAAGCCGGAGGTCTATTACGACGGAGAGCCCGCGATCGGCTTCGACGCGGTCATCCCGCGCATCGGCGCATCGATCACCAATTACGGCCTAGCCATCCTGCGCCAGTTCGAGATGCGCGGCTGCTGGTCTTTGAACGAAAGCGTGGCGATCGGCCGCAGCCGCGACAAGCTGCGTTCGATGCAGATCTTCGCCAAGCACGGCTTAGGCCTGCCGCTAACCGCCTATGCCAACGATCCCAAGAAGGCGGAGGAGATCATCCGCGCCGTCAAAGGGCCGCCGGTGGTGATCAAGCTGCTGGAAGGCACGCAGGGCATCGGCGTGGTGCTGGCGGACTCGATGTCGTCGGCCAAGTCCGTGATCGAGGCGTTTCGCGGCGCCAACGTGAATATCCTGGTGCAGGAATTCATCAAGGAAGCGGGCGGTACGGATATCCGTGCGCTGGTGATCGGCGGCAAGGTGGTCGCGGCGATGAAGCGCACCGGTGCCGCGGACGATTTCCGTTCCAACCTTCACCGGGGCGGCAGCGCAGAGCTTATCAAGATCACGCCGACCGAACGCTCCACCGCGGTGGCCGCGGCCAAGCGCATGGGGTTGAACGTGTGCGGCGTAGACATGCTGCGGTCCAACCACGGGCCGGTGATCATGGAAGTGAATTCCTCGCCCGGACTGGAAGGTATCGAAGCGGCAAGCGGCAAGGACATCGCTGGCCAGATCATCGATTTCATGGCGGCGAACGCGAAGATCGGCGGCACGAAGACGAAGGGGGCTGGGTAGCAGTTCTCAAAACAGGAAGTACTGATGTCCCGGGATCTAACCATTCGTATGCATCATTTTTTTGGATTCCGAAAATCCGATATGTAGGTATTCTATCGGCTTTCGCTAAAAAGGGAGCATGCTATGATGGTCGAGCCTGGATAGGGGCTCTGCTCAAGGAGATAGAAACCTGCAGGAGGGTTAATGTTTATCGCAGTTGACGGCATTTCTTCGGAACTACCTGGTGACGTCTACCAACTCGGTACTTCCATCATCTACTCTGAAACGGTCGATAGCCAAGGGGGACATTGGGGCGTCGATGATCGGGGCGGGGACGGTGCGGAATACGCCGGGATGGTCGGATATGCCGGGATGACGGTTCCGACCGAAAACCTTTTCCCCGTTCGTCAAGAAGACGCCCCCCAGGATAAGCGAATTACTATTACCGTCGACCATCTCGATCGTTGGGATGTCCAAAGCCACCAATACACGAGCAAAGCAGAGGTCGAGGGCAGTCTGCTCGGACGGCTTTTTTCGAGCAAGGCAGAATCCGCGACCCACGGTATCGTACAAGAGGCTAAACGGTTTTGCGCAATCCCGACAGCCGAGGGTCGTACGATGCAAGTCGGGACGGCCGTGAGGATCGCCGTCATCATTACGTCCGGTGAGATCAAGACTACTCTGACTCTTCCAAATGTGGCTGCTAGCGCTCAAATCTCGGATCTGCGGGCTAAGATTGCAATGTCGGTCCATGGATATACCGGTCCTCTTGGCGAAATTCTGCCTGTGCCGAGCAACCTCAATGTTGAAAATCTCGCATCCTACACAAACGCATTCACAGAAATTCAAAATCTAGTATTTGGCGCGGATGGTTTGCATTATATCAGGCCCACGTTGCTCGGTTACGAAGAAAAGAGTCCCCCATCCGCCGAGCCCAAATAATCAGACTAAACTTACAAGCAAGTGGGCACTGCGGTGTGCCCAAGTGCCATCAGAACCCCGAGAACTGCGATGATGCTGGTTGACGAATGCGAGCGTATCCAGCCCGCCACAATTTCACCAGCATCACAAAAAGGCCGCCCCAATCCGCTGGGCAACGAGCGCACGCTGATCATAATGTCTGCCAAGGCCTACGGGCAGACGGAATCGAGCTTTGCCATTCTGCTCTTGGTAAGGCGCGGCCTACCTAAACGGCGGCTCGTTGAAGGCGCGCAGCTTGCGGCTGTGCAGGCGCGGGCCTTCCTCGCGCAGGTGGCGCACGGCGGCGATGCCGATCTGCAGGTGCGCGGCTATGGCTTCCTCGTAGAAGGTGTTCGCCTGCTTGGGCAGCTTGATCTCGCCATGCAGCGGCTTGTCGCTGACACATAGCAGCGTGCCGTAGGGCACCCGGAAGCGGAAGCCCTGCGCGGCGATGGTGGCGCTTTCCATGTCGATCGCGACCGCGCGGCTCAGCGAGAAGCGCTTGGCCGACAGGGCGTAGCGCAGTTCCCAGTTGCGGTCGTCGGTCGTCACCACGGTGCCGGTCCGCAAACGCTGCTTCAGATCGCTGCCCTGCCGCCCGGAGACCTCTTCTGCCGCCGCTGCCAGGGCCTGCTGCACCTCGGCAATCGCGGGCAGGGGGATTTCCGGCGGCAGCACGGGGTCGAGCACGTGGTCGTCGCGAAGATAGGCATGGGCGAGCACGTAATCGCCGATCTTCTGGCTAGAGCGCAGGCCGCCGCAGTGGCCGATCATCAGCCACGCCTCGGGCCGCAGCACCGCCAGGTGATCGCAGATCGTCTTCGCATTGCTGGGGCCCACGCCGATATTGACCAGCGTGATTCCGTCGCCGTCTTTCCCGATCAGGTGATAGGCGGGCATCTGGTGGCGCCGCCATGCCGCGTCGGAAAGCTGGTCCTTGGCGTTCTCGGTCGGCTCGGTCAGATACAGCCCGCCGGGCCCGGCCAGCGCGCTGCAGCCATCCTCACCCAGCCGCGCGCCTGCCCAGTCCACGAATTCGTCGACATAGCGGTGGTAGTTGGTGAACAGCACGAAGCGCTGGAAATGCTCGGGGTCGGTGCCGGTGTAGTGCGCCAGCCGCGCGAGGCTGAAATCGGTGCGCAGGCCGTCGAAAAGGGACAGCGGAATGTGCTGTTCGGGGTCTTCCAGCTCGATCCCGTCGGCCAGTTCGTCGCCGATATCGGCCAGGTCCGTGTGCGGGAAGTGACGCGCGATCTCCTGCGGCGCCATGCCCGCCAGCTGCGCGGTCGCCTCTCCGTCGAGAACATAGGGGAAGGGAATTTCCTGATCCGACGGCTGCACATCCAGCCGGATCGCATAATCGCTTTCGATAAGGTCCAGCTGCGCGTGCAGGTAGTTGCGGAAAAGGTGCGGGCGCGTGATCGTGGTGGAATAGGTCCCCTCCATGCCCAGCCGCCCGAATGCCCGGCTTTCCGCCGAGGTACTCTCGCTGCCGTCGTAATGCAGCAGCAGGCGCGGGTAGGTGTAGCGGCCGGCGCGGGCGCTGGCGACGGGCAGGGTGCCGCTTTGCGCATATTCGAGGATGTCTTCACGCAGGGCTGCGACGGCGTTGTCGTAGTGCTCCTGCAGGGCGTCGAGGGCTTGGTCTATGGATAGCATCGCTGCGCCTCCTAGCCGGGCGGTGTGGCAAGGCCAAGTCGTCAGATGCCACGGCACTCCCCGGTTTGATCCGGCGCGCCAGGCAATCGACGGACCCGCCGCACGCGCTTGCCGGGGTTCCGGCGTCGGGCTAATCTTGAACCCGGTTGAGACAAAGGGGGAAGACCGATCAGACTTTCAGGAATAGTCGCAGCTCTGGCTGTCACCTTCGCCACACCTCTCGCAGCGCAGGACACCGGTCCGCCTGACACCGAACGTTTCACGAGTTTCGACGAGCAGACGATCCGCAATGCGGTGGCGCCTTACAATGCGACCGTCACGGCAGAGGTCTTCAACGGGGTCGAAGGTTTTCTGATTGTGGCGGGCAGTGCGAAAATTCTCGCCGAATTGCGCGCCTGCACCGACGGGACGCAGTGCAAGGGCCTGCTGATCGCCAAGGCCTACGCGATGCCCGAAGGCGTTACCAAGGCCGAACTTCTTGAATCGATCAACGATTTCAACGCGCGTGAGCCCTTCGTCAAAATGCTGCTGACGCAGGACGGGCAGAGTGTCCTCGCCACCCGCTACGTCATCTGCGACCATGGCTTGACCTATGGCAACCTGCGGATCGAGTTCAGCGCGCTCGACGGCATTTCGAGCAGCTTTGCCCGCGAGGTTCTGGGGCTGAGCTGACCGATACGAAAAAGGCCGCCGCGTCGCGTGGACGCAGCGGCCTTTTCTCATGCCTCGAAAAGAGGCTTATTCGCTCTTGGGCTCGACCTCGTCCGAGCTGGTATCCGGCTCGGTCGCTTCGATCAGCGCTTCGGTGGTCGTCTCGCCTTCGGGTGTGCTCACACCGTCTTCCATAAGCTCGGCGGGGATTTCGCCCGGCTCGAGATTGGGATCGGTCTGGTTGGCCGCGGCGGCTTCCTCGATTTCCTTCTGTTCGTCTTCGAACATCTGGGCGAGGACGTCGACACCCTGGCTCTGCAGCTCGGCTTCGTCGTCAGAACGCGCGACATTGGCCTTCACCGTCACGTGCACCTCGGGGTGCAGGGCAACGGTCACATCGTGCATGCCGATCGACTTGATCGGGCTGCCCATGATGATCTGCTTCTTGTCGACATCGTGGCCCTGGGCTTCGAGGCCCGAGGCGATGTCGCGCACGTTGACCGAACCGTACAGCTGGCCCGCGTTCGAGGAAGCGCGGATCAGCACGATTTCCGCACCGTCGATCTTCTCGCCGGCCTTTTCGGCCACGCCGCGACGTTCCGCGTTTTCCTTTTCGAGGCGTTCGCGGTTGGCTTCGAAGACCTTCTTGTTGGCGGCGTTGGCGCGCAGCGCCTTCTTCTGCGGCAGCAGGAAGTTGCGGGCGTAACCGTCCTTCACGGTCACGACGTCGCCGATCGAACCGAGATTGCCGATACGTTCGAGGAGGATGATATCCATGTGTCTAGCTCCTCTTACTTCACGACGTAGGGAAGAAGGCCGATGTGGCGCGCGCGCTTGATCGCCTTGGCGAGTTCACGCTGCTTCTTCGCGCTGACGGCGGTGATGCGGCTGGGCACGATCTTGCCACGTTCGGACATGAAGCCCTGCAGCAGGCGCACGTCCTTGTAGTCGATCACGGGTGCATTCTTGCCCGAGAAGGGGCAGGTCTTGCGGCGGCGGAAAAACGGGCGGGCCATTAGTCGTCTCCCCGATCCGAGCGCTCGCGGCGCTTCTTGGAATCGCGTTCGTTCTTGCGCATCATCGCCGAGGGGCCTTCCTCGTGCTCTTCCACGCGGATGGTCATGTAGCGGATGATGTCTTCGTTGATGCGGATCTGGCGCTCAAGCTCGGCAACCATGCTGCCCGGGCCTTCCACGTTCAGCATCACGAAGTGCGCCTTGCGGTTGCGGTCGATCTTGTAGGCGAGGTTCTTGAGGCCCCAGGTCTCCGTCTTGGTGACCTTGCCTTCATTCGACTCGATGATTTCGGTAGCTTGCGCTGCCAGAGCGTCGACCTGCGACTGGCTCAAATCCTGGCGCGCAAGGAACACGTGCTCGTATAGAGCCATGCCTTGTCCTTTCACGTTGCTGCCGATCGCTGGCTTGTCCGCGCGGATCGCGGGGCCCCTCCGGCTTTCTTGGTTTCCCCACTGCCAGCCGTCGCCGACAGCAGGGAAGCGGGGCACATAGCGCAACGCGCGGTGAATGCAAGGCCTTCGCATGGCATGCATGTGGTGCCAAAGGCGCTGCTGGCGCGTTGGCGCCAGACAGCATTTCTACGAGGGGGACCTTCATGCCCGGTGGCCTGGCCGCATTGTTAGACGACGTTTCGGTGATTGCACGCGCGGCGGCCTCTTCGGTCGACGACGTGGCGGCGGCAACGGGGCGCGCAAGTTCCAAGACGGCGGGCGTGGTGATCGACGATGCGGCGGTGACCCCCGGCTACGTCACTGGATTCAGCCCGGCGCGCGAACTGCCGATCATCGCCAAGATCGCGAAGGGCAGCGTCAAGAACAAGCTTCTGATCCTGTTGCCCGGCGCCCTGCTGCTCAGCCAGTTCCTGCCGCAGGCGATCGTCTTCGTGCTGATGCTGGGCGGCTGCTACCTCTCCTACGAAGGGGCCGAGAAGCTCGCCGAGAAGCTGAGCGGCGAGAAGCACGGCAAGACCATCGACGAACCGATCGAGGACGAGGTCGCTTTCGAGAAGGAGCGCGTCTCGGGCGCGATCCGCACCGACCTGATTCTCTCCGCCGAGATCATGGCGATCACGCTGAACGAGGTGGCGGCGGAAACCTTCCTCACCCGCGCCGCCGTGCTCGCCATCGTGGGCCTGGCCGTGACGGCCTTCATCTATGGCGCGGTCGCGCTGATCGTGAAGCTGGACGATATCGGGCTGCATCTGATGGAAAAGCCGGACGAGAGGGCGAAGAGAATCGGCAAGATCATGCTCAACGCGATGCCGCATATCCTGACCGTTCTGTCGGTCGTGGGCACGGCAGCGATGCTGTGGGTCGGCGGCGGGATCATCCTGCACGGCACGCACGAACTGGGTTTCCACACGCTCTACGATGCGAGCCACGGGCTGGAACACGCGGTTCAGAGCACCACCGGCGCGCTGGGCGGGGTGCTGGGCTGGGCGACCTATGCGGCCGCCTCCGCGCTGGTGGGGTTGGTGCTGGGCACGGTGCTGTTCTTCGTGCTGCACAAGGTTTTCGGGCTGGGCCACGGCAAGGAAGAGGGCGCGCACTAGGCGTCCGGGGCAGGCACCTTCGTCAGGTCCGTCCCGCAGCGCCCGCAAACCTTGTTGGGCCAGGGCAGCATCAGGATGCCGCGGTAGAAGAACAGGTTCTTGCGGCAAGTCGGACAGTTGAAGCCTAGGATGCCGATATTGGCCATGAACAGGCCGAAGATGACGATGGCGAAGGCGATGCTCGAATGGCCGATCCAAGCATCGACCGCGATGATGAACACCACGCCGAGGCCTACCCCGGCGAGCATCTTGAGTGCATGGCGGCGCGCTTTCTCGTAAACGCTCACGCCAACCGCTCCAGCACATCGCGCGCAAATACGCTCAGGGTATCGTCGCGGGCGCCCATGATCGCGATGCGGTCGCCGGGCCGGGCGTTCGCCACCAGCCAGTCGCCGCAGCCTTCGCGGGTGTTGATGCAGAGCGCTTTGCCGCCGTGTCTGGCGATCAGGTCGACGATCCGCTCGCTGCCTTCGGAGCGGTCGACCGTTCCGCCGAAATAGACCGGGTCGCACAGCAAAGTGACATCCCCGGGCCCGAGTTCGCGGGCGAAGGTCTCTGCCAGTTCGGCGCCCATCTGCTTGAGCGGCCCGTAGCCATGCGGCTGGAAGAAGGCGAGCACACGCCCCTCGTGTGCCTTGAGAGTGCGCAAGGTTGCCGCCGCCTTCTCCGGATTATGGCCGAAATCGTCGATCACCGTCACGCCGCTTGAGCTGGTGCCGACAATGTCGAACCGCCGCGCCAGCCCTGCAAACCCGCCCAGGGCCGCGACCGCATCTGCCACCGGCACACCCGCCGCGTTCGCGCCCGCGATGGCCGCCAGCGCGTTCGAGAGATTGTGCCGTCCCGGCAGGTTCAAAGTCAGCGCGTGTTGCGTATCGTCGCGCTTGTCGTGGACCATGGCCGCCTGCCGCGTCGGGCCCTCGGCCAGCGATCCCTCGACGATGCCGAGTGCGGCGCAGCCATTGGTGACGCCGAAGGTCAGCGGCGCATTCGCATGCGCGACGAGGCGGAAGGCTTCCTCGTCGTCGGCGTTCACCACGCCGCGTGCGCTCGCTTCGAGGAAGTCTCCGAACAGCTGGCGCAGTTCGTCCATGCTCTTGTGGTCGAGGCTCACGTTCAAGAGGATGCCCACCGCAGGGATATATTGCGCGATAGACCCATCGCTCTCGTCCACCTCGGAAACATACAGGTCCGCATCGCCCACCACCGCGCTGGCGAAGGGCCGGTCCTCGGACACGAAGTTCTTCATCACCGCGCCGTTCATGATCGTCGGTTCGCGGCCCGCGTGGTGGAGGATCCAGCCGAGCATTCCGGTGACGGTCGACTTGCCGCTGGTCCCTGCGACCGCGACGCCCGTTTCGGCCGCGTTGAACAGCGCGGCGTTCAGATCCGCGCGGGTCAGACGGGGGAGGCCCAGTTCCTTCGCGCGGACCACTTCGGGCACGCTGTCTTCCACCGCCGCGCTTGCCACCAGCACCTGCTCGGGCCGGTCGATCCCGCTGCCGTCCTGCGGGAACAGCTGGAACCCCTGCGCCTCCAGCGCGGCGAATTTCTCCGGCGTGCGGCCCTGGTCGAAGCTGCGGTCCGACCCGGCGACCTCCGCCCCGCGCCCCTTCAGGATCGCGGCGAGGGGCTGCATTCCCGATCCGCCGATCCCGCAGAAGAACCAGGGGCGGGCGGTCAGGTCGGCGGTGGGGTCGGGGAAGTCGGTCATCCCGCCTGCCTATTGGCATAAGACCAACTCGTCACCCCCGCGCAGGCGGGGCGCGCGCTTTTTGCGGCTGGGCGCGGAAGAGGTAAGCGGGCCCGCCTGCGCGGGGATGACGGGGGTGGGTTTGGCGGGTACAGCGAAAGCATGACACGCATCGCCATCTGCGCGCCCGCCACCGCGATCACGCCCGACCATGCCCGGGCTATCGAGCAACTGGTGGCGGAGGAATTCCCCGAGCACAGCGTCTACGTCCATCCGCAATGCTTCGAGACATGGGGCCATTTCGCGGGCACGGACCTGCAGCGCCTCACCGCGCTGGTCGAGTGCGCGAACGATCCGCAATACGATGCGGTGTGGTTCGCCAAGGGCGGGTATGGTTCGAACCGCATCGCGCAGGCCGCCATCGCGCGGATGAACGAGGCCGCGCGGCAGAAGACCTATGTCGGCTTTTCGGACATGGGCTACATGCTCGCCGCGCTCTACCGCGCCGGGATCGGCCAGCCTGTTCACGGCTCCATGCCGGTCAGCGCGCGCAGCGAGAGGGGGCGCGAGGCGGTGCGCCGCGTGCTGCGCTGGTTCTCCGGCGATGGCAGCGGGCTGGAGCCGCATCTGGACGGCAAGACGCCCACGGTCGCCTTCAACCTCATCACGCTGGCCATGCTGGTCGATACGCCGCTGCTGCCCGATCTGACCGGCCATGTCGTGATGGTGGAGGAGGTGAGCGAGCATCTTTATGCGGTGGACCGCCTGTTCTTCAGCCTTTCCAACACGCTGCCGCGGGTTGCGGGCCTCAGGCTCGGCGCGGTGAACAACGTGCCGGAAAACGACCGCGAATTCGGCCAGAGCGCAGAGGAAATCGCGCAATACTGGTGCGCGCGGGCGGGCATTCCGTACCTGGGGCGGGCCGAAATCGGGCACACGGCCGACAACCGGATCGTCCCCTTCGGCCTTGCCAGCCCCGCCCGCGCTTCCTAGGCCACGGGGCAACAAGGAGATTTTATGCGAGCTTTCATTTTCCCCGGTCAGGGGAGCCAGAAGGTCGGCATGGGTGCCGATCTCGCCGAAGCCAGCACGGCTGCGCGCGAAACCTTCCAGGAAGTCGACGACGCGCTGAACCAGAAGCTGTTCGCCATGATGCGCGAAGGGCCGGATTCCGAACTGACCCTGACATCCAATGCCCAGCCCGCAATCATGGCCAATGCCATCGCCACGCTGCGCGTGCTGGAGAAGGACTTCGGCATGAAGCTGAAGGATGCGGCGGACTGCGTCGCGGGGCACTCGCTGGGCGAATACACCGCGCTGGCCGCGGTCAACGCCTTCTCGCTGGGCGACACGGCCAAGCTGCTGCGGCTGCGCGGCATTGCCATGCAGGATGCGGTTCCGATCGGTGTCGGTTCGATGTGCGCCCTGCTGGGATCGGATATCGAGACCGCGCAGAAGCTGGCGGAAGAAGCCGCACAGGGGCAGGTGTGCGAGATCGCCAACGACAATGATCCCTCGCAGGTCGTGCTTTCGGGCCACGCAGAGGCGATCAACCGCGTGATCGACATGGCCAAGGACCATGGCGTGAAGCGCGCGATCAAGATCGCGGTCTCGGCCCCGTTCCACTGTTCGCTGATGAAGCCCGCCGCGCAGCGCATGAAGATCGCGCTCGACAACACCAGTCCGTCCGCGATGGACCTGCCGCTCTACGCCAATGTGACGGCGGCCAAGGTGAGCGATTCGGCAGAGGAGCAGAAGCTGCTTGTCGAACAGATCACCGGCCGCGTGCGGTGGCGTGAAAGTGTGCTGGCGATGCGCGCCGATGGCGTCGAGCATTTCGTCGAGCTGGGCGGCAAGGTGCTGGGCCCGATGGTCAGCCGCACCGACAAGGAAGCCCAGGTTTCCAGCTGCATCACCATGGAAGACCTCGAAGCGCTGGCGAAGGAGCTCGGCTGATGTTCTCACTCGAAGGCAAGACGGCGCTGGTGACGGGCGCAAGCGGCGGGATCGGCTCGGCTATCGCGAAGGCGCTGGCATCGCAGGGCGCCCGACTCGCGCTGTCGGGCTCGAACGGCGACAAGCTGCGCGCCTTCCGCGATCAGCTCAACGACGAGTACGCGCACGACAGCGGGGCGCATGTGGAGATTACCTGCGACCTCTCCAATCCCGAGAGTGTGGAGGAACTGGTCCCCGCCACGATCGACACGCTGGGCAAGCTCGATATCCTGGTCAACAATGCCGGGATCACGCGCGACAACCTCGCCATGCGGATGAAGGACGATGAGTGGGATCAGGTGATCCGCATCAACCTGGAAGCCGCCTTCCGCCTGATGCGCGCCGCCGCCCGGCCGATGATGAAGGCGCGCGGCGGACGGATCATCTCGATCACCAGCGTGGTCGGCGCCACGGGCAACCCCGGTCAGATGAACTACACCGCCGCCAAGGCTGGGCTGACGGGCATGTCGAAGAGCCTGGCGCAGGAACTCGCCAGCCGGGGCATAACGGTCAACTGCGTGGCGCCCGGCTTCATCCGCACCGCGATGACGGATGCTCTGGACGACAAGCAGAACGCGGCCATCGAAGGGCGCATCCCGGCGGGCCGAATGGGCGAGGGCGAGGAGATCGGCGCGGCGGTCGCCTACCTCGCCAGCGACGAGGCCGCCTACGTCACCGGGCAGACGCTGCACGTGAATGGCGGGATGGCGATGCTGAGCTGATGCAGCGGTGCACTAGCGTCGCGCTGCGAATCCCCTTATCCCCAGCCTTTCCGGCAGAATCGCGCTTGTTCCTTGCCCCTAAGTGCAGGCGCGATAAGGAAACCGGATAAGATTTTCTCGCGCGAGGGCCGGCTCAAGGGGGAGTCGCGCCGCACCACAAGCGCACATGAGACGAGAGAAGGACCGATGAAGGCCACCATCGAACGCGCCACGCTGCTCCGCTGCCTGTCCCACGTGCAGTCGGTGGTGGAGCGCCGCAACACCATCCCGATCCTCAGCAACGTGCTGATCGACGCCGACGAAGGCGGCGGCGTGAAGGTCATGGCGACCGACCTCGATCTGCAGGTCGTCGAGACGATGACCGCCGCGAATGTCGAAAGCGGAGGCGCGATCACCGTGTCGGCCCACCTGCTGTTCGATATTGCCCGCAAGCTGCCCGATGGCAGCCAGGTGAGCCTGGAGACGGCGGACAACCGCATGACGGTGAAGGCCGGTCGCAGCCGCTTCCAGCTGCCCACGCTGCCGCGCGACGACTTCCCCGTGATCGTGGAAGGCGAACTGCCCACCAGCTTCGAACTGCCCGCGCGCGAACTGGCCGAGATGATCGACCGCACGCGGTTCGCCATCAGCACCGAGGAAACACGCTACTACCTCAACGGCATCTTCCTGCACGTTTCGGACGAAGCGCGCCCGGTTCTGAAGGCTGCGGCGACCGACGGGCACCGTCTGGCGCGCTACACGCTCGACCGCCCCGAGGGCGCGGCGGGGATGCCCGACGTGATCGTGCCGCGCAAAGCCGTGACCGAGCTGCGCAAGCTGCTCGAAGAAGCGCTGGACAGCAATGTCCAGATCGACCTTTCGGCAAGCAAGATCCGCTTCACGCTGGGTGGAGAGGGCGGCGTCGTGCTGACCAGCAAGCTGATCGACGGGACCTTCCCCGACTACAGCCGCGTGATCCCGACCGGCAACGACAAGCTGCTCAAGCTCGATCCGAAAAGCTTCTACGAAGGCGTCGACCGCGTGGCGACCATCGCCACGGAGAAGACCCGCGCGGTGAAGATGGGCCTCGACGCGGACAAGGTGACGCTGTCCGTCACCAGCCCGGACAACGGCACCGCGGCCGAGGAAATCGCCGCCGAGTACAAGTCCGAAGGGTTCGAGATCGGCTTCAATGCCAATTACCTGAAGGACATTCTCAGCCAGATCGACAGCGATCTGGTGGAGCTGCATCTGGCCGACGCCGGCGCGCCCACGCTGATCCGGCGCGACGAGAACAGCCCCGCGCTCTACGTCCTCATGCCTATGCGGGTCTAAGAGGCGAAATTGTCATACGGCGCTGCCAGGCGGCGTGGCATGAAGGCCTTTCTGCTCCCCACCCTGATTGCGGCCTCGCTCGCCGCGGCTCCGGCGTCCTCGCAGGAGGCGCGGGCGTGGTCGATCGATACCGGCGGCGATTTCTCGGTGTTCCTCGATTGCATGGAGGCGCAGCAGCGCACGATCATCTCCGCGCATCGCGGTGGGCCCACGCCGGGCCTGCCCGAAAACTCGATCGAGGCGATGGACGCGCTGTTGCATGCCGCGCCCGCGATCATGGAAGTGGATGTTGCGCAGAGCAGCGACGGCGTATTGTTCCTGCTGCATGACGACCGTCTGGACCGCACCACCAGCGGCACCGGTGTGGCGGCCGAACAGGAATGGGCCGACCTCGCGGAACTGCGCCTGCGCGACGTGGCCGGCTGGACGACGCCCTACCGGATTCCCACGCTCGAGGCGGCGCTGACCTGGGCGAAGGGCCGCACCGCTCTGCAAATCGATTTCAAGCGCTCGACATCCTACGAAGACACCATCGCACTGATCCGCGCGCAGGACATGGCAGATAGCGTGATCCTGATCGCCTATTCGCTCGATGCCGCGCGCAGACTGCACGCTCTGGCGCCGGACATGCTGATCTCGCTTTCCATGGAGGATGCGAGCGCGTTGTCCGAGGCTGCCGAAGCCGGCATCCCGACCGAGAGCATCGTCGCCTTCACCGGCACCCGTCTTCCGCGCCCCGACGTCTACGCAAGCCTGGATGAGGCCGACGTCGAGGTGATCTTCGGCACGCTGGGGCGCGGCAATTCCATCGACAACCGGATCGCCGACTTCGGCATGGACGAACGCTATGCCGAACTGGGCGAGGCGGGCGTGGACATCATCGCGACGGATCGCCCGCGTGCGGCTGCGCTGGCGCTGCAAGATGCTGGACGTCTGGCGGACGAAAACACTTGCGGCGTCGCGCGACGCTAGTCCGTTTCGTCTCCCGGCCGATCGAGAAATTCCCGTAGCAATTTCATGGCCTTGTCTGGGTGCGTCATCAGGAACAGGTGGCCCGCATCCTCGAACACTTCCAGCCGCGCATCGGGCATCGAACCTGCCAGCAGCTTGCCGTTCGACAGCGGCACGATGGGATCGTTCTCTCCCATCATCACCAGCACCGGCTTGTCGAGGAAGGGCAGGGCGGGCAGGCTGGTCCACCCGGCGAGCGCCATCAGCTGGTACAGGTAACCGGTCGTGCTGGGCGCGCTGATATTGCCGATGGAATTGCGTGCGCGCTTGCTTTCGTCCGCATTGTCCATCGCGGTCAGATATTCGCGGATCAGCATCTCGTTGATGGCTGAATTAGGATCGGCCAGCTGAGCCAGCATCATGGGATCGCCCGGGATCGCCAGCATGCCGGGCGAAGTCGCCGCGAGCACCACGCGGCGCACGTGGACGGAGTGTTGCAGCGCGAAATGCTGGGCAATCGCGCCACCCCAGCTCATCCCCATCACGTCCACTGTCTCGATACCGAAGCGTTCGAGCAGGGTCATGGCCGTCCAGCTCATGGTGAAGAGGTTGTAGGGCACCACCGGATCGGGCGATTCCCCCGTGCCCGGCATGTCGAACATGATGAACCCGCGCTCTGTCAGCGCTTCGGCCAGCGGAGCCACCGCTTCGATGTTGGCGCCGATGCCGTTGAAGAACAAAATCGGCGGGTTCTCGGAAGGCTGGTCGAGCCGCCAGCGCGCCACGCGCAGCTCCAGCCCGTCAACCTTTTCGAAGGATACCTCGGCACTGAGGGGGCCGCCGGGCTCGCCACGTGGCGCGGGGCGTGGAGTGCGCCTCTGGGCTGCACCCCCGAACAGGCCCCAGGCGGGCAGGTGCAAGTCCCAATCGCCGAAACGGATCACGCTCTCTGCCCCTCGAGAATCGCGCAAATGCGCAGTTCGGGCGTGAAAACAAGAGAGGTTTCGACGCGCCGCCGCATCTGCGCAAGGAGTTGCCGATCTGCCATGACACCCTGATGGCGGGTGCCGTGCGCAGAAACAAGTCGCACACACGCTTCGCGGCCGGATCGGGCCCGTGTTCCAGGGGCGTTAGCCTTTTGGAAAGCCTGACGCTTAATTCTTTCAGAGAGGCTTTCTGCGATAATCCCCACCATGGAGGGTAACGCGCAACCACCATCTTCGAAAGCTCCTGCAAAACCGTCCGCCGCAAGAGGCGCGCGCGGGCAGGAGCGGCGCGATTCGGCGAAGCCTGCCCACCGGCGCGAAGGCGACGCGCTGACGCGCGGCTGGGCCGGGGGTGCGGTGGAACCTGCGCCCGTCCTGCCGCGCCAGTGGCACCTTCTCCTCGCCGCGCTGTTCGCCACGGTGCTGGTGAGCGCAATCATCGGCCAGACCCTTCCCAGTGGAGGTACCCTGATCGCCTTCCTGAGCGCGGGCCTTCTGCTCTCGGCGTCCAGGGTCTCGGCGCGCAGCCTGCCAGTCCCGGATTACGTGATCCTGTTCGCCCTGGGGCTGGTCCCCCAGCTGTTAATCGGCTGGGGTTTCGCCCGCTGGATGATGCCGGGCGATCTTGCATGGGCGCTCGGGGCGATGTCGATACTCGTCATCGGCATGATGCTCGGCGTGCTGCTCGGCCAGCGTCCGTTCCAACTGTTTTTCGCCAAGGTCAGCCTGTGGTCGCCGGTGGCGCTCAATGCCGTGGTTCACGATTACCTCATGGCGGCCGTGGCGCTCGCGGTGGCGATTATCGGGGGCGCGAGCGTTGCGTATTTCCAGCATCTCTACGACCGCAAGCGCGAAGGGCAGCGCCAGGCCGACGAGCGCCTTCGCAACCGCTCGATCGACATCATGCGCGACTACGAGGCGACCGGTCAGGGCTGGTTCTGGGAGACCGATCACGAAGGACGGATCACCTATATTTCCCCCGAGTTCGCCGACCGGTACGGCTTCGATCACGACGATCTGCTGGGCAACATGTTCACCAAGGTATTCGAGGTCGATCCGGACGATCGTGAGGCGGAGCGGACGATCAAGTTCCACTTCACCGCCCAATCCGTCTTCCACGACCAGCCGGTATGCAACCGCCGGCCCGGCAGCGACGACGTGGTCTGGTGGTCGATCAACGGCCGACCGATCTTCGACGGGTTCGACGAGTTCTGCGGCTTTCGCGGATCGGGCACCGACCTGACCGAGCGTCGCCGCAGTGCGGAGCGCGCGTCTCGTCTCGCGATGTACGATTCGCTGACGGGGCTGGCGAACCGCCATACGCTGGCCCAGTCGCTCTCCAAGCTGCTGACGGAGCTCGACGCGAGCAAGCGCACCTGCACGATCCTGATGCTGGACCTGGACCGGTTCAAGCATGTCAACGACACTTTCGGGCACCCCACGGGCGATGCGCTGCTGGGGCAGGTCGCCCGCAGGCTGGAAAAGGTGGTGGGCGATCTGGGCCTGGTCGGCCGCATCGGGGGCGACGAATTCCAGGTCCTCATTCCCCACCGGTGCGATCAGGATACCATCGAACGCCTCGCCGGAGAGATCATTCACACCCTTTCCCAGCCGTATTCGGTCGACGGAACGCGGCTCGTCATCGGCGTTTCGGTCGGCATTGCGCTGGCGCCGGACCATGGGAGTTGCAGCGAAGGCCTGATCCGCAGCGCCGATCTGGCGCTGTACGCTGCGAAGGACGCAGGGCGCGGCCGCTTCCGTCTGTTTTCCGAGGATCTCCATGTCGCTGCGCGCGAGCGGAACCAGCTGGAGGAGGAGCTGCGCTCGGCGATCGACAAGGGCGATCTGGAGCTTCACTACCAGCCTGTCGTCCACTCCGGGAATGAGACGCTTGCGGGGTTCGAGGCGCTGTTGCGCTGGAAACACCCCAAGCATGGGTGGATCAGCCCGGAAAAGTTCGTGCCGGTTGCCGAAGACGCTGGGTTGATCCCCGTGATCGGCGAATGGGCACTGAAGCGGGCATGTGCGGATCTTGCCCGCTGGCCGGATGCGGTGCGCTGTGCTGTGAATGTATCGCCCCTGCAGTTCGCCGATCCGGGTCTGCCGGGGTCAATCTCGGCTGCCCTGACGAAGTACGGGGTCGAGCCCTCCCGGCTCGAACTGGAAATCACGGAAAGCGTCTTCCTGAGCGAGGAAGGAGGCACCGAAGCGACCTTCGCCGCCCTCAAGAAGATCGGCGTGCGCCTGGCGCTGGACGATTTCGGCACCGGTTATTCCTCGCTCGGCTATCTGAAGAACGCGCCGTTCGACAAGATCAAGATCGATCAGGGCTTCGTGCGCGGTGCCACCATGCCCGGCAGCCGCAACGGGGCCATCATCGCCGCGATCAGCAGTCTGGCCGAAGCTCTTGGCATGGATACCACCGCCGAGGGGGTGGAGACGATGGACGAGCTGGAACTGGTGCGCATGCACGGGTGCAGCCACATCCAGGGCTACATCTATTCGAAGCCGCTTTCGCCCACGGAGGCCAACCGCCTGCTCGAAGCCGGCCTGACGATGCAGCCGACCGGACCGCGCGCTGCACGCGAGCCGCGCCAGGCCATGCTGCGTCGCGTGGTCCTCCAGCATGGCGAGGATTTCTACAACGCCACTGTCCGCAATGTCTCGTCGCAGGGCGCGATGATCGAGGGCTTGTGGAACGTGCCAGAAGGAACCGTCTTCCGCATCGCGCTCAGCGAAAACCTGGCGGTCGATGCCGAGGTGTGCTGGTGCTGCGAGAACCGGATTGGGGTGCAATTCGCGCAGCGGGTCCGGCGCGACGAGAACGGCAGGATCACCGGCGTGGAGGCAAAGCCGCGTTCCCCCTCGGATGGCGAACAGGGTGCCCGACGGCGCAGCGCCTGACAGGCCACCGGGCGCGGCGCCGCCCAACCTGCATGCCGCGCCTCAAAAAAGCTGACACACCCGAACGGGGCGTATATTGGCGGCGGCAATGACTGACCTTTCCAAGATCCGCAATTTTTCAATCATCGCCCACATCGACCACGGGAAGAGCACGCTCGCCGACCGGCTGATCCAGCTCACCGGTGGCCTGACCGAGCGCGAGATGAGCGAGCAGCTGCTCGACAACATGGATATCGAGCGCGAGCGGGGCATCACCATCAAGGCGCAGACCGTGCGCCTCAACTACACCGCATCCGATGGCGAGACCTACCAGCTCAACCTGATGGACACGCCCGGCCATGTCGACTTCGCTTACGAGGTCAGCCGCAGCCTCGCCGCGTGCGAGGGGGCGCTGCTGGTGGTCGACGCGGCGCAGGGGGTGGAGGCGCAGACCCTCGCCAACGTCTACCAGTCGATCGAGCATGACCACGAAATCCTGCCCGTTATCAATAAGATAGACCTTCCCGCCGCCGAGCCGGAACGCGTCGCGGAGGAGATCGAGGAGATCGTCGGTATCCAGGCCACCGGCACCTGGCAGAACGGCGGCGCGGTGCTCACCTCCGCCAAGTCGGGCATCGGCGTCGAGGACGTGCTCGAAGCGATCGTCCAGCGCATCCCGCCGCCCACGGGCGACCGCGACGCGCCGCTGACCGCCAGCCTGGTCGACAGCTGGTACGACCCGTACCTCGGCGTCGTCATCCTCGTGCGCGTGATCGACGGCGTCCTCAAAAAGGGCCTCAACGTCAAGTTCATGCAGGGCGGCACGCAGCACCTGATCGACCGCGTCGGCGCCTTCACCCCTAAGCGCATCGACCTGGCCGAGATCGGCCCGGGCGAGATCGGCTTCATCACCGCGCAGATCAAGGAGGTGGAGCAGGCCCGCGTCGGCGACACCATCACCACGGTCAAGAACGGCGCGACCAAGGCGCTGCCCGGCTATCGCGAGCCGCAGCCGGTGGTGTTCTGCGGGCTGTTCCCCGTCGACGCCGCCGATTTCGACAAGCTGCGCGAGAGCATCGCCCGCCTGCGCCTCAACGACGCCAGCTTCACCTTCGAGACCGAAAGCTCCGCCGCGCTGGGCTTCGGCTTCCGCTGCGGCTTCCTCGGCCTGCTGCACCTCGAGATCATCCAGGAACGGCTCAGCCGTGAATACGACCTCGACCTGATCACCACCGCGCCATCGGTCGTCTACCGCATCCACCTCGGCAAATCGAAGACCGAGGATGCCAAGGTGATCGAGCTGCACAACCCGGCCGACTATCCCGACCCCAACCGGATCGAGGTGATCGAGGAACCGTGGATCAAGGCGGTGATCTACACCCCCGACGAATATCTCGGCTCCATCCTCAAGCTGTGTCAGGACCGGCGCGGCATCCAGACCGACCTGACCTACGTGGGCGGCCGCGCGCAGGTGACCTACGAGCTGCCGCTGAACGAGGTGGTCTTCGATTTTTACGACCGGCTGAAGAGCATCAGCCGCGGCTACGCCTCCTTCGATTACGAGCAGATCGGCCTGCGCGAAGGCGACCTCGTGAAGATGAACATCCTCGTCAACAACGAGCCGGTCGACGCCCTGTCGCTGATCGTCCACCGCGGCGTCGCCGAAGAGCGCGGCCGCGGCATGTGCGAACGCCTCAAAGACCTGATCCCGCGCCACCTGTTCAAGATCCCGATCCAGGCCGCGATCGGCGGCAAGGTGATCGCCCGCGAGACGATCGCCGCGCTGCGCAAGGACGTGACCGCGAAGTGCTACGGCGGCGACATCTCGCGCAAGAAGAAGCTGCTGGAGAAGCAGAAGAAGGGCAAGGCCCGGATGCGGGAATATGGGAATGTGAGCATCCCGCAGGAGGCGTTTATCGCTGCGCTGCGGATGGGAGAGGAGTAGGTCTCCCCAAGCACTGTTAGTTACCGCGCCTATTCTTGATTTGTTCCTAATCTCCTTTATAGTAGGAGCTACGGAGCATGACATATGCAAGAGAAGCGGTCCGATTGTGATATCCGCCCAGCCGGCAAGCGCCGTGATGGGAGGCCGCGCTTTTGGTGTCATGCGCATCACGCTTCCGCTACCGGGAAGTACGGAATTAAACTTGAGCGCTGTGAAGGCTCTTATCGCTCCTTGGACTCGAAGGAAGTCATAGAGCTAAATCCGAACGATTACGCGGGAGGAGTAGCTCTGTGGGGGACGGTTAAGCCGGCATACGATTCCACGGGACTTGAGGAAGAGGAAGGCATCCATGTCCATGCTCGAAACTCAGAGCGTCAATGTAAGAAGGACATCGATGAGACCGTTGATGCTGTAGCCTTGGAAATTCCTGTAAATTTATTTGAGAAGCGCAAAATTTATGTGACTAGAGAGACTGCCGTTTCAGCTTACATTTCAAGGGCGATCGGTCACCAACTAGTTTCGTTGTTTTGCACCTATTGTGGCGAGCCGCATCTCGATTCTGAATGGTTTGCTGTGAAGCCACACAAAAGGCATCTCTGCCATGCCTGCGGCGAGATTTTTGTCGCAAACAAAAAAAGTATCTCAAATCCCCTTAAGGGGTTGCGAGAAGTCTTTCAGGACGGCGATTCAACTCGCTCGATCGTTCGCGCGGAGCGCAGTCTCGACGCGCGCGTGATGGATTTTCCTGGCGGTATTCAGATGTGGGCTTCCAATACCGCCCTCCTATGGACGGCACCAAGACCGGAGGAGGAGGGTATACATTTTCACGGTTACACCGCTGACGGTTCAACTCGTATTGAGGATGAAACCTTTGATGCCGTCGCTTTAGACGGAATTGTGATCAGCGAATCTCATCTGCGATACTTCATGGCTCAGAACGCTTTGGCTCATCTGCGCGGCCGCATCGTGAACTTGGTATGTGATTGCGGCGAGGCATATTTTGACGAGGGACTCGATGCGTTTATCCCTCATTCCAAGCATCAATGTCAGTCCTGCGGAATGAAATTGCCCTCACCAACTAGGAAGAAGAAAGTTGTGAGCAACCCGTTCCTGAGCACTATTGAAAAATTAGACGAGATTAGGAAATGAAATGAAGGGATACGTATACATAACCGGGACTGGGGCAGATCCGGCTGAGTTTAACAATATAAGTGATCCCACGTTTGGAGAGGCTCCTTCTCTCGGCGCCTGCATGAGTAATCTGCGTGAATTCGTTGATATAGGCGATTATCTCTTCGTGGTCTCGGGGAAGGCGAAGGATCTGGCGCAATACGTTTTTGGTGGCATGAGAGTTGCAGAGAAGATCGACCATTTGGCGGCTTACGGTCGCTTTCCGCAAAACCGGCTTCGTATGAGAGAGGACGGAGTTGTCGTGGGTAATATCATTGTTGATGCCAAAGGAAATAAGCATCCTCTCGATCATCATGCGGATAAGGGCTTTGATAGGCGCGTGAAGAATTTCATTGTGGGCGCTGATCCCTTGGCGATTCAATCACCGAAAGAGGTTGAGCTCGCGCGGCAGCAGACCCTTAGCAAATTATCGGACATTATTGGTAAGCAAGGGAATCGTCCAATAGACATTCTGGGCCGCCAAAGGAAATTAAATGAAGATCAGGTGATCGAGATGATCAATTGGCTTCGCGGCATTAAGCAAGACGCGACCAAATGAGCCAAGTGCTGGCGGATCGCTTGAAGGAGTTGCGGATTTCTCGCGATTCCTTGGCGGCGAAAACCTCTCTAGGGCGCCAGCGTGCGAGCGAAATACTTGGAGGCTCTGGCGCCACTGTCGCGGAGCTTCGGCAAATTTGCGCGGGGCTTAGGTTGCCGGTGCAGATTTTTACCGAATCTTCTATCCGTGAGCGGAATTCGATTTCTCCTCTATTTCGAAGTGCGCGAGAATCGTCCGTCGAATATGACATAACTGTTGAGAGAATTGCTCTCTTCGTAAAATCCAGCTTGGAATTATTACCTGAAAGATCGTCGCCGCCTTCTTGGCTGGAAAATTTTCAGGAAAGTGAACGATCTTATCCCGCTGCTGATCGTTTGTCGAAGATTGCTAGAATCATAATCGATCCTGATAATATCGACGGCCCTCTTTCTGACTTAAACTTAAGATTAAATCGTCTTGAGGGTCTTATAGTTTCTCCTATCGAATATACCCGTTATGAGGGTGTTTCATTAATTGCTGGCAATTACTGCTTCATTTTCGTTTCGCCGCGGTTCGCTGGTCGGATGCTTTTTACTCTAGGGCACGAATTTGGTCACATCGTCACTGATCATGTCGAAGGTGAATTTGCAAAATTCGAGAGTTCGAGAGATATTGGTTCGTTCGGTAAGTCGCGAAAATCTGAAGCATTTGTTGATGCGTTTTCGTCCTGCTTGTTGCTTCCAGATACTGGAATAGGGAAATTTCTTCGATTTCTTAGTGAGCAGGAAATCATGGCAGGGGGTAAGGTAACCGATCGAGAGATACTTTATCTCGCACGTTTCTTCGGTGTTAGCTTTGATGTCGCAGGCCTGAGACTCGAGAATCTTGGTATTATTCCGGAGGGGTTAACCTTCTCATTAAGCGCGCACCTTAGCGAAAGCTTTGGGTCTCCAGAGAAGCGTGCTGATTTTTTAAATATTAGCCCTAGAAAATCGTTCGATTTTCCTAGAATTCCCCCCTTGCTATCGAAGGCCATTCTCAGTTCTATTGATTCCGGAGATATTTCGGTTGGATGGGTTTCTAATAGCTTTGGATATTCTATCGGGGAGATATTCGCCGAGCAGGCACGGGCATCGTGAATGTCATCTTAGATGCCTGTTCAATTATTAACCTCCATAACGGTGGAGTTCTCCGATGTGTTTGTTGCATTCCGCACTTTCACGTCCAAGTGGGGCCGATAGTTGGTGGCGAGTGCTCGGAGGATTGCGCATTGGCGATCGCCAGCCTGCATACCGATGGTGATCTGGAGTACCTTGAAGATAACGAAATTGAAGTCGACGATTTTTTGTCGTTTGTAGACCAAAATAGATTGGGTGATGGCGAGTCAGAGTGTATTCTCCTCGCGAATCTCGATAGTCAATCTTCTATTTGTTGCGATGATCGACGAGGGCGACTGAAGGCGACCGAAATACTTGGAGAGGAAAGAGTTCTAGGGTCGCTGAGGTTGATGAGAATCGCGGTGCAAAACGGTTTACTGGAGTCCGCGGAAGCGTTCGCAGCATATGAGCTAATGAGAGCGGCGGGTGGATTTCTTCCAACCGTTGGGATCGGATATTTCGAGGACTAGCGGGAATAGAAATTTAGGGACTTAGCTGTCTCACTCCTCATCTTTAGATCCGTGTCATTCCGGGCTTTCCTCCCGCCCCCTCAACATACCCCGGATGCTCTGGGTCGTCCCACCAGCGGTAGCCTGCGGCCTCATCCTCGGCCTCGATGGCCCGGAACGCGTCGTAGGCCGCGCGGGCGCGGGGGCTCAGGGCGTTTAGCCACCTGTCGCGCGCCGCGTTCAGCTTTGCGTCGAGCGCTTCGAACAGGCGGGCCTCGCCGCCCTGCGCACGCTCGCGCTCGTATTCCTCGCGCCATTGCTTCTTGAGCCGCTTCAGCTCCATCTGGCCGACCGCGTTGAGGCCTTTGGGCCTGCCTTCGGAGAACCGCTGGGGCGCGCGGTTGCGGAGCATGAACATCAGCAGGCGGTCGTTATAGGCGGTCCGCGTGCCGACCAGCTTGCCGTAGGAGTAGACGGGCACGTCGACGCCGTTGAGCGCGCGGTCCATCGCGACATCCTCGATTCTTTGCACGCCGAGGTCGATCGCCGCAGCCCAAGCCTTGCGAAAGCTCTCCGCGCCCCGCTGGCGGCGCAGGTAATAGGCGCCGACCGTGCTCATGTTGACCGCCTTGCACGCCGCCGCGACGCTGCCCGTATCGGCGAGCGCTTCGATGAAGCGGCGCTGGCGATCCTCGGTCCAGCCATCGTGGCGGCTGGTCTGGCGGGGGACGGGGACGAAGTCGGGCAGCTCGCCCCCCTGTTCGATCACCTGCTGCACGGGCAGGCGCTGCTCGCGGTTGTCGGCGCGGCGGGTCATGGCCGGAAACTCATGGCGTGGTGCTCCCAGGCAAAAGGGGCGCCAGTCCATGCACCGGGGGCTGTGCTGTAGGACAGCCCCTGTTTGCCGCCTTCGCCGTATTCCTAGGCGACCTTGCGCTCCGGCAGGCTTTGCTGCGGGAGCGTGCATGCGTCGGAGGGGAGGTCCCCGGGGGCGAGGTCGCGCGTGTGGACGATGCGGTCGCGGCCCTGCCGCTTGGCGGCGTAGAGCGCGGTGTCGGCGTGGTGATACAGCGCGCGCCAGGCGCCGTCATCTTCCAGCGTGCCCTCGGCCACGCCGATGCTCACCGTCACGCGCCCGCCATGCGGCATCGCGGCCTCGCGGATTGCGGAGAGGAGCTGGATGGCAGTGCCCGCGGGCAGCGCATCGACCGGGCCGAGCAGCGCGAATTCCTCGCCCCCCAGGCGCGCCGCGCTGGCATGCGCGTCCGCGATCAGGTGGGCCACCCTCTGCAAAACGCTGTCGCCGCAATCGTGCCCATGCGCGTCGTTGATGAGCTTGAAGCGGTCTATGTCGATCAGGATCAGCCGCGAAGCGCCCTCGTGCGAGCGCAGCTCCGAGGCCAGGTCCAGCAGCGCGCGCCGATTGAGCAAGCCGGTCAGCGGATCGGTGAGGGCCAGCGTCTGGCTCTCCCGCTTGAGCAGCAGCAGCTCCACCACCTGACGGTGATGGGCGTTGATCATGCGCCACTGGAACAGCCCCGCGACGCCAAGGCTGACGGCGGCCGCGATATCGAAGCTCGATCCGGTGAGCACCAGCAGGATGGAGATCGCCCCGATGTCGATCACCAGGTGCGTGGCGGCCGCGGCGCGGATGCTCGCCATGCAATAGGCGGTGGCGAGCGAACCCATCACCAGGATGACGGGAAAGTGCAGCCGTTCGCTCGCGGCGTCCGCACTGAGCCATGAGGCGATCGCCCAGCCGGTGCAGATCAGCGCACCGATCACCGACGAAGCCCAGCTTTCGAGGATGAAGCGCTCCGCCCGCCAGGGTTTGCGCGCGAAGTCCAGCTCGCGGAAGAGCTTCGACAGGCCGAACAGGCAATAGAGCGCCATCAGGCCCGGCAGGCCCCACCGCACCCAGGGCCCCGCAGCCTCCGGTGTGGCAAGTGCGGCGAAAGGGCAGGTGAGCAGCAGGCCGACGAACAGCCAGCGGCCGTGCTTCTGGACCGTGCTTGCGCTCGCCATTACGAAGTCGGACCGCACCTCCTTGGGCAGGTCGGGTATCGCGGCGTTGCGCAGGAAAGATCTAACCCTGTCCACCAAGGTGAGATAGGCGCGCAACGTCTAAACAAGTCTTAAGTCGGGCAGGCGGGAATGGCCCGGGGCAAGGTTCTCGATTGTCGTCACGCGGCGTTGCCGCCGGCGCCGGGCACGCTCCCGAAGCGCATCTGCCTGGCGGCACCACCCGGAGATGGGAAGCTTCGCGGCCGAACGCGCACGAAAAAGCCGCCGGCGCCGTTCGGGGCACCGGCGGCTCGTGTTGCTCCAGTCGCCTTGATCAGGGGCGCGTCTGGCCCTGTCCGTGGACGAGGTACTTGAAGCTGGTCAGCTGTTCGAGGCCGACCGGGCCGCGCGCGTGCATCTTGCCGGTCGCGATGCCGATCTCCGCGCCCATGCCGAACTCGCCGCCGTCAGCGAACTGCGTGGAGGCGTTGTGCATCAGGATCGCGCTGTCGATGCTGGTCATGAACTTGCGCGCCGCGTCGTCATCCTCGGTGATGATCGCGTCGGTGTGGTGGCTCGAATAGGTGTCCACCCATTCGATTGCCTCGTCGAGGCCGTCGACCACCTTCACCGATGCGATGGGGTCGAGATATTCGGTGCCCCAGTCTTCGTCCGTTGCGGGCTTGATGCTCGGCGCGAGTGCGACGGCGGTTTCATCGCCGCGCAGCTCGCAGTCGTCGCCGAAGATCGCCGCGATCTTGGGGATCGCCTGCTCGGCCACCGCCTTGTCGACCACGATGCTCTCGGTCGCGCCGCACACGCCGGTCCGGCGCAGCTTGGCGTTGCGGATGACTTCGGCCGCCTTGTCGAGATCGGCCTTGGAATGCACGTAGGTGTGGCAGTTGCCGTCGAGGTGGAGGAGCGTGGGCACGCTGGCCTGGTCGCGCACCAGTTCGACGAGGCCGCGTCCACCGCGCGGGATCACGAGGTCGACGAACTGGTCCGCCTTGAGCAGCTCGGCCACGGCAGCGCGGTCGGTCGTGCCCACGGTCTGCACGGCGTTTTCGGGCAGGCCCGCTTCCTTCAGGCCCTGCTGCATGCAGCGTACGATCACGCGGGTCGAATTGCGGCTCTCGCTACCGCCGCGCAGGATCACCGCGTTGCCGCTCTTGAGACACAGCGCCGATGCGTCCGCGCCCACATTGGGCCGCGATTCGTAAATCATGCCGATCACGCCGATGGGCACCGCGACACGTTCGATCTTCAACCCGTTGGGCCGGTCGATCTCGGCAAGCTTGCGGCCCACAGGATCGGGCAGCTCGGCAATCTGTTCGAGCGCGCTGGCCATGCCTTCGATCCGGTCCGGCGTCAGCTTCAGCCGGTCGACGAAGCTGTCGGGTTTCTTGCCTTCGACCGAGGCAACGTCCTTCGCGTTCGCTTCGAGCAGTTCGTCCTGATTGTCGCGCAGCGCCTTGGCGGCGGCGCGCAGGGCGGTGTTCTTGGATTCGGTGCTGGCGGTCAGCAGGCCCTTCGCGGCCGCGCGTGCATTGCTCCCAAGTTCATGGATATGGATTGCGGGGTCCAGGGTCTGGTCGTTCATGGTGGTCCTCTTCGGATCTGTTATTCTTGATGCTGCACTTGATAGACGGACAAGGCGGGGGCGGGGTTCCAAGGCCCGCCGCTCCTGCGGGTCAGCGCAGTTCGACGGCGCGTTTGTAAGCCGCCTCGAGCGTCTGTTCGAACTTGCGCGAGACGGCGCCGTCGCCGTTCAGCGCGTCGAGCCCGGCGGCCGTGGTGCCGCCCTTGCTGGTGACGGAATTGCGCAGGTCTTCCAGAGACTTGTCGTCCTGGTCGATCGCCATCGCAATCGTGCCTTCCAGCGTGCCGAGCACCAGCGCGCGGGCCTGTTCGTGCGAGAAGCCGATACCCTCGGCCGCCGCGACATAGGCGCGTGCCAGTTCGAAAACATAGCCGGGGCCCGAGCCTGCCACGGCCGTGACGCGGTCGAGCTGGTCCTCATCCGCCACTTCGACGACGGTGCCGGTCCGCTCCATCATCGCGTGTGCATGTTTGCGCTGGTCGTCCCTCACGCCTGGGCCTGCGACCAGGCCATTGGTCGCCTTGCCCACGAAAGCAGGCAGATTGGGCATGATGCGGATCACGGGCGCGTCGCCCATCACCTTGGAGATGCGTGCAATGGAGGCGCCCGCCGCCATCGAGATCACGTAGCCGCCATCGTTCAGGATCGGCGCATAGTCGGGCAGGATGTCGTCGATCATCTGCGGCTTGATCGCCACGATGATGACATCGAATCGCTTGTCGCCCAGATCGCCCTGCTGCGCGACAAGCCGCACACCTTCGGGCGCATCTTCAAGGAACGGATCGACGATCGTAAAATTCTCGTCGCCCTTCTTCCAGTATTCGAGAAGGGCGCCGCCCATTTTTCCACAGCCGATCAAAAGGATGTTCTGAAAGATAATATCTCTCCGTCTTATTTTTCGGGGCCGATTTGCGCATCGCCTTTTTGGCGCCCCGCCATCGTTCCCATGGTAGCTTTATTCTTTTATAACACACTCGTGCAATTTTTTCCAGCGGGTTGTGCGATGCAATACCGCAGCCTATGTCCGCGCCACGAATTCGCACGAGCGCATGGATAGAGCATGTCCCAATCGAACACCGTCGTTGTCAAAATCGGTTCCACCCTGGTTGCCAACACCGAACGCCTCACGCCGCGTTTCGGGTTCATCCAGCGCATGCTGGAAGACGTGGCCAAGCTGCGCGAACGTGGCACCAATGTCATCCTTTGCAGTTCCGGCGCGGTTGCGCTGGGCCTCAAGATCGTGGGCGAGCGGCCCGAAACCGCCGGGGTGAGCGACAAGCAGGCCGCTGCCGCTTGCGGCATGCCGCTGCTGACCAATGCCTACAAGCAGATCGGGCACGAGTTCAATTTCGAGATCGCGCAGGTTCTGCTGACGCTGGGCGATTTCGAGGATCACCGCCGCTTCCTCAACACGCGCAACACGGTGTTCCGTCTGCTGGAAGCGGGCGTGATGCCGATCATCAACGAAAACGATTCGATCACCACCGAGGAAATCCGCGTGGGCGATAACGACCGGCTGGCCGCCAAGGTGGCGCAGATGGTCGATGCGAAGGACTTCATCATCCTGACCGAGGTCGACGGGCTCTACGACCGTCACCCGGACGAGGAAGGCGCGGAGTTCATCCCCGAAGTCACGGATGTCGGCCCCTTCATGGAAGCGACCAAGGGCAAGAGCGCGCTGGGGACCGGCGGCATGACGACCAAGCTGATGGCGGCGAACATCGCGCAGGAAGCGGGCGTCACCACCTACATCGCGCATGGCGAGGCGGACAATCCGCTGACCTCCGTGCTCGACGGAGAGCGCCGGGCGACCAAGTTCGTCGCGCACGACACGCCGACCTCGGGCTGGGAAAAGTGGATCGCCAACCGTCTGCAGATGGCGGGCAGTATCGGCGTTTCGGATGAAGTGGCAGAGGAACTTGCCGGGGGCGATCGGTCGGTCCGGCGCGAGGATATCCTCTCGATCGACGGCGATTTCAGTCGCGGCGACGTTCTCCACATCTACGACCAGAACGGGCAGGAACGTGCCCGCGGGCTGAGCGACTTCAGCTCCGAAGAACTGCGCGTGCTGGCGGTGAACCCGCATCTCGATGCCGAACAGCTGCTTGGCTACACCACCAAGGGCGAGGTGATCCGGGCCAAGAATCTCGTCAGCCTCGAAGGCAGGCACCTGCTGTGGGACGCGCCCGAGGGTGTGGAGCCGACCGGGCAGGGCTGAACGCCTTTTCGCCCGATCCGGCGCCACCGTTTCACTTGGCGTTCAGGGCACCCGGCGCTATACCCCGCGCCCATGACGATCCTCCGCAAGAAATTCCTCGCCGCAGCCGCGCTCGGCAGCCTCGCCACGCTCGCCACCGCATGTGCAGGCGGCAGCTCCGGCCCCGCCGACACGGCCTATGTCGCGCGCGATGTCGAAACGCTTTACGCTAGCGCGAAGGATCGGCTCGATCGCGGCAATGCGGAGCTGGCCGCGGCGCTGTTCGACGAGGTGGAGCGTCAGCATCCCTATTCGCCCTGGGCGCGCCGCGCGCAGTTGATGAGCGCGTTCAGCTACTATGTCTCGCGCGATTACGCGAAGTCGATCCAGAGCGCGCAGCGCTTCCTGTCGATCCACCCGGGCAACAAGGATGCGCCTTACGCCTATTACCTGATCGCGCTGAGCTATTACGAACAGATCAGCGACGTCACGCGCGACCAGAAAACGACCGAGCAGGCGCTGGCCGCTTTGCGCGAGGTGGAACGCCGCTTTCCGCAGAGCGAATATGCGTCCGACGCACGCCTGAAGATCGACCTCGTGAACGATCACCTGGCGGGCAAGGAAATGGAAATCGGCCGGTTCTACGAACGCTCGGGCAAGTGGACTGCTGCGCAGATCCGCTTCCAGAACGTGATCGATAACTATCAGACCACCAGCCATGCCGCCGAAGCGCTTTACCGGCTGACGGAAACCAGCCTTGCGCTGGGTATCCCGACCGAAGCCAAGAAGTACGCCGCCGTGCTCGGCGCGAACTATCCGGGCAGCGAGTGGTACGACAAGGCCTTCGATCTGGTGCAGGACCATGCGCCCGATGCGCAGGTCGCGATGGCGGACTGACCGCTTGCCGAGTCGCCCGGGCAACCGGTCTGCCCGGGTTTATGCACATCGAAGAGGGGCTTTGCCCGCTGCCGGCACTGACTTCGCCGCGCATACGCGCTAGCCTGCGCATGCAATGCTGACCCAACTCGCCGTCCGCAATGTCGTGCTGATCGAAGCGCTCGATCTCGATTTCGGGCGCGGCCTCGGCGTGCTCACGGGGGAGACGGGGGCGGGCAAGTCGATCCTGCTCGATGCGCTGGGTCTGGTGCTCGGAAACCGGGCGGATAGCGGCTTGGTGCGCAGCGGGGCCAAGCAGGCCAGCGTTACCGCGACATTCGAATTCGGCACGCTCCCGCCTGCCCTGGCCGAAGTGCTGGAGGATGCCGGGATCGAGATCGAACCGGGCGAGCCGCTCATCGTGCGCCGGCTGGTGAAGGCGGACGGCGGCTCCAAGGCCTTCGTCAACGACCAGTCCGCCAGCGTCGGCCTGCTGCGCAATCTCGCGCCGATCCTGGTCGAGCTGCATGGCCAGCACGATGATCGCGGACTGGTCAACCCGCGCGGCCACCGGCAATTGCTCGACCGTTTCGCCGGTGCCGACAGCGCCGGGGTCGCGCGCGCCTACCGCGAATGGCAGCACGCGTCCGAGGCGCTGGAAGACGCGCGCGAGGCCATCGATGCCGCCAGCGCGGAGCAGGACCTGCTGCTGGCGCATCTTGCTGAACTGACCGAAATCGCGCCGCAGGCGGGCGAGGAAGCGCGCCTCGCCGAACAGCGTGCCGCGATGCAGAAGGGGGAGCGCCTCTCCGGCGACCTGGAGGAATTGCGCCACATCTGGGACGGATCGGACTCCCCGCTCAGCGAACTGCGCACCGCCGCGCGCCGGCTGGACCGGATCGCGGGCGAGCACAAGCTGCTGGCCGAAGCGCTCGGCGCGCTGGATCGCGCAATTCTCGAAGCGACCGAAGCCGAGGAGAAGCTGGAAGAGGCTGCCGAGGCGCTGGTGCACGATCCGGCGGCGCTGGATGCCGCCGAGACCCGGCTGTTCGATCTGCGCGCGCTCGCCCGCAAGCACCGCTGCGAGGTCGACGAACTGCCCGACAAGATGCGCGAACTGCGCGGCAAGCTCGATGCGATCGAGGGGGGCGAGGCCCAGCTCGACGCGTTGCGCCTTGCCGAGCAGGAGGCTTTCGACGCCTACGAAGGCGCGGCGAACCGGCTGCGCAAGGCGCGCAAGACGGCAGCCAAGACGCTCGACAAGGCGGTTGCGGAGGAACTGGGCCCGCTGAAGCTGGACGCCGCGCGCTTCCGCACGCAGGTCGAGCCGCTGCCGCAGGAAAAATGGGGCGCGAGCGGGATGGATGCGGTCGAATTCCTGATTGCGACCAATCCGGGTGCGGACTTCGCGCCCCTGAACAAGATCGCCAGCGGGGGCGAACTCTCCCGCTTCATCCTCGCGCTGAAGGTGGCGCTTGCCGAAAAGGGCGGCGCGGCGACGATGATCTTCGACGAGATCGACCGTGGCGTGGGCGGGGCGGTCGCTTCGGCCATCGGCGAGCGGCTGGCGCGCCTCGCCAGCGACGGCCAGGTCTTGGTGGTGACGCACAGCCCGCAGGTCGCCGCGCGCGGGCGGGTGCATTACCAGATCGCCAAGGCGAGCAGCGGTACGGTTACGAAAACCTCCGTGGTGCTGCTCGACGCTGCGGGACGGCAGGAAGAGATCGCGCGCATGCTATCCGGCGCCGAAGTCACACCCGAAGCGCGCGCACAGGCGGATCGGCTGCTGGAGGGGGTGTGAGTCAAGCGGGCAGCTACCTTTTCGGAGGCGTCCTTTTTGCCGGTTTGCTCGGGATGACGGCTATCGCGTCAAGAGAAGTGGGTTCAGCCGACCAAGAGGCGGCAGTCGCCGCAGCGATACGGACGCTTCTGGCAGATTACGTTGGGAAGGACACCATCGAGGGCACGGGCGAGATAACCGGACCTCTCTATCTTTGCCTGACTCGAGAGGTTGAACTCGATACGAAAAAGATTGCATCCGAGCTTGTCTCAACGGTGATCCGCCCAATTCCAGTCGAAGACTGCGCGAGCAGGCGGGTTGAGGGGGACTTCGGCATGTTGACTGCCATGACGTATCATTTTGCGCCAAATGGCGAAGAGGCAGGCCACATGACCGTTGCCGACATAAAATGCTCCGGGCCGGCGAGATGCATAGTCGACCTCGATATGGTCGGCAGCGGAGACCGTTATTCAGTCCAACGCTCAGGCACGAAGTGGAGAGTGGTTGCGCATCGTAATCGCTGGATCGTTTAGTCGTGATGCATTGGTCTTTGCTCACCCTAGGCTAGCTTCGACCCCCACTTGTAATCGAATCTCGCAACAATCGTAGGATCCTGCTGTAGCGTTCACACCTCCAGCCAGCTTGCTGGAAGAAGCTCTGCTCGCGCCCTACCGCGCCGCCCGCATCGGGCCTTCCAGGAAGCCGTCCCGATACCAGCTGACCCGGTACGTGCAGCTTTGCGACCTGTCGGCTGTACCGCAGGACGCACCGCCCGCCGTGGTAAGCTCCAGCGCAGGGCCATCCGCCGTTTCGATCAGGCTCCAGCCGCGTACCGTGGTCCCGTAGGCCGGTTCGAGATCGCCCGAGCCACCCAGGTACACCTTCAGCGCAAAGCCGCTCGATCCCGAGGCGTAAAGGCTTGCGCTGTCCGAGCAGGAGATGGCGGAGTAATCCACGATGATATCGGAAACGCCATCGCCGTTGAGGTCCGCCAGCTGCGCGAAATCGTCATAGACTGTCAGTTCGCCCATCCCGCCCATGCTGTCGCAAAGCTGCGCCGCCTCGGAATAGTCGTAAAGCACGCCGTGCGGCATTTGCGCGGGCATGCTGGCCGCCTGGCCAAGAACCGCGAGAACCATTGGAGCGATCATATCGGGTACCTTTCAGCTGTTGTCGCCCGCAGCCCGGCGGGGCCTGCCGGCCGCCTCACAGCGCGTCGTTGAGAAACCGCACGATCTCGCGGTAACTCTGCTGCAGCGCTTCCGCGTTCCCCTCGGGCGATCCGCCGAGGCGGGACAATTCCCCGAACTGCGGATCGTCCTCGCCCACAGGGGCGCCGTACGCGTAGTGCCCGGCGTCCATGTAGGCGAGAAGCTGCACGTCGTCCTTGCCATTGGCCGTCGCGCGTTCCTCTATCTTGCGGGCCATCGGGCAGGACGCCCACACGCTGTCCGCCTCGCCGCAGATCATCAGCACGGGCACGCCGACCTCTTCTATGGGGATGACCGCATCGGGCTGCTGTTCCTGCAGAGCCACCAGATCGCGATTGACCTCGTCCATGTCGCGGCCGAACATCTGCACTTCGCTGGTGTCGAGGTAGGGCAGCGCTTCGCCTTCCCAGGTCCATGGCGCGCCGAATTGCTGCCACGGGGCATCCCACGAAAAGCCGGGCCATACCGCGTTGCCGGGCATGCCCAGCACGATCGCCTTGATGGAAGGATTGCGGATCGCCATCAGCTGCGTCGCCTCGCTGCCGCGCGACCAGCCCATCATGGCGAGCCGCGAAGAATCGACCTGGGGCTGGGCGCGAAGCCATGCGAGCCCGCGCTGGAAGGTTTCCAGCCGGATGCCCTCCAGCCGTTCGGGCTGGCCGGGCGCGCGCCAGTAGCTGAGATGCAGGACGGAGAAACCGTCACTCTGCAGGGCCTGCGCCAGCCGGCTCATCTCGTCGCCGAGGCCGCCCTCGCTCCCGCCGACCAGCAGGATGCCGGGGCCGTTGTTGGAGCCTTTCGCCGGGTAGAAGTTGCCCAGCACATCGCCGGTATCGATCCGTTCGCCCACCTGCTCGTCAGGTTCGACCATTTCGAGCGGCACCATCTGGGCCCACGGCTTCCAGATCCATATCGCCGCCGCCGCCACGATCAGCAGCACGATCAGCACGCCGCACCCGCAGCCGAGTTTCTTGCCCAGGCCCATGTCCAATTCCCCCCTCAGACTTAACAAGTGTCATACCGCGTTTCGCTCGGCGCGAAAATGACTTCCGTCGAGCGGCAAGGGTGGCCTATCGAACGCGGGCGATGGATGATGTGAACGACCTTTCCGAAGCGGATGCCGCGAACGAGTTGATGCGGCTGGCGCGCAGTATCCGGAAGCACAACCGGCTCTATCATGCCGAAGACGCGCCCGAGATCACCGATCAGGAATATGACGCGCTGGTTCGCCGGAACGAGGCGCTGGAGGCGGCCTTCCCGCATCTGGTGCGCGCGGATTCGCCGTCGAAGGGTGTGGGGCACGAGGTCGCCGCCTCGCCGCTGTCCAAGGTGACGCACGAGGTTCGCATGATGAGCCTCGACAATGCGTTCGACGCGCAGGAAGTGGGCGAGTGGGTCGCGCGGGTGCGGCGCTTTCTCGATCTGGAACCCGATGTACCGGTCGCCTTCACCGCCGAGGACAAGATCGACGGGCTGTCCTGCTCGTTGCGCTACGAGAAGGGTGAACTGGTGCGCGCAGCGACGCGCGGCGACGGGCAGGTGGGCGAGGATGTGACCGCCAATGTCGCCCACATCGCGGATATTCCGGCGCGACTGGATGGCGATGCGCCGGACGTGTTCGAGATACGCGGCGAGGTCTACATGGAGCGCGCGGCCTTTGCCGATCTCAACGCGCGCCTGATGGACGAGGCGCGCGCGGCTGCGGAAGAGAAGGGCGAGGAGTTCGATCCTGCAAAGGTCCGCCAGTTCGCCAACCCGCGCAACGCGGCGGCGGGATCGCTGCGGCAGAAGGACGCGAAGGTGACCGCCAGCCGCCCCTTGCGTTTCTGGGCACATGGCTGGGGTGCGGCGAGCGCGGTGCCAGGCGGGACGCAGCAGGAGGTCATGCGCGTTATCGAGGGCTTCGGCCTGCCGGTCTCCAGCCTGTTCACGGTTGCCGACGGGCTCGACGCGCTGCTCGCTCATTATGAGAGCATCGCCGCGCAACGCGCTGATCTGCCGTATGAAATAGACGGCGTGGTCTACAAGGTGGACCGTCTCGACTGGCAGGAACGGCTTGGCTTCGTCGCCAAGGCGCCGCGCTGGGCGCTGGCGCACAAGTTCCCCGCCGAACGCGCCGAGACGACGCTGGAGGCGATCGACATCCAGGTGGGGCGCACGGGCAAGCTGACGCCCGTGGGGCGGCTTGCGCCCGTGCTGGTGGGCGGTGTGACCGTCACCAACGTCACCCTGCACAACCGCGACGAGATCGCACGGCTGGGCGTGCGGCCGGGGGATCGGGTCTGCGTGCAGCGCGCGGGGGACGTGATCCCGCAGGTGGTCGAAAACCTGACGCCCGATGCGAAACGCAAGCCCTACCACTTCCCCGAGCATTGCCCCGAATGCGGCAGCGAAGCGGTGGCCGAGGAAGGCGAGGTCGATGTGCGCTGCACCGGCGGGCTGATCTGCCCCGCGCAGGCGACCGAGCGGCTGGAACATTTTGTCAGCCGCGGCGCGCTCGACATCGAAGGGCTGGGCGAGAAGACCATCGCGCAGTTTCACGGGCTGGGCTGGCTGGAAAGCCCGGCGGACATCTTCCGCCTGCGGAAGCGGCGCGATGAGATTCTCGCGCTAGAAGGCTGGCAGGACAAGTCGGTGGACAACCTGTTGGCGGCTGTGGAGGAAAAGCGCACGCCCGACGCCGCGCGGCTGCTCTTCGGCCTCGGCATCCGGCATGTGGGTGCGGTCACGGCGCGCGACCTGATGAAGGGCCTCGGCGATATTCGCAGGCTTCCGGAGAAGGCGAGGGAGTTCCACGAATACCGCAGCGAGAATCCGCGCGGGGATGACGAGAAGGTCAGCCCCTTCAACACGCGCATGCTGGAAGCGGTGCGCCGCATCTACGAGGTGCGCGCGGATGGAATCGGGACAGCGGTGGGCCACGCGCTCGCCGACTTTTTCCACGAAGAGCACAACCGGCAGGTGTGGGCCGACCTGATCGGGGCCGAACCGGGGGCGGGGGAGGTCGATCCGCCGGTCTACGAGGTCGAAACCGTGGAAAGCCCGGTCGCCGGCAAGACGGTGGTGTTCACCGGCAAGCTCGAAACCATGAGCCGCGACGAAGCCAAGGCGCAGGCCGAACGGCTGGGCGCGAAGGCGGCGGGCAGCGTGTCTGCCAAGACGGACCTGCTGGTGGCCGGGCCGGGTGCGGGCAGCAAGCTCAAGAAGGCGGAGGAACTGGGCATCGAGGTGATCGACGAGGCCGGCTGGGCGCAGATCGTCGCGGAGGCTGGCTGAGACGGGGCATCCGGCGCCGGTCATTCATAATCAGTCACTTCGTCCTATATCGCACCCGATGCGAACCTTTCTCCTCCAAGTCTTCTGCGTCCTGATGCTCGGATCGCTGGCGACCTGTCACCTGACCGGGGAGACGGACGATACCTCCGGCGCGCCTTCGCTTGAGGAGCGGATCGAGCAGGCCGCCGAAGACATTGCGGTGGAACGCTCGGCGGAGGAGGAATGGCTCGACGATCGGCTCTTCGCACTGGGCACCGGGCTGGAGGGCAAGATCGGCATTGCGGTGTACGACCCCGCGCGTTCGCGGATGATGCATTACAACGGCACGCAGCTGTTTCCGCAGCAGAGTGTCAGCAAGCTGTGGGTCGCGCTGACCGCGCTCGACCAGGCGGATCGCGGCGAACTGGACTTGTCGGAGACGGGCACGGTGCGGGTCGACGATCTGGCCGTGTTCCACAACCCGATCCGCCGCAGCGTGGTGGCCAATGGCAGTTTTTCAACGACTTACCGGGATTTCCTCGAGCGCGCTCTGACCGCGAGCGACAACACCGCGAACGACATGGTCCTGCGCCGGGTCGGCGGCCCGGACGAGGTGCGCGAGACACTGGCGCGCAAGGGCTTTGCCGATATCCGCTTCGGCCCCGGCGAACGCCCGATGCAGTCGCGGATCGCGGGGCTGGAGTGGCAGCAGGGCTGGGCGCTGGGCAAGACCTTCTTCGAGGTGCGCAAGCAGGTGCCGCACGACGTCCGCCAGCGCGCGTTCGACGCCTATGTCGCCGACCCCGTCGACGGTGCGACACCCGTTGCCATTGCATCCGCCCTCGCGCGGCTGCACGGCGGCGAACTGCTCTCGCAGGAGAGCACGGCGCGCTATCTCGCCTGGCTGGACGATGTGAAGAGCGGCCCCAACCGGCTCAAGGGCGGGCTGCCCGAAGGCTGGTCGATCGGCCACAAGACCGGCACCGGACAGGTGCTCGACATCGTGCCGCCCGGCGCTCCGGCGGATCAGGCGGGCTACAATGATGTCGGCATTCTCACCGCGCCGGACGGCAGCATCTATACCGTGGCGGTGATGATCGGCCGTACGCAGGTGCCCGTGCCCGCACGGATGGAGATGATGCACGGCGTGGTGCGCGCCGTGGCAGGCTATCACGAGATGGTGAACGGCCCGGGCCTGGCCCAGGCAGAGCCTGCAACCGACGCTTCCTGAGGAAAATTTGGCATGCCTGTCGAAACGCGCGCACATGCGGCGTCTTCGCGGTAGAGTATCGCCATGGGGGCGGTGCCGGACCGGAGGATTTGGGCCATGCAATACATGCTGCTGATTCACGAAGACGAGAGTGCCTATGCGGGCGAAAATGGCGGGGCCGTGATGGAGGCGACGCTGGCGGGCCACATGAAGCTGATGGAAGAGCTGGGCGCGGCGGGCGTCGCCTTCAGCGGCGAGCGGCTGCGCGAGGCGCATACGGCGACCACCATCCGCTACGAAAACGGCGGCGAGGGTACGCTGCACGACGGGCCCTTCGCCGAAACGCACGAGGAACTGGGAGGCTTCTACCTGATCGAGGCGAAGGACCATGACGAGGCGGTGCGCTGGGCGCGGATGATCCCGATCCCGGGCAACGGCGCGGTCGAAGTGCGCCCCGTCTGGCAGGAATAGCCCTGGGCGGTCTGGCGCAAGCGCTGGCGGAGGCACGGCCGAGGGTCGTCGCGGCCCTCGCCGTGCAGTTCCGCGATCTCGACCTTGCGGAAGATGCGTTTTCCGCCGCGTGCGAGGCGGCGCTGCGCGAGGAAGCGCCGATCCGCGATCCGGCGGCGTGGGCATTCGTTGCGGCGCGGCGACGCGCGCTCGATGTGCTGCGCAAGGCCGCGCGCGAGGCGCGGGCGCTCTCCGTCCAGCCGGAGGCAGACGGCATGGGCGATGTGATCGCCTTTCCCGACCCGATTCCCGACGAGCGGTTGCGGCTGCTGTTCACCTGCTGCCATCCGGCGCTCGCGCCAGAGGCGCGGATCGCGCTCGCGCTGCGGGTGATCTGCGGCGTGTCGGTGGGCCGGATCGCGCGCGCCTTTCTTGCCACAGAATCCGCGACATACCAGCGGATCACCCGCGCCAAGGCCAAGATCAGGGCGGCGAGGCTTCCGTTCGAGACCCCGCCGCCGGGCGAATGGGGCGTTCGTGTCGGCGCGGTCCTGGAGACGCTGGAGACCGCGCTCGGCATTGCCTACCGCAATGCTGCGGGCGAGGGCGAGACCGAGGGTCTGGCGCCCGAGGTCGAGCGGCTGGCAGCGCTGCTGGCCGAGCTGATACCCGACGAGGCCGAGGCGCACGGGCTGGCGTCGCTGGTTCTGCTGGTCCGCTCGCGCGAAGGCGCGCGGGTGGATGGCAATGGCACGATGGTTCCGCTGTCGCAGCAGGATGTCGCCCTGTGGGATGCGCGACGGATCGAGGCGGGGCGTACCGCGCTCGACCGGGCGACGGCACTGCGTAATCCCGGCCCCTTGCAGACGCTCGCCGCCATCCATCTGGCGCACGCGATGCGGTGGCGTACGGGGCGCACCGACAGGATAGCCGTTCTGCGGCTCTACGACATCCTGCTGGCGATGCGTCCGACGCCGGTGGTCGCGATCAACCGTGCCGTCGCGCTTTCGCGCGCGCATTCGCCGGAGGAAGGGCTGGCGGCGCTGGACGCACTCGATGCCGAAAGGCTGGCCGATTTCCTGCCGTTTCATGCCGCGCGGGCAGACCTGCTGGTGTTGGCAGGGAGGCGCGAGGAGGCACGCGCTGCCTATGAAGCGGCGCTCGCTCTTGTGCCGGAAGCGGCCGAAGCGCGCTTTCTCGCCGCGCAGCTTGCGGCACTGCCCGATTAGGCGGGTGCGGTTTCCGGCGTGCCCTCGCGCTCTGCCTTGCGCGTGCGTGCGGCAACCTTGCGAAATTCCTCGCGGTAGCGCGGATGCTCGGTGCCCATCCACCGGTCCCACCAGGTGAAGTAGAGCCCGAAATTGGTGTTGCCCGAACTGTGATGCAGGTCGTGATGCGTGGTCGTGTTCCACCAGCCGACCCAGCGATTGTCGACCCAGCCCGCCGGGTAGAGTTCCACCCCGAGGTGGCCGATCACGTTGCGGAAAATCATGTGCCAGAGGAACAGGAAGACCGCGAGCCCGGTCATCGCGAAACCCATCGCGCTCGTCGCCAGCATGAAGATCGGGATGAAGAGTGCTTCCGTCACCGCTTCCCAGGTGGAGAAGCTGTAAGCGGTCCACGGTGTCGGCGTGCGGGACTTGTGATGGTGCAGGTGCGTGGCGCGGAACAGGCGCTTGTGGTGCAGGCCGCGATGCATCCAGTAGAAATAGGCATCGTGAGCGATGACCATCAGCACGAACTGCCACGCTACGGTAAGCAACGTGAAGGTTTCCAGCTTGAGCTTGACCAGTCCGAGCTCGCGCAGGCCCAACGTGAGGAACGTGGTGAGCGCGAACACGAAGGAGGTGCGCAGTGAAGAGGCGATCTCGCGCGTATAATCCTTGCGCGTCGCGTGACGGCCCTGGATCCGCTTGCGGCGCGCCCAGCTTCGAAACACCAGCAGCGCAATGGTGAACAGGCCCGCCGCCACCAGATAGCGCTGCACATCGAAGACGACCACGCGGATCATCCGGTCGGCGAAGACATCGAAGGCGGTGTGCAGGTCGATCATGCCTTACTGACACTAATGCAAGCAAGCGCGGTAGTCACCAGACTTTTCAAGGGGTCAGGGCCGCGCACCGCCTTCGGGAATCCACTTCATCACGCCGCCCGCCAGCGGGGTCCACCGGCCCATCTCGATTCCCGCTGCGGCCAGCGTGTCGCCCACCCACTGATTGCAGGTATTGCCCAGCGTGTAGCGCCCGGTGCTGTCATAGACGCGGGCCAGCGGATCGAAGCTTTCGTGGCTGACGCGGCTGCGCGGATCGTCGATCGGTGGCAGCGCCTGTTCGACTTCGGCGACCAGCCGCGCATATTCCTCTTCCCGCAGGATCACCCAGCGGTGGTTCGGGCCGCCCGCCGGGCGATAGTAATGCGCGACCCGCATCACCGCAGGCCCGCCCTGCGTTGCGATCCGTGCGGCGGTGCTGGCCTTCAGGTCGCCCCAGGTGGGCACGGTGAGGAACACCTCGCGGTCGCCCCAGCCGACCGAAACATGTGTCGGCCGCATCCCGCCCGCCATCGGCTCTGCCGCGGAAGGAAAGGTCTCGCGCCAGTCCTTCACCGGCGTTGCAATCGGCATGACGATACCGGTGTGCACCCCATTGGTCTCGACCATGATCGGGATGCCGGTTTCGGCCTCGCTCCAGCCGGAATTGCGGGGAATGCTCGATCCGACCCAGGCGGTGAGGAAGAAGCCTGCCACGATCAGCGCCACCGCGCCAATCAGGCCGCCGACGCCCCAGCCGAGGATCTTCAGCGGTTTCACCGCATGGGCCTGCGCAGGCACAGGATGGACCAGTCACCATCGACGATCCGGTTTTCCATGCGCAGTCCTTCACGCACATAGGCGCGGGTCACGCGCGCTTCCTGCGTGGTCAGCAATCCGGCCAGGATAATGCGAGCGCCCGGTTGCACCGCGCGGGCGAAATCCGGTGCCAGAGCGATCAGCGGGCCGGCGAGGATGTTGGCGATCAGCAGGTCGTAAGGTGCGCGCGATTTCAGCGCCGGGTGGTCCATGCCCGCTGCGGTCACATAGTGCAGCGCGCCCGGCCGCCGACCCATCGCCACGCCATTGTCCCGCGCATTCTCGCGCACGATTTCGTCGCACACCGGGTCGATGTCGCTGGCGATCATGTTCGCGGTCGGGAACAGCTTGAGCGCGCCGATGGCCAGCAGGCCGGTGCCGGTGCCGATATCCGCGATGTCGCGCGGGCGCATGCCGCGCCCTTTCAGCCAGCCCAGCATGGCAAGGCACCCGGCGGTTGTCTGGTGCTGGCCGGTGCCGAAGGCGCGGCTGGCTGGGATGACGAGATCGATCGCCCCGGGGTCCGCCGGAAACTCGGGCGTGCGGATATGGAAGGGCCCCGCGTGGACCGGCGCGACCGCCTGCTGGCTGAGCGTGACCCAGTCCTGCGGCTCGACCTTCTCCAGATCGAAATCGGGCGCGTTACCGGCGAACATCGTGTCCAGCTGTTCACGCAGCGCGGCGTCGGGGCGGCGCGGATACCATGCCTCGATCCGCCAGAGCCCCGCGTTGATCGGGTCGTAGCGATCCGCCTCCACCTCGTGCGCGCTCATCACGAGATCGGAGTCCCACGCATCTTCCACGCTCGCCGCGAGCGCGGCTTCGGCGGCGGAGCGATCCACCAGTGCGGTCAGCTTCCAGCTGATTCCGGCTTCTTCGGCGGAAATGTCAGCCGACATGGGCGGTTGTGTCCTCGGCAGGTCTTGTGGGGACGCTGATGGGGTCCAGCGTTCGGGAATCGAAAAGATGGCTGCGGCGGCGGTCGCCCGAGAGGATGTCCTTCACCATACGCACGAAGAACCGGCGCATGAGTGCATTCTCGGACATTCGCCGGACCGGCTCCGGACATGTCGGGTCGTCATCGACGAAGAGGTGCCCGATGGGTTCACCCAGCAGCCGCGTCCGCTCATCGGCGTCGCAATTTCCGACCAGCGTGGTGACATAGGGCACCTTGCCGTTCTTGAACGAGTTGAACAGCGGCGTGCCGCAGCACCCCGCGTACCAGCGCAGCGTGGGGCCTTCGGTCAGGTGCAGGCATCGCAGCTCTTCCAGACCCTGCTTTATCCGCATCCGTGCGCAGCGACTCTGGTAAAGCAGCGTGCCCGCACCATCGCCGAACAGCCTGTCTCCAGCATCGAAGCGATTGGCAAAGGCCTGGCAGTCGGTGCAGTGGCACACGACGAAGTCGCCCTCACGCGCGGTTGCCTTCTCGATGGCGCCGCGCACCGCTCCGCAGCGGCAGGAGAAGGGAAGGGCGGCGGCTCTATCGATATTGCCGGGGGAGCGGGTCATCCGGCTTCTTTCGCCAGCCGAACATCGAGGCGCTTGGCGATTGCCTTGGCATAGTCGGCGCAGGACATGCTGCCCAACAGCCCGCCGTTCTTTATTCGCTCCAGCATCTTGCTCGACGAGGGATGCGGCGTGGCGAGCAGGTCGCACGGAAGCCCCGCGACTGTCGCGATGCTGCCGCGGAAATCGGCGATGGTCGCCGGATGATCGGTGAAGCGATAATCGTCCGCCGACACGGGCGAGAGGCTGTCGACATAGGCGATGGTCCGGCACACCGTCGCCTCCCCCGGCAGGCTGCACGCAGCCCATGTCCAGCTCATCGCGCCGGGCGTGTGGCCGGGCGTGAGATGTGCCGTGAACTCCTTGCCGCCCAGCGTCAGGACTTCGCCCTCGGTGACCACCCGGTTCACCTTCACCGGTGTCATCGAAGGGTGGATGTCGGTCTGCGGATCGTCCGCGCTTGCCTCGCCACTGGACAGAACCTCTGCTGCTGTGGGCGATGCGATCACCTGCGCCCCGGTCGCTTCAACGAGGGCCGCGTGCGCACCGACATGGTCGAAATGCTCGTGGCTCATCAGCAGATAGCCCACATCGCGCGAGTCGATGCCGAGCGCGCGGATATTGTCGAGGATGAGCGGCGCAGCGGCCTCCACGCCGCTATCGATCAGTACGTGCTCGCCATCGCCGATCACGAGAAGCGCGGAAATGCCGCAGGTGCCGACGTACCATGTGTCGCCGAGCAGCTGGAAGGGCGGGGCGGGCTTGTCCCACTCGTCCCAGTTTTCGCATTTTTCGAGAAACGCGGACTGCGCAAAGCTGGCGGCCATTTCCGGTGAGGAGACGACGTCGTAAACTGCAGGATCGGCGGTGGCGGGCGACTCGGGCGCGGGCGCGCAGCCGGCGGCGACAAGTGCCAGCGCGGCCAGACCCGCGAGCCTAGCGGACATAGCTCGCCCCATTGGCATCGATGGTCGCGCCGGTCATCGAAGGCGGCGCGTCGAGCGCACACCAGACCGCGATATCCGCGATTTCCTCCGGCTCGGCCACGCGGCCCAGCGGAATGTCCTTGAGCAGTCCGGGGCCGCCCCGGCTTTCCAGGTAATCCCCCGCCATCGATGTGTCGGTGAAGCCCGGCGTGACCGCGAAGCTGTAGATCCCTTCGCCGGCATAGGCGCGCGCGATGGTCTTGTGCAGCGCCAGCATGCCGCCCTTCGCCGCCGCGTAGTGCCAGTGGGCGGGGGAATCGCCCCGGTGCCCGGCACGGCTGGCGATGTGAACGATGCGCCCGCTCACGCCGCGTTGCTGCCAGTGGCGCACCGCGAACCGGCTGAGCTGTGCGGCGGAGGTCAGGTTGATGCGCAGCGTCTCTTCCCAGGCGTCGAGCCATTCGATGTCCGACGTATCGAGCGGGATGCCTTCGAACAGCCCGGCATTGTTTACCAGCACGTCGATTTCCCCGTCGGCCTGCCGCAACGCCTCTTCCCACAGCATCGAAGGGGCGGGCGGATCGCTGAAGTCGGCGGCAATCTCGCCTTCTTCGCGGCCACTGGTAGAATGGCCGATCACCCGCACGCAGCGCGCTTCCAGCTGTTCGCGTATCGCGGCGCCGATCCCGCGGCTCGATCCTGTGACGAGAATGCCTGTCATGCGGCCATCTGTTAGGCCGATTGGCACGCGGCACCAAGCCCCACGCTTGCACTGGCCCCACGCTCCGTGCTTTGGCACTGATGCTTTGGACTCGCTTGAACCTGTGCGCGCTTCCGCTAAGTGGAGGCGCAAGACTTACCGCACCCGGCCAGATTGGACCCGCTAGACACCATGTCGAACAGACCGCTCTCTCCCCATCTCCAGATCTGGAAGTGGGGCCCGCACATGCTCACCTCGATCCTGCACCGCGTGACCGGCGACGGCCTCTCGCTGGTCGGCCTTGGCGTGCTGCTGTGGTGGCTGGGCGCGATGGCGAGCGGGCCGGAAGCCTACGCGACATTCGCCGCCGTGATGACCAGCCCCATCGGTTACGTGGTGCTTGTCGGCCTGACATGGGCCTTCTTCACCCACATGATGAGCGGGCTGCGCCACTTCGTGCTCGACATCGGCGCGGGGTACGAGCTGCAGACCAACAAGCTCTGGGCCACGCTTGCCCCGATCATTGCCATCCTGCTGACCATCGCCTTCTGGGCGATCATCTTCCTCAAGTAAGGCTTCGAACCATGGGTAACGGAACCTCCATCGGCCGCGTACGCGGCCTCGGCTCGGCCCACGAGGGCGCGCATCACTGGCTGCTCCAGCGCTTCACTGCGATCGGCAACCTCGTGCTGGTCCTGTGGCTGCTCGTCAGCTTCCTGATGCTGCCCGCGTATGATTACGGCACCGTCACGGGCTGGCTGGCCAATCCGATCAGCGCGGCGGCGATGATCCTGCTGATCGTCAGCACGTTCTGGCACGCGCGCCTCGGGCTGCAGGTGCTGATCGAAGACTATATCCACGAAGGCGGCAGCCGCTTCGCGCTGATCGCCCTTCTCAATCTCGCGGTGATTGCGGGCGGCGTGTTCGCCGTGTTCTGCATCGCCAGCATCGCATTCGCAGGAGCCGCCTGATGGCGAGTGATACCGACAGCAAGTCGAACAAGACGTCCAAGACGGGCGACGCCTATCCGATCATCGATCACACCTTCGATGTGGTGGTCGTAGGGGCCGGGGGATCCGGCCTGCGCGCCACGATGGGCGCGGCCGAAGCGGGCTTCAAGACGGCGAACATCTCCAAGGTCTTCCCCACGCGCTCGCACACCGTGGCGGCGCAGGGCGGCATCGCCGCCTCGCTGGGCAACAACACGCCCGACCACTGGACCTGGCACATGTACGACACCGTGAAGGGGTCGGACTGGCTGGGCGACCAGGACGCGATCGAATATCTCGCGCGCGAGGCCCCGCAGGCGGTGTACGAGCTGGAGCACGCGGGCGTGCCCTTTTCGCGCAACAAGGACGGCACGATCTACCAGCGCCCGTTCGGCGGCCACATGCAGAACATGGGCGAGGGCCCGCCGGTGCAGCGCACCTGTGCCGCGGCGGACCGTACGGGGCACGCGATGCTCCACGCGCTCTACCAGCAGAGCCTGAAATACGACGCGGACTTCTTCATCGAATATTTCGCGATCGACCTGATCATGGCGGGCGAGGGTGCCAACCGCCGCTGCGTCGGCGTGATCGCCATGTGCCTGGATGACGGCACGATCCACCGCTTCAAAGCCCATGCAGTCGTGCTCGCCACCGGCGGCTACGGCCGCTGCTACTACACCGCGACGTCGGCACACACCTGCACCGGCGACGGCGGCGGCATGGTGCTGCGCGCAGGCCTGCCGCTGCAGGACATGGAATTCGTGCAGTTCCACCCGACCGGCATCTACGGCGCGGGCGTGCTGATTACCGAGGGCGCGCGCGGCGAGGGCGGATACCTCACCAATTCCGAGGGTGAGCGCTTCATGGAGCGCTACGCTCCCTCGGCAAAGGACCTGGCGAGCCGCGACGTCGTCTCGCGCTCGATGGCGCTGGAAATGCGTGAAGGCCGCGGCGTGGGCGCGGAAGGCGACCATATCTACCTGCACCTCGACCATATTGACCCTGCGGTGCTCGCCGAGCGGCTGCCGGGCATCACCGAGAGCGGCAAGATCTTCGCCGGTGTCGACCTGACGCGCGAACCGCTGCCAGTGACACCGACCGTCCACTATAACATGGGCGGCATCCCGACGAACTATCACGGCGAAGTCGTGACGCTGGGGCCGGACGGCAATCCCGACCATGTCGTGCCCGGGCTCTATGCCGCGGGCGAGGCGGGCTGCGTCTCGGTCCACGGGGCGAACCGCCTCGGCTCGAACTCGCTGATCGACCTCGTGGTGTTCGGCCGCGCGATCGGCCACCGCCTGGCCGAAACGATGAAGCCGGGCGCCAACCACGATGCGCTTCCCGCCGACAGTGCGGACCTCGCGCTCAGCCGGCTCGACCACTTCCGCCACGCGAATGGCAGCCTGCCGACCGCGAAGATCCGCGACGACATGCAGAAGACCATGCAGAAGCATGCTGCCGTGTTCCGCGACACCGAAACGCTGGCCGCTGGCAAGAAGAAGCTGGCCGAGGTCAATGCGAGCATGGCCGACATTCACGTGTCCGACCGCTCGCTGATCTGGAACAGCGATCTTGTAGAGACGCTGGAACTGGACAACCTGATGGCACAGGCGAGCGTCACCATGGCCAGCGCGGAGAACCGCAAGGAAAGCCGCGGCGCCCACGCGCACGAGGATTTCCCCGATCGCAACGATGCCGAGTGGATGAAGCACACGGTCACGTGGTTCGACGGCTGGGGCGGCGGCGCCAAGGGTTCGGGCAAGGGCGATATGAAGATCGATTACCGCCCGGTGCACGAATACACGCTGACCGACGATATCGAGTACATCAAGCCGAAGAAGCGGGTTTACTAGTATCGTGCGAAGCGCGGTGTTTCGTTCCAGAAACACGGTGCTCGCATGTGTTGTCACCTTTGGCGGCCTCGTCTTCGCATCGGGACTGGTATTTCCCGTCTACACCAATGCCGAGTTGGCATTGCGATTGAGACGTGATGCCTGCGATGCGAATGGCGTGGTCGAAGGCTGGTACGATCGGATGGCGGCACTGGAGACGCTGCGTCATCCGCTGATGCAGTCAGGCCTCAGCATCATGCTCGTCGCAGCAACCGTCGCGGTGCTCTATCTTGCGTTCGGGACAGCGCAGTCCTGGCGCCTGCGAAGCCCCGCAAAGAGGTGGAATTTCTTCCTTCTGGGTTTCGGCGTCGTCGGCCTTAGTTTCTTCTCTCAGATGTACAGCCTCTCGCTCGATCTGCGCCGCGGCGCCTTCCCCTATTGCGCAGACACAATTGCTATACCTGCATTCGGATTGACCTATTTCTACGGGGCGCTCACCCTGATGTGCCTTGTGTTGGGAGCGCTTCTTATGGCGTTCTTCCGCCCCCTTCCAGTCGCACTCTTCAGCCTCGGAGATGGAAAGGAAAGGGTTCGTCGCTGGCTGCCTACGAGCCTTTTGGGCCTTCTCGCGCTCCCTGTCGTGATATTCGGTGTCCTTGGCGCGGCTGGCTCGAGCTTCTTAGGCACGCCAGCGGCTGTTGTGGCGCTGTATCTTGTCGAGAGCGCCAGATCCGCGATGATGCCTACCAGTGGGTAGGGTCTGCCCTCACTGGATGCGCTGGGCGATGATATCCGGCGCCGCTGCGCTTGCCGGCTGCGCGAGCAGCCCCGCCGCGCCGCCGCCTGCGCTGGGCATTCCGTCCTTCTATACGCAGTACCGCGACGCGGACGGCATTCCGGTGGTCTCGTCCAGCGCCGTGCCGAACGATGCGCTGGTCGCGGCCGAGGCGATGATCGAGGATATGCTCAGCGCGCGCCCCGATCTGGCGGCGTGGCTCCAGCAGAACGGCTACCGCGTGGCGATTATCGCGGAGACCGAAGCGCTGCTCGACCTGCCCGAGAATGCGCACTGGACCAAGCCTGCGCCGGACGACCCGCGCCTGACGCGGTGCGAGAAGAAGCATTACGAGGAGCGGATCGGGCGGCTCACCGACCGCGCCTACTGGGATGCGCGGGCGCGCGGGATTGGCGGGCAGCATACGGTCGGCTCGGAGGAGGATGTGCTGGGTCTCTCCTCAAGCCGTTATTACGGCGAGACGATCCTGGTTCACGAATTCGCGCATAATATCCTGTTCGCAATCCAGGCGGTCGACCCGGCACTCTACACGCAAGTGGAGGCGGCCTATGCCAACGCGCTGGCGAACGACCTCTGGCTCAACGAATATGCGACCACGACCGTGCAGGAATACTGGGCGGAAGGATCGCAGATATGGTTCGAATCCAACCGCCTTACGGTGGTGGACGGCACACGCATCCTGAACCGCGAAGACCTCGCGAGTTACGATCCCGCGCTCTACGCGGTGCTGGCGCGCGCCTATGGGGATGTGACGCGGCTCGCCGGAGACCCGTTCTATCGCCACCCCGCGCGCGTACCGCCCGGGCCGATCCCCGAGAATACCGCCGAGGTCTGCTAGGCGCTACGCCGCCGCAGGTTCGCCCGCGAAAGCTTCCGCCGCCAGCGTAAGGCTGCGCTTGCGTGCCTCGAAATCGTAGATCGAGCCGGCCAGGATCAGCTCGTCCGCCTGCGTGCGTTCGACGAAGGCGTTCATCTGATCGCGGACCTGCGCGGGCGTGCCGATGGCCGTGGCCGAGAGCACGCCGTCCAGCATCGCCGCGGCCTGCGGCGGCAGGCCCTCGCGGTAGCCTTCGACCGGGGGCGGCAGCTTGCCCGGCTTGCCGGTGCGAAGCCGTACGAAGCTTTGCTGCATCGAGGTGGCGAGCAGCTGCGCTTCCTCCTCCGTATCGGCGGCGAAGACGTTGTAGCCGCAGATCGCATAGGGCTCGCTCAGCACGGCCGAAGGCTCGAACCGGTCGCGATAGATCTTCAGCGCATCGTCGAGCGCCTGCGGCGCGAAGTGGCTGGCGAAGGCATAGGGCAGGCCGAGCATCGCGGCGACCTGCGCGCCGAACAGGCTCGAACCAAGGATATAGAGCGGCACGTTCGCGCCCGCGCCCGGCGTCGCGACGATGCCGGTGCGCCCGTCATTGGCGAAGTAGCTCTGCAGCTCCACCACATCGCGCGGGAAGGCGTTGGCATCCGTGTTGAGGTTGCGGCGCAGTGCGGTTGCGACGCGCTGGTCGCTCCCCGGCGCGCGGCCCAGGCCAAGGTCGATCCGGCCGGGATGCAGCGCGTCCAGCGTGCCGAACTGTTCAGCAATCACCAGCGGCGCATGGTTGGGCAGCATGATCCCGCCCGCACCCACGCGGATCGTGCTCGTAGCCGAGGCGACGTGGCCGATCACGACGCTGGTGGCTGCGCTGGCGATCCCTTCCATGCCGTGATGCTCCGCGCACCAGTACCTTTCGAAGCCGAGCGATTCGGCGTGGCGCGCGATGTCGGCGGCGTTGGCGAGGGCGGTTCGCACGTCGCTGCCTTCGGCAACATGCGCGAGATCGAGAAGGGAAAGCTTGGTCATGACGGACGAGATGGGGCGCAGGATGGCCGATTCAAAGCCCCCTGCTGCCGCGGCGGCCCCGGCCTGAGGGCACCCGCCGGCCAGGATCGCTTTGCGCCTCGCCTCTGCCATTCATCCGGCGCTCATGTTTACAATCGTAGTCGATACGTCTACAGGCGTAATCGGAGAGGGAGGAGACCGTGATGAGCGAGACCAGTGGCGAGACAGGCGGAACGCCGGGTGAGCGCATCAGCGATGCCGAGCATGCCATCATGGAAGTGCTGTGGGATCGCCACCCGCTCAGCGCCGCCGAAGTCTGCGACGAGGTTTGCGCCACGCGCGGATGGTCCATGCCGACCGTAAAGACGCTGCTTTCGCGGCTGGTCGGCAAGGGCGCGCTGGCGACCGAGCCTGCCGGGCGCAAGTTTCTCTATTCCCCGCTTATCGAACGCTCCGACTATGTCGGCGGTGAATCGCGCAGGCTGGTCGATCGGCTGTTCGGTGGCCGCGCGGCTTCGCTTTTCGCGCATCTCGCCCAAAGCGAAGCGCTGACCGACGAGGACCTCGGCGAGATCGAGCGCCTGCTGAAGGAGATGCGCAAATGAGCAGCGATTTCCACGGCTTCGCCATCGAAACGCTGGTGTGGACCGGCGTCCTGATCCTTGTGGTGCTGGTCCTGCGCCGCCCGGTCACCCGCCACTTCGGGCCGCACGCCGCCTATGCCTTGTGGGCCTTGCCCTTCATGCGCCTGCTGCTGCCACCGCTGGTGCTTCCGGCATGGCTGGCGCCAGCGTCGCCGCCAGCGCCGCAGCCCGCTGGGGATCCGGGTTCGCCCGCGACCTTCTACACGCTTGCCGAAACCGGCGAGGCCCCGGTCGCGGTCCCGCAGCTGATGAAGGCCACGGTCTCGATCGACTGGCTGTCTATTTCGCTGGCCGTGTGGCTTGCCGGGGCAGGCGTGTTCGTGATGCTCCGGTTCTTTCACTACTTCGCCATGCGGCGCGATCTGCTTGCTTCCGGGGTGGAAGTGGGCCGGCGCGGCAAGGTGCGGCTGGTGGAAACGGCCGGCGCCCATTCGCCCATCGCCTTCGGGGTGATCGACAAGGTCGTCGCTCTGCCGCGCGGCTTCATGGAACGGACCGACCCGATCGCGCGGGACCTCGCGCTGGAGCACGAGCTGGCCCATCACAGGGCGCACGATCTGCTCGTCAACATCGCGGTCCAGCCGCTTTTCGCGATCCACTGGTTCAACCCGCTCGGCTGGATCGGCTGGCGGGCCATGCGCTGCGACCAGGAAGCCGCTTGCGATGCACGGGTGGTGGCCGAGTGCGGACGCGAACTGCGCGGAACCTACGCGGCCATCATCGCCGCCTTCGCCACCGGAACCGCCAACCCGTCACGCGTCGCGCTGGCCGCCCCGATGGCGTGCCCCGTGCTGGGCGACAAATCCATCGTCCATCGTTTGAGGAGCCTGACCATGAATGAGATATCGCCGCGCCGCCGCGCCACTGCCCGCATGCTCATGGTCGGGGCGCTGGTGGCTTTGCCGCTCACAGCCACGATCACGCAGGCAGAGGTCACCGCGCCGCCCGCTGCGCCCGTGCCGCCCGCACCGGCTGCTTCGCCGACCTCGCTTGCCGCAGTGCCCGCTGCCCCCGCTGCGCCTGCCGCGCCCGGAGCACCGCCCGCGCCGGAGGCACCTGCCGCACCGCATCTTTTCGTCACCACGCCCGGCGCGGATGGCGAAAAGGCACGAACCATCGTTGTCGAACGCAAGGTCACGCGCGACGGCAAGGGTGAGCCGCGCGAGGAAAGAAGCTTCCGCATCAACGGCCGCGAAGCGACCGCGGCGGAGCGCGCCAAGCTGGAAGCGCAGATCGAAGGTTTGCGGGATTTCTCGCGTGAGAGCGAAGAAGTCCGCAAGGAGATCGCGGTTCTTCGTGAACGTTTTGGCGTGGATGGGGAGTTCGCCAGGGAGATGGAAGTCCTGCTCGAAGACCTTCCGAGGACGGTCGAGAACGCACGAAAAATGCAGATCCACGCAACGCGGACCCGGGCCAGCATGCCGCGTGTCATCGAAAAGTGCGATGGCAGCGGCGAGACCGTGCGGGAGCGGGCAGGGCCCAATGGCGAGAAAACGATTGTGATCTGCCGCACCGCAGCGCTGAGCAGCGCGCAGGCCGCGATCAAGAGCGCGCGTGGCGCGGTGAAGCGCGACCGCGACCTTAGCGAGAGCGAGAGGGCCGAAGCCCTGCGTGCGCTCGACGAGGCGCTGGCGGAGATCCGTCGCGACCTGTGATGCACCCCTGTTCCCCCGAGAAGGGCGGCGCACCGTGTGGTGCGTCGCCCTTTTTCATGCGCGCAGCGCCAAGGGTGGGGCAGGCAAGCGCGAACCACCGGGGCGGATCGGCGCACGGGGCTGGGCCAGTCCGCAAGGCGGCAAGGGTCAGACGACTTCCGCGATCAGCCCCATCGCCTTGGCCTCGCTGGCGGTGATGTACCAGTCGTTCGGCGCCTTCTCGCGCAGCTCCTGCACGCTGACGTTGGAGCCTTCGGAGATGGCCCGGTAATCCTCGTCCTCCTGCTCGATCTCGCGCTGGATCTCGCGTTGCGCGTGTTCCAGCTGGCTGGCGACGCTGCGGAGCGAACCCCCGGCAAGCTCCATGGGCTGCGCGCGCTTGTTCTCGGTGATCATCAGCTTGGTCGCGCGCGTGAGGTAGCGATGGCTGACGGGGAAGGCGGCCATGAACAGGACGCCCGCGCCGTGGATCGCCGTCTTGCCGAGGAAGATGATCTCGCGCCGTCCGCGGTCGCGCAGAAGGCGGATGTCGTCGGCCATGCTGCGGGCGATTTCCGGGTCGCCATCCATGGTGGTCAGAGCAATCACGATCGGTCCGCCGGGTGCCTGTTCGGCCAGCATTTCGGTGAACTCGGCGTACATGCCAGCGTCCATCGTGCCGTAGAGGCGGATGCCCGGGCTCGCGAGAGACTGCGAGGCGGGCTGGGTGGCCGGATTGCGCGGATCGGCCGGTATGATCTCCACAGGATGGGGCCGCCGGGGTGCGGGTGACGGCGCATCGTCGCGCGCTCCCTCCCGATCGTTTGAATCTTCTGACGGCGTGTCGGCGTCATCGCCTTTGTCCGCGTCCCCTTCGGTATCTTCGGGATCCCCCGCCTTGGGCAGGACGGCAGCAACCGCGGGCGCGGCGACGGCCGCCGCGGCGACCCAGCCCTTGTCGCCGTCGTCATCCCCATCCTCGCCGCTGCCATCGGCTTCGGCAGGGGCGGGTGCAGGGGACGGGGCGGGTTCTGCGGTTGGTTCGTCGCCACCGAGCAGCGGCAGAGCGGACTTCTCGGGCGGTGCCTCCTCGTCCTCATCGTCGAAGAAGCGATCCTTGATCGCCATCGCCCCGGCGGCGGTAGCGGCAGCGGCGGCGCCGACACCGGCGACCTTGAGAGCGGTTCCCTGCCAGTCCTCGAGGTCGAACCAGTCTTCGTCCTCTTCCCTCTTCGCAGGTGCCTGCCCGTCGGAAACGGCGGTTGGCGCCGTTTCTCCGCTGGCGACCGGTGCCGGTGCCGGCGCGGGAGCAGAGGGGGGCGGGGCGGGCTGCGGCGTCTCAGGCTCGGCAGCTTGCGGCTCTTCCACATCCTCGTCCCAGTTGATCGCCGTGGTGCCTGGGGACTCCGCGGTCGGAGCAGGCTCGGGCTCAGCGGCAGATGCGGGCTCGAACTCGGGTTCACTCTCGGGTGTGGGCGGGGCCGATGCGGGCTCGAATTCGTACTGGTCGCGCGTGAAAGGGGCCGCTGCCGGTGCGGGCATGTCCTCGTCGACCTCGTCCGCGTTGCGCGCGGGCGCGCGGGCGGGTTCGAACTCGGGCTTCGCGCTGGCGCCTTCGGGGCTGCGATAGACCGCCGGTGTCGGCAGGTCCGTGTCGCGCGCGGCCTTGTTGCGCGCGGTGGCGCGCGAAGCGGCTTCGGGCGTCGCCTTGTCCGCCTGGGCGACCTTGCCACGATAGACGGCCGGGCCGTCGCCCTCCGCCTGATCTTCGGCCGCGCCGCCGCGCAGCTCGCGCATCAGGCCCATCGCCATGCCGGGAATGTCGCCCTGCCGCTGGCCGTCGCGGACAATGTCCTGCAGGCGCTGCAACAGCGTGAAGAGGTTGCGGATGAAGTCCATGGCGTGCTCGGTCCTGCCCCCCGGATCCTGCGCCTAGAAGGATTCCGGCGCGAAATAGCGGTCGCACACGGTATCGTCGCCGCTCCTCATGCCGAGCCGCAACGCTTCCATGCGCTGTTCACTGGTACCGTGGGTGAAGTTCTCAGGCGAGACCCTGCCACCCATGCGTTCCGAAATGGCATCGTCCCCGATTGCGGCGGCGGCGCGCATGCCTTCCTCGAAATCGCCTTCCTCGATCCGGTTGCGGTTCTTGCCCGCCCATACGCCGGCGTAGCAATCGGCCTGCAGTTCCATGCGCACCTGCAACTGGTTGGCGCGGCGCGGGTTCTGCTGCTGCGCGCTGCGCACCTGGCCCGCCAGCCCGGTCAGCGTCTGGATGTGATGCCCGTATTCGTGCGCCACGACATAGAGCCGCGCGAAGTCGCCGCCCGCGCCCAGCTCGCGCTCCATGGTGTCGTAGAAGCTGGTGTCGATGTAGATGTCCTGGTCGTTCGGGCAGTAGAAGGGGCCGACGGCCGCAGTGGCGCTGCCGCAGCCCTGCGTGCTGACGGAGCCTTCGAACAGGTCGAGCGAAGGCGGCGCGAAGGCGATTCCCGCACGCTCGAACACCGGTTCCCATGTCGCATTGAGCGAGTCGAGCGCGCTGCACGCTTCGCGCGCATACTGGCTGGAGGTGCAGATTGCCTGTTCGTCCGTGCTGACCGCCTGGCCGCCTGCCTGCCCGCTACCATTGGTCGCCTGGTCCACGGTTTCGAACACGGCGATGGTCTGGCCAAGATCGGTGCCGAACAGCAGCGAGACGACTCCGGCCAGGATCAGCGTGCCGCAGCCCAGCTGGCCCGCCCCGCCGCCGGGGAAGCGCCCGCCCTTGCTGGAGCGTACGTCGATATTGTCCGTGTCGAATGGATTGAGCCGCATGCACCTGTCCCCTTGCTGTCTCCCCGCAGGCCGCCCAAGATAGTGCCTTGTCCTGCCCGCCAACCCGCAGGAACCAGTATGCCACGGCGGCGATTGGCTCCACACGGCTTGGTTAACCCGCGAAAGGCTAGCGATGTTCCTTGAAGGTAAGAAGGCACTAATTACCGGTTCGACCTCCGGCATCGGGCTCGCCGTGGCCCGCGCGCTGCACGCCGAAGGCGCAAAAATCGTGCTCAACGGTTTCGGCGACGATGATGAAATCGCCGGATTGCGCGAGGAATTGGGCGGCGCGGCCTATTTCGACAGCGACCTGACCGATCCGGACGCGATCGAGACGATGATGAAGGACGCCGGCGGGATCGATATCCTGGTCAATAATGCCGGCATGCAGCATGTCAGCCCGGTGGACGAATTTCCGCCCGCCAAGTGGGACGCGATCATCGCGCTCAACCTCTCGGCGGCGTTCCACACGATTCGCCTCGCGGTGCCGCACATGAAGGAACAGGGCTGGGGGCGGATCATCAACACCGCCAGCGCCCATTCGCTGGTCGCCTCGCCCTACAAGGCCGCCTATGTCGCGGCCAAGCACGGGATTGCCGGGCTGACCAAGACGGTGGCGCTGGAAGTCGCGGACAGCGGCGTAACGGTGAACTGCATCAGCCCGGGCTACGTCTGGACGCCTCTGGTCGAGAACCAGATCCCCGACACGATGAAGGCGCGCGATATGAGTCGCGAGGAGGTGATCGACCAGGTCCTCCTCGCCAAGCAGCCGACGAAGAAGTTCGTCCAGCCCGAGGATATCGGCGAAATGGCGGTCTTCCTGTGCCGCGATTCGATGGCCAACGTGAACGGCGCCAACTGGAGCGTCGATGGCGGCTGGACCGCCGAATGACACGGGGTTGAGCGATGGGGGCCAGAACGTGGGGCGATTGATCCGCGCGTGGTGCGCTCTGGCAGTGGCCGCACTGGCTGCCGCCTGCGCAACCGTGCCCGATGCGCCCGCCGGCCCGTCGCTCGACGCGATCGAGGCAAGCCTGGCACGCGATATCGCCACGCTTTCGGACGACAGCTTTGCCGGGCGGTATCCGGGTACGCCGGGCGAGGCGAAGACGCGTGCCTGGCTGATCGACCGTTTCGTCGAACTGGGCCTGCAACCGGGCGCGGGCGATGGCGACTGGACGCAGGACTTCACGCTGGTCCGCCATACGCCCGCGACCGAGCCGGGCAGCGTCACCGCCGGTGCGACCCGCGCCGGCCGCAGCCTGCGGTTTTCCGACGACGTGCTGGCAAGCCAGCCGGGTGCGGATCGGGCGATCATTGCCGATGTTCCGATGGTCGGGCTCGCCCCCGATGTCGAGACGCTGCGCCCCGGCGCGCTGGCGAACCGCGCGCTGGTGCTTCCCGCAAGCGAACTCGCACGGCTCGGCGGGGAGCTGGAGACGGCAGAGCCCAAGGTCATCGTGCTGACGAGCGCCGACCGCCAAAGCCACGAGCGGGCGGCGCGCCTGTTCGAAAGCGGCCGCTGGCGACTGGACAGCGACAAGCGCGATCATGCGCTGATGCTGCTGTCTCCCGAAGACAGCGCCCGTTTGAGCGGCCTGATCGGCAGCAATGCACGGCGCCACCCCGATGGGCTGGGCGTGATCTCCTACGACACGATCCTCGACCTGCGTTTCGATCAGGCGGCAGAGCGGATCGACACCGCAAATATCATCGGCCGTCTTCCCGGCACGGTGGAGGGTGCGGGCGCGGTCCTGCTGCTGGCGCACTGGGATCATCTGGGGGATCATTGCGGCCCCCCTGCGGCGCAGGACCGGCTGTGCAACGGCGCGGTCGATAATGCGAGCGGGCTGGCCGTGATGGCCGAGGCCGTAAGGCTGGCGACCCGCGAGGGACCACTCGATCGGGATCTGATCGTCCTCGCCACCAGCGCGGAAGAGCTGGGCCTGCTGGGCGCAGAGGCCTTCGTCGCCGATGGCCCCGTGCCTTTGCCCACCATCGCGGCCGCGTTCAATTTCGATACCATGGCGGTTGCGCCGCGTGGCGCTCCGGTGGTGGCGGTGGGAGCGGAGGAGACCCCGCTTGCTTACGGCATTTCCGAAGTTGCGCGCAGCCTCGGGCGCGAAGTCGTGTCGTCCGCGCAGGCCGATGCGTTCCTGCGTCGGCAGGACGGCTGGGTCTTCCTGCGCGAAGGCGTACCTGCCGTATGGGCGACGAGCACCCTGGCTGACGAGAAGGCGTTCGAGGCGTTTCTCGAGGGGCCCTATCACGGCGCGGGTGATGAATTCGGCCCTGCGCTGGAAATGGGCGGCGCGGCGGAAGACGTACTGCTGCACGCAGGCCTCATTCGCTATTTCGGCAGCCTGCAAACATATCCGGGCGCGGCGGGCTGAGGTCGACCGGGGCGAAGGCGAGGCATGGGGCGCCATGGGCTGGCCGCCGTTGGTGCCGAAATGTGACGTTTCTCACATCCGTCAGCAGTGCCAAAACGCGACAATTCGGGGAAAATTCTGCGAAACAGGTTGCGTGCTGTAACTTTCGCGTCATATTAGTTTAATGGAAATGTCACAGATAAAAAGCGGCCATACGGTTACTGCCTTCGACAACGAGATTGCGGAGATCGCCATCAGCATCAATGCGATGTCCGATGCGGCGACCCGCGCGCTCGACGCGTCGATCGATGCACTGGTGCATGGCGATACCGAACGCGCGCAGGAACTGATTGCACAGGATCTCCATCTGGACGATCTGGAGAGCGAGCTGGAAAAGAAGGTGATGCGCTCCATGGCGTTGCGCGCGCCCGTGGCGGACGATCTGCGTTACCTCGTCATGGCGCTGCGCATCGGCGCGATGCTGGAACGCTCCGGCGATCACGCGAAGAACATCGCAAAGCGCGTGGGCGTGGTCGATTTCAGCAGTGCCGTGCCGCTGATGCACAAGGTCCGCGAGATGAGCCGCCTCGGCAATTCGATGCTCGCCCAGTCGGTCGATTGCTTCAACCGGGGCGAAGCCGGGCTTGCCGTGGTTGTACGCGATCGCGATGCGCAGCTGAACGAACTGTTCGAAACCGTGACCGAAATGATCGCGCTCGCCATGCGCGAGGACGAGGCTTTCATCGCCAGCGGGGTCCAGCTGCTTTTCATTGCCAAGCAGCTTGAGCGCGTGGGCGACTACGCCAAGTCCATCGCGGGAAGCGTGCATTACATTATCACGGGCGAACACCTGGACACCTGATCGCCTGCTTGCCGGGCGCTCCGGGCAGCACCCGGCGCCCCGGTTCAGTCGAGAGCTGCCAGCACTTCGTAGGATAGCACGGCGGCAGCGACCGCCGCGTTGAGGCTGTCCGCCCGCCCGCGCATGGGCATCGTCACCCGCAGGTCGCAGGCTTCCTCGTAGGCGAGGGGCAGACCTTGCGATTCATTGCCCACCATCACGAAGCACGGGGCGGTGTAGGGCGCACCGCGAAAGGGCACGGCATCGCGCAGCGAGGCGGCGACCAGCTGCCCGCGACCGGAGCCATCCGCGCCGCGCAGCCAGGGCAGGAAATCTTCCCACCGCGCGCGTGCCAGCTGCTGGGTGAAGATCGCGCCCATGCTGGCGCGCACCGCCTCCACCCCGAAGGGGTCGGCGCAATCATCGATCAGGATCAGCCCGCCTGCGCCAACCGCGTCGCCGGTGCGCAGCATGGTGCCCAGATTGCCGGGATCGCGCAGTGCCTGTGCGACCAGCCAGATCGGTGCGGCATCCCGCTCGATCCGCTCCAGCCCGGTGTCCCATTCCGCAAAGGCGCCCGCGACGGCCTGCGGATTGTCCTTCCCCGTGATCTTGGAGAGGATATCGGGCGTGGTCTCGATCACATCGCCGCCCGCAGCCTCCACCGCGCTTTCGAGCGCGTCGATCAGCGGATGGGGATCGCGCCTTTGCGCCATCACCAGCACTTCGGGCACGCGGCCGCTTTCGCGCGCGTCGGTCAGCAGGCGCAGCCCTTCGGCCAGGAAGCGCCGCTCCCGCTGGCGGTGCTTCTTCTCCCGCAGCGAACGCAGCGCCTTGATGGTCGGGTTGGAAAAGCTGGTGATCTCGCGGCGCGGCATCGAACGTCAGGCGGCGGTATGCGCCTATTCCTCGCCGAAGCCGGTTTCGACCAGGCTTGCGATTTCATCCATTGCCGCGGGAGCATCCTCGCCTTGGACGATCAGCGTGATTTCGTCACCGCGCGCTGCGCCCAGCATCATCAGGTCCAGGATCGAACGGCCATCCACCTCGCGCTCTTCCTTGGCGACGCGGATATCCGTCGTTTCCGGCCAGCGGCTCGCCACCTCGACCAGCTTGGCGCTGGCGCGAGCATGCAGCCCGCGTTCGTTGACGATGGTGATGGTGCGGCGCTCTTCGCTCACGTGTCGCTCGCCTTCATTTCTTCACTTGGCCGGGCCAGAAATTCCGACGCGATGGTGATGTAGTTGCGGCCCGCATCGCGGGCGGCGCGCACGGCCTGCGCCACATCCATGTCGATGCGGGCACGGGCCAGCCGGATGAGCATCGGCAGGTTGATCCCCGCGATCACTTCCACCTTGCCTTCCTCCAGCAGCGAGATTGCGAGGTTGGAAGGCGTGCCGCCGAACAGGTCGGTCAGCACGATCACGCCTTCGCCGTCGTCCACTTCGGAGATTCTGGCGCGAATTTCGTCGCGCCGCGCCTCGGCATCGTCCTGCGGGCCGATGCAGACGGATGCTATCGCCTCCTGCGGGCCGACGACGTGTTCCATCGCGGAAACGAACTCACGCGCCAGCTGTCCGTGGGTCACCAGAATAAGGCCAATCATGGCGTCTCTGTCTAGAAGCCAAAACGGCCAGCACAAGGGGGAACGCACGCGCTCACGCGGTTTGCAGTTCCACCGAGTCCGTCGCCCGGCTGGCAAGATTGCGATGGGTGACCATGGGCGCGTAGCCGTTTTCGCGCAGGGCCTGCGCCATTCTGTGCGCGGTATAGACCGATCGGTGCCGACCGCCGGTGCAGCCGAAGGCGATATGGACGTAGCTTTTGCCCTGCGCGCGATAGCGGGGGAGAAGGTCCAGCAGGAGATCGCGGATGCGCGCGAAGTTCTCCTCGAACCCGTCGGCCCGCCGCAGGTACTGCGCCACGGGCTCGTCCAGCCCGGTCTGTTCGCGCAGATCATCCTCCCAGTGCGGATTGTCGAGAAAGCGCATGTCGAACACCAGATCGGCCAGCGGCGGCATGCCGCGCGCGAATCCGAAACTGCTGACGGTGACGCCAAGCTCGCCCGCGTTCTGGGTTTCAAAGTTCTGCCGGACGAATTGCTGCAGTTCGTTGGAAGACAGCTCGCTGGTGTCGATCAGCATGTCCGCCCAGCGCCGCAGGGGTTCCAGCAGGTCGCGTTCGGCGCGGATGCCGTCCATTGCGGTGCGCCCGCTGGCAAGCGGGTGGCGCCTGCGGGTTTCGTTATAGCGCCGCTCCAGCTCGGTATTGTGGCAGTCGATGAACTGGGTGGTCAGTTCGAGGTCGTCTCGCTCGCTCAGGGTCTTCGCGATGGAGACGATGACTCCCGGCGCGAAGCCGCGCGTGCGCGCATCGAACCCGATGGCGAGCGGTGTGCGGTATTCCCCGGCGAGCACTTCGCGCACCAGCGGACGAAGCAGGCGGATGGGAAAATTGTCGATCGCTTCCCAGCCAAGGTCCTCGAGCACGCGCAGGCTGGTGGTCTTGCCCGCGCCGGACATGCCCGTGACCAGCATGATCTTCTGTCGCTCGCTCATCGCTTCGCGTTCCTCTGTCGACGGTTCGCCGCGCGCCGGCGGCATTGCGTACACGTATTATAGGTCCGGCGGCCCCGGTTGTGTTCACCCACCCGCAGGCTCGTCCTCAGGGATGGGGGGCAGGGCCAGCACCATGCAGGCGCCGGGAAGGCCATCGGGCCGGTCCTGGGCACTCAGCATGCCGTCATGCGCTTCGGCTATCGTGCGTGCAATGGCCAGGCCGAGGCCGCTGTGATCGCCGAAGCCTTCGTCTTCGGGCCGGTCCGAATGGAACCGTTCGAACACCTTGGCGCGCGCCTCCGGTGCAATTCCCGGCCCTTCGTCCATGACCGAAAGGATCGTCGCATGGCTATCATGCTCGATCGAGACGCGGATGGTCCCGCCCGGCGGGGAGAAGGACACGGCATTGTCCAGCAGGTTGTCGATCACGCGCTCGAGCCTTTCGGGTACGCCCATCACCCGGCTGGACCGGCGGGCATGTTCGAACACGATTTCGCACCCCTCGTCGATTCCCCGGTTGCGGCGCCTTTCGATGATGTTGGTCACCAGTGCCACAAGGTCCACCTGCGAAAAGGTTGCGCGCGACATTTCGGCGTCGATCCGGCTGGCGTCCGAAATTTCCGTCACCAGGCGATCGATCCGGCGCACGTCGTGGGTCGCAATGTCGAGCAGCTGCGCGCGCAGTTCGGGATCGTCCACCGTGCCCAGCGATTCTGTCGCACTGCGCAGGGAAGCGAGCGGGTTCTTGATCTCGTGCGCAACGTCCGCGGCGAAATGTTCGACCGCGTCGATCCGCTGGCGCAGCGCATCGGTCATATCCGCCACCGCGCGGGCCAGCATGCCGATCTCGTCGCGCCGGTCGGGCAGGCGCGGCACCTGCACCTCGCGCTCGCGCCCCAGCCGCACGCGCTGCGCCGCCTTGGCGAGCGTCTGCAGCGGGGTGACGATGGTGCGGGCAAGGAAGAGCGAGAGCATGATCGAGGCGAGCAGCGCGAAGAACACGCCCGTGCCCAGCGTGGAGCGCGCGTTGCGGACCGATTCGGTTATGTCGATGGCGTTGCGCGTGGTCAGCAGCGTGGAGCCCTGCAGGCCGACCGGCGCAGCTGCCGTGATCACCGGCGTGCGGTCCGCCGCCTGCCGCAATTCTATCTGCGAGATGCCCAGCTCGCGGGCGCGCTGCAGTTCGGGCCAGGAATCCGCGATGTTCGATTCAGGTTCGATATAGCGCGGCACGGGCTGCGCGCTGACCATCGTGTCCACGATCTGGTCGAGGAAGCGCGCAAAGCGCAGTTCGAACGGATCATCGGTCGGATCGTCGAGCGTGAAGGTCGGTTCGCCCAGATCGAAACTGTCGGCGATCAGCTGCCCCTCCGGGTCGAACAGGCGCAGGCGCATGTCCTGTTCCTTGGCGATCTGCAGCAGCAGCGCGTCCTGCCGCTGGCGGGTCGCCCCGGCGAGCGCTTCCGCGGTGATCTGCGCCTCGATCCGGGCGAGCTTGTAGCGTTCGTCCAGCAGCTGCGCACGGTAGGAATCGAGGTAGACGATCCCGCCGCCCAGCAGGACCAGCGGCAGGATGTTCACCAGCAGGATGCGGGTGGTGAGCGATATGCGGGAGAAAAAACCTACCCGCTCAAGCGGGCGGGCAATGCGGCGCATGCCGACCCTATTCTGCGGCATGCTCAGCCATCGCTGAAACTGTATCCTGCGCCATAGAGCGTCTCGATCGCGCTGAAGCTGGAATCGACCTGCCGGAACTTGCGCCGCATGCGCTTGATGTGGCTGTCCACCGTGCGGTCGTCCACGAAGACGTCGTCCGGGTAGGCCGCGTCCATCAGCTGATTGCGGCTCTTGATAACACCGGGCCGGTGGGCCAGCGCCTCCAGCAGCAGGAATTCGGTAACGGTGAGCGAGACCGGCTTGCCCCCCCAGGTCACCTGATGCCGGGCCGGGTCCATGGTGAGCTGTCCGCGGCTGAAGCTGGCGCGCGACTCACCCGGTTGCCCGCCGTCCTGCGCGGTATCCGCCGTGCCGTCGTCGAGGCCGCTGCGGCGCAGGATCGCGCGGATGCGTGCGACCAGCAGGCGCAGGGAAAACGGCTTGGAGATATAATCGTCCGCGCCCATCTCGAACCCGGCTTCCTCGTCCCGCTCGTCATCCTTGCTGGTGAGGAAGATGACGGGGAGGGCAGAGCGCTCGCGCAATTTGGCGAGCAGTTCCATCCCGTCCATGCGCGGCATCTTGATGTCGAACACCGCCAGGTCTGGCGCATCTTCGGACAGGGCACGCAGCGCGGTCTCGCCATCGGAATAGACGCGCGTGTCGAAGCCTTCGGCCTGCAGCGCGATGGAAACGGTCGTCAGGATGTTGCGGTCATCATCCACCAGCGCCACCACAGGCCGATCCTTGCGGCGCAGGGGCGAGATGGTTTCGGGGCTGTCGTTCGTCTGGTCCATGCTTCGTTCGCCGTGATCGCGTATCGGACCCCTGAAGTAGCGCGTGTGTGGTGAACTCACAACGCATGCGCGGGCAGTGATGCACCATTTGCGTGGCGCTGCGTGCTGCGGTTTGACGGAACCCTCTCGCGCTATTAAGCGCTTGCGCGGATGCTCCGTGCACAGTCCTGCATGGAACGCTGTCGAGGGGCCTTTCCGCGTGGGGCGCCCGGACCGCAAGTTCACGTTTTCTGTCAGGAGAATGGCCGCCGTGCCCGCACCTCTTTCCTTCAGCCTCGCCGATCAGGGCATTGCGACCAATGCCACGATCCATGCCAACCTCGATTCCGCGCAGCTGACCCAGCATGCGCTGGACAATGGCGAGGGCCGCAAGGCCAAGCACGGGCCGCTGGTGGTCGAAACCGGCAAGCACACCGGGCGCAGCGCGAAGGACAAGTTCATCGTACGCGATGGCGAGACCGAAGACACGGTGTGGTGGGACAACAATGCCTCCATGACGCCGGATCACTTCGCCGCGCTCAAGGAGGATTTCCTTGCGGCGGTGAAGGACAAGGACACGCTCTACGTTGCGGACCTGTTCGGCGGATCGCAGCCCGAACACCGCGTGAAGGTGCGCGTGATCAACGAGCTGGCGTGGCACAACCAGTTCATCCGCACGCTGCTGGTGCGCCCGAGCGCGGACGAACTCGAAGGCTTCGAGCCGGAATACACGATCATCGACCTGCCCAGCTTCAAGGCTGACCCGGAACGCCACGGCTGCCGCAGCGAAACCGTGATCGCAGTGAACCTGTCCGAAAAGCTGATCCTGATCGGCGGCACCAAGTATGCCGGCGAGATGAAGAAGAGCGTGTTCGGCGTGCTCAACTACCTGCTGCCGCCCAAGGGTGTGATGCCGATGCACTGTTCGGCCAATATCGGCCCCGACGGCAAGAGCGCGGTGTTCTTCGGCCTCTCGGGCACCGGCAAGACCACGCTTTCCGCCGATGCCAGCCGGACGCTGATCGGCGATGACGAGCATGGCTGGTCCGATACGGCGGTCTTCAACTTCGAAGGCGGCTGCTATGCCAAGATGATCCGCCTCAATCCCGAGGCCGAGCCGGAAATCTACGCCACCACGAAGATGGAGGGCACCGTCCTCGAAAACGTGGTGATGGACGAAAGCGGCGAGATCGACCTCGACGACAATTCGCTCGCCGAGAATACCCGCGGCGCCTATCCGCTGTCCTCGATCCCCAACACCTCGGAAGAGAACATGGGCCCGCCGCCCAGCACGGTGATCATGCTGACCGCCGATGCCTTCGGCGTGCTGCCCCCGATCGCGCGGCTGACGCCTGATCAGGCGATGTATCACTTCCTGTCGGGCTACACGGCGAAGGTCGCGGGCACCGAAATCGGCGTGACCGAGCCCGAAGCGACCTTCAGCACCTGCTTCGGTGCGCCCTTCATGCCGCGTCACCCCAGCGTCTACGGCAACCTGCTGAAGAAGCGGATTGCAGAGGGCGGGGCGCAGTGCTGGCTGGTCAATACCGGCTGGACCGGCGGCAAGTACGGCACCGGCCACCGCATGCCGATCAAGGCGACGCGCGCGCTGCTCAACGCTGCGCTCGACGGTTCGCTCAATGATGCGGAATTCCGCAAGGACGAGAATTTCGGCTTCGACGTTCCGGTCAGCGTTCCGGGCGTCGACAGCGCGATCCTCGATCCGCGTTCGACGTGGGACGATCCGGAGGAATACGACGCGACCGCGCGCAAGCTGGTGCAGCTGTTCGTGAACAATTTCGAACCCTTTGCCGACCATGTCGACCAGGGCGTGCGCGACGCCGCGCCGCAACAGGCCGCCCAGCCCGCCTGACGCAACGACTTTCCCAGTTGGAGAGGAAGGGGCCTCGCACGGTGCAAGCCGGAGCGGGGCCCCAATTGCATCGGGCGCAGGGCGCGCGGTGTCGCGCTGCAAGTGTCGACGAATAACTGAAAGTTAGTTCGGGCGCTCCTTTCGTTCCGGCTGCGTAGTTCCCTCGCAATTCGAAGGGGAATTCGGTGAGCAGAAGATCGATCATCGGCCGAAAGGCGCGGAGGCAGTGACCCGCTTCCAGCTTCGCTTCGCAGCGGATGGCAGCCATGAGGAAACGACCCGTGATTTCGACAAGCGCGACGGGTCCTTCGTTTTCTGGCTGACCGAAACCAAAGACGGGCGCGAATTCGACATCATCGCCGACGCACAACCGCTCTGCAGGCTCAGACGATCGCGCGCCAATGCGGATCTGTGGATCATCGGCAAGCCATCGCGCACGCCGGACTCGTAAGGCCTGCCGCGCTGCCAGGGGCGCCATAGCGGATGCGCCGGGACGCGCCCGGTGCCTCCGCCCCATCTACCCGGCGTTTGCGATGTATCGCGTGACCGTCTTTTCCATGACGTCGAGCGGTGCATTGCCGCCCAGCACGACCGCCGTGTTGAAGCCCTTGAAATCGTAGGCATCGCCCATTGCGCGCTTGGCGCGTTCGCGCTGGGCGACGATCTGCGAATGGCCGATCTTGTAGCCGCAGGCCTGGCCCGGCCAGCTGCAATAGCGGTCCACCTCGCTGGCCACTTCCTCCGGCTTGGAGCCATTGCGTTCGACGAAGAACTGGCGGCCCTGTTCGCGTGTCCAGCGCTTGTGGTGCAGCCCGGTGTCCACCACCAGGCGGCAGGCACGGAAGGCGAGGGATTGCAGGTAGCCAAGGCGGCCGACCTGAAAATCGTCGTAGGCGCCCAGTTCGTCCGCCAGCTGCTCGGCATACAGCGCCCAGCCTTCGGAAAAGGCGTTGAAGGCTAGGATGGAGCGGATCAGCGGCAGGCGGTTGGAGAATTCGCCCTCCCACGCGTGGCCCGGAATGCTCTCGTGATAGGTAAGGTCGGCAAGATCGTATTTGCGGTGCAGATCGGTCGTGCGCAGGTTGATCCACATGCGCGCGGGGATCGTCCCGTCCTTGCTGCCCGCGCCGCCATAGGCGCCCGGCGCGCCCGGCTCTTCGGCCAGCGGAAGGCGGCGGACTTCTACATTGGGCTCGACCAGCGTGTCGAACGCGCGCGGCATCTGCGCGGTGATCCAGTCGATCCGGCCCTTGATGAAGGCCATGATTTCGGCCCGGCCCGGATCGCCCTTCGCAAACTGATAGCGCGGATCGCGGCTGAGCGCCTGCATCCGCTCGCCCACCGAACCGCTGTCGTAGCCGATATCGCGCAGGATCGGGTCCATCCGCGCGTGCAGCGCATCAAGCTCTTCCAGTCCCTGCTCGTGAATCTCGTCGGGGGAGAGCGTGGTGGTCGTGCTCGCCTTCAGCGCCCAGGCGTACCATTCCTCGCCGCCCGGCTGTGCCCACATGCCCGCATCGGACTTCGCCATGGCACGCTGGGTCTTGAGCTCTTTCAGCTGGGCTTCCAGCGCGACCGCGATGGGGAAGCGCACGTACTGGTCCGCCATTGCAGCGAGACGGAGCGGCAGGCCGCTCTTTTCCAGATTGATCTTCATCTGCGCCACGAACAATTCGCCGCTTTGCGCATCGGCGAGCGTGCGCTCCATCTGCGCAATCGCCTTGTCGAGCAGGAAGTCCGGCGGGACGACGCCCATCGCGCGCGCCGACTCCATCCGTTCCAGCTCTCCCATCAGCACGGCGGGAAACTGCTGCAGCCGCCTCAGGTACGCCTCCGCATCCTCGCCGGTCTGGAGCGGGTGCGTGCTGTCCATGAAGCGCGGCATGTCCAGATAGGAGCCGACATTCTGGATCACCACGTAGGGCGCGTTGCGCCAGCTGCCGACCGCGACATCGCCGTAGGGCAGATCGAAACCCTCGGCCGCGGTGGCGAAGGCGCTGCGCACCACCTGGAAGCTGGTCTGCTGATCGGGGGTGAGCCCGCTTTCGTCGAGCCCCTCCATCTGCGTGACGACCCAGCGCAGATAGGCCGCATATTCGCGCTGGCCTTCGATCGACTGGTCTTCCAGCTTGCTGCGCAGCGGCGCATATTCGCCGGTATCGACCCCAAGCGCGGTCGCCCGCTCGGGCTCGTATTGCAGCATTCCGAAAGCCACCTGATCGAGCCATTCGTCCGGCGCGACGGTCATGTCCCGCAGCGCGGAAGGGCCGCTGATGGTGGAACAGCCGCCCAGCGTGAGGGCGGTGGAAGCGGTGAGTCCCGCAAGGGTCTGGCGGCGGGTAAGGGAAAATCCGTTCATGACCATGGACGATGCAGCGCGGGTGCTTTCCCGTCAATCGCTTGGGCGGTATGGAACGGGCATGCTCGACCTCGTTCTCTCGCTGCTCGTCCTTGCCGCCTTCGCGCTGATCGCGGGGGCGGTGGTGCTGTTTCGCCGTGGTTACCGCAAGCAGGCGCTGTGGATGGGGGCCGCAGCGCTGGTCGCGCTGATGAACGTGGGTATCTGGACCATCCCCGATTCCGAGGGCCGGTCGCCGGTGAACAGCATTCCGGACCCCGGAACCGGGGAAAGCTAGGCGGCGATCAGTCCGGCAACTGCCAGCGGACCGCGCTGGAATAGGTGCCCGCAACCGCGCGACCCTGGCCGTTCTTCGCCGGATCGAACCGCGCGCGGCGGGTAATCAGCTGACAGGTCGCCTGATCGAGTGCGGACACGCCGCTGGACCTGGTGACGGAGCAGTTCTCCACCCGGCCGCTCGCGCCGACCGACAGGCGGAAGCCCACCGTCCCGGTATATTCGCGCGAGATCCATGCCTGGCGATAGTCCGCCTGCGTCACCCAGCCGCCCGGGCTGTTCGACGGTCTGGCCGCGACCGGATCGAAACTGGGCGTCGGGCTGGGCGGCGGCGGAGGCGGTGCAACCGTCGGGGCGACATTGGGCAGGGGTACCGGAACCGGCGGCGCCGGGGGCAGGATGATATCGCTCGTATCCACGCGTGGCGGGCTCGTCGCCAGGCTGGTCGGCGGCAGGGGAGCGACGACGGGGCGTGAAGAAGCCTCCTGCGCCTTGTCTGGCGTAGGTTCGGCGGTCGGCTCGGGCGGCGGTGGCGGCTCGATCGGGATCTGCCCGGCGGAAAGCTTGGGCGATTCAGGCGGTGCAAAACTCCCGGTTGCCAAGCCGTAGATCAGCAGCGCCCCCAGTCCGGCGTGGATGGCCGCCACGCCCGCGATTGCGGCCGCGCGGTTCTGCGGTTGGTTGGCATAGGCATAAGCCATGGCATCTCTCCAGTTGCGGGCGACTTTCGTGCCGCCTCTGGAGAGATGTTACACCCTTATCCTGAACGCTGGGAATACGAAATAAAGTTGCAATGACGGACTGATGTTCCTCAATTCATTGCAAAAAAGGACGTATCAGCGGATCGGACAGGACGGGTCCAGCCTAAAATCGAGGTAGTTGTTCACCGCGCCCATCATCTCGTCGTGCTCCTTCTCGAAGAAGTGGTTGGCACGCGGAATCTCTTCGTGGTGAATGGTGATGTGCTTTTGCGTACGCAGCTTCTCGACCAGCTTGCCGACCGAGGGCGGCGGCACCACCGTATCGGCAGCGCCGTGGACGAAGATGCCGCTGGCGGGGCAGGGGGCGAGGAAGCTGAAATCGTACATGCTCGCCGGCGCACCGACCGAGATGAAGCCGCGGATTTCGGGGCGGCGCATCAGCAGCTGCATGCCGATCAGCGCGCCGAAGGACACACCGGCAACCCAGGTGACCTGCGCTTCCTCGTGAATCGACTGGATCCAGTCGAGCGCCGATGCCGCGTCGGAGAGTTCGCCCACGCCATTGTCGAAGCTGCCCTGGCTGCGGCCCACGCCGCGGAAATTGAAGCGCAGCGTCGCGAAACCGCGATCGACGAAGGTCTTGTACAGGCTCTGCGTGATCCGCTCGTTCATCGTGCCGCCGCCCTGCGGGTGCGGGTGGAGGATCAGCGCGACCGGCGCGCGCGGGCGCGGCGGGGGGGAGAAACGGCCTTCGAGACGGCCTTCGGGGCCGGGGAAGATGACGGTGGGCATGGGTGCTGTGGTCCGGAAATAGCTTAGCTGGCACAAGCGGCGGTGGCGCACGCGAGGTGCGCGGCTATATAGGCTTTATGCCGCATTTCGCAATTACTTCGAGCATCCCGGCGAGCATCGCTTGAGCAAGCCGCGCATCTATCTCGACCATGCTGCCACCTCACCCCTGCGGCCCGAGGCCAAGGCCGCGATGGAGGAGGGGTTCGCGATCTGGGCCAACCCGTCGTCTCCGCATGCCGAGGGGCGCAAGGCCAAACAGGCACTGGAGGATGCCCGCGCGCGGGTGAAGGCGGCGCTGGCGTGGGACGGCGAGGTGATCTTCACCAGCGGGGCGAGCGAGGCGCTGTGGATCGCGCTCAACCGGGCGAAGGTTGACCGGCGCATTGTGAGTGCGGTGGAGCACGATGCGGTGTTCCGTGCAGCGCCCGATGCGGAGGTGTTGCCGATCGACAATCATGGCCTGCTGCAAGGCGGGGAGCTGGACTACGATATTCTTGAGCGACATTTGTCCCGAGAAGGTCGAGCGTTGCTTGCTGTCCAGCATATAAACCCCGAGGTCGGATCGAACTGGTATTGGCTTAAAGAAGATAAGTTTCAGACGATGGCGGCTGAGGCGAATGCCAGTCTCTTGGCGGATTGCACACAAAGCGCTGGAAAGCTCGATTTACCGAAGGCCGACCTGATTGCGATATCAGCCCACAAATTTGGCGGACCAATTGGCGCCGGAGCTCTACTGGTAAGGGAATTCTCTGTCCTTGAGCCAGTTGGGGGGCATGAGCGCGGCTACCGCCAAGGGACCGAAAATCTACCAGCAGTTCTCGGCATGGCAGCGGCTCTCCAATGTGGTGGCGTCGAAGAATGGCCGACCACGCGTGACGATCGATGGGAATTTGAAAAGGCAATCGAGAAGACTGGTCAGGTTGTTTCACTTGGGGCCGCTTGTGGAACGACCGGCATATTCGCGATCGCCCACCCCACGATGAGCGCTCAGGCCCAGCTGATCCGCCTCGACGCGATGGGTTTTGCCGTCTCGGCAGGCAGCGCGTGTTCTTCGGGCACGCTCAAGAAAAGCCGTGTGCTCGATGCCTTCGGCGTGCCCGACGATGTCGCCGCGCGCACGATCCGGGTCAGCATGGGGTGGAGCACGACGCCCGAGGAGCTGGATGCGTTTGCTGAGGCTTGGGCTTCGCTTTGAAGCTATCGTCATTGCGAGGCGACGCAGTCGCCGCGGCAATCCAGGGCGTCTCGCACTCCGCACTGGATTGCTTCGCTTCGCTCGCAATGACGTTATGAGAGAGAAATGATCTACCTCGACTACCAGGCCACCACTCCGCTCGCGCCGGAAGCGCGTGAGGCTATGCTTGCTTGGCTCGGCGGGCCGGAGAGCGAGACCTTCGGCAATCCGCACAGCCCGCACCGCATGGGCCGCATGGCGGCGGCGGCGGTCGAGGTGGCGCGCGAACAGGTGGCGCAGCTGTTCCCGCCCGGCGGGCAGGTCATCTTCACCGGCAGCGCCACGGAAGCGATCAACCTTGCGATCCGGGGCAATGCCGCCATCCGCTCGGGCGAGCACATCGCCTTCAGCGCGATCGAGCATGCGGCGGTGATCGATACGGTCAAAGCCAACGGCAACTGGACCCAGCTGCCCGTCGGCCCGGATGGCGTAATCGCGCCCGATGTCGAGATGCCCAAATATGTCGGTCTGCTGGCCGTGATGCAGGTCAATAACGAGATCGGCACGATCCAGCCCATCCCCGCGATGGCTGGCCGCGCGAAGGAAACCGGGGCGCTGTTGCTGGTCGATGGGGTGCAGGCGGCGGGCAAGATGGCCCTCCCGCAAGAAGCCGACATGATCGCGGTCAGCGCGCACAAGCTGCACGGCCCCAAGGGGATCGGCGCGCTGTGGGTGCGCGATGGCCTGTCGCTGATCCCGCATGTCGAAGGGGGCGGGCAGGAGCAGGGCCTGCGCTCGGGCACGCTTTCGCCCGCCTTGTGCTCCGGGTTCGGCGCGGCAGCGGCGCTGGCGGTCGAGCGACAGGAAGAAGACGCCGCGCATGTCGAAGAGCTGTGGCAGATCGCCCGCGATGCGTTTTCCGGCTGGACGCTCAATGGCAGTGCCGAGCAGCGCTGGCACGGCAGTCTCAACATTCGCAGGGATGGCCTCGACGTCGCCCGCCTGATGAGCGAATGCCGCGAGGTCATGTTCTCCGCCGGGTCGGCCTGCGCCAGCGGATCGGGGCGGACGAGCCACGTGTTGCGCGCCATCGGGCTGAGCGATGCGCAGGCCAAATCCTCGATTCGGCTGGGCTGGGGGCGCTACACGACGCGCGAGGACATGCAGCGCGCTTGCTCGATCATCGTCGAAGCGGCAGACTCGCAAGCATGAAAGTCACCTTCATCAAATCCACCGGCGAGCGGGTCGAGGCCGAGGCGCAGTCTGGCGATGTGCTGCTGCGCGTAGGCCAGGCGGCGGGCATGCCGCTGGAGGGCACATGCGAGGGGCAGATGGCCTGTTCCACCTGCCACGTGCTTGTCGCGAAGGAATGGTTCGCCCAGCTGCCCGAGGCGAGCGAGGACGAGGAAGACATGCTCGACCTCGCCTACGGCGTGCGCCCCACCAGCCGCCTGTCGTGTCAGATCGTGCTCACCGATGCGCTCGACGGGCTGGAAGTCACCATCCCCGCCGACGCGCACGATATGAGCCGGGGTTAGTCGGCCTTCTCCACGGGTTCCTCGCGCCGCCGCACCCGCTTCACCAGCATCCAGATGCCGAAGCCGACAAGGCCGATGGGCACGAGGACCGTCAGCAGCAGGATCAGCCCGCCGATCACGTTGCCCGCGACCGGACCGATCGAGCCGATGGCCTTGCGAATCGGTTCGAAAAAGCCGCCGGGCCCGGCACCCTCGCTCTGATAGGTCACGGTGATGCGCGAGTAGGCGACGCGCCCGCGCATTTCCTGCAGCCAGCTGCGCGCCTGGTCGATTTCCTCGTTGACCTGCGCCACACCGCGTTCGGCCTCGACCAGTTCCTGCACGCTGCCCTTGCGGGTGCGCAGCACTTCCATCAGCCGGTCGCGCAGCACTTCGCGGCTGCGCAGGCGCGCTTCGGTGTCGACGATCTGCTTGGAAAGATCCTCCCCTTCGATGCTGGAAGAGACCTGGTCGCCGCCCTCGCTTTGGGCAGCGGCGACGAGGTCGCGCCCGAATTCGCGCGCGCGGTCGGCGGCAACCGAGAGTTCGAGCTGGCCGTAGCCATAATCGTCCTCTGCGCCGTTCTGTTCGAGCGAGCGGACCTGACAGGTGAGCGGGCCGAGCTTGATGCACATATCGGCGTGGCGTTCCTGCAAGGGCGCGATGTCTTCGCGCGCGACGCGGAAGCCGTAGGAATAGACATAGGCGATCTTGGGGGCCGCGGCGGGGATGTCGGGTAGCGAGCTGGTTTCGCTCGCGCCGCCTTCGTCCGCGCCGGGGGCGGCAGGGGGCGGAGGCGGCGGCTCGATATCCATCGCCGCTTCTTCCGTCACATCGGCGGTCGTGATCGCCTCGGTGGTTTCATAGGAACTGCTTTCCGAACAGGCGGCCAGCGCGAGCGCGGCGGCAGTCCCCAGCAGGATGGAACGGCTAGCAGACATGAACTCTCTCCCCATCATGATGCGACCATCATATTGTGACCACAATAATGCCTTAATTTGGCCACACTCGCAAGCGCGATGCGCTTTTGGGGAGATTGGCGTTCGTTTATCGAAGCTTACGAGTCCGGTTGCGCCTCCAGGCTGACCTCGCGTTCACGCGCGAAATAGGCGGGGGTGGGCTCGATCGTGGCATCGAGTCGCGCCGCGAAGGCGAGCATGTGTTCACGCACGCGGCAGTGCATGCTCCACCCCGTCTTGGGATCGGCGGCGCGCGCCATGAAGCGAACCGTCTTGGCTCGCGCGTCCTGCCCGACCACCTCGCACACCGCATCCTCGGGATCGACGACGTCCTCGTCCTGCTGCACGTAGTTGCGAAATTCCTCGCGCAGCGCGTCCACATCGGCGCGGTTGTCGAGTTGCAGCTCGACATGGGTCATCAGGCTCGCGTCCTGCTTGGTCCAGTTCTCGAAACTTTCGTTGGTGAACGCGCTGACCGGGGCGATCACGCGGCGTTCGTCCCACGTGCGCAGGCGCAGGTGGGTGAAGCCTATCTTCTCGACGAAGCACCATTGCCCTTCGAACTGCACCGCATCGCCGATCCGCGCGGTCTGCGCGAAGGCGATCTGCACGCTCGCCATGATGTCGCCCAGCACCTTGCGCGCGGCAAAGGCGAGCACCAGGCCCAGCACGCCGGCAGAGGCCAGAATCGAGAAGCCGAGCGTGTCGGCGATATTGCTCGCCACAAGCAGGAAGCCGACCGCGGCGAGCAGCAGCAGCGCGGTGACGATCCGGCGGATCGCGCTCATCTTGGTGTAGAAGTTGCGGTCCTGATGGTTGCCAGGGGCTTCCAGCTCGTCGGTCCGGCGGTTGGTCGCAAATTCGAACAGTGCCTCTATGGCTGCGAGAACGATGCCAAGGATTGCGGCGATCACCAGGATCAGCTGGAACGGATCGAGCAGGTCCTTCGCAGGACCCGACAGGCGCAGCACCGTATTGCGGACCAGCGCGAAGGTGCCGGCAAAGGCGAGCAGGGTGACAGGCAGATGGACCGCCTGCAGCACGCCGCCGATCTTCGTGTCCGTATCGTATCCTTCGCGCAAACGGCGAATGCCGAGATAGGTCGCAAGGCCGGCCAGCGCTGCGACGATCAGCACCAGCGGAAGCGCGATCAGTTCCCACCAGGCCAGCGTCCAGACGGCCTGCTTGCGCAGCGGCGCGGGCAGCATCTGCTCGAACTGCGTCGGGCCGTATTCGCGGTAGAGAGCAGGCACGTTGGCCACGGTCTGGCGGCTGAACACCCACACCGGCTCGCCGCCCGGAGCCTGCACCCGTGCGAGGCGGATGGGGATGCGCCGGTTGCCCAGTTCGAGCGTTGCCACGCTGAGCGATCGGCGTGCGACGCCCGCCATCGGGTTCTTGCTGCTGGCATCGGTGTCCATCGCATCGGGCCGGTCGGGCAGGGTTGCCCAGTCGATCGCGACGGTGGTGTTCATCAGGTGATAGAGCTGCCGGGCGATCTCCTCGCGCGGGATATCTGTCCGGCTTCGCTCGATATTGGCGTAATCCAGCGCGTCGGCCGCTCGGCCCCATTCCTCGCGCTCGCCAGCCACCATGAAGCTTTCGATCAGGCCCATCGGGGTGTCGAGGAACAGCTGCGGCTCCCCCGCGCCGTCCCCGTTGCGCAGCGTTTCGACCTGATAGACCAGGGGTGAGGAACTCTGCGCGACCTCCCGTTCGGACTGCGCGCTGGCGGGTCCCAGCAGGACGGAGAACAGCGCGGCGATGGCCGCAGCGAGGGTGGCGAGGCGAAGCAGGATCATGCCCGAACAATGCAGGCCGGGTGCGTTAGGTCCGGACGGGCGGACAAGGCCCACACGAAGAAGCCCGGCCGCATTGCTGCGACCGGGCTTCGTAATTCCAGCTTTTCGAGACGCTTATGCGTCTTCGGGCACCTTCTCCAGCACGCGGCTGATCAGGCGATCCGAGAATGCAGGAATGTCGTCCGGATTGCGGCTGGTGATCAGGTTGCCGTCTTCGGCGACCTGCTCGTCCACAACATTGGCACCCGCATTCTTCATGTCGGTGCGGATCGAGTGATAGCTGGTGAGCGTCTTGCCCTTCACCAGATCGGCTTCGATCAGCAGCCACGGAGCGTGGCAGATCGCGGCGATCGGCTTGCCCGCAGCGTTGAATTCGCGGACGATCGCAACGGCGCGGTCGTTGACGCGCAGCAGGTCCGGGTTGATCTGGCCGCCGGGGAGGAGGAGGGCGTCGTAGCCTTCGCAGTTGGCGACGTCGTCCACGGTCTTGTCGACCTTGATGGTCTTGCCCCAATCGTCCTTGTCCCAGGCCTTGATTTCACCGGATTCGAGGCTGACGACCTCGGTTTCGATGCCTGCATTTTCCAGGTTCTGCTTGGGATCGAACAGCTCGGATTGCTCGAAGCCGTTGGTGGCGAGAATCATAACGCGCTTGGCCATGATGAAGTCCTTTCGTCTTGAATGTGCTTTCATGGGGGAAACGGGCGGGGAAAGCTTTGCGTTCCGCGCTTCTTGCCAGGGCGAGCCGGTGATAGGGCGAGCCGATGGCTTCCGCTGAAAATGGTTCGAAAGAGCCCGATTCCCTCTCTGCAATCGTCGATGCGCCGTTCGAAACCGCGCTGTCCGAGCGGTATCTTGTCTATGCGCTGTCCACGATCACCGCGCGTTCGCTGCCCGATCTGCGTGATGGCCTGAAGCCGGTCCACCGCCGCCTGCTATGGGCGATGCGCCAGCTGCGCCTTGGGCCGGACACTGCGTACAAGAAATCCGCCCGCGTGGTGGGTGAGGTGCTGGGCAAGTACCACCCGCATGGCGATACCGCCGTCTATGACGCGATGGTGCGCCTCGCGCAGCCATTCTCGCTGCGTTACCCGCTGGTCGAAGGGCAGGGGAACTTCGGCAATATCGACGGCGATAACGCCGCCGCCGCCCGCTACACCGAAGCGCGGCTGACCCGGACGGCGATGGCGCTGATGGCGGGCCTCGACGAAGGCACTGTCGATTTCGTGCCGACCTACAACAACGAGGAAGAAGAGCCGCTCATCTTCCCCGGCCTGTTCCCCAACCTGCTGGCCAACGGCGCCAGCGGAATCGCAGTGGGCATGGCGACCAACATCCCCAGCCACAATGTGGACGAGGTGATCGCAGCAACGCTGGCGGTGATCGACAAGCCCGCGATCGAGCATGCCGAGCTGATGCAGCTGATGCAGGGTCCGGACCTTGCCACCGGTGGCCTGATCGTGGACAGCCCGGAAACGATCAGCGCAGCTTACGAAACCGGTCGGGGCTCCTTCCGCATCCGTGCGCGTTTCCATGCCGCCGAAGCAGCGAGCGAGCAAGACCGCGAGGCGGGGATAGAGCGGCTGGGCGGCGGCCAGTGGCAGCTCGTCATCAGTGAAATCCCCTACCAGGTGCCCAAGGGCAAGCTGATCGAACAGATCGCGCAGGTCATCGCGGACAAGAAGGTGCCGATCCTGGAGGACGTGCGCGACGAGAGCGACGAACAGATCCGCATCGTGCTGGTCCCGCGCAGCCGCAACGTCGATCCGGAACTGCTGAAAGAGTCGCTCTACCGGCTGACCGACCTCGAAACGCGCTTCGGGCTCAACATGAACGTGCTCGATGCCACGCGCACGCCGCTGGTGATGGGCCTGAAGGAGCTGCTGCAGAACTGGATCGCCAGCCAGATCGACATTCTCCAGCGCCGTTCGCGGCACCGGCTGGAACAGATCGCGCGGCGGCTGGAGCTGGTCGAAGGCTACATCATCGCCTTCCTCAACCTCGACCGGGTGATCGAGATCATCCGGACCGAGGACGAGCCCAAGCCGGTGATGATGGCGGAGTTCGGACTGACCGACCGGCAGACCGAGGCGATCCTCAACATGCGGCTGCGCAGTCTGCGCAAGCTGGAAGAGATGCAGCTGCGGCAGGAAAAGGACGACCTGCTGAAGGAACAGGGCGAGCTGGAAGCGCTGCTCGCCGATCCGGCCAAGCAGAAGCGCCGCCTGAAACGCGACCTCAAGACGCTGCAGAAGGATTACGCCAAGACCACCGATCTGGGCGCGCGGCGAACCACGATTGCCGAGGCCGCGCCCACGGTCGAATTCAGCATGGACGCGATGATCGAGAAGGAGCCGATCACGGTCATCATGTCGCAGCGCGGCTGGATCCGCGCGGCGAAGGGGCATGTGGACCTGACGCAGGAATGGAAGTTCAAGGAAGGCGACGAACTCGCTTTCGTGTTCCACGCACAGACCACCGACAAGCTGCTGATCGCGACCGACGACGGGCGCTTCTTCACGCTGGGCGCGGACAAGCTGCCCGGCGCGCGCGGCTTTGGGGAGCCGGTGCGCACCACGCTGGACATCGACAATGCCGCGCACATCGTGGCCGCCTGGGCGCACACACCGGGCGAGCGGCTGCTGCTTGCCAGCACGCCGGGCAAGGGCTTCGTCATCAAGAGCGACGATCTGCTGGCCGAAACGCGCAAGGGCCGTGCGGTGATGACGCTGAAGGGCGACGCCAGGCTCGCCAAGGTGGCGCATATCGGCGAAGGGCACGATCACGTTGCCGTGGTGGGGGACAACCGCAAGCTGGTGGTCTTCAATCTGGAAGAAATGCCCGAGATGCAGCGCGGGCAGGGCGTGCAGCTGCAACGCTACCGCGATGGCGGCATGGCCGATGTCACCACCTTCCGGCTGGAGGATGGCCTCAGCTGGCAGATGGGCGGAACGGGCGAACGCACCCGGACCGAGCCGGAGATGTGGCAGTGGAAGGTCGCGCGTGGCGGCGCGGGCCGGATGCCGCCCAACGGCTTCCCGCGCGATAATCGTTTCTGATCTTGCGCTAACCCGGGGTGGCAAGGGCGCCAACGAAAAGGCGGGCCGCACACCTTTCGGCATGCGACCCGCCCCTTGCGACCCTCGAGAGTGGTGGCTCCGAGGGAAACTCGCTTATTCGGCGTCCTGTTCGGCCATTTCGCCGCCCTGCGGTGCAGGTGCGGACTCACCGCCAAGCGCGGCCACGAGGTCCGCACGCGGGATGAGCACGAGGAGCACGCCGTTCTGGTCTGCCGCGAACTGTTCGCGCTGAACGCTGACGGCACCTTCGGTCATTTCCAGAACCGCGGTATCGCCGTCGACCGACTGGATCGTGCCGATCTGCGCGCCTTCGGAATCGAACACCGCCGCATCGGCAACCAGCGCTGCATCGCGCGCGGCCACGGCCTGCTCGTTCTGGGCCTGAAGCATCTGCACGAGCTGTGCCTTGGTAACGGCGATCACCGGCCCTTCGGGGCCTTCGCCGAACGCACCGGCGGGCAGCGATGCCTTCATGCCGTCGATATCGACGACGATGGTTTCGCCGTCCATCTGTACGATCGTGCCGATCACACCGCCGACTTCGCCGTCCGTGCTTTCATATACGGTTGCGCCGGTTTCCGGGCCCATCTGGGCCTGGGCGGCAGTCGCCAGGGTGAACGCGGCGGCGGCGGCAAGGGCAGTCTTGAACTTCACGGGTATTCTCTCCTTAGTAGGGTCGCGGCTTTGGGCCGCAGTGCGGGCTTTCGCCCACTGAAACGGTCGGTCGTGCCGGACGGTCCCGCCGGGAGCGAGGGGTTGAGCCAAATCGGTCTCTATCCGGGCTGGTCGGTATGGGAATATGGCAAAAAGGCGTCAACAGCCCAAAGGCATGTCATCCCGATCCGATATGCAGACTTTAGAATCTTGCGCATGAAGGCAAGCTTAAGAGGTTGTTCGGTCAGACAATTCCTCTTCGAGCAGCCCAAGGACCCGTTCGCGGTCAGGAAAATCCTCCTCGATCCAGCGCGCCTCCACCTTGCGCAGCATGCGCGAGACATCGGCACCCGAAAGGCCCCGCTGAACGATCTCGCCCCCCTTCAGGGGGAGATCCGGAATCTCCCAGTCTTCCAGCGGGCGAGGGTCCGCCCCGATCAGCAGCAGGCGCCCCGCGGCGCAGGTTCTGCCATGCGAATAGGCCAGCGCCTTCGGGGCATCCCCATCCGCGTCGCGTGCGCCTGCCAGACACGCCAGGCAATCGCGGTCCTTGCGGGAGAGGCGCAGCCGTGCGGCGACGCTTTCGGCCACGCTTTCGACCGCAGGGATCAGTGCCGCGAGGCGGACCAGCGCGCGCCCCTCCGCCTCGAAGCGGGCTTCGGTCTCGATCAGGCGTTGCAGCGCCGCGATCTGGCTGGTGCCCGCTTCGGGCAGGATCACCGGGAGCACGCCGCGCGCGCGCATTCGCGCAATCGTGGGCGCGGGATCGGGCAGGGCCAGGATCGCCATCAGCTCCATCGCCACCCGTTCGCGGCTCAGGCCCTTCATCGTCGGCGCCAGCTCGGCGCAGGCTTCCTCCGCTGCTTCATCCAGATCGGCGCCGAAGCGCGCCTGGAAGCGGTAGTAGCGCAGGATCCGCAGATGATCCTCGCGGATGCGCTGGTGCGGATCGCCGATGAAGCGCACGCGGCGCGCGTCCAGATCGTCCAGCCCGCCGAAATAATCGAATATTTCCAGTGTCTGCGGATCGACATAAAGCGCATTGATCGTGAAATCCCGCCTTGCGGCATCCTCGCGCCAATCCTGCGCGAAGGCCACCGTCGCGCGGCGACCATCGGTGCTGACGTCATGACGCAGCGTCGTCACCTCCACTGGCCCGCCATCCAGCAGGGCGGTGATGGTTCCGTGATCGATCCCGGTGGGCACGGTCCTGATCCCCGCGGCCTTGCACGCTTCCACGACCTCTTCGGGCCGCAGGGGCGTGGCCGCGTCGATATCCTTGACCCGGTGGCCCAGCAGCGTGTCGCGCACCGCGCCGCCCACCCAGCGGATGTTCTGCGCACCCAGTGCAGTCGCCAGCGCGGCAAGATCGGCGCGCTGCGTCCATTCGGCCTTGGGCAGAACCTCAACCATCGAACAGCTCCGTCAGTTGGAGGCGGCGCGAGAGATTGAGCAGGATCGCCGCGGTCACGCCCCAGATGCGGTAGCCTTCGTGATGCAGTTCGTAATAGCGGCGCTCCGCCCCGCGCCACAGGGCAGACTGTTCGTCGTATTTCGCCGGGTCGAGCACGGTGGCCAATGGCACCTCGAACCAGCTTTCGACCTCTGCCGGGTTGGCCCGCAGCGGAAGATCGGGCGGGATCATGCCGAGCACGGGAGTAATTTCGAACCCCGTTCCGGTCAGATAGCGATCGGTCGCGCCGATCACGCGGACATCGCGCGCGCGCAGGGCCAGTTCCTCCTCCGCCTCGCGCAGCGCGGCCTCGATCGAGTTCTCGCCGGGGTCCAGCTTGCCGCCGGGCAGCGCGACCTGGCCGGGATGGTCGCGCATGTCGTGCGGCCGCTGTGTCAGGATCAGGCCCGGCTGCGGTCGGTCGGTCACGGCGACCAGCACGGCGGCGGGGCGTGGATCGCTCCCGGCAAAGCGCGCATCGGTCAGCAGATCGGACAGTTCGACGCCGTGCCCGTCATCGAACACGCGCTGGAGGCGGTCGAAAAGCGCGCTCACGGCTTCAGGCGAAAGCTCTCGCCCGCGCTGGAGACGGTCCAGTCATCGCCAGTGGCAAGCGCATGCTCGGCAAGCTGCTGGTAAGTGCTGCGGTTGAGCCGCGCTTCCAGCCCGCGTCGCACGCCCAGATAGAGCGCGGGCGTTTCCGCGTCCCCGCGCGCCGCGATCGGATGGTCCGGCCCGGCGATCACCAGCTCGTCCGTATTGAGACGGAAGGCGAGGGTGGTTCTGCCGTCTTCGTCCCGCACCACCATGTCGGTCGCGACGAAGGCGGCGTCCTCCACTTCGATGGACAGCTTCTCGAACGGAGAGACAAGGAAATGCGCGCCGCTTTCGTCGCGGATCAGCAGGCCGGAAAAGGCCCGCACCATCGCCTCGCGCGTGATCGGCGATCCATCGTGGAACCAGGTGCCGTCGGCGGCGATCCGCATGCCCGAATCGCCCTCTTTCTGCGGCGCCCAGTTATCGACGGGGGGCAGCTTGCGCGCCTGCACCTGCTCGGCGATCTGCGACAGGGTCAGCGATGCAAGATGGGGCGGGGGTTCGTAGGGCATTGCGGGAATTCTCTGGCAGAAGCGCGGGGTTCGCGCAATTCGGGCTAAGTGCGGGGTTGTGGCTATTCCTCGCCCCGATCATCGCCCTGGCGCCACGGCCCCAGCATCCCGCGCTTGGGCAGGATTGCCGGATTGGCGCAGCGCACCAGCAGGCGATGCTGCTCGACCGGGCCGGGCGTGTCCCATCCGGCCGTCGGTGCGGCGGTGAAATCCCATTTGCCGTAATATTCGGGATCGCCGATCAGCACCTGCGGCAGAGCGGGCGCATCGTCGCTCGCCATGCCTTCGACCGCGCCCAGCGACGCAGCCATCAGAGCGCGGCCATAGCCTTCGTTCTGGCGGCTGGGCGCGACCGCCACGGGGCCGACCATCAGCAGCGGATATTGCCGCCCGTCCTCGTCGGTCAGCGAAACCGGCCACAATTCGATCGTGCCCGCCAGAAACTCCTCGTCATCCAGCGCGGCAAAGCTCAGGCCGGCCAGCCGATCCAGCCCCTCGCGGATGCGATAGGCGGTGCGCGAGGTCCGGTCCGCGCCGAAGGCGGCGTCGAGCAGTTGCTCGTGGAGCGCCGATGGTACGGCGTCGAAGGGAACGATGGTGGGCATGGGCAAGGCCTGAAAGCGAACGGGCGCGCGGGTTAATCCCCCGCGCGCCCGCTGTCGACCGTTTTGGATCGATCCGGCTCGTCTATCCCGCCGGCGTCAGCTTGCGCAGGCGGCCGTTCTTGCCATCCTCCAACACGTAGAGCGCGCCGTCCGGGCCCTGCACGATCTCGCGCAGTCTTTCGCCGAACTCGTAGCGGGCGGCCTCGGTAGCGGTGGTGCCGTCCATATCGACACGCACGATATTCTGTTCCTTCAGGTTTGCGATCAGCGCATCGCCGCGCCAGTCGGCAAACATGTCGCCCGAATAGAACAGGAAATCGCCCGGCGCGATAACCGGGGTCCATTCGATCGCGGGCTTGGTGAAGCCATCGTCGGGCGAATGATCGGGGATGGGCGTGCCGTTGTAGTTGTCGCCTTCGGACCGCACCGGCCAGCCGTAATTATTGCCGCGCTGCACCAGGTTCAGCTCGTCACCGCCAGCGGGCCCGTGCTCCAGATCCCATAGCCGACCGGCGCTGTCGAATTGCAGGCCCAGGATATTGCGGTGGCCCCAGCTCCAGATCTGGTCGCTGGGCGATCCGCGGTCCGCCAGCGGATTGCCCGCCGCCGCGCTGCCATCGAGATCGAGGCGCACGACCGTGCCCAGCGTGTTGGAGGTATCCTGCGCAGGCGTCTGCTTCTGGCGGTCGCCGCTGGCGACGAAAAGATATTGCTCGTCCGGGCTGAAGGCGATGCGGTGCGAGTAGTGGCCGCGCCCCGTCACCTTCGGGGTCTGCCGCCAGATCACGTTCAGGTCTTCCACCGCGCAATCGGCGTTGCCCTGACAGACCAGCTGGCCGCGCCCGACCACTGCGCCGCGTGTATCGCCGTCACCGGCTTCGGCCCAGCTGAGGTAGATCGTGCGGGTGCCGATTTCGTCATCCGCCTCGCTCTGCAGGAAGGCGATATCGCCCAGGCCGCCCTGGCCGCCGTAGTCGACTGTCGGGGCGCCGGTGATTTCCATGCGCTCTCCGGTCCGCGTATTCACCGCAGCCAGCGATCCGGCCTTTTCGGTAATGACGAGGTACTGCGTGCCGGGCACGAAGTCCGCTGCCCACGGCTCTTCGAAGGTGCCCATGTTTTCCACGGCGAAGGGGCCGACGGTTTCGTCCGCCGTGCCCGATACAGGGGCGCTGGAAGCAGACGGGGTGTTGGCGCTCGGCCCGTTCTCCCCCGTGCTGGCATTGCCGCAGCTTGAGAGGGCCATGCCTGCGCTGGTAACGATCAGGGCCGAAAGAAATCGATTCATGGTCATGTTCGCAGCAAGTCCCTTTTCCGAATTTGCGGCCCAGTGTCCGCCCGGAATGCTGATCGTCGGTGTCGACGAGGCGGGGCGGGGGCCGCTTGCGGGGCCGGTGGTGGCCTCCGCGGTGGCGCTGTGCAAGCCGCGCCCGGGCGGGCTCGACGATTCCAAAAAGCTCGGGGCCACCAAGCGTTCCACGCTGGACGAGCAGGTGAGGCGCCGCTGCGCATGGGGCGTGGCGGTGGTGGAGCCGGAAGAGATCGACCGGCGCAACATCTTCGGCGCGACCATGCATGCGATGACGCTGGCTGTCGCACGCGTGGCCGAAGCAATGGGCCGCGCGCCGGACATGGTGCTGGTAGACGGCAATTTGACCCCGCAGGGCCGCGATGCGGGCTGGGTATGGCCCGCCCGCGCGATCGTGGGCGGCGACGCGCGAGAGCCCGCCATCGCCGCCGCCAGCATCGTCGCCAAGCAATGGCGCGACCGTCTGATGGTCGCCGCCGCAGCCGATCATCCGCATTACGGGTGGGACCGGAACAAGGGTTACGGGACCGCAGAGCATCTCCAGGCATTGAGGGAACATGGGCCATGCCCGCTGCACCGCCGCAGCTTCGCACCCGTGGCCCAGATGGACATGATCGCGGAGATGATCGCATGAAGGGTTTCACGTTCGACGATATTCCCGGCCTGACCGGCCGTACGGCACTGGTCACCGGCGCCAATACCGGCATCGGATACCACATTGCGGAAATGCTGGCCGACCGGGGCGCAAGGGTGCTGATGGGGTGCCGGGACCTGACGAAGGCGGAGGCTGCCCGCAAGGATATGCTCAAGGCCGTGCCGGACGCGCAGATCGAGCTGGTCGAACTCGACCTTGCCGACATGGCCTCGGTCCGCAAGGCGGCCGAGGGCATCGACACGCTGGACCTGCTGGTGAACAACGCAGGGATCATGTGGGTGCCGCACGAGATTTCCACGGGCGGGGCGGAAAAGCACTTCGCGGTCAATCACCTCAGCCATTTCGCGCTGACCAGCCTGCTGCTGCCTGCCCTTGCGAAGGGCAAGGACCCGCGCGTGGTCACCCAGTCGAGCATCGCGCACCGCCCGGCCTCGATCCAGTTCGACAATCTTTCGGGCGAACATGATTACGCGCGCCAGAAATTCTACGGCCAGAGCAAGCTTGCGAACCTGATGTTCGCGCTGGAGCTGGACCGGCGCCTGCGCGCCAAGGGATCGCCGATCGCCAGCATCGCGTGCCACCCCGGCGTCGCGAAGACCGAGCTGACCCGGCAGGTCGGCTGGGCGAAGCTGATCATGCCGATCGCTGCGACGCTGCTCAACACCGCGAAGCAGGGCGCACTGCCCGCGCTGCAGGCGGCGACCGACCCGGACGCGCAGGGCGGCGACTATTACGGGCCCTACGGTTTCATGGAGGCGACCGGCGCGACCTCGGGCCGTGCGGTGGCCACGGCAACCGCGCGCGATCCGCTGCTCGCCACGCGGCTCTGGGAGGTTTCCAAGGACATGACGGGGATCGATCCGGGATTGCCGCCCGCTGCCTGAATGCGCCACCTGAAGGGATGCGCGCCGGAGCCGGGCGCCACCCTGAGAAGGCTGCCGGATCGAGAAAGGGCCTGACACCCATCAACCCCCCTTTGCGGGGGCGATGGGCATGCTATCAAGCCGCCCCATATGATCGGTTCCATCATCCTCATCGCCATCGGCCTCGTCGCGCTTGCGGGGGGCGGAGAACTTCTCGTGCGCGGCGCGGTCGGCATTGCGCAGAAGCTGGGCATGTCGACCCTGTTCACAGGACTGGTGATCGTCGGCGCGGCGACTTCCATGCCCGAGATGGTGGCCAGCGTGCAGGCGGTCGCCAGCGGATCGCCAGAAATCGCGTGGGGCAATATCGTCGGTTCCAATATCGCCAACTCGCTGCTGATCCTTGGTGGAGCCGCGCTGATCATGCCGATCGTGCTGGCAGGAGTGGGCCGGCGCGATTCCGTGGTCTCGCTGCTGGCAACGCTTTTGGTGTGGGCGATCGCCTGGTGGGGCCTGGCTTCGTCCTATATCGGCGTCGCCCTGCTGGTGGCGCTGGTGCTCTACATCGTGTGGCGATACCGCCATCCGCCCACTCAGGTCGAAGAGCAGGAGGAGGCGCATCCTGCCCCCAATTTCCTGCTGTCGCTGCTGTTTTTCGCTGCGGGCGTGGCCGCGCTGGTGCTGGGCGGTGGCTGGCTGGTGACGGGCGCGATCGAGATTGCCAGCGATCTTGGCGTGAGCGAGGCGGTAATCGGCCTCACCATCGTGGCGGTGGGTACCTCGCTCCCCGAGCTGGCCGCATCGGCGGTCGCCGCCTTCCGCGGCCATGCCGAACTGGCCATGGGCAACGTGCTAGGATCGAATATCTTCAACCTGCTGCTGATCGGCGGGGTAACCATGACCCTTTCGGGCCAGCCCCTGCCGACCGAGTTGCTCCAGTACGGCTGGCCGATCGCTGCCGCATCGGCGCTGTTGCTGCTGCTCATGTGCCGCTTCCTGCCGGGTATCGGGCGGCTGTCCGGCCTGTTGATGCTGGGCGCCTTCGCGGGCAATACGGCGCTTGCTTTCGCCTGAGCGAACAGGCGTTTACACGACGTCAACCCTAATCATTTACCAAGTTTGACTTGACGGGGACTCGCCGAGGACTCACGAGTCTCCCTGTGGATAACTCGGCGGGCGGATCACCGCGGCCGACCAGCAGGTTTTTGGGGGACGCACGTCAGAATGGTCGTAGAAACGAAAACGAGGCCCGTAGCGAAGGCCGCGCCGCGCCGCGCAAAGCAGGCGGCGACCGCGCCCGAACTGCCGCTGGGCCAAATCCTTGACGGCGACTGTGTGGAGCGGCTGCGCGAGCTGCCCGACAACAGCATCGATCTCGTCTTCGCCGATCCGCCTTACAACCTGCAGCTGGGCGGCGATCTCAACCGGCCCGACGGCAGCCATGTCGATGCGGTGACCGATCACTGGGACCAGTTCGACAGCTTCAAGGTTTACGACGACTTTTCAAAGGCCTGGCTGGCGGAGTGCCGACGCGTTCTGAAGCCCGACGGCGCGCTGTGGGTGATCGGCAGCTATCACAATATCTACCGCCTCGGCGCGACGCTGCAGGATCTGGGCTTCTGGATCCTCAACGACATCGTGTGGCGCAAGACCAACCCGATGCCCAATTTCCGCGGCACCCGCTTCACCAATGCGCACGAGACGCTGATCTGGGCGAGCCAGGGCGAAAAGGCGCGCTACCAGTTCAACTACCGCGCGATGAAAACGCTCAACGACGAACTCCAGATGCGCAGCGACTGGACCTTCCCGATTTGCGCCGGGGGCGAGCGGCTGAAGGACGAGAGCGGCCACAAGGCGCACCCGACGCAAAAGCCCGAGGCGCTGCTCTACCGCGTGCTGCTCGCCACGACCGAGCGCGGCGACGTGGTGCTCGACCCGTTCTTCGGCACCGGCACCACCGGCGCGATCGCCAAGCGGCTGGGCCGCGAATGGATCGGTTGCGAGCGCGAGGAAGCCTACCGCAAGGTCGCCCGCGCCCGGATCGAGAAGGAACTCCCGCTCGACGAAAGCGCGCTGACCACGATGCAGAGCAAGCGCACCGCACCGCGCGTCGCCTTCGGCACGCTGGTGGAGGCGGGCTTCGTCAAACCCGGCACGCAGGTATTCGACAAGAAACGCCACTGGACCGCGACGGTGCGCGCCGACGGCTCGCTGGTTTCGGACAAGCTGATCGGTTCGATCCACCAGGTTGGCAAGGACCTGCAAGGTGCCCCCAGCTGCAACGGCTGGACCTTCTGGCACTTCGAGGACGAGGGGCTGGTGAAGCCGCTCGACTCCGCGCGGCAGCTGTACCTGCTCGCGACGGAGGATTGATCCCCGCCGCAAGGGTGAAGTAAACGACCGCGCGGGATGATTGCCAGCCCGGAAGACTCAGGGATAGCGGATGAGTTCCCTCCTTCTCGACGGATGGTCTTTCACAGCCGGCTCCGCCGAATGGACAACCATTTTTCCCGACGGATGCCGCGATCTGATCCTTTGCCAGCCAAGGGGCGCGGCGCCCTTCATTTTCGCAACCGAGCTGGACGATATTCCGCGACGTGTCGCGGTGGAGCCGGGTGACAGGTTTATCGGCTTCCGTCTCCAGCCCGGCGTCGGGGTGAAGGCGAGCCTGTCGCGGTTGGCACCACGTGACAGTGCCGAGGAGGTGGATTGGGCAGTGCTGCAGGAAGCCCTGATCGAGTGCCCCCAGGTCCGCGATGCACTCACCGCACTGAAACATGCCGCAAACACCTCCGAGGCAGCGCGAAGGGCAGGTGTTTCCACCCGCACCTTGCAACGCCTCGTCGTCACCGGCACGGGCCGGGCTCCCTCGTGGTGGCGACGGCTTGCGCGTGTGCGCCGATCTGCAGCATTGCTCGCAGCCACGGGTGCAATGCAGGCCGAGCTTGCGGACGCTGCGATTGATGCAGGCTTTTCCGATCAGGCGCACATGACGCGGGAGTTTCGCCGATGGCTGGGCGTCACCCCCGGTCAGGTCCGGCGCGGAGTTCCATTTGCGGACGTCCTCCGGGCCAAAGGATATCAATAGACCTCTGCGCGCAGCCTCGCGGTCAATTGTCGGGGGCTTGCACCGGGGAGCAGATTTCGATGAGATAGCCGTTGGGGTCTGCGACATAGGCGGTTGTCTGCCCCCAGGGTTCCTCACGCACGGGTTGCTTCACGATCGCTCCGGCACTCTCGGCCTTTTCCAACATGCCCGCGACATCATCGGTCTCGAATGCAATCTCGAAAACGGGGGCGTCCGCATCGGCCCTCGCCGGACTTTTGCCAAGCTGGCGCATCAATGCGACAGACGAGAATGCGAGCTTGGTCTCTCCGGTGACCAGCTCTCCATAATCGCCGCTTTCGTGCACCATCCCGCGTTCCAGCCCGAAGGCGCGCTCGTAAAACGTCAGCGTTTGCTCGACATTCTCGACATACATGATCGTGTAGCGAAGGATCATCGGTATCTCCTGTGGTAAGTGATCCCGCGCGAGATGGGAGGAAAGCGCGGTTCGGTCTTGAACAAATGCGCCAGCACTCAGCTTTATTGCGCGCACCGGTCTACATCCGCCCCATCTGCTTCGCACGCCTGGTTATCATTTGCCCCTTGTTCGGCCCGAAAATGGGACACTGCGTGCTTTGCGGTTGATCATGACCCGATAGCCTCGGACACCTGCAAGCCACGGCAATACTTACGTTTTCGACCCTTGGCGTAGTCCCCTATTCGGCAGGCAAAGAATGAGCAGGTTAGCACCGATCCGTCTCGACCAGACCCTGGCCGTGGTGATTCCCAGTTACAAAGTCCTTGCGCACGTGCTCGATGTGATCGGCCGGATCGGGCCGGAGGTCGCCATGATCTTCGTGGTCGATGACGCCTGTCCCGAGGGATCGGGCAACCATGTCGAGGAGAATTGCGGCGATCCGCGAGTGCGCGTCATTCGGCACGCGCAGAACAAGGGCGTCGGCGGGGCGGTGATGACGGGCTATCAGGCGGCCTTGGCTGCAGGGGCGGATGTCATCGTCAAGCTGGATGGCGACGGGCAGATGGACCCGGCGCTGATCGGCCGGATTGCCCGCCCCGTTCTGGAAGGCCGGGCCGATTACGCGAAAGGCAACCGCTTCCATTCGATCTGGAATGTGCGCAAGATGCCGGCCCTGCGCCTGTGGGGTAATGCCGCGCTGTCTTTCGTGACCAAGCTTTCCAGTGGATACTGGAGCCTCTTCGACCCGACCAACGGCTATACAGCGATCCATGCCAGCGCTCTGGAGATGCTGGAGCCGGCCAATATCTCGGAGCGCTACTTCTTCGAGACGGACATGCTGATCAATCTCGGCAATGCGCGCGCGGTCGTGGCCGACGTGCCGATGGAGGCGGTCTATGGCGAAGAGATCAGCAATCTCAACATTCGCCGTGAATCCGGCCAGTTCCTGATCAAGCACCTGCGCGAAATGGTGAAGCGGATCTTCTACAACTACCTGTTACGCGATTTCAGCCTTGCCTCGGTCCAGCTGCTCGCGGGCAGTGCGATGCTGTTGTTCGGCGTGGTTTTCGGCATGGTGCACTGGTACGATTCACTCGCATCGGGCCATATCGCCAGCACCGGAACGGTGATGGTGGCCGTGCTGCCGATCATCCTGGGCTTCCAGCTGCTGCTGAATTTCCTCGCCTTCGACATGGCGAACGAGCCGAAGCATCCCCTCCAGCCGGCCCCATCCCTCACCGAATTGCTGAGCGGCACGCGCAGACGGGAGGCGACGAAAGTAGCATGACGCGCGCGCGCACCGTTACCACGCAGGCCATGCGCTACGGCATCGTCGGCGCGATCGTGGTCGCGTGCGATTACCTCGTGTTCTCGGCGATCCTGCTGGCGGCGCCGGCGGTTTATCTGGCCGCCAATCTGGGCGGCAAGGTTGCGGGCGCTGTGCTGGGTTTCTTCATGCACCGGCATTTCACCTTTTCGTGGGAGCAGCGCCACGGTGCGCGGCGCCAGTTCGTGTCCTATTGCGCCGTGCTGCTGGGCAACATCGCGCTTTCCACCGCCTTGCTGTGGCTGCTTGTGGAGCAAGTGCAGGCCAATGCCTTCGTGGCGCGCATAGCCACCGATGCGGTGGTGATCGTGGTCGCCTTCTTGCTGTCGCGCCTGTGGGTCTACCGGGCCGCGTGATGCAGCGGGCTTTCGACTGGATCGCCAAAGGGCAACGCGGCCTCTGGCTTGCCCTGGCCATTTTCGCGCTGTGCCTGGCGCTGGGCTGGGTGGGGTTCATCGCGTCCGACGATGCGACCTATGTCGTGGGTGCCTATGGCTGGCTCGAGCAGTTTCCCTTCGTCGGCGGGCACGGGACGATCCGCTATCCGCTGACCATCCCCATCGCGCTGTCCTTCCTTGTCTTTGGCGAGGGCGAGGTGGCCGCGATCCTGCCGTCTCTCGCCTATCTGCTGGTATTCCTGCTCTTCACCTGGCGCATGCTGTGCGGGGTGGCGGGGCGACTGGCGGCCTTTGTCGCTCTGCTGCTGGTGGTCACCTGCCCGCTGATCGCGGTAGAGGCCTCGATTGCGAGCATCGACATTCCCGAAATGACGCTGCTGATGGGCGCTCTGTTCGTGCTGTGGCGCTGTCTCGAAACCGGGCCGGATGCACGGCGGCTGCTTCTGGTCGGTGCGCTGGTAGGGCTGGCGTTTCTGGCGCGGGAAACCGCGATCTTCTCGGTCCCCTTCTTTGCCCTGCTGTTCCTCGCCGGGCATCGCTTTTCGCGCTGGCATTACCTCTGGATCGCGGCAGGCTTCCTCGCGGTGTGGAGCCTGGAGCTGGTCTATCTCGGCATCATGACCGGCGATCCCCTGTATCGCTTCAACATCGCGCTCCATCATGATGCGACGATCGATCGCACGATCGACCTTGCAGGTAATGTGCTGGTGCACCCGCTGATCGACCCGGTGCTGGTCCTGTTCATCAACCAGGAATTCATGGCGCTGATGCTGTTCGCCGTGCCGATTACCGCATGGCTCTGCTTCGGGGCCTCGATCGAACCGCGCGTGCGCCGCTTTGCGCGGATACTGGCGCTGTTCGGCCTGTGCTGGTGGATCTGCGTGGGGGCCGTGCAGAACCTCCTGCCGCTCAACCCGCGTTATTTCATGATAACGTCGACCATTGCCTGCCTGCTGACGGGGATCGGTGTGGCGCGGCTGCTGGGCAGCCAGACGCACCGTCTGCGCCTGATCGGCCTGGGCGCGCTGGCGATCCTTCTCGCCACCAATGCGCTGGGCATTCTGGTCGAGAACAAGAACCCGATTTTCGGAGAGCGGCAACTCGTGCAGGTGCTGAGCGACAGGCCGCGGCTGACCGTTCATACCGATCCGATGACGCTTTACCGGGCGGAATACCTCCTGCGCTGGTCAGGCACCACCGCACGCGCGGTGGCAGAGCCGCCGCGTGCCGGCGAATTCTACTATTACAATCCCGCACGCTCGGCCGAGGCGAATGCCCACATGACGGCCGCGCAGCAGCCGGACTACCAGCCGCAGTCCAGCTGGCAGCTGGTCGCCACCTACGAGCCCGAGCCGGATGCCATGGTACGCCTGCTTATGATGACGGGGGCAGATGCAGCGATCCCGGGGCCGATCTGGCAAAAGCTGCGCTATCGCCACGAGCCGACCCATCTGTACCGCGTCGGCGCCGAGCCTGCTCGTGATTGATGGCTGCCACCGGGCCCGCCGTCCGACCCGCCAACAATTGCAAAGCTTGGCGCATAATGCCGAAAAATGCCCGGCTCGACAGGGAGTGCCGGTTGCAAGCGGGTAGCGCCCTAGAAATGGCCTGATGCCGGCTCGCAGGCCGGGGTGGCAATCGGGCGCCAGGCGCCTGTCCTACTTCGTGCGTTCGCTCTAGGATGTCGGCCATGCGCAGCGCACCACTCCTCCAGTTGAAATTTCGCGCTCGCTCCTCCCGCGACTTTTTGACCCCAGGACTGTGTGTCAGGTGTGTCAGGAAGCCGACAGAGCGGCTAGGTAAGGCCGCATGAGCGAGACAATCTACATCCGCCCGATCGGCTTCGCGCCCGGCCCGCAGAGCGAAGAGGGCGATGCTGTTCGGCTCGCCGGGGGGCTCGTCTATGCCAGCCGTTTCGCGGTGATCTATCGCCGCAATGGCGAGGTGGTCGAACGCTGGCGTGCTTCGCGCGAAACCATCGCGCAGGTGCTCGGGCAGCTCCCCGATAGCGTCGCCGCCGAGGCTGAAACGCAGTGGACCAACCTGCGCATGGCGCACCCGGCGCTGGAGCTGGGGGCGCGAACCGTTCGCCTCGATCAGCCGCAGGTGATGGGCATCCTCAACGTCACGCCCGACAGCTTCTCCGATGGGGGCAAGCATGTGGGCGATCCGGCGGGCACGCGCGATGCGATTGCCGCGATGGTCGAAGCGGGGGCGAGCATCGTCGACATTGGCGGCGAGAGCACGCGGCCCGGTGCCGAGGCCGTGTGGGAGGAAGAGGAAATCCGCCGCATCGTGCCCGCAGTCGAGGCAGCCGCCAGCATGGGCGCGGCGGTCAGTATCGACACGCGCCGTGCGGGCACGATGGAAGCGGCGCTCAAAGCCGGGGCGGGGATCGTCAACGACGTCTCCGCGCTACGTTACGACCCGCGCTCCGCCGAACTGGTCGCGAAGACCGGCTGCCCGGTGGTGCTGATGCACGCGCCGGGATCGGGCAATGATCTGCATGAGGGCGGGGCGTACGACAGCGTGGTGCTCGACGTGTTCGACGCCTTGCGCGAACGGCGCGATGCGGCGGTCGCGGCGGGGATTTCGCGCGAGAAGATCCTGCTCGATCCCGGCCTCGGTTTCGGCAAGTCGCTGTCCGACAATCTCGCGCTGATCAACGCGCTGCCGCTGTTCCATGCGCTCGGCCAGCCAATCCTGTTCGGCGCAAGCCGCAAGCGGATGATCGGCGCGCTGAGCAAGGAGGCGGCGGCCGATGCGCGGCTGGGCGGCAGCATCGCGCTCGCGCTCGCGGCGATGGATGCGGGCGCGCAGCTGCTCCGCGTCCACGACGTGCCCGAAACCGTGCAGGCGCGCGATGTGTGGCGGGGCCTGCGCGATGCGGCGCTGACCGATTTCGCGGACCTGCCTGGATGATGGCGGAGACACCTGCGGCGAACAAGCTGGGGCATGGGAAGTACCGCCGCGATCTGGACGGATTGCGCGGCATTTCGATGCTCTGGATTCTGATCTATCACAATTTCCCGAGCGTGATGCCCAACGGCTATCTCGCGATCGACATGTTCTTTATTGTCTCGGGTCTGCTGATCACGCGTATCGTGATCGACCAGATCGACAGCGGACGGTTCACCTTCCGCAACTTCTTCGAAAGACGGATTCGCCGCATCCTTCCGGCACTGCTCGTCGCATTGCTGGGGACGCTGCTCGCCGGCGGCGCGATCCTGATGCGCTTCGAATACGAACAATTGGCGCGCCATTTCCTGGCTAGCGTGCTGTTCTTCCAGAACTTTCAACTGATGGGCGAGGCGGGCTACTTCGACCACGCTTCGATCTACAAGCCGCTTCGCCACGTCTGGTCGCTGGCGGTCGAAGAGCAGTTCTACTTCGTTTGGCCCGCCGTTCTGGTGCTCGGCTTCCGCTTCGCGATCAGTCGCGCCTGGCTGACCGCACTCCTGGTCGCGAGTTCGTTCTTGTACGCGCAACTGGCGTTCGATGCGCTATCCGAGAGTTACTATTCCCCCTTTGCGCGCGCCTGGGAATTGCTGTCGGGCGGGCTCGCCGCGATCATCCTCAATCGCGTAGGATGGACCTATTTCTACAAATGGGGGCCATGGCTTGCCGCGCTGGGGATCGGATTGATGGCCATCTCGATGCTGATGCCGCTTGCGGTTCTGGATTTTGCGACCTGGACACCCCTGATACCGGTGGTCGGTACGCTGCTCGTCATCCTTGGTGGCGAGACCAACTGGATGAGCCGCATCCTGATCCAGAACCGGCTGGTCGTGTGGACCGGCCTGATCAGTTACTCGCTCTACCTGTGGCACTGGCCGATCCTGTCCTTCGCGACCATCGTCTATGACGCCATGCCGCCACACGCCTTGCGAGTTGCGGGAATCGCCCTTTCGTTCCTGATCGCGTGGGCAAGCTGGCGTTTTATCGAAGAGCCGGCGCGCAAGGTCTGGTCGTTCCGCAAACTGGGCATCCTCCTGGCGGCCATTCTGGTGGCATCGGGGGCCGTGATCGCCTTCGTCCTGCTTCGCCCCCTATCGGCGGAAGAACGGCGCGACGACCGGGTCAACGATCTTATCGCGGGATGGGATTGGGATTATTCCGAAAATGAGATTTGTCGGGAAGCGTACGGCGATGAAGCCGATACCTTCTGCTATCAGTCGCGCACAGGCGCGCCCGAGATCGTGCTGATCGGGGACAGCCTGGCCAACCATCTGACCCCCGGCATCATCGACCAGCCGCGCTTCGAAGGCGCGAACGTCCTTTCCATCGGGAGGTGCGGGTTGGTTGCGTGGACAAGTGTGGAACCTTCGCAGTGCGAGCTTCAGGATCGCGTTCTGGCCGCCAGCGACAAGGTGGATCTGGTGATCGTCGGGGGGGGCTGGCCTGCGATCGATGAACAGGGGCGCTTCGATTTCAAATCAAGGTCGGTACGCGTCGCGGACCCTTATGGCGTGCGTTTTCGCAAGGATCTGCTCGCGCGCCTCCGGTCTTTCGCAAGGCCCGGGCGGCGGATCGTGGTTGTCGGCCCAAAGCCCGAACTCGGTTACGACGTCAGGCGGTGTTTCGGCCGGCCGCTGGTCGCGCCGAGCGGGACCTGCCGTCTTACGGCAAGACAGGTCGAAGGCGGGAGCACGCAGAGGGTTCGCGCGATGCTGAAGGAGGTGGTCGACCAGGTCCCCGGCGCCATTCTGGTCGATCCCGCACCGCTTTTCTGCGATGCGAACGGCTGCGACTATGTGAGCCGCGAAGGCTTGCCCTATTTGCGCGATAACGTGCATTTCTCGACATTGGGCAGCGATCGTGTCGCAGGCCTCATCGCGCAAGAACTTGCCCGAAGTGATCGGTGATGAAACGTTAGGCGCCTTCGCACGCCGAACCGGCTCTAGAGCGTGTAGCCGCCGTCGCTGGTAAGTACGGTGCCGGTGACGTTGGCAGAGGCATCGGACAGGAGGTAGCCGATATCTCGGGCAAGCTCGTCCGCCGTGGCGAACCCGCCGCGCGGAGTCGTCTTGCCCATCTGCGCGATCACCGCCTCGCGCCCGTACTGCGCGAACTGGGCTTCCAGGTCCGGCGAGTTCCAGATCGCGGTGTCCACGCCGCCGGGCGCGATGGCGTTGACGCGGATGGAATGCTGGGCGTTCTCCGCCGCCGCGATCCGCGCCATGTGGGCAACCGCCGCCTTGGAAACGCCATAGGCGCCGATCCCGGGGACGGGCTTGAGCCCGGTAACGGATGCGGTGACGACGACACTGCCGCCGCTGGCCTTGCGCATCGCGTTGAGCGCGGTGCGCAGGGTGAGGAAGGCGCCGTCGAGGTTGATCGCCATGACCTGGCGCCACTCGGCGAAGTCCAGCTCGGCGATCGTGCCGCCGGTGCCGACGCCTGCGTTGACGACGGCGTGATCCAGCCGGTCGAGCCCGGTTTCGAGGCCTTGCCAGAACCCCTCGTCGGCAACGTCGGCCTCGTGCGTTTCGACGTCGCAGGAAAGAGCGAGCTTGCCCAGGCCCGCGGCATCGCGGTCGATCAGGATGAGGCGTTCGATGCCTTGCCGGTCCAACCAGCGGGCGCAGGCGGCACCTATGCCGGATGCCGCGCCGGTGATCAGAGCGGTGCGGCTCGTAAAATCGTATCCCTCGGTCATCGCCGAGGCGCTACGGCGGTTAGGCCGCGTTGTCGATCCCGAGGTCGGAGAGCTTGCGGTAGAGCGTCGAGCGCCCGATGCCGAGCCGCCGGGCAACCTCGGTCATGCGGCCGCGATAGTGCCCGATGGCAAGGCGGATCACATCGGCCTCGATCTCTTCGAGCGGGCGCAGGTTGCCGTCTTCGGTGTAGAGCATCACGCCCACGGCTTCCTGCACGTGATGGCTGCCTTCGGCCTGTTCGCCGATCAGTTCGGACAGCTGCGGGAAGTCGCTGGCGGTGAGCATCTCGGCATCGCAGAACACCGCCGCACGGAACAATACCGCCTGCAGCTGGCGGACATTGCCCGGCCAGTCGAAGGCGCACAACAGGTGCAAAGCGCTGTCGGCAAGGCTGAGATGGCGCAACCCCGGCTCGTCACCAATGCGGGCGAGGAAGTGGCGGGCCAGCGCGGGAATGTCGCCGGCGCGTTCGCGCAGCGGCGGCAGCGTGATGCGGGTGGAGGATATCGCAGCGAGCAGATCCTGGTCGAACTGCCCCTTCGCCGCGAGTTCGGAAAGCAGGCGGTTGCTGGCGGAAAGCAGCCGCGTGTCGATCCGGAAGCCATGCGTCGCGCCGATCGGGCGAACGATGCCGTCCTTCAGTGTCGCGGCGAGCCGGGCCTGCTGGTCCGCGGAAAGGCGGTCTATCTCGTCGAGGATGAGCGTGCCGGTGTCGCAATGCTGGAGGGCACCCATCTGGCTTTCGAAGGCGCCGGCGAAGGCGCCTTTCTCGTGCCCGAACAGCGCAGATTCGATCGAATTGACCGGCACACCCGCCACGTTGACGAGGCGGAAGGGGCCACGGGCCCGGGGGCTGGTCGCGTGGATCGCGCGCAGCAGCATTTCCTTGCCCGTGCCGCTTTCGCCCTCGATCAGCACGTGGCTGTGCGCACGGGCGGCCTTGGCGGCGCGGGCCAGCGCGATGCGGAACACCGGATCGGTGCCGATCATGCCATCGAAATCGAGCACGGCGGGCATTTTCTCGGTCAGCGGCTGCAGCTCGTTTCGCGGCGCCTCCACGCGGGTTGCGGCGCGAAGGGCGCGCATCAGCCGCTCCGGCGCGACGGGCTTGATCAGGTAGTCGGTCGCTCCGGCGCGCATTGCTTCCACGGCGAGCAGCGGGCTGGCGCTGGTGGTCAGCATCAGGATCGGCAGGGCGGGGCGGCGCTGCTTCAATTCGGCGATCAGATCGCACGCGGCATCGCCGGGCACCCACTGGTCGAGGATGATGGCGGACAATTGCATGCCCTGCCGCGTACCGAGCGTGGCAATGGCGGTCTCCGCGTCGTTCGCGACGACGGTTCGCCAGCCTTCGCGGGCGGCCAGAGCGGTGACGAGGCGGCTTTGCGCCGGCTCGTCATCGATCAGCATCAGCAAACGTTCTTCCTGTTCGGCCATGATCCCCCGCCAACCATTCGCATGGGAACCGTCCCATTGCGGTGCAGGCGGTTGCTCTACGGCATGTCGGTAAAGACCAGCTTAAGGCTACTTTGTGCGGCCGCTGGGGAGGGACGGGCCAGCAATAGCTTGAGAATGACAGGGCGCGGCGATAGACCGCTGACGCACAGACCATCCCGAACGGAGTATTCGCCAGCCATGGCCGCACAAGAAGAAGTCGTCACCAAGGATATCGAAAAGGCGCGCAGCACCTACGAACGCTTCATGGCGAGCCTCAAGTGGGCGATCCCGATCATCTGCGTTCTCGTCTTCATCATCGTCCTGCTGATTGCGCCCTGACGCCGTGAAGATCGCGGTACTCAAGGAGCGGGCCGAAGGCGAAACCCGGGTCGCGCTGACGCCCGAAACCGCCAAGAAGTTCATCGCGCTGGGCGCGGATGTGGCGATCGAGGCGGGCGCAGGCGAGGCCGCGGCAATCTCGGACGCGGCCTACACCGATGTCGGCGTTTCCGTTGGTTCTGCGCAGGAAGCGCTGAAGGATGCGGGCATCGTGCTGGGCGTCCAGGCGCCCGATCCCGCGACCTTGGGCGGAGCGAAAGAGGGCGCCTTCGTGGCCGCGCTGTTCGATCCGTTCCGGGAGCGCGAGCGGGTCGATGCCTACGCCAGGGCGGGGCTCGAAGCGCTGAGCATGGAGTTCATGCCGCGCATCACCCGCGCGCAGAGCATGGATGTGCTCTCCAGCCAGTCCAACCTGTCCGGCTACAAGGCCGTGATCGCGGCGGCGGACCAGTATGGCCGCGCCTTTCCCATGATGATGACCGCAGCCGGCACGGTTCAGCCCGCCCGCGTCTTCGTGATGGGTGTTGGTGTTGCCGGGCTTCAGGCAATCGCCACCGCCAAGCGCATGGGCGCGCAGGTTTCCGCGACCGACGTGCGCTCCGCCACGCGCGAGCAGATCGAATCGCTGGGCGCCAAGGCGATCTTCGTCGCCGAAGGCGGGATCGAGGGTGAAGGTTCGGGCGGCTACGCCAGCGAGATGAGCGACGAATACAAGGCCGCGCAGGCCAAGCTCGTTTCCGAACATATCGCCAAGCAGGATATCGTGATCACCACCGCGCTGATTCCCGGACGGCCCGCGCCGCGCCTTATCAGCGACGATCAGATCGCCACCATGAAGCCGGGCAGCGTCATTTTCGACATTGCTGTGCCGCAGGGGGGCAATGTCGAAGGCGCAGTGGCGGACCAGCTGGTTACGCGCCATGGTGTCACGATCATGGGTTACGCCAACACGCCTGCGCATCTGGCGCCGGATGCGAGTGCGCTGTTCGCGCGCAACCTGTACAATTTCCTCTCCGCCTTCTGGGACGCAGAGGAAGGCAGGCCGGTGCTGGACGAAGAGATCGGCGATGCGGTTCGGCTGACGCAAGGCGGCCAGGTGGTGAGCGCCAGATTGCTGGAGGCTGGTTGAGGGACCAGGGCTGAAAGAGGGGGTAAAGTCCGATGGGATTGCTGAACCAGACGCAGACCACGCCGCAGGGTTTCGTGGACAATCACGGCCATGCGCTGGTGGAAGGCGAAGAGGTCTACTTCGCCTTCCGCACGATTCGCGACTGGATCGCTTTCACGGACTGGCGCCTGATCTATGTCGACGTTCAGGGCATTCTCGGTAACAAGAAGGAATACCTGACGGTCCCCTATCGCTCGATCACCGCGTTCTCGATCACCAGCGCGGGCACGATCGACATCGACGCGGAAATCGCGGTGTTCCTGTCCGGCCACCCGCCGATCGAGTTCAAGGTCGGCAAGTTCACCAATACCGAGGCTTTGCAGAAGCTGCTCGCCTCGCGGATGAATGCGAACTAGCCATCTGGCCGCGCCCGCAAAGGGGGCGTTTCATCAGAACGGCACGAAAGCCGTGCGTTGACACGCCTTGGCCATCGACAGCGCCCATTCGCCTTGCAATAAGCCTGCCGCGAAATCATTCGGTCCTCGGGGGAGGCAGATGCGACATAGTACGATATTGTCGGCGCTGGCCTGGGCAACATTGCTTGCCGGGTACCCTGCTGTCGCCCAGGATGCGCAAGCCGCAGTCTCCGCGTCGGAGCGCAAGGCGAGCGTGGACGAGCTTCTCGACAGGATGAGGGGGCTGCCCGATATCGGGGAGCAATTCGATACCGGCCAGCCGGTCGTGGGTTTCGGGTTCCAGATCGTCGACGATAAGGTCGCGATCGCCAGGGTGCTTGAGGGATCGGCGGCGCAGGCGGCCGGGTTTCGGGTGGGCATGATTATCGAGCGGATCAATGGTGCCCGCCTTTCCGCCTTCACCCTCGAAGAAATCGCAAAACTGATCGCCGCCATCGATGGCGAGCTGACTTTTGCGATCCGTGACACCGGCGATGTGACACTGCGCAAGGCGCCAATTGAACAGCAAGGGAGCTGAGAACACCCGCCATGGACTTTATTTCCATCCTGTCGATTTTCGTGCTGGCGTGTTTCGTCGGCTATTACGTGGTGTGGTCGGTCACACCCGCGCTGCACACGCCGCTGATGGCGGTGACCAATGCGATTTCATCGGTCATTATCGTCGGCGCGCTGATCGCCAGCGCCGAGGCGGGTAGCGATGTCGCCAAATGGCTCGGTCTGGCAGCGGTCGTGCTTGCCAGCATCAACATTTTCGGCGGCTTCGCCGTCACCGAGCGGATGCTCGCGATGTACAAGAAGAAGGACGGGAAATGAGCGGGGCGGAAAGCATGGCGACCGGTCGCCATAAAAAGACACTGGGCGCGCTCGGGTTGTTCTTCGCGGCGATCGCTGTGGCCGTGATCTTCGGCTATTCCGTGGGCAAGGACATGGCCCTGCGCGACAATGCACGTGACGCGGCCACTCTCGCGGGAGAAAGCGCATGAGCCTGCCGCGCGACGTTCAGCCGCTGGCGGTGCCGCCGGGCGAGGATTACGGAATGGCGCAGGTGGCGGAAACCGCCGCCGCCCACGGGCCGACCAACCCCTGGGTTGCGCTCGCCTATCTGGTGGCGGGGGTGTTCTTCATCCTCGCGCTGCGCGGGCTGTCCAGCCCGGCGACCAGCCGCGCGGGCAACCGCAACGGGATGATCGGGATGCTGATCGCGGTCGTCACCGTGATCGTGACGCACGATATCGCCAACATCTTCGAAATCCTGATCGCCATCGCCATCGGCGGCCTGATCGGCTTTACCATCGCCCGCCGCATCGCCATGACTGCGATGCCCGAGCTTGTGGCGGGCTTTCACAGCCTCGTCGGGCTCGCGGCGGTGCTGGTCGGCTTCGCGGCGTGGATGAACCCCGGTGCGTTCGATATTCTCGACGCGTCTGGCCAGATCCTGACCGTCAGCCGGATCGAGCTGGGGCTGGGGATCGCAATCGGTGCGATCACCTTCTCGGGTTCGGTGATTGCCTTCCTCAAGCTCTCCGGACGGATGGGCGGCAAGCCGATCATGCTGCCCGGGCGGCATATCATCAATCTGGGCACGCTGGCCGCGATCATCGCGCTGATCGCGGCCTATGCGATGGCCGATGTGGCGGGGCCGGGCGAGGGCTGGATGATCATCGCCATCGCGGCGCTCGCCTTTGCGATCGGCTTCCTGCTGATCATCCCCATCGGCGGGGCGGACATGCCGGTCGTGGTGTCGATGCTCAACAGCTACTCGGGCTGGGCGGCCGCCGCGATGGGCTTCACGCTCGGCAACACCGCGATGATCATCACCGGTGCGCTGGTGGGCAGCTCGGGCGCGATCCTCAGCTACATCATGTGCCGCGCGATGAACCGCAGCTTCATCAGCGTGATCGCGGGTGGCTTCGGGGCCGACGACAGCGCGGCTGGCGGCGGCGAGGCGCGCGAACAGCGGCCCTACAAGCAGGGCAGCGCCGACGATGCGGCCTTCATGCTCGAACAGGCGGAAAAGGTCATCATCATCCCCGGCTACGGCATGGCGGTCGCCCAGGCACAGCACGCGCTGCGCGAAATGGGCGACGTGCTGAAGGAAAAGGGTGTGGAGGTGAAATACGCGATCCACCCCGTGGCGGGCCGCATGCCGGGGCACATGAACGTGCTGCTGGCCGAAGCCAATGTGCCCTATGACGAGGTGTTCGAGCTGGAGGATATCAACTCCGAGTTCGCGCAAGCCGACATCGCCTTCATCATTGGCGCGAACGACGTGGTGAACCCGGCGGCGAAGACCGACAAGTCCAGCCCGATCTACGGCATGCCCGTGTTCGATGTGGGCAATGCCAAGCAGGTCTTCTTCATCAAGCGCTCCATGGGCGGCGTGGGCTATGCCGGCGTCGACAACGACGTGTTCTACCTGAACCAGACGACCATGCTGCTGTCCGACGCGAAGAAGATGGTCGAGGAAATCGTGAAGGCGCTCGACTAGTGGGCCGCGCGCTTCTCCTCCTCATCCTGCTCGCGGCGCTGGGCGTGGGCGCCTGGCTCTATTTTGGTGACGGCATGCGTGTCGTCACCGAACGCAGCGTGGAGGTCGCGCTGGTGGAGGCGGGCGTGCCGGAGGAGCAGGCCGGCTGCATGGCGCCGCGCATGGCGGAACGGCTGACCCGCGATCAGCTGCGCAAGCTGCAGAATGTCGCGCCGCAGGAGGGTGAGGCCGCATTGCCGCGCGATGCGGGTGAGGCGCTGGCGCGCATCCGCCGGGTCGACGATCCCGAAGCGGTCGAGGTGACAGTTCGCGCTGCCGCAGCCTGTGCGTTCGGCGGCATTTTCGAGAACCTGTAGGCCCTTGTCTTCGCTCGTATGCGTGGCACTATGCAACGCATAAGGGAGAGAGAGACATGATCCGCACGCTTATGGCTGCCACCGCGCTGGCCACGCTCGCTTCGCCTGCCTTTGCCGAAACCATCAGTGTCGCGCCGGGCGACGGCGCGCAGGAGCGCCTGCAGGAAGCGCTGATCCTTGCCGAGCCGGGTGACGAGATCGTGCTAGAAACCGGGCGTTTCGATCTGACCGACGGGCTCAGCCTCGATGTCGACGGCGTGACCGTGCGCGGGGCGGGCATGCATGCCAGCGTGCTCGATTTCAGCGGACAGCAGGGTGCGGGCGAAGGCTTGCTCGTCACCAGCGACGGCGTGACTCTGCGCGACTTCGGGATGGAAAATCCCAAGGGCGACGGGATCAAGTCCAAGGGGGCGGACGACATCGTCTATCAGGGCGTGCGCGTCACCTGGACCAACGGACCGGCGGCGACCAATGGCGCTTACGGGCTCTATCCGGTCGAAAGCACCGGCATCCTGATCGACGGATGCGAGGTCTCCGGCGCGTCGGATGCGGGCATATATGTCGGCCAATCGAGCCGGATCACGGTGCGCAATTCGCTGGCCAGCTACAACGTCGCCGGGATCGAGATCGAGAACAGCCGCAAGGCGATTGTCGAGCGTAACTACGTCACCGGCAATACCGGCGGCATCCTGGTGTTCGACCTTCCCGGTCTGCCGGTGAAGAACGGGGGCGAGGTACTGGTGAGGAACAACCTCGTCGCCAACAACACCACGCCCAATTTTGCGCCCGAAGGCAATATCGTCGCATCCGTGCGGCGCGGCACGGGCATCATGGTGATGGCGAATGAGACCGTCTGGATCGGGCAGAACATGCTGTACGACAACCCGACCGCGCCGATCATGGTGATCGCCTATCCGCTGGCGTTCGAAGACCCCGAATATAATCCCTACCCGCGCGAGATCAGCATCGACACCAATCAGGTGGACGAGGGTGGTACCGATCCGCAGTTCGAAGGCGCGCAGCAGCTGCTCGCGGCCTTCGGTGGCGCCCTGCCACCGGTGATGTGGGACGGGCTGGAAGATCCCGAGATGACCACGCTTATGGTCCACCCGGACCTGGCAGGCTGGTCGGTCAACTTGCCCGAACAGGGCGCAGGTATCGAATCCGCGCGGCCCGGCCCCCTCGATGTGGGGGCCATCGGCCAGCCGATCAGCATCGAAGGCTGGGGTGCACCCGAAGAGATGGAGGCCCGGCTCAAGTGATCCGCAATCTCGCGATCCTCGGCGCGGCAGTGGCCACGCTTGCGGTCAGCGCAGGTGTGCAGGCGCTGCCGCCGCCCAAGGTCAACGACACGCTGATTGCGAGTGACAGCCTGCCCAAGACCCTGGGCAATTACGGATTTTTTCTCGATCGCGGGGCAAACGATCCTGCGCCCGGCGTCGTGCCCTACCGGCTCAACATGCCGCTCTTTTCGGACGGCGCTGACAAGCATCGCTTCGTCTACGTGCCCGACGGGCAGGAGATCGGCATTGGCGATCAGGGCCTGCTCCAGTTTCCGGTCGGCTCCGCCCTCATCAAGACATTCGCCTTCGGTGCGGGGGACAGCCAGCGCAAGATCGAAACCCGGGTGCTGCTGCACCGCGCCGACGGCTGGGTAGCTCTGCCTTACGTGTGGAACGAGGAGCAGACCGAGGCGACACTCGCGCTCGCAGGCAAGAGGGTGCCCGTGACCACACCGTGGGGCGAGGACATCAGCTACCGCGTGCCGAACAAGAACCAGTGCAAGGAATGCCATGGGCTCGAAGGTGCAGTCACGCCGATAGGCCCCAAGACGCGCAATCTGTCGGCTGCGTGGCTGGAGAGCTATCTCGGAACGGTTCCGGAAGGCGCAGACACCATGCCCCGCTGGGAAGACCGTGCGGCCGCCGACAGTACAGCATCTGCGCGCGCCTATCTCGATGTGAACTGCGCGCATTGCCACCGTCCCGGATCGACCGCGTCCAACTCGGGCCTCGATCTGCGGTGGGAGACGGACGATCCGCACGCGATCGGGATCAACAAGCGCCCCGTGGCCGCGGGGCGCGGCTCGGGCGGTTTGCAGTTCGATATCGTGCCCGGCGACCCCGAAGCCTCCATCCTCGTCTACCGCATGCGGAGCGGAGAGGCGGGTGTCGCAATGCCCGAACTGGGCAAGGCAACCGTGGACGAGGAAGGCGTTGCGCTGGTCGAACGCTGGATTGCCGGGCTGTGAGCCGCTAGCAAGCCAGCGAATCCGCCTCGCTCCCGTCAGCGGGCACGACCATCATACAGCGCACCAGCCAGCCGGCTGGGCTGCGTACAAGCGACAGGGACGCATACACAGTGCGCAAGTTTGGCCTTATCGGCGGCATGAGCTGGGTCTCGACCCGCATGTATTACGAATGGATCAACAAGGGCGTGACGCGGCGCGTGGGCCCCATGGCGTCCGCTCCGCTTCTGATCGAAAGCCTCGATTTCAAGGAATTGTCCGGCCTCACCAACGACGATGAGTGGGACCGCGCGGCCGATATCCTGGTCGCTTCGGCGAAACGGCTGGAAGAGGCCGGGGCAGGGGCGCTGGCCATCGCGGCCAATTCGATGCACCGGGTCTACGATCAGGTCGCCGAGGCGGTCGACGTGCCGGTGCTGCACATTGCCGAGGCCGTGGGCGAGAAGATGAAGGCCGAAGGCGCCGTCAACGCCGCGCTGATCGGCACGCGCAACGTGATGATCGAAAGCTTTTACCGCCGCCATCTGGTGTCGCACGGGGTCGATCTGCTGCCGCCCGACATGACCCATGTCGAGCGGGTGAACGAGATCATCTACGATGAACTGATGCACGGGAAAGCCAGCCGCGATGCGGAGCGGTTTTTCCGCACAATGATTACCAACCTGGAAAAGGACGGCGCCGAAGCCATCGTGCTTGCGTGCACCGAACTGGACATGGTGATCGATGTCGATGCCAACGTCCTGCCGATCTTCGATTCCGCGCGTATCCACAGCGCGGCGATCGTCGACTGGATCCTGAGTGAGGGCTGAGCGGCAGGAAATGGCCGCAACCATGGCGACAGGGGTGGTTGTTCCATGGGCCGCGGCGGTCTAGGCGACGCCAGCATGGAGCGCTCGCCCCTCGCCGCCGATCCCGCCCGCTCGCGCGGGCGCGAATTCCCCGGCACTTCGGATGAAACGCGCGGCCCGCGCAGCGCCTTCCAGCGCGACCGCGACCGGATCATCCATTCGATCGCCTTTCGCCGCTTGCGCAGCAAGACGCAGGTCTTCGTGGCGCCAGAAGGCGATCACTATCGCACCCGCCTGACTCACAGCCTGGAAGTCGCGCAGATCGGTCGCGTGATCGCCCGCGCGCTGGGCCTGGACGAGGATTTGACCGAGGCATTGTGCCTGGCGCACGATATCGGCCATCCGCCCTTCGGCCATGCGGGCGAGGAAGCGCTGGACCGCGCGCTGGTCGATCATGGCGGGTTCGACCATAATGCGCAGACGCTGCGCACGCTGATGCGGCTGGAAAGCCCTTACTGCACGCACGAAGGGCTTAACCTCAGCTGGGAAGTGCTCGAAGGGCTGGCCAAGCATAACGGCCCGGTCCACGCGCCGCACTGGGCGCTGGCAGAGCTTGATACGGCCTTCCCGCTGGAGCTCGAAGGGTGGCCCACGCTGGAGGCGCAGGTGGCCGCGGTGGCGGACGACATTGCCTACGACAATCACGATATCGACGACGGCCTGCGCGCGGGTTTCCTCGAACTCGACGATCTGCTGACGCTGGACTTCATTGCCGATCAGTGGCGCGAGGTGGAACGCCGCTTTCCCAATGCGCCGCGTGACCGGCAGCTGCGCGAACTGGTGCGCGGCCAGATCGGCTGGATGGTGAACGACGTCCTCGCCCAGACCCGCGCCGCGACTGGGGGGATGGACGATCCGGCAGCCATCGCCGGGGCGGGCAGGGCGCTCGCCGGGTTCTCGCCCGCGATGAATGCGGCGGAACGGCGGTTGAAGGCGTTCATGTACGCCAAGCTCTATTACCACCCCGAACAGACCGCCACGGCCGACAAGGCCAATGCCGTAATAGAACGCCTCTGGCAGACCTATTGCGAAGATCCGGCAAGAATGGGAACCCGGTGGTTCGAGAGTCTGCCTGCGCAAGAGCCGCATCGCAGCCGGCACATCGCGGATTATATCGCGGGCATGTCGGACCGATTCGCGCTAGAGCGGGTGAGGGAGTTTCATGGGGACGCAGTCAGCGACCTCAGCAATGTTTGAGTGGGGGTAGATGAGCAGCCGATTCCGCGTGGCGATGGGGGGCGTGAGCGAGCCGATCGGGCTGCGGCTGCTGCATCTTGCGCGGCATCAGCCGCAAATCCGCATGGTCGCGCTCACGCTGGGCGAGATCGAGCTTCCGCGTGGCAGCCGGCTGGAAGTGTTCATCGCCGATGCGGATCGCTGGTCGCGCGTGATGCGGGCCATGAAGCCCAAGGTGTTCGTCGTGGGGCTGGGCCCGGCAGTGAACCTGGTGGGCAAGGATCGCAGCCCGATGCGGGCAATCGATTCCGAAGAAGCAGTGCTGGAAATCGCCAAGACTGCGCGTTTTGCGGGGGTGGAACGGCTCGTGGCGATCAGTTCCGAAGGGGCGGACCGCTGGTCGCGCGACAAGCATCTCAGCGCCAAGGGCAAGGCGGAGACCGAGCTTTCGCGGCTCGGTTTCAAGCGGCTCGACATCATGCGGCCCGGGCCGCTTTCCCAACGGGGCATTTCAGACGATGGCCCGCTGTCGGATATCTCGGCGTTGCGCGGGCGCGGTACGGATGTGGACATGGTGGCGCAGGCGATCCTGACGCTCAGCCTCAGGCGCACGCCGGGCAAGTTCGTGCACGAGGATATGGGCATCGAACGGGCGGCGGCGATGCTATCGCGCGCACCGGGCAACAAGGCAGTGGGCGCCTCTGAAGCCGGGCAGGGCTAGCACGGAATGTGGCAGACGCTCTTCGATTTCACCAATGTCATCGCGCTTGGCGGGTGGGCGCTGCTGATCCTGCTGCCACGCCGCGAGAGCGTGCTGGCGTGTGTGCTCTACGGCGGCGTCGGCCTGCTATGTGCGACCTATCTGGTCATGCTCGTGGCGCTGGTGGGCAATCTCGTGGACCCTGCTCCGGCAGCCGGAACCGCGCCGAACCCCGCTTTCGAGTACAGCGTAGAGGGGCTGATGGCGATGTTCCGCTCTGAAGCTGCCATCGTCGTAGGCTGGACGCATTATCTGGCGCTGGACCTGTTCGCAGGGCTCTGGATCGCGCGTGATGCGGATGGGCGGGCCGTGGGCCGGCTGGTGCAGGTGCCGTTTCTGCTTGCGACCTTCATGGCGGGTCCGGCTGGCCTTTTCGCATGGCTGATCGCGCGCCTCTTCCTGCGCGCCGACGAAACGGAGAACGCATAATGGCACTGGTCGATCAGGATAGCGCACAGGTCCGCTTCCCGCCGCCGCTGATCGTCCTTGGCATGCTGTTGCTGGGGCTGGCCGCCGAGCCCGCGTTCGGACTGCCACGAATAGACGTCGCCGCGCTGCGCCCCATCGGCTTGGTCGTCGGCGGCCTGGGCGCGGCGATCCTGGCTTCGGGGCTGTTCGGCTTCTTCAGGGCGGGCAACGATCCCGAGCCGTGGAAGAAGGACACCGCGCTCGTCACCTCGGGCCTGTACCGGTTCAGCCGCAATCCGATGTATCTGGGCATGGTGCTGGTGCAGCTGGGAATTGCGCTGTTCGCGCAGAGCATCGGCGGCCTTGTCTCGGTGCCGCTGGCCATATTGCTGATCGATCGCTTCGTGATCGCGCGCGAGGAGCCGCATCTGGTCGCCACTTTCGGCGAGGAATACCGCGCCTATTGCGCGCGCGTAAGGCGGTGGATCTGATGAGCGCCAAACGCGAAAGTCCCGCCGCCCAGCGCAACCGCGCCCCGATCACACAGGTGCTTGCGGAGGAATTGCCGGAGCGCGGCCTCGTGCTGGAGATCGCCAGCGGCACGGGGGAGCATGCGGTGCATTTCGCGCGACAATTCGCCGATCTGGACTGGCAGCCGAGCGATCCCGACGCCCAGGCGCGCGCCTCCATCGAAGCCTATGCCGAAGAGGCTGCACTGCCCAACCTGCGCCAACCGGTCGCGCTGGATGCAAGCACCGAGGAGTGGCCGATCCGGAGCGCGGACGCGCTATTATGTGTCAATATGGTACATATCAGCCCGTGGCGGGCGAGCGAGGGCCTGTTTGCCGGTGCGGCCGAAATCCTTGCCGAGGGTGCGCCGCTGATCCTTTACGGCCCGTATATCGAGGCCGGAGTGGAGACCGCAGAAAGCAATCTGGCGTTCGATGAAAGCCTGAAAGCGCGCAACCCGGAATGGGGCCTGCGCGACCTAGCGGAAATTGACGCGCTTGCCCGGCGCAGCGGCTTCAGCCGCGTGCGCCGGGTGCAAATGCCCGCCAATAATATCGTGTTGGTCTATCGCAGATCGTAGCGCGGGGACCCCTTGGGGGATGGGGCTGCCACGCAACGGATGTTGCAGATCAATCGATGGCTTCTTCACCGGCCCGGCCGACGGATTCGACATCCTGGCCAACGCCCTTCACTGTGTTGCAGGCGGTAGCGGTGAGGCCGAGTGCGGCGACACTGACGGCGAGGGCAAGCTTGCGGATCATCGTTTTTCCTTTCGCAAAGAGCGCCATGCGCCCGTTCCACCAGTTCAACGTGTTTGCGGCGGGAGCGGTTCCTCAAGAGCGGTGGCGCGCCTCTTCTGCCGGGCCAGGTGCCCTTCGCGCAGAACGATGATCGATCCCGCAAGAATGATGATCGGCGCGCCGATCCAGGTGGTGGGGGCGGGCAGTTCGTCGAATATCCGCCATCCGTAAAGCGTGGCCCACAGCAGCGCGGTATAGTCCATCACGATCACCGTCGCCGCCGATCCGTAGCGCAGCGAATTGGTCAGCAATAATTGCGCCGCCGCGCCGCTCAGCCCGATGCCGCCCAGCAGCAGCCAGGCTTCGGTCGAATGCGCCTTGCCCACGAAGGGCAGGGAGAGTGCCGCCACCGGTGCGGTGAGCAGGCAGAACCAGAACACGATGCTGGTGGAGCCTTCGGTCTTGTTCAGATCCTGGATCTGGATCGATATCAGCGCGACCATGAAGGCCGCTGCCAGTCCCACCGCGATACCGGTGGGGTCGACAGGCGTGCCGCCGGGCTGCGTGACGATCAGGATGCCGACAAAGCCTATTGCGACCGCGCTCCAGCGATAGCGGCCGATCTTCTCCTTCAGCAGCAGCATGGACAGGATCACGGCCCAGATCGGCGCCGTGAAGTTGAGCGTCGTCGCCTCTGCCAGCGGCAGCAGGATCACGGCGCCATAGACCAGCGCCATGCCGATGATGCCGAAGACGCTGCGCACCACGTGCGCGCCGAAGCGCACCGGCTTCAGCGCGGCGAGGCCGACCGTGGCAGATGCAAAGGCGATCATCACCAGCAGCGTGACCGCCTGCCGCCAGAAGATCATCTCGGCCAGGTGGACGCCCTGTTCGCCCGCCAGCTTGACCAGCATCGAGAGGGTGGTGAGGGCAAGGGCCGCCAGCAGGCGCAAGCCGATGGCCGTCAATGGGCGGGATTGGGCGACGCCGGCTTCCATCCCATGGCTGTTAGAGATTGATGGCGCGCAATCAAGTTGCGCTTGTCGGCATCAATCGCCACCTCGCGCCGCGATGACCTGGTGGCACGATCTCATTTTCCTCAGCGATGCGGGGCGCGTGGCGCTGGCCGGCCTCGCCTTCGTGGTCGTGGCGCTGATCGCGATGGTTGCGGAAAGGCTCCGCGGCAAGCGCGCCCGGATCGACCGGGTCGGCTGCATGCCGTGGATGACGATCTTTCTGTTCGCGGCGGTGATCGGGAGCGGGCTGCTGGCGACGGCTCTGCCAGCGCTGCTGAAGGGCTAGGCCCTACAGGCATGCCTCAAGATACGCCTGGTCGAAGCCGAACTGCCGGGCCTTTTCCAGCGTGTAGGGTCGCAGACCCTGACTGCGGAATTCACCCAGAATCTTGCCGTCCTCGCTCTCGTCCATGTATTCGAACTTGAACAGTTCCTGCGTCACGATCACGTCGCCCTCCATCCCGATCACCTCGGTGATGTTGGTGGTGCGGCGGCTGCCGTCGCGCAGACGCTTCACCTGAACGATCAGGTCGACGCTTTCCGCGATCTGGCGGCTGATCGCTTCCTTGGGAATCTTGATGTCGCCCATCAGGATCATGTTTTCCATGCGCCCCAGCGCCTCGCGCGGGGAGTTGGCGTGCAGCGTGCACATCGAACCATCGTGGCCGGTGTTCATCGCTGCGAGCAGATCAAAGGCTTCCGCGCCGCGGATCTCGCCCAGGATGATGCGGTCGGGCCGCATACGCAGCGCGTTCTTCACAAGGTCGCCAATGGTGATCGCGCCCTGGCCCTCGAGGTTGGGCGGGCGCGTTTCGAGCGGCAGCCAGTGCGGCTGCTGAAGGCGCAGTTCGGCCGCGTCCTCGATCGTCAGCACACGCTCGCCCGGGTCGATCATCTTCGACAGGGCGTTGAGCATCGTCGTCTTACCCGAACCCGTACCGCCCGAGATCACGACATTCATCCGGCAGGCTCCCGCGATCTTAAGCGCGGTGGCCATCTTGTCGTCCATCGAGCCCCAGTTCTTGAGCATGTCGATGGTGATCGGTTTTTCGGAGAACTTGCGAATGGAGATCGCGGTGCCGCGCAAGCTGAGCGGCGGGACGATCACGTTGACACGGCTGCCGTCCTTGAGGCGGGCGTCGGCCAGCGGCGTGGTCTGGTCGACCCGGCGACCGACCTGGTTCACGATCCGCTGGGCGATCTGGAACAGGTGCTGTTCGTCGCGGAACTGGATCGGCGCGAGGGTCAGCTTGCCCTTCTTTTCGATGTAGGTCTGGTCCGGGCCGTTGACCATGATGTCGGACACGTCCGGATCGTTGAGCAGCTCTTCGAGCGGCCCGAAGCCCAGCAGCTCGTCGATCAGCACCTTTTCCAGCGCGAACTGTTCGCGCCGGTTCAGCGTGACCTTCAGCTCGGCCAGCACCTCCATGATGATCGGGCGAAACTCCTCGCCCAGCTCTTCCTTCGTCAGCGTCGAAGCCGCTTCGGGGTCGATCCGCTCGAGCAGGCGAGGAAGCACCTGCTCCTTGATCTTGTGGACGCTGGCTTCGAAGCCGGTGACTTCTTCCTTGACGTGGACCGCGTTGGATCGCTCGTCGAGCCGGCGACGCGCGTCGGCGTGGCGGTTATTGCCGGAAGGCGCGGGCGTCGGAGTGGGCGAGGAAGAACCTTCGCCCGAGGCAGTATCTTCGTCGGGAATCGGCGGAAACTGCTCCCCCCCTTCGGGATTGCTGGGGCGGGGCGTGTTGGTGCCCTTCATGGGCTTGGCGTTGCCGAATGCGGGACGGTTGCCGGAGCCCAAGCCCCCGGGCCCGTTCCTGCGTCCGAAAGCGCTCATTATCGTATCCCCCGAAGCATCCAGGCCAAGCAATGCGGCGTGCGGGCATAATGGCCAACAGCACCTTCTCGGAGATGGTGAATATGATGGAAACCTTAGCATTTCCCTAAACGGATCAGGTGCCTGACCGATCGACGGTGGAACCGGCCGTGCCTGTCCACCGCGCGAACGGATACGCGGCTGGAAACATGCGCCGCTTTGCGCGAAGGGCGCAATGAACGGCATTGCAAAAGGACTTCGCGGGCAACGTGCAGCATAGTGAACGCAGCGGCATCCTGCTGGCGGCGGCGGGCTTCAGCTCGCTGTCCGGCGGCGACGCGATCGTCAAGACGATGGCCGGCGAGTGGTCTCCGCTGGCCGTTGCGGCGCTGCGCTTCACCATCGGTGCGATCGCGCTCTCCCTCCTGCTGTTGCGCAGCGAGGGTCCAGGTGCCTTTCGGCCCCGCCGTCCGTTGCTGCAGGTGGCACGCGGCGCATGCCTGGCCGGCGCGACCCTGTGCTTCTTTTCCGCCGTTTTCGTGATGCAGCTGGCAGAGGCGATGGCTCTGGCCTTCGTCTCGCCCGTGTTCGTCGCCCTGCTGAGCGGCCCGCTGCTGAAGGAAAAGGTCCGCCCGGCGGTGTGGATCGCCTCGCCCATCGCGCTGGTCGGCGTGATGCTGGTGCTGCGGCCCAACTTCGCGGAGCTGGGGATCATGGCGGGCCTGCCTCTGCTGTCGGCCTTTTTCTTCGGCCTGATGGTCATCTGCAACCGCGCGGCGGCGGGCGACGGCAGTGCGCTCTCGATGCAGGTTTTCATCGCCTGCCTTGCCACCCCCTTCCTGATCGCGGCGGCGGTGATCGGCCACGTCAGCGGTGCGCCGGGCCTGCAGGTTAGCCTGCCGGACTGGAGCATCGTCGCGCGCTGCGCGCTGGTCGCGATCACCGCCAGCACCGCGCACTGGCTGGTGTTTCTGGGCACCACGCGCGCGGGTGCAGCCACCATCGCGCCCGTCACCTACGTGCAGATGATCGTGGCGATCACGCTGGGCTATCTGCTGTTCTCCGACGTGCCCGATCTGGCGACGGTGGCGGGTGCGGCGATCATCATCGGCGCGGGGCTTTTTCTGTGGCTGACCACTCCGCGCGCCACCACGCGGATGTCGCGCGCATTGCAAGGCCAGCCGCAGACGCTAGAGCGCGAAGGGAGCAAAAGCGGAAACGGCGACTGACATGTGCGGCATTATCGGAATTATCAGCGAAACCCCGGTGGCGGATCGCCTGGTCGATGGCCTGAAGCGGATGGAATACCGCGGCTATGATTCCTCGGGCGTGTGTACGATCGACGACGGACAGATGATCCGCCGCAGGGCGGAAGGAAAGCTGGCCAACCTGGTCGAGGTGCTGAAGGACAGTCCTGCCCCCGGCACCATCGGCATCGCCCACACGCGCTGGGCAACGCATGGCGCGCCGACCGAAGCCAATGCGCACCCTCACGCGGGCAAGGCCGCCGCGCTGGTTCATAATGGCATCATCGAGAATTTCCGCACCCTTCGTGACGAGTTGAACGCGGATGGCTACACCGCCGAAAGCGAGACCGACAGCGAAGTCGTCGCCCTGCTGGTCAGCCGCGAGGTGGAGCGCGGCGCATCGCCCGAAGAAGCGGTTCGCACGGTTCTCCCCCGCCTGCGCGGCGCCTTTGCGCTGGCGATCGTCTTTCCCGACCAGCCGGACAGGATCATCGGCGCGCGCCTCGGCTCGCCGCTGGTGATCGGCCATGGCGAGGGCGAGATGTTCATCGGATCGGACGCGCTGGCGCTGGCGCCGCTGACCCAGCGCATTTCCTACCTGGAAGAGGGCGACTGGGCGGTCGTCACCCGCGAGGGCGTGCAGGTGCACGACGCGCAAGGTAAGGAAGTCGAGCGCGAAATCGTGGCCTCGGGCGCCAGCGCCGCCGCCGTCGAACGCGGCAACTACCGGCACTTCATGCAGAAGGAGATCTTCGAACAGCCCACCGTGGTTGCCCAGACGCTCTCCAGCTATGTCCGCCAGGCAGACCAGACCGTCGCCCTGCCGCAGATGGATTTCGACCTCTCCAGCATCGACCGCATGACCATCGTCGCCTGCGGCACGTCCTATTATGCCGGGATGGTCGGGCGCTACTGGATCGAACAGTTTGCACGCGTGCCGGTGGACATCGATGTGGCGAGCGAGTTTCGTTATCGCGAGCCGCCGCTGCCCAAGGGCGGGCTCGCGCTGTTCATCTCGCAAAGCGGGGAAACCGCCGATACGCTCGCCGCGCTGCGATACTGCAAGGCGCAGGGGCAGACCATCGCGGCGATCGTCAACGTGCCCACCAGCACCATGGCGCGCGAGGCGGACCTGCTGCTGCCGATCCACGCCGGGCCGGAGATCGGGGTCGCCTCTACCAAGGCCTTCACCTGTCAGCTGGCTGTGCTCGCCGCGCTGGCGGCGAAGCTCGCGGTGGTGAAGGGCCAGATGGAGCGTGCGGAGGAACAGGAGGTGGTGCGCCATCTGCTGGAAGCGCCCGCCTGCCTCAACCAGGCGCTCGACCATGACGACGATATTGCAGCGATGGCCCACACCATCGCCCCGGCGCGCGACGTGCTCTATCTGGGGCGCGGGGCGGACTTCCCCATGGCGCTGGAAGGCGCGCTGAAGCTGAAGGAAATCAGCTATATCCATGCCGAGGGCTATGCCAGCGGAGAGATGAAGCACGGCCCCATCGCGCTGATCGACGAGGATGTGCCGGTGGTCGTGATCGCGCCCAGCGGCCCGCTGTTCGAAAAGACCGTTTCCAACATGCAGGAAGTGCGCGCGCGCGGCGGGCAGGTGGTACTGATTTCGGACGCGGACGGCCTAGCGGAAGCGGGCGAGGGGTGCCTCGCGACGATCGAGATGCCCAAGGTGCACCCGCTGATCGCGCCGCTGGTGTATGCCGTGCCGGTGCAGCTGCTGGCCTATCACGTGGCGCTGGTGAAGGGCACCGATGTCGATCAGCCGCGCAACCTCGCCAAATCGGTGACGGTCGAATAGTTCGGTCCCCCGGTCGGCACTTTACCGGGAACTAACCATTGCGCCTTAAGGCGTGGCGAGTGATCGACAATGCGCCTATCGACGAACGGACTTTACGTCAGAAACTGCCCGTAAAGGCGGTGTTGGGCTTCGCGCCGGGGCCCGACTTGAACTGGCCGCGCCTGTGGATGCTGCAGCACCGCGAACTGGCCAGGCTGATGGTCCCGCGGATCGCCTGCCATGCTGTGGGCGCTCTGCTCGCAGCGGTAATGTTCTTCCGCTTCGTGCCGCTGCCTCTGCTTGTCTGCTGGCTCGTCTGGCTCACCGTTAGCGTCTATATCTATACGCAGACCGATGCCCAGTTCCTGCAGAGCGACAAGCCCGCGCTCAACGGGCGAGAGGCGCGCGGACACCTGGTGGGCAGCATCATGCTGGGGGTCGGTTGGGCAAGCCTGATGCCGCTTCTCCAGCTGGTCGCGGGGCCGGAGGTTGCCATCCGCGGCCTGATCCTGGGCGCGGGGATCGCCGTGGGCTGCGTGGTGCTGATGGGGGTGGTGCCGCTGAGCGCACTGGCCTTCTCCGGCCTGCTGACGATCGGTGCCGCCACCGGCTTCTGGCTGGCTGGCAGCACCGAAATGATTGTGTTCGTTTGCTTTTTCGCCTTCTTCGGGTTCGGTTCGATCTGGATCAGGGCGCAGGATTTCCTGCGCTTCGCCATCGCGGAGACCGCGCTGGTGGAAAAGACGCACACGGTTTCGCTGCTGCTGCGCGAATTCGAGGAGAACGAGGCGGACTGGCTGTGGCAGATCGACAAGAGCCGCCGGGTGCGCTCGGCCTCGCCGCGATTTGCGTTTGCGATGAATGCGACGCCTTCCGAACTGGAGGGGAAGGCATTCTTCGAACTGATCTCGGACGACGATTGGGAGAGCGGCCCGGGTGCGGATTCGCTGCGCATGCTGGCCGATCATCTCAATGCACGCGAGAACTTCTCCAACCTCATGGTGCGTGTGAAGATCGACGGCATGCCGCGGTGGCTCGAACTCTCCGGTACGCCCATCCTGGGGGAGAAGGGCGAATATCTCGGCTATCGCGGGGTGGGATCGGATGTCACCGAACAGCGCAAGTCTTCGGAGAAGATCGCGTACCTCGCGCGCTACGACACGCTGACCGGGCTACCCAATCGCCTGATGCTGCACGAAGCGCTGGGCGAGGCGATGGAAGAGGCCCGCGACATGCGCCGCCGCTGTGCCTTCGTCATGATCGACCTCGACCGGTTCAAGGCAGTCAACGATTCGCTTGGCCACCAGATCGGGGATCGCCTGCTCGAACAGGTATCCGGGCGGCTCGCGGAGATTGCCGGTGAAAACGAGCTATGCGGGCGTCTTGGCGGTGACGAGTTCGGCATCGTCGTGCGCGATGCGTGCGATTTCGGCGCGGTCGATTCGCTCGCCCGCAAGGTGATCGAGCGGCTATCGCAGCCTTACGAGGTTGATGCCCATACGCTGTTTGTGGGGGCCAGCGCGGGTTCCGCGCTCGCTCCGCGCGACGGCAAGACGGTAGAGGATCTGATGCGCAACGCAGACCTCGCGCTCTATCGCGCGAAGGACGGCGGGCGCGGCGTGCACTTCCCATACGAGCCTTCTCTGCACGCCGACGCGGAAGAGCGCCGGCAGCTGGAATTCTCGCTGCGCAAGGCGCTGGAGAAGGACGAGCTGCTGCTCAACTTCCAGCCGGTGGTCGATGCGAAAACCGAACAGGTCGTCAGTTTCGAGGCGCTGATCCGCTGGCAAAGCGAGGAGCACGGGCTCGTCAGCCCGGGCAAGTTCATTCCGCTGGCGGAGGACACGCGCCTGATCGTGCCGATCGGCACATGGGTGCTGAAACAGGCCTGCAAGGAAGCGATGGCCTGGCCCGGCCATGTGAAGGTCAACGTCAACGTCTCGCCCGAACAACTGGTGGAGCCCGATTTCGTTCAAACGGTCGTGGATGCGCTGACCCGCAGCGGGCTCGACCCCCGGCGGCTGGAGATCGAGGTGACGGAGAGCATTTTCCTCAGTGATGCGGAGGTTGCTCGCGTCGCGCTGGCGCAGGTGATGGCGCTGGGCTGTCAGGTCGCGCTGGACGATTTCGGGACCGGCTATTCCTCGCTCGGCTACCTGCGAAAACTGCAGTTTTCCACCATCAAGGTCGATCGCAGCTTCGTGCAGGGCGCGGCGCAGGGCAGCAGCGAAAGCCTGGCCATCGTGCGCGCTGTGGTTGCCATGGCGCACAGTCTAGAGATGAAGACCACGGCGGAAGGCGTGGAAAGCGAGGAAGAGGAGCGGCTTGTCAGGACCATGGGGTGCGACCGCATCCAGGGCTTCTATTTCGGCCGCCCGATGTCATCCGACGATGCGCGCTCGCTGTTCCAGACCGATTACCGCGAGCTGCGGGCCTAGCCTTCGTGCCGACGTCTGCCGGCCCGTTCAGGCCGTGGCGGCGAGACTTTCCATCACGGAGGCGAACAGGCGGCGCCCGTCGGTGCCGCCATGCGCCGCGTCGATCGCGCGTTCGGGGTGCGGCATCATGCCCAGCACATTGCCGCCATCGTTCACGATGCCCGCAATGTCGCGGCGCGATCCGTTGGTGGCGTGCAGGTAGCGGAACACCACCCGCCCGTCGCCTTCGAGCCGGTCCAGCGTGGCTTCGTCCGCGAAATAGTTGCCGTCGTGGTGCGCAACCGGGATGGTGATCGTCTCGCCCTTGCTGAACCCCGCGGTAAAGCGGGTATCGGCGTTTTCCACCCTGAGCGCGGCATCGCGGCACACGAAGCGCTGGTTTGCGTTGCGCATCAGCGCGCCAGGCAGCAGCCGCGCTTCGGCCAGGACCTGGAAGCCGTTGCACACGCCAAGCACGGGCACGCCGCGTTCGGCTTCGCGCAAGATCTCGCGCATGATCGGGCTGTTCGCCGCCATCGCGCCTGCGCGCAGATAGTCGCCGTAGGAAAAGCCGCCGGGCAGGGCGATGAAGTCCAGCTTTTCGGGCAGCACGGTTTCGCGGTGCCAGACCTGATGGGGCTCCGAACCGAAGACATCGCGGATCGCGACGAGCATGTCTCGGTCGCAATTGGAGCCCGGGAAGGTGATGACGGCGGTGTTCATGCGCGCCTTACTCCGCACCCTCGATCCGGTAATTCTCGATCACCGTGTTGGCGAGCAGCTTCTCGCACATCTCGCCCAACGCCTCGTCTGTAACGGTGTCGGCCACATCGAGTTCGATCAGACGGCCGATGCGAACGTCGTTCACGCCATCGAAGCCCATCCCGTCGAGCGCGTGATGCACCGCGCGCCCCTGCGGATCGAGCACGCCGGGCTTGAGGGTCACGAAAATGCGCTTTTTCATGCGGAAGGGCCTTCGTCGTCGGGGTGGTCTGGTTGCCCAGCCGCCTAGCGCTGCGGTTCGCCAAGCGCAACGCGTCGGCGCGGGATGCTCACTTCTTCTTGGGCACGCCGCGCATGCGGCCGCGATGGGCGGACAGGTCGAGCACTTCGCCGGGCGCATTGTCGTCGTTCTGCAGCACGCCCAGCCGCCGTGCGACTTCCTGATAGGCTTCTTCCTCGCCGCCCAGGTCGCGGCGGAAGCGATCCTTGTCGAGCTTTTCGCCCGAATTCATGTCCCACAGACGGCACCCGTCGGGGCTGATCTCGTCGGCCAGGATGACGCGCGCGTAGTCGCCATCCCACAGCCGCCCGAATTCCAGCTTGAAGTCCACCAGCCGGATGTCGACCGCGGCGAACATGCCGGCGATGAAATCGTTGATGCGGATGGCCATCGCGGCCATGTCCTGCATCTCTTCCTGGCTCGCCCAGTTGAAGCAGGCGATGTGCTCTTCGGCGACCAGCGGATCGCCCAGGCCATCGTCCTTGTAGTAATATTCGATCAGCGAATGCGGCAGCGGCTCGCCTTCTTCGAGGCCCAGCCGCTTGCACAGCGAACCGGCGGCGACATTGCGCACGACCACTTCCAGAGGGATGATCTCCACCTGCCGGATCAGCTGTTCGCGCATGTTCAGGCGGCGGATGAAGTGCGTGGGGATGCCGATATTGGCCAGCCGCGTGAACACGTGTTCGCTGATGCGGTTGTTGATCACGCCCTTGCCGTTGATCGTGCCCTTCTTCTCGGCATTGAAGGCGGTCGCGTCATCCTTGAAATACTGGATCAGCGTGCCGGGCTCGGGCCCTTCGTAGAGGATCTTGGCCTTGCCCTCGTAAATCTGGCGGCGACGCGACATGGGTCATACCTGCTTTGCAAAAAGAACTGCGCCCCGGCCTCTCACCAGAGAAGCCGGGGCGGGCATTCGGCAGTAGCGCGAAAGCCGGTGGAGAGCAATTGCCTGGTCGACGGAGTGGCGGACATCGCCGGGATGCGCGATCGGGGATGCAGCGGGAAGGCGCGCGACGTGAACTGCGTGTTTACCGGTCGCCTATAGTGGAATACTTACCATGAAACGGATCCCATCCCGGTGACGCGCAGGTTCGCGCTCGACGAACGCCTGAAGCATGCGTTGATAGCACTCGCTATCGCGCTTGCGGCAGGCGTCGTGACCTTCTTGCGTCCGGCCGATATCACGGCCTGGGCCATACAGGCCCGATTGTTCGAGCGTGAGGCGAGCGGCGATCTGGTTTTCGTGCGGATGCCTTCCGTCACCGAAAATGCCTCTGTGATAAATCGCAATGTCCTGAGCACGGTTGAGCATCTTCGCGCCGCCGGTGCGGAGCGGATATTCGTGAATATGCCGCTGCAGCGCAGCGATTCGCCCACGACCGATATGCGACTGCGGGCGCTTATCGGGAACAATCGCGACGGCATTTTCCTGACCGACTCATTCGAGCAGGATTACAAGGACAGCGACCGGATACCGCAAACAGATGCCTATTTCACCAAAGGCGCTCGCGTATATGCGAGCGACTACGATGCAGATTTTCTCCAGTTTGTCTGGGGGTTCGACAAATCCGAAGAGCCCGAAAAAGATGGCGGGCTGGTTCCGCTGAGCTTTGCCCTGGCAGGCACCGGCCCGTCTCGCGATACTGTCTTCATCGATTACACGATAAGCGCCGACAGCATCCCGACGATCGCGGCGGATTCTATCGAAGCCGACCTCTCCCGGCTCGGTTCGACGAGCAAGACCTTCGTCTTGGGCACCGATTCCTTCGGCGCGAACATACGCGCTCCTGGTGCGGACACCGTCTCGCCCACCCTCATCCATATCCTGGCAGCAGAAACCCTGATCCGAGGGAACGGCCAAGGTTCGCCGTGGTTCGCGATCACCCTGGTGATGGGAATTGCGCTGGCCCTCGGTGTGCGGTGTGTCCACACCAAGACGCACCGCCGGGTTTTCTATGTAGCTTGGTGCTCTCTGGGGCTCGCGCTGTTCGTCGTCACGGCGTATCTTGGCATCAAGGCTTTCTTCGCCGATGGGCTGCTGCTGGCGATGTCCTACGCAATTTCTCGCGCGATCGCGAGATATCGTCGGCGGCATCTTGCGATCGATCCGCTGACCCGCTTGCCGAATTTCGCCGCGCTCAATCAGGACCTGTCGGGCGATGACGAAGCCGCATCCGATTGCCTGATCATCGCTAAAGTGGCGCGGCTCGAGTCGATCTTCGTCGGGATGAACAACGCGGATCGACGGCATTATTTGTGTGAAATCTGCAACCGGCTGGCGCTCGGCGACCGGGGTCGTACGGTCTACTACAATGGTGGCAAATACCTCGCCTTCGTGTGCGACACCGAAGGCATTCCTGATCTCGAGGCGCACCTGGAAGGGCTGCGCGCCATTGTATCGCAACCTGTCAGGCTGACCGGCAGATCCGTCGATGTTGCCATAACGATGGGGGCCGACAGTTCGACGAAGGATCCGATCGAACAGCGGCTGAGCTCTGCAATTGCCGCCGCGGACCAGGCTCGCGAAGTCTACAAGCCGGTATTCGTGGTCGGCAACGACCGAGAGGACTGGGATCATTCGCTGACCTCCAAGCTGACGCAGGCGCTTGCCGACGATCAGATCGGGATCAAGCTTCAGCCGCAGGTAGATCTTGCGACGCATTCCATCATCGGTGCGGAAGTGCTGGCCCGATGGCGCGATCCCGACGGTGTCGATGTTCCTCCTTCCTCCTTCATCCTGCAATGCGAGCGGATGGGACGGCTGGACAATCTGACGCGCCGCATTTTCGAAAAATCGTGCCGAGCCGTAGCGTCGATTCACGAGCAGGGACTCCTGCCGCGGATTTCGGTCAACGTATCGGCGGTGCAAATGGTCGATGATCGCATCGCCCAGATCGCTCTGGAAACACTGGAGGCCTATCGGACCGATCCGCGACTGATGACGATCGAGCTGACAGAAACCGCGCGGATCGAGGATCTGGGCATCGCGCGCGACGTGGTCGATCGTCTGAAGAGTGCTGGCTTCAAGCTGTCGCTGGACGATTTCGGCGTCGGCAGCGCCAATTTCGACGCGTGGCTCGAACTGCCGTTCGACGAGATCAAGATCGATCGGAAATTCGTTGCAGGCCTCCAGAATTCGCGCCGCGCGCGCGCGATCGTCGGTGGGGTGATCCATTCCGCTCGGGAGGCCGGCGTAGCCGTGCTGGCCGAAGGGATCGAAGACCGCGCGACCTACGAACGCCTGGCGGAGATGGGCTGCACCTATGGCCAGGGATACTACATCTCCCACCCGCTATGGCTCGCCGAGTATATCGAGATCCTGCAGGGCGAGCGGGAGAGAGGCTTGTCGCTCAGGGATATTGGTTAATGCTTTACTAACGAACATGGTTAAGATAGATAAAAGCTCCATCAAAGAGGAGATTAACCATGCTTCGTTCGATCTGGGACTGGATTTTCGGCTAAGCCGATCCAGGCAAAAAACGTAGAAAAGGGCCCCTTTGCGGGCCCTTTTTTGTGTCTGGGAGGGGACGGCTTCGATTCGTCAAGCGGGCGGGTCCGCCCCGAACAGCATGGCCTTCATCCGGTCGAGATAGGCGATCCACGCTTCGCGCCCGACCTCGGTAAGGCAGGCTGTTGTGACCGGCTTCTTGCCTTCGAAGCGCTTCTCGATCGCCACATAGCCCGCATCTTCGAGCTTGCGCAGGTGGACCGAGAGGTTGCCGTCGCTGACCCCGGTTCGCGCGCGCAGCTCGCCGAAATCGGCACATTCCGCGCTCGACAGGTAGGCCATGGTGGCCAGCCGCACGCGCCCGTGGATCGTATCGTCGATCGCGCGGTAGTCGAGGGGGAGGTCAGCCATGTTCGCGCTCACGCCGCAGCAGCATGAGCCCAGGCAGGATGGATACCATCACCGCCCCTGCCGCCATCACCAGATACTGCGTGGCCGATCCTGCCAGCAGCGTCGTGACTACCAGCAGGGCGACGGAGGTGATGGCAAAGCCGCGCAGTGATGGATCGCGCGCTGCCGCCGAACTCGCCGCCATGGCGATGGCGTATACACCGAAGACGATAGGTGGGAGCAGCGTAAAGAGGAAGAATCCCTGGTCGCTGCCCGAGCGCGATAGGACGAGCATGCCATAGGCGAAGATGCTGAGTGCCAGCGCGCCGAGTACATAGCCGCCGGCGCGCCAGACCTCCATTTCCACGCGATTGGCGGTCGTCGGCCTGCCGCGCCCGGAGCGCGCGATGCCTGCGACCAGCACCGCCAGCATCATCGTGCCGAACCAGATGGCGGCCAGCGCCATTGGTGGCCATGGCAGGAGGCGGTAAACCAGTGCCGCATGCAGCAGGCCGGCCAGAGCGATGGCGACACCGAAGATCACGAATTCGCGCCCGCCGAGGAGAGGGCGCACGCGCCCCTCCTCCGCCAGTTCGCGCATCATGCGCAGGTCTTCCTGTGCGCTTTGGGAGGGCGCGATGCTCATTGGGCGTCTCCCGGATAGAGCACGGGTTCGGTGATGGTGGCGACGCCATCGAGAGTGAAGCTCTGCGCATCCCAGCTCGGCATGCCGCGCAGCTCGCTTGCGCCGATCATTCCCCAGCCATCGGTCGGGCCCATCGGCCCCATGCTGAAGGTGCCATCACCATCGATATCGTGCCACACCATCAGGGCGTACCGGCCTTCGGGCACGTCGTCGAACGTCACGGTGACCGTGCCATCCTGCGGGTTTTCGAGCATTTTTTCGGCGGTTGCGGCTTCCTGCATGAACTGTGCCTCGCTCTGCAGGCTGATGTAGAGCGCGCCCGCGTCTGGGCGCAAGTCGGTCAGCGTTACGGTGACCGTGTCTGCAAGCGCGGGGCTGGCTGCGCTCGCGAGGGCGAGCGCGGCGGTGGCGAAGAGTGAGTTGCGAATCATCTGGTCCTCCTTTGCTTTGATAGGCACTTTAAAACATAAAGTACTCGCCAGCGCAAGGGGTCTTCAGCACCCGCGCTGTCCTGCATGCCGATGTCTCGCCAGCGTTCCCTCGTTCTTTGCTCTGATCAATCTGCGGTTCCGTCCGCGCATACGAAAAGCGGGGCGAGCCATGGTGGCTCGCCCCGCGATAAGCGTGTCCGGTTTTCGCTTCACCCGGGCGGCGCGCTTTTTCCCTTCTGGCCGCCGGTCCATGCGGTCCACGCCTGTTGGGAAAATCCGGTGCGTCAGCCGTGCAGTTTCGCTGCGGTCTGCGCCACGCGCTTGCCGAGGTAGCGCGCGCCGTCCAAGTCTGCCTTGCTCGGCTGGCGGCTGCCATCGCCATCGGCAATCGTCGTGGCGCCATAGGGCGATCCGCCCTTGACCTCATCGACGCCCATCTGATCCTGGAAACCGTAATCGAGGCCGACAATCGTGCAGCCCATGTGCAGCAGGTTGGTGAGGATGGACATCAGCGTGGTTTCCTGCCCGCCGTGCTGGCTGGCGGTGGAACTGAACGCCGCACCGACCTTGCCGATCAGCGCACCCTTCATCCACAACCCGCCGGTCGTATCCCAGAAGGCAGCCATCTGGCTGGTCATGCGGCCATAGCGGGTGGGGGAGCCGACCACGATGCCGTCGTATTCTGCCAGTTCGTCCGGGCCGGAGATCACCTCGTGCCCCGGCATTCCGGTGAAGCCTGCATTCTTGACCACCTCTTCGGGTGCGGTTTCGGGCACGTGGCGGATAAAGGCCTCGGCGCCAGCCTCACGCACGCCTTCGGCGACGGCTTCCGCCATCGTGGAGGTGTGGCCGTAGGAGGAATAGTAGAGAACGAGAATCTTGGTCATGCGCTTCCTTTCGCGGATTGTTCGATGTTCGAAGGGTCAATGCCGCAGATAGGGCGCGCGTTTCCTCAAGCACCATGGCTTTTCTTGGCCACAGAAAACGGAAATTGCGGACAATCGGGAAAAAGCCATCGCTGGGGAGGGGGTGGTGGTGCCCAGGGGCGGAGTCGAACCACCGACACGACGATTTTCAGTCGTCTGCTCTACCACTGAGCTACCCGGGCGTCGCCACGACGGCGGACCAGCCAAGCGGCGAATGGTCCGGCGAGCGAATGAGTGCGGGCCTATGGCGAAGCGCGTGGGGCTTGGCAAGCCCTATCGAACCTCAGTCGTGCCCCTGATCAACATCGCGGGCGATATCTTCGGGATCTGCGGGCGGCCCGGGCACCGAATAGCCATCGTTGAACCAGCGGTTCAGGTCCTTGTCGCGGCACCGCGCGGAACAGAAGGGGGCGTATTCCTCGGATTGTTTCGGCGTTTTGCAGATCGGGCAGGGCTTCGTGCTCATAGCGGCACGATCTGGGCGTGCGGTGCGTCGAACGCAAGGCCGGGATCGGCCCGCAGGGTGACCTGTCGTCCGGTACGCCGCCGCAGTTCTTCGAGCCAGTCGGCCCGCAGGCAATCGAGCACCGACGGCTGCGCATAAAGTGCTATCTGGCCCGCGCCCTCCAGCATTTCCGCTCGGCGCAGCAACAGGCGCGCCACCGCGCCCCTGCGGTCGCGAGCGATTCGGTGGAGGAGCGACGGGCGTTCGAGCCGGCGCACGATCTGGACCAGGCCGAATCCGTTCATGGCGGTACGTTCGTGCGGCCAGTCCTGCAGGAAGATCCCCAACTGCTCGTCGATGGCCTTGCGTTCCGCCCTGGTCGAGACGGTCGGAAAATCGATCGCGATATTTCCGCCCAGGTCGAACCGGCGCAGCGTGCGGACAATCGCGCCGGTCACGGCGGAAGGATCTTCACCCCACCAATCCACGTCGATCAGGGTCAGCGCGGGAGTTTCGGCGAGCAGCAGGCTGCCACCGGCCAGCATCACCTCGCGTTGCGCCGCATCGGCCCACAGAGCATCCCAGTCGGCCGATGGCGAGGGGGTTGCTGCGGTCCGTACATCGTGGCCCTCTACTGCCAGTTGGTCCGCCAGCGACGGGGCATCGCAGATCGCGGCATCGGTGTGGCGCGCCTGTGCGAGCTTGAGTCGTCCCCGTTCGGCGATGGCCTCTCGCGTCACCTGCACACGCACTTGTGCGCCGACGCTGGCCTGGCGCGGGATGCTGCGAGCAAACGCTTGGTCGCCCGACGCAAACTGCACACGCGCCCGGCCATCCGGGCCAGGCCGTTCGAGCAGCGCAGCATCGCCGACCATGCCTGCCAACAGGCCCTGGGCCGGCCAGCGCAGTCGCAGCTCCTCGATCCCGTCATTGCTCAGGCGAAAGGCGCGTTCCTCACCAATGCCGTCCTCGACAAGCCACTCAGCCAAGCGCGATTCCCGCAGCCTTCAGCAAAGCGCGCGTTTCGAACAGCGGCAGGCCGACCACGCCCGAATGGCTGCCGGCAAGGAAGTCGATCAATCCGGCCGCACGGCCCTGTATCGCATAGCCGCCTGCCTTGCCGATTCCCTCGCCGCTGTCCGCGTAGGCGGCGATTTCCTCTTCGGAGAGGCGCTTGAACTTCACCTGCGACGTCACGCACCGGGTCCGCTGCTTTTCGTTCGCGTCGATCACCGAGATGGCCGAGTGGACACGGTGCCGTCTGCCCGAAAGCAGCCGCAGGAAGCGGGCAACATCGCCTTCGTTCTCCGCCTGGGGCAGGATGCGGCGGCCTACCGCGACCGTCGTATCGCCCGCGAGCACGACCTCGCCTTCCTGCCGTGGCACGGCGAGTGCCTTCTCGCTCGCCATGCGTTCGGCATAGGGGCGGGCAAGTTCGCCCTTGCGCGGGCTTTCGTCGATATCGGGCGAGCGAATGGCGTCAGGCACCACGCCGATCTGCGCGAGCAGATCGCGGCGGCGCGGGCTGGAGCTTGCCAGAACGAGGGTGCGATTCATGGCGCGCGTGCGCCTTCGCGATCAGGCCGGAGGCGTGGATTGCGGGCCGGGGCCGCCACGGCCCGGCATGAAGCGGTAGGTGATGCGGCCCTTGGTCAGGTCGTAGGGCGTGAGTTCGACCAGCACTTCGTCGCCGGTGAGTACACGGATACGGTTTTTGCGCATCTTGCCGGCCGTGTGGCCGAGAATCTCGTGGCCGTTCTCAAGCTCTACCCGGAACATCGCGTTGGGCAGCAGCTCGACAACCCGACCGCGCATTTCGAGGAGCTCTTCTTTCGCCATGAAGTGATCTTGTCCTTATGCAGTTCGTCGAATTTTCCGGCGATTTAGCGATGATGGGTCGAAAAGGGAAGTGCGCGTCAGCAACGGGAAAGGTTCCGGCGACAATTCGTTACGTGCCGGGGTTTGCTTTCGGATCGGCTGGCTGCGAGGGCCGGTCGCGGGGGCCAGCTGACTTTGTTGAGGAATACACGTCCCCATGCAGTTTTATTCGAAGTTGACCGCACGGGTTTCCGTGATGGCGCTGGCTGCTGCCGGTTGCGCCCCTGCACTGGCCCAAGAAATGCCGGCAGATGCACCCGATATCGCACAGTCCGAACAGCCTGCCGACGATGTGTCGGATAATGTGATCGTGGTAACGGCCCAGCGCCAGCGCGGCGCAGTCGATACCGACGTTCCACCAGTGGTCGAACTGACCGAAGCCGATATTGCCTCCTACGGCGCGGATTCGCTGACCGACCTGATTGCCCAGCTTGCTCCGCAAACCGGATCGGCCCGGGGTCGCGGCGGGGGCAGGCCGGTGGTGCTGGTCAACGGACAGCGCGTCGCCAGCTTCCGCGAACTGCGTCGCTATCCGCCCGAAGCCATCGAAAAGGTCGAGGTGTTTCCCGAAGAGGTCGCGCTGGAATACGGCTACAGCGCGGATCAGCGGGTTATCAACTTCATCCTGAAGGACAATTTCAGCAGCCGCGAGGTGGAGCTGGAATATGGAAATTCCTTCGCGGGCGGCGCGCCCAATGGCGAGGTCGAGCTTGCCCAGCTGGTGATCGACGGCCCGCGCCGGTACAACATTGCGGCCGAGTTCAACACGCAGGGCCCGCTGACCGAGGACGAGCGTGATATCGTCCAGACGCCCGGCACCCAGCCGACGGTGCCGACCGATCCCGACCCCGCAGCCTTCCGCACGCTTCGCGCAGGAGGGGAGAGCTACGAACTGGAAGGCTCGTTCAACACGGGGATCGGCGAAGGCCGCAAGGCCAAGTCGGTATCGGTCAACCTGTCGGCATCGCAGAACAATTCGCGCTCGCTTTCGGGCCTCGACATCGTCACGTTGACCGAGCCAGGGCCTGGCGGTGCCAGCGCGGTGCGCGCGATCGATGCCAATCCGCTGGAGCGCCTGTCGCGCACCACCAGCTTTTCCGGCGGCGGGGCCTATCGCCAGCCGATCGGGGAATTCGAACTCGATCTGACGCTCGATGCCAATCACACTCTGAGCGAAACCGATATCGACAGGCGGCGCGACCTTTCGGCGCTTGTCGCCCAGGCTGCGGCGGGAACGCTTGCCATCGATGGCCCGCTGCCGACAATCGCAACCAATGGTTTCGATCGCGCTTCGAGCGCCACCTACACCGTCGATTCGCTGGCCACCCTGCGTGGCAGCCCGCTGCTTCTTCCCGCGGGCGAGGTGAACCTGACCGTGGATGGCGGGTACAAGTGGAACCGGATCGAAAGCGAGGATACGCGTACCGCACTCGGCGCGACGCAGCTGACGCGGGGCCGTATCAACGGCGGGGTCAATCTTGCCGTCCCGCTTACCAGCAGCCGGGAAGGCTTTCTCGGCGCGGTAGGGGACATAACGCTCAATGCGGCAGCGGGAATCGACCATCTTTCCGATTTCGGAACCCTCACCGATCTGACGCTGGGCCTGACCTGGAATCTGACCGACAGGCTGACTCTGGGTGTTACCTGGATCAACCGCGACGAGGCCCCCAGCTTGAGCGCGCTTGGCGATCCCGTGGTCGAAACCTTCAACGTTCCGGTGTTCGATTTCGCAACCGGCGACAGCGTGCTTGCCACGGTGACCAGCGGCGGCAATCCGCTGCTGCCCGCATCCTCGCAGAACGACATCAAGCTGAGCGCGAATTATGAGCTGGACCTGTTCGAACGGTCGAACATCCTGGTCGAATATTTCGACAACAGCTCGCGCGATACCACCGAGAGCTTCCCGTTGCTCACCGCGGATATCGAAGCGGCCTTTCCCGGCCGTGTGACGCGCGACGGCACGGGCAGGCTGGTCGCGCTCGACCAGAGGCCGATTACCTATGCGGAGCGTAACAGCAGGCGCCTCCGCTATGGCATCAACATGTTCGGTCGCGTCGGCAAGGCGCCCGAAGAAGTTGCGCGTGGCCCTGGTGGGCCGGGTGCCCGCGGTGGCGCCGGTTCTGGCGGTGGGCCCGCAACGGGGCGTATGGACCCGCAGCAGTTCCAGCAGATGCGCGAGCAGTTCTGCTCCACGGAGCCGGGCACCGTGCCCGATCTTTCCGCCTTGCCTGCGTTCATCCGCGATCGCCTGACGAACGAGGATGGATCGGTGAACGAGGAACGGCTGGCGCAGGCGCGCGAGCGGTTCTGCAACACCGAAGGCCCCGGCATGGGGCCGGGCGGGCCCGACGGGTTCGACCCCGCGCAGGTGGCAGCGATCCGCGAGACGCTGTGCACCATGCCCGGCGGGGATACGCCCCTCGATATCTCCGCCCTGCCGGAACGCCTGCGCCAGCGCCTGACCAACGAGGACGGCTCCATCAACGAAGAGCGTCTGGCCCGGCTGCGGGAGGCCGTTTGTCAGGCAGGTGAATCAGAAGGCGAGGGCGAAGCATCCGAAGGCAGGCGCCGCGGAGGTGGCGGTGGCCGGCGAGGCGGTGGCGGTCGCGGTGACGACGGGCAGGGCCGCTGGCAGTTCGGCCTTTATCATTCCATCGAATTCGAGAATACCGCGCTCATCGCGGCGGGTGTGCCTGTGCTGGACTTCCTCGACGGCGATGCCTCGGGCCAGTCCGGCGGCATCTCGCGTCACCGCGTCGAGCTGGAGGGCGGCTTGTTCTATAAGGGTATCGGCGCGCGGCTGAGCGGCAATTACCAGAGCGGGACGCGTATCGACGGCAATTCGGCGACCGGGTCGAGCGATCTGATCTTCGGCGATCTGGTGACCTTCGATCTGCGCATGTTCGTCAATCTGGAAGAGCAGGAATGGCTGGTGGGTGAGCAACCGGGCTTCTTCAAGGGAGCGCGCATGTCCCTGCGGATCGATAACCTCTTCGACACGCGGCAAGAGGTGACGGACGGGAACGGGGTGGTTCCCATCCGCTTCCAGCCTGCCCTGATCGACCCGTTGGGCCGCACGTTCGAGATCGAATTCCGCAAGCTTTTCTGACCACGTAAATCGGTGGTTCAGCCGATCAGCCGATAAACCTTCCGTGTGGACTACAAGTGTAGACGGGAGGAATGTGCAGATGCGTTTTCAAGCAATTTTCGCGGCAGCAGCGTTCGTGGCGATCGCCGGATCGGCTCAGGCGGAGGATGGGTCGTGCAGCGAATGGCGCGAAGCCGGGGTGATCGGCGATCTGCGATGCGAAACGGTAGACGGGGGCGCGGTTATCGGCGCAGCGGCTCGTGCGTCCGAATACGCGGAGGTGTTCCCGCGTGCTTTCGCAATTTTCGAGGATTACTTCGTCCCAAGCGAGCAGAAGGTTGCGCTGGTGCTGCAGCCTGAGGTCTCTGCGGAGCTGACAGCGGCGCTCGTCGCCGATGGCTACAAGCCGCTTCCCTGGATCGACAACGAGACGAAGGCCGCAATGCTCAGGGACAGCATCGTTGCGCAGGTGGAAGCGCAGACGGCCTCCCTGCCGGAAGCTCAGCGCGCTGCGGTGGTTCAGCAGGCGCTGGCCAAGGCTGAAGAGTCCGCTCCCGCCCATGCGGACCCTCAGATGGAAGACGGCGCAATCGCCCATGAAATCGGGCACCTGCTGTTCAATAGGTATTTCGACGGGCGCGAGACGGGTTCTGCCGATTCCAGCGCGCGCTACGGTTCGAGTGCACCCGACTGGCTCGACGAAGCAGCGGCGGTCGCCCTGGAAAACGACGCTCAGACCCGCGGCCGCTATGCTGCCGCGCGTGAGGCCTACGATGCAGACGGCACGGTTCTGGCATTCCCCCTCGATACCTACCTTTCGATGGACCACCCCCTGCTGCAATCCGCGCAGGCGCTGAAGACACTGAAACGCGGCTCGACCGGGGCGGTGATGCTGTCGGGCGACGAGGCCGACGATTTTCTCGAAGCGAGCGGCGGCAAGCCTGCGGAGTTCTATAGACAGACCCGCCTGTTCATCGATTACTTTATGGAGACGAGCGGCGATCCGCGCATCCTCTACACAATCGCGGAGGCCTATCGCGATGGCGGCGATCTGGGCGGCTGGCTGGCGCAGTCGGGTGGGGAGAATGGCCTGCCGACGACGCTGGAGGCGCTCGGAACCGAGTTCGAAGCGTGGGCGAGGGCGAAGCTGGCGGACGAGACTGCGTGAGCGGATAACCCGCCCCGCCGGCTGGCAACCAGTGGGCGCGCCGCCTATCTAGCGGGCGATGTCGGACAGCAAGGCAAACCGTCCCCACGATCCGCGTGGCAAGGAGCGTTTCAACGAGGAACGCGCCGCGTACACGGTTGCGAGCGCTCAGCCCGATCTCGAGGCCGGGGTCAACGCGATCCGCGAGACGGTGCGTACGCTGCCGCCGCGCCCCGGCGTGTACCGCATGCTCGATGCGCGGGGCGACGTTCTGTATGTCGGCAAGGCGCGCAGCCTGAAGGCGCGGGTGGCGAACTACACGCAGATCAACGCGCTCACCAACCGTCTCCAGCGGATGGTCAGCCAGACACGCAGCATGGAGATCGTCACCACCAATTCGGAGGCTGGGGCGCTGCTGCTCGAAGCGCAGTTCATCAAGCGTTACCGACCGCCGTACAACGTGCTGCTGCGCGACGATAAAAGCTTCCCCTTCATCCTGCTGCGCGCCGACCATGCCTTCCCACGCATCCACAAGCATCGCGGCGCGCGGCGTGCCAAGGGCAACTACTACGGGCCGTTTGCGAGTGCGGGTTCGGTCAACAAGACGCTTAATGCGCTACAGAAGCTGTTCCTGCTAAGGTCTTGTACCGACAGCTTTTTCAACAATCGCGACCGGCCTTGCCTGCTGTACCAGATCAAGCGCTGCTCGGCGCCGTGCGTGGGCCGGATCGACGAGGAGGGGTACGAGGATCTGGTGCGCCAGGCGAAGGATTTCCTCGGCGGGAAATCCTCTTCGGTGCAGCAGGACCTCGAAAAGCAGATGGCCGAGGCGGCGGAGAAGCTCGACTTCGAAACCGCCGCGATCCTGCGCGACCGGCTGCGCGCGGCGACCTTCATCCAGGGCTCGCAGGCGGTCAACGCCACCGGCGTGGGCGATGCGGACGTGTTCGCGCTCGCTGCCAAGGGCGGCCAGATCGCGGTGCAGGCGTTTTTCATCCGGGGTGGCCAGAACTGGGGCCACCGCGCCTTCTTCCCCACGCATACGCAGGACGTCGACAAGGACGAGGTGCTCGCCCGCGTCATCATGCAATTCTACGAGGAAGTGCCCCCACCGCGCACCGTGCTGGTCGACCGCGCGCTGCCCGAGGGCGATCTGCTGGCGCAGGCACTATGCGAGGCGGCGGAGCACAAGGTCGAGATTTCGGTGCCCCAGCGTGGCGACCGGCGGCGGCTGATGGAGCAGGCGCAACGCAATGCGGTCGATGCGCTCGATCGGCGGCTGGCGGAGACTGGCACCAAGGCAAAGCTCAACCGCGATCTGGCTGAATTCCTGGAGCTGGAAGAGCCGCCGCAGCGGATCGAGATCTACGATAACTCGCATATTCAGGGCGCAAAGGCTGTGGGCGCGATGGTCGTCGCTGGGCCCGAGGGGTTCGAGAAGGCCCAGTACCGCAAGTTCAACATCAAGACCGCGCAGACCAACGACGATTTCGGGATGATGCGCGAAGTCATGCAGCGTCGTTTCCGCAATCTGGCGGAAAACCCCGATGGCGAGGAGGGCAAGCGCAACAGCCACGAGACCGTGTGGCCCGATCTCGTGTTGCTCGATGGCGGTAAGGGGCAGATGAGCACCGTGCGCGATACGCTGGCCGAGATGGGGATCGATAACGTCCCGCTGATCGCGATCGCCAAGGGGCCAGACCACGGGCGCGAGGGCCGTGAAGTGTTCCACTTTCCCGACGGGCGAGAGAAGACGCTGCCGGTCAATTCGCCGCTGCTGTTCCATCTCCAGAACCTGCGCGACGAGGTGCACCGCTATGTCATCGGTGCGCACCGGGCGAAACGAAGCCGCGCGATCAGCGCCTCACCCCTGGACGAGATTCCGGGGATTGGCCCTGCGAGAAAGCGCGCGCTGCTGCTGCATTTCGGCACCGCCAGCAAGGTGCGCGCGGCGGCGCTCGACGATCTGAAACGCGCGCCCGGCATCAGCGATGCAGTGGCGCAGCAAGTGTTCGATTTCTATCACGCGGGTTCCTGAGAGCGCGCCCGGGTGAAGGCGCCCGCTGTGATGTCTGGACCCATCGCGTGATTATCCTCTATCATGCGTGGTCATGTTGGGGGCGAGGCCATTCCGTTCGGCTGTCCGCGAATTTCGCGGCATCGTGGCGTCCGAAGAAGAGGGCGACGCGCGCGCGATCCTATGGCTTGCGGCCGCTTTCGCCATCGCGGTGGCCCTTATCCCGGCGCTAACCGGTGAATGGCGCGCTGAAATGCTTGGCGAACTGTCCGGGCTCGCCTCGCGGTATTTCGCACAAGGTGGAGTAGCGGGCTTCGCTCTCGGGGGGCTGAGCGTTGCCGGATGGGGCCTGTTGCTGGCGAGCAATGCGCTCATCATCATCGGGGCGTGGTTCGCGCTGGAAACCGTGCTGGTCGGCTGGCCGAAAAGCGTGAGATGGATCGGCTTCATCGTCGCGATCCACGTCGGCATGGTGGGCTTCTACTTCTTCGCCAATCCCTATATCCAGATGGTCCTGCCGATGGGCCTGTTCGATCCGCTCCTGGCGTTGCGAACCGACGCCCTGCCGGAAAGCCTGCGCTTCGTGTTCGACATCGTGCTGGCGCTGCTCTTCATCGTCATCAAGGGCTTCTTCAACTACTGGAAGCACCGCGCCAGCCACGAAATTCCGTTCCTGTGGCATTTCCATGCCGTCCATCACAGCATCGAGGATCTGGATGCGGTGACCAATATCGTTCATCCGGTCGACGATCTGGTGGGCAGGGCCGCTACAATCATCATGGCGGCGCTGATCGGGTTCGAATACCAGACATTTGCCGTCCTGGTCGCGCTGGAAACGGTCTACGGCCAGCTTCACCATACCCGCGCGCCTTTGAGCCTGGGGCCGCTTGGCAAGATCATCGTCGACCGCAATTTTCACCGGACCCATCACAGCATGGATCCCAAGTACTTCGACCGCAATTACAGCGGTCTGCTGGTCGTTTTCGACAAGATGTTCGGGACGTATGAGGCGCCCGACGGAAAGCCGATCGTGACCGGAATTCCCGACCATCGGCAGCCGCATACGATTTGGGAATTCGCCACCGCGCGGCTGCGGCGGCGCGACTGAACGATCAGGCCTTGCCGGCGCGCAGACGGCGTTCCTGGAAGGCGAAGCGCGCTGCCTCACCCACGTCCCCCTGGAAGGAAACGTTCACCGCGCCACCGATCACCGAGCCCACCAGCGGGACGACCGCGCCCACCCGGCGGCGGAAAAGTGCGATGGCGAGCGCACGCGATACGCGTTCCACCGCCTGTTCGATGATCGGTTCGATATCGTCCGTAGAAATCTCCGTCAGGCTCCCGTCGGCCGCGATTCCGGCTTCCAGGACCGCGATCCTCTCTGCCTTCTGGTCGCGGTCGTTCAGGCTGGCCAGTTCGAGCACCTGCAGACGGAACAGCCGCTCGCGCGCGCCCTTCCCGTCGTAGCCATAGGCGCGGCCCGTATCGCGGATGCAGCGTAGCGCCAGCGCGATGGTGGCCGGAATGTCGAGCCCCATGGTCAGGATGCCGCCTATGCCCGATGCCGCGCCGGTCGTCCCGCTGATGGCGCGGGTGGCGATGGCGACCCGCTCGGCTGCGTCGTGACAGGCCTTCAGATCGGTCAGGTCGTGGTCGAACTTGATCAGCTGCGGCGTTCCGATCGCCCGGTCCATGCCCTGCAGAACCCCGCGCACGAGGCTGTTGGGGACCAGGCCCGCGACCGCCCCGCCTACCGGATTGGTGATCTTCTCGAACCCGCGCCCGATCAGGGACGGCTTGGAGGTGCGGAAGGCCTGCTGCTGTTTTTCAAAATCCATGCAAGCCGAACGGAGCTTGAGCCAGCTCGTTCCGGATCTGACAAAGGCTTATTCGGAACCCGACTTGCGGCGCGCCTGACGGATCATGCCTTCCTGGGCGGTGCTGGCGACAAGCACGCCGTCGCGCGTGAAGATACGCCCCCGGTTGTATCCGCGGCCGCTGCCCGACCATGGGCTGTCGGTTTCGTACAGCAGCCACTCGTCCGCGCGCGCCGGTGCATGGAACCATATCGCATGATCGAGGCTGGCACTTATCAGTTCCCCCCTCATCCACGAGAGGCCATGGGGCAGGACGGCGGTGCCCAGCAGGGTATAGTCGCTGGCATAGGCGATCACCGCGCGGTGCAGCGCAGGATCGTCGGGCAGGCCGCCGACCGTCTTGAACCAGCTGAAGCTGTGCGGTTCGCGCGGTTCGGGGTTGAGCCACTGGTGCCGCCCGCTGGACCGCATTTCGATGGGCCGGGGGCGCATCATCAGGGCGCGCTGGCCCGCCGACATCTTCTCTCCGAATGCTTCCAGCGCCTTCGCGCGCACCTCGTCGTCCGTCACGAGGCCCTCGGGATCCGGGACGTCGGGCATGGGTGCCGCCTGATGCGACAGGCCTTCCTCCGGGGCCTGAAAGCTGGCGGTGAGGTTGAGAATGGGCGTGCCACCCTGGCTTGCCACCACCCGCCGGTTGGCGAAGCTGCGCCCGTCGAAATCGCGCTCTGTCGCGTAGTCGATCGGCGGGCCTTCCTCGCCCCCGCGCAGGAAGTAGGCATGCAGCGAATGCGCCTGCTTGTCTTCGCCGATAGTGGCCTGCGCCGCCTGCAGGGCCTGCGCGATGACCTGGCCGCCGAACACGCGACCCTGGCCGCCCGGCTGGGCCGGGCCGGTAAACCGGTCCTCGCCTTCGCGGACGGGGCTCAGCAGTTTCACCAGATCATCGGTGAGGTCCTGCGGGGAGGGGGCATCGTGCGGCGCGGCAGTGGTATCAGAAGGCATGGGGTGTCCCTTGCGGGCTCGCGCAGGCAAAATCAACGCAGGTTAGCGCCGGACAGGGGCAATCCGGGATATTCGACCCGCGAAACGATCGAACAATGGACAGGGAGCCATACGGAGATGCGCCCGTCGATCCTGGACGATGCTCTGCCGTGGTCGCGCTTGTCAGCGGCGCCAGATCGGGGCGGCGATCCGGGCCACCAGCGGGTTGCGCACGAACAGCAGGTCCACGACCGAAGCATCCTCGTGCGCGCCCATCTGGCTCTTGTAGCCACCATCGCCGAGCCCCCAGTCGATCCGCGCGAACCCCCGGTCCGCCGCATCCTCGAAATCGTGGTAGAGCAGCACGCGGCCGGGGCTGAACTTGTTGAATTGCCGGTCGAAATTATTGGCGATGCAATAGCGCGTGTCGCCCGTTTCCAGCCCGAAGGTGAAGGCGGCAGGGGTTTCACCCACCCACAGGATATGCCCCCGGATCATCGCGGCGACGGCCGGGTCCTCGCTGACGCGCTCCCAATAGCGGCGCAGCTCCGGGTCGTGGAACTTGGTATCGCCACCCTGTTCGAGCTGGCCGACCCATGATGCAGCCTCGATCTGCGCAATGGCATCGCGATCCTGCGCGCTCCAGTCGAGCCCGGTATAGGTCGTGATGCTGACAGGGCCGGTCTTTTCGAGCTGGCGGACACGCCAGCGGTCTTTCTGCTTGCCCTTGGTCGACGGCCACGTGCCCGACGCGCGCAGGGCGACCAGATCGAGGCAGAAGAGCGATCCCACGGGCCGCTCGACGCAATGCCAGCCTGCATGGACTGCCGCTTGGCGCAATGTGTCCACCGACGGATCGTTGGCTATCACGGGGCCGAGCCGCCATGCCATGCCAAGCGCATCGCGCGCGCCGCGCTGTCGCAGCGCTTCCGTGAGCGTTTTCGCGCTCGTGTCGCTGGGCATGGGAAGCCCGCGGAACGGCCAATAGGCGCCGGCGGCCTGCGCGATGGAGAGCGGACCGAAAGACCTGGAGACCAGGGCCAGGCCCAGCAACGGGCGCCCGTCACTCCCCGCAAGGATGTGCGTGCGGAAACTCGGATCGTCGACGGCGCTGAACCATCGCTCGCGCAGGAAGGCGCGGCGCGGATCGTCGGCGTGGGCCAGTGCGTCGATGGCGGAGCCTGTGGCGTCGCCTTGGGTCGGATGGCTGAGCGCGTTCATTTCGGGGCGAGCGGCGGCGCGGGCGGACCGAACAGCTTGCGATAGGCGCGAAAGCCGACGCATTTCATCCGGTTGGAGCCTGGCCAGCGCTTGGGCGGGGCAGGTTCCATGCCAGCCTTGCGCAGGATCGCGTTGAAGCAGCGCGCGCCGGCTTCGTCATAGCTCCAGTCGGATCGCCAGGTGATCGACAGCGAGATCGAGCTTGCCGGGCCGTTCTTCACGAAGTGCGGCGCCATCACGGGAACGAACAGCGCTTCGCCGGGGCCGATGGCATATTCGCTGCCCCCCGTTGCAAGTTCGTCGCTCCAGGTCAGCTCTCGCGGTCCGCCGAGGTGATAGCTTTCGTGCATCCAGTCAGGCGCGTAGCGGCCATCGCCCGCCGGGAACTGGGTCATCACCTTGCTGCCTGTGATCTGGAGCAGGATATTGTGCTCCGGATCGAAGTGATAGGGCGTCACTGCATCGGGGCTGGAAATGAACACGAAACCTTGCGGGTGAAGCATTGCGCCGGTCTTCGCCTCGATGGCGGGCCGCAGCTCTTCCAGCAGTTCGTGCAGTAGCGTGCGATAGCCCGCGTCCTGCTCGATATTCTTGACCGCCGCCCAGCTGTTCGTCTCCGCTATGCGGTGGATCGTGTCGGTGATGGAGAGACCGGTCGCGCCCGGTTTTCCGTCGATTCCGATCGGCAGATCGCCGCGATTATACTCGATGGAGCTCTCCGGCAGCCGCCCGGCGAGGTCGGCGAGCGCGTCCAGCCCCAGCAGCGGATGGTCGCGTAGCCGATGCGGGATCACCAGCGGCTGTTCGGGATAGGCGGCGGCAAAGGCGGTGCGCGCCTCCTCCGGGAATACCTGGCCTTCGGGACCTGCGGTGGTATCGTTTGCGATATTCGTCACGGCATTCATGAGGCAACGCACCTTTCCAGTCTGCGGCTTTCGTATGAGATCAGGCGGCTTCCGATGGCGCGGCGCAGGTGCCCGCCTATCGCGACATTGCGCGAGACGAGGCTGCGCTGTTCGCGCCAGAAATGGTCGATCATGGGGTGATCCGGCGCCGCACAGCTATCGCACCAGGCGATTTCGCCGTGTTCGAGCAGATCCAGATTTTCCTTCTGCAGCAAGACCCCCGGCGAATATTTCGCAAAGCGTTCGTCGAAGGCGGTCTTGAAGCTGAAGCTGCCCGGCGGGGTCAGGAAAGTGACCAGCATTGCGATCGGTTCGCCATCGAGCCGTATCGACAATCCTTCGACACGCCCTTGCGCTGCCGCGCCGGTCAGCGTGTCGCGGAAGAATTGTGCGCGCGAGGGTTCGTTGGCGAGCGAGGAACCCGCGCGCCCTTTCCAGCTGGCGGCTTCGAGTTCCAGAAACGCATCGGCCCACGGGGCGATCTGCGCTTCGTGCGTCGCTCGTTCCACGGTCACGCTGCCCTGTTCGCCCAGCCGGCGCGCCTGGCGCCGCAATTCCTTGCGCTTCTTGTTCGGCAGGGACTGTTCGTAATAGTCTTCCGGAGCGAGTTCGGAGGAGAGCAGGGCACGCGCTTCCCGCTCGACCGTGCCGAGCGGGCGTCCGCTCTCGCAGGCGAGCTCGGCAAGTACCCTGTCCGGGGCGCAGCCTTCGGGCAATCCGGGCAGGTGGAGGAAGCTGGCGATCCCCGCGTGCTCGTCGACCCAGCGCAGGAGCGCGGACCAGAACATGGCCTCGAACCCCCGCGCGATCAGGGGAACGCCGCAGAAGGCGTTCTCGTGCAGCCAGACGGAGAAATGCGGGAGAGGCCGCCCGTAGTAGTTTCTCGAAAGCCTGATCGGGACCAGCGCGACCAGTCGGTCGCCGCACCGCAATCGGGCAAGCGATACGCTGCCCTCGGGGTCGAAGGCTTCGAGCGAGGGTTTCAGAAACCAGCGTTCGAAGAAGGGGTTGGGCTCGCTCGCGGAAAGGGCCAGCCTGTCCCACTGCGTGGGATCGGGCGTTCCTTCCTTCCACGAAGCGACTTCCAGACCGGGCGCACGGCCGCTGGCATCGCCGAAATCCGTATCCACCAGCATCGCAGCTGCGCCGCCTTTCCCGTCGATCGAGCCTTACCGTGGCGTTAAGCCTAGCTACGAAAACCTGAGAATTGCTTAAGTCGGGGCGGCAAAGAAAAGGGCGCGACCCCTATGTGGAGCCGCGCCCTTCGTAACCGGTTGAGTACCTGCCTTTTTCGGTCAGGCTGCACCCGCCGCCAGCGCCGCGAGCAGCAGCAGCGCGACGATGTTGGTGATCTTGATCATCGGGTTCACCGCCGGGCCTGCGGTGTCCTTGTAGGGATCGCCCACGGTGTCGCCGGTCACTGCGGCCTTGTGCGCCTCGGACCCCTTGCCGCCGTGGTTGCCGTCCTCGATGTACTTCTTCGCGTTGTCCCACGCGCCGCCACCGGCGGTCATGGACAGCGCGACGAAGAGCCCGCCGACGATCACGCCGAGCAGCAGCGCGCCCAGCGCCGCGAAACCGTTGTCCTGCCCTGCGATCAGCGTGATCACGAAGTAGACCACGATCGGCGCGAGGACCGGCAGCAGCGAAGGCACGATCATTTCCTTGATCGCGGCCTTGGTCACCAGGTCCACCGTACGGGCATAATCGGGGCGCGAGGTGCCATCCATGATGCCCTTGTCCGCCGCGAACTGCTCGCGCACGTCCTTCACCACGTCGCCTGCGGCACGGCCCACGGCGGTCATGCCCATGGCGCCGAAGAGGTAGGGCAGCAGCGCGCCCAGCAGCAGGCCGACGATCACGTACGGATTCTCGAGGCTGAAGTTCACTTCGGCGTTCGGGAAATATTCCGCGATGTCGGTGGTGTAGGCGGCGAACAGCACCAGCGCGGCGAGGCCCGCCGAACCGATGGCATAGCCCTTGGTCACGGCTTTCGTGGTGTTGCCAACCGCATCCAGCGCGTCGGTCTTCTCGCGCACCGAGTCGTCCAGACCTGCCATCTCGGCGATGCCGCCAGCATTGTCCGTCACGGGGCCATAGGCGTCCAGCGCCACGACCATCCCGGCCAGCGCCAGCATCGCGGTCGCCGCGTAGGCGATGCCGATCAGACCGGCGAGCATGTAGGCCACGATGATGCCCGCCACGATCACCAGCGTGGGCAGCGCGGTCGCTTCGAGCGAAATCGCAAGCCCCTGGATCACATTGGTGCCGTGGCCCGTCTCCGATGCCTTGGCGATGGAGCGAACCGGGCGGTACTCGGTGCCGGTGTAGTACTCGGTGATCCAGATGATCAGGCCCGTGATGACGAGGCCCACCATGGCGGACCAGAACAGGTCCATGCCGGTGAAGGTGGTCAGCTCACCGCCTCCGATCTCGGCCCCCATGTCGCCCAGCGCCCATGCGGTGACGGCATAGATCGCCGGAATGGCGAGGATCGCGGTCACCAGGAAGCCCTTGTACATCGCGCCCATGATGTTCTGCTTGCGGCCCAGCCTCACGAAGTAGGTGCCGATGATCGAGGTGACGATGCACGCGCCGCCGATCAGCAGCGGCAGGGACATCAGCGGCAGCAGCAGCTCGCCCGCAGTGGTGAGCAGCAGGGCGGTGAGAACCATGGTCGCCCCCACGGTGACGACGTAGGTTTCGAACAGGTCGGCGGCCATGCCCGCGCAGTCGCCCACATTGTCGCCCACATTGTCCGCGATCACCGCAGGGTTGCGGGGGTCATCCTCCGGGATACCGGCCTCGACCTTGCCGACAAGGTCTGCGCCCACGTCCGCCGCCTTGGTGAAGATGCCGCCGCCCAGACGCGCGAAGATCGAGATGAGCGAGGCACCGAAGGCGAGGCCGACGAGCCCGTCGACCACTTCACGGCTGTTCGCCTCGAAGCCCATCGGGCCTGCCAGAATGTAGAAGAACACCGCGATCGCCAGCAGCGCGAGGCCTGCGACCAGCATGCCGGTGATCGCGCCTGCGCGGAACGCCAGCGTGAGGCCCTGCTGCAAGCCGCTTTGTGCCGCAGCGGCCGTGCGCACGTTGGCCTTCACCGAGATGTTCATTCCGATATAGCCCGCCGCGCCCGAAAGCACGGCACCGATCAGGAAGCCGACAGCGGGGATCCAGCTGAGAAAGACGAGAACCAGCACCGCGACCACGACGCCGACGATGGCGATGGTGGTGTACTGGCGGTTCAGGTAAGCGCGCGCGCCTTCCTGGATCGCGCCCGCGATCTCCTGCATTTTCTCGTTGCCTGCTCCGGCACCGAGAACCTGGCGGCTCGTGAATATTCCGTAGATGATGGCCAGCAGGCCCAGTCCAATCGCGACGAGAACGAGTTCCACGCCTATTTCTCCCCCAAGATACGCCGAACGACTATTCGACGGGTTGCCATTCTTTTCGGCAATCCAATAGCCGCATGGCTAGAATGGGCAGGTGTCCGGTGCAAGCCCTCGCGCGATTTCTGCCCAACTCACCACCACGACTCGCGGAGTCTTGCGGGATTCCGTGGTTAAGGTTAGGTTATGGCCATGCAGGTCGCCCTCGAGAAACTGTTCGCCATCATGCCGTTTCTGTTCGGCATCGGCTTCATCGCGCCGCTGGTTGCACAAAGCATGGCCGTGTGGGGCTGGGAGGCGCCGTCGGGGATGTCTCCGATCATGCTGGGTCTGCTGATCGGTGGAAGCTGGGGGCTCTACGCGACCATCAGGGGACGCTGGATATGACCGACAATCCCTCGACGCCCGATACGATTTCGCAGGAAGTTTTCGCCCGGCAGGTGGCGGACGGTCCCGCCCTGCCGCTCGCTGCCGACGACACGCTGGACCGGCACACCCGCGTCGATCTTCTGAAACAGGAACGCGCCATTGCCGCCAAGTATCAGGGCGGGCCGATGTGGGGCTACGTGGTGGCCGCGCTGGGTGGCTTCGCGATGTGGCTCGCGCTGTTTCCGCTCACCATGTTCGGCGTGGTCCATCCGCTGATCACGCTGGTGGTCTCCACCTTCCTGACCGTTGCCGGTTACGTGACCTGCCACGAAGCGATGCATGACAATATTGCCAAGCGCGGCAGCCGCTATCGCTGGGCCAATCAGCTGGTCGGCGAGGTTTCGCTGCTGCCGATCGCCGTCCCCTTCAGCATGGGCCGGGTGACGCATCTGGAGCATCACAAGCACTGCAACCATCCGGAGAAAGACCCGGACTACACCGACGAGGCGCCCAACTGGTGGATGGCCTGGTACAAGACCTGGTGGAACCGCCAGCCGCGTGTCGATGGCACGATCAACCGCTACAAGACGGTGTGCATGGCACTCGATACGCGGGAATCGCGCATCGCGCTGAAGCAGACCATGGTCGTCCAGCTGATCTACCTCGCCACGCTCTTCACCATGGCGTGGAACGGCCATGCCATCGCAGCGGCGGTGTGCTGGTGGCTGCCCCGTCAGCTGGGGCTAAGCTACATCCGCTATTTCCTCAGCTGGGCGCCGCATCACCCGCGGGAGGGCCAGACGGAGCGGTATGTGCAGGCGAACATCTTCAAGAGCCATGTCGGCCATTTCCTGTCGATGTGCATGGAGACGCACCTGATCCACCACCTGCATCCGGGCATCCCCAATCACAAGACCAGGGCAGCCTACATGGAGATGAAGCCGATCCTGGAAAAACGCGGGGTCGATTGCTCCGCGCTCTAGCGCTCAGTGCTGGTAGCCGAGGCCTTGGGGCCCATCGTGCCAGCCACCGTCGAGCCGCAGCGGGGTTTCTCCACGAGCTTCGACCGAGCCGATACGCGTTGCCGCCACGGGCAGCTGCGCATCCGCAGGCGCGGTGAACAAAAGCGCATAGTCGTCGCCCCAGCGCAGCGCATCGTTCCGCCGTGCTTCCGGTGCAGCGAGGGGGACGGCTCGGCTATCCAGCGCCAGCGTGGTTCGACTTGCCTCTGCCATCCGCCACGCATCGAGCAGCAGGCCGTCCGAAACATCCATCATCGCGGTGACGAGCGGGGCGAGGGCGCGGCCTTCCGCCAGCAGCGCGATGGGGCGGGTGAATGGCGTGACATCTGCCGTGCCGCCCTCCGCAAGCGCTTCGAAACCCATCATGGCACCGCCTGCCGATCCGCACAGATACACCGCGTCGCCCACCTGCGCTCCACGACGCGACGCGACGGGCAAATGAGTGGCGCGGCCGATGGCGGTGAGGCTGAATGTGCGCGGTCCCTCGCCGGAGACGGTATCGCCGCCCAGAAGCGGTACATCGAATGCACGCAGCGCCTCTTCGAACCCTTCGAGAAAGGCCGCATCATCTGCGCCGATCGTATAGCCGAGCAGCACGCCCACCGGCTCCGCGCCCTTGGCCGCAAGGTCGGACAGGTTCACTGCAAGCAGCTTCCACGCCACATCGGCGAGCGATTGTTCGGGCAGCCAGTGCACGCCCTCCACCATCATGTCCTTGGTGAGAACCAGCGTTTCCTCGCCGATGCGCAGGACGGCCGCATCGTCCGCCAGTCCGCGGGCCGCCGGGTCCGGCGCGAGCGCGCGAAGTGATTGGATGAAGGCAAGTTCGTCGGCCATTGCGGTACGCTATGCCAGCCGCGCGCCCTTGCGTCACGCCGCCGCGCATGGAGCGCGCCCGCTTGACATGGCGCGGACGATCGCAAGCATGGGCGGCGGGTCGCGCTGCGAAGGAGGATGGTGTTTTGCGTTTTGCAACGATGGTCGCGCTCGGAGCGCTTTTGGCAGCCTGCGGAAATGCCGAGGCCGACGCGAATGGGGCGCAGGTTGAGGAACCGGCAAGCGCTCAGGCAAGCGAAGTGGAAACGCAGAATTCCTGGCTCGCCTTTGCCGATCGCGACAAGTGCGAACTCGGGCCCAAGGCAGCCGGAGTGGTCGAGGCGATGATGCGGACCGAACGCGAGGGAGAGCCTTACGGCATGCTCGTCGCCAAACCCGCCAGCGCCACCTTGCCAGGAGGCAAGGCGCCCATCAGGGCGGTCGCGCTGGCCGACGAACCCTACCAGATGCCCGGTATCTTCCTGCCGCTGGAAGAGGACTGGAACGGGCTACCCCTGCGGGGCCTGTGGGCCAACGCGGCCATCCATCAGGCCCTTGCCGAAAATATGCCCTACGATGGGGTCGAGATTCGCCTCTATTTCGACGACGCGCCTGATCTGGCGGACAGGCTCAACGCGGCGGGCTGGACCTTGTCCGAGCTGGACCCGGCATATGGCGATCCCATGCCCGCTGCGATCTTCACCCAGCAATACTACCTCGATGGGAAGCAGGAACTGCTGGATAAACCGCTCGACGATTACGATGCGGCGGCGAAAAGCAGCCCCAGCGGTATTCCGAAGGTCGATGGGCGGGAGGTCGGCTCCTACGGCATGAATACCATCGTGCAGCTGGTTGAAAGCAGCGCGAAGCCGGGGATGACCTACCTCACCTGCAATATCTACGCGTCGACCTAGGGGCGTGCAGCCTTGCCGACGGCGTCGAGCACGCCGTTGGCAAACTTGGCCTCGCGGTCGTCGAAGAAGGCTTTCGCCACGTCGATATATTCGCTGATGATCGCGCCGGTCGGGATGTCGGCGCGGGCGATCAGCTCGTAGGTACCGCAGCGCAGCACCTGCAGCATCGTCTTGTCGAGCCGCTTGAGGTTCCAGCCCTCGGCCAGCTTCTCGCTCAACCGCAGGTCGATTTCCTCGCGCCGGGCATCCACACCGCGCACGATATCGTCGAAGAAGGGCACCTCGGCGTCGGCATAGGTATCGCCCTCGATCTCGCGGCCCAGCCGGTGCTGGTGAAACTCGTCGAGCAGCTTGGGCAGGGCGGTGCCTTCCATGTCGCGCTGGTAGAGCGCCTGGACGGCGGCGAGGCGCGCGGCGGAGCGCGCGGTGGAACGCTGATTGGACATTACTTGAGACGCAACCTGATGGATTGGGCATGGGCCGGAAGCCCTTCGGCTTCGGCAAGGGCGATGGCGGCAGGGCCGACCGCGGCAAGGGCATCGGGCCCCGCCTCGATAAAGCTGGTCCGCTTCATGAAATCGAGCACCGAAAGCCCGCTGGCAAAGCGCGCGCGGCGGCCCGTGGGCAGGACGTGGTTGGGGCCGGCGACATAATCGCCAACCGCTTCGGGCACCATTCGGCCCAGGAACACGCTGCCCGCGTGGCGCAGTTTGGCAAACAGCGCCTCGGGATCGTCGACGGCCAGCTCCACATGTTCGGCAGCGAGCCGGTTGGCGAGCGGGATCGCATCGTCGAGGCTGGCGACCGTGATGATCGCGCCATGCGCATCCCACGCGGCGCGCGCGGTCTTGCCGGTGGCGAGCATCGCGGCCTGCACATCGACCTGATCTTCCACCTGCGCTGCGAAATCGGCGCTGTCGGTGATGAGGATGGATTGCGAGCTGGGATCGTGTTCCGCCTGGCTGAGCAGATCGGCGGCGATCCACGCGGGATCGTTCTTGTCGTCCGCGATGACCAGAATCTCGCTCGGTCCGGCGATCATGTCGATCCCGACCGTGCCGAACACCTGCCGCTTGGCTTCCGCGACCCATGCATTGCCGGGGCCGGTAATGACATCGACCGGCGCGATTCTCTGCGTGCCATAGGCCAGCGCGCCGATCGCCTGCGCGCCGCCCACACGCCAGATCTCGTCGATGCCCGCGATATGCGCGGCGGCGAGAACCAGCGGATTCATCTCGCCCTTGGGCGTAGGCGTTACCGCAACCAGGCGCTCCACCCCTGCGACCCGCGCAGGGATCGCATTCATCAGCAGGGAGGACGGGTAGGCCGCCCGTCCGCCGGGCACGTAGACGCCTGCCGCATCCACCGGCGTCCAGCGATGGCCAAGCCGCATGCCGACATTGTCGGTATAATCGCGCGGGCCGGGTTTCTGGGCCTCATGATAGGAGCGAATGCGCGCCGCGGCGAGGTCCAGCGCATCGCGCAGCTCGCCGTCAAGCTCCTCGTAGGCGCGCTCGCACCGCCAGGCGGGCACCCGCCAGTCGTCGTCGGAGGAGAAGTGATGACCGTCGAGCTTCATGGTCAGGTCGGCCAGCGCCTCGTCCCCGCGCGCCCTGATGCGCGAAAGGATGTCGGATACGTCGCGGCTGACATTGTCCGCGCTTTCGCGCCGCGCATTGACCACACGGTCGAAGTTCTCGGCGAAATCCGCCGCGCCGGCATTGAGCATCTGCATCACGCAGCCACCTTGGCCTGCGCGCGCGCCTCCGCTTCCCGGCGGAAGGCTTCGACAAGTTCGGCCACCCGGCTGTCGGTCTTCAGCGCAGCCCGGTTGACGATCAGCCGGGCAGTAATGTCGAGGATGCGCATCGTTTCCACCAGCCCGTTCTCGCGCAGGGTGGTGCCGGTGGAAACCAGATCCACGATCCTGCGCGCGAGGCCCAGCGAAGGTGCAAGTTCCATCGCCCCGTTCAGCTTCACGCACTCGGCCTGAATGCCGTGGCGTTCGAAATGGCGGCGGGTGATGCTGGGATACTTGGTCGCCACGCGCACGTGGCTCTCGCCATCGACGTCGCCCGCATCCTCTGCCTGCTTGGCGACCGCGAGGTGGCAGTGCCCGATGTCCAGATCGACGGGGGCGTAGAGATCGGAATACTCGAATTCCTCGATCACGTCCGATCCGACGATGCCGATCTGCGCCGCGCCATGGGCCACGAAGGTGGCCACGTCGAAGGCGCGCACACGGATCAGCCGGAGATCTTCGCGTGTCGTAGCGAAGCACAGCGCACGGTTGGCCTTGTCGTGGAAACCCGCCTCGGGCACGACGCCTGCGCGCTCCATCACGGGCAGGGCATCGTCGAGAAGCCGGCCTTTGGGCACGGCGAAGGTGAGTTGGCTCTGCGGCATGGGGCGCCAGATAGGGCGAGCGAGACGAAAGGGCAATTGCGCGCGAGTTATGTCAGGCGACGAAGCGAAATACGAGATGGTCGATCCGCAGGCGAAAGGGTTCGACGCGGTGCAGCGCGCCTTCGCGAACCAGGTCGCCTATTGCCGCGATAATGGCGCGCCGGTGACTGCCACGATCTGCCAGGCGCTGTACGATCTGCTGGAGACCGAGCGGGGCGGGGCGGTGATGCGCCGGGTCCGCAAGTGGGCGGGCGCGCCGCTGGCCGATGCCCTGCCGCTGCGGATTGCGGGCGGGCTGCACGCGCTGCATCTGGCGGGAGAGGACGATGCGCTTTCGGCGATCTATCTCGACCAGCGGGTGAGCAATCCCGACGAGATCGTTGCCGATGCGATCGAGCGGCACGAGGCTTTCCTGATGCCATGGCTCGACGGGCCTCCGCAAACGAACGAGGCTGGCCGCAGCTGGGCCTATGCAGCGGCGATGCTGTGGCTGGCGGACAGGGGCCTCCCCGCGCAATTCGCGCTCAACGAGATCGGGGCCAGCGCGGGGATCAACCTGATGATGCGCCGCTATTTCTTCGACCTGGGCGGCGTCACCGCCGGGCCGGGCGGTGCGTCGATGCGGCTGACCCCCGAATGGCGCGGATCGCCCCCGCCCGCGCTGAAATACGATATCGTGGGTGCGCGCGGATGCGACGTGAAGCCGGTCGACCTGACGGACCCTGCGCAGGCGCTGCGCCTGAAGGCCTATATCTGGCCCGAATTCACCGAACGATTCGCCCGCATGGATGCAGCGATTGCCGCTGCCGACACCATGCCGCCCGAGGTGGCCCGCGAATCGGCGGATGTCTTCGTGGAGCGCGTCCTGGCCGAACCGCCGGAGGCGGGTGTCACGCGGATCGTCATGCACTCGGTCGTGTGGCAATACGTACCCGAATATCAGCGCGAGATCGTGACCAGGGCGATGGAGGCCGCGGGCGGGAAGGCCACCGAAGAGGCTCCGCTCGCCTGGGTGTCGCTGGAAGCCAACCGCGATACGCACCGGCACGAGCTGTCCGTGCGCTACTGGAACGGCACGTCGGGCGAAGGCGAAGACTGGCAAAGGCTGGCGGTCGCTCACCCGCACGGCAGCTGGGTCGAATGGGAAGCACCATGATCCGCGACCAGTTCGCGGAGATGTACGTTGCCGGCGTGCTGGCCGACGCGGGCTGGAACATTTATCTGCCCCACCGCGATGTCGGGTTCGACATGATCGCGACCTTCGCCAGCGGGGACGACATCGCCATCCGGCCCGTGCAGGTGAAGGGCCTGTATCCCACGGCCGAGAAGACCGAAAAGGCGGTGTACGGATATGTCGGAAAGCTGAGCGCGCTCCATCCCGAGATGGTGTTGTGCCTCGTTTATTTCCCGACGAGCCTGAGCCGCTCGCCCAGGCATATCGCGTGGATGCCCAGGCCAGCGATCAAGCAGACGTCCAGGGGCTATCGGTGCCAGCCCGCCAAGTACGATGGCGAGGGGCCGTCGCCGCGCCCGAAATTCGAACCCTTTTTCGACGATGCGGGCCTTGCGGCTCTTTGCTCGCAAGGTTTCTCCTCTGCCGCCGACTAGGCCGTGCGCTCCAGAAACGCGTCCATCGCGGCGTTGACCTTTTCGGGCGCTTCCCAAGGCACGAAATGGCCGCAATCGGGCACTTCCGCCACGGTCAGATCGTCGATCACCGCGTCCAGCCCCTCGATGTTGGCGGGCGGCAGGGCAATGTCGTCCATCGCCCAGATGACAAGGGTGGGGATGGTCAGCTGTGGCAGTTGCGGCGGCTGATAGTCTTCGGGCAGCTCGAAAGGCGCATCCATCGGCGGGACGACGACCGGGCTGGCGCGATACCAGTTGAGCATGCCGAAGGCCGCCGCGCGGTCCTGCCACTCCTCCAGCAGCTTGGCGCGCTCCTCGTCCTCCATCGCCGAAGCGCGATCCCACTTCACCTCCTGCATCAGGATGCCGACCAGGCCCTTTTCGCGCACCAGATCGTCGTTCGCGGTATCGCGGAAGCCGCGCATGTACTGGCTGCTCTCGCGCTGGTGCGGATCGAGGTAGAGGAGTTTCTGGAAGATCGCGGGGTGGGGCGCATTGGCGATGATCGCCCGCTCCACCCGGCCGTTCATCTGGCCGCTGATCGCAGTGCCCCAGGCAATCGCGCCTCCCCAGTCGTGGCCGACGATGGTGAACTTCTCGATCCCCAGCGCATCGGCCAGCTGGAAGATGTCGCCGATCAGCTTGTCGGGCGTATAGGCCTCAACCTCGCGCGGCTTGGACGAACCGCGATAGCCACGCTGGTCGGGCGCGATGCAGCGGAAGCGATCCGAGAAATGCGCGATCTGGTGCCGCCATGTGCGGTGGCTTTCGGGGAAGCCATGAAGGAAGATCAGCGCCGGAGCATCCCTGGGCCCCTGGTCCACCACATCGAGTTCGATCCCGCTGGCGAGCGTAACGCGCGTCTGTTCCATTGTCAGTCTTCCCCCTCGATCCTGTCCATATATCCGCTGGCGACCAGTTGCGCGACCTCGTCGAACAGCGCGTCGGGCGTGCGGCGCTGCTCGCCCCAGCTGCTCTCGCCACCTCGTGCAACGATGATCTCGCGTTCGCCTTCTTCCACGCCATCGATAATGCGCCTGGCCGCTTCTTCGGGTGCCATGCCCTGTTCGATCACGCTGTCGCTTCGCCCGCGCGCGCTTCCGTCGGCGGTCAGCGCATTGCGGCTGACATTGGTGGCGACGGAGCCGGGGCACACGACATGCACCGATATGCCCGATTGCGAGAGTTCGGCGCGCAGCGCGTCCGCATAGCCGATCAGACCGTGCTTCGCGGCGCAATAGGCGGTGCGCAGCGGAATGCCGATCTTGCCCGCAACGGACGATACGAACACAAGATGTCCGCTACCGCGCCCCGTGAAATGCGGGAGCAGTGCCTGCGTGGCGGAGATCTGCGCCGTCAGGTCGATCTCGATGATATTGCGATAGACTTCCATCGCGGTTTCGGTCGCGCGGCTGCGTTGCGAAATGCCCGCATTGGCGACGAAGATGTCCACGCCCTGTTTCCAGCCGACTGCCTGTTCGCAAGCGGCGCGCATCGCGGCGTCATCGCGCACATCGAAGGGCAGCACCAGCGTATCGGTCGCGCAGTCCTTCGCCACCTGCGCAAGGCGCGCCTCGTCGCGGCCCGACAGAACGATGTGCGCCCCCGCGTCGGACCATGCGCGTGCCAGTGCCGCACCGATGCCCGAGGATGCGCCCGTGATCCACGCGACCTTGCCTGCAAATTGCTCCGTCATGCCCGCTCCTACCTGGGATGCCTCAGGGATAGGTTACCGTCTTGGGTTTCTCGGGAAGGGGAATCCATTCCTCCTCGTCGCCCGGCACCTTGGGGAACTTGCCGGCGCTCCAGTCTTCCTTGGCCTGCTGGATCCGGTCACGGTTCGAACTGACGAAGTTCCAGAAAACGTGTCGCTCGCTTGCAAAGCTCTCGCCGCCCATGAGCATCACCCGTGCACCTTTTTCGGACTTGAGCGCAGGCGCATCGCCCGGCTTGAGGACGATGAGGGTGTATTTGGGCATTTCGATGCCGTCCACCGTGGCTTCGCCTTCCACGACCATCAGTGCCCGCTCGTCCGCCTGCGAATCGATCGGCAGTTGGCCGTTGGGCGCAAGCACGATTTCGGCATAGATGGTGTCGGCATAGGTAGTCGTTTCCGCGCGGCTGCCCCACAATTCGCCCATGATGACGATCGCGCGGGCGCCGCCGTCCTCGATTTCGGGCAGATTGTCGATCGCCTCGAACGCGGGAGCGATCTCCTCGCGCCCGTCGGGCAGGGCCAGCCACGTCTGCATGCCGAACATGCGGGCTCCGCCCTTGCGCTCGTCGTCCGGGGAGCGTTCGGAATGCACGATTCCGCTGCCCGCCGTCATCAGGTTCACCGTGCCGGGCCGGATGGTGGAGGCCGTGCCCAGGCTGTCGCGGTGGTTGATCGCGCCGTCGAACAGCCATGTCACCGTCGCCAGATTGATGTGCGGGTGCGGGCGGACGTCCATCCCGCCGCCCGGCGGCAGATGTGCGGGGCCGAACTCGTCGACGAAGATGAAGGGCCCGACCATGCGGCGCTTCTTCGAAGGCAGCGCGCGGCGCACCTCGAAATCGCCCAGATCGTGGTTGGTGGGCGTGATGGTCGCCTCGATGGGGCCTGAGATCATGCTGCGTCGAGCTCCGGGTAATGGCGGAAGATACCGTCTTCGTTGAACGCCATCCGGCGGTCCGACGCAAGATAGGCTTTGATCCCGTCGAGCTGCGCCACCGCATCGCGGCAGGCGATCAGCTTCGGGTAATCGCCTTCGATCGCTTTCATGCGCTGCGGAAAGGCATAGCGCAGCCCCTCGACCAGCTGGAACAGCGAAGTGTCGACGTGGGACCACTTCTCGCCCAGCACGAAGGGGCCGTGGTTGGCGGACAGCGCATCCTCGAAATAGCGGAAGAATTTCGGCATGCGCTGCTCGCGGAAATCCTCGGCCACGCGCTTGGCCGCGTCCTTCTGGTCTTCGTAATAGAGCGCATCGGCGATCGGGTGATGCACATCGTGCGCCTCGGCCGTGATATCGGTGATGGTCAGCTGCAGCATGATCAGCTCGAGATTGCTGCGCTCGTCCCCGCCGCCGAACCCGTGCCTGTCGGCCAGCCAGGTCACGATATGCGCAACCTGTGCGATGCAGATGTCGCCATCGGTCAGGTAGGGCGGGGCGAAAGGACGAATGCCGCTGCGCTGCTCCAGATCGTCGATCAACGCTTGCGAGCCGTCCTCTCGCGCACGGTCACGATAATCCGCGCCCGCCGCTTCCAGAGCGACACGGACGAATTCGCCGCGCCCGGGGGCGCCGGTCCAGTACCACAGGTCGTACGCCATCGCTCAGCCCGCGCTTTCGGGCGCGCTTGCCTTGATCGAGAGCGCGTGCACCCTGTCGCCGGGAATATCGCCCAGCGCGCCGTTGACCATGCGCTGGCGCTCAACGCGCGAGGCATCGGCGAAGCCTTCTGCTTCGATCACGATGGTGAAGTGCGATTCTCCGCTGCCGTCGTCGCCCATGTGGCCACGGTGTTTCGCGCTGTCGTTGATGATCTCGAGCCGGGTCGGCGCAAACGCATCGCGCAGTCGCCGCTCCATCTCCTGAGCTACGGTTTCAGCCATTTCGTCGTCGATCCCTTTGCAATTTTCGTACGCGCTGCCCATCCTAAAGGCTTATGCGACAGACCCGGTTCCATGGCCGTCACGAGGCGAACGGCAGGCTTTGCTCCCATCCATTGTGCGACGAACCCGGCGAATTCCGCGCCCCGGGCGCGTACGGCAACAGCTTCGACGGGCCGGGTGAATGGCGCTGGTTCTGCCTTGAACACATACGTGAATTCAACGCGGGATACGACTGGTTCGACGGGATGAGCGCGGACGAGATCCTGCGCGCTCAGTCTCCCGCAGCCGGGTGGCAGACCGAGAGCCCCGCCTTCCGGCCGACCGGCGGGGTGGACGGCATGCCGCGCTGGGCGGATTTCGACGATCCGCTGGATGCGATTTCCGCGCGGGCAGGCGGCATCAAAAGCCGTGCCGAGCGCGAGGCGCGCATGGCAATGGAAGGGCGCTTTTCGAAAGAAGAGGCACGCGCGCTCGAAACGCTTGGTCTGGGCGAGAAAACCGACGCCAAGCGCTTGCGCCAGCGCTATTCGGAACTGGTCCGCCGCTATCACCCGGACCGCAACGGCGGAGATCGCACCTACGAAGCGCGGCTGGGCCGGGTTGTGGAAGCCTATCAGGTTCTTCGGAAGAGTGCGGCGATCGGCTAACCCTGGGCTGCCCGTTGCGCAGCCCAGTCCTCGTCGATTTTCTTCGCTTCCTGGTACTTCGCGCGCTGCCTCAGCCGCTCGGCATAGGCGATGAAGGTGTCGCGTTTGGGAAGCGTGTCGAACTCGACGCCCCAGATCGTCTGGCTGCCGACATAGACGTCCGCCATCGTGAAGCGGTCGCCGCACACGAAATCGCGCCCGCTCAGCATCGTTTCCAGCGCATCGACGGTGCGATCGTAACTGCCGAAACCGGTGGTGCGCTGCTGTTGCGGGTCGTCGCCATGGTCCCAGCCCATGTTCTTCGCGGTGATGGCCTGTTCCAGCGGCCCCGTAGCGAAGAACAGGTAGCGGAAATAGTCCGCCTTTTCATGCTCCTCGGGTAGCAGGGCAGCACCCGGGTGCATTTCTGCGAGATAGTGGCAGATCGCTGCCGCTTCGGTGACGACGTGATTGTGCTCGCCATGGTGGTGAACCAGCGCTGGCACCTTGCCCATCGGGTTGGCCTGGTTGAACGCTTCGGGCCTGTCTTCCGGGGGGCCGTATTCGACGATCTGCTGTTCATAGTCTGCACCCGCTTCGTGCAGCGCCCAGCGGGCAATCCGCCCGCGGCTCATCGGGTTGGTGTAGAAAGTAAAGTCGGCCATCGTCTCTCTCCCGCCAAGCGTGCGCCTCCATGCCCCGGAGATTCGGCGAAGGAAAGCCTACCGCTTCACCCCTGACGCATCGCCCAGCGCAGCGTCTTGCCCAGGCCCCAGGTCGTGGCGCGGGCCGGGAATGCAGCGAGCCCGGGGCGGCTCAGCCCCAGCATCGAGCGGGCGAAGGGCGGCAGGAGCAGTACCGCCTCCGCACCGATCGCCTGTTGCAGCGCTGCGGGAAATCCGCGCGGACGAATCGCCAGCACGAACTGCGCGATCTCGCGCGCTTCCTTCGATGTCGTCAGTTCCTGCCGGAATTCGCGCAGGATCGCGTTCGCCTCGGCCACGTTCGTCGGCACCGGATCGGCGTGCAGCGCGCGACCGATGACGGCCATCTGCGCATAATATTCGTCCTGCTGCGCCCGGGGCATGTCGGGCCGTGCGTGGCGCAGGTATCCTTCGAGGAAGCTGGAGGCTTCCGCGATGTGGACCCATGCCAGCGTGCGCGGGTCCGTGGCCGAATAGGGCGTTCCGTCGGGCAGCGTGCCGGTGATCTTCGTGTGGATCCGGTTTACCCGCTCGATGGCTTCCTGCGCACGCTCGCGGTGGCCGAAGGTGGTGACGGAGATAAACTGCGCGGTGCGATGGAAGCGCCCCTCGGCATCCTTGCGGAAGTTCGAATAGTCGAGCACGCCCTGCAACGCTGCGGGGTGGAGCATCTGAAGGAACAGGCCGCGAATCCCGCCGATCATCATCCCCGTCACGTCCGCGTGAACCATGCGGATCGGCGAATCCTTCACGAACAGCGCTTCGTCCGATGGCGGGGTGTGGTTCTCCGGCACCTTGCCCTGATTGAAGGCCGCGCGGACCTGCTGGAGGATCGCGTTACGGAGCGGGTCGAGGGGAGTGCGGCGTTCCATGGTGCCCTTGCAGCTATAGCGTGCGGACCGGGTTTGGAAATCCATGGCCCAAAGCCCGCTTGCGGGGCGCGCGCAACCTCTCTACGTCCGCCGACGATGAGCGACGACAAGACATTCCAGCCCACCGACACCACCATCCTCGGCGCACCCGACACCAAGGTCGACGTGCGCGAGACCTTCGGCGTGGATATCGACTGGCAGGTCCCAGCCTTCAGCAAGGCAGACGACCGTGTGCCCGATATCGACGAGACGTACGTGTTCGATCCGGACACGACGTTGGCGATCCTGGCGGGCTTCGCCTTCAACCGCCGCGTGATGGTTCAGGGCTATCACGGCACCGGCAAGTCGACCCATATCGAACAGGTCGCCGCGCGGCTGAACTGGCCGTGCGTGCGCATCAACCTCGATGCCCACATCAGCCGTATCGACCTTGTCGGACGCGATGCGATCGTTCTGCGCGATGGGCTGCAGGTCACCGAATTCCGCGAAGGCCTGCTGCCGTGGGCGCTGCAGCACCCGGTGGCGCTGGTCTTCGACGAATACGATGCGGGCCGCCCGGACGTTATGTTCGTGATCCAGCGCGTGCTGGAGGCAGAGGGCAAGCTGACCCTGCTGGACCAGAACCGTGTGATCCGCCCGAACCCGGGCTTCCGCCTGTTCGCAACCTCGAACACGGTCGGGCTGGGTGACACCAGCGGGCTGTACCACGGCACGCAACAGATCAACCAGGGCCAGATGGACCGCTGGAACGTGGTCGTGGGCCTCAACTACCTGCCCGCCGAGACCGAGCAGAAGATCGTCACCTCCAAGGTGCCGGACATGGACAAGGAAACCATCGCCAACATGGTGAAGGTGGCGGACCTCAGCCGTCAGGGCTTCATGAACGGCGATATTTCCACCGTGATGAGCCCGCGTACCGTGATCAGCTGGGCGCAGAACACCGCGATCTTCAAGGATATCGGCTTCGCCTTCCGCGTCAGCTTCCTCAACAAGTGCGATGAGGCGGAACGCATGCTGGTGGCCGAATACTACCAGCGGGTATTCGGCGAAGACCTGCCCGAAAGCGTGGTTGCTGCAGCCTGACCAAGATCGGCTGGCGTGGTTAACGCGCGTCCTGTATTCAGGCGTGCATGTGGGGACACAAGGCCAAGCCACGCCTAGGGCATGAAGCTGCCGGTAGCAGTGCCGGTCATTCCGGCTATTACAGCCTTGCCGATAGCATGGCCGACGACCCCTGGGACGATGACGACCCCGACTTTGCTGAGGATCGCCGCACCGGACCCACGCTGTGGGATCTTGCCTACGAAATCCTGACCGCGCACGGGACCCGATACTGGGGCGTCCGGATCGCAGCCGGGCTGCTTCTGCTGGTGATCCTGACCGTGATCTGGCTGGCCTTTACCGCGCCGCTTTCCAAATCGCTCGAGCCGATCGCCCCGCCGCAGGTCACGCTGCTGGCCGCCGACGGCACACCGATCGCGCGCAACGGCGCGGTGTATGACGAGCCGGTCGACGTGGACCGCCTGCCGGACCATGTCGTGCAGGCCTTCCTCGCCACGGAAGACCGCCGCTTCTACAGCCACTGGGGGGTCGATCCGCGCGGGCTGGCGCGCGCCACGCTGAACAACATCTCCGGCGGGCCGACCCAGGGCGGCAGCACGATCACCCAGCAACTGGCCAAGTTCACCTTCCTCACGCCCGAACAGTCGCTTTCGCGCAAGGCACGCGAGATGCTGATCGCCTTCTGGCTGGAAAGCTGGCTGAGCAAGGACGATATTCTCGAACGCTACCTCTCCAACGCCTACTTCGGCGACAATACCTACGGCCTTCGCGCCGCGAGCCTGCACTATTTCTACCGCCAGCCCGAAAGGCTGGAGCCCAATCAGGCCGCCATGCTGGCCGGGTTGCTCAAGGCGCCTTCCGCCTATGCCCCCTCCCAGCATTACGAGCGCGCGGCGGCGCGCATGCAGGCGGTGAAGGCCAGTCTGGTTTCGGCCGGCTTCCTGTCGGAGGGCGAAGCGAACCGGATGCGCCCGCCCGAACTCGACATGCGGCTCAGCAACGATCTGCCGACCGGCACCTATTTCGCGGACTGGGCGCTGCCCGAAGCGCGCGACCGCACGCAGCCGGGCTATGCGCTGCAGGCGCTGACCACCACGCTCGACGCGCGGCTGCAGGGCATCGCGCGCGACGTTATCGCCGATGCGCCGCTGGGCGATGCGCAGGCGGCACTGGTCGCGATGCGCCGGAACGGAGAGGTCGTCGCCATGATCGGCGGCACGGACTATTCGAAAAGCGCCTTCAACCGGGTGACGCAGGCGCGCAGGCAACCGGGCTCCACCTTCAAGACCATCGTCTATCTCGCCGCTCTTCAGAACGGCTTCGGCCCCGAAGACCCCGTGAGCAACCGGCCCTTCACGCAAGGCAGCTACCGCCCGGAAAACTATGACGACCAGTATTCCGACTTCCTGACGCTGGAACAGGCTTTTGCGCGCTCCAGCAACGTTGCCGCGGTGCGCATGTTCAACGAGGTGGGCAGCGCCGAGGTGATCGAGCTGGCGCGCGATCTCGGCATTTCGAGCCCCATCCCGCGCGGCGACCCCAGCGTGGCGCTGGGCACGGCCGGAATGTCGCTGATGGAACTGACCGCCGCCTATGCGGGGATCGCGGGGAATTCGTACCCCGTTCGGCCGACCGCATTCCTGCGCGAACCGCGCGGCCTTTGGGACAGGATATTCAACGCTCCGCGCAGCTTTTCCGGCTCTACCCACAACGATATCGAACGCCTGCTGCGTACGGCGATCAACGACGGCACGGGCCGCGCCGCACAGCTGCCCGGCCTCAATTTCGGCAAGACGGGGACCACACAGAACAACCGCGACGCGTTGTTCGTCGGCTATGCGGGCGATCTCGTTGTGGGCGTGTGGGTCGGCAATGACGACAATACCCCGCTCGACGGGGTGAGCGGCGGCGGCCTGCCGGCGCGCATCTGGAAGAGCTTCATGCTGCGCGCGCAGGGCATCCGGTCGGAAGGTCCCGCCCGCCGACGGGACCCGCGGGCCCCGGTGCAGCCGCTGGACGTCCCTAATGCGAGCGATATTCCCGATCCGGTCGAGGAAGAGGGTGCGGAGATCACCACCGATTCGCGTGGGATCACAATCCGCGAGGAAGCGCCGAGGGACGAGGCGCCGCCGCTGGATGCGCCGCAGGATAGTCCGCGCAGTGCGCCCGAACTGGCGCCTGTGCGCGAGGAAGAAACGGCGCCGGCGAACTAGCGCGGTGGATCAGGCCCTGGCGTCGCGCTGGATCATCACGTTCATCACCGCACTGGCGCGGGGGCGCTCGCGGTCTTCCTGCCACGCCTCCACGGTCACATTGGCGCTGCGCCGCCCCAGCTTGGTGATCCGCGCCTTGGCAAAGAGCGGCGCCTTCTTCGCGGCGGCGAGGAACTGAACGGTGATGTTGATCGGCTTGAGCTGCGCTTCCTCGCCCCTTTCGCTCAGCGCCATGCGCAGCGCGGCATAGGCAGCGGTTTCCATCAGGCCGCTGGTCGCGCCGCCGTGGAAGTGGCCCGGGCGCCCTTCGATCGCGTCGATGCCGGAAACACACAGCACCGGCACGTTATCCTCGAAACCGGAGACTTCGATGCCGAGCGAGCGGGCGTAGTGGGAAAGCAGGTCCGGGCGTGCTTCTTCAGTCATTCTTCGGCGCCCCTCCGATGGTCATGTAGACGGCGGCCATGGTCGCCACCGGATCGTCCGGATCGCCGTCATGCGCAATCCCGCGCACGAATGCGGCGGAACGCGTGGTGCGATAGCATTCGCAGCGCCCGATCACGTCCGCCCGCTCGCCCGCCGGGCGCTGGTAATCCACCCGCATGTCGAGCGTGGCGACCGGCACGAAGCGCTGCGCGCGCGTCCAGATCGCCATTCCGCCCGCCATGTCGAGCATCGAGAAGATGGGCCCGGATGCGATGACGCGGCGCACATCGTCACCCATCAGCTCCTCGCGCCAGGGCAGCGCCAGTTCGACCCAGTCGGGCCCGTGGTCGCGGTAGGCAAGGCCGAGCCAGCCGGGATGCCCGCCGGACAGGAGGAAGGGAGAGGCGGCCGCGGGATCGAACACTGCGCCAGGATCGCGATGAAATGTATCGCTGGGGGAGCTCTGTTTCTCCATGCGCCGCCATCTGTGCGGTGCGCGGCGCGATGACAATGTTTTAATTCGCTTCCACAGGCGGGTCGGGCGAACTCTCGCGGTGCGCGGCAGGGGGCCGCGTGACCCGATACAGGAGCGTTCGACCTTGGAACTTCCCGAAATCGCCCTCGACTGCCTGCCCAGCCTTGCCGACGCGCCGGGTATCGTGGGCAGTCTTTCCGACCTTGCCACTGCAACCACCGACGACCGGCTCGTCTACCTGATGGTCTTCCTTTACGAGACCTTTCCGCCCGAAACGCTCTTCTGACGGGGTTTCCTGATGCACGTGGACCCTGCGCTGCGCGCCTTTGCCCGAGATGCCGTGCAGATCGCGGCTGCGCAGGGCCGCGTGCTGGCTGCGAAGGAGGAATGGGCGCACAGCGGCCGGGTCGCTCCGGTCCTTGCCGATTGCGCCCGCCTGGCCGAAGGGAGCGATCTTGTTCGATGCGGCGCGCTCGGCGCGCTGATGGCGGGTGAGGGCGCGCAGGCCTTCGTGGAAGGTTGGATCTGCGCAATGGCGCGCGCGTGGCGCGATGCCCCGCTGGCGCAGATGCCCTTCCGTCACAGCTATTCCGGCGGTAGCGGGGCGATGCACCTGCACCGCGCCGGCGGCGTGACGCTTGCGCTGCTGATCGTGGAGCCGGGTGCGGCCATGCCCCCCAAGACGATCGCCTTCACCGATTGCGACAGGTGGGAACTCGTGATCGCCGGGAACGGGCAGGGGAGGGCCTACGACTGGTCCGGTGCCGGGCCGCCCGAGATCACCCACCTGGTCTTGCGACCCGGCCTGCGCCTTGCCTGCGACCGGTCGCGCTCTCGCGCCATCGTATCGCTCGACACGCCGCTGGTGATTCTGCGCGTGTCGCGCGAGCGCCCGTCTCCACGACCTACCAGCGAGGTCGAGATTGCGACCGGACACGTCGTTCACTGGGCCTCGGCCTGCCCGGCGGAGGGGCGGGCGCAGCTATCCGCCGCGCTGCTCGGTGCGATGGGGCGTGCGGATGCGGCACCCGTGCTTGCCGACTATGCTTGTGGACAGGCGGACGGAGGCGCTCGGTGGGAGGCCCTTCGCCAGGCGCTCGCGCTCGACACGGCAGCGGGATTCGCCGGATTGAACCGCTTGGCGGAAGATCCAACGGACGAGCTGGCGCCTGTGGCGAGGGCGCTGCGCGATTCCCTGTGCACAACTTATCCACAGCTTGCCAACATGTGTGAGGCCCCATGCCCCGCGTGATGAAACCCTCCCCGCGAGGGCCGCTGTCGCTTGAAGAATGCATAGAGCGGATCGATGCGTCGGGCTTCGATCCGGTCGACGAGTTCTCTCTAGCAAACGCAGCGGACGCGCTTGCCGGGCTGGCAGCCAATCGAAGCTTCCTCGCCGATCTGTTGATCGAACACCTGGCAAGCCACGGCGACGTCAACAAGACGACCGCGTATGGCCCGCAGGCGATCATGCTTGCCCGCCCCCGGAACGGGTACTTCCTGCGCGCCAATATCTGGCCCGCGCGCGACGACCCGGTTTATCGGTCAAGCGGCCCGGCAAGCTTCGTCTACGGCCTGCCGCACGACCATAATTTCGACTTTCTGACGGTCGGCCATTTCGGGCCGGGCTATGTCAGTGACTACTGGGAGTATGACTACGAAGCCGTAGAGGGCCTGCCGGGAGAGCCCGTCGACCTGCGCTTCGTCGAAACCTCACGGCTGAGCGAAGGGCGCGTGCTGCACTACCGCGCGCACCGCGATGTGCATCGTCAGCATCCGCCCGAAAGCCTGTCCGTCTCGCTCAACATCTGCGCCGCGAATCCGGCGCAGGGGTGGTTCGACCAGTATTGCTTCGAACCTCCTGAAGGATCGGGGGAAGGGCGCATCGCACGGGTGCTCAATGCCAGCGCGAACGAGGTCATGCTGCGGTTGGCGGCGGCTCTGGGGAACCGGGATGCGCATGATCTGGCGGGCTGTTTCGCCGCCGATCACCCCAGCGCCGCGCTGCGGCGGGTGGCGGCGGAGCTGGCGGGCTAGATCAGCGGATCGTTCGAGGCCGCATCTATGGCAGCCTGCAGGATAATCGTTGCCGCTTCTGCGTCGATCCGTTCGGCGCGCTTGCGGCGGCTGACGTCCAGCCCGATCATCGCGTCGTCCGCGCTCTTGGTAGACCAGCGTTCGTCCCACAGCAGCACGGGCAGGCCGAAAGCCTCCGCCAGATTGCGCGCGTAGGCCCGGCTCGCCTGCGCGCGCGGCCCCTCGCTGCCATCCATGTTGCGTGGCAGGCCCAGCACGATGCCGCGCACGCGGCGCCCCTCGATCAGCTTGCGCATCTCGTCCCGGTCGCGCCCGAACTTGCCGCGCGGCAGCGTCTTGAGCGCGGTGGCGAAACGCCAGCCCGCATCGCATACGGCGATGCCGATGGTTTTGGTGCCCAGGTCCAGTCCGATCAGCGCGCCGCCATCGGGCAGGGCTTCGGCAAGACCAGCGGCGGTTTCGCCTACGAGTTCGCTGCCGCCCATTCGCGCACCCGGACCACGACATCTTCCTGAATGTTCCGCCAGAACAGCGGAATATCGTACACGTGGTAGTTGTCCCCCGGGAGGACGGCGGAGCCCATCGCGGGCGGATCGCCGATCCGCAGGATGCCCTGATCGTCGCACCGCGCGCCCACCGCGCCCGCGACCAGTTCGCCCGAAGACAGGTTTTCGTTCGGCACCAGCGTGCCCTTGTTGTCGTCCGCCGGAGCCGTGCTGTTCTGGAAGCCGGTGATCGGGTTCACGCAAAGGATCGGCGTGTCGCCGCGCTCCTCGCCATCGAAACCGGGGCTCGCCTGGAAACGGCTGAGCAGCATCGAGGGATTGCCCCCGTCGGCAAAGCTCGCCCAGCTGAGGATGCAGCCAGCCTGGTTCTGCCGCTCGCAGGCGGGCAGTGGCAGCACGGGCAGGTCATGGTCGAGCGAGATCGGCCAGCCCACCGCGTAGACCGCTGCGATACGGTTGGCGACGTCGCGCCCCTTCACCCGCTCTCGCAGCAGACGCAGGAGGTGGAGCGACCCCTGGCTGTGCCCGGCGAGCACGATGGGGCGATCCTCGTCCACGCTTTCGAGGAAATAGTCGAAGGCCTGCGCCACGTCGCGATAGGCGGCGTCGATGGCCTGCTCCGCCTCGGGCTTGTCGGTCACGAAGGCGCCGACATGCGCCTGGCGATACTTGGGCGCCCAGATCTCGGCCGCGCGGTTGAACGGGCTGGCGAGCCCGCGCAAGAACAGGTTGGCGCGCGCTTCGGCTTCCTCGTTTCCGAAATCGGCGTTCCAGTTGGCGGTTTCCTCGCCGAAACGCGTGGGGATGTAGCTGGTGGGGTGGATGAAGAAGACCGCGAAGGGCGGGGCGTCCTCCGCCTCTTCGGCGGTCATCCGGCGCGATCCTGCCTCGCTGGCCTGCTCCACCAGCGTGCCTTCGTCCTCGCTGCGCGGCAGCGGGTTCTCGGTTTCCGCGATGGCCGGCTGGTAGCGTGACGGATCGTTGGTGCCGATGCCGGGGCGCGAATACCACATGTCCGGGTCTGCATAGGCATTGTCGGCCAGCGCATCCTGCTCGACGAACTCCGCGTCGGGCGTGAAAGTATATTCGGTCACTTCTTCGGACCAGATGTTGAGCGCGAACATGCCGATGATGACGAGCACGACCATCGTCGCCACGAAGTACAGGAATGCGCGTACCATCATTCTCTCCTTGCGAAGCTGCCCTCAGGAACCTGCCGGGGCGCCTTCCTGAACATCCATCCCCGCGGCCTGCGCGGCGTCGTTTGCTTCCGACCGGCGCACGAGCGCGACCTTGAGCATGGCCAGCAGCGGATCGGCCAGCAGCAGGCCGATGATGCCGAACAGGATACCCATGATGAGCTGCGCGCCGAGCACGAGCGCAGGCGGCAGATCGACCGTTTTGCGGGCGATCATGGGGATCACGACATAACCGTCGAAGGTCTGCACCACGAAATAGACCACGATGGCCGCGATACCCGTCTCCACCCCGACCGAGAAGCCGACGATCGCCATCAGGATGCCGGAAATCAGCGCGCCCAGGTTGGGGATGAAGGCCAGCAGGCCGGTGAGTATGCCGAGCAGCGCGGCCATGGGCACGCCGAACAGCTCCAGCGCGATCCAGGTGAACACGCCCTCGAACACCATGCCGACCACGCGGCCCGCCATCAGGCGGCGCATGGTCAGCGCCATCTCGGCCAGCGTCTTGCGCAGTTCGCTCCGGCCGGTGCGCGGTGCCATCCATTCGACGCCGCGTTCGTACAGATTGGGCTCAAGCGCCACGTAGATGCCGATAACCAGGATGATCACCGTGGTGCCGATGGCCCCCGCGATCCCGCCGATTGCGCGGGTCACGGTGCCCACGCCGCTGAGCACCTGGTCGAGCATGGACTGCGCGTCGGACAGCGAAACGGCCATGCCGTTCGCCCGCGCGAGTGCGATCAGCTCGTTCAGCTGGGCTTCCACGATGGCGGGCAGGGTGGCTGCCTGTTCGGTGATCTGCGAACCGGCGAAATAGCCCAGCCAGATCAGGAAGGCGATCGCGCCCAGCAGCACCATCACGATCCGCAGCGCCCGCGGAATGGCGAGATAGCGTCCGATCAGCCGCGCGCCCCCGTCGATCAGCGAGGCGAAGACCAGCGAGGCGAAAATCACCAGCAGCGCCTGCGAAATATAGACGGCCAGCGCGACGGAGCCGATCACGCCGACCCAGATCAGCGCCTTGCTGACTTCGTGCCTCAGGCGGGGATTGGAAATATAGGCCGGGCTCGCGCCGCCCCATTCGTCCGCGTCCTGCGCATCGGCGGGAATCGGCGGATCGATCCGCCGGTCTTCGGGCAGCGGATGACTGGGCTTCGCGTCTGGCGTGGAATCGGTTCCGGACTGATCCATGAGCTGGCGTCAGTCCGCCGCTTCGGTGATTTCTGTGCGGGTCGGGCGCAGCGTGGTGAACGCGCGATCCCCGCGCATCGCGCCGAACCAGCTGAACGGGTTCAGGCTGGCCGTCCCGTCGAGCGAGAAGGTGATGAATTCCGCGCGCCCGCCGATATTGGCCAGCGGCACGGGTCCGCCGAGCCCCTGCCGCGCCACGGAGGCGCGGCTGTCCGCCGAATAGTCGCGGTTGTCGCCCATCACGAACACCGCATCTTCGGGCACCAGGATCTCGTCGTAATCGTCCAGCGGCTGATCGGGCAGGGCCTCGATGATGAGGTAGGTGGCCCCGTTAGGCAGCGTCTCGCGCATTACGGGGACCCTGCACTTGGATGTGCCGTCGGGCCCGGTCACGATTTCGAATTCGGGTTCGTTGCAGGGGGTGTTGAGGTCGTTGGGCAGCAGCATGTCCGGCTCGACCTGCTGCGGCACCGGCACGCCGTTGAGGATGATCTGCCCGCCGCGCACCGCGATCCGGTCTCCCGGAAGGGCAACGACGCGCTTGATGTAATCCTCGCTGCGCTGCGGGTGCACGGGGATCACGATGTCCCCGTATTCGGGCGTGCCGCCGAAGACGCGCCAGTCCCCGCGCGGGAGCAGGTGAAACGTCACCGAGGCCCAGGAATAGCCGTAAGGATATTTGCTGACGATCAGCCGGTCGCCCACCAGCAGATTGGGCATCATGCTGGTCGAGGGGATGTAGAACGGCTTGGCGACGAAGCTGTGGAAGGCCAGCACGGCGAGCAGCATGATCGCAAGCCCGCGCAGTTCGGCGAACCAGTTGACCTTGTCGTTCTCGCCGTCCTTCTTTGCGGTCTTGGTATCGCTCATGCCGGTAACATTGCTCATTCGGGAAAGGCCTCGATGATCACGAAGGCCTGCGCCCATGGATGATCGTCGGTGAGGGTAAGGTGAACATGCGCCACATGGCCTTCGGGCGTGATTTGCGCAAGCGCCTTGGCGGCCCCGTGTGCCAGTTCGAGAGTGGGCGCGCCGGAGGCTGCGTTAACCACGCCGATGTCCTTCATGTACACGCCGCGTTTGAAGCCGGTGCCGACGGCCTTGGAGAAAGCCTCCTTCGCCGCGAACCGCTTGGCGTAGGTGCCCGCGATGGTGAAGGGGCGTTTCCTCGCCTTGGCGCGCTCGACCTCGGTAAAGACGCGGTTCTCGAACCGCTCGCCATAACGGTCGAGCGAGTTCTGGATGCGCTCGATACTGCACAGGTCGGAGCCTAGGCCGATGATCATAGAGCGCGCCCCACCAGAGCCAGCAACAAGGCCAGCGCGATATAGTGCAGGATCACCTGCACCTTGACGAGATCGTGCGATGGATCGCCCTTCGCCATGCGCAGGGTCATAGTGTAGCCGAAGACCTGCAGCAGCGGCCAGCCGATCGCGAAGGCGGTAAGCAAGCCCGAATTGAGCGAGACGCCCAGCAGGAAGATACTCAGGAGGAAGGGTATCGCCCCCGCTACGAGCCATAAGTGCTGAGCACGGGTGAATTGAGCGGGGTCATTCACCGCGCTTCGTCCATCAGTTCGCGCATGCGGCGGATCGCTGGCTCCAGGCCGGTAAAGATCGCCTCGCCCACAAGGTAGTGTCCGATATTGAGCTCGGCGAGTTGGGGAATGGCCGCAATCGGCTGCACATTCTCGAAGGTCAGTCCGTGGCCCGCGTGGGGTTCGATCCCGTTCTTCACCGCCAGGGCCGCCATGTCCGCAATCCGTTTCAACTCCACCGCGCGCGCCTCGCCGTCCCCACGCTCGTGGGCATGCGCATATTCGCCGGTATGGAACTCTACCACGGGCGCGCCAAGGCGCATCGCCGCTTCGAGCTGGCGCGGATCTGCCTCGATGAAGAGCGAGACGCGGATGCCCGCATCGCGCAGTTCCGTCACGATGGGGGCAAGCTGATTGTGCAGCCCGGCGGCGTCGAGGCCGCCTTCGGTCGTGCGCTCCTCGCGCTTCTCGGGGACGATGCACGCAGCGTGCGGCTGGTGCCGCAGCGCGATCTTCAGCATTTCCCCGGTCGCCGCCATCTCAAGGTTCAATGGCAGGTCGGTCGCATCCTGGATGCGTTTGAGATCGTCGTCGCGGATATGGCGGCGGTCCTCGCGCAGGTGCGCGGTAATGCCGTCGCCACCCACCGCTGCGACGATTTCCGCCGCGCGCACCGGATCGGGATGATCGCCGCCGCGCGCGTTGCGAATGGTCGCGACATGGTCGATGTTCACGCCGAGGCGGAGCTTGCGAGCTTCGCTCAAGATTTCCGGCTCCCCGGCTTGGTCACGGGAACCGCTTTCAACTCCGCCGGGACCTCGCTGTCCGCATAGGTCGGGAAGGAAAGCTGGATCAGCGGGAAGAACGGCACGCCAAGTTCCACCGTGCCCGACGAGCGATCGACCAGCGAAGCCTCGGCAATCACCTCGCCGCCTTCGCGGCCCACGGCCTCGATCGCTTCCATGCTCGATTTGCCGGTGGTGACGACGTCTTCCACCATCAGTACCTTCGCGCCTTTTTCGAGCGCGAAGCCGCGCCGCAGTTCGAACGTGCCCTCGGGCCGTTCGAGGAACATCGCGTTTTTCCCCAGCGCACGCCCCATCTCGTGCCCGATGATGAGGCCTCCCATCGCCGGGCTGACCACCACGTCGATCTGGCTGCGGATGTCGCGCGGGATCTTCTGGGAGAGCGCAAAAGCCATGCGCCCGGCGCGTTCCGGGTTCATCAGCACGCGCGCGCATTGCAGGTAATGCGCGGAGTGCCGGCCCGAGCTGAGCAGGAAGTGCCCTTCGAGCAATGCGTCGCAGGCGCGCAGTTCGCCGATGATCTCTTCTTCGGTCATCCCAGGAGCGTGGCCTTTCGGAAAGCTGAAACAGTAGTGCACCGAACGCATTGGACGGCGCGGGAAATCCCGTCTAGAGGCGCTTGAGAGTCGCGGCAAGCGCGCCTATAGCGCCTCGCCAAAATGGTGTGTATCGGGCCGGGAGGGTTCGCCAGAGCACCGTTTCTCGTCAGACTACAGGGAATACGACAGACAATGCCGACTGCCGCCACCTTCCGCGATATCCGCCGTCTTGTGATCGGCATGCTGGCCCTTGTGGCTCTGGCCATCGCCATTCAGCCCGCGCTGGCCACCACGCCGAGCGTGGCTGCGCCCGACACCGCCGGCGAGGCCGAAGCGGCCGCGCAAACCCCCGCCGATGGCGAGGGTGCCGAGACGCAGGACGCCGCGGGCGAGGGGGAAGCGGCTTACGAATACCTCGGTCCGGAATGGATCAAGGGGCAGCCGACCTCGTTCGAAGAAGATCCGTGGAAGAGCATGACCTTCCAGGATCAGTATACGGATGACGGCAAGTACGCGCTGGGGATGAACAACTACATCCTGATCCCCGTGATCGTGGCGATCAGCGCCTTCGTGCTGTTCCTGCTGATGGTGGTCGTCGTCCGCTATCGCCGCCGCGAAGGGCGCGAACCTTCGCGCACCACGCACAATACGCTGATCGAGGTGATCTGGACCATCGTTCCCGTGATCATCCTGATCGTTATCGCGGTGCCTTCGATCACGCTGCTTGCCCGCCAGTACGAAACCCCGCCCGAAAATGCGATCACCATCAAGGCGACCGGGTACCAGTGGTACTGGGGCTACACCTATCCCGACCAGGGCGGGTTCGAAGTGATTTCGAACATGCTGCCAGCGGAAGAAGCGCTGTCGGCCGGTCTGCCTGCGCAGCTGGCGGTGGATAACCGCATGGTCGTGCCGGTGGGCGTGCCGCTGCGTATCCAGACCTTCGGCGCGGACGTGATCCACTCCTTCGCGGTGCCGAGCCTGTGGTTCAAGCTGGACGCGATTCCCGGCCGCCTGAACGAGCGCATGCTGACGATCGAGGAACCGGGCATCTATTACGGCCAGTGTTCCGAACTGTGCGGCGCGCGCCACGCCTACATGCCGATCGCGATCGAGGCGGTTCCGATGGATCGCTGGCGCCAGTGGGTGCTTTCGAAGGGCGGCAGCTTCGGCGAGGAAGCCGAGACGGCGGAACAGATGGATATTCAGGCTCCGGCCAGCGCCACCGAAGGTGCTCCCGCCGCGGGCGGCGCGCCGACCGCGGCGGACGATGGCGGTACCGCACCGTCCGTCCCGCTCGATGCGAGCGAGACCGAGGGGGCCGAAAGCACCAATTGACGGCGCTTCCAACCCGAGCAATCTGATAGAAAAACAGCAGAACCAAAGAGAACGCGAGCGACATGGCTACCACCGCTGACACCTTCCAGGCCCACGATGATGCGCACGACCATCACGATGCGGACCACAAGCCGGGCTTCATCGCCCGCTGGTTCATGTCGACCAACCACAAGGATATCGGCACGCTCTACCTGATCTTCGCGGTGATCGCGGGGGTTATCGGTGGCGGCATTTCCGGCATCATGCGGATGGAGCTGGCAGCGCCGGGCATTCAGTACCTTGGCTGGTGGGCCGAGTTCATGGGCGGCGGTGCCGATCTCGATACCGCGCTGCACATGTGGAACGTGTTCATCACCGCCCACGGTCTGATCATGGTGTTCTTCATGGTCATGCCCGCGATGATCGGGGGGTTCGGCAACTGGTTCGTGCCGCTGATGATCGGCGCGCCTGACATGGCCTTCCCGCGCATGAACAACATTTCTTTCTGGCTGACCGTGGCGGGCTTCTGCTCGCTGCTGTTCTCGCTGTTCGTGCCCGGCGGTATCGGGCCGGGTGCGGGTACCGGCTGGACGGTCTATGCGCCGCTTTCCACCAGCGGCTCGGTCGGCCCGGCGGTCGATTTCGCGATCTTCTCGCTCCACCTCGCGGGCGCCGGCTCGATCCTTGGCGCGACCAACTTCATCACCACCATCTTCAACATGCGCGCGCCGGGGATGACCCTGCACAAGATGCCGCTGTTCGTGTGGTCGGTGCTGGTCACCGCCTTCCTGCTGCTGCTCGCGCTCCCGGTGCTCGCAGCCGCGATCACCATGCTGATCACGGACCGCAACTTCGGCACGACCTTCTTCGATCCGGCCGGTGGCGGCGACCCCGTGCTGTACCAGCACCTGTTCTGGTTCTTCGGCCACCCCGAAGTGTACATCATGATTCTGCCGGGCTTCGGCATGATCAGCCAGATCGTGGCGACCTTCAGCCGCAAGCCGGTGTTCGGCTATCTCGGCATGGCCTACGCCATGGTCGCGATCGGCGTGGTCGGCTTCATCGTGTGGGCGCACCACATGTATACCGTCGGCCTCGACGTGAACACGAAGATGTACTTCACCGCCGCCACCATGGTCATCGCGGTGCCCACGGGCGTGAAGATCTTCAGCTGGATCGCCACGATGTGGGGCGGCAGCCTGGAGTTCAAATCGCCCATGGTCTGGGCGCTGGGCTTCATCTTCCTGTTCACCGTGGGCGGCGTGACGGGCGTCGTGCTCGCCAATGGCGGCGTCGACGACAACCTGCACGACACGTACTACGTCGTGGCGCACTTCCACTACGTGCTGTCGATGGGTGCGGTCTTCTCGATCTTCGCGGGGCTGTATTACTGGTTCCCCAAGATGAGCGGCCGCTGGCACTCCGAACTGCTGGCCCACATCCACTTCTGGGTGTTCTTCGTCGGCGTGAACCTGGTGTTCTTCCCGATGCACTTCCTGGGCGTGCAGGGCATGCCGCGGCGCTACCCCGACTATGTAGAAGCCTACAGCTTCTGGAACGAGGTCTCGACCATCGGGTACGGTATCGTCGCCCTGTCGGTGCTGATCTTCTTCGCCAACATGGTCTACGCCTTCACGGCCGGCCGCCGGGCGGAAGCGAACTACTGGGGCCCGGGCGCGACGACGCTGGAATGGACGCTGTCCAGCCCGCCGCCGTTCCACCAGTTCGAAACGCTGCCGGTGATCGAGGACCACCACGATTACCACAACCACCTGCCGGGCGGCCAAGAGAAGCCCGCGACGGCCTGAGCCACAGGCATCAGGGCGGGGCATGCATGAAGGCGTGCCCCGCCCACCGATTTTCCGGCGCGCAGGTGCCTGGCCCCGCGCGAGGACCGACCGAATAATATGACCGACACGACGACCCTTTACACACCGACCGCAGCGACGCCGATGTCGAGCCACTGGCGCGATTTCCTTGCGCTGACGAAGCCGGGTGTGGTGCGTCTGGTCGTGTTTACCGGCCTGTGCGGACTGCTGGCGGCGCCGGGCAGCATCAACCCCGTGCTCGGCTTCACCGCGATTTTGTGCATCGCGCTCGCCGCAGGCGGAGCTGCCGCCTTCAACCAGTGGTTCGAAGCGGATCTGGATGCGAAGATGAAGCGCACCGCCAAGCGTCCGCTCCCAACCGGTCGCGTGAGCAGGAACGACGCGCGCGATTTCGCCGCCGTGCTGTGCGGGGCTTCGGTGCTGACCATGGGCCTTGCGATCGGCTGGCTGGCCGCCGCGATCCTGGCGCTGTCCATCTTCTACTACGCGGTCGTCTACACCATGTGGCTCAAGCCGCGCACGCCGCAGAACATCGTGATCGGCGGCGGGGCAGGGGCCTTTCCTCCGCTGATCGGCTGGGTCGCGGTGACGGGCGAGGTGACGCTCACGCCGATCCTGCTGTTCGCGATCATCTTCTTCTGGACGCCGCCGCATTTCTGGGCGCTCGCGCTGTTCGTGAAGAGCGATTACGCCAAGGCCGGCGTGCCGATGATGCCGGTTGTCCACGGAGAGCGTGCGACCCGCCACCAGATTCTTGCCTACGCCGTGCTGATGGTGCCGCTGGCGGCTGCCCCGTGGCTGTGGGGCACGGCGGGCGTGGTCTATGGAGCTGCGGCGCTCGCGCTGACCGGGCTGTTCGCCGCTCTCGCCGTTCCGGTGGGCTTGCGCACCTCGGTCGAGCAGGACAGCATGAAGCCGGAAAAGCGGCTTTTCGCCTTTTCGATCCTCTACCTGTTCGTGCTGTTCGCCGCGCTGGTGGTTGACCGTTTGTTGCAGAATTCCGGGGTGATCGCATGACCGAGAACAAGCCGAACCGGATGACGCCGGAAGAGGAAGCGCGCTTCAAGCAGGCGCGCAAGGGCCGCAACCTCGCCATTGGCGGCGTGCTGCTGTTCTTTGCGGTGCTCTTCTACGCGATCACGATCGTGCGGATGGGGGACTGATTGATGGCGACCGCTTCCGCTTCCATTGCCGGGCGCAGTCTCGAGCAGAAGAACCTGCGAATCGGCCTCATGGCGCTGGTCATGGCGGCCGTGATGGTCGGCATGGGCTTCGCCGCGGTGCCGCTTTACCAGATGTTCTGCCAGGTGACGGGCTTCGGCGGGACGACGCAGGTTGCATCTGAATCGGATGCCGCCATGGCCGAAAGGCTGGCGGCAAGCGCCGGAGCGCCGCCGATCTCGATCCGTTTCGACGCCAGCACCGCGCGCGGCATGCCATGGACCTTCGCGCCCGAGCATACGACGGATACCGTGCAGATCGGCACGCGCGACCTTGCCTTCTATACCGCGCGCAACAATGCGGACGTGCCCATCACCGGCGCGGCCACCTTCAATGTCGAGCCTGAGCAGGCCGCGCCCTATTTCAACAAGATCCAGTGTTTCTGCTTTACCGAGCAGACCTTGCAGCCGGGCGAGGAAATGCGCATGCCCGTGCTGTTCTATGTCGACCCGGCGGCGCTGGACGATCCGAACATGGAAGGGGTGGAGCAGATTACGCTGAGCTACACCTTCCACCGCGCACGAAATGAGGACAAGCCCGAAGGGGGCGGTTAAACCGGCGGCGGTCCCTCTGGACCATCGCGCATCGCCCGATTATGGGCAGGGCAAGCTAGCAGGAAAGACGAGACATGGCCGGCGCCAAGAACCACGATTATCACATTCTCGCCCCAGACATCTGGCCCTTCATGGGTGCGCTTTCCGCGCTGGTCTTCACGAGCGGGATGGTGATGTACATGCACCGCGCGAGCGAGGCATTCCCCGCTGGCACCTGGCAGATCGTCTGGGGCCTCGGCATTGCCGGCCTGATCGCCACCTTCTGGGGCTGGTTCTCCAAGATCATCAACGAAGCGCACGCGGGCGACCATACCCCGGTGGTGCAGCTGCACATGCGCTACGGCATGATCCTGTTCATCCTGTCCGAAGTGATGTTCTTCGTGGGCTGGTTCTGGGCCTTCTTCGACTTCGCTCTGTTCCCCGCGCCGATCCAGGAAATCGCCGAGGGAACCTGGCAGAACCTGATCGGCCAGGAGGGCGCAGGCCCGCTGGCAGTCTTCCCGCCCGACGGCATGCATGTGATCGACCCGTTCGATCTGCCGCTGCTCAACACACTGATCCTGCTGTGTTCGGGTACTACGGTCACCTGGGCGCACCACTGCCTGATCAATGGCGACCGTGAAGGCCTGAAGCTGGGCCTCTGGGGCACGATCGCGCTGGGCGTTCTGTTCACTGCCATCCAGGCCTACGAATACATGCACGCGCCGTTCGGCTTCGGTGGCAACACCTATTCGAGCGCGTTCTACATGGCGACCGGCTTCCACGGTTTCCACGTTCTGGTGGGTACGATCTTCCTGATCGTGTGCCTGCGCCGCGCCTATCTCGGCCATTTCACGCCGCGCCAGCACTTCGGCTTCGAAGCGGCTGCGTGGTACTGGCACTTCGTCGACGTCGTGTGGCTGTTCCTGTTCATCTCCGTCTATGTCTGGGGTGGCTGGGGCGCCGAAATCCACTGATGCAAGACGGCCAACCGGCCTCCGATTCTTCACATGACGGGAAAGGGCAGCCGACCTTGCGCGAGGCTGCCCTTTTCGGTCTGTGCCCGCGGTGCGGCAATCGCACCCTGTTCGCCGGTTGGATCTCCTTCGACAGTCGATGCCGGGCCTGTGGACTGGACTACACGCGGTTCAACGTCGGCGATGGTCCCGCTGCCTTTCTAGCGCTGATCGTCGGCGCCATTCTTTTCGGGCTAGCAGGATGGCTCGCGGTCGCGGTTTCGCCGCCCTGGTGGGTCCATGCGATCCTGTGGCTTCCGCTGGGCCTTGCGCTGACGCTGGGCGGTCTGCGGCTTTCCAAGGCCGCTCTCCTTTGGTCCGAATATCGCCAGAAGGCGGGTGAGGCCGGACGATGAACTACCTGAAGCGGCTGCCGCTTATCCCCACCATCGTCGTGCTGCTGGCCGTTGCGACCATGATCGCGCTCGGCTTCTGGCAGCTGGGCCGCGCGGACGAGAAGGAAGCGCTGCTCGCCCGTTATGCCGCTGCGGGCGATAACGAGGAAGCCGTCGCCTGGCCCGGCGACAATGCCGAGGCGCTGGAGCGGCGCCTCTATCGCCGCAGCTCGGTCGAGTGCGCGCGCGTGACCGAACTGACTGCGGTTGCAGGCACCAATGCGCGTGGCTCCAAGGGGTGGGCGCAGATTGCCGAATGCGAGCTGTCCAACGAAGACGGCAAGCGCGGCGGCCAAGCGCGCATTGCGCTGGGCTGGACGCGCGGGCCGGAGGGGCCGATCTGGAACGGCGGCGAGGTGACGGGGATCATCGCGCCCGGGCCGCGCCTGGTCGCCGATCCCCCGCGCGCGGGCCTGCTGCCGCTGCAGCGGCCCGACCCGGCGGAACTGCCCAACAACCACATCGCCTATGCCTGGCAGTGGTTCTTCTTCGCGCTGACCGCGCTGGTGATCTACGCGCTGGCGGTACGCAAGCGGGTGCTTGGGCAGTCGAATGCTGCCCGCAAGGACGAGGAAAGTTGATGCGCTACGTTTCCACCCGGGGGCAGGCGCCCATGCTCGATTTCGAAGGCGTCACGCTGACCGGGCTGGCCAGCGACGGCGGGCTGTACCTGCCCGAAAGCTGGCCGCAGTTTTCGGTGGACGAGATTCGCGCCATGCGCGGCCTTTCCTACCCGCAACTCGCCGCCCGGGTAATGGCCCCGTTCGTGGACGGCAGCCTGTCGCCCGACGATCTGCTGACGCTGTGCGAAAAGGCCTATGGCGCATTCGATCACGCCGCGACGACGCCGCTCGTCCAGCTCGATGGCCAGCACTGGCTGCTGGAGCTGTTTCACGGCCCCACGCTGGCGTTCAAGGATGTGGCGCTGCAACTGCTCGGCCTGCTGTTCGAGCGTTTTCTGGAAAGCGCCGAGCGCCCGCTGACCATCATCGGTGCGACCAGCGGCGATACCGGCTCTGCCGCCATCCATGCGGTGGCAGGGCGCGACAATGCCCAGATTTTCATGCTCCACCCCGAAGGCCGGGTCAGCGAGATCCAGCGCCGCCAGATGACCACGATCAGCGCGGCCAACGTCCATAATATCGCGATTGGCGGCAGCTTCGACGATGCACAGGCGATGGTGAAGCGCATGTTCGCGGACCCGGCGCTCACCGACACGCTGGACATCGGCGCGGTCAACTCGATCAACTGGGCGCGGCTGATGGCGCAGGTGGTGTACTACTTCGCCGCCGCGCTCCAGCTGGGGGCGCCCGACCGCAAGGTGGCTTTCAGTGTGCCGACCGGCAATTTCGGCGATGTCTTTGCAGGCTATGTCGCGGCGCAGATGGGCCTGCCGGTGGAGCGCCTGATCGTCGCCACCAACAAGAACGACATCCTCGCCCGCGCGATTCGCGATGGCGACTATTCGGTGGGGGAGAGCCACGCGACGATCACTCCGTCGATGGATATCCAGGTAAGCTCCAATTTCGAACGCCTGCTGTTCGAGGCGAACGGGCGCGATGCGGAGGCGCTTGCCGTGCAGATGAACGGCTTCGGGAGCAGCAAGTCGCTGGCGCTCGATGTCGCGCAGCGTGAGGGGATTGCGGCGATGTTCTCCGCGTATCGCGCCACGCCGGAAGACACGCTGGCGGCGATGCGCTGGGCGCACGCGAATTGTGGCGAAGTGATCGATCCGCATACGGCGGTGGGCCTCCATGCCGCATGCACGGCGACAATGGCCGACGAGATCGAATCATCGATCCCGGTCGTCACGCTCGCCACGGCCCACCCCGCGAAGTTCCCCGACGCGGTGAAGCAGGCGATCGGCATCGAGGCCGATCTGCCCGCACGCGTGGGCGATTTGTTCGCGCTGGAAGAACGCTTCGAAACGCTGCCCGCCGATTACGACACGGTGCGCGATTACATCGCAGCCAAGGCCACACGCTGATGGCGCAGCTGCGCCTGGAACCCCAGCTTATGATCGGCGAGCCGTGGGCCGACTACGGCCTCGTCGACAGCGGGCATGGCCGCAAGCTGGAGCGCTTCGGGCCCTATCGCTTCATCCGCCCCGAACCGCAGGCCTTCTGGAGCCCGCGCTTCGATGACTGGCAGGCGGATGGCGAATTCGTCCCCGGCGCGGACGAGGATGGCGGTGGCCGCTGGGACCTGTCGCCGCAGGTGCCCGATAGCTGGCCGCTTGCCTGGGACGATGTGCGGTTCAACGCGCAGTGCACGCCTTTCCGCCACCTTGGCTTCTTCCCGGACATGGCCCCGGTGTGGAACTGGATGCGCGCAGAGCTGGCGGGCAAGCCGGACGCGCAGACGCTCAACATGTTCGGCTATACGGGTGTCGGCACGCTTGCGCTGAGCCAGTGCGGCCCTGTGACCCATGTCGATGCGAGCAAGAAATCGGTCGCGCAGGCGCGCGAGAATGCCGCGCTCGCCGGGATGGAGGACAGGCCCGTCCGCTGGCTGGTCGACGATGCGGCCAAGTTCGCCGCGCGCGAGGTCCGGCGGGAAAACCGCTACGATGGCATCATCCTCGATCCCCCGAAGTTCGGCCGAGGTCCCAAAACCGAGACGTGGCGGATCGAGGAAGGGCTCAGCCCCCTGATCGCCGACTGCGTGAAGCTTCTGGATGCGGACAGCCGCTTCCTGTTCCTGACCGTCTATGCCGTGCGGATGAGCAGCCTTGCACTCGCCGCGCTGCTCGACGAAGCCTTTGCGGGCTTGCCCGGCACCGTTGAGCACGGCGATCTGGGCGTCCGGGAAGAGGGGGAAGGGCGCGTATTGCCCACCGCCATCTTCGCACGCTGGAGGAATTCCGTTTGAAGCACCCCATGAAAGACACACTCATCCTGCGGGTCGCGGATATCGAGACCGACGTGCTCACCGGAATCTATTCCGAAGAGACGGGCAAGCCGCAGCCGCTGCGCATCACGATCGAGGCGCGCATGAGCCCGCAGCCAGCTTACGATCCGGACACCACGCTCGATGCCAGCAAGAACTACATGGACCTGCGCCACGCTGCGACCGAGGGGCTGCCCGAAGGCGTCCACTTCAAGCTGATCGAGGCGGTGGGCGACCATATCTGCGAAACCCTGTTCCTGCAGGACGAGCGGATCGAGGCGATTTCGGTGACGATCGTGAAGCTGGCGATCGGGATCGGAAGCGAGAAGATCGGCATTACCCTCCACCGCGAGCGGGCCTGAGGTGGCAGACGCATCGCCCGCGATCGTCCGGATAGAGCCACTGCCCGAATCCGCGCTGGATGCGGCGGCGGCGTTCCATGCGCAGTGGGCTGAGAAGGTTCGCCACGCAGCCGCGCAGGGCAGCGAATACGTGATCGTCGTGATGCAACCCGCGCCATTCGATCATGCCGACTGGCGGCGCGGGGCGGCGCGCGACCTTGCCCGGGCGCATCCCGATCATTGCATCAACATCGTCGCTGGCTCCGATTCGGGCGCGGTCGGACGGATGGCCGAATTTCTCGGGCGCTCGCCCGCGATCACCGGGCAATATCTCCCGCTGGCAGAGACTGCCCCTTGCGAGACTGGCAGCGATGGCCGACTTGGGGATGATGACACGGAAGGCTGATCGTCTGGCGCTGGAGCGCGCACCGCTGGTCGATACGCACCAGCGACGGATCACCTACCTGCGCCTTTCGGTGACGGACCGCTGCGACCTGCGCTGCACCTATTGCATGCCCGAGAGGATGCAGTTCCTGCCCAAGGCGGACATCCTCACGCTGGAAGAACTCTACCTGCTCGCGCGTAGCTTCATGGCGCGTGGCGTGCGCACGATCCGGCTGACAGGGGGCGAACCGCTGGTGCGGCGCGATGTGGTGGACCTGATCCGCGCAATCGGCCGCCACCTCGGGCAGGAGCTGGACGAGGTTACGCTGACCACCAACGGTACGCAGCTGGCGGGCCATGCCGACGCGCTGGCGCTAGCCGGGGTGCGGCGGGTCAACGTCTCGCTCGACACGCGCGATCCGGCAACGTTCCGCGCATTGTCGCGCCGCGATGCGCTGCCGCAGGTGCTCGAAGGGATCGCCGCTGCGCGCGAGGCGGGCCTGCAGGTAAAGCTCAACACGGTGGCGATGCGCGGCGTGAACGAGGGCGAGATCGCCGATCTGGTCGCCTGGGCGCACGCGCAGGGCCACGCGATCAGCCTGATCGAGACCATGCCGCTGGGCGAAGTCGATGCCGCGCGCGAAGACCATTATCTGCCACTCTCGCAGGTGCGCGCGAAGCTGGAAGCGCGCTGGACCCTGACGCCCAGCGACGCACACACACCCGGCCCATCGCGCTATTTCGATATTGCCGAGACCGGCGGACGGATCGGCTTCATCACCCCGATGAGCGATAATTTCTGCGCCGGATGCAACCGCCTGCGGGTGACGGCCACCGGCCAGCTCTACCCCTGCCTTGGCGGGGGCGAGCGGGTGGACCTGCGCGCGGCACTGCGGGGCGACGGGCCCGATCGCGCGGTGGCGGACGCGCTGGACGAGGCCATGGCGATCAAGCCCTATGCCCATGATTTCCGCATCGCTGCGGGCCTTGCGCCGACGCAGCCGCGCCACATGTCTGTTACAGGGGGCTGAGATGGCCGTACGCGTTCTCTTTCTTGGTTCCCTCCGCGATTCGGCCGGTACGCCGGAGGCGGACTATCCCGCTCCGCTGGACTGGCAGGGTTTGCTTGCTGCGGTGCCTTCCGCCGTGGCCGGGCAGCTGCGCGAACCGCACGTGCATGTAGCGTGTGCGGGCAAGGTTCTGTCCGACAAGACCGGTCTCGCGGCGCAGGACGGCGACGAGGTGGCGCTGCTGCCACCCGTGAGCGGAGGCTGAGCGATGGCCCGGCTTACCATCCAATCGCCCGCCGACGTACGCCTGCTCGATTCCGGCATGTCGGTCGGCGAGGCGCTGGCGGCCTTCAATGCCGCGCATCCGGAGGCTGGTGGCATCGCAACCTTTCTGGGCAAGGTGCGCCCGGACGAGGATGTGCGCGTGCTCGAGCTCACGCATTACGAACCGCTCACTCTGCCGGGCATGCAGCAGCTTGCGGACAAGGCGCTGCAGCGCTGGCCGCTGGACGGCGTGCTCATGTGGCATCGCGTCGGCGTGATGCATCCGGGCGAATCGATCGTGCTGGTTGCCGCCGCCGCCCGCCATCGCCGCGACGCCTTTCACGCGGTCGATTTCCTGATGGACTATCTCAAGAGCGCGGCGTGGTTCTGGAAGCGAGAGAAGCGCCCGGACGGCTGGCACTGGATCGAACCGCGCGCCCAGGACTTTGCCGACCGCAATCGCTGGGTCTGAAAATAATCGCGTCGATTTGATCCGGATCAAGGTACGGGCGCACGTCAGGGCGCAATACGCTTCTCGAACACAAGGAGGAGCAGGGCCAGAAGCCACTCCTCAGTGACGATGAGGAGCGAAGAAATGTCCGAACGTCTGAACAGCGCCGCCATCGCCGAAAAGGCGATTGTCCATGCCAAACTGCCCGCAATGCTCCGCGACCCGCGCGAGCAGGTCGAAAAGCCGAGCATGAAGCTGGTCGAAGCGCTGGTACCGGTAGAGGCCGAGCCGGCGGTCATTCGCCAGGACGTGGACCGCACCTTCGAAATGCCCACCATGCTCTACGGCGCGACGGTGGCCCTTTATCTCGGTTTCATCGCCATGCTCGGGATCGGCCTGTCCACGCCCGAACTGGCGCTGCCCATGGCGATCTTCGCGATCTTCATCGTCGGCCTGTTCGCCGCACCCGCCCTGTGGCTGGGCCTCGGGCGCAAGCCGCAGGCGCGGGCAAAGACCTTCGGTGAGCTGGCGCAAGGCGGAATCCAGACGCACACAGGCCTGCTCCAGGGCAGGGATGCGGTCATCCAGATGATGATCCTGCCCACGCTGATCGTGATCTGGGCGATGACGGTGCTGGTGATCGCCGGGGTTGTCGCGGCCTGATTATCCGGCCGCAAGATCGGAAAGCTGCGCGGGGTCGACCAGTTCGATCCCGCGTTTTCCTGTGCGCACGATGGCGCCCATCTTCTCCAGCGCGGTGATCTTCCGGCTGACCGTCTCGATCGTCAGGCCAAGCATGTTGGCGCAGTCCGCGCGGCTGAGCGGCAGTTCGAATTTCTGCGCCGGGTGGCAGGGCGAATCGCTGGCAGCCTGCGCAAATCCCATGATCAGACCCGCTACCTGCGCCTGAGCATCCGATTTCCCGGCCAGCGCGAGCAGGCTGCGGCTGGCATGAAGATCTTCCTGCGCGCGGCGCAGCAGGGCGCGCGCGAGTGCGGGATATTCATCCATCGCTGATTCGATGTCCGGCCCGTTGAAAAGGCATACCTGCGATTGCGTCAGCGCCACGATCTCGTGATCGTCGAAGGGCTGGAAGAATTCGCCGATGAAGCCTGCCGGGTGAACCAGCGCGAGGATGTGTTCCTGCCCGTCGGCATCGATGGACGTGACCTTGAGCGCGCCAGTGGTCAGCGTGGCGCAGGAATTGACCTTTTCGCCCGCGCGAAAGAGCACCTCGCCCGCTTCGAGCGTGCGATGATGGCCACGACGGGCGAGGTTCTCGCGTTCGTTATCGTCGAGCACGGAGCAGGCCGCACGGTCGCGGACGGGGCAGGTGGCGCAGACAAGGTTCATGAGTTCGGCGCCAGTTCTACCAGCACGGCATCTTCCTGTTCAACCAGCTGCGCTACGGCATCGCGCGCCGCGACGATCCGGTCCACGGGCTCACCCGCGACCGATCGGGTGGCAACCAGCGTATCGAGATCGGCCAGAGGAATCGCGGTTTGCCCGCGCAGCGAGCGCAGGTTGGCGTAGGCGACCTCGGCGCGTCCCCAGCTCTTGGAACCGACCGCGCCCGCCCCGCGCACAGCTGCGCGGGCGGCAGGCACGGCGCGTTCGAAATCGGCATGGGCCGCGCGTGCCTGCGCCTCGAGTTGGGATGCCTGCTCTACAAGGCTGGCAGGGATCGAGGGCGGCGGGGGCGGTGCAGGTGGGGCGGGTCGCAATGTACCCCCGGCGTCCGGAGCGTTGCCCGCGCAATCGCCCTGGGGTACCGGATATTGCCCGCTCGCGCGTTCCGCATCGCGGATGGCGAGGGAGGGATAAGGGGTGTCGGGCGTGCTGGCGCAGGCGGCAAGCGCTGCGGCGGAAGTGGCCAGGATCGTTAGGCGCAGGGCATTCATGCCCGCCTCTTAGCATGCGCGACCGATGGTGGTAGGGGCTGTGCGCAAGATACGCCAGAATCCGCCATCCCGGCGTTGACTTCTCGCCAACCATCCCGTAAGCGCGCCGTTCTTTGGGGGGCGCACCACGGTGTCGCCCGTCGATACGGTGCTCCATATGGGGCAACGTCACAGCAAAACGATTGAAAGTTGAACCGATGTTCGCAGTGGTGCGCACGGGCGGCAAACAATACCGGGTTGCCGCCGGAGACAAAATCGCGGTCGAGAAGCTTGCTGGTGAAGCAGGCGATACGATCACCCTGGGCGATGTCCTGCTCGCAGGCGAAGGCGACAGCCTGGCCGATGCTGGCAAGGTGTCCGTTTCGGCAGAGATCATCGCTCAGGCCAAGGGCGAGAAGGTGGTGGTCTTCAAGAAGCGCCGCCGTCACAATTATCGCCGCAAGGCCGGCCATCGCCAGCAGATGACTCTGCTGCGCATCACCGATGTGGGTGAAGGCAGCAAGAAGGCTGCGGCGAAGCCCGCCGCCAAGAAGGCGGACACCGCGCCTGCGGAAGACAAGGCTGCGGACGCGAAGCCTGCTGCGAAGAAGGCCCCGGCCAAGAAGGCCGATACCACCGACAAGCCCGCAGCCAAGAAGGCCGCGCCGAAGAAGACCGCCGCGACCAAGGCTCCGGCCAAGAAGGCTCCCGCCAAGAAGGCGGCGGACAAGGATTCGGGCGACGCCTAAGCGCGCGGCCCCACGACAGGTAAGGACCAGGACCAATGGCACATAAGAAAGCAGGCGGCTCTTCGCGTAACGGTCGCGATTCGGCAGGCCGCCGCCTCGGCGTGAAGAAGTTCGGCAGCGAAGGCGTTGTCGCGGGCAACATTATCGTGCGTCAGCGCGGGACCAAGTTCTATGCGGGCAGCAATGTCGGCATGGGCAAGGATCACACCCTCTTTGCGCTTACCGACGGTATTGTACGCTTCCACGACGGGAAGCTCGGCCGCAAATACGTATCGGTCGACATGCTGGCGCAAGCGGCAGAATAAGCGGACGGTTCACGAACAGGGCCGTCCAACGAGGCGGCCCCGCCGGAGGTAGCATCCGGCCATCGAGGGAGAGGGGGCCGGCCCCGTCTCCCTTTTTTCGTCTCCCTTGGAACGCGGCCCCGCAAGGGTCGCGCGCGGGGGAAGTACGATGTTTCACAGAAGCGAGCGGCTGCTGTTGCGGCCACCATGGCCCGAAGACTGGTGCGCGGTACGTGCGGGCATCGCGGACGAAGGCATCGTGCGCAATCTCGCCACCGCGCCGTGGCCGTATTCGGATGCTGACGCGCAGGAATGGTGCGCCCAGCCGCAAGATCCCTACGCCCCCCGCTTCCTCGTCACTCTAGCCGATAGCGGCGAGGTGATCGGGTGCATCGGTATCGGGCCGCTGCCCCCCGAAGAGGGCGGCGGGAACGGCACGATGGAGCTGGGCTACTGGATCGCGCGGCCGCACTGGGGCCGCGGCTATGCGAGCGAGGCGGCACGCGCCGTCGTCGAAATCGCCCGCGCGACCGGGCATCCGCGGATCGTTGCCAGCCATTTTCTGGATAATCCCGCGTCGGGCAGGGTGCTGCGCAAGGCGGGCTTCGTGCCGACCGGCAAGGTCGGACGCCACCACAGTCTGGCGCGCGGCTACGAAGCGCAGACGATCGGCTATGAACTCGATTTTCTGGAAGAGGAGGCACTTCCGGCGGCGGCGTGATCGCGCCGCCGCCGGAATGCTTTTCGCCGGGCCCTACGCGGGCAGCAGGGCGTCCTCGTAATCGCCCTCGTACTTGCCGATGAGCGCGCGGTCGTCGTGGTCCCACGGGTGGAAGCGGGGCTTGAAATAGCTCAGCCAGGCCGGAAAGCAGCGGCGCAGCACGCCGGGTGTGCCGAACAGGTATTTGGCCAGCCCCCAATGCGCGCGCCAGCCGGTAATCCCGTCCTGCGCGAGCAGTTCCGTCGCATCGACCCAGCGATTATTGAGGAAGCGCCGGGTTACTTCGAGCATGATGATGCTACGGCGCAGCCAGCGCTGAAACCCGCTCCAGTCGCGCGTCGCATGGTTCCACACGTCGTAGGCGACGCCCTTGTGCTCGATCTCCTCCACCGCGTGCCATTCCCACATCTTGCGAACTTCGGGGTCGGAATCGGCGAAATGCTGCGGATTGGCGAGGAATTCGTGCGCCATCATCGCGGTATAGTGCTCCAGCGCCATGGTGACGCCCAGCTTGGCGATTGCGGGCCGGCCGTTGGCCAGTTCGAGCAGTTCCTTCGTGCGCCGGTCGATCATGTCCATGTCGTAGCCCGCATCCGCAGCCAGCCGGTTGAAGGCGATATGTTCGCGCGTGTGGTTGATCTCCTGCTTCACGAAAGCGCGGATCTCCGCTGCCAGCTTGTCGTCGGTGCCTTCGCGGAAGGCCTTTACCGATTCGATGAAGAAGGCCTCGCCGCGCGGGAAGGTGCCCGACAGCGCATTGTGCCATGCAGTGCCGAAGGGCTCACCCGCCCACCAGCGCGAAGGCGTGTTTGCGCGGTTGAAACGCTCGTCACGCACGGTGATGGCGGGCTCTGCCGCAAGGGCTGAATCGTGTGCGGTCATGATGACAACTCCTGTGTCGTCCAGTGTCTTGCGTGCAATATAACTTACACCAATGTCAGTAAGATGAACGGCAATGGCGCTTCGAGGTTCCTTGCTGCGCGGGCGCCGGCGGACTACGAAGCCGCGATGGCAACTCGTCGTAAACGCTTGAGTCCCGAGGAATCGCGCGCCGGGGCACTGGAAGCTGCGCGCAATCTGCTGATCGAGGCCGGGCCGCAGGCGGTCACGCTGAAGGCGGTGGGCTCACGCGTGGGCCGCACGCACGCCAACCTGCTGCACCATTTCGGATCGGCGGCAGGGCTGCAGCACGCGCTGGGCACCTACCTGGCCGAATCGGTGTGCGAGCGGATTGCCACCTCCATCCGGGCAAGCCGCGAAGGCACCGTCTCGCCGCGCGTGATCGTGGACCAGGCCTTCGATGCCTTCGATCACGAGGGCGGCGGGGCACTGGTCAGCTGGTTGCTGGCGACGGGGCAGGAGGACGCGCTGGAGCCGTTTACCAAGGCGATCCACCAGATGATCGAGCAGGTCCACCGCGAGGAGCAGGGCGCAGACCATCCGGCGGACCACGATGCCCTGCAATCGACTCTGATCGTGGTGCTGCTGGCGCTGGGCCAGTCGCTGATCGGCCACCCGCTCTCTTCCGCGCTGAAGCTCCCCGATCACACCGCACGCGATATTGCCGAGCGTTTCGTGGTCGATTCGCTGGAGCAGGCAGGCGCCAGCGCGCCCTGATCCGCGATCAATTCCGTCGCGGATGCTTCCATTGCGGCAGCGCGACGTCTCCGTTGCGCAGCTTCGCCAGCAGGCCCGCCAGTTTCTGCCTGCGCTCCGCATCCCCGGTTTCCCCGGCAATCCGTTCCAGAGCCATGGCGAGGGCCGTGTGCAGCGCCTTGTCGGCAGCAACCGGGTGATCGGGTGCAACCCCTGTGCCTTCCCAGTTCGTCCCGGTGATCGGGTTGATCGCCCGTCCGGTGGGGATGAAGGCGATCAAGCCATGGCCGATCTGCATCATCGCGCCGGGATTGGCCCCGCCGCCGGTGGTCTCACCGATCAACGTGCCCCGGCCATGGGTCTGCATGTCGTAGGCGAATTCCTCTCCGCCAGAGAAAGTGTAATCCGAGGTGAGCACGTAGACCGGGCCGGTGAAGCGGGTGCCCACGGCCCTGTCGTTCCAGAAATGGCGCGTCGTATCTTCCGGGCGATCATAGATGCTGTTGATCAGCAGATCGGTGCCAAGGGGCAGGAAGTGGCTCATCAACTGCGCCACGCTCTGGGGATCGCCACCGCCGTTGGACCGCACATCGACGATGATCGCGTCGCTTCCATCGAGCAGCTGCATGGCCGCTTCGTAGGCAGGCGCGGCAAATTCGGGCTGGATAAACCCGCGCATGTCCAGATAGCCGACATTGCCCGCCAGTCGTTCGATCCGGGCGATACCATAGGCTTCGCGCGCGCTCTGTTGCCGCATCTCGGCAATTTCGGCCTCGCCCGGCAGGCCGGTTTCTTCCGGCTCGTAGGGCTGGAAATCGGGCCGGTAGCGCACGGTGAAGTGCCCGTCCTTGCCGATCGCCCGTAAATCTTCGTGCAGCGCGGAGGCAAAGGCCTGCGCGCTCTTCGCCGAATCATAGGCGCCGGCGGCGGCGCGCGCCTGAAGCTCGGTGGCAACGCGCTCTGCCACCTCGGGAAAGACGTAGTTTGCGCGCAGTTCGCTGCCGAGAGTCTCGATCACCTCACCGCGGGCTTGGGCCTCGATCGCCGGGTCCGGCGCGTTCTGCGCGGCCACGGCGGAAGGAGCGAACAGGGCGATGGCAAGAATCATCGCGCGGATTTCACGAAGCACGGTCACGGGGCCTCCCAGACATTATTTTTGCCTGGGCAACTCTAAGCCTCCGGCGCGCAGCGCTTTTCGACTATTCGACGAACGACTTATCGAGCCAGTCTGGCACCAGATCCCCGGGTATGTCCGCCACGCGCAGGTGATCGACCGCGTAGCCCGGCTCGGGATACTCCGCCTTGCGGCGCTTCTCCTCCGACCGGTCCAGCGGCACCACCACCAGCCGCCGGTTGATCTTCTGCCGCCAGTTCATCCGCGCGGTGTTTTCCTGCCCGATATAGCAGCCCTTGTTGAAGCTGACCCCGTTCAGCTCGACCGCGTTGGTTTCCAGCCACAGGATGTCGCCCAGCTCGGCATGGCCCTCGGGCACGCCGAGCGAGAGGCGATGGGCGCGCCAGGCATCGTCTGCGGCCTCGCCTTCATCCGCCTCCGCGAGCCAGCGCTGACCCAGCGCGGGCAGGCGAGGGTCGACCGGGTGTTCGCCATTGCTCTGGGCGCTCCAGTGCACCGACAGGCTCTCGTCGCGGGCGATCTCGATCTTGCGGCGCAGGCGATAGAGAGACAGGCGTTTGACCAGATCGTCGGCCACCGCCGCCTCGCAATCGAGCAGGATGGTTTCGCCGTATTCGCAGGGGCGACCGGGCCAGACGATCATGTCGAACATGGTCTTGCCCTGCGCGCTCAGCAGTGCGGCGTAGGCGGGAAGTTCGCCGGTGACGTCGTTCGTCAGCAGGCCTTGCAGGAATGCGGAGACGCTTTCTCCCTCTTCCAGCGGGGCGAGGCGGACGAGCGCGCGGTTGGCGAGGCGGGTTGCTGTCATGCCTGCGCAGATAGGGGCGGGGCGCCAGCCATGCCAGAGGCGCGCGCTGTCCTACAGGACGGTGTGCGGCTAACGTGCCGTGCATGCGCCGCACAGCCCACCTTTCTCCGCGATCCGAACGAGGCTGTCGGGCGGCAGAGTTTTTCGGCCCAGGACACTGTGTCAGGTGTGTCAGGGCTCCCCTCTGGCGTGCTGTTGGGGTAGGGCGCGCGGCATGACAGACACGCTGACGATCCGCCGCCCCGACGACTGGCATGTGCACCTGCGCGACGGCGCGATGCTGCAAAGTGTGGCGGGGGCCACGGCGCGCCAGTTCGCGCGCGCGATCGTGATGCCCAACCTCACGCCGCCGGTGACGACGGCAGATGCCGCACGCGCCTATCGCGAGCGGATCATGGCGGTGGTGCCGCAGGATGCGAACTTCACTCCGCTGATGACCGCCTACCTGACCGACGATACGGACCCGGTCGATCTGATCGGCGGTTTCCGCGACGGAGTGTTTACCGCAGCCAAGCTCTACCCCGCCAATGCCACCACCAATTCGGCGCATGGCGTGACGGATATCGGCAAGCTGCGCCCGGTGTTCGAGGCAATGGCCGAGGCGGGCATGGTCCTGTGCGTCCACGGTGAAGTGACCGATGCGGAAATCGACATCTTCGACCGGGAAGCTGTGTTCATCGAGACCGTGCTTGCGCCGCTGCACCGCGACCTGCCGCAGCTGAAGATCGCCTTCGAGCATATCACCAGCCGCCATGCGGTCGATTTCGTGCAAGGGGCGGGGGAGAATGTGGGCGCGACGATCACGCCGCATCACCTCCACATAAACCGCAATGCAATGCTGGTGGGCGGAATGCGCCCGCATGCCTACTGCCTGCCCGTCGCCAAGCGCGAGGAGCATCGGCAGGCGCTGCGGGCGTTTGCGACGGGCGGCTCGTCCAAGGTCTTCTTGGGCACCGACAGCGCTCCGCATGAACAGCACGCCAAGGAAAGCGCGTGCGGCTGCGCGGGCATCTACAATGCACCTCACGCGCTGGAAGCCTATCTGCAGGTGTTCGACGAGGAAGGGGCGCTGGATCGGTTCGAAGCCTTCGCCTCGCTCAACGGGCCTGCCTTCTACGGCCTGCCGCTGAACGAGGGCACGGTGACGCTGCTGAAGCGAGAGCAGGCGGTGCCGGAGAACATCCCGGCGGCGGATACGCAGGTGGTGCCTTTCATGGCGGGCAAGACGATTGCGTGGAGTTTGGAAGACTAGCTGACCGGGGTCGGTTTGCGCGGCTTCCGCCTCGCCAGCAGATCCCACACGAAGATCGCGGCGGCCAGCCAGATGCATCCGAAGCAGAAGGCCTGCGCAGGGTGCAGCTCTTCCCCGAAGACGGTCAGGCCCAGAATGAAGACGATGCTGGGCGCGAGGAACTGGACGAAGCCGAGCACCGAATAGTCCATCCGCCGCGCGGCGATGGCGAACATCAGCAGCGGGACCGCGGTGAACAGGCCGCCCAGCATGATCGCAAGGCTGAGGCCAAGGCTCACCTCGAAGGATGACCCCTGCGGGCTGGCCCAGAACCACGCCGCGACGCCGAGCGCGGGGAGCAGCAGGATGGCGCTTTCGATCGTGAGGCCGGGCAGCGCGCCCACCGTCACCTGCTTGCGCAGCAGGCCGTAGGTGCCGAAGCTGAGGGCCAGCGTCAGGCTGATCCACAAGGTGGTAAGCGCCCCGGCAGCAAGCACCGCGATGCCCACGCCCGCCAGCGCGACGGCGATCCACTGTGCGCGGCTCAGCGTCTCCTTGAGGATCAGCGTGCCGAGCAGGATGTTGACCAGCGGGTTGATGTAATAGCCAAGGCTGGCCGCGTAGACCTCGCCCTGCTGGATCGCCCAGACATATACCACCCAGTTGACCGATATCAGCATCGCGCTCGCCGCCAGGACCAGCAGTGCGCGTCGGTCCGCCAAAGCTCGGCGAATGTCGGGGAACTGGCGGCGGAAGGCGACGATCAGCAGACACACCGGCAACGTCCAGACGATCCGCCAGCCGACGAATTCGAAAGCGGGCACCTGCCGCACCAGCAGCAGGTACAACGGCATGAACCCCCACATGACGTAGGCGCCCAGCGCTTGCGGCAAGCCTGAGGGTGCGGGGGATTGAGAGCCGGTCACCCGGTGCCCCTAGGCCTGCAGATTTCCCTGCACAAGCGTTGCTGATCGTTCAGGTTAATGCCGCTATTTATGAACGCATAGACGATTCGGAAGCAGCGCAAGGCTGGCTTCGATCGCCGAAACACCGGACGATCTTTGGTCTGTCCTCGAGGCAGGCCGAGGCGCAGCGTCCCACCAGCGCTGCGGAAGGCGCCCCGGCAATAGTCTTGCCGGGGCGTTTTCATGCTGGTCCCCGATCAGTCCACCTTGAATCCGACGCCGAGGCTCGCGCGCGGTTGCCCGATCTCGCTACTGGCAACAGGATAGGCGCAGTAATCGGCGGCGTAGTAGGCGGCGGGACGGTGGTTGCCGGACAGGCCCAGCCCGCCGAAGGGCGCCTTGGACGATGCTCCGTTGGTCGGCTGGTTCCAGTTGACGATGCCGGCGCGGATATTGGCCCAGAAGTGGTTGAAGTCGTCCGGAGAGCCGCCCACCAGCGAAGCAGAGAGGCCGAACCGGGTGTTGTTGGCCTCGACAATGCCCGCGTTGAGATCCGGTACCTTGATGACCTGGAGCAGCGGGCCGAACAGTTCCACATCGGGGCGTTCCTCCATTGCGGTCGTGTCGATCAGGGCGGGGGCCACGAAGGGGGCATCCTCGCTCAGCCGCCGCAGGTGGCGGATCGCCTTCCCGCCGTTGGAGAGCAGGTAGAGGAAACTCTCGGTCAGCTGGTCGGCCGCCTGATTGTCGATCACGGTCCCCATGAAAGGCTGCGGATCGGCGAAGGGTTCGTCGACGATGATCTTGCCGATCAGCGTCTTCACCGCCTCCACCGTCTCGTCGTACATATCTTCGGTCACGATCAGCCGCCGTGCGGCGGTGCATCGCTGGCCCGCGGTCGTGAAGGCGGAGCGCGCGATGATCAGCGCAGCGTCTTCCACCTTGGGCGTGCGCGTGACGACGATGGGGTTGTTGCCGCCCATTTCGAGGGCGAGGATCTTGCCTGGATTACTCGCGCATTTGCGGTTGATCGCGATGCCCGCCTGCGCGCTGCCGGTGAACAGGATGCCATCGACTTCGGGATGCGCCACCAGCGCCTTGCCTTCATCCGGCCCGCCGATCAGTGTCTGGACGACATCCTTGTCGATGCCCGCGCGGTGGAAACATTCGACCAGCATCGCGCCGACAGCCGGTGTCTTTTCCGATGGCTTGAAGACCACCGTGTTGCCCGCGATCAGCGCGGGTACGATGTGGCCATTCGGCAGGTGCGCCGGGAAATTGTAGGGGCCGAGCACGGCCATCACACCATGTGGCTTGTGCCGCACGGCCGAGGTGCCGCCCAGCGCGCTTTCGAGCTTCTTCTGCCCCGTGCGCTCCATGTAGGCGGAGATGGATATCTCCACCTTGTTGATGACCGCTTCGACTTCGGTCTTGGCTTCCCACAACGGCTTGCCGGTCTCGCGCGCGATCAGTTCCGCGAAATCATCCGCCGCAGCCCTTACTTCGTTGGCGAAGCGGCGAACCATTTCCATCCGGTTGGCAACGGGGCGCGACGCCCAGCCGGGGAAGGCTTCGCGCGCGCGCGCAACGGTTTCGTCCACATCACCGATGGGCGCACGAAACAGTTCCTGCCCGGTGGCAGGTTCGTAAGATACGATCTGTGAAATTGGCACTCCTGGCAGTTCCTCAATTCCCTTGGACGCTGCGACCCCCTTGGACCGGGTGTAGAGCAGCGCACTAGCGCCAAAAATTCAGCGCGTCACCTCTGGCTCGCGGCAGGCGTTGGCGGCTCGCCGTGCGCTTTCCCCATCCGTCGCAATGCATCGACCTTTTCCATGAGCGGAGCCCAATCGTCGCGTTCGTCTATCGCGGACCAGATTGTCTCCACTTCGTCTATCAGCATGCTCTGCGGCGCACCCTCGTTCCAATAGGGGTGGTCAGAACCGGAGGGGCTGTAATCTGCGAAAGCACCGCCCAGTTCCCCCTCCGCGCAGCGTCCGCCGCGATGCGTGTAAAAGAAGGCATCGGGCTGCATCGCGTTTTCGCGCATGTGCCGTTCGCAAGCCGCGATCAGGGCAGCATCGCGCTGCTCGTCGAGCGGCTTGAGCCCAAGCCGCCATAGCCAGCGCCGTCTCAGGTGACGGCCATAAAGCGGGCCGAACCGCTCGAGCGCGGCGACAAGGCCGTCCGACGGGGCGATCAGCCTGAGCGCGGTGGCGAGTTGGGCGCAGTTCCAGCCGAGCGCTTCGGGCTGACGACCGAAGGCGTACAGGCCCGCGTGGTCGAAATAGGCGGCAGTGAAGCCAGGCTCCCACTTCGGCAACCAGCGCCACGGGCCGTAGTCGAAGCTTTCGCCCGAGACGTTCATATTGTCGGTATTGAGTACACCGTGGACGAAACCGGCCACCATCCAGCTTGCCGCGAGGTCCGCCAGCCGTTCGACCACCTGGTGCAACAATTGCACGGCGGGGTCGTCCCGCTCGGGGGCATCCGCGGGCGGCGGCGGCCCGGGGAATTGCGCGAGGCAGTAATCCACAAGTTCGCGCATATGCTCGGGTTCATCCAGTGCCAGCAGGCGCTGGAAGGAGCCGATGCGGATATGGCCATGGCTCAGCCGGGTAAGGACGGCGGAACGGGTGGGCGAAGGCTCGTCCCCGCGCATCAATTCCTCACCGGTCTCGATGATGGAGAAGGTCTTCGAGGTATCGACCCCGAGTGCCTCGAGCATCTCTGTCGCCAGCAATTCGCGCACCGCGCCCTTGAGCGTAAGCCGTCCGTCGGCAGTGCGGCTGTATGGCGTCTGCCCCGATCCCTTGGTGCCCAGATCCATCAGGCGTCCGTCGGCAGCGCGCAGCTGCGCGTACAGGAAGCCGCGCCCGTCGCCGATTTCGGGATTGTACACGCGGAACTGGTGGCCATGGTATCGCAGTGCCAGCGGGCGCTCCAGATTACCGCGCAGCGGTTCGAACCGGCCGAAATGGGCGACCCAGTCGTTATCCGAAAGATGATCCAGCCCCACGCTGGCCGCCGCCCGATCATTGCGCCAGCGCAGCTTCGTCTGAGGAAATGTCGCCGGGGCGACCGGGTCGCCCAGCCAATCGGCGAGGGCCAGAATGGGCGGCGCAGTATCCTGTGCGTATGGTTGCGGTTTATCGGCCATCGCGGCAATAAGTGGCGACGCGCGCCGCCGTGCGCAACCGAACTGCCCCCGCCGAACTCGAAAAGAGAGCCATGGATCAGCGCTTTACCGATGGCTTCTGGCATAGCGCCGACGGCCTGAAACTGCATTACCGCGACTATCCCGGCCCATCAGACACTGACCAGCCGCCAATCCTGTGCATGCACGGGCTGACACGCAATGCGCGCGATTTCACGCTTCTGGCAGAGCGTCTTTCGCCCGAATGGCGCGTGATCGTGCCCGAGATGCGCGGACGCGGCGACAGCGACTATGCGGACGACGCGGGCACCTATGACGTTTCCCAGTATGTGGCGGATGTCGAAGCCCTGATGGCCGAACTCGGGATCGAACGCTTCGTCGCCATTGGCACCTCGCTGGGCGGATTGATGACGATGTTGTTGGCACAGCGCGGGGCGCAGCGACTCGCGGGTGCGGTGCTCAACGACATCGGCCCTGCGATCGAGCCGGGCGGACTGGAAAAGATCCGCGCGTATGTCGGGCAGGGCCGCAGCTTTCCCACCTGGATGCATGCAGCGCGCGCCCTGCAGGAAACGCATAGCGATGCGCATCCCGGCTATCAGCTGGAGGACTGGCTGCAGGCTGCCAAGCGGGTCATGGTGCTGGGCCAGAACGGGCGCATCAGCTTCGATTACGACATGGCGATCGGGGATACGTTCCGGGAGGGCGAAGACGCGGGCGGCGCGCCTGCCGACAACCTGTGGCTGGCGTTCGAATCGCTTGCCGATACCCCGTTGCTGCTCGTGCGGGGCGAGCTTTCCGACCTGCTTTCGCCCGATACGGTGCGCCAGATGAAGACGCGCAATCGCGCCATGGAAATCGTGACCGTGCCGAAGACGGGCCATGCCCCGACTCTCGATGAGCCGGAGGCCGTCGCCGCGATCGACGCACTGCTCGCGCGGGTGCGGACGCGGGAGAACGCGTGATGAACACCAGACAGCGCGACGGGGCACCGCGCGTACTCCATCTCCATTCCACTTTCGCCGCGGGCGGGAAAGAGCTGCGCAGCGTGCAGCTCATCAATGCGTTCGGCAGCAGGCTGGCCCATTCGATCGTGTCGGCAGACCGCAACGCCTATGGTGCCGCCGAACATATCGCGAAGGGGCGGACGGTGCGCTATCCGCGCAAGTTCCCCCCGCTCAAGGGCAAGCCGTGGCCCACGCGTCTGCGCGAGCTTGCGATCGCGATGAAGCCCTACGATCTCGTGCTGACCTACAACTGGGGCGCGATGGACGCGGTGATGGCGCACACCTTGTTCAAGGATGCGCTGGGCCTGCCGCCGCTGATCCATCATGAGGATGGCTTCAACGAGGACGAGCGGCAAAAGCTCAAGGCCAGCCGCAACTGGTATCGCCGGATTGCGCTGGGCAAGGCGAGCGGGCTGGTGGTGCCATCGGAGGTGCTGGAGGGGATCGCGCTGGAGGTGTGGCACCAGCCGATCGGGCGGGTGAAGCACATTCCCAACGGCATCGACACGAAAGGATTCAAGGCCAACCCGCCCCCCGATGCGCTGCGCGGCGTTATCAAGCACGAGGGGGAGAAATGGGTCGGCACCCTGGCCGGTCTGCGCCCGGTCAAGAACCTCACCGCGCTGGTGCGCGCCGTGTCGCACCTGCCGGAAGACTGGCAGCTGGTGATCGTGGGGGAGGGGACCGAGGGCGAGGCTATCCGCGACGCGGCCGACGAGGCCGGAATTGCGCACCGCGTCCATCTGCCCGGCTTCGTTTCCAACCCGAAAGCCTTCTTGGCCCTGTTCGATATTTTCGCGCTGTCCTCCCACTCCGAACAGTTTCCGCTGTCCGTGGTGGAGGCGATGGCGGCAGGCCTGCCCGTGGCAGCGCCGGCGGTAGGCGACATCGCGTCGATGGTGGCGAAGGAAAACGCCCATTACATCGCTCGTCCGAACGACGAGGATTCGCTGGGGGAAGCCTTGCGTGCATTGTCCCTCGATGCGGATCTTCGCGCACAGATCGGCGCGGCCAACCGCGCGAAGGCGCGCGCGCAGTACGACGAGGCGAAGATGATCGCTTCCTACAGGCGGCTTTACGACAGCGCGCTCGGCGGTGGTGTGCTGGGCTAGGAACGGCGTGCCTTCACGCCCGGTTCACCCGCGCTCCTATTGAACTCGGCGCAACATGGTTTAAAGACCCGCGCCAATCCCGGCAGTCTCAAGGAAAGTCCCTCAGGCGTGGCCCTGTTACCCAACCGCAACAGCGAAAAAGCAGCCGACCGAAAGGCCAAGACCGCAGTCGCGCAGGACGAAGCGCTCCTGCGGGAGGTGGATGATGCTGTCCGTACCGATCAGTATCGCTATATCTGGCAGAAATACGGCCTGATCATCGTCGGCGTCGTCGTCGTGGCGCTGCTGGCATTCGCCGCCTATCTGTTCTTCACCAGCCGCAGCGATGGCGACCGGGAACGGGATTCCGAAATCCTGGTCCAGGCGATCGACCAGCTGGAAGCCGGAAACCTGGAGCAGGCGGACGAAACTGCTGCTCCGTTGGCGCAGGATGGCGCGGGCGGTGCGCAGGCGCAGGCGCAGATGCTGCGTGGCGGAATCGCGCTGGAGCAGGGCGACAACGAAAAGGCCGCCGAATTCTTCGAGCAGGTTGCAGCGAACGGGGATATCCCGGACTCGTTGCGCGACCTCGCCGAACTGCGCGCGGTGGTTGCCGCCTATGATTCGCTGGAACCTTCGGAGGTCATCCGCCGGCTGACCCCGCTGGCACAGGAGGGCGAGCCCTATTACGGCAGCGCCGGCGAAATCCTGGGCATGGCTTATCTCGACGCAGGCCAGCAGGAAAACGCGGGCAAATTGTTCGCCCGGATCGCCGAGGACGAGGATGTGCCCGAAACGATCCGCGGGCGCGCACGCCAGATGGCGAGCGTGCTGGGGATCGACGCCGTGGGCGATGTCGACGAACTGATCGAGAGCATGCGCGCGGCTCAGGCCGCCGGTCGGCCCGCTGGCCGACGCCCGCAATAACAGACACATGAGGCCCGAGAGGGCGTATTTTTTCGGAGGATGACCTTGCGAGCCACTGGTGCGATCCCGCTTCTACTTCTGACGCTGGTCGTCACGGGCTGCTCGGGCGGTCTGTTCGGCGGGGGCGGAGACAAGAATGTCACGCCGACTGTCGGCAACCGTGTTCCCGTCCTCTCGCGCATCGAAAGCGGCGCGAACGTGGACCCGGACCTGGCCGGCGTATCGGTCGTCCTGCCGCCTGCACGTGTGAACGATAACTGGGCGATGGCCAGCAACACGCCGAGCAAGAGCTACGGCCACCTTGCGCTGGCAGCCAATCCCGCCGCCGTATGGTCTCAGCGGATCGAGGGTTCGACCAGCAGCCGCCGGCTGGGCGCTGCGCCCGTGGTGGCGAACGGCACGCTGTACGCGGTCGATACCTCCGGTACGGTCCACGCCATGAATGCGGAGACGGGCGCGCGCCTGTGGCAGTACAGCCCGGACATCGCGTCCGATATGCGTGGCACCGTCTACGGCGGCGGGATCGCGGTGGCGGGCAATCGTCTGTTCGTGACCAGCGGTACGGGCCGGGTGGTCGCGCTGGATACCGCCAACGGCGCAGAGGTCTGGAGCGCAAATCCGGCAGGTCCGCTGCGCGACGCGCCCACGCTGGCCTTCAACCTCGTGCTGGTGATGACGCAGGACAACCGCATCATCGCCCTCAACCAGAACGACGGCGAGATCGCGTGGCAGGAATCGGGCTCGCTTGCGCAGGCAGGCGTTTTCGGAGTCGCCTCTCCGGCTGCGGGCCAGGGCACTGTGGTTGCCGGATACAGCTCCGGCGAGCTGGTGGCCTACCGCTACGAGAACGGACGCGTGCTGTGGGCCGACGCGCTTGCCCGCACCTCCATCTCGACCGAGGTCGGCAGCATTTCGGATATCGACGCCGATCCGATCATCGATAACGGCCGGGTCTATGCACTGGGGCAGGGTGGCCGCATGGCCGCCTACGAACTGGTGACGGGCCAGCGCATCTGGGAGCTCAACCTTTCCGGGATTTCCACCCCGGCGCTCGCGGGCGAATGGCTGTTCACGCTGACCAGCGATGCCCGGCTGCTCGCCATCGCTCGCTCCACCGGCAAGGTCCGCTGGATCACGCAGCTGCGGCGCTACCGTGACGCGAAAGACCGCAAGGGCGAGATTTTCTGGACCGGCCCCGTGCTTGCCAACAACATGCTCTACGTCGCCAACTCGCGCGGCGAGCTGTGGCAGGTGAGCGTGGCGGAAGGTTCGGCGAACATGCTGACCGAATTGAAGGATTCGGTCAGCCTTCCGCCGATCGTGGTCAACAACACGCTCTACGTGCTGGACGACGGAGGTACGATCACCGCTTTCCGGTGATCACCGCTTTCCGGTGATCGCCGCACGGCGCGCCACGAAGAGGGCGTTACCGAGCATTTAACCCTTTGCGGCCTATGGCGGCGGCATGCGCAACGCCGCCGCCAGCCCCGATTGTCCGCGTAGCGATGTTTCCGCTGGCGTTGGTCTTGTCGGCCTTGCCGGCCTGCTCGGATGGATCGCATTCTGCCGCGCCTTTCCGGATATTTCCGCCACGTTCGATCTGCCGGGCCCGCGCGCCCGGCTGGACGGGCCCTATGCCGCGCTTATGGGCCTGGTGGCGAGCGGCCTGCCGATGGTCTTGTGGTCCGTCTTCGTCGACAAGGTGCATCGCAATCCCTCCAACGGTCTTGCCTGGGATGCGAAACGCGATGGCGATGCGACTCGCAACATCTCCTTCACCAAGCTGACGGGCCTATGGGCCACGTGGGCGGTGCTTGCCGCGCTCTATGCGATCGGGCGCTGGTACTGGGATGGGCAGTACCTGTTTGCGATGAAGGTGCTCGGCTTTGCGGCGGTGCCTGCACTGGTCCTCTCGATTCCCTATATTCTATGGCTCGATCGGCGGATGAAAGATCCGCGCGATGCCACCTGGCATTTCGGCGCCTTTCTCCTCAACCGCGAGGCATGGGACAAGGGGCGGGTGATCGCCCACTGGCGCGCGTGGATCATCAAGGGCTTCTTCGGTGCCTTCATGATCTCGATCCTGCCCGGCGGATTCGCCGAGGTCGTGAACGCGAACCCGGGCGATCTGGCGAGCCAGCCGGGTGCGCTGGCGGTTGCGATGATAAGCCTGCTTTTCGTGATCGACGTGCAGATCGGCACGGTCGGCTACGTCATGACGCTGCGCCCGCTCGACAGCCATATCCGCAGCGGAAACCCTTTTCTCGCAGGCTGGGTTGCAGCGCTGCTGTGCTACCCGCCCTTCGTCTATGGTGTGATGAATGCTGGCGGCCTGCTGGCTTACGAAGCGAATGCGCCCGGCTGGCGGCACTGGATGGCCGACAGCC
>DFQH01000001.1:258897-259796 GCA_002377695.1 Citromicrobium sp. UBA3494 | reverse complement strand
TGGATGGCCGACAGCCCGCTGCTGCTGTCGGTATGGGGTGGCTGGCTGGTGATGCTGACCGGCGTCTATGCCTGGGCGACCGTCGCCTTCGGCCTGCGTTTCTCGAACCTCACCTATCGCGGGGTCATCACCCACGGGCCTTACCGTTTTACCCGGCACCCGGCCTATCTTTCGAAAAACCTGTTCTGGTGGAGCGCCTCTCTGCCCTTCCTCGTCACCGATGGCGGACCGGTGGAGGCGATCCGCAATGTGGTCGGCCTGTCCCTCGTCTCGGCGATCTATTACTGGCGCGCCCGGACCGAGGAGGCGCACCTGCTGGGCGAGGATGCGAAGTACCGCGAATATCACGCATGGATGGCGCGGCAGGGCACGATTACCGCGCCGCTGGGCGCGCTGACGCGGGCTCTCGGCCGGGGCCGGAGCGAATCCCTGCAACCGGCGGAATAGCCCGTAGCTAGAAGCTGTACTTGTAGACCCGGCTGATATCGCCGCCCCATTCGCCATGATAGCGATCGAGCATGCGCTGCGCGGGCGATTTGCCGCTCTCGACAATCTCGTCGAGCGTCTGGAGAAAACCGGTCTCGTTGTCGCCGCCGGTATTGAGGAATCCGCGTGCGGTCAGGCCCGCACGGGCGATGTCCAGCACGTCCTTGCCCAGATCCTGCAGCGTGCGCCCACCGGGGATGCGCGCCGCGAGCCCTTCCTTCGGCACGGCGTTTCTCAGGGCCTCGCGCTCTTCCATCGACCAGTCCTTGACCACGTCCCACGCGGCGTCGAGCGCAGTCTGGTCGTATAGCAGACCGACCCAGAAGGCTGGCAGGGCGCAGATGCGGCTCCACGGCCCGCCATCCGCGCCGCGCATTTCGAGGAAGCTTTTCAGCCGCACTTCGGGGAAGGCG
>DFQH01000001.1:20416-258609 GCA_002377695.1 Citromicrobium sp. UBA3494 | reverse complement strand
TTCAGCCGCACTTCGGGGAAGGCGGTGCTCAGGTGATCCCACCAGTCGCTCTGCGTCGGTTTCTCTCCGGGAAGGATGCTTAGCTTCCCTTCCAGAAAATCGCGGAAGCTCAGGCCCGCCGCATCGAGATATTTCCCGTCGCGGAAGACGAAGTACATCGGGACGTCGAGCATGTAATCGACCCAGCGATCGTAGCCGAAGCCGTCTTCGAACACGAAGGGCAGCATGCCGGTACGCTGCGGGTCGGTGTCGGACCAGATATGGCTGCGGTAGGAGAGGTATCCGTTGGGCTTGCCCTCGGTGAAGGGCGAATTGGCGAACAGCGCGGTGGCCAGCGGCTGCAGCGCCAGGCCGACGCGGAACTTCTTCACCATGTCGGCTTCGCTGCCATAGTCCAGGTTCACCTGGATCGTGCAGGTGCGCAGCATCATGTCGAGGCCCAGCGTGCCCACCCGCGGCATGTGCCGCATCATGATCTCGTACCGGCCCTTGGGCATCACCGGCAGGTCTTCCCGGGTCTTGTCGGGCCACATGCCGAGGCCGAGGAAACCGACTCCGCACCGCTCGCCAATCTCCTTCACCTGCGCGAGGTGACGCCCCGCCTCGTTGCAGGTTTCGTGCAGGGTCCTCAGCGGTGCGCCGGAGAGTTCGAGCTGGCCCGCGGGTTCAAGGCTGACCGTCCCGTCATCGCCCGCCATGGCGATGACCTTGCCGCCCTCTTCTACCGGCTCCCATCCGAAATCCTTCAGGGACAGGAGGATATCGCGGATACCTCCCTCTTCGTCGTAGGAGGGCGCGTGGAAGTCGTCGCGTTTGTAGACGAGTTTCTCGTGCTCGGTGCCGATTCGCCAGTCGGACTTCGGCTTCTCGCCCTGCTGCATCGGCGCGACCAGCTGGTCGCGGCTTTCGATCACGGGATCGTCTTCGTTCGATGCGTTGCGCGTGCTCATGCAGGTGGCGTTAGGAAACCCATCCGCGCGAGGGAAGGGATTTTATTGATCCGTGCCCCAGTCGCCCGCTGCGGCCATCCATACCGCGACCGCAGCCTGGGCCGCGGTTTCGCCGCGAAGGATGCGCGGACCCAGAGTGATCGGTACGGCCTGGGGCAGTGCGCGAATCTTCCCGCGTTCCGCATCGTCGAAGCCGCCTTCGGGGCCGGTCAGGATTGCTGCGGGGCCCTCATGCGCAGCAAACTGACTGGCAGCCGCGCTCCCCCCTTCCTCGTCGGCAAAGAACAGCGCGCGATCGGTTGGCCACGCCGCGAGCAATGCATCGAGCTTCACGGGATCGGCCAGTGTGGGCAGCGCGGTGCGCGCGCATTGTTCTGCCGCTTCGGTTACAATGGTACGCGCCCTTTCCGGGTTCAGCTTGTCCGCCACGCAGCGGCGCGTAACGACGGGATGAATGGCCGAGACGCCCAGTTCGGTCGCCTTTTCCAGCACCAGATCGAAACGATCTTTCTTGAGCAGCGCTGGGCAAAGCCACAGGTCGGGCACCTCCTCGCGCGGGCGCAGGCGTTCGACGACCGTCACTTCGACTCGGCGCTTGTCCACTTGGCCCACTCGGGCGGCCCATTCGCCTGTGACATCGTCGCATAGGATCACGGTGTCGCCTTCGGACACGCGCATGACCTTGCCGAGGTAATGCGCGCGAGCGCCTTCCAGTGCGAGGTCGCACCCTTCGCCCAGCTCGTTCTCGACGAACAGGCGCGGCGCGCTTTTCGGAGGCCAGGCGGGGGTGGCGGGCATGGCTGGGCAGGTGGCACGCGCCGCGCTATGGAGCAAGTCCATGAGCAGCAGCGACTCCGCCGACACGATCGTCCCCGACAGCGAGCACCGCGGCCTGATCGAGCGGCTGCCGCAGCTTCCGCGTGATCTTGCCCAGCTGGCCCGTTTCGATCGGCCTATCGGCTGGTGGCTGCTGTTCTGGCCCTGCGTTTTCGGCGTCTGGCTGAGCGGTGCGGGCTGGCAGTGGGGCCTTCTTGCGATGTTGCTGGCCGGCAGCATTGCGATGCGCGGCGCGGGCTGCGTCTATAACGACATCACCGACGCCGAACTGGACAAGAAGGTGGCACGCACCGCCAGCCGACCGATTGCCAGCGGGCGCGTTTCCAAACGGACCGCGTGGATCTGGCTCGGCGCGCTGAGCTTGGTCGGGCTGGTCGTACTGCTGCAATTGCCGCTGCAGGCGCAGATCGTCGCGCTGGCAAGCCTGCTGCTTGTCGCTGCCTATCCCTTCATGAAGCGGATTACCTGGTGGCCGCAGGCCTGGCTGGGGCTGACCTTCAACTGGGGCGTGCTGGTCGGCTGGGCGACGCTGGTGGGAGAGAACTGGGGCGTGGCCCTGGCGGTCTATCTCGGCTGTGCGCTGTGGACCGTCGGCTATGACACGATCTACGCGGTGCAGGACCGCGAGGACGATGCTCTGGTGGGTATTCGGTCGAGCGCGCTCAGGATGGGGGGCAAGGTGAAGCAGGGCGTTGCGCTGTGCTATGGTGGCGCGATCTTCCTGTGGGCCCTCGGTTTCTGGCTGCTGCGCGAGGATTGGGTTTCCTGGATCACGCTGCTGCCCGTCGGCTGGCATCTCGCGTGGCAGGTGGTGACGCTGGACGAGAGCGATTCCGAGAATCCGCTCGCCCGTTTCCGATCGAACCGCTGGGCAGGCTTTCTGCTGGCGGCGGCGTGCTTCGTGGTTGGCAACGCCGGGGTTTAGCGCCTCCTCGCTGTTTACTTTTCGTTCCGCGCGCCCGAAAAGGCCGCGATGGCCGCGCCGACGCCCGAACCGCCTGCCTTGCCCGCGCTCCATGCCAGCCATGCGGGCCTGTGGCTGGGCACCCCCGATGGCACCACGCAGGAGATCGGCAAGGGGCAGGCGATCAATGCCTGCGCCGATACGCCTGTGCTCATGCTCAACGCCCCGCTGGTGGCCGCGCGACTGGGGTATCCCGATCTCTCCGGGCTCGATCTGCTCGAGCTCTATGCCTTCCTGCATCCCGCGCAGTTTTGCGTGCCCACACCCAAGGGCCTTGCTGCCGCGCTCGATATCGAGCCGCCGCAGGATGACGCCGCGACTCCCGCCTTCCTGCGCGATGCGCTGGCCGCGATGCTGGCCGTGTGCGGGCGTGACGACTGGGCGGAGCGGCATGGCGCATGGAGCACGCTGCAATCGCTCGCCCGCGCGCGCTGGCCCTGGGCACAGGTGTTGGCGCCCTTTGTGGCTAAGCCGGACAAGGCGGAACGCTGGCTTTTTGCGACCCTGCCCGAATGGGAGGAAACGCCAGAGCGCCCGCAACCTGCGCAGGTCTCCATTGGCGAGGAAGAGGTGCAGGCACAGCTTGCCCGGCTGACCGGCGAGGGCGCGGAAAAGCGCGAGGGGCAGCGGGCCTACGCCGCCGAAGTCGCGCGCATCTTCGCGCCGCGAGAGAAACGGGCCAAGCCGCAATTGTTGCTCGCGCAGGCGGGCACGGGAATCGGCAAGACGCTGGGCTATCTCTCGCCTGCCAGCGTCTGGGCAGAGCGCGCGCAGGGCACGCTCTGGGTCAGCACCTATACCAAGAACCTCCAGCGCCAGCTGCGGAGAGAGAGCCGCCGTGCCTGGCCGGAAAAGCGCGTCGACGGGTCCGCGCCCGTGGTGGTCCGCAAGGGGCGCGAGAACTACCTGTGCCTGCTGAACCTCGAAGACGCGATGCAGGGCGGTTTTGCGGGACGTGGGGCGGTGCTCGCCCATCTTGTGTCCCGCTGGGCGCAGTACACGCGCGATGGAGACATGATCGGCGGCGATCTGCCCGGGTGGCTGGGTACGCTGTTCCCCCGGCGAGGGATCACCGCGCTGACGGACCAGCGCGGTGAATGCGTCTATGCCGGCTGCCCGCACTACCGAAAGTGCTTCATCGAACGCGCGGCGCGCACCTCTGCCCAGGCCGACCTCGTGATCGCGAATCACGCGCTGGTGATGATCAATGCTGCTCGCGGTCGCCACCACGGCCACCCGCCGACGCGGATGATCTTCGACGAGGGGCATCACGTCTTCGACGCCGCCGACAGCACTTTTGCCGCCGCGCTGACCGGGCAGGAGGCGATAGAACTGCGCCGCTGGATCATCGGGCCGGAACGCAACACGCGCGGTCGCAGGCGCGGGCTCGCGGCGCGGCTTGCCGACGTGTCTTCGTATGACGACGCTGGCGGGGAAGCGGTCGAGGCCGCGATCGAGGCAGCACAGGCGTTGCCCGCTGACGGCTGGCTTGGCCGGATCGGAGAGGGCGCTCCTTCGGGTCCGCTGGAAGAACTGCTGGCGCAGGTGCGCGCCACGGTGTTCGCCCGCGACGAGAGCGGCGGTTCCGAAGCGGGATACGGGATCGAGACAGAGATCGCCGATCCGCCCGGCGCGCTGGTCGATGCGGCGCAGGACGCACAGGCTGCGCTGGCGGACCTGCGCAAACCGCTGCTGAAGCTTGGTCAGCGGCTCGAGGCGGTAATGGAGGATGCACCCGACTGGCTCGACTCACAGGGCCGGGCCCGAATCGAAGGGGCGCGCCATTCGCTGGCGTGGCGGGTGGATCTGATCGCGGCATGGGAAGCCCTGCTGGCCCGCATCGGCGGACCTGCGGACGCGGATTTCGTCGATTGGCTGGCGGTCGACCGGTTCGAATCGCGCGAATACGATATCGGCCTGCACCGGCGCTGGCTCGATCCCATGAAGCCCTTCGCGAAGGTCGTCCTCGAACCGTCTCACGGAGTGATGCTGACCAGCGCGACGCTGGCCGACCGCGATTCCGAAGGCGAAGTCGACTGGACCCGCGCCATCGCTGCCAGCGGCGCGGATCATATCGGGCTCGCGCCCCATCTCACCAGCCAGCCAAGCCCGTTCGACTATGCGAGTAACGCCGAGGTGCTGATCGTCACCGACATCAAGCGCGGCGACATCGCCGGGCTGGCTGGCGCTTACGCCCGTCTGATTGAGGCTGCAGGCGGCGGCACGCTTGGCCTGTTCACCGCGATCAAGCGGCTGCGCGCGGTCCATGCGCGCATTGCAGATCGGCTCGCCCGGGCGCGCCTGCCCCTGTACGCCCAGCATGTGGACCCGATCGATACCGGCACGCTGACCGACATCTTCGGCGATGATCCGCGCGCCAGCCTGCTGGGCACGGATGCCCTGCGCGACGGGATCGACGTTCCGGGCGAGAGCTTGCGCAGCGTGGTGCTGGAGGCGGTCCCATGGCCGCGCCCCACGATCCTTCATCGCGCACGGCGTGCCGCTTTCGCCGAAGCGGGAGGCGGCGGCGGAGCCTATGACGACCGGATCATCCGTGCGCGACTGGCGCAGGCCTTCGGGCGGCTGATCCGTTCGCGTGAGGACAGCGGGCATTTCGTCGTCCTGTCCGCCGCATTCCCCAGCCGCCTGCTCAGCGCCTTCCCCGAAGGCACGCCGATCCACAGGGTCACGCTGGACGAAGCCGTTTCCCGCCTTGCCGCCGGGCCGCCGGCAGGGCAGGGACGCAACCTGTCCGCCGCGCTCGACGCGACAGCGGGTTGAGGATAAGCAGTCTGGCGGGAAAGGCGCAAAATCGATGAAACATCTCGGCCTGTTCCGCCATGCCAAGTCCGATTGGGGCGACCGCGACCAGCGCGATTTCGACCGCGGGCTGAACGAGCGCGGTCGGCGCGGCGCGGCATTGATGGGGCGCCACATCCGCAGCCAGGAGCCGAACTGGGACATCGTGCTGGCGAGCCCGGCGGAACGCGTTCGCCTGACCCTCGACGCCGCGAAGCTGGGGGTGGAGACGCAGTTCGATCCGCGCCTTTACCTTGCGGGAACGGAGACTCACTTCGATCTGGTCAAGGAACTGGCGGGCGATGCCGATTGCGTGCTGATCGCGGCGCATAATCCGGGGTTGCAGGACGTTTTGCTGGCGCTCGTATCGCCGGACGAGGAGACGGCAGATTTCCGGGAGGCGATGGTCAAGTTCCCCACCGCGTCCTTCGCCGTCCTCCAACTGCCGATCGACGATTGGACTGAACTGGGCCAGAGCAATGGCAAGCTGATCCATTTCAAGCGCCCGCGCGACCTCGACGAAACGCTGGGCCCAGCGGACTAGCTACGGCTTCGCGCTTGCAACATCGCGCGCAACACAGCACATGCGCGTGCCATGAGCATGCAAGATCTGATCGCCGCCGCCCGCACCTCCAAGGCTTGGCCGTTCCAGGAGGCGCAGAAGTTGCTCAAGCGCTATCCCGATGGCGCGAAACCCGACGGTTCGCCGATCCTCTTCGAAACCGGTTATGGCCCCTCGGGCCTGCCGCATATCGGCACGTTTCAGGAAGTGCTGCGGACAACGCTGGTACGCCGCGCGTTCGAGGCGCTGATCGGCGCGCGGCCCGAGGACGGCAAGACGCGGCTGGTGGCGTTTTCCGACGACATGGACGGGCTGCGCAAGGTGCCGGACAACGTGCCCAACGCGGATCTGCTCCAGGCGAACCTGCACAAGCCGCTCAGCCGCATTCCCAACCCCTTCGGCACCGATCACCCCAGCTTTGCGCATCACAACAACGCCAAGCTGCGCGAATTCCTGGACCGTTTCGGGTTCCAGTACGAATTCGTCGCTGCGCATGATCGGTACAATTCGGGCGCCTTCGACGATGCGCTGAAGAACGTGCTCGCCAATAATCAGGCGATTCTCGACATCATGCTGCCCACGCTGCGGGAGGAGCGTCGCAAGACCTATTCGCCCATCATGCCGATCAGTCCCGTCACGGGCCGGGTGTTGCAGGTGCCGGTCGAGGTGGTCGATGCCTCTGCGGGCACGATCCGCTTCACCGACGAGGACGGAACCGTGGTCGAGCAATCGGCGCTGGGCGGTATGGCCAAGCTGCAGTGGAAGGTCGACTTCGCCATGCGCTGGGTTGCGCTGGGCGTCGATTACGAGATGTACGGCAAGGACCTGACCGATACCGGCGTGCAATCCGGCAAGATTGCCAGGGTGCTCGGTGGCCGCAAGCCGGAGGGCCTGATCTACGAGCTGTTCCTGGATGAAAAGGGCGAGAAGATCAGCAAGTCGAAGGGCAACGGCCTGACGATCGACGAATGGCTGACCTATGGCAGCGAGGAATCGCTGGGCTTTTACATCTTCCCCAATCCCAAGAGCGCCAAGCAGCTGCATGTCGGCGTGATACCGCGCGCGGTGGACGACTACTGGCAGTTCCGGGAGCGTCTGCCCGACCAGCCGCTGGACAAGCAGCTCGGCAATCCGGTGTGGCACCTGCTGCGCGCGAATGGCGGCTACGCGGCGGAGGAAGCTTCGGGCGCGGGCGACAGCCTGCCGGTGACCTATGGTCTTCTGCTCAACCTCGTCGGGGTCATGGGTGCGACCGCCACGCGCGATCAGGTCTGGTCCTATCTCGGCAACTATATCGACGATCCCGATCCCGCGAAGCATCCCGAACTCGATGCGCTGGTCGGCACGGCGCTGGCCTACAACCGCGATTTCATCGCCCCGACGCTCCAGCGCCGGGCGCCGACGCCGAACGAGGCTTCGGCGCTCGCCGCGCTGGACGGAGAATTGTCGCAGGTGCCCACGGAGATGAGCGCGGAGGATCTGCAGACGATCGTGTACGAAATCGGCAAGCGCGAGGAATTCGGCTTCGAGAGCCTGCGCGACTGGTTCCGGGCCTTGTACGAGACGCTGCTGGGGTCCGAACAGGGGCCGCGCATGGGCAGCTTCATCGCACTTTACGGCATCGCCAACACCCGCGCGCTGATTGCAGAGGCGCTGGCAAAGGCGAACGCGGCAGGCTGAAGCTCAGCCTGCCACACTTGCCGTGGAACTCAGCCCCACTGGCGGGTGCGATACCACCGCGTAATCACGTATTTCGCGCCTTCCTCCACCGGCGTACCGGCGTGGAGCGTGCATTCATTGGGTGTACCGTCGGGCTTGGCGTTGTTCCAGGTCAGCAGGACGCCCGCCTTGGGCTCGATCCGCAGGCCCAGTTCGGGGAATGAGGTCGCGCCGCCGGCCTTCACGTTGTTGAGGAACAGCATCGCGGTCCAGCTGCGCTGGCCACCATTCTTGCGCTCCATCTTCCAGTACTCTTCTTCCGGGTAGAAGTAGTCGTGATGGTCCTTGAACTGCTGGCCCGGCAGATACCGCTGGCCCTGCATCGTCTCGCCGATCTTGCCGGGCAGGCCCAGCGCGTCGTCCATCCGGCGGCTGATCATCTTCACCATCGGATCCTGCGAATCGAAGTTGCCCGAATAGGACGTGCGAAAGCCGTCCTTGTAGGTGCCTTCGTACAGCGTGCTGGGGCGGGCGACCATGTCGATCATCCCTGCCAGCTTGCGGCATTCGTTGGAGGTCAGGAATTCGCCGATGGCATAGATTTCCGCCTTGTCGGTCGGGATCTTGTAGGCCTTGGGATCGGCTTCAAGCCGGTTCCTGACCAGCTTGCCGACGCGCTCCAGCGCGTTCTTGTCGGGGGGTCTGCTACTCACGCTCGCCATGCGATTCCCCTAGCAGCGCCGACCGCACCGTTAAAGCCCGTAAACCCGCCACCGCTGACTACGAAAAGCCCCGCCGACCGGGTTGGTCGACGGGGCCATCCATGTTCGGAGTGAAGCGGTCCGGCTTACCAGAAGAAGTCGTAGATCACATCGACCACTTCGCCGCTGTAGGTGTTCACCAGCAACACGTCGTCGTAATAGCGGACCCACTTGTAGGGGCCGTAGACCTGCGGCAGGCGATAGCTCCACGGATCGTTGATCCAGTAGCGGTTGCCGAAGAACAGGCTGCCCAGCGTGAAGCCGATGCTCAGGCGACGATAGCTGTAGTTCCGGTAGGGCGCGTAGTACCGGCCGAGATTGTAGTGACGGCGGTTCTGCGCGCGGTAGTGGCGCCAGTTATAGCGGTTGTTGTTCCGCCAGCTGCGGTTCCACCGGCGATAATCGCGGCGGGCCTCGCGCCGTTGATCACGGCGATACTCGCGACGCGCTTCGCGGCGCTGGTCGCGACGATATTCGCGGCGGGCCTCACGACGCTGATCCCTGCGGTACTCGCGGCGAGCCTCGCGTCGCTGATCGCGGCGATAGTCGCGCCGCGCTTCCCTGCGGTCCTGCCGGGTCTCGCGGCGCTGGTCGCGGCGGTAGTCACGGCGCGCTTCGCGGCGATCCTGGCGAGCTTCGCGGCGTTCGGAACGGCTTTGCTGGGCGCGGTAGTTTTCACGGGCCTGCCGGCGGGCTTCCCAGGTGCGCTCGTAAGCGTTGGACGGTTGCGAAGCGCGACGCTGCTGACGGGCCTGCTGGCGCGCCTCGCGCCTTTGCTGCTGGCGGGTCTGCTGGCGTGCCTCGCGCCGTTGTTGCTGTCGGGCTTCCCGACGCTGCTGGCGGTTCTGGAGCCGCACTTCGCGGCGATTGCCACGATTTTCGCTGCGCTCGCCGGGCTGTTGCATGACGCCGGCGTCCGCCGTGCCAAGGAAGGTCGTCACCTTGGCGGGCTGGGGTTGGGTGACGGCGGCGCTGGCGGGCAGGCCGGTGGCGGACAGGGCCAGCCCTATCGCGCTAAGCCCGCCGTAGCGGAAAAGGTCTGAAAGATCGTACATGAGTTTCTGCGGCTCCCTTGGTTGCAATGGACCAATGCGCCGCGCCCACCATGCGGCCCCGTTGTCCCGAGGTGATACATGCACGATACGCACTGACACGTTTCTGAACATTTCGTAAGGGTTCTTGTTAATCTTTTTGCCCGGCTTGATGAATGATAAGCGCCGCGTCACGGATTGACACGCGCGCGGTAACAGGGCGTGGGAGCGTTCATGTTCGAAACCCTCGATGATGTCCGCAAGGATGCGCAGACGCGCCTGGTCGGCGCGATGGAGGATCGCCGGTCCCCCATGCATACGCCGGTGGTGGCGACGGCCGACGCCGATGCACGGGTCATGGTGCTGCGCCATTTTACACCGTGGACCCTGCGCTTCCATACGGACACGCGCGCGCCGAAGGTGGCGGTGATTGCGCGCAATCCACAGATCGGCGTGCTGTTCTACGACAAGGCCGAGAAGGTGCAGATTCGCGTGCGCGGCCTAGCGCGGGTCGAAAGCGAGGGCGCGGTGGCGCAGGCGGCGTGGGAAGCGAGCGACAACTTCGCGCGTCGCTGTTACCTTGGCGATGGGCCGGGAACTCTCGCTGCCGAGCCGTCCTCCGGCCTGCCCGAGGCTTTCGAAGGGGTGGAGCCGAGCGACGCGGAACTGGCACCGGCGCGCGCCAACTTCGCAGTGCTGTTGGTGGAGATCCATCAGCTCGACTGGTTCCATCTGGCGCATGATGGCCACAGGCGCGCCGTGTTCGATCTTGCCACCGGCGCCGCGCATTGGGTGACGCCCTAGACCGCGTGTTCCGCTTGCCATAGGGGGTGCGCCATGAAGCGCCCCCGCCTGCCTGCCAGAGATCTGTTGCCTGGCATGGGCGAGGAACTGATCAGCCCGAGCGACTGGAGCCGCCGCGCCGCGACCCTGCTGGGCGCGCTGCTGATCGGGCTGGTCGCGATCGGCTTCGCAGTTGCGGGCGATCATGCGACCACCCTGTTCGACCGCGTGACGCGCGCGCATCCCTGGGTGCATCTGGTTTCGGCGCCGCTGATCTTCGTCGCCATCGTGGCCATTACCAGCCGGGTTGCACCCGACGCACGCGGATCGGGCATCCCGCAGGTCATCGCGGCCAGCCGCAGGCCGGGCGACGTGGCGCTCAGGGGACTGGTGTCGATCCGGACCGCGCTGTTCAAGGCGGCGTTGACGGTGGCGGCCCTGTTCGGCGGCGGCTCGGTCGGGCGCGAAGGGCCGACGGTGCAGCTGGGGGCAGCCATCATGGTCCAGGTGCACCGCCTGTTCCGCGTCAACGTAACCGCAGGTGTGTATATTGCGGGCGGCGCTGCGGGGGTGGCGGCGGCGTTCAACACTCCGCTTGCCGGGATCGCCTTTGCTATCGAGGAACTGGCGGTCGCCTACGAACAGCGGGTGGCGGTGATGGTGATGGGCGCCGTGATGATCGCGGGGCTGACCGCCCAGGGCATCGCGGGAGACTACGTGTATTTCGGGCAGCTCAGCGGCAGCCTGCCCATCCTGACCGTACTGGTGGCCGCGCCGATCGCCGGGCTGGCGGGCGGAGCGGCGGGCGGCCTGTTCGCGCGCATGGTGCTGGCATTGCGCGGGCCGGGCGGGCGCTTCGCGGCGCGCCTCAAGTCCCGGCCGCTGGTCACCGCGCTGGTGTGCGGCATCGCGGTCGGCCTGCTAGGCTTCGTTACCTCCGGCGCGACCTCGGGCACGGGGTACGAGGCGACGCGCGACCTGCTGTCGGGCGGGGCGAGCGAATACTGGTTCGGCCCTGCCAAGTTCCTCGCCGCGCTGGCGACGACCGCCAGCGGCATTCCCGGCGGCATCTTCGCGCCTTCGCTGGCGGTGGGCGCGGGCTTCGGAGAGCTGATGACCCCGTTCTTCCCGCCGGAACAGGCCGGGCTGATCATCCTGATCGGCATGGGCGGATACTTCACCGGCGTCGTCCGTGCACCGCTGACTGCCGTCATCATTCTGAGCGAGGCGACCAGTTCCACCCATGCGATTCTCCCGCTGTTCGCCGCGGCACTGATCGGCGACTGGGCAGGCGCGATGGTTTGCAAGGATCGGCTCTACCACGCCCTGTCACGGGACTTCCTGCCCGCGAGCCGCGACGGCGCAGAGGATGGTACCGAAGGCGACGCTCGGGGTGCCGCCAGCTAGACGTCCTCCCCCGGCGTGATGTGCGACACGATCGAGCGGATCGTCATGAACACGATGGTCACGCTTGCCGCGGCGAGGGCCACCATCACCACGGTCAGCGCAAACAGCGCGGTGTAGAGGTAGTTGTACCAGCCGCTCGGCAGATTCTCGAACTCGCCGATCGGCAGGGTGAAGGCCAGCAGCACAAGGAAGCTGAGCATCAGCGTGACGGTCGAGATTACGGCGATGCGCGTCACCTGCTTGTAGGTCTTGCGGTCGAAATCGGTCTCGATGCGCCGGATCATCCCGATCAGTGTCAGCATCAGCGCGAGCGTGGTGGCCGACGCGGTGGCGATGGCCGAGCCCAGGTAGAGCCCGGCGCGGCTCAGGGCTTCCAGCAGATCGCGCGCCTCGGCGGCGCCATAGACCGTGCCGATTGCCTCGCGCGCGCCAAGGCCGATCAGGCAGAATACGGAGAAGGAGAGGGCGGGCCACAGGAGGGTGTGTTTGTACTGCATGCCAGCGCAGCGAATGGGGCGGCAGGAAGCTCCGAAACCGACAATTGTGGGTCCGCGAAGCCGCAGGCCTGACACACCTGACACAGTGTCCAGGGGGTGAAAAACGGCTTCGTCTCGCGGCGCAATTCGCGTGTGCGACCCAGCACGAACCACGTTGGGAAAGAGCAGCTACCGTTCTAGCTTCCCCGCGCAATGTAGGAAAGTCGCAGACATTCGGTGGGGGTGGGGCAGGTTTTCGTAGCGGAACCTAACGCGCGCACAGCCATACTATTATTACAAGCACCGACGTTCCACGAGCAACCGAGGGACTTTCGCCATGACCACTCGCATCTGTCTTATTGCCGGTATTTCGATCTTTTCGCTGACGGTTCTTACGCTTGTCGCCCGTTCTCAGGCCGAGGCGGACGCCGCGAGCGCCGAAAGCCTTGCCGCGCAGTTCGAAGAGATGGGGCCGGTGGCGAAATGACCCGCTGACTGGGCGATTGATTCTCAGGCGCGGGGGGAAGTCGATGCGGCTCCATGCGCGCCCTCCCATGACCCCGCTGCCCGGGGTGCTCGATGAGCGATTGGGCAGGCGACGCTAGCGCCGTTCGAAGCTCTGCAAGGTCTGGGGCGCGGCATCGCGCTGTTCGATCCGGTCGACACGGGCGCGTGGCGGGCCATCGCGCATCGCCTCGATCATCCGCGCCACCTTCCCTTCGTCACCCTCCAGATGGGCCTCGACAGTGCCATCGGCCAGGTTGCGGACCCAGCCTGCAAGGCCCAGCGATCGCGCGGTCTCCACCGTCCAGTTGCGGTAGAATACGCCCTGGACCTTGCCGTGCAGGATGAGGTGACGTGCGAGCATCCTGCACGCCTAGCGCAAGTTTGCGCGGATTGCATGGCCGACTGTTCCGATGCGATCCCTTGCCCCGCTGGCCCCTAGTGAAGTGAGGCCGACTGCGCCTGGTGCACAAGCGGGATGGCGTGGGCGGCAGCCGGGCCGGTGCGGAAGTGCGCGGCCTCTTCGGCGAGAACGGTCACTTCCGACGCCAGCTGGCGGGACGCCGCAGAGGTTTCCTCGACCATGGCCGCATTCTGCTGCGTGGACCTGTCCATGTCGCTGACCGCCGTGACGATTTCCGCGATGGCCGACGCCTGGGCCTGATTGTCCGCAGCCATCGTGTCGAGCAGCTGGTTTACATTGCCCACACTCGAAGAAATCTGTTCCAGCGCCGCATCGACGCGCTGCACGGTGCCGACGGCGTTGCCGACCTCTTCCTGCGTGGTGGTCAGCTGCTCGCGTGCCGAACCGGCCTCTTCCTCGGCCCGCATGGCGAGCGCGGAGACCAGATCCGCCACCACTGCGAACCCGCGACCCGCCTCGCCCGCGCGGCCGGCTTCGACCGCGGCGTTCATGGCCAGAACGCGCGTCTGGAAGGCGATCTTGTCGAGCCCCTCAATCACGGTGTCGATACCCTCGGCACTTTCCTGCACCCGGCCCATGGCCTGCATCGCCTGTTCGGCAAGGGAGCGGCCGTCCCGCACGACGCTGTTGGCCTGATTGGCGCTGTCGGCGGTATCCTTGGCGGCCGAGGCCCCACGAGAAATCCGGTCGTTCATCTGCGCGAGCGCGGCCGAGGTCTCTTCGAGGCTGGCGGCATTCGCTTCCGTACGGCGGGCGAGCGATTCGGAACTCTGCGCGATTTCGCTGGAGCTTCCGCGGATCGTCTCCGTCCCCCGGGCGACGCCTTCGATCAGCGTGCGCAGCGATTTGACGGCGTCGTTATAGTTGGATTTCAGGCCCGCATAGGCAGGGGGATAGGCGGCGGTCACTTCCACCGTCAGGTCCCCGGCGGCGAGCGCGGAGAGGCCTTCGGCGAGCGTATCGGTCACCATCTTCTGCTCGCGCGCGGTGATCGCGGCGGCGGCACGTTCCTTCTCCAGCACGGCGTTGAGGAAGGCGTCGATCGCGCGGGCCATGTCGCCGATCTCGTCCTTCTGCTCCAGATGGGGCAGCTGCCCGTCGCCCGACTTCGCGAGATCGTGCACGACGCTCGAAAGATTGGTGATCGGACGCACGACCTTGCGGGTGACGATGAAGATCGACAGGGCGATCGCGGCCACCGCCAGAATGGCGAGCACCACCACGATGGTCAGCGCGAGCCCCGTGTCCTTCAGCGCTCCCTCGGTGACCGAGCTGGCGATGTCGATCTGCATCGCGGACAGGGAGGTGATCGTTTCCGACAGCGGATCGATGGTCTGGTAGAGATCGCGTTCGACGAACCGCTGCAACGCGGCGGCATTGCCCGAATCGAGGATCGCCTCGAGCCGCTCGACAGCCGCGTCGGCGGCCGCCATCTGCGCCTCGGCCTGCTGCGCGAGCTGTTCCTCTTCTCCCTCGATCTCGGTCGCGCGATAGGATTGCCAGGCTTCATCGATCGCGGCGGCGCCCGCGCGCACATTGTCGGCCGCTTCGCCATAGCCGACGTTGCCGTTGAGCGCCTTGTGCGCATTGTCGACGATCAGCACCGCATAGGTATCGGCAACCGTCTTCAGGTCCTCCAGCGGCTGCACGCGGTCCACCAGAATAGTGGAGAGCGCCGCCTCGTTGGTGCGCGCGGTCTGGTAGAAAGCGCCCGCGAGCGCGAGGAGGGCAGCGCTCAGAATGGCGAGGCAGACGAAGAGCTTCAGCTTGAGGGTCATCGGGATCGATCTTCTCTTGGGCAGAATGGGAAGGCTCGCCCCATTCTAGAAGAGAAGAACCGCGAGCGGCGTGCGGGCGCCGTTTTATTCGGCCGGAGCCGGGGCGCGACGCCTCGGCGCCATTGCATCGCCGCCGGTCGCAGCGCTCCGCGCGTGGCTTACCCGCCGAGCATCCCGGCCGCCTGCCCGATCACCCACAGCCCGATGACGAGGAACAGCAGCGCGGCGACGATCCGCACGGCTTTCAGCGAGACGCGCTCGATAATCGCATTGCCGAACCACACTGCAGGCACGTTCGCCAGCATCATGCCCGCCGTAGTGCCGATGGTGACCAGCAGCACATTGCCGAACTGCGCGCCCAGCGCGATGGTGGCGATCTGCGTCTTGTCGCCGATCTCGACCAGGAAGAAGGCGATGGTGGTGGCCAGGAACGCGCCGAAGCGGCCCGTTTTGGGCTCGTCGTCGTCATCGAATGTATCGGGTACCAGCGTCCACGCCGCCATCGCGACGAAGCCCAGCCCCACGGCGTAGCGGAACCATGTCCCGTCGAGCAGGCCGGCGATTGCGTGGCCGAGGAAGGCCGCGATGCCATGGTTGGCGAGCGTGGCGACAAGAATGCCGAGGATGATCGGCACCGGCTTACGAAACCGCGCGGCGAGCACGATGGCGAGCAGCATGGTCTTGTCGCCGATCTCGGCCAGCGCGACCACGGCGGTAGAGGTGAGGATGGGTTCCATTGGGATAATCTCCGGGCCGGGCAAACAAGACAGCAACGGCACATGACCTCCCGCCCGGCGAGGCAGAAGTCAGGTGCCATTGGTCTTGCCCGTGCGGATTACTCCGCGCCCCTGCGCCACGACCTCTCGGCCGAGTATGTTGACGCGAGGGAACCGCTGCGCGTGCGCCGCGGCGGGCTACTCCCCAGATGACGGGCGCGGGTTAGCAGCGGGGAGGGCGGGGGGCAAGTGTGGCGAGCGTCGGACACAACGAGTTGAGCTAGAACTCTATCTGGGTAAGCAGAATTCTACTTTTGTTTTTAATAAACTATCTGCTTCAAACCCTGGAACCGATTGATCGCTGCCTATAACGAGTTTGGCTTCGACCGGGAAACGTTCAGCAAGATCAACCATATCGATCAGTTGATTTCGCATGTGATCGAGAGTGGGCGTTATTACTGATTCCGCGCGCGCTTCTAGAAGTGCTATTTTCCGCTTTAGTTTGTCATCCGCGATACTCATAACTGCGCCGCTCTTCGCGATCGAAACTAGCTCGGTTTCAAGCAAAGTTGGAAGCATTTCCTCTTTCAACCTGTTGAACGTCTTCAAGTTATTCAGGATCGCATTGTGACCCTCAATCGCTTGAAGCATATCAGTGACAAAATCGTCTCGGCGAGCCTCAAAGAAGACTGCAATATCATCAGAATTTATCTGCTGGAATTGCTCGGCGTCCAGATTAGCAATTATACGGATTACACGCTGGTTGGGTGCTCGATCACTCAGCGCTGAGCTTTGCTCGTTCAGCATCCCATGAATCATCCGGTACGTATTTGCGAAGGAATTGAAGGACGTTATAAATACGGAAAAAACGCGAAATATTTTGGCCTTTTTCTCTCTTAATTCTGCCTCTTCCTCCTTGCGTCTCGCTTCCTCTGCGGCGTGCTTCGCCTGCCATGCCGCGCCTAAACTTCCAGCAAAGGCGCCGACCAGCGCGCCTATAATTGCGATCAGAAATTCCCACCAATCGCTATCCGGAAGTTCAGCGAGCCAATTCACCTCGTCAGCTTCTTATAAGCCAACCGCGTGGGCCGATCCGCCGCATCGCCCAGACGACGCCGCTTGTCTTCCTCGTAAGCCTCGAAGTTCCCCTCGAACCACTCCACGTGGCTATTGCCCTCGAACGCCAGGATGTGCGTCGCCAGACGGTCGAGGAAGAAGCGGTCGTGCGAGATGACCACGGCGCAGCCGGCGAAGTTCTCGATCGCGTCTTCCAGCGCGCGCAGGGTTTCCACGTCGAGGTCGTTGGTCGGCTCGTCCAGCAGCAGCACGTTGCCGCCTTCTTTCAGCATCTTGGCCATGTGCACGCGGTTGCGTTCACCGCCCGAGAGCTTGCCGACGTTCTTCTGCTGGTCCTGGCCCTTGAAGTTGAACGCGCCGACATAGGCACGCGTGCTCATGTCGTGGCCGTTGACCTTCATGTAATCGAGCCCGTCGGAGATTTCCTCCCACACGTTGTTCTTCGGGTTCAGGTCGTCGCGGCTCTGGTCGACATAGCCCAGGTGCACGGTGTCGCCGATCTTGATGCTGCCGCTGTCGGGCTGTTCCTGCCCGGTGATGATGCGGAACAGCGTGGACTTGCCTGCGCCGTTGGGGCCGATGATGCCCACGATGCCGCCCGGGGGCAGGGTGAAGCTCAGGTCTTCGAACAACAGCTTGTCGCCGAAGCTCTTGGTCAGGTTGTGCGCTTCGATCACCTGGCTGCCGAGACGCTCGGGCACCTGAATGACGATCTGCGCCTTGCCCGGCTTGCGGTCGGCCTGCGCGTCCTGCAGTTGCTCGAACTTGCGCAGACGCGATTTGGACTTGGTCTGGCGGCCCTTGGGGTTCTGCCGGATCCACTCGAGCTCTTCTGACAGCGCCTTCTGGCGGCCGCTTTCCTCGCGCTCTTCCTGCGCCAGCCGCTTGGCTTTCTTGTCGAGATAGGTCGAGTAGTTGCCTTCGTACGGATAGTAGGACCCGCGATCGAGCTCGAGAATCCAGCCCACCACATTATCGAGGAAGTAGCGATCGTGGGTAATCATCAGCACCGCGCCGGCATATTCGGCGAGGTGGTTTTCGAGCCAGTTGACCGACTCTGCGTCGAGGTGGTTGGTCGGCTCGTCCAGCAGCAGGATGCCCGGCTTCTGGATCAGCAGGCGGGTGAGGGCAACGCGGCGCTTCTCACCACCCGACAGGTTTTCGACGCTGGCGTCCGAGGGCGGGCAGCGCAGCGCTTCCATCGCGATTTCGAGCTGGTTGTCGAGCGTCCAGCCGTCGACCGCGTCGATCTTGTCCTGCAGCTCGGCCATTTCGGTGCTCAGCGCGTCGAAATCGGCGTCTTCCTCGGCCATTTCCATGCCGATGGCGTTGAATCGCTCGACCATGTCGGCGGTCTCTCGCGCGCCATCCTTGACGTTTTCGAGCACGGTCTTTGTCGGGTCCAGCTCGGGCTCCTGCGGCAGGTAGCCGACGGTGATGTTCTCGCCCGGCCATGCCTCGCCCGAAAATTCGGTGTCGATCCCCGCCATGATCTTCATCAAGGTGGACTTGCCCGCGCCGTTGGGCCCGACGATGCCGATCTTCGCGCCCTGGTAGAACTGCAGGTTGATGTTGTTCAGCACGGGCTTGGGGGCGCCGGTGAAGGTCTTGGTCATGTTCTTCATGACGTAGGCATATTGCGCGGCCATCGCGGAGAATCCTTTGGATATATTCGGGCGTTCGGGAATTGGGCGGTGAGATAGGCGCGAAGCGGCATCTGGGCAAGCGCCCGCCGGGCCCTTCGTGCAAGCAAGGAAAACTCTATGCGGATCGCAATCATCGGAGCCGGCATGGCCGGGCTCACCTGTGCCACACGGCTGACCGAGAATGGCCACGAGGTGACCGTGTTCGACAAGGGCCGCGGGCCGGGCGGGCGCATGGCGACGCGGCGGGTCGAGCACGAGGGCGAAACTTTTCGCTTCGACCATGGCGCGCAATATTTCACCGCGCGCGAGATGGCGTTCCAGACGCAGGTGCGCGCGTGGGAGGCGGATGGCATCGTGGCCCCGTGGCCTGCCGCCAAGGAGGGCGCGTGGGTCGGCACGCCGGGCATGAACGCGCCGATCCGGGCGATGGCCGAGGCGCTTAACGTGCAGTTCGCCACGCGCGTTTCGGCGCTGGTGCGAGAGCGCGGCGGCTGGCGGCTGGAGGGCGAAGGCCTGGCGGACGCCAGCTTCGATGCGGTTGTGGTCGCCGTGCCGGCGGAACAGGTCGCGCCGCTGCTTGCCGGACATGCCCCCGATCTTGCCGAGGATGCGCGCGATGTGACCAGCGAGCCGTGCTGGACTGCCATGGTCGCCTTCGAAGGTCGGGTCGATGCGCCCGATACACTGACCGACGAAGGAGCCATCGGCTGGGCGGCGCGCAACTCGGCCAAGCCGGGCCGCGACACGGATCGGGAATGCTGGGTCATCCAGGCGAGCCCGCGCTGGTCGCGCGCCCAGCTTGAGCGTGAGGCGGAAAATGTGGGCGAGGAACTGCTCGCCCACTTCGCCCGCGCGGTCGGCGATCTGCCGCCGGTGCTGTTCAGCACGGCGCATCGCTGGCGCTACGCCAAGTGCGAGAAGAACGATGCGGGCGCCCGGTGGGACGCAGCGCAGCGGATCGGCGTATGCGGAGACTGGCTGTCGGGCCCGCGGGTAGAGAATGCGTTCCTCTCCGGTCTGGAGCTGGCCCGGCTTATCGAAGGCTAGTCGGGGAACGGCTTGCGCGCTGGCGCCGTTCGGTGGGGTATGAACCAACACCGATTGCTCGCCCCGCTCGCCGCCGCCGCCATGCTTGCCGCATGCGGCTTCCAGGGTACCGATTCCCCCGAAGCGGACAGCGACCGCGCCGAAAGCGCGGCGCAGCCCGACTCCGACGGCTACGACGATGCGCGCACCGCCGCGCAGGAAGAGGCACGCTTCGCCAACGGCAAGGTGGAGCTGACGCTGCCCGACGGCGTCACCGACGAGATGATGGGCGAACGCACGCCCACGATGCTCGCGGTACAGGTAATGCTCGACCGCAGCCGCCACTCGCCGGGCGTCATCGACGGACGCGGTGGCGGCAATACGGACCGCGCGATCCGCTATTACCGCGAGGCCAACGGGCTCAGCGGCGGGTCCGAGGTCGATCAGGCGCTGCTTCAGTCGCTGTTCGAGAACGAACGCGGCGACATCTTCCGCACCTACACTGTGACGCAAGCCGATGCGCAGGGGCCGTTCTACGATGTGCCCGATTCCTTCGCCGCGATGTCCGATCTTGAAAAGCTGGGCTACGAAACCCCGCTCGAAATGCTGGCCGAGCGTTTTCACATGGACCAGGATTTCCTCCGCGCGCTCAACCCCGATGCCGATTTCGGCAAGGCGGGCACGAAGCTGGGCATCGTCAGCCATGGCGATGGCGCGGTCGATGGAGAGATCACGCGGATCGAGGTGCGCAAGGGCGACGACAGCTTGGTTGCGATGAACGAGGCGGGCGACATCGTGGCGAGCTATCCGGCGACCATCGGCAGTTCGCGCTTTCCCAGCCCCAGCGGTACGATGGAGGTGGTCGCGGTGGCGCCCGAACCCAATTACACCTTCACCAGCGAAGGGCGCGAGTGGGGGCCGGAAGGAACCTATATCCTGCCGCCGGGGCCCAACAATCCGGTCGGCGGGACGTGGATCGATCTCGCCAAGGAAGGCTACGGCATTCACGGCTCGCCCGATCCGCAGCTGATTGCCAAGAGCAACAGCCACGGCTGCGTGCGGCTGACCAACTGGGACGCGGCGGCGCTGGCCAAGGCAGTGGGGCAGGGCGTGACGGTCGAGTTCGTCTAAGGCCCGTATCGCCGGGCGCGGACGGGCAGGCTAGTCGAGAGTATATGCAACGACCCGATCCGATACCGCCCGGCCCGGGGCAGGAAAGCGTGTGGGACTATCCACGCCCCGCGATTGCCGAGCCGACCAGCGCACACATCGTGATCGAGCATCGCGGTGTGCGGGTCGCCGATACGCGCCGCGCGGTCCGCGTTCTCGAAACCAGTCATCCGCCGCAATATTACCTTCCGCCAGACGATATTGCGGCGGGCGTGCTGGAGCGTGCGCCGGGCAAATCGCTGTGCGAGTGGAAAGGCCAGGCCCGGTACTGGGATGTCGTTGCCGGAGGGGAACGGCTTGCAAAGGTCGGCTGGAGCTATGCCGAGCCGACCGCGCCGTTCCGCATTCTGGCGGATCATGTTGCCTTCTATCCCGCGCCGTTCGACCGGATCACGCTCGATGGCGAGGTGGTCCAGCCGCAACCGGGCGAGTTCTACGGTGGCTGGATCACCAGCGCGGTGGTCGGCCCGTTCAAGGGCGTTCCCGGCAGCCGCTTCTGGTGAGGCTTGGCAGGGCAGGGCAGGGGCGCTAGCCGTCGCGCCCATGAAGACAAAGCTCCTCGCGCTCGCCGCATCCGCCGCCTTTCTCGCAACCCCCGCCGCTGCCCAGATGGGCCCCGGACCGTGCGAGGGCGCGCTGGCCTGCGCAGCCGACGCCGCGCTGGAGAGCGACTCCATCGCCTGGGATTTCGTCGAAGGCATCACGACCGAGGTCGGGCCGCGTCAGGCGGGCACCGAGGCTGAGAAACGCGGGCGCGACTGGGCGGTGGCGTGGCTGCGCGCCAATGGCTTCCGCAACGTAGCGGACGAGCCTTTCCGGATGGAAACATGGGTCCCCGGCGACAACGCGACCGCCCGGGTCACCGCGCCCTACGCGCAGGACCTGATGATCGTGCCGCTGGGCAACAGCGCCAGCACGGGCGAAGCGGGGATCGAGGCCGAAGTCGTCTATTTCCCCAGCTACGCCGATCTCGCAGCGGCGCCTGCGGGCAGCCTGAAGGGCAAGATCGCCTTCATCAGCCACGACATGCGCCGGACGCAGGATGGCTCGGGCTACGGTTTTGCAGGGCCTGCGCGCTGGACGGGGGCCGGCCTCGCGGCGAGCAAGGGGGCGGTCGCCACGGTGATCCGCTCTATCGGTACGGAGACCGAGCGTACGCCGCACACGGGCGGCACCAGCTTTCCCGACGGCGTTGCGTCGACGCCCGCAGGTGCGCTGTCCAATCCCGATGCGGACAATCTCGAACGGATGTTCGCGCGGGCCGGCGATACGCCGATCCGCATGAAACTGGTGCTCACCCCGCGCAGCCTTGGCGAGACGACCAGCGGCAATGTCGTCGGCGAGGTGGTGGGGCGCGATCCCTCGCTCCCGCCGGTGCTGCTGGCCTGCCACCTCGACAGCTGGTGGAACGGCACCGGCGCGTTCGACGATGGCGCAGGCTGCGGGATTGCCGCCGCCGCCGCGCTCAACGTCGCAAAGGCGGGCCAGCCGCTGCGCACGATCCGCGTCCTTTTCGCCGGAGCGGAGGAGACGGGCCTGTGGGGCAGCAAGGCCTATAGCGCGGCACATATCGACGAACCGATGGCCGTCGGCATCGAAAGCGATTTCGGCGCTGACCGGATCTGGCGGATCGACACCAACTTCGCGGCTTCCGACCCCGAGCTTGCCCGTGAGCTGGCTCAGGCCGTCGCCCGCTTCGGCGTCGCACCGTCACGCGAAGTGGCCACCGGCGGCGCGGACCTCAACATCATCCGCGACCAGGGCGGCGCGCTGGTCGACCTGCAGCAGGACGGCACCCGCTATTTCGACCTGCACCACACCAACAACGACACGCTCGACAAGATCGACAAAGCGCAGCTGCGCCAGAACGTGGCGGTGTGGACGCAGGTGGTCGGCATCCTGGCCAACGAGCCGGATGCGTTCGGCCCGGCGAAGTGAGCGGAGCGGTATAACCGGGAAAAACTGGTCGGGGAGACAGGATTCGAACCTGCGACATCTTGCTCCCAAAGCAAGCGCGCTACCGGACTGCGCCACTCCCCGACACTGATTTGCGATGACGGCCCCTCCGGTGGGCCCGGCAGGATTCGAACCCGCGACCTAGCCGTTATGAGCGGCCAGCTCTAACCGCTGAGCTACAGGCCCCCGGAACGGATGCCATCGCAAGGCGTGCCGCTAGCCGCCAATACGCGCCGCCGCAAGCGGGCAGTGGCCATCATCCCGCATTTGCCGCCGCCAGGGCTTGCGCGATGGTGGTGGGGGCGACCCCTCGGCTGGCCATGTGGGCATACACGCCGTCGAGCCAGGCGTAGAGCCGCTCCACCTCTTCCTCGGTATCGGTATAGGGCGTGTTACCGGGCGCGAGGGAGGGGCTGTGGAAGGACAGCACGATGACGGGCAGCTTTGCGGCGAGCGCCGCGTCGATGCCCTTGATCGCATCCGAAAGCGGCGTCCCTTCCGGTGTCAGCCTGACCCGTTCGAGCAAGCCCGTGCGCGATGCGAGACCCGGCGCCCGCGGAATGCGCGCCAGCTTGGGAAAAAGCTGCGGCCCCGCGCTGGCGAGCAGCCCGCGATACACACTCGTCACCGGCAGTTCGAGCAGCGGGGTATCTCCGGCCACCCAGTAGGGGTGATTGGGGAAATCCTCGTAATTCGGGCCGTCCTGGTGCGAATAGTCGAAATAGGCGCGCACCGACGTATCGACCTTGATGCCCATGTCCTGCAGCAGGGACTTTGTTGCCGGGCCAAGGCCGTAACGGCCCGCGCGGTAGGATATCGGCGGCGTGCCGAATGCCTCTTCGATCGCGTCGCGCAGCCGCGAGAACTTGGCGCGTTCCAGCTCGGGTGGCAGGTTGCCTGCGAAACTGTTATGGGTGTTCACTTCCTCCTCGAACGGAGGGTTCACCCAGGGGTGAAGCTGTACGCCGACTTCGGCCGCACCGCGAGAGACCGCATCGCCGATGATCTCGCGCGCCTTTGCCGACTGCACGATAGGCCAGTCGACCAGATAGACCGGCGAAACCCCGATCGCTTCGCAAAAGCTCTGGAAGCGGGCAATTCGATCGACATGGGTCAGATCGTGCTGGTCGCGGGTGAAGGGCTTGTCCCAGTCGAAACCTTCTTCGGTATCGACCGTCAGGATCGAGGCTGGGGCGAAACCGGAGGCAAAATGCGCGGCCTGATCGGCCTGCGGCAGAGTGAGCATGTCGTCCTGGTCCCCGTAGCCAGAGGCTTTTCTGGAGCCTCGGCACGAGCATCTAGGCCGCGTGTTCGCGTACTCCGTGTCTTTCGGTAGCGGCAGGCTCCTGCGCGGTCAAAGCGGGGAGCGTCAATATCAACCGCCGGTTTTCCCGCCGCAGGCTGCCACCGATGGCTCGCGCTTCCGCCCGCGCCAGCCGCAGCGCGAAGCCGGGGCCGAACGGCCCCGCGCTGATGGCGACCGAAAGCGGCTTGCCCCGGGCCGCGAAGATATCCTCGCTGCCATTGAGCGAGGCGGGCAGATCGGCCACGAACTGCGCGGTGTTCCCATTGGGGCCGGCCTCGTGATCGAGGGTGAGCGCCAGCTTCTCGCTCGGCGCGGCGGCGGAGCCCAGCGTGGCGAGGATGCGCCAGCTGAGCAGTTCGGCATCCGGCTTGGCTAGATCGACCCGGCAGGTGCCGCCCAGCGTGGCGACGAAGCCCGCATTGCGCGGCTGGAGCAGCGGAACGAGCTGTCCCAGGTGCTGGCGGAAGATCGCGGCAAGGTCCGCATCGCCGCCGGTCGGGCGCAGGCGCCCGCTTTCGAGACGCGAAAGCCGCTCCAGATCGTCGAACCCGGCCAGCATGCGCGCGCTGTCGCCCGCAATGCCCGCCGCAAGCGCGCGGTAATCGTGCGGCACGGGGCCCACGACCTGCTGCTGGATCACCTCCGCGAAGCCCTGGATCGCGTTTACCGGGGTGCGCAATTCGTGAAGCAACTGGCGCAGACGGTCGCTCTGCTGGCCCGGCTCTTCGGCTTCCAGCGCCCGGCGCATGCCCCCTGCGAAGCCGAGGAAACGCCCGTCGGGGCTGGAAAAGCGCGGGTTGGCATCGAGAATCCAGCTCCCCGTGATGGCCGGGCCGCCCTCCAGCGTCACCTGCACGCCATGCATGGGCTGCTGGCGTTCGATCGCTTCGGAATATTCGTCGGGCAGGATCGTCTGCAGCGAAAGGTACAGCACGCGCGAAGCGGCGAAGCTGTCCGCCCAGTCGATCACGCCGCTGGTATCGGTGGAAAAGCCGAAACCGGTCAGCTCCTCCTGTGCGGTGCTGGCATCGCTGAAGGGCAGGGTGGGTGCGGTCTGATCCGCTTCCGGCTCGGCGGCTTCGGAGCGGTTGTTGCGCTCACTCTCTCGGGCGCGCTGGAAAGCGTCGATCCGCTGGCGCAGCGCCGCAATGTCGTTGCCCGGTTCGGCGGGCGCCTGTTTGTCCGTGTCGGGCTCGGGGCGATCCGTGGCAGCGGCAACGGCGCCACCCAGGCTGGCCGCGCCTGCGGCCAACATCCCGTCATCGGTCTCCCGAGCGGGTTCGGGGGCCGGTTCTTCCGGAGCCTCATCGTCGACCTCGGTAAATTCGCCATCGACGATATGATCTTCATTCGGCCCTGCTTCGGGCTCGGCTTCGGCTTCGGCTTCGTGCTCCAGCGCAGGGGGGTTCTCTTCGTCCGAATCGTCGACAAGAGGTTCGGGAGTAGGCGGCAGGGGCAGTGCGCGGTCGCGCACGCCCAGCCGCTCCAGCAGCGCCTCGACCGGATCGGACAGATCGCGGCGAAGGCGAAGGAAGCCGCGTGCGCGCACGGGCAGTTCGGGGATGAGCGCCAGCCAGTCGCCCTCGCTCAGCCGCGCGGTGGACAGCGCAGCGCAGGCAACATCGGGCTCGGCTTCCGCGAAATGCGCGACGAGCGCGGGGTCGTTGATCCTGCGGCCCTGCTCGCGGATGATTTCCGCGCGCTCTCGCACCGAGATCACGTCGGCCAGCGATTCGAGCCGCAGCCGCGCGGCGGCCAGCAGGCTGGGATCGCGCCCGGGTTGCGGACGACCGAGCAGGTCCAGCAGCTGGCGATACTGGGTACGCGCACCCGCTTGCGCGCCGGCCTTGTGGCGCAGGACTGTGGCGAGGCGATCGTCGAACTGCATGGCGGGGAGGGGCGCAAACTCCTGCGGTGAGGCTGTGGCGTTACGCCGAACCCCCATGGTGCGACGTAAAAGGTTCTTAACCCTTTATCACGGCGCAGGAATGACAGTCAGGGCTCACGTTGCAAAGCGGGACAATCGCTGTCATGAACAATAATGTTAGCTGTGCGAAGCATTAACTAAGGCGCTCCTTTCATGAATCGCCCGCGCGCCGGCTGATATGAAGGTTTGTTGCGAGAGAGGTGGTCTTTGGCCAATCTGGATGAGATCGATCGGCAGCTTCTGCAGGAACTGCAGGCCGAAGGGCGCGTCACAAATGTCGAACTGGCGCGGCGCGTCGGGTTGACCGCACCGCCTTGCCTGCGGCGCGTACGCGCGCTGGAGGATATGGGGGTCATCCGCGGCTACCACGCCGATCTGGAGCCGTCCAAGCTGGGCTTCGCGATCATCGTGTTCGCCATGGTGAGCCTGAAGAGCCAGGCCGAATCGGCGCTGCGCGAATTCGAGGAAGCGATGCAGGATCTGCCCGAGGTGCGCGAGGTGCACATGCTCAATGGCGAGATCGACTTCATCCTCAAGATCGTCAGCCGCGACCTGCAGAGCTTCCAGGAATTCCTGACGAGCAAGCTGACCCCTGCACCCAACGTGGGCAGCGTGAAGACCTCGCTGACCATCCGCACCAGCAAGCACACGCCGGGCGTGCCGCTGAAGTGAGCGAGGCGGGGGCGCTGAAAGGCCATTGCCTGTGCGGCGAGGTCCGCATCGCGCTGGCCGACCCCGAGCCCGAGATAGAGATCTGCCACTGCGACATGTGTAGACGATGGGGCAGCGCATTCTACGCTGCGCAACGGGGATCGGACGCGACTGTCGAAGGCGAAGGCTTTATCACGCAATACCGGTCGAGCGACTGGGCGGAGCGTGCCTTCTGCAGGCAGTGTGGCAGCGGGCTGTGGTATCGCTTCCTGCCCACCGGATCGCGCAGCTTTTCGGCCGGTCTGTTCGATGGCGCGGGTCGTCACGCCATCACCAAGGAAATCTTCATCGACGAACGCGCCGACTGGTGCCGGATAGAGGGCGATCACCCGCGCCAGACGGGCGAGGAAGTGATTGCCGAAGCCAAGGCGGCGGGCTTCTCTTTCGATTGATGGCCGCCGTTCCAGCCACTTTCTGGGAGATTGTGACCGCGATTGGCACCGCCGCGGCTACCATGGTTGCAGCCGTCAGTGCCTATCTGGCCGTGAAGATGCCATCGCGAATTCGTTTGGTTGAACGGTCCGAACGTACCTACGAAATTCTTGAGGCAACGCGAGAGATTCTCGTGATCTTCGTAGCTGCCCGGAAGGCCACTCAAACCGGATCGGCAGATGAAATCGCGCGCCTTGCCGTAAGGGCGCGATATCTCGTGGGAGCTCTCGATCGGCTCGTGGCCCGGGACAGTTTGACCGACGGCGCAATTATCACCGCTCTTGGAGCGAAGACGATTGGTGAGGCTATCGAAGACGAGGAGCGGCAGAGGAAAAGGCCGAACGCCAACGTTGCCTTCGCCAGATTCCACAAGTCGAAGCTAGGCGATTACGATCTGGCTGCCGAGGAAACGAGAGAGCGGGCTCAGAAGGTGGCCAAGCATGCGGTGAAGCGGAAATGGCCCGAGCACAAAAAGCGATTCTCCGGATTTGCGAAGGATGGGGCGTTCCCTTCCTTGCCTACCCCTCCCGCTCCGCCAGCCACGCCTCCAGCCACTTGATCGAGTAGTCCCCGTTGAGGATATCCGGCTCGGCCAGTAGCGCCTGGTGCAGCGGGATGTTGGTCTTCACGCCTTCCACCACCATTTCGTCGAGCGCGCGCTTGAGGCGCATGATGCAGCCCTCGCGCGTGCGGCCATAGACGATCAGCTTGGCGATCATGGAGTCGTAGTACGGCGGGATCGAATAGCCCGCGTAAATCCCAGAATCGACGCGCACATGCATGCCCCCCGCCGCGTGGTAATAGCTCACCTTGCCCGGCGAGGGCGCGAAGGTGAACGGGTCCTCGGCGTTGATCCGGCATTCGATCGCATGGCCTTCGAAGCGGATATCCTTCTGCTTGACGGACAGCGGCCGTCCTTCGGCAATGCGGATTTGCTCGCGCACAAGGTCCACGCCGGTGATCGCTTCCGTCACCGGGTGTTCCACCTGCAGGCGGGTGTTCATCTCGATGAAGAAGAACTCGCCGTTTTCCCACAGGAATTCGATCGTGCCGGCGCCGCGATAGCCCATCTGCGCCATTGCATCGGCGCAGACCTGGCCCATGCGGTTGCGCTCTTCGGTGGAGAGCACGGGAGAGGGCGCTTCCTCCAGCACCTTCTGGTGGCGCCGCTGGAGCGAGCAGTCCCGCTCGCCCAGATGGATCGCATTGCCATTGCCGTCGCCGAACACCTGAAATTCGATGTGGCGCGGATTGCCGAGATATTTTTCGAGATAGACCGTGTCGTCGCCGAAGGCGGATTTCGCCTCGGACTTGGCCTGGCTCATCAGCCCTTCGAGCAGGTCTTCGCTGGGCACGACCTTCATGCCGCGCCCGCCCCCGCCGCTGGCGGCCTTGACCAGAACTGGATAGCCGATTTCGGCGGCGATCTTCTTCGCCTCTTCCACGCTGCCGACCGCGCCGGGGCTGCCCGGCACCAGCGGCAGGCCCAGGTCGCCCGCGGTGGTCTTGGCGGTCACCTTGTCGCCCATGGTGCGGATATGTTCGGGCTTGGGCCCGATCCACGCGATGTCGTGCGCTTCGACGATCTCGGCGAACTTGGCGTTCTCCGACAGGAAGCCGTAGCCCGGATGGATCGCGTCGGCATGGCTGACTTCGGCGGCCGAGATGATGTTGGCGACGTTGAGATAGCTGTCGGTCGCGCTCGGCGGGCCGATGCACACCGCATGATCGGCGAGCCGTACGTGCATCGCGTCGGCATCCGCAGTGGAATGCACCGCGACCGTTTCGATTCCCATCTCGTGGGCTGCACGGTGGATGCGCAGAGCGATTTCGCCGCGATTGGCGATCAGGATGCGGGTAATGGCCATTGCTTGCGTCCTCAGTCGATGATGACCAGCGGCTGGTCGAACTCGACCGGCTGGGCATTGTCGACGAGGATGGCCTTCACCGTGCCGCTACGCGGTGCGGTGATGGGGTTCATCACCTTCATCGCCTCGACGATCAGCAGCGTCTGGCCTTCCTTCACGCTGGCGCCGACCGAGATGAAGTCCGCCGCGCCGGGCTCGGGCGCCAGATAGACGGTGCCCACCATGGGCGAGGGGACGGCATTGGTCATGTCCGGTCCGCTGTCGGTAGCGGGCTGCGGGGCGTCACCGGCAGCCGGGGCAGCGGCGGGGGCGGCCTGCGGCGGCGGTGCGGCGTAGCTTGCCGCCTGCATCTGCCGCGCGACGCGCAGCTTGCGATCGCCGTCCTCGACCTCGATTTCGGAAAGTCCGGTGTCGGAGAGGAGTTCGGCCAGCTCGCGCACCAGCTCGATATCGACGTTCATCTGCGACTTGCGACCGGAATTGTGGCTCTTTTCTGCCATGTGCGACCTTGATCGATGAAAAGGGGAAGGGCGCGTATGCTCTCGCGCCCGCGTTCATGCAAGGTTTAGAGCGCCGCCGCCGCCTCGATCGCCTCGAGATAGGAGGCGAGGCCCTTGCCCTTGAAGCAGGCAACCGCGGCTTGCCCGATATGCGACTGGTGGCGGAATTCCTCGCGCGTATGCGGGTCCGACAGGTGCACTTCGATAACCGGAGGAGTGATCGCCTTCGCCGCGTCGAGCAGCGCGATGGAGGTGTGGGTGTAAGCCGCCGCGTTGATGATGATCGCGCGCGCCTTCGCCTTGTGCGCCTGGTGCATCCAGTCGACCAGCACGCCTTCGTGGTTGCTCTGGCGGAAGTCTGCCGACAGGCCGAGCTCGCGCGCCTTTGCCGCGCAGGCTGCGTCGATCTCGGCCAGGGTGGTGGTGCCGTAAATGTCGGGCTCGCGCGTGCCGAGCAGGTTGAGGTTGGGGCCGTTGAGGATGAAGAGGGTGTGGGTCATGGGGCTGGCTTAGCGGGGTGCGACAATCAGCGGAAGCGCTAGTCCTCCGTTGACCGAGGGACGGGATTTGTTTTCGACCTTCAATTTAGGAATACGCAGATAATGACCGAATTCACGAAAGAATATCTGGCAATCCTCGAGGGCATCGAATTTTCTCAATGGCACACAGAGGTTGAGAACGACGAACTCACGCTAGTTGGGATAAAATTCGGGGGACACGAGAAAATTGAATACGTCCAAGAGGGGGTCTCAATAGAAATGGATTTTGAGCAGGGACGTGAAACAAACGGGCTGGAAGCCATCTTCATTTCCAAAGAGAAAAGGGCAGGAGTGAAATTCATGTTCGAGAACGTCAGCGCATTTCGTGTTCTCGATGAGCACGGCCTCGTCGATCTGTGGAATGCCTCAAAGAACAATTCTCGTCCGGCTCGTACGACTTTCCGGGTCAAGGGGCACCGGTGGCAGACCGAAAGCGAGCTATCATGGGTTATGGCGGACTGTGAATATTCCTTCATGATCGCAACAGGTTGGGATTGCCTCGAAGTAGTTGCATGGGGCGAGCCCAAGATCACCTTCCTACCGGCGATCGTCTGCGGACCTACGACTTACTGACTAGAATTTCACATCGCAGCCCGGCCCAGCGACGCACCCTACCGCTCCACACCCTTGATTTTCCCCCACTGACGCGCGGCGGTATAGCCGAGGTAACCCGTGCCGAAGAGCGCGTAGAGTTCCTCGGGCAGGCCGCGCAGGTAGGCGGTGATGCCGTTGCCGATGTTCACCGCCATGCGCGGATCGAAGGCGGACAGCACGCCCATCGGCAGCGCGAACAGGATCATGGCGTACATGACGTAGAGGAACGAAGGGCGCGCGCGGCTGGTCCAGGGATCGGGCGACTGCGCCTCGGCGATGATCGCGGCCATCTGCGCCTCGACCAGCTTGAGCTCCTGCGATCCTTCCAGCGCGAGCAGTTCGAGCTTGGCCTTCGCCCGTGCCTCCTTGTCGGGAATGATCTTGTCGATGATCGAGGCGATGGGTCCGATCAGGCTGTCGATGAGGGGCATGGTAAACGACTCCGGGATATTGGAGCGCGTGCATGTAACCAGATCGGTTCGTGTAGGAAAATGGTTTGCGGTGCTGCACCCCGCCGCTACGCCGTCCCCCAACGCACACGAGCAATGGAGAAACGCACATGGCCGGGATCTGGTTCGACGATATGGAAGTAGGGCAGGTGATCGATCATCCGATCCGCCGCACGGTGACGGAAACGGACAATGTCATGTTTACCTGCATGACGCACAATCCGGCTCAGCTGCACCTCGACGAGGAATATATGAAGGGCACCGAATTCGGGACCCGGATTGTCAATTCGTGCTTCACCCTATCCGTGATGGTCGGCATCTCGGTCAACGAAACCACGCTTGGCACGGCTGTCGCCAACCTGGGGTGGGACGAGGTGCGCTTCCCCAAGCCGCTGTTCCACGGCGATACGATCCGCGTGGAGACCGAAATCGTGGCGCTGCGTGAAAGCAAGAGCCGCCCGGAAGCGGGCATCGTTACCTTCGAACACCGCGCCTATAATCAGCACGGGGATATCGTTGCGACATGCAAGCGCAGCGGATTGCAGATGAAGCGCCCGACCGACGGCTGAACGCGGCCGTCCCGGCAGAAGAACGCGGCCAGTCGTCAGACGCCAAGCGCGCCTCACATGATGACACGGCTGTAACATTTCCTTCATCCGGTAATCGGCGCATTTCCGGCAATTTCCCGGGCCAGGCATTACGAAAAAAAGTCAATATTGCAGTTTTGTTGCAATCTGCGGTCAAAAGTGCATAATGCTCTCCACAGAACAAGGAGAGTGAACAATGATGATCCAGGCAATCATCGCCAGCGCAATGATGTTGCAAGGCGCCCCGGCGGACGGCCAGGTGCAGGTTCAGCCGGTCGCCATGATCGAGGCCCAGCAGGACCCGGCCGCGCTGATCAATCTCGGCGTGGAGCTGGCCCAGGCCGGCGAGACCGAGGCAGCGCGCACCGCTTTCGAGAAGGTGATCCGGATGCGGGTCGCTTACACGCTGCAGACGACCGACGGGCGCTTCGTCCATCCGTCCGATCTGGCGCGCCAGGGTCTTCAGATGCTGGACAGTGGTGCGTTTGCCTCCAAGCCGGATCAGATCGCCGCCCGCTGACCGGATAGGCCATCGCCCGCTCCGCGCATCGCGAAGCGGTCAGAAATACGAAATATACTGCCGCCGCAGGTGCTTTGGGATGTCGTCCACAAGGCACTTTGCGGCGGCAAGCCGTTGCAAATCCGCGACAAGGGGCGGGAACCTCTTCGAGCCATGTCACTGCGCTGTCATGTATGATGCGCAAGGCGACAGGACGGAGGGCTCGATGATTCTCGGGACATCGGGTCGGTTCGCCGCCTTTTTCGCGGCGCTGACCCTGCTAACGGCCCCGGCGCGGGCCGACGTTATGGAAATTGGCGAAGGTGGCGCGCGATGGATCGCGGGCCAGCAGGCAGGCATGCCCGCGGGAGATATGGCGATCACGCCAGCGCAGCTCGCCGCGCTCGACGATGCCGAACTCGTCGACGATCTGCCCGATCATGCCACCTCCGATCCGCGCGTGACCGCGCAGGCCGTGCCCGATGCGTACAAGGCCAAGGTGGCCGAACTTTCCGCGCGGTTCGATCTCAGCCCCAGCCTGATAGAGGCTCTGGTGTGGCAGGAAAGCCGCTGGCGCGAGAATGCCGTGTCGCCCGTCGGCGCGCGCGGCCTCGCGCAGCTGATGCCCGGCACTGCGCGCGATCTGGGTGTCGATCCCAATGATCCCTTCGCCAATCTGGAAGGCGGGGCGCGCTACCTGCGCGAACAGCTCGACCGGTTCGATGGCGATCTCGAGAAGGCGCTGGCGGCCTACAACGCGGGGCCCGGACGGGTGATCCGCGCCAATGGCGTGCCGCGCATCCGCGAAACGCAGCTTTACGTGGCGGCCATCATGGGCCGCCTCGCCAACCATTCCCGGAACGAATAAAGGTATGAAAATGAAATCGCTTTCCCGGCTTGCTGCGCTGATCGCGCTTGCTTCACCTTCGGCGGTGCTGGCGCAGGTGCAGCAGCAGGACCCGGCCGGTTCGGGCCCCATCGTCAATGCGCTGGCGTGGCTTCAGGGCACGCTGCTGGGCAATGTCGCGACCGCCGTTGCCGTGATGGCGGTGGCCGCCGTGGGCTTCATGATGCTGACCGGGCGCCTCAACTGGCGCTTCGGCGCGACCGTGATCATCGGCGTGTTCATCCTTTTCGGCGCTGCCTCGATCGTGTCCGGCATTCAGGCCGCAGCGGGCTAGGGCAGGGGAGCGAGGGCCGCCATCATGGATCAGCTCGTCCGCCACCCGGTGCACCGCGCACTGACCCGCCCGCAGATGTTCGCGGGCGTCACGATGAACTATTTCATCATCAATATCGGCGTGACGACCGAGGTTTTCCTGATCACCGGCAGCTGGCTGGCCCTGCCGGTTGCCGTGGCGATGCACGGCGTCGGTTATTTTGCCTGCCTGCGCGAACCGCGCATTTTCGATCTGTGGATCACCAAGGTTTCGAAGTGCCCGCGGGTGAAGAATTACAAGCGGTGGGGCTGCAACAGCTACGCCGCCTGACCTCGACCTAGGAGGGTCGACGCATGAGCAAATGGAAAGGAGCCGCCGCCTGGAGCGCGAAGGAAGCCCGCGTCGGCGACCGGCTGCCCTATGCCCGGCTGGTGGACGAGAACACGCTGCTGTTGCGCGACGGCTCTCTGCTGACCGCGATCCAGGTGCCCGGCCTGTTGTTCGAGACCGAGGATACCGAAGCGCTCAACGCCCATGCGGCGACGCGCGAGGTGATGCTGCGCTCCACGCTCGATAGCCGTTTCGTCATGTACCACCACGTGATCCGTCGCCGGGTCGAGGTGGAGCTGGATGCGGAGTTCGAAGACCCGCTGGCCGGCCATATCGATGCGCGGTGGAAGGAACGGCTGGGTTCGGGCTCGCTGTTCATCAACGACCAGTTCGTGACGCTGATCCGTCGCCCAGCGCGCGGCAAGGCGGGCTGGGTCGAAAAGGCGAGCAAGGCGCTCAATGCCCGCAAGAAGGACGCGGTCGAGGTCGATCCGAAGGACCTGCGCTCGCTTCGCGCTGCCGCCACGGGGCTTGTCGCATCACTGCAGCCTTACGGCGCGGCGATGCTGGGCGACTATACCGGCCCCAAGGGCTATACCAATTCCGAAATCCTGGAGCTGCTGTCCGCGCTCTATAATGGCGAGATGCGGCCCGTGCGCCGCCCTGCGGAAGACCGCGACGTCGGCCACATGCTGCCCTATCGCCGGGCGAGCTTCGGGATCGACGCGATGGAGCTGCGCGGTTCGGGCGACCCCGATTTCGCCTCGATCCTCTCCCTGAAGGACTATCCCGACGCGACCAGCCCGGGCCTGCTCGATTCATTGCTGCGCCTGCCCTACGAAATGGTCGTCTCGGAAAGCTACGCCCCTGCCGAACGCACCACCGCGCGCGAACGGATGGACCTTGCGATCCGCCGCCTGCGCTCGGTCGACGAGGAAGCGCAGGCCGAACGCAATGACATGATGGCCGCGCGCGATGCGCTGGGCAACGGCGCGGTCGGCTTTGGCGATCACCACCTCTCGGTGCTGGTGCGCGAGCGCACGCTGCCCCGGCTCGACGACGCGACCGCAGCCTGCGCCGCCGCGCTGGCCGACACGGGCGCCATCGTTGTCCGCGAAGACACCAATCTGGAGCCCGCCTTCTGGGCGCAGTTCCCCGGCAACGAGCAGTATATCGTGCGCCGCGCGATGATCTCTTCGGCCAACATGGCGAGCTTCGGATCGCTCCACGGGTTCGCGCTGGGGCAGGCCGATGGCAACCATTGGGGCGAGGCGGTGACGCTGCTGGAAACCACCAGCGCGACGCCGTTCTTCTTCAACTTCCACAATGGCGACCTGGGCAATTTCTCGGTCATCGGGCCGTCGGGCTCGGGTAAAACCGTGGTCATGAACTTCCTCGCCGCGCAAGCGCAAAAGTTCAGCCCCCGCACAATTCTGTTCGACAAGGATCGCGGTGCGGAGCTTTTCGTGCGCGGCATCGGCGGGCGCTACGACCGGATCTATGCTGGCGAACCGAGCGGCTTCAACCCGCTGTCGCTGCCCGATACGCCCGCCAACCGCGCCTTCCTGCGCGACTGGCTGGGCGTGCTGCTGAAGGCCGAGGGGCCGGAGGAGCTGCAGACCGTCAGCCACGCGGTCGACGCGGCGTACGAGAACGATGCGAGCCTGCGCCGCCTGCGCAATTTCCGCGAGCTGCTCAGCGGCACGCGCCGCCCCGAGCCGGGCGACCTCGCGGACCGCCTCTCGGCCTGGATCCACGGCGGCGAACACGCATGGCTGTTCGACAACGAGCGCGACGAGCTCGATCTCGATCGCAAGACGCTCGGCTTCGATATGACCGCGCTGCTCGAGAACCCGCGCCTGCGCACGCCGACGATGATGTACCTGTTCCACCGGATCGAGGAGCGGCTGGACGGTGAGCCGACCATGATCCTGATCGACGAGGGCTGGAAGGCGCTTGACGATGAGGTATTCGCTGCGCGCATCCGCGACTGGCTGAAGACTCTGCGGAAACGCAACGCGCTGGTCGGTTTTGCCACGCAGAGCGCGCGCGATGCGCTCGAAAGCCGCATCTCCACCGCGCTGGTCGAACAGACCGCGACGATGGTATTCATGCCCAACAGCCGCGCCCGGCCCGAGGATTACTGCGACGGCTTCGGTCTGACGCAGCACGAACTCGCGCTGATCCGCACGCTGCCCGCGCATAGCCGCTGCTTCCTCGTCCGCCAGCCCGATGCGAGCGTGGTGGTGCGGCTTGACCTGTCGAATGCGCCCGAAGTGCTCACCATCCTCTCGGGCCGGGAAAGCAGCGTGCGCCGTCTCGACCTGCTGCGCGAAGCGCTGGGCGATGATCCTGCCGACTGGTTCCCCGCGCTCACCGGCCATGCCTGGCCGGGCGGGAAGAAGGACGATATCGGCGGCGATCTGCCATTCAGGCAGGCTGCGGAATGACCGGCGGCGGAACCTGCGATCTGGCGATGTCCGAAGCCGCCGGCGGCGTTGCCGCCGCGCTGGAAGCGGTCAATTGCGTCGCCGCCGAAGTGACGGGCGCCACCTTCGGTCGGCTCTTCGCGCCGGGCGGCATCCTGGTCAGCGCGCTGACGATCATCCTGACGCTGTATGTGGCGTTCTTTGCCATCAACCTGCTGACGGGCCGCTCGGTTCTGGGCGTGCGCGCGCTTACGCCCCGCATGATCACGCTGGGGCTGGTGCTGACCTTCGCGACCAGCTGGGTCGCGTATCAGTCGGTCGTCTGGGGCGTCTTCGTCGATGGGCCGGACTGGCTGGCCAGCGCACTGACCGGGGATAGCGGGTCCGCCACGCAGACCTTTGCCACCAAAGTCGATGTCGTGTTCGCTGCGGTTCAGCAGGCGAGTGAGGGGCAGGAGGACATTCAGACCTTCTCCCCCGCCGGAATGCTGTGGCTGGGCGCGCTGCTGTTCATGCTCGGCACGGTCGGCCTGCTCGTCACCACGCGGATCGCGCTGGCGCTGCTGATCGCGCTGGGGCCGATTTTCGTGGTCATGGCCCTGTTCGATGGGACGCGCGGGCTGTTCGTCGGCTGGCTCAAGGGCGTCACCATGATGGCGCTGACACCGCTTTTCGCGGTGCTGGGCGGTTCGATCATGCTCGAAATGTCCGTGCCGATCCTTGCCGCGCTGAACCAGGTGCCGGGCGAGATTCCCGCGCGCGCGGCGATGGCCTTCTTCATGATCGGCGCGGTGCATGTCGCGCTGATGGCGATGGCGCTCAAGGTTATGGGCACCATGGTCGGCGGCTGGCAGGTCTTCGGCCTTGCCAGCAGTGACAGCGACAAGGGCCGGGGGAGCGTGCCGGCCGCGGCGCCTGCGCCTGCCGCCTCCAATGCCTATAACGGCGCTGCGGGTTCGCAGCCCGCGCCCTCCAGCGCAGCGCGGCGCACCGCCGTGGTCGCGGCGACGCCGCCGATGGCCGCGAACGACAGCGGCGCAGGCGCCAGCGCGGGGGCGGGTGGCTCGCGCGTGACCAACGTCTACGCCACCTCTTCAGGCAACGGACAGCAGGGCGAACCTAGCAAGGCGGCCTCGCGTACCAGCGGGCTCGGTTCCCGCTTCAAGGCGGCACCTGCCCGCCAAACGGAGAAAGTGAAATGATCCGCGCGTTTCTACCCGCGCTCGCCATGCTTGCGGTGCTCGCCGCAAATCCCGCTGCGGCGCAGGACCCCCGGCTGGTCGAACGGCTCTACGATCCGGACGAGGTCGTCGTGATCCAGGGCAAGACCAAGGTGCAGGCGACGATCGAATTCGGCGAGGGCGAGGCGATCGAGAATGTGGCGGTGGGCGATTCCACCGCCTGGCAGGTCACGCCCAACCAGCGCGCCAACCTTCTGTTCGTCAAGCCGCTGAGCCCCAGCGCGCAGACCAACATGACGGTGGTGACAAACCGCCATACCTACCTGTTCGATCTGGTCGCCAGCCCGCGCGCGAAGCCGCTGTACATGATGCGCTTCACCTATCCCGAGCCGCCGCCCGAAGAAGCCGAGCCGCAGCTGGCCGAGAACGCCGTGGGCGAAGCGAATGCCATCGAGCTGATGGCGGCGACCGATCCGCTGGCGGTGATCGACCCGGCCATGCTCAACTTCAAGTGGCAGGCCAAGGGCGAACGCGAACTGCAGCCGGACGAAGTCTACGACGATGGGCGCTCCACCTACCTGCGGTGGAATCAGGACCGCCCCGTTCCCGCCATCCTGATCGAGAATTACGAGGGCGAGGAAGGCCCGGTCAATTCGACCGTGCGCGGCGATACGGTGATCGTCGACGGAGTGCCGAGGGAAATTATCCTGCGCTCGGGTCGTGAAAGAGCAACACTGGTGAACAATGGTCCGGCGCGGGCAACCGCCGCGAGCGGGCCGGTCAGCGGCGGCCGCTAGGCCAGCCTCGAAAGGGAAGCGAATATTATGCGCCTCGCCATGAAAATGCCGCCCAAGAAGGCTCCGGGCGATTCGAACGCGGCCAATGATGCGCGCGACGACGATCCGCGCGAGAGCGAAAGCGCGGAGATCATCGATCTCGCCAGCCGCAGCGCCTTCCCCGCGGTGGCGAAGAAAAAGGGCGGCAGCGACAGCATGGGGATGGTCGCGGGAATCGCGATCGTCGCCGCGCTGGGCCTCGTCACACTGTGGAGCATGAGCAGCGCGCGGCTTGAGCCGGAGGAGGCAACGCCCGCCGCCGATCCCGCGCCCGCTTCCTCCACGGGGCCGGCCCAGATCGCCGTCGATCCCGCGCCCGAGGCCGCACCCGTGGGCGCGCCTGCGCAGCAGGTGGTGCGCGTCGATCCTGCGCCTTCGCCGGTGCTTTCGAACAATCCCAACCTCGCGCCGGGCGCTGCCACCAATCCCTACAACAGCCCCACGATCGTGTTCGATTCCTCGGGCAAGGCGGTCGCCTCCGTTCCCGCCGCTGCGCTGCCCGAGGGCGCGCGAGCGGGCGGCGAGGGCGCGACCGGCAGTTCGGCTGGCGATTTCGCCAGCCGCGTCGGCGGTGTGGGCGGCAGCACGGCGCGCGCGCAGGCGCTGGCCAACCCGGCGACGACGGTTACGCAGGGCACGCTGATCCCCGCGATCCTGGAAACCGCGATCGATACCGACGTGCCCGGTTACGTGCGTGCGGTGGTGAGCCAGGATGTGAAGAGCTTCGACGGCAAGAACGTGCTGATCCCGCGCTCCAGCCGGTTGATCGGCCAGTACCAGTCGGGTCTGCAGGCGGGCCAGAAGCGTGCCTACGTGATCTGGACCCGCGTGATCCGGCCCGACGGCGTGAGCGTGAACCTGCAATCGCCGGGTGTCGGCTTCGACGGGACGACCGGTCTGCCCGGCGACGTCGACAGCCGCTTCTTCCAGCGCTTCGGTTCGGCCATGCTGCTTTCGGTCGTCGGCGGACTGTCGGCCATCGGCACAGGGGGCGCATCGGTCGTGATCGGTGGCGGAGGCCAGGCGGCGGCCGCGGCGGCCGCATCGCAGGACAGCCAGCTCGGCCCGGTGGTGCGGGTTCGCCAGGGAGAGCCGATCCGCGTGTTCACCGCGCGCGATCTGGATTTCTCGGGCGTCTGAGCGGGTAACTTGGCCGACATTGATCCAAAGACCATGGGGGCAGACCTGCAATCGGTGAGCGAGGGCCAGCGGGTGGAGCCCTCCGCCCCGCAAGCGCGCGAACGCAGCGTTTATCTGGAGGCGTATCTCGCACCGTTTCGCGAGTGGCTGGACCGGGACACGGTGACGGAAATCCTCGTCAACCGCCCCGGCGAGATATGGATCGAGGATGCTGCAGTGCCCGGCGGCATGCAGCGGATCGAGACCGATACGATCACCGACATCCTGGTGCAGCGGCTGGCCGAACAGGTCGCCCGCGTCAGCCACCAGGGCATCAACCGGGAGCATCCGCTGCTCGGCGCGACGCTGCCCGATGGTGCGCGCGTGCAGTTCTGCGGCCCGCCCGCCAGCCGCAAGCACTGGGTCATGGCGATCCGCCGCCACCGCCGGCTGGATCTGCCGCTCGATGCGTATGACACCGGTCCGTTGAAACGTCAGGAACAGGCGGCCATGCCCGATCCGCAGGCGGAGCCTATCGCGTTCCTGCGCGAGGCGATCCTCCAGCGGCAGACGATCCTGATCTCGGGCGGCACCAGCACCGGCAAGACCACCTTCCTCAATGCGATGCTGGGGGAGATTCCCAAGGACCAGCGCGTGGTACTGGTGGAGGATACACCGGAATTGAAGCTGCCGGGGGAGAACGGCGTGGGGCTGGTCGCGGTGAAGGGCGAACTGGGCGAGGCCAAGGTGACGGCCAACGAACTGCTGCAAGCCGCACTGCGCCTGCGGCCGGACCGGATCGTGCTGGGCGAACTGCGCGGGCAGGAGAGCGTCTCCTTCCTGCGGGCGATCAACACCGGCCACCCGGGCAGCTTCTCGACCGTGCACGCCAACTCTCTGCACGGCGCACTGGAGCAATTGTCGCTGATGGTCATGCAGACCGGAATCGGCCTCAGCCGCAGGGATATCATCGCCTATGCAGCCAGCGTGATCGACGTGATCGTGCAACTGGGCAGGGGGGCTGACGGCAAGCGTGGCATCGCCCAGATCGCACGCAGTGCGGACCTCTTGAAATCCGACGACTGGTAGCATCCGTTCGTCCAAAACCGGGCTGGCCTGCCGTGCGCCCACCGGATAGAGAACGCGCGAAACCGCGCACCTGCGCCGTGCGCAGGTCAGACAGTCGCAACCAAAGCGAGAGCTCAAGACCCGATGGCTTCCCCGCTCAGCGCCGATTCCAGCCGTGATACCGGTTCGCGCTTCTTCAACCGCGAACTAAGCTGGCTTGCCTTCAACGATCGCGTGCTCGCCGAAGCGTGCAACACCGATTATCCGCTGCTTGAGCGGCTGCGCTTTCTGTCGATCTCCGGCAGCAATCTGGACGAATTCATGATGATCCGCGTGGCTGGGCTGGTCGGCCAGGTGCAGCGCGGAATCGACAAGCCGTCCGCAGACGGGCTCACCCCCGCGCAGCAATTGTCCGAAATTCGTGCCCGGCTCGCCCAGCTCAACGAACGTCAGCAAGGCACCCTGCGCGATCTGCGCGAGATGCTGGCCGATGCAGGCATCCACATGGCGGACGACCGGCGGATCGACCGCGAGGCGCACGAATGGCTGCGCAGGCATTTTCTCGACGAGATCATGCCCGTCATCACGCCGCAGGCGCTCGACCCGGCGCACCCGTTCCCCTTCATCGCCAATGAAGGGCTCGGCGTGCTTTTCACCGTGCGCCGCGAAGACCTGAAGAATCAGGAAACCGAAGACCTGGTCGAGATGGTGCTGATCCCCTCGGCCTTGCCGCGCTTCCTGCGCGTGCCGGGGGACGAGGCGATCTATATCGGGATCGAGAACCTGATTACCCGCTTCGCCGAACACCTGTTCCCCGGCTTCGAGATGCGCGGCAGCGGCGTGTTCCGCGTGCTGCGCGACAGCGATATCGAGATAGAGGAAGAGGCGGAGGACCTTGTCCGCACCTTCCGCAGCGCGATCCAGCGGCGGCGGCGCGGGCAGGTGATCCAGCTTGAGCTGGAAACCGAGTTCGATCCCACGGCGGAAGCGCTGCTGCGCGATCGGCTGGCGACGCCGGGCGCATCCTTCGTCAAGATCGACGGGATGCTGGGCATGGCGGGCCTGTCCGACATCGTGAAGGAAGACCGGCCCGATCTGAAGTTCGATGCCTATTCGCCGCGCTATCCGGAGCGTATCCGCGAGCACGACGGGGACTGCTTCGCCGCCATCCGCGAAAAGGACATCATCATCCACCACCCTTACGAAAGCTTCGACGTGGTGGTCGATTTCATCCGTCAGGCCGCCGCCGATCCCAACGTGGTAGCGATCAAGCAGGCGCTGTATCGCGCAGGCACGCAGTCCGAAGTGATCGAGGCGCTGGTGGAAGCGGCGGAGAACGGCAAGTCGGTGACGGCTGTGGTCGAGCTGAAGGCCCGCTTCGACGAAGAGCAGAACCTGTATTGGGCGAACAAGCTGGAGCGCGCGGGCGTTCAGGTGATCTACGGTTTCGTCGACTGGAAAACTCATGCCAAGGCGGCGATGGTCGTCCGGCGCGAAGAGGAAGGTTTCCGCACCTATTGCCACTTCGGGACGGGCAACTACCACCCGATCACCGCCAAGATTTACACCGATCTCAGCTACTTCACCGCCGATCCGCGGCTGGGCCGGGATGCTGCAAAGCTGTTCAACTTCGTTACGGGCTATGTAGAGCCGCATGAGACGGAACTGTTGAGCATCAGCCCGATCGACCTGCGCGAAACGCTGTACGAGAAGATCGACGCCGAGGCGGATAACGCGCGGCAGGGCAAGCCTTCGGGCATATGGCTCAAGATGAACCAGCTGACCGATACCGGCATGATCGAGCGGCTTTATGCGGCGAGCGAGGCAGGGGTCGAAGTGCAGCTGGTGGTGCGCGGCATCTGCAATCTGCGCCCAGGCGTGCCCGGCCTTTCCGAAAACATCCGCGTCAAGTCGATCATCGGCCGTTTCCTGGAACACAGCCGCATCTTTGCCTTCGCCAATGGGGCACCGATCCCGGGAGAACACACGCAGGTCTACATCTCCAGCGCGGATATGATGGAGCGCAATCTCGACCGGCGCGTTGAACAGCTTGTGCCGATCGAGAACCAGACCGTACATGATCAGGTGTTGCAGCAGGTGCTGCTCGCCAATCTCCTTGATAACGAAAGAAGCTGGGTGCTGCAGCCGGACGGAACTTACGAACGCGTTGAACCAGGCGATGCCAAGCCCTTCAACTGTCACCGCTATTTCATGACCAACCCCTCGCTTTCCGGCCGTGGTGGCGCGCTCGAGGCGGGCGCGGTTCCCAAGCTGGCGCTCCGTCGGGGTGCTGCCTGATGGCACGCAGGAAGGGCAACGACCGCCGTCGGATTTCGGGTTCGGAACCGCTTGGCGCGATCATCGATATCGGCTCCAACACCGTGCGTCTGGTCATCTATGGCGGGCCGCCGCGCGCGCCCACCACGCTGTTCAACGAGAAAGTGACCGCCCGCCTGGGGCGCGACCTCGACGAGAACGGCCTGCTTGCCGAGGATTCGATCGATCTGGCGATGGGCGCGCTCAAGCGCTTTGCGCTGATCCTCACCGATCTTGAGGTGACGCGAATCGATGCTGTCGCAACTGCGGCAGTGCGCGATGCGAAGAACGGCAAGGATTTCCTCGCGCAGGTGGAGGCTCTGGGGTTGGAGCCGCGCCTGCTGAGCGGGATCGACGAAGCGCGGATAAGCGCCGAAGGCGTGCTGGGCGCCTTTCCCAGCGCGCGCGGTATCGTTGCCGATATCGGCGGCGGCAGCCTCGAACTGGTGCCGGTGGAAGATGGCAAGGTGGGCGAGGGATGCAGCCTGCCCGCCGGGACCCTGCGGCTGGCCAGAATAGGGGGCGGCGACCGCGACAAGCTGCGCGACAAGCTGAAGAAGATGATCGGCAAGGATGCCCCTGCCATGGCGCAGGGCGGCGATCTGTACCTTGTCGGCGGCACGTGGCGCGCGCTCGCATCCTTCGCCCGTGCGCAGATCGATTTTCCCCTGACCGACCCGCACGGTTTCACGATGACCCGCGAGGAAGCAGCCGAGCTGGTCAAGAAACTGGCCAAGACCGATGTCGAGACGATCAGGGCGACACCGCGCGTTCCATCCTCGCGGGCGGACAGCCTGCCCGAAGCGGCTTCGTTGCTGCATGTGCTGTTGAAGCACTACGACCCGGAAAGGATCGTTGCGTCCGCCTGGGGGCTGCGCGAAGGCCTGATGATGCGGCGGCTGGACCAGTACCAGCTGGCGCAGGACCCCTTGCTCGCCGGTGCGATAGAATTCGCCGAAAGCCGGGGCGCCTCGGCCATGCAGGCCACGCGCGTTGCGGGATGGACAGTCGACACGGTGCGTTCGCTGCGGCCGGGGGCGGAAAGGCTGCGGCTGGCGGCCATCATGCTGGGTCTTGCCGCGATGCAGACCGAACCCAACCTGCGCGTGGGGCAGGGGGTGGACTGGGCGCTGCACAAGCGCTGGATTGCGATCACGCCAGAGGGGCGCGCGATGCTCGCCGCGTCGATCTGCGCGAATTCCGCCGAACTGGAAATGCCCGAAGCGGTCGTCGCGCTCGCCTCGAAGGAGGCGCTGGACGAGGCAATCACATGGGGCCTTGGCCTGCGGCTAGCCCGCAGGCTTGGTGCAGGCTCGGCTCGCTCGCTCGATGCGACCCGGCTCACGCGCGAGAAGAAGACGCTCGTCCTCGCGCTCGCCAAGAGTCACGCCGCGCTTTACGGCCAGCCGGCCGAACGCGATCTCGCGCTGCTTGCCGCGCATCTGGGGCTGGAGCCGGAAATGCGGGTGATGGGTGAGAAGAAGCTGCCGGAAAAGGGCGAGCCCTCGCTGCTGCTCGATCAGCCGATGAAGGGCTAGGGTAGCGCGGCTAGGCTGTGTCTTCCCCAGCGAAGGGGGAGAAATCGGTGTCCGTATCGAACACCTCGATCCCTTCCTCTCGCTTGAGCCAGCCGACCACAAGATAGGTCACGGGCGTCAGCACGGCTTCCCAGAAGATCTTGAGCAACCAGTTGGTGACGAGCACGGTCACGACATCGCGTGTTTCCCACACGCCCAGGAAGGCGATGGGATAGAACAGCAGGCTGTCCACCCCCTGGCCGACCACGGTCGATCCGATGGTCCGGGTCCACAGCGCCTTGCCTTTCGTCCATATCTTCATCTTGGCCATGACGAAGGAATTGACGAACTCGCCAGCCCAGAAGGCGACGATGGATGCCAGAACGATTCTGGGCACCAGCCCGAAGACCTGTTCATAGGCATCCTGCCCGTCCCAGCTGGCGGCGGGCGGCAGGCTCACCACCACCCAGCTCATGAAGGCCATGAAGATCAATGCGCCGAATCCGGTCCAGATCACGCGGCGTGCGCGGGCGTAGCCGTAGACTTCGGTAAGAACGTCGCCGATCACGTAGCTGACGGGGAAAAACAGGATTCCCGCACCGTAGATGAAGGTGCCTTCGGGGGCGGGCCACCAGCCGTCCGGCCAGAAGGGCAGGGTGATCGCTGTCAGCTTTGCCGCGCCGATAATGTTGGACAGCAGCAGGATGGCGACGAAGGCCGCCATGACCCGGTCGAAATGCTTGAACCGCACCGGGCCGACATGCGTCATGCTGGCGGTTTTCCCCGGCTGCGTCATCTTGTTCCCCACCGCGATTGCATAACCCGGTTTTGGCTTGCGGAAAAGGCGGCTATGCGGTCGCGGCATGCGCCCTTAGCTCAGCTGGATAGAGCACGGGACTTCTAATCCTGAGGCCGCAGGTTCGAATCCTGCAGGGCGCGCCAGTTTTTCCCGTCGATCAATTTGGCCTGCCCGGAACCGTGGGGCGCGGGCTTTTTCCAAGCCCCAAGGTTTGCAACGCGCTGGAACCCGGAACCCGCACGATCCCATCCGGTTGAAGGTGCAAGACCATTCAGGAGAGCCCCATGAGCGATGCACAAGCCATTTTCGACCGTCTGAAGCAGGATCACGACCGCCACCGCGAACTGCTCGACAAGCTGATGGAAACGCACGGCGACAGCCCGGAGCGCGAGCGGCTGTTCACCGAACTGACCAAGGAACTCAAGAGCCACGCTGCGGCGGAGGAACAGGCGCTCTATTCCACGATGCTGCGCAAGCCCCCGACCACGGACGAGACGCGCCATTCGGTCGCCGAGCATCACGAGATCGACGAGATGCTCAACGATCTTGCGGCTACCGACATGTCCGAAGGCGCCTGGCTCCAGAAGTTCAAGACCTTCGATCACGACTATCGCCATCACATCACCGAGGAAGAGGAAGACCACTTCCCGGACTTCCGCAAGCACCTCGACAGCGAAGACGTGGAGCACATGGCAGCGGTCTTCGAACGCCGCAAAGATGAGGAAAAGGACGAGGCCGAGGTCACGCCCGAAAAGCAAGAAGACGCGAAGGAATAATGTCGGCCACGGGGGGCGGTGCGGAACTCGAGCGGAGCATCGCCTCCGGCCAGGGGCCCGATGCATCCGCTGAGAACGGGATCTGGCGCTACGAGATCGCCAACAAGATGGCGGTCGTCATCGATGGCGAGGATTATTTCGCGCTGGTCCATACCGCGATGTTCAATGCGCGCACCCAGATCGTCCTGATCGGCTGGGATTTCGATACGCGCATAACGCTCAGGCGCGGCGAGGAATGGACCAATGGCGATAGCGATCGGCCCGCCCGGCTGGGTGATTATCTGCCCTGGCTGGTCAAGACGCAGGATGGGCTGGATATCCGCATCCTGAAATGGGGGCTGTCGTGGGTGCAGTTCTTCAAGCGAGGGCGGATGGCCTATGACATCGCCCGGATGTGGATGGTCGACGGTATCAGCTTCCGCTTCGACAGCCACCATCCCCCCGGTTGCAGCCACCACCAGAAGATCGCGGTGTTCGACCGGCAGATGGCGGTGTGCGGCGGAATCGACCTGACCTATGATCGCTGGGATACGCGCGAACATCTGGAGGAAGACCCGCGCCGGGTGAACTGGCCCGGCAACACGCACGGGCCCTGGCACGATATCACGGTGATGATGGAAGGCCCGGTTGCCGGCGCGCTGTTCGATCTGTGCGACACGCGCTGGCAGGTTGCGGGCGGGGACCCGCTGGACCGGCCGAAGCGCCCGGAGAAGAGCCCCTGGCCGGACGCCCTGCAGGCGGAATTCCAGGATGTGGAAATCGGCCTGTGCCGTACGCGTGCCTGTGTCGGCGAAGTGAGCGCGGTAAGCGAGATCGAGGAACTGTTCCTCGCCCATTTCGCGCGCGCCAAACGCTTTATCTACATCGAGAACCAGTATTTCACCTCGCGCAAGATCGCGGAAGCCATCGCCAGGCGGCTGAGTGAGCCCGATCCGCCCGAAATCGTGATCGTCCACCCGCGCCATGCCGACGGCTGGCTTGAACAGCAGGCGATGGACCATGCGCGCGATCTTGTTGCCGAAGCGGTCGAAGCCGCCGACGCGCGCGATCGCTTCGAGGTCTATGTGCCCTATACCGGCGAAACGCCGATCTACGTCCACGCCAAGCTGATGATCGTGGACGACGAGGTGCTGCGGATCGGATCGGCCAATCTGAACAACCGCTCGCTCGGGCTCGACAGCGAATGCGATACCGTGCTCGACGCGACGAGGCCGCACAATTCGGGCCGGGGGCTGGAAGACAAGATTCAAGCCATCCGCATCTCTCTCCTCGCGGAACATTGCGGGGTGCCGGAAGACGAGATGCAGGCCGCGCTGGACGAACATGGCACCATGCAAGGCGCTATTGCCGCGCTCGGTTCCGAAGGGCGCAGGACGCTGCGCCCCTATGTTCCGCCGACCAAGACCGAATTCGAGGAATGGCTTGCGGAATCGGGCATGCTCGACCCGGAAAAGCCATCGGGTATCCTCAGGCCATTTGCGCGCGGCGGCCTTTTCGGCAAAGGCGGGCGCCTCAGGCGGTTGCGCGACAGGGCAAAGAGGAAATTTCTGAAATGAGCAGTCTGGTCGGTCCGGACGAGGACAGGGAAGCCGGCAAGTTGCCGGTGCCCGAGGATGTGCAGGCAGCGGTGCGAACCTTGCTGGAGTGGACGGGGGACGATCCCACGCGCGAGGGGTTGATCGATACACCCAAGCGCGTCGCGCGCGCCTGGAAGGAATATTGCCAGGGATACGAGGAGGACCCTGCGGTCCACCTGTCCCGCGTGTTCGAGGAAGTGGGCGGCTACGACGAGATCGTGCTGCTGAAGGATATCCCCTTCCAGTCGCATTGCGAGCACCACATGGCCCCGATTATCGGCGTGGCGCACATCGCCTATCTGCCGACCGACTTCGTGGTGGGAATTTCGAAGCTGGCGCGCGTGCTGCACGGTTATGCCCGCCGCCTTCAGGTGCAGGAGCGGCTGACCGCCGAGGTCGCCCAGTGCATCTGGGACAATCTGAAGCCCGAAGGCGTTGCGGTCGTGATCGAGGCAAGCCATGCCTGCATGACCGCGCGCGGGGTGCGCACGCCCGGTGTCGGCATGGTCACCAGCCGGATGATGGGCGTATTTCGCGACGACGAGCGCAGCCGCAAGGAAGTGCTCAGCCTGATGGGCTACTGATACGAAAAAGGGCGGCCGCACCTCGAAGTGCGCCGCCCCTTTGTCTGATTGGCTCTATAGCGCGCCTCAGAGCTGGCCGAGCATGTGCTCCGCGCTGGAAACGCTGAAATCGCCCGGCTTCTCGACGTTCAGCTTGCGGACCTTTCCGTCGTCCACGATCATCGAATAGCGCTGGCTGCGCTTGCCCATGCCGAAGCCCGATCCATCCATGGTGAGGCCCACGGCTTCGGCGAATTCGCCATTGCCATCCGCCAGCATGGTCACATCCTTGCTGCCGTCGGCCTGCTGCCATGCACCCATGACGAATGCGTCGTTGACCGAAATGCAGGCGATCTCGTCCACGCCCTTGGACTTCAGTTCTTCCGCTTTCTCCGCAAAACCGGGCAGGTGCTTGGCCGAACAGGTCGGGGTGAAAGCGCCGGGCACGGCGAACAGCGCCACCTTGCGGCCCGCGAAGAACTCGCGCGTGTCGACCGGTTCCGGCCCGCCTTCGGTGGCCTTGGAAATCTTCACCTGGGGAATCGTGTCGCCTTCGGAAATATTCATGGGTCGGTAGTCCTTCACCTGAGAGTTGCGGGCTCGCTTGTGGCCTGCCGCCGGTCTTCGGGCAATCCCTTGAGACGCGCTGACGACAGAGCCCGGTTGCGGGTTCACCATTCCTACGGATCATGCGCGGAATCTATCCCGTTTTTCGGGCTGCACGCGTCCACCCAACGGATTTGCCGCACCACCTGTGGCTCTCGGCGCTTGCAGATATAAAGAAGTCTTTATATTGGCCGCGAAACAAGTGCGGCGCTGAATCGCGCACAACGGAACATTCCCCGGGTTCCCTGCGCCAAGCCGGCGTATGCCCACAAAGCCCAAAGGAGCAAGCATGGCTACCAAGGAACAGGACTACATCGTCAAGGACATCGATCTTGCGGATTATGGCCGCAAGGAGATCGAAATCGCCGAAACCGAAATGCCGGGCCTGATGGCTCTTCGCGAACAGTACGGCGAGAGCAAGCCGCTGAAGGGCGCGAAGATCGCGGGTTCGCTGCACATGACCATCCAGACCGGCGTGCTGATCGAAACGCTGGTGGAACTGGGCGCCGATGTGCGCTGGACCACCTGCAACATCTATTCGACGCAGGATCACGCCGCGGCATACATCGCCGACAAGGGCATCCCCGTGTTCGCGATCAAGGGCGAAACGCTGGCCGACTACTGGGATTACGTCGCCAAGATCTTCGACTGGGGTGACGAGCCCTGCAACATGATCCTCGACGATGGCGGCGATGCCACCATGTTCGCGCTGTGGGGCGCGCGGATCGAGGCGGGCGAGGAAATGCCCGCGCCGACCAACGAGGAAGAGCGCGAAATGCAGCGCGCCCTCAAGGCCTTCATCGAACGCAAGCCCGGCTACCTGACCAAGACGGTCGAGACCGTGCGCGGCGTTTCGGAAGAGACCACCACCGGCGTCAACCGCCTCTACCAGCTGTCCAAGGCGGGCAAGCTGCCGTTCCCGGCAATCAACGTGAACGACTCCGTCACCAAGTCGAAGTTCGACAACAAGTACGGCTGCAAAGAATCGCTGGTCGACGGCATTCGTCGCGGTACCGACGTGATGATGGCCGGCAAGGTCGCCTGCGTCGCGGGTTACGGCGATGTCGGCAAGGGTTCGGCGGCCTCGCTAGCCGGTGCCGGTGCGCGCGTCATGGTCACCGAAATCGACCCGATCTGCGCGCTGCAGGCGGCGATGGACGGCTTCGAAGTCGTGACGATGGAAGAGGCGACCAAGCGCGCCGACATCTTCGTCACCACCACGGGCAACAAGGACGTCATCACCGTCGACCACATGCGCGCCATGAAGGACATGGCGATCGTGGGTAACATCGGCCACTTCGACAACGAGATCCAGGTGGATGCGCTGTCCAACATGAAGTGGACCGAGATCAAGCCGCAGGTCGATCTGGTCGAATTTCCCGACGGCAAGCGGATGATCCTTCTCTCGAAGGGCCGCCTGCTCAACCTCGGCAACGCGACCGGTCACCCCAGCTTCGTGATGAGCGCCAGCTTCACCAACCAGGTGCTGGCCCAGATCGAGCTGTTCACCAAGGCGGACCAGTACGACAATGCCGTGCACGTGCTGCCCAAGCACCTCGACGAAGAGGTCGCCGCGCTGCACTTGCAGAAGCTCAACGTCAATCTGACCGAGATGAGCGACGAGCAGGCCGACTACATCGGCGTGCCCAAGGAAGGGCCCTACAAGCCCGAGCATTACCGCTACTAAGCGCGCGAAAGCGTTGGGGCGGGGAATTCCTCGCCTCTTGCAGGCCCGGGATGGTTGCCAAGCAGCCATCGCCGGGCCTAGCTGATTCTCATGGACCTTGGCTCAACCGCGCTGGCGCTTCTCGGCCTTCTGCTGGCGGCGTGGACGGCTGGCGCTGCGTGGCTGATGATCGCCGCGGGTGCCCGCGCGCGCGGTGCGGACGCGGCGCGGCGCACGGCCATGCGTCTCAATCGCCTGCTCGACGAGGCGCCAACTGCCGCACTGCTGGTGCGCAGCGACGGACGGCTGGAAGGATCGGAGCGGCTGGCGCACTGGCTCGGGCTTGATCAGCTGCCGCAATTCCTCGGAGAACTGGCCAAATATCCCGACCGTGGCCTGACCTCGGACCAGCTGGACGAACTGACCGAAAAGGTCCGCCTGGCGCAGAAATCCGCCGCGCCGTTCCGCATGGCGGTGACGCTGCCTGGCTCGTCGCGCAGCCTTGCGCTGCGCGGCAGCCTGGCCGATCCGCAGGTGTCGCCCGGCGGCGCCGCACTGATCTGGGTGTTCGATTTCAGCGAGAGCGAGCTGGAACTCAGCCGCATGCGCAAGGAGACGGCGCGCGCCCGGTCGGATTTCGCCGCGCTGGTCGGCCTGATCGAGGCGGCCCCGACGCCGATGTGGTTCCGCAATGCGGACATGCAGCTGCAGCTGGTCAACAAGGCCTATGTCGCCGCGGTGGGTGCCGAGGATGCGCAAAGCGTGATTGACCAGCAGATAGAGCTGGTCGAGGCGGTCGGCGGTGCGATCCCCGCCGATGTCGCGCGCGAAGCCTCCGTGACGGGCGAGCCGATCGAGCGCGTCGTCTCCGTCACCAGCGTCGATGGAGTGCGGCGGCGCTTTCGCGTGTCCGATCTGCCGCTGGGGGAAGAAGGCGTGGCGGGCTATGCGGTCGATATCCAGGAACAGGAAGATCAGGCGCGCCAGCATCGCGCCTACCGTGAAGCGCAGCGCAGCATGCTTGACCGGCTGTCGGTCGGCGTCGCGCAGTTCGATGGCGAGCGCAAGCTGACCTTCGCCAACCAGCCGTTCCGCCGTCTGCTGGGCATGCGCCCCGGTTCCGGGCCGCTGGGCACATCATTCGAACGCATGCTCAGCGATGCGCGCGACGAGAGCCGTCTGCCAGAAGTCCGCGACTTCCCGACCTGGCGCAAGGATCGCGTGGACTGGTTCGGCGAGGATGCGACGCAGGAAGAGGATTGGCCGCTGTCCGATGGCACGCACCTCTCGGTCGTCGGCCAGCCGATGCCCGACGGCGGGCTCGCCCTGATCCTCGAAGATCGGACCGAACAGCTCTCGCTTGCGGCCAACCGCGATACCCTGCTGCGCACGCGCACCGCCATGCTCGACAGCCTGTTCGAAGCGCTGGCGGTGTTCGCGCCCGATGGCACGCTGCAATTGTGGAACCACAGCTTCCCCGAAACCTGGGGGCTGGAGGCAGACGCGCTGGACAGCCATCCTTCCGTCGATGCGCTGCTCGAGATGATAGAGCGCAACCTTGCCCGACCACGGCAGATCAAGGGCGTGGCCGAGGTGATCCGTTCCGCCACGCTCGACCGCAAGGAGCGGGCGGGGCGGTTGCAGCTGGCCGATGGCCGGACCATCGAGTTCGCAGGGATCCCGCTTCCCGATGGCAACGGCCTGCTCACCACGCTGGATGTGACCGCCAACGAACAGGCGGAGATGGCCCTGCGCGACCGGGCGGAGGCACTGGAACAGGCGGACAAGGTAAAGACCCGTTTCCTCGCCAACATGTCCTACGAGTTCCGCACGCCGCTTACCTCCATCGGCGGCTTTGCGGAGCTTCTGCAAGCCGAGGTTGCCGGACCGCTGAGCGATGGGGCGAAGGAATATGTCGCGGCCATTCTCGAATCGGTCGCGCGCCTTACCGATCAGGTGGAAAACGTGCTCGACCTCTCGCAGAGCGAAGCGGGCCTGCTGCCGATTGCGCGGCGCGAATTGTCGCTGCTGGCGTTTGTCGCCGGGGTTGCGCGGGCCCGGGAGGATGCGATCGAGGCGAAGTCGATCACGCTCGACCTGCGGGGCAGCCAGTCGCTCAAGCTGGCGGCGGACCCGCGCCAGCTGGGCCGCGCGATAGGCCAGCTGCTCGACAACGCCATCGAGGCCTGCGGCGAAAACGGGCGCATCCTTGTGGATATTGCCGCGCATGAGGGCGGGGCACGCATCGTGATTTCGGATAATGGGCGTGGCATGGAAGAAGCCGAGCTGACCCGTGCGCTCGACGGCATGCGCGACGATGGCGGTGGCGATACGACGCGGCGACAGGGGCTGGGCCTGCCACTCGCGAGGCAATTGATCGAGGCGCATGGGGGCCGGTTCGAAATCCAGTCGCAGAAGGGAGTTGGCACCAGCGTCACCATGACGCTGCCGCGCGCGTCATGAGCGAACCCGTGGAGCTTCCCGACCTCGCTGCGGTGGAGGATTTAGGCGCACGGATTGCCGCGAGGATGCGTGCGGGCGACGTTGTCGCGCTGTCCGGCCCGTTGGGCGCGGGCAAGACGACACTGGCGCGGGCGATCCTGCGCGCAGCGGGCCACGAAGGCGAGGTTCCGTCGCCGACTTTCACACTGATCGAGATGTACGATGCCCTCGATCCGCCCGTGGCGCATGCGGATTTCTATCGCCTCGAACACCCCTCCGAAGCCGAGGAGCTGGGGCTGGAAGATTACCGCGAAGGCGCGGTGCTGATCGCCGAGTGGCCGGAAAAGGCGGGCGGCTTCGGCCATGAACCCGCCTGCCTCTCGATTTCGCTGTCGGATCGGGGCGATACGCGTTTGGCGATTGTCGAATGCGGGGCAGATTGGCTAGGACGCGCGCCATGACGACATTGCCTGACGGTATTCATGATTTCCTCGGCGCGGCGGGCTGGGCCGGGGCGCAGATCGCACCGCTGACCGGCGATGCCAGCTTCCGCCGCTATTTCCGGCTCCACCATCAGGGCAAGAGCGCGATGCTGATGCACGCACCGCCACCCGAAGAACCGCGCGAGTTCCTGCATGTCGGGCGCTGGCTGCTCGACAACCAGATCCGCGCGCCGCAGATCTATGCCGAGGATCTCGACAATGGCTGGGTGCTGATCGAGGATTTCGGCGATGCGCGCATGCGCGACTGGCTGGATGACAATCCAGCGGGCGAGGAAGCAGCCTATACCGCCGCGATCGATACGCTGGCCGATCTGCACCGCAAGTCCGCCGGGCCCTTCCCCCCGTACGACGGGCCGACCTACCTGCGCGAGGCGCAGCTGTTTACCGAATGGTATTGTCCTGCGCTCGGCCTCGATGTCGATACGCGAGGTTTCGATGAAGCATGGCGCCAGGCACTCGCCCCGCTGATCGAAAGCCAGCAGCCCGGCGTCACCGTGCTGCGCGATTATCATGCGGAAAACATCATGCTGCTGCGCCCCGATGATGGCGCGCACGAACAGGGCGTGATCGATTTCCAGGACGCGCTTGTCGGCCACCCGGCGTATGACCTTGTCTCCCTGCTGCAGGATGCGCGGCGCGACGTGTCGCCAGACCTGGAAGCAAGGATGCTGTCGCATTACCGGGAACTTGCGAAGTGCGACGACCGCTTCGACGCCGATTATGCGCTGCTGGGCGCGCAGCGGAACACCAAGATCGTCGGCATTTTCGCCCGCCTCGACCGGCGCGATGGCAAGCCGCGCTACCTTGGTATGATCCCGCGCGTGTGGGAGGCGCTGGAGCGCGATCTCGCTCATCCGGCGCTGGCACCCGTTGCCCGGTGGTTCGATGCCAATATCCCTGCAAACTTGCGCGAGCAGCGCGGCGCGGTGCCGCAATGAGCGCGCTGGTCTCCGACACCGCGATGGTGATGGCGGCGGGGCTGGGTAAGCGCATGCGCCCGCTGACTGCCACGATGCCCAAGCCGCTGGTGCGCGTGGCGGGCAAGCCGCTGATCGATCACACGCTGGATCGCCTGGCGGACGCGGGCGTGAGCCGCGCGGTTGTCAATGTGCATTACCTGGCGGACGCTCTCGAAGCCCATCTGGCGGAGCGCAAGAGCCCCAGCGTCGACATCTCGGACGAGCGTGACCAGCTGCTCGAGACGGGTGGCGGCATGATCAAGGCGCAAGGCCTGCTGCCCGATCCGTTCTATTGCCTGAACTCGGACAATATCTGGCTCGAAGGGCCGCGCAATGCCTTTGCGGAGCTGTCCGATCGCTGGGACGATGCCGCGATGGATGCGCTGCTGCTGGTCGTTCCGCACAAGCGGGCCGGCAATTTCAGCGGGCCGGGCGATTTCCACCTCGATGCGCGCGGCCTCGTCACGCGCCGCAAGTCGGGCCGGATTGCGCCTTTCATCTACACCGGCATCCAGCTTGTGTCGCACCGCCTGCTGCGCGATGCGCCGGAGGGGAAGTTCTCGACCAACATCCTGTGGGACCGCGCAATGGAACAAGGGCGGCTGTTCGGCCTGCAATTCACCGGCGAATGGTTCGAGGTCGGCACACCGGCGGCGGTGCGCCAGACCGAGGAAGCGCTGGCGCGTGGCTGAGGCCGCATGTCCGACAGGCTAGGGCCACAGGTCTATTCGATCGCGGCCCATCGCGGGTTCGCCGATGCGCTGGTGGCGGGGCTGCTGCCGCGCTATTCCGAGGACGGGCTGGGGCTGGCGCGGCTGACCCTGCTGCTGCCCAGCGGGCGCGCGATCCGCACGGTGAGCGAGGCGTTCGTTCGCCGGATGGGCGAGGACGGCGGCCACCAGGGCCTGCTGCTGCCGCGCATGGTCACCATCGGCGATCTTTCGCTGGACGAGGCCCTCGGCCCGCTGCTCGATCCGCTTGGCGGCGGTGATGGCATTCCCCCTGCCGTCGATCCGACCTATCGCTGGCTGCGTCTCGCCGCCCTGCTGCGCGAGGAAATGGGCGATCAGGCCCCGCAGGGCCCACCGCTGTTCCGGCAGGCGCGAATGATGGCGGAGACGATGGACCGCCTGCTGGTCGAGGAAATCGCGCCCGAGGACCTGATCGGCGAACGCGTGAAGGATGTGGTCGGTTCGGTCGCACGGCATTGGGAAGACAGCTTGCGGCGCTTCGCCCGTGTTCAGGCGCGCTGGCTTGTCGAACTGGCGGGGATGGGCCGCGTCGATGCGGCGACCCGCCGCAACCTGCTGTTCGGGCAGGCAGCCAGGGCCTGGCGCGCCGATCCGCCCACCACACCAATCGTTGCCGCAGGTGTAACCAGCGCGGCACCCGCGCTCGCACGCCTTTTGCGGGTGGTCAGCGAGTTGCCGCAGGGCGCCGTGATATTGCCGGACCTCGACCTGTCGCTGTCGGATGCTGCCTGGGCGGAGCTGGGCAGGGCAGGGCAGTCCGACGATGCCGAGGGGGAGCGTCTGGGGCGCGAGGATGCGCCGACCCACCCGCAATATCACCTCAAGCTGCTGCTCAACCGCATGGGGGTGAACCGCGGGGAAGTGCAGCAATGGCACCGGCGCGGAATCGGTGCGGCCCCGCCGGAACGGACCCATGCGGTCAGCGCGCTGTTCCTCCCGCCACAGGCGAGCAAGAGCTGGGTCGATCTGCCCTCGGAGAAGCGGCGCCTTGCGGGCGTTCGCCTGCTCGAAGTCGGCAACCCGGAAGAGGAGGCGCAGGCGGTGGCGCTGGCGGTGCGGCAGGCTCTGGAACAGCCGCGCGAGCGGGTGGCGGTGGTGACGCCGGACAGGGGGCTGGCGCGCAGGATCGTCCACCATCTGCGCCGCTGGGATATTCAGGCGGACGATTCCGCCGGTGCGCCGCTGGGCGAAACGCGCGCCGGGCGTGCGCTGCTGCTGCTGGCAAAGCTCATTGCGGATCGCGCCGCGCCGGTCCCCCTGATCGCATTCCTTGGTCACCCCGCAATGGGGATCGCCGGTGCGCAGGACGAACGCAAGGCGCGCGCCGACTGGCTCGATGCCCTGCGCGCGTTCGAGGATCGGCTGCGCGGGCCGCGCCCGGCGCCGGGCCTTGCCCCGCTGCGCCATTACGCTGCCAAAGCGAAGGTGCCCGATTGGTGGGAGGGCGTGGCGGACAAGCTCGAACCGCTGATGGGGCAGGACGCCGATGTGCCGCTGGCCGACCTGCTGACGCGCCTTGCACAAACCCTCGAGGATTTCTGCGGGGAGCAGATCTGGGCGAGGGAAGACGGCCGCGCGCTGGGCAGCTTCATCGACGAGCTGAGGCAGCAATCGCTCGCGGCGGGCACCCTGCTCGATCCGCGCGACCTGCACGATGTGCTGTCCGACGCGATGGCACGGGTCGCGGTGCGGCCGGCCTATGGGGGGCATCCGCGCGTTGCGATCTACGGCCTGCTCGAAAGCCGGATGGCACGCGCGGACCTGATTATCTGCGCCGGGCTCAACGAAGGAATCTGGCCGGGCCGCGCCTCGCCCGATCCGCTGCTCGCCCCGCCGGTGCTGCGGGCGCAGGGCGTACCGGGCGCGGAGTTCCGCATCGGGCTTGCCGCGCATGATCTGGCAGGTGCGCTCGGCGCGCCCGATGTGCTGCTGACCCGGGCCGAGCGCGACGCGGACGGGCCTGCAATCCCCTCGCGGTTCTTCCTGCGTATCAAGGCCTTGCTCGGCGATCTTGCCACCCGGCATGAAGAAGACGGGCTTCCCGAGCTGGTCCACGCCTTGCGCGATGCGGAGCCTGCTGCGCTCTATCCGCAGCCACGGCCCATGCCCCCCGCCGCCGTACGACGCGTTTCGATCAGCGCAACCGCGCTCGACCGGCTGCGGTCGGACCCTTATCAGTTCTATGCCCGCTCGATCCTCCATCTGGACGAGAAGGACCCGCTCGATGCGGAGCCTTCGCCCGCGTGGCAGGGCACGCTCGCCCATGCGATCCTGGAGGAATGGCACAAGCACGGCGGCGCGCTCACCGATCTCGCCGCCAAGCACCTCGCCGAAATGGACGCCCATCCGCTGACCCGGGCCCTGTGGGAACCGCGCCTGATGGCGGCGCTCGAATGGATCGCCAACGAGGTGGAGGGCGATCGCGAGCGCACCATCGTCGCGGTCGAGGAACAGGCGAAGCGCGATTACGGCGGGGTCGAGATCAAGGGGACCGCCGACCGGATAGACCGGCTGGCGGACGGCACCTACGCCATCGTCGACTACAAGACCGGCGGGCCGCCATCGAAGAAGATGGTGGCGGAAGGCTTCGCGTTGCAGCTGGGCACGCTGGGGCTTCTGCTGGCCGACGGGGCCTATGCGGATCGGGGGATCGACGGCACACCGACGCGCTTCGAATACTGGTCGCTGGGCCGCGATGCCAAGTCGGATACCGGCTTCGGCTATGTCACCACGCCGCTGAAGGTGGGCGCGGCGCGCACCGGGATGGAGCCGGACGATTTCCTGCCCGAAGCACGCCGCTTTCTGCACGATGCGCTCGATCGGTGGATTCTCGGCAACGAGCCTTTCACGGCGCGGCCCAACCCGGACCTGAAACTTTATGCGACCTACGACCAGCTGATGCGGCTGGAGGAATGGCTGGGGAGAGAGGAATGAGCGGGAAGCTCTACGATCTTCTGCCCGAACAGGCGCTCGCCGCCGATCCGGCGCGGTCGGTGTGGCTGTCCGCCAGCGCGGGAACGGGCAAGACGCAGGTGCTCTCCGCCCGCGTGCTGCGGTTGTTGCTGCAACCGGGGGTGGAGCCGGGATCGATCCTGTGCCTCACCTTCACCAAGGCCGGCGCGGCGGAAATGGCGACGCGCGTCAACGAAACACTGGCCCGCTGGGTGCGCATGAAGCCCGATGCGCTGGCTGGCGACCTGCGGGCGATCGGCGCGAAGTTCGATCCACAAACGCAGGCGCGGGCGCGCACGCTGTTCACCAAGGTGCTCGATTGCCCGGGCGGCGGACTGCGGATCGATACGATCCATGCCTTTTCGCAATATCTGCTCGCCGCCTTCCCGGAGGAAGCCGGGCTGGAACCCGGCACCGTGGCAATGGACGACCGCACGCGCGAACTGCTCGCGCGCGAGGTGCTGACCGATCTGGTGGCGAGCGCAGACGAAGAGGATCGCAGCGCGCTGGCGATGCTCTCGCTTAGGCTGTCACCCGACGGCGCGAAGGCATGGCTGATGGCCTGCGCCAGCGCGCGCGAGTTATGGGCGGAACCGGGCGGATGGCGCAGCCCGATGCGCGCGCGGATCATGCAGCTTCTGGGCCTGCCGAGCGAATTTACCGAGGCCGATCTGGCGGGCGAATGCGCGGACGACCGGTTCGATTGCGGCTCTTTGCGGGCCTGCCTTGCGACCCTGCAGGATTGGAACACCAAGAGCGGGCGCGAGGCGGCAGAGCCGATCACCGCCTGGCTTGCCGCCGAGCCGGAACAGCGCCTCGCCACGCTGGCCTACTTCAACGGCAGTCTGCTGGTTGCCGATGGCTCCAAGCCCAAGAACCTCACCAACCTCGCCAAGCGGGATCCCGCTTACGAGGGATATGTTGCCGCGGTTCAGGCCAGCCTCGATGCGATCCGCGAGAAGCTGGCTCTGCTGGCATTGGCCGAGTATCTCGCCCCCGCGCTCGAACTCGGGCGTCGCTTCGCGCTTATGTGGGACGAGGCGAAGCGGGTGCGCGGGCTGGTCGATTTCGACGATCAGATCGCCCGCGCCGCAAGCCTGCTCGCCAATTCGGAAATGTCGCAGTGGATCGGCTACAAGCTGGACCGCGCGTTCGACCATATTCTGGTGGACGAGGCACAGGACACCAATGCCAGCCAGTGGGCGATCATCGACGCGCTGACGCAGGACTATTTCGATGGCCTGGGTGCGGCGGGGGACCGGCTGCGTACGATCTTCGTGGTGGGCGACTACAAGCAGGCCATCTTCGGCTTCCAGGGCACCGAGCCGCAGCTGTTCCTTGCCAAGCGCGCGGAGTACGATTCGCGCATCAATGCCGCCATCGCCAATGCCGAAGCGCTGGCGATGGAAACGCGCGAGAGGCCGCTGGTCCCGCTCACGCCGCTCGAAAAGCTGGGGCTGGAGCGTAATTTCCGCAGTTCGCAGGTGATCCTCGATTTCGTGGACCGGGCCGTGGCGCAGGTCGGCACCGAAGCGATGGGCATGGCGGGCGAACAGGTGCACCATACGGGCGAAGACCGGCCCGGACGCGTCACGCTGTGGGCGCCGATCCGCGCGGACGAGGGCGACGATCCCGAAGCCGTGGAGGAAGACGGCGCGGAAACCTGGCTGCCCGCGCCCGAGCGGCGCATGGCGGACAGGATCGCGGCGCAGGTGAAGCAGTGGCTGGAAGATGGGCATCCGCTGACCAAGGGCGGCAATCGGCGTGCCACGGCGGGCGATATCATGATCCTGGTCAGGAAGCGTCGCGCGCTTGCCGGGCTGATCGTTGCACGACTTCACGCGGCGGGCGTGCCGGTGGCGGGCGTGGACAGGCTGCGCCTCGGCTCTCCGCTGGCTGTAAAAGACCTGCTGGCCGCCTTGCGCTTCGCCGCGCAGCCGCGCGACGACCTAAGCCTCGCCAATCTGCTGGTCTCGCCTCTGGGGGGCTGGTCGCAGGATGACCTGCTCGACCACGGCCTGCGCGAGAAGAAGGTGACGCTGTGGGACCAAATCCGCCGCAGCGACGCGCCGCTATGCATGGAAACGGCAGAGCGGCTGCGCGCACTGCTCGCGCGGGTGGATAACGAGCCACCGCAGGCGCTGCTGCAATGGCTGCTGACCGGCCCGTGGGACGGACGGCGCAAGCTGGTCGCGCGGCTGGGGCGCGAGGCGAACGATCCGATCGACGAGTTGGTCGGCGCGGCTTTCGCATTCTCGGCAGAACACACGCCCAGCCTGCAGGGCTTCCTCAACTGGTTCGATGCTTCCGACGAGGAGCTGAAGCGCGAAGCTGCGGGCAGCGGCAATGCGGTGCGCGTGCTGACCGCGCACGGGTCCAAGGGCTTGCAGGCGCCGATCGTGATCCTCGCCGATGCGACCGGCAATCCGGATCGCGGACCGGCGAGGGCGGGGGAGCTTTCTACTGAAGACGGCCGCCCCGTGCCTCTGCCGAGCCTGCCCAAGGAGGCGAAGGCCGGGCCGGTGCTGGCGGCGGAAGAGGCCAAGGCGGCGCGCGAACGCGAAGAACACTGGCGGCTGATGTATGTCGCCATGACGCGGGCGGAGGAAGCGCTGTATATCGGCGGTGCCTTGCTGCCGAGCGACAAGGATGTGCCCGAGGCAAGCTGGTACGCGCAGGCCGCTACCCTGTTCGAGGGGGAGCCGGTGTCGGACCCAATCTGGGGCGCGCGGCACGACATCGGCACGCTGGGCGAGGCGGGCGCTCCTGCTGCTGCGCAGGATCGCGTGGATGAAAAGCCCGGCCTGCCCGATTGGGCGATGCGGCCACCCGACGCGGAACCCAGCCCACCGCGCCCACTCGCGCCGTCCGCGGTGGGGGACGACCTCGCGCCCAATCCACCGGGGCTGAGCCAGGGCAACGAGGCGGCGCAGCGCGGAACGCTGGTCCACCGCCTGCTGGAACGGCTGCCCGATATTGCGCCCGAAGACCGCGAGCGCCGGGCACTGGGATGGCTGGACGCGCACGCAGCAGACCTTCCAAAAGACGCGCATGCCGAAATGGTCGCGCAGGTGATGACCGTGCTCGACGATCCGCAGTTCGCGGACCTCTTCACGCCTGGTGCGCTGGCCGAGGTTTCGCTGGCTGCGACGGTCAGCGGGCAGGTGGTGACGGGCAAGCTCGACCGGCTGTGTGTGAGTGAGGATGCGGTTCTGGTGGTCGATTACAAGACCACGCGGCGCCCGCCGGCGGACCCGGCTGGCGTGCCCAAAGCGACCTTGCAGCAGATGTCCGCCTATGCCCACGCGCTCGCCGCGATCTACCCGGGGCGGCGGATTTCCGCGGCCTTGCTCTATACGCATACCCCGCAGCTGATCGCTTTGCCCGACACCCTCCTGGCGGCGAACAAGCCCGGCTTGGCGGATCAGCAGGAAGACTTGGGCGCCCCCGACTTTGCGTAACGCCGCAGCGTCACTAGATACGGGGTCAACGAAAAGGAGACATGCCGCATGGCCACCAAGACCGTAACCGACGCCAGCTTCCAGTCCGACGTGATCGAGAGCGACAAGCCCGTTCTCGTCGACTTCTGGGCCGAATGGTGTGGCCCGTGCAAGATGATCGCGCCCGCGCTGGAAGAAATCAGCGAGGAGATGAGCGATCAGGTGACCATCGCGAAGATGGACATCATGGAAAACACCGACACGCCGGGCAAACTGGGCGTGCAGGGCATTCCCTACCTGGTGCTCTACAAGAACGGCGAACGCGCCGCCGAACTGACCGGCGCACGCCCCAAGAGCCAGCTGAAGGCTTGGCTCGAAGGGGAACTTTGATCGGCGCTCAGGCGGCGGGCTGGTAGCCCGCTGCCGCTAGCCGCGCGATCAGCTGGTCGAACAACTCGCGGTTCGCCGCGCCGATCATCCCGCGCCTGCCATCGTCGACCCGATAGGGTGTGCCATCCAGCCGCAGGCAGGTGCCGCCAGCTTCGTTCAGGAACAGGTTCCCCGCTGCGTGATCCCATGGCAGCGTGCGCTCGTAGATGGCAACATCGTGCTCGCCCAGGACGGTGAGCGGATATTGCTCGCACGCAGCGCCCGGCGCCTGAGCCAGCGTATAATTGGGGGCGATCTCGGTTTCGAAGCGCTTGCGCTGTGCGGGCGCCATGAATTTCGTCATCGCCGCGAGATAGGGCGGGTTTGCGCCACTGGGCCGGGCGAGGACCTGTTCTCCATCGATCGTGGCGCCCTGGCCCAGATGCGCTGCACACAGGCGGTCACGCTGCGGATCGTAGATCCAGCCTGCCTGCGCGAAGCCATTTTCGGCCAACGCGACCATGATGCCGAAATGGCCCTGGCCGCTGGCGAAGTTGCTGGTCCCGTCGATAGGGTCGATGATCCAGCAGGTGCCGGACAGGCGATCCATCACGGCGGGGTCGGCGTGCACCGACTCCTCGCCCACGATGGCGGCTTCGGGATGCAGCTTGGCGAGCCCTTCGGCCAGCGCCACCTCCGCCTCGCGGTCGGCGATGGTGACGAGGTCGTCATCCGCCTTCTCGATGATCTCGGTCGCTTTCAGCGTGCGGTGCCGCGGCATGATGATCCGTTCGGACACGTCGCGCATCAGCGCGAGCACTTCGCGGTCGAGCGCGCTCACGACCGGTAGTCCGCGTTGATCGAAATATATCCGTGCGTCAGGTCGCAGGTCCACACCGTGGCGCGGCCTTCGCCGAGGCCCAGATCCACGGAGATATCCACTTCCTGGCCCTGCAGGTGTTTCGCCACCGGTGCCTCGTCGTAATCGGCAACGGGCTGTCCGTCCCGCGCGGCCCAGTGGCCGCCGAAAGCGATGGAGAGCCTGTCGCGGTCGGCGGGTTCGCCAGCCTTGCCCACTGCCATGACGACGCGGCCCCAATTGGCATCGCCGCCCGCGACGGCCGTCTTCACCAGCGGCGAATTGGCGATGGAAAGTCCGATCCTGCGCGCGCTCTCGTCATCGCTCGCGCCTGTGACCGTCACCGCGATGAATTTCTGCGCCCCTTCTCCGTCACGCACCACAAGATGCGCCAGCTCGCGGCACACATCGCGCAGCGCCGCCATGAAGGCATCCGCGCCCGGATCGTCGAACGAGGTCAGCTGCGCATTGCCCGCCTTGCCCGTCGCAAAGGCCAGCACGGTGTCGCTGGTGGAGGTATCGGAATCGACGGTGATGCAGGAAAAGGTCTCGCGGTTCGCGCGGGAGAGGCATTCCTGCAGGAAAGCGGGCGAGATCGCGGCGTCGGTAAAGACGTAGCCCAGCATGGTCGCCATGTCGGGCGCGATCATGCCCGATCCCTTCACGATCCCGCCGATCTCGACGCGCGTGTCGCCGATCATGGCGGAGGCATGCGCACCCTTGGTGAAGGTATCGGTGGTGCCGATCGTGTGTGCGGCCTCTTCCCACGAGCAGGGCTGGGCGCCCAGCGCCGCTTCCACGCCCTCTCGCGCCTTGTCCTTCGGCAGGGGCACGCCGATCACGCCGGTGGAAGAAACGAAGACCTCTTCCTTCGTGCAGCCGAGCTTGTCCGCGACCTGCGCCATGATCTGTTCCACCGCCTCCCGGCCGCGATAGCCGGTAAAGGCGTTGGAATTGCCCGCGTTGACGATCAGCGCGCGCGCCCGGCCTGCCTTCACCTGTTCGCGCCCCAGCTCGACCTCGCTGGAAGGGCACGCGCTGCGGGTGAACACGCCCGCTACGGCCGTCCCTTCGGCCAGCTCGGCATAGGTGAGGTCGCAGCGATCCCAGGTCTTGTAGCGCGCGCGGGCCACTCGCAGCGTCACGCCCGCAATCGGCGGGATGTCGGGGAAAGGCCGGGCGAGGGGGGAGCGTTCAAGGTCCATGATGGCGGCGGTTAGGTTCGGGTGCGGGGCGAGGCAAGCCCGTTCGATCGTGCGTGGCGTTCCCCGGGAGCGCCCGTTTCTTCCTTGCGCTCGCGCTGCCGGACGCTATCCGGGCCATAATCGCCCATTCCGTCACGCGGGAGGAATGGCGGGACCAGCCATTTGACGAGAGCCGAATGCGTATCGGTTGGTATACCCAGCGCCCCAATCCAAAGCATGCGAGCGCCCGTTTGCGGGTTCATGGCCCGATGGCGCTGCTGAAGGCGCGGGGCCATGAATGCGTATTCTACGACGGAGCGCGGGCGCCCGATGGCCTCGACTGCATCGTCATCTCCAAGAGCTTTACCGGCACGGCGGAGCGGGTGCTGGATCGGGCCGAAGCGGCGGGTGTGCCCGTGCTCTACGACATGTGCGACAATCTGGTGGCCAAGGCCCGCGCAGAGGGTGACGATCGGGCGGAGAGGCGGGTGATATCCGGCCTGCAGCGGGCGGCTCTGATGACTGCGCCGACGCCTGATTTGCTGGAGAAGCTGCGCGAACAGGTGCCCGGCGTGCCGGGCCAGGTCATTCCCGACCTGCTCGAGAACACGCAGTATCTCGCCGGCTTGCGCCTCTCCCTCCTTGAGCGATGGCGTTTGCGGCGCCTGCGAGGTTTCCTCTCGCGGCATCCCGGCGCGCTGCACTGCGTATGGTTCGGCAACAGTTCGGGCGCGCAGGCGGGGCTGGTCCATGTCCGCGAACGCATGCCCGAGCTTGAGGCTTTTGCGAAACATCATCCGATCACGCTGACCATCATCAGCAATACCTGGCTGGCCTACCGTCGCATGGCGCCGGAATTCGGGATTCCGACGCATTACGTCGGCTGGTCGCTTGCGGGCTTCCTGCCATCGCTGCGCACCCATCGGGTGGCGATCATCCCTGTGGGGCGCAACAGCTTCACGTTGGGAAAATCGATCAATCGCCCTGCGACCGCGCTGCGGGCGGGGCTCGGTGTGGTCGCGGACTCGCTGCCCTCCTACCGGGAATTGAACGATTTCATCCCGATCGACGACTGGCAGGGCGGCCTCGCGCGATATGCGTCGCACTGGCGCGAGGAACAGGATCGCCTGGCTGAGGGGCTCGCCTATATCGACGCGCATTACGGCGACGCGCAAGTCGCCGATTTGTGGGAGCAGGCTCTCCGCAAGACCTGCGAGGGTGGCTGAGTACCGGGGCCTGTTTTCCGCGAGAGTGCCGCTGGGTGTCGGGGTCGGTGACACGGCTCGCACGAGGGCAGGCGCCCCTCTGCCTCCGCCCGCTTGCGGCTGGACGTAGTGCCATGCACCTCTTATGTAGCGCTCCATGCTGCGGCTCCTGCTAACCTGCCTCGCTTTTCTCACCGGGCTGATTGCTATCGGTGCGCCGGCGAACGCGATGTTCGCGGAAAGCTCGGTCAGTCGCTCGGCGGCCGAAATCTCCGATCCGGACCAGGGCGATGCGCGGTGCGAATGCGGTGCGTTCATCCGTCTGCGTGACGGACGGATTGCGTGCGATACGGTGTGCCAACTGCGCGACCTCGCCGTCATCGTGCCGACCGTGGAACTGGGCCCCGATCGCGCGCTGGAATAGCGCGACACCCGACATTCGAATGAAATCCATGCGACCGCCCGGCACCGCTGTGCCAGGGCGCGATCCGGCATAACCCGCTATTTCCAAGGCCAATCCTCCATGCTTCAATCCATGATGAAGTCGTTCTTCGGTTCCTCGAACGACCGTTACGTCAAATCGCTCGACAAGATCGTTCAGCAGATCAACGCGCTAGAGCCTGCGATGCAGGAGCTCAGCGACGAGGACCTGCAGGCGCAGACCCCCAAGCTGCGCGAGCGGCTGGCGGAGGGCGCCAAGCTCGACGATATCCTGCCCGAAGCCTTTGCCACGGTGCGCGAAGCCTCGGTGCGCGTGTTCGGCATGCGCCATTTCGATGTGCAGCTGATCGGCGGCATCGTGCTCCATCGCGGCGAGATCGCGGAGATGCGCACGGGCGAGGGCAAGACGCTGGTCGCCACACTGGCGACCTATCTCAACGCGCTGGAAGGCAAGGGCGTCCACGTCATCACCGTGAACGATTACCTGGCCAAGCGCGACGCCGAGTGGATGGGCCAGGTCTACCGCTGGCTGGGCCTGTCGGTGGGCGTGATCGTACCCAACATCGGTGAGTTCGAACGCCGGGAAGCCTACGCCGCAGACATCACCTACGGCACGAACAACGAATTCGGCTTCGACTACCTGCGCGACAACATGAAGCACGAACGCGGCCAGATGGTGCAGCGCGCCTTCAACCACGCGATCATCGACGAGGTCGACTCGATCCTGATCGACGAGGCGCGTACCCCGCTGATCATCTCCGGCCCGACCGAGGACAAGACCGACCTCTACGTCTCGATCGACGAGGTGGTGAAAAAGTTCGTGGCCGATCACAACGCGCTGCCCGACAGCAGCAGCGAAGGCGTGGGCTATTACGACACGGACGAGAAATCGCGCACCGTCTCGCTGACGGAGGACGGCGCGGAAGAGATCGAGCAGCGCCTCGTCGCGTCGGGCCTGCTCGAAACCGACAATCTCTACGATGTCGAGAACACGCAGGTCGTCCACCATATGAACGAAGGCCTGCGCGCCAACCTGATGTTCAAGCTGGACGACCAGTACATCGTGAAAGACGGCAAGGTCGTCATCATCGACGAGTTCACCGGCCGCATGATGGAAGGGCGCCGCTGGTCCAACGGCCTGCACCAGGCGGTGGAGGCCAAGGAAGGGGTCAAGATCGAGCCCGAGAACCAGACGATGGCCTCGATCACGTTCCAGAACTATTTCCGCATGTATCCCAAGCTTTCCGGCATGACCGGCACGGCTGCGACCGAGGCGGCGGAATTCTGGGACATCTACAAGATGAACGTGGTCGAGATCCCGACCAACGTCCCCGTCCAGCGGATCGACGAGGACGACGAGTTCTACAAGAACACGATGGACAAGTTCCAGGCGATCGCCAAGGCGATCCGCGAGAAGGCGGAGATCGGCCAGCCGGTGCTGGTCGGCACGGTCTCCATCGAGAAGTCGGAACTTCTCAGCCAGTTCCTCGACAAGGAAGGCGTGAAGCACGAGGTGCTCAACGCCCGCCAGCACGAGCGCGAGGCGCACATCGTCGCGCAGGCGGGCCGCCCCGGTGCGGTCACCATCGCCACCAACATGGCTGGCCGCGGGACCGACATTCAGCTGGGCGGCAACCTGGACTTCCTGATCGAAGATCAGGTCGGCGACATGCCCGAAGGGCCCGAGCGCGATAAGCTGATCGAGAAGATCAAAGCCCAGGTGGCCGAGGACAAGGCCAAGGTGCTCGAAGCCGGGGGGCTCTTCGTCCTCGGCACGGAGCGCCACGAAAGCCGGCGGATCGACAACCAGCTGCGCGGCCGTTCGGGCCGTCAGGGCGACCCGGGCCTTTCGCGCTTCTACCTGTGCCTTGAAGACGATCTCCTGCGCATCTTCGGGCCGGACACGCTGTTCGCCCGGATGATGAACTCCAACCTCAAGGATGGCGAGGCGATCGGCTCCAAGTGGCTCTCCAAGGCCATCGAGACCGCGCAGAAGAAGGTCGAGGCGCGCAACTACGACACCCGCAAGCAGGTCGTCGAATACGACGACGTGATGAACGACCAGCGCAAGGTGATCTACGAACAGCGCGCGGAAATCATGGACAGCGAAGCGGTTGCCGACGTGGTTGTCGATATGCGGCACGACACCATCGCCGCCGTCATCGCGGAAAGCTGCCCGCCCGGATCGTACCCGGAACAGTGGGACGTGGCCGCGCTCAAGGAACGGGTGGAGGACGTCACCGGCCTCACCCCGCCGATCGACGAGTGGATGGAAGAAGACGCCATCGAGCCCGAGCTGTTCGAGGACCGTATCCGCGAGGAAGCCGACGCGGTGATGGAGCGCAAGATCGCCGCTGCCGAGCCCGATTTGTGGCGCCGCGTGGAAAAGTCGATTCTGCTCGAACGGCTGGACCACCACTGGAAGGAACACCTCGCCACGCTCGACGCGCTGCGCCAGGTGGTGTTCCTGCGCGCATATGCGCAGAAGACGCCGATCAACGAATACAAGCAGGAAGCCTTCGGCCTGTTCGAGAAGATGCTCGACACGCTGCGCGAGGATGTGACGCGCATCCTGCTGCGCAACGAACTGCGCATCGCGCCGCCGCAGCAGAAGCTGCCCGACCTGCCCGATTTCCTGACCGGGCATATCGACCCGCTGACCGGGCTGGACGATTCCAACGATGGCGACGGTTCGGAAGGCAAGGCGGCCATGTTCGGCTCGCTCGCCGGAAGCCCGCGCGCCAGTGCTGGCCCGGGCCGCAGCACCGGCGGGCAGGAAAACCCGTGGGCGGGTGAGGATATCAGCCGCAACGCCCCGTGTCCGTGCGGTTCGGGCAACAAGTACAAGCATTGCCACGGCGCAGCAGGCGGGCCTGCAGGAGCGGGCGGATCGGCTTCGCGGCCCTCCTCGCCGCCTTCTGCGTAACCGCGCTGCTCTATGCGTCGGTCGGCTTCGGCGGCGGATCGACGTATAGCGCGCTGCTGGCGCTTTCGGGCATGGACTACCGGCTGCTGCCGGTGGTCTCCCTGCTGTGCAACCTGGTGGTGGTCAGCGGCGGCACGATCCGCTTCGCGCGCGCAGGGATAACCCCGTGGCGCGGTGCTCTGCTGCTGACCGGCATTGCTGCGCCCGCCGCACTGCTCGGCGGGCTGACCCCCATCGGAGAGCGCGCCTTCCTGATGCTGCTGGGCGCAAGCCTGTGCGTTGCGGGCGCGCTGCTGCTGCTCCCCCGACGCAAGGTGACTGCCGAGCGTGGCGGAGGGGCGGGCGCCAGCGCAGGGCGCGCAATGCTGCTCGCAGCCGCGCCGCTCGGCTACCTCGCGGGGCTGGTGGGGATCGGTGGCGGCATCTTCCTCGCCCCCCTGCTGCATCTCGTGCGCTGGGACGGCCCACGCGCCATTGCTGCGACCGCGAGCCTGTTTATCCTCGTCAACTCGCTGTTCGGCCTCGTCGGCCAGCTGGCCAAGAACGGCACCGGCCTTCTGGGCGAGGCGGCGGGCACGGGCCTGCCGCTGATGCTGGCGGTCGTGATCGGCGGCCAGATCGGCAGCCTGTTCGCGGTGCGCCTGTTCAAGCCGAAGGTGATTGCGTGGCTGACCGCCGCGCTGACGCTGTTCGTGGGAGGAAGGCTGCTGCTGGGGGTTTAGGGCGAGCCATCGAGCGGGTTTGCGCGATGAGCCCGCGCGCGTCTGACACACCAGACACAGTGTCCAGGGGAGGAAAAGCTCCCTGGTTGTACTGGCCTCGGTGCAACGACACTCGATCCGATCGGAAAGGAGTTGCGTACGCGCCATCGCTCCTGCGTTTAGCGCGCGGTAGCGGAGTAGGAAAATGGCGACGATTGGTATGCAGTACTGGATACCCCGATCAGGTTATTTCGATGGTACGCGCTGTTGGAATGGCCTATTCAATTGTTAGACGAGATAGGAGGGGGCTCATGAAGAAAAACGTGTTTGTCGGCGCCATACTTGGATTGGCTCTGCTGCTCTCTCTCGCGTGGTACTTCGCATCGCCACCATGGGCCATGTCGCAACTTCAAGCCGCGGCAACCGAGGGTGACACTGATCGCCTTGAACAGAGCATCGACTTTCCATCCGTCAGGGAATCGCTGAAGACGGAACTGCGTGCCGCCATGGCCGCAGAAATGGTGAAGCAGCAAGAGGACGGCGAAGATGGCTTTGCGGTTCTGGGGAGTGCCTTTGCGATGGCCATGGTCGATACGATGGTTGATGGATTCGTGAATCCTGAATCGATGGCCGCGATGATCGAAAAGGGGAAAATGGAGCGCGAAGCTTCGATCGAAGCCGGCGAACAGAGCCCCCATGAAGGTCAGGAGCGTGATGTCGAATGGAGTATCTCGCGCGAGGGAATCAGCCGTTTCACGGCGACCCCCGTTGCCGGGGAAGGCGAGCCTGTTCCTACCTTGATTTTTGAGCGCAATGGAGTTGGCTGGAAGCTGTCGGCGATCGAGCTTCCGGACGGCTCGCTAGCCCAAGAGTAGCCACCCGCATTACTACGCCGCCGGTCGGGCTGACGATCATGGTCGGCGCGCGGCTTCAATCAGCGATGTAGCGAAAGAATGGCTCCCCGAGTTAACGCCGAGGCGGTGTTTTGGCGCGTTTCAATTCGTAACAATAGCATAGTCTAATCAATAGCTTGTCAGGTTATCCTGTTTCGGCTTGTTTCCGTCCGTTGCATCCATTATCACGCTTTTTGATAGGTGTGTTAGCGGGTGCTAAAAAGGCGGAACCGAATGCCGAAACTTGCGAAAGAACTTTCTGCGATTGAGGTCAAAAGGCTCAATCATCCCGGTGGCGACAGCAACCGTGTTGTGGCTGTGGGCGGCGTGTCAGGGCTATTGCTACAACTGCTGCCGGGGGGCGGAAAGACTTGGCTGCTGCGAACAACCGTAGGGGCGAAACGTCGCCACGTTGGCTTGGGCGGGTTTCCCGAAGTCACGTTGGCGCAAGCACGGGAACGGGCGCGCGAGGCCAAGGAGCTTATCCGGCAAGGTGTCGATCCGGTCGAACATAAGAAGGCCGCACGCTCCGCATTGATCGCAGCGCAGCGGCGTGGCTTGTTGTTTCGGGATGCGGTGGACCGTTACGAGGCTGCTAAGCTGGAAGGCATGGCACCCAAAGGGCGAAAGCAATGGCGTTCGCAACTGGAAACCTATGCGCTCCCCGCAATAGGCGACATGCTGGTGCAGGAAATCACGGTGCAGGACGTGCTTCGTGCGTTGCAGCCGATCTGGGCCGAGAAAGCAGAGACGGCCAAAAAGGTGCGCGCTTCGCTAGAGGCGGTGCTGTCATGGGCGACCGTTTCGGGCCATCGCGAAGGCGATAATCCCGCCCGATGGAGGGGAAACCTCAAAGAACTGCTGCCAGCAAGGGCTAAGGCGAAGGCGGGCAATCAGCCAGCTCTAGCGTTGGACGATGGGCCGAAGTGGTTTGCGGCATTGCGTGCGCGGGAGGGCACTGGAAGCCGGGCGCTCGAATTTCTCGCATTGACGGCCGCGCGCAGTGGTGAGGTTCGCGGCGCGGCGTGGGATGAAATCAATTTAGAAAAGGGCATTTGGACAATCCCGGCAACGCGCATGAAAGCGAGCAAAGAGCATCGCGTGCCCCTATCCTCGGCTGCCGTCACATTGCTTAAGGTGCTGCCGCGTATGGCTGACAACCCGCTGGTGTTTCCTGCCGTGCGCGGCGGCCAACTTAGCGATATGACGCTATCTGCGACCATGAAGCGCCTGCATGAAGCCGAGATAGCTGATGGCCGCACGGGTTGGCTGGACCCGCGAAATGGCAAGCCTGCCGTGCCGCATGGGCTTCGCAGCACGTTCCGCGACTGGGCTGCGGAAAGGGGCTACGAGCGAGACATGGCAGAAATTGCGCTGGCGCATGTTGTCGGCAGTGACGTGGAGCGCCGTTACCGGCGAACGGACATGGTGGAACGGCGACGCGATATGATGGCAACTTGGGCAGCGTTCTTGAGGGGCGAATGATGCGAAATGAACTGGAGTGGGCGCTGTCAGAAGGCCGGTGGGGCAAGGCTGCGGGCATTTTGGAAAGAAGCGATGATCCGATTGCGGATTCATCGGCGCGTCAGGCCTTAGCTACGTTGCTGGCAGAGATTGAAAAGAACGCTCAAGGGCGACCGCGCAAGAGATTGCCGGACGATACCGGCAGCCTCGCGGAGGTGTTTATCCTTGCCGAACTCAATGACCTCGTTGCTAGCGACGTAAAAAAGGAGGCGGCAAAGGTGGAGATTGCCAATAAGCACGGAATTAGCGTGACCATCCTTGAACAGCTTGACGCCAAATATCGCGACTGGCTTCCCCATTTAATAAAATAATTTCTGGGGGCGCATTCTTTTGCTTCCCGTCGCAATATGGTCAAATTGGCTGGCACTCGAACCATAGGAGTGCAGCATGTATCTAACCGACAAGCAAGTTGCCGAACGCTACGGCGTGTCGCGCGTCACGATCTGGCGGTGGGTTAAAGTAGACCCGGCCTTCCCCCGCCCTGTTTCACTTTCGCCGGGTTGCTCCCGCTGGAAGGCTGCGGACATTGAAGCGTGGGAAGCCAGTCGCGAGGTGGCAGCATGACGACTGTTCACCTCTGGCGAAATCGCGATGGCACCGGGTATTGGTATGTTGAGACCGATGGCCAAGAAGGCTTCCGCTTACCGTGCGACACCTACGCGGAAGCTCGCGAAAACGCCTCCCACGCGGCAGGCCAGCTAAGCTGCCGCATTTCGTATCACGAAGAAATCTAGAAAAGAAAACGCCGCCGGATGATGGGTCCGAGCGGCGTGGGGAAAAGTCGTGGTTTCCAAAGAGACCAATACCGCTACGGCGGACGAATCGCAAGATGCCGCCCATGTTCTGCACTACGTTCCTGACGCGAGCGGCGAAGAATTAGAGCACCGCATTGCGTTGCTGAAAGCGCGCGACTGGGGCGCTGCCATGCGTGGTCGCACCGAAAGCCTGCGCGCCTTCAATCTGGCAATTGAGGCGCATGAGGTTGCCGGGGCATTTGTTTTCGCGATTAACGAAACACCGGCGCGGTTGGGGCAAGCGGCGAAGCTGGCACGTCATCTGATTGGCGCGGCGATGCACGCTGAATTGCTCGACTTGGACGGTGGCGAACATGGATAGGTTCGGCATTGAGGATGACATTGATGAGGAATTGGCGGACGCTTACCGGGATAACTTCCAAGAGATGGGAGGACAGGCGAGGCGGCAGCGCGGAGCACATAAGCGGCAGTTTGAGCCGCAAATAATATCCGCCGCTGCGCTGGCGATGATGGAATTTCCGGCGATCAAGTATGTCGTGCCCGGCTATATTGCGGAGGGGCTTACAATTCTCGCCGGAAAACCGAAGATTGGCAAATCGTGGCTGGTGCTGGAAACAGCGATTGCCGTGGCCGAGAGCGGCACCTGCCTGGGCGGTATTGAATGTGAGCAAGGCGACGTATTGTATCTGGCGCTCGAAGATAATCGGCGTCGCTTACTGTCCCGATTGCGGAAGCTTGGGCCGACGCCGGAAAGGTTACACCTTGCGACTGAATGGGCGCGCGCCAACGAGGGGGGCGTCGATGCCTTGCGAACATGGATCGAAGAGCATCCGAATGCACGGTATGTCGTTATTGATGTGCTAGCCATGTTCCGTGCCGCCAAGGGCCGCGACCAATCGCTTTATGATGCCGATTATGCCGCAGTGAAGGAACTTCAGTCGCTGGCGATGGAAACGGGCGTCGCAATTGTCGTAGTCACTCATACGCGGAAAAGTGCAGCTGAGAATGATCCGTTCGAGAAGGTTAGCGGCACGCTGGGCATCTCCGGCGGTGCTGATGCGGTGCTGATACTCGACCGCGACCAGAATGGCGTAACGCTATATGGCCGAGGCCGCGACATAGAAGAGATTGAAACGGCGGTGACGTTCGACCGGGAGACGTGCCGGTGGGTTGCCTTGGGCGATCCCGGCGAGGTTCGTATGGGGCTGCTGCGCTCGGAGATTATCAGGCTCTTGCAAAAGAGTGCCGAGCCTATGGGGCCGACGGAATTGGCCAAGGCTCTGGACTATAGCGCAGAGAACGTGCGCCAGACGCTTCCCAGAATGGTGAAGGCTGGCGAAATAGAGAAGTCCGGACGCGGTAAATATCTGCACCCAGACAATCCCCTGTCACAACAGTCACAATGTCACAAAGAGAATATGGAATGAAAGGTGGTATGGGTTAGTTGTGACTATGTGACAGTTGTGACTGACCCCTACATAAAGCATTTGCAAAGATGCGCCCGAACAAATTGTTACTGTTCGTTACTCATTGTGGTACTTATACGATACTGACGACAATGCTATGATGAAGGCATGTCATTCGGTGGCCTCAATGCTCGACTACTCGCCAAGTATGGTGGCGATGTTGTCCTGTCGCGGTTGACCGAGGGACCACCGCCTGAAAATCCTTGGGACCCGCCGTCGCCGCCAGTCCTCATTTCCGAAACGCTGCGGTTGATTGCCACGGCTGCCGAGGCGGAGCTTGTCGCTGCGTCCATGGTGCAGGCCGATGACCTGCTGGGCGTTCTGGCAGTGCCAGAGACGGCAGAGCTTAACCCGCCATTGCCTGCCGATACGATCACCGTGGGAGGTGAAAGCTACACAATTCTGTCGGCATCGCCGGTTCATTCGCGACCGGGCGAGGCCATCCATTTCACAGTGCAGGCGCGGGCATGAGCCGGGCAGTCGAGGCAGAAATGGTCCCAATGGGTGCCCCGTCTGGGAGGGGTGACAACGCCGAGGGGCGGGCTGTTCCTTTCTCTCTCCCTGAAAAAAATTGTGGGATAGCCGCAACCGTCATCGAATATTTGGGCACTTTGAAGGTGCCGGAAGGCCCGAAAGCCGGGCAGCCGCTGAAGTTGGCCGAGTATCAGCGCGCTTTTATCCGGGGCGCATTTGAGCCGGGCGTCATGGTCGCCTGCCTCTCAATCGGGCGCGGCAATGCAAAAACCGCTTTGGCCGCTGGCGTTGCGCTGGGCAGCGTCATGGGCGTTTGGGATACGCAGCCGCACCGGGAAATTATCCTTGCGGCCCGGAACCGCGATCAGGCCCGCACGGCATTTCAGTTTGTTGTCGGCTTCATTGAGGGGCTGCCCGATGCCGAACAGGATTTGTTCGCGATCCGGCGCGGGGCGAAGCTCGAAGTCGAATATAAGGCCAATGGCGGCGGGTTAATCCGCGTCATTCCTGCCGATGGCAAGTCGATCCTGGGCGGCGCTCCTACGCTGGCCATTCTGGACGAAAGGGCCGCGTGGGAGCGCGACAAGGGCGACGCGCTGGAAAATGCCATCCTGTCCGGCTTGGGCAAGCGCGATGGCAAGGCGCTCATTATCTCCACGTCCGCCCCCGATGATGCGAACACATTTAGCCGTTGGCTCGATGAACCGCCGCCGGGCAGCTATGTGCAAGAGCATCGGCCTGCATTTGGCCTGCCTGCGGACGATCTGGAAAGCCTGCTGATAGCCAATCCCGGCGCTGCCGAGGGCATCGGCGCAAGTGCCGATTGGCTGGTTGCGCAGGCACGGCGGGCAATCGCCCGTGGCGGTTCTGCCCTATCCAGCTTCCGCAATCTTAACCGCAATGAACGCGTATCGAGCGAAGACCGTTCGGTTCTGGTCACCGTGGATGAATGGCTGGCGGCAGAGGTTGCGCCTGACGATCTGCCGCCGCGTGAAGGCATTTGCATTTGCGGCACCGATCTGGGCGGCAGCCGCTCAATGTCTGCCGTCTCCTTCTATTGGCCCGAAACGGGCCGCTTGGAAGCGCTGGGCACCTTTCCTGCCAAGCCGGGCCTTGCCGATCGTGGCGCGTCCGATGGTGTTGGCGGGCGCTATGTCGAAATGCAGGAACGCGGCGAATTGTCCGTCATGGGCGAGAATACCGTTCCGGCTGGCCCGTGGCTGGCCGAAGTGGTCCGGCAGCTTGATGGCATCACGCCTGCCTGCATTGTTGGCGACCGATTCCGCCATGCCGAATTTGTCGAGGCGATGGACAAGGCCGGGCTGGGCCGGGTGCCGTTCATCTGGCGCGGGTTCGGCTGGAAAGACGGTGCAGAGGATATTGAGCGCTTCCGCCGGGCATTGTTTGACGGCGAAGTTAAGACGGTGCCGAGCCTGTTACTGCGCTCGGCCTTTGCCGATGCGATTACGCTGGTCGATCCGGCAGGCAATCACAAGCTGGCAAAGGCCCGTTCGCTGGGCCGCATTGATGCAGCCGCTGCCGCCGTGTTGGCGATTGCCGAAGGTGCGCGGCGCATTGCGCGTCCCTCCAAACAAGCGAGGGTGCCGGTATGGGCATGAAGCGCCAAACCGGGCGGGCAGGTGCCAGCGTCTATCGCAGTCAACGGTGGAAGGCCCTGCGCCTTGCCGCCAAGCGCCGGGATGGCTGGGCTTGCGTCCAGTGCGGTGCGCGGGGCGCGCGGCTCGATGTCGATCATATCAAGCCGATCTGCGACGCGCCGGAACTCTCGTTCGATCTGGCGAACCTGCAAACGCTCTGCATCGGCTGCCATTCGCAAAAGACTTCGCGCGAAAAGCAACGCCGCGCGGAAACCGGACCCGAGCGTCTCGCGTGGCGCATTTTCACGCGCGAACTGACCTCCAATCCCCTCCGACCCTTAATTGAACTGGAAATTTAACATGCTCGAATCTGTAAAAATTCAGCGGCGCCAGTCCGAAATTCGTTCGGAACTGTCCGGCCTTGTCGGCAAGACCGATGCGACCGAAGACGAACTGCGCAATATCGAAACGCTCGATGGCGAGTATCGCAGCAATGAAACCCGCTATCGCGCGGCACTGATTGCCGAGGATGGCGAACGGCGCGAGGCCGGGGCCGAACTGGAAACCCGCTCTGATCGTGAATGGTCCGATCTGGTGCAGGGCTTTGAAGTGCGGCAAGCCGTGCTGGCGCTTGATGAAGGCCGGGCACTGTCGGGCCGGACTGCCGAAGTGGTGCAGGAGCTGCGCAGCGCAGGCGGTTATCGCGGCGTTCCGGTGCCGCTCATGGCGCTGGAAGTGCGTGCGGGTGAGACTATCGCCAGCGGCACGCCGGACCCGGTGCAGACGCGGCCGATTATCGACCGGCTGTTTCCGGGCAGCGTTGCCGCGCAAATGGGCGGGCAGTTGATCCAGATTGGCAGCGGTGCTGTCGAATGGCCCGTCACCACGTCCAGCGTGACGGCGGGATGGGCTGACGGCGAACTTGCCAATGTCGCTGGCCCGACCACCTATGCGACCACCGATAAGGCACTGAAGCCCGAGCACAATCTGGGCATCCATATGCGGGTGAGCCGCAAGTCAATGCTGCAATCCGGCGAGGCGCTTGAACAGGCTATCCGCCGCGACATGAATGGCACGATGGCGGCCGAACTGGACAAGGCTATTTTCCTTGGCACCGGCGCGAATGGACAGCCGCTCGGCATTGTTCCTGGCGTAGCGACCTACGGCATCACCTCCACCGATGCAGGCGGCATGGCGTCATGGGCGGCACTGCGGGCGGCCGTGGTGCGATTTATGACTGCCAACGCTGCCAACGGGCCTGCGGCTGTGAAGGCAATGGTGCGGCCGGAATTGTGGAATGTCATGGATGACATCGAAGCGTTCACCGGGACCGGCATCACCGAATGGGATAGGTTCGTAAAGAACATGCCGGCCCCGACCATGACCACGAATGCGCTGGCCGCGCCGTCCGGCGATCCGCTGGAAACGCAGGTGTTGCTGACCACCACGGCGGGCGGTGTGTCGCCGGTGTTTGTCGGCCTGTGGGGCGCGGTGGATCTTATCCGCGATCCCTATTCCGATGCACAATCCGGCGGCCTTCGCTTGACGGCACTGACCACGGCGGACGTGACCGTGGCACGCGGTGCGCAGCTTGAACTTGTGACTGGGCTGGAACTGGAAGTGGATGAAGGCTGATGAACGGCCCCGTATTCGATGCGGGGCTGGAACTTAGGGCGGCGGGCGATGGCTCCCGTCGTCTTAAGGGCCGGTTCCCCTACAGGAAGCGCGCTGTTCTCGATGCGGGCGGCAAAGGGCGTCGACCGCGTAAGGAACAGTTTGCGCCGAAGGCGTTCAACTATGCGGTGAACGATCCCGAGCGGGATATTCACCTGCTGATAGGCCATTCGTTCGACCGGCCACTTGCCAGTAAGAAAGCGGGCACGCTGTTATTCGAGGATACGGCAGACGCGCTGACCTTCGAGGCGATCATTGTGCCCGATATTCAGCGCACAAGCTGGGCGCAGGATTTTCTGGCAGCCTATGCGGCGGGCCTGATTAGCGGCATTTCGCCGGGCTTTCGCGTGCCCGACTTAGAAGGCGCGGAACAGACCGACGAAGAAGACCCGAGAGAGGGCGAAGCTCTTATCCGCACGATATTCGAGGCGCTGTTGTTCGAATTGTCGATGGTGACGCGGCCTGCATACCACGAAACCGAAGCGGACCTGCGGGCCTTCGATCCTGTTCCGCGCAATGGCATCATTCATCCCCTTCGCAGGTGGCGGGCATGAAAGCCGAACTAAGCGAGCTAACCCAATTCGAGGCATCCCCGGCGGAGTATCCGCCTGTCGAGGGCGTAACGGGCGATTTGCTGGCAACGTGCTGGCAGCGCATTGAGCATTTCATTGCGCGCCGGTTCGGCAGCCGGGCTGTCGTCTGGACCCTGACGAGCGAAGGCGGCGAATGGAGGCCGCCGCTGGGGCCGATCATTGCTGTTACCGAAGCGTTCCGCTGGTGCGACGGGGATTGGCAGCCTTACACGATCACGCGCGGACCGTTCGGCCTGCTGTTGCCGCCGGGGCATGTCCAGATTGACGCGTCGGTGGGCACTGTCTCGCTTCAACTGCCGTCTAGCGTGGAATCGGCCGTGCAGCGGCTTGCGGCCTATCTCGAAAGCGAAAGCGCCGTGCCTGCGGGCGCGCGCTCCTATCGAGCTAATGTTGGCCAGCTATCCGAAAGCATCTCGGCAGACCCTGCGCACATGGCGAAGGCCATTCACAATAGCGGCGCGGCCGATCTGCTGCGCAAATACAGGAGGGCCTGATAATGGGCTTGTGGCAGCGCCTTATCGGCAAGGGTGAAACCCGCTCGGCATCGGGCACGGGATACACGTCGCAAATCATGGCGGCCCGGCAGGCCTATATAGCCGGGCGCACCGGGCTGGGCGAACTGACCGCCACCGTGCAGACCTGTGTGAGCCTATGGGAAAGCGGGCTGTCGATTGCAGACGTGAAGGGCACCGACCTGCTGACCCGGTTTGATATGGCGATTGCGGCGAGGGCCATGGCGCTACGCGGTGAGGCTGTTTTCCTGATTCGCGACCGGCTCATTCCGGTTGTCGATTGGGATTTATCGACCCGTGACGGCATCCCGCGCGCTTACCGTGTATCGGTGCCCGAGATTGGCGGGGGCCGTTCCGAAACAGCCTTGGCAGCCGAGGTGCTGCACTTCCGGCTTGCTCCCGATCCCGGCGCGCCGTGGGCAGGGCAGGCACCACTGCGGCGCTCGCAATTGACTGCTGGGCTGTTGCATACATTGGAGGCAGCGCTTGCCGAGGTTTACGAAAATGCGCCGCTCGGCAGCCAAGTGGTGCCGTTCCCCGAAAGCCAGGACGTGGACCTAGAAACGCTGGGCCATGGGTTCCGGGGCAGGCGTGGGCGCGTCATGTTGCGCGAAAGCGTGAATGTGACGGCAGCCGGTGGACCGGCCCCGACGCAGGATTGGCGACCGCAAGACGTGACCCCTAATCTGCAAGGATCGATGGCGGTCCCTTCGCTTCAAGAGGCGCGAGGCGCGATCTTTGCGGCCTTTGGAGTGCTGCCGGCGATGTTCGCCGCGAATGCGCAGGGTCCGCTTGTCCGGGAAGCCCAGCGGCATCTGGCGCAATGGGTGTTGCAACCGATGGCGCAAGTCATGGCCGAGGAATGCAGCGCTAAGCTATCCAGCCCGGTGACAATAGACGTGGTGCGGCCTGCGCAGGCGTTCGATGCAGGCGGCAGGGCGCGGGCATTCGGGGCGATGGTGCAGGCTCTGACACAAGCGAAGGAAGCCGGGCTTGATCCGCAGGCGGTGGAGGATTCGCTATCGTTTATCGACTGGGCGGATTAACAAAAGCCCGGTTTAGGAAGAAGGAGGAGGGGATAGCCATTCCGTATCCCCACAGACTTGAGCTGACTTAGCGACAGCCTCTTCTATTCCAGTCGTATCAAATAAGATCGTATAAGTCTCATATCTATAGCTCGTAAGTTGAACGACAAGTTCACGCGATTCTAATAGATTATTCAAAAAGTTTCCGCCCTCACTACCCGGCGAAAGATCGAATATTGAAGCCGTTGAGTCGTTATATTTTATGACCATATCTGAAGGCTCGCCCTTATCGATTCTATAGCGAACAAGTCTTCCATCCCGCCCGGAGGTGCTGCCTAGGAACTCAGTGGATATAAATGAGATGTATAAAGAGCCCGGCCCGTTCTCATCGCATTTGATCGCCAAGCCACCAGCATCCCCGAGTAATAGTGAAATGCCGCGTTTCGCGTCAGTCATGGGGTCTTCTTGAATCTGGAATTGCCAAGCCGCTTCCGCCGGAGAGGCAACGATTGCAGCAAGCGCAAATAAGCTAATTGGGTAATACTTCATCGCTTTCCCCTCGGTGGATTTGTTGGATTTAGCCGAGCGATCCGCCATCTACAAGGTTCAAGCAAGAGGCACAAGTTAGGAGGTAGAGCTATCGATGAGATACCGCAGACTTTTCATTTGCATTACCCGCGCGTAACCTCAAACCAAAAAGTCGGCCAAAGGACGGGGCATATTTCGATACAATCGAGCGCAAATCGTTTGATAGGTGTTTGGAGGCGTGCGCCTTGCTGCTTTAGGAAAAATGCCTAAAAAAACAGCTATTTAGGCGAAAGAATGGCTCCCCGAGTTGGATTCGAACCAACGACCAAGTGATTAACAGTCACCTACTCTACCGCTGAGCTATCGGGGAGCAGCCATGTCGGCAGGCCCGCGCCTATATGGGGGCGCTTGAGATTTCGCAAGCCCCCGAAATGCAAATCAGACGACAAATTGCTCGGCAACGATGCGGTCGTCCAGCGAGTGGCCCTTGTCGAACAGCAGAGTCAGCTCGGAATCGCGCGCAATCTCCACGTGAACCTCGGCCACGTCGCGCACTTCCTTCTGGTCCGCCACTGCCGCCACCGGGCGTTTGGCAGGTTCGTTGATACGGAAGGTCACGCGGGCGCGGTCGGGCAGGATGGCTCCGCGCCAGCGCCGTGGCCGAAACGCGCTGATCGGCGTGAGCGCGAGCAATTCCGAATCGAGCGGCAGGATCGGGCCATTTGCAGAGAGGTTGTAGGCGGTGGAGCCTGCGGGCGTGGCCACCAGCACGCCGTCGGCCACCAGCTCTTCGATCCGCGTCTTGTCGTCCACCAGGATTTCGATCTTGGCGGTCTGCCGCGTCTCGCGCAGCAGGGAGACCTCGTTCAGCGCGCATTCGATGCGCGTTTCGCCATCCTGCGTCACCGCCTCCATGCGCAGCGGGGAAATCCCCACCGGGCGGCTGCGATTCACCCTGTCGATCAGCGCGCCCTTGGGGCGGTGCTTGTTCATCAGGAAGCCCATCGTGCCCCGGTTGACCCCGTAGACGGGCAGGATGTTTCCGCTGTCGAGCATGCGGTGCAGCGTCTGCAGCATGAAGCCGTCGCCGCCCAGCGCCACGACCGCGTCCGCCTTTTCCTGTGGCACCCAGTCGTGCGCCTCCTGCAGCGCGCGGGCCGTGTCCTGCGCCAGTGCGGTGTTCGAAATTGCGAGCGCCAGCCGCTCGAATTGAGGCTGCCCGGCCATTGAAATCCTCTCCAGCGTGGCTGCCTGCCTATGGAGCGCGCGCGCTCTTTGCAATGAGAGAGCATACAAGCGGGGTATTCGCATGCGGCATGGCCTTTGCGATCGGGCAATGGCTTGCGATAGGGAAAGACGATGAGCGCGGATGACGATCACGATCTGCTGACCGGCCTGTACACGCCTGCGCGCGCGCGCGAGGTGCTGGGGGAATGGCTGGGCGTGGGCGATACGCGGGTGCATGGCCTGTTGCTGGTGCTGGGCCGGTTCGACAGCGTGAACATCGCCCACGGGACCAGCGCGGGCGATTTCGCGCTGACCGAGGTGGCGCGCAGAATCGCGCATTTCGGGCAGGACGAATTTGCGGACGATGCGTGGTTCGCCGCGCGGCTGGATGGCGGGAAGTTCCTGCTCGCCACGCGCGAGCCTTGCAGCCGGGAGCGCTGGCAGTTCCTGGCAGAGGCCCTGGCGGACACGGTGGCGCAGCCGCTGGCGGGTGCGAGCGTGGGCTTGCCGCAGCTATGGCCGCATATCGCGCTGGTCCGCGCGCTTTCGGGCGACGATCCCACAAGCATGCTGAGCCGGTTGAGCGATGCGCAGATCGCCTTGAAGGGCGAGGCGGGCCGGCGGGTGGTGTGGATCGACCGGGACGAAGCGCCGCCGGGCATCGACACCGCGCGGGTCGAGGCGGAGCTGCGCCGCGCGCTGGACCAGGGGGCGGTCTCGCTCATGTTCCAGCCGCAGTTCGCGCTGGCGGACGACCGGCTCGTGGGGGCGGAGGCACTGGTGCGCTGGGACCAGCCGCTGCTCGGCTCGATCGGCGGGGAAGCACTGCTACGGATCGCGGCGCGTGCGGACCTGACCACGCAGCTGACCCGAAAGGTTGTCGGCGCCGCCCTGAAGTCTGTGCTCAAGTGGCCCGCCGGCCTCAAATGCTCGATCAATGTCACCGCCGCCGATCTGGCGGTCGCGCGCTTTCCCCGGGAAATGCTGGATATGGTGGGCGATCTTGCGGTCGATCCGGCGCAGATCACGCTGGAGATCACCGAGCAGGCGTTGCTGGGCGATCTGGACCTGGCGGCGCGCTCGCTGGGTCTGTTGAGGGATGCCGGGATGCGGATCGCGCTCGACGATTTCGGCGCGGGCTTCTGCAATTTCGGCTATCTCAAGTACCTGCCGCTCGACATCATCAAGCTCGATCGCATCATGCTGGACGGCGTGGCCGAAAACCCGCGCGATCGTGCCGTGCTGCGCGCGGTGGTCGCGCTGGCCCGCGCGCTCGACCTCGATGTGCTGGCGGAGGGGATCGAGAACGAGACGCAGCGGCAGATCGCCGCCGAAGAGGGCTGTACCGCCTACCAGGGGTTCCTGCGCTCCAAACCGCTGACGCAGGACGACTTCCTGCAGCTGGCGGGCAAGAGCGGCTAGACGGGCCGGTCAGGCTGGCGCTTTCTCCTTCGCGCCGCGCTTCACGATCGCGCTAAGCCCCTTGGTCAGTTGGAACAGCCCGTTGAGGCGGCTTTGCGGATCGCCCCAGGCGCGATTGACCACCAGCTTCATGTCCGGCCGCAGCTTCACCGCGCCTTCGCGCTTGTCCACATAGGCGATCAGGCCCGCCGGATCGGGGAAGTTGTCCTTGTGGAAGGTGACCAGCGTGCCGCGCGCGCCGACATCGATCTTGGCGATGTTCGCCTCGATCGCCTGGTGCTTGATCTCGATCAGGCGGACGAGGTTCTGCGAGGCGGACGGCAAGTCGCCGAAGCGGTCGATCATCTCGGCCGCCAGCCCTTCGATCTCCGCCTTGTCGCGCGCCTGGTTGAGACGGCGGTAAAGGGCCATGCGCACGGCGAGGTCGGGCACGTAGTCCTCGGGAATCATGATCGGCGCATCGACCGTGATCTGCGGGCTGATATCCTCGGGCGGCTTCTCCAGCCCCATCTCGCCCGCCTTGGCGGCCAGGATCGCGTCTTCCAGCATCGACTGGTAGAGTTCGAACCCGACCTCGCGGATATGGCCCGACTGTTCGTCCCCCAGCAGGTTGCCCGCGCCGCGGATGTCGAGATCGTGGCTGGCGAGCTGGAAGCCCGCGCCGAGGCTGTCTAGATCGCTCAGCACCTTGAGGCGCTTTTCCGCCACTTCGGACAGTGCCTCGTCCTCCGGCGTCGTCAGGTAGGCATAGGCGCGCAGCTTGGCGCGGCCCACGCGCCCGCGCAGCTGGTAGAGCTGGGCGAGGCCGAAACGGTCGGCGCGGTGAATGATGATCGTATTCGCGCTGGAGATATCGAGCCCGCTTTCCACGATGGTGGTGGAGAGCAGCACGTCGTATTTCTTCTCGTAATACGCGCTCATGCGGTTTTCGACCTCGGTCGGGCTCATCTGGCCGTGCGCGGTGACGACTTTGACCTCGGGCACGTTCTCGCCCAGCCAGGCCTCCAGCCCTTCCATGTCCGCAATGCGCGGGCACACGATGAAGCTCTGCCCGCCGCGATGATGCTCGCGCAGCAGCGCTTCGCGGATCACCATGTCGTCCCATTCCATCACGTAGGTGCGCACGGCGAGGCGATCGACCGGCGGCGTCTGGATGGTGGAAAGCTCGCGCAGGCCGGTCATCGCCATCTGCAGCGTGCGCGGAATCGGCGTCGCGGTCAGCGTGAGCATGTGCACGTCGGCGCGCAGCTGCTTGAGCTTTTCCTTGTGGGTGACGCCGAAACGCTGTTCCTCGTCCACCACAACCAGCCCCAGATCCTTGAACTTCGTGGATTTGGAGAGGATCGCATGCGTGCCGATCACGATATCCATCGTTCCGTCGGCCAGCGCATCGCGGGTCTCGCTCGCCTCCTTGGGGGGAACGAGGCGGCTGAGCCGCCCGATCTTCAGCGGGAAGCCCGCGAAGCGTTCGGAGAAATGCTGGTAGTGCTGGCGGGCGAGCAGGGTGGTCGGCGCGACCACTGCGACCTGCTGCCCGCCCATCGCCGCCACGAAGGCAGCGCGCAGCGCCACCTCGGTCTTGCCGAAGCCGACATCGCCGCAGACCAGCCGGTCCATCGGCTTGCCGCTTTCGAGATCGCGCAGCACATCGGCGATGGCGCGCTCCTGATCGTCGGTCTCCTCCCAAGGGAAGCGATCGACGAACTGGTTGTAGCTGGCCTCGTCCGCTTCGAGCACGGGTGCCTTCTTGAGCGACCGCTGCGCGGCAGTGCGCATCAGCTCGCCCGCGATTTCCTGGATGCGCTCGCGCAGCTGTGCACGGCGCTTTTGCCATGCTTCGCCGCCCAGCCGGTCGAGCATGACCGCCTCTTCGGATGAGCCGTAGCGCGAGAGGACTTCGAGGTTCTCGACCGGGATGTAGAGCTTGTCGCCGCCCTTGTATTCCAGCATCACGCAGTCGTGCTTGGACTTGCCGACGGTGATCGGTTCGAGGCCGAGATACTTGCCGATCCCGTGTTCCGTATGGACGACCAGATCGCCGCGCGAGAGCGCCTGTAGCTCGCTCAGGAAAGCATCGGAATCGCGCCGCTTCTTTCGCCTGCGCACTAGCCTGTCGCCCAGCAGGTCCTGTTCGGTAACAAGCTCGATGTCCTCGCTGGCAAACCCGCTGTCGAGCGGCAGGATCGTCGCGGTGAGCTGGCCGCTGCCGTTTTTCGGGGCGGACTTGCCGAGCGTGTCCTGCCAGCTATCGGCCATCGCCACGCTGACGCCTGCCTCGCCCAGGATCGAGGCGATGCGCTGGCGGCTGCCCTTGGAATAGGTGGCGAGGACGGGGCGCTTGCCTGCCTTGGCGATCTTCTTGAAGTGATCGGCCGCCGCTTCGTAGACATTGTCTCCGCGCGCACGCTCGGGCGCGAAATCGCGGGCCGACCGGAAACCGAAATCGATGACCGTGTCGCTCTCGGGCTCGTCGAAATGTGTCGCGCGGTGGACGGGGCGCTGGTCCAGCGCGGTGCCCAGCTCGTCTTGCGTCAGATACAGCGCGTGCGTGTCGAGCGGGCGATAGCTGCCCGCCTTCTGCCCGGCCGTCTCGGTCCGCAACCGGCGGTACTCGGCAATGTCTGACAGCCGCTCCTCGCTGGCCTGCAGCGCGCCGACATCGATCACCACCGGGTCGCTCTCTTCCAGATGATCGAACACAGTCGCCAGCTTGTCCTCGAACAGTGGCAGCCAGTGCTCCATCCCCGCCTGTCGCCGTCCTTCGCTGACCGCCTCGTAGAGCGGGTCCTGCGTGGCATGCGCGCCGAACCGCTCGCGGTAGCCGGAACGGAAGCGCTTGATCGTCGCGTCCTCCAGAAGCACCTCGCTGGCGGGCAGCAGGAGGAAGGAATCGAGCGTGCCGGTGGTACGCTGCGTGCTGGGGTCGAACAGGCGCAGGCTTTCCAGCTCGTCGCCGAAGAAGTCGAGCCGCAGGCCCTGGTCGAGGCCGGAGGGGAAGATGTCGAAGATCGACCCGCGTACCGCGAATTCGCCCGCGTCGATCACGGTGTCGGTGCGGCTGTAGCCCTGCTTTTGCAGCAGCTGGGTCAGGCTCTCGTGCCCGATCTGCACGCCCGGTTTCAGCTCGCGCACCGCCTCGCGGATGCGGAACGGGGTCAGCATGCGCTGGAGCATCGCATTCGCGGTGGTGACCAGCAGCTGCGGCGTGTCCTTCTCGCTTTGCAGGCGGTGAAGCGCGGCGAGTCGTTGTGTGCTGATCGACAGCGCGGGGCTGGCACGGTCGTAGGGCAGGCAATCCCACGCGGGCAGTTCGATCACGCTCAATTCAGGCGCGAAATAGCGTGCTGCATCCGCCATCGCGCGCATCGCGCTGTCTTCGGGCGCGATGAAGACCGCGCGGCGTTTGGCGGCGCGCGCGAGGTCGGCCATCACCAGCGGCTGCGCACCGCGTGCCACTTGGGCGAAGGTCAGCGGCTTCTTGGCGGCGAGGATGCGGGAAAGGTCGGGCATTGGTGTCTAAGTCGCTCCGGCGCGAAGGCGTTCCGCGCACACAAGAATTGCCCCCTGCCCGGATCGGGAAGGGGGGGCGATGGCTGTCGGTGAGGAGGCCCTAGCGCGGAATATCGACGTAATCGAGCTTCTGCATGATCTCGATCCGCGCGCCCTGCATTTCTTCGGGCACGGGCTGGGTCTTGAGGGCCCAGGCCATGATATCGACATCGTCGTAATCGAGCAGCCGTTCGAACCAGGCGAGGTCTTCTTCCGCCCACTCGGCATGGTAGCGATCGAAATAGCCGCCGATCATGTAGTCGGCTTCGCGCGTGCCGCGATGCCAGCTGCGGAACTTGGCGCGGGCGAGGCGGGATTCGAATGTGGGATCGGACATGGGCGGGAGGTAGGCCGCCCGTCATCGATTCTCAACTCGTCATTGCGAAGCGGCAATCCACAGCGGTACGCCCTCGATTGCCTCGCTCCGCTCGCAATAACGCGATAGCTGGGCCATATCGAATCTCCCATGCGGCCCGAAATCCTCAACCCCCTGTTTGCTGAGGTCGATACGCTCGACGGCGTGGGGCCCAAGCTGCGCAAGCCGCTGGAGAAACTGCACTGCACGCGGCTGCGCGACCTGGTGTATCACTGGCCGGACCGTTTCGTGACCCGCCGCCCGGTCGAAACGCTCGACGAGGCGGGCGAGGGCGAACAGATCATCATTGCGCTGACCGTGACCGAGCATCGCGCCGGTGCATCGCGCCGCGCACCCTACCGCGTGCTGGCCACGGACAGCGCGGGCAACGTGCTGGCGCTGACCTTCTTCGGGCGTGCGAGCTACACCGCGAAAAAGCAGCTCCCGGTGGGCGAAAAGCGCCGCGTGGCGGGCAAGCTGGAACGTTATGGCGACATGCTGCAGATGGTCCACCCGGACCATGTGATGGCGATGGACGATGCGGGCCTCGGCCAGATGCGCGAGCCGATCTATCCGCTCGCCGAAGGCCTCACCCAACCGCGCATGGCTTCGCTCGCCGCGCAGGCGCTGGGCAAGCTGCCCGACCTGCCCGAATGGATCGATCCGGGCATGCTGGCGCGCGAGAAATGGCCTGACTGGGGCGATGCCTTGCACAGCGTCCATGCCCGCGACGACCAGACCGCGAAGGACCGGCTCGCTTATGACGAGCTGCTCGCCAACGCACTGGCCTTGCAGCTGGTGAAGGCGGACAACCGCAGGAAACGCGGCCGCGCGCTGGCGGGAGACGGCGCGCTGCGGGAGAAGCTGAAGCTGCCCTTTCCGCTCACCGGCGCGCAGGAGCGTTCGATCCGCGAGATCGAGGGCGATCTGGCGCAGGACGCGCCGATGCTGCGGCTGCTGCAAGGCGATGTCGGCGCGGGCAAGACCGTGGTCGCGCTGCACGCGATGCTGGTCGCGGTGGAGGCGGGCGCGCAGGCCGCGCTGCTCGCGCCGACCGAAATCCTCGCCCGCCAGCATTTCGAGACGCTGCGCGCAATGGCGCGGCCCACCGGGGTCGAGGTCGCATTGTTGACGGGCCGCGACAAGGGGAGGGCGCGCGAGAGCATCCTGATGGGGCTGATGGACGGCAGCATAGACGTTGTGGTCGGAACCCACGCGATCTTCCAGGAGGCTGTGCAGTACCGCGACCTCGGGCTGGTGGTGGTCGACGAACAGCACCGCTTCGGTGTTTCGCAACGCCTCCAGATGTCCGCCAAGGGTAAGCGCCCGCCGCACACGCTTTCGATGACCGCGACCCCGATCCCGCGCACGCTGACGCTCGCCAATTACGGCGAGATGGAGGTCAGCCGTCTCGACGAGCTGCCGCCCGGTCGGCAGGCGATCGATACGCGCGTAGTGGGCATGGACCGCCTGCCCGAAGTGGTCGAGGCTGTGGGGCGGCACCTTGCGAGCGGCCAGCAGGCGTATTGGGTGTGCCCAATGGTGCGCGACGAGGATGGCAGCGAGGACAAGGCCGCCGCCGAGCAGCGCTATGCCGCATTGAAGGCGCGGTTCGACGATGACGTGGTGCTGGTCCACGGCCAGCTCGATCCTGCGCTGAAGGATGAAGGGATGGCGCGCTTCGCCAGCGGCGATGCGAAGCTGCTGGTGGCGACCACGGTGATCGAGGTCGGCGTGGACGTTCCCGCCTCCACCCTGATCGTGATCGAGCGCGCGGAGAGCTTCGGCCTCGCGCAGCTGCACCAGTTGCGCGGGCGCGTGGGGCGGGGGAGCGAGAAATCGGTCTGCCTGCTGCTGCGCGGCGAGCAGCTCTCTGAAACCGGGCGCAGGCGGCTCGCCTTGATGCGAGAAACACAGGACGGGTTTCGCATTGCCGAGGAAGACCTTGAGCTGCGCGGTGGCGGTGAGCTGCTCGGCACGCGGCAGTCTGGCGACACGCCGTTCCGCATCGCCACGCTCGACCAGATGCAGCGCCTGCTCGACCCGGCGACCGCTGATGCGAAGCTGCTGATGGACCGCGATGCGGGACTGGAGGGCGAGCGGGGCGAGGCCGCGCGCGTCCTGCTCTACCTGCACGAACGCGACGCGGGTGTGCGCACGCTGCGGGGGGGCTAGTCCTTCAACTGCGCGACCAGCGCCTGCGCAGCGGCGTCGACATCTTGCCACGTATATTCGAACTGCTCTTCGCCGTCGTGGTAGGGGTCTGCAATAGCGGCGCCTTCGCGTCCCGGCACGAGGTCCATCAGCAGCGAGACATGCGCGCGCGATCCTTCGGGCCGCAGTGCGTCGATGTTCGCCAGGTTCTGGTGATCCATCGCGAAGATATGCGTGAAGCGGTCGAAATCCTCCACGGCGAGCTGCCGCCCGGCATAGCCCGAAATGTCGATCCCGTGCTTCGAGGCTTCCTCTATGCTGCGCGGGTCGGGCGGGCTGCCGACATGATAATCCGCCGTACCAGCGCTGTCCGCCTCGGCCTCCAGCCCGGCCTTGTCCGCGGCGTCGCGAAAGGCTGCCTCGGCGAGGGGGGAGCGGCAGATATTGCCAAGACAGACGAAGAGGATCGCGGGTTTTTCCATGCCTCTCGCGTACTGGACGCAGGCGGAGCCGCGCAATAGACAACCGGCAACCAATGGGGGAACGACCATGATGAAGCACCTTCTCGCCGCAACCGCATTCACGGTGATGGCGGCCAGCCCGCTCGCCGCGCAGACCGGGGCCCACCCGGAAGAGATGTATCAGAACCTGCGTGAAGACGTGTGGCAGGACATGCTGGACGACAGCCCCACGCTCGCCACTTCGGTGGGAGAGCGGCGCGGGGACGGCAAGCTGGGCGACATCAGCATGGCGGCTTACGAGCGCAATGTGGCGGAAGACCGCGCTTTCCTCGCGCGGCTGAACGCCATCGACGAGAGCGCGCTGCCCGAAGACATGCGGGTCGATTACGCCATCCTCAAATCCTCGCTGGAAGATTCGATCGAAGGTTCGCAGTTCGACCATAGCCGCTACGTTCTGTTCACCAATCGCGGCGGCTGGTTCAGTTCGCTCTCCTCGCTGCCTTACAGTTCGCCGTTCTTCACGCTGGCCGATTACGAAAGCTACGTCGGCAGGCTCGAAGCCTTCGGGTCCTACAATGAAGCCGGGATCGCACGCAGCCGCGAGGCGGTGGCGCGCGGGCTGACGCAGGCATGCGGGCCGATGGAGGGGTTCGAGGATCAGGTCAGTGGGCAGATTGCCGACAGTGCCGAGGAATCGGGCCTCTGGCGGCCCTTCGCCAAGCAGCCCACCACCATCTCCGACGCCGACTGGGCGTCCCTGAAAGCGCGCGCGAAGGCGGCGATCGACGATGTCGTGTTCCCCGGCCTGCGCGAGTTCGTCAGCTTCTACACGGATGAATATGCGCCCGAGTGTCGCGATGGCCTGCCCGGCATCTCTCAGACCGAGGGCGGGGCGGACTACTACGACTACCGGGTCCGCAGCTTTACCACGACGGACATGTCGGCGGACGAGGTTCACCGGCTGGGCCTGTCCGAAGTTGCGCGCATTCGCGCCGAGATGGAGCAGGTTGCCGCCGACGCAGGCTTCGACACGCGCGAGGCTTTCATCGAGCACCTGCGCACCGACCCGCAGTATTACATGACCGATGAGGGCGAATACCTGCGCTTCGCCCAGGCTCTGGCCAAGGAAATCGACGGCTGGATGCCCAAGCTGTTCGGCACGCTGCCACGCCAGCCTTATACGGTGTTGCCGATCCCGGCGGCGCAGGCACCGGGCAACACGACTGCCTATTACGAGCCCGGCTCGCTGGAGACGGGGCAGGCGGGCATCTATCGCGTCAACCTGACCGAGCTGGACCAGCGGCCCCTGTGGGAACTGCCCGCGCTCGGCGTGCACGAGGCAGTGCCCGGCCACCATCTGCAGATCGCGCTGCAGCAGGAACTCGACCTGCACCCGCTGCGGCGCAACGGCACCTTCTTCACCGCCTTCGTGGAAGGGTGGGGCCTCTATTCCGAACGGCTCGGGATCGAGATGGGGCTCTACGATACGCCCGCCAAGCAGATGGGGCGGCTGAGTTACGAGATGTGGCGCGCGACTCGGCTGGTCGTCGATACCGGCCTGCATTCGAAGGGCTGGACCAAGCAACAGGCTGTCGATTTCATGACCGACAACACCGCGCTTTCGGCCGCCAATATCGACGCCGAGGTCAATCGCTACATCACCTGGCCGGGACAGGCGCTGGCCTACAAGATCGGTGAGCTGAAGATCCGCGAACTGCGAACCCGGGCCGAAGAGGCGCTGGGCGAGCGGTTCGATCTGCGCGGCTTCCACGATGCGGTGCTGGAGAACGGCGCGGTGCCGCTCGATGTGCTGGAGGAGCATATCGACCGCTGGATTGCGCAGCAGGCTTCCTAGCGGATCCCAAAATCCGCTCATCCTGAGCTTGTCGAAGGATCGTGCTTCTTTCGTCCGGCGTCGCGGAAGAAAGTACGACCGTGGGCGCATCGCCCCCTTCCGCGAGGCCGACAGGCTCAGGGCGAGCGGTATATGATCAGGTCGAAGTCTTTTCCGTCCTCTCAAGCACGTCGCGAACGATCGCGTGGATGTTCACCACCGCGCCGATCCGCGCGCCGAGCAGAGCGGTGCCGCTGACCTTGCGTTGCACGAACAGCGTTTCGGCGGGCGGGATGTGCCAGTTGGCCTTGTCCTGCGCGATGGCCATGCCCTCGTCTCGCAGCGCGGGCACGAAGCCGCGGTCGCCGAAATCGAAGGGGGCGTCCTTCGCCATTTCGCCCAGAATGATATCGATCATCCGGTCCACTGCCTCGCCGTGCCGCTCGACCACGGTCGAGCTCATGAAATCGGCGTTGAGCGCGGCCTGCTTCACGCCCGCGTGATCGCGCGCGAGCCCTGCTTCGAGCAGCGTGCGATAGGATTGCCGCACCTGGCGGTCGACCTCGCGCGTCGCCCCGAAATCGAGCAGCACGATCTTCCGGTCCGCCTCGCGGTAGCGGTAGTTGGCGAAATTGGGATCGGTCTGCATCAGGCCCCATTCGAACAGCTCGCGCGCGACCAGCTCGATCAGCTGCGCAAACACGCTGTCGCGCACGTCCTGCGGCTGGTCGGCGAGCTGCTCGACAGGCCGGCCTTCCTCGTAACTCATCGCCAGCACCCGGTCGCGCGTCAGCTCTTCGTCCAGCGTGGGCACGACGAATGTATCATGTCCGGCGAGCAGCTCGCCATAGCGCTGCATCATGCGCCCTTCGCGGCGATAGTCGGCCTCCTCGTGAAGCTGTTCCTTGGCAGCCGCCAGCAAGGGGCCGATGTCCAGTTCCTTGGGCAGCAGGCCGGTGACGCGCAGCAGCGTGGCGACGTTATCGACGTCGGAATCGATGCTTTGTGCAACGCCGGGATATTGCACCTTGATCGCCAGAGTGCGCCCGTCGCGGGTCAGCGCGCGGTGGACCTGGCCGATGCTCGCTGCGGCAATCGGGCGTGGTTCGAACCGGCGGAAATTGGTCCGCCAGTCCGCGCCCCATTCCTCCGCCAGCACTCGGTCGAGCTGGCGGGGCGGCATGAAATCCGCATTGTCGCGCAGCTTGGCGAGGATTTCGGACAGCTCCGCCGGCAGGGCATCGCCCGCATCCATCGACAGCATCTGACCCATCTTCATGGCCGCGCCGCGCAGGTGCGACAGGCGCTCGGTCAGCCGACCGACATTGCCGGGGGTGAGGATCAGGTCGTTGACGCGGGGCCGCTCGCCAGCCGCCACGCGACGCGCGCCTTCGGCCAGCATGCCGCCCGCTACGCCTCCGGCCAATCGGCCGAAGCCGCTTAGTCTCCCGAAGCGGGAAGCGGGGACCGCCCGGTGCTTCCCCTGCCGGTCCTCCTTGTCCGCCATAAAATCAGGCGTAGTTGACGTAGAGTGAGTAGATCAGGCCCGGAATGTAGAAGATCAGCGTGAGGACCAGGCTGATGAGAAATTGCTGGCCCAGCCCGTGCTTGAGCGCGACGCCAAGAGGGGGAAGCAGGATCGTGGCGATGAGGATGATGATAGGCATGTGAGATATTCTCCTTTGCCTCATCAACCGCGCCGAACGGGCGCCGTTCCTTGCCTGCATCAGCTTTCTGCCGCCGCCGCCTCTTCCAGCCCGGTCACAATGATGGTGCGTCCGCCGCCGAATTCCTCGCGCACGACGATCAGCCCCTGACGCTCCAGATGCTCCAGCAGGCGGCGGATGCGGCTGGGCGAGGAGCTGCCGTAGACGCGCGCCAGCTCGTCCTCGTCGGGCGCCGGCCTGCCCTGTGCCGCAGCCACCGCCAGCGCGAGGTAGGGGGCAAGCACGTCTTCGGGCACGCCTTGCGCAAGCTCTTCGATGGCTTCGCGCATCGGCGACTGCAACTCGTGCAACCTTGCGCTCGCAAAGGCGAAGAGGCGGCGAAACTCCAGCATGTCGACATGCGCGCTCGGCACGCCCTGCTGGCGGCAGCGCTGCGCGAAATTGCGGAAAAGCACGGCGGAAGACTGGAAGGTGGCGCCTTCCTCCCCGGCCAGCTCTGCGACGATCCGGGTGATGGCCGCCTCGCCATCCTGCGGTCCGGGGGAATTGTTTACCCCGGCGGACGGTTCGTTGGCCCCCAGGGGCTCCCCGCTCTCTTCCCGCTCGGCCTGGGCTGCGGCGCGCTCGGTGATGGCCTGCTCAAGATCCGGTGCAGGCCGGGGAGGCGGGGCAGGGCGCACCGGCTCGGCCGCTTCTTCGGCGAGTTCGGAATGAAGCAGTGCCTCCAGCTCTTCCCCCTTCGCCTGCGGCAGGGGCATCAGGCCCTCTGCGGCGTTCTTCCCGCCCGTGCGCACCTCTCCGATATGCACCGCCACCGGACGGCGACTGATCGCGGGGCCGAGGCCGAGGAAATGGCCGCGCTGCAGATCGCGGATCCGTTCCGCCTGTCGCCTGTCCATCCCCAGCAGATCGGCGGCGCGCTGCATGTCGATGTCGAGGAAGGTGCGCCCCATGAGGAAGTTGGACGCTTCGGCAGCGACGTTCTTGGCCAGCTTGGCCAGCCGCTGCGTCGCGACGATCCCGGCGAGCCCGCGCTTGCGCCCGCGACACATCAGGTTGGTCATGGCGGAGAGCGTGAGGCGGCGCGTCTCCTCCGCCAGCTCGCCCGCAGCGGCAGGGGCAAACATCTGCGCTTCGTCCACCACCACCAGCGCGGGATACCAGTGTTCGCGCGGGGCATCGAACAGCGCGCCCAGAAACAGCGCGGCACACCGGATCTGCTGCTCCACCTCAAGCTCGTCCAGCGCCAGCACGACGGAGACGCGGTGCTGGCGCACGCGTCCGGCCAGCGCCTCGATCTCGCGCACCGAATGCGCGGCACCGTCGATCACGATATGGTCGAATTCGTCCGCCAGGCTGGTGAAATCGCCCTCCGGGTCGATCACCACCTGCTGGACGAGCCCGGCGGTCTGTTCGAGCAGGCGGCGCAGCAGATGCGACTTGCCCGAGCCGGAATTGCCCTGCACGAGCAGCCGGGTCGCGAGCAATTCCTCGATATCGACGCAAATGCCTTGCCCGGCCGAATCCGTGCCAATTTCGATCTGCGCTGTCATATGCCTTACGAATAGGTGCCCGCGAGCAGCCAGAAAAGCCGCATCTGGCAGTTATCCATGGCTTGCGTGCGAAGGCTTGGGCAACCCGGTGCCGCAAGCCGATTTCGTCGCACCGCGAACCGGCATCTGTGGAGCAGCGGTCCTGCACAGACGTAGGGCAGGGAGGGGGCCGTCCCCGGACAGGAGCGCCCGAGCCAAAACCGGGACGCCACGTTCGGCCGGCATTTCTACGCGCTCTTCACGCTCTGTCCGGCCCTTCAGCTGCAGTCTTTTCGGGGAGGCTGATCCGGAAGACCGTGGGGCATGCGCCTGCCAGTTCGAGCGATCCCCCATGCCCACGGGCGATCTGACGGGCGAGCGAGAGGCCAATGCCCGACCCCTCGACCTTGGTCGTGTGAAACGGACGGAAGATCAGCGGCGCGCTTTCGGGCGGCACGCCCGCGCCATTATCGGTCACCGCGATGGTGAGACGGTTGGCGTCGCGCGTGAGCGAAAGAGCCACCTGTGGCGCCTCGGCGGCAAGAGCGGCTTCGGCGGCATTGTTGAGCAGCGCCCATACCGCCTGGTGCATCTGGTCACCATCCATCGCCCATGCGCCGCCCGCCCGCACGTCGAGCGTCAGCGCGGCATCGTGCCAGCGCTGGGCGAACACGCGTGCAAGATCATGCGCGAACTGATCGAGTGCCACCGGAGCGAGGATCGGCTCGGGCAGTCGGGCCAGCGTACGGTAATCCGTGGCGAAACGCTGCAGGCCTTCGGCCCGGCGGGCCAGTGGACCGAGGATTTCGGCCAGCAATGCCGTGTCGACCGGCTGCTGCGCTGCCGCCGCCTCGGCGCTTTCGGCCAGCGACACGATAGGCGCCAGGCCGTTGAGCAGCTCGTGGCCCAGCACTTCGATCAGGTCCGCGCTGGCACGCGCTTCGGCAGCGAGCTCCTCGCGCTCGACATCGATCAGCGCGGCGACGGTCACCCCGGTCGAGGCTTCGACCCGGTCGATCCGCCACAACCGGCCTTCATGGCGGAGCGTCGCAGCGGCGGGATCGAGCAGCGCAGCGGGCGGGGGCACGATGCGGTCGTCGGCCCCGAAGATCGCGCGCGCGGCACGGTTGAGCACCCGCGCAGCGTCGCGCTCAAGCGCGAGCAGTGGGGTGGGGGCCGCATCGAGAAGCAGGCGATTGACCGCGGCTTCTTCGTCCTCTGCATCGCTCTCCCCCTCCGGCGGGCGGGTCGGGACCAGGGCGGCGTTCCACCAGGCGAGCGTGAGCGCCCAGACCCCGGCCAGCAGCGCGCCGACCAGCAGCCCCCAGCGCCCCGAATACCAGGCAAAGGCAGCGACAAAGGCGCTGGCCAGCAACCCCACGCCCAGTGCCGCTGCCCGCCAGCCGCGCCGATGGTAGAGCCTCATAGCCCGTGGCGCTCCATCCGCCGGTAGAGCGCGCCGCGACTGAGCCCCAGAGCCTTGGCGGCACGGCTGACATTATGATGATGCTCCGCCAGCGCTGCGGCGATCATCGCTCTCTCGGAGCGATCGAGATCGTAGCTCGACGTTTCGTTTCGATCCGCGCCGGGCGTGGGGGAGGGCGCGCCGAGCGCCAGGGCCCCGGTGTCGATCGTGCCATCCTCGCCAAGCAGGACCGCCCGTTCGACAGCGGCCGCGAGTCCGCGCACCTCGTCCGGCCAGTCGGCTTCTCGCAAGGCCGTTTCAGCGGCTTCGGTGAAGCGGGGTGCGGACCGCCCGAAGCGTTCGGCCGCATCGGTGCCGAAATGGCGGGCGAGGATCGGAATGTCGTCGCGGCGCTGCGCCAGCGGAGGCACCGCCAGCTCGATCGTGGCGATGCGGCGCCGCAAGGCAGGAGTGAGCGTGTCGATGCGATCGAGAATCGCGATGGGGCGGACATGGTCGGGCAAGAGCGCAGCGAGGCGATCCTGCGCCAATTCGTCGAGCCGGTCGGGGTGACGCAGGACAACGCTGCCCGTGGCTTCGACGACTGCATCCAGCGCGCTGTCTTCGCGCAGGTCGATCAGCGCCGGCGCGCTGTCGGCGTGGGCGGAGGCGGCATGGACGGCGAGCGCCGTCAGCGTCCTTCCAGCGCCAGAGGGGCCGGTGATCGCAGCACCTGCCATGGTCGGCCCCACACGACGGATCATCTGACGCAATTGTTCGATGATCGCGGTTTCGCCCAGTATCCCTACCTGCCTCGTGCCGCGGCCCGTGACGGCCGGTCCGCCCGGCGCGGACGCAATGCTCGGCTCGCGCGTCACCGCCGCTTCCACCTTGGCAATCAGATCGGCGTTGTTCCACGGCTTGACCGCGAAGTCCCGCGCGCCCTTCTGCATCGCGGTGACCGCCATGCGCACGCCGCCATGGGCAGTCAGCACCACCACGCAGGCGCCGGGAGCGTCGGCCATGATCCGCTCGAGGCAGGCGAGCCCTTCCTTGCCGTCGCTCTTCCCGGGCGTGAAATTGAGATCGAGCACGATCCCGTCGAACTGCGTGCGCGCGAGCTGCGAGAAGGCTTCCTGGGGATCGGGCGCCACCGTCAGCCTGTGGCCGGCCATGCGGAAAGCGATTTCCATAGCGGTTGCGACTTCTGGCCGGTCGTCGATCAGGAGAATCGCGAGGCCGGGCTCTTCGCTTGACGCATCGGGCTGCTGTCCATTTGCGGACACTGTGTCCGGCGACGGACGGTCGGCTCCGTCGGCGTGGCGAGAATCCCGTTTAATCATAACACTTTAGGTCTTTCGGTCCGGTTTGGCGATAATGGCTGCATGATGACGCAGACAGCCCAGCAGTCCAATAGTTTGTCTCCGCCCGCGCCCGGTGCGGGGATGGATCGTAAGGTCGAAAAGAAGCGCGCGCCGTGGTGGCGCGACAGGCGTTTCCTGATCGCCATCGCCCTCGTGGCGATTGCGATACTCGGGTGGCGCGCGATCCCTGCAAGCGGCTCGACCGATGTCGCCGCCGACGAGCTCCAGACCGCCCGGGTCGAGCGCGCGGCCTTCGACGACTACCTGCCCGTGCGCGCCAGCGTCGTTCCGGCCACCACCACGCTGGTCGGCGTGATGAGCGGCGGGCAGGTGGAGGAGCTGTTCGTGCAGGACGGCGCGCTGGTCACGAAGGGCCAGCCGCTTGCCCGGCTCGCCAATCCTGATCTTGAACTCACCGTGCTCAGCCAGGAGGCCCAGATCGCAAGCCAGCTGGGCGGCGTCGCGGGCGAGAACCTCGGCATCCAGCGTTCGAAGGTCGATCGCGCCGGGCAGGTCGCCGCAGCCGAATACGACCTGATCCGCGCGCGCCGCGATCTCGATATCCGCCGCCAGCTGCACGAGAAGGGCTTCGTCTCCGATGCGGGGGTGAAGAGCTATCAGGAAGAGGTCGACTACCAGACCCAGCGCCTCGCCCAGCTGCGACAGGGCCGTGTTGCCGAAGCCGGGATCACCGCCACGCAGGGACGCATGCTCGATGCCACCCGCACGCGGCTGCAGAACAATCTCGCCGCCGTGCGCGGCAGTCTGGATGGGCTGACGATCCGCGCGCCCATGGCGGGCCGCCTGACCAATTTCGACCTCCAGCCGGGCCAGACGCTGGCGCCGGGAGACCCCGCCGGACAGGTCGACAGCGAAGGCGCGTGGAAGCTGGAGGCGGAGGTGGACGAATATTACCTCGGCCGGGTCGAGCTTGGCCAGAAGGCGACCACCTCCGACGGCGCAATGCTGACCGTATCCAAAGTGCTGCCGACCGTCGCCGATGGCCGCTTCCGCGTCGAACTGACCTTCGAGACCATGCCGAAGCAGGATCTCAATCGCGGGCAGACGCTCGATGTGCGGATCACGCTCGGCGCCGCAACGCCTGCGCTGATTGCGCCGGTCGGCGCGTGGCTGAACGGGGGCGGCTCGGCGGTCTTCGTGATCGATCCCGATGGCAAGCATGCCCGCCGGGTGAGCGTGGAAATCGGCCGCCGCAATCCGCGCCAGGTCGAAATCCTGTCGGGCCTCCAACCCGGCCAGCGCATCGTCACCAGCAACCTCGCCCGGGTGAAGGGCGACACCATCAATCTTCGCTAAGCAGAGGACATTCTTCCGTGATCAAGCTCGAGAATATCGAACGCCGCTACGCATCGGACGAGGTCGAGACGACCGCCCTCGTCGATGTGAACCTCGAAGTCGCGGAGGGTGAATTCCTCGCCATCATGGGCCCGTCGGGCTGCGGCAAATCGACCCTGCTCAACACGCTGGGCACCATCGACCGGCCGACTTCGGGCCATTACTGGTTCGGCGACACCGATCTCGCTGCGATGGACGAGAAGGCGCTGGCGAAGTTCCGCGGCGCGCAGCTGGGCTTCGTGTTCCAGAGCTTCAACCTGATCGACGAACTGACGATAGAGGAGAACGTCGCGCTTGGCCTCGCCTATCGCAAGGATGTCAGCGGCAACAAGGGCGAGCGGGTCGCCGCGGCGATGGACACGGTCGGCATCGCCCACCGTGCGCGCCACTTCCCGCACCAGCTATCGGGCGGCCAGCAGCAGCGCGCCGCCATCGCCCGCGCAATCGTCGGCCAGCCCAAGCTGATCCTGGCGGACGAACCGACCGGCAATCTCGACACCGCCAATGGCGAGCAGGTGATGAACATCCTCACCGCGCTCAACGACGAGGGGGCGACAATCGTCATGGTCACCCACTCCCCCAGCCACGCCGACATGGCGAAGCGCCGGATCGACATGCTCGACGGCCGCATCGTCGCCAGCGCCATGCGCGCGATCTGACAAAAGGACACCACCCATGATCCGCAACCTTATCCTCTCGCTCCTCGCTCTCCCGCTGATCGCCTGCGCCGCCGATGCGCATGGGCAGTCCGGACCGACAGCCTCTGCGCACAGCACCCGGACGGTCGACCGCGTGCTCACGCTGGACGGATTCGACGCCATCAGGCTCTCGGGCTGCGACGAGGCGATCGTGCGACCGGGAGCATCCTTCGCGGCGAGCGTGCGCGGAACCCCGCGCGACCTCGCGCTGCTCGATGCCGAAACGCGGGGCACCCGGCTGGTGATCGACCGCACAAACGGCGGTTGCGACAACCGCGCCGTGCCCGTCACCATCGACATCACGATGCCGGCACTGCGCGAGATCGAATTGTCGGGAGCCACGCGAATGACGGTCGAGCGGTTCTCCGGCCCCCGCTTCGAAGCGGAGCTCTCCGGCGCGAGCGAACTCAATCTGACCGGGCTGGAAGTCGACGAGGCCGAGTTGCGCCTGTCGGGCGCGTCCGAACTGAGGGCAGCCCGGATCATGGCACACAAGGTCGCGCTCGACCTGTCCGGAGCCTCCGAGGCCGACGTCGCCGGATCGGCGCAGAGCGTTGCGATCCGCGCAAGCGGCGCGAGCGAGGCCGACACGCGCGACCTTGCCACCGAGCGTCTGACTGCCGCGACGTCGGGCACCGCCTCGATCCGCGCCCACTCCGCGAAAGCTGCAACGCTTTCGGCCTCGGGAACGAGCAGCGTGCGCGTCACCGGCGGGGCGACCTGCGCCATCGAGACAGGCGGCCAAGCCAGCGCCGCATGCGATTGATTCAACTCAGCACTGGAACCCAGAAATGACCCGCTTGGCGCTTCTCTCGCTCTATCGCTCTCTCACCCGGCACAAGCTTTACGCCGCGCTCAATATCGGCGGGCTGGCGATCGGGATTGCCGTGTTCATCGTGCTGGGCCTCTATGTACGGTTTGAGACCAGTTTCGAGAAATGGCTGCCCGATCACGAGGAGACCTATCTGATTCAGGCGGAGTGGAACATTCCGGACAGCCCGTTCAACGGAGCGTTCGATTCCACCATGGGGGGCCTGCTCGAAGAATTGCGCGCAGAGCATCCCGGGCTGGTCGGCACGCGGTTGCGCGGCGGCGTCGACAGAGGTTCGATTTTGCGCGACGGGTCATCGACACTGACGGATTTTGTCCAGGTCGACCCTGAATTCCTTGACGTCATTGAGTTGCCCCTGGTCGCGGGTGACAGGGATAGCGCGCTCGCCCGACCCAACAGCGCCATTATCAGCGAGACGTTGGCTCGCAGTCTGTTTCAGGATCGCGATCCGATCGGCCAGATGATCACCGCCACCTATGATGAGCCGCAAAACTACCGCGTCACTGCCGTCTTCCGGGACATGCCCGACGCGACCGAGCTAAATTTCGACATTGCGACCCCATTACCGAAAAATCCGCCGAACGAAGTCTGGTACAATTGGGGTTCGAGCCAGGTGCAGACCTTCGTTCGAATGGGGGACCCCAAAGACATCCCCGTGTTCGAGGATTCCATGGCGCAGCTGGTGAAACGCAGCGCCATAGACGACCTCGGCAGCGATGCCGCCGACGTAATGAGCCTGCGGTTGCAACCTCTGGCGGAGGGTCACCTGACGCCCGAAGGCCAAGCGACCGCAAGCCTCCGTATGACTGTCGTGACGCTTGGCATAGTCGGCGTGCTGACCCTGCTCATCGCCATGGTCAACTACGTGAACCTCGCCACCGCACGGTCCGTCCTGCGGGCCCGTGAGATTGCCATCCGCAAGGTCAGCGGAGCGACACGCGGCTCGATCATCGCTCAGTTGCTGGCAGAGGCAGTGCTGAATGCGGCACTCGCCTGTCTCGTCGGCCTCATCCTGGCCGAAATTGCACTCCCGCTCGTCAATGCAGCCGGTGGCCTGAGCCTCGCAATTCCCTACGCTCTCGTGATCCCGGCGCTCATCGTGCTGGCCGTCATCATCGGGCTTGCCGCAGGTTTCTATCCGGCTTTGGCTATCTCGGCCTATCGGCCGGCCGCCGTCCTCGCCTCCTCGCGCGCACCCGGCGGCGGCAAGTCGGCGACCCGTGTGCGAGAGGCGCTGGTGGCGCTGCAATTCGGCTTCGCCACCGCATTCCTGATCGGCACATTGGTCCTCGCGGCGCAGATGCAGCATGTGCGCCACAGCGATCTGGGCTTCGACCGCGACGGCCTTTTGGTGGTCAATTCCTTCGATGCTGCTGAGCTATCGCGCAGCCAGCGCGTCGCGATGATAGAGCGCTGGAAGACCTTGCCCGGCGTGCGTTCGGTCGGGATCGCAGATAGCGCCCCTGGGGGCACCGGAACGGTCAATTTCAGCAATCTCTCTCCGCTTGGCGCGAACGGCCCAGGCCCGTCGCTTCGTCGCATTTCAACGGGTCCCGACTTCTTCGAGGCTCTCGGAGTAAAACCGACCGCCGGTCGGCTGCTGGGGAACGAATTCCGACTGGACGACGTCTCGCGGCGCGAAAGCGGCCAGATAGCGAACATACTCGTCGACCGATCCGGCAGCAGGGCCTTGGGTTTTTCAGATCCACAGGAGGCCGTCGGTGAGGTCGTCCGGGGAGCGAACGACGATTACGAGATCGTCGGCGTGGTCGAGGATTTGCGGTTCTTCACCCCTCGCGAACCCCATGCGGCCACGTACTTCCAATATAACGGCGACATGCCAGCGTTCCCGGTGGCGAACATCCGGTTTAAAGGTAATCCGCGAGAAATCGCATCGGCTGTCCACTCCATCTGGAACGAAGCCGCAGACAACGTGCCCTTTGACGCGGGAGGCGCGTCCATGCGCCTCGCCGAGTTCTACGAAGACGACGAGCGTGCCTCCCGCCTGTTCGCCATCGGTGCGGGGCTCGCGGTCCTCATCGGGATGGTCGGGCTGTGGGGTCTTGCCTCCTTCAACACCGCACGGCGGGTGAAGGAGATCGGCATCCGCAAGTCGCTCGGTGCATCGGCGACCGATATCGTCAAGCTGCTGGTCGGCCAGTTCATGCGTCCGGTGCTGATCGCGAACCTGATCGCCTGGCCGCTCGCCTTTTATGCGATGCGCACCTGGCTGGCCGGGTTCGAAGACCGGATCGCCCTGTCGCCGGTGTTTTTCATCGGCGCGAGCGTGATCGCGATCCTCGTGGCGGTGCTGACCGTGCTTGGTCAGTCGCTCCGCGCGAGCCGGCCCGCTCCGGCATGGGCTCTGCGCCATGACTAGGCGCGCGCTGATCAGGGTCGCGCTGATCGCGGGGGTGGTGGTGCTGCCCACCGGCGCGGCGCAGGCCGAGACGCTGCGCGAGGCGATCGCGACGGCCTATGCCACCAACCCGACGCTGGCCGAAGCGCGCGCTCGCCAGGAAGCGCTGGAGGAGCGGCCCGAGCAGGCCCGTGCCCAGGGGCGTCCCACGCTCTCGGCCAGTGCCAATGGCGGGTACGACGATCTGGGCTACGGAAACGCGGGTAGCGCCGATCTGCGCGCTGCAATGCCGATCTGGACCGGCGGGCGCGTCTCCTCCTCGGTCCGCGCGGCCTCCTATGATGTCGCGGCGGGCGAACAGGGCCTGCGCGACAGCGAGGCGGCGATGCTTGAACGCGTGGTCGCGGCCTATGCGGACCTGCTATTCGCGCAGGAGGCGGTCGAGGTGGCGCGGATCGGTATCGAGCGGCTCGATCGCCAGGTGGACGAGGCGCAATTCCGTTTCGACACGGGCGAGGCAACGCGCACGGATGTGGCGCAACTCGAAGCGCAGAGATCGAGCGTCGTGGCCAACCTCGCGGATGCCGAAGCGGCACTGGCGAGCGCGCGGGCGGGATACCGCGCGGTGGTGGGGGAAGAGCCGGCAGAGCTTGCGACCGACGTGCCGCCGCCGGCGCTTTTGCCCACCGATCTCCCCTCCGCCCGGTCCTCCGCAGAAGAGGCCAATCCGCGCCTGCTCGAACGGCTCCGCATCGCCGAAGCCTCCGAAGCAAGGATCGACCGTGCTCGTGCCGAAGGAGCGCCGAGCGTCGACCTCGCCGGGGCCTACGGACGCGGGCTGCGCGAGAGCGGCGGCGACTTTCGTGGCTACGATAGCGCGGCGAGCGTGGGCGTAACCCTGCGCATTCCGTTGCTTACCGGCGGGCTGGTGGCTGCGCAGGTGCGCGAAGCCGAAGCATCCGCGCGCGCGGACGATTATGCCGTGCTAGCCGAAGCGCGCGAAACCATCCGCTCGGTCGATACGGCATGGGCCGCGCTCGAGGCCGCCGAACGCCGCGAACGCGCGAGTCGAACCGGCCTTGCCGCCGCGCAGCTCGCGCTCGACGGGGTGCGCGCGGAGTACGAATTCGGCCTGCGCTCGACGATCGATATCCTGCTGGCCGAACAGAGCTACCGCAGTGCTCAGCTCGCGCTGGCCCGCGCGCGCAGCGACGTGCTGATCGCGCAGGCGGCGCTGCTCCGGGCCACCGGAAATCTCGACCGCCGCGCATATCTGGGAGATGCTCGCCCCTTCGCCGACAGCGGAAACACCAACGGCCCGAGCGTCGGAGGGTGAAGGGGTTCGCGGGCAAGGCGAGGGGTCCGCAGGAAGCGTTTCAGACATTCGGCGACTAAACGGGATTGCCCGAAAGCTATCGCGGCACCAGCTCGCCGCAGGCTCTTCCGACCTGCACTTTTTGTCGGTTTGCGCCGCCCGGACGATCGTTCCGGCCTGCCAAGCCGCAACACCTATCGTCACCGAGCTTGAGCGAACGCTACAATTGGGCCACGAACATGAGGAATGGCCAAGCAACCCATTGCTCACCTGTTTCGGCTGGACCGGGATTCGAGCAGCTCGCTGCAGGCGCAGTTGCGGGCGCGCATCGTAGAAACGATTGATTCCGGTGTTTTGCCGTCAGGGCTGAAGCTTCCATCGTCGCGAAAGCTGGCCGGTGAACTCAGCATCGCCCGAAATACGGTGTCGCTGGCCTACCAGGATCTCATTGCTTCGGGCCATCTGGTCTCGCGCGAGCGAAGCGGCGTGTATGTCGCGCATGGCGGTCACACAGCGAAAATACCCGCTGTCGCCGGACCAAAATCGCGGCGTATGCAATCGGCCATAATGCGCAAGGCCCCCGATCGCGTGGTCCCCAATGAAGGATTGCGCTACCCGGCAGACTGGCGTCAGCTTCCCTATCCCTTCATCGAAGGGCTCTACGATCGCACTCTTTTCCCGATCGCCGAGTGGCGCGAGGCGAGCCGCATGGCGCTCGCTGTCAGCGAGGTAGAAAGCTGGTCGACCGATACCGGCGAGGCCGACGATGAGTTGCTGGTCGAGCAGTTCCGGCAGAAGATCCTCACCCGGCGGGGGATTGCAGCGGCTGCCGACGAAATCCTCGTCACCGTGGGCGAGCAGCAGGCGCTTCATCTGATTTTCGAGCTGCTGTGCGGCGCGCAAAGCACGGTCGGTCTGGAAGACCCCGGCGAACCCGACATCCGCTCGCTGGTCCACGAGCGTGGAGCAACGGTCAGGTACTTCCCGGTCGGCGATACCGGGGTCGAGATAGCGAGCGGGCTCGAGGGGATCGACCTGTTCTACGTCTCTCCCAGCCGCCAGCGCCCCACGGGGGTGACGATGCCCGACAGCGAGCGCGCCGCGCTGCTGGCCGAGGCGCACCGGCACGACACGCTGATCGTCGAGGATGATTTCGAATGCGAGCTCGGCTTCCTCGCCGATGCACCGCCTTCGCTCAAAAGTGGTGATCGCGACGAGCGCGTGGTCTATGTCGCGTCGCTGTCCAAGGTGCTGTCGCCAGGGTTGCGGCTGGGGTTTCTTGTCGGACCCGCCGATTTCATCCGTGCCGCACGCAGGCTGCGCAACCTGACTACGCGCAAACCCTCGCCGATCACGCAGCGCACGGCGGGCATCTTCCTGTCGCTGGGGCATTACGACGCAATGCTGCGCAACCATTTCGGGATTTACGAGCGGCGGCTGATCGCGCTGCGCGATGCGCTCAACCATTACCGTCCGCTATCGATTGCGATTCCACCCGTCACCGGGGGCACGTCCTACTGGGTGCGCGGCCCCGAGAATCTCGATGCGGAGAAACTGCGGGTCGCGGCGCAGAATTCCGGGGTGCTGATCGAACCGGCGACCCCCTATTTCGCGGACGGGCAGGGGCGCTCGAACATGTTCAGGCTCGGCGTCACCAGCCTTGACGAAAGCCGGATCCGGCCCGGAATCGAAGCCCTGTCGCGCGAGATGCTCAAACTGATGAACGCGCCTGCAGATGCAGGGTCGCCGCAGCGCTCCGCGGAGGATTCTTTCCCCTCGCTGCCGGGGGCAGAATTGCAACGGCTCTTCTCGGACCAGCGGCTCAACTATCAGACCGTCTACGGCGAACCGTGCATCATAGAACTCTTCGCCGATGGCAATATGCGTGGCCGGGCGGGCTATGCGCAGGAAGAGCGTGACGAAGGGCGATGGTGGCTCGACGGGGACCATTGGTGCCGCCAGTGGAACGAGTGGGCCTATGGCGAGACGGGGCGATTCCTCGTCGCGCGCGAAGGCAACCGCATTCTCTGGCTCGACGATGACGGGCGCAGGATCGACGAGGCGCTGATCGCACCCTCCCTGGACTGAGCAATCTGGCCCCAAAAAACCGACCGAACTGGCTCTAATAACTTCGCCGCAACTGCGAGAACCTCTCTCCTCAGAGGGGGAATTGATGGCGAAGCTAGGTATTGCTGCAATCCAGGTCGAAGCCGAGGCGACCGACAATATCGACTTGATCGAGCATGAGACGCGCGCGGTGACGCGTCGGTTCCCGTGGGTCGATCTGGTCGTGTTCGGCGAACTGGCTGCCTATGGCGCGTCTCCAAAGCACGCCGAGCCCGAAGGCGGAGCGTTCGAGCGGCGCATGTCGGCGCTGGCGCGCGAAACCGGCACCTATCTGATCCCGGGCTCGTTCTACCAGGAACGCGAAGGACGCATCTTCAACGTCTCCCCGGTCTTCGACCCGCAAGGGGCGATGATCGCCCGGCACGACAAGTTCTTCCCCTTCCTTCCCTACGAGAAGGACGTTGCCTGCGGGCAGGATTACTGCGTGTTCGAAATTCCCGGCATCGGCCACGTGGGTCTCGCGATCTGTTACGACATGTGGTTCCCGGAAGCCATGCGCACGCTCGCCGCGATGGGCGCGGAGGTCATCGTCCTTCCCACGATGACCAACACGGTCGACCGCGACGTGGAACTGGCGATTGCCCGCGCCAACGCCGCCACCAACCAGTGCTTTTTCATCGATGTGAATTGCGCAGGGATGCTCGGCAATGGGCGTTCGGCCTATTTCGGGCCGGGCGGAGAACCGATCTACGAGAGTGGCGAGGGGCGCGACGTCGCGGCCCTTCGGCTCGATCTGCAGCAGGTGCGCGATGCGCGCGAGGAAGGCTGGCAGGGCCTGGGCCAGGTCATGAAGAGCTTCCGCGACACGCCGCTGCGTTACCCCCTGCACGAGAATGCCGAAGCACGCACGAAGGCGATGTCGGGCCTGGGGCCGCTGGCCGTTCCGCAAAGCGACGCGGGTGCCGAGGGGGCGCCCGAAACCGAAGCGAAAATCTTCAAAGTCCACCAAGAGCAATAAAGGGGTCTCGACCATGATTCACAGAACAAAGACGCGCATGATGACCTTCGGCGGCCTGCTGCTCGCATCGACCGCGCTGGTCGCTCCGCTGCACGCGCAGGACGCAACCGGGGCGGACGAAGCGGACGAAACCGCCACCGAGGACGAGGCCGGACGGCCCATCATCACGGTTACGGCGACCCGTCGGCAGGAACGCGTGATCGACGTGCCCTACAACATCACCTCGGTCAGCGGAGACGATATCGAGGCGGCGCAGACGTTCGACACCAACGAACTGCTGCGCTCGATCCCGGGCGTGGCCGTGGTTGATCGCGGCTTCCGGAATGCGGGCACGGTGAACCAGATCCGCATTCGCGGCCTCAACGTCGACAGCAATGCGCTGGGCGACTACGCGACCTCTTCGGTCGCGACCGTTTCCACCTACGTCAACGAGACCCCTGTATTCGCCAACTTCATGCTGCGCGATATCGAACGGGTCGAGGTGCTGCGCGGGCCGCAGGGCACCCTGTACGGCTCCGGTTCGCTGGGCGGTACGGTACGCTTCATCACCCGTGATCCGGTACTCGGCGAATTCGGCGGCTATGCCAGCGGCGCCGTGTCGCACGTCGATGGGTCCGCCGACGTCGGCTACTCGCTCGACGGGGTGCTCAACCTGCCGCTGGGCGACACGCTCGCGTTCAGGGTTGTCGGTTCTTATGCGGACTATCCGGGCATCACCGATTACGTGAACCTGTACGAACTCGACGCGCAGGGCCTGCCGGCGGCACCCAATGGCGTTCTCGACCCCGCAGCATCCTATCGCTCGGTCGAAGACGCAGATACCGCCGAGCAGTGGATGCTGCGCGCGACCATGCTGTTCGAGCCCAGCGCATCTTTCGATGCCAAGCTGCTCTATGCCCACCAGGAAGACGATATCGGCGGCCGCCGCGCGCAGACCGTGGGCGTGGACGGTTTCGGCAACGCGTACGACGACAACGAGATCGGTTCGATCCAGCTCGAACCTTCCGATCGCGAAGTCGATCTCATCGCGCTTGAAGCCAATATCGACATGGGCTTCGCCACGCTGACCTCTTCGACGTCGTATTACGATACGCAGGGCAGCAGCACGAGCGAGAACACCGGGTTCTATGCGCAGGCCGGCTTCCTCGGCTTCTACTACAACTACCCGCGTCCGGCCGCTTCGGCCGTGCGAACCTACGAGGATTCGGCATTCGTCCAGGAGCTCCGCCTCGTTTCGAACGGGAACGAAACGATCGATTACGTGATCGGGGGCTTCTACCGCGACCAGAGCATCCTTTCCACGCAGAGCAGCTATCTGCGCGGATTCAAGCGCTGGTGGGATGCGGCCTTCCCCGGCGCGGCTGCCGCCGTGACGGGCGATCAGGATTTCGCCTACCGCCGCGACGAGGATTTCGAGGAAGTCTCCATCTTCGGCGAAGTGACCTGGCACGCGACCGAGACGTTCGACCTGACCGTGGGCGCGCGCTATTTCGACAACCAGTCGAACAACGACACCTTCATCGACCTTCCGCTCTATGCATCGGTCGCCGACCCGACGACCGCGAATCTCGAAGTCGGCGAGGACGATGTGCTGTTCAAGGGCAACCTCTCGTGGAAGTTCGCTCCGGACCAGCTGGCCTATGTGACGGTATCGGAAGGCTATCGCCGGGGCGGCTCGAACGCGGTCCCGCTGACCGGGACCTTCGCCGAAGATCCCGCATGGCAGATCTACACCGCAGACAGCGTGGTGAACTACGAAGCCGGGGTTAAGGGCCGCGCGGGCGATGTGACCTACGACGCAAGCGTGTTCTATGTCGACTGGAGCGATTCGCAGCTCAACACGGCGACCACCAACTGGGGCTTCTTCGCCGTGCGCAACGGGGAATCCGCGCGAACCTACGGGCTGGAGCTGGCGGTCGATGGCTATCTTTCGGACAGCCTGCGCTACCAGCTGGGCTATGCCTACGTGAATGCCGAGCTGACCGGCGACGTACTGGCACCGAACGGGGCGGTGCTGGGCCAGGATGGCGACCGTCTGCCGGGCACGCCCGAGCACATGATCAACTGGGCCTTCAGCTACGATACCCCGATCAGCGACAACTGGTCGCTGTTCCTGCGCACCGACGGCAACTACCAGTCCGAAACGCGCAACGCGATCGGCACCAGCACGACGTTCAACGTGCCGCTGGAAGGGTTCGCGCTGTTCAATGCCACGGCGAGCGTATCCAACGGGCCGCTGACCATCGCCGCCTGGGTCAAGAACATCTTCAACGAGGAAGGTGTGAGCGGCGTCTTTACGGAGGCCTACATGGGCCCCGCACCGACACTCGGGTACTTCGGGAACGGGAGCAAGGAGTTCATCTCGCTTCCCCGCACCGTGGGTCTGACTGCGACCGTGTCGTTCTAGCGGTTGGCTGAACGCATGGAGACCTCGCTCGAGCAGGATGATCGGCTGGCCGCGGCAACGCGCGAAGCCGTGACCCTGCTCGAGCAGGGGGCTCCGGCAAAAGCTTCCGCGATACTGGAAGCGGCCTTGGCCGAGGCGCAAGGTGATACGACCGCGTGGACCGTGCTGGCCCGCGCCTACCAGCGACAGAGCAACTTCGCGGCGATGGTGCGCAGTGCCGTGATGGCGCGCAAGGCCTCGCCAGGAGACGCCCGTGCGCAGGCTCTCGAACTCGAAGCGCTGGTGCTGCTGGGAGACATCCCGACCGCCCGGCAACGCATCGTCGAATTGTCCGAGGGCACGGACACCGCAGCCGAGCGCCTCGACGCACTCGCGCAGACCGCCACGCAGATCGCCGACTACGAGCTCGCGGCCAGCCTCTTGCTGCGCGCATGCGAGGCTCGGCCCGCCCATCCGCGATACCGCTTCAATCTCGCTGCCGCGCAGGTCGCTCTGGGTGACTTCCGCCAGGCCGAGGACAACCTGCGGGCAGTGCTGAAGGCAGAGCCGCTCGACGGCGATGCGCGCTACAACCTCTCCACCCTGCGGACACAAACACCCGAGCGGAACAATCTGGACGATCTCGCGCGCGTTTTGCCGCGCATGCAGGGCCGCCGCGATGCGTTCGCGGCGCATTTCGCCTGCGCCAAGGAACTGGAGGATCTGGGCCGCCACGCGGAGAGCTGGCAGGCCCTGCAGCGCGGGAACGCCCTGCGCAGGCACGCCATGCAGTACCGCGTGCAGGCCGATGCCGAAACGATGCGCCAGATTGCCGCGTGCTCGGCCGGGAGCGGCGAGGGTGGGGCGGGCCACAAGGATGCTGCGCCGATTTTCGTGGTCGGCATGCCGCGTTCCGGCACCACGCTGGTCGACCGCATCTTCGCCAGCCATCCCGACGTAGCCAGCGTGGGAGAGGTGAACGACCTCGCGCTGGCAATCATGGAAGAGACCGGGCCGGTCGGATCGAAACGCGAACTGATCGAGAAATCGCATCGTGGCCCCGCGCAGGCGATCGGTGCCAATTACGCGCAGCGGATGGCCTGGCGCGCGCCCGACGCGGCGCGCACCGTGGACAAGACGCCGCTCAATTTCCTCTATCTCGGCATCATCGCGCAGTCCCTGCCGAACGCGACCATCGTCAGCGTCGAGCGCGACCCGATGGATATTGCCTTCGCCGTCTACAAGACGCTGTTTCGCATGGGTTATCCCTTCGCCTACTCGCTGGACGACATTGCCGATTACCTGATCGCCAAGCACCACCTGATGGCGCATTGGGACGATCTGCTTGGCGACCGGATCCACCACGTGCGCTACGAGGATCTGGTGAGCGACCAGGAATACGAAAGCCGGGCGCTGCTGAGGGCTGCGGGGCTCGACTGGGACGAGCGCGTGCTCGACTTCCACAAGGCAAGCTCGCCGACCGCGACAGCCAGCGCGGCGCAGGTCCGCCAACCGATTCACAATCGATCGATCGGCGCCTGGCGCCGCCATGAAGAGCATTTCCAGGGACTGTTCGACAGGTTGTCTCAGGCGGGGGTGATCGCATGATTTCGAAGCTTGGAATCCTGATAGGCAGCATGATCCTCTCGCTAACCGGTGCCGCGCTGGCATCGGGCGGCGACCTGCTGCCGACCTCGCATTTCGCGCCGCCCGAAGCACCGGGCGTGCCTGCCGAGGCCATCGAAGGCAGTCTGGTGGTGGACGCAGCCGGGGCCGATCTGTTCGACCTGCACACCAACAGCTTCAGGATCGATCGCAAGGCGTTTCAACTCGATGCCATCCCGCCGCTACGGGTCGATCTGGTGCAGGATGGCACGCGTATCATCCCCGTGCAGCGCGGGCCGATCCGCGGGACCCACCCCAGCTGGGAATGGATCGTCCAGCCCGGCACCGCATGGCGCGGCTCCGACGGGAGCGCCTGGCTCTCCCTGCCGGTAGCCCTGGCAGAGCGGAACGCGAACTGCGTTCACAACGGGCTGCTCAAGGTCAACCTGTCCGCCCCGGGACAGCCCGCCGATTTCCAGATCGCCAGCGAGACCTGCGCCTACCTGCAATTCGACATGCGCGCCGAACTCCCCGCGCGTTTCACCGCCAGCCCGGTCGCGAATTCGTCAGAAGTCATCGCTGCGGACCGGCGCGAACGCGCGGCCCGCCTGCCCGAAATGCCGGTGAGCACGCTGCCCTTTGCCGACCGCCTTGCGGATGAGGATCAGGTCCCCGCAGAGGCGCTGACCGCCTACGGCACGGTGATCGACGGTACGCACTACGTCTCCGACTGCCCGACCCGAGCAGGCCCCTATCCCTTCTGCGCCGAGCTGGGGCTGCCCTCCTACAGCTGGGCCAAGTCGATCTTCGCCGGGATCGGCGCGATGCGGCTCGAACGGCTTTATCCGGGGTCGATGCAGCGCAAGATCGCGCCCTACGTGGGCGGCTGCGACGCCGATAGCTGGGGCGACGTGACGGTCTCGCACGTCCTCAACATGACATCGGGCCACTACAACAGCCGCGGGCAAGAGGTCGACGAGGGCTCCGAGCCGATGCAGAAGTTCTTCCTCGTAGAGGATCATCCAAGCAAGATCCTGATCGCGTGCAAGGCCTTCGGTCGCCGCACCGATCCGGGCAAGCGCTTCGTCTATCGCACCGGCGACACCTACATCGCGGGCACCGCCATGACCGCCATTCTGCGGACCGAGCGGCAGGATGCGAGCGCCGATCTGCACGCCGATCTGCTCGCACCGATCTGGCAAAAGCTCGGCCTGTCCGCGCTGATGGATCATCCCCGGCGCACCTATGACGAGAGCGCGATTCCCTTCTCCGGCTGGGGCCTCTACCTGACCCGCGCCGATCTCGCCCGCATCGCCGCCTTCCTCCAGCGCGGCGGCACGATCGATGGCGAGGCCTATCTCGATCCCGTGATGCTGGCCGAAGCCCTCCAACAGGGCGACGCGCCGCATGGCCTGCGCGCGGCGAGCGACGACCAGCGCTACCGCAACGGCTTCTGGGCTTGGAATGCCGGCCCGTATCTCGGCTGCGAGAGCGACCGGTGGATTTCGCTGATGTCGGGCTTCGGCGGGCTCACCGCCGCGCTGCTGCCGGGCAACCGGCTCTACTGGCACGTCAGCGATGGCGGGACCTATCGCTGGGGCGCCTCGACCAAGGCCATTCACGAAACCTATCCGCTGTGTGGAGAAGCACGATGAGCGCCGCAATACACTCCAGGATGAAGGTCGATCCGGCCGGGCTCCTCGCAGGCATCATGCTCAGCTTCCTGGCGACGGCGGGGCTGTTCTACGTCAACATCATGGCCGCCATCGTCGATGGCCTGATCACCGGGCTCGGCATTTCGGAGAGCAAGGCGGGGCTGATCGGGTCGGCCAATATCTACGGCGCATCGGTGGGTGCGCTGATCGCGGTGGTGCTGATCAAGATCGTCCCGTGGCGTCCGGCGGCCTACACGCTGCTGGTACTGCTGATCGCGCTCGATCTGATCTCGATGCCGATCGAGAGTGCCGACGCGCTGCTTGCGGTACGCGCCTTGCATGGGCTCGTGGGCGGCATGCTGGTGGGGACCGCCTTCGGCGTGATCGCCCGCACCGCGCAGGCCGACCGCACCTTCGGCATCCTGCTGTTCGTCCAGTTCGGCCTTGGTGGCCTGGGCGTGATGACCCTGCCGCAGCTGGTCCCGATCTATGGCACGCAGGCGCTGTTCGTTGCGCTCGCGCTGTTCAGCTTCGCCAGCCTCGTGATGCTGGTGTTCCTGCCGGCCTTCCCGCCAAAGCCGACCACCACGCTGGGCAGCGGCAAGGTGGAGTGGGGCCCGCTCGCCCTCACGCTGCTGGCGATCTTCCTGTTTCAGGCCGGGAACATGGGGCTGCTTGCCTATATCTTCCGGCTGGGCCTCGCCTATGATCTGGACCGGACCTACACCAGCTATGCGCTGGGGCTGGCAACCTGGATTGCCCTGCTGGGGCCACTCTGCGTGATCGTGATCGGGACGAAGTTCGGGCGCTTCCTGCCGCTGGCGCTGGTCATGCTGCTGACGCTGGCAGGCACGGCTATCTTTCACTGGAGCGCGCATCCGGCGGCATACCTCATTGCCAACTGCGGCACCGGGATCACCTGGGGCATGGTGATGGCCTATCTGCTGGGCATGGCATCGCAGTTCGACGGCGCCGGACGGACAGCGGCGGCGGCGGGCTTCGTCTCGAAGATCGGGCTTGCGTCCGGCCCGCTCGTTGCCGGACAGCTGCTCGGCAGCGGAGGAGACTACGGGCTGCTCATCAATGTCGCCATCGCCACCTTTGTTCTGAGCGCGATCGTCATGCTGTTTCCGGCCCGGTCGCTCGACCGGAGCAAGAGCGGATAACTGGCCCCAGATTTCAAGAAATTCTGGACCTATCGCCAGCGTCTCCCGGGTGGGATGTCGAGCGGAGAGGGAGCGAAGAATGAACGACATGCCGCGATTTTCCAACGCCGACCAGCAGAGCTGGCAGGCCTTCGTCGACGGGGAGCCGCGCGCTGCGGCGGGTGGCAAGACCTTCGCCGTGCTCAACCCTGCCACGGGCGAGACCATCGCATCGGTGGCGGATTGCTCGCACGAGGATGCGCTCGCGGCGATCGACGCGGCCCAGCGCGCGCTGGCGGATTGGCGTGCGCGCACGGCGGCAGAGCGGGGCACAATCCTGCGCCGCTGGTACGACCTGATGATCGCCGAGGAAGACGCGCTCGCCCGCCTGATCACGGCGGAAATGGGCAAGCCTCTGCCCGAGGCACTGGGTGAGGTCCGCTACGGCGCAGGCTACATCAAGTGGTTCGCCGAGGAGGCGGAGCGGGTCTATGGCGAGATCATTCCCGCCCCCGTCGGCGGGGCAAAAGCCTTCGTGACGCGCGAGCCGGTCGGTGTGTGCGCGGCGATCACGCCGTGGAATTTCCCCAATGCCATGCTGATGCGCAAGGTCGCGCCCGCGCTGGCAGCGGGATGCACGATGGTCGCGAAACCGGCGGAAGATACGCCGCTCTCCGCCCTCGCTGCTGCACAGCTGGCAATCGAGGCGGGCGTACCGGCGGGCGTGTTCAACGTGGTGCCCACCAGCAACGCGGCAGACGTTGGCCGCGCGCTGACCGAGAGCGAGGTGGTGCGCAAACTCTCCTTCACCGGCTCGACCGGCGTCGGTCGCAAACTGCTGGCGCAGTGCGCGGGCACGGTGAAGCGGACCTCGATGGAACTGGGCGGCAATGCGCCCTTTATCGTGTTCGCCGATGCCGATCTGGATGCGGCGGTCGACGGGGCGATGGCCTCGAAATACCGCAATGCAGGCCAAACCTGCGTGTGCGCCAACCGCTTCTACGTTCAGCGCGACATCCACGATGCCTTCTGCGCCAAGCTGGTCGAGCGGGTCCGCGCGCTCAAGGTCGGTGACGGAGCCGAGGATGGAACCGAGGTCGGGCCGCTGATCAACCAGGCCGCGTTGGACAAGGTATCCCGTCTGCTCGACGAAGCCGTCGCAGGCGGGGCGCGCATCGCGACTGGCGGGTCAAACAGGGACGGCCTGTTCTTCGAACCCACCGTCGTGGCGGACGTCGCCCGCGATGCGAGCATCGTGCGTGAGGAGATCTTCGGACCCGTCGCGCCGATCATCGCCTTCGATACCGAGGAAGAGGTCGTCGCGGCGGCCAACGATACGCCCTACGGCCTCGCCGCCTATTGCTACACCCGCGATCTCGGGCGTGCATGGCGGATGAGCGACGCGCTCGAATACGGAATGGTGGGCCTCAACGAAGGCATCATCTCGTCGGTCGCCGCGCCGTTCGGCGGGATCAAGCAATCGGGCATGGGCCGCGAAGGCTCGCGCCACGGGATCGAGGACTATCTCGAGATGAAATACATTCGCATGGGAGGGCTTTCGGCATGAGCGCTACGCTCGCACAGGACGCGGTACAGGCAGGGATCGTCGGCAACGCACAGTGGCAGGAGCGCAAGGACGCGGCCATGGCGCGCGGCGAGGGCAACCTGGCGCCGATCTTCATCGACCGCGCCGAGGGCTCTCAGCTGTGGGATGTCGAGGGGCGACGTTACCTCGATTTCGGCACCGGCATCGCGGTGGTCAATACCGGCCACCTCCACCCCAAGGTGAAGAGCGCCGTCGCGCGGCAACTCGATCACCTCAGCCACAGCTGCATCATGATCACGCCCTATGCGAGCGCGGTCGAGCTGGCCGAGCGGCTCAATGCGCTTGCCCCGGGTGACAGCCCCAAGAAGACGATGTTCGTCACCACCGGCGCCGAAGCGGTCGAGAACGCGATCAAGATCGCGCGCTCGCACACCGGCAGGCGCGGGATCGTGGCCTTCGATGGCGGCTATCACGGACGCACGATGATGACGCTGGGCCTGACGGGCAAGGTCGCCCCCTACAAGACGCGTTTCGGGCCGTTCCCGGGCGAAATCTACCGCGCGCCCTATCCCATCGCGGGCCACGGCATCTCGGAAGAGGCGTCGCTCAAGGCGCTCGACACACTGTTCCGCACCGATCTCGACCCGTCCGACTGCGCGGCGATGATCCTGGAGCCGGTGCAGGGCGAGGGCGGTTTCTATCCGGCCCCGACGGCATGGGTGCGTCGCCTGCGAGAAATCTGCGACGAGCACGGCATCGTCCTCATCGCGGATGAGGTTCAGACGGGTTTCGGGCGCACCGGCAAGATGTTCGCTAGCGAATATGCGGGGATCGAGCCGGACATGATGACGATGGCCAAGGGCATGGCAGGCGGCTTCCCGATCGCGGGCGTCGTCGGCAAGGCCGCGATCATGGACGCGGTCGATCCGGGCGGGCTCGGCGGCACCTACGCAGGCTCGCCCATCGGCTGCGCGGCGGCGCTGGCCGTGCTCGATGTGCTGGAAGAGGAAGGGCTGGTCGAGCGGGCGCTCGCGATTGGCGCACGCTTCGGTTCGGCATTGAAGGACTTGCAACATGCGCATCCCGATCTGATCGGCGAAGTGCGTGCGGATCGCGGGGCGATGATCGCGCTGGAACTGGTGCAGGACGGATCGATGGAGAAACCCAATGCCGCGCTGCTCAAGGCGGTGATGGCCGAATGCCACAAGCGCGGCCTCATCATTCTGGCCTGCGGGATGTACGGCAACGTGATCCGGTTCCTGCCCGCCCTGACTATCTCGGACGACGAGATGGTCGAAGGACTCGGTGTCTTTGGTGAAGCATTCGAAGCGGCAGTTGCGGCCGGCTGACGGTCAAGGTGCCGGGCCTTCGCAAGCTGCATTCAGTCGGGGAGTTCTTCTTGGCTCTCCGACGCGAATCCAGGTGGCCTTTTAGCCCTTACCGAACGTTCCAGCCATAATTCGCGCTCGGAAAGCGCCATCGGTTGTCGGCGGGATTTTCCGAACCCTAGCATGGGTTGATCAGGGTGGGGAGTGGGGCGCCACCGCGGCTTTGCTCATAGCTTCGATGGAATGCAATTGACTGGCCGATGACCGGGATGGCCTCGCATGGGGTGGGGTGCGCTATAAGGTCACGACGAGGACGCTTGGCAAATGACACATGCTCTGGTGCTCGGGTATGGAGATCGCATGGCTATCGAACACTACAGCTTCCACCTGAAATGCTCGGCATGCGGCGCAACAGGTACCGCGAACCCTACCGACAGCGACAACGGTCCGAATTTCCAAGTGAGGTTGGTGCCGGATGGGTTCACGCACTCCGCATACTCGCCCAACCCTCGCAACCAGGATTCCAGCATGAGTGCGGCGGTCAAGTCGAGTTCGACATCCCCTGGCGCTGGATAGCGGACGCATGTGCAATCTCTATCGGATGACGAAGAACCACGCCGAAGTCGCGAACTGGTTCAAGGCCATGGATGAGATCGGCGGAGCTAACCTCCCTGGCGAGGTCTACCCCGGCTCCCCCGGCGTGGTCATTGCGGACGGCAAAGCAAAGAGCATGGTGTGGGGGTTCCCCTTGGTGCTCAAGAGCAAGAAGACCGGGCAGCCTCTGAAACCCAAGCCGGTGAACAATGCGCGGACCGACAAGCTCGGCAGCTACATGTGGCGCTTCAGCTTTGAAGAGCGTCGGTGCCTCATCCCGTTGACCGCGTGGGCGGAAGCCGAAGGGGCGAAGGGGAGCATGACAAGGACGTGGCTGAGCATGCCGGACGAACCACTATTCGCGGCGGCGGGCATCTGGCGGAATACCGATGAGTGGGGAGCGGCCTATTCGATGGTGATGACCGACGCGATGGGTGACGCAGCCCAAGTGCATTCGCGCATGCCGGTGATCCTCACACCCGACTCCTATTTACAGTGGACGGATGGAACGCCGAGCGAAGCGAAGCGCCTTGCCGTTGCCTACGAGGGGCCGCTGGTGATCGATCGAACCGATGAGCGATGGGCGCGGTGACCGTCGAGTGTCACGGCTCGTGTCACGCATCGTTTCGGTAAGTATTTGTTTTGTAGCAGAAAAGCCTAATTGGTCGGGGAGAGAGGATTCGAACCTCCGGCCCCTGCCTCCCGAAGACAGTGCTCTACCAGGCTGAGCTACTCCCCGACCGGATGCTTGCGGGGCGGACCCCGCGAGGCAGAGGCGGCCCTATAGGTGTGGATCACCGCACACGCAAGCGGACATTCGCGGAAGATTTGTCCTATTGGTCCGGCCCTGGCCAAACGAGCGCACAACGTGTCCGAATCGCATTACGAACAGCAATACCTCGACCTGATGGCGCGCATCTGGCGCGAGGGCGACGAACGCGTCGATCGCACAGGCGTGGGCACCCGATCGATCTTCGGCGCGCAGCTGCGCTTCAGCCTTGCCGAGAATGCGGTTCCGCTGCTCACCACCAAGCGCGTTTTCTGGAAGGCGGCAGCGCGCGAGATGCTGTGGTTCCTCACGGGCGAGACCAACATCCGCCCGCTGGTGCTGCAGGGCGTGAAGATCTGGAACGAGTGGCCGCACGCGCGCTACGTCAGGGAAACGGGCGACGACATTGCGCTCGACGATTTCGTGCAGCGCATCGCGGACGATGAATCCTTCGCCGCGCGCTGGGGCGATCTCGGCCCGGTCTATGGCAAGCAATGGGTCGACTGGCCGACCTACCGCTATCGCCCCGATGGCCTTTACGAGAAGGGCGAGGGGATCGATCAGGTTTCTCAGGTGATCGAGAGCCTGCGCACCAACCCGGGCAGCCGGCGCCACATCATCGAAGGCTGGAACGTGGCCGAGCTGGACCGGATGGCGCTGCCGCCGTGCCACAAGACCTACCAGTTCCATGTCGGCGCGGATGGCACGCAGCTTAACTGCCTGCTCTACCAGCGCAGCTGCGACGTGGCGCTGGGCCTGCCGTTCAACCTGTTCGGCGCCGCGCTACTCACCCGGATGATCGCGCAGCAGACCGACCTGGAACCGGGCGAACTGGTGTGGATGGGGGGCGACACGCACCTCTATCTCAATCACGAGGCGCTGATTCGCGAACAGCTGGAACGGGAACCGCGAGGGCGCCCGACGCTTGAGATTAGCAGGCGCGCACCGAGCATCTTCGGTTACACGATCGAGGATTTCGCGGTAAGCGGCTACAGTCCGCACGCCGCCATCAAGGCCCCCGTCGCGGTCTGACGATGCGGATGGCCAGCGCTTGACCATTACAGGCGCACGCAATATCCGGTCGCGTGAGAGAAACAATGCGTCTTCGTTGGGAAGGCGCCGGGAGAGAGACGCATGGCCGACCGGCCCAAGCGAAACGCAGACGGCAAGAACCAGCCGCACCTCACCCTGCATGTGCCCGAGCCGAGCTATCGGCCGGATGCAGATGACGTGGATTTTTCCGCGATCGAGATCCCCGAGGCAGGCGCCCAGCCGCGGCCCGACGAGGCTTGCGACCCGGAGGAAACGCATGGTCTGTGCACGGACCTGATCCGCGTTCTGGGTGACGACAACCGCGCGCACGGGCCGTGGGATCCCAAGCTCGATCCGGATACCCTGCGCGAAATGCTGCACCACTTCGCTCTGGTGCGCGCGTTCGACGAGCGGATGTTCCGCGGGCAGAGGCAGGGCAAGACCAGCTTCTACATGAAATGCACCGGGGAGGAGGCGACCAGCATCTCCACCGCGATGGCGCTGCAGCCGGATGACATGGTGTTCCCCAGCTATCGCCAGCAGGGCGTGCTGATCGTGCGCGGCTATCCGCTGATCGAAATGATCAACCAGATCTATTCGAACAGCGGCGACAAGCTGAAGGGCCGCCAGCTGCCGATCATGTATTCCAGCCGCGAGCACAGCTTCTTCAGCATCTCCGGCAACCTCGCCACGCAGACCCCGCAGGCGGTTGGCTGGGCCATGGCAAGCGCGATCAAGAACGATACCCGCATCGCCGCGACCTGGGTGGGCGAGGGCAGCACCGCGGAAAACGACTTCCATGCCGCCTGCACCTTCGCCAGCGTCTATCAGGCACCGGTGATCCTGAACGTCATCAATAACCAGTGGGCGATTTCCAGCTTTTCCGGCTTTGCGGGCGGCGAGCAGGCGACCTTCGCCAGCCGCGCGATCGGCTATGGCATTGCCGGGCTGCGCGTCGACGGAAACGATCCGCTGGCCTGCTACGCGGCGGAGAAGTGGGCCGCGGACCGTGCGCGGACCAATGCCGGGCCCACGCTGATCGAGTTCTTCACCTATCGCGCGGAAGGCCATTCGACCTCGGACGATCCCTCCGGCTATCGCAGCGCGCAGGAGCGCGAGGCATGGCCGCTGGGCGATCCCGTGGTGCGGCTGAAGAACCACCTGATCGAGCTGGGTGAATGGGACGAGGAGCGCCAGGCCGAAATGGACCTGAAGGCGGCCGAAAAGGTCAAGAAGGACACCAAGGAGGGCGAAAAGAACGGCATCCTTGGCCACGGCATGCACCAGCCCTTCAGCACGATGTTCGAAGACGTGTTCGAGGAAGAGCCATGGCATCTGCGCGAGCAGAACGAGCAGGCCGAGAGCGAACGCGAAACCAAATATCCGGACGGGGTGCCGCACTGATGAGCGAGACCAAGGACAAGCCCAAGCCCAAGCAGGGCCGGCACGCGACCGGCGACGACCGCCGCTTGAACATGATCGAGGCGATCAACGACGCGCTCGATGTGGCGATGGGCCGCGACGAGAACGTGGTCGTGTTCGGCGAGGATGCGGGCTATTTCGGCGGCGTCTTCCGCTGCACCGCGGGGCTGCAGGAAAAATACGGCAAGACCCGCGCGTTCGATACGCCGATTTCGGAATGCGGGATCATCGCAGCCGCCATCGGGATGGGCGCCTATGGCCTGCGTCCGGTGCCCGAAATCCAGTTCGCGGACTATATCTACCCCGGCTACGACCAGATCATCAGCGAGGCGGCGCGCATCCGTTATCGCAGTGCGGGCGAATACAACGTGCCGATGACCGTGCGCACGCCATTCGGCGGCGGCATCTTCGGCGGGCAGACGCACAGCCAGAGCCCCGAATCGCTGTTCACCCACGCCTCGGGCATCAAGACCGTGATCCCGGCCACGCCCTACGACGCGAAGGGCCTGCTGATTTCCTGTATCGAAGACAATGACCCAGTCATCTTCTTCGAGCCCAAGCGCATCTACAACGGCCCGTTCGACGGCTTCTTCGACCGTCCGGTGCAGAACTGGAAGTCGCACCCGGACAGCGTGGTGCCCCAAGGGCATTATTCGATCCCGCTCGGCAAGGCGCGGCTCGTGACCGAGGGCGACCAGCTGACCGTGCTGACCTATGGCACCATGGTTCACGTCGCCAAGGCCGTGCTGGAGGAGAAGGGCGTCGAGGCCGATATTCTCGATCTGCGCACGCTCGTCCCGCTCGACATCGAGGCTGTGGAAAAGTCTGTGAAGAAGACGGGGAGATGCATGATCGTCCATGAGGCGACGCGCACCTCCGGCTTCGGCGCCGAACTTTCCGCGCTGGTGCAGGAACGCTGCTTCTACCACCTCGAAGCGCCCATCGCGCGCGTAACGGGCTTCGACACGCCCTATCCCCACAGCCTCGAATGGGCCTTCTTCCCCGGCCCGGTGCGCATCGGCGCGGCTCTCGACAAGATCCTGAAGGACTGAACCCCATGGCGAAATTCACCTTCAACCTGCCCGACATCGGCGAAGGCATTGCCGAGGCCGAAATCGTGGCCTGGCACGTTTCGGTCGGCGACATGGTCGAGGAAGACCAGCAGATCGCCGACATGATGACCGACAAGGCGACGGTCGAAATGGAAAGCCCGGTGGCGGGCAAGGTCATCGAGGTCGCGGGCGAGGTGGGCGACACCATCGCCATCGGTTCGATGCTCGTCACGATCGAGGTCGAGGGCGAAATTCCCGACGATGTGGCCGAGGAAAACGCCAAGGCGGCAGAGGCAGAAGCCGATTCTGCGCCTGCCCCCGCACCGGCCCCTGCGCCCAAGGACGACGAGGTCGAAGAGCGGATCGAGGTCGAGAATCCGGACGCCAGCGATGCCGACGACGCGCACGAGGCCGATCCCGAGCCCGCGCCGAAACAGCCGGTCGAAAAGAGCGCGCCGAAGGCCGATACAAAGGTCCTCGCCAGCCCGGCGGTGCGCAAGCGCGCCAAGGATCTGGGCATCGATCTGGCGCAGGTGAAATCGGCCGAGGACGGCCGCATTCGCCACGGCGACCTGGACCAGTTCCTCGCCTATTCGGGCGGCTATTCGCCCGCCACCGGCCCGCGCGAGGACGAGACCGTGAAGGTCATCGGCATGCGCCGCCGGATCGCGCAGAACATGGCGGCGTCCAAGCGCAACATCCCGCATTTCACCTATGTGGACGAGGTCGACGTGACCGCGCTGGAAGAGATGCGCGCGCAGCTGAACGAGGGGCGGGGCGACAAGCCCAAGCTGACGATCCTGCCGCTGCTGATCACCGCGATCTGCCAGACGCTGCCAGAATTCCCGATGATCAACGCGACCTATGATGACGAGGAGGGCGTGGTGACGCGCCACGGATCGGTCAACATGGGCATGGCCGCGCAGACCCATGCGGGGCTGATGGTGCCCGTGATCAAGAATGCGCAGGGGCAGAACCTGTGGCAGCTCGCGCGCGAGATCGGCCGCCTGGCCGAAGCCGCGCGGACCGGCAAGGCCAAGTCGGACGAGATGCAGGGCGGCACGCTGACCGTCACCTCACTCGGCCCCCTGGGCGGCATTGCCACCACGCCCGTCATCAACCGGCCCGAAGTCGCCATCATCGGCCCGAACAAGATCGTCGAGCGGCCCATGTTCGTGACCGGCGCGGATGGTGTCGAGAGGGTGGAGAAGCGCAAGCTGATGAATATCTCGATCAGTTGCGATCACCGCGTCGTCGATGGCTGGGATGCGGCAAGCTTCATCCAGGCGCTCAAGAAGCGCCTCGAATCGCCCGCGCTTATTCTGGCGAACTGATCAGCGGACCACCGCGCTGTAAGTGAACACGCCGCGCCCGCGTGCGGCGCGCGGGTTGGAGACATCCCAGCGTATGTTCGTGACATCCGCCGATGTCGCGGCGCGGCCGTTGATGCGCAGCTGCGACAGGTGGCCCCAGGTCCGCCCGCCATCCACCGATACCTGCGGCGTGTCCCGACCGCTGCCCCGGAAGGCGAGCGTGCGTGGCACGCGGCTCGAAATGGTGAAGGGCCGATCCTGCGGGCTGCGCCATGCCAGCATCAGCACCACGGTATCGCCGCGCTCCAGCGTTTCGGCGGGCGCGAGGACGCGTTGCACGGCCCCGTCACGCTCTTCGGAAGTCTCGACAAAAACCTCGCGGTCGATCTCGACCAGCGATTGCGCGCCGGCTGCGCTGGCCATGGCCAGGGCGATCGCTGCGATTGGCATTTTCACGCGCATGGAAACGGCCCCCCTGCCGGTTTCGCGGACTGGGAAGGTCTCTCGCAGGGAAAGCTCAAAATAGCGTAAACACGCCGCTAACCACGTTGCGCACAAAGGATTTGAAAAAGGGGTGTTGGTGGCCATTGACACCTTCGCGGGTGTGGCTTAAGCGCGCCGCTCCCACGCAGCGGAGACACCTTCTCCCTCGTGTTTGCGCGGGTGTAGCTCAGTTGGTTAGAGCGCCGGCCTGTCACGCCGGAGGTCGCGGGTTCGAGTCCCGTCACTCGCGCCATTTCATTTCCGAAATGTCGCCCCACCGCCGATTGGCGTTGCGTCCCCACGTTCGCTCATGCACCGCATGGCGCACATGGCAGAAGGACACGCAACGATGATTACGCTCCACCATCTCGAATATTCGCAGAGCTTCCGCATCCTCTGGCTGCTGGAAGAGCTCGGCGCGCCATACGAGCTGAAGATATACGAGCGCGATCCGCAGACCCGTCTGGCCCCGGCGACCTACAAGGCGCTCTCTCCGCTGGGTACCGCGCCTGTCATCACCGACGATAACGGGCTCGTGCTGGCGGAGAGCAACGCCGTGATCGACTATATCCTCGATTCGCACCCGGACAGCCCGCTGCGCCCTGCGCCGGGCGATTCCAGCCGGACGGATTACTTGTTCTGGTTCCACGCCGGGGTCGGCAGCCTGATGCCGATGCAGTTCTTCAACGGCCTGCTGACCATGATGAAGGACCGTTCGCCTGCGCTGGTCCGCCCGGTGATCGGCAAGGCGACCGATACGGTCCGCGAAATGCTGGTCGCGCCGCGGCTGAAAACCCTGTTCGACAAGCTGGAGATCGATCTGGCGCGCAACAGGTGGATCGCGGGCGATCACCTGACGGCAGCGGATATCTCCATGTGCTATTCCATCGCGTCCGCCGATGCGCAGGGGCGGCTGAAGGATCGTCCCAACTGCCAGCGATGGATGGAACAGATGCGCGAGACCCCCTCGTTCCAGCGTGCGATGGAGAAGGATGGACGCGAGACGTTCGTCTTCAGTTTCTAGGCGCTAGTCCTGGTGGCGGGTGCAGTGAAACGCGCTGCGCCCGCCCACCTTGGTGCGGGTGATCGTGCCGCCGCATTGCGGGCACTCGGCACCTTCGTCCCGGGTGTGGATCAGCCAACACTCCGGCAGCTTGCTGTAGTCCGCCTGCGTATCGACCACCGCGCGAAGAATGTCGCGCATCGCGTCGTACATTTCCCCTAGCTGCCCCTCGTCCAGCTTGGTGCCCTTGCGCTGCGGGTCGATGCCGAGGCGAAACAGGATTTCGTCGGACCAAAGGTTGCCGATTCCGGCGAGCTTCTTCTGCTGCATCAGCGCGGATTTTATCGCCCCGCGCGATGTGCCGATCACCTCGACAAAGGCATCGCGTGAAATCTCGAGCGCGTCCGGGCCGAATTCTATGCGGTCGATCTCGGCTTGCGGGCTGTCGACCACGCGCACCCAGCCGAGCTTGCGCGGGCAGCGGAAGGCCAGCCGCCGCTCTCCTTCGAAGCGGATCACGAATTTTGCATAGTCGGGCGGGCCGTCATCCGCATCGAAGGGGCGCAGAGAGCCGGTCATGCCCAGATGCACCGCGATCCACGGGCCAGCCCCGGACCCAGCGAAGATCAGCTTTCCGTGGCGGTGGGTTTGCGTGAACTGATGGCCCACCAGTCGCCCCCGCTCGTTGTCGCCTGGCAGCTCGATATGATCGGTGTCGTCGCCCGGCTCGGCCGCCTCGATCGTGCGATTGAGGCAATCGCGTGCGATCCTGAGGCGGTTGGCTTCGGCTTCGGGAAGTTCGGGCATGCGCGCAAAACGGCGGCACTGCGAACCCGGTTCCGCGTCAGCCCCAGCGGCCCGTTTCCATCCAGATCAGGAAGCGCTTCAAAGGCAGCAGCCAGATCACGCCGAGGACCAGGTAAACGACGGTCTGCAGCAGCACGGGCCATCCCATTACGAGCGAAGGGACATAGCGCGCGATCACGATGGCGTAGATCGCTAGCCCCAGCAGCAGGCCGAGGATACCGACAGGAATGCGCCAGTTGGGTTCGTGCCTCATTCCGCGTCCTCTTTATCGAAGGGGCCGAACACGCGGGTCGGCGTGACCACGCGGTGAAGCGGCATATCGTGCGCCTCCATCGGCACCCGGTCGATCGCCTGCGTGTCCCACGCCAGCCCGATCCGCAATACGTCCCTGTGGTCTGCCATCCAGCGGTCGTAATAGCCGCCGCCCTGGCCCAGGCGCCCGCCAGCGCTGTCGAAGGCGAGCAGCGGGACGAACAGTACGTCGGGCACAAGGTCCGCCGCATCCGCGCCGGGCTGCATCAGGCCGTGCGGGCCCGGTTCGAGGTCGCTGCCGCCCAGCGGGTCCGTATGCTCGGCGAAGCGCATCGCGCCGTCTTGTGCCAGCAGGCGGGGCAGGGCGATGCGGTGCCCGTTTTCGAGGAAATACTGGGCGTAGCGTTGGGTCGGCGCCTCGTTCGCGCTGGCGTGATAGAGGCCGATCACCATGCCATCGGCGATACTCTCCAGCACGGGGGCAGGAGGGCGCGAGAAGACCAGCGCGCGCACCGGATCGGGCAGCTGCGCCGCCGTCTGCTTGCGAAGGGCGCGCATTTCGCGCCGCAGGCGGGCCTTGTCGCTCGCGGTCATACCAGTGTGTCGCCCCTTCGATCGGTAAGAAAGTGGCGGAACCACCATGGGTCGGTGCCTGGGAAATCCTCTGACGCAAAAGGTCAGGTGGGTGCCGTATACCCCAGTCCCACAGCCGAACTGGTGGACCAGGGCAGGGACAGCTCCCTAGGATAAGCTTATAGCCTCAGGGATGTTCTACGGCTCGTGCCGGGCAGTCCCGCCGCTTCCTATCTAGGCGCTCTGCGGGCGCCCCTCAAGCTTGTCGGCACAGGATTCGAGCAGACCGGCGAACCTTTCGAGCGCGGGCAGCAGATCGTCGTCCATTTCCGCACCATCGCCATCGCCGAAGGGCAGGGGCTGCGTGCGCGCGTCCTCCAGCTGGTGCTGAAGCTCCTCGCAGCGCTCTTCCAGCGTGGCGATCCGTTCCGCCTGGGCCTTGCTTTCGGCATCGCTGCGCGCAGCTGCTTCCTCGCGCGCCTGCCGCAGATCGCGCTCCAGCCGGCCGCGCGCATCCGTGGCGGAGGACAGGGCGGCTTCCAGCCGGTCGCGCTCCTGCTCGACATCGGCAAGCCGTTCGCGCAGCTGCCGGGTTTCCGGGTCTTCCCCTGGGGGCACGCCCGATTTTTCGAATACGTCGTCCGCCGCGCGCAGGCAGGCGAACAGCAGGTTCTGGGAGAAGCGCGGGGCGAGCGGCTGGAAATACTCGTCGATCGTCGTCGCCAGCGCCCGGACTCGCTCTTCGTCACCCGGTCCGCAGGAGATCGCGAATTCGCGCCCGCCGATCCTGATATCCAGCGTGCTCATGATTCGAGGCTGCCGATCACGTCGTCCAGCCGGTCCAGCTGGGCGCGCACTTTGGTGCGAAGCACCTCGTGGCGCTGTTCCAGCCCGTTGGAGCCGGTATCCTTCGAAGCGGCGGCATCCGCGGCGGCGGCAATCCGCGCCAGCGCCTGCTCGATCCGCTGGATCGTCTGTTCGAGCCTTTGGTCCCTCATCCTGCAAACCTGTAATCGGCAAAAACGCCATCCCCAAGAGCGGGCGCGATTTTTTGGACAGTTTGCGCAATCGGGCCCCCGCAAGATGCCCCGCCGCCTTGACCTTGCCGCCTGCCTTGTCGATGGCAGCGCGATGATCGAATCGCGGCAGGGCCAGGCGGCCCGGACGCCGCACAGGAGTACCCCAGCGCATGAGTCTAGACCCCGCCCGCCTGATCCCGATGGCCAACGCCATCCGGGCCCTGTCGATGGATGCGGTGCAAAAAGCACAGAGCGGCCATCCGGGCATGCCGATGGGCATGGCCGATGTCGCCACGGTGCTGTGGTCCAACTACCTCAAATACGATGCCAGCGCGCCCTCGTGGCCCGACCGCGACCGCTTCGTGCTGAGCGCGGGCCACGGATCGATGCTGATCTATTCGCTGCTGCATCTTTCCGGCTTCGCCCATCCGACGATGGAGGAGATCGAGAATTTCCGCCAGATCGGCAGCCCGACCGCCGGACACCCGGAAAACTTCCTTCTCCCAGGTGTCGAATGCACCACCGGCCCGCTGGGCCAGGGTCTGGCGATGGCCGTGGGCATGGCGATGGCGGAACGGCACCTCAACAGCCAGTTCGGTGACGATCTGGTGGACCACCGCACCTGGGTGATCGCGGGCGACGGATGCCTGATGGAAGGCGTCAATCACGAAGCGATCGGCCTTGCCGGGCACCTCAAGCTCAGCCGCCTGGTCGTGTTCTGGGACGATAACCGCATCACGATCGACGGCAGCACCGATCTTTCGACAAGTGAGAACGTGCGCGCCCGGTTCGAGGCGACCGGATGGTTCGTCAATTCGTGCGACGGGCACGATTATGCCGACATCGCGCGCGCCATCGACGAAGCGCAGGCGCAGGATCGCCCCACGCTGATCGCCTGCCGCACGATGATCGGCCGCGGCGCGCCCAACAAACAGGGCACCGCCGCGACGCATGGTTCGCCGCTGGGTGCTTCGGAAGTCGAAGCCGCGCGCAAGGAGCTGAACTGGCAGGCCGCTCCCTTCGAGATCCCCGATCAGGTGCGCGAGGAATGGCGCTCCGCCGGATCGCGCGGCTACGAAGCGCGCACCGACTGGTCCACGCGGCTGGGCGACAGCGAGCACAAGGCCGAATTCGAACGGCGCATGGCGGGCGATCTCCCCGAAGGCTTCGATCTGAAGGAATTCGTCGGCGATCTGGTGCGCGAGCCGCAAAAGGTGGCGAGCCGCAAGGCGAGCGAGAATGCGCTTGCCGTCATCAATTCGCGCCTGCCCGAAACGGTGGGCGGATCGGCCGACCTGACCGGATCGAACAACACCAAGACCGAAGGGCTCGAAACCTTCACCGCCGACGATGCGAGCGGGCGCTATGTCTACTACGGCATCCGCGAATTCGGCATGGCTTCGGCCATGAACGGCATGGCGCTGCACGGCGGCGTGATTCCCTATGGCGGCACCTTCCTGGTGTTCAGCGATTACTGCCGCCCCGCGATCCGCCTCTCTGCCCTACAGCAGGCGCGCGTCGTCTATGTGATGACGCATGATTCGATCGGGCTGGGGGAAGACGGCCCGACGCACCAGCCGATCGAGCACCTGCAAAGCCTGCGGGCGATTCCCAACCTGCTCGTCATGCGGCCCGCCGATGCGGTCGAGACGGCGGAATGCTGGGAAATCGCGCTGCAGCAGAAAAAGCGCCCCAGCGTCCTCGCGCTCTCGCGCCAGGGGCTGGAACAGTTCCGCACCGAAGACGTGGAGGAAAACCAGTGCGCGCGCGGTGCCTACCGGGTGAAGGAAGCGCAGGCGGAACGCCGCGTGATCCTGATCGCGACCGGCTCCGAAGTGCAGCTGGCACTCGCCTGCGCACAGGCGCTGGAAGAGCGCGATATCGGGGCGGACGTGGTTTCCATGCCCTGCGCCGAACTGTTCGACGAACAGAGCCCCGCCTATCGCGACCGTATCCTGCCCAATGTCGGCCCGGAAGAGATCCTGCGTGTCAGCATTGAAGCCGGTACCAGCTTCGGGTGGGAACGTTACACCATGCTCAACGGCCTGCGCATTGGCATCGACGGCTTCGGCACGTCCGCACCCGCGCCGGACGCGTTCGAGCATTTCGGATTCACCAGCGAGGCGATCGTCCCCAAGATTCTCGCCAAGCTCGAAGCATAAGTCAGGAGAAAATCGTCATGGCGACCAAGGTTGCAATCAATGGTTTCGGCCGGATCGGGCGGCTCGTCGCGCGCGCGCTGCTGGAACGGAACGATCACGATCTCGAACTGGTGGCGATCAACGATCTTGCCAATGCGGACGCCAACGCGCTGCTGTTCCAGTTCGATTCGACCCACGGCCGCTTCCCCGGTTCGGTCAGCGTGGATGGCAATGCGCTGGTGGTCGATGGCAAGAAGATCGCCGTCACCAGCGAGCGTGAGCCGGGCAAGCTGCCGCATGGCGACATGGGCGTGGATATCGTGCTGGAATGCACCGGCTTCTTCCAGTCGGTCGACGCCGCGAAGCCGCATCTCGATGCAGGTGCCAAGCGCGTGCTGATCTCCGCGCCTGCCAAGGGCGACCTCAAGACCGTCGTCTACGGCGTGAACCACGAAGTGCTGACGGGCGAGGACAGAATCGTCTCCAACGCCAGCTGCACCACCAACTGCCTGGCACCGGTGGCCAAGGTGCTGCAGGACACCGTGGGTATCGAGCGTGGCTTCATGACCACGATCCACTCCTACACCAACGACCAGCGCATGCTCGACCAGATGCACGGCGACATGCGGCGCGCACGTGGCGGGGCGCAGAACATGATCCCGACCACCACGGGTGCCGCTCGCGCGGTCGGCCTGGTGCTGCCCGAACTCAACGGGAAGCTCGATGGCTCGTCGGTTCGCGTGCCGACGCCGAATGTCTCGCTGATCGACCTGGTGTTCACTCCGGGCCGCGACACGAGCGCGGAAGAGCTGAACGAAGCGCTCAAGGCCGCTGCCAATGGCCCGATGAAGGGCGTGCTGGACTTTACCGACCAGCCGCTGGTCAGCAGCGATTTCAACCACCAGCCCGCCAGCAGCACGGTCGACAGCCTCGAAACCGCGGTTCTCGAAGGCAAGCTGGCGCGCGTGGTCAGCTGGTACGACAACGAATGGGGCTTCTCCAACCGGATGATCGACACCGCCGGTGTGATGGCGAAGCTGATCTGATGACAAATGCCGGGCGGCTCGCAGGAATCGCCCGGCATTCAGAGCCGGGCGGCCCGATCGAAACGCTGGAAGCGGGCGAAGTCACGCGCGGCCACGGCCTCAAGGGCGACATGCGCGGCGGCCTGAAGGGCAAGCCCTATCGCCGCCAGATCTCGTTGATCGAGACCGAAGCCTTTGCGCGGGCGAGTGCGGAGGCGGGCGCCGCCGATGTGCGGTGGTCCGCCACACGCCGCAATCTGCTGGTGGACGGCTTCACCCTCCAGCGTGCCCCGGGAACGTGGCTGCGTATCGGAGAGAGCTGCCTTCTGGAGATCACCGGCGAATGTACTCCGTGCGCGCGCATGGACGGTGTGCATCCCGGTCTGCAGGCGGCATTGACGCCGGATTGGCGCGGCGGCGCGCTAGCCATGGTGATAGAGCCCGGTCGAATCGCGATCGGTGATGAAATCAGGATTGAATAATGAGCACCTTCAAGACCCTCGACGATCTGCCCGCCGATCTTTCCGGCAAGGTCGCGCTGGTGCGCGTCGATCTCAACCTGCCGATGAAGGACGGCTCGGCCACCGACGTGACGCGTGTGGAAGCGGCTAAGCCGACCATCCTCGAACTGAGCGGGAAGGGCGCGAAAGTGCTGCTGCTGGCCCATTTCGGACGGCCCAAGGGGCAGCGCAATTCGACCATGAGCACATCCTACGTGCAGGGCGATGTCGAGCGGGTGCTGGACAAGGAAGTGATGTTCGTGCCCGAGATCAGCGGCCCGATCGTCGAACAATCGCTCGGAATCCTGCGCGATGGCGATATCGGCCTGCTGGAGAACACGCGTTTCTGGCCGGGCGAGGAGGGCAACGACGCGGACTTCGCCAAGGCCATCGCCGCGCATGGCGATATCTACGTGAATGACGCGTTCTCCGCCGCGCATCGCGCGCATGCGAGCACCGAGGGGCTGGCGCACCTGCTGCCCTCCTATGCCGGACGCTCGATGGAGGCGGAGCTGAAGGCGCTCGACGCGGCGCTCGGCAACCCGGAAACCCCCGTGGCGGCTGTCGTGGGCGGGGCCAAGGTTTCGACCAAGCTCGATGTGCTCGAAAACCTCGTCGGCAAGGTGCAGCACCTCATCATTGGCGGCGGAATGGCCAACACCTTCCTTGCCGCTCGCGGTGCGTCGGTGGGCAAGAGCCTGGCCGAGCATGATCTGGTCGACAAGGCGAACGCCATCATGGATGCGGCGGACCATGCGGGCTGCACCGTGCATCTGCCCTACGACGTGGTCGTGGCCAAGGAATTCGCCGCCAACCCCGCGAGCCTGCGGACGAGCAATGTTCACGAGGTGGCCGAGGACGAGATGATCCTCGATATCGGCGCGCAGGCAACCGAGGCGCTGGCGGATGTGCTCAAGACATGCCGCACGCTGATCTGGAACGGGCCGCTGGGCGCGTTCGAAACTCCGCCCTTCGATCAGGCGACAGTCACCCTCGCGCGCACGGCGGCGGCGCTGACGAAGGAAGGCTCGCTCGTCTCCATCGCAGGTGGCGGCGATACGGTCGCGGCGCTCAATCTGGCGGGTGTCGCAGGCGATTTTACCTATGTTTCGACCGCCGGGGGCGCGTTCCTCGAATGGATGGAGGGCAAGCCACTGCCCGGCGTCGATGCCCTCAAGACAAAGTCGCAGGCCTGATCCGATGAGCGAGAACCAGGGCGTGGGCGAGACGAGCGGCACGGGCCTCGTCGATGTGACCGATGGCGAATTCGTGGGCTGGCAGGTCTGGCAGTCCGACGCTTTCGAGCAGCGTGCGGGGCCGTTCTACGAAAAGCGGGCCGATGACGGCTCGATGGTCGCCGCCTTTCGCGCCGAACAGCGCCACATGAACGGCGCGGGCTTCATGCATGGCGGCTGCCTGATGACCTTCGCCGATTCGGCCATCTTCACCATCGCACGCGATGCGCTGGGCGACAGCCACGGTGTCACGCTGACGCTGACGGGCGATTTCCTCGATCCCGCACGCGTGGGCCAGTTGATCGAAGCGACGGGCGAGGTCGTGCGTGCGGGCGGCAAGACGATCTTCGTCGCCGGGATCGTGCGCGCGGACGGCAACCCGGTGCTGCGCTTCGACGGCATCATCCGCAAGGTGCGCGGGGAGCGCTGAGCCTCAGCTGCGGTGCTGCGGATCGGGGCTGCCGAAGCGCATTCCCTCGCTCCACAGCTCCTGCGAATTGCCATAGGCGGGCAGGCCGCCCGCATCTTTCAGCATCCGCGCCATGTGCAGCATGTTCCAGGTGGCGAAGGTAGTGTTCTGGCGGGTGAAGCTGTTGTCGAACCCGGCGCGGCTGCCGTCGTCCAGTTCGTCGCCGTAGCTGGGTCCGGGGCCTGCCTCACCGATCCAGCCCGCATCGGCCTGCGGCGGGATCGTGTAGCCGACATGGCTCATGGCGTAGAGCACGCCTGCGGCGACATGCTTTATCCCGTCCTCGTTGCCGGTGACGATGCAGCCGCCGACCTTGCCGTAGAACACGTACTGGCCCTTGTCGTTGGTCTGACCCGAATGGGCGTAGAGCTTCTCGATCAGGCCCTGCGCAATCGAGCTTTTCTCTCCCAGCCAGATCGGCGTGCCAATCACCAGGATATCCGCCGCCTTAACGCGCGGCCAGATTTGCGGCCATTCGTCGTGGTCCGCGCCGTGTTCGGTCATGTCGGGATAGACGCCCGGCGCAATATCGTGGTTGATCGCGCGCATCCGGTCGACCGTCACGCCGACCTTTTCGAAGATGGTATGCACTTGGTCCAGCAGCGTGTCGGTATGGCTTGGCTCGTCGCCGCGCTTCAGCGTGCAGTTGACGATCATCGCCTTCAGGTCGCTGAAGTCGGTCGTGTTCCCGGCGCAAAGCCGATCCTGCGTTTCGTCGAGCATGCTCTCTCCCTTGCGTATCTTGCGAGTGCGGGCGGCGCTGGCTAAGCCGCCGGGAATCGAACGAACCCAGAGAGGCGAAAGGTCCCATGAACTTCGAACAGATGAAGGCGAAGATCGCCGAAGGTAACGGTTTTATCGCGGCGCTGGACCAGTCGGGCGGCTCCACACCCAAGGCGCTGGCGGGCTATGGCGTGAGCGAGGACGAGTGGGACGGCGAGGACGAGATGTTCGCCAAGATCCACGAGATGCGCTGCCGCATCGTGGAAAGCCCCGCTTTTAGCGGCGACAAGGTGGTTGGCGCGATCCTGTTCGAAAAGACCATGGAAGGCTGCAACCCCGAAGGCATGCCGATCCCGGAGCGTCTGGCAGGCAAGGGCATCGTTCCCTTCCTGAAGGTCGACAAGGGCATGCACGACGAAGCCAATGGTGTGCAGCTGATGAAGGACATGCCGCAGCTTGCCGACCAGTGTGCCCGCGCCAAGGAACTGGGCGTGTTCGGCACCAAGATGCGTTCGGTCGTGCACGAGGCGAACCAGCAGGGCATCGCCGACGCCGTCCGCCAGCAGATGGATTTCGGCCTCCAGATCCTCAGCCACGGCCTCGTTCCGATCCTCGAGCCGGAAGTGAGCCTCAAGTCAGAGACGCGCGGCGAGGCCGAGGCGCATCTGCTTGCCGCGTTTCAGGAACAGCTGGAGCGCGTGCCCGAAGGCCAGCAGGTGATGCTGAAGCTGACCATCCCGAGCGAGCCGAACCTCTACCTGCCGCTGGTCGAGCATCCCAAGGTGCTGCGCGTTGTCGCGCTGTCGGGCGGCTATGGCCGGGACGAGGCGTGCCGCGAACTGGCGAAGAACACCGGTATGATCGCCAGCTTCAGCCGCGCGCTGCTGGAAGAGCTGCGCGCGCATATGGACGACGAGAAGTTCAACAATGCGCTGGAAAGCGCGATCGACGAAATCCACGCCGCCAGCGTTGCGGGCTGAGCTCAGTCCGGGCTGAAGCGGAAGCGGTATTGCGCAGAGGTGATGCGGGGATCGACCCGCATCGCCGGCTGCACCTCCATCAGCGTTACGCGCACATCGCGCACCGAATGCGGGTCGCCCAGCACCAGCGGCTGCGTCTGCCGCCAGCCCGGCCCGTCGATCCGCGTCTCCACCACCACGCGCCCGGCGTGGACGCACTGCACGTCCTGCGGGCAACGGCTGTCTTCGGTCACGCGCATCGGCGTCACCACCACGCGCCCCAGTTGCACCGGCCGAAGCAGGCCGACCAGCGATCCCTGCTGCGCAACCTCGTGCTGGGAATCGACGATCGGCGAATTGGGCACGATGGCGCAAGCCGATAGCGGCAGGATGGCGGCGAGGATCAGGGCGTGTTTCATGGCGTTTGCAGTAACGCCTTTCCGGCTTGCTTGCGCCTGAATATCGACGAACTGCCCAACCATCGCTAGGCCACACCACCATGTCCGATACCAATGGCGCGATCCCGCGCGTTCCCACCCAGCTCTACCTCATTTCGCCGCTCGACGTAGGCGGCGATTTCCCGGCCCGGCTCGCCCACGCGATCGATGCGGGGGAGGGGCATGTCACCGCGTTCCAGTTCCGGGTGAAGGGCCTCGACCAGCACGAGGCGGCTGCCCTGGCAGAGCCTCTGCGCGATATCTGTGCCGAGCGCGATGTCGCTTTCATCGTCAATGACGATATTGCGCTGGCCAAGCGGCTGAAGGCGGATGGCGTGCATCTGGGGCAGGACGACGGCACCGTGGCGGAAGCGCGCGACGCGCTGGGGATGCAGGCGCAGATCGGCGTCACCTGCCACGCATCGCGCCACTTCGCCATGGAAGCGGGCGAGGCGGGGGCGGATTACGTCGCCTTCGGCGCGTTCTTCCCCAGCACCACGAAGGACAAGGGCGATGCCGAGCGGCCCGAGCCCGAAATCCTCGAATGGTGGACGCAGATTTTCGAACTTCCCTGCGTTGCGATTGGCGGCATCACGCCAGAGAACTGCGCTCCGTTGATCGCGGCGGGAGCGGACTTCCTTGCGGTCTCCGGCGCGGTCTGGAACGGTGATGAGGTCGCAGCCGTTCAGGGTTTTGTGGCGGCGTTGGAGGGATAGGATGTTTGATCGGCTCAAGTCTGCTAAGAGCAAGGCCATGGGAGCCGTCGATCGTATCCTGACGATCATCGTGACCGCCACCATCACGTCGATGGTATGGATCGTTGCGGGCGGAAGCCTGATCGAAATGTCCGATTCCGACAGCCAGATCGAGAAGACGCGCCCGGGCCAGGCTGCGTCCTCCGCAAACCCGCCGCTGACCCGGGAAACGGTTGCCGCCGAGGACGAGGGTGAGGAAACCCGCCCGCAGGCCTCGCTCGCGGAGCGGGAGCGCAATGTGATCTCGCCCGACCGAGCCAGCGCGACGCGCCCCCGCTCAAGCGATCTCGGGCAACTGGTGATCCCGGTGCTGAACGTGCGGCCCGACGATCTGTCCGACAGCTTCCTTGCCGAACGTGACGGCGGTGCGCGCCTGCACGAGGCGATCGACATCATGGCCCCCAAGGGAACCAGCGTCATCGCGGCGGCGCCGGGCACGATAGAGCGCATCTACCAGTCCGAAACAGGCGGCAATTCGCTCTACATCCGTTCGACCGACAAGCAGACGATCTTCTACTACGCGCACCTCGACAAGTATGCGCCGGGCCTGAAGGAGGGCCAGAAGGTTCGCCGCGGCCAGCGTCTGGGTGCCGTGGGCACGACCGGCAATGCCGCGCCCGATGCGCCGCATCTTCATTTTTCCATCATGCGCACGACCAAGGACGCGCAGTGGTGGGAGCCCACCAACGCGATCAATCCCTATCCCTACCTCGCCAAAGAGGCGGAGTGACGGGCCTCCGGCGCGCCTCTCAGCCTAGTTGACGGGCCCTGCCAGAACACACCGAATCCGGCCCAGCGTGCCGTCGGCGGCTTTTTCACGCAGCATTCGCTGGCCCGTGCGCTCCATCATCCTGCCCTTCAGCGGGCCGGCGGTGAAGGTCACTTCGCTGCCGCGCAGCAGATAGATGCCGCGTTCGCCCTTGGCTTCGTAGCTCGACCCGTTGAGGATCGTGAAATCGCGCTGGGGAACGGGCTCCCAGGCGGGTCCGCTCGCATCCCCGGGCAGGGCGCATTCGTACTGCCCGATGGGCAGCGTATCGATGCGGCCCGACTGCGGCATGTTCGCCTGGGCGCTCAGCGCGGCGGCAGGCAGCGCAATCGCTGCCGTGAGGGCCGCTGCCCTGATCGGTTTTGCGAGGCGGGAAGGTCTCATTTCGAATCTGCTGTTCATGATGGTCCTTATAGCGCACCTAACCTTGCTTGAGCATGAGCGCTCGGCTAAGGCCCGCGCCTTGCTGCGTCGGCTGGCTTGTGTCGGCCGTGCAGCCATTATTTCGCTCAGAGCCAAGGTTATACCCCCATGAAGATCAGCGGCGTCGATATCCGCCCCGGCAATATCATTGAATATGAAGGCGGCATCTGGAAGGTCGCCAAGATCCAGCACACCCAGCCGGGCAAGGGCGGTGCCTACATGCAGGTTGAGATGAAGAACCTGCAGGATGGCCGCAAGACCAATGTGCGCTTCCGCAGCGCCGACACGGTCGAGAAAGTCCGGCTCGACACCAAGGACTACCAGTTCCTGTACGAGGATGGCGAGCATCTGGTGTTCATGGATTCCGACACCTTCGAACAGATATTCCTGCCCAGCGATCTGCTCGGCGATGCGCGCCCCTTCCTGCAGGACGGGATGACCGTGACGCTGGAACTGTGGGAGGAAAAGCCGATTTCCGTGCAGCTGCCCGAACAGATCGAGGCGGAGATCGTCGAAGCCGACGCGGTGGTGAAGGGGCAGACCGCCTCTTCCAGCTACAAGCCCGCCGTACTCGACAATGGCGTTCGGATCATGGTGCCGCCGCATATCGAAAGCGGCACGCGCATCATCGTGGATGTGTACGAACAATCCTATGTCGGGAAGGCTGGCTGACCCGCCATGGCAGCGATTTCAGGCCTCATTCGCGTGATGGAACGCGCCGCACGCCGCGCAGGTGGCAAGCTGCGGCGCGATTTCGGCGAGATCGAGCACTTGCAGGTCAGCCGCAAGGGACCGGCGGATTTCGTCAGCAAGGCGGACATGCGCGCCGAGCGATCGATCTACGACGATCTGCTGCAGGCACGCCCGGGCTGGGGCTTCCTGCTGGAAGAAGCGGGCGAGATCAAAGGCGAGGATGAAACGCACCGCTGGGTGGTCGACCCGCTCGACGGGACGAGCAACTTCCTGCACGGCATCCCGCACTTCGCGATCTCCATCGCGGCGCAGGAGCGCAAGCTGGACGGTTCGGCCTGGGGCGATGTGGTCGCCGCCGTGGTCTATCAGCCGGTCACCGACGAGACGTTCTGGGCGGAAAAGACGCGCGGCGCCTGGCTGCAGGATGCACGCCTGCGCGTATCCTCGCGCTCTCGCCTCAGCGATGCGCTGATTGCGACGGGCATGCCTTTCCAGGGGCACGGCGACTTTGCCGAGTGGAGCCGGATCTACGGTGCGCTCGGCCCCGAGGTCGCGGGCATCCGCCGGTTCGGCGCGGCCTCACTGGACCTCGCCTGGCTCGCCGCCGGACGCTTCGATGGCTTCTGGGAAAGCGATCTGCAGCCGTGGGACACGGCGGCCGGGTGCCTGCTGGTGCGCGAGGCAGGCGGTTTCGTGACCGATTATCGCGGTCGCAGCCAACCGGTGCTTCACGAGCAGGTGCTGGCGGGCAACGACGCGCTGCATTCCAAGATGCACAAGATCGTCGCGAACAGCTTGCGCTAGACCGCATGCCCGCCGTATGGGCGGGCGCCGTGGAAATGCCCCTGTGGTGGAATTGGTAGACGCGCTCGACTCAAAATCGAGTTCCTTACGGAGTGCCCGTTCGAGTCGGGCCAGGGGCACCACATTTTTCGCGCGAAATCGAAGCCTTGGCAGTCAAGGGTGATTGCCTAGCAGCGGGTCTCGCGGCTATCGCGGACGAAAGCGATGCTCGAAGCCCCCTCCTTTCACGCGGTCGCCGCCATGATCGTGACGGTCGCGATGTTTCTCGGCTTTGCGCGTAGCAGGCTGTCGACCGAGATCGTGTCGCTCATGACCATCGCGGTGATCGCGGTGTTTCTCTATTTCTTCCCGCTGCCCGACACGCAGCCGACCGACGGCCTGGCACTCGCCTTCTCGGGCTTCGGGCACTACGCGCTCATCACGATCTGTGCGCTGATGATCATGGGGCGAGGCCTTGTGGTGAGCGGTGCGCTGGAGCCTGCCGCGCGGGCGCTGGAGCAGCTGTTCAAATGGAATCTCCAGATCGGCCTGCTGGTGTCGCTGGTGGCCGCGATGTTCCTGTCCATGGCGGTGAACGATACGCCGGTGCTGGTGCTGCTGCTGCCCATCTTCGTCAGCCTGGCCGCGCGCGGCGCGCTACCCGCCTCCAAGACGCTGATCCCGTTGAACGCCGCGGTGCTGATCGGCGGCATGGCGACGACGATCGGCACATCGACCAACATTCTGGTCGTGTCCATCGCCAGCGATCTGGGCCTGCCCGAAATGGGCGTGTTCCATTATACGCCGATCGTCCTGTTCGCGGCCGCCATCGCCCTGCCTTATCTGTGGCTGGTGATGCCGCGCCTGCTGAAGGACAACCGGCAGGAAGACACGCGCCCGCGCCGCCGTTTCCAGGCGCGCCTGCGGGTGAGCGAGGACGGGCCGCTGACGGGCGAACTGCTGGCGGACATTCTCCCGCGCCTTTCGGACGATGTCACGGTCCACGATCCGCCTATCGGCCGGCTTCAGCCGCAGCAGCGGTTGCTGATTTCCGGCACGCAGGAGGGCATCGAGGATGCGATGCGCACGCTGCGTGGAGAGGCCGCGCCCGACTGGGTGCTCTCGCGCATCAGGCGGCAGGCGGGTGCCCGCAACGAAGATGTGATCGTCGTCGAAATGGCCGTGACTGCGGATTCGCGCCTGATCGGGCGAACGCTGCCGAGTTCGGGCATAGCCGACCTGTACGGGGTGGCGGTGCTGGGCGTGCATCGGCCCGAGCGATGGGCCGGTGGCCAGAACGAACTGACCGACTATGCCGAGGGTGACCTGCGCTTTGCCGAAGGCGATGTGCTGATGGTGACCGGCCTGCGGGCCGAACTGGAAGAATTCGCGCGCGGCGACAGCCTGCTGATGCTGGAAGGCATGCGCGAACTGCCGCGCCGATCCAAGGCATTGCTCAGCGCGGTCATCATGGGCGGTGCGATCTTCACCGCGTCGATCGGCCTGTTTCCCATCGCGATTTCCGCGCTGGCGGGGGCGATTCTCATGTTCCTGACCGGCTGCGTGAAGTTCGACCGGGTGGGGCGCGCGCTGTCCGCCAAGGTCATCGTGCTGGTGGCGGCGAGCATCGCGGTGGGTTCCATCATCGAGGCAAGCGGGGCGGCCGCCTGGCTGGGGATGACGCTTTCCATCGGCCTGTCCAACCTGTCGCCTGCACTGGTGCTCGCCGCGATCATGCTGTTCGTGACGGTGCTGACCAACTTCGCGTCCAACGCCACCGCGGCGACCGTGGGTACCCCCATCGCCTTCAGCATCGCGACCGAGCTGGGCCTGCCGCCGGAGCCGCTGGTGCTGGCCGTGCTGTTCGGCTGCAACCTGTGCTACGCGACGCCCATCGCCTATCAGACCAACATGCTGATCATGGGGGAGGGCAGCTACGAGTTTTCGGACTATATCCGCACCGGCGTTCCGCTCGTCATCATCATGGTGACGACCCTCTCCATCCTGCTGGCGCTGACCTACCGGCTGTAGCATTTCCTACCCGCTGCAAATCTGCGATGCATGGGGTATGGCATGCCGTGCAGCCTCCGGACCATCGACTGGATCGATTGAACGGCGGCGACAGATCGGATGAAATTTGGTGCTTGGACACTGTGTCAGCTGTGTCAGGCCGGGCGAAGGACTGGGGGAATCGGAAATGGGTAAGCAGGTTCGGGTGACGAAGGCGGCATTTGCAGCGGTAGCGGGGGCGCTGCTGTGTTCGACGGCGGCTCTTGCACAGGACGATGGTCTGCGGGAGGGCGTGTCCGAAGACATGCCGGAGCTCATGGAGCTCTATCGCGATCTTCACGCCAATCCCGAGCTCAGTTTCGAAGAGCATGAAACCGCCGCCAGGCTGGCTGCACGCATGCGCGCGCTCGGCTTCGAGGTGACCGAAGGCGTTGGCCGTACCGGCGTGGTCGCCGTGATGGAAAACGGCGCGGGGCCGACCGTGCTGATCCGCGCGGACATGGACGCGCTGCCGGTGGTCGAACAGACGGGTCTGCCCTTCGCCTCCACCGTCACTGCCACGCCTGCGACGGGCGTGGAAACCGGCGTGATGCACGCCTGCGGGCACGATACGCACATGACCGCGTGGATCGGCGCGGCGCAGCAGCTGGTCGATCGAAAAGACGACTGGAGCGGTACGCTGGTGATGATCCTGCAACCCGCCGAAGAGCTGGGCGAGGGTGCGCTGGCCATGCTGGAAGATGGTCTGTTCACCCGCTTTCCCAAGCCCGACTACGCGCTTGCCTTCCACGATGCCGCGCAGTTCCCTGCCGGGATGATCGGCTATTCGCCCGGCTACGCGCTGGCGAATGTGGACAGTGTGGACGTCACCGTGCGCGGGATCGGCGGACATGGCGCCTATCCGCAGACCACCAAGGACCCGGTGGTGCTCGCCAGCGCCATCGTGATGAAGCTGCAGACGCTGGTCAGCCGCGAGCTTTCGCCTCTTGAGCCCGGAGTGGTGACGGTGGGCAGTTTTCGCGCAGGGTCCAAGCACAACATCATCTCGGACGAGGCGAAGCTGCAACTGACCGTCCGCAGCTACACCGACGAAGCGCGCAAGCTGCTGCTCGACGGGATCGCCCGCATAGCCCGCGGCGAAGCGATTGCGGCGGGTGTGCCGGAAGACAAGCTGCCGGTCGTCACCGTTGCCGAGCCCTATACGCCGTCGACCTTCAACGATCCCGAATTTACCGAAGGCGTCATGGCGGGCTTCCGCCAGCGTTTCGGCGATGATCGCGTGATGCAGGTGCCCAGCGTGATGGGGGGCGAGGATTTCGGCCAGTTCCGCCGGGCGGACCCGGACGGCGTCGAATCGCTGATCTTCTGGATCGGTGGCGTGCCGGAGGAAGAGTGGCAGGCGGTGGAGGCCGGGGAAGGTTCCCTCCCATCGCTGCACAGCCCGTTCTGGGCGCCCGACGCCGAAGCGGTGATCGCTACGGGTGCCGAGGCGCTGGCGGGGGCGGCACTCCGTCTGATGCCCGCCCCCGGCGGCTGACGGCTAGAGCCCGTAGCGTTCCTCGATGGAGACGAAGCGGTCCTGCTCGGGATCGTAGGCGTCCACCTTGCCCGTCGCGATGTCGTAGACCCAGCCGTGCAGGGCGACTTCGCCCTGCGCCAGTCGCAGGGCGACCGTGGGGTGAGTCCGCAGGTGCTGCAGCTGCAGGATCACGTTCTGCTCCAGCAGCATGCGCATCTTCTCGGTATCGCTCTTGCCCTCGCCCAGCGCATCGACGATGTCGACCGCGGCGCGGCTGAAGCCCAGCCATTCGCGCACGTGGGGCAGGGTGTCGAGCGAACTGCGATCCCGGTGCAGATCCATCGCGCCCTTCATCGCCCCGCATTCGGTATGCCCGCATACGACGATGTTCGGCACGCGCAGCGCGGCGCTGGCGAACTCGATGCTGGCGGTCATGCCGCCGGTCTGGTTGGTATGCGGGGGGACGATGTTGCCGGCGTTGCGGCAGATGAACAGTTCGCCGGGATCGGTCTGGGTCATCATCCCGGTCTCGACCCGCGAGTCGGAGCAGGTGATGAACAGTGCTTCGGGCGACTGGCCCTCGCTCAGTTTTTCGAAGAGGGCCTTCTTGCCAGGGAAAACTTCGTTCTGGAATTTCAACACGCCGCGGGCGAAACGGGGCAAGGGCAGTCTCCTGAAATGATGGGATACGCGCTCTAGATCAGGGCGCGACAAACGCAAGCGGGCGCACGGGGGCCATTTTGCCCTCGTGCGCCCGCAAGCCTGGCGTCAGGATGTCACTCCGCGTCGGGAACGTAGGTGCCCAGGCGGTGGTGCAGCGCGTTGATCTTGGCCAGTTCCTCGCGGTCTTCGGTGGTTCGCGCATGGCTGGCGAGCGCGGCGCGCAGCAGGCGGAAGTCGGCAGTCGAAAGCAGGGCGCGGGCGCGGCCCGGTTCTTTGGGGGTTTCGTCGGTCATAAGTGCATCCGCTCCATCGGAAAAATCAGGTGTCCCGGGGTCGTCGGACAGCAATGCCGACCCGACGCCCCGGTGACAAGCCCGCCTCTCGAGCTCTCAAGCGATTTGGTGAGGACTACGCGGCGAACTGGTTCATCGTGTTGTCTTTGCCGCCTGCCTTCAGCGCAGCTTCCCCTGCGAAGTACTCCTTGTGATCGTCCCCGATGTCGGAGCCGGCCATGTTCTGGTGCTTCACGCAGGCGATCTGCTGGCGGATTTCCTCGCGCTGGACGTTCTTCACGTAGCCCAGCATCGCCTCCTCGCCGAAATAGCGCTTGGAGAGGTTGTCCGTGCTCAGCGCTGCGGTGTGGTAGGTCGGCAGCGTGATTAGGTGGTGGAAGATACCCGCACGCTTCGCCGCATCGGCCTGGAAGCTCTGGATCTTCGCGTCCGCTTCCTGCGCGAGTTCGGTGTCGTCATAGTCGACACTCATCAGCTTTGCACGATCGTATGCGCTCACATCCTTGCCACTTTCTTCCCACGCATCAAACACTTGCTGGCGGAAGTTGAGCGTCCAGTTGAAGCTGGGCGAGTTGTTGTAGACCAGTTTGGCGTCGGGCACCGTCTCGCGGATCTTGTCGACCATGCTCGCGATCTGCTCGACATGCGGCTTCTCGGTCTCGATCCACAGCAGGTCCGCGCCATTCTGGAGCGAGGTGATGCAGTCGAGCACCACGCGGTCGACGCCGGTCCCGGGGCGGAACTGGTAAAGGTTGGACGGCAGGCGCTTGGGCGCCATAAGCTGTCCGTCGCGGCTGATGAAGACCTGTCCGTTCTTCACCTGAGCCGGGTCGACCGGCTCTGCATCGAGGAAGCTGTTGTACTGGTCGCCAAGGTCGCCCGGCTCGGTCGAATAGGCGATCTGCTTGGTCAGGCCTGCACCCAGACTGTCGGTCCGCGCAACGATGATGCCGTCTTCGACACCCAGTTCGAGGAAGGCGTAGCGGATCGCGCGGATCTTCTGGAGGAAGTCTTCGTGCGGCACGGTGACCTTGCCGTCTTGGTGGCCGCACTGCTTCTCGTCAGACACCTGGTTTTCGATCTGCAGCGCGCAGGCGCCGGCTTCGATCATCTGCTTGGCGAGCAGGTAGGTTGCCTCGGCGTTGCCGAAGCCCGCGTCGATATCCGCGATGATCGGAACCACGTGCGTCTCGTAGTTATCGATCGCGTTTTCCAGCCGCTTGGCTTCCGTGTCGTTGCCCGCCTCGCGCGCCGCGTCCAGGTCACGGAACATGCCGCCCAGTTCGCGCGCGTCGGCCTGCTTCAGGAAGGTGTAGATCTCCTCGATCAGGCCGGGGACGGCTGTTTTCTCGTGCATGGACTGGTCGGGCAGGGGGCCGAAGTCGCTGCGCAGCGCGGCGACCATCCAGCCCGACAGATAGAGGTAGCGACGCTTGGTGCTGCCGAAATGCTTCTTGATCGCGATCATCTGCTGCTGGCCGATGAAACCGTGCCATGCGCCCAGCGACTGCGTGTAGTTCGCGGGATCGGCATCATAGGCGGCCATATCCTCGCGCATGATCTTCGCGGTATGCTTCGCAATGTCGAGCCCGGTGCGGAAACGGTTCTGCATCTGCATGCGGGCGGCGGATTCGGCATCGATGGCGGTCCAGGTCTTGCCGCCCTTGTCGATCTGACCCTGCAGGTCCTTGATGTTCTGCTGATAGCTCATTGGGGAAACTCCGATTGAAATTGCGTGCTGGGGGTTCTGATAAGGGCGCCGACGCCGGAGAAATAGATATTCTTACAAGGTATCTTGTCTTTTTCAGCCATATATGCAGAGCATCGATGTAAGGATGTAAAGATATTTACATCTGTGTGCGAGGATGCGCCTATGAGCGAACCATCAGTCTATGCGGGCGCAGCGCTGCGCCGCTTGCGCCGCCGCGAAGGCCTGACCCAGGCGGGCATGGCGCAGCGGCTTTCGATCTCGTCCAGCTATCTCAACCTGCTCGAGCGCAACCAGCGTCCCGTGACTGCGCGCGTCGTACTGGAACTGGTGGACCAGTTCGATTTCGATCCGCGCAGCCTGCAGGAAAACAGCGCGATCGGCGGCATCGACGGGCTGGCGCGTCGGCTTGGCGATGCACGGTTCGAAGATCTGGGCATCGATCGCGCGGAGGTGACGGAATTCCTCGCCGCGGCCCCGCAGGCCGCCGCGGCCTTCGCTCGCCTGTTCGACGAACGGGGCGGGGCAAGCCTGCAGGAAACCAGCTTCGAAGAGGAAGTCTGGCGCGCGATAGAGCGCTGGCGCAATCACTTCGCCGATCTCGACGAAGCGGCGGAGAAGATCGCCGAGGAAATGCGCCTGACCCGGGCCGATATCGGCGCCGCGCTGACCGACCGGTTGCGCGAACGCCACGATCTGGCAATCCGCTACCTCCCGCGCGCGGTGCTGCCGGAAACGGACCGTCGGCTCGATCTCCATGCACGGCAGGTGCAGCTGTCCGAGATGCTGTCGCCGCAGGCGCGCAACCTCGAAATCGCCCGGCAGATTGCCGTGCTTGAGGCGCGCGAGACGATTGCCAGCATCGCCGACGGCGCAACCTTCGAGCAGCCGGGCGCGCGCGATGCCTTTGTCGCCTATCTGCGCAGCTATTTCGCCCGCGCCCTGATCATGCCTTACAGCCGCTTCCTGCGTGCGTGCGAGTCGACCGGGTACGACATGCCGGTTCTCGCGCGGCGTTTCGGCACCGACATGGGCGAGGTTGCGCGGCGGCTGACCACCCTGCAGCGCACCAACCAGCGCGGCCTGCCATTCTTCTTCGGGCGGATAGACCGGTCGTACCAGCTTGCCGAAAGACTTCTCGGCGCAAGCGATGCGGGCCTGCTGGACCGGCGCCCGGCATGCCCTCTGTTGCGGCTCGATGGATCGGCGCAGTGGCGGGTGCAGCCCGTCGTGATGGAAGATGGCGGGCTTGGGCCGAGCCATTGGCTGATCGCGCACGCGTCTGCCCCCGGCCTGGCGGATGAGGACCGGCACGACGTCGTCATTCTGGGGATCGAGGCGCGCTTTGCAGAGAGCTTTGCTCTGGCGCGCGGCGTTTCGCTTCGCGCGCAAGACGCGACGCCGATCGGCATGGGATGTCGCAGCTGCCGTCGCAAGGGATGTTCGGCCAGGACGCTGCGCGGGCCAGCCCAGAACACGGTCGAGTAACTTGATGCGGGGAACTGCAAGACGGCTTGCGCTTTGTGCAATGCAGGCATTCCACTGCGAGGCGAAGCCCCGATGACCGAAGAACGCATCACCGAACATACCGATGAAGACGGCCACACTCACACCACCCACACGATCGTTACCGACGGGGGCCGCAAGCGCAGCGGCGGAGCGACCATTCTGCTGGTGATCCTTGCGGTGGTCGCGATCATCGTCGCGGTCTACTTCTTCAGCAACATGAGCAATGCCGAGGTCGCGAAGGACAACGCGATCGGCGATGCGGCGAGCGAAGTGGGCGACGCAGCCAATCAAGCCGGCGAGGCGATTGAGGGGGCGGCGGACCGCGTCGCGCCTTCGGAATAGCCCAATCCGGGTCGCATCACTCCGATTGTAAAATTTACCGACATTTCACCACTCGCGCGTAAGCCGGGCACTCGCGAAGGAACGCGAGGAAAGGGCCCGGCAAAGCGCGATGTTTCGCCTGTTCAAGCACTATATCCCGCACGCGGTCCTGCTGTTCGGCCTGTGCGACCTTGCCCTGCTGTTGCTGGCGGGCGACCTCGCCTGGCACCTGCGCGCGATACAGATCGGGATCGATGCCGGGTCGTGGTCGGAGCGGCTGATGCCCATTCTGGGCTTCGCCCTCGTCAACGCGCTCTCCTTCATTTCCGTCGGCCTTTACAGTCCCGAAGCGCTGCGCAGCCCGCGCTATGCCTTTGCCCGCGCGCTGGTCGCACTCTCGCTGGGTGGGACGCTGTTGGCAGTGGTCGACTTTCTGCTTCCGACGGTGGGTTTCTGGCGCTCGACCCTGCTCTATGCGCTGGGGCTCGCGCTGGTGTTCACCGGTATCGCGCGGCTTGCGCTCAGCTACGCAGTCGATCGAGACCGGTTCAAGCGCCGGGTCGTGGTGCTGGGCGCGGGCACGCGCGCCGCGCGGCTGAAGGCGCTCTCCGCACAAGAGGACAGCGGCTTTGCAATCGTCGGCTATGTCGCCATGAACGAAGCGCACCGCGTGCTGCCCGAAGCCGTTGCTCGGGACGGGTTGGGCGATCTGAACGAATATATCGCGCGGGTGCGCGCGAACGAGGTCGTGCTGGCGCTGGAGGAACGGCGCAATGCCTTGCCGCTGAACGATCTGCTGCGGGTGCGCACGCGCGGCTACGCGGTGCACGAGGTCTCCAGTTTCCTCGAACGCGAGACCGGGCGGCTGGACCTCGACACGCTCAACCCGAGCTGGCTGATCTTCTCGGACGGATTTTCCGCCGGGCGGCGCTATTCCAGCATCCTCAAGCGTACGTTCGATATCGTGGTCAGCGGCCTGCTGCTGCTGATCTCGCTGCCGGTCATCGCGCTGTTCGCGGTGCTGGTGAAGCTGGACAGCAAGGGCCCGGCCTTTTTTCACCAGCAGCGCGTGGGCCTTTACGGGCGCCCGTTCTCCGTCATCAAGCTGCGCTCCATGCGCACCGATGCGGAAAAGGACGGCGCGAAATGGGCCTGCAAGGACGATCCGCGCATCACCCGGCTCGGCCGGTTCATCCGCAAGCTGCGCATCGACGAACTGCCCCAGACGTGGAGCGTGCTGAAGGGAGAGATGAGCTTCGTGGGCCCGCGTCCCGAGGTGCCCAGGTTCGTCGGCGAGCTCGAACAGGCGCTGCCCTTCTACGCCGAACGGCACATGGTGAAGCCCGGCATCACCGGCTGGGCGCAGATCAACTATCCCTATGGCGCCAGCATCGAAGATGCGCGCAACAAGCTGGAATATGATCTCTACTACGCCAAGAACTATACCCCTTTCCTCGATCTGCTGATCCTTCTGCAGACGCTGCGGGTGATCCTGTGGCCCGAGGGTGCGCGATGATCGGAGTCGCGCAGACCTGGGACATGATCGGGCTTGTCAGCGCTATCGGTTGCGCTGCCGCCTGCTCGGTGGCCGCGATCTGGCTTACGCGCAGGCCGCTGGCCTGGCGCAGGGAGCGCATTACCGGCCTGGCCGCGCTGTGCCTCACGGCCCTGTGGGCGGGCGTGCTCGCCGCACTCGGGCCGCAAAGCCTGGCCACGGCCGCCGCGGAAGCGGTCCGCAACCTTTCATGGCTTGCCCTGCTGCATGCTCTGTTCGCCGGCGGAGTGGACCGCGAGACCGCGCAGCGCGTCGGTTTCGTCATTGCCAGCCTGATCTTCGTGGAACTGCTGCAGGGGGTGGTGCTGGCGGCTGTCTTCATGCTCGACGCGCCGCCCGCATTTTCGGTTTCGGCGCTGCATGTGTCCGCGCTGCTGCGCATGCTGGTTGCCATCGGGGCGCTGGTCCTGCTGCACAACCTCTACACCGGCGCGTCGCATCAGGATCGGGCCGGAACCCGGTGGGTGGCGCTATCCCTGTCCGCGCTTTGGGTGTTCGAACTCAACCACTATGCCGTCACATGGTTTTCGGGCGAAATCCCGGGCCAGATTGCCGCAATCCGGGGCCTGGTCGTCGGCTTTGCCTTCGTACCTCTGGCGATGGCGCTGGGCGCGGACGTGCGCCGGTTGCAGTTCCGCGCCTCGCGCAAGGTCGCATTCCGCTCTCTCTCGCTGCTGCTGATCGGCGCATACCTGATTGCGATGGCGGGGCTCGCACGGCTGTTGCCCTTGATAGAGGCGGATGGCGCACGGCTTGCGCAGGTCGGCTTTCTGGTCGCCCTGCTGACCGTGATGGCGCTGTGGCTGCCTTCCAACCGCTTTCGCGCATGGGCGAAAGTGACCGCGCAAAAGCACCTGTTCAGCCACCGCTACGACTATCGCGCCGAATGGCTGCGGCTGGCCGATACGATCGCGCGCGGGGTGGACGAAGGCGATGCCTTGCAGCTGCGCATTCCCAAGGCGATGGCCGACATTACCGAAAGCCCCTCTGCCGCCCTGTTCCTGGCAGACAGCGATGGTGCGCTGGTCCTGGCAGAGGCATGGCGCTGGCCCACGCTTGCGGACGAAGCACCGGTGCTGCCTTCGCAGATTACCGCGTTCCTATCTTCGCGCGACTACGTGATCGATCTGGAGCAGTGGCGCAAAGGCAAGTCCGCCGCCGGTGCGGCGGAGCTGCTGCCCGCCTGGCTCGACCAGTCGAGCACGGCCTGGGCAATCGTACCCCTGCGCCACTTCGACCGGCTGCAGGGCGCCGTGCTGCTGGCCCGTCCGCTGATCGACCGCCAGCTGGACTGGGAGGATTTCGATCTGCTGACCGTGGTGGGCCGGCAGCTCGCCAGCTATCTGGCCGAACAGGCGAGCCAGCGTGCGCTGATGGAGGCCGCGCGGTTCGACGAGTTCAACCGGCGGATGGCCTTCGTGCTGCACGACATCAAGAACCTGGCCAGCCAGCTTTCGCTGCTGTCGCACAATGCGCAGCGCCATGGGGACAATCCGGCTTTTCACGCCGACATGCTCAAGACCCTTCAGACCAGTTCTGGCAAGCTCAACGCCCTGATCCGGCGGCTGGGGCGGTATGGCAGCGGCCGCGAGACGCAGCTGGAGAGTTTCGATGTCGCAAGGATGGTCCGCGACATTCCCGGTCGCTTCGGCCCGCTGCACCGGATCGATGTCGCCTGCGCCGGCCCCTGTGTAGTGATGGGCGATCCTGAGGGGCTGGAGCAGGCGCTGGTCCACCTGGTCCAGAATGCGATCGACGCGAGCCCGCTCGAAGCGCCGGTCTGCGTAGCGGTTCGGGAGGGCGCATCCGAAGCCATCCTGGAGATTGTCGACGTTGGCGAGGGGATGGATGCCGCCTTCGTGCGCGACAAGCTGTTCGCCGCTTTCGTCAGTTCGAAGTCCGACGGCTTCGGGATCGGCGCCATGGAGGCCCGCGATCTGGTGCGCGCGATGGGCGGTCGGCTGGAGGTGCAGTCGCGCGTGGGCCTGGGCACGCGCTTCACGATCCGGCTGCCGCTGGCCGAGCCCGACAGGACATCCCAAAACACACTTACCCAAGAGGCCGCCTGATGAGCGATTCCAAGAACGGGGCGCTGCCCAAGCTGTTGATCGTCGAGGATGACGAGGGGCTTCAGGCGCAGCTCAAATGGGCCTTCGACGGGTTCGAGGTGTTTATTGCCGGCACGCGCGAGGAAGCACTGACGCTGCTGCGCGCCGAAATGCCGCCGGTCATCACGCTGGACCTCGGCCTGCCGCCCGATCCCGACGGGACAAGCGAGGGGTTCGCGGTGCTCGATGCGATCATGGAGATGGCGCCCGCAACCAAGGTCATCGTCGCCAGTGGGCACGGCGCACGCGAAAGTGCGCTCGATGCGATCGCCGCTGGCGCCTACGATTTCTACCAGAAGCCGCTAGATATCGCGGAGCTGGAACTCATCGTATCACGCGCGCTGGCTCTTCACCGGATCGAGGCGGAGAACCGCCGCCTTGCGGAAAAGGTCGGCGAGAACAAGACGGTGTTGGGCACGCTCATCACCGCCTCGCCAGAGATGGTGAAGGTTGCCCGCACGATCGAACGCGTTGCCAACACGGATGCATCGGTGATGCTGCTGGGCGCGAGCGGGACGGGCAAGGAGCTGCTCGCCCGGGGACTGCACGATGCGAGCCCGCGGCGCGACGGCCAGTTCATCGCCATCAACTGCGCGGCGATCCCCGAAAACCTGCTCGAAAGCGAACTGTTCGGGCATGAGAAGGGCGCGTTCACCGGTGCGGTGAAGACCACACAGGGCAAGATCGAGAGTGCGCATGGTGGAACACTGTTTCTCGACGAAGTGGGCGACATTCCGCTGTCCTTGCAGGTCAAGCTGCTGCGCTTTCTGCAGGAACGCACGATCGAGCGGATCGGCGGGCGCAAGCAGATCGCGGTCGATACGCGCATCGTGTGCGCCACGCACCGCGATCTCGCTGCGATGATCGGCGAGGAAACCTTCCGGGAAGATCTCTACTACCGCATGGCGGAAATCGTCGTGCGCATCCCGTCGCTGGCGGAACGCGCGGGCGATGCGGCGCTGCTCGCCAAGGCTTTCCTCCACCGCTTCTCGCGCGAGATGAATCCGCAGGTGAAGGGCTTCGCGCCCGATGCGCTGACCGTGCTCGACGCGCATGACTGGCCGGGCAACGTGCGCGAGCTGGAAAACCGGGTGAAGCGCGCCGTCATCATGGCGGATGGCAAGCTGGTGAGCGCCGAGGACCTCGACCTGTCAGCGCCGAGTGAGGACGAAGGGGTAGCCCTCAACCTCAAATGTGCACGCGAGGCGGCGGATCGTCATGTCATCCGCAAGGCCCTGGCGCGCACGGAAGGCAATATCTCGGGCAGCGCCAAGCTGCTCGGCGTGTCACGCCCCACGCTTTACGACCTGCTCAAGCAGTACGACTTGCAGAACTAGGCGGTCTCTTCCTCCGCGCCGTGCCTGCGGTTGTAGCGCATGGACCACAGCAGCGAGATACCGATCAGCACCGCCCCGATCAGGCCGGTAATGGTCTCCGGGATGTGGAACTGCGCCGACAGCAGCATGATGAGGCCCAGCGCGATGATCGCCCAGAAGGCGCCGTGTTCAAGGAAGCGATACTTGGTCAGCGTGCCCGCCCGGACGAGGTGGACCGTCATCGAGCGCACGAACAGCGCCCCGATGCTCAGCCCGATGGCGATGATGATCATGTTGTTGGACAGTGCGAACGCGCCGATCACCCCGTCGAAGCTGAAGCTTGCATCGAGCACTTCGAGATAGAGGAAACCGCCCAGGCCGGAGCGCACCGCGCCTTCGGCCATTTTCCTGCGCTCCACCTTGTCGAGCACGGTACCGATCGCGTCGACCGCGATGTAGGTAACAAGACCCAGTACGCCCGCGGTCATGAAGACCAGCGCGTCCCCATCCGAGAGCATGGTGGACACGGTGTAGAGGATCACCAGCAGGATGCCGATTTCCGCCGCCTGGATTTCCGAAAAGCGGCGCAGCCACAGCTCCAGTCCGCGAATCCAGTCCACGTCCTTATCGCCATCGAAGAAGAAGCTAAGGCCGACCATGGTAAGGAAGGCGCCGCCGAAGCCCGCGATGCCCACATGCGCGCCGCTGACGATCTCCTCGTAACGCTGCGGATCGTTGAGCGAGAGGTTGATGGCGGACAGCGGATCGAGCTTTGCGGCGATGGCGACAATGGCGAGCGGGAAGATGATCCGCATGCCGAACACCGCGATCAGGATACCCCAAGTGAGGAAGCGCCGCTGCCACTTCTCGTCCATTTCGCGCAGCACGGTGGCGTTGACCACGGCGTTGTCGAAGCTGAGCGATATTTCGAGGATCGAGAGAACCAGCACGATCCACAGCACCTGCGCCACGCCCGATACGCTGCCGCTGCCGCTCCAGGCGTAGATGGCCGCGACGATGAAGCAGACCGCCGTGAAAAGCAGCGAGCCCCAGTAATGCTTGAAAAGTGTGTTCACGACAGTCTGTGTCCGTGGCGATCGATGCTGGCTCGGGGCCGGTCTATTTGGGCTGATAGGTCTGGTCTTCGGTAGGGAATGCTCGGGTCCGCACGTCCTGCGCATAGTCTTCGACATGGCCGGTGATCTGGCTGGCGAGGTCGCCGTACTTCTTCACGAAGCGCGGGACACGTTCGAACATGCCGAGCATGTCGTCCACCACCAGCACCTGGCCGTCGCACTGCGCCGAAGCGCCGATCCCGATGATCGGTACATCGACTGCCTGCGTAACCTGGATGGCAATCGGCTCTACCACGCCTTCCACCACGATGGCGAAGGCCCCGGCATGCTCCAGCGCCTTGGCGTCGGCGACGATCTTTTCGGCTTCGGCATCGCTGCGGCCGCGTGCGCCGTATCCGCCGAGCACGTTCACCGCCTGCGGTGTCAGGCCGACATGGCCCATCACGGGAATGCCGCGATGGACGAGGAACTCGACCGTTTCGGCCATTGCTTCCCCGCCTTCCAGCTTCACCGCAGCCGCGTTGCTGGCTTTCAGCAGCATGGCCGCACTTTCGAAGGCTTTCTCCGGCGACGGCTCGTAGGAACCGAAAGGCATGTCGACCACCACCACGGAGTGATAGCTTCCGCGCACCACGGCAGCGGCGTGGTTGGCCATCATGTCCAGCGTGACGGGGATGGTGGAGGGCAGGCCGTAGATCACCTGGCCCAGCGAATCGCCCACCAGAAGCGCGTCGCAGTGCTCGTCGAGCAACTGTGCTTGGCGCGCGGTATAGGCGGTCAGCATGACGATGGGCTCGTCCGTCTTCCCGTCCTTCTTGCGGGCGCGCAGCTTGGGCACCGTCAGGCGCTTCATCGGCTGGGGGGTGGGTGTGGCGCGGCTCGTGGCCGTATCGATCTGAAAGGTTGTCGACATGGAGCGCGTGCTAGACCGACAATGGGACAAACGCAAAGCGTCAGGTCTCGACGCGGCCACGGAAACATTGCAGAAGTATCGCCAACACAAAGGGTAAACCGTGCTTTCCGGGCGCGGCAGGGAGATTTGATTATATGGTCGCAACGACGTCCACCGGCCGCGATGGCTGGTCCTCGCGCTCAGCCTTTATTCTTGCCGCGATCGGTTCGGCGGTGGGGCTGGGCAACCTCGTTCGCTTCCCGGCGGAGGCAGGGGCCAACGGGGGCGGGGCGTTCGTCCTGTTCTACATCCTGTGCATCGTGCTGATCGGACTGCCCGTTCTGCTGTCGGAAACGCTGATCGGCAGGCACGGCCAGGCCGCCGCGCCGGAAAGCTATCGCAAGGTCGCAGAAGAATCGGGCGCCTCGAAGAGCTGGGAACTGGTCGCCACGCTGGGGGTGCTGTCCGCGTTCCTGGTCCTCAGCTTCTACTGCGTGCTGGGCGGCTGGGTTTTGTACTACATGTATCTCTTCGTAGCGGATCTGATCGCAACCGGGGTCAGCGGCCCCGCATTCGACGGGATGAGCTTCGAAGCGGTCGATGCGCTGTTCCCGGCGATGATCGCCAATGGGCCCGTCACCGTCGTGCTCAACCTGATATTCCTGGCGATAACGCTGTTCTTCGTCGCCCGCGGCGTATCGGGCGGGATCGAGAAGGTCGCCGTCTATCTGATGCCGCTGTTCTTCGTGCTGCTGGTGGGCATCACGATCTACAGCCTGATCGGCGGGGCAAGCCAGGAGACGTTCGACTACCTCTTCACCTTCGAGCCGGAGAAGCTGACCGGCGAGGTCATGCTGGCGGCGGTGGGCCAGGCGTTTTTCTCGCTGTCGCTTGGTGTGGCCGGGATGGTCACCTATGGTGCCTATGTGTCGCGCGAGGTGAACCTGGCGGGCACGTCTGCCATCATCGGGGCGGCCGATACGTCGGTTGCGCTGGTTGCGGGCCTGTGCATCTTCCCGATCGTGATCGCCGCCGGGCTGACGCCCAATGGCGGGCTGGGCCTGATGTTCCAGACGCTGCCGCACGCGTTCCAGGAAATTCCCTTCGGCTCGCTGATCGGCCTCGCCTTCTTCATCATGGTGGGCTTTGCCGCGCTGACGAGTTCGGTCGCGCTGATGGAGGTGCCCTCGGCGTGGGTGATCGACCAGTTCCGCCTGCCGCGTCCGGCAGCGGTTCTGCTGGTCACGGCGCTGGCGGCGGTGTTCGGCACCCTGTCCGCCCTGTCGACCGGGATGCTCTCGGGCTTTCATCCGCTGGGTTTCCTGCCGATGTTCGAAGGGCTCGGCTTCCTCGACACGCTCGACACGCTGACCAGCAAGCTGACCATGCCGATCGGCGCCTTGTTCACGGCGGTCTTCATCGGCTGGATCGCGGACAAGCGGCTCGTCGATGCAGAGAACGGCCTGAGCGGCGGTCTGCACTACCTGTGGCGCTTCCTCGTGCGCTGGTTCTGCCCGCTGGCACTGCTGCTGATCCTGCTGGGCGGGATTTTCCCCGACCGCGCAGCGCAGCTTTTCGCTGCGCTCGGCGGGGGCGAGGTCCAGTCGGCCGAAGTGGCGGAGTGACAAAAAAAAGGGGCGCGGCCTTCGCAGGTCGCGCCCCCTTTTCGTTGTCTCGCGGGAAGAGCTTTACAGCGACGTTTCCTTGACATGCTTCTCTTGCGCGTCTTGGTGCACATTCATGCCCAGCGCCATCTTGGCGACGTCGAGCAGGCCCATGTCGCCGTTCCAGATTTCCGCATCGCCAAGGTCCATGCGCAGGAACAGGATGTCGGGATCGTCCTTGCCCCCATCGTACCAGGCTTCGACGAAGTTGCTCCAGAAGTGGTCGAAGCGCTCCTGGCTTGTCTCCTTCGTCAGCGTGCCATGGAAGCGCGCGAACATCTTGTGGTCCTCACCCTCGAAGGTCGCGGTGGCCGCGCCCAGCTTGGCGAAATCGCTCTTGGTATGGGTGAAGAACCAGATCGAGCTGTTGGCATCCTTGTCGAGCTGCGGCGCCATCGGGACGGCGCTTGTCGGATCGCTGTCCAGCTGCAGGAACAGGTAGGGGCTGTCCGCCAGCGCCTTCCAGAATTTTTTCCGCAGTTCGTCGGCTTTGCCTTCGTTGTATCTCATTGCAATCTCCTTTGCCTGCCTAACGGTCGAGGCGGGGGGATGGTTTCGACACGGGACGAAGGGCGGTAGTCGCCGGGTGCTTGCGGCTGGCGGCGAAATGGAACATAAAAGGAACAGATGAGTCGTTCCACCATGATCCACGATGCTTTCGACACCGCTGCCGATCTGACCACCGCCACCCACGCCCAGCGCTGGGCGCCGGGGCTGGGCGCGGTGGCGCAAAGCGAAATCTTCGCCTCTTCGCGCGAGGGCAGCGGGGTGGGTGCGGCGTTGGCGCTCGCGCTCGATGCATGGCGCTGCCGCCCGCGTGAAGAAGGTGAGGAGGCGGAGGATCGCCGTGCGGTGGTGTGGGTGCAGACCCGTGCGGCGGTGAAGGCCGGCGGTCGCCCGTTCCGGGCCGGGCTGCCGCCCGAGATTCGCAACCGCCTGATCCATGTGCTGGCGGAAAAAGACGAGGATGCGCTGTTCGCACTGGAAGAGGCGGTGCGCTGCCGCGATGTCGCCTTCGTGATCGGTGAAGTCGTAGGCAGCCCGCGCGCGCTCGATTTCACCGCCTCGCGCCGGTTGACGCTTGCCGCCGAAAAGCACGGCGTGCCGCTGACGCTGGTGCGGCTCGACGGGACGCGCGACCTTTCTTCCGCCCGCCAGCGCTGGGCGGTGAACGCGGCCCCTTCCGCCCGTCCGAAGTGGAACCGCGCTGCGCCGGGGGCTCCTGCCTGGCAGGCCGAATTGTTCCGCGCGCGCAGCCACCCACCGGGCACGTGGCGGCTGAGCGAGGATGGTGGGCGGTTGCTGGCGACACCTCTCCCCGTGCGGGGAGAGGATACGCAGGCTGGGTCGCGTAGCGATCTAGCCGGAGTTGGAGAGGGGCGTTCGATACTCTCGGATGCGGCAGCCCCCTCTCCAAGCTTCGCTAGTTCCTTCGGAGCAAGCGTCGCCATCCTCTCCGCCGACGGGGAGAGGGTTCTTGGTTGAACATGGCACCTCGCCGCATCCTCTCGATATGGCTCGCCGCTTTCGCGATTGACCGCTGGCGCCTGACGGAAGGCTGCGCGCGGGGGCAGGGTGCGGATGCGCAGCCGCTGGTCCTGATTACCGAGACCGCACATGGGCCACGCATCGCCGCAACCAACAACGCGGCCCGGGCAAGTGGCGCACGGATCGGCACCATGCTGGCCGACGCGCGCACGCTGTGCCCGTCGATCCAGGCGGTCCCGGGCGATCCGGCAGGCGATCTCGACATGCTGGAAAAGCTTGCGGTGTGGGCGCGGCGGTGGGGCCCGTGGTCCGCGCTCGATCCGTGCGACGGGCTGCTGGTCGACGTCACCGCCGTGGCCCACCTGTTCGGCGGCGAGACGAAGCTGCTGGCGGATGTGCACCGCGCCTTCGATACGCGCGGCTTCGCAATCCGCGCTGCAATTGCGCCGACCGCCGGTGCGGCATGGGCGCTGACGCATTACGGGCCGGATCGCAGCATTCTCGCACCCGATCACGACATGGAAGCGCGCCTGTCAGACCTGCCAGTGGCCGCGCTGCGGCTCGACGACGACGTGCTCACCGTGCTGCGGCGGCTCGGGCTCAAGCGGCTTGGCGAGCTGGGAACGGTGGGCCGCGATGCGCTCCACCGCCGGTTCCGCAACCGCAAGTCGCCCGCCGCAAACCCTCTGGTGCGGATGGACCAGTTGCTCGGCCGCGTGCCCGAGCCATTGCTGCCGGTGGTGCCGCAGCACGTTCCGCTGGTGCAGCGCCGGTTGATGGAGCCGATCCGCCATCGCACGCTGCTCGACACCGTGCTGGGCGATCTGGCGGCAGACATGGTGCGCGAGCTGGAAGGCGCGGGGCAGGGTGCGCGCCGCCTCGATCTCGGGCTGTGGCGCGTCGATGGAGAGGTCGTCATGCGCACGCTCGAACTGGCCGCCGCCACCCGCGATGCAGGCCATATCGTGCGGCTGTTCGGCGAGAAGCTGGGCGATATCGACGCCGGCTTCGGGATCGAACTGGTCCGCCTGCGCGCCAGCTGGGCCGAGCCGCTGCCCGCCAACCAGGCCGACATCGAAGCTGCCGCCGAGCGCCACGGAACCTCGCTGTCCGCCTTCGTCGACCGGCTGACCATACGCCTCGGATCAAAGGCGGTGCGCCGCCCGGTGCTCAAGGGAAGCCATCTGCCGGAGCGTTCACAGGCATGGCGGCCGCCCCTCGACCCGGAGTCGCCTTCGCAAGACGAACTGCGGTTCCACGCGCGCCCGCTCAAACTGCTCGACCGGGCGGAGAAAATCGCGGTGCTTTATGCGACGCCAGATGGCCTGCCGCAGAGGTTCCGCTGGCGCGGCGACGTGCACGAGATCGCGCGGGTCGAGGGGCCGGAACGGATCGCACCCGAATGGTGGCGCGAGCGCGGCACGGCGCGCCTACGCGACTATTACCGGATCGAGGACGATGCCGGGCGCCGGTACTGGATCTATCGCTATGGGATCGCGGGCGACGGACGCGGCGGCGCGCCCGAATGGTTCCTGCAGGGGCTTTGCGCCTGATCCCCTTTCCGGGGCGAAGTGCCTAGTGGCCCGCGAAAGGCGTGCCGAAAACGCCCACCGCCAGCTCCGCCCACACCAGCACCAGCGCAAACAGGATCGCCAGCACCGCCGCGACGCACCAGGTCGGGCGGCCGATCACGCGGATCGCCAGCTCGATCGCCAGCGCGGTGGCACTCAACAGAATTGTCGCCACTGCGAAATCGAAGAGGGTCCAATGGACCTCTCCAGTAAATTGCATGGCAATCAGCGGGGCGATGAGAATGGCGATAACCGTCCCCCACAGCGCCACGCGCCACAGTCGGTTGGTCAGGCCGGAAGTGATCGAAAGATCGTCCATAATGCCTCTCCTCGAAATCAATCATGCGCGCATCGCCTGCCCGTGGCAAGGCTGGGCCTTCCCCTGTGCACAAGTTTGCAAGCTTCTGAAAAGCAGATTTTTTCTGCGCATGGTGGCGAGGGGCTAGGCAGTAGCCGGGCAAGAACATATAAAGAACATATGGGTCAGCCGCCGATTCTCGAAAAGCTCAAGATTCTCGCCGATGCGGCGAAATACGATGCTTCCTGCGCGTCGTCCGGCACCGCCAAGCGCAACAGCATGAAGGGCGGGATCGGCTCGACCGAGGGGATGGGCATCTGCCACGCCTATGCGCCCGACGGGCGGTGCATCTCGCTTCTGAAGGTGCTGCTGACCAATCACTGCATCTTCGACTGCCATTATTGCATCAACCGCAAGAGTTCGAACGTGCGGCGCGCGCGCTTCACGCCGCAGGAGGTCGCGGACCTCACGCTCAGCTTCTATCGCCGCAATTATATCGAGGGGCTGTTCCTCTCTTCCGGCATCATCAAGAGCTCCGACCACACGATGGAACAGATCGTGGAAGCCGCGCGGATATTGCGCGAGGAGCACGATTTTCGCGGCTATATCCACTTGAAGACCATTCCCGAGGCGGACCCGGAGATCATCCACCGCGCGGGCTTCTACGCCGATCGCGTCTCGATCAATGTCGAACTGCCGACCGATGCCGGGCTGACCCGCCTCGCACCGGACAAGGACGCGCGCCAGATCGAGGGTGCGCTGGGCAAGACCAGCAGCGATATCGTCGAGGCGAAGGATGCGAAGAAGCGCTTCAAGCACGCGCCGCGCTTTGCGCCCGCGGGCCAGTCCACCCAGATGATCGTCGGCGCCGATGCGGCGAGCGATGCGGATATCGTGGGCCGGGCGAGCCGGTTATACGACAGTTTCAACCTGCGCCGCGTCTATTACAGCGCCTTCTCGCCGATCCCCGACGCCTCCGCCGTACTGCCTTTGAAGCGCCCGCCGCTGATCCGCGAGCATCGCCTCTACCAGTCGGACTGGCTGATGCGGTTCTACGATTACCGCCCGCAGGAGATCATGCAGGCGACCGAGGCCGACGGGAACCTGCCGCTCGATATCGATCCCAAGCTGGCTTGGGCATTGAAGTTTCGCGAGCGCTTCCCGGTCGACGTCAACCGCGCAAGCCGCGAGGATCTGCTGCGCGTTCCGGGGCTGGGGGTGAAGGCGGTGCACCGCATCCTCGCCTCGCGCCGCCACCGGACCTTGCGGCTCGACGATGTGGCGCTGCTGACCGTCTCGATCACCAAGGTGCGGCCATTCATCTGCGCCATCGACTGGCGCCCGACCATGCTCACCGACCGGGCGGACCTGCGCGCACTGCTCGCCCCCAAGACCGAACAGTTGGAGCTGTTTGCGGCATGAATTTCCCACATCTATCGTCATCCCAGCGAAAGCTGGGATCGGGTTTGGCGAAGTACGACCATGCCGACAGCGCCCCCTGCTTTCGCAGGGGTGGCGGCTTGGGGGAGCCGTCATGACCGCGCTCCAGCACGTCCGCCCGCACACGCATTACACCGTGCAACTCCCGCGCAGCGACGACTCCACCTTCTGGCGCGAGCGGGCGCGGGCGCTGATCCAGTGCGATGTGCCGCCGGACAAGGTCGCGTGGGTCGAACCCGGCGGTAGCGGCGATCTCTTCGCCAGCGATGGCATGCGTCTGCCCGAACCACCCGCCGATGCACCGCCGGTACGCGCCAGCAAGCGCTATCTTTCGCTCGCAAAGAACGCGGCGCTGCACAGTGATCCGGCGCGTTTCGCGCTGCTCTACCGCCTGCTGTGGCGGTTGCAGCGCAGCCCGAGGATCATGGATGACAAGGCCGATCCGGATGTCCGCCGGGTGGAGGAACTCGACAAGAACGTGCGGCGCGACAGCCACAAGATGCACGCCTTCGTCCGCTTCCGGCAGATCGAGGAGCAGGATGGCGAACACTACGTCGCCTGGTTCGAGCCCGAGCATCATATCCTGCGCGCCAATGCGGGCTTCTTCCGGCGCCGCTTCGCGAGCATGCGCTGGTCGATCCTGACCCCGCAGGGCACGCTGCACTGGGATGGCGAGACCATGCGCGAAGGCCCGCCCGCGCAGAAGGCCGACGCGCCGCACGGCGACCCGGTCGAGGACCTGTGGCGCACCTATTACGCCTCGATCTTCAATCCCGCGCGGCTGAAGGTGGGGGCGATGCTCTCCGAAATGCCGCGCAAATACTGGAAGAACCTGCCCGAAGCCGCGCTCATCCCGGAGCTGATCGCGGGGGCGCAACAGCGCGAGAGCGCCATGGTGGCGGCAGGCGAACGCGATGACGGCGTACGTCCCGAAAGCCTGGAGGCGATCGGCGAGGCCATTCAGGCGTGCCGCAAGTGCCCGATCGGCTGTCTCGAAAACCGCGCGGTGATGGGCGAGGGGGCATCCGATGCGGCGCTGATGATCGTGGGCGAGCAGCCGGGCGATCAGGAGGATCAAGAGGGACGCCCGTTCGTCGGCCCCGCCGGACAGCTGCTCGACATGCATCTGGAACGCGCGGGGATCGACCGTGGCCAGGCTTACGTCACCAATGCGGTGAAGCACTTCAAGTTCACGATGAGAGGCAAAAGGCGGCTGCATCAGTCGCCGACCGCGAAGGAGATCGACACCTGCCGCTGGTGGATCGAAGGCGAGCGTGAATTGGTGAAGCCCAAGCTGGTGCTGGCGATGGGCGCCAGCGCGGCGCGCGGGATGCTGGGCAAGACGGTGAGCATTTCGAAGGTTCGCGGGGCACCGATCCCGCTGGAGGATGGCAGCGAGCTGTGGGTCACCGCGCACCCCTCTTACCTCCTGCGCCTCGACGGAGAAGCGCGCGACAAGCAGGCCGCGTTGTTCGATGCCGATCTGGTCGCAGTGCGCGAGCGGTTGGCAGAGCTGGCCACGCCGTGAGACATTCCATTTCTTTCGTCACCCCCGCAAGCCAACTCGTCATCCCCGCGAAGGCGGGGGTCCAGCTAACCTTTCGCCTATCGGTGAGGGTGGATGGATCCCTGCCTGCGCAGGGATGACGCGAGGGTGCGACCGTGCCTGAGGGTCCGCTCACTCCCAACAAGCGTCGGATCGAAATCGACTCCGATGACGTCGATCCGCCGCCCCGGGCTCCCTTCGTCGAACTGGGGCTTGTCTCGTGCTTCAGCTTCCTGCGCGGCAGTTCGGACGCGGTTGATCTAGTGCTGACCGCGCGCGCTCTCGGCTACGACGCGCTCGGCATTGCCGATGCCAACACGATGGCGGGCGTGGTCCGCATTCACACCGAGGCAAAGACGCTGAAGGTGCGCCCGGTGATCGGCTGCCGGATCGAGACGGTCGAGGGCCTCGCCTTCCTCGCCTATCCGAAGGACCGGGCCGCCTACGGGCGCTTGTGCCGCCTGATCAGCCAGGGCCGGATGCAGACGCTCTCGGGAGAGTGGCAGGAGAAGGGCGTGTGCGAGATCGACCTCGCGATGCTCGCCGCGCACAGCGAGAATGTGCAGCTGGCGCTGCTGCCGCCCGACGATCTGGATGCCCAGGTCACGATTGCGGTGCCAAGCAATGTGATCCCCTTCCGTCATCCCGGACTTCATTCGGGATCCCGCTTGTCTTTCGGCATCGACACAGAAGAAGCGGGGCCCCGGCTCGGAGGCGGGGGTGACGAAAGAGTTGAACTGAGGGCTCCCTTTCCCAAGCTCCTCCCGCATTTGACCGTGCAACTACCGACGCTGCGCCACCTTGCCGCCGCCTATCTCTATCGCGGCGACGATATTGCCCGGATCGACCGGCTCGACGCCATGGCGCGGGCGCACAACCTCACGCTGCTCGCCACCAACGACGTGCATTATCACGCGCCAGAACGCCGCCCGCTCAATGATGTCATGACGGCAATCCGGCATAAGACGACCGTGGAAGCCGCCGGACAGCTGCTCCACGCCAATGCCGAGCGGCATCTGAAATCGCCGGAGCAGATGGTCTACCTTTTCGCACGCTGGCCCCATGCCATCATGGCGTCACGCGATATCGCGGATGCCTGCCGCTTCAGCCTCGACGAGCTGCAATACGAGTATCCAAGGCGCGCCTATCCCGATGGCATGACCCCGCAGCAATATCTGGAGCGGCAGACTTGGGATGGTGCAAAATGGCGCTATTCCAATATCATACCGGATAAAGTTAAGACTACGCTCGAGTATGAGCTGGCGCTGATCGGCAAGCTCGATCTGGCCCCCTATTTCCTTACCATCAAGGAAATCGTCGATTTCGCGCGCAGCCAGACGCCCCCGATCCTGTGCCAGGGCCGGGGCAGCGCAGCCAATTCCGCCGTATGCTTCTGTCTCGGCATCACCAGCGTCGATCCTGCCGAGCACCAGTTATTGTTCGACCGGTTTCTTTCCGAAGAGCGCAGCGAGCCGCCCGACATTGATGTCGATTTCGAGCATGAGCGGCGTGAGGAAGTCATCCAGCACATTTATAGGGAGTATGGACGGGATCGCGCCGGCTTGTGCGCCACCGTCATCCACTATCGCCCCCGCATGGCAATCCGCGAGGTGGGCAAGGCAATGGGCCTGTCGGAAGACGTCACTGCATCGCTCGCGCGTACCGTATGGGGTGGCTGGGGGCGCGAGATCGGCGAGGATCACGTGGCGGAAACGGGCATGGATATTGCCGATCCGCACCTGAAGCGAGTTCTCAAACTCACGCAGCAAATGATTGGAATGCCCCGACATCTCTCCCAGCATGTCGGTGGTTTCATCCTCACCGACGGATTGCTGACCGAGACCGTGCCGATCGGCAATGGCGCAATGCCCGACCGCAGTTTCATCGAATGGGACAAGGACGACATCGACGATCTGGGCATCTTCAAGGTCGATGTTCTCGCGCTCGGGATGCTGACCTGCATTCGCAAGGGCCTCGATCTGCTTGAAGACCATTACGACCGGCCGCTGACGCTTGCCACCGTCCCCCAGGAAGATCCGGCGGTTTACGACATGCTGTGCAAGGGCGACTCGCTCGGCGTGTTCCAGGTGGAGAGCAGGGCGCAAATGAACATGCTGCCGCGCCTGCAACCGCGCCAGTTCTACGATCTGGTGGTGCAGGTCGCGATCGTGCGCCCCGGCCCGATCCAGGGCGATATGGTCCACCCCTATCTCAAGCAGCGGCGATTGGCGCGCGCGGGAAAAACCGATTTCCAGCTTCCTGCGCCTGCGCCCGAGCATGGTCCGCCAGACGAGCTTTCCTCGATCCTCGGGCGCACTTTCGGGGTGCCGATCTTTCAGGAACAGGCGATGAAGATCGCCATCGATGCGGCTAGGTTCTCTCCGGCAGAAGCCAACCGCCTACGCCGGGCGATGGCCACGTTCCGCAGTCGGGGGATGGTACACGCGCATGAGGAAATGATGGTCGGGCGCATGATCGAGCGCGGCTACGATCCCGATTTCTCCCAGCGCTGCTTCGACCAGATCAAGGGTTTCGGCGAATATGGCTTCCCGGAGAGTCACGCGGCGAGCTTCGCGCACCTGGTCTATGTGTCGAGCTGGCTCAAATGCCACTACCCGGCGGCCTTCGCCTGCGCGCTGCTCAATTCGCAGCCGATGGGCTTTTACGCGCCCGCACAGATCGTGCGCGACGCGGCGGAGCATGGGGTCGCGGTGCTGCCTGCGGATGTGAACTGCTCCGACTGGGATTGTACGTTGGAGGAATTCCAACCGTCACAGGCCCACCCCACTGCGACTAGCGCCGACGATGTCGAGGCAAGTCTCGTTACCCCTCCCGCTTGGGGGAGGGGAATGAAGCCTGGCGAGCCGGAGTCGAGCTTAGCTGCAACGGAGTGGGCGGCCGAGGACAAGGGTTGCCTCGACCGGCCCATGGCCCTGCGCCTTGGCCTGCGCCAGATCGACGGTTTCCCTGAGCATGTCGCGGCCAAGCTGGTGGCGGAGCGGGTCGAAAACGGCCCCTATCGCGATGTCGCGGAACTACGCGACCGTGCGAGGCTTGCTCCCTCGCATATCGAGCGGCTCGCCAGCGCCGATGCCTTCCAGTCGCTGAACCTGACGCGCCGCCAGGCCTTGTGGGATGCGCGCAGCCTGATCGCCTCTCCCGACCTGCCGCTGTTCCGCGCGGCGGACGAACGCGACGAGGGGGCGGAAAAGGCCGCTACCCGCCTGCCCGTCATGCCGCTCAGCGAAGAAGTGGTCGCCGATTACCAGACCACCCGGCTCAGCCTGAAGGCGCATCCGATGGCCTTTCTGCGGGGCGATCTGGCGCAGCGCGGCTTCGTGCGTGCCTGCGACCTGCGGACACGCAAGTTCCGCTCCATGGTGCAGGTCGCGGGCGTGGTGCTGATCCGCCAGCGACCGGGCAGCGCCAAGGGCGTGTGCTTCATCACGCTGGAGGACGAGACGGGGGTGGTGAACCTGGTCGTGTGGCCGGACCTCAAGGAAAAGCAGCGCAAGGTGGTGATGGGCGCGCGGCTGATGGAGGTGCGTGGCCGCGTGGAGTATGATGACGAGGTGATCCATGTCATCGCGCACCATATGACCGATGCGAGCCATATGCTCTCGCGCCTGTCCGACGAGACGCTGCAATACCAGCTGGCGCGCGCCGACCACGTCAATTCGCCGCTGCCTTCCAACAAGATCAACCCGCGCGACGACCTTCGCAGTGGAGCAGAAGACCCCGCCCATGAAAGCGCGATCCGCCCGCGCGACCTGATCGACGAGCTGCCCAATACGACCGGGCATCCGCGCAATCTGCGGATCATTCCGAAATCGCGCGACTTTCATTGAGGATGGCAGATACAAATCCCCGTTTCGAAAGGCTGAGGAACGCCGCACGCGTGTTGCGCCCGTTCGCCCGGCTCTCTGCCGATCGGCTCGTCCTGACGATTCTCGTGCTGATTGCGCTGTTCGCAGGCGGGCGCGCCTGGCTGGCCGAAAACCCCGGCAGCAATCCGTGGGCGCCGCTCGATCTCGACGACGAACCGGGCTGGGCGACGAAGTCCAAGATCGCCGATCTGCGCGACGATCCCGCACAATGCCGTGCGGTGCTGGAACGCAGCGAGGTCGATTTCACCCCGCTCGAACCGGTGGGCGAGGGGGCCTGTCGGCGCGAAGACCGCACGCTGCTGAACCAGTTCCCCTATGCCGATCCCCGCCCGGACACGACCTGCGCGGTGGCGGCGGCTTTGGAAATCTGGCGCCGCGATAGTGTGGAGCCCGCCGCGCAGGAGGTTTTCGGGCAGGATGTCGCGCGGATCGAGCATTTCGGCAGCTTTTCCTGCCGTCGCCTGTATGGACGCGACGAGGGCCCGTGGAGCCAGCATGCCACCGGCAACGCAATCGACATCGCAGGTTTCATTCTGGAAGACGGCACGCGGATCGCCATCGTCAACCACTGGGACGCTGAAGATGAGCGGTCGCAATTCCTGCGGGAGGTACGCGACGGCGCCTGCGCAGCCTTCGGCACCGTGTTATCGCCCGATTACAACGAGGCGCACCGCGACCATTTTCATCTCGATCAGGAAAGCCGCGGCTTCGGCGGAGTATGCCGCTAGGTCTCTTGCGGGCGCGGCACCGTGAACCACAGCCACAGGGCAGCGCACGCCATGACCGCCATCCAGAGATAATATCCCGAATGCCGGGCAAGGATCGGATTTGCGCCGGAATCGTCGGGCAGCACACGCCAGAAAATCGCGCTCACGATTGCGAGTGCCAGAAATACGGCGCTGACCCGCATTGTGCTGCGCCTCGCTGCATCACCGCGCCAGGCGCTGTAGCCGAGCGCGAAAAGGAATAACCGGGTTGGCAAACGCAGCGAACTGCAAGATCATCCACCCCAGGAACGTCCCGAGCACCAGAATCCCCAATCCCGGGAATGTCTGATCTTCATTGACGTGATCGACAGTCACCACCGGCAGAAACAGTGTCACGATCCAAAGGGCGATAAGCAGGCCGGGGACGGCGTAGCGCGCCCCGCCTTTCATTTTCAGACCGCTTCCAATGCGTATCCGGCAGAGCGGACCGTACGGATCGGATCCTTCGCGCCATCCAGCTCCAGCGCCTTGCGCAGGCGGCGAATATGCACGTCGACCGTGCGCAGTTCGATATCGCTGCCCGTGCCCCAAACGCCGTCCAGAAGCTGGCCGCGACTGAAAACGCGCCCCGGACTTTCCATGAAGAACTTGAGCAGGCGGTATTCGGTCGGGCCGAGTTGCAGGCTGCGCCCGCGCCGTTCGACCTTGTGTGCCACCGGATCGAGCCGGATATCGCCAACTTCGATCGCTTCGCCGGCAAGGGCGGGGCGGATGCGGCGCATCACGGCGGCCACGCGGGCCAGCAGCTCGCGCGGGCTGAAAGGCTTGGTCAGGTAATCGTCCGCGCCCGTTTCCAGGCCTCGCACGCGGTCGTCCTCCGCCTCGCGCGCGGTGAGCATGATGATCGGGACATGCGCGGTTTCCTTGTCGCGGCGCAGACGCCGGCAGACCTCAATCCCGCTGGTGCCTTCGATCATCCAGTCGAGGATGATGAGATCGGGCACATCCTCGCTCGCCATCAGCAGCGCCTCGTCGCCATCGGCGGTGACGCGGACCTGGTAGCCCTCGTTCGCAAAACGAAATTCGAGCAATTCGGCAAGCGCCGGATCGTCTTCGACTAGGATCAGCTTGGCTGAGGGCACAGGAAGTCTCGCAATTCGCTCGCTGTCATGTCTGTTACGACGGGACGACACGGTGTCAACTATCGTCGTCCAGAGGGTAGGAACCGGTCGCGGCGAAATAGACCATCTCCGCCACGTTCGTGGCGTGGTCGCCAATCCGCTCTATGTTGCGCGCCACGAACAGCAGCTGCGCCGCACTCGAAATGGTCGCAGGATTTTCGACCATGTGGCTGACAAGATTGCGGAAAATGGAATTGTAGAAGGCGTCCACCTTCTTGTCCGATGCGATCACCTCACGCGCCAGCGCCGGGTCGCGCGCGGCGTAGGCGGTCAGCACGTCGTGCACCATCTCCGCAGCAAGATCGGCCATGGCGGGCAGCAGGGTGAGCGGTTCGAACCGGGTGCGCCCCTCGATCTGGCCCACCCGTTTGGCGATGTTCTTGGCATAGTCGCCGATCCGTTCCACCACGCCCGCAATCTTGAGCGCGGCGATCACCTCGCGCAGGTCGTCCGCCATGGGCGCGCGCAGGGCGATGATTTTCACCGCCAGCCTGTCGACCTCGATTTCCAGGGTATCGAGCTTACGGTCGTCCGCCACGATGCGTTCGGCGAGTACCTCATCGCCGCGGATCAGCGCATCGAGCGCGCCTTCCAGCGCGGTTTCCGCCAGGCCGCCCATCTCGGTGATGAGGCCGCGCAGCCGCGTGATATCCTCGTCGAAGGCCTTGACGGTGTGTTCGGAAATCATCCGTATCGTCCGGTGATGTAGTCCTTGGTTCGCTCTTCCAACGGATTGGTGAAGATCTCGTCCGTCGGTCCATACTCCACCATCTTGCCGAGATGGAAGAAGGCGGTGCGCTGGCTGACCCGGGCGGCCTGCTGCATGGAGTGGGTGACGATCACGATCGCGTACCGACCCGCCAGCTCGTCGATCAGCTCCTCGATCTTGGCGGTGGCGATGGGGTCCAGCGCCGAAGCGGGCTCGTCCATCAGGATCACTTCGGGGTCCACCGCGATGGCCCGCGCGATGCACAGGCGCTGCTGCTGGCCGCCGGAAAGCGCGGTGCCCGATTCGCCGAGCCGGTCCTTCACCTCGTTCCACAGGCCTGCACGCTGCAGCGATTTCTCGACGATCTCGTCCAGATCGCCCTTGCTGTTCGCCAGCCCGTGAATCTTGGGGCCATAGGCAATGTTGTCGTAGATCGACTTGGGGAAGGGATTGGGCTTCTGGAACACCATGCCCACGCGTGCACGCAGCTGCACCACGTCCATCCCGCTCGAATAGATATTCTCTCCGTCGAGCTCGATATCGCCTTCCACCCGCGCCGACGCAATCGTGTCGTTCATGCGGTTGAGCGTGCGCAGGAAGGTCGATTTCCCGCAGCCCGATGGGCCGATGAAGGCGGTGACGAACTTCGTCGGGATATCGATCGAGACATCGTCGATCGCCTTCTTGTCCCCATAGTAGACCGAGACGTCGCGCGCGCGCATCTTGGCTTCGGCCTTTTCATCCATTTCGTGGAGTACGGTCACCAGCTTTTCTCGAACTTGTTGCGCAGGTAAATGGCGAGGGCGTTCATCACGAGCAGGAACAGCAGTAGCACGATAATCGCGGCGCTGGTCCGTTCGATGAAGCCACGGTCGATTTCATCCGACCACAGGAAGATTTGCACCGGCAGCACGGTGGCCGGCGAGGTGAAGCCGTCGGGCGGGGTTGCCACGAAGGCGCGCATGCCGATCAGCAGCAACGGTGCGGTCTCGCCCAGTGCGCGCGCCATGCCGATGATCGTGCCGGTCAGGATCCCGGGCAGGGCAAGCGGCAGCACATGGTGGAACACCACCTGTACCGGGCTCGCGCCCACGGCCAGCGCCCCGTCGCGGATCGAAGGTGGCACCGCCTTGATCGCATTACGGCCCGAAATCACGATTACCGGCATGGTCATCAGCGCCAGCGTCATCCCGCCGATCAGCGGGGCGGATCGCATATTGGGGAAGATGGTCAGGAACACCGCCAGGCCCAGCAGACCGAAGATGATCGAAGGGACCGCCGCCAGATTGTTGATCGAAACCTCGATCAGGTCGGTCCAGCGGTTCTTGGGGGCATATTCCTCGAGGTAGAGCGCGGACAGCACGCCGATGGGGAAGGCCAGCGCCAGCGTGACGATCATGGTCAGGATCGATCCCTTGAGCGCGCCCCACACGCCGACCTGCTGCGGGTCGGTTGCGTCAGACCGGGTCAGGAACCCTCCGTCGAAGCGCTTGGCGAGATGCCCGCCGTTCTGCAATTCCTGGGCGAGGGCTTGCATCTCTGGCGAACCTTCTTCGTCGAGGCCCTTGGCAAGGTCGCCGCTGGCGGGGAGCCAGAAGGTTTCCTGCCGGTTCAGCATGCCGGGATCGTCGATCAGCGTCTCGGCCACTTCGCGCCACGCGTCCTCGCTCAGCTGAGCGGCGCCCGCTTCGCCCATGGCCTGTTCGGCGGAGAACGCGACGATCTCCGGCAGGCCCTGGATTTCCAGCGTCTGGATCGCGCTTGGCTGGCTGAGGGTTGCCTGATCGCCCGCCAAGCCGCTTTCGGCGAAGTCGATCGGCACCTGCAGCTCCGCGCGCTGGAAGCCGCCGATGCCGTTGATCGTCATGTTGCCGAGCAGGATGAACAGGATCGCGATCGAGACGAGAATCGCCAGCAGCCCGAAGCGCTTGAACCGCCGCTCGGAGGCATAGCGCTGCTTGAGGCGCTTTTCGAACGCCTCGGTACGGGTGGGCTGGGCACCTTCGAGTTGTGCGGGGTTACTCATATGCCTCCCGGAAGCGCTTGACGACGCGCAGGGCTATGAAATTGAGGAGCAGTGTGACCATGAACAGCACGAAGCCGAGCGCAAATGCGCTGAGCGTCGCCGGGTGATCGAAGCTGCCTTCGCCCGTCAGCAGGGCGACGATCTGCACCGTCACGGTGGTCATCGCCTCCAGCGGGTTGGCCGAAAGGTTGGCTGCGGTCGATGCGGCCATCACCACGATCATGGTTTCGCCGATTGCACGGCTGACGGCCAGCATCACGCCCCCCACGATGCCGGGCAGGGCGGCCGGAATCAGCACCCTCTTGATCGTTTCGGACTGGGTCGCACCCATCGCCAGGCTGCCATCGCGCATGGAGGCGGGAACGGCTGCGATACTGTCGTCGGCCATCGAGGATACGAAGGGAATGATCATCACGCCCATCACCAGACCTGCGGCAAGCGCGCTTTCGGAAGAGGCATTGGTGATGCCCACCGCCTGCGCCGCATCGCGGATCATCGGGGCCACGGTCAGCGCCGCGAAATAGCCGTAGACCACGGTCGGCACGCCCGCGAGAATCTCCAGGGCGGGCTTGATGATCTTGCGCCAGCGGGAGCTGGCATACTGCGTGAGGTAAATCGCGCTCATCATGCCGAGCGGGATGGCCACGATCATGGCGATGATCGCACCGATGAAGATCGTGCCCCAGAAGAGCGGAATGGCCCCGTATCGGTCGCCCTGTGGCGCTTCCGGGTTTGCCATGGGATCGGGGTTCCAGCTCAGCCCGAACAGGAAATCGATCGGCGAGACCATGCCGAAGAACCGGATCGTCTCGAACACCAGGCTGGCGAGAATGCCGAAGGTGGTAAGGATCGCGACCAGCGATGCGAGCAGCAGCAGGCCCATCACCGCGCGTTCCACCTTTACCCGTGCGATGAAGGCGGGCTTGAGCCGACTATAGGCCCACAGCCCCAGGATGGCGGCCATCGCCAGAGCAAAGCCGAAGCCGACGAGGCTGTAGAAACGATCCGCCTGGCGGAAGGGCTCCACCAGTGCCTGCGCGTCGGGATTGAACACGGCGGTCGCGTGGCCATTGGCGACGGCGCGCGCCTCCGCGAGCATCGACTGGCGCTGGAAACCGAAGGCGGGCAGATCCTGCGCGGCGGGCGAGGCGAGAACCCATTGTTCGACCAGGATCGGCGACAGGATGCTCCAGACCACCGCGAACAGCGCCAGCGGCAGTGCGACCCAGATCGCAACGAACCACGCATGATAGCCCGGCCGGGCCACCACCCGGCGCGGTTCGCTACCGCGCGTGAAGGCGCGAGCCTTGGCGCGGCCCGCGAGCCAGCCCGCCAGCCCGAGGCCGATCGCAAGCAGAAAAAGAAACGCAGGTGACATGCTGCGGTCGGATCCTCTCAATCCCCATTCAGCCGCAACTTTTCAGTGAACGGCTCTGATCCAGGCATAATGGTGTGTGGTGCCGATTGGAAAGCGGCAGCGCCCACGCGTTGTTGATACTACGTGACAATGTGATGACATTTGCTCACGTTGCGGGTGGTGCCTCCCCCGACTGTGGGACTTGGGTGACGCGATCGGAGGAGGTTTCCTCCGCAGCTTGTGTGTCTTCGGTGGCGCCGGGCGCGTGATACTGCGGGATGCGAACGGTGACGGTCGTTCCCTGGCCGACCTCGCTTTCTATGTCGAGCCGTCCGTGGTGGCGTTCGACAATGTGCTTGACGATCGCCAGGCCAAGGCCCGTGCCCCCGGACATGCGGCTGCGCCCCGGATCGGTCCGGTAGAATCGGCGCGTCAGATGGGGCAGGTGCTCGGGTTCGATTCCTTCACCCTGGTCCACGACTTCGAGTTTTGCCTCGCCAAGTGCGGATTCTGTCAGGCGCAGGACAACGGGGCTGTCGGGACGGCCGTATTTCAACGCGTTGTCCACAAGGTTGCGCACAAGCTGTTCCAGCTGCTGCGTATCGCCGAGCACTTCGAACTGGCCTTCCGCCTCGAAAGTGACCCGTTCGCTCCGATTGGCGCCCGCGCCCTCGCGCGCTGCGCGCTCTACCAGGTGGTTGAGATCGACCGGCGCGTCCGGCCGGTCATGTTTCTCCGCCTCGACCCGCGAGAGCGACATCAGGTCGCTGACAAGGTTCTGGAGCCTTTGCGCCTCACGGTGAATCGTATCGAGAAACTTGCGCGCCGTCGCTTCGTCGATGTCCTCCGGATGTTCGCTGAGCGTTTCGACGTAGCCGATGATGGAGGATAGCGGCGTGCGCAGCTCGTGGCTGGCATTGGCGACGAAATCCGTGTGCGCGCGGCTGACATCGGATTCGGCGGTTTTGGAGATCAGCTCGATTACCGCGGTGTGATCGTCGATCGCATAGCGGCTGACGCGGTATACATCCTTGCGTCGGACAAGACCGGTCACGATCGCTTCGCCATGAGTATCGCTGTCCATCAGCGCGATGGCGCGCGGATGGCGAATCGCAACGCGCACGTCCTGGCCCACCACATGCTCACCCAGCAGCGCCCGCGCGGACGCATTGGCGATCAGCACGCGCTTGCGATCGACCAGCAGCAGCGGCGAATGGGCATTCTCGATCATCCCGATCAGGCTCTCGCGCGAGAGGCCTTCCGGGCGCGGATCGGATTCGACGATCGGTTCGTGGGGCTGGCTGATCAGCAGCGTGAGCGACCACACCAGCCAGATGGCCAGCGCATAGGGCACCGGTATGCCGGACAAAGCAATCAGGATGGCGCTGGCGGCGGCGATCATGAGGCCGGCCCACGGCAAGACGAGCGGCTTGTGCATGGGCAGGGGCCCTAGGGTGATTCGCCGCGTTAAGCCAGTGCGGGGAATTTCCCCGACAGGGCACGCGAAAGGCAGGTTCGGGGAGGGTTTGTTGCATCGGCATGAGCCGCAGGCTTTCGGATGGTGACCCCTACGGGAATCGAACCCGTGTTTCAGCCGTGAAAGGGCCGCGTCCTAACCGCTAGACGAAGGGGCCACATCCGAAAGAAGCTTCTGGCGCTCCGGCAAAAGCCGTTAGCGCCGAAGCGAGCCGCGCGTTTAGGCAGGTGACGGGAATGGGTCAAGCCCAAGTTCGTGCAATTTCTAAAGCAATGCCAAGGCAACGTCTTCCAGGTGCAATTCGGCACGCGGCGTGTTGGCCCAGGTATCCACCTTTGCCCGGCCCGCCAGCCATACCTGCGTGCCCGGATGAAGCGCGAGCAGCGCCTGGCCGAAATCGGTATCGGCAATCCTGAAGGCAATCGCCTTGATCGAGCCGCCCTCACGCGATCCGGCAACCAGCCGGACATGGTCGCTGCCGACCCGATCCACCTTCACGATGTGCACCGGCCCGATGGCGAGGCGCGGGCCGGGCCAGCCCATGCCGTAGGGGCCGCCTTTTTCCAGCGTTTCGACCAGCTCCACGCTCAGCCCCCGGGGGCCCAGCGATAGATCGAAGCCCAGCGAAGCCTCGGCACTGGCGGCCGAAACCTGCTTTTCCAGCCTAGCCTCCAGCCAATCGGACAGCGCCTCTATCCTGTCCTCGCGCACGGTGAGCCCGGCGGCCATTGCGTGCCCGCCGCCCGCTTCCAGCAGGCCTTCCTCGCGCGCGGCCATGATCGCAGCGCCGAGATCGACGCCCGGGATCGAACGCCCCGAGCCCTTGCCGAGCCCGGTCTTCCGGTCGCGCGCGATGACGATGCTGGGCCGCCCGGTCTTTTCCTTGATGCGCCCGGCGACAATGCCGATCACGCCGGGGTGCCAGCCCTCGCCGTGGACGATTCGCAGGTTCCGATTGGCCTGCCTCGCAAGTTGCGCCTCGCCCGCTTCCTGAACCTCCGCCTCGATCGCGCGGCGATCATCGTTGAGCTGAGAGAGCTGGGCGGCAATCAGGGCGGCTTCTTCGGGGTCCTCGGTGGTCAGCAGCCGGACGCCCAGCGTCGATTCGCCCACCCGGCCGCCTGCATTGATTCGCGGGCCGAGCGCGAAACCCAGATCGGAGGATATCGGCGCGCGGGTCAGGCGGCTTGCATCGATCAGCGCACTCATCCCGGTATTCGCGCGCTTGGCCATCACCTTGAGGCCTTGCGCCACGAATGCGCGGTTGAGCCCGTGCAGGGCAGCGACGTCGGCAACCGTGCCCAATGCCACCAGATCGAGCAGACCGCGCAGGTCCGGCTCCTTGCGATCCTCGAAATAGCCGCCCTCGCGCAGCTTGCGCACCAGCGCGATGGCGGCGAGGAACGCCACCCCGACGGCCGCCAGATGGCCATGCGCGGCGGCCTCGTCTTCCTCATCCAGGCGGTTGGGATTGACCAGCGCCACCGCTGCGGGGCGTTCGGGCGAGCACTTGTGGTGGTCGATCACGATCACATCCACGCCCGCATCGCGCGCCGCCGCCAGCGCCTCGTGCGCCATGGCTCCGCAATCGACCGTGACGACCAGGCTCGATCCCTGTTCGCCCAGCTTCACCAGCGCTTCGCCACTGGGGCCATACCCCTCCAGCAGCCGGTCCGGGATATAGTAGTCCGCTTCGTGGCCCAGCATGCGGAACAGGCGAATCAGCAGCGCGGCGGAGGTTGCGCCGTCCACATCGTAATCGCCGTAGATCGTCACCTTTTCGCGCGTCAGGATGGCCTGCGCCATGCGCTCCGCCGCCACGTCCATGTCCTGGAAGATGGAAGGGTCGGGCAGGAAGGCGGCCAGCTTGGGCTCGCGCTGACGGTCCAGATCGTCCCGCGTTACCCCCCGCGCCAGCAGCAGCTGGGTCAGGATATCGTCGCCAAGGCCCCCGGCGGCGTCGGCATACTGGTTGTGGCCACCGCGCCAGCGCCAGCTGCGCCCGCCGAGCGAGCGTTCGACACCGCAGACATAGCTGAAAGTGGAAGAGGGGGCCGTCGTCGCCATCGCATCAGCCTAGCGTGTTGCAGAGCAAGAACAAAGCACGCCCCCGTTGACTTTCGACAGCCGGGCCCGAGTTTGGGCTCATGACGCAGCAGCCACTACTGATCGCATGGCATAGCCGCACCGGCGCGAGCGAGGCGATGGCGCGCGCCGCCGCGAAAGGGGCGGGCGATGCCGCGCGGATACTCGCCGCCGAAGATGTGACGCCCGACGACCTGCTGGCTGCGCAAGGTTACCTGTTCGTCTGCCCCGAAAACCTCGCCACCATGTCCGGCATGATGAAGGAGATGTTCGACCGTTGTTACTACCCCGTCCTCGGCAAGATCGAGGGGCGTGCCTTCGCCACCATCATCGCTGCCGGATCGGACGGGGAGGGCGCGCAGGCGCAGATCGACCGCATTGCACAGGGCTGGCGGCTGAAGCGGGTCGCCGATCGCATCATCATCTGCATGGAGGCGCAGACGCCGGAAGAAATCCTCGCCGAGAAAACCGTGCCCCAGGGGCGGCTGGACGAATGCGAAGCGCTGGGCGAGGCGATGGCCGAAGGCCTGGCGATGGGCGTCTTCTGATCGTTTCCGACTGGCGTCGCCCGTGATCCATTTCGGAGCAATCCATGCGGCTGCCCTCTCGACGGGCCGGCGCGACACGCGCAAAGCATGCTTGCGGCAGGAGCGCAGGAAGGGATGAGCGCATGTCCGGTGAGTTGATGGGGTCCGATGCTTCGGAAATCGGCGACGATCTGTTGATCCTCTTCGCGCGGGACGAGCGGCCCACCGCACGGCGCGTGCGGCAGCAATGCGCGGATGCGGCATATATCGATTCTCTCGGACCGGATCTTGCGGCGACCGACCGCCCGCGCGACATCGCGCCGCCCTGCGGCCTCTCGCTCGGCCGGGCGGGGTTTACTTTCGACCTCGTCGGTCTGGCGCCCGGCCCGGCGGTTGCCATCCCGCGAATCGATTTCTCCCAGTCGCTGCAAGACGTGGTGCTACCCGCAAGGATCGAGGCCGCATCCTTGCGGCTCGGCCCGCATGTTGCGGCAGGGCGGAACAGCGTGTCGATCCTGCGCGAATGGTTCGTGCTGGCCCATGGCCTTGCCGACACCTTCGGCGGCGCCGCGATCTGCTGGACGCCCGGCGGGGTGGCCATCGAACCGGACCGGCTGGAGCGCCATTTCGACGCCTGGCAGCGGCGCGGGGAATTGCCTGTCGGCCTGTTCGCCAGCTTTCGCCGGACGCTCGACGGTGCGCTTCAGAGCCAAGGGTTGCGGTACTTCACCGGGCAGGAATTCCGGATCGAGCCGACTCTCTTGCGCGGGGACGAGGATTCGCTGGCGCGGCTGCTGTTCACACACCTCTTCTACGCCGGCGAACAGGATCAGACCGGGCAACTCGCCACGCCGGAAGGGCAGGCCATCCGGCTGGAACCCTCGGCCAACAGGCGCTTCGTGAGGGTTTGGCCCGGTTAGCCGTCAGTACGGGGCGGCAGCCTCGTCCAGCGCCGCCTTCGCTTCCTTGTATTCACGCTCCAGCCGATTGACCATCTCGGCCACGGTGGCAACGTTCTTTACCGCGCCCACCCCTTGGCCCGAGCCCCAGATGTCCTTCCACGCCTTGGCCTTGGAATTGCCGCCGCTGCCGAAGTTCATCTTGGAGGGATCGCTTTCGGGCAGGTTGTCCGGGTCGAGCCCGGCGGCCTCGATCGAGCTGCGCAGGTAGTTGCCGTGAACCCCGGTGAACAGGTTGGTGTAGACGATGCCTTCGGCGCTGCTGTCCACGATGCCCTGCTTGTACCCCTGATCGGCGTTGGCTTCCTCGGTCGCGATGAACGCGCTGCCGATATAGCCGAAATCGGCCCCCATCGCCTGCGCGGCAAGTACGGAACGACCGGTCGCGATGGAGCCCGACAGCGCCACCAGCCCGTCGAACCATTCGCGAATCTCGTGCATCAGGGCGAAGGGCGACTGCGTGCCTGCATGGCCGCCCGCACCGGCGGCCACCGGAATGAGTCCGGTCGCGCCCTTTTCGATCGCCTTGTGGGCGAAGCGGTTGTTGATGACGTCGTGCAGCGTGATCCCGCCCCAGTTGTCGACCGCCTGGAAGACCTCTTCACGCGCGCCGAGCGAGGTGATGACGAGCGGCACCTGCCACTTCTCGCACACCTGCATGTCTTCCTCGAGCCGGGCGTTGGAGCGGTGGACGATCTGGTTGACCGCGAAGGGCGCGGCGGGCCTATCCGGGTTGTCGCGGTTGTGCGCCGCCAGTTCCTCGGTAATCTGGTGGAGCCATTCGTCGAGCACGCCCGAAGGCCGCGCATTCAGTGCGGGAAAGCTGCCGACGATGCCTGCCTTGCACTGTGCGATGACCAGTTCCGGTCCGGAGACGATGAACATGGGCGATCCGATGATCGGCAGGCGCAGTCGGTCGAACGGGGCGGGCAGGGGCATTGATCGTCTCTCCGGATATCGTGTCTGGATGGGGTCTATGCGCGGCTTCCGGCGGTGTCGAGATTGCCGTTACGTCAACTCGAGCAGGTGTTCGATGCCGTAGGTGCGCGCTGCGGTGCCGGCGAACAGGGCGTGCTTTTCCTCGGCCGATGCACCCGATGCCAGATGTTTGAACGCATTCCAGAGGGTTGCGTAGCTGCCGCCCCACCTGTCGACGGGGTAATTGCTTTCGAACATCGCCCGATCCGGCCCGAAGGCCTCGATGCAGGTTTCGATGTAGGGCCGCCACATCTCGGCGAGCGCTTGGGATGGAACGTCATCGGTCGGACCATCCGCGGGCATGCCGCAGAAGGACATTGCGAGCCCGCCCAGCTTGACCACCACGTTCTCGCTATCCGCCAGTTCGCGGATGGAGCTGCGCCAGCGCTCCAAATGCTCGTCCAGCTTGCCCTTGTAGCAGGCAGTGCCCAGCGGGGTTCCACAGTGGTCGAGGACGATGGGCTGGTCGGGGAAAGCCTTTGCCAGGTCGATCACGTCGTCCAGCTGCGGTTCGAGAACCCATGCATCGAAGCTCAGACCCCGTTTGCCCAGTTCTGCAAACCCCTCACGAAAGGCGGCGTCGCGGTAGAGCCCTTCGGGATGGTGAAAGGCCGGGCCCAGCACATCGGGGTCCGCATCCCAGGCGCCGGCGTGCCGGATACCCTTGAAACGGGTGCCGCCCGCTTCCGCCAGCGCGTCGAGCACAGCGCCAGCCGAAGCGCCGAGCCGCAGGTCCGCGTGGCCCACGATCCCCGCACAGGGCGGTAGGGGCCGTACAGGCCGCTCGCGCCCTGTGCTGCGACACCGCGCACGAACTCGACCTCGCCCACCACCTTCATGTCCTCGCCGCGCGAGGGATCGTAGAAGGCGCCGCACTCCATGAAGACCGTGCCGACGACCCTGTGGCCCGACTGCGTATCCACCTGCAGCTGATCGAAGGTGTAATGCGCTGCACCCGCCACGGTCTCGAGAAACGGGTGGAGCGGTTCGGGGAATGCAGGAATCACCGGTCGCAGGTCCCACAGGTGGTGGTGCGGATCGATGATCGGAAGATTGGGCTCCAGAATGGTCTCTTCGGTCGTCATGTTCATTGCGATTCCTCTCCGCGAACCAGCCTAGCGTCGGCGACCAGCAACGCCAGCGCCTCCTCGGCTGTCGCGACCCGCGGCCAGTTCTCCGGCGGCTGGTGCCGCAGCCAGGTATATTGTCGTTTCGCGTAGTTGCGGGTCGCTTGCTGCCCTTTAGCCACGGCTTCATCGCGCGAGATTTCGCCGCCCAGCCACGCGGCAATCTCGCGCACGCCGATGGCGCGCATCACCGGCAGATCGGGATCGAGTTCGCGCGCGAGCAGCGCCTCGACCTCTGCCACGGCGCCGCTATCAAGCATCGCCTCGAACCGGGCATCGCAGCGCGCGTAAAGCCACTCGCGCTCGGGCAGGAGGATGACGGGCGCAAGATTCACCTTGTCTGCGATCCCGCCCTCGCGCCGCTCTTGCCAGTTGCCTAGCGTCAGGCCGGTGGAACGAACCACCTCCAGCGCGCGTGCAATACGCTGCCTGTCGCCCGGATCGAGGCGCGCATGGCTCGCCGGGTCCTCGTGCGAGAGCGCGGCGTGAGCCTCTTCGGTCGGCAAGGCGCGCACCGCGTCGCGCACATGCGGCGTAATCGCCGGGATGGGTGCGATTCCGTCGAGCAGCGTCCGTATATAGAGGCCGGTGCCGCCGACAAGGATGGGCACCGCACCGGCCGCGTGGCTCTGCGCGATTTCCTGCCTCGCCCGCACTGCCCAATCCGCTGCCGAACATGTCTGAGATCCATCCCACGCCCCGAACAGACGATGTTCTGCGCGTGACAGGTCGGCGTCGTCCGGTCGTGCGCTGAGCACGCGCAGATCGGCATAGACCTGCGCGCTGTCCGCATTCACGATCACGCCCCTGCGCCCGGCCTTCGCAAGCGAGTCCGCCAGATCGAGCGCCAGCGCACTCTTGCCGCTGGCAGTGGGCCCTGCGATGAGCGCCAGCGGTCCACCTGCCGTATCGGAGAATTCGTTCGTGCTCATCGTCCGCGTCCTATCAGAGCCGGTCCCGTCGGAGGCAAGCCTTCGCGCACTGGAAACCGCGCTGGCCGATGCTGGCCAGCCCTTCGCGGGCGCCTCCATGCTGGATTTCTGCGGCGAGGTGCTGGAGATCGCGATCCCCGAAGGGACACGGGAGGTGGTCGCGCCGCTGGTGGAAGAGCATCTCGCCCCCTCGGCCGCGCTCTTTGCAGACGATGTGATCGAAATCCCGCGCCTCGTCGTCAGCGACATGGATTCGACCATGATCGGGCAGGAATGCATCGACGAACTGGCGGATTTTGCCGGGTTGAAGCCGCAGGTCGCCGAAATCACCGAGCGCGCGATGCGGGGCGAACTGGATTTCGCCGGGGCGTTGAAGGAGCGTGTCGGCCTGCTCGAAGGTCTGGAGGAGGGCGCGATCGAACGGTGCCTCCACGAACGGATCAGCCCGACGCCGGGGGCCGCGACACTGATTGCGACGCTTTCGGCGCATGGTGCGCGCAGCGTGCTGGTGACGGGCGGGTTCCACCGCTTCGCCGATCCGGTCGCGGAAAGGCTCGGCTTCGATCATGTGATCGGTAACCGGCTGCTGGTGAAGGACGGCAAGCTGACAGGTGCGGTGCAACAGCCGATTTGCGACAGCACCACCAAGGAAGCGACCCTGCGCGAAGAGGCTGCGAAGCTGGGGGAGGGCGCAAGGACGCTTGCGCTGGGAGACGGTGCGAACGACACGCCGATGCTGCTCGCGGCGGATTACGGCATAGCCTTTCGTGCGAAGCCCAGGACCCGGGCGGCGGCCAATGGATGGGTGGATAGCGAGGATATCACCGCAGTCCTGTTGCTGCTCGGGATCGACCGCGAAAAATGGGTCCTGAAATAGGCCTTGGAACTTTCTGGTTCATGCTTTATTGACATTCGTGTCAGTAAGGAATTTTGCCATGACCGATGCCAGTCCGATCACCGACGCCGCTGCCGACATGGAAACCGCAGCCGATGGTACGCCGCTTCGCCATCCCGACCGGGAGATGCCGAAGTACCGTCCCCTGCTCGCGTACCATCATTTCCGCGAGCTCCTGAAGGACAAGGAAGACACCAGCCACGTCTTCCGCATCTTCGAAGCGCTGCCGCACAAGAGCTTCATGCCGCGCGTCCGCAACCTGGTGCTGAGCGAGCAGGGGGAACGTCTGCGCAGGGAAGAACCTTACCTTCCGCCGATCCTCGACGATCACGAGGCCCTGCGCGAGCTACCGCAGGGCAGCGTCGCGCATGCCTATTGCGACTTCATGGAGAGCGAAGGCCTGTCTGCTGCCGGACTCGTGGCAGAAGCCGACAAGCTTGGCCGCCGCAGGTACGGCGATCTGGTGGAATGGTTCGGCTTCCGTAGCCGCGACACGCACGATCTGATGCACGTGCTGACCGGGTATGGCCGCGATGCGCTGGGTGAGCAATGCGTGCTGCTGTTCACCTACGGCCAGCAGCCGAGCCACGGCCATTTGCTGATCGGCTATGCCGGGGCGCTCAACATCAAACGCGGCGCGAAGGGCAGCAAGGCACCGGTTTTCAAGGCGGTGCGCCAGGCGCAGAAGACGGGCACCGCGTGCCCGGCGCTGGTCGCCATGTCGATCCGCGAATTGCTGGCGATGGACCTGCAGGAAGCGCGCAAGAAGCTGAATATTCCGGAGCCGCACTGGTATCGCGAATGCCACCGCATCTGGCGCGAGGAGGGGATCGACCCCTATGATCTGCTCGGCACCGAGCCGAGCGAAGTCGGCGCTCCCGCCACCGCCTGAGGACTAAAGCCAGCTGGCGATCTGGCTGAGCGGCTTCTTGCGAAGCGCGTGGCCGGGCACGCTCGCGTCGGGCGATGGATGCCCGGCAACCACGATCATCAACGGTTTCTCATGCTCGGGCCGCCCGCAAATCTCGCGCAGGAAACCCATGGGCGAGGGGGTATGGGTGAGCGTGGCAAGGCCAGCCTCGTGCAATGTCGCCAGCAGCAGTCCGCACGCGATGCCGACGCTTTCGGTGACGTAGTAATTCTGCGTCTTCCCGTCCTCCTCGATCCCGCCCTTGCGCTGCGCGAAGCACACGATCAGCCACGGCGCGGTTTCGAGGAAGGGCTTGTCCGCGTCCGTGCCCAGCGGGGCGAGTGCATCGAGCCACTCCTTGCTCGCCTTGCCCGCATAGAACGCCCTCTCCTCCGCCTCGGCAGCCTCACGGATGGCGCGCTTTTTGTCGGGAGAGGAAACCGCCGCGAAATACCATGGCTGGTGGTTTGCACCATTGGGCGCGGTGCCCGCAGCCTGAATTGCCGCCTCTATGATCTCGCGCGGCACAGGCGCGTCGGTGAAACTGCGACAGGTGTGGCGTGTTTTGAGGCGTTCGTAGGCCGCGCGAGCGCGCGCGATTCTCTCTTCGTCGGTGTGGTCGGGCAGCTGCGGGAAGGGCAGGTGCCGTTCGCTCACCGCAAATCCTTGCGGATCACCAGCTTGAGGCCCGACCAGACCTCATCCACCGCGCACAATGTCGTATCGACCAAGCCGAGTGGCAGGGCGGCCTCGCGGATTGTGTCATCGGTTATATCGGTCGGCGCTTTGGAGGCCTGCGTGGGCCAGCTCACCCAGATATGCCCGTCCGGCGCAATGTGGCGGCGCAACGCGGCGAGGTGGCTCTCCAGCTCGGCGCGCTCGGTGACGAAGATATGCGCCGCGTCGATGCCTTCCGACGGATCGGCAACGAAGATCAGGTCGAGCGCATATTCACCGGTCTCGTCCTGCACATTTTCGGGCATGGCATGAAACCACACCCGCTGATCGTCGCGCAGGTTGAGCTGCTTCGCCAGCGGCGTTTCGGAATGGCCTGCGGGCACGATCAGCCCTCCATCCACTCCTGGAAAAACGCTTCGTTCGCGGCGCGCAGATTCTCGACCTTCACGCCGAGCAGACTGTCGCCGCGCACTGTGCCGAGGCGGGTGAAGCCGACCAGTGCCGCCGCCTCGCTCTCGGGCCCTTCAGCGACGATGGCGTTGAAGGCTTCGACCTTGTCCGGGCTGACGGTGATGACGTAGCGGCTCTGGTCCTCGCCGAACCACCACTGCGCGGGGGTATAGGCTTCGTTCGCGGTGACGTCCGCGCCCAGGCCACCCGCAAGCGCCATTTCTGCCAGCGTCACGGCGAGCCCGCCGTCCGAGCAATCGTGCACCGCGCTCAGCAGGCCTTCGTCGATCAGCTTGAGCACGATCTGGCCTGCGCCACGTTCCGCCAGCAGGTCGACCGGGGGCGCCCGGCCTTCGTCGCGGCCATGCACTTCTTTCAGCCACAGCGACTTGCCGAGGTGCGAGCGGACCGGATCGGGCTTGGCCCAGAATTCGGGCGCGATCAGGTAGATCGCATCGCCTTCGTTCTTGAAGCCGATGCTGGTGAGCTTGTCGTAGTCGGCGATCAGCCCGACCCCGCCGATGGCCGGCGTTGGCAGGATGGCGGAGCCGCCGCCGGTCGCCTTGCTCTCGTTATACAGCGACACATTGCCGCTCACCACGGGGAAGTCGAGCGTGCGGCACGCCTCACCCATGCCGTCCAGCGCGTGGACGATCTGCGCCATGATCTCGGGCCGCTGCGGGTTGGCGAAGTTGAGGCAATTGGTGATCGCCAGCGGCTTCGCACCGACCGCGCACAGGTTGCGATAGGCCTCGGCCACCGCCTGCTTGCCCCCCTCGTAGGGGTCGGCATGGACATAGCGCGGGGTGCAATCGGTGCTGATCGCCAGCGCCTTCTTCGTCCCGTGTACGCGCACCACGCCGGCATCACCGCCGGTCTGGAGCGTATCCGCGCCCACCTGCCGGTCGTATTGTTCGAAAATCCACCGGCGGGAGGCGAGGGCGGGGCTGCCCATCAGCTTGAGCAAGTCCGCGCCGACATTCGCGCTGTCGGGCACGTTCTTCATCGGCGTGATCTTCGCCCACTGCGTGTATTCCTCGCGGCTCAGGTAGGGCCGGTCGTAGAGCGGCGCATCGTCGGCCAGGGGCCCGAGCGGAATATCGCACACGGTCTCGCCTTCGAAATCGAGCACCATGCGGCCGGTATCGGTCACTTCGCCGATTACTGCGAAATCGAGCTCCCACTTCTCGAAGATCGCGCGGGCCATCTCTTCCTTGCCGGGCTTGAGGACCATGAGCATCCGCTCCTGGCTTTCGCTCAGCATCATTTCGTAGGGCGTCATCCCCTCTTCGCGCTGGGGCACATCGTCCATCTTCAGGCGAATGCCGACGCCGCCATTGCTGGCCATCTCGACGCTGGAGCTGGTCAGGCCCGCCGCACCCATGTCCTGGATGGCGACGATCGCGTCGGTCGCCATCAGTTCGAGGCATGCTTCGATCAGCAGCTTTTCGGTGAAGGGGTCGCCCACCTGCACCGTGGGGCGCTTGGCCTCGGCATCTTCCTCGAAATCCGCGCTCGCCATGGTCGCGCCGTGGATGCCGTCGCGCCCGGTCTTGGAGCCGACATAGACGATGGGATTGCCGACGCCCGTCGCGGCCGAATAGAAAATCTTGTCCGCGTCCGCGACGCCCACGGTCATCGCGTTGACGAGGATATTGCCATCGTACGCCGGGTCGAAATTGGTTTCGCCCGCGACAGTCGGCACGCCCACGCAATTGCCGTAGCCGCCGATTCCGGCAACCACGCCCTGCACCAGATGCTTCATCTTCGGATGGTCGGGCCGCCCGAAGCGCAGCGCATTGGCATTGGCCACCGGACGCGCGCCCATGGTGAAGACGTCGCGCAGGATGCCGCCCACGCCCGTCGCCGCGCCCTGATAGGGCTCGATGTAAGAGGGGTGGTTGTGCGACTCCATCTTGAAGATCGCCGCCTGCCCGTCGCCGATATCGATCACGCCCGCGTTCTCGCCCGGGCCGCAGATGACCCACTCGGCCTCGGTCGGCAGCTTCTTCAGGTGCAGGCGCGAGCTCTTGTACGAGCAATGCTCGCTCCACATGACCGAGAAGATGCCGAGTTCCAGCAGGTTGGGCTCGCGGCCCAGCGCGTTCAACACGCGCTCGTATTCCTCGGGGCTGAGCCCGTGCTGTTCGACGACTTCGGGGGTGATTGCAGATGCGGTGTCAGACATGGCAGGCCGCTTAAACCGCTCCGCCTTTTCGCGCCAGTCCCCCATCCTGCGCTTTCACACGCCTCTTTTGTCCCAGCCAGGATGCGGCGAAGGTGAGCAGGCCGAAGGCGAAAAACCCGGCATAGGACAGTGCCCCCGACACTTCATCGGGTTCCGGCCCGAACCAGTTTACCGCCTGAAAGGCGAGCAGCAGCAGGGCAAGGACCAGCGCGGGCAGGACGTAACCCCGGGTGCGCGAGATGAAGAAAGCCATCGCGCCGAAGGTCAGCGCCAATTCCAGCGGCATTTCGATGGCAGGGTAATTCCACAATCCAAAGCCGAGTTTCGGGGGATCGCCCGCCAGCGTCAGGTCCGGGCGATGAACCAGCAAATCGAGCAGCCAGTGCGACAGCACCACCGCCCCGGCAAGCAGGCCCACCGCACGATCGCGCGTTACAAGCCATGCGATGAACGCAAAGCCTGAGGCAAAGCCCGCGCTGCCGAGCAGGCTGTGGGTATAGGGCATGTGATAGAGGTCCATCGGGTTCATCGCGGTGATGCCCGGCACGATCCGCAAATCTTCGACGCCGATCAGCACGAAGGCGAAGAATGCCCAGTCCACCAGCTGCGCCGCTAGGAAGTAGATCCCCAGCCGAGGCCGGTCCGGCGTGACCGCCGCAGCCACGAAGGCCGGGGCAAAATGCCCGATGAACATGCGTTTTTCTCCCCAAGCGTACCCCGATCCGTGGCGCCCCCGCTTGACCAGTACCATGCACCAAGCCATTGCTCGCCTGCAATGGCACAGGACGCACCCGATATTTCCGACATGAGCTTCGAGGAAGCTCTCAAGGCGCTCCAGCAGGTGGTGCGCCAGCTGGAGGATGGCGAGGTTCCGCTCGACCAGTCGATCACGCTCTACGAACGCGGCGAGAAGCTGCGCGCGGCCTGCCAGGCCCGGCTCGACGCCGCCCAGGCGCGGATCGAGGCGATCGTGCTCGACGCGGGCGGCAAACCGAGCGGCACCAAGAGCTTCGATGGTCCAGAGTGACGGACGGCTCTGAAATGGATTTCGAGGAGGCCGGTGGCGCGCGTTTGCGCATGGCGCTGGCCACGATCCGTACGGACATAGACGAGGCGTTCGAACGCCTGCTGCCGCTGCCCGACGATACCCGTGCGCCGCTGGTGGAGGCCATGCGGTATGCAGCAATCGGCGGGGGCAAGCGGATACGCCCGCTGCTGCTGGTTGCCACCGCGACGATGTTCAATGTCTCGCGCGAGGCAGCGATACTCGCCGGTGCTGCGGTTGAATCGATCCATGTCTATTCGCTGATCCACGACGATCTGCCGTGCATGGACGATGACGATATGCGGCGCGGCAAGCCCACGGTCCACAAGGCCTACGACGAGGCGACTGCCGTACTCGCGGGCGATGCGCTGCACGCGCTGGCCTTCGAAATCCTGACTTTCGAGGGTGTCAGTTCGGACCCCTTCGTACAGGCGGAGCTGACCCGGTGCCTGTCTCTGGCGAGCGGGATGGGCGGCATGGCAGGCGGCCAGGCAATGGACATGGCGGCTGACAGCGCGACCTACGACCTGCACACGATCACCCGCCTGCAACAGCTCAAGACCGGTGCGCTGCTCACCGCGAGCGTGGAGATGGGCGCTATTTTGGGCAGACTGCCGCACGATGCACGCAGTCCCTTGATCAATTACGCCCGCGACATCGGCCTCGCCTTCCAGATCGTCGACGACCTGCTCGACCATGAGGGCGACGAGGACAAGGCAGGCAAGGCGCTGCGCAAGGACGAGGAGCAGGGCAAGCAGACTTTCGTTTCGCTGATGGGGGCGGACGCCGCGCGTCAGCAGGCCGAGGCTCTGGTGGAGCAGGCCTGCGGTCATCTGGCGCATTATGGTGAAGACGCGGGCGTGTTGTGCGACCTTGCGCGTTATATTGTGGAGCGGGATCGTTGAGCGAGCGCATAGGCATCTACCCCGGCACCTTCGATCCGATCACGCGCGGCCATGCGGATATCATCCGCCGCGCCGCGCGGCTGGTCGACCGGCTCATCATCGGGGTCACCACCAACCCGTCCAAGAATCCGATGTTTGAAACACAGGAACGCCTCGCCATGGTCGAGCGCGAAGTGAAGGATATGGACCTCGGCAATGTCGAGGTGATCGGCTTCAACGCCCTGCTGATGAAGTTCGCCAAGGCGCAAGGGGCCAGCGTGATCGTGCGCGGCCTGCGCGCCGTCGCGGATTTCGAATACGAATACCAGATGGCGGGCATGAACCAGCAGCTCGACGACGAGATCGAAACCGTGTTCCTGATGGCCGACGTGTCACTGCAGCCGATCGCGTCCAAGCTGGTCAAGGAAATCGCGGTGTATGGCGGCGATATTGCAGCCTTTGTCAGCCCCTCGGTTCGCGACGACGTGGTCTCTCGTGTGGAGGAGATCGGCATGAAGGGCGATTACTAGGCGGTTCGCACCCAGCACAAATCGTTCATTGCGCGGACAGCGCGCGGTTTGTATCGCCCCCGCATTCTAGGAAATTTCGTTCGTGAGACTTATGCTCAAGACCCTTTGCTCCGCCGCCGCGCTGATCGCGCTGGCAGCCTCGCCTTCGATGGCACAGGATATCGAGGCGGAGACGCCGGCGCCGCGCCTGATGTCGTCCTACGCCACGATAGACTACAGCCTGCAGAGCGACCGGGAAAACATCCTGTTCCTCGATCTTTCGAACGGCGAGCGTGTGGCGATCCGTCTGATGCCCGACTGGGCGCCCGACCATGTCGAGCGGATCAAGCGGTTGACCCGCCAGGGCTTCTACGACGGGGTGATCTTCCACCGCGTGATCGAAGGCTTCATGGCCCAGACCGGCGACCCCACGGGGACCGGGCAGGGCGGATCGGACCTTCCCGACCTGGAAGAAGAGTTCAACCCGATGCCGCACGTGCGCGGCACGGTGTCGATGGCGCGCGCGCAGAGCGAAGACAGCGCCAACAGCCAGTTCTTCATCGTCTTCTACCCGCGTTTCAGCCTGGACCAGAACTACACCAATTTCGGCCGGGTGATCGCTGGGATGGACGCGGTCGATGCGATCAACCGGGGCGAGCCTCCCACCAATCCGACCCGGATCGTGCAGGCTTCGCTGGCGGTGGACAACCGCCCCGCGCCGAGCCCGGCGCAGCTGGCTTCGCCGCCTTCCGAAGAGATTTCGGCAGACGATCTCAACGCGCCGATCGGCCAGTAACGGCGCGCGTTCGCGGCGCCATGGACTGGATCGATGCCCGCGTACCGCCCTGCCAAGAGTGACCGGATGCGGCGCACGTGAAAGTCGAACTGTTCGATTTCGACCTGCCGCAGGATCGGATTGCGCTGCGCCCGGTTTCCCCCCGGGATGCGGCCAGGATGCTCGTCGTCGATGGGGCCGGGGCCTTTGCTGACCGGCACGTTCACGACCTGCCCGATCTGCTGCGCGCCGGCGATGTTCTGGTCTTCAACGACACCCGCGTAATTCCCGCTCAGCTGGAGGGGGAGCGCGTGCGTGAAGGCGCGTCGGGAGCCGCGATAGGCGCCACGCTCCACAAGCGGATCGATGCGCGTCGCTGGCAGGCCTTCGTGCGCAACGCCAAGCGGCTGCGCGAAGGCGACCTGATCGCGTTTCCCGAAGGCGTTTCCGCGATTGCGGAAAACCGCGCCGACGATGGCAGCTGGACTCTCGCGTTCGAGGGTGACGAGCCCGTCGAACTTTTGCTGGAACGCGCAGGCGCCATGCCGCTGCCCCCTTATATCGCGGGCAAGCGACCAGCGGACGAACGCGATGCGCAGGACTACCAGACGCTGTTCGCAGACAAGGCCGGGGCCGTCGCCGCGCCCACCGCCGCGCTGCATTTCACCCCCGACCTGATGACGCGCTTGGCCGACGCTGGGATCGCGACCGAAACGCTCACGCTGCATGTCGGGGCGGGCACCTTTCTGCCGGTGAAGGCTAGCGACACTGCCGAACACAAGATGCATGCCGAATGGGGCGAGATCGCCCCCGACACCGCCGAACGGCTGAATACCGCGCGGGCGGATGGTCGGCGGGTGATAGCGGTCGGCACCACGGTCCTGCGCCTGCTTGAAAGCGCGGCGGACGAAAGCGGGACGATCCAGCCGTTCGCCGCCGATACGGACATCTTCATCACGCCGGGCTACCGCTTCCGCGCGATCGACGGCCTGATGACCAATTTCCATCTACCCAAGTCCACGCTGTTCATGCTGGTCAGCGCGCTGATGGGCCGCGAGCGGATGCTGGCGGCCTATGATCATGCGATAGAGAACCGGTACCGGTTCTATTCCTATGGTGACTCCTCGCTGCTGATTCCCTAACTGCGTTGCATGTCCGATCCCATCCTAGAGCTGTCCGGCCTCACCAAGGTTTACTCCGGGGGGCTCAAGGCACTCGACGACGTCGATCTGACGATCCGCAAGGGTGAGATTTTCGCGCTGCTTGGCCCCAACGGGGCGGGAAAGACCACGCTGATCGGCGCGGTGTGCGGTCTGGTGCGGCCCACCTCGGGCACCTTGCGCGCCTTCGGACAGGACTTGCAGAGCGATTGGCGCCAGGCGCGCGCCCGCATCGGGCTGGTGCCGCAGGAACTGTCCACCGACATGTTCGAACCGGTGAAACATGCCGTGGAATATTCGCGCGGGCTCTTCGGGCTGGCACCCGACCCTGGACGGATCGAGGAAATCCTGCGCTCGCTCAGCCTGTGGGACAAGCGCAACAACCGCATCATGGAGCTTTCGGGCGGGATGAAGCGTCGCGTGCTGATCGCGAAGGCGATGGCGCACGAGCCGGACCTGCTGTTCCTCGACGAGCCGACTGCGGGTGTCGATGTGGAGCTGCGCAAGGACATGTGGCACCAGATCGATGCCATGCGCGCGCGCGGCGTTACGGTGATCCTGACCACGCATTACATCGAGGAAGCCGAGGAAATGGCCGACCGGGTCGGCATCATCCGCAAGGGCCGCATCCTGATGGTGGACGAAAAGGACGCGATGATGGCGCGGCTCGGCCGCACGGAGGCGCATATCCTGCTGGCCGAGCCGCTGGCTGCGCTGCCGCCCGAGATTGCGCAGTTTCCCGTGGAACTGGAGGAAGGCGGCCGTTCGATCTGCTATCGCGGCGGCGATGGCACGGGCAAGGGCCGCGAGGAAGTGGCCGATCTGACCAAGGCCCTGATCGCCAGCGGGATCGACTATGTCGGAATCGACGTGCGCGAGAGCAGTCTGGAAGACATTTTCGTCTCGCTGCTGGGCGATGAAGAGGGCGAAGCGGCATGATCTTCAACGCACGTTCCGCCTGGTCGATCTACCGGCGCGAGCTGTGGCGCTTCCTGCGCACGGCCTTCCAGTCCGTCCTCGCCCCGGTCCTCACCACCGCGCTCTACATCCTCGTCTTCGGCTCCGCGATCGGCGACCGGATGCCCGATGTCGGCTCGGTCGATTACGGCGCTTTCATCATTCCCGGCCTGCTGATGCTGACCCTGCTAGGGGAGACGACCAGCAATTCCAGCTTTGGTATCTACATGCCGCGTTTCACCGGCACGATCTACGAACTGCTCTCCGCCCCCGTGGGCGTTGCGGAAACGCTGGTCGGATTCGTCGGCGCAGCGGCTACGAAGAGCCTGATCCTGGCGGCGATCATCCTGCTGACGGCACGCATTTTCGTGCCCTACGACATCGCACATCCGTTCTTCGCATTCGTCTTCATCCTGCTGGTCGCCGCAAGCTTCAGCCTCTTCGGGTTCATCCTGGGCATCTGGGCCGACAGCTTCGAAAAGCTGGGCATTATCCCGATGTTGATCCTGACTCCGCTCACCTTTCTGGGCGGCACGTTCTATTCGATCGCGGACCTGCCCGCGCCGTGGGACACGGTCGCGCTGGTCAACCCCATCGTCTATCTGGTCAGCGGCCTGCGCTGGACGTTCTACGGCTCTGCCGATGTCAGCATCTGGGTGTCGCTGGGGCTTACGCTGGCCTTTCTTTTCACCTGTACCGCGGTGATCGCGTACATCTTCCGAACCGGCTGGCGACTGCGAGATTGAGGCGCTACGAGCGGCGGCCATGATCAGACGCACGCTCATCACCGCCGCCGCGACCGCCCTTGTTTCCACCCCCGCTTTCGCCGAGATTCCGCCCGACGTGCAGGCGATGATCGACGCTGCCATCGCCACTGGCGATGCTGCAAAAGTGGAAACCGTTGTCGCACTGGCGAAGCAGACTCAGCCCGACAGCGCTGCCGAGATCGAGCAGATCGCGCTCGCCTGGCGCGCGGATCAGGCGGAGGCCAAACGCCTGGCGGAAATCGAGCAGCGCGAGCAGATACGCGAGGCGGGCGTGCTCGACCTGTGGAGCGGCGAAGGGCAGGTCGGTGCGTTCGTTTCGACCGGCAACAGCGAGGATACGGGCCTCTCTGTCGCGCTGAAACTGAAGCGCGAGGGTATCGACTGGACCCACGCGCTGCGCGTCAGCGCCGATTACCAGCGCTCGAACGGCGTTACCAGCCGCGAGCGCTACCTGGTCGCGTACGAACCCCGCTTCGAAATGGGCGAGAACCTGTTCGCCTATGGCCTCGCGCAATACGAGCATGACCGGTTCCAAGGCTTCGACCATCGCTACGCGGTGTCGGGCGGGGTGGGCTACACGCTGCTGGAAAGCGATTCCGCCACGCTCTCGATCAAGGCGGGCCCGGCCTACCGCGTGACCGAGCTGACCGACGGGACCCGCATAGACCGGCTCGCCGCGCTGTTCGGCGCGGATTTCGACTGGAAGTTGGCGGACCGGGTTACCTTCACCCAGGATGCCAACGCCGTCACCGAGACCGGCGGGGAGGCGCTGGTGATCGTCGACAGCGCCAATACCACGCTCAACCTGCTGAGCGGGATCGATTTCAAGGTCAGCAACCGGCTACGCTCGCGGCTCAGCTACCAGCTGGAGTATAACAGTAACGCCCGTCAGAACCGGGAACAGACCGATACGCTGACAAGGTTCACGTTGGTATACGGCTTCTGATCGCTCAGTCCGCCGGGCATACGCGGAACGGCACGTCCTCGTTCTCCGCAATGCCGATTTCCAGGAACAGCGCCATCACCCCGGCAAGGTTTTCCGGCGGAAGCGGGGCGAGTTCGGCCAGCAGCCGGTCGGCCATGCGGCATTGATCGCCATCGAAGCCGCGCGCGATCAGCGTGGCGGCCGCCGGTGCCAGCGCTGCCTTGGCGACGCTTTCGAACCGGGTATCCACCGGCAGGCGCGTGCCGGCGAAACGCTGTGCCGCGTTGCGCGCCCGCGGCCAGGCGCGGTCCGCCTGCGGTTCGAGCTTCTTCTGCAGCGCGGCCGAGCGTGTGCCGAGAAAAGCTCTGGACGGCAGGCTGGAAGCACACCTGCTCTCCAGCGCGTCGATCAGATCGGGCATGACATAGGCGACGAGGGCCTCGTTTTCCGCGGGGGAAATGCAGGGGCGCTGCTGTGGCGTCTGCGCCATAGCGGTGGTGCTGGCGGCGAACATGCAGACGGCGGCGGCGAGAGAACGGATCATGGTAACGGCATCCTCGATCGATAGAGGCTTCGTCTGGCGCCAGACCACTGAGCAAATCGTGAATGAGACGATGCGCCACGCATCGACAGGCGCGCCAAGCTATCCTAGCGCCCCTTGCAATGACCAAGCGTTTCGACTTCACCATCTCCGCCACCAGCGGCGCCGCGCGGACCGGCACGATTGCCATGCTTCGCGGGGAAATCCGCACACCCGCGTTCATGCCCGTCGGCACGGCGGCCACGGTGAAGGGCATGAAGCCCGAAGCCGTGCGCGCGGCGGGGGCGGACATCATCCTGGGCAATACCTACCACCTGATGCTGCGTCCGGGGGCGGAGCGGGTGGCGAAGCTGGGCGGGCTCCACCGCTTCATGAACTGGGATCGCCCGATCCTGACCGACAGCGGCGGCTACCAAGTGATGAGCCTGTCCGATCTCAACAAGCTGACCGAGGAGGGCGTTGAGTTCCGCAGCCACCTCGATGGCAGCAGGCACATGCTCACCCCAGAACGCAGCATGGAGATCCAGGGTCTGCTTGGCAGCGACATCGTGATGGCCTTCGACGAGTGCCCGCGCGCCGACCGCCCGCTGGCCGAGATCGAGGCCAGCATGGAAATGTCGATGCGCTGGGCGAAGCGCAGCCGGGACGCCTTCGACGCAGGCGGCGAGCATGCGCAGCGCGCCGCTCTCTTCGGCATTCAGCAGGGCGCTCTCGACGAGACCCTGCGGCGGCGCTCTGCCGAGGCACTGACCGAGATCGGCTTCGACGGCTATGCCATCGGCGGCCTCGCGGTGGGCGAGGGGCAGGAGGCGATGTTCGCCACGCTCGACTTCGCGCCCGCGCAATTGCCACAGGATGCTCCTCGCTATCTTATGGGCGTCGGCAAGCCCGACGACCTCGTGGGTGCCGTGGAGCGCGGGGTGGACATGTTCGATTGCGTGCTGCCGACCCGTTCGGGCCGCAACGGGCAGGCCTTCACCTGGAACGGCGCGCTCAATCTGCGCAATGCGCGCTTCGCGGAGGACACCGGGCCGCTGGACGATCGCTGCACCTGCCCCACCTGTACGACCTATAGCCGCGCCTATCTGCATCACCTCATCAAGTCGGGCGAGATGCTGGGCGCGATCCTGCTGACGGAACACAATATCGGTTTCTACCAGCAGCTGATGGCCGCGATGCGAGAGGCTATTTCCGAAGACCGCTTCGCCGCCTTTGCGCAGCGGTTCCGCGATACCTATCTCGGCACAGGATGAGCACGCATTTCGCAGAACAGGAACGGCAGAAGCGGATTGCGCTGCTCGTCATACTGGGGCTCGGTTCGCTCATGCTCTGGCACACGCCCTTCGGCGCGCTGCTGCTTTATCCCTTCACCATCCTGACCACGTGGTTTCACGAGATGGGTCACGGGCTGGCGGTAATCGCGATGGGGGAACGGTTCGATCACCTGCTGATCTATCCCGATGGTTCGGGCGTCGCGGTTTCGGAAGTCTCCCCGGATCGCAATGTGGTGCAGGACGCCATCATCGCCGCTGGCGGGCCGATCGGCCCTGCGCTGGCAGGTGCGGCGCTGATCGCATCCTCGCGCAGCTTGCGGGGGACCCGCATTGCGCTCGCCGTGCTGGGCGCAGCGCTTCTGGTCAGCGCGGCAATCTGGGTGCGCAGCCTTACCGGCATGGTGGTCCTGCCGCTTGTTGGCATTGCGATCCTGGCCATCGCGCGCAGAGCGAACGCCGACCAGCAGCGGTTCGCCATCCAGCTGCTAGGCGTGCAAGCCTGCATCAGCGTGTGGTCGCAAACCGGCTATCTGTTCACGCAGGGGGGAACGATCGGCGGGCTCCCGCAAATCTCGGACACAGGAGCAATCGCGCAGGCCCTGTTCCTGCCCTACTGGTTCTGGGGGATCGTGCTGAGCGCTGCCAACATCGCGCTTCTGTGGTGGAGCTTTCGCTACGCCTTCCGGCGCTAGGCCACGGTGCTCGCTAGTCGGACGGGGGGCGCCTGCATATCCGCGATAAACGCAGGGACCTCTGCCGGCGGCATCGCAGCGCTGAAATAGTACCCTTGCAGGTGCGAGCAGCCGAGTCTCGTGAGCAACTTGCGCTGCTTTTCGGTTTCCACACCTTCGGCCACGATACCCATCGAGAGCTGCCGCCCGATGCCGATCACCGCTTCGACGATGGCGTTGGCCGAGCGGGACGTCTCGATCTCATGAATGAAGGACTTGTCGATCTTGACCTTGTCGAAGGGCAGGACCTGGAAATAGCTGAGCGAGGAATGGCCCACTCCGAAATCGTCGATCAGGATATGGATCCCTTGCGCGCGCAATTCCTTGAGTTGCGCGACCGTTTCGTCCGTATCTTCGATCACCAGCCGCTCGGTCACTTCCAGCTGGAGCCGTTCCGGCGCCAGTCCGGACCGGGTCAGGGCGGACTGGATAGTCTGTATCAGCTTTCCCGACCTGAACTGCAGCGGTGATAGATTGACCGCGACGCACAGATGTTCCGGCCACTTCACCGCATCGCTGCAGGCCTGGTCGAGCAGGAGGGAGCCCAGTTCCTCGATGAGACCGCAATCTTCGGCCAGCGAGATGAAAACCTCGGGGCTGACATGCCCGCGGGTGGGGTGCTTCCAGCGGGCGAGCGCTTCGAAGCTGGTCACGTCCGTGGTGGAGCTGGCCACCACGGGCTGGTAGGCCAGCTTTATGTCGCCGTTGGCGACCGCCGCTCTCAGATCGCCTTCCAGCATCCGCCGATCGCGCACAGCCGCGTCCATCTGGCTATCGAACAGGCACACCTTACCACGCCCGTCCTTCTTGGCGCGATAGAGTGCAAGATCGACATTCTCGCGCAATTTCTCGGTGGTCTCCCCGTCCTCAGGATACAGGGCGATACCAACCGAAGCCCCGATATGCGCGACCTTACCGCGAGTATCTATCGGTTCCGCCATCCGCTCGACGACGTTGTATGCAAGGGTCGTCGCGCGATCGTTCAGTCGCGGCCCGCGGAGCAGGATCACGAATTCGTCGCTTCCCGCCCGGGAGACGACGCATTCCCGGCCGACAAGCTCTTCCAGTCGATCGCCCACAACCTTCAGGGCCGCGTCGCCGGCAGGATGACCGAACTGCTCGTTCACCGTCTTGAAGCGATCCAAGTCGATGCTCAGGATAGCGAAGGGTTTGCCTTCGGAAACATAGTCGCTCAGGAGGCTCGACAGGCTGCCGCGATTGAGAAGTCCGGTAAGGCCGTCGTAACGGGCCAGCCAGTAATTTGCGGCCTCGCTGCGCCGAAAATCCGTCATGTCTTCGGCAATACCGATAACGAATTGCCGCGGGTGATCCGGGCCGTCCATCGGGACCCGGGTGGTGCGGATGTTGAATGTCTCGCCGTCCGCGCGGGTATGCTCGCTCTCGTAAACAAAGGGCCGCTCACTCAGGATGGCCTCGGCATCGCGTTTTTCGTAGTCCTTTCCCACAGGGCCGAACAGTTCGCTGTCGGTGCGACCGAGGATGTCCTCCTCGGCGTAGCCCATGATCTCGGCCGCTCTCTTGTTGACCACCACATATCGCCCGGTCCTCGCCTCCTTGACGAACAGCATCGCGGGGAGATTTTCGAGGATCGCGTCGAGGAAATTGCGTGTTTCCTGGCGATCTGCTTCGAGTAGCTTTCGCCTGGTGATGTCGCGGAAGATGGCTGCGAATCCGCCATCGCTGCCAGTGTCACCCCATGGGGCGAGGGACAATTCGGTCGGGAGCTCGCGCCCATCGGAGGTCTTGATCGGCAGTTCGAGCAAGGTGTTCAGCAACCGCGTGGGGCCGCCGGCGGCAGCGTTGTCGATCTTCTTCTGGTGCCCGTTCCGGAAGCGGTCCGGCATGAGAAGTTCGATGCTTTTCCCCAGGGCCTGTTGCGAGGAATGGCCGAACAGGTCTTCTGCGGCGCGATTGACGAGGACGATCTGTCCGTCCCGGTCAGCCGCGACCACGGCTTCGGAGGTGGCCTCCACGACCTTGGCTGCGATTTCACCCTTCCGGCGTTCGCCCCGCGTTGCCATCAGGCGCGAAGCAAGCCGGGCGAGGCCTTCGAGTATCCTGAGCTTGTCTTCGCCGAAATCGTCCCTCGGCCGGGAATCGAGCACGCAGAGACTTCCCACGCATTGCCCATTCGAATGGAACAGCGGCGCACCCGCATAGAAGCGGATGCCGTCCTGGGCAGTCACGAGCGGATTAGCCGAAAACCGCGGGTCCGCGGTTGCATCCCTCACGATCAAGGGCTCGCGAAGAGCGACCGTATGGTTGCAGAATGCGATGTCGCGGTGGGTCTGCTCGAAGGGCAGGGCAACCCTGGCCTTGAACCACTGACGGTCCTTGTCGACCAGGCTGAGTGCAGCCTGCGGCATGTCGAGAATATCGGCGGCAAGAGCGGCCAGCTCATCGAAATCGGCTTCGGGCGCTGTATCGAGGATCGCCAGATCGGCGAGTGCGGCAAGGCGCCGTTCTTCATCGCCCAGCGTGCTTTCGATTTCGGCGGTATCCATGAAACCATCATAGATGGCTTTCGTTAGGAAAGACTTGCCGACAATCCCCACATTGGCCGGAATGAAAGCGCCGGGCGGCAGCGGCGCGTTGTTGGCGCGAGCTTTGCGACCGAGAAGCGCCAGATCGAGTATCTCGATCCCGAGATGGCCGAATTGGCAACGCAGTTGCAGGCCGCGCTGCCCGGGAAACCCCTGATCAATATCATAGACGCCTCGGCCGACGAGCAGACTCTTCTGATCGTCGCATCGAGCGATGTCGACCCGGGAATGTCGTATCTGCTGGAGCGGGATAGCAAGCGCCTCTCGCCCTTGCTCCCGCTGCGCGAGCCGCTTGTCGATATGCCGATGGCGCAGATGAAGCCGGTAACGTTTCCGGCAGCAGACGGCACGCAGATCCCGGGTTATCTTACCATGCCGTCGGGGCTTAGCGAGGCGGGGCCCGCCATCGTGCTGCCGCATGGCGGCCCCGGCTCACGCGATGAATGGGGCTTCGACTGGCTTGTCCAGTTCTTTGCCGCGCGCGGTTATGCCGTCCTGCAACCCAACTTTCGCGGCTCCACTGGGTACGGGGACGCATGGTTCGGTCGCAACGGCTTCCAGGAGTGGCGTACCGCGGTGGGCGACGTGAACGATGCAGGCCGGTGGCTAGTGTCCGAAGGGATAGCGGATCCCGAACAGTTGGGCATCGCCGGGTGGTCCTACGGCGGCTATGCGGCCCTTCAGTCGCAAGTGCTCGATCCCGACCTTTACAAGGCCGTTGTCGCTATCGCACCGGTCACGGACCTCGGCATGCTGGTGGACGAAGCGCGCGATTACACCAACTTCCAGATCGTGAAGCGCTTCATCGGCGAAGGGCCGCATGTGCGCGAGGGCAGCCCAGCCAATTTCGCCGATCGGTTCAACGCCCCCGTCATCCTGTTTCACGGGACCGAGGATATCAATGTGCGCGATAGCCAGTCCGAACGAATGGAGGATCGACTTAAAGCCGCAGGTGCGAACGTGCGCTACGTCCAGTACAAGGGATTGGACCACAATCTGAACGACGGGCGCGTTCGTGGGAACATGCTGCTCGAAATCGACAAGTTTCTGGGCGAGCATCTGGGCGAATAGCAGCCCGGCACAGTCTTGAACGAAAAAGGGCGGCCCAATCGGACCGCCCTTCTTTGTTCGTTCCGGAAGAACCGATCAGCGCGAGTAGAACTCGACGATCAGGTTGGGTTCCATGGTGACGGGGTAGGGCACCTCGTCCAGCTTGGGAACGCGGGTCAGCGTCACCTTGTCGTCGCCTTCGGGGGCCACATAGTCGGGGATATCGCGCTCGGGCAGGCTCTGCGCTTCGATGACCAGCGCCATGTCTTTCGCCTTGCCGCCAAGGCCGATCACATCGCCCACCATCACGCGGCGGCTCGGGATGTTGCACTTGCCGCCGTTCACGGTGATGTGGCCGTGGTTGACCAGCTGGCGCGCGGCGAAGATCGTCGGCGCGAACTTGGCGCGGTAGACCACCATGTCGAGCCGCTGTTCCAGCAGGCCGATCAGGTTCTGGCCGGTGTCGCCCTTCATCCGCGACGCTTCCTGGTAGGTGCGCTTGAACTGCTTTTCGGTGACGTCGCCGTAATAGCCCTTCAGCTTCTGCTTGGCGCGCAGCTGCAGGCCGAAGTCGGACATCTTGCCCTTGCGGCGCTGGCCGTGCTGGCCGGGGCCATAGGAACGCTTGTTGACCGGGGAATTCGGACGGCCCCAGATGTTTTCGCCCATGCGACGGTCAAGTTTGTACTTGGCGCTCTTGCGCTTCGACATAATTCATCCTTCAATTTGCTGTCGCCGCCCACATGACGGCGCTTCAACCCGGCATCGCACCGACGGGACGAAATCCCTGCCGCGGCCACCGCTTCACCGGGGTGCGGGGCCAATCTCGTGAGGCTTTGTGTGAAAGCTCGCGAAGCGAAGCGCGCCACATAGCAACAATCCCCGTCCGGTCAAGGTCTCGACAGCGGCCGGCGGGCAGGGCACAGCGCGCGGCAATGAACGATACCGTCAAGCCTCCCGAAGACTGCGAAACCATGGCCGATGTGCGGGTCGGCGTCGATACGCTGGACCGCGAACTGATGCGGCTGATCGCTGTCCGCTTTGGATACATGCGCGCCGCGGCCCGTATCAAGCCCGAGCGCGGCCACGTGCGCGACGAGGCACGCAAGGCCGAAGTGATCGCCAATGTGCGCGACGATGCGCGGGCCGCGGGAATTCCCGAGCGCGAGCTGGGCGAGATCTGGGACGCTTTGGTCGAGGCGTCGATTGCCTACGAAATGGTCGAGTGGGAACGGCTGCGCAGCTAGTCGCGCGGCTTGCGCTCCAAGCTGGACAGCACGCCGCGCAGCGTTCGCAATTCCAGATGATTCCAGCCCGGCTTGGTCAGCACTCCGCGCAGGGTGCGGCGGGTCGCTTCGGCCCGTGCCCGGGGCAGGAAATAGCCCTTGGGCTCCAGCATGCGCTCGAGGTGAGCGATCAATCCGTCCAGCTCCTCCTGCGGGCCCGGTGGCAGAAGATCTTCCTTGGGCGGCTGCGCGAGGCCCTGACGCTTGGACCATTCGTACGCACACAGGATAACCGCCTGTGCGAGGTTGAGCGAGCCGAAATCCGGGTCGATCGGAACGGTCAGGATCGTGCGGGCGAGCGCCACATCCTCTGTCTCCAGCCCCGAGCGTTCCGGCCCGAACAGGATCGCGCTCCTGCCCGGCTCTGCGTGGATCGCATCGGCGGCTTCCTCGGGTGTCAGCACGGGCTTCGTCACGCCGCGCTTGCGCACGGTGGTGGCGAACACATGCGCGCAGTCGGCCACAGCCTCCGCCGTGGTCTCGAACACCTGTGCCTTGTCGAGAATGAAGTCTGCGCCAGCAGCGGCAGGCCCGGCCGAGGGGTTCGGCCAGCCATCGCGCGGGGTGACAAGGCGCATCTCGCGCAGGCCGAAATTGGCCATCGCGCGCGCCGCCTTGCCGATATTCTCGCCCAGTTGCGGCCGGACGAGGACGATTGCAGGAGGTGGTGTCAGCGCTTGATCCGGCGATAGAGCATGTAACCGGCACCGGCGGCCAGGCCGACCGGCCAGGTGATGACCGGCAGGATCATCGCGCCCACCGTACCGACCGCCGCGCCGGCCAGCACGGGTTTGGTGGAGGGATGGTGCATCCCCTCCTTCAGCATGCCGGAGACCTCTGTTCGGGCATCTTCCACCCAGTCCTGTCCATTGTCGGGATCGCGATTGTCCATCAGATCATCTCCCCGGGTAAACTGGAAAGGCAGCGCACAATTCGCCGACTTCGGCGCGGACCGCCTGTTCGATCTGTGCATCGCCTTCGGGCCCGTTCTTGGCAAGCCCATCCACGACGCGCGCGATCAGTTCGCCGATCTTGGTGAACTCGTCGGTGCCGAAGCCGCGGGTGGTGCCCGCTGGGCTGCCCAGCCGGAGCCCGCTGGTGACGAAGGGGCTGCGCTTGTCGAACGGAATGCCGTTCTTGTTGCAGGTGAGGTAGGCTCGATCGAGCCCCTTTTCCGCATCCTTGCCGGTCACGTCCCTGGCGGACAGGTCGACCAGCATCGAATGGTTGTCCGTCCCGCCCGAAACGATCCGCAGGCCATGCGCTTCGAGGCTCTGGGCGAGGGCACGCGCATTATCGACCACGCGGCTCGCATAATCCTTGAAATCGGGCCGCAGCGCTTCCCGGAAGGCGACCGCCTTCGCCGCGACGATGTGCATCAGCGGGCCGCCCTGCATGCCGGGAAAGACCGCCATGTTGAGCGGTTTGGAATACTTCTCGTCGTTCCACAGGATCACGCCCGACCGCGGGCCACGCAGGCTCTTGTGCGTGGTGGTGGTCACGATGTCGCAATGCGGGAAGGGGGAGGGGTGCGCGCCGCCGGCGACGAGGCCCGAGATATGGCTCATGTCGCACAGCAGGATCGCACCCACTTCGTCGGCGATCTTGCGGAAAGCCGCGAAGTCCCAGGTGCGCGAATAGGCGGTGCCGCCGCAGATGATCAGCTTGGGCTTGTGCTCGCGCGCGGTCGCGGCGACCGCGTCCATGTCGATCAGCTCGTCGCCCTCGCGCACGCCATAGGCGACCGGATTGAACCACTTGCCGCTCATGTTGACCGGCGAACCATGCGTCAGGTGACCGCCGGAGTTGAGATCCAGCCCCATGAAGGTGTCGCCCGGCTGCAGCATGGCGAGGAACACCGCCTGGTTCATCTGCGAGCCACTGTTGGGCTGCACATTGGCGAATTCGCAGCCAAACAGCTCCTTCGCGCGGTCGATCGCCAGCGTTTCGATCACGTCGGCATATTCGCAGCCGCCGTAATAGCGCTTGCCCGGATAGCCTTCGGCATACTTGTTGGTGAAGACGCTGCCCGCCGCCTCGAGCACCGCCTTGCTGGCGATATTCTCGCTCGCGATCAGTTCGATCTTGTCGCGCTGACGGTTCAGCTCGTTTTCGACCGCCGCGGCGATTTCCGGGTCCGCATCGGCAAGGCTGTCATGCCAGAAGCGATCCATCGGATCTGACGTCTTCGTGGAAGGAGCGGTAAGATCGGCGGTGGTGCTGGCCATTGGTCTAGTCGCTTTCGGTTGCGGGGGGTGCGGAGAGCTTGTCGACCCGGCCCTGGTGCCGGCCGCCCTCGAACGCGGTTTCCAGGAATGTCTGAACGCAGGCCTTGGCTTGCTCGATGCCGATCAGTCGCGCGCCCATGGCGATGACGTTCGCGTCATTATGCTCGCGCGCGAGCCGGGCAGAGAGCTGTTCGGAAACCATCGCGCAGCGGCACTTCGGATTTCGATTGACGCTCATCGAAATGCCGAGGCCCGATCCGCACAGAGCAATGCCGCGCATGGCCGTGCCATCGGCCACGACCGAGGCGAGCTTGTAGCCATAGTCGGGATAATCGACGCGCTCGCCATCGGCCGGGCCAAGGTCGGCGACCTCATGGCCTTTCTCGACGAGCCATTCGTGCAGGGCGGCCTTCATCTCGATGGCGGCGTGGTCGGAAGCAATAGCGATACGCATGGGGCGCACATAAGGAAAAGGCCCGCTGATTGCCAGCGGGCCTTCCTGTCTTTCCGTCGAAATATGAAGCTCACTGATCCAGGAAGCTGCGCATCTTGCGGCTACGGCTCGGGTGCTTGAGCTTGCGCAGCGCCTTCGCCTCGATCTGGCGGATACGTTCGCGCGTCACGCTGAACTGCTGGCCGACTTCTTCCAGGGTGTGATCGGTATTCATCCCGATGCCGAAGCGCATACGCAGCACGCGTTCTTCGCGCGGCGTCAGGCTGGCGAGCACGCGGGTGACGGTTTCCTTGAGGTTGCTCTGGATCGCGGCATCCACGGGGATGATCGCGTTCTTGTCTTCGATGAAATCGCCCAGGTGCGAATCTTCCTCGTCGCCGATCGGCGTTTCGAGGCTGATCGGCTCCTTGGCGATCTTCATCACCTTGCGCACCTTTTCGAGAGGCATCGAAAGACGCTCTGCCATTTCCTCGGGCGTGGGCTCGCGGCCCTGCTCGTGCAGGAACTGGCGGGAGGTGCGGACCAGCTTGTTAATCGTCTCGATCATGTGGACCGGGATGCGGATCGTGCGCGCCTGGTCGGCGATCGAGCGGGTAATCGCCTGCCGGATCCACCAGGTCGCGTAAGTGCTGAACTTGTAGCCGCGACGATACTCGAACTTGTCGACCGCCTTCATCAGGCCGATGTTCCCTTCCTGGATCAGGTCGAGGAACTGCAGTCCGCGGTTGGTGTATTTCTTGGCGATGGAGATCACGAGACGCAGGTTCGCCTCGACCATTTCCTTCTTGGCGATACGCGCCTCGCGCTCGCCCTTCTGGACCATGTTCACGATCCGGCGGAATTCGGGCAGCGCCATGCCGGTCTGGCTGGCGATATCGCTGATTTCCTGGCGGATGCGCTCGATCGATTCGCCTTCCTTCTCGGCGAAGGCGGCCCACTTCTTTTCCTTGGTACGGCTGGTCAGCCAGTCGTCGTCCAGCTCGTTGCCGATATAGGCATCGAGAAAGTCGATCCGCTTGATCTTGTGACGCTCGGCAAGGCGCAGCATCTGGCCGCCCAGCGCGGTCAGGCGGCGGTTGAAGGCGTAGAGGTTGTCGACCAGGAATTCGATCTTGGTCGCGTGGAACTGCACGCTTTCGACTTCCGCCGTCAGCTGTTCGCGCAGGTCTTCGTACTTCTTTTCCTTGGCGGCGGGGAAGGCATCGCCACGGCCCAGCGTATCGACACGCTCGCCCTGCAGCTTCTCGAACTTCTTGAACAGGTCGGTGATGCGGGCGAACCGCTCGAGCGCGTCGGGCTTGAGCGCAGCCTCCATCTGGGCCAGCGACATCGTGTTGTCTTCTTCGTCGTCGTCGTCACGACGCGACTTGGCTTCGCCGTCGCCGTCTTCATCCTCGTCGTCGGAATCGGAATCCTCGTCCTCGTCGTCCTCGCGGATGGTCGGACCGGCGGTCTCCTCGGAGATTTCGCCGCTGTCGTCCTCGTTCTCCTCCTCCATCTTGTCGACGGGAGGCTCCTTCGAAAGCATCGCGTCGAGATCGAGGATCTCGCGCAGCTGCATCTCGCCCTCGTTGAGCGCTTCGGACCACTGGATGATGGCGTGGAAGGTGATCGGGCTTTCGCACAGCCCGATAATCATGGTGTCGCGGCCCGCCTCGATCCGCTTGGCAATGGCGATCTCGCCTTCGCGGCTGAGCAGTTCGACGGCGCCCATTTCGCGCAGGTACATCCGCACCGGATCGTCCGTGCGCGCATCGACCGTCTTCTTCGTCGCGGCAGCTGCGGGCTTTTCGTCCTTCTTCGCGGCCGAATCGGGGGCGATTTCCTCGACCTCGTCCTTTTCCGCTTCCACCTCGTCGTCCGATTCGACGATCTGCACGCCCATTTCCGAAATCGCGGCCTGGATGTCCTCGATCTGGTCGGAGCTCATCTCGCCTTGCGGAAGCGCCTCGTTCAGCTCGTCATAGGTGACGTAACCACGTTTCTTTGCCTTGGTGATCAGCTTCTTGATCGATGCCTCGTTGAGGTCGATCAGGGGAGCATCTTCGGTCTCTTTGGTTTTCGCTTCGGATGCCATGGGCTATTGAAAATCCGTTTCCTGTCCGATGCGTTCCCCATTTTCCGCAGGAGCCGCAGCGGCTTTTGAATCTGTATCCGGTGTCGCTCGCGCGATCCGCCTCGTTGCCATCTGGCCCAAGCGTGCGTCGAACGCCAGCTTCCGCTTGAGCAGTCGCTGCTGTTCGGCGAACGCGCCTTCGGGATCGTGTTCGAAACGCTCCGTCGCCGCGGCCAGTGCCTTGTCGAGTGCCGGCCCTTCGACCAGCAGTTCGATGGCTTCGGCCAGGTCCTCGCGCGCGGTCGCTGCATCGTGGGCCTTGTCGAGAAGGCCAGGTGCGGAGTGTTCAGCGGACCGGGAGCCCCAGCGCCCGGCGAATATGGCGCTTTTCTCGTCGGCTTCAAGCGTTTGTGCATGCGCGAGCAACGGATCGAGCAAGGATTGCGTTGCCGGATCGCTTTCGCCGAGCTCGCGCAGCGCCTCGCGGTGCCCCTCGATCAACTCGGGATGAGCCGCCAGTTGCGTCATGACAGCAGCCAGCAATCGGGCACGCGCGCCGCCCTGGGAGAGGTTGGATAGCTTGCGCAACAGGTCCTGCGACAAAGGCTCCGGCGCGTCGCGTCGCCATTGTTTTCCGGGACGAAACGGCGCTTTTTCGCGCTTGGGGAAGGCAAAAGCGGAAAACCGGTCGAGCAGATCGCGGCGATAGAGTGCGCGCACATCGGGCTCCTCGATCGCATCGACATGCATCATCAGCCGCGCCTTGAGACCGGCCTTGGCCTCCGGGCTGTCGAGCGGGGCCGCATTGGCCTCCAGCGTCCACACGGCGTCGAGGAGCGATTGCGCATTTTCGAGCACCTGTTCGAATGCTGCAACACCTTTCGCCTTGATCAGATCGTCCGGGTCGAGCCCGGTCGGCAGCCATGCGATTCTGAGCGAGTGGCCCGGGTGCAGCATCGGCAAGGCGCGCTCTATCGCACGGCGCACCGCGCGCTGGCCGGCCGCATCGCCATCGAAGCACAAGGTGGGACAGGGAACGTGGCGCCACAGCTCCGCGATGTGATTCTCGGTCAGCGCGGTGCCGAGCGGGGCGACGCCTTCCCCGATCCCCGCATTGGCGAGCGCAATCACATCCATGTAACCCTCGACCACGATGATGCGGTCGGATTTGCGCGAGGCGGGCCCGGCGCGGTGCAGGTTGTAGAGCGTGCGCCCCTTGTCGAAGAGCGGCGTCTCGGGCGAATTGAGGTATTTGGGCGCGCCTTCCTTCGGCGTCAGAATGCGTCCGCCGAACGCGATCACGCGCCCGCGCACATCGTGGATCGGCAGCATCAGCCGGTCGCGGAAGCGATCATACGGGTCCTTCCCGTCGATCGCGATGCGCAGGCCGCCCTCCACCAGCAATTGCGGCGGCAGCGAGCCGAGCGCCTGCGCCAGGGCCTGCCGGTCGTCCGGGGCGTAGCCGAAACCGAATTCGCGCATGATGGCGGACGAGAAACCGCGCTTGGCGAGATATTCGCGTGCCTGCGCGCCGCGCGACCCGGCAAGCTCACGCGCGAAGAATTCCTGCGCCGCGCCCATCGCATCGTGCAGTCCGGCGCGGCGTTTCGCCTTCTGCGCCTCGCGCGGGTCGGGCGCGGGCATTTCCATCCCCGCGACAACCGCGAGTTCCTTCACCGCATCCATGAACTGCAGCCCGCGCTGATCGGTCATCCAGCGAATCACATCGCCGTGCGCTCCGCAGCCGAAGCAGTGGTAGAAGCCCTTCTGGTCGTTGACGGTGAAGCTGGGCGTTTTCTCGTCGTGAAACGGGCAGCACGCCTTCCATTCGCGTCCTGCGCGTTGCAGCTTGGTCGTCCGCATGATGACGCTGGACAGCGTCACACGGGTCCGCAGCTGATCGAGCCATTGAGGGGAAAGCGCCATCGCGTGGTCGAACCTAATGGCCCGCACCGCCGCGCGCTAGCCCATCGCGCGATGCTCCACAGCTAAGATCCGTCGTCCTCCGCCCGGGGAGGGAATGGCCCGGACGCCATGGCGATCTTCTCGTCGGCGCGCAGAGTATAAGCCTCGTCGGGCCCTGCGGGTGGCAGAGTGCTTTGCCAGAAAAAGGTGATCGCCTCACCGGTCTGCCAGCCATCGCCGCCCACGACGCGCCAGGCGAGCGTACCGTTGTCGTCCTGCACGCGGATCGTGCCATCCGGGCCGAGCGCCTCTTCCACCTGCGCGCGATCAAAGCCGATCGCGCCGTTGAAGCCCCGCGCCTCGCGCAGCGTGGCAAACAGGGTCGCTTCTTCCACCTCGTCCAGCCCCACGGGCCGCATGAACGGAGGGTCATTGGGGTCGTCCACGCCCGGGCGAACCGTGTGGACGTAGGTATAGACGGTGTCGTCGGGCAGCTCGTCCGGATCGCATTCCTCGACCCCCGCAGGGCAGGCGACGTAGCTGACGATATCGCCGATGGAGCGGCCATCGACGATGATGGAGGCTTCGACCTCGGGGCCGACGGGGCCTTCTATCTTCGGCCCCAGTTCAAGCTCGCCGAAATCCGCGGCGACCAGCGTACGCGGGTCGGACGGCGCGTCGGCGGTGACGCTTGGCGTTGGCGCAGGTTCTGTATCCTCGGGCTCGCCCGCGCAGGCTGCAAGCACCGCCGCGAGCGCGACCGGAGCCAGCATGCGAGAGGCGAGCCTGCGCCTCACGACAGCGATTCCTTCACCCAGCCGCTGGTCCGCGTCATGTCGAGTGTTGCTCCATGACGCGTCTTCAGCTCGGCCATAACCTTGCCCATCGACTTGATGTCGGTGGCGCCGATATCGGCCTTCACCTGGTCGATCGCAGCGCGGGTTTCTGCCTCGTCCATCTGCTTCGGCAGGAATTCCTCGATCACGGAAAGTTCGTATTCTTCCTTCTCGGCCAATTCCTCGCGCCCGCCTTCGCGGTACATCGCGATCGATTCCTTGCGCTGCTTGGCCATCTTGAGCAGCACGTCGGTGACGATCTCGTCATCGTCGACGTCGCCCTTGGCGGTGCGCAGTTCGATATCCCGGTCCTTGATCTTGGCCTGAATCAGGCGGAGCGCGGCCGTCCGCTCCTTGTTGCCGCCTTTCATGGCGGTGATGACTTCCTTCTGGATCGTCTCGCGTATCATGTTTTCCGTTATACCTTTGCGTTTCACTCAACAGACGTCCGGATATAACAAATGTTCCTGCGGGTGGAGGGGTGATGAAAAGCGTCGGGCGTGCGCTTGACGGGCGCGAAGCGCAGGCCTAGCCGGATGGCTTAGCGCACATTGCTGGACAGACTTTAAGGAACGGACAGGCCCATGGCTTCAGCCGAGATTACTCCTGCGCAACCTGATGGTGCGACGGGCCTGTTGCTTCTTGCCGATGGCACCGCCCTGTGGGGCATTGGCTGCGGGGCGGAAGGCTCTGCTGTGGGGGAGGTGTGCTTCAACACCTCGATGACCGGTTATCAGGAAGTGATGACCGACCCCAGCTATGCCGGGCAGATCGTCACCTTCACCTTCCCGCATATCGGCAATGTCGGCGCGAACCCCGAAGATATCGAGAGCAAGGTGGAAAGCGCGCTGGGCTGCGTGATGCGCGAAGTGCCTACGGGGCCGAGCAATTTCCGCTCCGAAGTCGATCTCGACACCTGGCTGAAGGACGAAGGCAAGATCGGGCTGGCGGGCGTGGATACCCGCGCGCTCACCCGCCTCATCCGCCTGAACGGCGCGCCCAACGCAGTGATCGCGCATAGCGCGGATGGCGTGTTCGACCTCGACGCGCTTTTGCAGAAGGCACGCGAGTGGCCGGGGCTCGAAGGCATGGACCTTGCCCGCCGCGTGAGCCGCAAGGCGCACGAGGGCTGGCGCGGCGGCGCGTGGGAGCTGGGCAAGGGCTATGGCGAAGGCGGGGCGGAGAAGCCGCACGTCGTCGCGATCGATTTCGGCGCGAAGGACAATATCTTCCGCCAGCTGGTCCGCGCGGGCGCACGGGTGACGGTGGTGCCTGCCGAGACTTCGCTGGAGGATGTGCTGGCACACGAGCCCGATGGCGTGTTCCTCTCCAACGGCCCGGGCGACCCTGCCGCGACCGGCGCCTATGCGGTGCCGGTGATCCAGGGCCTGCTCGAGCGCGACATTCCGATCTTCGGCATTTGCCTTGGCCACCAGCTCCTCGGCCTCGCCGCGGGCGCGAAAACGAGCAAGATGTTCCAGGGCCACCGCGGCGCGAACCACCCCGTCCAGCGCGTCGGGGAAGGGTGGGGCGATCAGGCCGGATTGGTCGAAATCACCAGCATGAACCACGGCTTCGCCGTCGACGGCGACACGCTGCCCCCAAGCGTCGAGCAGACACACGTCTCGCTGTTCGATGGCACCAATTGCGGCATCGCGATTACGGGGAAGCGGGCCTTTGGTGTTCAGTACCACCCGGAGGCGAGCCCGGGGCCGCAAGACAGCTTCTACCTGTTCGAGAAATTCGTGGGGATGCTGGGGTGAACCCAATTCCTCTCAATCAGGCTCGGTGGGACGAGACGTGGGAGGAAGACCGCGTAGTCCTGACCAGTTTGAGAAGAGATGGGGATGCCGCCCATATCGCGCGGCCCGTCGATGTTTCGTTTCGCGGCGATCTGAAGGATTTGCAGAGGGTCGCCCAAGCGAGCGCAAACTGGGGCTTCAAGGTTCAGGAACTCATTGAGGAGGACGAGGACGGGAAGCCGTGGCTTTTCCTCGTCCGGTCCCAGAAAACCGACGATGACACGATGCGCGAATTCGCAACAACCTACCTGCAGATCGAAGACGCTTTTGCGGTGAGGTGCGATGGGTGGGGCTGTCTGGCGACCAATGAACGCGGTCCAATCGACCACAACAATCCCTCGGACTACCGCGAAGATTGCGGAGGCATTCCGGTCAGCGGCGCTGTCGCCCGTGAAGTGCAACAAGCCAAGGCGACGCTCGACCTCATTCGCGACAACGGTGCCGATCTGAGCCTGGCCCGAAATGTCGTCTATTTCTTCTATGGTGACGATCCTGACGAGCTTGCCGAAGAGCTACGATCGCGGGGCTTTCAGGTTCACCGCAAAGGCGACGACCAATATTGGCACGTTGACGAACGACATCGTTCGATCGCGGAGAACGGACGAGATACCGAGTGGCTCGTCAAAACGGATTGTTTGATGGCCGACAGGTCAGAAATTATCGGAGAGCATTGGCGAACCTCGACGCTTCGCGATCTCTATCTACTCGCCGAGAAGCACAACGTGGTCATGGATGGCTGGCATGCACAGCTCGATTAACTCGCATTTTACACACGGAAACCGGATCTAGATGCCCAAACGTACCGACATTTCCTCCATCCTCGTCATCGGCGCGGGGCCCATTATCATCGGGCAGGCGTGCGAGTTCGATTACTCGGGCACGCAGGCGATCAAGGCGCTGAAGGAGGAGGGCTATCGCGTCATCCTCGTCAATTCGAACCCGGCGACGATCATGACCGATCCCGAGTTCGCGGACGCGACCTATATCGAGCCGATCACGCCCGAGGTGGTCGAGAAGATCATCGCCAAGGAAAAGCCCGACGCGCTGCTGCCCACGATGGGCGGGCAGACGGCGCTCAACTGCGCGCTCAAGCTGTTCGAAAGCGGCGCGCTGGAGCGGCACGGGGTGCAGATGATCGGCGCCGATGCCGACGCGATCGACAAGGCGGAGAACCGCCAGCGCTTCCGCGAGGCGATGGACAAGATCGGGCTGGAAAGCGCGCGCTCGCGCACCATCAACGCCGACGATCTGGTTGCCGAGGACCGGGCGGAATACAAGCGCCGGGCTGCCGAACTCTCCGGCGATGCGCTCGAGAAATTCGAGACCGAATGGCGCCGCGGGGAGCAGCGCCGGAAAGAGAAATACGTCGCCGCCGCGATCCAGCGCAGCCTCGACGCGCTCGATTTCACCGGCCTGCCCGCGATCATCCGCCCCAGCTTTACGCTTGGCGGCACGGGTGGGGGCATCGCCTACAACAAGTCGGAATTCGAGCAGATCGTGCGCTCCGGCCTCGACGCATCGCCCACCACCGAGGTGCTGATCGAGGAATCGCTGCTCGGGTGGAAAGAATACGAGATGGAGGTTGTCCGCGACCGCAAGGACAACTGCATCATCATCTGCGCGATCGAGAATGTCGATCCGATGGGCGTCCACACGGGCGACAGCATCACCGTCGCCCCCGCGCTGACGCTGACCGACAAGGAATACCAGATCATGCGGACCGCCTCGATCGAGGTGCTGCGCGAGATCGGGGTGGAGACCGGCGGATCGAACGTCCAGTTCGCCGTGAATCCCGAAAATGGCCGTCTGATCGTGATCGAGATGAACCCGCGCGTCTCGCGCTCGTCGGCGCTTGCCTCCAAGGCCACCGGCTTCCCCATCGCGCGCGTCGCGGCGAAGCTGGCGGTGGGCTACACGCTGGACGAGATCACCAACGAGATCACCGGCGCGACGCCCGCCAGTTTCGAGCCGACCATCGACTATGTCGTCACCAAGATTCCGCGCTTCGCGTTCGAGAAGTTCAAGGGCGCAGAGCCCTACCTCTCCACCGCGATGAAGTCCGTCGGCGAGGTGATGGCGATCGGTCGCTGTTTTGCCGAAAGCCTGCAGAAGGCGCTGCGCGGTCTGGAAACCGGGCTGAACGGGCTCGATCCGGTGGAGGAGCTGGAAGGCGCCTCGCACGACGAGATCCTGGCTGCCATCAGCCGCCGCACGCCCTCGCGCCTGCTGGGCATAGGGCAGGCTTTCCGGGCCGGAATCCCCTTCGAGACGATCCGCGAGACGACCACCTACGATCCGTGGTTCCTGCACCAGATCGAGGCTATCGTGGAGGCTGAGAATCGCGTTGCCGATATCGGTCTGCCGCGCGAGGCGGCCGATCTGCGCCGGCTCAAGGCGCTCGGTTTCTCGGACGCGCGGCTCGCGCAGCTTGCGGTCCAGTCCGTCGGCGCGGCGCGGGGCGGGGCGGAAGCGCGCTCGGGACTGCTGCACGACGCGATGCAGGCAATGGCGGGAGCGACCAGTGCAGCCGAAGTGCGCAAGCTTCGCCACAAGCTGGGCGTGTTGCCGGTCTTCAAGCGGATCGACAGCTGCGCCGCCGAGTTCGAGGCGACGACCCCCTACATGTACTCGACCTACGAGGCCCCGGCTTTCGGCGCCCCCGCGGACGAATCCGATCCGACAGACCGCCGGAAAATCGTGATCCTGGGCGGCGGGCCGAACCGGATCGGGCAGGGGATCGAGTTCGACTATTGCTGCGTCCACGCCTGCTTCGCGCTGAGCGAAGCCGGGTTCGAGACGATCATGGTCAACTGCAACCCGGAAACCGTTTCCACCGATTACGACACGTCCGACCGGCTCTATTTCGAGCCTTTGACCGCCGAAGACGTGCTCGAAATTCTCAGCCGGGAAATGGTCAACGGAGAACTGGTCGGCGTGATCGTTCAGTATGGCGGACAGACACCGCTGAAGCTGGCGCAGGCGCTGGAGGACGAGGGCATCCCGATCCTCGGCACCAGCCCCGACGCGATCGATCTTGCCGAAGACCGCGAGCGCTTCGCCAAGATGGTCAACAAGCTGAAGCTGAAGCAGCCGGAAAACGGCATCGCCAAGAGCCGCGACGAGGCTGCAGCCGCCGCGCGCACCATCGGCTATCCGGTGCTGCTGCGCCCGTCCTACGTGCTGGGCGGCAGCGCGATGCAGGTGGTCGATTCCGAAGCTCAGCTGGACGACTACATCGCCAGCGCGGTGAAGGTGTCGGGCGAAAGCCCCGTGCTGGTCGATCAGTACCTGCGCGATGCCATCGAATGCGATGTCGACGTGCTGTGCGATGGCACGGATATCGTGGTCGCCGGCGTGATGCAGCATGTCGAGGAGGCGGGCGTTCACTCGGGCGATTCTGCCTGCACGCTGCCCCCCTATTCGCTCAGCGACGAAGTGGTCGGGGAGATAGAGCGGCAGTCCGAAGCGCTGGCACGCGAGCTGAAGGTGGTCGGCCTCATGAACGCGCAGTTCGCGGTGAAGGATGGCGAGATATACCTGATCGAGGTCAACCCGCGCGCAAGCCGCACGGTGCCTTTCGTCGCCAAGACCATCGGCCAGCCCATCGCCAAGTTCGCTGCGCGGATAATGGCGGGCGAAAAGTTGGCGGACCTGCCGCCGATCACGCGCGATCTCGGCTATGTCGCGGTCAAGGAAGCGGTGTTCCCCTGGGGGCGCTTCCCCGGTGTGGACCCGGTCCTCAGCCCGGAAATGAAATCGACGGGCGAGGTCATGGGGCTGGATCAGGACTTCGCAATGGCCTTTGCCAAGGCGCAGCTGGGCGCAGGGATGATGCTTCCGCGTGAGGGGAGGGCCTTCGTTTCGGTGAAGGACAGCGACAAGGCCGGGATCGTCGAGGCCGTGCGCGGACTGGTCGAAACCGGGTTCGAGATCGTGGCGACCGGCGGCACGCATGATTACCTGGCGGATCAGGGCCTCCCGGTCACGCAGGTCAACAAGGTGGCGCAGGGACGGCCGCATATCGTCGACCGGATCATCGACGGCGAGATCGATCTTATCCTCAACACGACCGAGGGCTGGCAGTCGCTGCGCGACAGCCAGTCGATCCGGGCAGGGGCGCTGGAACACAAGGTGCCGTACTTCACCACGGCGTCGGCCGGGCGCGCAGCTGTGGAGGCGATCACCGCGCTTGCATCGCACCCGCTTGAAGTTCGTTCGTTGCAGTCCTATTATTCAGCGACCTGACGACGGTACTTCTCCCGAAAATTCCTCCTCGTCTTACCGCCCCGCAAGGGCGCGGCAGGGGCGGACTTTCGGGAAAAGAGCCTCAACGGGGCCAATTTGGATAGATCGGGGGTACCCATGGAAAAAGTTCCGATGCTGGCAGAAGGCTACGAGCGGCTCACCGCCGATCTGAAAGCCCTGCGCGCGGAACGTCCGAAAATCGTCGACGCGATCGAAGAAGCGCGTGCACATGGCGATCTTTCGGAAAACGCTGAATATCACGCGGCTAAGGAACGACAGGGCCAGGTCGAGGCGCAGATCGCCGAGATCGAGGACCGGGTGACCCGTGCCCAGATCATCGATCCGCAGACGCTTTCGGGCGACAAGGTGGTGTTCGGCGCGACCGTGACCCTGCTCGACGAGGACGACAAGCCGGTGAAATACCAGATCGTCGGCCAGACGGAGGCGGATGCCAAATCGGGCCGCATCTCGTACAGCTCCCCCCTGGGGCGCGCGCTGATCGGCAAGAAGGTGGGCGAAGAGGTGGAGGTGACGGTACCCTCGGGCGACAAGTTCTACCTCGTCGACAAGATCGAATTCATCTGAGGCTGCGCGCCTGAGCCGCCGGCGCGGCGTCAGGCGAGCGCCTTCTCCATCGCGTAATTGTGGATCGGTACGCCGTCCACTTCAAAGTCGCGTCTGTGCGAAACGCGATAACCCGCGCGCTCGAAGGCGGCGCAGGCCAGCTCGCTTGCCTCGGCATAAAGGCGCGTCGCACCTGACCTGCGCGCCGCCATCTCCGCTTCGGCGAGCAGATTTTCGGCGACGCCCTGCCGCGTGTGATCCGGATCGCAATAAAGGTGGTCCAGATGCCCGTCGCCCTCCAGCAGGGCATAGGCGCAGGGACGATCGGCGTCGTCCACGCACACCAATATCAGATCGCCTTCGTCCGAACGTTCTACAAAAGACGGGGCCTGGCCGTGCCGTGCAGACCAAGCCGCGACCTGTTCGGGCGAATAGGCCCGCGGCCCGATCGTCCGGATGGCCCGCACTGCCAGCTGGGCCAGCGCTTGCGCATCCTCACGACGAAACGGGCGAATGCGGTATGTCACTCGCGGCTCAGGACGAAGGTTCGAGCAGCTTGTGAATGTGAACGATCACATACTTCATCTCGGCATCGTCGACCGTGCGCTGGGCATTGGCGCGCCATGCTTCCTCGGCCTGTTCATAGGTGCTGAACACGCCGACGACATGGATGCTTTCGGGGTCCTGGAATTCGACCGAGCGCGGGTCCTTCACCCGACCACCCATGACGAGGTGGAGCAGCTGCGGGCTGGTGGTTTCCTGAACGTTGGCACTGGATTTAGGGTCGGACATCGGGGGAATCTCCGTTCGAATTGGGGCTGAATGCGAAAAAGCCCGCACGCCTTAACGCGCGCGGGCTTTCTTACAAGCTTACATTGGGCAAACCTGCCAGAGCAGGGGCCCGCTGGCGTTTTCAGGCGGCCCGATCAGAACGGGAGAGCCGAGCGCAGGTCGCGATAGCCGCGACCGGTCTTGCGGGCAGCACGACGACCGGCGTGGCGCGCGGCGTCCTTCTGGCGATCGGCGAAGTAGGCGGCATTGCGGCGCGCTGAGCGGCTGCCGAAGGCAATGTCGTCGCCCAGATCCACCAGGCGGTCGCCACCGTGGCGGGTGGCAGTGCCCACCTTTCCGGCCATCCCGCTGGCATAGGCGAGGCCAAGATCGGTCAGATGATCGGCAAAACCGACTGCGCGGCCGGTAAGCTCGCGTCCCTTGGAGGTACGCGATCCGATCGCAAGACCGATCAGTGCGACTGCCCCGACGGTGAGCAGGGGGTGTGCCTTCACGAATTCGGTTGCATTGTCGGTGGCGTCACGCGCCATGTCCGCAATGCTGCGCTCTTCGTTGCGGCGTTCGCTTTCCTCGATCTTGCGGCGTAGTTCGTCGCGCTGTTCCTGGGTGCTCATCGGTAATCTCCAACCTCGAAATGTGCTTCATTAATCAAGCGTCGGAAGGGGCACTCGGTTCCAAGACTTTCGGCTAGTCCGTTTCGTCCCAGGCGTAGTCGTCCTCCTTGGGCTCGTCATCGTCTCCGCCCAGGGCCCACCAGCCCAGGATCATCGCCAGGATAGCGCCGATCCCGTAGGATGCAGGCTTGTGCTTTTCGACCAGCTCCCGGCCTTCGGTAACGATGTCTCTCACGCCGAGCAGGGCGGAACTGGCGATTCTTGCACCGATCCCCTTCTCCTCGACGTCACCCTTCAGGTGCGCGATATCGTCCTTCACCAGCGTGCGGGCCGCATCGCGCAGGGCGCGATCCTCTTCCATCTGGCGCTTGCGCGGGCTCATGCTCCGGGCTCCTTGAAGGCTCGGGTGACGCGTTTGAAGCGCGCCCGGGCGACCAGCCCGACGATGATCATCAGCACCAGCAAGGTGCCGACCACTGCCGCGGTGGCAACGAACGGCCCGATGATCGGCGCCAGCGCGATGATCAGCCCCACGACCAGCCCGATCAGGGCGAGATGCAGGAAGGCCAGCGCGCCCAGCGCGAAGACCACGCCGGAGCCCGCTTCGCGCGAAGCGTAGTTGGCGCGGGACTTCTGGAAGGCGACTTCCGCCTCCACATAGGTGCGTCCGTCCTCGTAGAGCGCATAGGCATCGTCGAACAGCGAACCGAGGGGCTCTTCATCCGCCCGGGTCTGTTCGGCATAGGGTGAGCCTGCCGCGTCGGCTCCGGTGAAACCGGGCGGTGCGACAGGCTCGTCGAGATCATCTTGACCCGGCACAGCCCCTCCTTGGGCGGAGGAACTCAACGGCGGAAGATGCGTGCGAGGATGTAGCCGCCAAAGGCAGCCATCCCGACCGAAAGGCCGGGGTTCTTCTTCACGAATTCACGCGCCTCGTCACCCAGTTCGTCATACGACTTGGTATCGATATGCGCGGCGGCATCCTGCAGGCTGCGCGCGGCATTGCGCGCGTGGTCGCCGTACTTGGGGCCGAAATTGTCGTCGATCTTGGCGGCGTTTTCCGCCACGACGCGGCTGAGCGAGGTCAGCGCTTCGCTGGCCTTGTGCTTGCCTTCGACTGCAAGTTCGCCGCCCTTGGCCTTCGCCTGCTCGGCATATTCCGAACCCTTGGCGCTGGCCTGTTCCTTGTACGCCTGCGCGCGGGTCGAAGCTTCGCCGCGCAGCGCCTGCGCGCCGGCCTTGGCTTCGTCGAGCGCGGAGTTGAAGCGCGATTTCGCCTCTTCCTTGCCGCCGGCGCCTTGCGCTGCAGCGGAACCGCTTGCCGCGCCTGCGGCGTCGGTGGTCAGAGGAACGGCGCTGGTTTCGTTAGTCTTGTCGTCAGTAGCCATGGGATTTCCCTCTTTTTGCAGTTAGTATTCGACAGGCCCAAAACTTGTGCCGTCCTCGATTTTGCAACGCAGCTTGCATGGGTTCGTTCCACCGCATAAGCCGCGCGGCGCACCAAGGCCGAACGTGTTTTCTTCGGTCTGACTAGCATATTCCCAGCGGAGGCCCAATGACTGCCATCATCGATCTGCACGCGCGTGAAATTCTCGACAGCCGTGGGAATCCGACCGTCGAAGTGGATTGCCTGCTGGAAGACGGCAGCTTTGGCAGGGCCGCCGTGCCCTCCGGCGCATCCACCGGCGCGCACGAGGCGGTGGAGCTGCGCGATGGCGATGGCGACCGTTACCTGGGCAAGGGCGTGCTCAAGGCGATCGACGCGGTGAACGGCGAGATTGCCGATGCGCTGCTGGGGATCGACGCCGAAGACCAGCGCGATGTCGACACGATGCTGATCGCGCTCGACGGGACCGAGAACAAGGGCCGCCTCGGCGCGAACGCGCTGCTTGGCGTTTCCCTCGCAGTTGCGAAGGCGGGTGCGAATGCGCGCGGCCTGCCGCTGTGGAGCTATGTCGGCGGGGTTTCCGCGCACGTGCTGCCGGTGCCGATGATGAACATCATCAATGGCGGCGAGCATGCGGACAACCCGATCGACATCCAGGAATTCATGATCATGCCGGTAGGCGCGGAAACGCTGGCCGAGGCGGTGCGCTGGGGCGCGGAAGTGTTCCATACGCTCAAGAAGGGGCTCTCCGCCAAGGGTCTGTCGACCGCAGTGGGCGACGAAGGCGGCTTCGCGCCGGACATTGCCAGCACGCGCGACGCGCTCGACTTCATCATGCAGTCGATCGAGAAGGCGGGCTTCACCCCGGGCAGCGACATCGCGCTGGCGCTCGATTGCGCGGCGACCGAGTATTTCAAGGACGGTAAGTACGTCCTTGCGGGCGAAGGTGCGACCTACGGCGCGAGCGAGATGGCAGACTATCTCGCCTCGCTTTGCAACGATTACCCGATCCGCTCCATCGAAGACGGCATGGCCGAAGACGACTTCGAAGGCTGGAAGGCGCTGACCGACACCATCGGCAACACCGTCCAGCTGGTCGGCGACGATCTGTTCGTGACCAATCCCGCACGCCTGCGAGACGGGATTGCGAAGGGCCTCGCCAATTCGCTGCTGGTCAAGGTCAACCAGATCGGCACGCTGTCCGAAACACTGGATGCCGTCGATATCGCGCACCGCGCGGGCTACACTGCGGTGATGAGCCATCGTTCGGGCGAGACCGAGGATTCGACCATCGCCGACCTCGCGGTTGCCACGAACTGCGGGCAGATCAAGACGGGCTCGCTCGCACGGTCGGACAGGCTGGCCAAGTACAACCAGCTGATTCGCATCGAGGAAGAGCTGGGCGACAGCGCGCATTATGCGGGCCACGCCTGCTTCGGGCGGCTTTCCCGCTAAGCCGGTCCCGGCCCGCTAGTCGGCGCCTGCCCGGCCGGACGCCTTTTCGCTCCGGTTCTTCGGGTGGAACCAGTATTGCCACACGCCCCATGCGTTGATGAGCAGCAGCACGCCGTTCATCGCGGCCAGTGGGATCGCGTTGGACGTAAGCCCGATATAGACCCACAGCGCCGCCACCGCGCAAAACAGGATGAAGCCATAGGCGCTCGCCCTGCGCCCCAGATCGAAGGCGAGGAGCGATGCGGCGATGATCGTGCCGATCGAGGCGAGCCAGTCCAGTGGTCCGTTCATGCGCAGGGCAATGCGCGAACGGCGCGATCCGTGTCGCAATCACGCAAAGGTTAGGTTCAGCGCGCGAAGCGGCCCGCAATGTCGAGCAGCGCGATGGCGGCTTTCGCCGCTTCGCCGCCCTTGTTCTTTTGCGCCGGGTCGGCGCGAACTTGCGCCTGGACCTCGTTCTCGACCGTGATGATCCCGTTGCCGATGGCGATACCGTCCATCGTCAGCGCCATGATGGCGCGCGCGCTCTCGCCCGCCACGATCTCGAAATGATAGGTCTCGCCCCGGATCACCACGCCGATGGCCACGAAGCCGTCGTACTGGCCGCTCTCGGCCGCCAATGCGATGGCGCCCGGAATCTCGAGCGCCCCGGGCACCGTGAGCACTTCGGCCTGGTGGCCTGCTTCCTCCAGCGCGGCACGCGCGCCTTCGATCAGCTTGTCGTTCAGGTCGGCGTAGAAGCGCGCTTCCACGATCAGGAATTTGGCCATTAATTCACTCCGGAATGGGGCGTTCGCCCACCACGGAGATGCCGTAGCCTTCCAGGCCGACGACATTGCGGTGGGAATTGGTCAGCAGGGTCATCTCGGACACGCCGAGATCCGCGAGGATCTGCGCGCCGATGCCGTATTCGCGCAGATCGCCACCCTCGGGCTTGCCAGCCACTTCGGCGCGCATCTTTTCGGGCTGGCCCGGCATAAGGCATACGATCAGCCCGCTGCCTTCCTCGCCGATCACGCGCATCGCGCGCTGCAAGGTATCGCGCTTGTCGCCTTCGCGCCCCAGCACATCGTCGAACAGCGAGATGCGATGCATCCGGACGAGGGTAGGGCTGTCGGCCAGCACGCGGCCCTTTTGCAGCACCACGGACACGCTGCCGTCCACCGTGCTGCGATAGCTGATCGCCCGCCATTCCCCGCCGTGCTGGCTGGTGAAGGTGCTCTCGCCCGCACGTTCCACCAGGTGATCGTGCTTCATGCGATATTCGATCAGATCGCGGATGGTGCCGATCTTCAGCTTGTGACGCCGCGCGAAGTCGATCAGGTTGTCGAGCCGGGCCATCGTGCCGTCCTCGTTCATGATCTCGCAGATCACGCCCGAGGGATTGAGCCCGGCGAGTCGCGAAATGTCGACCGCAGCCTCGGTATGGCCGGCGCGCACCAGCACCCCGCCATCGCGCGCGATCAGCGGGAAGACATGGCCCGGCGTCACGATATCCTGCGCACTCTTGGTCGGGTCGATGGCCACCGCGACGGTCCGCGCGCGGTCCGCCGCGCTGATCCCGGTGGTGACGCCTTCGCGCGCCTCGATGCTGACGGTGAAAGCGGTTTCGTGACGTGTGCCGTTGCTGCGGCTCATCAATTCGAGACCCAGCGCCTCGACCCGGGTGCGCTGCAAGGTCAGGCAGATCAGGCCCCGCCCGTGGGTCGCCATGAAATTGACCGCGTCGGGCGTGGCCATCTGCGCCGGGATCACCAGATCGCCCTCGTTCTCCCGATCCTCGTCGTCGACGAGCACGAACATGCGGCCGTTGCGCGCCTCCTCGATGATCTTCTCGATCCCGACGAGCACCGGCGCATCGTCCTGCGCATCGAGGAACGCGTCTAGCTTGCGCAGCGTCTCTGCGGTGGGATTCCAGTCCTCATCCGCGCAGTCGCGCAGAGTATTGGCGTGAAGCCCCGCCGCGCGGGCGAGGGCGGCGCGGGTCATCTCCCCGGAGGCGATGGCGGTGCGCACGCGTGCTATCGTAGTGTCGCTCATGCGGGGCATGTATCACATTGCAATGTGATGGCAAGGTGCGAAAGGGTGGCTCCCGACGGCTAGTCCACGATACTCGCACACGCTGCGAACTGGGTCGTGCTCGAGGAAAATCCGCTCAGCGTCCAGGGTGTGGGGAAGGGCGAGGCAAGATCGATTTTCAGCGCCGCCACGTTGGCTTCTTCCTGCGCCGCAATCGCCTCGCTGACCTTGGGTGCGCGGGCTGTGGCGCCCTGCGGAAATGCATCGATCGCCGCCTGGGATTTGGTACAGGCGGTAATCAGCTTGGTCCGGTAATCGGCGGTATTGGTGTTCTGGGCGGTCAACTCGGCAATCCGCGCCTGCCGCGCGGCATCCGCGTCGATCAGTTGCTTGATCTCCTCGTTGAGCTCGTCCTTCGACTCCTCGAGCACCCCGCCAATGTAACCCGCGACGAAATTGGGCGCCTGGACCTCGGCCAGCGTAACGGTTGCGTTGATCGTCTTCCCGGTCCTCAGCGCCTCCGGCAGCTTCACCCACTTCGACTGGACGAGCGAGCGTTTCACGGCTCCGCGCGAGGAGTAGACGATGTGCGAATCGTCGCTCGGCAACAGGCGACCGAGCGGGAGGGGGCCGAAACTCGCTGCCGAGTCCGCGCCGGGCGAAGAAAGTTCGAGCGTCACGATCACGTCGCGCGATTTGGCCGTGCGGAACAGAGCGCCTTTCGGGGCATCGTGATAGGAGGCGTAGACCGGCCGCAGTCGCGCGGCCGCACTATCCTTCGTTCTGTCGAGCGCGAAAACCGCCACCATATCGGGCTGTTCGAGGAAGTAGAGGCCGACCTGGCTGAAATCGGCTTCCCTGTCATATGCGTCGGCTCCGGCAAGAACCTTGCCGCGCTCTTCGATTTCCGCGGCGTCTCCGGCATTCTCGCCGGGCAGGTCGCCCCCACTCGACACATCGCCCTCGATTTGCGCGCTCGAACCACGGACTGACTTCGGCGGGGGCTGGCTACCGAGCACGAGAGGGCTGATTGGTGGCTTATTCGATTGCGAGCCATCTGGAGCAAAGACACTCATCCGGCCCTTCGCCACGTAAAGGCAATTCGGTAGGCCGTTTTCCAGATTGTAACTGGCGGCAGCCGTACTGGTCTTGGTGCCCTTCTCGGGATCGGCTGCGTCCTTGAGTGCTCCGATGACGAAGTCGAGCGCGTCGCCTGCCACAGCCGTGCCCAAGGCCACCGCCAGGGACTCGGTCTGGCCATCGACATAGGCGCAGGGGCCGAGCGCGGCCACCAGTCCGTCCGAAGCATGATTACCCGAAGTCAGTCCGCCCTCGGTGGTTGCGCAGGCTGATAGTGCGAGCATCGACGACAGGAAAAATGCAGCCTTCCGTTTCATCTTCATCCCCCTCACGATTGAACTTTGTCCCAGAATTGCGGGTCGGGCAAAGACCCGGCGGAGACCCATGCGAATTCCTCCGCCCGCAACAGCTCCGCATGGTTCTTACCCGGCGGGTTGCGGACAGCCCGATCCGCTACATGCACCGCCGACACTAGCACCCTCCTGCCGGAGCGGAGGAATCCGCTGACCGCCGCCCCACTTTCGCCCGGCAAGGTGTTGGCCACGTAGAACAGGTTCTCGCGGTGCTGGCCCTGGTGGCCGACGCCGAAAAAGCTGCCGGGGCTCAGAATGATCCTGTCCCCGACATCGCCGCCGACGCCGATGATGCGAAGCTTGTTGGTGGGCACGGTGGCCCAGGCCGCGGCGTCATGCTGGAAATAGAGTTCGAGGGCAGGGACATCCCGGCTGATTCGCAACACGGCGATGTCGCCCGTGATACGGTTGCCTGCCTGGTGCTGCAGCCGTCTGCACAGCCAGACATCGTGCGCGTCGAAACGCTCGCCCGAGCCTGGCAGCAAGACTTGCGGCGAACCGCCGACGCCGCTGGCATTGGCGACAACGTGAGAGGCGGTCACGATGTATCCGTTGCCGATCGAAAAACCCGACCCGATCGAGGTTGCGGTCCGCACCGTCACGATCGAATCAAAGGGGTGCCGAGACCAGTACTGGCGATCCAGAAAGAGGATCGGACGTGCGGCGGGATCCAGACTTTTCGTGGTATGTGTCGAGAATGCGGACATCCGGGCCGCGTCAGGTCCGACAGTGGCGGCGAGCATGCCATCGGTGTCCTCTGCGGACTTTTCCGCAGGAGGGGCGACTATATGCGGAAGACCGGACACTTCCAGATCGCCGCCCGGCACGATCTCGTCGTTTACTTCTACAGCCCCTGGCTCCACGCCCGAACCGTCCGGCCCTGCGTCTCGCGCTCCATGATCAGCATCCCCCATGACCCTCCCCTCGGGCGACTATGCGCCCCCGATTGATCATGCGCCCCAACCATCGCGCACGGCCAAGGCCTGCACGACTTACATGTGCATAGCACAGAACACGTGTTCCGTAACGAACGAAATACTCGGTTCAAACGAAGGAAAAATGGTGGACGCACTAGGGTTCGAACCTAGGACCCGCTGATTAAGAGTCGTGCCAGGGTTACTTTCTCGGGAGTGCGTTTGGATACGATAATGTTCTACAACATACTGTAATCGCATGGTAATGGGCAGCGATCAGTTCCGCTAAATTTCTTGGATGTACTCTCAAATGCTTCCTACGGTGGTTGCTATGTGGTTGCTATCCTGATTGCCAGACCCGCTGTTTTTTGGCACTTGTCGGGGGGTAGAGGAGCCTAACATGCCGCGCATCACGAAGACCTTCGTAGAATCTTTTCCTACTCCGGAAACCCAGCCGAGCTTTGCCTGGGACGACAAAGTCTCCGGCTTCGGCATTAAAGTGCTGCCGAGCGGCAAGCGCAAGTACGTATTGAAATATCGCACCCACGGGGGGCGTGCAGGCAGGCAGCGGTGGCTAGGTCTCGGCATGCATGGGCCAGTCACCGCTGAGCAGGCCAGGGTATTAGCACAGCGAGCGCTTGCCACTGTAGCCGATGGCGGTGATCCGCAGGCGACACGACAGTCAGTAGCGGCTGCGCCAAGGTTGGCTCACGTATGGGATCGCTATGAACGCGATCACCTGCCACTCAAAAAGCCGTCCACGAAGCGCAACTATGAAACAATCTGGAACGACCGTTTGAAACCGGCTTTCGGCAAGCATCGTCTCGAAGAGATCCGCCGCGCAGAGGTGGACGCGTTTCATAAAAGGCTGTCTGGCACGCCGTACCAGGCCAACAGGACCCTTGCGCTGTTGTCAAAGCTCATGAACCTGGCCGAGGAATGGGAGTGGCGGGAAGGCACTAACCCGTGCCGCCACATCAGCAAGTTTCGTGAGCGAGCACGGCAGCGCTTCCTTTCTATCGAAGAAATACGCGCCGTGCGCGAAGCAAGCGCCAAACTTGTGGCCCAGAAAGAGATAACGGCCCATGCCGCAAACATACTGGAGTTGCTGCTCCTAACCGGCGCACGGTCGGGCGAGCTCGCCAGCGCTGAATGGGCATGGGTTGACTGGGACCTGCAGATGATTGCGCTCCCGGACAGCAAGTCGGGCGCCAAGACGATCTATCTGTCGAAGGATGCCGTCGCGGTCCTGTGCGATCAACATGCCCGCTCTAAAGGGCAGCCGTATATCTACCCTGGGCGCTCAGCTGGGAAGCACATTCACAACCTCCGCAAGCCATGGGCGCGCATTTGTAAGGAGGTAGGACTGGAAGGGGTACGAGTGCACGACCTACGGCATACGGCAGCGAGCCTGGCCCTCGGGTCTGGCACGAGCTTGGCCATCGTCGGCCGGCTACTCGGCCACACCCAGGTGCAGACCACCCTGCGCTATTCGCACCTCGATAAAGATCCGGCACTTCGGGCGGCTGACTTGATTGGCCAGCAAATAAGAGGAACGGCAACAGGGGAGGGGGAACAGAGCGACACCACAGATGGCGCTACTGCCGCCCCGAACGCTTAGAGAATGGATGGCGAGAAAACGTGGTACTCTGTACCTTTTGCTGCATTATCGGCTGCAGGGCACGGCAGGGCAGGGCAGCCGCCTGCCTTCGGGCTGACCTCTGCTTCAGCCCCAGGCACAAATCTCTACTGAGTCATTCGACCAGCATGCACCCGAGCGTGTGACCTCACCGAATTCACCATTGGACGCAAATGACAGATCTTCAGAGGAGACGTAGCTGTCTGCTGCTGCCCCAAACCGATCGACCTCAGCAAAAACCCGGAGGTCCGGGCTTAACACCCAAAAACTCCCACCTTGCTGTAGGTTTATTAAGCACGTTCCATCTAACACCACCTGCCCTTCGGCCCGGATGCGGCAGGTGCCCTGCGGCACGCTTGGGGGCGGGCTGGAATAGTCGAGCGACTCCGTCGAGCAGACATGCCATTCCATGTCTGCCTCAGCTTGATCTCCAACCTTGCCTCTGCATAGGTTGGAGCGTCGCAGTTTGGTCCATTGCAAATCTCGTATACCGCACGCGTGGCGGACCTGGGCGCCGAAACCGGCCCCTCCACGGCAAGCGCTATTGATCTCGCTATATTGCTCGAGCAGCCGAGACTGCGCCGAGGTCATTTGCGCTGGGGTAGGGTCATAGCTGGCGGTTTGCTCGTCCTCGAAGTCCAGTGGCTTGTCAGGCTCTTCAACTGCAAACGGGCGTAACGGCTCCTCGTCCTCGATAGAGGTGTCGACCACCTTGGGCTTATCCTCGCACCCTGCGGTGGCAACCAAAATGCTACCGATCGCGCAAGCCTTGACCAATAGTGCTAGTAGCTCTTGCACCGACGCCACAGGTCTCCCTCCTCGTCAAAGGTGTTACCGTCGATCACACGTGCAGCGGCTGTCCAATCCTCAATTGGCTTAGGATAGAATAGCTCATCTGGGTCGGCGGCAATGTCTGGGACGGTCTGTCTCTCGAAATACATTATGTTGCTACCTTCGACGCGGTAGCGCCCGGACGACCCGCCGTCCTCATAGGTGCCATCCAGAGCAAACCGGATAACAACATCTGTCTCACAAGACCCTTCAGGATCATTGGCCGGGTTATGCTCGGCGGGGCCCCAGGTGCCCGCGAGCCAAGCATTGCTAAGCTGGGGCAACGTGTCACTTGGCTCTGGTTCGACGTCCTGATCAGCAACTTCTGCGTCAGCAGAAGTACCCTGCGTCTCGTCATCCGTCAGAGTCGTGTCCACCACCTCAGGTTTGCTGTCGCAGGCCGACACGGAGACGATCATTACAGCCGCAACCGACGGAAGGAGATTAGTCCTCATCGACATTCGCATCTGGGTCTGTGATCGCCACGCGGACGAGCCGCAAATTGCGCTCTATGCGAACGAATATGAAGCAGAATACCAGGAACACGAAGACAATGAAGGCGCCCCCCGCGGTGCCGAACGCGGTGAGCGCACCGAGCAGCTGCTCATCCTTAGAGGCCTCCTTTTCCGCCATCGCCATCCGAAAGTTTTGATCATGCCAAATGGTAAGCTCATCGAGCTTTTCCATCGATAAGGGCTTTCCTTCAGCTACAGCCAGCTGCTTGCTCAAGGTCTCCCAGCTCTCCTCGTAATCCCCGTAGTACTCTAGCGGGAACTCCTCCTGAGCAGCGGCCAATGACTTCTCGATCTTCTCTGTCGACAGGTCAATAGAATGATGTGTCTTGGCATAGGCCGACAGACGCTTTGCTGTCTCTTGGAGTGAACCGGAGATGGTGAAAGTGCGACTATAGCCGGTGTCTGCATCGTAGTCGGACGAAGAGCCGTAATCACGCTGCTCCTCCATGAACCTCGCCAGGTCGCCACCTTGCGCCTCTCCTCTAAAACCAAGCTGGCTGGCAAAAAAAGGCGCTGATGAGATGATGGCAAGGCACGCTACTATCAGGGCAATGGATGCCGCGATGAGTATGAAAACGCGCAGTATATTTAGATAGGCCTTCTCAAGGCGTGCAAGCATATCCCCCTCCATCAGATCAACAATTGACCCTCGGGCTGCCAAGAACCTTGATACCGCCCAATCCATTGGTTCTGCCGGTTATCGGTAGGCCTCCCCCCAGCGGTACCTCTTACCGGCCTCTGCATCCCGTTCAACCTTTGACGTCGGACCAGCCTCATATAAAAACCCGACCAGCAGGCCCGGCCTAACCTTGTTGATCGCGGCAAGCTTCAGCTCTGCCGCTATGCGCCTATCTCTCTGTCTTCTTGTACGCCCCGCAGCTGTATCATGGGCGTATGCCTTTGTGCCGCCGCCACGCGCCAACCGGATTACCCACCGGACATCGTGGTCATCGTAACCCTTCCAGCGCGCGCCGTCCTGTTTCTCTACATAATCCCGTAGCTCCCCCAATAGACCGTGTGCGCGCAGCTGATCATAGTAGTCGTAGGCGGCCAAGCGGAAGGCGTTCATTGGCTCCTTTCGCGGTATGGTTCGTCCCCCCTTGGACGCCCTGCACACAGCCTTTTCGTATGCGCGGTGGAGGCGGGAGCGCCAAGAGGCAAACTCTCTAAGCTCGCGTTTTGAGTTTTTCGGTTTTGGAGTTTGCATCTTCTCTGCCTTACTGTGACTTTTAGCTGTCACAGGCTATAAGCTGTGACATGCAGCTGTCACGGATTTTCGTAAAAATCACGGAATTATAAATTTCTATGTTTTGTCTTTTGTGTTTTTGAATCAGATATTTAAGACTTCCTAGTTCGGTTTTACGGCTCCATTTTTTGGGTCCAGACCAGCGCTGGATTTGGCCGGAATCCCGATCTGTAAATGGTCGTCCGCAATGGCACATTTTGCCTTGCGGAAAGGAACATCAATGGAAAAACTACCGACCAAGGACACCGAAAATGAGACGTGCCATCTGCTAAAAGAGGACAAAGTTGCGCGATGGCTGAATGTGTCGACACGAACGCTGCAAAACTGGCGATGGCGTGGGGGAGGTCCGGAGTTCATCAAGCTACGTCATGGTGTGCGGTATGAGCCGGCAGCTGTCGAAGCTTGGATTTCGGCTCGGACCCGGAGCAGCACATCGGCACCTGACAGCGGCGGATCATGTAATGTGCTTGACCAATGTGACCCCTTAGAAATTCGTGGGGGGAAGCGCTCATGATTTCGGAATACGAACAACGCAAAACCTGGAAGCACACGAAGCGGCATCTGAAAAAATCCCACCGTGTGTTTAGGGATATGCTCGACAGACGTCTGGATCAACTCAAACCCAGCGAGAAGGATGCTTCGCGAATGAGGGCTCTTATGGGGGACGGTCCAATGAATGGGCAGATAAGAGCATCAGACCTTTCAGCCCACCTGCGATATGCGCTGTACATTGCAAAGGAGGTGCGCGAGCTTGCCCGCGTCAGTGACCATCTTCGGTTTTACCACATCACACTGTTGGCCGATGAAGGCTTCATGTCAGAGCGGACGCCCAAGTTCATGAAGCGCAAACTGGTGAGTCGAGCGAACAGAGCGATGGCTAAAGCTGGGCTCGATGGCATTTACGTAATCGAGAACCAGGTACTGACGGGCTATCCAGCAGGCGGGAAGGGCAAGTCAATCTTAGCGCATGTCCACATCCTAGCATGGAAGCCACTGGATGCGCCGGATAGTGCGGCCGCCGACGTTAGGGACGCGATCACCAGTTCGAAACGAAGGCGCAATTATGGCTGGACCTCCCGTCTCGGGGCGCCTCCAGTTGTAGTGAAAGAGATCACGCCAGCAATGGGCTGTCCTTCGTACTGGATTGCGTACCTCATGAAGATGCCGAAGGATGCAAAAAACTTAATGCCGCGGAAGCCGAAGGAAACGGGAAGTGTCGGTGCTCCAAAAGCCAAGCTCAGAAACACTTTCAAGGGCTACCGTCGCGAGGCAGCCATGCGGCTGTACGAATTGTCCGCACAGATGCCGCTGTCGTCGACCGCCCATGGCCGCGGTGCGGGTGTGACCATGATCCAACGCGCCAAGGTCCGGCTTAGGCTCTGGGACGTGAAGCGACAAGTGGTTTGGCGCGATGAGGGGGCGCCGGGTGTTGAGCCATTCGATGAACGAGCCTTCTGGACACGTATGCGCGGTAAGCGTCGATCCAAGTTTAAACCTTTCGTAATCGATGGGCCGACGATTGCTGATGGAAGCACCCGAAAGAGAGTGTGAGCGTCAGGCGGAGGGGCCGTTCCGGCCCCTCCGCCCCAATCTCTAAAGGGGTGCTCAACCCGCAGCCATACCGGTGTTCGGGCACTCTAACACCTTGATATTGCGATATAACCTACAGTTGCGTATGCTGGTGCCGCCAAGCCAGGAGCATTCGCGTTGAAGGGTCATGCCAAGATTGTTGATGCCGAAGACCTGCAGCGCTTGCTGTCCTTGGTGGCCACACGCAGGTTGGCTGAGCGTGACGCTGCTATCATCCTCTTGAGTTTCAAAGCGGGACTACGAGCGTGCGAGATAGCTGGACTAGATTGGTCGATGGTGACCACGGCCAGCGGCCGGATCGCAGACTCGATCGCGATATCGAGCAGGATCGCAAAAAATGGGCGGGCGAGGCGCATTCCAATGCACCCTGGTTTAAGGGTGGCTCTCAGCTGCCTTCCACAGGCGGCTGATAGGCCACGGCACGGACCAGTGGTGGTATCCCAGAAGGGCGGTAACCTGACCGCTGGGAGCGTGGTAAACTGGTTCGGCGCTCTCTATTCCCAAGCGGGTCTGACCGGCTGTTCTTCCCACTCTGGGCGTCGGACCTTCATTACCCGAACAGCCAGGATGGTGGCACACGCCGGCGGATGCCTGAGAGACGTGCAAGAGTTGGCGGGACATAGTGCACTCACGACCACTGAGGCCTACATTGAGGGCGATAGGGATGCGCAGCGGAGGGTGGTGCGCATGCTATGATCACACACAAGCGATTCAGGCAACTTGAGGCCATACTGCGAGGGGCGGGCAATGGCCCGCTTATCGACTGGGCTGAAACTATAGCTAAGCCCGCCGACGCCGACGCGTTTGCATCGGAAGCCATTTACGTAATCGTCAACTCAGGATTCCGCAATTCGATCGCAGTGCCAATCGTTGAGCGGTGCATGGTGGCTTTAAAAGCAGGGCGGTCCGCAGGAACAGAGTTTGGGCATGAAGGCAAACACAAGGCCATTGATGCTATCTGGGCCGCGCGGGAGTCGCTGTTCTCTGCGTACCAGGGTTCCGATGATCAGATCGCCTTTTTGCGTAGCTTACCATGGATCGGCCCAGTTACTGCCTGGCACCTAGCTAAGAATCTGGGTGGTGATCACGCTAAGCCAGACGTTCATATGGAGCGCTTAGCTCGTCGAAACCGCACGACCACCAAAAAGCTGTGTGAACGCTTAGCCCGACAGACGGGCTACCGGGTGGCGACGATCGACACCGTGCTTTGGCGCGCATGCGCTGACGGACTGCTGGATTCAGCCAAATACGAGGCAGACGGGTGGAAGGCCGCTTACCGGCCAAAGGAGTTCCTTGCCGTCCGGAAGGAGCAAGGGCGGGGCGCCTAGCTGAGGCGCACCATTGGGCTCGGAGGGCACCGACACCCCGCATATTTGCAAACATAGAGAAGGAGCGGAGGATGATTACCGAACGGAAGGAGGCGTGCGCCACGCTACCACGCGCTGAGGTCATTGCCAGGCTGAATGACGCGCTCAGAAAGCGAGGGCGGGGCGGAGTACTTACGATCACACTAGGCGTCAGGACACTGCCCGGGTTTGTGCCGGAGAAATTGTTGGCCGCCCTGGCAGATTACGACGCATTTGATGCAGACAATGATCCGCATGGTGAGCGAGATTTTGGTGATCTCGAGCATTGCGGCGCCGACCTACTATGGAAGGTTGATTACTACGATGCGAGCCTGGAGTTTGGCTCGGATGATCCCGCGGACCCCGAAGTCACAAAGCGGATATTAACGGTGATGCTCGCGAGTGAGTATTGATTGACGAGGCGAGCATTAGCCTAAACAAGTTATCGAGCGGACGAGCTTTTCTATCGTTCACCAGCTTGCCGCTAAGAGCTCCGCTTGCTGAATGACAGTCTGCACCGCAGCGTCCTGCAAGTCTGGTGGATAGCCATATTTGCGGAGTATGCGCTTCACCAAAACTCGCATGCGAGCTCGAGCGGTTTCTCGATGCGCCCAATCTACGCTTGCGTTGGCCTTAAGATTTTCTACAAGTTCAGCGGCGATGATCTTGAGGCTGTCGTTGCCCATGATATCGACCGCGCTATCGTTGTCCGCTAGGGCTTCGTAGAAAGCGATCTCCTCATCTGTGAGCCCCTCGTCATCGCCTCGCGCCAGTTTCTCGCGTATTTCTTTTGCGAGTTCGATAAGCGTCTGCAGCACCTCGACGGTGCTGACCGCATTCGTGTGATAGCGTGCGATGGCAGCCGTCAGCCGTTCGGAGTATTTCCGGCTTTCGACAGCGTGGGTTTGCGACCTGGACCGTATCTTATCGGCCAGCAGCTTTTTAAGGGCTTCAAGGGCCAGATTGGGCCGCTCGCTATCGCGCATTTCGGCTAGAAATTCATCGGACAGTATCGAGATGTCCGGCGAAGCCATACCAGCCGCTTGGAGGATATCGACAATCTCCGTGGAGACGACAGCCCTGTCGATCAATTGCTGAACTGCCAGCTCGCGGTCCTTTTTGGATTTGGTAATCCCGCTGCTTTTGACCAGTGCGACCCGCACAGTCTGATAGAAAGCGACCTCGTCACGGATCGCTTTGGCCTCATCGCTTGCGGACGCCAATGCAAATGCCTTGTTTAGCGCCAAGACCGCATCCGGAAAGCGGCGATGCGCGGCCTTCCTCGCTTCGTCAGTCGTTTCTTTCTGTGCCGCCGCATGCTGGCGAGCCAAGATCCACTCCAACGCCTCAGCTAGGCATTTTAACCGTTGGCTTGGAGTTCCATGCATACCCGGTCCGCAATCAAAGCCATGGAACATGGCACCGACGATTTCGAACCGTTCGAGCATGACGCGGATCGCCAGCTTCTCGTCGACACCCGTTTTTTCACGATCGGATGGCGAATAGATGCCAAGTGCCGCCTTCAGGTTTTGAGCGATGCCGATGTAGTCGACAACGAGCCCCGCTTCTTTATCGCGGAAAACGCGATTCACACGGGCGATTGCTTGCATCAGACCATGGCCTCGCATCGGCTTGTCTATATACATAGTATGCATCGACGGAGCATCGAAGCCGGTCAGCCACATATCCCGCACAAGCACAAGCTTTAGGGGGTCGGTAGGATCCTTTACTCGCTTTGCCAGCTCATCTCGGCGCGCTTTACCACCTATGTGTGGTTGCCATTCCTGCGGATCAGATGCGCTGCCGGTCATGACAACTTTTACGGCACCTTTCGATACATCATCCGAATGCCATTCCGGTCGGAGGGCGACGATTGCATCATAGAGGGCCACGCAAATACGGCGGCTCATGCATACCGCCATTGCCTTGCCATCCAAGGCTTCGAGCCGCCGTTCAAGATGATCGACAAGGTCGGCAGCAACAAGCTGCAATCTCGCCTTTGATCCCACCAGTCTCTCGACTGCCGCCCATCGGGCCTTCAGCTTTTCTTGGTCGGTAGCAGCTTCATCCTCGGTGAGTTCCTCCACCTCGGCATCGATTAGCGGCACCTGATCTTCCGGCAATTCGATGCGCGCCAAACGACTTTCGTAATAGATCGGAACCGTGGCACCGTCTTCTACAGCGCGGCTGATATCGTAAATATCGACGTAGTCGCCAAACACCGCTGGCGTGTTTACATCGTCCTTCTCGATCGGCGTTCCGGTGAAACCAACGAAGGACGCGTTCGGAAGGGCATCGCGCAGATACTTTGCGTGGCCATAAGCGCGTTTGCCAGTCTTGGTGTCGATGCGCGCGCGGAAGCCGTATTGTGATCGGTGCGCTTCGTCCGCCATCACAATGATATTCTGCCGCTCACTCACAGGCGCGAGTTCGTCCTCGCCATCGACCGCCGCGAACTTCTGGATCGTCGTGAAAATGACGCCGCCTGCCGCTCGGTCAAGCTGAGTGCGCAAATCATCGCGACTGTCAGCCTGAACTGGCTTCTGGCGGATGAGATCGTTGCACATGGAGAAGGTGCCGAACAGCTGATCGTCTAGGTCGTTGCGGTCCGTGATGACGACAATGGTGGGGTTTTCCAACGCAGGATCGCGAACGAGCAGACCCGCGTAGAATGCCATCAACAGGCTCTTGCCCGATCCCTGGGTGTGCCAGATCACCCCGATCTTCTTGTCGCCCGGTTCCTGTTCTGCCTGGCTAGGAAGGCCGTATCTAAGCGGGCTCTCATGCAGGAAATTACCACTGCGGTCAGTCGCGTAAGGCAGCGCACGCAAGGTTGCCGCCAGTGCGTTCTGGGCCGCGAAGAACTGGTGATAGGCGGCCACGATCTTTACGATACCGTTGCCTGTGTCACCGAAAACCGTGAAATCGCGCAGCAGGCGAAGCAGGTTGCTGCGATCGAACACGCCTTTGATCAGGGTTTCGAGCTGGGGATCGGTGGTCGGCGCAATCGTTTCGCCGTCGACCGAACGCCAAGGCATAAAGCGCTCTTCATCTGCAGTGAGCGAACCAGAACGCGCCTTTATGCCGTCAGAGGTGACCAGCACAGCATTGGTTCGAAACAGCGAGGGTATTTGCGCCTTGTAAGTCTGGAGCTGGTTGAAGGCGCCGGATAGGGTCGCGTTCTCATCGCCTGGGTTTTTCAGCTCGAGCACGCCGAGCGGCACGCCGTTGACGAACAGCACCACATCCGGACGGCGATTGTGTCCCTGCTCAATGACCGTGAACTGGTTCACCGCGAGCCAGTCATTATGGTCGAACCCGCCGCTACCGCCAAAATCGATCAGGCGAACCCGGTCTCCGCGCATATTGCCGTCATCGTAAAATTCGACGGGCACGCCCTCGACCAGGTATTGATGAAGCCGCCGGTTCTCCTCCACCAACGATGGTGTCTCGCTCGCTAGAACTCGGCGAATGGCCTCTTCGCGCGTATCAGCAGGGATTGCCGGGTTCAGCCGCTGAACTGCTTCGCCCAGACGGTCGAGCAAGACGACATCTTGATAGGCAGCGCGCAAAGGCTGCGGGCTGTCCGGAGACACATTAGGTCCGTGCGCGATCGTCCAGCCCAGTTCTTCGAGCCATTCAAGCGCCGCTTCCTCGACGTGATCTTCGGCGAACTTTCCCACTAGGCGAGCTTTTCGAAGCCGCGGCGCACCACACCCGCCATAAGATCACGTCGTTGCTCAAGGAACTGGTCGTAAGACATCGCTTCCCATTCCATCGGCAAGCCGTGTGACCGATGCATTTCGGCCCAGTCCTCATCGGAAAAGCGAACCCTGATCTGCGGCATATAGTCCTGCGGTGCCTTGGCGCTGATGTCGATATTGTCCGGCCATTCCACCAGAGCGTAATTCGCCATCTGGTTGCGCATCCGCTGGTCGCTTACTCCTTGCGCCTCAAGCCAGGCTTTGGGGAACAGATGGTGCCGCTCCAGCGCCTTCTTCGTCGTCTTGATGGTCGGGTCCAGCATATCGGAAACGGTCTTGTGCGAAAACAGCACTGGTGCGCCCAGCCGGTTCTGTGCAGCGAAGAACGCGAACAGCTGCGGATTGCGGGCAGACGAACTGTCAAACTGCGATGGCAGGGTGATCTGCCAGAAGTCGTTGGTCAGCTCGCTGGTGATCTCTCCGTCGAGCCACGAAAGGAAGGCTTCGCCGGTATCGATTTCGCGTATGCGGGCGAGATCGCCATCCATCACGGTTTCGGGCGAACTGGTGTAGCGACCGGTTAGGGAAGCGAAGAAGAACCAGCGACCGATTGCCCGCTGTAATTGATGTTCGGCCAGACCGAAGCGAACCTTGCCGATCAGGTAGAAGGCATAGCCAAACAGCAGCGCATTGGTGGACGAAACGAGTTCGCCGCTGCGGAAGCCCGCGCCCACCAACGCTTTGAAATATTGGTGCCAGTTGTTGAGGTTGAGGACGTGTTCCTGCGCCTCGGCCAAGGTATCGAATTGATCCTGCCGTCGCTGGGGATCGTATTCGCCAGTGTCCGGGTCCTTGCCCCGTAGCACCTGATACACGCTTTTCAGACGGCCACGGTTGAAGGCCAGCGCCACTGCGACGCGCAGCAACTGGTCGGGATCGGGCTCGAGAAAATGGTTGAACGGGGACGTGTCCGAACCCTTCGCCGGGACCCGTGCCGCCCTGCAGAACTGTGCGAGATCGGTGCGGCCCTTCTCCCAAAACACCGACAGCAAGGTAAGGATGAAGTCAGCTTGGTTCAGCTTCGCCCCCTCGCTGTTGATCCGAACGAAGATGTCGGCAACCTGCTCTTCCTCAACCGATTGCGCGATTTCCAGCGCCGTGAACGGATATTTCTGCAGGTCGAAAAGGCGATCGAGGTTATGAGCGATGTGCTCTTCCTCGGCCTCGCTCAATTCCACCTTCTGGCCCAGCTTGTCGATGAAACCATTGACCAGCTTGCGGCTCGACGCACCCGAAGACCATAATTGCGAGATGTTGGGGATCCATTCCGGATCGCGCCGAATGGCAGCATCCGCCACTTCGAATTTCCCATCGCTAGGGCGGAAAGCGATTTCGATCTGGCGGTAAGCGTAATTCTCGTCGAGCACCTTTTGGCCGCGGAATACGGCATAGAGTGAAGTGAGCCTCTGCTGTCCGTCAACGATCAGGCGAGCGGGCACATCGCGCTGCTTTTCATCGAACCCGATCTGCTTTGCGCCGCTCTCTACGGCATTCTCCCAGAACAGGAGGTAGCCCACCGGGAAGCCTCGATACATGGAATCGAACAGGTCGCGGACTTTGGCGTTCTTCCAGACGAACGGTCGCTGGATATCCGGCAAACCGATATCGCCAACGTCGATAAAGTGCAGCAGGCTCGAAAGGTCGTAATCGACGCGCTTGAAACAGGTCTTCAATTCACTCACGCGCACCCCCTGCTGCGTAATCAACAATTTTCGAACTTGCTTAAATCGCGGTCAATCGCAATTCCTTGCAAGGATTTACGGACGGCCACTGCGATGTCGCCCCATTCTTCTGCCCCATCGGCAAGCGCAATTTCCAGCAGCTGGCGCTCGGACTGATCGAGCTGGTCGATGTGCCATGCTATCATCGGATCGACGGTTTGGTCGAATGCCGCTTCCAACATCGGATGCGGGCCTTCCTGCGCCTCGTGGCAATACTCATCCCATACGGACTTAGACCGGTAATCGTCACCGAAAATTCCGCTTGCTGCCATACGCTGCATGGCGTGGATCACCTTGCGCGCGAGCGACTGGATCCGGGTATCGGAGAACCGCCACGCCGCTTTCCAAAGTGCCGAGTCCAGATCGTCGCTCATGCAGCGGAAAGCTCTACGCTCGACACATCGCCGACGCGGATTTCGCCGGACATCAGCTTTGGCAAAAGCAGGTCGCGGGTCTGGGCTAGAGTGCGGCTCTCGAGTTCATTCGCGACAATCTTCTCGAAGAGCGGCTTCACCATGTTGTCGAACTGTCGGTGTATGGGCTGCTCGGCGACGATAACCGGCAAGGGACGGAAGTTCTTCTTGCTGATTTCCTGAAATGTCGAGCCGTTCGCGTTTTGAAGGATCAAATCCATATTCTCCTTCGCCCATAGGAAGACGAAGTAGTTGGAGATTCGGCCATCGCAGCGCATCGCGATGTAGCCTTGGTTCACCGCCAGCGGGATCTGGGTAATAGCCAGATATCCAACAGGTGCGCGCGACGACAGTAGGACTGTCCCTTCCGGCAGCAGGCCAGAACTGATCTTGGCCAGGCCGGCGGATGTGATGCTGCGGGACGTGTCTAGCAGAATGGGTGAGTTCAAGCCCGATAGGTCTTTCGGTGTTGTCCACGCGATGTCACCATCCCAAAACTCAGCGTTCTTCGTGCTCGGGGTCGAACCGCCCACCGCGTCCACTTCAGTCCCAATTGTCGAATAGGCCCATTCCTCCGGCACGCCGTCATCGTCTAGGCGGTTGGGGAAGAGGGACCAGAGATCCGGCGCGAGGTAGGGGGTGTCCCCGGCCATCTTGGCCTTCACCGGGCCGAAGTCGACAAACCAGTCGCGGAACAGCGCCCGCGCCTGCGCCTCCAGCGTCTCGTTCATCCGCCGGTTCAGATCGATCTTGTCGTCGAGGGCGGAAAGCAAGCCTTCGATATGCGCTTGCGCCTCCTCACTCGGAAACTCGTATTCACGCGGTTCGAGAGCAGTTCTCGTTATCTGCGGCTGGGCTGACCCACTGACGACATCATATGGGGGAGAGCTCAAAAGTCGGTAATACATAAAACGGCGCAGGCCATTTTTCGGCAGGATCGCCATCGCATTGTTTGAAACCCAGAGAGGGCCTTCTGCCCAAAGCACCATTCCGCAATTCGAGCCGCGGCAGGTTACGAGCGGAACGCCGTGCTCATACATCGGCTCAGCGGTCCAACCGATTATGCCATTTGCACCATGAACGGGTATCGGACATTCACTGGTGCGCTCCGGCGCCATGGCATCTTTCGCTAAATACTTGCCCTGCTGGATTGCCGCCACGTCGCTCAGCGCATTTCGCTTCATCACTGACCTTCCGGTGCTGAGCTATCGATTAAAGCAAGCTTCTGACGGATTACATCGGCGAGGCGCGCTCCTTCCTCAAACTGGTCTTCCAGCGTCGCCTGCAGCGCAGCAAATTTCTCCCCGAATGGCACGCCGTCGTCTTCTACATCTTCCGAGCCTACATAGCGCCCCGGCGTCAGCACATAGCCGTGCTTCGCCACCTCCTCATGGCTCGCAGAATAGGCGAAGCCCGGCACGTCCTCATAACCCTTGCCCTCTCGCCAAGCGTGATAGGTGTCGGTGATCCGCACGATATCCTCGTCCGAAAACTCGCGCCGGGTGCGGTCAACCATGTAACCAAGCTTGCGCGCATCGATGAACAGGATTTCGCCACGTCGGTCGCGCAGCTCGGCATCGCCGACCAGCCCGTTCGACTTGTCCTTGGCCAAGAACCAAAGGCATACCGGGATCTGCGTCGAATAGAACAGTTGGCCGGGCATCGCGATCATGCAGTCGATCACATCGCCTTCGACCATTGCCTGCCGGATCTCGCCCTCGCCGCTCTGCATGGAGGACATCGAGCCGTTGGCCAGCACAACGCCCGCCGTGCCCGCAGGCGCCAGATGGTGCAGGATGTGCTGCAGCCAGGCGAAGTTCGCATTGCCCGCAGGCGGTATGCCAAACTTCCAACGCCCATCCTCCCGCAGCCGGTTGCCGCCCCAGTCGGACACGTTGAACGGCGGATTGGCGAGCACGTAATCGGCGCGCAGGTCCGGCAATTCGTCGCGGTGAAAGCTGCCATCGCTGTTCCAGCGGATGTCCGCATCGATACCGCGCACCGCCAGGTTCATCATACAAAGCCGCCAGGTGGTGTGGTTCGATTCCTGACCATAGACGGCGATGTCGCCAATGCGCCCGCCATGGTTCTCGACGAACTTTTCGGATTGCACGAACATGCCGCCCGATCCGCAGCACGGATCGTATACGCGGCCATCATGCGGCTGCAGCATCTCGACCATCGTGCGCACGACCGAGCGCGGTGTGTAGAACTCGCCCCCGCGCTTGCCTTCGGCCCCGGCGAACTGGCCGAGGAAGTATTCGTAGACGCGGCCGAGCACATCGCGGCTTTGCCCCTCGTCCGACTTGAAGCCAATGCCGGAGATAAGGTCGATCAGCTCACCCAGCATCACAGGGTTAAGCGCAGGGCGGGCGTAGTCTTTCGGCAGCACGCCCTTCAGCGAAGGGTTCACCTTCTCGATCTCGAGCATCGCCTCGTCGATAAGCTTCCCGATGCCGGGCTGCTTCGCGCTCGCCTGCAGGTGAGCCCAGCGTGCGGGCTTCGGCACCCAGAACACATTGTCGGCCCGGTATTCGTCTTCGTCCTCAACGCCGTCCGGATACTCTCTCTCGAGTTCGGCACGCTTGGCCATGAAGCCATCGGAAATATGCTTGAGGAAGATCAGGCCGAGGACGACGTGCTTGTAATCGGACGGCTCCATATTCGCGCGGATCTTGTCCGCCGCTTTGAAGAGCTCCGCCTCGAAACCGAGGTCGCCGCCTTTGGCGGATTGTATGTTGGATTTTGACTGCTTTGCCACTGACCCCTCCACTGGGTTGCCGCGGTAGCAATGAAACAGCCAAGGCGTCCATAGATCAGGGCGTTATGCGAGTTGAGCCCCAAGCGCCCCTGACGTGACCCCCTGATTTTCCTCCAGTCTCGATTAGAGTCCGGCCCCACGAGAAGGACGGACGAGATGAAGAGAACGAGGTTTACCGAAGAGCAGATCATCGGCGTGCTGAAGGAGGCGGAGGCGGGAGCGAAGACTGCTGACCTGGCCCGGCGACACGGGGTGTCTGAAGCGACGATCTACAACTGGAAGTCGAAGTATGGCGGGCTGGAGGTTTCCGAGGCTCGTCGCTTGCGAGCGCTCGAGGGCGAGAACGCGAAGCTGAAGCGGTTGCTGGCCGATGCGATGCTCGACCAGGCTGCCTTGAAGGATCTTCTGGCAAAAAAGTTCTGACGCCCGCCGTAAAGCGGGAAGCTGTTGCTCATCTCCAGGAGTGCCACGGGATGAGCGAGCGGCGGGCGTGCCGTGTCATCAATGCCGATCGCAGGAGCGTGCGTTACCGGTCCACGCGGGACGATGATGCCTGCCTTCGCGAGAAGCTGCGCGAGCTGGCCAACCAGCGTCGCCGGTTCGGCTATCGCCGTCTACATATCCTGCTGCGCCGGGAGGGGATCATGATCAACCGGAAGAAGACACAGAGGCTCTACAAGGAGGAAGGGCTCGCGGTCAGACGACGACGCAACCGCAGGCGTGCTGTCGGCACAAGAGCACCTGCTCCGGTGCTCGCCTTGCCGAACCAGCGCTGGAGCCTGGACTTCGTGCACGACCAGATGGCCTCAGGCAGGCGGTTCCGGGTGCTCAACGTGGTCGATGACGTGACCCGGGAGTGCCTGGCAGCGGTGCCGGACACGTCGATCTCTGGTCGCCGTGTCGTTCGCGAGCTGACCGCACTGATCGAACGGCGTGGCAAGCCCGGCATGATCGTCAGCGACAACGGAACCGAGCTCACCAGCAATGCCGTGCTGGCATGGTGCGGTGAGATCGGCGTGGAGTGGCATTACATCGCGCCAGGCAAGCCGATGCAAAACGGCTTCTGCGAGAGCTTCAATGGTCGCATGCGCGATGAGCTGCTGAACGAGACGCTGTTCCTCAGTCTTGCTCATGCCCGTGTCGAGATCGCGGCCTGGGTCGAGGATTACAACCGCGAGAGGCCGCACTCGGCCCTTGGCTACGCAACCCCGGCGGCGTTCGCCGCCGAACTGGATAAGCAATGGCCTGCTTCGCTACGCCCTGCGGGCTCCGCTACGCAGCCCATTGCTTCAACCGCGCTCATGCGCAACAAAGCCGCCCGGCTCTAATCCCAGCTGGAGGAAAGCTGGGGGTCACGTCACCCCCGCTAAAGGGGCAAAAGTGTGCAAAGGCCACATTTTCGAAAAACGACGTTCGGCAGCGGCGTAGCCTGAAGATCAGTCGTACCAAACGCCAGCGGCGGTATCCCACCGGGCACTGAGCGTGGCAGCATGGCGATGTCCGTACTTCTCTTCGTAGGCATCATAAACTTGCTTCATCAGTTTGAAGCCGCCAATCGCGCCTAACGTTTCACCAATCGCAAAAAGCGCCCGGCGCTGGATCGATGAAGGACCATCCGGCGGATAAACGCCGAACTCCAGAATCTCCTCGACCTCGGCCTTGGTAATGCCCGCGCGCATTTTTTGCTCACGGGGCCGCGCCGACTGATAAGTGCTAACCAGCGCCTCAATGGTTTCAAGCAACCTGGGAAGGTTGTCCATTTGCATGAATGGTGTCCTGCTTTTTCCAACCGGACCCGCAATGACAGTGCAGCTCCTGCAGCATCCTTTCCACTGCCGTGGATTACCCTTTGGTACGTCGATCGGTGGTTGCTATGTGGTTGCTAGCCCAATTCTCGGTCCGAGCGAATTGCCGCTAAGTCATTGAAAAGATTGGTGGACGCACTAGGGTTCGAACCTAGGACCCGCTGATTAAGAGT
>DFQH01000001.1:0-20097 GCA_002377695.1 Citromicrobium sp. UBA3494 | reverse complement strand
ACCAACTGAGCTATGCGTCCACACCGGCCTGCAAGTGGATGAGGCCGCGCCGTCAATCGCCCGTGCGATTCGTCGGCGGGAGGCGGTCACATAGGGCCTGTGGCGAAAGGTGCAACCCCTTCCTTCGCAACAGAGCGCTTCAGCTCGAAAGAAGCCCGCCTCCGCGGCCCTGGGTATTCCAGCGATGCACCATCATCAGCGTGCCCACGCACAGCATGTTGGTCATCATCGAAGAGCCGCCATGGCTCATGAAAGGCAACGGAATGCCGACGACGGGCGCCAGCCCCATAACCATCAGCAGGTTGATCGCGATGTAGAAGAACATGGTCGCCACCATGCCCGCCGCCAGCAGTCGGTCGAACCGGCTTTGCGCCGCACGCGCCACCTTGAGGCCCCAGTAGAGGATCAGGCCGAAGGAAACGATCACGAACAGGCCGCCCAGCAGGCCCCATTCTTCCGCCATCGTGGCGAAGACGAAGTCCGTGTGCGGTTCGGGCAGGTATTGCAGGTGGCTTTGCGAACCCTCGTTGAACCCCTTGCCCGAAAATCCGCCCGAACCGATCGCGATCTTGGACTGGGTGATGTGATAGCCACTGCCCAGCGGATCGCTTTCGGGGTCGAGGAAGGTCGTCACACGGCGCTGCTGATAGGGTTTAAGCGCGAAGTTGTATGCCAGCGGCACCGCGATCGCTCCGGCGGCACCTGCGCTGAGGAACCAGCTCATCGGCAGGCCGGCGAGGAACATCACCACCGCGCCTGAGAACAGGATCGCGAGCGCGGTGCCCAGATCGGGCTGCATCAGGACGAGGCCCACGGGCAGGGCGATGATAACGCCTGCAGGCACCAGCGCGCGCCATGAACCGATCATGCCGGTAGGCAACGTGTCGTAAAAGCGGGCGAGGGCGAGGGCGATGGCCGGTTTCATCAGTTCCGAGGGCTGGAGACGGATCGGTCCGACCTCGAGCCAGCGCTGGCTCCCGCCGCCCATTGCGCCCGCTGCCTCCACCGCGACCAGCAGCAGCAGAATGCCCACATAGGCAGGATAGGCCACCAGCTTCACGAAATCGCGGGGCATGGCGGCGATCACCAGTGCCACGACCATGAATATGCCGAAGCGGATCAGGTGAGAGGATGCGAAAGGCGTGAAGCTGCCTCCCGCCGCCGAATAGAGAACAGCCGCGCCAAAGCAGGTCAGAAGGATCAGCGGCGTCAGCATAGACCACGGCTGGCGGGCAATGGGGGCCGGTATCACGGAACTCATTGCGCTGCCCCCTGTGCACCGGATGGTCTGCCGGCGCCGCTATTGCGATCTCCCTCGACCGGTTCTTCCACGTCCGGACGACGCACCCTGCGCGGATTGTCGCGCGCGAAGGCTTCGTGGCGCTGCGCTTCGATCCGCGCCTCGGCATCGACCCGGGCCTGGATTTCGCGATCCAGCGGCGCGCTGGGCGGGATGGTTTCGCCCGCAGCGCGCGCATATTCCTCGTACCGGCGCTGGAGCCGCTGCTGCGCGGTGCCGCCCCATTCCTTTTCCAGGGCGCGCAAGGCGTCCATGCCCTTTTGCGGATCGAACAGGAAGGTCATCACGTCGCGCGCGATCGGATAGGCCGCGCCCGAGCCGCCGCCGTGTTCGATCACCACCGCACCGGCATAGCGCGGATTGTCGAACGGGGCATAGAACACGAAAAGGCCGTGGTCGCGGTACTTCCACGGTCCGCTCTTGCCGTCAGACTTGCTGAGCGAGACGACCTGCGCGGTTCCCGTCTTCCCCGCCATCAGCACGTCGTCGATCGGCAGGCGCGCACGTCCGGCGGTGCCCGGGCCGTTGACCACATCGCTCATCGCCTGGTGGATGTAGTCGATCTGGTCCTTGTTGAAGTCGAGCGAATTGAAGAGCTTGCGCTCATTCGTCTTGATCATGGAAGGCGCAACCTCGCGCCCGGTGGCAAGACGGGTGGCCATTACCGCCAGCTGGAGCGGGCTTGTAAGATAATAGCCCTGGCCGATCGAGGCATTGACCGTGTCGTACGGCTGCCATTCCTGCTCGTACTTCTTCAGCTTCCACGCCGGATCGGGAACCGTGCCGTAGAACTGGCTCGCCACGGGCAGATCGAATTCCTGACCCAGGCCGAACCGGCGGGCATAGGCGGCAACCTTGTCGAACCCGACCTGCTGGGCGAAGTGGTAATAGTAGCTGTCGCAGGACTGGTAGACGCTCTTCGCCATGTCGACGACGCCGTGATTGCTCCAGCAGTTGAAGAAGCGGTTGCCGATCCGGCGGCCGCCGCCGCAGACGATGCGCTCGTTCGGATCGATGCCTTCGTGCATGAACGCCATCGAGTGCATCGGCTTGACCGTCGAGCCGGGCGGGTAGAGCCCTTTGAGCACCTTGTTACGCAGCGGCACCCGCTCGTTCTCGCTCAGCATCGCATATTCGACGCTGCCGATCCCGTCGGAGAAGGAGTTGGGGTCGAAACTGGGCATGGATGCCATGCACAGCAGTTCGCCCGTGAGGCAGTCCATCACCACGACGGAGCCGCTTTCCAGGCCAAGCCGCCGGGCGGCGTAATCCTGCAGCGGGCCGTCGATGGTCAGCTGCACCGGATCGCCCTGAACGTCGGGCCGGGTGCTGAGATCGCGCACGATCCGGCCCGATGCCGTCACCTCTACCCGCCGGGCGCCGGGTTCGCCGCGCAAGGTCTGTTCGAACTGCTTTTCGACACCGTCCTTGCCGATCTTGTAGCCCGGCGTGATCAGCAGGGGGTTGCGATCCGCCTCGAACTCCTCGCGGCTGGCCGCGCCCACATAGCCGAGCAGGTGGCCGACCGAAGGGCCGGTGGGGTAGTAGCGGGAGAAACCGCGCTGCGGCACCACGCCGGGAAGTTCGGGCAGGCGGATGCTGACGGCAGCGAAGGCATCGTAATCGAGGCCGCTGGCGACTTCGATGGGGGCGTAGCCCGCCGATTCGTCGATTTCCTTGCGCAGATCGCGCAGCTTCGCATCGTCGAGCTTGAGGAGCTTGGCGAGCGTATCCAGCTCGCGCTCTCCGTCGTGCAGCCGCTCGGGAATGATATCGACGCGGAAGTCCGCCTGATTGGAAGCGAGCGGCGCGCCGTTGCGATCGAGGATCCAGCCCCGCCGCGGCGGGATCAGCGTCAGGTTCACCCGGTTGCTTTCGCTCTCGACGGCGTACTTGTCGTTCTCGGCAATGGCGAGATAGCCCATCCGGCCGGCAAGCAGCATGCCCACGGAAAGCCCGCCCACGCCCAGCACGAAGCTGCGGCGGTCGAAACTGTTTGTCAGCGTGCTCTCGTTGAGCACTTGCTTGGTAAGGCCGAAAGGCATCAGGCGATGGTCCGGAACCGCATCATGCGGAGCTTGTCGAGACTGGAGACGATGAAGGCGATGAACGGGTAGGCGATGATGGACAGCAGAACTTGCGGGACGATTGTGGCGAACAGCGGCAGCGTCAGGCGACTGCCCGAAACCAGGGTGGCAGCCAGAATATAGACCACCACGATGATCGCGGCGATCAGCCAGTCCTGCGCGAAACCACGCCATGGGAACCGCATGTCGACGAGCTCGATCGCCAGCATCGCTGCCGATAACAGGAATATAGCGGATCCGAATGGCTGGCCACTGAACAGGTCGTCCCAGATCCCGAAGATCAGGCCCGACCAGATTGGCAGGACCCCCGGTCGCAGCAGGCGCCAGCCCAGCAGGAAGAGGAACCCGATAGGCGGCAGCAAGGGCCCCGATGTCGCGATGGGCACGCTTTGCAGATAGGAGGCGAGCAGGATGGTCGCCCACGGAATGAAGATCAGCAGGAAGGGGGACTGATCGCGGTTGATCTGACGTCCGTGCCCGTCGCGCCGCGTCTTGTAGGCGCGCCGTTCGATCATGGCGTCACCAGTTCGGACTGGCGCGTGCCTTCCTCCCGTTCGCTCTCTTCGTTTCCGCTGACGGTCAGGTTGGAGCCGATTGCTTCCTCGATGGGCGTTTCCGCGCCGCGCACGGCGTTGGGCTGCCAGATCGGCTCTACCGCGACATAGTCTGTCGCCGCCGGATTGCTGATGATGCGCGCCACGGCGCCGTCGTCCGTCAGCCGGGTGACGATCGCGACCGCAATGCCCGGCCGATACAGGCCGCCGGCGCCGCTGGTCACGAACACGTCGCCGCGTTCGAGCGGATTGATCCCCAGGTTGATGAGGCGGATGTTGATGAGGCCGTCTCCGCGCCCTTCGGCGAAGGCGACCGTGTTGTCGCCCGCACGGCGCACGGGCAGCACGCTTTCGCTGTCGGTAATCAGCAGGACGCGCGAGGAATGGCGCCCCGATTCCAGCACCCGGCCTACGATCCCGCGCTCGCTGCGAACCGGCATGCCCGGTTTCACACCGTCGGAGCGGCCTGCGCCGAGATAGGCGAAACGCCGCGTGCTCACGGCGCTCGATCCCACAAGGCGCGCAACCGCAACCGGCTCCACCTCGGTTTCGCGCAGACCCAGCAGGGCCTTCAGCCGCCGGTTTTCTTCTTCGGTAGCCCGCGCCTCGGCGAGGCGGATGCGCGCGATTTCAACCTCTTTCTTCAGCTCGGCATTCTGCTGCCCGGCCTCGAGGTAGCCCTGGACCGAATCGAAAAAGCCGCGGCCCCCGCTGCGCGCGCCGGCATTCGCCGTTGCGACGGGCTGGGTCGCATCGCCGAACAGGCCGCGCAGGCCGCTGAAGGAGGAAGGCTGGATGAGGGAGACGACCAGCAGCACGATCCCCAGCAGCATCGCCAGAACGATTGCCACATAGCCGGTGAAAGCGCTGTACTGGGCCTTCTTCGAGTGCCCCGATATCCTCTGTTTCGACCCCGACAGGGCCATAGTTCCTCCGTCCGGTTCGGTCCCGGTAGACTTAGGCCGTCATCAGAACGCCGCGGAAGACGGGGTCCTCCATCGCACGCCCGGTGCCAACCGCCACGCAGGACAGCGGGTCTTCCGCGATGCTCACGGGCAGGCCCGTTTCTTCGCGCAAGTGATCGTCGAGCCCGGTGATGAGCGCGCCGCCCCCCGTCAGCACGATCCCCTGGTCGACGATGTCGGCAGCAAGCTCGGGCGCGGTATTTTCCAGCGCGATTCGAACGCCTTCGACGATCGCACCGATAGGCTCGCTCAGCGCTTCGGCGATATGGGACTGGTTGATGGTGATCTCTTTCGGAACACCATTGACGAGATCCCTACCCTTGATGGTGATGGTCTCGCCCACGCCGTCCGCAGGGGCTACCGCCACGCCGTAGTCCTTCTTGATCCGCTCCGCCGTCGACTCGCCGATCAGCAGGTTGTGGTGTCGGCGCACGTAGGAAACGATCGCCTCGTCCATCTTGTCGCCGCCGGTGCGCACGCTGGTGGTGTAGGCAAGGCCGCGCAGCGAAAGCACCGCGACTTCGGTCGTGCCCCCGCCGATGTCGACGACCATCGAGCCGACGGGCTCGGTCACCGGCATGTCCGCACCGATCGCGGCGGCCATCGGTTCCAGGATCAGGTAAACCGCGCTCGCGCCAGCGTTCGACGCGGCATCGCGGATCGCGCGCCGTTCGACCGAGGTCGAGCCCGAGGGAACGCAGATCGTGATTTCGGGATAGCGGAACAGGCTCTTCTTGCCGTGCACCTTGCGGATGAAGTGCTTGATCATCTCTTCCGCGATTTCGATGTCGGCAATCACGCCATCGCGCAGCGGGCGGATCGCTTCGATCGAGTCGGGCGTCTTGCCCATCATCATCTTCGCATCGTCGCCCACGGCCTTGACCCGCTTGATGCCATTGAGCGTCTCGATGGCGACCACCGAGGGTTCGTTAAGGATGATTCCCTGATCGGGCACGTAGACCAGCGTGTTCGCGGTGCCGAGATCGATCGCCATGTTCTGAGTGCCGAACTTCAGAAGATTCGAGAAGAAACCCATAGGTAGTATGCTTCCGTGCCGATCTTGCGGTCGGCCTTTTCAGTGGTTGAAGGGACGGGCCGTTGGTGCGAGTCCACCAGAACAAGGCCCCTAGCGCCCCCTAACGTAAAACGCGACGCCTTTAAGCAAAAAACGGGCGTAAGTTCGCGGGGCCCGTCGAATTTTTCCACCGTCTCGGCTACGTCCCGCCAGATGCCGACGATCAGACGACTGCCAGAAGCGCTCATCAACCGCATCGCCGCGGGCGAGGTGATCGAACGTCCGGCCGCCGCGCTGAAGGAATTGCTGGAAAATGCGATCGACGCGGGCGCGACGCGGATTGCGGTGACGCTGGAGGATGGCGGGATCGGTGCCATCGAGGTGGTCGACGATGGCTGCGGCATGGACGAGCGCGCGCTGGCACTCGCGCTGGAACGCCATGCCACCTCCAAGCTGCCCGAAGATCTGGTGGGTGATGGCCACGCGCTGGAGCGAGTCGCCACTCTCGGTTTCCGGGGGGAGGCTTTGCCCAGCATCGCCAGCGTCGCGCGCTTCACGCTCGAAAGCCGGCCGCACGACGTCGATGCAGGTTGGCGCCGCGTGGTCGATCATGGGCGGGTGGTGGAAGACAGGCCGGCTGCCGTCCCGCCCGGCACCCGCGCGCGGATAGAGGACTTCTTCCGCGAGGTGCCCGCACGCCGCAAGTTCCTGCGCACGCCGCGCAGCGAATATGCCGCTTGTCAGGACATCGTGCGCCGCCTGGCGATGGCTCGCCCCGAAGTGGGCTTCACATTCTCCAACAACGGCCGCCGGATATTTCAGCTGCAGCGCGGCGAAGCCTTGCCCGAGCGGGTGGTGCGGCTCGTCGCGCGCGAGTTGAAGGACAATTCCGTGCCGATCGATCTCGCGCGTGGTGACATGACGCTGACCGGGCTCGCCGGCCTGCCGACGTACAATCGCGGCGTCGCCGATCACCAGTACCTGTTCGTCAATGGCCGCCCGGTGAAGGACCGACTGCTGGTGGGCGCGGTGCGGGGTGCCTATGCCGAGATGCTCGCGCGCGATCGGCATGCGGTGCTCGCGCTGTTCCTCGACCTGCCGCCCGAGGATGTCGATGTGAATGTCCACCCGGCCAAAAGCGAAGTGCGCTTCCGCGATCCGCAGGGCGTGCGCGGCATGATCGTGGGCGGCCTGCGCGCCGCTCTCTCCACAGGCGACAAGCGCAGCGCGCAGGCGCCCGATGCCAGCGCGATGGCGAAGTGGCAGGCGGAGCCGGTGGCGCCGGGCGCCTTTGCTTCGGGCGAGGCGGCGGCGGGCGACCCCGCACGCTCCATCTTCGACAGGCTGGGGGGTGAGGGCACAGCCTCTCTGCACGAGGGGCGACTGGACTGGGGTTCGCCTTCGCCCGGAGCGCTGCCTTCCGGGCGAGCCATCGAGGCCGAAGAGGCCGCACAGGTCACGCCCGACCATCCGCTGGGGATCGCGCGCGGGCAGGTCGCCAACACCTATATCGTGGCGGAAGCGGCGGACGGACTGGTGCTGGTCGACCAGCACGCCGCGCACGAACGCCTGACGCTCGAACGCCTGCGCTCCGCCGGGGCGAGCGACGCGGTCTCCCGCAGCCAGGCGCTGCTGATGCCCGAAGTGGTGGAGATGTCCGAGGCCGAGTGCGACCGGCTGGAGAGCATTGCAGAGGACCTCGACCGGCTCGGGCTCGCCGTCGAACGCTTCGGCCCTTCCGCCATGCTGGTGCGCAGCCTGCCGCATGCACTGCCCAAGGCGGACCCGCACGCGCTGCTGCGCGACATTGCGGACGATCTGGCGAAAAACGGCATCGACGGGTCGGGCGAGGGCGGCGGCTCGCTGCTGCTGACGGAGAAAATCGAATATGTCCTCGCCACCATGGCCTGCCACGGATCGGTGCGGGCAGGGCGCACCCTGCGCGTCGAGGAGATGAACGCCCTGCTGCGCGAAATGGAGCGCACTCCGCGATCAGGCCAGTGCAACCATGGCCGCCCGACATGGGTGAAACTATCGATGGAAGAAGTCGAGAAGCTGTTCGGAAGACATTAGGCACCCCGTTCTCTGACTCAGTGGCACACATAATTTTCATCTAGGTGCGGGAGCGAGAAATTGACCGAAGGGCAAGAATTGACACCCGAAGAGGTTCAAGAGCGGTTAGGTGATATCTTCATTCCGGCAATCTCGCAGCGCGCAAGGCACGTGCGGGATTCTGGTATGCGGTTCGCGCACTACACCAGTGCCGAAAGCGCAATGAAAATCCTCTCAACCGAACAGATGCTGTTGCGAAATTCGACGCTGATGAATGACTTTTCTGAAGTCCAATACGGTCTTCACTGTCTGTCGCTCGCTTACAACAGTCCTCTTGGTGATCGCTTGAAGGCGCAGATAGAGAAGGTGCAAGGCGATCTTCCCCAAATCTTCGAACAACAATTCAACGCTATGGAGATCGATCTAAGGACGGAAACCTACCTGATCTCCATTTCGGAACATGGGGACCGACAAACCGGTGATGGGCCGGAAGATCGCTTTGGCAGACTGTCTATGTGGCGAGCTTACGCACCGAAAGATGGAGTGGCATTCGTTTTCAATAACGGGCCATTCATGAGCGAGACCAACGCAATCAACGCCTACAGCGCTCCTGTTCAATATGTGACAGAAGACGAATTCAAAGAGGCATTCACTAAGTTGGTAGAGGGTGTCGAAGCCAACATTGACCTGATCGCAAAATATGGCGGACAGCACCTTTACGAATGGCTGACCCACGCTTTTACCCTGATCGTTCAATCGACAAAGCATCCCTCTTTCAGCGAAGAGCGGGAATGGCGTGTGCTATACTCTCCAGCGCTTCTCTTCCGAAATGGTGCGCTAGACGACAATCAACTAGCGCGCATTCCGACTCAAATTATGACGCTCGGTGGTGTGCCTCAGAGGGTATTTGCAATTCCATTCCGGAATTATCCCGACGAAGGCTTTGTAGGGGCAACCATTCCAGAACTGGTTGATCGGGTGCTGATTGGGCCTTCAGCTAACTCTTACGCAATCTATCAGGCGATGGTGTCAGAATTGCAGAGGTTGGGTGTAGCGGACGCTAGCGAACGTGTTTACGTTACCGGTATTCCATTGAGAACCTAAGCGCTTCCGCCATTCGCTTACGACTTTACTAGGGTGAAACTATCGATGGAAGAGGTCGAGAAGCTGTTCGGGCGACATTGAGCCTGCGCTCAGCTCCGGTCGTCGCCGGTCGAGGTGACGGCGGTTTCGATGGCTTCCCGCCAGCGACGGAAACCCTCGGAATTGAGGTGCAGACCGTCCCAGGTCACTTCCGGCAGAAGCCCGTCCTCGTCTGACAGAGAGGCGTTGAGGTCGATGATCCGCGCATCCTTCCGCCGCGCCAGATCGACGATTTCGGTGTTCAGCCGTGCGATCCTGTCACGGACCTCTGGCGTGCATTGCGGCGTATCGCCGCAATCCAGGATCGGATGCACGAACACTTGCGCGCCGTTTGTCTGCAGCCCGCCGATCACCGCCGAATAATGGGCGAGGAATGCGTCGTCCGGATTTTCGTACAGGGCGTCGTTCGTGCCGATCAGCAGGAAATATTTCTTCGCTCGCACCGCCTGGATCGACGGCAGACGCTCCCTGACGCCGCCCACCGTATCACCGCCCACGCCCCGGTTGACGATGCTCGTCCCCGGAAACATTTCGTGCCAGCGACCTTGCGCCGTGATGGAATCGCCGACCATGGCCACGTCCGCGCGGGTTCCCCACAAGGGGTCGCCCTGGCCGATGACGACGGATTTGGGTGAACCGATATATTCGTCCGGATCGCGCGAACCGTCGTCACCATCGATCAGGTTCTTCACGTAATTGATCTGGGAATGCGGGAAGATCTTGTACTCGCCCGCCGCGAGGCCCCACACGAACATCACGCCCATGGCCAGCAGCCAAGGCCAGAAACGCATCACCGACATGGTTCTCTCCCGCCTGCTCAGCCTTCCGGAGTATGCTCCGGATCGCGGACCGCGATAATGCCGTTGCCGATCATCGTCAGCACCGGTTCGTCATGCTGGTTGAATACGGTCTGGCGGCTTTTGGTAAAGCCCATGTTCGGCTTCGACTTCGACTGCCGCTTTTCGATCAGTTCGGTTTCCATCCTGAGCGTGTCGCCGGGATAGACCGGCTTGAGCCAGCGCAGTTCGTCGATCCCCGGCGAACCGATAGAGGCTGTTTTCTCATGGCGGAACTGATCGACGATCATCCGCATGGTCATGGCGCAGGTGTGCCAACCGCTGGCCGACAGGCGCCCGAAAAAGGTCTGCGCCGCTGCTTCGTCGTCGAGATGGAATGGCTGCGGATCGTATTTGGAGGCGAATTCCAGCACCTCTTCCCGGGTGACCTCGTAGTGGCCGAAAGACGACTTTGTGCCGACCTCCATATCCTCGAAATACTGCATTCACGACGCCCTTCGCTGGTTAGAGCGCGGGGCCTAGCAGCATCCAGATTCCCATGGCAATCATGGCGAGATTTTCGGTCAGCGAAACGAAGCCCAGCGGCACGTTGCTGCCACCGCCAACGCAGGCGCACTTGATGTCGCGCTTCTGGACATAGACCGCGTAGAACACGCTGACCGCGCCGACTGTCCCGATGAACAGCGCGATCGGGATGGAAAGCCAGGGGAGAATGCGCCCCACCATCAGCACCGCCGCCGTCGCCTCCAGATAGGGATATGCGTAGGCGTAGGGCACGAAGCGTCGCCCGAGCTGGTCGTACCCCACGAACATGGTCGAGAATTGCTCGACATCCTGCAGCTTGAGCATGGCGAGCATGCCCATGGAGAATGCGACGAACCATTCGATGGTGCGGACGGACAGCCCGCCCAGCAAGCCGATGCTGAGAGAAACCGCCAGCGCCGCCGCCACCGCGAAAACCGCGAGGACGGGGCGATAGCTGGTCGCGTCAGCATCCTTCACCGATTTGCCGAGGTACTTGCGCAGTTCCTCGTAACCGCCGATCCGCTCGCCATCGATGAAGGTCTGCGGGGTCGTCTTCACCCCGTGCTCGTCCTTGAAGGCGTCGGTCTGCTCGCGGGTGGTGAGGTGATGATCCTCAACCTTGTAACCCGCGTTCTCGAGCAGCCATCTGGACTTGGTGCCATAGGGGCACACGTGCTTGTCCATCACCATGCGGTGCAGTTCGGCGGTCTTGGTCATGGCCGAGATATATACCCCCAGGGGGTATGGTTCAACCTGCCCGGAACTTGGGCACCTTCCCGCCAGAGCTCAGCTCCGGGATGATCCGGTAGCGGGCGAGGATGAAGCTGAAGAGACCGAACAGCAGCAGTCCGATCGCAACCAGCGTGAACCAGATGCCATCATCCGCCAGACTGGCGACCGCATCGCCGATGGTCTTCACGTGATCGCTACCGCCCGACATGAACCCTGCGCTCACCAGCGACCAGCCGATGATGACGAACACCACCGCGCGCGCGACATAGCCCGCGCCGCCGATCATCCTGGTGAAATCGGGCGCCTGCGGGCTGACGCGGTTCATGAAGCTGCCGGTCACGCCCTTCTTGCCCTGATTGAAGGCGGCGATGAAGAAGGTGAGGCCGAGAAGGCCGAGCAGAATGCCGCCGAATTCGACGCCGAGCACGCCCGAGGCCGCTTCCTGCGCGCCGCCGCCGGACCCGCCACCGCTATCGGTCGCGAACTTGAACGCCGACCAGGCGAGGGCGAGGTGCCCGATGGCGCTGCCCGCGTGGCCGATCCGCTTGCCCCAGCCCTTGGCATCCGAACCTTCGTTCTCGATATCGAACAGCGGGGAGCACAAGCGGAAGAGAGCATAGCCGAACAGGCCCAGCACCATGATCCACAGGATCGCGGTCCCGGCGGGGAAATCCTCGATCGCCTTGAAAATGCCCGCGGTGCCTTCCGCGATGCGTCCCGCGCTGGTCAGCGCGATCAAACCGACGACGGTGTAGAGGATGGCGCGGCTGAAATAGCCCACGCGCACCAGCCAGTTAAACTTCTCGGATTTGTCGACCATCTGCGTGAGCCCCTGTTTTGCCGTTGTTTTCGATCCAACGGCGGGGAAGCACTATGGTGCCGAGAATCCTCAGACGTTGAACTTGAACATCAGCACGTCGCCATCCTGGACGAGGTATTCCTTGCCCTCCTGGCGCAGCTTGCCCGCATCCTTGGCGCCAGCCTCGCCGCCCAGCGCGATGTAATCATCGTAGGCGATGGTTTCCGCGCGGATGAAGCCCCGTTCGAAATCGGTGTGGATCTCGCCCGCCGCCTGCGGTGCCTTGGCGCCCGCCGGGAACGTCCAGGCGCGCGCTTCCTTGGGGCCGACGGTGAAGAAAGTCTGCAGGCCCAGCAGCTTGTACCCCGCACGAATGATCTTCGAGAGGCCGCTTTCGGTGAGACCCAGCTCGGCGAGATACTCGGCACGGTCCGCTTCTTCCATCTCGACAAGCTCCGCCTCGATGGCTGCGGAGACGACCACCGACTGCGCGCCTTCGGCTTCGGCCTTCTCGGCCACCAGCTTCGAGAGGGCATTGCCCTCGGCCGCGTCTTCCTCGGCCACGTTGCACACGTAGAGCACGGGCTTGGCGGTCAGCAGCTGCGCCTGTTCGAACAGCCGCGCTTCCTCGTCGTCGCCGGGTTCGACCAGCCGCGCGGGCTTGCCGTCCTTCAGGAATTCGAGTGCCTGGCCCAGCACGCTGGCCAGCGCCTTGGCTTCCTTGTCCCCGCCGGTCGCACGGCGCTTCGCGTTCTCGACCCGCTTCTCGACGCTTTCGAGGTCGGCCAGCATCAGCTCGGTCTCGACCACTTCGGCATCGGCAATGGGATCGACCTTGTTGTTCACGTGCTGGATGTCGTCATCCTCGAAGCAGCGCAGCACGTGGACGATGGCATCGACCTCGCGGATGTTGGCAAGGAACTGGTTGCCCAGGCCTTCGCCCTTGCTGGCGCCTTTCACCAGCCCCGCGATGTCCACGAAGGCGAGCTGCGTGGGGATGATCTTGGCGCTCTTGCTGATGGCGGCCAGCTTTTCCAGCCGTTCGTCCGGCACGGAGACCTGGCCCACATTGGGCTCGATCGTGCAGAAGGGATAGTTCGCGGCCTGCGCGGCCTGCGTTTCGGTCAAGGCATTGAACAGCGTCGACTTGCCGACATTGGGCAGGCCGACGATACCGCATTTGAAACCCATGGGAATCCTCTGATCGGGTAGGGCGCGTCAGGCGTCCATCGAAGGAAGCTTCGGATCGGCCCTGCAGGCTTTCAGCGGCCTGGACCGAACCGAGATGACGCGCGTGATGGTCTTCGTGTCGGGATCGCTCGTAACCGCCATGCACGCGCATTCATAGCCGTAATTGCCGTTTACCGGCACCTGTTCGCGCGTACCCTCCCAGGGCGCTTCGTCGAACCCGGGGGCCTGATAGCCGCCCTGTTCGCCGATGGTCCATTCGCCCTGGGTATCGATCAGCCACCAGTTGGCGGGCGTCGGGTTGACCAGCCATCCGCAGCGCGTTTCGGCAAGGGCGGGGGAGGTGACGCACGAGGCAGCGCCGAGAAGCGCGGCCAACAGCAGGGCGGGGCGGCTAGTCCACATTATGGACCGCCTTGATGAGCGGGCCATAGCCCGACTCACCCAGCCATCCGACCTGCACTTGCGCCGTCACCTCGTTGATCCTCATCTGCGGCTTGGAACCGGGGTGGACTTCGGTGCGCAGCGGGCGGGTACCTCCGGGCATTGCGATAATCTGCGCGATGGCGCGCGGCACGTCCATCGGGTCCGCGCTGCGGCCCGAGCCGTCTTCCTCGCCCATGTTCGCGACCACCTGCGGATAGCCCGCCGTGTGAACCTGCGCCGCACGTTCCTTGAGCGCGGAGGTGTAGATATTCCGGTTGACCCACACTTGCGTCGGGTAACCACCGGGCTCGATGATCGAGACCTCGATATTGTGCGGCACGAGTTCGTAGGCCATCGCCTCGCTCATCGCTTCCAGCGCGAACTTGGTCGGCGAATAATGGCCGGAGTAGGGCACGATCACGCGGCCGAGCTGGCTGGAGATCGGCACGATCAGCCCGCCGCCTTTCTTGCGCATGCCCGGCAGCACGGCGCGCGCCATCCGGTGTGCACCCAGCACGTTGGTGCCGAAAATCAGCTCGGTCGCCTGCATGTCCTGCACTTCGATGGGGCCCGATATGCCGATCCCGGCATTATTGACCAGCACGTCGATCCCGCCGCCGTTCAGCCGCTCGGCTTCCGCGACGCCCGCCGCGACCTGCGCGTCGGACAGGACGTCGATCTCGATCACGGTGATGTCGAGGCCGTCGTCCGCGGCAAGGGCACGCAGTTCTTCCGCTTCGGGGCGGGGGAGGTTGCGCATGGTGGCGAATACCTTCGCGCCGAGACGCGCATAATGCTCCGCGCCCAGGCGCCCGAAACCGGAGGAAGATCCGGTGATGAGCACGCTCTTGCCGAAAAGATTGGGCGTGGTGGCCGCAAGGTCGCGCTGGGCGCGGGCGGCCGTGGCGGTCAGCACGCCGGTCGCGGCGGCGCCGGCAAGCAGGGTACGGCGGGATAGCTGGGGCATGGTCTACTCCGTGATCGTCTCGTCGTTCGACACTTCCTTGCCCGAGAACACGTCGAGCCGGTGCATCTCTTTCTGCACATACCACAAGGCGAACACATCGTAGAGTGCGTGGCCGACCATGACCGCCAGCAGGCTGTCGGTAATCCAGTAGACGCAGCCGAAGACGACTCCGATCACGAAGATGATCGCGGCGACGAGCGGCTTGGCAAAGTGAACCACCGCGAACAGGCCCGACGCGACAAGGATCGCCAGCGGTGCGCCGAGATAGTCGCCCGCCAGCGTCTGAACGCCGCCGCGAAACAGCGCCTCCTCCCCTATCCCGGCCCCCAGTGAAATCCAGATCAACGCCCAGAACGGCATCGGCTTTTCGAGGAACGAGAAGTTCTCCGCCTGCGCGCGGATCAGATATTCGGAAAGTTTCGGCAGCCCGAAGAACACTGCCGCTGCGGCCGCGATCAGGATCGCCGCGAGTACGCCGCCGAGAACGACGCCATCCAGGTCAAGGTTCGCAAACGCGCCGACCGGGCGACCGGAGAACCACCACAAGGCGACACCGATTGCGACGAACGCGGCGGTCTGAAGCGTCATCAGCGCAAGCAGTTGCGCCCGGCCCGGCATCGCGATCAGTCCTGCATCCTGAGCGCGACATCGTTCATGAAGCGCGCCTCGTCACCCTCGGCCAGCCACGATGCCTCGCTTGCCATTGCGCCCAGCATGTCTGCCAGATCGTCCATTTCCGATTTGGCGAAATTACCCAGGACATGCCCTGTCACGCGGTCCTTGTGGCCCGGATGGCCGATACCGATGCGCACCCGCCTGAAGTCGGGGCCGAGGTGCTGGTTGATGCTGCGCAGGCCGTTGTGCCCGGCAAGCCCGCCGCCCATGCGGACCTTCACCTTGAAGGGCGCGAGGTCCAGCTCGTCGTGGAAGACGGTCAGCGCGTCCGGCTCCAGCTTGTAGAACCGCATTGCTTCGGCGACCGAACGGCCGCTTTCGTTCATGAAGGTTGCGGGCTTGAGCAGCAGGACCTTCTCGGTCCCGATCCGGCCTTCCTGCACCCAGCCCTGAAACTTCTTCTGCACCGGGCCGAAATCGTGCGCCTCGCCGATCACGTCGCACGCCATGAAGCCGACATTGTGCCGATGGAGCGCGTAGCGCGGTCCCGGGTTTCCTAGGCCTGTCCATATTTGCATGGCGGCAGTCCCTAATCGCTTGGCCCGGAAATGAAAACGCCGGACCTCTGGGGAGAGGCCCGGCGTTCGATTGCATTATGTGAAGCGGCTTATTCGCCGTCGACGACCTGGTCGTCTTCACCCATCACGGTCTCGGCATGCTGCTCGATGACTTCGGTTTCGGTGACTTCGTCTTCACCCTCGGCGCCTTCGGCCTTCTTGAGCGCGGACGGAGCGACCAGGGTGGCAATGGTGAAGTCGCGATCGGTGATCGCCGAAGTGCTGCCTGCGGGCAGATCGACTTCGCTGATGTGGATCGAGTCGCCGACTTCCTTGCCACGCACGCTGATGACGATCTCGTTCGGAATCTTGTCCGCTTCGCAGACCAGTTCCAGCTCGTGACGGACCACGTTGAGAACGCCGCCCTTCTTGAGGCCGGGCGATTCCTCTTCGTCGACGAAGACCACGGGGACGTTCACATCCACCTTGGCACCCTTCGCAAGGCGCAGGAAGTCCACGTGCTCGGGCCGGTCGGTGACGGGGTGCAGCGCAACGTCCTTGGGCAGGGTGCGCACCTTCTTGCCGCCAACCTCGATCTCGATGATCGAGTTCATGAAATGGCCGGAATCGAGCTGGCGAATGAGTTCGCGCTCTTCGATGTGGATCGGGGTGGGTTCTTCCTTGCCGCCATAGATCACGGCGGGGACACGGCCTTCGCGACGCAGTGCCCGGGAGGCTCCCTTGCCAGCCCGGTCGCGCGTCTCGGCCGGCAGGGTCAGAGCGTCGCTCATGGTATGCTACCTTTCGAAATGCGGATATTATGCTTCGGTCCGCCACGCCTCCAGGGATGCACATGGCGCCGAAGCGCGCGCTGTTACGGGCAGTGGCGCGGAAATGCAAGCTGCATCGGCGCCACGCGGACTATTGCACGCGCGTGACGCGATAGCCTTCCGCTTCGAGCAGGGCGACCAGTCCGTCATCGCCCACCATATGCGCAGCGCCCACTGCGATCAGCGGGCGCTCCTCGCGCGCCAGCAGACGCTCGATCCGCGGTGCCCACCGCGCGTTGCGTTTCGTGAGCAGTGCCTCGCGGACTTCGGGTATCGCCAGCATGCCTTCGCGCGACAGGCGCTCCAGCCCGTCGACATCGCCTGCGAGGTACAGCGTGATCGGCTCCATGCGTTCCGTCTCGTCCTTACGCGAGTCCTCGACGATGGCGGCCAGCAGGGCGCGTTGCGCGCTTTCCGACAATCCGTCGAACACCGTGAACTGCTCGCGTGCGCCCTCGATCTCCATGATTGGGCGCCCTGTGAAATCCTCTACCAGCGCACGGTCCACGCCATTGCGCGCGTCCGCATCGGTTTCGATCGCCTGTGCGAGGATCAGCGCCGCGCTCCAGCTCTCGATCCGGGCGAAGTCGTCAAGATTGTAGGAGGTTTGCCCGACAAGATCGGTCAGCTGCTCGCGCTGTTCGGGGTGAACGCGCGCGGCAAGCGGCGGCTGCCCATCGGAAAAGGCGAGCGGCTGGAAAGCGGCTGCCATCGCCTTGCGATCGTCCAGATCGTCGATCTCCATGACGAGAATATCCGCATCGGCGACGGCGCGGTCGATCGCGCCATTGCGCCATCGGGCCCCGTCGGGAAGCGCGTGGATCGTACCCATCAGCCATCCTTCGACCGATCCGTCCGACCGCGCGACTTCCCACAGCAGGGGGTTGGGGGCGTCCGACCCGCCCGTCTCGCGCTCGTCGGGCTGGGCGCAGGCGGCGACCAGACAGGCGAGCAGTGCGAGAAGGGCGGATCGGAACAGGTTCATGGTCGTCACTGTACGCGGGTGATGCTGATCCCGCGCTCGGCGAGATAGTCCTGTACCGACCGGTCGCCTGCAAGGTGCCCTGCGCCAACCGCCATGAAGATCGTGCCCGGGCTATCGAGCCGCTCGTCGATCCAGCCCGCCCACGTCTTGTTGCGCGAGTAGAGCATGCGATCGGCGAGAACCGGATCGGCCTCCAGCGCTTCGTTCAGCAGCGCGCCCAGATCGTCGACGTCGCCCTCGGCCCATTCCGCGATGATCTGGTTGAGCATCGGCACGACCGTGTCGATCTCCGTCACGGTCTCCATCAGATAGTCGATCTGCGCATCCTGCGGCAGGCCGTCGAAGATCTCCAGCTGGAATGCCGCCGTCTCCAGCGCATCGCGGCCCAGCCGGTCGCCGACCTTTTCTTCCAGCACCTTTTCCGTGCCGTTCTCGCCGTCGATCCCTGCCCTGGCGAATGCGATTTGCGACAGCGCCAGCGCGGCGCCCCAGGGCTCCACGGGATCGAGCGCGTTGACCGGCATGCCGAACTCGGTCAGCAGCGCCTCGTAATCGGTGCGCTGTTCCTCCGTCAGCAGGCTGCGCAGGGTCGTGCCTTCGGGCAGGGTGGCCGTGCGCTGGAACAGCGCGGCCGTTTCTGCCTCGGCGGCCGGGGTCATGTCGATCTCGGTTACCAGCGTGTCGCTGGAATCGAGTGCGTTCTTCACGGTGCCGGAATACCAGTTCACATCGTCGGGCAGGGCGTGAACCGTGCCGAAGACGTAGATCGTGGTGTCTTCGTCCGCGACGCGCCACAGTGCCGGGCCCTCGGTGCCAACGGAGCTGGCCGGTGCCTGGGTCGAAGCGACGGGCGCCGACATCGTCTGCGCCGGGGCGCAGCCCACTGCGGTCGCGGCGATGGCGAAAGCAGCGCAGGCGCTGGCGAGAAATTTCGATTTGCGGTGGGAGTGCATGGGGTATCCTTCTTTCGGTAGGTGAGTGATGAACTAGTCGAATTACGCCGTGTTGTCAGCGCGTTGTAATGTCATCGCAGGCCGAGTTTGCGCAGGCCGTAGGCGACGAAGGTCAGGCCAGCCATGATGGCGACGGTGGCAACGGCGCTCGGCTTTGCTGCAAGGTCAAGCTCGGCCAGGAAGTACCACACGCCGAACACGATAAGGCCGCCGTAAAAGCCGATCAGATGAGCCCACAGGTTGTCCATCCGGTCCAGTTCGTCGACTCGCCTGAAATAGTCGTAGGTGAACCAGGCGAACGCCAGGGCGACTGCAACGCACACCACCAAGGGTATCCAGAGCGGGACGGCGCCGTCCTCGTAGAATGCGGCCAGCCCGCCGCTCAGCATGCCGACAACCATGCTGACCACAAATGCGATGGCAAGGTAACGGTAGAAACGGCGGCGCCGCGCCTTCAGCCGCTGTTCGCCCGAAAGATTCCCGTCATCCTTCGTCATGGAAAATCTCCTCTATCGGGGCTTCGAACAGCCGCGAGATCTTGAACGCGAGGCCCAGCGAGGGGTCGTGCTTGCCGGTTTCGATGGCGTTGACCGCCTGGCGGCTGACATCGAGCCGGCCGGCAAGCTCGGCCTGGCTCCAGTCGCGTTCCGCGCGCAGGACTTTGAGGCGGTTCCTCACCAGCTGCTCCGCAGCCACTTGAAGTGAAAGCCTATGAAGAAGGCGAGCAGAGCGGCCGGGCCAATGAGTTCTGCAGTGATCGCCTGATCGCGCATGGCGCCGTTGAACCCGGCGACGAAGCCTTCGATGAAGGGCGAAACGAGGAAAAGGACAACCACCGCCACGAAGGCGAAGCCGGTGCCCGCGTTCCACAATTGCTGGATATATTCATCGCGCAGTCGGCGCAGCAGCAGCGTTATCAGGCTGACCAGCAGAAGGCCGATCGACAGCCCTTTGACGAAGTCGGGCCAGCCCAGCGCGCTTGCCACGATCCAGAATACGGTCGCACCAAAGCCCATCACGGCCGATGTCAGGTACATCCGGGTTCGTTTTTCGGATGTCATGTCAGGCAACCAGCGCTTCAGCGATCTTCGCCGCGAGCGTGCCCGCGCCGTATCCCGCCAGAAAGATGAACGTCAGCGCGGCAAGCGCTGCTGCGTATGTTGAAGGCCTGGTCAGATCGACGGTCATGAGAAACTCTCCTCGGTGTCAGGTTGTGCTGACTTTATGTCGCGATTCGTTGGCTATGTCAACATATCCTGACATAATGACGCGAGAGACTGACATTGGGCGTATCGCATCGCAGCGCCGTTGACGCTGTCGCACGGCTTCGCCATGGCCCTTGGCCTGATGAGCCGCGATCCGAAAAACAGTTTCCAGGACATGATCCTCGCCCTGCACGACTTCTGGGCGGCGCAGGGCTGTGTCATCCTGCAGCCCTATGACATGCGGATGGGGGCGGGCACGTTTCACACCGCGACCACGCTGCGCGCACTGGGGCCCGAGCCCTGGAATGCCGCCTTCGTGCAGCCGTGCCGCCGGCCCACGGACGGCCGCTATGGCGAGAACCCGAACCGGCTGCAGCACTATTACCAGTATCAGGTAATCCT
>DFQH01000004.1:300582-300752 GCA_002377695.1 Citromicrobium sp. UBA3494 | reverse complement strand
GGCTTGATCGAGATGCCGCCCGAATCGAAGGTCACGCCCTTGCCCACGAACAGCGTCGGCTTGTCGTCCGCCTTGCCGCCGTTCCAGCGCATGGCGAGGATGCGCGAGGGGCGCGAGGACCCCTGCCCCACGCCCAGCAGCGCGCCCATGCCGAGCTTTTCCATCTGCGC
>DFQH01000004.1:298408-300293 GCA_002377695.1 Citromicrobium sp. UBA3494 | reverse complement strand
CATGCCGAGCTTTTCCATCTGCGCATCGTCGAGCACGACGATCTCGATCCCGGTGCCGTCGAGCGCCTTGCGACAGCGTTCCACGAAGCTTTCGGGGTAGAGGATATTGGCGGGCAGCGTGACGAGTTCCTTGGTGAACTCCACCCCGTCGGCAAGCGCGCTCTCGCGTTCCCATGCGCTATCGGTGCCGTCGGGCGCGCCGACCGAGACGACCGCCTTGAGGGAGACCTTCTCCGCATCCTTCTGGGTGGTGCGGTATTCGTCCCACCGCCACGCGCGCAGCCGCAGGCCCAGCAGCACCGCCGCCGCTTCCTGGGCCGAAAGATCGCTGCCCGAAAGATCCAGCGCGATGCTGCTTTCGCCCGAGGTCAGGAACTTCGCGGCCAGCGCGGCACCCGCCTTTTCGAGATTGGCGCGCCGATCCTTCGCGCCCGGTTCGCCCGCGCCTGCCAGCGCCACGCGCACGACCTTGCCGCCGCGCTCCACGAAGCCTTCGACCAGCTGGCCCGCCGAGCCCTTGAACCTGCCGCGCTTCGCGCCTTCGGCGAGCACGGGTTCGATCCCGTCGGGCATGGCGCCCTTGTTTGCGATGCTGGCGACAAGGGCGGCGTCGGCAGGAAGGCTGTCGGCGAAGGTGAATTGCATGATGTGGGGAATCCTTCGGAAATTTCTGTGCGGGCCAAAGCTGCATGCTGAGGCGCCCCGTTGCCGGGGCGCGTGGCAGCCATGAACATTTGCAGTCACAGGCCCCGCTAAGCGCGATTGCGATTACGGGGGCTGAGTGCAATAGGCAAGCGATGCGCCCGAAGGATCGTTCCGCCCCGATGTCAGCATCGCATCGCACCTTTCTGCTCGGCGGCGTGGGCTTGGCCACGCTGGCGTCGCTCGCCCTGGCGGCCCCGGCCAGCGCGCAGGATCGTGCCGATCCCGACCAGCAGGATGATGGCGTGGAAGAGGCGGTCGCCGATTATATCGACGGCGCCAATCCGCCTCCGCCCGGCGGCGAGCGCGAGATCGGATTCGAGGCCGACACGCTCGAATATGATTCGGACCAGGACATCATCTTCGCGCGCGGCAACGTGCTGCTGCGCGACGGGGACCGGTCCGTGCGGGCCGACGAAGTCCGCTGGAATCGCCCCGCCGGCAGGATCGATGCGAGTGGCAATGTGCGCTACGTGGATGGCGACGGAAACCAGCTCTACGCCAGCCAGCTGGAGCTGTCCGACAAGTTCGAAACCGGCGCATTGAGCGATCTGCTGCTGGTGCTGCGCGAAGGCGGGCGGCTGGCGGCCGAAAGCGGAGAGCGGACCGACGACGGGCGGATCGCGCTGGTGCGCGGCGCCTATTCCGGCTGTGCCGTCACCACCCCGGAAGGCTGCCCGAAGCGCCCCAGCTGGAAGATCACTGCCGAGCGCGTCGTCTACGATCCCGATGCCAACCGGGTGCGGTTCGAAGGCGGATATTTCTCGCTTTTCGGCCAGCGCATCCTGCCGCTTCCCACGCTGGAGCTGCGCACCGATGGCGGGCCCAGTTCCGGTGTGCTGGTCCCCAGTCTGAGCATATCGCGCTCCAACGGCGTGGAGCTGAGCGGAAGCTATTACCGGCGCCTGGCGGAAAATCGCGACCTGAAGCTGGGTGCGCACATCTTCACCGAAGCGGCGCCGATGGCGACTGCCACCTACCGCGAACTTTCGGACAAGGGCGCGTTCCAGGCCACCGGCTATCTGACGCGCAGCCGCCGCATCAATCCCTTCACGCAGACCCCGCGTGGCACGCAGGATTTCCGCGGCTACCTGGCCATCAATGGCCGCTACCAGTTCGACGAGAACTGGAGCTTCACCGGGGCGAGCCGGGTCACGAGCGACCGCACCTTCCTGCGCCGCTA
>DFQH01000004.1:297542-298060 GCA_002377695.1 Citromicrobium sp. UBA3494 | reverse complement strand
GAGCTGGAGCGGATCGACGACGACAGCTATTTCGTGGTCGCCGGCTTCGCCACGCAGACCCTTCGGCTCGACCAGAAGCAGGGCGAAGTGCCGATCGCGCTGCCGCTGATCGATTATCGCCACCGGATCGAGGACCCGCTGCTGGGCGGCACGATCACGCTGCGCGGCAATTCGCTGGCCGTCACGCGCAGCGACGGGCAGGATACGCAGCGCGCTCTGGCCAGCGCGCAGTGGCAGTTGCGCCGCGTGACGCCCCTGGGCCAGGTCGTGGAACTGACCGCGCTGGCGCGCGGCGATGTCTACCATACGCAAAACGCCGCGCTGACCAGCGTGGCCAGCTATCGCGGCGAGGAAGGCTGGCAGGGCCGCACCCTGGGGCTTGCCGCAGTGGACGTTTCATGGCCGCTGGTCGGGCCGCTTTTCGGGGGATCGCAGGTCCTCACCCCGCGGGTCCAGATCGTGGGCACCCTGCCCATCCGCAATACCGACATCCCGAACGAGGATTCGCGCGCGATCGA
>DFQH01000004.1:295146-297251 GCA_002377695.1 Citromicrobium sp. UBA3494 | reverse complement strand
GAACGAGGATTCGCGCGCGATCGATCTGGACGATGTGAACCTGTTCTCGCTCAACCGCTTCCCCGGAGACGACCGGTTCGAGGACGGCACGCGGATCACCTACGGGGTCGACTGGGAACTGACCAAGCCCGACTGGCGGGTTTCCGCCAATATCGGTCAGTCCTACCGCCTCGACGACAAGCAGATCATCTTTCCCGACGGCACCGGCCTGTCCGACAGGTTCTCCGACATCGTCGGGCGGACGCGCGTGCGCTACAAGGATTTCGTATCGCTCACCTATCGCTTCCGGCTCGACAAGGACGACCTCACCGCCCGGCGGACGGAGATCGACGCGACGGTCGGCAACCGGCGGACCTATGCCGAAATCGGTTATCTGCGGCTGGATCGGAACATCCCCCTCCTCAACGAGGATCTCGGCGACCGCGAGGAGCTGCGCGCCGCGGGCCGTGTGGCCTTTGCCGATTACTGGTCGCTGTTCGGATCGGCAGTGGTCAACATGACCAACCGCGACGAGGACCCGACGCTGCAGGCCGACGGATTCGAACCGATCCGAACGCGTCTCGGCATTGCCTACCAGGACGATTGCATCGATCTGGGCATCACCTGGCGGCGCGACTTCGTGACGCAGGGCGATGCGTTGCGCGGCAACACGATCGAACTGACGTTCCGCCTGCTCAACCTCGGATTCAGCGGGTAACCGCGCAGCATGCCGCCCCGGCCAGCCGCATTGGCATGAAAGGCCAGACACGCTAGGGGCAGCAACCGGACTCAGCGCAGGTTCAGCCTCCCCGACCCAAAGGCAGGGATGGCGCGAATACTGCGCTCCTTCGAATAATTGCGAAAGACAGGCGTTCTACGTGACCGACAGCATCTTCTCGAAAATCCTCAGCACCACCGCCGCACTCGCGATGGCGCTGCTGCCGGTGGCCGCCCAGGCCCAGCAGACCGCCCAGGAGGGCGGGCAGGAGGCGGGCGCCGCCACCAATCCCTTCGGGTTCCCGGCCGACATCGTGATGTTCGAACAGCAGGACCCCAACGTGCGCACGGCCACCGCGAAGGTGAACGGCGCGGTGATCACGGGCACGGACATCAACCAGCGCGTTGCGCTGGTGCTCGCCGCTTCGGAACGCGACGGTCTTCCACCCGAGGAAATGAACGCCCTGCGCATGCAGGTTCTGCGCAATCTCATCGACGAAACCCTGCAGATCCAGGCCGCTGCCGCGCAGGACATGGCCGTTTCCCAGGAACAGGTCGAGCAGCGCTACGAAGCGCTCGCCCGGCAGAACTTCAGCCAGAACCCGGCGCAGATGGACGCCTACCTCATCGGCGTTGGCTCCTCTCCCGCCGCGCTCAAGCGCCAGATCGAGGGCGAGCTTGCCTGGAACAATCTGCTGCGCCGCAACGTCGCGCCCTTCATCAACGTGTCGTCCGAAGAAGTGAACGACACGATGGAGCGGCTCAAGACCTCGCGCGGGCAGGAAGAATACCGGATCGCCGAAATCTACCTGTCCGCCACCCCGGAAACCTCCGAGGCAGTCAGCCAGAACGCCGCCCGCATCATCGGGCAGATCCGTGAAGGCGGCAGCTTCCAGGCCTATGCCCGCCAGTTCTCCGAATCGACCACCGCCGCGGTCGGCGGGGACCTGGGCTTCGTTCGCCTTGCCACCCTGCCCGAGGAAATGGCCGAAGTGGCGCGTGATCTGCAGCCTGGCCAGATCGTCGGCCCCGTGCCGATCCCCGGCGGCTTCGTCATCATGCTGCTGCTCGACAAGCGCCAGGTGCTCACCGCCGATCCGCGCGACGCGACGCTCAGCCTGAAGCAGATCGCGATCGACTTCCCGGAAGGCATCACTCAGGATCAGGCAGCCGCCAAGGTGGAGGAATTCGCCAATGCGGTCGGGACGATCCGCGGCTGCGGCGATGCCGCGCGGGTGGCCCAGACGGTTGACGCCACCGTGGTCGACAACAACTCGATTGCCGTGCGCGACCTGCCCGAACAGCTTCAGGGTTCGCTGCTGCAGCTGCAGGTGGGCCAGTCGACGCCGCCCTTCGGTTCGCTGGAAGACGGCGTGCGCGTGCTGCTGCTGTGCGGCCGCGACGATCCG
>DFQH01000004.1:294594-294804 GCA_002377695.1 Citromicrobium sp. UBA3494 | reverse complement strand
AGATCATGGACCGGATCGAGCAGGAACGGATCAGCAAGCGCGCCCAGCGCTTCCTGCGCGACCTGCGCACCGACGCGCTGATCGAGTACAACTGAGGCAGTGCCAGGACCGGCAATGGCCCCGCTTGCGCTGGCCGTTACCATCGGCGATCCGGCGGGTGTCGGGCCGGAACTGATCGTCGAGGCCTGGGCCCGCCGCAAGGAGCGGCGG
>DFQH01000004.1:0-294305 GCA_002377695.1 Citromicrobium sp. UBA3494 | reverse complement strand
CCCGCCGCAAGGAGCGGCGGCTGCCGCCCTTCTTCGTGGTCCACGGTCGCGAAGTACTGCTGGCGGCAGCGCAGGCCCGCGGGATCGATATTCGGGTCGAACCGATTGCCAGGCGCGATCAGGCCGCGCGCGTCTTCCTCGATGCGCTGCCCGTCTATGGCGATCTCGATGCAGACTACACGCCCGGCGCCCCCAGCCGCGACGGCGCGAAACTCGCACTCGAATCGCTGGGCGATGCCGCACAGATGACGGTCGATGGATATGCCGGAGGGCTGGTCACCGCGCCGATTTCCAAGGCCCGGCTGGTGGAGGTGGGCTTCGCGCACCCGGGCCAGACCGAATATGTCTCGATAGCGTGCGGGTTCAACGCCGGTGCCGGCACCATGATGCTGGCCGGCCCGCGTCTGCGGGTGGTCCCGGTGACGGTGCACATCGCGCTGGAAGACGTACCCGGTTCCATCACGCAGAATGCGATCCTGGGTGCCGCGATGGCCACCGTACCGGCCCTGCGGCGCGATTTCGGAATAGCGCGCCCCCGCATCGCGGTGGCCGGGCTCAACCCCCATGCAGGCGAGGACGGCCGCTTCGGCAGCCAGGAAGCGGAGATCATCGCCCCCGCCATCCAGACGCTGTGCGAAACCGGAATGGATGTGCGCGGCCCCTTCCCCGCCGACGGTCTGTTCTCCCCGCCCGCGCTGGCCACCTTCGATGCCGCGCTGTGCATGTACCACGATCAGGCGCTGATCCCGTTCAAGGCGCTCGACTTCGAGGATGGCGTGAACGTGACGATAGGCCTGCCGATCGTCCGCACATCGCCCGATCACGGAACGGCGTTCGCCATTGCGGGCACCGGCGCGGCCAGCGCGGGGCCGACCATCGCGGCCATCCGGCTGGCGGGCGAGATCATGACGCGGCGCAGCCTGCCACCCGGAGCCGCTCGTGGGTGACGGCCTTCCGCCTTTGCGCGAAGTGATCGCGGCGCACGGCCTGAGCGCGTCCAAATCGCTCGGCCAGAATTTTCTGTTCGACGAGCAGCTGCTCAATCGCATCGCCGCCATCCCCGGCGACCTGTCCGGCAGGCGCGTGCTCGAGGTCGGCCCCGGTCCCGGCGGGCTTACGCGCGCGTTGCTGCGCGCTGGGGCGCAGGTGACGGCCATCGAGATGGACCGCCGCTGCCTGCCCGCGCTGGCCGAACTGGGCGAAGCCTTCCCCGGCCGGCTGACCGTGATCGAGGGCGATGCGCTCAAGATGGATCACGACGCGCTGTTCGATGGAGCGCCCTACGCAGTCCTTTCCAACCTGCCGTATAACGTCGGCACCGCGCTGTTCACGCGCTGGATGGGGGGCGAGGCATGGCCGCCGAACTGGACCAGTCTGACGCTGATGTTCCAGCAGGAGGTCGCGCAGCGGATCGTCGCGCAGCCCGGCAGCAGCGCCTACGGACGGCTGGCGGTTCTCGCACAGTGGCGCGGCACCGCAAGGCTGGCGATGAAGGTCCACCGCAGCGCCTTCACCCCGCCGCCCAAGGTGATGAGCGCCATCGTCCACGTGGCGCCTGCCGCGATGCCCGAAGGCGTGTCGGCGGCGAAGCTGGAGGCGGTCACCGCCGCCGCCTTCGGCCAGCGGCGCAAGATGCTGCGCCAGAGCCTCAAGGGCGTGCAGGGCGCTCTCGACGCGCTGGAAACCCTGGGCATCGACCCGCAACGGCGCGCCGAAACTCTCTCCATCGACGAATTCGTGGCCATTGCCCGCGCGCTGACGCGTTAATCGAACCGCCCGCAAGGGCTGCTCGCCGAAGTATAGCTGCGCCCCCAGTTGCGATACCCTTCCCCATCGATGTGGAAGCGCCCGCCTGAATAACCGCGTTCGGCAAGGTCGTAATAGGCCCCCAGCCCCATGCGGCTCGATGGGCCCGCAGCATCGTGCATCGCGCACAGTTGGCGGTACAGGTCTTCCCCCTGCGTGCGCGGCTCGGTCGCGAGATCGAGAGCGGAAAATTCCAGGTGGTTGGACCGCGTCGCTCCGCCCGCGCATTCGTTGAGTTCGGGCGTGCGGTAGGACGAAAGCACCTGCACTGGGCCGACGGTGGGGATCACTTCATCGCGCACCAGTCGCAATGCAGGGACGATGTTGGGCCACAGCTCCTCGGGCGGGATCTCGAAAGGCTCCGCATCGCACTTGCTTGCGACGTAGCCGCCGATCCGGGCAAGCTGCCACGGCTCGACAATATCGGAAAGCCCTTCTTCGGCGAGGAAGTCTTCCAACCGTGCGAAGTCCTGCGACCGGCCCTCGTCCCCGGCAAGCCACGCGTCGAAGGCGGGTTTCGAAGTGCTGCCTCCGCCAGAGATGGGGATGGGAATGGTCAACTGGCGCACCAGCGCGTCGCGGTTCTGCCATGCGATCACCAGCACCAGCGCCATCGCGCCCAGCAGCAGAATTCGCCCGATAATCCCGGTAATCGTCATAGCGCCCCTGATCCGATGCCGGGGCCGCGATTGCAAGCCTCGCCCGGCGCGACTAGACCGCCCGGCATATGGATAGCGATATGATCGACAGCATCGATGGCGAGGCCATGTGCGAACAGGCACTGCGCTGGTCCGCGATCAACAGCGGCACCGGCCACCTCGAAGGCCTGGCGAAGATGGCGAGCGAGTTGAGCGAGGCTTTTTCCGCGCTGCCCGGGGAGGTCGAACTGGTCGATCCCGCACCGGTCACCGCCATCGACGGCGATGGGCACGAGGTCGAGGTGGCGAATGGCAGGCACCTGATCTGCCGCGTTCGCCCCGACGCGCAGCGCCGCCTGATCCTGACCGGACACATGGACACCGTCTTCCCGCCCGATCATCCCTTCCAGCAGAACACCTGGCTGGACGATCACACGGTCAACGGACCGGGCACCGCCGACATGAAGGGCGGCATCGCGGTGATGCTGCATGCGCTGATGGCGGTCGAGCGCAGCGGGCGCGGCGAAATGCTTGGCTATGACGTGCTTATCAACGCGGATGAGGAAACCGGTTCGCTTTCCTCCGCGCCGCTGATCGAACAGCTGGCGCAGGGCAAATACGCGGCCCTGACCTACGAACCCGCTGCCACGCCCGAGGGCACGCTGGCCCATGCGCGCGGGGGAAGCGGCAATTACGCGCTTACCATCAAGGGGCTTGCCGCGCATGCAGGGCGCAACCCGCAGGACGGGCGCAACGCGGTGCTCGCCGCCTCGGACATCGCGCTGAAGCTGGAAAAGCTGCAGCAGGAAGATATCTCGATCAACCCGGCGAAGATCGAGGGCGGCTCTGCCAACAACGTCGTGCCCGATCATGCCGTGCTGCGGTTCAACATCCGCCCCAAGGCGCCCGACGCGGCCGAACGCTTCGCGCAGCAGCTGACCGAGGTGATCGGCACGGTGCAGCAGTCGCGCGAGGTGGAGATAGCGGTCCACGGCGGCATTTCCCGCCCGCCCAAGCCGGTCGATCGCAAGGCGCAGGCGCTGTTCGATCTGGTGCGCGAATGCGGGGCAAAGCTGGGACAGGATATCGACTGGAAATCGACCGGCGGCGTGTGCGACGGCAACAATATCGCGGCAACCGGGGTGCCGGTGGTCGATACGATGGGCGTGCGTGGCGGCAAGATCCACTCGGCGGACGAATTCATGATCGTGCCCAGTCTGAAGGAACGCGCCGCGCTTTCCGCGCTTGTCATCAGCCGCCTGGCCGAAGGAAATCTGGCATGAGCTTCGTGATCCGCCCCTCGCGCGAGGATGACCTCGAACACCTGTACGAGATGGCCAAGCTGACCGGTGGCGGGTTCACCAACCTGCCTGCCGACCGCGATGCGCTGGCGGGCAAGCTGGCGACTTCGGCCAAGGCCTTCGCCAATACCGGCGACACGCTTACCGACGAAACCTTCGTCCTGGTGCTTGAGAATACCGAGACCGGCGCGGTGCGCGGCACCTGCCAGCTGATGACGCAGGTCGGCCAGCAATGGCCGTTCTACTCCTACCGGCTCAACACGCTGACGCAGTATTCCAAGGAACTCGACCGCACGGTGCGCGCCGAAATGCTGAGCCTGTCCACCGATCTGGAAGGATGCAGCGAAGTCGGCGGGCTGTTTCTCCATCCCAACGAGCGCGCAGGCGGGCTCGGCCTGCTGCTGGCGCGCAGCCGTTACCTGTTCATCGCGATGCACCGCCAGCGCTTTGCCGAACGGGTCATCGCGGAGTTGCGCGGGATCATCGACGATCGCGGCGGCTCGCCCTTCTGGGACGGTGTCGCCGGGCGCTTCTTCGGGATGAGCTTCCAGGAAGCGGACTATTTCAACGCGATCAACGGCAACCAGTTCATCGCCGACCTGATGCCCAAGCACCCGGTCTATGTCGCCATGCTGGACGACGACGCGCGCGAGGTGATCGGCTTGCCCCACCCCACGGGCCGCGCGGCGATGCGGATGCTGGAGAAGGAGGGCTTCCGCTTCGAGAATTACGTCGACATTTTCGATGGCGGCCCGACGATGCTGGCGCGAACCGACAATGTGGTGAGCGTGGCGGATGCGAAGCCGCGTACGCTCGATGCGGTCGACGGGGAGGCAGGGGAACGGGCGCTGCTGGCGAGCGGCACGCTCACCGATTTCCGTTGCTGCTACGGCAAGCGCACTGTCGAAGGCGAGGAGATCGCCATCGACGATGCCGGGGCCCAGGCGCTGGGCGTCGGCAAGGGCGATACCGTATGGAGCGTGGCCAGATAATCCAGTTTGACCGAACCCGTTCGGGCCGAGCCTGTCGAAGCCCTGCCATTTCCTTTCGGGGAGCGGGTCCCAAAGCGAAGAACAGCCCTTTGACAAGCTCAGGGCGAGCGGAGTTCTGAATGAAGCTCACAGAAATCAATTTCGACGGTATCATCGGCCCCTCGCACAACTACGCAGGGCTCAGCCTCGGCAATATCGCCAGCGCGAGCCATGGCGGGCAGACCAGCCACCCGCGCGAGGCGGCGCTGCAGGGCCTCGCCAAGATGCGCGGCAATATGCAACGCGGCCTCCCGCAGGGCTTCCTGCTGCCGCTGCCACGCCCGAACGGCGCGCTTTCCGACGCGCTGTCGCTCGACGAAACCGCCGACCCCGCGCTGCGCGCTGCGCCGTGGTCCGCCTCCGCGATGTGGACCGCCAACGCGGCGACGGTTTCTCCTGCCCCCGACACGCGCGACGGGCGCTGCCATCTGACGCCCGCCAACCTCATCACCATGCTCCACCGCGCGCAGGAATGGCAGGACACCAAGGCGCAGCTGGACATCGCCTTTGGCGACACGCAGCACTTCGCGGTGCACGATGCAGTGCCGCCCGCTTTCGGTGACGAGGGCGCGGCAAACCACATGCGGCTTTGCGAGAGCCACGGTGAGCCCGGCGTCGAGGTGTTCGTCTATGGCCGCCCCGGCGGAAAATTCCCCGCCCGCCAGCACGAACAGGCGAGCCGGGCAGTGGCACGCAAGCATGGCCTCGATCCCGCGCGCGCGCTGTTCGTCGAACAGAACCCCGAAGCGATCGAGGCCGGGGCTTTTCACAACGACGTGGTCGCCGTGGCCAACGAGCGCGTGCTGTTCACCCACGCGCGCGCCTTTGCCGATCCCCGGGCCGCTTATGGCGCGATGCGGGAGGCCTTCCCCGCGCTCGAACTGGTCGAAGTGCCCGAAGAGGCGGTCAGTCTGGAAGAGGCGATCCGCACCTACCTGTTCAACGCGCAGCTCGTCACCCTGCCCGACGGCACGATGGCGCTGATCGTGCCGAGCGAATGCCGCGAGTCGACAAGCGTCTGGCGCTTCTGCGAAGAAATGACCGCAGGCAACGGTCCGATCCGGCAGGTGATCCCGGTCGACGTGCGCCAGTCCATGGCCAATGGCGGCGGCCCCGCCTGCCTGCGGCTTCGGGTGGTGGCGGACCCGGCCACGGTCGATCCGCGCTTCCTGCTGGACGAGGCGAAGGCGGATCGGATCGAAGCGGTGATCGCTAACCACTGGCCGGAGAGCATCGAACCGACCCAGCTTGGGACGGACGCTCTGGCCGAAGAGGTCGAAACCGCGCGAAACGCGCTTCTCGACGCGCTCGGCCTTAGCGAATTGAGTTAACGCACTGGCCACCATGTCGGGCACGCTTACACTGGCCCGCACGTTAACTTTCCCGACTCGCGGCAATGCACGGTTGGCACGCTGCTTGCGACGGAAATTGGCCCCGCGCGTTAAGGATGATGAATGCTTCGCAAAATCTCACGCCTGTTCGTGATCAAGACCCGGTTCGAGGCGTTTCTGATCATCTACGCGCTGGCGCTGGGCGCGACGAGCCGCAGTGCGAACTACCTCACGCAATATCCCGGCTGGGGCGGCAAGCTGCTGTTCCTCGCCTGCACCGGCGCGGTTTTCATGGCAGGCGCGAAGATCCTCGACTGCCTAAAATTCGAGCGAGGTGAGAAGGTCGCGCCTGTAACGCGCGACAATCCGGCCTAGAAATCCCTGCCTTCGGCGACCGCAGACAGGCACGCTGACATCTGGCCCACCACCGCCTGCCGCGATCGGGGGATCGTGATGGACAGGAACTGTTCGCCCTCGAAACTGATCGTGATCCGGCCTGTCTGCGAGAAATCCCGCAGGAAACGGTCCGTGTTGCTCTTGTCCGCCTGCGCGGTGGTGTAGGTCATTAACAGGTACCCGACGGAATTTTCGCCAACGAAGCCTTCGGCGAAGTATCGGGCAATGCGATCGCTCTGATCCGCCCCCTTGAAAAAAGCGACCGCGAACCTGTCGTCAGGCCCGAATCCCTTGGGGTTTTTGGCGGGAAGTACAATGCTGACCGCACCATCGGGCGACATGCGCAGTTCCCACGCTGTCTTGCCCTTCACATAGCGCCGGGCAGCGCAAAGCTCCGTGCCAGGATAGTCGTTGACGGTCCAGCCGACCGCAGAATCCGATGAAGCCGCAGCGGCCGTGGCAAAAAGGATCGCAGAAAGCATGGTCATCCCCCTGTTCAGGCCAAGCTGACGGAGGAATGCGATCATTTCAAGATGGGGAAGGTGGGGGATTCTGTTGCTAGGCTCCCCCGGGCCCCCGGTATCCGTTCTGTTGCCCGGTCGGTCCAACCGCGCTTTAGCTTTGTAAATTCAGGCCGTTAGGCCATCAAATTACGCAGCGAGAGCGAGTGCTTCGTTATCGTTGGCACTTGTGAAAAGAGCTTTTTACGGAGTGCTCATTCCGGGCAAAAACGGTGCCTTTCAACGCATGTCGATCCTGGTTCGGCCCCATCAGGAAGCCCGCCCCTCTCGCGTAAGGCCGGGCCTTTTGGTGGAGCCGCCGGGTACTGCCCCCGGGTCCATTGCGTCTATTATACACCGCAGTTTATCACCATAGCCGGTCGAAACCGGCACCGACCTATATAGGGCTCTCGAACTTAATGTGAAGTGTCAGGTCCTATCGAAGGGCCCATTTCCTATCAGTCTTGCGCTTGACGATAAGGTGGTTGTCCTGAAGCTCCTGAGCCACCCACCGCATATCGTATTGCCACGTGTACAGCAGGTCGCCCGCCTGCTTCAGGTCGGCTTCGTGATTGACCCAGATATGCTTCGCAACTTCGGTCACGGTGCTATCGCCGTCGTCCTGCAGAGCATCGAGAATCCATTTTTTGAGCAGTTCTTTCTTCGTCATTTTCCGCTCCCATCTTTCAGCTCCGCAAGGATCTTCTTGAGCACATCCAGCTGCGGGTCGGTCGGCACCTCGTCGCTCTTGGAACTGTCCTCCACCTCGGCCTGCTTGCGCTGCATTTCCTCGGTCACGCGGTTCACGCCGCGCACCAGCACGAACAGCGCGAAGGCGACGATCAGGAAATTGATGATCGCGGTGATCAGCGCGCCGTAGCCGATCATTGTCGCGCCCGCCTCCTTCAGCTCGGCATAATTGTCGAGCGCGCCGTCATAACCCTCGGGCACGTCGCCCAGCAGCAGGAACCAGTTGGAAAAATCGATATCGCCGAACAGCCAGCCGATCACCGGCATCAGCACCGCGTCGGTCAGCTGGGTGACGATCCCGCTGAACGCCGCGCCGATCACCACGCCCACCGCCAGATCAATCACGTTGCCGCGCGCGATGAACTTCTTGAATTCCTTGAACATGCGCAAAAGCCCCTTTCTGCAAGTTGTCCGCGCGATTGGCACAGCACCCATGGCGAGACAATCTGTGCCACGAATCCTTGCGCGGGCCCGCCCGTGTTGTATATTGGCAATACACCAGTTTTCCGGAGAGATAATTCGATGGCGTTCCGCAACTTCGTCCGTTCGATCCTGCTCGCGCTCGGCCTTGTCGCGCTGTCGGGCTGCGGCATCAACTCGGTCCCCACGGCAGAGGAAGAGGCCAAGGCCCGCTGGGCCGACGTGCAGAGCGCCTACCAGCGCCGCGCGGACCTGGTCCCCAATCTGGTCAACACCGTGCGCGCCGCCGCGTCGTCCGAAGAAGCGATCCTGACGCAGGTGATCGAAGCGCGCGCGAGCGCCACGCAAACCCAGCTGACCACCGACGACTTGAGCGATCCGGCCGCGATCCAGCGTTTCGACCAGGCGCAGGGCCAGCTGGGCAGCGCGCTGTCGCGCCTGCTCGTCACGGTGGAGCGCTATCCCGAACTGCAGAGCCAGGCGCGCTTCGCGGACCTGATGACCCAGCTCGAGGGCACGGAAAACCGCATCGAAGTGGCGCGCAACCGCTACAACGAGGCGGTGCAGAACTATAACACCACGATCCGCACCTTCCCCGCCACCATCGCCGCCAACGTGATCTACGGCGCGGAGCGGATGGAGCCCTTCCAGGCGGAAGCCGGCAGTGAAGTCGCGCCGGAAGTAAACTTCGACGACATGAGTGCCCCCAGCGCAGCCGCGCCTGCCAACGACAATTCGGCAGACAACCAGGCCGCGACCGGCACCGACAATTGATCGCAAGGCGTCCCCCCGCCTGCCTCGCCGCCCTTCTGCCGCTGCTGCTGCTGGCCGCCTGTTCGCTGGAGAGCGCGGCGACGCCGTTGGCGCAGCGGCCCGAGGGCCCGGTGCTTGACGAGGCCGATATCTTCGCGCCAGCAGCCGAGGCTGCGCTCGACAAGAACCTGACCGAATACTGGCGCGCGTCGGGCGTAGCACTGGTGGTTGTCACCGACGCCTCGCTCGACGGCGAGACGATCGAACACGTGGCGAACGAGACGTTCAACGAATGGGGCATCGGCGACGAGACAACGCAGTGCGGCCTGCTCGTCCTGGTGGCGCCCGAAGAGCGCAGCGTGCGGATCGAAGTGGGCTACGGACTGGAAAACGATGTCAGCGATGTTCGGGCCAAGCGCATTATCGAGAATGCGATGATCCCGCTCTATCGTGCTGGCGACCTTGCCGGGGGTACGCTTGCCGGGGTCGAGGAACTCAAGCGCGCCGCCCCCCATCCCCCGCAATGCCGTGAAGGTGCCCCAACGTGACCCTGATTAGAACCCTGATCGTTCTGGCCATCGCGCTGCTGGCGCTTCCGGCAGCGGCGCAGGAGCTGCCGCCGCGCCCGGACGGGCCGGTTTACGACGGCGCGAACATGATCGACGATGCGGTCGAAGCCCAGCTCGACGAGCGACTGCGTGTCTATAACCGGGAAACGGGCCGTTCGGTGATCGTGGCGACCGTGCCCGATCTGGGCGGCGAGACGGTGGAAGGCTACGCGGTGGACGTCTACCAAGCCTGGGGTATCGGCGGCGAGGAAACCGACGAGGGCGCGCTGTTGCTGGTTGCGCAGGAGGAGCGCAAGATCCGCATCGAGGTCGGCTACGGCTCCACCCCTACCCTGACCGACGCAGCATCGGGCCGGATCATCCGCAACACGATCACCCCTGCCTTCAAGCAGGACGACTATACCGGCGGGATCGTCGCAGGCGTCGCGCAGATGATCGAGGCGCTCGACATGGACCCGGCGACGGCGCGTGCCATCGAGGAGGCTGAGGCCGCAGCTGGCGCGCAGGGCAATGATCGCCGCAGCGCCTCGACCTGGCTGGGGGCGATCGTGTGGATCGCGCTGATCTTCGGCTTCGCCTTCATCTTCGGACGCGGCAAGAAGGGCCGCCGGCGGCGGCGCTATGGCGCGGGCGATGCTGTGGGCGACGTCCTGCTGTGGTCCGCTATCGGCTCCATGCTCAATGATGGCGACGGCGGTGGCTGGGGCGGCGGTGGCGGCGGCTTCGGTGGCGGAGGCGGCGGTGGTTTCGGCGGCTTCGGCGGCGGCATGTCCGGTGGCGGCGGCGCAAGCGGAGGATGGTGATGCAGATTACGCAGGCCGATCACGAGGCCGTCACCCGGGCGGTGGCCGAAGCCGAACTCACGACCTCGGGCGAGATCGTGACCGTCGTGGCCAGCGAGAGCGATGGCTATACCGACGTCGCGCTCGCATTTTCCGCGCTGGTTGCGTTTACCGGCCTCGTGCTGCTGGCGTTCTTCCCCGATCCGGTGCTGAGCCTGTTCGACGCGCTGTCCGGCGGGTGGAACAGCGAATGGACGCCATCGGGCCTGTTCGGCCTCGCCAGCGGGATCGGCATCGCGCTGTTCCTGCTGACATTCGCCCTTACGCTGATCCCGGCGGTGCGCTTCGCCATCCTGCCCGGCAAGGTGCGCACTCTACGCGTGGAAGACGCGGCGGTTCGCCACTTCAAGGTCGGCGCGGAACGCCGCACGCATGGGCGCACCGGCGTGCTGATCTTCGTGAGCCTGCGCGAACACCGCGCGCAGATCATTGCCGATTCCGCGATTGCGGAAAAGGTCCCGCCAGAGGTGTGGGGCGATGCGATGGTCGACATGCTGCGCGAGATCAAGGCGGGCCAGCTGGGCGCAGGCATTGCGGCGGGCGTGCGCGATGTGGGCCAGATCCTCAGCCCGCATTTCCCGCGTGCCGACGACGATGAGAACGAGTTGCCCGACCGGCTGATCCAGCTGTGACGGTATCGCCCGCCCCCACTTGACCCGCTCGCCCTGAGCCTGTCGAAGGGCCGTACTTTCTTTTTCGGCCGCGTCTGAAAAAGCAGGATGATGCTTCGACAAGCTCAGCATGAGCGGAATTGGGACCGATGAATCAAAACGAACCCGAAGTGATCCGCTGGCAGGGCAAATTCATCACCGCCAAGCAGCGCGGCCGCTGGGAATATGCCAGCCGCTCGCGCGGCATCCGCGCCGCAGCGATCCTCGCGATCGACGACGGGCACGTCATCCTGGTGGAACAATACCGCGTGCCGCTGGGCCGGCCCTGCCTCGAAATCCCCGCCGGCCTCGTCGGAGACGATGACGGGGCGAGCGACGAGAGCGCGATCACCGCCGCCCACCGGGAGCTGGAGGAGGAAACCGGCTACAAAGCCGAGACGATCACCGATCTCGGCATGTTTTTCTCCAGCCCCGGCATGGTCTCCGAAGGCTTCTCGCTGTTGCGGGCCGAAGGGCTGACCAGGGTCGGCGAAGGCGGCGGGACCGAGGGCGAGGATATCACCGTCCATCGCGTGGCGCTGAAACATCTCGCACAATTCGTAGAAGCGAAGCGGGCGGCGGGCGTCGGCATCGACGTGCGCATCGCCATGATATTGATGACACAAAAGATCGGAGAGAACGGATGGCTGGACGGGTAGCGGGCAAGCTGGCCCTGGTAACGGGCGCAGCGCAGGGCCTTGGCGCGCAGGCGGCACTCACACTGGCGCGCGAGGGGGCGCGGGTGCTGTGCACCGACATCAATGGCGAGGGAGCCGAGGCCAGCGCGGCGGCGATCAACGAGGAATGCGGCGCGGACACCGCCTTCGGCATGGCGCATGACGTGACGCAGCCCGATCAGTGGGATGCCGCGATCGACATGGCCGAAGACAAGCTGGGCGGGCTCAGCGTGCTGGTCAACAACGCGGGCGTGGGCGTGCGCGGAAATATCGAAACCTGCACGCTGGAAGACTGGCGCGCGGGCTTTGCAATCAATGTCGATGGCCCCTTCCTTGGCTGCCAGAAGGCGCTGCGGCTGCTGAAGGACAACCAGCCCGGATCGATCGTCAACATCAGCTCCATCGCCGGCCTGATCGCGAGCGACACGATGCCCGGCTACAATGCCAGCAAGGCGGCGGTGTGGATGCTGACCAAGTCGGTCGCGCTCTATTGTTCGAAGATGGGCTGGGATATTCGCTGCAACTCGGTCCACCCGACCTTCGTCGATACGCCCATTCTCGACGGGATCGGCAAGAATGCCGGGATCGAGAAGGATGTGGTGATGGGCAAGCTGGCGCGGCAGATCCCGCTCGGGCGGGTCGGCAAGCCACAGGAAATCGCCAATGGCGTGCTGTTCCTCGCCAGCGACGAAAGCAGCTTCATGACCGCGGCGGAGCTGAAGCTGGACGGCGGGATTTCCGCGATGTGATGAAAAAGGTGTGGTGCGGGGGCGATCCGTTTCGCCCCCGACCGGGGTTTGTGGCCGGAGGGGGCCTCCGGCCGGGTCAGTCTGCGATGGCCCAGATGATCAGGTACAGCAGGATCGGCGTGCCGGTCAGGAAGATGGTCGTCAGCACTGCGGCCAGGCGGATCAGCGTCACGTCCCATCCCGTGTAGTCGGCGATGCCGGAGCACACGCCGGCCAGCATGGCACGGCTCTTGCCGAGGCGGAACTGGCGGGTCGGCTGCCCGCCGGGGCGGTTCTCGTCGAGCTGGCTCATGCGACCATCCCGGCGGTGTCGACCATCACGGGCGCGATGGCGAAGGCAAAGGCGAGGCCGGTGAAAGCGAGAGCTCCGGTACCGGCGATCAGCTGACGAACGAGCGAAGACATGGTGGGATATTCCTTTCGTATGCGTGGGTGAGGAAAAGTCGGCGGCTGCGATCAGGCGATCACGAGGCCGTTGGGGCTGGCGGGAACGATCGCAGTGGCCATGAAGACGGCCGAAACGCCCAGGGCGAAAACGGCTGCGAAGAGGCGGGTGCGGATGTCGGTGGTGGTCATGTTTCGGTCTCCATTTAACTCTCCGGGGGACCATCCCGCCGGATACCGGATACTTTGCAGGAGCCGTGCCAGTTTGAGAAAACGGGAGATTTCCGGGATTTTCGACGCTCCCGCCTTCGCCTGATCTGTTCACCAATCCGAAAGCTTGGGAATTTTCACCAAGTGTTGGATTGCGCACGCCGGCCCGCCGGGCTGGCGCGTGACAGGCTGCCGCGCTAGGCGCCGGACAAAGGCCTCTTACCAATGGCGCTCGACCGCATCTCGATCACCGATTTCCGCAATCACGCTGCCACCGCGCTGGACGGTACCGCGCGGTTCAACCTGCTTGTGGGCGCCAATGGCGCGGGCAAGACGAACGTGCTCGAAGCGCTTTCGCTGCTCGCCCCGGGGCGCGGCCTGCGGCGTGCGAAGCTTCCCGAAATGGCGCGCAGCGATGGCCCGGGCGGGTTTGCCATAGGGGCGATGCTGCAGCCGGCCGATGGCGCGGAGCCGGTGCGGCTGGGCACGATGGTCGATCCCGCACAGCCCACCCGCCGGCGCGTGCGGGTCAACGGGGCGGAGGCAAGCGCGCTGGGCCTGTCCGAATGGCTCTCGGTCCGCTGGCTGACCCCGGCGATGGACGGCCTGTTCACCGACAGCGCTGGCGCACGGCGGCGCTTCCTGGACCGGCTGGTGCTGGCCATCAGCCCCGCCCACGCGACGCTTTCCAACCGCTACGAGACCGCGCTGCGCAACCGCAACCGCCTGCTGGCGGACGAAGCAGAACCCGATCCGCGCTGGCTGGATGCCCTAGAAGCGCAGCTGGCGGAGCACGGGGCACAGCTTGCCGCCAATCGCCGTCTGCTGGTGGAGCGGCTCAATGCCGCACTGCTGGCAGAAACTGACACGCCCTTCCCGCGCCCCTCGCTCGCACTCGAACCGGTCGGCCCGGAAGAGCGGGAGGCGCTGGCCCGCGCGCTACGCGACAACCGGCCGACAGATCGGCGCGCAGGCCGCACCCTTATCGGGCCGCACCGGGTGGAACTGGCGGTGACGCTGGCAGACAAGGGCGTGCCCGCGGCCACCGCCTCCACCGGAGAGCAGAAGGCGATGCTGATCGCAATCGTGCTGGCGCATGGGGCCATCGCGGCGAAAGGCCGCGCGGGCGTGCTGCTGATGGACGAGGTGGCCGCCCATCTCGACCCGGATCGCCGTGCGGCGCTGTTCGCGCGGCTGGCAGCGAATGGAGAGCAGGTCTGGATGACGGGAACCGAGCGCGCCCCGTTCGACGCCATCCTTGCCCAGGCCGCGGTGTGGGACGTGTCCGGCGGCGCCTTGCAGCGCATCTAGGCCCCGCGCCGCTCCGCCGCCGCGGAGCAACGCGGGCACCCGGCATTATTCGAAGGTTTCGGCGGTCACGCCTTCCTTGGGGCTCGGCCCGTACTTGTTCGGCCCCGGCGTGCCAGGCAGCGCCATCACCACGATATACGCGATGCTGGCGACGAACCCGATCAGCGGGATCAGGCTGAGCACGATGAAGCCCAGGTACCACCACCCGGTCATGTTACGGTCGTGCAGGCGGCGCACCGATACGGAGATGCTCGGGATCAAGATGATGAGCCACCAGATGATGAACAATAGACCAAGGCCGCTGAACATGCTTCCGTAGATGGCGCCGAGGTCGTTCGGATCTGCGGCTTCGATCTGGCTCATCGTAGCGCCCGTGCCGAATACGATCACGGAAAGCACGGTGAACACGATCACGTTCAACAGCGCGAACATCCAGAATTCGAGCCTGCGCGAACGGCCCTGAAAGTCGAAATACCGCTTCAGCGGCAAGATCATCCATTCCATCGGAAAAGCACCCCCTCGGTTATTTGCCGCAGGCCCGCTGGCCTCGCCCGGCGATGCGGCAGAAAGCCACAGGTTTCAGGCTGTCGCAAGCGCTTTGGGCGGCTCTGCCCCCATGTTGCGTCGGCTTGGCGGAACAGGATCGGCTCGCGCACGAAAAAGGGGGCCCGCGAAGGCCCCCTTTCCCTGTTTCGCAATGACCGAAGCGATCAGAACTTGAACCGCACCGTGCCGCCATAGGTGCGCGGCGCGTTGGGGTAGCCCGAAACCGAACCCTGCTGCGCAACGCTGGGGAACACGGTGAGAATATACCGCTCGTTGAAGGCGTTCCGAACGAAGCCGGTGACTTCGAAGCCGTTCGCCAGTGCGAGCGTGAGCGAGGCATTCACCAGGTTCACTTCGCGGCGGAAGTTGTTGTCCCGGATGGTCTGAAGGCCGTTGTTGATGAAGACGTTGCTTTCATGGCTGTAGTCCACACGGCCGATCAGCGAATTGCCGCTCGCGCCGAAATCGTGGGTGTAGGTGGCCGACGTCGCGATCGAGAATTCGGGAATGCCGCCGGGGCGAGCACCGGTCAGGTCGCCGACCTGCGCATTCGGGAAATCATCGTAAGTCGCGTCGAGATAGGTCAGCGCGAAGGTGAAGGCGAGCGGATCGACCGGCGTGATGACCGTGTCGAACTCGAAGCCGCGCGTCGACTGTTCGCCCGCATTGGCCAGCGCGAAGCCGGTGCCGGTGAACAGGAAGGACTGGAAGCCCTCGATGCTCTGGTCGAACAACGCGAGGTTGAACGAGATACCCGGATAGTTGCCCTTCAGGCCTATTTCGTAGACCTTTGCATCCTCCGGCCCGGCAAAGCGCGAACCGGTCGTCAGGTTCGTGATCGGCAGGCCTGCATCCCGGATCGGGGAGGAAGGCGACAGGAACTGGCTACCGGCCACCACCGCCGGCACGCCCGCAGGAACCGTTGCGGGAATGTAATCGCCGAACAGTGGGCGGCTGTCGCGCGAGAGGTTGACGGAACTAGCCTTGAAGCCCGTCGCGTAGGTGAAATAGGTGTTCAGTTCCGGCGTGATCTCGAACGAGGCCCGCAGCGTGTAGCTGAAATTGTCGTCCCGCGTCTTGCCGTCTTCCACCGCGTTCGGAATCTCGAGGAACGGCGGGAGGAACTGCAGGGCCGCCAAGGCGAGCAGCGGATTACACACGGCAGGGTTGTTCACACCGGCCGGGCACGGCGTCACAGCCAGCTGGCCGATCGCCTGCTGCTGCGCTGCGGGCAGCGCTGCGAAGTTGGCTGCCGAACCCGCCGCACCGATGATGTAGGCATCCGCGAGGTTGATGTTCGCCAGCGGGTCGTTCGACTGCTGCGAAAGTGCGAAGTCCTTCTTGTCGTCGGTGTAGTTGAAGCCGGCGGTCAGCGTCAGGCGATCGTCGAGCAGCGTGATGTCGGCCGTGCCGAAGACGGAGTAGCTCTCGTTGCTGAGCGCGAAGTTCTCGATCGTGCTCGGCCCGGCGGCGAAGATGGAACCGTTCGGCAGGCCCAGCTGCGCTTCCACACCCGCCAGCGTACCGGGCGTACCGGAACCGGCCAGAAGATCGAAGAACGTGCGCGAATCCTGCCCGTTGATGATGCTGCTGAACTGGGTGATGTCTTCGTTGAAGTAGAAACCGCCCAGCAGGAAGTTGAACGGACCGTCGAAATTCGAGGTCAGGCGGAACTCCTGGGTGAAGGTTTCCACGTCCTGATCGCGAACTTCGCGAATGAAGTCGAGCCCGGTGAAGTCGACATCCTGGTCCTGGAAGTTGTGCAGTTCGCGATAGGCGGTGATCGACGTGAGGTTGAGCGCACCCAGCTCAAGATCCGCCTGCACCGAGCCGCCATAGCTTTCCACCTCGTTGACGGGCAGGAAGTTGAGGCGCGCGGTGTCGCTGAAGAAATCGTTGGTGATGATGCTGCCGCCGGCGGCGAGGACCAGCGGCGTGGTCGGCCCGGCAACAAGGTTGTTCACCTGGCAGCACAGCTCGTCGATCTTCGAATAGTCGCCGATGGCGCGCACCCGCAGCGGACCATTATTGTCGAACAGCAACTGGCCGCGCGCATTCCAGCGGTCGCGGGTGTTGATATCCTCGCCCGAGTTGAGCTCGGTCACGTAGCCGTCGCGCTTGTTGATGCCGCCGTCGATCGAGAAGGCGACGCTGTCGGTGATCGGGCCGGTAATGTCGCCCTTGAGCACCATCTGGTCGTAGTTGCCGTAGGTCGCGCTGACCGAACCGCCGAATTCGAACTGCGGCTCCCGCGTGAGGACGGAGATGACGCCTGCGCTGGCGTTCTTCCCGAACAGCGTGGACTGCGGCCCGCGCAGGACCTCGATCCGGTTGACGTTCGCAAGATCGCCGATGGCGCCCGCCGAACGCGAACGGAACACGCCGTCGATGAAGACGCCGACCGAAGGCTCGATCCCGAAATTGTTGTCGCCGTTGCCGAAGCCGCGAATGATGAAGGTGGTCGAAGCCGAGTTCTGCAGCTGGCTGACGCGCAGCGACGGGCTGACCGTCTGCACGTCGATAAGGTCGCGGATTTCGGCGCGTTCCAGCACTTCACCGGTGGTCACGCTGACCGAAACGGGCGCTTCCTGCAGCGTCTGCTCGCGCTTGGTCGCGGTGACGACGATGACGTTATTGCCGCCAAGAGCGCGTTCCAGCTCCTGCTCCGTCTCCACGTCTTCTCCGTCGAGGGAGACGCCGGCGGGCGCATTGTCCTGCGCGTGGGCCGCTGCCGGCAGGGCCAGCGCGGCAACGCCGGCATAAAGTGCATAACGCGAAGTTCCGGCGAAGCCGGGCAGCGAATAGGCCATCGGGTGCATCCTCTCAAGTCATTACGATCCGCGCACTCTTTGCGCTTAATGTGAGAGTAATAAAGCGCGTCCCGGCGCTGCTCAACCGCGAAAATGCCGGATTCGTGAGGCATTGGTCCGATATGTGACCAAAACGGCACATCCCCACGAATGCCGTAGCGGAATGAAACGGGTCTGCGCGAATTTCTGATGTGTTGCAGCGCAGCAGGGGGGCCGCTAAGGCGCATCGGCAATGCCCCTCCATAAGAGAAGGGCCGCTCCCAACTCTCTCCCGAAAGCAGCATCACCCGTGTCCCTACGCAACATCGCGATCATCGCCCACGTCGATCATGGCAAGACCACCCTCGTCGACCAGCTCTTCCGCCAGTCCGGCACCTTCCGCGAGAACCAGCGGGTGGACGAACGCGCGATGGATTCGGGCGACCTCGAGAAAGAGCGCGGGATCACCATCCTCGCCAAGTGCACCAGCGTCGAGTGGGAGCATGACGGCGAGACCACGCGGATCAACATCGTGGACACCCCCGGCCACGCCGATTTCGGCGGCGAGGTGGAGCGTATCCTCTCCATGGTGGACGGCGTCATCCTGCTGGTCGATTCGGCCGAGGGCCCGATGCCGCAGACCAAGTTCGTGCTCGGCAAGGCGCTCGCGCTGGGCCTGCGCCCGATCGTGGTGGTCAACAAGATCGACCGCCCCGATGCGCGCCCGCAGGAAGTGCTCGACGAAGTGTTCGACCTGTTCGCCAATCTCGACGCGAATGACGAGCAGCTTGAATTCCCCAGCCTGTGGGCCTCGGGCCGCGATGGCTATGCGAGCGAGGACGAAACCGCGCGCGAGGGCGATCTCCAGCCGCTGTTCAAGCTGATCGTCGACCACGTGCCGCCGCCGGGCCTCGACACCGAGGGCCCCTTCGCCTTCCTCGCCACGCTGCTCGACCGCGACAACTTCATGGGCCGCGTGCTCACCGGCCGCGTCCAGCAGGGCAAGATCAAGGTCAACGACCCGATCCACGCGCTCGACCGTGACGGCAAGGTGATCGAAGTCGGTCGTGCGACCAAGCTGATGAGCTTCGACGGGCTCGACCGCGTGCCGGTCGAAAGCGCGCAGGCGGGTGACATCATCGCGATGGCCGGCCTGGAGAAAGCCACCGTCGCCAACACCATCGCCGACCCGGCGGTGAAGGACCCGATCGCCGCGCAGCCGATCGACCCGCCCACGCTCGCGATGCGCTTTGCCGTCAACGACAGCCCGCTTGCGGGCCGCGAGGGCGACAAGGTCACCAGCCGCATGATCCGCGACCGCCTGATGCGCGAAGCCGAAACCAACGTCGCCATCCGCGTCACGGAAGCCGAGGACAAGGACAGCTTCGAAGTCGCGGGCCGCGGCGAATTGCAGCTGGGCGTGCTGATCGAGACGATGCGCCGCGAAGGCTTCGAACTGGGCATCTCGCGCCCGCGCGTGCTGTTCAAGGAAGAGAACGGCCAGCGCATGGAGCCGTACGAAACCGTCGTGATCGACGTGGACGACGAATTCTCCGGCACGGTTGTCGAGAAGATGCAGCGCCGCAAGGCCGAACTGACCGAGATGCGCCCGTCTGGCCAGGGCAAGACCCGCGTGACCTTCTCCGCCCCCAGCCGCGGCCTGATCGGCTACCACGGCGAGTTCCTGTCCGACACGCGCGGCACGGGTATCATGAACCGCCTGTTCGAGAAGTACGACGTCTACAAGGGCCCGATCGAGGGCCGCCAGAACGGCGTGCTGATCTCGATGGTCCCGGGCGAGGCCGTGCCCTACGCGCTCAACGCGCTGGAGGACCGGGGCGAGCTGTTCATCGGCGGCGGCGCGAAGATTTACGAGGGCATGATTATCGGCGAGAATGCCAAGCCCGACGATCTCGAAGTCAACCCGATGAAGTCCAAGCAGCTGACCAACTTCCGCAGCACCGGCAAGGACGATTCCATCCGCCTGACGCCCCCGCGCGTGATGACGCTGGAGCAAGCCATCGCCTATATCGACGACGACGAGATGGTCGAAGTCACCCCCCAGAACATCCGCCTGCGCAAACGCCACCTCGACCCGCACGAGCGCAAGCGCCACAAGCGCAAGATGGATTCGTAAGCCGCTTCAGGCGGAGGCTTCGGCCTCCGCCCGCTCTTGATTGAGCCGGAACAGGCGGGCGAGGATTTCATCCTCTGCACCGTCGATCCATTCCGGCAGAGCGTCCGGTGACGCCTTGTCCTTGAACAGGTCGCCCCAGCCATAGGCGTTGGCGACTGCTTCATCGAGCGCGCGGTGCGCGTGATCGAGCCATGCAGGGCGAGCGTTGTAGAGGTTGGTGAGCGTGCGCTTTTTCAGCTCCTTCGCCGCAGCATCGTCCTTGGGCAGGATGCGGTCGGGATAACCCTCCACCACCTCGGGCACGCGCTCGACCAGATCGGGCGGGTTTAGCCAGTTTTCCCGCAATTCGTTGAGCCGCTCAGCCGCTGCCGCAATCGCCTGCGCGCGCGGATCGTGGCCGTAGTCGGCGGCGAGGATGTCGGGGGTGAGGCCTTCGGGGAAGGGGAAGGTCGCGAAAGTACGTGTGGCATTGTAGCGACCTTGGTTCCCTGCGCCCAAACGATTGCCTTGTGCCTCGCACCAAGTCTCATGGATCGATGAACTCAAGACACCAAATGTGGTGAAATCGCTCCGTGCAATTGCGAACAAACTGCCGCTGAAGACACTTGCGCTCGGTAGGAAGCGGAAAAGAAGGTGCTCGCTTGTTTCTGGAACGGCGATCACACGCTCCAACAAGCTTGTCGCGGCCCGCAGTTTCGGTCGCGAACGTTGCATCAACCAGAATTGGTCCAGCTTTGCAGTTTCAGTTGCCTGACCAATTGCGAGATTTTCGCGGTGAACTGACACTCGCTCCTGAACAAGTTGAAATGGATTTTCGAACAAGCAGGCGTCTTCAAGGGCCTCGAAGTCGGTGAAGTCTACGACCCATCCATCAGCGTCGCGCATTGTCACATCATCGTTGCCTACAAAACGCTTGATAATACGGCCATTTTTCTGACCATTGGGATTGGAGGGCGCGGTCAGTAAAGTGCGCGCTTCTTCCGAAGTAATTTCGAATGGGCCATTGAGCTTCACACCCTGGAACGCGGTTTTTCGATTTTGGGAGAGAGGACAGGAGGCGCTAATGTCTAACCCAGACGACAAGTCCGCATTAATTGATGAGACAGGCGCTCCATCAAGTATCATGTCTGCTGGCTCGCTTGCAGCGCAGATGAGTGCGACCCGCACTGCGGCGCCATCGACGACCCACGGCACATTGCGCCAAGCAAGATAGATACTGAGCCCGCGATCCCTCAAGAGGTCAGCAAGTGGGACGTTGCTCTTGCCTTTTCCAATAGACTTTGTGGCGATCAATCCAAACAAAATTGATTTTCTGTTCTCAAAGGCAGCATTCGCTTGAGCGAACCAATAACTCACCAAATCGGCTGATGAGGGGACTATACCCTTGTATGCCGCATAAAGCGCATTGGTGTATTCATCCCCCAGCCCCTTCATGATGGGTTTTGTTTTCGTCGCTGGCCTGCCTTTTCGATGAAATTTTGAGCCCAGGAATGGCGGATTGCCCACCACCACATCTGCCTCCGGCCACTGTGCGCGCTGCGGCTTTCCGTCTGCATCCAGCACCGGGCTGCCATCTTCATCCGTCACCAGCACGGCATCGCGGTTCTCGATATTGCCGAGGCTCCGCAAAATCGGATTCTTCGCCGCCTCGAACCCGTTGCGGCGCATCCACTGGATTTCGCCGATCCAGATCGAAACCCGCGCCAGCTCTGCCGCATAGGGGTTCAGCTCGATCCCCAGCACATTCTCCGGGCCGCTGGTGGGAAACTGCGCGGCGAGGCTGGGTGAAATCGCCTCTGCCTCCAGGTTGGTGAAATGCTCGATATCCTTGAGCGCAAGCAACGACAGGTAGAGGAAATTGCCCGAGCCGCAGGCGGGGTCGAGCACGCGAAAATTGCGCAGCCGCTCGTGCCATTCGGCCTGCAGCTTCTTGGCCTCGTTCTCGGCCTTCGTCTTTGTGCCGCCCTTCGCCTTATCGGCCTTGGCAATCGCCTGTTCTATCTTACTGCGAACCTCGGCCCATTCGGCCATCAGGGGACGCTTGATGACCGGTTCGACGATCTGCAGGATCTTGTCGCGGTCGGTATAATGCGCGCCCAGCTGGCTGCGCTTGTCCGGGTCCAGTCCACGCTCGAACAGCGTGCCGAGGATCGAGGGGTCGATCTCGTCCCAGTAAAGCTTGGCCGCAGCGATCAGGTTCTCGATATCGTCTTGCTCCAACGGCAGCACGCTATCGTCGTCGAACAGTCCGCCATTGAACCATTCGACCTTTTCGAAGCCGACCTTCCCGCCGGACTTCATGGCCCTGAAAAGGGCTGCGGCATCTTCCACGAAATCGTCGGGGCTGTGGCGATTGATCTCCAGCATACGCTGGAACATCGCATTCGGCAGCAGGCCGACATCCTCCGCAAACATGCAGAACACCAGACGATTGACGAAATGCGCCACCGCATGGGCATCGTTGCCGCGTTCGCGCAGGCGCTGGGCGAGTTGCGAAAACTCCTTCGCAGCCTCTTCGGTCAGCATCTGCCGGGTCTTGGCCGGCTTCAGCTTGGCCGGATTGACGAAGCAATTGCGCAGCAGGTCGCGCGTGGCGCCATCGAGCAGGTCGTCCAGCGCAAACTCGTGGACCTCCTGAACCGTGTTGGTCCAGTTGGTGTGGATACGGAAACGATCCATGTCGCTGACGATAAGCAGCGGCGGATTGTCCAGCGCGATGGCGTATTGCTGGAGCTGTGCGAAGGCTCGGTCTAGGTCCTTCTTCTTGCCCTTGTATTCCCAGGCAAAGCATTCCTTGCGCCAGACATCGGCCCAGCCGTCGCCCCCGCCCGTCTTCGCCGCGCCCTTCTCGAAGGTGAACCATTCGCCTTTGGGGTCGGCAGTGATCGGGTCTTCGATTTCGAGCAGGCGGCAAATATCGTTGAAATGCGATTGGGATGCCGTGCGCTCTTTCAGCTCGACGGCACGCCACTTCTTGATGAATTCGCTGGGTGTCACGCGCCCCTCCTGCCCTGCGGGCCTTAGCGCAGCAGACTCGCGGAACAATACCCCGATTTTCCTACTCCCCCGCCCCACGCTATGGGTGGGGGCGCTCTTTCTCGTCGTCCGTCCCCGCTTCGCCTCGCCCGGCCCCACGCCCCTCGCGCGGGCTGATCGGGCTGCTCGATCAATCGCGCCTTTTCGATCGAGTGGATTTCAGGTCCAGGACACTGTGTCAGGTGTGTCAGGCGCGCCGGCCTGCCAATGGGCGTGGGCAATTCCACGCGAATGGTCCGGGGGGCATTTCCCCGGCCTTCCCATCCCCATCGCGCGCTGACATGATGGTTAACGGGTCGCGCCGCGAAGGGGATTCGCTGCGATGAGATATGCTTTGCCCGGGTTTGTGGCGGCGGGGGCCGTGGCGCTGATCGTCGCGCTGGTTCTCGCGCCGGGACTTGCGCACTGGTTTGCCGACACGCTGGGCGCGGGCGCGGGCCATGCCCACGGCGGCTACTGGTACGGCGAATACGGCCAGCTGCATGAACGCGCCTGGCCGGTCGGCAGCCTGTGGCTGACCCTCGCCTTCGTCGGCTTTGCCGTGCTGGGTGCGGGCGTGATGGCGCTGGCCTGGGTGCTGTCGATGGCGGGAGAGCCGCCGCCGCCCGATCCCAAGGCGCAGCGGCGCCGCAAGGCGCAGGCCCTGATAGAGAGCGTGAACCGCCGCGGCGACCTCTCCACCGGGGAGAAGGAGGGCTTCCGCAGCAGCGCGCTGGTGCTGGCCGATGCCGACGACGCGACCTCGATCCGCGCGGCGGAGCTGGTGGGCGCGGGCGACGCGGTGACGGCGGCGCAAGGCCTCGCGCGCGAGGCGGAGAGCGACTTCCTGCAGCTGCTGCGCCACGCGGCCAACATCGCGCTGCCCTTCTCCGACCGGACCAGCAGGCGGATCACCAGGCAGCGCAACCGGTTCGAGCGGGTCGACGAGCTGGCCCGGTGCTGCGAGGATCCCGATACGCTCGCCAGGAAGGGCGGGAAGCGGGGCGATGGCGAAGATGGCGCGAACGGCGACCATGCCCGTCTCGACGTGGCGTGGGACTAGGGCGGCAGCCCTCGTGTCGCCCTGCGTGAGACACTTCCCGGCCTACTGTGGTCAAACCGGTTAGGAGGCGTTAGGCATCCCGCCCATGCAGACAGGCGTACTCATCTCACTCGCGGCCTACTTCATCCTCATGCTGGGGATCGGCCTTTTCGCATGGAAGAAATCGACCGATACGTCCGAGGGCTACCTCCTCGCCGGGCGCGGCCTTTCACCGGGCGTGGCGGCGCTTTCCGCCGGTGCTTCGGACATGTCGGGCTGGCTGCTGCTGGGCCTGCCGGGCGCGCTGTATGCCGCCGGGCTGGTCGAGGCGTGGATCGGGATCGGGCTGTTCGCGGGCGCGGTCGTCAACTGGACCATCGTCGCTCCGCGTCTGCGCGAACAGACGGAGCGTCTGGGCAATGCGCTGACCATCCCCGAGTTCATGGCCAACCGCTTCCCCAGCCAGGCGACCGCGCTGCGCGTCGTCTCCGCCATCGTGATCGTGGTGTTCTTCATGGTCTACTCCGCCGCAGGGCTGGTCGGCGGCGGCAAGCTGTTCGAAACCGCCTTCCCCGCTCTGCTGCCCGATGTGGGGATGAGCGACTACATGCTGGGCATCTGGATCACCGCGGGCGTGGTGCTGGCCTACACGATGGTGGGCGGGTTCCTCGCCGTCAGCCTGACGGACTTCGTGCAGGGCGTCATCATGCTGCTGGCGCTGGTCGTCATGCCGCTGGTCGTGATGTTCGGCCCCGGCGGAAGCGCTGGCGACAGCCTGTCCGATATCCAGCCCGGCTTCCTCAGCCTGACCGAAGGATTGACCGCGATCGGCTTCCTGAGCGCGGTGACATGGGGCCTGGGCTATTTCGGCCAGCCGCACATCATCGTGCGCTTCATGGCGATCCGCAGCGTTCCCGAGGTCGCCAATGCGCGCAATATCGGGCTGGCATGGATGTTCGTCTGCCTGCTCGGTTCGCTGGGCGTCGGGCTTGCGGGCCGCGCCTATGCCGAGCGTAACGGCGTGGTGGTGGACGACCCGGAAACCATCTTCATCGTGCTGGCGGACCTGCTGTTCCACCCGCTCGTCACCGGCTTCCTGCTCGCCGCGCTGCTTGCCGCGATCATGAGCACGATTTCCTCGCAGCTGCTGGTCTCCTCCAGCTCTCTGACAGAGGATTTCTACCGCCTGTTCCTGCGCCGCAATGCGAGCGAGCGCGAGGCGGTCAATGTCGGACGGCTGAGCGTGCTGGTGGTGGCGCTGGCGGCGATCTGGGTGGCGAGCGATCCGGAAAGCGAAGTGCTGGGTCTCGTCTCCAACGCATGGGCGGGCTTCGGCGCCGCCTTCGGCCCGCTGATCCTGCTGTCGCTGACCTGGCCCCGGATGACCGGCGCGGGTGCGCTGGCCGGGCTCGTCGTGGGCGCTGGCACGGTCGGCTTCTGGATCGCGCAAGGCTGGAACAGCGAATTCCTGGGCGGGCCGGGCGTGTACGAGATCATCCCGGGCTTCATCGCCGCCACAATCGCCATCGTGATCGTGAGCCTTGTGACGCAGCCCGAGGACCTGAGCCGCCACCCGGCCAAAGCGTAAGCTGGCGCTCGGCCAATCCGGGGGTGAGCGGAAGGCCCGGATCGCCGCGGGATGCCAGATTGGGACGCGGCCGCCTTGGCGGGCCGGCTTCAACTCGAGGGTGCCATGCCCGTCGCCATCGGTCGGGCCGGAGCCGGGTATGACCAGGACTGCAGATCGTGCCGGGCAGCGGCACGTCGAGACCTAAGTGCCCGCTCTGCCTGCAAGGGTGGCGGCGGCAAGAGCAAGCGACACTGCAAGGGAAGACACCACACGCTTGGTCAATTTGCGCCTCGTCCGCGCCGGCCCGTATTCCAGAGGTGCCAGCTGTAGACCGCCGGGATCAGGCCAGCACCAAGGGCAGCGCCCAGTACCAAGACCATCCGCAGTTCGCCCGGCATGTCGATCAGACCGGCCGCGATCATGGCCAGACCAGCGGCAAGGAACAGCTTCCCGGCAAGGCGATGCGTGGCGATCCAGTTGTCGGCATCGGTGATCGTCCAGGGCGTGCGGATACCCACGAAGAACCCGGGGCGGGATTTGGGCATCATGTTGCCCAGCACCAGGAAGAGGATGCCCACAAGGATGACGATGGCGCTCGGCCCCGGCTCCAGGCCAAGAATGGGCGCGGCGATGAAACACTGCACGGCGGCCAGCAGGCCCATCGTTCCTAGCCATGAGGCGCGCAGCAGCGGAGCCGAGCCTTCGAGCTTGTCCTGCAATGGCTCGATAGCGGGGGTGATCGCAAAAAGCAGGCCGAGGGCCAGCACCAGCCCGGCGGGCATGAGCAGCGCCGGGAGTGCGGGCATCGTATCGTCGACCTCGCCCGCCGCATTCCAGTGCACCGGGAGCTCTGCCCCGGCAGGCACCTGACCCGCCGCCCATAGCGCGAAGGCCGCCATCAGGGCGGCCAGCAGGATGGTGCCGATCAACAGCGACCTGACCTTCATTGCGTTTCTCCTTGTGGTTTCGTGCCCGGGCGCGCTTCGCCCTCCGCACGGCCCAGCCCCATGCGGCCCATGAACGTATGCAGCGCCTCTTCGAGCGTGGACATGTTGAGGGTGTAGACCACCGATCCCCTGCGGTTCTCCCCCTGGATCAGGCCGGCCTCCTTCAGCTTTGCAAAGTGGCCCGACATCGTCGGCTTCGACACGGGGAAGTAATCCGCAATGTCGCCCGCCGTCATCCCGCCACCCTTCAGCAGTTCCAGCACCTCGCGCCGGATGGGGTGGGAAAGGGCGTCGAAAACCTTGCTCATAGGCATTTAGCTAAATGCCTAAATTGCATTCGTCAAGGCCGGGTGTAGGGTCCGCACGAGGGGCGCGAGGAGAGCGAGGGGAGCGAGGGGAGCGAGAAATGGCGAAAGTAACGGGATTGGGCGGCGTCTTCTACGTGGTGAAAGACCCCGCAAAGACCCGCAGATGGTACGCAGAGGTGCTGGGCCTTGCCGGCGAGTACGGACCGCAGCTGGCATGGGCGGACGAACCGCACGAAGCGCCCTACTCGCTCATCAGCCACTTTCCGGACGAGGAATATATCAGGCCCGGCACGGGCGGCTTCATGATAAACCTGCGCGTCGACGACTGCGACGGCATGGTCAAGCAGTTGAAGGCCAGAGGCGTCGAGATCGTCGGGCATGTCGACGAGGGCTACGGCAAGTTCGCCTGGCTGCTCGATCCCGACGGCGTGAAGATCGAGTTGTGGGAACAGGTCGAGACGCCGGACGACGTTTCGCCTCGCTGAAACCTCTGCATTCGCGGCGCGTGCCGTGCTAATAGCAACGCAGGGTCGCGCGATCGATGGGGGAATCGCCACCATGCCTGCCACCATTCTGCCAAGGCTCGCCCTGCTGGCAGCAGCCGGCTTCCTGCTTGCCAGCCCGATCGCGGCGAACGATTCCGAGGCCGAGATCGGCCTCGGCGGGATTGTCCTCAAACCCTCGAGCGATCTGAGGCTGCTCAGCGAAGACCTGTTCATCTCCGAAGAGAAGGTGACGGTCGACTACGTGTTCGAGAACCCGACCGACGATTACATCGAGACCACCATCGCCTTTCCCATGCCCGGCCAGCCGCGTGGGCTGATCGACACGAGTTACGCTTATTACGAGGAAAGCCAGGACTGGTCCGGGTTCGATTTCGCCACCCGCGTCGATGGGCGCCCGGTGCGCCTGCTGCAGTACGACCGCGCGATGATCGGCGAACGCGATGTGACCGAACAGGTGATCGCCAATGGCTTCCCGGTCTACTGGACCGACACGGAAGACGGCAATCCGTTCGACGGCGCATCGCCGCAGCGTGTTGCCGAAGCGCTGGAAAAGGGGCTGGCGCGGCGCGACGATCCGCAGTTCGAAGGCCGCGTTGTCCCGGCGTGGGAGGGTGTGACGTACTTCGTGCGCGAACAGGGCTTCGCGCCGCGTTCGAAGGTGCGCGTCAGCCACGAATATGCGCCCATGGTGGGAGGAAGTGTCGGCGGTGCGCTTTACCCGCAATATCGGGAAGACAGCGAATATAGCAGCCTGCCCGAATACCGGGCGCGCTATTGCGTGGACGATCACTTCCTCGCCGGCGTCGACCGGCGGCTGGCCGCGAAAGCTTCGGGTGAGAACGTGCAGGCCTGGATGCACGAAACCTGGATCGGCTACGTCCTTTCCTCCGGCGCGAACTGGAACGGCCCCATCGGGACCTTCCGGCTGGTGGTGGACAAGGGTTCGACCGAAAACCTGGTCAGCTTCTGCATGAACGGGGTGACGAAGATCGGCCCGACACGGTTCGAGGTGGTGAAGACCGATTTCGAACCGACGCGCGATCTCGATATCCTGATCGTGAAATTCGCTTCCTATGAGGACTGACGCACGATCAGTTCACCGACCACCAGCAGCGCGTAAAGCGCCGCGCCCAGCGCGAAGGGCAGGAAGCGGCTGCGCCGTTCTTTGGGCAGTTCCTCTTTCATGACCAGCAGGATGATCCCACCGCCCACGAAGGCGAACAGGCCGCCGATCGCCAGTTCGGGCAGGTCCAGCAGCAGCCCGGCGGCCCAGCCTGCCATCGTGGCGGCGGCAAGGACCCAGCGTCCGCGCGTGTCGTAGATTTGCGCATGATCGCTGCGCGCACCGAAATCGGCGGTGACGAAGTGCAGCATCATCGCGCCGAAGAACAGCGCCAGCCCGATCCAGCTCGTATCCTCGCGGTTGTTGAGCAGGTAGGCGATGATGGCGACCAGCAGCGCGCTCGCCCCGATGTGAAGCCAGAAGGTCCGGCGGTCCGGTTTCTCCCGCTGCCCGCGCCCACCCCGGCTGGCGACGATCGCGCGCTCCACGCCGTAGAACAGCGCGAGCCCGATCAGCGCGAGCACATAGACCGTCGCTTCCGCCGCCGCCTCGTCCAAGCCGGTCGCCTGCCGGAAGGTGCCCGCATGCGCCGCCAGTTCCGGCATGACATGCAGGAAGACGTACCCGACCGCGACGCCACCGGAAAAGCTCAGCCACCGGCTGCGCGGCGTGGCATCGAGGAAGCGCAGGCGACCGACGAACAGGTGCACCGCCGAAAAGGCCAGCGCCATCAGCAGCGTCACCAATGCCATCGGCACTGCGTCCATGCCGCCCCGGCCCTAGTCGAAGGCCATGAAGTTGGGCTGGCCGTTCGATGCGCTCACGCCGCCATCCACCGGCAGGTTCGCGCCCGTCACGAAGCGGGCGTCATCGCTGGCGAGGAAGGCGACCACGCTGGCGACATCCTCCGGCTCGCCCGGTCTGCCCAGCGGGATGCGGCGCAGGAAGGCTTCGAGCAACTCGTCATCCTCGCGGATGCCCTCGCTCATGGCGGTCTTCGTCATGGAGGGACACACCGCGTTCACCCGAACGCCCTGTTCGCCCAGCTGCAGCGCGAGCGCGCGGGTCAGGTTGGTCACCGCACCCTTGCTGGCGTTGTAGATCGGCATGGTCCAGTCCCCGCCCGTTCCGGAAACGCTGGAGGTGTTGACGATGGAGCCGCCGCCGGGCGCATCGCTCTTGGCAAGATGCGGGATCGCAGCGCGGCACAGGTACATCACGCCCTTCACGTTGATGTCGATCACCTTGTCGATGTCCTCGTCGCTCGCTTCGGCAAGCGGTCCCGCCGCTGCCGTGCCGGCATTGTTGACGAGGCAATCCAGCCCGCCGAACCGCTCCACCGTGCGCGCCACCAGATCCTTCGCGAAGGCCGCATCCGAAACGTCGCCATCGACCAGCAGCGTGCGTTCGTCGTCCAGATCGGCGGCGACCTTCTCCAGATCCTCCCGGCTGCGGGCGTTGAGCACTACATTCGCGCCCTCGGCGGCGAAGCGGCGGGCAATGGCCTCGCCGATGCCGGAGGACGATCCGGTGATGATTACGGTGCGGTTGCTGAAGCGCTGCATAAGAATGCCTTTTGACTGTGTTCGGCTTGGGGGATGCCTTGGGAACAGGTGCGCGCGCGTATTGTTTCCCGATAGGTTCGCACGTTTAGGGAAACGTTCAGCGATGATCCGCCATACATGAGACCGTGATGCGTGGAGCGAAACCTGCCTCTGTCCTGCTGCTGGCGATCATCCTGTCGGGCTGCCAGCTATTGCCTTCGGGCAACCGCAGCAACGACAGCCGCACGCCGCCCCCCATTCCGCGCGGCACCAGCCAGACCGGCACATTCACGCCCAGCGTTACGGGCCAGCAGTGCTTCGCGCAGCTGAGCGCGACCGGTGCGGATTACTCGCCGCTTCCCAATGCCAGCGATGCGCCCGGCTGCACGCGGATCGACACGGTCTCGCTCGGCGGGCTGCAGGGTGACGCAAGCCGTTTTGCCATTGCCAATCTGGGCCCCGTCACCTGCGAAACCGCCAGCACCTTTGCCGGGTGGGCGCGCTTCGGGGTGGACCGCGCGGCACGGGTCCATCTGGGCAGCAAGCTGGCGCGGATTGAAACCATGGGCAGCTACGCGTGCCGCAATGTCGCGGGCAGCAATCGGCGCTCGGCCCATGCGCGGGCCGAGGCGATCGATGTTTCGGCGTTCATCCTGGAAGATGGGCGCCGCATTGCCGTCAAGGGAGACTGGAACGGCGGCACACCGGGCGAGCGCGCGTTTCTGCGCGTGGTGCGGGACAGCGCCTGCAAGCGCTTCGGCACGGTTCTGAGCCCCGAATATGACGCCGCCCATGCGGACCATCTTCATCTTGAAGTGGGCGACAATTCCTTCTGTCGCTGACTAGCCGCGCGTGGGCCTGTCTATCGTGGGCCTGTCTATCTCGCGCGCGACGGCCCTGATGGCCTCGGGCGAATAGGAAAATCCCATGTGGCTGCAACGCAGCGCCACGGCCCGGTCGCGCTCTCCGGGATAGCCTGCCGCACAGCGTGGACGGATGGCACCGTCGCGCGGGCTCCACAGGGCGATGGTTTCCACCGGCGGCTTGCGGGAAAGTTCGGCGGAAAGCTTCGGCTCGTCCACACGGTGCCCCGCTATCGCCTGGTAGATGCGCCAGACATTGTTCGCGCGCAGCGAGCCCGAAAAGGGCGAGCCCATGGAAATGACCTTGGCCACGGCGTCCGGCTGGCGCTTGGCAAGTTCGCGCGCGTAGAGCCCGCCGAGGCTCCAGCCGACCAGCACCACCGGCGCGCCCGCGCGCTGTCGCAGGTCGAGCAGGCGTTCCTCCAGCTGCCCGAAAAGTTCGTCCGAAAAGCCCCAGTTATAGCCGCAGCCCCAGCGCTTGACCGTGTGGCCGGCATCTTCCAGCCGCCGCGCGAAATAGCGCATCTTGATCGGGTTGCTGCCGAAACCGGGCAGAATCATCACCATGCGCGGGGTTCTGGCCCTGGCCAGGCGAAACGGATTGAACAGGCTGCGATAGAGGCGGCGGACCGGCTCGAGCAGATATCCCAGCTCGCGCAACAGAAGCCAGATGCGCGGGCCGCCCGGCCCGTCAGGATCAGGCTCGCGGGCGAGTTCTATGCGCCGCGCCCACTCGCTGTCGGCGAGCGCGGTGAAGCCGTAGATTCCGGTCGTCATCGCCTGCTGGTTTACAGCTTGCGGCATTCTCGAACTTCCTCGCATGCCCACATAATGCGGCAGAAGGCGGGGAGTTTCCAAACCGATCTATGTTGGTTCTCGGCTGCCGTGGAAAGGCGATGCCGCCGGGCTCAGGCGTCCTGATCGTCGCAATCGCCGATCCGTTCGCTGGTGACGCGCATGTCCACCCCCGCGCCGCCTTCCTCGAACCCGGCGACCGTCATCCTGAGGTCGGTCGCTTCCGGCGTCACCGTGCCGGCGATCCGCGCCCTGGTTTCCGGCTGGAACGCATCGCCCGCGCACACCATCACGGCATCGAGTTGCCCGTCCGCAAGATCGTAGGTCTCGAAACGGCAGCTGTCGCGCCCCTGCAGGTCGAGCAGCATTTCGCGGTAACCGCCGCTTACGTCTTCCTCCGCCAGGCACTGGTTTTCGTCCGCGTACTGCATGCCGGAACCGTCCGGGCCGCCGCCTATGGTGATCTGCATCCGGTAGAGCCCGGGCTCGATCCGCACGTCACCGGCGGGAGGGCCCGCCTCCGCTTCCTCGTACGCGCCGGGGTAATCGCCGCAGGCAGCCAGCGCGAGCGCGAGCGCGCTGGCGCCCACCAGAACAAAACGCATGTCGGTTATCTATCCTGCCGGTCGGGGTGTGCAGCGGCGGAGGCCCTCCCGGCCCGCGTCTTCAGGAACACTCGCCGATCCGCTTGCCGGTGATCGTGCCCTTCATGGTCACGTCGCCCGCTTCCGTGCCCGAGATGACGTTGTCCATTCGCAGGATGAAACTGTCCGCGTCGTACTCGCCATCCATGGAGAACCGGGCGGTGCCGCCATTGCCCGCATCGCAGGTCATCCGCAGGCTGAGGTTGTTGCCCGTGCGGTCGAACGTGTCGTAGGTGCAATTCTCGTTCTTCTCGCCGCCGAAGAAACCTGCATCCGGCTTTTCGGCCTGGTCCTGCGTGATGCATGCCTTGGTCGTGATGGACTGCCCCATCTGCCTGGCCAGCATGTCCTTCATGCTCTGCGGAACGCCGGGAACATCGAACTCGGTGAATTCGATGGTGTTTTCCCACTGGCCCGCGCGCAACTGCACGGCATCGTCCGCGGCAGCGTCGACAACGGCGTCCTCTTCGGCGACCGCGACATCGCCATCCGCACCCGCATCTGCTTCGGCGCCGCCGTCCGAACAGGCGGTGAGCAGCGCGAGGCCGGCGGTTGCGGCGATGATGATGCGCATGGTGTTTCCTCCCGAAAAACTGCGTGGGCGGGCCATGACCCGCGATGAGGCACCCTAGGCAAGCGGCACGAGACCGACAACCGCCATTGCGACGGGCGTACGATGCGCCAATATGAACGCCATGGCCGAACTCATCATCAGACGCGGGCTCGACGAGCCGGACACCACCGGCGAATTCGTCCCCCACAAGCCCGCGCGCCCAGAAAAGAGCATGCCGGGCAAGCGGTTCGAACTCGTGTCCGAATACGAGCCCGCAGGCGACCAGCCGACCGCGATCGAGGAACTGGTGCGCGAGGCGGAGGGCGGCGAGAAGACTCAGGTGCTGCTGGGCGTCACCGGATCGGGCAAGACCTTCACCATGGCCAAGGTGATCGAGGAATTGCAGCGGCCCGCGCTGATCCTTGCGCCCAACAAAATCCTCGCCGCGCAGCTCTATGGCGAGTTCAAGAGCTTCTTCCCCAACAACGCGGTCGAGTATTTCGTCAGCTATTACGACTACTACCAGCCCGAAGCCTACGTCCCCCGCTCCGACACTTACATCGAGAAAGAGTCGAGCGTGAACGAGGCGATCGACCGGATGCGCCACTCGGCCACCCGCGCATTGCTGGAGCGGGACGATGTCATCATCGTCGCCTCGGTTTCGTGCCTCTACGGTATCGGATCGGTCGAGACCTATTCGGCGATGATCTTCGACATCAAGAAGGACGAGACGGTCGACCAGCGCGAGCTGATCCGCAAGCTCGTCGCGCTGCAATACAAGCGGAACGACCATGCCTTTGCGCGCGGCAATTTCCGCGTGCGCGGCGACAATCTGGAGCTGTTCCCCAGCCACCTCGAAGACACTGCATGGCGGATCAGCTTTTTCGGCGACGAGATCGAGGAAATCGTCGAGTTCGACCCGCTGACCGGCAAGCCCGGCACCCAGCTGGACAAGGTACGCGTCTACGCCAATTCGCACTACGTCACACCCGGCCCGACGATGAAACAGGCGAGCGAGGCGATCAAGTTCGAGCTGGCCGAACGGCTCAAGGAGCTGGAGGCGGAGGGCAAGCTGCTCGAACACCAGCGGCTGGAGCAGCGCACCAATTTCGACCTCGAAATGATCGCCGCGACGGGGAGCTGCAACGGGATCGAGAACTATTCGCGCTTCCTCACCGGCCGCCTGCCGGGCGAGCCGCCGCCCACGCTGTTCGAATACCTGCCCGAAAACGCGCTGCTGTTCGTCGATGAAAGCCACCAGACGGTGCCGCAGATCGGCGCGATGGCGCGCGGGGACCATCGCCGCAAGATCACGCTCGCCGAATACGGCTTCCGCCTGCCCAGCTGCATCGACAACCGCCCGCTTCGCTTCAACGAGTGGGACGCGATGCGCCCGCAGACCTTCGCCGTCTCCGCCACGCCCGGCGGCTGGGAGCTGGAGCAGACCGGCGGCGTCTTCGCCGAACAGGTCATTCGCCCCACCGGCCTGATCGACCCGCCGGTCGAGATTCGCCCGGTCGAGGATCAGGTCCAGGACTGTATCGAGGAGTGCAAGGCGACCGCCGTCAAGGGCTACCGCACGCTCGTCACCACGCTGACCAAGCGGATGGCGGAAGACCTGACCGAGTTCATGCACGAAGCGGGCGTGAAGGTCCGCTATATGCACTCCGACGTCGAGACGCTGGAGCGTATCGAGCTGATCCGCGACCTGCGGCTGGGCGTGTACGATGTGCTGGTCGGCATCAACCTTCTGCGCGAAGGCCTCGACATTCCCGAATGCGGGCTCGTCGCCATCCTCGATGCGGACAAGGAAGGCTTCCTGCGCTCCGAAACCTCGCTGATCCAGACCATCGGCCGCGCCGCGCGCAACGTCGATGGCCGCGTGATTTTGTATGCCGACCGCATCACGGGCAGCATGGAACGCGCGATGGCCGAGACCGAGCGGCGGCGCGAAAAGCAGCGCGCCTACAACGAAGAACACGGGATCACCCCGACCACGATCCGCCGCGCCATCGCCGACATCACCGCCCACGCCACCAAGGGCGAGGATGGCGAACCCGAGGACGAGGCCGCGCCCTTGGTCGGCCACAACCTGCGCGCCTACATCGAAGACCTCGAAAAGAAGATGCGCGAAGCCGCCGCGAACCTGGAGTTCGAAGAAGCCGGCCGTATCCGCGACGAAATCCGCGCGCTGGAGGCGGACGAGCTTGGGTTGCCGGAGGGTGACCAGAAGGCGCCGAGGGTCGGGCGGAGTAACGAGGGTAAGCCGGGAACGCGGAAGCTGCGGTATGGGCGGACGCAGAAGAAGTGGGGGAAGTCTTAGAGCAGGACCCTGTGTCAACACGCTTTATTTCAAAAGCGTGACGATTTTGAATTTGGGATGTGGGCAAGTATGTGACTAATGAACCGCTGCATTCAAAACGAGGCAGCCATGACCCCCTTCGAAATCGTCTCCCTGATCGTCGCCATCATCATGCTCGCGGGAGGTTTCACCTTTGCGGGCATCCAGATCGGCAAGTCGCTCGGCGAGAAGTAGTGAGCGACCTATCCTCCTGTGTCATGCTGAACTCGTTTCAGCATCCAGCCCGCCAGTCCGAACCCACGCTGAGAATTGAAGACTGGACCCCGAAACAAGTTCGGGGTGACGAATTGTGCTGGATTAAGGCGCGGCCCGAGCATGATACCTTTAAGTGGACAGCTTTGGCGGTCCACTTGTCACCGCGGTCAGTACGATCTATTCCACATATTGGAGCTGACATCGTACTTTTAACCGCTGCTTGTGCAGCCGCTAATTGAGGTCAGCATGATCCAGTCCTTCGCCGATCCCGAAACCGAGCGCATCTGGAACGGTCTTCGCAGCCGGAAGCTTCCCGCCGACATCCAGAAGCGCGCTCTGGCGAAGCTGGCACTGCTCAATCGAGCCAAGTCGCTCGACGATCTGCGCAACCCGCCTTCCAACCGGCTCCACGCGCTCAAGGAAGACCGCGCGGGCCAGCATTCCATTTCCATTAAGCAATGGCGTATATGCTTCACGTTCGAAGACGGAGAAACCCACGGTGTCGAAATCGTCGACTACCATTGATACCTCGGACTGGCTCGACATCCCGCACGCTGGCGAACTGCTCGCGTCGGAATTCATGGAGCCGCTGGAGTTGAATGCAGCCGCTTTGGCCAACGCCATCGAGGTCGATGCCGCTCGCCTTCGTGCGGTCATCGACGGCGAAGCGCGCATGGATGGTGAGCTGGACCTGCGGCTTGCCCGCTATTTCCGCATGTCGGAAGGCTTTTTCATGGGCCTGCAAATCGATTGCGAACTTCGTACGGCCAAGCGCGCCCTCAACGGCGAGCTCGACCGCATCACGCCGCGGGCAGCCTGATACTTCCCGCGATCTAGGACAGTCGGTGTCTTCGCGCCCGTAGCGCCCCTCCCCCAAAGCCCACAGTGACTCCCGCAGACGGTGCACTTAACCGCGCAGCATGCTACTTGCCCTCGCCATGAGCCTTTCCGCCATCGCACCCGGCACCTGCCGCACGCTGGTCGACTTCGGCGACCCTGACGAATTCGCGCGGTGGGAGGTCGTCAACGACGGCGTGATGGGCGGGCTTTCCAAGGGCCATATCGCGCAGGTCGGCGATGCGCTGTCCTTTACCGGCACCATCAACACCGATGGCGGCGGGTTTACCTCGCTTCGGCGCGAGCTGTCCGAGGGCGCGATGGCTGGGGCGCGCACTCTGCGGATCATCTATTCGGGTGACGCGCGAACCTATAAGGTGACGCTGCGCTCCGATGCAAGGGAACGCGGGCGGCGGATTGCCTACCGCGCGCCCCTGACGCCCGAAGAGAACTCCGGGGAATGGTCCGTCGCGGTGATCGACCTTGCCCGGCTGGAAACCTCGCTATTCGGCCGGCAGGTCGATGCGCCTGCGTTCGCGACGGAAGAAGCGCACAGCGTGGGCCTTATCATCGCCGACGGGGTCGATGGCGATTTCGCGATGCAACTCAAGCGGATCGAAGCCTGCGCATAGCCATGAGGCGCTGGGCTCAGGTGGATTTACCCCTGAGCGAAGGGCTGGCATAGCGCCGCGATGATCTTTCGCCCGTCCAGTCGTTTCGCGAGCCGATGACGCGCCGCAGCCTTGCCATCCTCGCCTCGCTGCCGCTCGCCCTCGCTGCCTGCCAGCCGCCCGCCGCGGACCGCTACGAAGGGCGGGCCGATCCGCCCGATACGCAAAGCTACGCCAGCGAGCCGCAGCCATCGCCCGATGCCGAAGGCGCTGTATGGGCGCCCAGCACCACCCCCTTGCGCCTGCTCTACGGCATTCCGGGCCAGCAGCCGCTCGCCGCCATTGCCTGCGAGATTGGGGAGCAAGGCACGGCAAGCGAACCGAAACTGCGCATCACCCGCTTCGCCCGGGCGGACGAGGGGGCGCAGGCCTTGCTGGCGCTGGTCGGCAACGGCCACAAGGAACGCCTGCCGGTAGAAGCCGTGGACAATGGCCGCGCGTTCATCTGGGAGGGCGCGATCCCGCTCGCCTCGGAAAAGCTGGACGCGCTCACGGGCCTGCGCGGCGTGCAGCTGACCGTTCCCGGGGCGGGCACGCTGGCTCTCAATGCCAGCGAGGCCCCGCGCGACCTTATCGAATCGTGCCGCCTTGCCGTTCGGAAGCAGTCGCAAGATCCCGGATCGAACGCGGGCTAAGCACCTGCGGCAGGCGTTCGGGCCGTGCAGCGCCGGGCGCGTACCACAGGTAGAGCGGCACGCCCGCCACGCCCTGCTGCGTCAGGAAAGCCGTGATGGCCGGATCGCGCCGCGTCCAGTCGCCGCGCAGAACCACCGCGTCGGCCTGCTCCAGCGCCCGCGCGGTCCCCTCGGTCTCGATCGCGACGCCCTCGTTCACCTTGCAGGTCACGCACCAGTCGGCGGTGAAATAGACGAACACGGGACGATTGGCCGCGCGCGCCTCCGCCAGGGCTGCCTCGCTGAAGGGCTGCGTGTCGAGGACACCTGCTTCGCTATTCGGAGCCTGCGGCTCGGGGAACAGGAGGAATGCGAGGCCGGCAGCCGCAACCAGCGCCAGGCCGGGCAGCAGGGCCCGGCGTGAGTGCCGCTGGGCCTGGCCTATCCGGATCAGCGCACCCGTGACGATCAGCGCCAGGCCGACAGAGATCGCAACCCAGGCCCATCCGCCGATCCGCCAGACCAGCCACACCAGCGCCAGTGCAGTGAGCCCCATGGGCAGCGCCATCCAGCGGCGGAACGTCTCCATCCATTGCCCCGGTTTCGGCAACCGGGTGCGCAGCGCGGGCACGAAACCGATCAGGAGAAAGGGCAGCGCCAGACCCAATCCAAGTGCGGCAAACAGGCCCAGCGCCAGCGGCCACGGCAGCACCAGCGCCGCGCCCAGCGCCGCGGCCATGAACGGCCCCGTGCAGGGCGTCGCCACGAAAGCCGCGAGCAGGCCGGTGGCGAAGGAACCGCGCCGGCTTGCTCCACCGCCAGTGATCGCCATGCCCGGTATCTCGAACGCTCCGAGAAAATTGGCCGTCAGCGCCACGGCCAGCAGGAACAGCGCGACGACCACGCCCGGCTCCTGCAGCTGGAACGCCCAGCCGATCGCCTCTCCGCTGGCGCGCAGGGCCAGCAACACCGCGCCCAGCGCCACGCAGGCGAGCACCACGCCACCCGCATAGGCCAGCGCATCGGTACGCGCGGTGTGCTCTGCCCCGCCCGCCTTTGCCAGCGACAGCGCTTTCAGGGACAGGATCGGAAAGACGCATGGCATGATGTTGAGCACCAGCCCGCCAAGCAGAGCGGCGCCGATCAGCACCCACCATGCGGGCAGTTCGCCGCCCATGCGGATGGGCGCGCCACCCGTGGGCACGGCGCCCGGCTCAGCTTCGAACGACAATCCCGTTCCATCGCCCAGCCGCACGATCCCGGCAAGCGGCCCGGGCCGTTGCGCGTCGCGCGCCAGCGGGATGGCCGCGGTCAGCATGTCGCCATTGCGGCGAAACACCTGCGGGGCGGCGTAATCCACCAGCTCACGGTTTTCGATGAAGACATGCGGGCTGCCCACATCGAGGGTCGCAGGCAGCGGGATGGCGAGCCGCAGCCTGTCGCCCTCGACGGCGAAGCGCGCAGGCCTGTCCAGCGGGGCGGCGAGCGCGCTCTGGAATGCAGCGAAGCGCGCATCCGCGCGCTCCCCCTCGCCCACCGCGACGACCGCGCGCAGCTGCGCTTCCTGCGGCACGCAGACCGCGTCGGTGCACGCGAGGTAGCTGGCGGTGCCGCGCAGCGTGAACGGGCCGTCGGGCGCGGCGCCTTGTGTCATCCGCAGCGGAGCCACCACCGCATAGTCGCCTTCGAACACGTGGTTCATCAGCTCGCCGATCAGCAGCCGCTCGGGCGCGGGGTAGCGCAATTCGCCGATCGACACGCCAGCGGGCAGGTCCCACTCGACCTGCATCCCCAGCCCCGCATCGCCGGGGTTGGACCAGTAGCCGTGCCATTCCTCGGAGACCGGCGAGAACGCAATCGCGATCCGCGTTTCGCCGCCCGGCTGGACCGGACCTTCGACCAGCAGCCGCGCATCGATGAAGGTATCCTGTGCGCTCGCCACGCCCGGCAGCAGCAGCGCCGCCAGCGCGGCCAGCAGGGCGCCGACCACATGGCGGACCGAAGGGAGGGTTGCGCGGATCATCGCCAGCGGCCTAGTGCTGAGAGACTGCCAAAACAAGCGAGCGAGCGCCCTCTTCCATGCCCACCAAAGCCAAACCGTCCGACACGCGCGACCTGCTCATCCTGGGCGGAGGGCTGGTCGGCATGACGCTGGCACTGGCTGCGGCGAAGAAGGGCATCTCCAGCCATGTGGTGGACCGGGCCGATCCGGCAAGCCTGACCGCCGAAGGGTTCGACGGGCGCGCCTCCGCCATCTCCACCGCCAGCTGGAACCTGTTCACCAATATCGGGCTGGCGGGCGCGCTGGAGCCGCATGGCTGCCCGATCGAGAAGATCGCGGTGTCCGACCAGCTCAAGCCCGGGCGGATCGATTTCCAGCCCGAAGAGGGCGAGGGTTCGCTGGGCCGCATGTTCGCCAACCGCCAGTTGCGGGTCGCGCTGTTCGAAGCGGCGAAGGCAGAGCCGCTGATCGCTTGGCATGCGCCCGCAGACGTTACCCTGCGCGAGCGGGGCGATCACGGCGTGTCGGCCACGCTGGCCGATGGCACCGTGCTGGCCGCGCGGCTGATGGTCGCGGCAGAAGGGCGCCGTTCGCCCACGCGCGAGGAAGCCGGGTTCACCATCGCCAACTGGCAATACGACCATCGCGCGATCATTGCCGGACTGATCCATTCCAAACCGCACGAAAACGTGGCCTGGGAGATCTTCTACCCCGAAGGCCCCTTCGCGCTGCTTCCCATGCTCGACGACGAGCAGGGCCGACACCGCAGCGCGCTGGTGTGGACGGTGGACGAGGAAGACGGCGACGGCGTTCTGGCGATGGGCGATCGTGCCTTCATCGCCGAGGTCGAAAAGCGGATGGGCCGCCTGTTCGGCGATCTCGAAGCGAACGGCCCGCGTTCTTCCTATCCACTCGGTTTCCATCACACCGCCAGGATCGTCGATCACCGGCTGGCGCTGGTGGGCGATGCGGCGCACGGCATCCACCCCATTGCGGGACAGGGCCTGAACCTTGGCCTGCGCGATGCGGGCGCGCTGGTGGAGGTTATTGCGGAAGGCAAGCGGCTGGGCCTCGATCCGGGCGATGCGCAGCTGCTCAAGCGCTACGAGAGCTGGCGCGGGCTCGATAGCTTCATGGTCTCGCTGGCGACGGACGGGCTGACGCGCCTGTTCGGCGTATCCGGCCCCGGCGCCTCCGCCATCCGCCGCTTCGGCATGGCGGGCGTGCAGCGGCTCGATCCGCTCAAACGCTGGTTCATGGACGAAGCGCGCGGCGTCAGCGGAGACGTGCCTGCACTGATGCAGGGGTGACCGCTAGGTTGCGCAGATCCGCTGGTCGGTGCGGCGCAATCAGTTTTCGGGTGTAGGCGAGACCACCGGGCTGGGCTGATCGATCCGCTCGCCCGAACCATCGCGCAGACGGCGCGGTTCGAGCACGGCGGCGGTCTCGATCAGGTCTAGCGCGCGCTGCGCGGCAGCATAGCGGCGCACATCGGAAATCCAGTCTTCCGCTGCGTCCGACCCCGGCATGTTCTGCACTTCCTCGATCGCCGCTTCGTAGCGGCCGGTTTCCAGGAACATGCGTGCCCGTTCCAGCCGCCGCTTGGGTTGCGGCGAAGGAGCGGTCTGGCGGCGGATCACGAACAGGTTGGAAAGCTCGCGCCGCAGGCGTTGCAGGCTTGGCTCCTGCGGAGACGAACGCAATGCCGGTTCGAGGCCTTCGAGCCGCGCGAGCAGCTGGTCGATGGTGACCGGATCGCGCGACATCTGCACCAGCGTGCGCACGGCATTGGGAAGCGCGTCGCCGAAGCGCAGGCGCAACTGGTCCGCCAGATAGCCGAGTTCGGCGCCGCGCTCGATCGAACGGCGGGTGGCAAAGGAGATCAGCAGGCCTTCCGCCCGCGCCGCATTGCCCGCTGCCGCCTCCGCCTGCAGGTCCAGCCGGGCGAGACGCCGCTCCGTCGCGGCAAGTCGCTGTTCGAGGCCGCCCTGCTGCTGTTCGACCCGTTCCACGCTGGCGTTCGACGCAGCGGCGCCGGGCGAACCCTTCGCCTGCCCACTCGATGTGCGGGGGGTGGGCACGGCCACCGCCTCCACATCGCCGGACTTCTCCCCGGTTGCGGCAGGGGTCGCGCCCGCGCCGACCAGCGCCTGGCTGTCTTCCTGTGTATTATCGGTCAGCGCGGCGACGGCATCCGTATAGGTATCCGGCCGCCAGACGAGGAACAGGGCCCCCGCCGCGACCAGCAGAACAATCACCAGCGCTATGCCCAGCAACGCGCGCGAAAACCGCGTACGATCCTGCGAGGCTTCATCCAAATCCATTATATATCCAGTCCCGTGTCGCCCCGAGATCCCGCAACGGAGCTTAGCGGTAAGTGGTTAATGGCACATATCCGCAGCCAGGGAAAGCAGGGCTGCATCATCCGGATCAGCTGCCACAGCCACGCTTTGCCAGCCATCTGAAGCACTTTGCGCGATCCGCGGAGCGAGCGCGGCGAGCGCGATAGCGCCGCGATCCACCCCCATGCGATCGCACTCGGCGGCGAAATGGCCGGCGACGGCACCTGAGTGGAGCAGCACGATCCCGCCTTGCCCCAGCCGCGCGGCGTCGGCTTCCGTCAGCGGGTGATGGATGATGCGATAGGTCGTGGCGGTTGTGATGTGGACATGGGCGGGCGCGTGAAGCGGCAGATGCTCTTCGCCCGCGAGGCGGAGCAGGCGCAGGGGCCGCCCGGGCGGCAAGGCATCGACCAGCTTCTGCAAGCCGCCTTTGCCCACCTGCGCGATCGGGAAGCCACGCTCCTGCGCCTCACGCGCGGTTGCCGCGCCCACCGCGTAGACGGGCAGGCCAGTCAGTTTCTCCAGCTGCTTCCCTGCAAGCCGCAGGCCGTTGGCGCTGCCGAGCAGGATACCGTCGAAAGCGCCTTCGGGCAGCGTCCAGCCGACCGGCTCGGCCCCCGATAGCGGCATGGCCTCCATCGTGAGGCCCAACGCGCGGCCACGGTCCATCGTGGCGGAAAGGCCGGGTTCGGGCCGGAGGACGAAGACGCTGCGCCCCATCGCGCGCGCTCAGGCCTTGCCGGAAAACAGCGCTGCGATGCCCGGCGTCGCCCGGCCGAGCAGGTCGGCTCCGAAAGCGCGGATCGCTTGCGTGTCACCGGGTGCCACTGCGACCGATCCGTCGACCCGCTCGCCCCCGTCGGCACTGAACAGCGCGGCCTTGAGGTTGATCCGCCCGCCATCCAGCTGCGCCAGCATCCCGACCGGGCTGTGGCAGGTGCCGTCCAGCGCTTCGAGCAGCATCCGCTCGGCCATGACTTCGGCCGCACTCGGCGCGTGGTCGATGGCGGCGAGCATCTCGCGCGTCTGCGCATCGCCGGATCGGCATTCGATACCGATGGCACCCTGCGAGGGCGCGGGGAGCCAGTCCTCCAGCTCCAGCGGCGTGCCCACGCCCTCTTCTCCCAGCCGTTCCAGCCCGGCGGCGGCGAGCAGCGTCACATCCGCCTCGCCCGCCTGCAGCTTGGCCATGCGGGTGGCGACATTGCCGCGAAACAGCACCACTTCGATATCGGGCCGCAGGTTCTGCATCTGCGCGGCGCGGCGGGGCGCGCTGGTGCCCAGCCGCGCTCCCTGCGGGATCGTGGCCACCGATGATGCGCCCAGCAGCACATCGCGCCGGTCCGCGCGTTGCAGGATTGCCCCCAGCGCGATCTCCGGCGGGCGGATCGTCTCCACATCCTTCAGCGAATGGACCGCCGCGTCGATCCGGCCTTCGGCCAGCCAGGCATCGAGTTCGCGCGTCCACAGCGCCTTGCCACCCAGATCGGCCAGCGGGCGGTCCTGCACCTTGTCCCCGCCGGCGACCACCGGCACCAGTTCCACCGCGCCTTCATCCCACCCATGGGCGGAACACAGGCGGGCGCGCGCCTCGTGCGCCTGCGCCATCGCAAGCGGGGAGCGGCGCGTACCGAGACGGATGAGCGGATTGTTCTGCAGGCTGGTGGTCATAGGCTTTCCTTGCCCTACCTTCGCGCTGCTTTAAGGGAAAGGACCATGCAGACCGTACTAGGGATCGAATCCAGCTGCGACGAGACCGCAGTGGCGCTGGTGGCCGCGGACCGTCGGATCATCGCGCAGCGCGTTGCCTCGCAAGACGATGCGCACCGCCCCTATGGCGGCGTGGTGCCGGAAATCGCCGCGCGCGCCCATGCGGAACGGATTGCCCCGATGGTCGCCGAAGTGATGGACGAGGCCGGGATGGAACTGGCGGGCCTTTCCGCCATCGCAGCCACCGCCGGGCCGGGGCTGATCGGCGGCGTCATGGTCGGGCTGGTCAGCGCGAAGGCGCTGGCGATGGCGGGCGATGTGCCGCTGATCGCGATCAACCATCTGGAAGGCCATGCGCTCAGCCCCCGGCTGGTCGATGCGGAACTCGAATTTCCCTACCTCCTGCTGCTGGTATCGGGCGGGCACTGCCAGATCCTGCGCTGTGAGGGCGTGGGCGAATACCGCCGCCTTGCCACCACGATCGACGATGCAGTGGGCGAAGCCTTCGACAAGACGGCGAAAATCCTCGGCCTCGGTTTCCCCGGCGGCCCTGCGGTGGAAAAACTGGCGCGTGAGGGCGATCCCGAGGCTGTTCCCCTGCCCCGCCCGCTGGTCGGAGGGAAGGAACCGCATTTCTCCTTCGCCGGGCTGAAAAGCGCGGTGTTGCGGGCAAAGGATGGCGGTCGGTATTCGAATGCCAATATCGCCGCGAGCTTCCAGCAGGCGGCCATCGACTGCCTGACGGATCGCCTGGAACGCGCCATCGCAAACGATGGCCACGCCCCGGCGCTGGTGGTCGCGGGCGGTGTCGCCGCCAATGCCGGCGTGCGTGCCGCGCTCGAAGCGCTTGCCGCGAAGCACGCGATGCGTTTCGTCGCGCCGCCGCCGAAATTGTGCACCGATAATGCCGCAATGATCGCCTGGGCCGGGTGCGAACGGCTGGGCCAGAGCGATCCGCTGGACTACAAGGCACGCCCGCGCTGGCCGCTCGACCCCGAGGCGGAGCCCGCGCGCGGAGCGGGAGTGAAGGCGTAATGACGCAGGTTGCAGTACTTGGTGGCGGGGCCTGGGGCACCGCGCTCGCGCAGATGCTGGCGAGCCCCTCCGATGACGGAAACGCGCGCGAAGTGCTGCTTTGGGCGCTGGAGCCCGAAGTGGTCGAGGATATCAACACGAACCACCGCAACAGCCGCTTCCTGCCGAGCGCTCAACTGGCGCCGAACATCCGGGCGACCGGCGATCTGAAAGACGTCGCGGACGCCGGCACGATCCTGGCCGTGGTGCCCGCGCAGCACCTGCGCAGCGTGCTGGCCGATCTGCCCGGCTTTTCCGGCGATCTCGTCATCTGCGCCAAGGGAATCGAACAATCGACCGGCGCGCTGATGAGCGATGTGGCGGCCCAGGCCAGCCCGCAGGCCACCCTTGCCGCGCTGTCCGGCCCCACGTTCGCGCACGAAGTCGCCGACGGATTGCCCGCTGCGGTGACGCTGGCATGCGCAGGGGGCAAGGCACAGTGGGAACGGCTTTCCCCCGTTATCGCGCGGCCCCACTTCCGCCCGTATTACTCGGACGATCTGGTCGGCGCGGAAATCGGCGGCGCGGTCAAGAACGTGCTCGCCATTGCCTGCGGCGTCGTCGACGGGCTGGCGCTGGGCCAGAACGCGCGCAACGCGCTGATCGCGCGCGGCTTTGCCGAAATGGTCCGCTTCGGCGAGGCGCTGGGCGCGCAACGCGCCACGCTGACCGGCCTGTGCGGCCTGGGCGATCTGGTGCTCACCTGTTCGTCCACCTCCAGTCGCAATTTCTCGCTCGGCAAGGCGATCGGCGAAGGCGAAAGCGCGGCCGCGCTGATGGCTGACCGGCAGACCGTTGCCGAAGGCGCGCACACCGCCCCCGTGCTGCAGCGCCTTGCGCGCGAGAAAGGCATCGAAATGCCCATCGTCGATGCCGTGGTCGCCCTGCTTGACGGGGCGGGCGCACGCAGCATCGTGGACGATCTTCTCTCCCGCCCGCTCACCACCGAAAGACGCTCCGCTTGAGCGAGCCCGGCTCCACCGCGCCTTCCGAACAGCCCCCAGGAGGAACGCCGCGCGACGATATGGCCGCGCTGGCGCGGGGCGGCCGGACCAATTTCTTCGGCTTCCTGCTCCGACTCGCCGCGCGCATCCCGTTCCTCTTCCTCGCGGGGCGGCTCTACGGCGACGACATGCTCGGCCGCTTCGCCGCCGCGCTTGTGGTGGTCGAACTGGCGAGCCAGATCGCGGTGCTGGGCCAGAAGCGCGGCCTTGCCCAGCAGCTGAGCGAGGGGGACACGCGCCCGCCTTCGCACATCGTCGCCGACGCGATGGTGCTGTCGCTGATCACCTCCATCGGTTTCACCGCGCTGCTGCTGATCTTTCCGGGACCGATGTTCCCCAACGGCAGCAATGGCGACCTGTCGTGGCTCTTGCCCCTCACCATCCTGCCCTACGCGCTGACCGAAGTCGCGCTGGCAGCCTGCGCCTATCGCTACGACATTGGCGCAACCGTGCGCAGCCGGGCGCTGGCGGAACCCTGGACCATCTCCATTGCGGTGGGCGCGCTGTTCTTCGTGGTGCCCGATAGCGGGCTCGAGCTCGCCTACGTCCTGTCCGTCCTCGCGGCCGCGGTGGTCGCGTTCATGCCCGCCATTCGCCACTACGGAATGCCCGAGGGATGGAGCCCGCATCCCGTGCGCATGTTCCGCCTCGCCATGCGCAACCTGCCACTGGCGGGGGCGGACGCGATCGAATGGGGCACGCGCAAGCTCGACCTCGCGATCCTCGCGCAGTTTGCCTCGCCCTCGCAAGTCGGGGTCTACTTCGCCGTGCAGCAGGTCGCCACGCTGCCGCAGAAACTGAAGACCAGCTTCGACCCGATCCTGGGCCCCGTCATCACCGCCGCGCTGAAGGTCGGCGACCGCTCGGCCATCGCCCGGCAGGTGTCCCAGGTCGGCTTCTGGATCGTCGCGGTCCAGGCAGGCGTCGCGCTGGCGCTGGCGATTCCGGGCGAAGCGGTTCTGGGCCTGCTGGGGCCGGACTTCGTCAGCGGCACCGGCGCGCTCTCGATCCTGCTGGTGGCCGAAGTGGTCGCCGCGCTGGCGGTCGTATCCGAAGCGGCGCTGGTCTACATCGCGCGCAAGCGCAACCTCATCATCTCCGTGATCACGATCGCGTTCCAGGCCGCGCTGACCATAGCCTTCATGGTGGCGATCACCGAATACGACCTGCCCGAACACTGGCGCGCGCCCGCCGCCGCATTGGCGCTGGCAATCGCGCTCGCAGGCGCCAGCATCGCCAAGAGCGCGCTGCTGACCCGCATTCTGGGCCAAACGGTCAACAATTTCCGCTGGGGGCTGTTTGCGGCCGCGATCCCCGCCGCGCTGCTCGGCTGGGTTGCGACGCGGGTGCCCGAATGGCTCGAGCTGATCGTCGGGATTCCCGCGATCCTGCTGGCCTACGGGGCGATCATCTGGTTCATCGGCTTCCGCGAGGAAGACCGCGTATTGTTCCGCCGAAACCTTGCCCAGGAGGAGACCTGAGCGAAAACCCGCCGAACTATTCAGAAGGTATTCACGCGCCTCGGCAGAGCTTTGAGGGACGACCCGCAAGAACACGTCTGGAAAACAGAAGGGGAGAAAAGCGTAATGGGGATGAGGACTTTCGCAGTCGTCGCGATCGGCGGCCTCGCACTCGCCGGATGCGCCACCGCCGATGGTGGCGACGTTGGCAACGGCGCCACTGCCGACCGTTCGAGCAACATCCCCCCGCCTCCCCCGCCGCCCCCTCCTCCTCCGCCGCCGCCACCACCGCCTGCAATGATGGCGTCGCCCAGTCAGGTGGTCGTCACCGGATCGCGCGTGGCGCGGGAGGAGGCGGAGGCCCAGCCGACATCCGACAATCTGCGCTACGTTCCCTCCATCGTCGTGCCCACGCGGCCAGACCGCGAACGCTATGACGGCAAGGAGGTCGCCGAAGTCGCGGTGACGCTGGAACAGCCGGTCTCCACCTTCTCGGTCGATGTGGACACGGGTTCCTATTCCAACGCCCGCCGCATGCTGACCGACGGGCAGATGCCGCGCGAGGCAGCGGTGCGGACCGAGGAGTTCGTGAACTATTTCCGCTACGACTATCCACGCCCCGGTGCGGGCGAAGCGCCCTTCACCGTGAACATGGATGTGGCGCGCACCCCGTGGGATGCGGACACCCGGCTCGTGCGGATCGGCCTCGCCGGTTACGACGCGCCCAGGGAACAGCGCCCGGCGGCCAATCTGGTCTTCCTGCTCGACGTCTCGGGCTCGATGGGTTCGCCCGACAAGCTGCCGCTGGTGAAGACCGCGATGAAGACGCTGGTCAATCGCCTGACCCCGCAGGACAGGGTTTCGATCGTGGTCTATGCGGGTGCGGCGGGCCTGGTGCTTGAGCCGACCAGCGACCCGCGTGAGATCATGGCCGCGCTCGACGATCTGCGCGCCGGTGGCTCCACCGCAGGCGGCGCGGGGCTGGAACTGGCCTACCGGGTCGCCGAGGCGAGCAAGGTGGACGGTATCAACCGCGTCATCCTGGCCACCGACGGCGATTTCAATGTCGGGATGTCAGACAACGACGCGCTGCTCGAATATGTCGAGGGCAAGCGCAGGAACGGCATCGCCATGAGCGTGCTGGGCTTCGGACGCGGCAATATCAACGAAGCGCTGATGGAGCAGATCGCGGATCGCGGGAACGGCAACTACGGCTACATCGACAGCGCGATCGAGGCGCGCAAGGTGCTGGGCGAACAGTTGGGCGCAACGCTGTTCACCATCGCCAAGGACGTGAAGATCCAGGTGGAGTTCAACCCGGCCGTCATCAGCCAGTACCGCCTGATCGGCTACGAGAACCGCATCCTGCGCGAACAGGATTTCGACAATGACGCGGTGGATGCGGGCGATATCGGCTCCGGCCACCAGGTGACGGCGCTGTACGAGGTCGTGCCCGCAGGCGGAGACGGGTGGATTCCCGAACGCCGCTATCAGGACCGGATCCCGCAGGCGGCAAGCGGCCAGGCGAGCGAGGCGGCCTTCGTGAAGCTGCGCTACAAGCAGCCCGATGGGGACACCTCCACGCTGATCACGCAGGTCCTGCCTGCTGCACGGCTGGCCAATGCGCCCGCACCGGGCGGCGACTTCGCCTTCGCCACCGCCGTTGCCGCCTTCGCGCAGAAGCTGCGCGGCGATACGCTGCTGGACGAGTACGGCTATGGCGCGATCCGCTCCCTCGCAGGCGCCCAGAACGACTTCTACCGGCAGCAGTTCATCAAGCTGGTCGGTGTGGCCGAAAGCCTCGACCAGCCCTGATCCACGCTTTGGCATCTTGTCCTTGTGGGCAAGCGCCGTCTATCGGGGCGGGGTGAGAGATCGCCCCGCCCTTGTCCTTTGCGCCGGTGCCCTGCTGGTATGCGCGCTTGCTCTGGTCAGCGCCAGCCAGACCGCCACCGGCCTCGTGCGCCAGTTGTCGCAGGCGGTCAGCGAGCTGCCTGCGCAGGGGGACGACCCGGCGGTCGATGTGCGCTTCGTCACCTCGCGCGGCTGGCCCACCCGCCACCCGATGCTGACCCCCAACCGCGATCTTACCGAACTGGAGCGCGCGCGCATCGCGCAGGCGATCGCCGATATTACCGGCGTGGGCGGCGTGCACTGGACCGACGGCACCATGCTGGCCGCAGGCGACACCGATATCGAATCGCTGCGCTGCGAGAGCGATCTGCTGGACGTGCTGGCCGAACGCACGATCCGGTTCGAGGAATCCTCGGCCGAGTTCATTCCGGGCAGCGAGGAACTGCTGGACGAACTGGCCACCGTGCTGCGCCCGTGCGTGGGTGCGATCGTGGCGATTTCCGGCCATACCGACACATCGGGCTCTCCCCAGGTCAATCTTGCGCTGTCGCAGGACCGCGCGCAGATGGTCCGCCGCGAACTGATAGAGCGCGGCATTCCGGCGCAGAACCTGCGCGCGACCGGCTACGGCTCATCACGCCCGGTCAGCGGCATCGACCCGGCGGACCCGGCCAACCGCCGGATCGAATTCCGCGTGGTGTCGACAGAGATCACCAAGCCCACTCCCATAGACACCCCGGCGGCGAGGTAAGACATGGCCCTTTCCATCGAACTCGTGGTCCTCTCCCTCGCCGCCTATGCTCTTGGCCTGGGGCTTGGCGCGGGCGCTGCCAGCCTGTGGGCTTTGCGGTGAGAGCGTTTTCGCGTTAATGCGCGGGAAAGAAAACACTAGAGAGGTTCCACGTTCATGCTTGAACTGATCGAAGCCAACTGGCTGCTGATCCTGCTGGCCGTGCTGGTCGGCTTCGTGATCGCCTGGTTTCTGCTGTCCGGATCGCGCAAGACCAAGGTGACGCGCGACGACGTGCCCGGGGAAACGCCCGGCGCCAGGCGCAACCAGGCGCTGATCGACGCGCCTCCTGCCGCCGCGAAGGAACCCGCTGCGGCGCCCGCGCCCGAACCCGCCCCTGCTCCCGCACCCGCGCCCGCCCCGGTGCCGACCCCCAGGGCCGAACCGGCGGCAGCGGCTGCCAGTATCGGCGGCGCGGGTGCAGCGGTCGGCACGGCCGTCGCTGAAGAAACCGAGGCCGCGCAGCAACGCCCGGAAGGCGCGGACGACCTGACCCGGCTCAAAGGCGTCGGCCCCAAGCTCGCCGCGCAGCTGCAGGACCTTGGCGTGACCTCATTCGCCCAGATCGCTGCGTGGGACGAAGCCGATATCGACCGGATCGACGATCAGCTGGGCCGGTTCAAGGGCCGTATCCGGCGCGACAACTGGATCGAGCAGGCGAAGTTGCTGAACAGCGGCGATACCGCCGCCTATGAAGCACGCTTCGGCAAGCTTTAGGGGGCCGACCGGCAAGACCCCGCTCCCCAGCAGCGCGACCGCACGGGAACGAACCTGCACCGGGTCCGTTCTACATAATTCGTGGCCGCTGAAGGAGAGCACATGGAACAACCGGTCATCCTCATCGCGGAAGACGAACCGATTGTCGGCATGGATCTCAGCGACACGATCGCGGAGGCCGGCTACGAGGTCGAAGGCCCCCACGGGGACCTGCATTCGGCCATGCTCGCCTTCCAGAAGCGCAAGCCCGATCTCGCGATTCTCGACATTCGGCTGCACGACACGGTGGTCTTTCCCTTTGCCGAAAAGCTGATCGCCGAAGACGTGCCCATTATCTTCCATTCCGGTCACCTTCCGCTGGAAGAAGTATCGAACCGGTTTCCCGAGGCGCTGGCTCTGGCGAAGCCCTGCCCGCCGGGCGATATCATCACCCAGGTCCAGCAGACGCTTCAGCCCGATCAGAACCGGGCCGACGGCGAACAGGCCCGCGCGACGCAGCCCGCGCGCGATCCAGAGACGGCCTGAACGCCATCTCCGCCAGGCGGCCCCGCCTTTCAGCGGGGCTTGCCGGAGTAGCCCCCGATTTGCCATGGGCATGGGCAACGAAACAAGCGAGCCCGACACCCATGATCCCCTTCGATGCCACCGATCCGTTCCGCCTCGACGACCAGCTGACCGAGGACGAGCGGATGATCCGCGAGTCCGCGCACGCTTTTGCGCAGTCCGAGCTCCAGCCTCGCGTGATCGACGCGTTCCGTGAAGAGGCGAGCGCGCCCGAACTCTTCCCGCTGATGGGCCAGGCCGGGATGCTGGGCGTTACCGTGCCGGAAGAATATGGCGGCGTCGGCGCCAGCTATGTCGCCTACGGCCTCGTCGCGCGCGAAATCGAGCGGGTCGATAGCGGCTACCGTTCGATGGCCAGCGTCCAGTCGAGCCTGGTGCTGTACCCGATTCAGGCCTTCGGCAGCGAAGAGCAGAAGAAGAAGTACCTGCCCGGTCTCGCCTCTGGCGAGCTGATCGGCTGCTTCGGTCTGACCGAACCCGATGCGGGCTCCGATCCGGCGGGGATGAAAACCCACGCCAAGAAGGATGGCGACGATTACGTCATCTCCGGCAGCAAGACGTGGATTTCCAACTCGCCCTTCGCCGACGTCTTCGTGGTCTGGGCCAAGAGCGAAGAACACGGCGGCGCCATTCGTGGCTTCGTGCTCGAAAAGGGCATGGAAGGCCTCTCGGCGCCCAAGATCGAGGGCAAGCTTTCGCTGCGCGCCAGCACCACCGGCATGATCATGATGGACGAGGTGCGCGTGCCCGCGTCCGCCATGTTCCCCGAAGTGCAGGGCCTCAAAGGCCCGTTTTCCTGCCTCAACCGCGCCCGCTACGGGATCAGCTGGGGCGCGATGGGTGCAGCCGAGTTCTGCATGGACGCCGCGAAGCAATACGGGCTCGACCGGCAGCAGTTCGGCGTGCCGCTCGCCTCCAAGCAGCTTTATCAATTGAAGCTGGCCGACATGCTGACCGAGATCGCGCTCGGCCTGCAGGCGTCCTTGCGCGTCGGCCGCCTGATGGACGAGGGCAACTGGTCGCCCGACATGGTCTCGATCGTGAAGCGCAACAATGTCGGCAAGGCACTGAACATCGCCCGCGTTGCGCGCGACATGCACGGCGGCAACGGCATCAGCGAGGAATACCAGATCATGCGCCACATGATTAACCTCGAGACGGTCAACACCTACGAGGGCACGCATGATGTCCACGCGCTGATCCTGGGCCGCGCGATCACGGGTATCCCGGCGTTCTGATGCTTTCTTCGTCATCGCGAGCACCCGGAGGGTGCGTGGCGATCCAGAGCGTTCTTGCGTGGGGCTCTGGATTGCCGCGGGGCCTCTCGGCCCCTCGCAATGACGAGATAGTTAGCCACCTGTCCTACACGGGCGCTTCATGCGATAGGCGGGGAATGCGCCCCGCCTTGACCACCCTCTCCGCTGCTTTCGACAGCGCGGAACGGAGGGCCGGTTTTTCGCCTTTAGACACTGTGTCAGGTGTGTCAGGCCGCGCCGCCAATCACAGGGCCAATCACGAGAAATTCGCATGAAACTCTACGGCTATTTCCGCAGCTCCACCAGCTATCGCCTGCGCCTCGCGCTGCAACTGAAGGGCCTCGAATACGAGAATTGTCCGGTTAACCTGCTGGAGGGCCAGCAGAAGGGCGAAGCCTTCGCCGGCCGCAACCCCTTCGCCACGGTTCCCATGCTGGCGGTGGACGGAAAGGACCGCGTCCAGTCGATGGCGATCATCGAATGGCTGGACGAAGCCTACCCGGACAAGCCCTTGCTGCCCGCCGAGATCGAACAGCGCTACCTCGCGCGCGAACTGGCCTATGCCATCGCGACCGAGTTGCACGCGCCGCTCAACGTCCCGGTGCTCAAATACCTCAAGACCGAATACGGGCAGGATCAGGAGGGCGTGAACACCTGGTATCGCCACTGGCTCGCGCGCACGCTGGTGCCGATCGAGCAGCGGCTGGCGCAGCTGAACACCGGCGATTTCCTGTTCGACAAGCCCGGCTTCTTCGAGGTCGTGCTGATGCCGCAGATCTACAACGCGCGCCGCTTCGGCTACGATTTCGGCGATGCGCCGCACACAACCCGGATCGAAGCGGCCTGCCTCGCATTGGATGAAGTGCAGCGGGCGCACCCCGACAACCAGAACGACACCCCCGAAGGAGAGACAGTCCAATGAAACTCGCCACCCTCAACGATGGAACGCGCGACGGCAAATTGGTGGTCGTTTCCAAGGACATCACCCGCTACTGCGCGGCGGACAACATCGCCGCGACCATGCAGGACGCGCTGGACGACTGGGCCAATATCGCACCCAAGCTCGACGCGCTCTACCGCGATGTGAACAACGAAGCCGTGCCGTGCGAGCGCTTCCACGAGCGCGAGGCGCATTCGCCGCTGCCGCGCGCGTACCAGTGGGCCGATGGCTCCGCCTATATCAACCACGTCGAGCTGGTGCGCAAAGCGCGCGGCGCCGAGGTGCCCGAAAGCTTCTATCACGATCCGCTGATGTACCAGGGCGGCAGCGACGATTTCCTGCCCCCGCGCGCCGACATTCCGCTCAAGGACACCAGCTGGGGCTGCGACATGGAAGGCGAGATCGCCTGCATCACCGACGATGTGCCGATGGGCGTGTCTTCGGAGGAAGCGGCGGATCACATCAAGCTGCTGATGCTCGTCAACGACGTTTCGCTGCGCGGCCTGATCCCCGGCGAACTCGCCAAGGGCTTCGGCTTCTTCCAGTCCAAGCCCGCGACCGCGTTCAGCCCCGTTTGCGTCACCCCGGACGAGTTGGGCGATGCGTGGAAGGACAGCGTGATCCAGCGCCCGCTGATGGTCGACTATAACGGCGATCCCTTCGGCCGCGCCGATGTGGGCCAGGATGCGACCTTCAGTCTTGCCGATCTGGTCGCGCATGCCGCCAAGACGCGCAATCTGGGTGCGGGCTGCATCATCGGATCGGGCACGATCTCGAACCAGGGGCCCGAAGGCGACCCCGGCAAGCCGGTCAGCGAAGGCGGCAAGGGATATTCCTGCATTGCCGAAATCCGGATGATCGAAACCATCGCCAGCGGCGAAGCGAAGACGCGCTTCATGCAGCCGGGCGACACGGTGAAGATCTGGATGGAAGACGAGCAGGGCCATTCGATCTTCGGCGCGATCGAACAGAAGGTCGTGGAGGCCTAGGAGTTCATCCGCCTCCCGTTCCCGGTGAGCTTGTGGCGCACCGGGAACGTCCTCCCTCAGTAGACCACAGGAGGCACACCAATGTTCTTCGACGATACGCTCTACGACCTGATCGCGCGCGGCTTCATCCTGACCGCGGTCGGCATCCTGTATGTCATCTTCCTGACCCGCATCGTCGGCCTGCGCAGCTTCTCCAAGATGACGAATTTCGACTTCGTCATCACCGTTGCCAGCGGCACCGTGCTGGCCGGAATGGGCCGCGCGACCGACTGGCAGGGGTTCACGCAGGCGGCTGTGGTCATGTTCGCCCTGTTCGCGGTGCAGTTCCTGATCGCGAGAGTCCGTAAATCCTCCGAGACGTTCGAGGAGACGATCCAGAACGACCCGGTGCTGCTGATGGTGGATGGCCGGTTCTGTACCGAAGCGATGGAACGGACCCGCGTATCGCGCTCCGACATCATCGCCAAGCTACGCGAATCGAACACCATGAGTTTCGACGAGGTGCGCGCGGTGGTGCTGGAAACCACCGGCGATATCTCGGTCATGCACGGGCCCAACCTCGACCCCGCGATCCTCGAAGGGGTCGACGACGTGCGCGACCCCTCGCCCGAGCTTCAGAAGCCGTAGCGCAGGCCCGCCCACAGCGTGCGCGGCGCCCCGAGGTCCACATCGCCGCCCGAAACCCGCGTAACGATCTCCTCATCGAACAGGTTCTCGGCGCGAAGCACAAGATCGAGCTTTCCTGCCAGCGGAACCTGCGCGTAGGCCCCCAGCGTGGTGAAGGCGGGTAGCACTTCGCTTTCCTGATCGTCCTCGAACTGATCGCCGACATGACGTAGACTGAGCGATACGAGCGTATTCGCGGAAGGCGTGTAAGCCAGGCTCGCCGCCGCCATCCAGCGCGGGCTTTGCGGCGGGGCATTGCCGTCGAGCGCGAGCGAGGCCCCCTCGCCCTCGATCCGGGGGTCGGAGTACGACAGGCTGGCAATGAACCGGATCGGGCCGCGCGTCGCCCGCAACCCCGCCTCGATCCCGCGCGTCTCGATGGCAGGCAGGTTCTGGCGCTGGCGCAGGTTCGCCCCCAGCGTGACGTTGGCGATGGCGTTCTCCAGCCGGTTGTCGAACGCGGTAAGCGAGAGCTCGATGCCCTCCGCAGGCCGCCAGTCGATGCCGCCCTCGAACCCGCGCAGTTCCTCGTTGGCGAGGCCAGCATTGGCCTGCGTCACCACGGGGAAGACCACGAAGGGGCGGTACAGCTCGTTCAGGGTCGGCAGCCGCAGCCCGCTATAGGCGGCCGCGCGCAGATCGAGCGTGGGGCTGGCCCGCAGCAGCGCGCCCGCGCGCCAGGTCAGCGACCAGTCGCTGCGGTCGGCGAAGCGGTTGTCGACCGCGATGGCGCCGTTCGCATCGGTCTCGCGGAAGAAGCCGTCGACGATGGTGGTCCGGTCCGCGCGCAAACCGCCGGTCAGGATCAGCTGTCCTACCTGCCAGTCGTCCTCTATGAAGAGACCCAGATCGCTGGTGGCACCCCCCGCACGGCGCCGGGCGGTGATCTGTCCGGTGAAGGCGCTGATCGGCGTTTCCTGCAATTCGCCCTCGGCCCGGCGGTAGTCCACGCCCAGCCGCAAGGTGTGCGCATCACCCACCGGAGGGCGCACCTCGATCTTGCCGCCCAGCCCGGTCGAAGGTGTGTTTCGCTGGTCGAGCACCGGAACGAAGCGACTGGAACTGACGACGATGTTGGAGAAGTTGCGCGCCTGCACATAGCCCAGCGCATCGACCTGCCAAGCCCCGCGCCCGACCACTCGGATGCTGTAGTCCTGCCCGCTGGCCGAACTCTCCGCCCCCTCGAAACGCAGCGTGCGCGCATCGTCGAAGGCGAGGACGCGCGCCTGCAGTTCGAGATCGTCCGACAGCGGAGCGACGGCGCGCAGCTGGCCCGACACGCTATCGAACCGCGCGGGCACGCTGGCAGGGACGCGCTGGCTTTCGGGCGCGGTGTAGAAGCCCGGACCGCGATCCCAGCGCAGTGCGCCGGTGGCGTAGCCACGGCCGAGCGGAGCGGAGAAACTGCTCGCAGCCTCCGTCCCGCCGCGATCGTTTGCCAGCACGCTCGCGGCCAGCGGGGTTTGCGCTTGCGGAGCAAGGCTTTCGATCGCGATTCTCCCGGCCAGTGCGCCTGCCCCGAAGGGGCCCGAGCCGCCGCCGCGTGTCACCGCGATCCGTCCGACCTGCTCGGGAATCAGCGCCGCGAACGGGACATATCCGAAGAACGGGTCCGCCACCGGCACGCCGTCGAGCGTCACAAGCGCGCGGCTCGTTGCGTTCCCGCCCAGTGCACGCAGCGTCACCCCCTGCGCGGTCGGGTTGGAGGACCGGCTGTCGGACCGGCGGAACTGCTGAAAACCCGCGACGTCCGCCAACGCCTCCTCGATCCGGCCGGAAGGCACGGTCAGCACGCTCTCGCGATCGATCTCGACGGTGCCGTAAGCAGGGCTCGCCGGCGTATCGGGCAGCCCCTGCCCGGTGACGATTATCAGTGGATCGGCGGGTTCCTCCTCGCCCTGCGCCAAGAGCGGCGCGGGAATACACAGGCAGAAAATCACGGGAAGACGAAGGATACGAGCATGCATGTCCGCCGCCCTAGCCTGACTTCGCCCGCGCGTCAGCCACCGGAGAAAGGCACCCTCGCCAATGGCGCGGCCTTGCGATAGGTTGCGATGCGATACGGAGAGTGGCCCGATGGACAGGCGGCGATGATGGACAACAAAGACAGTGATTTCGACGTGCTGATCGTCGGCGCGGGCATCTCGGGGATCGGCATGGCCGCCCATATGGAGGAAATGTGCCCCGGCAAGCGCTACGCGATCCTGGAAAGGCGCGACAACGTCGGCGGCACCTGGGACCTGTTCCGTTACCCCGGCGTGCGGTCGGACAGCGACATGCACACGCTGGGCTTCATCTTCGAACCATGGCGGCATGAAAAGAGCATCGCGGATGGGCCCGCGATCCTCGACTACCTCCACCGCATCGTGGACGAACGCGGCATCCGCAAGAACATCCGTTTCGGCATGTGCGTCGAAACCGCCGATTTCGACAGCGCGAGCGCGCGCTGGATCGTCACCGTCGTAACCGGCGAGGGCGAACGCAAGCGGCTGACCGCCAACTGGCTGTACCTGGGATCGGGCTACTACGACTACGACGAACCCTACGATCCGGGCTTCGAACTGGGCGAGTTCGCCGGGAAAGTGGTTCACCCGCAATTCTGGCCCGAAGACCTCGCCTACGATGGCAAGAACGTCGTGGTGATCGGATCGGGCGCGACCGCGGTCACCATCGTGCCTTCGATGGCCAGGCACGCGGCGAAGGTCACCATGCTTCAGCGCACGCCCACCTGGATGTTCAGCCGTCCTGCGCGCGATGGACTGGCCAACACCCTGCGCAAGATCCTGCCCGAACGCGTGGCCTACAAGATCACGCGCTGGAAGAACGTGGTGTTGCAGGATGTCGCCTTCAAACGCGCCCAGACCCGGCCCGAGAAGGTGAAGGACTTTCTGACCAGGAAGATGCGGGAGAACCTGGGCGACAAGTACGATGCGGCCGCTTTCACCCCGCCCTACGATCCGTGGGATCAGCGCCTGTGCCTGGTGCCCGATGCGGACCTGTTCGAAGCGATCAAGAGCGGCAAGGCAGACGTCGTCACGGGTCGCATCGCGCGTTTCGCGAAAGACGGGGTCGTGCTGGAGGACGGGCGGGAGATACCGGCCGACATCCTCGTCACCGCGACCGGCCTGAAGCTTGCCGTAGCGGGCAAGATCGCGGTCTCGGTCGATGGAGAGCCCGTCGATTTCGCGCAGCGCTTCTATTACAAGGGCTGTATGTTCTCGAACCTGCCGAACCTGGCGGTGGTGTTCGGCTATCTCAATGCCAGCTGGACTTTGCGGGCCGACCTCAATGCGGCATACGTGTGCGAAGTGCTCAACCTGATGGACGAGAAAGGCGCCGATATCGCGGTGCCCGCGCTCAGCCAGGCGGAGGATGACGCGCTTGAGGAGGACGACATCTTCGATTTCTCGTCCGGGTATATCCAGCGATCCAAGGCGATCATGCCGAGGAATGCGGTTTCCTTCCCCTGGCGGCTCAACCAGGACTACCGGGTCGACCGCAAGCAGATGAAGCGCGACCCGATCGACGACGGCATCCTGCATTTCAAGGGCGTGAGCCACGCGCCGGACGATCATGCGGCACCGGCACCTTCCAGCACCGCGCGCAGCCCAACCTGAGAACGCGAGCCCTTTTTCCATGACCGATCGTATCTGGACCGCCGCGCTCGTCGTTATCGGCGACGAAATCCTGTCCGGCCGCACGCACGACAAGAATATCGCGCAGGTGGCCGAATGGCTGCAGGTGCAGGGCATCCGCCTGGCCGAGGTGCGCGTCGTACCGGACGAGGAAGACCGGATCGTTGAGGCGGTGAACACGCTGCGCGAACGCAACGATTATCTCTTCACCACCGGCGGCATCGGCCCCACGCACGACGATATCACGGTGGACGCGGTTGCCGCCGCGCTTGGCGTGGGCGTGGTGGTCCATCCCGAAGCGCGCGCCACGCTGGAACGCTATTATGCGGACAAACCGGGCGGACTGACCGAAGATCGCCTGCGCATGGCGCGCGTTCCCGAAGGGGCAGAGCTGATCCCCAATCGCATGTCCGGCGCGCCGGGTATCCGCATCGGTACGATCTACCTGATGGCGGGCGTGCCGCATATCACGGCAGGCATGCTCGACGCGCTGACCGGCACGCTGGAAGGCGGCGCGCCTCTGCAAAGCGAAACGATGGGCTGCTGGACCGCCGAGAGCGAGGTGGCGGGACTCCTGCGCGAAGTGGTGAAACGCCACGACCAGTGCCAGATCGGCAGCTACCCCTTCTTCCGGGAAGGCAAGGTCGGGGCCAATTTCGTCATCCGGTCGACCGATGCGAGCGCGCTGGCGGCCTGCGCGAAGGACCTGCGCGAAGCACTGACAGACGCCGGCTATCCGCCGGTCTCGGGCGGCATCTGAGCAAGGCAGCGACAGAGGCGAACCGCGTATTAACTCCGTAGTGCTACCGCTGCGGTGTCATGACGAGCGTCTACCTGACCATCGATACCGAGTACTCCTCGGCCCTGGCGAACAGCCCCTGCCCGGTCGATCGGGCGGAAAACTTCGCGCGCTCTATCGCCTGTCTCACGCCCGATGGCCCGGCGGGTATCACGCACAAGCTCGAGCTGCTGAAACGCTATGGCCAGCGCGCGGTCTTCTTCGTCGATCCGATGCCTGCGCTTGTGTGGGGCGTCGCCGCGATAGAGGACGTGGTCGCGCCGATCCTTGCGGCAGGGCAGGACGTGCAGCTTCACTGCCATACGGAGTGGCTCAAATTCGCACCGTCGGGCGGGCCGTTCGTCGGCCTCGAAGGACGCAATATCAAGGATTTCGCCTTCGAGGAGCAGTGCCGCATCCTCGAATGGGCTCGCGATACGCTGGTTGCCGCCGGCGCGCCGGATCCGGTCGCCTTTCGCGCAGGCAATTACGGTGCGAACAGAGACACCTTGCGCGCGCTACGCGAAATCGGCCTGTATTACGACAGCAGCCACACGCCCGGAATCGTGGGCGGCGACAGCGCGCTGGATCTGCGCGCCACCGATACCCAGCCCCTTCTGTACGAAGGCATTATCGAGGTGCCCGTCTCATGCGTGGGTGATCTTGGCGGACGGCTGCGGCACGCCCAGATCACCGCCCTCTCGCTCAAGGAAATGCGCGCGGCCCTGCTTCATGCGCGCGACGGGCGGATGACCTGCTTCACACTGGTTTCGCACAGTTTCGAACTGATCAACCGCCGCAGCCTGGCCGTGAACAAGGTGGTCCGCGCGCGGTTCGAGGGATTGTGCAGGGCCTTGCAGGATATCGACGGGATATGGACCGCCGACTTCGCACAATCTCCACCGGTGAAGGTTTTCGACCGCGCCGAAATGCCGCGCCCGGTGCCCGCCAGCACGATTGCGGTGGGCCTGCGTTATGCCGAGCAGGCCGTATCGAACACTCTTTACGGTGCGCTGTAATGGCAGCCGAAAGTACCCAGATCGCGTTCACGATCGGGGCCCGCCGGCTATTCACGATCGACCGGGTGCTCGATCCCTTCGCGTTCTCGCTGGAGGAAGCCCTGGCAGGCATTGCGCCAACGCGACCATTGGATAACCCGCACTGCGACGGGATCAGGGTGCTGTCAGCCCCGCTCGCCATGGAGCGACAGATTGTCGCCGCCTTTCCGGACCACATCGCGGGTGCGCGGGAGGAATTCCACCGCCACTACATCGCGATGGATGGCAGCTTCGAGGATTACCTCGCCCGTTTCTCCGGCAAGACGCGCGGCACGTTGCGGCGCAAGGCGAGGAAGTTCGCCCAGACGGATGGCGGCGCGCTGGATATCCGCGCCTACACCACGGCGGTGGAGGTCGAGCACTTTCTCCAGCTCGCGCTTCCTCTGTCCGGAAAGACCTACCAGGCGCGACTGCTCGACGCCGGGCTGCCAGACGGCGATGCCGCGCGCGATGAGATGCTGGCCGAGGCAGCGGCGGGGCGCATGCGGTGCTTCCTGCTGTTCCTGCGCGGCGAACCGGTCGCCTACCTCTCCCTGCCCGTTCGCGGACAGACGCTGGTCTACGCGCATCTGGGATACGACCCTGCCCACGCGCAGCTTTCGCCCGGAACCGTACTCCAGATGGAAGCGCTGCGCATGCTGTTCGCGGAAGAGCGGTTTCGCTTCTTCGACTTCACCGAAGGCGATGGCGCGCACAAGGCGCTGTTCGGCACGAACAGCGTCGCGTGCTGTTCGTTCGTGCTGCTGCGGCGGACGCTGGCCAACCGGGTGCTGCTGGGCGCGCGCGCGGGCTTCGATGCGGGCGTGGCGCATGCGAAGGCGCTTGTGCAAGCCCGGCAATCGTTGGCGTCGGCAAGGAAACTGCTGCGCGCTTGAGAGCTTGCGCGCGCCGCCGAACTCGCTAGCACAATTGCCCTAGGGGGTCGTGCGCTTGGAAGCTTTGCTGATAGTCGTGCTTGGCGCAGTGGTCGCCTGGCTCTGGTCCCAGCTCAAGGCCCTGCGCGCCTCGCAAGGCGCGCTCGAAGAGCGGTTGCATGCGCTCGAGTGGCGATTGCACGAAGCTGGTCAGCCGGATCGGCATGAGCGGACGCGCCCCACTGCGCCCGCCGACGCCCCGACAGATGTCACGCGATCGCAGCCCGCCGCGGTCGACCCCACCGCACCGGCAGACCCTGTGGCGGACGAACCGCGCGAGGCGGCCCCGCCGTCGCCCGAAATCGGATATGACGAGCCCGACACTCGCGGCGGTCTCGATTTCGAAGAGCTGTTCGGACGGCGCCTGCCGATCTGGGCGGGTGGGATCACGCTCGCCATCGGGGGCATCTTCCTCGTGCGGCTGGCGATCGAAAGCGGGCTGATGACCCCGCCGGTGCGGGTGGCGGCGAGCTTCGCCTTCGGGATCGCACTGCTGATGGCAGCGGAGCTCGCCCACCGTATCGAAGCGCGGCTGGCCGATCCGCGCGTGCGCCAGGCACTTGCAGGGGCCGGGCTGGCGACGCTCTATGCTGCATTCTACCTTGCTGGATCGGTCTACGCGCTGATCGGCGCAGGGGCCGCGTTTGGCGGGCTGGCGCTGGTCACCGCACTGGCGCTGGGGCTTGCCTTCCGCTTCGGCCTGCCGACCGCACTGCTGGGGCTGGTGGGCGGGTTTGCGACTCCCGCCATGATTTCCAGCGAAGACCCCAACCTGCCGCTGCTCACCTTCTACCTCGCGCTGCTGGCGGCGGGGATCGCCTATACCGGCCAGCGGATGGGCGCAGCATGGCTGGGGCTCGTCGCCTTGCTCGGCGGGTTCGGCTGGGGGGCGCTCGTCCTGTCGGCAATGCCGGTCGCCACGCGGGATTTCGTCGCAACGGGTCTGTACCTCGTCGTGCTGGGCGCTGCCGTTCCGGTAATCGCGCTGCGCGGATCGCAATCGGCTTCGTGGAGCTACACGGCGGCCGCCGCGCTCGCGAGCATCCAGCTGGCGATGCTGCTGGCTTTGAACGAATTCAGCCTGCTCGCCTGGGGGCTCTATCTGCTGTTGCTTATCGCGCTCGCCGTGCTGGGCTGGCGCGAACCGGCAATCCGGCGCGGCAGCGGCTTCGCAGCGGCGCTTGCACTGCTGATGCTTGCTTGGTGGGATGCACCGGCGCGCGATTTCGTGGTGATCGCGACAGGCATCGCAGTGCTGACTGCGGCGATCCCCATCGCGCTCGCCCGATTGAGACGCGCGGGGGAAGAGGACCGCTGGCAGGCCATAGCGGTGCCGCCCGCGCTCGCCGTGGTCGCGATCTGGCAATTCCACGAGGGTCAAGGCGCGCAGGTTCTGCTTGCCATGGGCATTGTCGCGCTCGGCGCGCTGGCGGTTGCCGCCGCAGCGATCGGCCGCACGGTCGCGAGGAGCGAGCGCCACGAATGGGGCCACGGCGCGGCAATCGCGCTGATCGTCTATCTCGCGCTGCTCACGCTCGTACCGAACACCGCGATCGTCTGGTCGCTGGCGGTGGCGGCGAGCGTGTGCCTGTTCGCCCTCCCAAGGTGGCACCACGCCGCGCTTGCGATCCTCGGCATCGCGGCGGGTTGGGCCATCCCGACCATAGCCGCATGGTCTTCCGCACTTGCTCCGGCATTTGTCGGGATGCCCGCCGCGGCAAGCGAGCTTCCCTTGCCGACAATGCTCGCCAACCGTTTGCTACCGGTGGCGCTGCTCACGGCCCTTCTGTCCTGGCGGCTGGACGGACGGCTGCGCGAGCTGCGACTGATCACCGCTGGCTCGGCAATCGCGCTGGCCGTCATTATCGCACACATCGCCTATCGCCAGCTGTTCCCGCTATCCGATCCGCAGGCCTTCGCGGCGCAGGGCCTGCTGGAGCGGACGGGGTGGCAGGCGCTGCTGCTTGCTGCGGGTTTCGCGCTGGTGGCTGTTGGGTCTGCGCGCGCGGCAAGCTGGGCGGTGTGGACCGGGCGCGCGTTGGTTGCGCTGTCGCTCGCCCACTTCGTGGTGTTCGGTTTGGTGCTGCACAACCCACTTTGGGATGCGCAGGCGGTGGGGCCATGGCCGCTCGCCAACCTGCTTCTTCCGTCCTACGCGCTCGGCGCGATCGCGGCATGGCTCGCCGGTCGCGAGATCGAGCGGGCGGGTTTCGCACGGGGTCGATTGGCGAGCGATGTCGTGCTGATGGCGCTCGCGCTGGGATTCGTGCTCAGCACCCTGCGTCAGGCCTTCGCAGGCTCGGTGCTCGTTGCCAGTCCGATGGGCGCGAGCGAAGACCTGCTGCGTTCGCTGCTGGGCATTGTGGTAGCGCTGGCCTTCCTCGCCTGGGGATGGTGGCGCAAGCAGCGGCGCTGGCGCGTGGGTTCGCTGGTGCTGATGCTGGGCGCGGTGGCCAAGGTGTTCCTGATCGACGCGGCGGGGCTCGACGGGCTTCTGCGCGTGGCGAGCTTCCTGGCGCTCGGGTTCAGCCTGATCGGCATCGGCTGGATTTATAGCCGACTGCTCAGGTCCGACACATCCGAGGCGCCGGCCCAAGCATAGAAGAAGGGCCGGAGGATCGCTCCCCCGGCCCTCTCATATCTTTAGCGAACCCGACCCGTAGGGTTGGCAAGGCCGGAGCCGGAGCGTCAGCGCGTTAGCCAAGGCTGCGGATGCAGCCGCTGGCGCTCGAGGCCAAACGAATTACGCGCCTTCGACTTCACCCAGGTCGATCTTCAGGCCCGGGCCCATCGAGGAGGTCAGCGTGACCTTCTTGACGTACTTGCCCTTCGCGCCCGAGGGCTTCGCCTTGACGATCGCGTCGGTGAAGGCCTTGAAGTTGGTCTTCAGGTCTTCGTCCTTGAACGAAAGCTTGCCGAGGCCGGAGTGGATGATGCCCTGCTTTTCCACGCGGAATTCGACCTGGCCGCCCTTGGCGTCCTTCACGGCCTGTTCCACGTTCGGGGTCACGGTGCCAAGCTTCGGGTTCGGCATCAGGCCCTTGGGGCCCAGCACCTTACCGAGGCGGCCGACGACACCCATCATGTCGGGCGTCGCGATCACGCGGTCGTAATCGAGGTTGCCGGCCTGCATGTCTTCCATCAGGTCTTCCGCACCGACCTTGTCGGCACCGGCGGCCAGCGCCTTGTCGGCGTTGTCACCCTTGGCGAACACGGCGACCTTCACGTCCTTGCCGGTGCCCGAAGGCAGCGCGACCATGCCGCGAACCATCTGGTCCGCGTGACGCGGATCGACGCCGAGGTTCATCGCGACTTCGACGGTCTCGTCGAACTTCGCCTTGTGCTCGCGCAGCGTGCTGAGCGCCTCGTCGAAGGTGTACAGCTTTTCCGCGTCCAGCTTCTCGTTCAGCGTCTTCTGCTTCTTGCTAAGCGTCGCCATGATCAGCCCTCCACCACTTCGATGCCCATCGAACGGGCGGAACCGGCGATGATCTTGATCGCCTGATCCATGTCGTTCGCGTTCAGATCCTTCATCTTCTGCTCCGCGATCTCGGACAGCTGGCTGACCTTGATCGAACCGATGATGTTCTTGCCCGGCTCTTTCGAACCCGACTTGATCTTCATCGCCTTCTTGATGAGGAAGCTGGCGGGCGGGCTCTTGGTGACGAAGGTGAAGCTGCGGTCGGCATAGACCGTGATCTTCGTCGGGATCGGGGCGCCCTTCTCAAGGTCCTGCGTCGCGGCGTTGAACGCCTTGCAGAATTCCATGATGTTCACGCCGCGCTGACCCAGCGCAGGGCCGATCGGCGGCGAGGGGTTGGCGGTGCCGGCGGGCACCTGAAGGTTGATGTAACCTTCGATCTTCTTGGCCATGAGAGGCCTCCTTTTCTCACTGTCGCCGCACACTTTCGTCTACGGCTCATGGTAAGCGGTCAGGCGGGGAACCGGGGTGCCCCTCCCGCGTGGAAATCCCGAACAATGTCTGGGAAGTGCGCCACCTAGCGGATCGGCGGAAAATTGCAAGGCTCTGCGGCCTTTCCAACCATTCGCAGGATTTGCGCCCCGACACATCCCGTATTGGAAAGACGCCACTGCCCCGGGCTTGCGAAACGAATCGATCTTCGGCAGTTGATAGCGTGGAATGAAGCCACGCTCCCTCGCCAGAAACCGCCTGCGTCGACTAGGCTGGCTGCGGTTCGCGGTACAACTCGGCAGCGTGGCGCTGGCCTATTTTCTCGCCAGCATCCCGCCCATCCTGATCTTCGGCGAAACCAATGCCGGTGTGCTCGGCTCGGTCGTGGCAAGCATGGTCGCCGCCCTGCTGGTAGCGCGGCTGTGGCTCGCGTCGGACAACTGCCTTGGCCACGCGTGGAAGATCCGCCCACCCACGAACATGCAGCGCACGCTCGGGCTGGCGGCGCTTGGCACGGGCGCGATCATCGCGCTGTTTGCCATCGGCGGGATCGTGATCGACGCGCTGGGGCTGCCACCCATCGATGTGTCGCTGGTGATGGACTATGTCACCGAAAGTCCGACGAGTTTCGCATTGTGGATCGTGCTTGTCGCATGGTTCGCCGCAGGCTTCGGGGAGGAACTGCTCTATCGTGGCTTCCTGATGGACCGGCTGATGCGGCTGCGCGGCATGCGCGGGCGCAAGTGGCCCGCCGCCATTATCCAGGCCGCCCTGTTCGGCCTGCCGCATCTGTACCAGGGCTGGGGCGGCGTGCTGGTGACAGCCAGCATCGGCCTGTTTCTCGCCTGGCTGCGCTTCGCCAATCGCGGCAACCTGTGGGCCTGCATCCTCGCCCATGCGGCGGTGGATACGATCATGCTCAGCCTCGCCTACAGCCAGAGCCTCGGCTGGCTAGCCTAGCCGTTCGGCTGGCCCGAACGGCGCGCAGCGAGTTCGTGGCGCGGGATTTTCATGCCCTTGGTGCGGCTCGTCAGATGGAACCGGCGGCATAGCGCGCAGCGATAGGCGCGCAGAGTGAACGGCGCCTCGCGCGCAGCCAGTTCGGCTGCTTCGCGGGTCGCGTATTGCTTCTTGCGATGACAGATGCCGGGGCGCGTCTTCATCCGGCGCGCGCCCGTCCCGGTTCCTACTTGACCAGTTCGACCTGTTCGAAGTCCAGCTCGACCGGGGTCGCGCGGCCGAAGATTGAGACCGAGACCTTGACCTTCGCCTTGTCGAAATCGAGCTCTTCCACCACGCCGTTGAAGCTGGCGAAGGGCCCGTCGAGCACCTTGACCTGGTCGCCGATTTCGTAATCGACCGAAACCTGCTGCTTGGGCGCGGCTTTCGCTTCTTCCACCCCGCCGAAATAGCGCGCGGCTTCCTTCTCGGAAATCGCCTGCGGCTTGTTGCCCGCGCCCAGGAAGCCGGTGACCTTGGGCGTGTTCTTGACGAGGTGATAGACATCGTCGGTCATGTTCAGCTTGGCCAGCACGTAGCCGGGCATGAACTTGCGTTCGACCTGAACCTTCTTGCCGCGCTTGACCTCGGTCACGGTCTCGGTCGGCACTTCGACCTCCTCGACACCCTCGGACAGGCCCAGGCGCTCTGCCTCGGCGATGATCGCGTCGCGGACCTTGTTCTCGAAACCGGAATAGGCGTGAATGATGTACCAGCGTGCCATGCAAATGTCCTGCGGGAAAAGGCGGCTCAGACGAGCGTGAGGAGGAAGCGGACGATCGCCCCGAACAGGGAATCGATGCCGAGGAAGAACAGCGAAAGGATCAGCACCAGGATGCTGACGAAGATCGCGGTCTGGATCGTTTCCTGCCGCGTGGGCCAGACGACCTTGCTCGTCTCCGTACGCACCTGACGCGCGAATTCGCTGATCGACGTCCTGCGCTTTTTCGTTTCGGCTTTGCCTTCGGCCATTTTTGCCGTCCCACCTGCTGTGTATCGAACCAAACCAACGTCTCTTCCGGGAAGCCGGGATCGCCTTCCAGATCGCATGATCGGGAAGGCAGGTCTGCAGCTTCGATGTCGAGAGACCCGACCGCATCTAGGCGGCGTTGCCACCAAACGCAAGCACCGGGAAAATCCGTTGCGCTGGACCGGCCCCGGATATAGCGTCTCTTCTTTCAGGGACGCATGGGGGACTTTCGCATGGCTGCGGAACCGCAGATCACTTTCGGCGAACGCATGATCGCGCCGGTCACTAATATTTCGGATTTCATCTGGGGCGGAACATGGGACGGCGAGGCGGTGATTCCGTTTCCGCCGCTTGCTCTGATCCTTTTGGGCGTGGGCCTGTGGTTCATGATCGGGCTGCGCTTCTATCCGATCGTGAAGCTGGGCAGCGCCATCAAGGGCCTGTTCCCGGGCCGCAAGGGCGCGGGCAGCGGTGAAATCTCGCCCTTCGCCGCACTCTCCACCGCGCTTTCCGGCCAGGTCGGCACCGGCAACCTCGCGGGTGTCGCGACGGCCATCGCGCTGGGCGGGCCCGGCGCGATCTTCTGGATGTGGATCACCGCGCTGTTCGGCATGGCTCTGGCCTTTGCGGAAGGCGCGCTCGCCATCCGCTACCGCGAACGGACCGAGGACGGCGTCTATCGCGGCGGTCCGATGACCTACATCACGATGGGCCTTGGCCCCAAGTGGACATGGCTTGCCGTCGTGTTCTGTATCGGCACGCTGTTTTCCGCGCTGGTCACCGGCAACTCGATCCAGGCCAATGCGGTGGCCGACGGCATGCAGGAACTGTTCGGCATCGAAGAATGGATCGGCGGGCTGATCGTCGCCATCCTCGTCTTCATCGTCATCATCGGCGGCATCAAGTCGATCGGCCGGGTGGCCGAAAGCATCGTTCCCTTCATGGCCGCCGCCTACATTGTCATGGCGGTGATCGCCCTGATCCTCAATTTCGGCGATCTGCCCGAAACCTTCAGTCTCATCTTCACGGGGGCGTTCAATCCGCAAAGCGCGGTTGGCGGCTTCACCGGTGCGGCCATCATCATGGCGATCCGCGCAGGCGTTGCGCGCGGGCTGTTCTCGAACGAAGCGGGCCAGGGCTCCACCCCTATCGCGCACGCCGTCGCGCAGACCAACGATCCCGAAGTGCAGGGCCGCATGGCGATGCTGGGCACCTTCATCGACACCATCGTGATCTGCACCATGACCGCACTCGTCATCCTGACCGTACGCGGCGACTTCGTGCACGAAGGCCAGGCGGTGCTGCACGCCTGGCAATCCGACCGGGTGGGCTTCGAGATGACCAGCGGAGCCTTCGCCGCGGCCTTCCCTGCCATGCTCGGCTCGATCCCGATCGGGACGCTGGTGGCCTCGATCGTGCTGATCCTCTTCGTGTTCACCACCCTGCTCACATGGAGCTATTACGGCGAGCGGGCGATCACCTTTATCTACGACCGGGTCAGCAAGTCCGCCACGCGGGCGAACGAGAAGAAGCTGCACGTCGCATGGCGCATCCTGTGGTGCGTGGTGATCTTCATCGGGGCAGCGCAGCCGAGCGAGCTGGTCTGGCGTCTGGGCGATATCTCGAACGCCACGATGCTGCTGCCCAATATCCTGGCGCTGGCTCTGCTGTCGGGCGTGGTGTTCAAGCTGTCGCGTGGCGAGAAGGAAGCCGGCCCCACGCACGAAGCCGACGCGCCCCCCGCCGAAGTGGAAGCGGAAGTGTGATCGGCTAGACCGACCTGACAAAGGAAAAGGGCCGGAGCGCAATCAAGCGCCCCGGCCCTTTTTCATTCAGAGATATATGCGCTCAGTGCGCGCCGAACAGCCGCTCCAGAAAAGTGGGCTGATGCATTGGCTGGATCTTGCCGTACTTCATCATGCGAAGCGTCGCGTCGGTGTGCGAACGCGGGGTGGTCCAGCTGTCCGGACGGCTGCTGCGGAATGGCATGCTCGACATTGGTCAACTCCTAAGATGGGCACCTGAGTGCTTTATAGCGCGAAAAATGCACAGCTCGTGAGCAGCGTTCCCGAATTTCCTGTGGGAACAAAAGGGAGACGGCAAAAGCAGCGCGCAAGCCAAGGGAAACCGGGCGGTTCCCGCGTTCCGTCAATTTCCGGCGAATGTGGCAAAAGGGGCGCAGCGCGCCGGAGGGCTCACCAGGTGCCGGTATTTTCCATCGACGCCCAGGGCTCCTGCGCAGGCAGCGATTCGCCCTTCTGGAGCAGCTCGATCGAGATACCGTCGGGCGACCGAACGAAGGCCATGTGCCCGTCGCGCGGCGGGCGATTGATCGTCACGCCCTTGTCCATCAGGCGCTGGCACGCGGCGTAGATATCGTCCACCCGGTAAGCCAGGTGGCCGAAATTGCGGCCGCCGTCATAGTCTTCCGGGTCCCAGTTGTAGGTGAGTTCGACCAGAGGGGCCTGATCCGCCCGTGCTCGTGTCTCGTCGCCGGGGGCGGACAGGAAGACCAGTGTGAAGCGCCCGGCCTCCACATCGACGCGCCGCACTTCCACCAGGCCCAGCTTGTTGCAGAAGAAATCGAGTGATTCGGCCAGATCGGTGACCCGGATCATGGTGTGGAGATATTCCATCTTCGCTTTCCCGCGTTTCGGCCTGAGGGTGGAAGCGGGAATGGCTGGGGCAGCAGCACCCCAAGCCGCAAACACCTCAAGCTTGTGAAATGTCCGGTTTCCCGTTCCGGCGAGGCCGTGTTTAGCCTCGGCCAGGTGCGCGGGCAAGGGACTGCGACGCATGAGGAGGATACAGAAAACCCCCAGCTCCCCAATGGAGCGATAGCGCATGGTGGCATCGGAAATGCCGGACAGGCGAGGTTTCAGCGTATCCCATGGCGCCGGGATGGGAGCAGGCCGAGACCGGTCGTCCAGTGCGGAGATTCCGTCCCCTTTGGCCGGCAACCGCGGCGGTCGTGGTTTCCCTCCCGGAGCGGAAAAAAGCCGTGCCGGCAGCCCGTCAACGCATACGCGTCGCCTCGACGGCGCGCATGATCCGCAAAACGTTGCCCCCTGTCATCTTGCCGATGCTCTCTTTCGAATAGCCAGCTTCGATCAGCCGGGCTGTGACGTCGGGCAGATCGGTCACATCCATTAACCCATCAATGCCGCCGCCGCCGTCCCAATCGGTACCGAAGCACACGTGATCGACGCCCGCCACGTCGATCAGATGGAGCAGTGCCTCCATGTAGCGATCGAAGCTGACGTCCCACATCGGCTGGCTGGCGTCGAGCGCGCGCCATTTGCGGCTGAGTTCGCGCTGCTGCGCAGGGGTCATCTGCGCGATGCGATCGTATTGGTCAAACAGTTCGCCGCGCTCTCCCGACAGGTCCAGTTCGCTCATGAAGATCGACGACATGCATACCGCGCCGCCCCTCGCAGCGATCCGGCGAATGCGATCGTCGTCGATATTTCTCGGATGGTCGTACGCCCAGCGAGGCGAGGAATGCGACAGGATGATCGGCGCTTTCGAAAGCTCCAGCACCTGGTCGAGGACGGCGTCCGACGCGTGGCTGGCATCGATGATGATGCCCAGCCGGTTCATCTCGCCCACCCATTGCCGGCCGAGCGGGCTCAGCCCGTTCCATCTGGCATCGTCGGTGGCTGAGTCGCCCAGCTGGTTCGTCTCGCCGTGGACCGGCCCCGCCATGCGCACGCCGGCGTCGTAGAATTCGCGCAGAAGCGAGAGGTCTTCGCCGATCGGATAGCTGTTCTCGATCGACTTGAATGCGATCAGCCTGTCCTGCGCGATCAGCGCTTCGGCCTCTGCCGCACTCCTCGCCAGGCCGACCATGCCCGGATGTTTCGCCAGTTCCCGGTCGATGGCCTCGGAGCGCTCGCGCGCGTGATCGAGCGCGCTGCGATATCCCTCGGCCGTCAATGGGCCCTGCTCGGTGAAAATGACGAAGAAGCCGCCATCGAGGTTGCCTGCCGCCATCCGGCCAAGATCCACCTGCGCGATCTCGCTCGAGACGTCATGCGCTTGGGAGAAATCCCATCCCTCGCGTCCGAAATTGATCGCGGTGTCGAGATGTGTGTCGAGTACCAGGAGTTCGCGATGAACCTCCCCCGCCCTTGCCACCCCGGCTTCGCTTTCGACACCCGTGGCGCAGCCTGCGAGCGCTGCGGCGGCAAGCACCGCAACCATGGCCCGACCAGCCTTCGGCTGCTCTTCACACCTCATGCCCCGGTCCTTCATTGCCCGTTCGAAGCGACCGGCTTGAACAGCAGGTCGTCATAGTCCCAGCTGAAATCGGCTACCGGTGAGACCGCCTTCATGGTGACCCGGTCCACCTTCCCTTGTGCATCGAGCGCGAAGATCACGTAGGCCGGTTCGAAGCTCTCGTCCTCGTAGCGCGTGATGAAGGTGTCATACTGATAGTGCTCGAGGCGGGCGGTAACCCCTTCCCAGTGCGGGAACCGGACCGTCAGACCGCCCTTCTCTTCGCTCACCGCGATCGTACCGAACCATGGATCGGCATATTCGCCCGCATAGCCCGCCAGCGGGAGCGAGGGGCCCACATCGGCGGGCTCCTTGCCCGGCCCTGCCATCTGGCTGGCGGCATTGGCAAAATAGTCGTCGATGAACTTCCCGAAGGCGGCGGGCCAGTCGTTCCCCTCCACGCCCAGATAATGATCGAGCAGTTCGAACTGCAGCCCGGTCAGCAGCCCCGACTCCTCGCTGTTGGTGGCAAGGAAGAATCCCACGTTGCGATCGGGCAGCAACACGAGGCGGGTGATCGATCCGTATACTCCGCCGCCATGCATGATGACCCGTTCGCCGCGGTAATCCCGCACGTTCCAGCCAAGCGCGTAGGTGTTGAACAAAGGGGCGGTCTCAGCCAGCTCGCCCGCGTACATCGGCGTAGGCATCAGGACGACCGGATTCCACATCTCGCGCCCCTGTTCCTCGCTGAACAGCCGCGCATCTCCCGGCAGGTCGCCCAGCGCGAGCTGCAGCTCGATCCATTTCGCCATGTCCTTGGCGCTCGCGGCGATCCCCCCTGCCGGGGCAGCGACCTGTGCCACCACGAGCGAATCGTCGAGCCGCTCCATCGTGCCCAGTCCGCGGATCGGACCGTCGATCCGCGCGTGCCCATCCGCCATCAGATCGTCCGGCCCACGCGAGTCGTTCTCTACCGTGGCGCTGGTCATCCCCGCCGGCAGAAGAATGCGTCGGGTGACGAAGCTCTCCCAGCTTTCGCCGGTCACCCGCTCGATCAGGCGGCCAGCTACCATGTAGAGGATATTGTCGTAGGCGTAGCTGCTGCGAAAACTGGTTTCGAGCGGGATTTCGCCCAGCTGCTCGACCACGTCAGCCCGGGTAAGGTCGCTGCGCGGCACGAACAGCAGGTCGCCCGCGCCAAGGCCAAGCCCGCTACGATGGACGAGCAGGTCGCGCACGGTCATCTCGCGCGTCACCCAGGCATCCTTCATGCGGAATTCGGGCATGATATCGACCACCTTCTGGTCCCAGCCGATCCGCCCTTCGTCGACGAGGATCGCGAGCGCGGTCGCGGTGAAAGCCTTGGTCACCGAACCGATCGCAAAATTCGTGTCGGGACCGACCGCGGCCGGATCCTGCAGGTCGGTCACGCCGAACCCGTCGGCAAAGGTGACCTCGCCATCCTCGACGATAGCGATCGAGAGGCCCGGCGCCTCGAAGCGATCGATCAGTGCTTCGGCCCTCGCCTCCAGGTCTTCAGGCGGCGCGGCAGATGCAGGAGCCACAAAAAGGCTGGCACTCGCCAGCAATACGGTGAGAAGGCGGGCCGGGCGCAGGTGGGTCATGTCGATGCGATCTCCCGTGGGCGGATTATGATGCGATAGGTGCCGAGCGTCAGCAGCGGCACGACAAAAAGGAACAGCATGATCCAGCCGAACACACCGTAGCCTGAGGCGATCAGGTCTATCAGGCCGAGCTTCGAGGCAAGGACGCCCGATCCGATCACGATCGCCGCGCTGAGGGCAATGCGCGCGGTTGCAGGCATGGTGGCGCCCCGGCTGCGGACAGCGGCAGCAGCGCGCTCCTCCAGCGCGTTGACCATGCCGATGCCGGTTTCGAGCAGCGCGACGAAGATCATCGCCTGGAAGACGAAGCCGAACCAAGGCACCCCGATCCGCGTAAGGAGGAAGTCCGAAGGCAAGGCTGCCTCGCCGATCTCGGGCGTGAAGGCGATCATGCTGAGGAACAAACCCAGTGCGGGGAGCATGGCGAGCGGTCCGGCGAGCAACCCCGAATACAGCGCATCACGGCGCGACGTCTGGTGACGAAGGAATGGCAGGATGAGCGCGGCGCCGATCACGTTGTAGCTGGCGTAAGTCACGCCTCCTGCAACCCATCCGGCACCAGGAGCGGACGCGGCGAGCTTGCCGCCGATCTGATCGCCGAACGCAGCCAGTGCCAGGATCAGAAACAGCGCATAGATGGCGTAGATCAGCACGGAAGAATAGCGGAACAGGCGCTCTGCCGCCGCGGTGCCGCGGCTGACCACCGCGATGATCAGGCCCAGCAGCAGGGCGGTCCCGATCCATGTGGGCCAGGCGAACAAGGCGGTACCGATCTCGCCCGCCGCAGCCGCGATCACGGCGATGACGAGGATCATGAACAGAACATAGGCGATTTCGAACGCGATCCAGCCGGGGCCGAGAAGTTCAGCGAAAAAACCTCGATAATCCGTTGCCTGCACCTGCCGCGCGAATTCGAAGGTGACGGCGCACACGATGCTCCAGATCGCCATCGCCAGCAGCAGGCCAAGCAGGCCGCCCATCGGTCCGCTACCGACGAAGAACTCCGCGATCTCGCGCCCCGTGGCATACCCCCCGCCGATCACGACCGCCTTGAACGCGAGCCCCGGCAGCACCAGCCGCCGGAAGGACCCGTCCGAGGCGACCGCTCCGCTCATTCGGCGAGACAGCTTTCGACCAGCTTGTCGAACAGATCGCCGCCGCGCATCGGATCGGCAACCGGCATGCCCAGCCGGGCTGTCTCGCCAGTCAGCAGACTCAGCGCTTTCTCGGAACCCAGCGCCGAGGTGTTGAGCGATACGCCCGCGCAACGGATGGCAGGATTGGTCCTGCGACCCAGCCGGATCGTGAGTTCGGCGAGGTCTTCGATATCGGGCAGCGGGAAATGCGGGTGCCCCAGCACATGCGTGCGCGAGGGATCGTGGCAGATGACGAAGGCGTCGGGCTGGCTGCCGTGCAACAGCGCCGTCGAGACGCCCGCATAGGCTGGGTGGTACAGCGACCCCTGCCCTTCGATCACGTCCCAGTGATCGGCCGCATTGTCCGGGGAGAGCAGCTCTGCCGCGCCTGCGGCGAAATCCGCAACGACCGAATCCAGCGCAATGCCCGCACCCGCGATCAGAATGCCGGTCTGTCCGGTGGCGCGGAAATCGCTATTGATCCCGCGCGCACAAAGGGCCTTCGCGATCGCAAGTGCGGTGTATTTCTTCCCCAGCGCGCAATCCGTCCCGACCGTAAGGATGCGCTTGCCATCGCGCTTTCGTCCCGTTGCGACAGGCAGGTCCGGCGGTGGGGTACGCACATCGACCAGGCGCTGCCCGTATTTCTCCGCAGCGGCACGCAAGCCCGGCAGATCGGCGAGCCGCGCGTGCATTCCGCTGATCAGGTCGAGCCCCGCCGCCAGCGCCTCTTCCAGCGCGGGAATCCATTCCGGCGCGATCCGGCCGCCGGAATTGGCGATGCCGATCACCATCGACCTGGCGCCCCGCTCGCGTGCCTGCGCGGGCGTGAGGCGGGTGAGTCCGGTGGAGACGGTGGCGCCGACCAGCGCATATTCGCCGAGACATTTTTCGCCCGCCCAATCGCGCAGGCCGAAAGCCGTCTTGGCATAGCCGGGTTCCGTGCAGTCCCCGATGAAGAGCAGGTATGGCGTGCGCAATCCGCCAGCCCTGATGCCCGCCTCGTCTTCGGGCCGAGGCGAGGCGAGCGTGCCTTCGTCGTGGGGCAATGCCCTTGTTGCCAGCGCCAATGCGCCCCCCTTGCCATCTGCCATCAGAAGCTTGCTGCGGCGGTCACACCGAAGGTCCGCGGGCGGATGGGGGAGGCGGCCAGCAGATTACCCGGACGATCCCCGAGATCGCCGAAGCTGGTCAAGCCGCGACTATTGGTCACGTTGTTGGCGAAGGCGGTGACACTGAAATTATCGAAGGCCACGCCAGCACGCAGATCGACCTTCTGGTAGCCATCGATTTGCAGCCTGCGCCCGAACAGGGTCCGATAGGTCTGATCGAAACCGCCTGCCTGGTCGCTCGCCAGGCGAACATCGCCGCCTACGAATGCAAGCGTGCCGCCGCCCAGGCTCCATTCGTAATCCACACTCATCGTGGCGGTCAGTTCGGGCGTATAGGGCAGCTGGTCACCCGCGAGGCCGCCGGTCACCGGGGGCGTATCGTCGACCAGTTCTGCGTCGTTGTAGGCGCCGTTCAGCACCAGGCTGAAACCGTCGACCGGGCGTATGGTCGCGGTCAGTTCCGCGCCATAGACACGCGCGTCGCCGCCATTGTCATTCGCCCCCACCGGGCCGATCGCGCTATCGAACGCTCCGAAGATGAGGATGTCGTTCCAATCGAGATAATAGACTGCGGCATCGATCGCGAAACTGCGGTCGATCGTTTCGCCGCGGAACCCAAGCTCGTAGCTGATCAGCGTATCGGCATCGTACTGACGCGGGAAGTCCGCCGCAGCGCCCGGGGGCACGACATTGGGCCCGCCGGGGCGGTAACCCTTGGCCACCCGCGCGTAGATCGAGCTGAGCCCGCTCAGTTCGATGCGTGTGTCTGCCGACCATGTGACCACGTCCTCGCTCGACTCGCCCTGCGTGATGTTGGGAGAGGGCAGGCCCTGTAATGGCTGGAAGGCGCCGCGTTCGGTCTGAACCACGCTCTGGTCGTTCTGGCTGTAGCGGATACCGCCGCCAATCTCCCACCACGGCGTCAGCTCGAGGCTGACATTGGCGAATCCCGCGATCTCCTCGTACTCGGAGTCGAGGTTGAGGATCAGCAGGTCGGAAAAGCCGAGCACGGTCGGATCGAACAGCACGCCGGTATCCTGCACGAACGGGATCAGGCTCTGCACGATTTCGACCTTCTCGTCGGTGAAATATCCGCCGATCTGCCATTCGAAGGGCCCGTCGGCCGACGCCAACCGCACTTCCTGTGTGAACTTTTCCTGCTTGAGCGGTGCGTCGAGAAACACGCCGACGTCGTCGGTCCGTCCGCCGAAGGATTGATAGACGAAAGTCACGGTGGACCCGAAGCCGATCGTGTTGTCGGTCCGCTGGCGCTGGTCCAGCTCGCCGTAACTGGTGACCGAGGTCAGCGATACGGGGCCGAAATCGTATTCGAGCGTGCCGTTGTAGAGACGATATTCGACATCATTGTCCTCGGGATAGAATTCCGTCCGCACCAGCCCGCTGACGGGCGTATTGGTGTTGGGGGCCACCGTGATCGAATCGCCGGTCACCGGGTCGGCGTCATACGAACTGGGCGAGCCAGCGCGAATGTTCTGCGCGAGCGCGGTGAGACGGGCCGAGAATTCGGGCGTCGGTTCGAACAGCGCAGAAATCCGTCCGCCGTAGATTTCGGCTTCGTCGATCTCTTCTTCGGGTGCGCGGCCGATCGCGTCGATAAAGCCGGCCTTCTTGCGGTAGAACCCGCTGGCACGGACGGCCAGGGCGTCGCCCAACGGCACGTTGACCACGCCATTGGCCAGATAGCCCACGCCGCCGCCGTCCACGGTTTCGATCCCGGCTTGTGCACGTCCTTCGAACTCGCCGAGTTGCGGCGGCGTAGTGACGAAGCGGATCACCCCACCCAGCGCATTCGATCCATACAACGTCCCCTGCGGGCCGCGAAGCACCTCCACCCGTTCAAGGTCGAAGGTGTCGAAATCGCCCGCCAGAACCGCTGCGTTGCCGAGGCTGGTGCTGGAACCGAAGGGCGTCTCGTCGACGTAGATGGCCACGGTCGACCCGACCGAGCCGGTGTTCACCCCGCGCAGGATCACGCGGGTTTCGCCAGGGTTGCTCTGGGTCAGGCTGAGGCTGGGGACGAGTTCGACATAATCGGTGAAGCTGTCCGCCTGCTGCCGCTCGAGCGTGTCGCCTCCGACGACGCTGATCGACTGCGGCACCTCGTCGAGCGCCTGGGTACGCTTCTGCGCGGTGACGACAATCACCGAACGGGGTTCTTGGGGACGCGTCTCTTCGACCTCGCCCCCGTCGTCGGCAGATTGTGCGGCTGCGATCGTCGGCGTCGATACGGCAAGGATGGCGACGCCCGTCGCAAGGATCGCGCGATTGCAAAGTCCGGCCTTGGTCATACCCCTAAATCCCTTCTGACGTTGGCACCCGAATCGAAACAATTCCGACTCGAAAGGATGTTTTTTTCTAATCAGGACATTAATGTCCTTGAAAGAGAAATGTCAAATATCGGCGCCCGGCTGATCGTTCGTGTCCGAAATCCGCTCATCCGATCCGAATCTGGCAGCAAAAACCCGCCTCGCAGGTGCGTCCAGCGTCCGCAGGACGATCGCTGCAGCAATCGCGATCCCGGCCAGAAGGCCGAAATAGATCGCAGGGGTCAGGTCGCTCCAGAAGCTTCCCACAAGGCCGCCGGCGAGGCTGCCGGTGAAAATCGCGAAGAACCAGCTGGCTACGGTGCTCGCTCCTAGACGCTGCGGGGCGAGCCGCGCGAAGATCCCGAGACCGTTGGGGAGGATGTAAAGCTCGCCCGTGGTCAGGATTACGAAGAACGCGACCAGCCATATCCAGCTCGCCTGCCCATCCTGCTGGATCGCGGCAGCGAACGCGAGCAGTACGTAGGCGCACGCGACGACCAGCGCGCCGATCGCCATCTTCTGGAGCGGCGAATGCTCCGTTCCCGCCTCCGCCTGTCGTCGCCAGCGCGCGAGCAGGAAGGGAGTGAGCAGGATCACGATCATCGGATTGAGCGACTGGAACCAGGTCATCGGAATTTCGAAGGCGAACGCGGTGCGGTCCACACCCTCGTTCGCCCACAGGGCAACCGTGTTGCCCACTTGTTCGTAGGCGCTGCGAAACAGCGTGACGGCGAGCAGCAGCGCGCCCAGCAGCATCAGGGTTGCCCGGTCGAACCCCTGCCAGGTTCCGCCCTCGTCCTCTTCTACAGCGGCGGGTTCGCGGGTCTCGGGCGGCAGGTATTTTCCGCCCCACAGGTAGATCAGCAACCCGGCGACCATCCCGACACCCGCCGCCCCGAAGCCGTAGTGCCAGCCGTAGAATTCACCCAGCGTGCCGCAGATCAGGGGGGCGAGAAACCCGCCGATATTCACCCCGACGTAATAGATATTATAGGCCCACGGCCTGCGCGGATCGTCCGCCGCATAAAGGTCGTTGATCTGGCTCGGCAGGCTGGGAAGGAAGAACCCGTTGCCCAGCGCGATGGTGCCCAGCGCGACGTAAAGCATGGGCTCGAAGGCCATCAGGAAGTGGCCCAGCGCCATGATCGTGCCGCCAAGGATGACCGCGCGCCGCTTGCCCAGCCAGCGGTCAGCGATGATCCCGCCGAAGATCGGCGTGAAATAGGCGAGCGCGGTGTAGGTGCCGTAGATGTAGGACGACATGCCCTGCTCGATCAGCAGCTCCAGCGTCATGTAATAGACGAGCAGCGCGCGCATGCCGTAGTAGGAGAACTGCTCCCACATGTTGGTGAGGAACAGGACGGTCAGGCCGCGCGGCTGGCCGAACCAGGTCTTCTCGCCACCCGGAGCCAGGGTGGTCGTCACGCGACGTAGCCCCACACGTCCTGGCCGCAGCTGACCATGCCGTTTTCATAACGCAGCGATGGTTCGCGGTCCTTCGCGAGGAAGGTGGGTCCGTCCAGATCGACGTAATCGCACAGCTGGGCGAGGATAAAAGCGGGCGCCATGGCGAGGCTCGAGCCAACCATGTTGCCGACCATCACCTGCAGCCCGTGCTCGCGGCACAGGTGCGCGATCCTCAACGCTTCGGTCAGCCCGCCACACTTGTCGAGCTTGATGTTGAAGACGGAGAACCTTCCTGCCAGCCACGCGACATCGGCGCTGGTGAGCGCGCTTTCGTCTGCTGCAAGAGGTATCGGGCAGTCGAAACCCTCGAGATCGGCTTCGCGGTCGCGAGCAAGCGGCTGTTCGAGCAGCGATACCCTGCAGTCGACGAGTGCCGAGACGAGCGGCTCCAGCTCCCCGACCGCAAAACCCTGGTTCGCGTCGACCATCAGCCAGACGTCGCCGCGCGCCTCCCGGATCGCGCGCACGCGCTCAATGTCGAGATCGAGATCGCCCGTCAGCTTGATCTTGATGGCCTTCGCATCGCAGTAACGGACCGCCCCGGCCGCCATCGCCTCCGGCGTGTCCGCCCCGAGCGTGAAGGTCGTGACGATCGGCAGCGGCGCATCGATCCCCGCAATTTTCCAGGTGGGACTGGCGGCGCGCCGCGCCTCCAGTTCCCACAAGGCGCAGTCGATGGCGTTGCGGCCACCCCCGGCAGGCATGGCTTCCAGCAGATCCTCGCGTTCGATCCCGGCTTCGATGACGCCGCGCGCGGCCTCGATCTCGGCCAGCATATGATCGGCATCGTCGCCCAGGTAATAGACGCCGCCGCCCTCCCCGCGCCCCTCGTGCACGCCATCCGACAGTGTGGCCACGATCACATCGCAGTTTTCGAAGACATGGCCCGAAATGCGAAACGGTGCGGCGAGGCGCAGCGTCTCGCGCCGCGCCTCGAGCTTCAGGTCCGGCATCAGTAGCTGGTTCCGAACCCGATCAGGTGGAAGGCGAGACCCATCCACACCATGACCACGCCAGCGAGCACCAGCAGGACGCTCCAGACCTTGGCGGTCCATGCGCGCTTGCCCGTCCAGACCTGCCACAGATACCAGCAGAAGATGCCCAGCCCGCCGAAGAACACGACGACCGTGGCGATCTGCAAGAGGATGACGATCGCATCGAACGCCCCGCCGAGATTGGTCAGGTCGCCGAACATCAGCGTGATCGTGACGGCCCATCCGACAAGCACGAGGAGGATGGCCACCGCGGCAATCCGCGACAGGCGATAGCCGAGCAGCTCGCGCCCCTCGTACCCCAGCGTGCCCGAGTAATGCCGCCTTACCAGTGCACCCGTCGGCCAGAGCAGCGCCGTGAGCAGCAGGATGAGAAGGCTCGCGTAAAGCAGCGGCATCAGCAGCGAGGAATCCTTGTACCACGGCGCCCGCTCGAACACCGTGAAAGCGGACATGATCGACAGGCTGAAGCGCGTAACCTCCCCATCGACAACCTCGGCACCCAGCTTCTGGTGGCTGTTGAGATCCTCCCACAGGAACGGTTCCACCTCGACCCAGTTGGCCGGGCGCCCCGTGAGGCCCATGCCCGGCGGCAGCACGAGGTCGCCGTCTGCGTCCACGCCCACGGTCGTCTGGCCGAGAAGCTGGGTGAGATTGAGGAAGGTGGAATCCGCCCGGCGCGATGGCATCCAGTTGCCCGCCAGCATCTGCGCATGCTCCTTGGCGGTTTCAGGATCGACCCGCCGCGTTTCCGGCTGGCCGGGGAAGTAACGATCGGCGAACTCGGTGAACAGGTTGATCCGCACGCCGTTGACCGCGCCCGCCTCGCCGCCGCTGTTGAACGACGCATAGAGGCCCACACCTTCGTCCAGAAAGAGGTGGAGCGAGGTATGAAACCCCTCGGTGTCGCCGAGGTGGGCGATCACGTCCTGGCCGTTGATGTCGGTTTCGAAGAAGCCGAGCAGCATCCGGTCCAGCCCGGGGATCATGTCGGTCGCGCTGGTATGCATCTCGCGCGCGGTATCGGCTTCCAGGATGCGATTGCCGTCGAGCTCGCCGCCATTGAGGTGCGCCAGCATGAACCGCGCCATGTCGGTGCCCGTCGAGGTCAGCGATCCGGCGGGAGCCGGGCCGACGATCTCGAACGGGATCGGCTCGCCCGACGCCTTGTCATAGCCCGTGGCGAGGTTGCCGCGCATGCTTTCCGGCACAGGCTGGCGGAAGGTCGAATCCTCCATGCCGAGTGGATCGAAGATGTGCCGTTCGACATAATCGTCGAAAGGCTCGCCCGAGACACGCTCGACGATATATCCGGCCAGCGAGGTGCCGTAGTTCGAATAAGCCGGCGTTTCGCCCGCGTCGAAGATGCGTTCCGGCACCCACTGCTTCAGCAGTTCGTCATATGGCGGGATGGCATCGCGATCGTGACCGATCAGCCCTTTGATCTGCTCTTCGAAGCCCGCGGTGTGGGTCATCAGCTGGCGCATCGTCACCGGTTCGCCATTGCGCTCGGGAATCGTGAAATCGAGATACTGGTTCACGTCCGCGTCCAGATCGATGCGCCCCTGTTCGACCTGCTGCATCACCGCAGTCCAGGTCACCAGTTTGGAAACCGATCCGGGCCGGAACAGCGTGCGATCGGGATCGACCGGGGCCCGGCTCTCCACATCCGCGAGGCCGAAACCCCGCTGGGTCAAGATGTCCCCATCCTTGACCACGACGACCACCGCGCCCGCGATATCGCCATCGCCCAGCGCGTAGGGCATGAAGCCGTCGAGCCAGGTATCGAGATCGGTTTTCGTCAGTTCTGGTGCGCCGTCCGCTCCGCTACCTATGCTGTCGGTGGCGGCAGCTTCGGCCTCGGATGTGGTCGGCAGATCGGCTTCGGGCGTCTGCGCGAAGCTGCTCCCGCCGATCCAGAGTAGGAACGCACCCATCGCTGCGATTGCTGCGAGCATCTCTTTTTTCAAACGCATGGTTTCCCCCCCGCCCGTGCGGCTTGTTGCTTCGATCCGGCTTCGCCGCTAGCTTGGGCGAAGACCAAATGGCGTGATCAGGACATAATGATCCTAATTAGAAAATTGTCAAATCGAGGTTTGTGGAGCGGGCGCTTGTGACCGATGAGCATCAGACCCTCGGCAGCCTCATGCGTAGTCTTCGGCAGCGCAACGGCTGGACTCTCAAGCAGATGAGTGCGGAGAGCGGCATCCCGGTTTCAACATTGTCGAAGGTGGAGCACGACCGGCTCACGCTGACCTACGACAAGCTGCTGCAGCTCAGCCAGCGGTTGGGGATTCGCCTGTCGGAACTGTTCGCCGAACCAGAGGCGCGTGACGAGCGCTCGGTCACGGCGCGTCGCAGCATCGGACGGCTCGATCGCGCGGTTCGCGTAACGACCGACAACTACGACTATTACTACATGTGCCCCGAATTGCGGAACAAGCGCATGATCCCGATCGTGACGACGATCCGGGCGCGCACGGTCGAGGAATTCGGCAAGCTCGTGCGCCATTCGGGCGAGGAATATATCCACGTCATCGAAGGCAGCATCGTCGTGCACACCGAATTCTACGATTCGGTCACGTTGGAAAAGGGTGAGGGAATCTACATCGATTCCGATATGGGCCATGCATACGTGGTGGCCGAGGGATGCGACGAAGCGCATGTGCTGGGCATCTGCGCAAGCCGCGAGCAGGATTTCGCCAAGTCGCTGATGACGATTCATGGCGAGGATGCGCCAGATCACGAGCCGGCGCCGAACGGCTAGCCGGAGAAAAGCGGCGAGGAAAAGCGGCGAGCGAGCTCGCACGGGCGACCTGCGGGTTTCGGATCGGGCGGTCACCTGAGAGAAGGCTTGCGAAACCGGCAATGGCGCTCGCGCATGGCTTGCCGTCTACCGAGCGTACTTGGCCCCTGGGCCAGGATGCGCGCTCGAAGACCGCACCCGTCTCTGAAGGGCGGCCCGATGATGTCGATGTTGAGGGCGGTGGCTCCGCAACCCGTCGCGAAACCCATCGCAGTCCGAATGCGCCGACAGGATCCTGGGCCATTCGGAAGAAATGGCAGGGGCGAAGGGACTCGAACCCATGACCCTCGGTTTTGGAGACCGATGCTCTACCAACTGAGCTACACCCCTGCAGGCGGAAGCGCGCTCTAAGGCGCGGGGCGCGGCTTTGCAAGCGCTGATGGCGCGCTCCCCCACCCCGGCACGGTGTCGCGCGAGTCGCCTCGCGCGAGGCAACCATGGGGTCTTCTGCGGCAAGCGCGGTTCACAAGAGGTGTTCGCAGCACTGACCGACGAACGGCGTCGGGCCCAATTTGCCGAAAGCATGGCGGCCACATGACGCCCCGTGCTAGACCTGTGGCCAGCATGCTGCCCATCGTTCCGCCCCCTATCCTGCTCTCCGCCTACCGGCAGGGACTGTTCCCCATGGCCGAAAGCCGCAGCGACCAGGATATCTTCTGGGTCGAACCGCGCGAGCGCGCCATCATTCCCATCGGCGGATTTCACTGCTCCCGCTCGCTCGCCCGCACGATCCGGCGCGAGGTCTTCACGATCCGCGTCGACAGCGATTTCGCGGGCACCGTGCTCGAATGCGCGGCGCCGCGGGGCGATGGCGAAGGGACCTGGATCAGCGGAAGAATCGCTGCAAGCTACCAGCGGCTGCATGAGGTTGGCCACGCGCATTCGATCGAATGCTGGCAGGGTAACGAACTGGTCGGCGGCGTGTACGGCGTCGCCTTCGATCAGGTCTTCTGCGGCGAGAGCATGTTCAGCCGCCGCCGCGACGCGTCGAAGGTGGCGCTGGCCTGGCTGCTGGCGCTGCTGCAACGCGCAGGGTGCATGCTGTTCGACTGCCAGTTCATGACCGGCCATCTCGCCTCGCTGGGCGCAATTCCCATACCGCAAAGCGAATATCTGGATCGGCTGCAGAATGCGCGCGGCGCGCAGCGGCTAACTCTTCCGCAGTCGCTGGCGGAAGTCGAGCGGGAAGCTCAGGATTCCTCTTCCTCTCCCGGGAAGCTCATTGCGCATTCCTTGACCCAGACGTCGTAGATCGGGTGTTCCACGACATTGAGGCTGGGCGAGTTGCGGAACAGCCAGCCGGAGAACACCTTGTTCCAGCTCGGCTCCGACTCGTTGCCCCGGCGTTCGCGCACGAAGACCTGAACGAAGGCGCCTTCTTCCTGGGGCAGTTCCCAGGGCGCGGTCTTCTCGCAGGCTTCCATGCGAATCACGACATCGCCCACCCGGGTCGCATCGCCCGGCGACATCTCGAAATCGCGGCTGACATTGTTGCGCTTGTTGAGCAGGCCGATCGTGGCAACGCGTTCCGCCATGGGAGTGCCAACCGCGTCTGCGTCTTCCGTGCCTTGGGCGGCGCCACGCTTGCTCAGCTCGTCGGGAACCTCGGTTTCCACCGCGGTCGGCTCGGGCTGGTCATTGTCGCAGCCCCAAAGCACCAGCATGGCTGCGAGCATGGCGATGGGCGCGCGCATGGCCATTATTCGCCCGGTGCCCAGGCCTCGTAATCGCCGCTTGCGCGGGCGCGGCGGCCACCGCGTTCCAGCGCGCCGCTGGGGAGGTAGGCATCGGCGGAACCGGTGGCGTTCGGGGAATAGTCCGCTTCCCAGATGCGCGGCGGGGGAAGATTGCTTTCGGGCACATCCTCGCCCGCGCCGTGCAGCCAGCCGTGCCATTCGGCCGGGACGCGGCTGGCATCGTTGGCGCCGTCGTAGATCACCCAGCGCCGCTCTGTTGCGGTGTAGGAGCCTGCGGTCGGCAAGTTCTTGCGGCCGGGCTTCGCGCGATAATACTTGTTGCCGAACGCGTCCGTGCCCACGTGCTCGCCCTTGCGCGAGGTGAAGAGGGAGGTGCCGATGGTGGCGCCGTCCCACCAGGTGAAGATCTTGCCGAGGATGTTCATTGCGGGATGCCGACTAGCGCAAGGCCGGTGCCGGGCCAAGCCGCTTTGCGCGCGCGTCTACCATTCTACCCGGTCGCCCGGCCCGATTCCGAGTTCGGCCGCCCGGCCGCCGGGAATTTCCAGCACGGCAGCGGTCGGCCCCTCGGCGGTAACGTTCTCCAGCGAATAGGGCGTGGTCTGCGCGGCGATATTGATGATGCGCCGGTCCGGCCCGATGAAGATGATATCCAGCGGCAGGGGCGTATTCTTCATCCAGAAGCTGGCGACCCGATTCCCCTCGCGCGGGAAGATCATCGCTTCGTTCGGCCCCAGCTCGGTGCGGAACATCAGCCCGCGTGCCTGTTCCTGCGGGCTGCGGGCCACTTCGGTGACGAATTCATGCTCGGCATCGCCGGTCTTCACGGTGACCGGAATCAGCTCCAGCCCCGAGACGGCGTGGACCTGCGGCGCGGTCGGTGCGGCAGAAGCGGTCTGGTTCGATTCGGTGGCCGCCTGGGGCGAACAGGCGGCCAGCGCGCAGGTGGCAGCCGCAGCAAGCAGGGTCAGATTTCGGCGCCAGATGCCCATGTTTCCGCTTCTTCCACATTTGCGGCGTCGACCAGAGCGCGCGCCGCGTCGAAATCATGGCCCGCGCGCACCAGCGCCGCAAGCTGCTTTTCTCGCGTGCGCTGATCGGGCGGCTCCGATGCGAAGGGGCCGAGTCGCCGTTTGCGCGCGAAGGAGAGCGCGGCGGCGCGCGTTTCGGCCTCGCTCGGCGGGGGGATGTCCACCTCTTCGCGGTCGACACCTGCGTGATGCAGCGCCTGCGCGACCCGGCGGGCGCCGTAGCCGCGCCGCAGCAGGTCGCGCGTGCGCGCCTGGGCGAAGGCTTCGTCGTCGATATATCGCAGTTCGGCGAGGCGGGCGATAAGCGCATCAACGGCAGGTTCATCCTCGCCGGCCCACCCCCTGGTGCGCAACTTGCGCTTCAGATAGTGCTTGAGCTTCGCTTGCGTCGTGGCATAGCGCCCGGCATAGCTCAGCGCCAGATCGCGCATTGATGCCTCGTCGAGCGGCGGTATCGACTTGGGACGTCGCCGCGATCTCTCCTCGTCTTCCCCCATGGGTCATAATGATGCCACACTCCTTGAGGATTGGAAGCGCCCTCGTTTCGGGAATGACGATTGTGATCGATAAAACGTCCGCCAGGCCCACGTTCTCCGCCAGTTTCCGTCTGGCGACGGTCTGAACGCCGGCAAAGAAGCGGTTAACAGGATTACGCTCTCCCCTATGCACGACAGCCAGATTCTTCCGACGCCCAATGATTGCGCGCTGCCGCGTCGCCGGGCAGATTTTGCCACCTTCAACGAAGCCATCGACTACGCTGCGCTTTCGGAGAAGGGCCTCAACTTCCACGACATGCGGGGCACGCTGGAGCGCGCCTATCCCTATCGCGAGATGCGAGAGGACGCGCTGGCGATGGCGTACCGCCTTGTTGCCGCCGGAATCGGACCGAAGGACCGCGTGGCGCTGATTGCGGATACCAGCCCGGAATTCGCAGCGCTGTTCTGCGCGTGTATCTACGCCGGGGCCTGGCCCGTGCCGCTGCCCCTGCCGACCACCTTCGGCGGGAAGGAAAGCTATATCGACCAGCTGGTGGTCCAGCTGGAAAGCGCGGACCCCGCGATCCTGCTGTTCCCGCCCGAAATCGCCGAGATGACGCGCGCTGCCGCGCAGCGGATCGATTGCGCCGCGATCGACTGGGCGGAATTCGCAACCCGCGAAGCGCCCGAGGCCAACCTGCCCGAGGCATCGCCCGAAGATATTTGCTATCTGCAATATTCCAGCGGCTCGACCCGCTTCCCCACCGGGGTGGCCGTGACGCACAAGGCGCTGCTGCACAACCTGTACGGTCATTCGAGCGCGATGGACCTGGGCACCAACGACCGCTGCGTAAGCTGGCTGCCGTGGTATCACGACATGGGGCTGGTCGGCTGCTTCCTCAGCCTGATCGCCAACCAGGTTTCGGTCGATTACCTCAAGACCGAACATTTCGCACGCAGGCCGCTCGCCTGGCTCGACCTGATCAGCCGCAACAAGGGCAACACACTCTCCTATTCGCCGACCTTCGGCTACGATATCTGCGCGCGGCGCATTTCCAGCCAGTCCAGCGTGGCCGACCGGTTCGACCTGTCGCGCTGGCGCACGGCGGGCAACGGGGCGGACATGATCCGGCCCGACGTGATGCAGAACTTCGTCAATGCCTTTGCCGATGCAGGCTTCAAGGCATCCGCCTTCACCCCCAGCTACGGCCTTGCCGAGGCGACGCTGGCGGTCACCGTGATGCCGCCGGGCGAAGGCATCAGGGTGGAACTGGTCGAGGAAGAGCGGCTTTCCGGCGCGCGCCCCAACCTCAACCGCCCTGCCCGCTATCGCGCGATCGTCAATTGCGGGAAGCCCCTGCCCGACATGGAAGTCGAGATCCGGGGCGAGAACGACGAGATCAAGGCCGATCATCAGATCGGCAAAGTCTGGTGTCGCGGCCCCAGCATCATGCATTCCTACTTCCGCAACGAGGAAGCGACTCACGACTGCCTCGTGCCCAGCACCGATGGCGGGGGCGCCTGGCTCGACACCGGCGACATGGGCTACATGGCCAATGGCTACCTGTTCATCGTCGGTCGGGCGAAGGACATGATCATCATCAACGGCAAGAACCACTGGCCGCAGGATATCGAGTGGGCCGTGGAGCAGCTGCCCGGCTTCAACCACGGCGACATCGCCGCCTTCGCGGTGGAAAACGGCGACGGCGAGGAAGCGCCTGCGGTGCTGGTCCATTGCCGCGTTTCCGACCCGGAAGAGCGGCGCGTCCTGCGCGAGCGGATTCGCGAGAAGGTCCAGTCGGTCACGGGCATGAACTGCGTGGTCGAACTGGTGCCCCCGCGCACGCTGCCGCGCACATCCTCCGGCAAGCTCAGCCGCGCGAAGGCCAAGCGCCTCTACCTCTCCGGCGAGATTCAGCCCTACAAGCTGGCTGCCTGATTACCGAGCAGATCGGCGTCCCTGGCGGGTCTCAGCCCTCCGGCACGCTCCACCCCAGTGCCACGGCGTCGGACGCGCCGTTGCCCGATTCATCCTGCACGAAGTCGATCCCGACTTCCGCAAAGGCTTCGCGCACGGCCTGGGTCCGCTCCTGCGTTCCGGAAATCCGCAGCGGAATACCGATTCGGCGCTGCGCCCATATGGCCACGGCGATTGCCCGGCGCCCCTCGGCAGTCGGCGCGCCCTCTTCGTCGAGCGGAATCGCGGGAAGCGCGCGCAAGGGCGGGACGATGCGGATATCCCATTCGGGCTCGGTCGCGTCGATCCGCCCTTCGAGTTCGCGGTAAGCCGAAAGGCTCGCCCCGTCGAGCGGTCGCGCCGTTACCAGCGCGCGCCTGCGCTGCCGGTCGATGGTCACATCGTCCTCGGGCACACCCGCGAGCATCGCCAGGCGCTCCGCAATCGATTCCGCCTGCTGCGCCGCCTGGGCTTCCTGCGCCCGGGCGTTGGCGAGTTCCGCCTCCTCGGCCGCCTGCGCACTGGTGCCGACCCGCAATTGGGTGAGCGACACATCGACGGGCTGGCCCAGACGCTCGGCCATCGCGGAACCCGCCAGACGCTCTGCATCGGCGAGGATCTGCGGGGTAAGGACGGTGGCGCTGACGCGGATCGGCTCGCTACTGTAGTCGGGCACGATATCGCTAACGCGCGCCCGCCCGCCGAAGGTTTCGACCACGATGGTGTTGATCTGACGCGTCGTGTTCGCTTCCCACCCGATGCGGTAGAGCGACAGGCCCAGCGGCACCGCGAGCGCGACAAACGCGCCGAAGATCAGGAAGGCCTGCACCTGGCTCTGCTTTTCCGACAGGCTGGTGCTGAAGCCATAGCCGCGCGCCATCGCCGTTGCGGTGAGCGCGATGGCGGTCAGGTTGGTGACGAACAGCAGGAGCGCGCCCGAGAAGACCGTGGAGTTGAGCGTGGCCAGGCCATAGCCAACGGCCGCCAGCGGGGGCATCAACGCGGTTGCGATGGCAACGCCGACGATCGTGCCCTCGCGCCCGCGGATCACGGCATACCCGCCCGCGACGGCGGAGAAGATCGCCACCATCAGGTCGAACAGATTGGGCTGCGTGCGCGAGGCGATTTCGGGCGTCACCGTCTGGATGGGCGAGAAAACCACGATTGCGGCGCAGAACAGGATTGCCAGGCCGACACCCAGCGCGAGCGAGCGCGTCGCCCGCTTCAACCATTTCGAATCCCCGATCGCCAGCGCGAAACCGACGCCCATGATCGGGTCCATCAATGGCGAGAGCAGCATCGCGCCGATGACGACGGCGGGCGATGACAGCAACATGCCGAGGATGGCGATCCCCGCCGACATGCAGGTCATCAGCAGGTACCGCGCACTCAATTCGCATTCGGCGCGCCGTTTCTCGATCACCGCCGCCTGGTCGACCGTCCCGCCGACCTCGATGGTCCACCAGCGGGTGAAGGCGGTGACGACGTAGTCGATCCCGATACGACGGCGGTTCGTAGAATCCTCGGCGCCCGGATCGGCAGGCGCCTGCGATGAAGTTTGCATGTCTGCCTGTTATCGCGGAAAGTGGCAGCTGCCAAAGCTTGAAACACGTGTCTTGCGCAACTAATACAGTAAGCGCCGGAAAAGAGGACATCCGCCCAGAATGGCCACGCAGAACGAAACCGCCACCGCGACCGAACTCAATCTCACTCCGCCCGAGCCGATTCCGGCTGTGGATGTAGAGAAGGCGGTCGGCCTCGTGCCGGTCGACGACAGCAAGAAGAGCGAGCTCGACCAGAAGGTCGACAGCTTCGTCGCAGATCTGCTGGCGCACGACACGCAGTCGCCCGCCTTCAACAAGCGGGTCGATGAGATTTCCGACATGGGCCGCAAGGAAATCGCGGCGGCGTCCAGCATGTCCAACCGATTCCTGGACCGCCCGATCCGCGCGATGGACCGCGATCAGGGCGTGGGCGCGAACCTTGCCGAACTGCGCAGCACGGTCGAGGAACTGGATCCGGCGAAGCGCGGGAAGAGCGGCATCCTGTCCAAGCTGCCCTTCCGCAACAGTCTGAAGAGCTATTTCCGCAGCTACCAGAGCGCGCAGGGCCACATCCAGTCGATTCTCGACAAGCTGCATTCGGGCCGTACCGAATTGCAGAAGGACAATGCTGCGATCGACGTCGAGCGGCAGAAGCTGTGGGAGGCGATGGGAAGCCTCGAACAGATGATCCACATCTCCAAGACGCTCGACGCGAAGCTGGAAGAAAAGGCCAACGAACTCGACGCGACCGATCCCGAGAAAGCCAAGGCGATCCGCGAGACCGCGCTGTTCTATGTCCGCCAGCGCACGCAGGACCTGCTCACCCAGATGGCGGTCAGCGTGCAGGGCTACCTCGCGCTCGATCTGGTCAAGAAAAACAATGTCGAGCTGGTGAAGGGCGTGGACCGCGCCAGCACCACCACCGTTTCCGCACTGCGCACCGCCGTTACCGTGGCCGAGGCGATGACCAACCAGCGCCTCGTCCTCAAGCAGATTACCGCGCTGAACGACACGACGGCGGGCATCATCGATTCCACCGGCAAGCTGCTGCGCGAACAGACCGGCAAGATTCACGAACAGGCCGCCGCCAGCACGATCCCGATGCAGACGCTGCAGAACGCCTTCCAGAACATCTACGCGACAATGGACGAGGTCGACACCTTCAAGCTCAAGGCGCTCGACACCATGAAGCAGACGGTCGACACGCTTTCGGGCGAGGTAGAGAAATCGAAGGAATACATCGCCCGCGCGGAAAGCCAGGCGCAAGCCCAGGCGCAGCTCGACGCCTCCGAAGAATCGCTCCTGAAGCTGGAGGGGTAAGGGCCGCGCGATGAACGACCTGACCCGAGACAGCGACCGGCTGATTTCCGAAGGCCGACGCCTGCGAGACGATAATCGCAGCGGCGGCCGCCATCGCATGGTCCGTTCCATCGGCAAGGGCTCCGCCCAAGCGAAGCTGAAGCTGTGGGCCAAGCGTGGCGGAATGTTCGCAGGCGCCGTCCTCGCCATCCTGATCGCCATGGCGATTGCCGGGGCGGTGCTTGGCGGGATCGGCTTCTGGGGGCTGGTGGTCGCCTTTTTCGCAGCGCTTGGCGCGGCGATTCTGTTCGCCAATTTCCCCAGGCTCTCGGTCCCGCAGGCGGGCGACCTCAACAAGGGCACTCCGCGCCAGATGGTCGCGCGGACCGAATTGTGGCTGGAACAGCAGCGACCCGCCCTGCCCGCCCCGGCCGTGCAACTGGTGGACGACCTTGGCATGAAGCTCGACATTCTCGGCCAGCAGCTCGAAACCGCGCCCGCGGGCCATGATGCGATCCGCGATATTCGGGAACTGGTGGGCGAGACGCTGCCCGAAATGGTCCAGTCCTATACGCGCGTCCCACCCGCCATGAGGCGTGAAGAACATGTCGGGGCGACTGCGGACCAGCGTCTTGTCGAAGGCCTGGGCAAGATCAGCGGCGAGATCGACGCGATCAACCGCAAGATCGCGGATGGCGCGCTGGACGATCTTGCCGTGCAACACCGCTATCTCGGCTACCGCTATGGCGAAGGTGCGGGCGCTGGTCCGGCAGACGATGCCGGCGCGCCGCAAGAGCAGGCAGGTTCCTGATGCGCGTTCCCATCCCACACGATCTGCCTAAGGAGGAGGTGCGCCGCCGCCTGCGCGAACGCATGCACGAACTGCCTGCCCACATGCCTGGCGGCGTGACGGACATGACCACCGAATGGCCCGGCGAAGACTGCATGAAGCTGACCGTGGCTGCCATGGGGCAAACCGTGCGCACTACGATCACGATCGAAGAGCGGCAGGTGATCGTGGATCTGGACCTTCCGGCGATGCTGTCTTTCTTCAAACCGCTCATCGCCAGCGCAGTGTCGGAAAAAGGCGCCAAGCTGCTTGGCGGGCCATCCAGAAAAAACTGAATCTTTTAAGCCCCGACTTGATAAAGGTTTGCGCGGGAACCTTGCGTAACTCTGGTGGTAAATCTAGCTTACGCTTTCCGCGATGGTGGCGCGGAATACAGGTTTAGAATTTTAAGAGGGAACGCGCGAATGTTGGCCAGGTGCATTGATGCACCCGCGCTGCGCGCCAGATTGCGCGCGGCCACACAAGACGATCACCATTCGCTCGACGAAGCGCTCGGACGGCTCGACCTCGCCGACCGGGGCGAATACGCCTGTTTCCTGCGCGTACAGCTGCAGGCGCGGCGCGGAGTGGAGCAATGGCTGGCTTCTGTCTGCCCTCCCGAGTGGCTGCCTCCTTCGCAAGACGCTTTGCTGGAAAGCGACCTGTCTGCGCTGGGCCATGAAAGTGGCGAGGCGCATGCAGCTTTCGCCTTCGACGACGAAGGCCCGGTCGCGTGGCTTGGCGCAGCCTGGGTGCTGGCGGGCTCCTCGCTCGGCAACACCATGATGGAACGCGATCTTTCCGCCCGTGCACCGGCCGACTGGCCGATGGCCTTCCTGCGCGACACAGCCATGCCCGCCTATTTCAGGGCCCTGCGCCCCCTGCTTGCCACGACGGACATCAACCCGGGTGCAGAGCGCACGGCATCCGCCGTCTTCGCCCACTTTCAGGCCGAAGCCGACCGGCAACTGTCAGTCGCACACGCATGAGTGCCACCGAACATCAGGTCGATCTGACAAGCTGCGACCGCGAACCGATCCACCAGCTTGGTCATGTCCAGCCCTTCGGCGCGATGCTGGTGGTGTCGAGCGATAATTTCATCGCCCATTTCTCGCAGAACGCGGGAGAGTTCCTGGACATCGAAGGAATTGAGCAGGGCGCGTTACTGAACGATCTGCTGCCGCCCGAAGCCCTGTCGGTCCTGCAGAACGCCGCAGAGGGCTTGGTCGAGCCGGACGATACCGAAAGGGTGTTCGCGCTCTCGCTCCATGAGAACGCGGACGAGCGTTTCGATTGCTCCGTCCACCGCAGCGGCGGACAGCTGGTGCTGGAATTCGAGCGCCACGATCCAGCGGGGTTCGCCAATCACGTCGCCTCGATCCGCCCGATGATGAAGGGCCTCGACGCTATCGAGGATGTGAGCCAGCTGTGCGAAGCCGCCGCGCGCAGGCTGAAGGCGCTGCTCGAATTCGACAGGGTGATGGTCTACCAGTTTCACCCGGACGGCTCGGGCGAGGTCATTGCCGAAGCGCGCGAGCGCGAGGTCGATAGCTATGCCGGCCTGCGCTACCCCAAGAGCGACATTCCCAGCCAGGCGCGCGAGCTTTATCTGCGCAACCGGCTGCGGATCATCAGCAATGTGAACGATAGCCCCGTGCCGATCGTGCCCGGCAGGCAATTCGGTGGCGAGCCGATCGATCTCAGTCTTTCGACCCTGCGATCCGTCTCTCCGATCCACCTGGAATATCTGCGCAACATGGGCGTGCGCGCATCGCTTTCGATCTCGATCATCGTGCGCGGCCGCCTGTGGGGCCTGTTCGCCTGCCACCACTATCGCCCGCGCGTCCTGCCGTTCTCGAACCGGACGGCGGCGGAAGTCTTTTCGCAGATGTTCTCGCTCACGCTGGACAAGGCACTGCACGATCAGGGCACCGCACGCCGGGCGTTGGGCCAGAACCTCCACGAACGGCTGATGACGCGGCTGGCAGGGGGCGCATCGCTGCGCGACACGCTGACCCAGGTCGGCGCGACGATCGGCGACAGCATCCCGCATGACGGCGCGAGCATTTTCATCGACGGCGAATATGTCGCCAGCGGGCACGCGCCGAGCGAGGACGAGTTTCGCGCAATTCTACCCGGGCTGCAGGGCGGGCCGGCGGGCCGCATCCTCGCCACCTCGGAGCTGCCGCGCGAATTCGATCCAGCGCAACGCTTCCTGCAGCGCGCTGCGGGCGCGCTCATCATCCCGGTTTCGCGGTCCCCGCGCGACTATTTCGTGCTCTGGCGGCGCGAGCTGAAGCAGGTCATTACCTGGGCGGGAAATCCCGAAAAGCCGACCGAGGGCATGGGCGAAGGCGGCCGCATCTCCCCGCGCAAGAGCTTCGCCGCCTGGCAACAGACGGTCGAGGGGCGCAGCGCGGACTGGACGCAGCCCGAGCTCGACCTTGCCGAGACCCTGCGCATCACGCTGATCGAGGTGATCCTGCGGCTGACCGATGCCGCGGCCCAGGAACGCAAAAGGGCCAGCGACCAGCAGGACCTGCTGATTGCGGAACTCAACCACCGGGTGCGCAACATCCTCAACCTGATCCGCGGGCTGGTGAACCAGTCCCGCCACGAAGCGGGCGACGCGGCAACGCTGACCAAACTGATCGGCGGACGCATCGGCGCACTCGCCGCCGCGCACGACAACCTTACGAAGGATAACTGGGGCCCCACCTCGCTCAAGAAACTGATCGCGGACGAGGCCGACGCCTATCTCGGCTCCAAGACCTCGCGCCTCGCGATAGAGGGCAGCGATGTGCTGATTGCGCCGCAGGCCTATACGGTGCTGGCGCTGGTGCTGCACGAGATGATCACCAACTCGGCCAAGTACGGCAGCCTGTCCGATCACTCGGGTGATCTACTCATCCGGCTCGATCGGCTGGATAGCGGGGATCTCGAACTGCACTGGAAGGAGCGGGGCGGCCCGCCCGTTCGCGCACCCGAAAGGCGTGGTTTCGGAACCACCATTATCGAACAGTCGATCCCGCACGAGTTGCAGGGCGAAGCCGACGTCGAATTCGCCGTCAGCGGTCTGCGCGCACGATTTGTCGTGCCCGCCCGCTTCCTGACGGAAGCTGAGAAGGAACACGAGATGGTCAGCCACGTAGACCACGGCACACCCGAGAATGCCGAGGGTGCCGGCCAGCTTCCCCGGCGCGTCCTGCTGATCGAAGACAACATGATCATCGCGCTGGATATCGAGGAGATGCTGCGCGAACTGGGCGTCGAGGAAGTGCTCGTCAGCGGCAGCGTGACGCAAGCCCTGCGCGCGATAGAGGGCGACAAGCCCGATTTTGCGGTGCTGGACTTCAATCTGGGCGAGGAATCGAGCGAGCCGGTTGCCCGCGAACTTTCCCGGCGGGGCGTGCCCTTCGTCCTGGCGACGGGCTACAGCGCGAAGGAAATCAAGTTCGAAGAGCTCGGCGCGCTGGCCATGCTGAAGAAGCCTTACGACAAGTCGGACCTGGCCGGCGCTCTCCGGAACGCGGCCGCCTCGGCAGACTAGTTGAAGAACTTCTGCTGGTAGTGGAAGCGCGAAGCGACGGGGTTGCCCGCGGCATCGCGGGCAGGCTCGAAGCGGACCTGCTCGTAGGCCAGTTCGCATACCTTGGCGTCCGTCTCGGGGAAACCGCTCGAGTTGGTGACCCGGCACCCGGTCACCCTTCCCCGGGCTGAGACATCCAGCATAACCAGCGTGCGTTTGCCGACCCGCGCCCGGCGGCCTTCGGGCGGGACCGGGAAGGCCGATACGTCGGTGATCGAACGGGTGAGGCTTGGCTCGACGGCAATGCCGCCCCCTCCACCGCCCTGCCCCTGGCCCCCTGCGCCGGTGCCGAGGCCATCGCCCGACGCACCTGTGCCATCGCCGCTATCGGCCGCGCCCGATTCGTTCGCCGTCCCGGTCGAGGCGGCGCGCGGCGCGGCGCTGCGGCTGGGGAGCGGAATGGGTGGCTGAGACGCGGTGACCGCGCGCGGCGTGGCCCGTTCTCCCGGATCGCCCTGCGCTCCGGCCGCGTCTTCGGGCGGTCCGGCCGCGCTCTGCTCGGCGGGCTCTTGCGTGGGGGTTGGCGTCGGCTGTGGCGGCGGGGGCGAAGCGAGGTCGAACGCAGAGACTGCGGTCACGCTTTCGCCGGTCACCAGATCGGGCGCGAGTGCGCGGATCAGGCCGTAGAACAGCGCAACATGCAGCAGGACGATCCCTGCCAGCACGGCGAAGCTTGGCCTGTTCGTGGTCTCGGAAAATCCCCGCGCGTCGTCCATCGGTTTCGAAACTCTGCGCGCGGGCAGGCGGTTCCACCTACCCGCGCCGGTCGCCCCAACGAAAAACGGCGACCTCCCGTAAGAGAGGCCGCCGCTTTTTTCGAATTCGGCTTGTCAGCCGCTACGATCAGAATTCGTAGCGCAGACCGAACTGAACCTGCCACACCGACGGGCCGGTGCTGGTGCTGAGCGGGACCAGTTCGTCGCCGTTACGCGGATCCACGAAGTTGACGAACTCGTACTGACCCGCGCCGTTGATCTGCGTCTGCACGATCGGCACGTTGTATTCGAACGACACGTCGCGCAGCGTATTCCAGCTGCTGTCGATCAGGTTCAGCGCGTTCTCCACGTCGACGATGAACTTGAAGCGGTCGCTGCCGAAGAAGCCGGGCAGTTCCTGGCTGAAGCGCAGGTCCAGATCCCAGTAGTCGCCGCTGTCGAACGCGTTACGCGGGACGATCGAACCGCGGTACTCGTCCAGACCGCTGTCGGCGAGGTACTGGTTGAAGGCCGCGAGGTCGAAGCCCGGTGCGTAGGTGACCGTCGGGTCGTTCACAGCCGGGACGTAGAGCAGCACGCGGTCTTCGAAGGCGTTCGAGTCGCCGAACGGGTTGAAGGCACCCGGCGTATCGAAGTTGTAGCTGAACGGCTGGCCGGTCCGGTACTTCAGGAAGAAGGTGAACTCGGTCGTGTTGTCGCCGAACAGGTCCTTCTCGAGGTTCAGACGGAACAGCGCGTTGTGCGAACGCGACGCGTTCGAACGGCTCGCTTCGGGGTTGTTCACGTCGATCTTCGAGAAGTTGCCGTAGTTCGAAACGGCGCGGCTGGAGGTCAGCGGCTGGATTTCCGTCACGTCCGAATAGGAGTAGCCGATTGTGATGTCACCGCCGATGCCCAGGAACGCGCCGCCCTGCGGCCAGCTGTCACGCAGGCTGACGCTGGCGACGTGGCCGCGGCCACCCTTGCCGTTGGTCAGCAGGTAATCGCTGGTGGTGCGTGCCGAACAGGCCGCACTTGCCGGGTTGGTCGCACAGTCCGGATCGAGGAAATCGACCTGGCGATAGAGCGGACGGCCATCGGGGGCCGTGCCGATCTGTGCCAGCGTGAGGTCCTGCACGAACAGCGGGTTGTTGTTCTTCGAGTAGATGTAATCGATCATCAGCGTGGGGCCGAAATCGAACTGGTGTTCGACGCCGAAGTTCGCACGCAGAACCCGGGGGATCTCGAAGTCCGGATCGATCGCGTTGACCTCACCATCCCCGGCAACAGCCAGCGGCAGCACGTTCGGCTGGACGCCTTCGCCCAGGAAGTCGGTGATGTTCGCCGCCTGGATTTCGTTCAGGAACACGTCGTCCAGCGTGATGCCGTTGTTCGTGTAGCTGTTGGAGAACAGCACGGTCGGATCGCCACCCGAGAAGATGCCGACGCCACCGCGGATCACGGTGTACCCGCCGAGGCCCAGATCGCCCGCATCGTAGCGGAAGCCCGCACGCGGCTGGACGACATCGAGCTGGTCGAAACCGGTCTGGTTCGAGAAGCCGTAACGCGCCAGGAAGGTGGGGTTCGGGGCAGGCTTGGAGTCGCCGTTGTAGAAGTCGTAGCGGACACCGAACTGGAGCAGGAAGTCCGGGGTCAGCTGCCATTCGTCCTGTGCGTAGACCGTGTAGATCTCACGTTCGAACAGGGCGGTCGCGTCGTCGATATTGCCGCTCACGGGCACGCGGATCACGAAGTCGCTCGGCGTGCCGGCCTGAAGATCGGCAAAGCTGTCGAACTCGGCCGTGCCGGTGCCGTCCTGGACGAACAGGTTCAGCACGTCGAAGCGGTCGTACTCCGCACCGATGGTGAAGAAGTGATTGCCCGCAGTCGCGAAGGCAGCGATCTTGGCCTGATCGGTCGTGGTTTCCAGATCGTTGCGCTGACGGAACCGGTCCGGGCCGACGAAGATCGTGCCGCCCGACGGGGTCGTGATCTCGAACTGCTGGAAGTCGGTACCACCCAGGCTGTCCTGAACGTCACGGTTCTCGAGACGCGACAGACGGATCTCGGTCGAGAAGTTGTCCGTCCAGTCGGAGAACAGGCGGGCCGAGTAGCTGTCGATCTTGTTGCCCGACTGGTAGAAGTTCGAGGACAGCGCGATCTCGTCGAAGCGTGCGTTCGAACCTTCGCCCGAGCTCACGAAGTCTTCGCGGGTCAGGCCGTAGCTGAATGCCAGGCGGTGACGATCGGAGATGTTCGCGTCGATACGGGCAAACAGGCGCTCGGTGCTGTTGGGCAGCGAGGTGACGACGTCGCCGGCATCGAAGCCGTACACGTTCTGCAGGATCTGCTGGACCTGGTCGATTTCGGCCTGCGTCACGTTCTGCGCTTCGTTGGCCGCACCCGAACCCAGCGGGCCGTCGTCTTCACCGCGCGAGCCGTCTTCACGGTCGTAGCTGACGAAGAAGAACAGGCGATCTTCGACGATCGGGCCACCGAGGTAGCCGCCGTACTTCTTGGTCTCGAACTTGCCGAGGCTGACGTTGCGACCGTCGACCGTGTCGCCGATCAGGCTGTCGTCGTTGTAGAAGAAGTAGCCACCGCCGAAGAAGTCGTTCGAACCCGACTTGGTGACGACGTTGATGTTACAGCCCGAGAAGAGGCCGTACTGGACGTCGAACGGTGCGAATTCCACCGAGACGGAGGACAGCGCTTCGAACGGGAAGGGCTGCGCTTCCGAAGGGAACGGCGTGCTGCCGAGGCCGAAGCCGTCGTCGATGCGGACGCCATCGATGGTCAACGAGTTGTTGCGCTCCGACGCACCGAGGCAGGAAACGGCGCCGTTGTCGTCCGGGAAGCCGGAGTCGAAGGTGACGCGCGGATCGAGCGCGATCACGTCGCGGATGTCGCGGTTGATCGTCGGCTGCTCTTCGAGCGTGTCGAGGCCGAACGAGCTGCCCGGGCCAAGCGCCAGCGAGGGGGTGCTGACGGCGGCGGCGGTCACGACGATTTCGTCACCGACGCTGGCAGCGGCGTCCTGCGCAAGCGCAAAGCGAAGGGCGCGCGTATCGGACAGGCTGATGGCGATGCCGTCGACGCGTTCACCCTGATAACCGGCGGCGTTCACGACCACGGTGTAGGGGCCGCCGACTTCCAGCGTGCGGAAGTTGAACGCGCCCTGGCTGGAAGTGGTGGAGGTGCTGGTGCGTCCGGTGCGCGTGTCCGTGAGGACGACGGTTGCGCCGGGGATCGGGTTGCCGCTTTCGTCGGTGACCGCGCCGGTGATGGCCGAGGTGGTTTCCTGCGCGGCCAGCGGGGCCGGGACGATCGCAGCGGCGGAGAGGCTGACAACGCTAGCTGCCAGCAGATACTTGAGCTTCATGGACTACCCCTTTGAAGACGCGTCGTGGTGAGAATCGATAATGTCTGTGGGCCGACCCCCTGGCCGGTCGAAGGGCGCCTAAGGCCAGAAATATGACAGTTCAGTGACGGCATGGCCGGACCGTGACACTGCTCGGCGCCCCATCCTCGGAAGACACGCATTTCCGGGTTTCAGAGGTGTTGCCGCACTGCAACATGCGCAACTTTATTATAACCGTAACAGTGTGACGGTCGCTGTAACGTGGGTCAGGCCAGCTTGATCTCGCGCAGGCGCTGCATCAGGAAGTCGTGCGCCAGGATCGGCTCGGGCGCCTCTCCCTCGGCGCCCTCGGCGATGCAGGATGGCAGCGGCGCAATTTCGAAATCGGGCCGGAAATGAAGGAAGTAGGGCATTGAATAGCGCGTTCGCCGCGCGGCATCCCCGCTCGGATTGACCACCCGGTGCGTCGTCGAGCGCAGGCGGTGATTCGTCAGCCGTTCCAGCATGTCGCCGATATTGACCGCCAGCGCGCCGGGCGGCGGGCTGACCGCCAGCCATTCGCCCTTGCGCGTAAGCAGTTCCAGCCCGGCTTCCTCCGCGCCCAGCAGCAAGGTGATGGCGTTGATGTCGCCATGCGGGGCAGCGCGGATCGCTCCGTCGGGCGCATCCTCGGGCAGCGGCGGATAGCGAAGCAGGCGCAGCACCGAATTGCCGTCCTCGATCGCCGAATCGAAGAAGTCGGGCGCTTCGCCCAGATGGATGGCAATGGCCGAGAGGATGCGGCTGCCGCTCGCGTCGAAAGCGTTGAAAAGTTCGCGCATGGTCGGCTCGAACTCGGGCACTTCGGCGGGCCAGATATTGGGTTCCATGAACCGTGCCAGCGGGTGGCCCTCGTCCAGATCGCGGCCGACGTGCCAGAACTCCTTGAGATCGAACACGGTCGCGTCCTTGGCCTGCTCCTGCCCGAAGGGGGTGTAGCCCCGCGCGCCTGCATTGCCTTCGATCTTGTAGGCCCGCTTCGCCTCTTCGGGCAGCGCGAAAAAGGCCTCGCTCGCCGCCTGCGCCCGCGCCACCAGTTCGTCGGGAATGCCATGGTCGCGCACGATGCCGAAGCCGAACTCGGCAAAGCTCTCCCCCAGATCGCGCGCGATGTCCTCCAGCGGGCGTTCGAGCGAGACGGAAGCAATATCGGACATGGAAGCTCTCTTGTCAGGCAGGCAGGAAGAGCCCGGCGAGCGCCGCGCTCATAAGGTTGGCGAGCGATCCGGCGACCAGCGCACGAATGCCCAGCTTGGCGATGACGGGGCGCTGGTTGGGCGCCAGCCCCCCCGTCACCGCCATCTGAATGGCAATCGAGCTGAAATTCGCAAAGCCGCACAGGGCGAAGGTGATGATCGCCCGGCTGCGCTCGGACATGTCCGCGGCGCCGATCTGGCCCAGCTCGATGAAGGCCACGAATTCGTTGAGCACGATCTTGGTGCCGAACAGCCCGCCGGCGATTCCCGCATCCTCCCACGGAACGCCGATAAGGAACATGATCGGTGCGAAGATCATGCCCAGTAGCTTCTGGAAACTGAGGTCGAGCAGCCAGGTGGCCACATCCGCCCGGAAGGGAACCCCAACGGATTCCGCCAGCTGCACGATTCCGGAGCCCACCCCGCCCAGAAGGCCATTGGCCAGTGCGACCAGCGCGACGAATGCAAGCAGCATCGCGCCGACCGCAGCCGCCAGCTTCAGGCCGGTCTGCGCACCCTGGGCAGCCGCCTCGATCAGGTTGGCGGGCCGTTCGCCTTCCTCGAAGGCCTCGGCCATTTCGACCTCGTGGGCGTGTTCTCTCTCGGTAATGGCCGCCGGCCCCTCGGCGCTGATCCGGCCACGTGGCAGGTTCAGTTCCCCTTCGGCTTCGGGGGAGGCGTCTTCCACGTCGGGCATGATGATCTTCGCCATCAGGATGCCGCCCGGCGCGGACATAAAGGCTGCGGCCAGCAGGAAGGGCAGGTATTCGTTGCCCAGCAGCCCGGCATAGGCGGCCAGGATGGTGCCCGCGACACCGGCCATGCCCACGGTCATCAGGGTGAACAGGCGGCTGGGTGCCAGCGCCGCGAGATAGGGCCGCACGACCAGCGGGCTTTCCGACTGGCCGACGAGGATGTTCGCCGCCGATCCCAGCGCCTCGACCTTGCTGATCCCGGTAATCGCGCCGATGCCGCCGCCCAGCCAGCGTACGATGACCTGCATGATGCCGAGGTGATAGAGAATCGAAACCAGCGCCGCGAAGAACACGATCACCGGCAGTGCGCCCAGCGCGAAGGTGTTCGACAGCGGATTGTCCGCCCCGAACAGGAAGGCGGTGCCGGCATCGGCATAGGAGAGAAGCGCGGCAACGCCGTTGCTCATCTCGCGGATCACCATCCGCCCGCCGGACGTGCGCAGGATCAGGAACGCGAGCAGTGCCTGTAGCGCGAAGGCGGACAGGACGACCCGCAGGCGGATCTTGGTCTTGGCGTTGGAAAGCAGGAAGGCAAAGGCGAGGATCGCAACGATCCCAATCAGGCTGGCAAGAACGGGCGGCATAAAAGCCTTTCGGGTCGTCCGCTGGAAGTTCGCGCACCCTTTGCCTTTTCGGCAGAGCCAGTCAATTCGCATGGGGCAAATCGGTTCCCGCCATCTTTCCTTTTTCGCTTCACGATCTTAAGCCCCGGGCCATGGACCAGACCCGCACGGCCCCTGCGCTGCCCCGCCCGCTATTCGTTTATGCATTGCTCTACGGCGGGATGACCGTGCTGGCCGGGGTGCTGGGCTTCAAGCAGATCGCCCTGCCGCTGGGCTTCACCACCCTGGCGGTGGAGTCGGGAATTCTCGCGTTCCTGATGCTGGTCGCCATTTCCAGCACGATCGCCCAGCTTTACGGCAAGGCGGCCGCGAACAGGCTGGTATTGTGGGGCTTTGCCCCGCTCGGCCTGTCGGTCCTGCTGATCCAGCTGGTGTTGGCCTTCCCGCCCAGCCCGCAGATGCCGGCGGAAAACCTCGCGGCATTCGAAACCGTGCTGAGCCAGACAGGGCGGATCATGATCGCTGGCCCCATCGCCTATGGGGTTTCGCTGTTCCTCAATGTCTGGCTGTTCGAACGACTGCGCGGTTCCGGGGATGGCGGCGGCTTCTGGATGATGCTGCGGGGCGGCTTCGCATCCGCGGTTAGCCAGGCGGTCGACACGCTGATCTTCATCACGGTCGCGTTCTACGGTCAGTTCGACATCGTACCGCTGCTGATCGGGCAGGCGATTGCAAAGGTTGTGCTCAGCTTCGTGTTCGTGCCGCTGATCATCTGGGTGCTCGTCAGCCTTGCGGGGGATGGCCGCCGCGCGCTGATCTAGGCCACTGGCATAAGGCGGCGCCTCAGGCGCTCAGCGCCTCGACGAAATCGGATCGCCACTGCTCGACCGTGGAGGTCCTGATCACTTCGTTGAGCTTTTCCCAGCGCGCCTTGCGCTCTTCCAGCGGCATGTCGAGCGCGGTGCGGATTGCCTCGCTGGTTTCTTCCAGGCTGTAGGGATTGACGAGCAGAGCATCCTTGAGCTGTTCGGCTGCGCCCGCGAAGCGCGAGAGCACCAGAACTCCCGGGTCTTCCGGGTCCTGCGCCGCCACGTATTCCTTGGCGACAAGGTTCATCCCGTCGCGCAGCGGCGTGACGAGGCCCACGTGGGCAGACCGATAAATGCCGAACAGCGCCTGCCGGGGGTATCCCTTGTTGACGTAGCGGATGGGGACCATGTCCACCTCCGAACGCTCGCCGTTGATCTGGCCGGCCTTCTGTTCCAGCGTGTTGCGGATGCGCTGGTAGCTGACGACATCCTGCCGCGATGGCGGCGCGATCTGGACGTAGAGCGTTTCCTTCACCCGCTCCGGATAGGTATCGAAGAAACGGCCGAGCGCGTCGAACCGCTCCGGCAGGCCCTTGGAATAGTCCAGCCGGTCCACCCCGATGATGACCTTGCGGTAGCGCGAGCTGGAGCGCATGCGCTGTTCCGCCTGGCGCGCCTCGCCACTTTGGCCGCCCTCCAGAAAATCATCGTAATCCAGCCCGATAGGAAAGGCAGCGACTTTGACCGAGCGCCCGTCGTAGGTGACGGTGCCATCTTCGCGCACATCCGCCTGCAGTTCCTTGCGGCAATAGCCCAAGAAACTGTCGACCGATTCCTCGTCCTGGAAGCCGATCAGGTCGTAATCGAGCATGGTCAGCACCAGCCGCTCGTGGAACGGCAGCGCGACCAGCAGGTTGCGCGGAGGCCAGGGGATGTGGAGGAAGAAGCCGATCTTGTTCTTGTTGCCGCGTTCGCGCAGGCGACTGCCCAGCGGCAGCAGGTGGTAGTCGTGGACCCAGACCATGTCCTCCGGCTCGATCAGCGGGCCGAGGCTGTCGGCAAAGCGCTTGTTGACCCGCTCGTATCCCTTGCCGAAGCCCGTTTCGTATTCGGCAAGATCAATGCGGTAGTGAAACAGCGGCCAAAGCGTGCGATTGGCGTAACCGTTGTAATATTCGTCGACATCCTGCGCTTCCAGATCGATGGTCGCCGTGGTGACCCCATCGTTCTTCTGCATGTTGATGTCGCCGGTATAGGTCTCCGTCTCCTTGCCCGACCAGCCGAACCAGATGCCGCGCCGCTCGCGCAAGGCCGATCCAAGTGCCACGGCCAGCCCGCCTTGCGATCCCGCGGCACCGCGGGCCTTGGGGACGGACACTCTGTTCGAGACAACGATCAGGCGGCTCATCGGATCACACTCCATGGTCTGGACAAGAGGGTCGCACAGTTGATGATACCCACCAAAGAGTACGTCTGGGGGAAATTGCCCCAGAGTTCGCCATTGTTAAAATCGAGGTCTTCGGACAGCAGGCCCGATTTCGTGCGGTGGGAGAGCATCGTTTCGAACAGGTTGCGCGCCTCTTCCTCCCGGCCTGCCAGATGCAGTGCCTCCATCAGCCAGAAGGTGCAGATGTTGAACGCCGTCTCGGGCAGGCCGAAATCGTCTTCCGCATCGTAGCGGAGCATGTGTTCGCCGCGCCGCAGCCCCTTTTCGATCGCCGCGAAGGTCATCTGAAAACGTTCGTCCTCGGGCTTCAAGAAGCCCAGGTCGATCATCTGGAGCAGGCTTGCGTCGAGATGGCTGCCGCCCATCGCTGAGGCGTAGTGCTGCCCCTCCTCGTTCCACGCTTCGTCTTCGATCTTCGCGCGGATGGTGGCGGCACGTTGGCGCCAGAACTCGCACTTCTCGGTCAGGCCAAGCCTTTGCGCGACCGTGGCGATGCGTCCGCAGGCCGCCCAGCTCATCAGTACCGAGTAGGTATGGACCTCCTGCCGTGTGCGGAATTCCCACAGGCCGGCATCGGGCTGGTCGTGCATCTTCCACGCCATCTCGCCCACCTGCTCCAGGCTTTCGAAGTCGGCCTCGCCCGCCATGCGATAGAGCCGCTGGTCGAAGAAGGCCTGCACGCTGGGCAGCACGATCTGGCCATAGGCGTCGTGCTGAACCTGGCTGTAGGCGGCATTGCCTTTGCGCACCGGGCCCATGCCGCGATAGCCGGAGAGGTTTTCCGCAAAGCTCTCCGTCAGTTCGGGCTCGCCCATCACCGAATAGAGCGGCTGCACCGCCCCGCCCTTCGCGTTGTCCACGATGTTGCGCAGATAGGCGAGGTACTTTTCCAGCACGTCGAGCGCGCCCAGCCGGTTGAGCGCCTGCACGGTGTAATAGGCGTCCCTGATCCAGCAGTAGCGGTAATCCCAGTTGCGCTCGCTACCGGGCGCCTCGGGGATCGAGGTGGTCAGCGCGGCCACGATGGCGCCGGTTTCCTCGTGCTGGCAGATCTTCAGCGTGATCGCGGCGCGGATCACCGCGTCCTGCCATTCCATCACGGTGGCGAGGCCGCGCACCCAGTGCCGCCAGTAGTGGTCGGTCAGCTCCAGCATTGTCTCGACCTCGTGGCCGACATTGCCCCCGAAGGGCTCGTCCGGGCCGAGGAAGAAATGCAGGTCGTTTTCCAGCCGGAACTTGCGCTTTTCCAGCACATAACCAACCGGGGCATCGGTGGTAAGCCGCATCGCCTGCTGGCCGACCAGATAGCGGATATGGTTGGTGCCGTTGGTGGTCGCCGCCAGAGCCTCGCCATAGTTCTTCATTGGCGAGAGGTTGACCGTAATGCGCGGCGTACCCGCGACGGGACGCACGATCCGCACGAAGGCGACCGGGCGATACATGCGGCCCGAACGGCGGAAACGGGGCGCGAAGTCGATGATGTCCACCGCGCTGCCGTCTTCCGCTTCCAGCCGCGTCTTCAGGATCGCGGTGTTGCGCTGATATTCCTGCGTGGCACGGGTAAAGCCTTCCAGCTCGATCCGCCAAACGCCCTCGTCCTGATTGCTGCCATTGATGAGAGAGCAGAACACCGGATCGCCATCGACACGCGGCACGCACCCCCAGACGAGGCCGCCGCGCTCGTCATACATGCCGGAGACCTGGCAATTGCCCACCGGCCAGAGTTCGAGAGAGCTTTGCGGTGGTGTCTGTGTCATTCAAGCTCCAGCCATTGATGGACGGCCGCCACATCGCGGAGGCGGTATCGCGCCAGGGTTTTGCGTCTTTCGCCGACCAGAACGCCGAAGCCGCCCAAATCGTTCACGGCCGCAAAGCCATCCTCGTCGGTCGTATCGTCGCCCACGAAAATCGGGAAAGCGCCCGCGAAAGGCGATTGTTCCATGATCGCGCGTACGCCGGCGCCCTTGTCGGCATCGGTGGTCGCAAGTTCGAAGAGCATCTTGCCATCGCGCAGGTGCAGTCCGTGCTCTTGCGCCAGGTCTTGCGCGAAACGGTGGATTTCGTCGCGCCGATCTTCGCAATTGCGGTAGTGCAGGCCCACCCCCAGCGCCTTTTCCTCCAGCAGCAGGCCGTCGGTTCGGGCCGCGTAATCGCGCGCCTGCGCCAGCACGGCATCGGCGATCCGCGGAACCTCCTTCTCGCCCACGGGAGAACCCTGCGGACTGGTGATCTCCGCCCCGTGCGACCCGCTGACGACGACGGCGCAATCAGGCAGGTGACTGCGGACATCTGCCACGAAACGCCCGGAAATCAGCGCCAGCCGACCATCGAGCTGCGCCGCCTTGCGCTGCAGCGCGCCTGACAGATAGTCGGGAACGACGATTTGCGAGGGGCTCGGCGCGAGTTCGACCAAGGTACCGTCGAAATCGAGAAACAGTGCCGGACAGGCGATAGCGCCCAATGCAGGCGGTGGATCGAGATCTCCGTCGGCCATGCGCAAGGCCATAGAGGCAAGTTATGCTGCGGTGCAAACGCTTCGCGCAGCCGCCTGCACTTCGGCCCGGTCTAATCCGTCTGCGATACCAGCGCGACGCGCGCCTTCTTAAGCGCATCTGCCTTCAGCTGATGCACCCGCGGCACGCTCACGCCCAGCACCGCGGCGATCTCGTTGAGGTTCAGTTCCTCGATGAAATAGAGCTTCAGGACCAGCTGCAATCGTTCCGGCAGTGCGGCGATGGCACCGGCCAGAACCGAACTGTCCTCGCTCGCCAGCAGGCTCGCTTCGGGGTCCGGCCGCTCGTCGCCGAAGGCGCTGTCGCTGTCCGAGTAGCATTCCTCTATCGAGGTGGAACTGGTCGAGGCGGCAAATCGCATCGCTTCGTACCGGTCGAGCGGCATGTCCATCGCGCCAGCCATTTCGGCGGCGGTGGGCGCGCGGCCCAGTTCGGTGCGCAGGCCCTGTTCTGCACAATCGCGCTTGCGCGACCAGCTCGCCGCGCTGCGCGGCTTGTGGGATTGGCCGCGCAACAGGTCCACCATGGCGCCGCGCACGCGCATTTTGGCATAGGCCGCGAAGCCATCGTCGCTCGGCCGGTCGTGCCTCTGCGCCGCTTCGGTCAGCGCCATCATCCCGGCCTGCATCAGATCGTCCACATCGATCGTCGCGCTGCCATGGCCTTCGTAGTACCAGGCAAGCTTGCGCACCAGCGGCAGGAACTGCGTCACCTTCTGCTGGACGCTGGAACCATAGGCCTGACGGACGGCAAAATTGGAGTGGTCGTGCTTCATGCGGCAAGTGCCTCGGCAGGTTGCATGGCTGACTGATGCTCCGGCGGCGGAAGCTGACGGGGTTCGCTCGGGGCGGCCTCCGCCTCGTCACCGATCACCGCGACCACCTCGATCGGCTGGGCGGCGGGCAATTCGTTGATCGACAGGACCAGCATGCCGGGCGCGCGCAGCTTCAGCAGGCTGGCGAGCACACGGCGCGCGCGAGGCTGGACGACCAGCGCAGGCGTCAGCGCGCCCTGCGGACGGCTCTGCAACAGCGCGCCGATCCGTTCACCGATGGAGCGCGCCAGATCGGGCTCGATCACGATCTCTCCCGTGGTCGGGTCCTGCATCCCGCCGACGACCATCTCTTCCAGCTGCGCGGCCAGGGTGACGACCGGCAACCGCTCGTTGGGGCCGCAGATATTGCCGACCAGCAGCGTGCCCAGATCGGTCCGCATCAGTTCCACGATCTGCGCCGGGTCCGCGGTGCGCTGCGCCGCCTGCGAAAGGCTGGAGAACACGCGCACCGAGTGCGTCAGCGAAATGCCATCCGCCAGCAGCGCCTTGAGCACCGCGGTGATCGCGGCCAGCGACAGGGGCTGCGGCGTGATCGTTTCGATCAACTGCGAATGGCGTTCGCGCAGCAGGTCCAGCAATTCGCGCACCTGGTCGGGGCCCAGCAGCTCGGCCGCGCGGCCTGCGAGCAACTGGTGGACCTGCGTGGCGATGACGCTTTCCGGATCGACCACCAGATAGCCTTCGGCCACCGCCAGATCGCGCGATCCCGCGTCGATCCATTTGGCATCGCAACCGAAGCTCGGGTCCTTGGTCGGCTCGCCCTGCAGCACATGCGCGTCGAGCACTTCGCCGGTGTCGATCGCCAGCAGCTTGTTCGCACGCAGCGTGCCTGAGCCCACCGGCGCGCCGCCCAGCATGATCCGATATTCGTCCGGTCCGATGTCGAAGCTGTCGGCAATGCGGAACTGCGGCACCACGAAACCGAAAGCCTGGCACATCTGCTTGCGCAGCCCGGTCAGCCGCGCGACCAGCGGCGCGCCCTTCTTGTCGTCGGCGAGCTGGACCAGCCCGTAGCCGAGCTGGATCGTCACCAGCGTCTGATCGGACACCTCGCCGATGGAAATGCGCGAGGGATCGGGCGCTTCCTCGGGCTCGGGAATGAAGACCGCGGCGGCCTGCTCGCGCCTGGAAAGCGCACGCCACAGCAGCAGCGCGCCTGCGGCCAGCGGCAGGAAGATCATCTGCGGCATTGCGGGAATGCAACCGATGGCGCCCAGAATGCAGCCGACCGGCAGCCAGATTTTCGAATCCGCCAGCTGCCCGCCGATCTGGCCGGTGAGATCGCGCGTGTCGGAGACACGGGTCACGATCACGGCGGCGGCGATCGACAGCAGCAGCGCGGGGATCGAGGCGACCAGCGCATCGCCGACGGCCAGCGTGACATAGACCGAGCCTGCCTCGCCTGCGGAAAGACCATACATGCTCATGCCGAGCACCAGCCCGGCGATCACGTTGACGATCAGGATCAGCAGCGCGGCGATCGCGTCGCCCTTCACGAACTTGCTCGCACCATCCATCGAACCGTAGAAATCGGCCTCGGTCGCGATCTCGCGGCGGCGGGCCTTGGCTTCCTCGGCGGTCATCAGCCCGGCGGCGAGATCGGAATCGATCGCCATCTGCTTGCCGGGCAGCGCGTCGAGGGTGAAGCGCGCGGTCACTTCGGACACGCGGCCTGCACCCTTGGTCACCACCACCATGTTGATGATGGTCAGGATGATGAAGACGATCAGCCCGACCGCGAAATTGCCCCCGATCAGAAAGGCGCCGAAGGCCTCGATCACCTTGCCCGCGGCATCTCCCCCCTCGTGCCCATTGAGCAGCACGATGCGGGTCGAGGCGACATTGAGCGCGAGGCGCATCAGTGTCGCGAACAGCAGGACCGAGGGGAAGGACGAGAAGTCCAGCGGCTTCTGCGCATTCATCGCGGCCATCAGGATCGAGACCGACAGCGCGATATTGAGCACGAAGAACAGGTCGAGCATCAGCGCCGGGATCGGCACGACCATCAGCACGATGACCGCAAGGATACCGGCGGGAAGCGCCAGCGCGGGCGAGATGAAGGCAGGCAGCTTCACAGGCCGAGCGCCGCGAACTTGCCGTAGGCTTCATCGATGCGGGCACGCGCGCGGGCGCCCATGCCGGTATCGTCCGTACCGCCGAAGGTCGTCCGCAGCGTCTCCGCCATCGAAGGCCGGGCCTGCGGGCCGACCGGGGCCGCCGCGGCCACCGGCCGCGTGCTGCGTGCGGGTATCACGGTGCTGCTGGCAAAGCGGGCCTGATCGAATTCCTGCGTGATCCCCGCCGCACCGGGTGCTCCCCCGGGGACGAGCGGCATCGTGCCACCCTGCTCCATCGCGTTGGCGACCTTGGTCTGCATCAGGCTCATCACCTCCGCAACCGAACGTGCGCGACCGTTGTCGTAGAAGATGGGCCGGTTGGCGCCTGCCGCCTTGGGCATCAGCGCCGCGGCGGACTGCCCCGCATCGGTCCGGTAGGCCTCGAAGAATTTCTGCGCGCCGCCCAGGCCCAGGAAATGGGCGAGGTAGAGTTCTGCCGGCTGCGGATCGCGTCCTAGGATGCCGCGCAGCCCGTTCGCATTGTCGCGCGCGAGTTCCGCCGCCATCAGCGCGGAGACATCCGCATCGTACCTCATGGAAAGCAGCTGCGCGCGCGTGCCGGGATTGGCGACTCCGCCGCCCGGGCCGATCTGATCGGCCGCCCAGTCCAGCCCGTACTTGGCCCCGTGCCGGTCCATCGTGCGCAGCCAGGTAGAATCGATGAACTGGTAAAGGCCCGTCGCGCTGGACGTACGCGCCTTGGCTTCGGGGTCCAGCCCGGATTCGAGCCGCGCCTGCGCCAGCAGGTAATCGAAATCGACGCCGGTCTGCCGGGATGCGCGCGCAATCGCCGCGCGCACATCCCCATTGGGCGACGGCGCGCTGGCGGCTGGAATGCTCGGTACTGGGCTGGCGGTGGGCACTGGACCTCCCGGAATTGCGTTTCCGGGACAATCAAGCAATCATCGTGCCAAACTTGGGTCCAACCGGAACCGAAGCCCGGCGGCAATCAGATGGACTGCGCCACCATCCGTCCGTTTGCGCTCTGATAGGTGGCGCCCACGCCCGCCATCGCGTCGATCCGCGACTGCACGTTGGTGGCGATCAGGTTGCGCAGACGGCGGTTGATCGTGTTCAGCCGACGGACCGCGTCGAGCAGGCCGAGGCATTCCTCGTCGAGGTCTTCCGGGCGCACTTGATCGAGCCGCGCGCACAGATCCATCTTGTCGTTCGAACAATTGTTGATCCGGTCGATATCGAGGGCGGCAAGGGCCTGCCGCTCACCTTCCAGCAGGGCAAGCATTTGCCGCAAGGCGGAACGCGTGGTCATGGGTGCCCTACTCGCCTGCGCTCTGGAACAGACCGGCGGCAATGATGCCATCGGCGATTTCGCTCGGGACCAGCGGGTAGGCGCCCTGCTCGATCGCCTGGCGGATCTGTGCGACCCGATCCGCATCGATCGGCGCCCGGTCGCCTGCATCCAGCGCGGCGACGGAGGCCATCGCCTCGGTCTGCGCGGCCTGGTCCGCCACCTTGCGCGGAGCAGCAACGCGCTCAACCGGCGCGACGCCGCGGCGCAATCCTGCTGGTCCTCCGATTTCGGGCAATCCGAGATCTCGCATTGCTAGTGCTCCACATATCCATCCGTTCGGGGAAACGGCCTCGTCATATACCAGAACGACAGCCGTTTGAGGGCTTTAAGGGCCCGGCAACTTTTTTCTCGCCTCAGCGCAGGCGCACCGCAACCTGCCCGGGCCGGACCACCTGCGCGCGCACCGGATCGGCCTTCTTGTCCTGCGTGGGGCGGACCTTGATCCACGATCCGACAGCGCCTTCCTCCATCGCAACCGCCTGACGCGACAGCGAGAATCCGCCGCCCTCCACGATGATCGAGACGGTTTCACCCCGGCTGATGGCGATCTCGCCCCCGCCCGGCTCGCCCGCCTGCGGCAGCTGCGCGACAGCGACGTAGATGCGCCAACCCGCATCGGGGCAGCGCACCTGCACGCTGTCGCGATTGCTGCCGTACCATTCGAGCTGGAGCGGCGCACCGCAGGCGTTGAGGCGCATGCGGCGGTCTACCGCAAGCCGCGCGCCGCCCGGCTGGCCGATTGCCGCGCCGGTGAACTGCATCACCGCGCGGTCGATCTCCGCCGGGTCCATCGGCGTTTCGGCAAGCGCGGACGTGGTCAGGCCCAAGAGGCCGACGGCGAGCGGGATGGTCAGTTTGTGCATGATCGCGGATGCTCCGAATTGCATGGCGGCAGGCGCACTGCCCGCCTTTGTCTTACTACCGTGTATCTGCAATTTCCGTGCCATCATGCCCGCGCGCATCGTGCGCAATCACCACCAGCGTCTCCGGAAACGCGGAAGGCTCCACCATCAGGCGCGCCGCCTCGCCCGCGCGCTCGATCCGGGCGACAAGGCTGGCAGCTTCTTCCACCGCCGGTGTGGCCGCGCCGGGCCGATGGCGCACGACCACCGTCGCCACCTCGCCCGGCCCCATGTGCTGGGCGGCCAGCCAACGGGCCAGATCGGCGTCGCCACCGGGCCTGAACACCGCCATGGGCTGGCCAAGCGATATGTCGGCGGCCTGCGCCTGGCTGTCAGCGGGATCGACCCGCTCCGGTGCGTCCTCGCGGTAGGCGGCAGCGACCACCAGGAACAGGATGAGCGTCAGGTCGGCCATCGCCGTCTGCCAGCCCGCCGGCCCGCGAAGTGTCACGACGCTTTCCGTTGGATGGGGCCGTCGGCGTGACCGCCCTCCACAACGTGCCGCGCAGGGCGCTCTTGCGGCATCGCGTGACGCACGCCGTTTTCCAGCCAGTCGAGCACCGCCTGCCGATCCCGCTCTTCGCGGTTCGAACGGCGAAGAATGGCGGCGGCGAGCGGACCGAACAGGAAATTCGCGGCCGCCAGCCCGTAGAGCGTGGTGACGACCGCCATCGCAATCGCACCCGTCATGCTGCCCTCGCCGGGATCATCCGGCATTGTTCCGAGCGCAACGAGCGTTCCGGCGAGCCCCAGCACGGGTGCAAGCTCTGCCGCCTGGCCCAGCACGTGGATCGCCGTGCGCGCGGCTTCGGTGCGCTGGCGCTTGTGGCTCTCGTGCTCCGCATGAAGCGTGTCGAGCGACCGGCGGCTGACGAGCACATCGGACAGGCAGTCGAACTCGGCATCGCCGAAATGCACCGGCTCCGCGCGGAGATAACCGTGGCTCGCAATATCGCGCAGCTGGCGCGCGAGCTCGGCCTTGGCGCGCAAGGGATCGAAGGCGGGGCACAGCAGCTCGCCCAGCTTGCACATCGCCACCCGCGCTTCGGCGAAGCCGCAGCGCAGCAGCGTGGCCAGCAATGTCCCGCCAAGCACGATGCCCAGCGCAACGGGGTCCAGCCAGTGGTCGAGGAAGGTCGCGATGTTCTCCACGCACCCAAGAACGGCACGCGCATGGTCGCTATTCAGGGCCGCCGCAAATTTGCCGCCCACCGGCAAGCGCTTGCCGCGCAGACCGGCAACGCCCGCTTATCCGCGCTGCTCACCGGAGTTGGCACGCCCCTTGCTTACATACCGGCGTACACGAACGCCCACCCTTTTCAGGCGGAGATGATTGAGATGAGCGAAGGCCTTTTCGGCATTCACGGAGCAGCGCTGGAGGTCCGCGCGCAGCGGATGAGCGTGCTCGGCTCCAACATCGCGAACGCGGGCACGCCCGGCTACAAGGCGCGCGACATCGATTTCGGTGCCGCGCTGCAGGCACGCCTGGCGGGCAACGATACCGAAAACGCAGCCGCCCGCGCCACGGTCTACCGCATCCCGACCATGGCCAGCCTCGACGGCAATACCGTGGAGATGGGGATGGAGCAGGCCGCCTTCGCGGAAAACGCCGTCGCCTACACCGCCACCCTAGGCTTCCTTCGCGGGCGCGTGGAAACGCTCACCCGCGCGATCAGAGGCGAATGAGCATGAGCGGCCCCATGACCATGTTCGAAATGGGCTATCGCGCAATGTCCGCGCAGATGGTCCGCATGAACACCGCGGCGTCCAACCTTGCCAACGCAGGCAGCGTCGCAGGCAGCGCGGACGAGGCCTATCGCCCGATGCGCACGGTCTTTTCCGAAGAGCTCGACAGGCAGAGCGGCATGAGCTCGGTCCGCGTCGATGGCGTGGTGCGTGCCGATGTCGCCCCGACCCGCCGCCACGAGCCCGGCCATCCGCTCGCCGACGAGAACGGCGATGTGTGGGAATCGCCGGTCGATGAAAACGCCGAGATGATCGAGATGCTCGAAGCCTCTCGTCAGTATTCGAACATGGTCGAAGCCATGTCCACCGCCAAGCAGCTGATGCTCGAAACGATGAGGATGAAATGATCAACTGCACCAATCCCTATGCGAGCGCAGCGTCCGCCCCGGCGAAAACGCCGCAGGTCCAGGGGCGCACCATGGACCAGCTGGGCCAGGCCGATTTCCTGCGTCTGCTGACCGTCCAGGTGTCGCAGCAGGACCCGTTCGAACCGGTCGATAACAAGGAAATGCTGGCGCAGATGGCGCAGTTCTCCTCGCTCGCCGGCACCACCGAAACCAACGAGACGCTGGGCAAGATCGTCGAGAAGCTCGACGCCCTCATCGCAGCTCAGGCGCAGGGCGCCAGCCCGGCCGCAAACGACATTTAAACCGGGAGTCGCAACAATGTCCTTCTACACTTCGCTCAACGGCCTGAAGAACGCGCAATCTTCGCTCGGCACGATTGCGCACAACATCGCCAATTCCGAAACCTACGGCTTCAAGCGCGGGCGGACCGAATTTTCCGAAATCGTTGCGGGATCGGCCAACGCCAACCCGCGCACGATCCAGGGCATCGGCGCCTCTGTCGAAGCGATTTCCCAGAACTTCTCGCTCGGCCCGTTGGAGCAGACCGGCGCGGCGCTCGACCTTGCGGTTACGGGCGACGGGTTCTTCACCCTGTCGGGCGAGAACGGGGAGACGCTGTATACCCGCGCGGGTTCGTTCTCGATCAACGAGCGCGGCGGCATCGTCGACAGCAATGGCAATAGCCTGCAGGTCTTCCCCGTCGATGCGACCGGGGCGCCTACGGGCACCTCGCTTCAGGACCTGCAGGTTCCGGCGCAGAACGCCGCTGGCGCAGCATACGCCGGGATAGCGGTGGGCAAGGACGGAGTCGTCAGCGCATCCTATGCCGATGGCTCGGTCGAGCCGGTCGGGATGGTCGCGCTGGCATCCTTCATGGCGCCCAATGGCCTGAAGCCGGTGGGGTCGGCCAACTGGCAGGCCACAGGCTTCTCGGGCGCCGCAAGCTATGGCGAACCGGGCAACGGCCAGTACGGCGCGCTGCTTTCGGGTACGCTCGAACGGTCCAACGTCGATATCGCCGAGGAACTTGTCGGCCTGATCACCGCCCAGCGGAACTTCCAGGCCAACGCCAAGGCGATCGACACCGCAACGCAGATTTCGCAGACCGTCATCAACCTGCGGACCTAAGTAGATGGACCGCCTGATCTATACTGCGCTTTCGGGGATGCAGGCCTCGATGGATCGCCAGCGCGCGATTGCCAGCAACATGGCAAACACGAACACGCTGGGCTTCCGGGCCGAGCTGATCGAGCAGCGCGCGAAGACCATCGAAGGCCACCCGAACGAGGCGCGCGCGATGCAGACCGCGCGCGTCACCGGCGCAGACATGTCCGGTGGAGAAATCATCGAAACGGGCCGCGATCTGGACATTGCCATGGCGACCAATTCGCTCATGGCGGTGCAGGCGCAGGACGGAACAGAGGCTTACACGCGGCGCGGCGACCTTTCGCTTTCGGCGACAGGACTGCTCGTCACGGGGGAAGGCCACCCGGTGTTGGGGGACACGGGACCGATCACGGTCCCACCGGGTGGCCGCATCTCCATTTCGGAAGACGGCACCGTGACCCGGACCGATCCCGAGGCGCCAGAAGCCCCGCCTGCCGAAGTCGGGCGGATCAAGCTGGCGAGCTGGGAAGGCTCGCCGATTGCAAAGGGGCTCGACGGGCTGTTCCGGGTGGAGGGCGGCGGCATCCTGCCGACCGACGCCGAGGGCCGCGTGCATACCGGCGCGCTCGAACAATCCAACGTCAAGCCGACCGAAGTTCTGGTCGCCATGATCGAGGAGCAACGCCTCTTCGCCATGCGCTCCAAGCTCGTGTCCACCGCCCGCCAGCTCGACGAGAGCGGCGCGCAACTCATGCGCCTCAGCTAAACTCAAGGACGACAGACCATGCCCACATCAGCTCTCCAGGTCGCCCGCACCGGGCTCGAAGCGCAGGACGCACGCATGCGTGTGATCGCCAACAACCTGGCGAACGTCGGCACCACCGGGTTCAAGCGCGACCGCGCCAATTTCGCCACGCTCGCCTATCAGGACGCGCGTGTTGCCGGGCAGCGATCTTCGGGCGAGACCGCCTATGCCGAAGGGCTGAACCTGGGTACCGGGGTCGCCGTCCAGTCGACCAGCCAGATCATGACGCAGGGCACGCTGGACACCACGGGCAATGCCTTCGACCTCGCGCTGGACGGGGACGGCTTCTTTCAGATCGCCATGCCGGGGGGCCGTACCGGCTATACCCGCGCGGGCAATTTCACCCGCTCCGCCGAAGGGATGCTGGTGACCCAGCAGGGCTTCGCCGTGCAGCCCGAAATCACCGTGCCCGAAGGCGCGACTGCGATCTCGATTGCGCCCGACGGTACCGTGACAGCGACCGTCAATGGCGAGGCCGAGCCGACCGAGCTGGGCCAGATCCAGATCGCGCGCTTCACCAACCCGGCGGGCCTGCAGGCCATCGGCGACAACTTCCTTGCCGAAACCGCCGCCAGCGGCGCTGCCGAACTGGGCGTGGCGGGCGAAGGCGGCCGCGGCAACGTGCGCCAGGGCATGCTCGAAGGATCGAACGTCAACATCGTGGAGGAGCTGGTCGCCATGATCGAGGCGCAGCGCGCCTACGAGATCAGCTCGAAGATGGTCTCCGCCGTCGACGAGATGCTGCGCAACGCCAACCAGACGCTGTGAGACTGGATTTCATGAACACGCGCACCCTCCTCACCCTGCCCCTCACGCTGACTCTCGGCCTTTCTCTGGCCGCGTGCGGTGGCGGATCGCGCCCCGCAGGTTTCGCGGCAACGCTGCCGCCGCCACCGCCGCTGCAGTCGGCCTATGCCGCGCCTTCGGCTACCGACGGTGCCATCTACAGCGCGGCGCAGGGCTATGCTCCGCTCTACAACGGCAATCGCGCCTCGCAGGTCGGCGATCTGGTAACGATCGTGCTGATCGAACGGACGGTGACCAGCAAGGCGACCAGCGGCAAGACCAGCCGCGATGGCAGCGCAGGGCTGACATTGCCGGACTTCATCGGCATCGGGCAGGAGGACCTCAGCGCCTCCGCCGGATCGACCTTCAACGGATCGGGCACTGCCGCGCAGACTTCCACGCTGAGGGGCGATCTGACCGTGACGATTGCGGAGATCCGCCCGAACGGCACCGCGCTGGTGCGCGGCGAAAAGGTGCTGAATCTCAGCCAGGGAGAGGAATGGGTGCAGGTATCGGGCATCATCCGCCTGGCCGATATCGACCAGGACAACCGCATCTCCTCCATCCGCGTGGCCGACGCGCGCATTTCCTACAGCGGCAAGGGCGCCGTGCAGCAGGCGGGCAAGCCCGGCTGGCTCTCGCGCTTCTTCGCCGCCGTCTCGCCGTTCTGACCCGGAGCCTGCAATGACCCGCCTCCTTCTTTTCCTCGCGGCGATCTGCGCCCTCGCCCTGCCCTCTGTGGCATCGGCGGAGCGCGTGCGCGACATCGGCCAGTTCCAGTCGGTCCGTTCCAACCAGCTGACCGGCTACGGCATCGTGGTCGGGCTCGACGGCACGGGCGACGACAACTTCGCCTATGCGACGCAGGCGATGCGCGGCGTTTCGGGCCGTCTCGGCCTGCAGCTGCCGCCGGGCGTCAATCCGGCGCTGAAGAATGCAGCGGCGGTTCTCATCACCGCCGAACTGCCCGCCTTCGCCAAGCCCGGGCAGCGGATCGACATTACCGTTTCGACCATCGGCAAGGCCAAGAGCCTGCGCGGCGGCGCGCTGATCCTGACGCCGCTCTACGGTGCGGATGGAGAAATCTACGCGATGGCGCAGGGCAACCTCACCGTCGGCGGGCTGGGCATTTCGGCCAACGACGGTTCGAAGCTGACCGTCAACGTGCCGACTGTCGGCCGCATCTCCGACGGTGCGAGCGTCGAACGCGCGGTGACGACCAATTTCGACTTCACCGAGGTCTTGCGCTGGAACATGTACCATGCGGACTTCCTGACGATCAGCCGCGTGCGCGATGCGATCAACGATCGTTTCCCGGGCATGGCGCGGATCGAGGATGCAGTAACGCTCGCCCTCGCGCTGCCGCCGGGTGCGGACACGCGCGCCACGATCATGGCCGAGATCGAGATGCTCACCGTCGATCCCGCCGAACGCGCGGCGAAGGTGATCGTCAACAGCCGCACCGGCACCATCGTGATCTCAAGCGCGGTGCGCCTTGCGCCTGCCGCCGTCAGCCACGGCAGCCTGGTGGTGCGGATCGACGAGAATCCCACCATCGTCCAGCCGGAGCCGTTCTCCCGCGGACGCACTGCGCTGGAGCCGAACAGCAATATCGAGGCACGCCAGAGCGGGGGCTATGTCACCCCGCTGCCCGCCGGTGCGAACCTGGCCGACGTGGTCGATGCGCTGAACATGCTGGGAGCGAGCCCGGCGGACCTGGTCGCCATCCTCGAAGCGCTGAAGCAGGCCGGTTCGCTCACGGCAGAGGTGGTGGTGATATGACCGCGCTCGGCCCCACCGATTACTCGCTGCTGCGCCAGCCGACGCCTCTCGGCAAGGATCGCCCTGCCGCCGCGACGGAACGCCAGGAACTGCGCGAGGCCGCACAGCAGTTCGAGGCGATCCTGCTGCGCCAGATGATGGCGTCGGCCCGTTCGACCGACTTCGGCGGCAACGACCTATTCGAAGGCAGCGACGATACCTTTACCGAAATGCGCGATGAGACCTTTGCGGACATCGCGGCGAAGTCCGGCCAGCTGGGCTTCGCGGATGCGATCGAGCGGCAGCTCGCGCGGTTCATCCCGCAAGACGACACTCTTCAGGGGTAGCGTATAATGGCGTCCGATCTTCTCTCCATCGGTGCGAGCGGTGCTCGCGCGGCGCGCGGCGCGCTCGAGGTTACGGCGAACAACATCGCCAATGCCTCCAGCGACGGCTACGTGCGCCGCAGCGTCCGGATCGAGGAAGTCTCCGGCGGCGCCATCGCCGGGCGCGGCAGCGAAATCGCGGCCTCCGGCTCGCGCGTGGCCGAAGTCCGCCGCAATGCGGATTCCTTCCGGCAGGCGGAAATGCGCCGCACGCAGGCCGATCTGCAGCGCGCCAATGTCGAACTGGCAGGCCTGCAGAATATCGAAGCCGCGGTGGAGCAGTCGGACATCTTCGGCTCCATCGTCGAATTCGAGGCGGCGCTGCAGCAGCTCTCGGGCGACCCGACGGACAGCGCGCGGCGTGCAGCCGTGGTGGCCGAGGCGGAAACCCTGGCCGCGAAATTCAACATCACCGCAGCCAGCCTGGCGTCCGTGGGCGAAGGCCTGCGGTTCGATTCACTCGCCAATGTCGAGAACCTGAACACCTACGGCGCCGAACTGGCGCGGGTGAACCTGCGCCTCGCCCGTTCGGGGGTCGGCAGCAACGATCAGGCCGCCCTGCTCGACCAGCGCGACAACCTGCTCGAGAAGATGAGCGCTTTCGCCTCGCTCGACACGAAATTCGCCTCGGACGGGACAGTCGCCGTCGCCATCGGGCCCACGCCCGGTACCGCCTTCGTCAACGGCGGCACGGTCGGCACCATGACGTCCACGGTCGGGGCCGACGGCACCCTGTCCTTCGCCATCGACGGGCAGGCCATCACGCCGGGTTCTGGCAGCCTTACAGGCGCCGCGCTGGCGCTGAGCGATCTTGCCGCGATCCAGACGCGCCTCGACGATGCAGCCAACGCGATCGCGACCACCATGAACGCCGCCCAGATGAATGGCGCGGCGCTGGACGGTAGCGCGGGCCAGCCGATGTTCAGCGGGTCCACCGCGAGCACGCTGTCGGTCGTCCTGACCAGCGGCGCTGGCCTCGCCACGGCACCGGCAGGCTCTGCCGCCAACGAGCGCAACCAGCAGAACCTCGCCGACATGCGGCAGGCGCTGACGGCCGCCAATCCTGCGGAAGGCGTCAACTCGATCCTGTTCGACGTGTCGAGCAAGGTTGCCGGACGCGCGGTGACGCAAAGCGCGCTCGAAACCATCGCCTCCTCCGCGCGCATCGCGCTGGAGGAACAATCCGGCGTCGATCTCGACAACGAGGCCGCCAATCTCATCCGTTACCAGCAGGCATTCCAGGCATCGGGCCGGGCCATGCAGGTGGCGAGCGATATCTTCGACACGCTGATGGGGATCGGCCGATGATCAATCTGAGCACAGGCGCGTTCTACGAGCGCTCCGCAACCCAGATCGGCGCCCTGCGCGCGCGCGCCGAAAACCTGCAGAAGCAGATCGGCACGGGCGAGCGGCTGGAGAAATCCTCCGACGATCCGGTGGCCGCAGCCCGGCTGCGTATGCTCGACCGCGAGGAACGCATCAGCAAGGTCGACACGCGCAATTCCGAGGCGGCCGAGAACAACCTGAAGTTCACCGACCAGGCGCTGAGCCAGATGACGGTCATGATCAGCCGCGCGCGCGAACTGGCGCTGCACGCGGCCAACGCGACCACCAGCGACGAACAGCGCGCCTCGATCGCGACCGAACTGGACGGCTTGCGCGAAAACCTGCTCGGCCTTGCCAATGGCCGCAACGCCTCGGGCCATTCGCTGTTCGGCGGGCAGGCCGTGGGCAATGCCTACGACGTCGATCCCGTCACGGGCGTTGCAACCTATGTCGGCACCGCGACGCTGGACGAGGTCGAGATCGGCGAAGGCCAGACGATCACCCCGGGCAACACCGGACCGCAGATCTTCGCGCTGGAGGCGGCCGACGGAACCAAGTCCGATATCTTTGCCGAGCTGGCGGCGCTTTCCACCGCGCTGCGCGGAGGCGGCCAGGCATCCGCCGACGCGGCGCGCGAAGGGCTGAGCACGCTCGACACGAGTTTCGAAAAGGTCACCACCGCGCAGACCGTGCTCGGTTCGCGCATGGCGTGGCTGGAGCTCATGACCGACCGGCGTACCGATAATCTGGAGCGGATCGCAGACGAACGCTCGGTCATGGGAGGCGCCGATCCGGCGGTGACGATGACCCGTCTGCAGGAAATGATGACCGTGCTCGAGGCGAGCCAGGCCAGCTTCGTGCGTCTCGCCAATCTCAACCTGTTCACGATGCTGCGCTGACCGCGCGACCTAGGGGGAATTTGATTCATGTACGCGATTATCGGCATCGTTGTCTTGCTGGTCCTCGTCTTCGGCGGCTTCGTGCTGAGCGGAGGCGCCATGGGCCCCGTGCTGCACGCCCTGCCCTACGAAATGCTGATCATCGGTGGCGCCGCGCTCGGCGCGACCATCGCGGGCAACTCGCTCGACAGCCTGAAGGCGATCGGCGGCGCGTTCATGAAGATATTCAAGGGCCCGCAGCACACCAAGCAGGACCACATCGATGCCATCGCGCTGACCACGCAGCTGATGAAGGTGCTCAAGACCGAAGGGCCTGTGGCGCTGGAAAGCCATGTGAACGAGCCGGAAAACTCCACGATCATCAGCGCCTATCCCAACCTCCTGAAGAACAAGGCGCTGATCGGCCTCATCACCGACACGCTGACGCTGCTGGTCGTGTCGTCCGGCACGCTGGAAACCCACGCGGTGGAAGAGGTGATGGACAATGCGATGAGGACGCATTTCCATGAACTGCACGAACCGCAGCACGCGCTGCAGTCGCTGGCCGATGCGCTCCCCGCACTGGGCATCGTCGCCGCCGTGCTGGGCGTGGTGAAAACCATGGGTTCGATCAACAAGCCGCCCGAAGTACTGGGCAAGATGATCGGCGCCGCGCTGGTCGGTACCTTTCTGGGCGTGCTGCTGGCCTATGGCATCGTCGGCCCGCTTTCGACGCGGCTCAAGCAAGTGCTGGAGCAGGACGAGCAGATCTTCCACGCGGTCAAGCAGGTCATCATCGCCTCGCTCTACGGCCATCCGCAGCCGCTGGTGGTGGAAAGCGCGCGCTCCGGCCTGGGCCACAGCGTGCGGCCCGGCCTGACCGAACTGCTCGACGCGCTGCGGGGTCGCTGACATGCCGGCCAAGGAAGGCGACAACCTTCCGCCCATCATCGTCAAGAAAGTGACGGTGATCGAAGGCGGGCACCACGGCGGAGCCTGGAAGGTCGCCTATGCGGACTTCGTGACCGCGATGATGGCGTTCTTCCTGCTACTCTGGCTGCTCGGCGCGACGACCGAGGACCAGCGCAAGGGGCTGGCCGACTACTTCACGCCGACGCTGGTGAAGGTGAAGGACAGCGGGGCGGGCGCCAATGGCCTGCTCGCCGGTGCCTCGCTGACCGATGTCGACGACTATCCCAACCGCCAGGGGCAGACCGGCAACAAGGCCATCACCATTCCCAGGGACGCGAGCGGCGGACCCAAGGAAGCGGCACGCATGATCCAGCGGATCACCGCGCGCACGAAGGAAAAGCTGGCCCAGAATGCCAAGCTGGCCAAGCTGATGAGCCAGGTGAAGATGGTCGACACGACCGAGGGCGTACGGATCGATCTGGTCGACGACGCCGATTTCTCGATGTTCAACCTCGGCACCACCGTGCTTACCGGCGAGGCCACGGCCCTGCTGGGCGCCATCGCCCTCGCCATAGAGCCGGAGGAGCGCAAGATCATCGTGCGCGGCCACACCGACAGCCTGAAATGGAAGCATCCCGGCCGGGTCAACAACTGGTCGCTCTCCGCCGGACGCGCGGAAGCCACCCGGCAGACGCTGATGAACGAAGGCATTCCCGATGCGAGCTTCCGCCGCATCGAAGGCGTTGCGGATACCGAACTGCTGATCAAGGACGATCCGTCAGACCCACGCAACCGCAGGATCTCGATCGTCCTCGCGCACTGATCGCATTGCCAGCCGAATTGGTGGCCGGGGCATCCCGGCGGTTTTCGAACGCGAAGAACAGCCGCTCTCCAAGACACCCTTTCCAAGGATGGTTACCATTCTTGGTGAACGCGCGCGCGCTTGAGGGCCGATGCAAGGCCATCGCTCTTGCGCCGGGAGATCCATTCCGTAAATCTCTTGCGGAAGGTCGAACAGGGGGGGCGCAGTGAGCTCAGGCAAAAGGATCGCTGCGCTGGCTGCGGGGGCCGCCATGTTCGCCGGAGGGCCGCTGCTCGCGCAAGACGGGGCGCTACCCGAGGCCGAACCGCAGACCGAGCCGAACCGCTGGTTCTCTTACCCCAGCCGGTCGATGCGTAACGGTGAGCAGGGCCAGGTCGGATATCGCCTTCTCGTAGGAACCAGCGGCCGGGTGGAAAGCTGCGAGATTACACACGCCAGCATCTATCCCGCCCTGAACGAGGCAACCTGCGTGCAAGCAACCCGCCGTGCACGGTTTCTACGCTTTCCCGCCGACCCGAAAGGACCGGGATTGCGTGTATTCGAGAGCCAGGTCTCCTGGGCCATCGCCCCGGAACTCGTCTCAGGCCGCAGCGTAACCGCGCAAGACCTGCCACGGCCGCAATCGAAAGATGGCGCGAATCAAATGTGGTACCGGCTGACGATCGATCCCGAAGGCAACGCGACCGCCTGCGCGATCGGGGCGGGAGGGCAGGATGAGCTCTTCAACGCCGCCGCATGCGAAGCGATCATGCAGATTGCAAAGGACAGCCGCTTCAGCACCGGATTTTACGGCATTGATGGCGAGCCGGTGATGCGGACCTTCGTTGATCTCGTGGTCTGGCCGCAGAAGTCCTGAAGGCCGCAGGTTTCTGCCACAGGTTCATATGCAAATGGCCCGCCGCTCGGAAGCGACGGGCCATCTGCCTTGTTGTTGGTTGGTAAGCTGAAAACTTAGCGCAGCAGCGACAGGACGTTCTGCTGGCTCTGGTTGGCCTGGGCCAGCATGGCGCCCGAAGCCTGGCTGAGGATCTGCGCCTTCGCCAGCGCGGTCGTTTCGGCGGAGTAGTCGGTATCTTCGATCCGCGAACGCGCATCGGAGAGGTTGGTGATGTTGTTGTTGAGGTTGGTCACAGCCGATTCCAGCTGGTTCTGCGAGGCACCGAGGCCGGCACGCACGGTCGAGATCGTGTCGATCGCGGTGTCGAACAGGGCGATGTCGCCCGCTGCCAGGGCCGTCACGTCAACCGCCGCGGCGGCGGCCAGATCGGCGTCGCTCGTGAGGTCGGTCGACAGGTCGATGTCGACCGTATCGGATTCGTTTGCACCCGCCTGGATCGTCACGGTGCCGCCGGTACCCGCAGACGCGTCGAACAGCTTCTGACCGTTGAACTCGGTATTGCCGAGGACGTTGCCGATCTGCGTGTTGAGGGCATCCATTTCCGACTTCAGGTTGGCGAGGTCGCCGGCCGAGTAGGTGTTGTTCGAAGCCTGTACCGTCAGCTCGCGCTGGCGCTGCAGCATGTTGGTCACTTCGCTCAGCGCGCCTTCCGCGGTCTGCGCCATGGAAATGCCGTCGTTGGCGTTGCGGATGCCCTGGCTCATGCCGCGGACCTGCGCGGTCATGCTGGTGGCAATGGCGAGGCCGGCCGCATCGTCCTTGGCCGAGTTGATGCGCTTGCCGGTGGAAAGCCGCTCCATGGCGGTGCCCAGGGCCTTGTTGGCCTGCGACGACGCATTGGCCGCCTTCATCGCGCTGATGTTCGTGTTGATAACGCTCATTTCAAAGTCTCCCTGACAAAAAAGATCACTGCCGTGGGTAGGATCGGTTCGCAGCAGCTGGGACACAGACCGGCAGGGTGCGCGGGGAATTAAGGGCTTAGCTCGAAAACATTTCTGGGATAGGTATTTATACCCATGGGGAAAACACGCCGACTAAAAGTAACCAAGTTTTGTACGTCCACCGGCAAAAACGTGCCTAACGAAAGACGTTAAAGGCTGAACGGGGGGCCGACATGATTGGGGTTAACGAGAGCGCGCGATTCAGGCGGCAACATGGTGCCGTCGCATCGCGGCTCACAGGGATCGCCACATCGCTCTACTTCGACCGGCCGGTTCAGCTGGTCGACGCGGACGATCCGAAGGGCAGCCACAGCGGCCGCACGGTCGTGCTCGAACGGGCAGAAAACAACGCCATAGAGCTTGCCGGCAAGGGCGGTACCATCCGCTACGCCGATCCATCGGGGGAAACGACCACCGCCGCGCTGGTCGCGCTTCTGTGCGCAAACGGCGGGCCGGTGGCAGCCGACCCGGTTTCGCTTGCGGTCATCTCGCTCGCCGACCGGCTGGCGCAGACCGACATTCCCGTGCTGATCCACGGGCCGACCGGCACCGGCAAGGAAGTGCTGTCCAAGTTCATGCACCAGCGCAGCGCGCGGTCGGACAAACCGTTCATCGCGGTCAATTGTGCCGCCATTCCGGAAACGATGCTCGAAGCGCTGCTCTTCGGCCACGAGAAAGGCGCTTTCACCGGAGCCAATGCCAATGGCGAGGGGTTCTTCCGGGCCGCCCATGGCGGCACGCTGCTGCTCGACGAGATTGCCGAGATGCCGTTGCCGCTGCAGGCGAAGCTGCTGCGCGCGCTGCAGGAAGGCGAAGTCGTGCCGATCGGTGCGACCAGCCCGGTCAAGGTGGATGTGCGGGTGATCGCCTGCGCCAATCGCGACCTGCCATCCGAAGTGGCCGCCGGTCGCTTCCGCGAAGACCTGTTCTATCGCCTCAACGTGTTCCCGATGACGCTTCACCCGCTGGCGGAGCGAACCGGCGACATCGCCCCGCTCGCCTTCGCGATGATCCTGCGCCATCACACGAAGGGCCAGCCGATTCCCTGGCTCTCCGAAAGCGCGCTCGCCGTGCTGCGCGCCCACAAGTGGCCGGGCAATGTGCGCGAACTGGAAAATGTGATCCGCCGCGCGCTGCTGCTCGCATCGGGCAAGACCGCTATCACCACAGAACACATCGTGTTCGACACCGCGGTCCGCTCGGTCGCGGCGAGCGAACGGGCGGCCGTGGTTCCGATTGCCGAGACCGTGGCCCAGCCGGTTGCCTTGCCCGCCAATGGCTCGCGCAAGCTGTCCAAGATCGTGAAACAGCACGAAGCCAACGCCATCATGGAGACGCTGGACGCGTGCAACGGACGCCGCGCGGAAGCCGCGCGCCAGCTCGGCATCAGCGAACGCACGCTGCGCTATCGCCTGGCATCCTTCCGTGAGGCCGGGATCGCCGTGGGAGGCTCCCGATGAACCCGCTTTCCGGGGCCGGAGGAGCCGGCTCGATCAATCAGGTCATGGCGCTGCGCCAGCAGATCATAGACCGTTCCAGCGTGCTGCAGGAACTGCACCAGAACAAGGACGCCGCTCCCGCAGAGACCACGCCCGCGCAGGAAACCGGCGGCTTTGCGGATTCGCTCAGGACCGCGCTGGACGGCGTCAACGCAGCGCAGCAGCGTTCGGGCGACATCACCGCCGCCTACGAACGCGGCGAAGTGACCGATATCGCCAAGGTCATGCTGGCCCGTCAGGAAGCGGGCGTTGCCTTCGAGGCCACCCTGCAGGTGCGCAACAAGCTGCTCAGCGCCTATCAGGAAATCATGCGGATGGGGGTTTGATAAATGGCCGGTCTGGTACCCGCTAACGGCGCCCCGCAAGGACCTGCGCCGGGCCAAGGCTCCATCCTCGAACCGCTAACCTCGGGCACGGGCAACGTGGGCGAGCGCGCACGCGCCTTCGCCGCACAGCCGCTTGTCAGGAAAGTGCTGCCCTGGTTCGTCGGGATGGCAGGCCTGGGCATTGCCGCACTGCTCTGGGCCACGCTCGCGCCCGGGCCGCAGCGCGTTCTGTATTCCTCGCTCGACGATGCCAGCCGCGCCTCGGTGGTCGCCAGCCTCGACCAGGCGGGGATCGGCTACAGGATCGACAACAATACCGGCACGCTGACTGTCAGCGAAAGCGATTTGTATCGCGCGCGCATGCTGGTCGCGTCGGATGGCGCCATCGCCGCGCCCGAAACAGGCGCCGACATGATCGAGAACCTGCCGCTGGGTGCCAGCCGGACGCTGGAAGGCGATCGGCTCCGAGCCGCGCAGGAGCGCGAGCTGATGCTCACCATCAAGGAAATCGACGGTGTCGAGAGCGTGCGCGTCCATGTCGCCAAGGCCGAACGCTCCGTCTTCGTGCGCGACGACGTTGCGCCTTCGGCCTCGATCATGGTGCGCATGGCCAATGGCCGCCAGCTGGCCGACAGCCAGGTTTCGGCAATCGTCAATCTGGTCGCGGGATCGGTGCCCGGTCTGTCCATCGACGCGGTGCGTGTGGTCGATCAGCACGGCAAGCTGCTGACCGGCAGGCGCGAAGGCGCGAACAGCGAACGGCTGAACCTGCAAACGCAGATGGAAGCCAAGCTGACCGCGCAGGTGGACCAGCTGCTTGCGCCCATGATCGGCGCGAACGCCTTCTCCAGCCAGGTCCAGGTGGAGCTGGACATGAACGAGGTCACCTCGGCGCGCGAAAGCTACGACAAGGATGGCGTGGTCCGCCGCGAGACGACCCAGGAAACGCAGATGCCGCAGACGCAGGCAGGCGGCATTCCCGGCGCGACCGCGAACACCCCGCCTGCCGATCCCGAGCTGGCCGACCGTGCCCCGCAGGACACGCCGCCCGAACAGGCCACGCAGGGCCCCGCCGATGTCTCCGCCTCGCGCACCTACGAACTGGGCCGCGAAGTCTCGGTCTCCAACCTCACGCCCGGCGCGGTCAAGCACGTGTCCGTCGCGGTGGCGATCGACAAGAACGCGCTCGCCAATGCCAGCCAGGCCGATATCAGGAATATCGAAAAGCTGGTCTCCGCCGCGGTGGGCGCGCGCGAGGAACGCGGCGATATCGTCACCGTCGTGACCCGTCCGTTTACCGAGGTGACGGTGGAGGAGCCGCCGTTCTACGAAACCGGCTGGTTCGCCATGGTGGTCCGCAACGCGGTCGCCTTGCTGGCAGTGCTGCTGGTGCTGCTGCTGGCGGTTCGCCCGGCGCTCAAGATGCTGCGCGGCAAGGGCGGCAAGCCCAACGAAAAGAACGACCCGGCGACCGCGCAGCTTCTGCCGCCTGATGGCGAGGTCGATCGCGAGGGGCTGGATGCACAGATCCAGCTCGCCCAGCGGATCGCGCACGAGCAGCCGCAGGACGCGGTGATGGCGCTGCGTCGCATGCTGGCCGAGCCGATGCCCGAAGGAGCCGCAAGATGAGCGATGTCGCCAGCGAACCACGCGCCGGGATCGACCACGCGGCCATCATGGTCATGCTGATGAGCGAGGAGGACGCGACGGGCATCCTCTCCCAGCTCGATCCGAATGAACTGCGCCAGCTCGCCACGCGGATGTGCGCGCTGGGCGAAATCGATCCGCACGCAATTTCGGATGCGATCTCGGGTTTTTCCCGGTCGATCGACAACGGCGCGATCTCCGCGCACGGCCGGGTGGATAATGTGAAGCGCATGCTGACCAGTGCGGTCGGCGACATGAAGGCGGACAGCCTCATCAGGCAGGTCGCGCCCGATCAGAAGCAGGAACCCTCCCCCACGCTCGCGGTGCTGCGGTGGCTCGATCCCGGCGTGATCGCGGAGATGCTGGCTGACGAGCATCCGCAGGCGATCGCCGTGCTGCTGCTGCAACTGGATACGGATACCGCCGCCGCTGCGCTCGCCGCGTTGCCGCGCGAACTGCACACACCCGTCCTCCACCGCGTTGCACGGCTGGGTCCCGTCTCGCGCCAGGCCATCGCGATCCTGGAAGACACGATCGAAGGCATGATCGAACGCCGTCACGGATCGGTTCCGCTGACCATGGGCGGCGTGAAGGAAGCGGCCGAGATCATCAACCGCGCGCATCGCAGCGTGGAAAAGGAGGTCATGCCCAAGATCAGCAAGATCGACAAGGCGCTCCACCAGCAGCTCGAACACGAGATGTTCAAGTTCGAGCATCTCTTCGTGCTCGACGCCCGCCAGATCGGCACGCTGCTGCGCGAGATCGAGAACGAGACGCTGATCAACTCGCTGCGCGGGCTCGACCCGGACGACCGCGAGATCTTCTACGGCGCCATGTCGACCCGCGCGGCCGACGGCCTGCGCGACGAGATCGAGACCATGGGCCGCATCAAGCGGGCCGAGGTCGATGCCGCCCAGCGCGAGGTTATCGCGATAGCCAAGCGCCTGATCGCGGACGGCGAACTCATCATGGGCGAAGCCGACGATGACTACGTATAGACTGCCGGTCAACGAACTGCGCGAACGGCGCGGGTTCACCCCCAACGTCACCTTCCACGCAGGCTACGTTCCATCCGAACCCGCCAATTCGGACGGTCCGGGCAAGGCCGATCCCCTGGCGGACGCTTTCGCCCGGGGCCGCGAGGAAGGGCGCGCGGAAGCAATGGCCGAAGCGGCGGCCCAGCGCGCGGAAGAGGATTCCGCGCGCGAGGCGATAAGCCTGGCCTTCGCGCGTTTCGATGAAGACAGCGCCCGGCAACTGCGCGAACGCCTGCAGGAAACCGTGCGCGCGCTGTGCGAAGACGCGGTGCTGCCGCTGGCCCTCGATATCGAAGGCCTCGCGCGCCGGGTCGAAGCCGCAGCCGCGCTGCTGCAGCGCAAGACCGACGAGCGCGTGATCCATCTCAACCCCAGCGACCACGCACTTGTCATGCCGCTGATCGATCCGGCCCTGACCTTGGTGCCCGATCCCACGATCGAGCGCGGCGGGCTGCGCATCGATACAGAGGACGGCGGGGTAGAAGACGGGCCGGCGCAATGGCGCCAGGCCATCGCCGAAGCGCTTGGCCAATGCTGACCCCGAGACCATGCTGAACCTGCTCGACGAGACATTGACCCCGCTCTCCGGCGGATCGGTCGATCTGGCACCGCGCCGTTTCGGCCGGGTGGTCGCGTGCGATGGCGGGCTGATCGAGGTCAGCGGTCTCGGCGTGCCCGTGGGCAGCGTATGCTCCATCGTCCATGGCGGCGGCCAGCAGCACTACGCCGAAGCCATCGGCTTTCGTAACGGCCACACGATCATGATGATGCTGGGCGACACCGTGCTGCTGCGCCCGGGCGCCATGGTCCGCCCCGACGGCAAGCCGGGCATGCTCACCGTGGGGCCGGAATATCTCGGCCGCGCGGTCGATGCCTCGGGGCAACCCATCGACGGCCGCGGCCCGGTACGCGCCACGCGCGAATGGCCCGCCGGCGGGTGGCGCACCGGCGCACTCGACCGCACCAGCGTGACCCAGCCTTTCGATACCGGCATCCGCTCTCTCAACGCGCTGACCACGCTGGGCATCGGCCAGCGCGTGGGCATCATGGCAGGATCGGGCGTGGGCAAATCCGTGCTGATGGACATGATCGTCGGCGGCGCGGAAGCCGATGCCATCGTGGTGGGCCTGATCGGCGAGCGCGCGCGCGAGGTTTCCGATTTCGTGGCGCGGCACATGAGCGGGCCCGAAGGCCAGCGCACGGCAATCGTCGCGGTACCGGCGGACCATGCCGCGAACCTGCGCCTGCGCGGCGCGATGCTGGCGACCTCCATTGCCGAGGAACTGCGCAGCCAAGGCAAGAAGGTGCTGCTGATCCTCGACAGCCTGACCCGCGTTGCCCATGCCGCGCGCGAGATCGGCATGCTGCTGGGTGAGCCCGGCGCGGCGCGCGGCTATCCGCCCTCTGCCCTTTCCACCATCACCAAGCTGATCGAGCGCGCGGGCAATTCCGCGCAAAGCGGGGGCGCGATTACCGGCATCTACACCGTGCTGGCCGACGGCGACGACCAGAACGATCCGGTAGTGGACACCGCGCGCTCCATTCTCGACGGGCATATCGTGCTCTCGCGCGATATCGCGCAGCGCGGCCGCTATCCCGCAGTTGACGTAGGAGCATCGCTCAGCCGCGTGATGAACGATATCGTGCCCCCGGCCCACGTGGTCGCCGCGCGCAAGTTCCGCGCGCTGAACGCCGTCTACGAAGAGAACCGCGATCTGGTGCTTATGGGTGCCTACCGACCCGGTCAGGACGCAAGCCTCGACAAGGCGATTGCCATGCACGAGCCGATGTCCGCCTTCCTGGGTCAGGATGTGACAGAACACGTTTCGCTGTTCGAGGCGGTCGGCCAGTTGCAGGACCTGATGACCGATGACGGCTGAGCAACGCCGCCTCAAACGCACCCGCCTGATCGAGCGTGTGCGCACGGTCGAGCAGCGGCAGTCCGCCCTCGCCGCCGCCGAGGCGGAGACGCAGCGCGTCCGGCTCGACGCGGTGTCCGCCAAGACCCGCGCACTCGCGGCGCACTACGCTGCCAGCAGGGATGCAACCGATGCCCAGAGCCTGCGCCGCAGCGGCACGATGAGCAGCCACCTGCGCGATCTGAGCGCCCTGGCCGAACGTCATGCGCAGGACGCGCGCGACCAGTCCGAAGCCTCGATGGCTGCGCTCGCCCGAAACGAGCGCCGCCGCCGCCGGGCCGAGGAAGATTACCGCGAAGCGGCCTCCGTCCTGCGCGAGAAACTCGCCGCGAGATAAGCGCGCAGAGTGCCCGGCAGCCGGTTGGCACGCATCTTGAATAGCGGGATGCGATCAACCGACGGGGCCCTAATGACCGCGCTATCTCTCAATCTGTCCGCTGCCGTATCCTCGGAAAACCCGGGGCTCCCGCTCGAGGGTCTGCCTCCGCTGGAAGCGGGGCGAACGCTGCCGCAGGCCTTCGCGCAATTGCTCGGCCAGGCTGTCGGCACTGGCGGTAAAGGCGCCGGGGATCCGCAGGAAACCACCAATGCCGGGGCCGGAGATACAGCCGTCTTGCCCCCCGCCTCCAAAGGCGCATTTCAGAACGGGCAACCGGGCGCCGATCCGCTTGCGACGACCGGCAAAGCCTTGCCGCAAGCGCGGCCCGAAACTGCCGGTCTGGAGGCAAACGGCCGCGGCTATGTTCCGGGCCTGACGCGCGAGCAGCTTGCAGTGAACGGCGAAGCCGATGCCGGGTCGGACAAGCCCGTGTCCCGTGAAGGCGCGGAGACCGGGATTCTTCCGGAGAGCGACCCGTCGAGCCCGACTGCCGATGACGCTGAAACCCGGTCGCCGGAGGCAGGCGCGCAGGGCGAATCCGAACAGGCGCAACTAGCCCCGGTAAGCATCGTCGCACAGCTTGTGGCGCCCACCGCAGGCGCGCCGCTCCGTGCGGGAGGGGCCATCCGGCCCGAGGCAGGTGGCGGCCCCGCTTCGCGTCCCGTGACGGCAGCCACCACCAGCGACAGCGCGGTTGCAAAAGTGCTTCCAGGGACGAGCGGGTTCCAGAATATCGCTTCGCAGGAAGGTGGCGACCTCGCTCGCTCCGATGGCGGGGGCAGCGAAGAGGCTCCCTCCGGGAATGCCGAGCGTCAGGCCGGGCAGAGAACATCCGCCGCTCAACCCGCCAAGAACGATCGGGATGGCGCGCAGACCGGTATGAGCCTGCATATCCGCGCGGCGGAAAGACCGGCCTCTGGTGTCGACCAGGCCCAGCCCGCCCTGCTCTCCGCTGGTTCGAATGCGGGAGCGAACCCCGCTTCCGCTACGTCGCCCCTCGCCGCGTCGCTTCCGGGCAGCCCTTCAGCAGCCGCTCCGCTCGGAGTGGCAACCCCGTCCACCCCCCTGCCCCATTTCCCCGAGCTTGCCGCGCTGGTGGACAGGATTGCCGCCGCGCGCGACAGCGCGGGCAGCGCGTCGGCCACCATCGCCGTGGCGCACAAGGAACTCGGCAACCTGTCGCTGACCTTCGAGACCAGCGGACGCACGCTCGACGTCGAGGTCGCGGCGCAGGACAGCGAGACGCAGCGTTCGGTCGCTGCGGCCATTGCTGCCGACCGGCCGCAGCTGCGCGGCAGCGAAGCGCAGGCGACCGGCTCCGCGCAAAACCAGGCCAACCAGTCAGGAACCTCCGGCGCCGGCGCAGAGCCCGGGGCGCGCCAGTCCGGCGATGCGGGCGCCAGCCAGTCCGACCGGCGCGAACACTCCCGCCAGGGGCGCAACCCGTCATCCGCAGGCGACCCGCAGGGCCAGCGCAATCCGAAATCCGATGGCGGAATTTACGCCTGATTAACCACCACCCCATAGACCGGATTAACCATGAGCAAAGACGCCGAAACGACTGACGACGCGCCCAAGAAGAAGAAGGGCGGTTTCATGAAATTCCTGCTGATCGGGCTCGTCCTTATCGGTGCGGGCGGCGGGGGTACCTATGCCGCCTTCGCCACCGGCATGATTGGCGGCGCGCACGAAGAGAAGGAAGACACCGGCCCGCAATACGTCCTCAAAGGGGAGACGGACCCTTACGAGATCAAGGGCGAGAAGGATACCAAGGGCGGCAAGGTCGTCCATGGATCGGGCGGCAGCAAGTACCGCACCGCCTACTACGAATTCCAGGAGGAGTTCACCTCCAACCTCGCCGGGGGCGTCAACCTCGTGCAGGTCAGCCTCGCCGCGTCGACCCAGAAGGACGGCCGCGTGCTGATGTGGATTCACGATCACGAACTGGCGATCCGTTCGCGCATCCTCACCGAACTCGCCTCGACCGACATGGCCGATATCTCCAGCGCCGATGGCAAGGCCAAGCTGCAGAAGCGGCTGGCGGCTGCGATCAACGAAGAGCTGATCGCGCATGAAGGCTTCGGCGGGGTCGACAACGTCTATTTCCGCTCGCTCATCGTTCAATGATCGAAACGTCCGCCCCTTCCGGCGCGGCACGCGCTGCGCAGCACTGTCCGGAGCTGCTGGCGAACACCGTGGACACGGTGGATCTGGCAGGCGAGTTCGCGCGCTTCGGCACGCGCTTCGCCCGGGCGCTGCAGCCGCGCCTCGCCAGGCTGTTCGACGCGCGCAAGCTCGAAACCGAAATGGTGGAGAGCGAGAAGGCGCCGGTTACCGCTCTGGGCGAAACGCTGGGCGCAGGGACGCACCACGCGCGCTTCGCACTGCCCGGCAAGGGGCTCGGCGTGCTGGCCAGCGCCAGGGTCGACGCGCTGATCGGTGAATTCGACCGGATGCTGGGCGGCGATGGTCAGGGTTTCGAGGGTGCAGCGACGCTGCCCGCGTCGGCGGACCGCTTCGCCCGCCAGATCGAGGCCGAATTGCTGGGTGCGGCGGTCGAGGCAAGCGGGCAGGACAATCTCGTGGCGGGCGAGCGTGGCAGCACCCTCGCCGAGATCGTGCCAGACTCGGCGCGCGCACCGGTGCTGGTTGCGACCCTTGCGGTAAACCGGCCCGACGTCCCGACGCTCCACTTCAAGGTCGGCGTGTGCGAGGCGACCTTTGCCCAGTTCGCGACGCATGCTCCGGTCAAAAAGGCAGCCCGCCGCAGCATCGGCGAACGCGGGATCGAGAAATCCGCGCTTGCCCAGGTGGAACTGTCCACCACCGCCACGCTGGTCGACATGCCGGTTCCGCTGCACCGCATTGCAGGCCTGCAGGTGGGCGCGATGCTGCCGGTGTCGATCCACCGCAGCGTACCGCTTTCCGTAGCCGAGACGATCATCGCGCACGGCGCGGTGGGCGCGATCGACGATCGCGTCGCGCTCGAAATCCATCACACATCCCTGAGGAACACCTAAGCCATGACCATGCCATTCGATGGCTACGGCCTGATCCAGGAAATCGACGTTCGCCTGACGGTGGAGCTCGGCCGCAAGAACCTCCCCTTGCGCGAAATCCTCGCGCTGGGGGAAGACAGCGTGGTCGAACTCGACCGGCTGACCGACGAGCCGCTCGACATCATGGTCAACGGGCGGCTGATCGCGCGCGGCGAAGTGGTGGCGCAGGGCAATCGCTTCGCCATCCGTATTCTCGAACTGATCGGCGCGAATGCCGGGGCCGGCGCTTCGGCCGCCACCGCCCCGCAGGTGCCCGCCCAGCCCGCAACGCAGGGCGATGGGCACGCGCCGATGGAAGAGCGGCGCGCACCGCCGCCGATCGTGGAACAGATCTGATGCTGCTCTACATCCTCAAGCTGCTGATCCTGCTGCCGCTGATCGGCCTGATGATCTGGGGCAGCCTGAAGCTGGCCAAGCGCATGCAGGGCCAGCTCGGCGGGCCGAGCGGCGGTGGCACCAAGGCCGTGCGCATCGTGGAGACGACCATGCTTTCGCCCACGCTGCGGCTCGCGGTGATCGAGTTTCACGGCAAGGAAATCCTCGTATCGACGTCAAAGGGCGGACTGACCCGTCTGGCCGAAGCGCCTGCACGCCCGAAGCCCGCCGCCACGGACCCGGTCCAGATTGCGCAGGACGAAGCCGCATGATCGCCCGCAGTTTTCGGCTGCTGGGCAGATGGGCCGCCACGCTCGGCGCGCTCGCCTATACCGGCGCCGCGTCGGCTGCGGCTGGCGTACCCGCGGATAGCGCCGCCGCAGGCGCGCTCGACCGCGCGTTCGGCGAACTCGGCGGAGCTGGCGGCGAACCGCTGAGCCTGTCGCTCCAGCTGCTCCTTGTCATGGGGCTGCTGACATTCCTGCCCGCCCTTCTGCTGATGATGACCAGCTTCACGCGCATCATCGTGGTGCTGGCGATTCTGCGCCAGGCGCTGGGCCTCCAGCAATCGCCGCCCAATCAGGTGCTGATCGGGATTTCGCTGTTCCTGTCATTGTTCATCATGGCGCCCACGCTCGAGAGGGTGAACACCGCGGCGATAGAGCCCTATTCCGCCGGGCAGATCAACGCCGAGGTCGCGATCGAGCGGGCCGGGGGCGAGCTCCACACATTCATGATCCGCCAGACGCGCGAGAACGACCTGCAGATGTTCGCGGACATCGCCGATGCGCCCAAGTTCGAAAGCCCGCAGGACGTTCCCTTCTCGATCCTGCTGCCCGCCTTCGTCACCAGCGAACTGAAAACCGCCTTCCAGATCGGCTTCATGCTGTTCCTGCCCTTCCTCGTCATCGATCTTGTCGTCTCTTCCGTGCTGATGAGCCTTGGCATGATGATGATGAGCCCGATGCTAGTTTCGCTACCCTTCAAGCTGCTCCTGTTCGTCCTGGTGGACGGGTGGTCGCTGCTGATGGGCTCCCTCGCCTCAAGTTTCATGTGAGCCGTTCGATGGACGAAATGTCTCTCCTGCTTTCCATGGCCGATCGCATGCTGTGGACCACCGCGCTGGTCGCCGCGCCGATCCTGCTTGCGGCGCTGGGCCTCGGCCTGGTGATCGGTCTGATCCAGGCAGCCACCTCGGTGAACGAACAGACGCTCACCTTCGTCCCGAAGCTGGCGGCGGTCGCCTTCGTCCTGGTCGTGCTCGGCGCGTCGATGATGGCGCTGGTGACGGATTTCACACAGGACATCTTCGTCGAGATCGCCCGGATCGGGCACTAGAGAAGGCCGATGATCGCGCTCGACTTCGGGCTTGGCGGATTCGAGGCCGAGATCTGGCGCGTCGTCTTCCTGATGACGCGGGTGGGCGCAGCCCTGCTCGCCGCACCGTTCTTCGGCGCATCCAACGTGCCCGTAATGGTCCGCGTATCCTTCACCGGGGCGATGGCGATCTTCATCTCCATCTGGCTGCCCGAAATCCCCACGCCCGAAGCGCTGCTGACGCTGGAAGGCATGCTGATGCTGGCGGGCGAGGCGTTGATCGGCCTGCTGCTGGGCTTCGTGCTGCAGCTCGCTTTCGCCGCCCCCACCATTGCCGCAGAGGTGATCGGCGGCGCCATGGGAATGAGCATGGCACAGACCGCCGATCCCGGCACCGGCGGCACCACCACCGCCTTCGGCCAGTATTTCATCATCGTGCTCACGCTGATCTTCTTGGCGACCGGCGCGCACCTCCACTGGATCGCACTGGTCACGGAAAGCTATCGCGCCTTTCCGCCGGGCGAGACCTGGCTCGGGCCCGAGCGGTTCCAAGCGATTGCCGGATTTGGCGCCGCCACCTTCGAGACCGCGCTGCGGATCGCGCTGCCCGTCACCCTGATCCTGCTGCTGGTGCAGATCCTGACCGGCATTCTCAGCCGTTCGGCACCCTCGCTCAACCTCTTCGCGCTCGGCCTGCCGGCGGGCGTGCTGGCGGGAATCGCCGCGCTGATCATCAGCGCGCCGCTGATCTATGACCAGTTCACCGATCTGGTCGAACTCGGCCTGGCGCAGGCGGAAAGCGTGGTGACGCCATGAGCAACGAGACCGCGGGCGAGAAGACATTCGCACCAACCGAGAAGCGTCTGAAGGACGCCGCCAGCAAGGGCGACGTGCTGCGCTCCAAGGATCTGGGCACGGCGGCAGTCATGCTGGTCGGCGCAGGCTGGCTCGCATTCGGGGGGCCCTGGCTGCTGGGCGACATGTCCAGCCTGCTGCGCGAAAGCTTCAATTTCGACCATGGCGAGCTGACCGATTTCAGGCCCGGCCGGATGCTCATGCAGGGGCTGGCCGCCAGCCTCCCGCCGATCCTCGCGCTGGCCGTGCCGGTGATCCTGGTGACGCTGGCCAGCCAGCTGGCTTTCGGGCGCGGGCGCTTCGTGATGAAGAACCTGGAATTCAAGCACACGCGGATCAATCCGGCGTCGGGCCTGAAGCGCATGTTCGGCCCCAATGGCCTGATCGAGATGGGCAAGGGCCTGCTCAAGATCACGCTGCTGGGCGGGATCGCGGGGCTGTGGTGGTACTATTCGTGGGACAGCCTGCTGGGCCTGGGTCGAGGTAATCTCTCCGCGCAGCTTTCCACCGCCTGGTGGTCGGTTATCTCGCTGTTCGTCGCTCTGTGCGGTGGGCTGATCGTGATCGCGGCAGTCGACCTGCCGATCCAGTGGGTTCGCCGGAACAAGAAACTCAAGATGAGCCACCAGGAAATGAAGGACGAGCACAAGGAAAGTGAAGGCTCGCCTGAAGCCAAGGCGCAGCGGCGCCAGCGCCAGCGTGATATTGCCGCAGGCTCCGTCTCCGGCGCGATGCGCGAGGCGCAGTTCGTGATCACCAACCCGACGCATTTCGCCGTCGCCATGACCTACGACCCGGAAAAGGCGTCCGCTCCCATCGTGCTCGCCAAGGGCCGCGGCGAAAAGGCGCTGGCGATGAAGGAACTGGCGCGCGAATTCGGCCTGCCGACGCTCGAATATCCGCAGCTTGCCCGCTCGGTCTATTTCACCAGCCGCGAACGGCAGATGATCTGCGAAGACCTGTATGGCGCCATCGCATCGGTGCTGGCCTACGTGCTCTCGCTTAAGCGGGGCGAACTGCCGCCGCTGCCCGCGATCGAGGTGCCGGTGGCCCTGCGCTTCGATGCGGATGGACGACTGGAAAACTGACATTTCCCCCTTAAGCGGTCGCCCTCGCTGCCGTTCTAGGCGGTGATGGAAACGACCCGCACATCCGGCTCCTCGATAGCCAACAGCCTGGGCATCGGCAGCGGCGTGGACATGGTCTCGCTCGCCGAAGAGCTTGCCCGCGCCCAGTTCGAACCGCGCCAGCAGCGGCTGGAAAACAAGTCGGAAGTGCTCGAACGGCAGATCTCGACCGCCTCGACCCTGCGCAACCTGCTCTCCTCTTTCGCCAGCGCGCTGGGCGACCGCGTGCGCACCGGCGATCTCTCCGCGCAGCCCGGCATCGCCAATGCCAGCGTCGCCCGGGTGTCCGCACCTATCGGCACCTCGGGCAAGGGAACCCACTCGCTCGAAGTATCGAAGCTGGCGCAATCGCAGACGCTGCTGACTCCCAGCTATGGGGCGAGCGACGCCGTGGGGTCGGGCACGCTGACCCTGCGCTTCGGCACGGTGGCGGGCACCAGCTTTACCGAAGACACCGGGCAGGCTGCGGTGGATATCGACATCGCGGCAGGCTCCACGCTTGCCGACATTGCCCGGGCCATCAACGCCAAGGGCACCTCCGTCAGCGCCTATGTTGCCGATACCGGCAGCGGATCGCGACTGGTGCTCCAGGGCGCGGAGGGCGCGAAGAACGGCTTCGTGATCGAATCGACCGAAGACAATCCAGGCACGATCCTCACCGGTCCGCAGGGGCTCGAACTGCTCGACTGGCGTCCGCAGGACGGCGATGCCGCGCGCCTGACCTCGACAGCCCAGGACGCGGAGTTCACGCTTGATGGCGTGGCCCGGACCAGCCCCAGCAACCGGATCGAGAATGCCGCCCCGGGCGTCTCGCTGGAACTGACGGGGGCCAATATTGGCGCGCCGACCACCATCGCCTTCGGCAATCCCAAGCAGGCCGTTACCAGCGCGATGACCGATATCGTCGGAGCGCTCAACGAAATCGCCGGGGAACTGAACGCCGCCACCGACGCGCTGACCGGCGACCTGTCGCGCGACTATGGTGCGCGCGCGCTGCGCCGCGAATTTTCCGCGCTGGGCAGCAAGATCATCATGCCCAACGCGCCCGAAGGCAGCCCGAGGACACTCGCCGAACTGGGCGTGGGCATTCAGCGCGACGGCACGTTCAAGCTCGACAGCGCACAGCTGGAACGGGCGCTTGCCGAAAATCCGGACGCGGTCGCTGCGATGTTCACGCCCGGCATCAACGGGATCTTCGCGACGATCGACAGGATCGCGCGCAACAATGCCATCTCCACCGATCCCGGCTCGCTTGCAGGCTCGGTCGCGCGCTACACCGACCTGTCGGAGGACATCAGCGAAAATCTGGCCGAACTGGCCGAGAAGCAGGAAGCGCTGCGGGCCGACATGGTCGCGCGCTTCTCCAAGTCGGATGCGCGCGTGGCGGCATCGCAGTCGACCCTGGATTTCCTCAAGTCCCAGATCGACGTCTGGAACGCGCAGCGTAACTGATCATGCTCGCGTCATCCGAACCCCGCGCCGCCTACCAGCAGGCCAACTTCGATGCCCGCGTGCAGGGCGGCACCGCGCAGGATATCGTGGTCTATTGCCTCGACGAGCTGGCGCTCACGCTCGGCATGCTGCGCCAGGCGGACATGCGCGGCAACCGCGCCGGGCGCAGCGCCGCCATCACGCGGGGCATCGCGATCCTGACCGCGCTGGAAATGGGCGTGGACAGGGACAACGAACTCTCCGCCAGCCTGCTGCACTTCTACGAAGGCTCCCGCCGCCTGCTGCTGGGATCGATCGGCGAAACGCAGATCGAGGCGATCGATGTCCTGCGCGCCGACGTCATCGAAATCCGGGACGCGCTCAAAACGGCAAACAGCGGCTGAGGCGAGGCCGGGCCGCTGCGGAGTCTGAGGATACCAGATGGCGGGATCCAAGGCCCGCATTGACAAACCCCCTCCCGCTCTCCGACATTCCCCCAAGATCCTGAAGTCATTCGGTTCCCCGCAGCTACGCGGGTTGAACGAAGGGGCATGGGGCTGGGGGAAGGGGCTGCATGAAAACTGTCTTCGTAATCGATCCCAAGGCCGAAAGGCGGGCGGAGGTCTGCCGGGTGCTGCTGAAGGGGGAACGGCACGCCGAACCCTTCGAGACCGCTGCCGACTTTCTGACCTTCGCCCGCGAAGAAAGCCTGGCGCTGGTGCATGACGCGGACGGGGCGGCAGCCGGGCTATGCGATAGATTGCGCGATGCGCCGCAGCTAGTTCCGGTGGTCGGGTATTCAGAAAACCCCAGCTTCTCCCGCGCGGTCACCGCGATGCAGGCGGGCGCGGCGAGCTATCTTGCCTGGCCCTTCACGGTCGAGGAGTTTTCCGACGAGATCGGCCGGATCGAACCCGCAATGCGCGAAACGCTGGACCGCAAGCGCCGCGTGGCCGAGGCGCGTCGGCTTCTGGCAGGCCTGACCGCACGCGAACGCGAAGTGCTCGTCAACCTGATCTCCCACGGCACCAACAAGGCCATCGCCAAGGAACTCGAGATTTCTCCGCGCACGGTCGAAAAATACCGCGCAACGATCCTCGTAAGGCTGGGCGTCGCCAACACCGCGCAGGCGATCCGCGTGGCGGTGGAGGCCGGCGCAGTCGAGGGAGATTTCACCGACAGCGCCCGCAATGGGGCTGCCGCCTCGCCCGCTCAGGCCGGCTTGATGGGCTGATCGCCTGCGAGCGCCGCCTGCTCTTCCCTCGCGGCAGCCTCTGCCTCGGCCTGGGTGGCCAGGATCGTTTCGCTATGGGTCGCCACGCCGTGGCGCTTGCGTCGCACATCGAACACGATCGCCTTGACAAGCGAGCACGCCATCAGCGCGACCACCACGGAGAAGGGCAACGCCCCGAGGATCATCGTCGTCTGCAGCGCATCGATCCCGCCCAGGATCAGCATGCTTGCCACCACCAGGCCCAGCGCCCCACCCCAGAACAGGATGTGCCGCCGACGGTCGGCATCGTCGTCGCCTGCACCGTTGATGGTGTTTATGATCAGGATCGCACTGTCGGCAGACGTGATGAGGTAGGTCATCAGCAGGATAACGACGAGGCCCGACATCAGCGTGGCCGCCGGTCCGCTGAGCATGGCGGACAAGGTGGCATAGAGCTGGTCGGAAATGGTCGCATCCAGGATGGCACCATTGGCGATGCCGCTCAGTTCTAGATCGATCGCGGTGCCGCCGACCACGGTCATCCAGATGAACCCCATCAGCGATGGCACCAGCACCACCCCCAGCACGAACTCGCGCACCGTGCGGCCGCGAGAGACGCGCGCGATGAACATGCCCACGAAGGGCGCGAAGGCGATCCACCAGGCCCAGTAGAAGATCGACCAGTCGAGCTGCCATTGCACCAGCGCGTCACCGACCGGGCTGCCGTCGCTCGAAAACAGCATGAACGCCAGTTCGGGCAGGCGGCGCAGATAGTCGAACAGGCCCACGCCCAGCAGCTCCATGGCCAGCAGCCCCGAACCGAAGATCAGAAACACGGCGAGCAACAGGAAGGACAGGCCCATGTTGAGGTTGGAAAGGATACGAATGCCGTTGCCCACGCCCGAGATCGCCGACAGGGTCGACGCACCGACCAGCAGGGTCACGGCGAGGATGATGGCTTCGGGCGATGCGGTATCGTCGGATGTCATCAGCCATTCGCCCAGCCCCAGCCGGTCGAGCCCGGCAACGAATTGCTCGACCCCGAAGCCCAGCGTCACCGCCACGCCGAGAATGGTGGCGACAACCGCGACGACATCCACCAGATGGCCGACGATCCCGGACATGCGAGTGCCGAAAAGCGGCGCCAGCGCGCTGCGGATCGTCAGCGGCAGGCCCCGGCGATAGGCAACGTAGCCGACCGCCAGGCCGACCAGCGCATAGGTGGACCAGGCAGCAAAGCCCCAGTGGAAGAAGGTGTAGACGAACGACGGCCTCACATTCGCCTGCGAGGCCGGTGCAATCGCGCCGCTGATGGTTTCCGGATTGGTCTGGAAATGTGCGAGCGGCTCGCCGGTCGAATAGGTCAGCAGGCCGATCCCGATCCCTGCGCCGAACAGCATCGCGAACCAAGAGAAATAGCCGAATTCCGGCTTTTCGCCCGGTGCGCCCAGCCTCAGCGATCCCGATTGCGGAAGGATCGCCAGGACAAGCGCGATGATGGTGAGGAACGCCACGAGATAGACGTACCAGCCGGCAAAGGCTTCGATCAGCGTCGTGTTCGCCAGCGTCAGCGCGTCCGATGCCGCCTGCGGGAACAGCACGACCCACGCGATCAGGATGGCAACGGCAACCTTGCCGGGGATCGTGACCCGGGTGTTGAAACCGCGATAGAAGCCGCTGTGCGCCGTGCGAATGGGCAGTTCGGTCAGCGGTTCGGCGATGATCTGGTCATCGCTATCGGTCGGTTCGGCCAAGCCATCCTCCTGCTGGGGGCAACGCCGGGATGGCCGCGCCACGATGCGAGGCCGCCGGGTTTGGGATCACCGGCCACGGAAAAAGAGCCCGGATGCCTCCCGCTCAGCTCGCGCTTGTGGCAAATGGCGCCCCGCCGGGCAACCGCCAATCCCCGATTTCAGCGATTTAGCCTTGCCGCGGGCCGCTCAAAGCCAGTCCTGGTCGAAGCGGAGCGGGCCGTCCCCATAGAGGTAGTCTGCCTGGAACTGCGCATAGGCGCGCAAGGCGTCCCAGTCGGACGTATAGAGGTCGCCCCGGCGGATTTCGGCCAGCTCCAGTTCGCGCAGCTTGCCCACTGCACGGTTGGCATGGATCGCGCTGACGCCGCACATGTCGGCCAGGTCGATCTGGGTGAAGGGCGTGCGCAGGGACCGCGCATTGGCCTGCCCCACAAGTTCGAAGCGACGATGAAGTTCGCAGTAGATGTGCGCGATCCGGCGCGGCGCGTCGAGTTGCTCCAGCATCTGGATCCATTTGCGGTGGATCGCGGCGTCCAGCAGCGTCGCGAACCACAGCGCACGGGCTACGCGCGGGCGGTGCTCCAGTGCATCGCGCAGCCGCTCATGCGGGGCAATTCCGTAGGTGATCGGGCCCGCTGCGACGATCGAGTGATCGAGCCGCTTGAGCGCGAAGCCGTGCAGGTCGACGAAATCGCCGGGCACGTGAACCCCGACGATGAAGCGCCGATTGTCGCTCTCGATCGTCCGGAAGATATAGCCCGAAATCAGGATGGTGCTTTGTTCGGTCACCGCCCCGCGCGAAAGCAGCACGTCGCCGGTTTCGCCCTGTCGCGTTTCGGCGACAAGGGATTCGATGAATTCGAGATCGTCCTGGCTGAGCTTGTCGCGCAGTCTTCCAGCGAGAAAATCGCCGGTGTTAGGAAATTCCATCGCGCCCCCGTCACTCCACCCGTTTCGTTCCGCCTGTGCGCGATAGCCAGCGCCCACGCGGACCGTCTACTGATGCATGTTAGTTTCAGGCTGTTTGCAAAGGCAAACCCACTGAAAAAACTACGTACTCAACCTCGGCCTGACCGCGACAGGTCCGGGGAGAGGAGAAAGCTGGCCTTCCCCATACAGGTAGTCGGCCGAAAAATCCGCATATTCCTCCAGCCCGGCCCGGTCTGTCGAAAACAGGCGCCCGCGCCTAAACTCGGCCAGGCCGCGTTCGCGCAGTTCGCGCAGGGCCCGGTTGGCATGCACCGCGGTCGCCCCGCTCATGTCGGCCAGATCGGCCTGGGTCAGCGGGCTCTCGAACCCGTCGCTCTGCGCCAGACCGACCATTTCCAGCCGTCGCCACAACTCCGCAAAGATGTGCGCGATGCGGCGCGGTGTGGTGAGCTGTTCGAGCTTCATGATCCACTGACGGTGCATGGCGGCATCGAGCAGGGTCGATCCCCACAGCATGCGGCCGAGATGCGGTCTCTCCTGCAGGACTTCGCGCAGCTTCTCGTGCGGGATGTATGCGAGCTTGGCCGGGCCGATCGTATCGACATTATGATCCAGCCGTTTCAGCGCGAAGCAGTGCAGGTCCACGAAATCTCCGGGTACATGCACGCTCAGCGCCGATCGCTTCTCGCCTGCGCCACTTGTCCCGGCGAGGCCGCGAATGATGAAACCTTCGACCAGCAGCGTGCTGCGGGCGCAGGCCGATCCGGCCTCCACGATCCGCGAACTGCCCTGATAAGTGGCAATGTCTTCCGGCAGCGCCTCGAGCGCGACGCGCTCGTCATGGCTCAGGGCCTCGCGCAGGCGGCCGAACAGGAACCGCCCGGTTAGCGGGAATGCCTGCAATTCCTCCTCGAGTGTCATCGAATTCCCCTCGCCGCCCGTCCCGTCGCGGCTGCTGCTGAAACCGCCTAACCGTTCGCCGGGAAAACGTCGAGCCTTCAGCCTTTGCGGCCCACCAGGCAGGCAGACGCTACGCAAAGCTTGATATACGAAGTAGTTAGGGCCACCTCGAAGCAAGATGGACATGATGACAACCAATCCGCCCGCCGACCACGCGCCTATGCCCAGCACCGATCCGCTCGACCGGAGCGCGATCCGCAAGGCCTTCCGGCAGGAGGAAGAGGCCTGCGTCAAGGAGCGGCTGCGCCAGACGGAGGTTTTCTCACGCGATCATGGCCATATCCATGCCTATGCCGTCGATCTGATCAAGGATGCGCGCAAGCGCGAGGTCGGCGGGATCGACGCCTTCCTGCACCAGTACGGGCTGAACACCCGGGAAGGCATCGCGCTGATGTGCCTTGCCGAAGCACTGCTGCGAGTGCCCGATGCGCGTACGGCAGACGCGCTGATCCGGGACAAGATCGGCGAGATCAACTGGCGCGAGCACCTGAACGAATCGGATTCCACCTTCGTCAATGCCGCCACCTTCTCCCTGATGCTGACCGGCGAGGTGCTCGAACGCCCCGAACTGCATCACAAGAAGATGGAACGCACCCTGCGCGGCGCGATGAACCGGCTGGGTGAGCCGGTGATCCGCAACGCCACCTGGCAGGCCATGCGCATCCTCGGCGGTCAGTTCGTATTCGGTCGCAACATGACCGAAGCGCTCAAGCGCGCGGCTCCGGAACGCGACAAAGGCCTCACCCACAGTTTCGACATGCTCGGCGAAGCGGCGATGACCTTCGCCGATGCCGACCGCTATCGCAAAGCCTACATCGATGCCATCGAGCGTCTGAAGTCGGAAAGCGACGGCACGCTGACCGGCAGCCCCGGCATTTCGGTGAAGCTGACCGCGCTCTATCCAAAGTACGACATCTTCCATGGGGAGAAGGCAGTCACTGCGCTGGTGCCGATCGTGAACGATCTCGCCCGCCGTGCGCGCGACGCCAATATCCACTTCACCATCGATGCGGAGGAAGCGGACCGGCTGGAGCTTTCGCTCGACGTGTTCGAGACGATGGCGGCGGACGATTCGCTCTTCGTGCGCGAGGACGGCTCGCAGTGGACCGGCTTCGGCCTGGCGGTTCAGGCCTATCAGAAGCGGGGCGTTCCCCTGTGCCAGTGGCTGATCGACCTTGCCGAAAAGCATGATCGCAAGTTCATGATCCGGCTTGTGAAGGGCGCGTACTGGGATACCGAGATCAAGATCAGCCAGGTGGCGGGCCTCGACGATTTCCCCGTCTTCACCCGCAAGGTTTCGACCGACGTATCCTTCATGGCCTGCGCGGATGTGCTGCTGTCCGCTCCGAAGCGCATCTACGGCGCCTTCGCCACGCACAACGCCTACACGATCGCCGCGATCAAGCAGCGCGCGTCCGCCGGTACCGAGTTCGAATTCCAGCGCCTGCACGGCATGGGCGAAGAGCTGTACGCCGCGCTGGGCAAGGCGGAAGGTGACGCGAAAACCCCCGTGCGCATCTATGCGCCCGTCGGCGGGCACAAGGACCTGCTCGCCTATCTGGTGCGCCGCCTGCTCGAAAACGGAGCCAACAGCTCCTTCGTAAACCGGATGGCGGATACCGATCAGACCGCAGAAGATCTGGCTGCCGATCCAGTGGCAGAACTGGCCGCGATGGAGCCCAAGCGCAATCCCGCGATCCCGCTGCCGAGGGACATTTTCCCGGGCCGCGTAAACAGCGCCGGAATCGATCTGGCCGACCCGCTGGTGCGCGAACCGCTGCTCAAGCGGCTGCACAACCTGCGCGACCGGCAGTGGGAAGCCGCGCCCACTTTCAAGGCCGAAATTCCCGGCGAAATCGCCCCGATTACCGCGCCTTTCGACCATGGTCTGCGGATCGGCACCCGCCGCGATGCCAGCGCCGAGGAAGTCGACATGGCGATCACCAAGGCCGAGGCGATCCAGCCGGGCTGGAATGCGCTGGGCGGCGAAAAGCGCGCCGCGCTGCTGGAAGCGGCGGCGGACGAATTCGAGGCCCATACGGACGAAATCCTGTCTCTGTGCCAGCTGGAAGCGGGCAAGACGATCGTCGATTCCGTGCTGGAACTGCGCGAAGCGGTCGATTTCCTACGGTATTACGCCACCGAGGCGCGCAGGCTCTTCGCCGAACCCACCCCGCTACCGGGGCCGACGGGTGAGGAAAACTACCTCAAGCTGGCCGGGCGCGGCGTTTTCGCGACGATCAGTCCATGGAACTTCCCGCTGGCGATCTTCATCGGCCCGGCCGCTGCCGCACTTGCCGCAGGCAACACGGTGGTCGCCAAGCCCGCCGAACAGACCCCACTGATCGCGGCGCTGGCAGTGAAACTGTGCCACGATGCGGGCATTCCCGAGGAAGTCTTCCAGCTTCTGCCCGGGGCAGGCGAAGTCGGCCAGCTGATTACGTCCGACACGCGTATCGCAGGTGTCTCCTTCACGGGCAGCACCCAGACCGCGCATGCCATCAATCGTTCGCTCGCCGCACGCGAGGGTTCCATCGCCACGCTGATCGCCGAAACCGGCGGGCAGAACGCCATGATCGTGGACTCCACCGCCCTGCCCGAACAGGTGACGCGCGACGTGATCGCCAGCGCCTTCCAGAGCGCCGGGCAGCGCTGCTCCGCACAGCGCGTGCTCTACATCCAGGAAGATGTCTACGACGAGATGGTCACGATGATTCGCGGCGCCTTCCAGGCGCTGGTCGTCGGCGACCCCACCGAATTCGCCACCGATGTCGGCCCGGTGATCGACCATGACGCGCAGGCCGCGCTGGAACGCCACGTGGCGCGTTCGGCGACGATCGGTCGCACGATCTGGCGCGCGGACGACGATCCCGCCTTCGCCCGCGGCAGCTTTGTCCTGCCGACGATCATCGAGATCGAGGGTATCGGCCACCTGCAGCGTGAGAACTTCGGCCCCGTGCTCCACATTGCCAAGTTCAAGAACAAGGACCTGGAAAAGGTCGTGGATGACATCAACGCACTTGGCTATGGCCTCACCTGCGGCCTGCACAGCCGCGTCGAGGCGACGCGTCGCCTGGTGGAATCGAAGATCAAGGTCGGCAATTTCTACGTCAACCGCAACCAGATCGGCGCAGTCGTCGAAAGCCAGCCCTTCGGCGGCGAAGGCCTCTCGGGCACCGGCCCCAAGGCAGGCGGCCCGCATTACGTGTCGCGCTTCGCCACCGAACGCGTGGTGACGGTGGATACGACCGCAGCGGGCGGCAACGCGACGCTGCTGGCCAGCCTCTGACGAAGGGTTTCGGGCGCAAGTTGGCGGATAATTGGCGCGGGGAGGCTTGCACGCCTCGCCCGCGTTCCACATCACGTGGCCCATGGCCATTCTATCCGACCGCTGGATTCGCGAGCAGGCGCAAAAACACGGCATGATCGAGCCGTTCGAGGAGGCGCAGCGGCGTGACGGCTGCATCTCCTACGGATTGTCCTCCTACGGCTACGACGCGCGCGTGGCGGACGAGTTCAAGATTTTCACCAACGTCAATTCGGCGACGGTCGACCCCAAGAGCTTCGACGCGGACAGTCTGGTCGACCGGAAGACCGACGTGTGCATCATCCCGCCCAACTCCTTCGCGCTGGCGCGCACGGTCGAATATTTCCGCGTGCCCGAGGATGTGCTGGTGATCTGCCTCGGCAAGAGCACCTATGCGCGGTGCGGGATCATCGTGAACGTGACCCCGCTGGAGCCGGGCTGGGAAGGCCACGTGACGCTGGAATTCTCCAACACCACGCCCCTGCCCGCCAAGATCTACGCCAACGAGGGCGCGTGCCAGTTCCTGTTCCTGCAGGGCAACGAGCGGTGCGAGACCAGCTACAAGGACCGCGCGGGCAAATATATGGGCCAGCGCGGGGTCACGCTGCCCCGATTGTAGGCCCTGCCTCGTCGCGGTGATGCGCGGGCCGGAGGCGTTCGTCAGCAAAGCGCCAGCCAGCCCATCATGCTCTGCATGCCCCGCTCGGAGCCGGCGACATATTCGGCGTAGGTCTTGTCGGCCTGCTCTTCGGCTCTGGCCTGCATCTTGTCGTAATAGGTCGGACTATCCTCCTCGCCCATGTTCCTGCGGGCGAGACGCTGCCAGTAGAGCTTCCGGCTGTTCGCGTTCCCGGCCGACAATTCCTCGCGCAAGCCCTGCGTGAAGGCGGGGTCCGCCGCACTCTCGACCGCGTAGGCCCAGCGATCCCACAGCGCCGAACACTGCAGCATCTCGCCAATCGTCTCGGGCGTGGTGAAAGCGGACTCCAGCCCTTTTTCGTAAGCGGCGTTGTGGAGGGCGGAAGAGGATTCCCCGTCTGGCGGCTGGCCCGTTCCGGTTTGCGCGAAGGCGGGAATGGCGAGCGCAGAGCCTGCGATCGCAAGCGCAAGAACACGTGCAGCACAGGCAGTACGAAAGGTCATGGCAGCATCTCCGCCGGAGTAGGGAAATCGAGGGTGGGGTCCGGCCCCGGCACTTTCGCCGGACCTGTCCGGGAAGTGATCAGTCTTCTTCCTTGCACACCCTGCCCCCGCCGGTGCCCTTGTAGGTCGTGCAAACCACCACGCCGCTGCCGGCCTTGGGCCTGGTGGAGTTGCCACCGCCCAGCGATCCGACATAGGGCGCGTTTGCCTGACGGGCACGCTCTGCCCGGGCGTCGGCCGCACGCCGCGCCCAGCGCTGCGCCTCCGCCTCGGACTGGCGTTTCATGCGCATGCGGCGCTGGTACTCGGCGAAGACCAGCCGCGTGGCGGGCGGGTTGTATTGCCAGTAATGCTTGGTCGCGATGGCGTAGATCGCTTCGTCGCTCCACCGGCGCAGCCCTGCTGCCCCGGTCTCGACGATCAGCTGGCCCAGCAGATCGCCATCCTCGTTCGGTTTGAACAGGTCCTTGCCGTAAGGGTAATAATAGACCAGGTAATCCGCGACTTCGCCGTGATCGCCCGTACGCGTGGCGTAGGATCGCAGCGCGGCCGCCGACAGCGTGCCGAGTGAATTCAGCTGGCTTTCGGTCGCCGCTGAATCGCGCTCCGCCCGTTCGACATAGAGGTCCGAACAGTCCTGCGCGACCGACAGGATGTATCTGTCGAGCGCCTTGCGCCCATTCTTCTTGCGGTAGTCGTCCCAGGCCGCATCGATGGCCTGGTCCGCATGCGTGCGAAGGCCTGCATCATTGCCGGTTACTTCGCCGAAATGCGCCATCGCCCGGTTGGCGGGCACGGGCATCCGCGTGCCTTTTTCCGCCGCGTAGTCGAGCGCGAGTGCGCATTCGTAGATCAGCTCCGCATCCTGCGTGCTTGCGCGCGCGGAAGGAGCGGACAGCAGCACGGCCAGCGATGCCCCCAGCACGATGACACCGGCTGCGCCCGTCCGCAGGATGGGCCGCGCCATCGACGAACCGGTAATCACGACTGCAGCACGGCCATTTCGCGGTCGCACTCCTGCGCGCGGCCGAGCATGTACTGGTAGGCTTCATCCGCCCCCATCACGCGCGCGCGCTTCTTGTACTTCGCCCGGGCTTCGTTGATCGCCTTCTCGCCGTCCAGCCCGGTGCGCTGTTCGAGAATTCCGACCACGCCGATCCAGTCCGCCGAGCCATAGTTCAGCTGGACGTTACTTCCCTCGGCGACGCCGACGACATAGGCGCAGCCCGCTGCCATCTGCATCAGCTTCTTCGCGCCGGGATCCCTGGCGCTTGCCGGATTCGCAACCAGCACGAGCGCAGCAGCCAACCACAGCGAAGATGACGACCTGAGTACCATGGAATTCCTCTCGATTGAGCGGAACCGGCATACCGGGCATCATGGGCTGGCGGCATGTACGAATGCCGATATAATCATGACAAAGGCGGTAAGTCGGGGAGCGGACCACGATCACCCCACCGGATCGGTAGAAGATTCAGCCCCCGTTGATGCAACCGCGCCAGGTTACTGCCCAAGCGCCGCCTTGAGGGGGTCGAGCCAGGCTTCATAAGGTTTCCATGCACCCTGCCCCGCCCGCGTGATCGGCTGGCGCACCTGCTCGCTGCTGGCCGTGCGGACCGCGCGGCGCGTCTCGTGGAAGGCGAGGCATTGCTCCTCGAACGGAAGGCCGATGTGGTCCAGCATGCGGCGTGTCTGACCCTCGAGATCGTCGAGCACGTCCTCGTGCTGCACCCGCAGGACGCGCCCGGGCAGAACCTCGTCCCAGTGCTCCATCAGGTCGACATAATCGGCGTAGTAGCGTCCGATCTGTTCGAGTCCGTAGGTAAATTCCTGCCCCTCGGCGAAGAGCTGCTTGAACCCGGAAAAACAGCAATCCATCGGGTCCCGACGCGCGTCGATGATGGTTGCGTTGGGCAGGATCAGATGGATCAGGCCGATATGCCGGAAATTGTTCGGCATCTTGTCGATGAAGAATGGCGCACCCTGCCGGTGGATGCGCGTATCCTCGATGAATTGCCTGCCGAAATCGGCCAATTGCTCACCGCTGAGGTCCCCGAGGATGTCGGGATAGCGCGATGCGCCAGCCTTGCGCCCGCGCAGCCGGTGCGCCAGCGCGAGGATGTTGGGCAGCTCAAGCGTGCCATCCACCTGGCTGTGGCTGGCGAGAATCTGTTCGAGCAGCGTCGAACCCGCGCGCGGCAGACCCAGGATGAAGATCGGGTCAGGTGCCGGATGGCCATCGCCCCCATGGCGCGCGAACAGATCGGCGGTGCAGACCTCGCGCTGCCGGGCCAGTTCGGCGCTCATCGCATCCGCGCTGTAGCGGGTCTGCGTGCGCTTCAGATCGTTGCCTTCACGGTAATGCGCGAAACTTTCGGCGTATTCGCCGCGATCCTCGTAGGCTTTGCCCAGAGCGAAGGCGATGTGGACGCGGTCCATGAAGGCAAGATCGGGGCGGGCGGCCTGTTCGCGCATGGCTGCCATTTCCGCGTCGGTGAAGCTGTAGGTCTTCAGATTTGCGAGCGCATAGTACGCATCGCCCTGGTCCGGCTTCGCGGCGAAGGCGGCGCGGTAGCTCTCGACCGCCTCGGTCTGCTTGCCCATGGTCTTGAGAGCATGGCCGCGACTGGTCAGCGTGGCGGGATCGCGGGGGAGCTTTTCCAGCACCTGATCGAACAGCTCGAAGGCGCGGTCGTAGTCCCCCGTCTGCATGCTCTCGATCGCAAGATGCGACTGGAACAGCGGATTGTCGGGATCGCGCGCGTGCAAGGCTTCCGCTTCTTCGCGCGAACGCTCGAACTTCTGGCGGCGATGCAGCGCGTCGATATAGTCGAGCCGCAGCTGGATATCGTCGGGGGCAAAGGTGACGGCACTCTCCAGCAGGAATTCGGCATCGTCGAAGATGCCCTGCCGGATGCCGATCTGCGCCAGCAGACGCATGCCTTCGGTGTCCCTGGGATGCAGGCGCAGATAGTGGCGACAGATCTCTTCCGCGCGCAGCAGCCGGCCTTCGTGGAGGTGATTGGTGACGGCCAGGAGTTCGCGCGGCAGTGCGGCGATCCGCTGGTGCTGCATGCTGGCAGCCCGCGCTTCGGCGTCCCGTCCGGCTGCCGCCTGCAAGCGCGCCAGTTCGCGCCAGCTGGCATCGAGTGCCGGGTTGAACCGGACGGCGCGCGCATAGGCGGCAATGGCCGCCTCGGGCCGGTTACGAGCCACGGCGAGGTGCCCCGCTTCCTGCCAGGCGCGCCCGTATTCAGGCGATATCGCACGCAGGCGGTTCTGATAGTCTTCGGCGTCGCTGAACCGCTTGAGATATCGGGCCGCGACGGCGGCGATGTAGAGGGCCTGTTCATCGCCCCCATCCCCTTCGATCAGGGGTTCGACCAGCGTCAGCCCACCGGCGAAATCACCCGCCTGCAGCGCCTTCTGCGCCGACGCCAAGATAGTGTCCTGATCGCTCATCGCATGGTCTGTAGATAGCGGAAAGGCGGAAATGAACCCCGCAAGGAGCCCATTCCCGCCGTCCGGCCCGATCGGATGATACCGATCAGTAGTTGTAGGTCGCGCGCACGCCGACCGTCAGCGGACGGTTCACGGTGATCCGTGCGCGGTCGAAGTTGAAGTTGCCGGAAACCTGGGCGCGTTCGTCGGTCAGGTTCTCCCCGTAGAGTTCGAACTTGTAGTTGGCGGTCGATACGCCAACCGAGAGATCGAACAACGTGTAGCTGTCCAGCTCCAGACGGTTGATCTGGATGATGTCCGTGAACTTGGAAGCCGAATGCGAGACCTGCGGCTGGATAAACGCTTCCAGCGTGTCCGACAGATCCCATTCGTACCGCACGCGCAGGTTGCCCTGGAACGATGGTGCGTAGGCAAGGTCGGACCCGACAACGATATCGTCGGTCGGCGTCAGCTTTTCGGTGATCTCCGTGTCGAGAATGGAGATCGCACCGGCAACCGTCAGGCCCGAAATGCTGTAGGGCGCATAGGTAAACTCTGCCTCTACCCCCTTGATTTCAGCATTGGCCGCGTTGTCCGCGAAGAACAGGTTGGTGATGCCGGGATCGAAGATCGTTGTCTGCAGATCGCTGACATCGACGTAGAACGCGCTACCGTTGAGCCGCAGCTGGCGATCGAAGAGTTCGGTCTTCCAGCCCAGTTCGTAGTTCTGCACGTCGTCGGTTTCGAGCTCGAACGGGACCGTGAATCCACCCGGGCCCTGTGCGCCACCGGGGCGGTTGAGCAGGCCGGGACGGAAGCCTTCCGAATAGGTCGCATAGAACAGCAGATCGCGGGTCGGCGTCCAGGTCACCGTGCCCTTGAAGATCACGCCTTCGGCGCGGGCCTTGTCCGGATTGCCGAACGTGTTGTCCTCGCCGTAGATCAGCGAGAGGTTGGTGCCGCCGCAGCCCGGGATATTGGTCTGGTTAGCAGGGTCAACACCCGCGTTGGCGCCGAAGATCGGGGAATTGAGCTTGCAGAAGGCCGAAGTCGCCGCGCCTTCCAGGTCCACCTTCACATCGTAGTACCGCGCGCCACCGGTAACCGTCAGCGTGTCGGGCACGATATCGAACGATACCTCGCCGAAAATGCCGATCTGTTCATCGGTGCGCTTCACGTCGTTGCGGAACGCCGCGTTTTCAGGGAGCGGGCCCGGATCGCTGAAATAGCCGGGGAAGGCATTGCCGGTGGTGCCCGTCACTTCGGTGTTGGTGAACGGATAGATCGGCGCGAAACCGCGCGTGACACCATCCGAACCACGGACCTGTTCGCGACCGTAGAAGTAGTCGTTACGCTCCTTCAGGATGAGGTTCGAATAGAAGCCGCCGGCGGTGGCGCGCAGACGGTTCTCGCTGGGCGTGCTGAAGCGCAGTTCCTGCGTGAACACGGTCGTTTCGGTGTACGAGCCCACCGAGAAATCCGGCGCATAGCAGGTCGGATCGGCAGGTGCCGCGGCGACGCTGCCGGGATAGACGACCGCGGTGTCGCAGGAATAGTAAGGGATGTACTGGCCGACGAACAGATAGTCGGAATAACCGACACTCTGCTGCGTTTCACGATCCGTGTAGGCCCCGTTGTAGATGACATCCAGCATGCCGAGGCGTCCTTCGACGCTCCAGCTGGTGTTCGAGAAATCGTCCTGCAGCTTGTCCTGCGAGAAGCGCTGGATTTCCAGATCGTCGAGACCCAGTTCGGGATCGGCGAAGAACACACCGTCGGAATCGAGGCCCTGGCGTGTGTGTGCCACGGTGATCCGCCAGTCCGGCGTGACTTCGTACAGCGCGGTCGCGCGGAAACCGGAATACTGGGTATCGTTGAAATCGTCTTCCACCAGCGTGGCGTTGTTCGCCTCGATGAAGGTGACGTTGTTGTCGATGTAGTTCAGCGAAGCGGCGTCGGACTGAAAGCCCGCGCGGTCGCTGGATACCACCACGCCGTTGTCGCGCACCGTGCCGGCAGGGCGGAACCTTGCGCTGTCACGCAGCGAGCGGGTGCCCTGGACGTTGTCGATGTAGCCGCCCTGATCGTCGAGGTAGACGACGCCGCGCAGTGCCAGGTTGTTCGTCACCGGCACGTTGATCATGGCTTCCGCCTTGTAGCTCTGCTCGCCACCCTTGGTGAACGAGGTGCCCGCAGTGAAGCTGGCGTCGAAGCCCGCAAGGCTCGGCTTGTTGGTGATCAGGCGCACGACGCCCGCCTGCGAACTGGCGCCGAACAGGGTGCCCTGCGGGCCCTTGAGCACCTCGATCCGCTCGAGATCGGCGGCATAGACGTCCAAGTTGCGGCCCGGCTGCGCAAGCGGCTGCTCGTCGAGATAGAGCGACACGTTCGGGGCAAGGCCCGCGACGCCGGCAGTGGTCAGGTTCGGCGTGGTGGAGGCGAGGCCGCGAATATAGATCGTGCTCTGCGCCGGGCCGGATCCGCCCGCAGTCACCGACGGCAGCTGTTCGAGGTAATCGTCGAAGGTGTTGATGTTGAGCTCGTCCAGCTCTTCGGCGCCGATCGCGTTGACGGCCACAGGCACGTCCTGCAGGTCTTCGCTACGGCGCTGAGCAGTCACGACGATAGTGTTTACGCCTCCGCGCTTGAGCCGGTCGGCCTGTACGGCCTGCTCCTGCTGCGCCGTAGCGGCTGTGGCAGATGCATCGGCAGGCGTGGCTACCTGCGCGTACGCGCCCGTGGAAAGTGCGAACGAAAGCGCGCCCGACGAAATGCCGGTCAGAAGTCGATTCATTTTTAAAAGCCCCGTTGATTATCAGGTCCCGCCAAGTGTCTCAGCGCGAGCGACGATGGCGTCGGACGGCCTGGAGACGTGCGAATAGGAATTCGCGGCGGTGAGGCGGACGGTTAACAAGGCACATTGTATGCAGCCACCCCGATGGGGGCAGACTGGCGTTAAAAGCAACGCGTGTTGCAAAACGACAACACCTTAGTGATAGTTTGAGAACGACGCCGCACAAAACTCAATTGGAGTCCGGCATTATTTTCGGATAACTCAATATAGAAAGTGTGCTCTCGTGAACTTGCGAAACCTCCGGGTTCATTTCTCCTAAGACATTCTTCCGTTCTATATCTTACACGTACGCTACGGAAGTCTTCCGCCACTCCTATCTTCGCGCGCTGTCGTCACGTTTTAGCGCGGCCGCAAAGCCACCAGAACTGCCCCTGAAGCGAGCGGGAGGTGACGCAGCTTTACTTGCGATCCGGCATTCTGGGGCGCGCGCCACGCTTCGGCGTATCCGGCACTCCCGAACATCGACGGGATGGAGCGGCGGGCCGATTGCCTTCCGCAACCGCCTGCCATGCCTCCTCACCCGAAGCCCGGCCCGGCGCCGCACGCGGGCCGTGGCCATGGGCATCCACTCCACGGCCACGCCGCCTCTTGCCACATCCGCGATCTCGATCGCTGCTGGCGGATAGGCAACGGCGTGGGCGGTGGGGCGCATCAGAAGCGGATGCGCGCATGCATCTCCACGGTCGCCTGGCCGATACGCTCGCCAATCCGCGTGCCTGCGCTGGCACCGATCTCGATCCGTTCGTTCGGGCGGACGTCGAAGCCTGCCCCCAGAACGCCGACGGTCTCTTCCAGCGGGGCGCCGATGATCCGGAACGCGCCCATGTCGCCCGCGGCGCCGGCGAAACGCATTTCGCTGACTGCGCCCAGATCGCCCCAGTACTGCTCGATCCCGCCGGCAAGATACGGCTCGAAGGTGCCGCCCGATACCGGCGTGACCGCGCTCAGCCTAAGCTGTGCGGTGCCGTAGGTGACCTCGCGCGTTTCCTCCGAAACCCGCAGGTTCAGCGGGTCGGCCCCGGTCTCCTCGAAGCCGTCGCGCTCGATCCGGATATTGGACACACCCACCATCGGCGTGAGCATCACTGCCCCGCCGAGCGGCGCGCGATACCCCGCAAACGCGCCGAGCGTGCGCCCGGTCATCTCGATTTCCGCTTCGGCCGTCAGGGGGCGGGTGTTGGCTGCGGTCACCAGACGCGTGCTGTCGAAGTCGCTGTTCTGATACGCACCGAACAGTCCGGCAAAGGCAGCCTTGCCTTCGTAACCCAGGTAGCCGCCGAGATGCACGGTCTCGCCCTGCATGCTCGCCTGCAGCGACCGGACATCGTAGCTGCCATCGGTATACCCCCCGGCGAGGCCTGCCTTGAACTGCCCCAGACGGGCCTCGAGGCCGCCTGCAAAGCCGCTTGCGTCGTGGCTCAGCTTGCGGGTGACCGCATCCCCATCGAGCTGCGTATCGCCGCCGAAGCCCTGCATCCACATGGAGACCGAGGCAACATCGGGGGCCGCCAGCGCGTTGGCCGTTCCCTGCTGAACGGGCGCCAGCGCACGGGCCTGCGCGGGGGCCTTCGTGTCCGCCTTCATCACGGCCTTGCTGTAGATGCGCTGGGTCAGCAGGTCGGCGAAGCGCTGGCCTTCGATGAAGGCACCGGTCGTCGCGCTGGTCAGGCTCTCCCCGCCCAGGCTGTCGAACACGCGCAGCTGGTCGGCCTCGTCCAGATCGGCAAGCGGCAGGATCGCATCGGCGAAAGTATCGCCGATATCGAGCTGGCCACTGCTAAGCGTGTTCGCCACCGCGATCTGGTTGGGTGTCGCACCTTCGCCCAGGTTGGCGCCGAAATCGAACATTCGCCGCACTTCCAGGGCCACACCGTTCTCGACCAGATCGTAGCGCAGGCGCCAGAAAAGCTTCGGCGCTTCCTCCATCTGCTCGAAGGTGTCGCCATTGGCGAAGGTCCCTGTCAGACTGTCGCCCTGCACGATGACGTAACGCTGGACTGCCGGGAACGTGGTGCGCGCGTCGCCGCTCGAGATCGCAACCTCGGTATCCGCGATCGTGATAGCACCGGTGGCGAAAAGCAGATCGGCACCGCCGCCGAATTCGGGCGAGCGGAAATCGAACAGCGCGGTCCCGCCGAGCAGGTCGATCGTCTGCGCGGAGATCATGCCGACCGGCGCATCCTCGTAGCCTGGCGACAGCGTGCCGCCCGTCATTGTGAGCGCGGATGCGAAGGTGCTGTTGCCGGACAGCGTGCCGCCCGAGATCAGCGCGCCGCCCCCGCTGTTTCCGAAGTACCGCAGCGTGCCGCCAAGCACTTCGAAATCACCGGTCCAGCCTGCCTGATCGCCCAGCAGCGTGAAGACGCCGCTGCCGGTCTTGGAAAGCGTGCCGCTGCCGGAAAGCAGGCCTTCGAAGCCGGAATCCAGCCCCGTGCCTCCGACCGTCAGCTGCCCCACACCGAGCTCCACCGCGCCCATGCCGTACAGCGCAGCAATCGTTTCCGTCGCGGCTGTCAGGTCGAAGGTGGCGTCCTCGGCCACATGAACGCTTGCCGTGTCGGCAAGGCGCTCGCTCGCGCCGAGGCGCAAGGTGCCGGCATTGATGGCGACAACGTCCGCTGCCGAGGTTCCGTCAAGCACCGAGGTGCCGCCGGTCTGGAACAGCATGCCGGTGCCCAGGTTCGCAGTGACCTGCGCCGTATCGAGCTGATACTCGGCCGCGGTGAGCGTGCCCGTACCCGCCAGCGTACCTTCGACCAGCTGGAAGAAACCGACCGTGTCGGAATTGTCCTCCAGATCGAGAATCGCGTCCTCGACGGCGACGAAGGTTTCGTCCGAAAGAACATCCGAGGCGCCGAGAACCAGCGCCCCTTCCACGACTGCGGTGGTGCCCGTGTAGGTATTGGCACCGGTCAGGGTCATCGTGCCCGCACCGGTCTTCACGAAGCTGCCGGCGCCGGAGATTACCCCGCCGAAGGTCGTGTCGTCGCCATTGAGCCCCGCCATCAGCATGTTTTCGCCAAGCGCGACCGTGGTGGCCGCGCCGCCGTCGAGCGAGCCGATCGCTTCGTCGTCGGTAATCTGGAACGCGGCATCGCCGCGCAGGACGAGCGCGGAGGCGTTGGAAATCGCCGACCCGCCCATTGCGCGCAGCGTGCCGTCCAGCACCGCCACGGTGCCGGTGAGCCCTTCGTTGTTACCCGCCAGTTCCAGCGTGCCCGCGCCGTCGACGATCAGGCCGGTCGCGGCGGTGACGCCGGCAATTCCAGCCTCGATCCGCGCGGTGCTGCCCGCATCGGCCACGGTGATGGTGCTGGCGATCCCGCCTGCGCTGCTGGCGATGCCCGCAAACACGTTTGCAGTGCTGCCATTGGCGCCCAGATCGGGCGCATCGTCACCTGCCGCTTCGACGATGACGTAGCCATCGCTGTCGAAGCGCATGCCGCCGAAGCCGATATACCCCGCGCTGGTATCGACCGAGACCACGCCTGCCGTCCCGGCGAATACCGCGGTGACGGGCGGATTGATCGTGCCCTGCCAGGAATTGTTGAGCGCACCGGCCGCACCGGTCCAGTTCGTCTGGCCCAGCGCATTGGTCCACACACCCGTACCGCCCTCGACGGCGCCGTTGCCCGCGTTCGCGCCGCCATCCCAGTACTGGGTGGAAATGGCGCCGACCTGCACGTTGAGGTAGCGGCCGTTGCCCGTCGTGTAGATGCGGGAGCCTTCCGCCGCATTCAGCAGGGCGTATTCGCCAACGGCAATGCTGCCCTCGCCGCCCGTATTGATCAGGCGATACGTGCCCGCGCCCGCATTGTTGAGATCGAAGGTGCCACCGTCGATCACTGCGCTGCCGGCAAGGATCAGATCGTTGGTGGCGCCGCCGATCACGTCCGCCGTGCCGAGATCGTAGCTCGTCGTCCCGCCAAGGCCGAACATCCCCGCGATGTCGATCGTCGCCGCAGTGCCCATGGTACCGGGTGCGAAGATTGCGTCGGCCAGGATCATGACGTCGCCATCGAAGGCCCCGCTGCCCGAGACCGCACCGCCCTCGGCGACGAGGTCGCCCGCGATGGTCCCGTTGTTGGTCAGCAGGCCCGCAGTCTGCTCGACCCGTCCCGCGAGAGTACCCGCGATCAGGATCTCGCCGCTATTGCCTATCAGATCCGCTGCCAGCGTGCGACCGGTTGCGATACGCAGCCCGGCATTGCCGCCCGCGCCATCCGCCCCGAGCGAGGCATTGACCAGCGTGCCGACCCCGGTGAGGTCGCCGCCCGACACCGCCAGCACCGCAGTGCCCATATTGGCGACGTCCGAGCCGTTCGACCCAAGATCGCCGGTGACGGTGAACAGGCCCGCGCCTTCGTTGGAAAGCTGGCCGTTCAGTACGCCCCGGGCAGTGATGGTCCCCTCGTTGACGACCAGCCCGCCCAGCGTGCCGGTGGACGAAAGCGTGGCCCCGGCCCGGTTGGCGATCCCGCTGCTTGCGAAGATCGCACCCGTGCTGACGATCGAGCCGCCGCTTGCGTTGACCAGCGTATCCACGTTCAGGATGCCGTCTGCGGCCAGCGAGACAGTGCCTGCGTTTCCGAGCACACCCGCAATGTCCAGGCGCCCCCCGTTCACCAGCAGCTGTGCATTGGTGAGGTTGGACACGTCGTTGCCGCCATTGCCACCGATGCTGACGACCTGCGTGTTGTTGCCTGCAAGGCGGACGGTGCCCGCGTTGACGAAGGCTTCGTCGCCGCTGGCGTCGGTGTCCGTGTCGATCGTGGCAGCACCCGCGAAGGCAAGCGTGCCGGTGGCAAGGTTCTGAGTCGTGCCGCTGTCGATCAGGGACACGCCATCCGCGGCATTGGTGGTCCCGCCCAGCGCCATGGAGTTGCCGGTGCCGATCAGGGTCGCACCCTCGCCCAGCGTAAGGGTTGTGCCTTCCGCCGTACCGAGCGAGGCGAAGGTCAGCTGGCCATCGCTGCCGATGGTCAGGGTCCCGCCCTGCAAGACGAGATCGCCGGACAGGCTCGCATTCGTCGCTATTGTGGTCGCGCCGCCGACCTGCAGCAGGCTGCCTGCCTGGCCGCCAAGGGCGAGCGTGCTGTCGTTCTCGATCGCGCCGGTCACGATGCTGGTGTCGGCCAGCGTCGCAGTGCCCTTGTTGAGAAGGCTGGCCAGCGTGCCTTCGTTATTCAGCGTGCCGGTATTGCCGACATCGCCCGCAGTCCCCGTGTTGATGAAGGTGGCGCGGTTGATGACGGCTGCGACGGTGCCGCTGTTGGCCAGAGTGCCCGCCTGCACGTCGATCGTGCCGGAATAGGTGTTGGCGGCGGTCAGGCTCAGCGTTCCGGTGCCGACCTTGGCCAGCCTGCCCGAGCCCGAGATGACTCCGTTCTGGATGATGCTGTTCGCACCCGTGTCGAGCGTGAAGGCGCCGCCCAGCGCCATCGCGTTACCGATGGTGCGATCGCCGACAAAGCCGACCGCCGTACCGTCGGTCGCGGTCAGCAGGCCCGTGCCCAGCGCGCTATCGCTGCCCAGCACCAGAGCGCCGCCGTTGAGCGTCGTACCACCGGAATAGGTATTCCCGCCGGTAAGGGCGAAGGTGCCGCTGCCGGTCTTGGTCAGGGCCAGCGTGCCGCCCTGCCCGTCGATCAGCGTGCCCGAGAATGTCGTCGAGCTGTCGTCGCCCCCGGTCGTGAGGGTCTGGTCGCGGAATATCCCGGCGATGGTGAGGCCCGAGCCGGAGATCGAACCCACGGTTTCGCTCTGCGCGAGGGTGATCGAACCACCCGTGGCGAGGATCCGGGCGGTATCCCCGATCGTGCTCGCGCCGCCCGCATTGATGCTGAGCGCCCCCGAAACCATCGCCAGATCGCCGGTAAAGCTGTTGCCGGACAGGAACGACACGCTGCCGCCGTTCGTGTCGATGATGACGTCACCCGAACCGGTTGCGATACCGCCGCTGATCGTCGTGGACCCGGGGCCGTAGAAGAACAGATCGGTATCATTGCCCTGAATTGCGCCCGTGAAGGTCAGTCCCCCACCCGAAGCGCCCCCGATCGCCGCTGCATCCGTGAGCGTCACGGTGCCGTTCAGGACACCGCTGCCCACCAGCGCTCCCTTGCCATCGACACCGCCGCCGACGATCGAGATATTCTCCGACGTCACGAAGGTATCGATCGCCAGGGTCGCGCCGTTCCGGACAATCGTGCCGCCGGCCGTGCTGCCCAGCGCGTTGCTGCTGGCAACCGTCAGCGTGCCCGCCGCGACCGTGGTGGTGCCCGAATAGCTGCTCGACCCCCTCAGCGTGAGGTTGCCGTTGCCGACCTTCACGAGCGAACCGTCGGCGCCGCCGGAAATTGCACCACTGTGCGTCACGCTGGCGGTGCCGGTGTCGAAGGTGACGAGTCCGCCGAGCGCGATCGCATTGCCGATCGTGCGGTCGCCGATAAAGCCGATGCCGGTGCCATCCTGTGCGGTCAGCGTGCCGGTGCCCAGCGCGCTGTCGTTGGCGAGGATCAGTGCACCCTCGGACAGGGTTACGCCGCGCTCGATGGTGTTCGCACCCGCGAGGACCAGAGTGCCGCTGCCGGTCTTGGTGAAGCTGGTCGCGCCCGAGATCACGCCGCTATGTGTTGCGGTGCCGCCATCCTGATCGAGGACGAACCTGCCGGACGCCCGGATATCATTGGCGATGGTGAGGCCATCGGCGAAAGCGACCGTCGTGCCGTTCGCTACGCTCAACCTGCCCGTGCCTAGCGCGGCATCATTGCCCAGACCCAGCGTACCGCTGACAAGGAAAGTGCCGCCGCTATAGGTGTTCGCGCCGGTCAGGATGGTGGCGCCGCTCCCGGGAAGGCCGAGAACGCCGGTCCCGGAAATCGTGCCGCTGAGCGTCACCGTGTTGCCGCCATTGGAGACGTTCAAATTGCCGGCCAGATCTATATCGTTGGCCAGCACGATGCCGTCCGCACCGAGGGTTAGAACGCCGCCCGCCGCAGTGATGGTGCCCGTGCCCAACGCGCTGCCATTGGTGATCGTGGTGAAGCCGCCCAGCGTCGTCCCGCCGCTATAGGTGTTCGCGCCGGTGATGATCAGTGAGCCGTTCGTGCGATTCAGAGAACCCGAGCCAGAGATGGTGCCCGAGATCGTGGCGGTGCTCAGCGTCCCCAATGGCAGGACTTCGGTGCCGAACGTGGTATCGCCGTCCAGCGTAATCGCGTTGGTAAGCGTCATCCCGTCGGCCAGGGTAACGGTGGTACCGGCGCCGGTGGTCAGCGCGCCTGTACCCAAGGCAGTATCGCCTCCCAGCACCAGCGAACCGGCTTCGAGGCTGGTCCCGCCGGTGTAGGTATTGTCGCCCGACAGGACGAGCGTGCCGAGATCGGTTTTGACGAGCTGCGCGGTGCCCGCGACGTCTGCCGCAATGGTGGCGGTGAAGGTTTCGCCGGCCGCGCTGCCGTCGCCAACACGGATGGTCGCCCCGGCGCCGTCGAGTGTCAGCGTATCGCCGTCGATCACATAGCCGTCGGTGGCGAATTGCAGGCCCGATGCGGTGACCGCGCCCAGCGAATTGTCGATGGTGACGGTGCCCGCCGCACCCTGGAAGATGGCGAAGGTGCCATCGTCGTAGCCACCGTTGAAATCGCCGTTCGCACCTGTCCAGTTCGCATTGCCTGCGGCGGTCTGCCAGATGCCGTCGCCGCCATCGACAGTACCATTGTCCTGGCCGGCAGCGCCGTCCCAGAAGCTGAAGGTTGCGCCTGTGGCGTTGATCAGGTTGACCTGGTTTGCGACCGACGTCTGCACGATCAGTCTGTTCGTCGGCGTGGTGCCCAGCGTCAGCCCGTTATCGGTGAGCGTGCCGCCATAGTTGAACAAGCGATACACGCCTGCGCCAAAGGTGCCGCCCGCGGAGGGGGACACGTTGAGCGTGCCGTCCAGCGTCAGGTCACCGCCCACGTTGACCAGATCGTTCAGCGCGCCGCCCGCGACACCGGCTTCGCCGAACTCGAAGTTGAGGATCGAGCCGCCCGAGAGCGCAAGATTGCCGTTGATGGTGAGCGTGCCCGGGCTGGTGCCGGGATTGAGCGAGGCCCCGTCGGCCAGCGTCACGTCGCCGCCGATGGTTCCCGTGCCACCCAGCGTCGCGCCGTCCGCCACACTGGTCAGGCCGGTCGCGGCGCTCTGGTCGCCGTTCACATAGAGCGTGCCCGCCTGAACATCAGTCGCCCCGGTGTAGCTGTTGGTGCCGGTCAGCGTCAGCGTACCCGCACCGGTCTTGGTCAGATTGCCGTTGCCGGAGACGACGCCCGACAGCGTCCCGCTGTTCGTGCCGGTATCGACGGTGAACGCGAACGGCATCTCGATCGCATTGGCAACCGTAAGGTCTGCTGCGGCGAAGCCCAACGTGCCGCCACTTGCCGAGAGCGTACCCGTGCCGAGCGCGCTGTCATTGCCGACCAGCAGCGTACCCTCGGTCATCTCGGTACCGCCGGAGTAGGTGTTGCTGCCTGTCAGCGTCATGGTGCCGGCGCCGAACAGGCTGAGCGTGCCGGTGCCCGAAATGGCACCGCTTTGCGTGGCCGAATAGCCCCCGTCGCCGCCAAGCAGGGCCGTCCCGTTCAGCGTCAGATCGTTCGCCAGCCTGGTGCCGTCTGCGTACTTGATGGATGTGAAATCGCCCATCGTGACGTCGCCGGTGCCCAGTGCGGCGTCGTTGCGCACGGTGACCCCGTAGCTCTCGATCGTGGTCCCGCCCGAGAAGGTGTTGGCCCCGGTAAGGATCGTCGCAGCGTTGATGCGCAGGCCACCCGATCCGGAAATCACGCCATCCTGCAACGCCCTGCCATTAGCTGTGATACCCAGCTCGCCGTTCAACACGATCGCGTTGGAAACCGCCTGCCGGTCGGTATCGTAGCGCAAGGTGGTGCCATCGGCCGCGGTCAATGCACCAGTGCCCAGCGCGCTGGCGTTCCCCAGCGTCAGCGTGCCTTCGGAAAGCGTCACGCTGCGGGTGAAGGTGTTTTCGCCCGAAAGCACCAGCGTGCCGCTGCCGGTCTTGGTGAAGCTCGTCGCGCCCGAGATGATCCCGCTATGGGTCGCGACCCCGCCCGTCTGGTTCAGGGTGAAGCGGTTGTTCGTTTCGATCCGGTTGGCGATGGTTACGCCGTCGGCGTAGTCCACCGTGGCACCGGTGCCCAGGCTAAGCCCTCCGGTTCCCAGAGCACTGTCGTTGGCAACCCTAGCTGTGCCGCTGACAATGAAAGTTCCGCCGCTATAGCTGTTCGCGCCTGTCAGGATGAAGGTGCCGGTGCCCGGCAGGCTGAGCTTGCCCGAGCCAGAGATTGTCCCGGCGAGCGTCACGGTGTTCTGCGTGCTGCTGAGGTTCAGCCCGCTTTGCAGATCGATGTCGTTAGCCAGTACGATGCCGTCCGCACCGATGGTGAGCGCCCCGCCCGCGGCGGTGATCGTGCCGGTACCCAGAGCGCTGCCGTTGGTGATCGTGGTGAGGCCGCGCAGCGTGGTGCCGCCGCTATAGGTATTTACGCCCGTGAGAGTGAGGTCGCTCCGGTCGGTCCGGATCAGCGCGCCGGTGCCCGAGATCGTGCCCGAAATCGTGGCGGCACCGGCTTCGCCGAATGCCAGCACCTCGGTGCCGAACGTAGTGTCGCCGTCCAGCGTGATCGCATTGGCAAGCGTCACCCCGTCGGCCAGGGTAACAGCGGTGCCCGCACCGGTGGTCAGCGCGCCGGTGCCCAGCGCGGAGCCACTGCCGATGAAGAGCCCGCCAGCCGAGAGGCTCGTGCCCCCGGTGTACGTGCTATCGCCGGTGAGCGTCAGCGTCCCTGTGCCAATCTTCGTCAGCGCCAGCGTACCTGGGCCGAATTCGGCGAAAGTGCCCTCGAAGGTGGTGGAAGTGTTGTCGCCGCCGACCGTCAGGTTGCGGCCCTCTCTGCTCGAAACGACCCTGCCGCTTCCTGCCAGCGAACCGATTACTTCAGAAGGCTGGTTCACGTACAAGCTGGCTGTGGGGCTGAGGGTGACCCGGGCCGTGTCGCTGATCAGGTTGCGCGAGGCCGATGCGCTGGTGACGCCGAGGTACAGTTCACCATCGTTGACTATAACGTCACCGGTGAAACTGTTGTCGGCGTTCAGGAACAGACCGCCGCTGCCATTCTTTATCAACGAGTTGGCGCCGATGGCGAGATCGGAATCAAAAATAATTGTGCCGGTATCGTCGGTCACGATCGTCAGATCCGCGTCTCCGGCGATGCCTCCATATACCGAAACGAATGCGCCTGAGCTTCCGATCGTCGACGCTCCGGCAAGCAATATGCCGCCATTTATGTTCACGAACCCTCGGGTACCGCGAAGCGCACCGAGGCCGTTAATGCCTGCGCCGCTAAGCGTGAAGCTCTCATCGGTGGTCACGAAATCGAGGTCGACGGTCGCGCCGTCTGCGACGATCGTGCCACCTGCCGCGCTGCCGAGACCGTTGCCATTGTCGATGACTTTCAGCGTGCCAGCCGCAACCGTGGTCGTGCCGGTGTAGGTATTGTCGCCCGACAGGACGAGCGTGCCCAGATCGGTCTTCACGAGCTGCGTGTCGCCCGTAATATCAGCCGCGATGGTCGCAGTGATGTTTGCGCCCGCCGCCGTGCCGTCGCCGACGCGGATGATCGACTCCGGGCTGCCGTCGAGCGTCAGGGTGCCGCCTGCGACACGGTAGCCGTCGGTGGCGAACTGCAGGCCCGATGCGGTGACCACTCCCAGCGAATTGTCGATGGTGACGGTGCCCGCCGCGGCCTGGAAGATGGCGAAGGTGCCGTCGTCGTAGGTGCCGTTGAGCGCGCCGGTCGCATCGGTCCAGTTGTGATTGCCCGCGCTGTTTTGCCAGATACCGCTACCGCCATCGACGGCGTCGTTGCTCGCCCCGGTATTGCCATCCCAGAAGCTGAAGGCGAGGCCCGTGGTGTTGACCAGGTTGACCTGGTTCGCGACCGAGGTCTGGACGAACGCGTTGTTGCCGGGGGCCGAGCCCAGGGTCAGGCCATTGTCGGTCAGCGTGCCGCCATAGTTGATGACGCGATAGACGCCCGGGCCGAAGGTGCCGCCTTGAGTCTGCGTCACGTTCAGCGTGCCGTCGAGCGTCAGGTCGCCGCCCACGACCACCAGATCGTTCAGCGGGCCGCCCACGACCCCGGCTTCGCCGAATTCGTAATTGAGATAGGAGCCGCCGGAAAGCGACAGGTTGCCGTTGATCGTCAGCGTGCCCGGGCTTGTTCCCGGGTTGAGCGAGGCGAAATCGGCCAGCCTCACATCTCCGCCGATGATCCCCGTGCCGCCCAGAGCCGCACCCGAATTGATGGTGGTCAGGCCCGTCGCGGCGCTCTGATCGCCATTGATGTAGAGCGTGCCCGCCTGAACATCAGTCGCCCCGGTATAGGTGTTAGTGCCGGTCAGCGTCAGCGCTCCGGTGCCCGTCTTGGTCAATTGCAGGCTGCCTGCAACGGTGCCGGCAAAGCCCGTGGACGTGTTGTCGCCGCCGATGGCCAGTGTTCTGGTACCCGTTGCACGGATTGTGCCACCGATCCCGGCGAGGCAGCCGATGGTCTCGTTCTGCGAAAGGACCACCTCGCCCCCATTGACCGTGAGGCGAGCCTGATCGTCGATCGTGCTCGCGCCCAACGCATCGATCTCCAGCAAGCCGGAATTCATCACCACATCGCCGGTGAAGCTGTTGCCCGATTCAAGGTCGACGGACGCGCCGTTGATCGTCAGGGTGCCGTCGCCGATCGCAAGGCCGCCCCGAAGACCGATACGTCCGCCGCCTTGCAGCGTGAGATCGTGGGCACCCGAAATGCGTCCCCAAAGATTCAGAGTGCTGCCGCTGTCGGCAGAGATCGTGGAAGCATCGGCGAGGGTAATCTCTCCGCTGGAGGTGGTATACCCGCTGACGTTGCGCAGCGCGCCGTTTCCGGAGACACCCGTCCCTGCGATTGTGAACGCTTCGCCGAGGCCGAGGTTGGTGGTTAGCGCCAGCGTCGCACCGTCGTGCACGATCGTACCGCCCGCAAGCGCGCCGAGCGCGTTCTGGCTCGCAACAGTTAGCGTACCTTCGGCGACAGTGGTCGCCCCGGTATAGTCGTTTTTGCCCGACAGCGTGAGATTGCCGCCGCCCGTCTTGGTGAGGGAGAGAGAACCGCCGGTCCCGCTCTCTGTCAGGATGCCGGCATAGCTCGTGGATGTACCGTCACCGCCGACCGTGAGAGTTCTTGCGCCGTTGACGCCTGCGATGGCGCCAGCCGACCCGCCGAGCGAACCGATCGTTTCATCCTGATTGAGAAGGACGCTGGCATCATTGACCGTCAACCGCGCCAGATCATCGATGGTGCTCGCCCCGCCCGCGTTAATAAATATGAGCCCGGAGTTCGCCACCACATCGCCGGTGAAACTGGTTCCTGAATCCAGATAGAAGGCCGCGACATCCAGGGTAAGCGTGCCGTCGCCTATGGCCAGATCGCTGGCCAGATTGATCGTATTATTGCCTTTCAGGGTCAGATCGTGCGAACCGGTGATACCTCCGGTCAGCTTAAGTATGCCATCGGAAGCTATCGTCGAAGCGCCGTTAAGTGTGATCGCCCCACCAAGGACAGAGGTCCCGGCCAGATTCCGCAGGGCGCCATTCCCGGCAACGCCGCTACCAGTGATGCTGATCGCTTCGTTCGAGGGGTCATTGAGCAACAGCGCAAGCGTCGCGCCATCGGCCACGACGGTCCCTTCGGCGGTCGAGCCGAGTGCCGAACCGCTCGTCGCGGTCAGCGTGCCTTCGGATACGGTCGTTACGCCGGAATAGCTATTGTTGCCCGAAAGCGTGAGATTGCCGCTGCCGCGCTTGGTCAGGGCGAGCACGCCATCGAACCCAGTGTTTTCGGTAAGCCGGCCCGAAAACGTGGTAGAATCACTGCCCGCGATCGTCAGGGTGCGCAGCGCGCCGCGCGCTTCTACGTCTCCGCTTCCGGCCAGCGCCCCGATCGTCTCGTCCTGGTCGAAAGAAACGATCCCCGAACCGTTGATTGTCATAAGGGCGGCATCGTCGATCGCATTGCCCGGATTGGACGGGCGGCCGACAACGACCTGGCCGGAATTGACGATCACATCGCCGGTGAAACTGTTGTTCGCCCAGAGCGACAGTATTCCGGTACCGTTCTTGGTCAGCGTGCCATCGCCGATGTCGAGGTTCGAGTCGATCACGGTGATGCCGGCCCCGGTGATCATCAGGTCGTGCGTGCCGGTAATTCCACCATTAAGGTCAAGAATGCCGGAATCGGAGGCAATCGTGGAAGCGCCCGTCAGGGTCACAAGTCCGTTCATGCTCGTGATCCCGGCGACATTGCGCAGGGCACCCTTTCCCGAAACGCCATCACCGGCAATCGAGATGTTCTCTCCGACGGTCACGCCGGAGGAGCCATCGATTGCCAGCGTCGCACCATCTTCGACGACAGTGCCCTCGGCAGTCGTGCCGAGCGCACTGCCGCCCGTTATGGTGAGCGTGCCCTCCGATACCGTCGTGACGCCATCATACTGGTTGCCGCCCGAGAGCGTCAGGTTGCCCGCCCCGGTTTTGGTGAGCCCGCCAGCCCGAACCAAACCGCTGAGCGTGGCACTGCCGCTTGTCTGGCTGAACGTGGTGGTGCCAAACAGGTCGATCGTGTTGCCGATGGTCACCCCGTCGGCGAAACCCACCGTCGTGCCGTCGTATGTACCGAGCGATCCGGTGCTGAGCGCCGAATTGTTGGCAAGTACCAGCGTACCATCGACCAGCGTAACAAGGCCATCGAAGCTATTGGCCCCGCTCAGCGTCAGGCTGCCGGAGCCAGTCTTTATCAGCGAGCCGGAGCCCGAGATTTCGCCGCTTTGTGTTGCGCTGCCGCCCGTCTGGCCCAAGGTTGTGTCGCCCCTGAGTTCAACTCGGTTGGCGATATCCACGCCATCGGCGTAAAACAGTGCGGTTCCGGCCTCGGTAACGATTGTGCCAGTGCTCGCTGCCAGATCGTTGGCGAGGGTCAGGCTGCCCTCGTCTACGCGGGTGCCACCCTTATAGGAATTGGCTCCCGAAAGGATCAGGTTGCCCGAACCCCGCTTGACGAGAAGGCCCCCGCCATAAATCTCACCGCCCTGCGTTGCACTGCCGCCTGTTTGGCTGAGATAACCGCGAGAGGCGATTCTGATTGAATTTCCGACGCCTACGCCATCCGCATAGTCGAGAGTTCCAGCAATCAGATCGAGCGACCCACGGTCCAACGCTGCCGAATTCTCAATTCTTAGAGTCGCCCCGCGTACCTGCAATTCCCCCGTAAAATCTGAACTCGTGCCGGAAAGAATCAGTGGGCCAGAGGTATCTTGGTGCGACAAAACGCCATCGCCAATGAGCGAGCCGGTGAACGTGACCGTGTGGTCGTTCGTGTCCAACTTGCCGTTTCCGTAGACCGCGATGTCGCGTGCCATGGTAAGATCGGCGTCGGCCCTCAGTGTCGGCTGGTTCCCGCCCGCCTGTCGCAACGTCAGTACGCCCGACGTGTCCCCCAGTGCCGCGTCGCTCGAAATCGCCAGCGTCCCGGCGCTGATCGTCCACGGAGTCACCTGGGTGGTGGTGCCGGTCAGCGTGAAGGTGGAGAGGCCGGTCTTTTCGAAACTGCTGAAGCCCTGATAGGTCGTTCCGAACTGGCCGACATTGAAGCTGCCAGCCGTGTCTCCGCCCAGTCGGAACAGATCGTCGCCGTCGCCAACCACCGCGCCGGTAACGCTGCCGCCAGCCCGATGTTCATAGACATTGTCGCCCGCGCCGAAGGTGACCGCATTGGCCCGCGTTGCGCCATCGCCGGAAAGGCCGCCGCTAATGCTACCTGCGTTTATGATCGTCAGATTGGAGCCGTACACTCCGGATCCACCGGAACCGCTTCGTCCACTCCTCGAAAAGTTGGCAACTCCAGCTGCGCCACCGGTTCCACCGGTAATCGCGCCCCTGTTTGTTAAGATCGCGCCGTCACCCGCAAAATAGGCACCAACCCCGCCGGCACCTCCGCTGCCACCGTAAGACAATCCGCTATCGCCGCCATCTCCTCCCTCGCCTCCGTTGATCGAGGTGTTGTCTGAGAGGAGCGTGCCATTCTCGGCACGAAAGACCAGCCCATAGCCGCCTTCGCCCCCGCCGCCAGCACCGCCGTAACCTGCACCAAACGTTTGATCGCCACCTGCTCCACCGGCACCACCGGTAACGGTTGTGTTCGAAAGCACACTGCTCGGATCGGTGATAGAAATCCCATGCGCGCCGCCGCCGCCGCCACCCGCCCCGTAGTCGTAGTCGGAATTGCCGCCCGTTTGCCCGTCGCCACCAGGGCCCGTCCCGCCAGCGCCACCTGGCGACCCGGCCTGGGCCGCGGCTGAAAATCTGCCTGGCCCTGCGCCGCCGGTGCCACCATCGCCGCCACCGGCACCGCCGCCGCCGCCGCCGGCACCCTGGGTAGAGCCGTCATAGGGTCGAACCGTTCCATCCGCCCCATCCTGTCCGTCGGGTCCTGCCCCACCTGCGCCGCCCGCAGCAAGATTCCGAGTATCGCCGCCTTTACCGCCGCCGTCCTGAGCAAAGGCAGGGCCTGCGATCGTCAGCGCAAGCGCCGACGCCCCGCCGATCAGCGCGGCGCGGCGCAGCGCGCGGCCCCGCAGAGCGGTAGTATTGGCAGAGTTACCGCTGTGCGCGACCGTGAGACCCATCGAAAATTCCCCCTGTAAACCAGTCATTTACGCCGTCGCGACTCGCATCAAGCCAGTCGGCGCGCAGGTATTTTTGCGTGCGCGGTCAAGCACTTGGTCGGGGAAGGAACAAGCGACGAAATTCAAATATGACATATTCGAATGCTGAATATTGTCTGCCGTTAAGGACTAGACCGCTTGATTTGCGGCAAATTCGAACGCATCCCTGCGTCCAAGAGTGAACGCAGGATATTTGGAAGGGGAATAATGGACGAGATTGCGCGGGAGCAACGCCATCGGGAGAGCCGCGACCTGCGCAAGCTCGATCTCAACCTGCTGATCATCTTCGAAACGGTGTATCAGACGGGCAGCGTCAGCCAGGCGGCGCGGGTGCTGGGGATGAGCCAGCCGACCGTCAGCAACGCACTCTCGCGGTTGCGTGGGCATTTCTCCGACCCGCTCTTCGTCCGGATGGATCGCGGGATGAAGCCCACTCCCAAGGCGATGAGCCTGCTACCGCCGATCACCGATGCGCTGGGCGCGCTTCGCAAGGGCCTTGCCTACGACAGCGATTTCGACGTCGCCACGGCCAAGCGGCACTTCCGCCTGCTGCTTCACGATTTCAGCGTTCCGTCGGTTCTGCCTCCGCTCGTCAGGGCGCTCGACGAGGCGAAGTCGGCCTGCACCGTAGAGGTGATCACACCCGATTGGGAACGGCCGCATGAAGCGCTGACCCGCGGGGATGCGGACCTCATCATGGATATTTCTCTGCAGGAGCAGCCCGGCGTCACACTGGAGCCGCTGATGGACGCGGATGCGGTCTGCATCGTGCGCGAGGGGCATCCCAGGATCGGGCACGAAATGTCACGCGAGGATTTCGCCGATAACGGGCACGCGGTACTGCCCAGGCAGATGCGCCTTCATCTGCCCACCGCCCGGCAAGTGCGCGCGGCAGCGATCGACCGGCGGGTCGGCGCGATCCTGCCCAACGCCGCGAACCTGGCAACGACCGTCGCCACGACCGATCTCATCGCCATCGTGCCCCGGCGCTACGCGGAGCTGGTTTCGCCGATCTATCGCCTGCGGATCCTGCCCGTGCCCTTCGAGTACCCGACATCAAAGGTCTTCCTGGGCTGGGCGACGGACAAGGAAGACGATCCCGGCGTACGCTGGCTGCTCAATCATATCCGGGCGACGTTTTCGAATTGAAGCCTGCCGGTGTCATCGATGCGCCGGCGTATCAGGCGGCGCGCGTGACGGTTCGGCTTTCAGGCGCCTCAGTCTTCAGCCGAGCATGGAAATGACCATGATCGATGCAATCGCCGGCGGCACGACAAAGCGCATCACGGGCAACCAGCAGACCGCGAAGATCCGCGCGCTTGTGGCCAGCTGCTCCCGCCAGATATCCTTCGATGCGAACCAGCCGACGAACAGCGCCATCAGCAGCGCCCCGAGCGGCAGGAAGATGTTCACCGCGACATAGTCCTGAACCACGTAGATGGTCTGGTCCGCCAGCACGCCGAAGGTTTCGAGCGGATGGAATTCAGCCCACCGATTGAACGACAGCACCGATCCCACGCTGACCAGGGCGACGAGCACGCTCATGATGACAGTCGCCGTCGAAAGGCGCACATCGAACCAGTGCCGAACCCTCGCCGCCAGAGGTTCGAGAAGCCCGACGCAGGACGTGATCGCGGCAATGAACAGCAGCAGGAAGAACACCACGCCGACCAGCTGGCCGGCCGGCATTGCGCCGATCGCCACGGGAAGGGTTTCGAACACCAGCCCCGGCCCGGAGGTCACCTCGAGACCGTACCGGAACACGAAGGGAAAGATGATCAGCCCCGCGATCAGAGCCACGGCCGTGTCCGCCGCCACGATGATGCCTGCCGTCGAGGCGATGGACACATCGTCGTCCAGATAGGAACCGAAGCTCACCATCGTGCCGAAGCCCACCCCGACGGAGAAGAAGGCCTGCCCCACCGCCATTGCGACGACGGTGCCGTCGATCTTCGAGAAGTCGGGCACGAACAGGAAATCGATGGCGCTTCCCATGTCGCCGAAGAACAGCGCATAGATCGCCAGCAGGATCAGGCCGACGAAGAACAGGGGCATGATGAAGCTCGTGACCTTTTCGATCCCGCCCTTGAGGCCGCGCGCAACGACGAGCCCGGTCAGTGCCACCGTCGCCAGCGTCCAGCCCAGCATACGCCAGGGGCTCTCCATCAACTCGCCGAACAGGGCGGTGGACTGCACGGGCTCCACCTCCGAAAACGCGCCTTCGGATGCCTTCAGAGCGTAGTCGAGGGTCCACCCTGCGATAACGACGTAATAGGATAGTATGAGAAAGGTCGCGAGCAGTGCCAGCACGCCGATCCAGCTCCATTTCCGGCTGGCGCGGCTCTGGCCCGCCACCGCGCGGAGCGAACCGACGATGCCGCGCTTGCCATGCCGACCGAGCATCAGCTCCGCCATGATCAGCGGCATGCCGATGCCGAACGCGCACAGCAGATAGACCACCAGAAAGGCGGCCCCGCCATTCTCGCCAGTCAGGTAGGGGAACCGCCATATATTGCCCAGGCCGACTGCAAAGCCGCTCGCGGCCAGCACGAAGGAAAGGCGCGAGGACCACCGGAATTGCGGCTGTTCACCCGGGTTCGTATCCATGGTCGAGCGTTCTCTTGTTCAGTTGCTGGGGGCGGCGGACGCGTGCGGAGGCTATGAACGGTCTGGATCGACCAGTTCGACTTCGGCAGGCCAGAAGCCCTGCGCATTTTTCTCCACGATCTGGCGCAAAAGCGCGGTTGCCCCTGCCTCGTCCCCCGCGAAGCGCAGTTCCATGGCCAGAGCGAACTTGACCAAGGTGCCCTCGTTTTCCGCGAGGTCGGAAGGTTCGAGGAGGCCCTGAAAAACCTGAACCGCGCGGTGGTATTCGTGATTTTCGGTCAGATCGAGTTCGACAGGGACCTCGGCGACCGCGCGCCGGGCTTTGTCGGGTTCGCCCATCTTGCGGTAGGCAAGGTAGGTCCAGAAAGCCGTGGGCGGCAGCATGTCGTCGCGCGCGAAGGCGGGGACAAGAGTGTACGCCAGCGCCATCCCCTCCACCATCCTATCATAGTCGCCGACCGCGAAGCTGGTTTGGGCGTGATAGTAGATGATGTTGGACTTGTAGGTGCCGAGGGTGAGGCCGAGCGGGTTGGGGAGCCCGTCCGGCTCGAAACTGTCGGGCTGGCCGGACATCAGCTGCATCGCCCGCTGGTAGTCGGCAAGGCCGAGCGCGAACTGCCGGCTGCGCGTCAGATGGCGTCCGCGATAGCGCAGCAGGCGGTAGGAATCGGGAAAACGTTCGAGCCCTCGCGTGAAGACATCGATCGCGTCGCAGTATCGCCCTGCATAGCCCAGCCTGCGGCCGAGCCAGAAGAAGCTCTCTTCGCGGTCTGGCGCGATGCGCAGCGCCGCGCGCGCGATGGCGATATCCTCGTCCAGCCGCTTTTGCGTTTCCGGGCCGAACTGAGGCGTCCGCAAGGGTGTGCCGATCAGGGTGGCATCGCAAAATCCGGCAGCCGCCGCATCGGCCGGAACCCGGTCTTGCGCGACAGCAGGGGACGCGCAGGCGAGAATGCAGATCGAGCATGCAAGGGCGAGAGACCGGATCATCCCACGACCTCCGCATAGAGACGGCGCAGATTGAGCCCCATGACCTTCTCTGCAACGGCTTCGCCGTGGCCCAGCTTTCGCACTCCGTCCCAGATGACTTCCATCCGGCGCGGTCCGTTGAGCTCATCGATGAAGAGCGGCCAGTGCGCCGGGTCGAAGTTGGCGCCTTCCTCCCGCTTGAGCTCGGCCATGTATTCGGGCGTCATCTCGATCCGCCGATGATCGCGGTCGCTGCCGATCGCGACGTGATCCGCACCCGACACCCGGATCGCATGATCGATATGCCGGAAATAGTCGGCCAGAGCGCCTTCGCGCTTGTCCGTCAGGAAGGGGCGGATCTGGCAGATGCCCGCAACACCGCCCCGGTCCGCCAGTTTTCGCAGGTTCTCGTCGGTGGTGTTCCGCTCGTTCTCATGGACGGCCATGCACGCGGTATGGGTGATGACCACCGGCTTTCGCGAGAACGCGATCGTATCGGCCATCGTCTGCATGTTGGCGTGCGACAGATCGACCATCATGCCGAGCGCATTCATCCGCTCGACCAGTTCGCGCCCGAAGACCGTCAGCCCATTGGCACCCAGTTCCTTGCAGCCCGAGCCCGCCCAGTTCTGGTGATTATAGGTCACCTGGGCGGTTCGCACGCCGAGATTGTAGAACAGGTCGATATTGTCGATCTCGGTCCCGAAATGCGTGCTGTTCTGTAACAGGTAGAACACCGCGATCTGGCCGGCCGCGCGGGCGCGATCGATATCGGCGACGCTGGTCGCCTTCAGGAACAGTTCGGGGTTGGCAGCGAGGAACCTGTCATGGGCGATGACCGCGGCCATGGCGAGGTCGTAGGCGGCATCGCCGCGCGGCTTGGGGTCGCACAAGGTGACGGCGATCGCATCGAGACCGCTGTCGTGCATCTCCCGGATCAGTTCGGGCGGGTAATTGAACCGTACCTCACCCATCGCGTCGAAGGTCAGCGGCCTTTGCGAAGACTGACCCGGCGTGCGCGCCGATGCGACAGCCCCAACGCCCGGAAGCGCCATTGCGCCCAGAGCCACTCCGGCCCCCATGAAATGTCGCCGATTCACCTCAGCCCTCTCCCTTTTTCCTTATAGGAAAGGAATTAGCCTATAGTGAAATTGATGGCAAGACGGCTAGTCGCCGGTGTTGATCCACATGACGACCGCGCTTTCCTCGCTGGTTGAAATGCAGACGTGCGGCATATTGGCGTCGATATAGATGCTGTCGCCCGGCTGAAGGGATACGGGCTCGTAATGTGCGGTGTGAAAACTCACTTCGCCCTGGAGGACATAGAGAAATTCCTCCCCCTCGTGGCTCGCCCACTCCGTAAATTCGTTGAGGTCGCGCGCCTTGATGGTGCTGATGAAGGGCAGGATCTTCTTGTGGCTGAGTTCGGCGGCCAGCAGCCTGTGGCGATAGACCGGGGTCTCCATCACGCGCCCTGCGCCGTCAGGCGTAACGCTGCGGCGGCTGCTCGGTTGTCCGGCCTGGTCGGTCGCGAACAGCTCGGTGATGTCGATATCGAAGCCCTGCGCCAGCTTCTGCACCACGTCAAACGTGGGAGACATCTGGTCGTTTTCGATCTTCGAGAGCGTCGAGGCCGCCAGCGCGGTCAACTTTCCCGCGTCCTCCAGCGTCAGCCCGCGGTCGCGGCGCAGGCGGCGGATACGCTCGCCCAGATGAAAGGTGGATGTGCGTCTGCGTCGCGGTCCGCGCATCTCTTCCAGAACGTTGGCCACACTGTTCTTGGAAGTCGTCAAATCCGTCTCCGCATTGTCTGGGGATGCGACCCGTTAAACAGTGAGGTCCGAGCCAGAGCCTGGCTCACCCAAGGTATAATGCGCAGAAGGCGACCCGATCGGCAAGGAATTTTCCTCCTTGTCGATCGGGTCTGGGGGATCGTCAACTCAGAAGGAGAACCTGGCGTTGAGGTAGTAGAAGCCACCGCTGACGCCGAACACGCTGTGATTATCGTAGATCAGGCCGACGGCCTTCAACGCTTCGCCGCGATCGGGCGGGAACTTGTTGAAGAGGTTTCGCGCACCCACGCTCAGGTCCACCGCGTCGATCCCGCTGTACGTCAGTTCCAGATCGAACAGCACGGCCGGATCGCGCTGCAGGAAATCGTTTCCGTTCCGGCGCTTCCAGCTGCCGTAATAGTTGGCGCGCGCCATCAGCTCGAAATCTCCGATCTCGTTGTTGACGGTCAGGTTGCCGCGCCAGCGGGGCAGGCCTTCCTCGAACTCGATTACCGTACCCGCGCCGAAGAACTGCGTCGGATCGGTCCGCAGCTTCTGCTCGTTATAATTCACCGCAAGGCTGAAGCTGGTTCGGCTCGTCGCGCCCCAGTCGAACCCGTAGGTAGAGATCACGTCGAAGCCGCGCACGCGCGTATCCAGCCGGTTCTGGAAGAAGCGCACCTGCTGGACCGACGAACCATTTGCGAAACCGATCGCATCGAGTTCAGTGCGCTGGGCCGCGGTCGTGTCGATCGGCGGCGTCAGCAGGAGCCGGTCGTCGACATCGATCTGGTAGAAGTCGAGCGTCGTGGTGAAACCGCTGTCCGCGGTCAGTACCAAGCCTGCCGACATGTTGAAGGAGGTTTCCGGGACGAGCGGTTCCGAACCGAAGATCTGCGCGGCAGGGGACCCAGGGATCAGCACGGCGTCGAGGATAAACTCGTTCTGCGCGTTGATCTGGGAGGTCTGGCTCGTGCCGAACAGCTGCCCGGCCGCCGGAGCGCGGAAGCCGGTGCTGACCGAGCCGCGCACCGCGAGAAGATCGGAAAATTCGAACCGCGAGGCGAGCTTGTAGCTGAAGTTGCTTCCGAATTGATCATAGTCCTCGTAGCGGCCGGCCAGGGCTACATTCCAGCTATCGACCACGTCGAAGTCCGTCTCGGCAAAGATGGCATAGCTTTCGGAATCGAAGCTTCCGGCGATTTCGGGACTGAAGCCCTGGAAACCGTTCGAGCCCACCGGAAGATCGCGCAGCGGGCCGACTTCGTAGGAAGCCGGCTCACCCGCCCGAATCTTGTACGTCTCCTTGCGATAGCTCATCCCGCCGAAAATCAGGATGTCGCTCGCGAAGAAGTCGTTGGCGATGAGATAGGACAGCTCGCCATCCAGCTGGATTTCGCGTTGCGTCAGACCGCCGGGATCGAAGCTCGTCGGCGAATCTGCGCCCAGCGAAGGATTGATCGTGTTGTAGATCGTGTAGTCGACGCGGTTATTGCCGAGCCGGCCGGAGATGTCCCAGTTGAACGCGCCTTCGTCATCCCGGATTCCGAAGAGGACACTGAAATCCTCGGTCTTGCCCTCGAATTCGGGCGTGAAGCCACCGGGAAAAATGCTCCGCAGGTCGAAGGTGCCCGGATAGGCAGCGGTGTTGTCGAACGCCGAATCCGCGTAGGTTGCATGCGCGGGCAAGCCGCCGGCGGCCTCCGACTGGCGGTAGAAGAAGGTCACCGAACTGTCTGATTTCAGATAGTTGCCGAAAGAGTAGAGTTCGACGCCTCCGCCCAGTTCGATCCCGGCGTTATAGACGGTCTTGATCGCTTCGTAGAACGGCTCGCCGTTGCCCGCGGTGTACCGCGGCACATCTTCCACACCCATTTCGCGAAGCGCTTCGGCGCCGACGTTCTTGCCGCCGAGCCAGGTCTTCTCCTGATACGTATACTGGCCGCTGACATTCAGATAGCCGACATCGCCCAGCCCGAACGCCAGGTGCCCCTGAAGATCGTAGGTTTCGCCGCCGACATCGTAGTACTTGCCGGCCTGCGCCATGGCCGCTCCGCCGCTGGTGTCATCCTTCAGCACGACATTGACCACGCCCGCGATGGCATCCGAACCATACTGGGCCGAGGCGCCGTCGCGCAGCACTTCCAGCCTTTCGAAGGCAATGGGCGGGATCACGTTGAAGTCCTGCCCCTGCGAGCCGGAGGTCGTCGCATGGCCGGTGCCGATCTGCACGATCGCGGCACGATGCCGACGCTTGCCGTTGAGCAGCAGCAGGACGTGGTCAGGCGGCGAGCCGCGCAGGGTGACCGGTCGCACGAACGACGACCCGTCATTGCCCTGAAGCCGCTTCACGTTGAACGCGGGGACGAGCGTGCGCAGCGCGTCGTTGAGGTCGGAATAGCCCGTGGTGCTGATTGCCTCGGGCTGGATGACGTCGATGGCGACCGCTGTGTCGGTGATCGAGCGGTCCTTGCGGCGCGAACCGATGACGGTGATCGCGGCCGGGGCGGCCGGCTCCTCGGCAAGCTGCTGCTCATCGGCATCGACAAAACCTTCGTCCGCGGCCTGCGCAAACGCCGGGCTCGCCACAGTCACTGCTGCAATCATCGAAGGCCACATCAGGCGCGCCATCAACTTGGTCATATTACCCTCCATAAACGTCCAAAAATGCGGGGCACTCGTTGATGCACCGCCGATAAGCCGTAGGTTTCCTATCAGAAATATATTGCTCGTCTAGAATTTTTTTGAGGGAGAGTTTGAGGAATTGCCGATCTCCCGAGCTAGAGATGGGCCGGAAGCTCCCAAATCCTGCGGATTCCGCCGCACCCGGGCACCTCTCTCTTGGTACGTTTCGGCCTCGCACTCTATCGCAAGCCGTGGGGCAAGGCGATTTTCCTATATGAAATTTCTTTCTGGCTGATATGAGTGGACCGGTAGCGGGGTCGATACCGTGTCGATCACCGCGGGGATTCAATTTGTCCGGGAGGAATTATGACCATTCGACTTTTCAGCGGAGCCATCATGGCCGCGCTTCTCGCAACGACGCCGCTGGCAGCCCAGCAGGGTGACAGCTTCCAGGGCACGTCGCTTCTTGGCGAGCGCATGGTGACGCCGGCCAACGGCAACAAGAACGTCGCCGACCCCGCGCTGCTCGATCGCGCTGCAGCCGACGCGAAAGCCGCGTTCGAGCAGAACATGACCGTCGATACCGCGACCTGGTATGGGCGGGTACTGTTCTACCAGGGCTACGCCCGCGAATCGGCGGAAGTGTATCGCAAGGCCCTCAAGCGCCATCCCGATTCGCCCAAGCTGCTGCGCCACCTGGCCCATCGCCAGTTCTCGCTGCGCCAGTTCGACGAATCGATCGAAACGGGCCTCCGCGCCGCGGAGCTTTACAGCAACGCCCCTCTCGAGCGGGAAAAGCTGGGCCCGGACTATTTCACGAGCACGCCCGACGTCGTCCAGTACTACCTCTATTATCACCTGGGCCAAGCGTATTTCGCGAAGCACGATTTCGACAATGCGGCCAAGTGGTTCAACAAGTCCTCGCAAGCCGCAGGTTTCGGCTTTGATCCCGAAGCGAGAACCGCCAACACCTACTGGGAGTTTCTCTCGCTGGCCCGGGGCGGGCGGATGGACGAAGCCATGGAGGTTCTCGACGCCTACGACCTGACCCTCTTCCAGGTCCATCCCGAGGGCGGCTCGGACAACTATTTCGACGGTATCCAGCTCTTCAAGGGCCATCGGGACGCGAAATCCTTCTTCACGACGCAGGATAGCGGCCGGCCCTTTGCCGATGCCGACGGCATGGCCGCATCGACGGCGTACAGCCTCGCCAACTTCTACCTGCTCAAGGGCGAACGCGAAGAAGCCCGCACCTGGCTGAAGCGCTCCATCAATGTCGACAGCTGGAGCTACTTCGCGCGCATTCAGGCCGAAGCCGACTGGGTCGCACTGTTCCCCGGGGCCGATCACACCCTCTCCGAGCAATAAGAACAAGAGCAAGAGGCACTGATCGACAATACCATGACCGAAACTGCAAACTTCGCCGCCATACTTGCGACCGCCGGGCTCACTTCCAACGATCTGGAAGGGGGCGATCTGGCGGTGTCCACTCCGATCGACGGATCAACGATCGCGACGCTGACCTCAACATCGGCCGAAAAGCTCGACGAAATGATCGAAACCTCGTGTGCCGCATTCAAGGCCTGGCGGTCGATCCCGCCTCCCCGGCGCGGCGAATGGGTTCGCCTGCTGGGCGAGGAGTTGCGGCGGGAAAAAGAGTCTCTGGCTCGTCTCGTGACGCTTGATTGCGGGAAGATCTTCCAGGAAGGCCTCGGCGAAGTTCAGGAGATGATCGACATCTGCGACTTCGCCGTGGGGATATCGCGCCAGCTCTATGGGCGCACGATCGCTTCGGAACGGCCCGGTCACCGGATGCTCGAAACCTGGCAGCCATTGGGCCCGGTGGCTGTCATCTCGGCGTTCAATTTCCCCGTTGCCGTGTGGAGCTGGAATGCTGCGCTGGCCGTGGTCTGCGGCAATCCCGTGATCTGGAAGCCATCCGAAAAGACCCCGCTGACAGCGCTGGCGGTGCAGAAGATCTGCGACCGGGTGAGCGATCGGTTCGGACCGGATGCGCCCTACGGCCTCTGCCAGGTTGCCATTGGCGGAGCGCAAACCGGTGACGCCTTGGCTCGTGACACCAGAATTCCGATGGTTTCTGCCACCGGCTCTACACCCATGGGACGCAAGGTCGCCCTCACCGTCGCGGAACGCTTCGGTCGCTCGCTGCTCGAACTGGGTGGGAACAACGCGATGATCGTGACCCCGTCGGCCGATCTCGATCTGGCCCTGCGCGCCGTCGTTTTCTCAGCGGTCGGTACGGCCGGGCAGCGGTGCACCAGTCTGCGCCGGCTGATCGTGCACGAGGACGTCTACGACGATCTGCTCCCCCGCCTCAAGGCGGCCTATGAAAGTGTCGCGATCGGAAATCCGCTTGATGACGGCACCCTGCTCGGCCCCCTCGTGGACCACGAAGCGCGCAACTGGATGGGAGCCTCGCTCGAGGAAGCACTGCAGGACGGCGCCCGCATCTCGGGCGGCGAGCCTGCCCTGACGGAGCGCTATCCGGGAGGCGCCTACGTGCAGCCCGCAATCGTCGAAATGGATGCGCAGACGGCAGTTGTGCAGCGGGAGACTTTCGCCCCGATTCTGTACGTCCTCAAGTACCGCGACCTCGAGGAGGCCATCGCCCTGCAGAACGGCGTTCGCCAGGGGCTGTCCTCCTCGATCATGTCGACGGACCTGCGCGAAACGGAACAGTTCCTGTCCGCAGCAGGCTCCGATTGCGGCATTGCCAACGTCAATATCGGCCCCTCCGGCGCGGAAATCGGTGGCGCTTTTGGAGGAGAGAAGGAAACCGGCGGCGGGCGTGAAAGCGGCTCCGACGCGTGGAAGGCATATATGCGTCGGCAGACGAGCACCGTGAACTACTCGGCAGACCTCCCGCTCGCGCAGGGCATTTCCTTTACGCCCGAGGTCCTCGACTGACGGGCCGGGCTCCGGCCTCGCCAGGCAGGCCGGAGCTAACCCCGGGGGGTGGCCTGCCTCACTCGCCCCGGCCCCGAATACCCGCCACGGCCAGGGCGATCCCAAGCGCAAGAACGGAACCGTCGACTGCGGTCGGCACGATGCCTTTCGCCCCGTGCTCCACCAGCCATAGGCCAGCTGCAACGACCAGACACGCGCCCGAGCCCAGCAGAAGCCGGGGATACAGCACGCTCGCACGGGCCGGCAGGGAAAGAAACAGCGCAAACGCTGCCGCCCATCCGCCAAGACAAGCGGCCAGCGCCAACTCACCAAGCCCGCTTGCCGCAACAAGTGTGGCCGCCGATAGTCCGAGGGTCAGCCCTGCCGTCATGCCTTGCCACGCTGCGTTCAGACGCGGGACCGGACGACCCTGCTGCTGCCGCCGGGCAAACCAGATTTTCATTCCCGAACTGGTCACCCAGGTCAGCGCCAGCGCCATTACGAAATAGAGCAGCTTCACCGGATAGCCGCCGAAGGTGCCGTAATGCAGCGGCTGGAGCATCGCCAACGCTCTGATGCCGCCCGGCGCTCCCGCCCCGCCATAGGATTCGATGAGCGCTCCCGAGTTCCGGAAGATCAGCGACTGGGTCTGGTCCAGCAGACGCTTGTCCAGCACGTTGACCGTCGTCACCCCGCCCGCGTTGGCCGGTTTTTGCATGACCAGCAATTCGACGGGGCGACCGTCTGTACGGGCGGTTTCCACCATCGAGGCGACCGGGGGGAATTCTTCGAGTGCACGTCCCTCCACTGGCACCGGACCCTGGATGCTGGCCAGTGCGCGCTCCTGATCGCCCTCGTACGCGATCATGGCCACGGCCCCCACGATCAGCCCGGCAAGACCGAGAAAGCCGCCGGTGAAGGTAAGCACGAGATGGAACGGAAGTCCCCAGACGGACAGGCGGTTGTGGACGTCGGTCCAGGCGGTTCGCTTGTTGCGGTCCACGCGCAGCTTGAAGGCATCCTTGAAAATCGTCGGATGGGCCAGGATTCCCGAGATGACGAGGCTGAACATGCACACGCCAAGCAGCCCGACAAGATAGCGCCCCCAGGGCGCGGGCAGATGCAGGGCGACATGCAGTTCCTCGATCAAATGGGCGAGCGGAGCCTCCGCCTTTCCGAGAAGCGTGCCGGTCTGTGGGTCCGCGACCCAGTTGGTCTGCCGGAAGTTTCCCTGCTCGTCGGTTTCGTTGAGCCGCACGAGCAAGGCAGGCGAAAACTCGCTCGGCCCATAGGCTACGAGGCTGTCCATATCCCCATCGGGGTCTCTTGCGGCATAGGCTTCTTCCAGTGCGTTCTGATAGACCTCGCCGCTCACGGAAGCGATGGTCGGTGCCCACGCGTTCTCCCACAGTTCGATCTCGTGGGCGAAGACCGTGAAGGCTCCGGTCAGAGACACGACGTAGATCAGCGCGGCGAAGGCGAGGCCCAGGATCGAATGGGATTCGATCATCCGCGCGACGAAACGGCTGTTGCCGGCCTTGCGCGGCGTGTTCGCTTGCGCGTCCAATGCAGTTTCCGGGTCGGTCATAGCGCCAGATACAGCCCAGCAAACACGGTGAATACGACGATTGGTGCGCCCAGCACGCGCAGGAGCCTCAGGTCGGCTGTCGCGTGCAGTGCGCCGAGGGCCCAGACCGCGGGAACGACGAAGCCCCCCATCATCAGGCGATTGACCTCCTCCCACGGCAGCTTGGTGGCCAGCACCGCGCCGACCGAAAGCGAAGCCACGAGGTAAAGCGGGCCAGCCGCAATCAGGCGCAGCGCCAGGCCCAGCTTGCCACCGCGCGCGGCCCTGGTCCCGCTCTTGCGCGAGCGCGCGATCGGATTGCCGATCTGCCTGGCAGTCAGCAAACGCGGAACAAGGAGAACGTAGGCGACCAGCGAGACCGACAAGAAGGCGCGGCTGATACCGAGGGCCGCGCCAGAGCCGGAGACGAACGCCGCGAACGACGCGGCCAACAAGGCCAGGCCGATGACGAACAGCGGACCCGGAGCCATCCCGGCCCGCGCCCTCGACCAGGCGTACAGGCCGGCGAACTGGGCTCCGATTCCTGCAAGGGCAAGCATGAGCGCGGCGTGCCTCCCTAGAAGTCTACGTCGAGCCGGACTGCAACGGTGCGCGGATCGCCCAGCCGGGCCACTTCGTCACCCGGAGTCGAGAAATTGACGAAAGAGTAGTATTGCGCGTCGAGCGCGTTGCGCACGTATGCGCTCAACCGGAAGTTCCGCCACGCGAAGCCTAGGCGGGCATTGACCAGCACACGCTCGCAGCATTGGTTGACCGCGAAATTCTCGGCCAGGGCATAGACGCTGGACTGGTAGCTCGCATCCACCCCTCCGAAAAATCCGCTTTCCGATCGATAGGCGACCCCGAGATTGCCCGACCATCGGGGGGCGAAGGGGAACCGATTGCCCTCGAAATTCTCCTGGTTGGATTCGCTTTGCGGCAGGCCCGGATCGAAATTGCCGTTCGGAAAGTCGTCGAATTCGGTGAAGGAATAGCCAATGCCGCCGTAAATCTCGAGCGCGTCGGTCACATCGAGGGAAAGATCGGTCTCGAAACCGTAAAGCGTCGATTTCCCCGCATTCACCGTCCGCGCGAAGGTCGGGAAACCGGGGATGGGCTCGCTTACCTGCTGGTCCGTCCAGTCGGAGTAGAAGAGGTTGGAGTTCCAGCGCAGGCGTCCGCCCATCATCGTGGTTCGCGCTGCGAGTTCGTAGTTCCAGAGATATTCCGGATCGAAGGTGTTCACCGAACCGTCGATCACGCTGATTTCCCCGCCGCCCGCGCGGTAGGCGCGCTGCACGACGAAGGAGAGGTTGGTATCCGGATCGAGATTCCAGCGCACACCGGCCTTCGGCAGCCAGGCATCGTAGGCTGCATCGATCGTGCTGGTTTCGGTGCCCAGCAGCGGGGCGAGATAGCCGAACTGCGGAGGGAGAGGATCTACGGTGTCGGTTGTTGCGCTGGCGATATTGCGCAGCTCTTCGTTGTCGTACCGAAGGCCGAAAAGCAGATCGAACCGGTCCGACAGGCGAAACTCGCCGTCTGCGAAAAAGGCGAAGTTCTCGGTTTCGTTATCCGTATCCGACACGCGCGAAATCAGGATGCTGGCGGGCAAGGCCGGATTCAGGATGGTGGCGGGCACGACGAAGCTGTCAGTAAAGCCGTCCTCGTTGGTGAAATAGTAGAACCCGGCCACCGCCGACAGGCGGTCGCCGAAGTACTTCAGTCGCAGCTCCTGCGACCAGGCCTCGTCGTCCCCCGTTCTGTCCAGCGCTGCGACGGGCGCTGGCGTGACGTCGAAGTCTTCCTGGCGGACATAATCGGTGTTCTGATAGGTCGTAATCGACTGCAACTGGATCGCCGACGATACATCCCATGTAGCATTCACCGACTGGATGAACGTATCCGTGCCCTCGAGCCCCGGGGTGTCGTACGCGACTTCGCGGACCACATCTTCGGCAGCAAGCGGGTTGCCCGGATTGCCGTTCGTGGGATCGAGGCTGTCCTCGCCGGCAAAGTTCTCCGTGTAGGAGGTGGTGGTGATGATCGAGAGATTGGCTGCCGGTTCGATCAGCAGCTTGAATCGGCCCGTTTTCAGTTCGGTCCTGTCGGCTGCGGCATCGAGGAAGGTGTTGTAGATGAAGCCGTCGCTTTCGCGGTAGTTCGCAGAGGCGCGGAAGGCCAGGACGCCGTCGATGATCGGCCCACCGGCCGCAGCCGCGATCTGGCGCTGGCCGTTGTCGCCGATCTCGCCACGCAGGCGTGCATTCCATTCGTAGCCCGGATCGCGCGTCCGCAGGTAGATCGCTCCCGCCAGCGCGTTGCGCCCGAAATTGGTCGATTGCGGGCCACGGTATACCTCGACCTGGCCGAGATCCCAGCTGTCGGTCGGGCCGAAGAACGTGGTTGAATTGCCGAGCGGAGAATCGTCGACATAGACCGTCAGCGTCGCCCCATTGCCGCCAATGCCGCGCTGGTCGATACCGCGAATGGCAAAGCCCTGCTCGCCGAAGGCGGCGGTCACGTTCGGGACCCGGGTAATAATGTCGTACAGATCGCTGACCGGTTCGCGTTCAATTTCCTCGCCGGTCGTGACATCGACGCTTGCGGTCACCTCCTGCAGGGACTGGTCGATCTTCTGCCCTTCGACAATAATGACGGATTGATAGTCCGAAGCCTGGGGATCGGGGATTTCCCGATCGCCGATGTCCGCGGTCTGAGCCGATGCCGCAGTGGCAAATGCGAAGGTCGATACCCCCAGAAGCAAGGCAAGGCGCATGGATTTCCCTGTTCATCCCGAATCGTTGCGCGCGCCCTAGGACCACTTCCGGTAAATGTAAATGCGACTTACTCGCATTTGCGAGAAGGCATCGCTGGAAACTGGATAGCGGTTTTCCTCCCCTGCCTGCGCGAGGCCCACGGGAACCCGCGCGACTATCCCATATGGGATATTCAACCCGCTCGCTCCGCACAGCATTCCCTGCCGACCATTCACAGCAAGGGATCGCTGCAATGAAGCACTCAATCATGACTGCCATGGGCCTCGCGCTCGTGGCGACCTCCTTCACCGCACCTGCGGAAGCCAATCCGTTCAAGCGGCTCAAAAACAAGGTCGAGGAGGTCAAGAAAGAGGTCCAGGAAGTGGAAGAGGCTGCCGATGCGGTAGGCGATATGGTCGACGTCGTGTCGGGCGATCGCCGCGCGGGCGGCCCGGTCATCGGATCGAATGGCCCCACCACCCGCACGCGCTACCCCAAGACCGCGAGCCACGGCGACTGGAAGGGCCGCGCACCTGCTGCTCCAGCGAAATATGCCAGCATGACGAAGTGCGCCAACCTGAACCTTGGCAACGCCTTCGTTGCAAAGGTGGGCGAATACTCCTTTTCCGAGGGCCTCAACACGGAAACGCGCCGCGGCCTTATCGAGCGCGAGCCGGTGCAGCCCTCGGGTTGCACCCTTCCGGGCGTCGGCTCTGGCGACGTCATCTACGTCGAGGTCGATCGCGCCGGGTTCAACACGCACGAATACAACATGCAGTGCGTTTCGTTCGACGGCAGCCAGCAACTCGCACGCGACTGGGTTCCGCCGACCAACAATTACACCGGCCAGGACGTGATGCTGCACGCTGGCAACAACCTTGGTTACGAGCCGACAGCGACGGGCAGCAACTCCACGCGTTCGGGCGAATACGACAAGTGGCTCAAATCCCGCGGGCGCGAGATGATCACGTTCAACATGCCCTACCTGCATACGGACAAGGGCGGCACGGATTTCTATTGCCAGTACTACAACGACAAGACCGGCAAGAGCGCAGTGGCGTTCACCTATCGGCGCAGCCCGGTGGGCCACCCCTGAAGCAGACAACCTCTTGCGCGGCGGGCCCGTACCCCACTCCGTCAACCCACCGCGCAAACTCAAAGACAGGAGAATAACCATGCGTATTTTCATTTTCGCCAGCGCAGCGCTGCTCGCATTCGGAACCTGCCCCCGCCGTCTACGCCCAATCGAGCGGCACCGAAGTGGCCAAGGACGGCGCTTGCCCCACCGAGGCGCGCATGCCGCGCTGGTACATCCAGGCGAAGGTGGGCGTCGATCTGACTGCTCCGATCGAGAGGCGATGGCTGAGCGGGATCATCGCCATCTCTCTCTCGCCGGCAAGGGATCGTTCCATCGCTTCATCGACAATTTCTACGCCGGGCACGAGCGCGAACTGGCAGCCGTCAGGAACCCCGAACTGCAGAGCGTCTTCCGGCGTTCCGCGACCTATGCGCTCACTCGCTCGATCGACGGCGCGATCGACACGATGCAGACCTGGGCCAGCGACTGGTCGAGCCTGCTGGTCGATCCGAAGGTCGATCTCACGCTGATCTACGGCACCCGCGACGCCAACATGCCGCCAGGCCTCGTCGCGGCTGCATCCGAAAGACTGTCGCTTCCCAAGGCCATGGCCGTCGAGGGCGCTGGCAGCTTTCTGCTGATGGATGCACCGGACAAAATCGCCCAAGTGCTTCTTCGAAAGGCGGATGGTGCCGCATGGAGGACGAAGAAGACGCTCTGATCATTCGCCATCCTCGAAAATATGCTGTATCGCGTCGTCATGACAGATCGACACGAAGCTGTTGTCGAAGAGGTTCTGCAATCGTCTTCGAGCGCCGCGCATTCCGTGGTCGCGGCCAGCTGGTGTCGTTCGGGCCTCAAGCACGGGCTGGACGCCGCCGCCGATCGCTTGCCGGAGCTTGTTTCGGGTCGCGATCTGACCCAGCGGCGCCAGCGCCATGAGCTGATGCTGGATGTCGCCCGGCCCTTGCTCGACCAGTTGTTTCAGACCGTGTCCGCTACCGGATGCGCGGTGATGCTCTCCGATAATGAAGGTGTGATTCTGGAGGCGCGCAGCCTGTCCGGCGATCGCGAATTGTTCGACCAGGTCGGGCTGACACCGGGCGGGGTCTGGAGCGAGGGCCGCGAAGGGACCAACGGAATCGGGACGTGCCTGATCGAAGGCAGACCGATCACGATTCATCGCGACGAACACTTCGCCAGTCGCAATATCGGCATTAGCTGCATGGATGCGCCGGTGCGCGACGCGACAGGACGGTTGATCGGGGCCCTCGATATTTCGAATTGCCGCGACGATCACAGCGCCGCGATGGGCATACTGGTTCAGAAGATTGTCCAGGATGCAGCGCGCCGGATCGAAAGCGGCGTCTTTCGCAAGCACTTCGCCGAGCATCGGATCGTCGATGCCAATCTGCCGGGCGGCGATACAGCCCTGCTGGCCGTGGATCGGGACGATCTGGTGATCGGCGCAACCTTTGCCGCCAGGCACCGCTTCGGGCTGACCGACGCTTGCCTGGACGCGCGCCGGACGGCTTCCGACATTCTTGGTCGTGAGGAAGCCCCGTCCTTCCACGACTCGGAACGAGCCGTGTTGCGAAGGGCACTGGCGCAGGCGGATGGCAACGCCACACGGGCTGCAAAGGCTCTCGGAATAGGGCGCGCGACGCTCTATCGGCGGATGGAAAAGGCAGGCTTGCAGCGCAGCTGATGCAAGGACGGGCCGGAGTGTCTCGATAGCGAGACAGTTTGCCGATCGAGTAACCGCCCGGCTCTGTTCATTACCGTTTTTTCGCGGAACCATCATCCTCACGACCGGGAGCACCCGGCAATTTGGAGAGGATGAACTGATGGATATGCAAACCAGCCCTGCCGCTTCGATGACCGCTCCGTTCGCAGAGCGCTACGACAACTTCATCGGCGGCAAATGGGTTGCGCCCAAGGACGGGCGCTATTTCGACAATATCTCCTCGATCACCGGCAAACCGGTCGGTCAGGTCGCGCGCAGCCAGACGGCGGACATCGAGGCCGCGCTCGACGCGGCGCATGCCGCGAAGGACGCCTGGGGCCGCACCAGCGTGGGCGAGCGTGCGCTGATCCTCAACCGCATCGCCGACCGGATGGAGGAAAACCTCGAAAAGATCGCTGTCGCCGAGACCTGGGACAACGGCAAGCCGCTGCGCGAGACGATGGCCGCAGACATCCCGCTGGCGATCGACCATTTCCGCTATTTCGCAGGCTGCATCCGCGCGCAGGAAGGCGGCATTTCTGAGATCGACCACGATACGGTGGCTTACCATTTCCACGAGCCGCTGGGCGTGGTCGGCCAGATCATTCCGTGGAATTTCCCGATCCTGATGGCGGTGTGGAAGCTTGCCCCCGCGCTGGCGGCGGGCAACTGCGTGGTGCTCAAACCCGCCGAGCAGACCCCGGCTTCGATCATGGTGCTGATGGAGCTGATCGGCGACCTGCTGCCCGCGGGCGTGGTGAACGTGGTCAACGGCTTCGGCGTGGAAGCGGGCAAGCCGCTCGCCAGCAGCAGCCGGATCGCCAAGATCGCCTTCACCGGCGAGACGAGCACCGGTCGCCTCATCATGCAATATGCCACCGAAAACCTGATCCCGGTCACGCTGGAGCTGGGCGGCAAGAGCCCGAACATCTTCTTCGAGGACGTGTGCCGCGAGGATGACGACTATCTCGACAAGGCGACCGAGGGCTTCGTGATGTTCGCGCTCAACCAGGGCGAGGTCTGCACCTGCCCCAGCCGCGCGCTGGTTCACGAGAGCATCTACGACCAGTTCATGGAGCGGGCGATCGGGCGCGTCGAGGCGATCAAGGCGGGCAATCCGCTCGACATGGAGACCATGATCGGCGCGCAGGCGAGCAGCGAACAGCGCGACAAGATCCTCTCCTACATCGACATCGGCAAGCAGGAAGGCGCCGAGCTTCTGACCGGCGGCGAGGCCGCGCGGTTTGAGGGCGAGATCGCGGGCGGCTATTACGTCAAGCCGACCGTGTTCCGGGGGAACAACCGGATGCGCATCTTCCAGGAGGAAATCTTCGGCCCGGTCCTCTCGGTCACCACCTTCAAGGATCAGGAAGAGGCGTTGGAGATCGCCAACGACACGCTCTATGGCCTCGGCGCGGGCGTGTGGAGCCGCGATGCCAACACTTGCTACCGCTTCGGTCGTGCGATTCAGGCCGGTCGCGTGTGGACCAACTGCTACCACGCCTACCCCGCCCACGCGGCGTTCGGCGGGTACAAGCAGTCGGGTATCGGGCGCGAAAATCACCGCATGATGCTCGACCACTATCAGCAGACCAAGAACATGCTGGTCAGCTACAGCCCGAAGAAGCTCGGCTTCTTCTGAGGCGACAGCCGCAGTGGGCGGCGGCGATCCCGTCGCCCGCACAAACCCCCGAAAATTCAGGAGAGATGTCATGAGCAAGACGATGAAAGCCGCCGTCGTGCGCGCCTTCGGCGAACCGCTGCGGATCGAGGAAGTGCCCGTTCCCGAGGTGCAGCCGGGCATGATCCAGGTGGCGATTCAGGCCTCGGGCGTGTGCCATACCGATCTGCACGCTGCGGAGGGCGACTGGCCGGTGAAGCCCGAACCGCCGTTCATTCCCGGCCATGAAGGTGTGGGCTTCGTCTCTGCCGTGGGCAAGGGCGTGACCCATGTGAAGGAAGGCGACCGTGTCGGCGTGCCCTGGCTCTACACCGCCTGCGGCCATTGCGTGCACTGCCTCGGCGGGTGGGAGACGCTGTGCGAGAGCCAGCTCAACACGGGCTACTCGGTCAATGGCGGGTTCGCCGACTATGTTCTGGCCGACCCCGACTACGTCGGCCACCTGCCCGACAATGTCGGCTTCAACGAAATCGCACCGGTGCTGTGCGCGGGCGTGACGGTCTACAAGGGCTTGAAGATGACCGACACCAAGCCGGGCGATGCCGTGGTCATCTCAGGCATCGGCGGGCTGGGCCACATGGCGGTGCAATATGCGGTCGCGATGGGGCTGAACGTGGTCGCGGTCGACGTCGACGATGCCAAGCTCGATCTCGCCCGCAGGCTCGGCGCCGTGGAGACGGTCAACGCGCGAACCGATAACGACCCCGCCGCGACGGTGAAGCGTCTGACCGGCGGCGGCGCGCGCGGCGCGCTGGTGACCGCGGTGAGCGAGAAGGCGTTCGAACAGGCGGTCGGCATGGTCGGGCGTGGCGGTACGCTTGCGCTCAATGGCCTGCCGCCGGGCGATTTCCCGCTCAACATCTTCGGCATGGTGCTCAACGGCATCACCGTGCGCGGCTCGATCGTCGGCACGCGGCTGGACCTTCAGGAATCGCTCGACTTCGCGGCCGATGGCAAGGTCAAGGCCACGATCTCCACCGCCGGTCTGGACGACATCAATTCGGTGTTCGACCGGATGCGGCAGGGCCAGATCGAAGGGCGCGTCGTCCTCGACATGACCCAATGACGAAAAGTGGCGCGCCGGAAGGCCGCGTGGTCCGCCGCGTGATCGCCACCGACGCGGCCACCGCCCTGCTGGGCCAGATCATCGAACGTCACGGCCCCGTACTGATCCACCAGTCGGGCGGGTGCTGTGACGGCTCCAGCCCGATGGTCTATCCGCGTGGCGAGTTCCGCCTTGGCGGGTCGGACGTGCTGCTGGGCACGATCGGCACCACGCCGGTCTATATGGGCGCGCCGCAATTCGCGGCGTGGAAACACACACAGCTTATCCTTGATGTGGTGGAAGGGCGAGGCGGCATGTTCAGCCTCGACAATGGAACAGGCCGACGCTTCCTCGTGCGAAGCCGGGCCTATGGGGAGAGAGAAATCGCCATGTTGCAAAAGGCAGACAGGCTTCGCGCGATGCAGGCATCTATCGACAGCGACGCGGACAGATTCTGGCTGAACGAAGCGCACCGGCTCGACTGGAGCGTCTTTCCGACGAAGGCGGACGAGAGCAGCTTCGACAAGGCCGATTTCGGCATTCGCTGGTTCGCCGACGGCGAGCTGAACGTATCGGTCAATTGCCTCGACCGTCATCTCGATACGCGCGGCGACCAGCCCGCGATCGTGTTCGAAGGCGACGAGCCGGGCGAAGGGCGCACCCTGACCTATCGCGAGTTGCACGGGCAAGTCTGCCGCTTCGCCAACGTCCTGAAAGCCAACGGCATCGGCAAGGGCGACCGGGTGATCCTCTACCTGCCGATGGTGCCCGAAGCGGCGATCGCGATGCTGGCCTGTGCCCGGATCGGTGCGGTCCATTCGGTCGTCTTCGGCGGCTTCTCACCCGAAAGCCTGGCCGACCGGATCGTCGATTGCGGGGCTGCACTTGTGGTCACTGCCGACGAAGGCACGCGCGGCGGCAAGCGCATCCCCCTCAAGGCCAATGTCGACAGCGCACTGGAACGCGCGAGCGGGGTCGACACGGTCATCGTCATGCAGCGAACCCGCGGCGACGTATCGATGCAGGAGGGGCGCGATATTTGGTGGGAGGACGCGTGCGCCAATGCCTCCGCCGAATGCCCGCCCGAAGCGATGAACGCGGAAGATCCGCTGTTCATCCTCTACACCTCCGGCTCGACCGGCAAGCCCAAGGGCGTGCTGCACACCACCGGCGGGTATCTGCTGTGGTCGACGCTGACCTACGACCTGCTGTTCGGACCTGAGGAGGGCAAGGATGTCGCCGACGATCTGTTCTGGTGTACCGCCGATGTCGGCTGGATCACCGGGCACACCTATGTCGTCTACGGCCCGCTCTCCAACGGGGCGCGCACGGTCATGTTCGACGGTGTGCCCAACTATCCCGATCCCGGCCGCTTGTGGGAGACGAGCCAGCGCCTTGGCGTAACGATCTTCTACACCGCGCCGACCGCGCTCCGCGCGCTGATGCGCCATGGCGACCGGTGGGTGATGCGCCACGACCTGTCGTCGATCCGCCTGCTGGGTACGGTGGGAGAGCCGATCAATCACGAAGCGTGGGATTGGTATCATGAGATCGTCGGGCGCGGGGAGTGCCCCATCGTCGACACCTGGTGGCAGACCGAAACCGGCGGCGCGCTGATTGCTCCCGTCCCCGGCGCGACCGAGGCCAAGCCCGGCAGCGCGACCCTGCCACTCCCCGGCGTCCACCCCGAACTGGTCGATGGCGAAGGTGCTGTCTTGGCCGGAGCGACAGAGGGCAATCTGGTTCTAACCGGCAGCTGGCCGGGCCAGATGCGCACCATCTTCGGCGACCACGACCGCTTCTTCCAGACCTATTTCAGCACCTTCCCCGGCACCTATTTCACCGGCGACGGCGCGCGGCGCGACGAGGATGGCTATTACTGGATCACCGGACGGGTCGACGACGTCATCAACGTGTCCGGGCACCGCATGGGCACTGCCGAAGTCGAAAACGCGCTGGACGAGCATGTGCTGGTAACAGAGGCTGCGGTCGTAGGGATGCCGCACGATATCAAAGGGCAGGGTATCCACGCTTTCGTCACGCTGAAGGCCGGCGAAGAAGGCAGCGATGCCTTGCGGAAGGAACTGCGCGACCTGGTGCGCTGCGAGATCGGGCCGTTCGCCACGCCCGACGTCATTCAGTTCGCGCCGGACCTGCCCAAGACCCGGTCGGGCAAGATCATGCGCCGCGTCCTTCGAAAAATCGCTGAGGGGCAGCCCGACCAGATTGGCGATACCTCGACGCTTGCCGATCCGGCGATCGTCGAAAGTCTGCTTGAAGGGGCGAGAGTCTAGGCCGGATAGTCCGGTCGATGTCGGCTGAGTGTCGTCCGCGCTCCGTCACCCCGCGGTGCCCTTTCGGGCAAACTATCGCCAGGGCATACCCTGGCACCTCACAGCGCCGCCCCGGATGCTTGAACGGCAAATTTCCCAGCTGCCCCGGGGGATCGCGCAATTCGGCGGAGCTCAAGGAAATGGTGCCGCTTACGTGACTCGACCCCATCATTACGAAATCGGGGAAAGGCGGAGCTTTATCGTGTAACTTCCGAGGGATGAATGCCGACACTCAATCCCGGGCCGACACTTCCCAAGCACCACCCAAAGTGCCTAGGTGCGGCGTCACGCACATTGTCCTTTGAAAGAGCCTTGGCTCAGTGAGTGCTGTAAACGCGACCTCTCGCAACCCCACATTGCGTCTGCTTTGCGCCCCGATTTCGGCCCTTGGCCCACGTGCTCGCCTCACCCGCTAGCTGGCATTGTCGGCGAACGCTCGAAATCCGAGCCTGCTGCGACGTACGTCACGCTCGGCGCAATCTCCCAGCACCTGTTACGGGGCGCTATCCATCCTGCCGATTGCCGCGTGAAATGAGACGAACGAGATCGCAAGCGCAGCTTCGCTGTCGATCAGCGATTGGCGGCTGCCGATCAGCTGGCGTTGCGCGTCGAGCACGTCGAACAGCGTCGCCAGCCCTTCGCGGTAGAGCGCATCGGACTGTTCGAGTGCGGCCTCGCTCTGTTCGATCGCTTCGGAGAGCGCGGCGATCCGCTGGCTGTTCGCATCGAGAGAGACCAGCGCATTCTCCACCTCGCCCAGCGCTTCGAGGAAGGTCAGGCGGTATTCGCCATAACGCGCATCGGTTTCCGCCTTCGCTGCTTCCACCTCGGCGCGCCTGCGACCGCCATCGAACAGCGGCACATCGAGCGCGGCACCGACGGAGGCGATGAACTCGTCGAGGATGCCGCCGATGGAACCATCGCCCAGCAGCACGCTGCCCGGAATGGTCAGCGATGGCCGCAGGTCCGCCTGCTCGATCCCGACCGTGGCGGCAGCGCGCAGCAGCGCGGCTTCGGCGGCAAGCACGTCGGCACGACGGCGCAGCAGGTCGGCGGGAGTCCCAGCGGGCGGGCCACCGGCGTAGTCGGGAATGGTGCTCTCGCCGCTCGGCGAAGGAGGCGCGAACAGGCCGGGGGGGCGCCCGAGCAGGATCGCGAGGCGGTTCGCCGCCCCGGAACGCGCTATCTCGATCAGCCCACGCCGCGCGCGCGTCTGCGCGAGGTCCGCAGCGGCCCGGCGCACATCGAGATTGGCGGCGAGCCCTGCTTCGAAGCGCAAGGTCACGATCCGCAGCGTGCGCTCCTGCAACTCGGTCGACTGCGCGAGCAGATCGAGCTGCGCGCCGGTGCGGCGATATTCGATATATTGCGCGGCTATAGCCGCGGCGACCAGTCGGCGCTGGTCGGCAACGACATATTCGGCCTGCGCGTAATTGGCGGCAGCAGCGCGGATTTCGGCCGCGAGCCGCCCGGTGATGTCGGGATCGAACGTGCCCAGCAGGCCAATGCTGGCGGAATCGACGACATCGCTGCCGAGCCCGATCGACGCATCCGCCGCCCCGTCGAGCCGGGGGAGGCGGTCCGCGCGTTCGGCGCGCAGCAGCGCGGCGGCCCCGCGCAACCGGTCGCGCGCGATGGCGATCTCGATATTTCCGGCGAGCCCTTCCTCGACGAGGCCGTTCAGCACCGGATCTCCGAAACCCTCCCACCAGTTCTCTGCGATCCCGCTGGGCGGAAGATCGCCCGCGAACGCCTGCGGCGGCACGATCGCGGTCTCGGGCTCGTAGTGATCGAGCGTCGCGCAGGCGGACAGCCCCAGCGCCGCGAGCGAAAGGATCGCGGCGCGCATCATGCGGGTGCCACCGTCATGTCCTCGTCGAGCGCGTCAATCTCCTCGCGCAGCTTGGTGAGGTCGACGCTGCGCGGTTGGCCCAGCCGCGCGATGACGAGGTAAAGCACCGGCGTCAGGAACAGCGTGAACAGGCTGGCGATGCCCAGCCCGCCGAAGATCACCCACCCGATCGACTGGCGCGCTTCGGCCCCGGCCCCGCTCGCGAGGATCAGCGGGGTCGCGCCGACGACGGTGGAGATCAGCGTCATCGTGATCGGTCGCAGGCGGATCGCCGCGGCTTCTTCCACCGCCTCGCGCACGCTGCGACCCTGGTGGCGCAGCTGGTCCGCGAACTCCACGATCAGCACGCCGTTCTTGGCCATCAGCCCGATCAGCATCACCAGGCCGATCTGCGAATAGATGTTGAGCGAGACGCCGGAGAGGAACAGTGCGAACACCGCCGCTGCGAGCGCGAAGGGCACGGTCAGCAGCACCACAAGCGCGCTGGTCAGGCTTTCGAACTGCGCGACCAGCACCAGGAACACGATCACCAGCGCAAAGCCGTAGGTTAGCATCAGCGCGTTCGAGCTTTCCTCGAGGCTCTCGGCATCGCCCTGCAACAGCATGTCGATGCCCTCTGCCACCGCGTCCTGCGCCAGGCGCTCCATCTCGTCCACGGCATCGCGTAGCGGCGTACCCGCCTCGATGTCGGCATCGACCTCGATCGCGCGGCGCTGCTCGGTCCGGTCCAATTCGGCGGCGATGCCCTGCTCGACGATGGTCGTGACGGCGGATAGCGGCACCAGTGCCGACCCGCCGCCTGCGCCCTGCGTGCCTCTGACATAGAGGTTGCGCAGGTCGCTCGGGTTGGTGACGCTGACCGCTTGTGCGGTGAGGAAGATCGGCACCGCCTGATCGCCGACGTTGAGATCGACCAGTTCCTCCCCGCCGACCATCGCGCGCAAGGTCTGCGACAGGTCTTCCAGCTCGACGCCGAGGTCCGACGCCCGCCGACGATCGATCTGCACCGACAGCTGCGGCTGAGTCGGCTGATAGGAGATTTCCGCGTTCGAGAGGATGTCGGACTGCGTATCGATCGCCGCCGCGAGCGCATCCGCGCTTTCGTAGATGCGGTCATATTCCGGGCCGGTCAGCGCGACCTCCAGCCCCTCGCCCCCGCCGCCGAAGCTCAGCGTGCCGCGCCCGCGCGCGTTGGTGCGCGATCCGGGAATTTCCGCGAGCGGCCCGTTCAGCTCCTGCACGATCTCGGTCTGGCTGCGGTCGCGCTCGCCCCAGTCGGCGAGTTCGGCGGTGACCCGCACGCGGTTGGGGTCGTAACGGCCCACGATCGAGAAGGTGCTCTCGATCTCGCCACTCTCGAGGTAGGGCTGGAGCACCTGTTCGATCTCGTCCAGCTCGCGGTCCATAAATGCGAGCCCCACCCCGTCGGGCCCGGTCGCATCGACGGTGATGACACCGCGATCCTCGTCGGGCACCAGTTCGTTGTCGAGCTGGGTGTAGAGAAAGCCCGCCAGCGCGGCGACCAGCACCGAGCCGATGATCATGGCCTTGGGTGCACCCAGCGCGCGGTGGAGCAAGCGGTCGTAACGTTCGGTGATGCCCGTTCCCAGCCGCGCCAGCCAGCTGTCCTTCGCCTTCTCGTCGCTCGTCAGATCGAACCTCGACGCGAGCGCCGGCACCAGCGAGAGCGCCACGAAGCTCGACAGGATCACCGCCACCGCCAGCACGAAGCCGAATTCGCGGAACAGCCGGCCGGTCTCCGAAGGCAGGAAACTGATCGGGACAAACACCGAGACCAGCACCGCTGTCGTCGCCACCACCGCGAAGAACACCTGCCGCGTGCCGACGACCGCGGCGGCCCGCTTGCCCAGCCCCTTGTTCTGCAAGCGTTGCGCATTCTCCAGCACGACGATCGCATCGTCCACGATCAGCCCGGTGGCGAGCACCAGCGCCAGCAGCGTGAGCAGGTTGATCGAGAAGCCCATGATCCAGATGCCCGCGATCACGCCCACCAGCGCGATAGGAATCGTGGTGCTGGGCACCAGCGTGGGCCGCCAGGCGCGGAAGAACAGGAGCATCGTCGCAACCACCACGGCGATGGTGAAGGCGAGCGTGATCAGCACCTCTTGCACCGAGATACGGATGAACTCGGCATCGTCGGACACGATCTGGAGCTCGACATCGTCGAACCGGCGATTGACCCGCTCCACCGCCTGGCGGATCGAATCCGAAATCTCGATCGTGTTCGAACTCGCCTGCCGCACCACGCCGAGGCCGATGATCGGCCGGCCGTCGAGCCGCACGAAATTGCTGGCATTGGCGGGCGCGAAATCCGCCTGCGCGACATCGCCGACACGCACATTGCCGGTGATGACCACGTCCTCGATCATTGCGGGCTCGGTCGCGCTGGCATCGGCGCGCACCACCAGGCTCTGCGCGTCCGAGCGGAACGATCCGACCGGCACGTCGAACGGCGCGCTCTCCAGCGCGTCCGCGACATCGGTCAGCGTCAGGCCGAAGCGGTTGAGCCTGAGGGGATCGACCGCCACGCGCATCTGCCGCTGGCGCGCGCCGAACTGGTCGATGCTCGCCACGCCTTCTGCGGTGAGCAATTCGGGAATGATGTCGTTGTCGACCAGCCGGGTCAGCTCGGACTGGTCGTAGGCATCGCTGAGAACGGCAAGCGTCATGATCGGCTGGGCGTCCTGGTCGGCCTTGACCACGGTCACCTGCTCGACGCGTTCGGGCAGGTCGCGCTGCGTCCGGCTGACCGCTTCGCGAATATCGGTCGCCGCAGTGTCGAGGTCGACGCCCGGATTGAACTCCACCCGGATGCGCGAATTGTTCTCCTCGCTCGAAGAGCTGATCTCGCGCACGCCCGATACGCGCGCGACCGCATCTTCGAGGATGCTGGTCACCTCGGCATCCATCGTCTCGGGCGCGGCGCCGGGCAGGCTGGCGGTGACCGAGACGATCGGCCGGTCGACATTGGGCAGCTCGCGCACTTCCACGCCCATCAGCGCGGCGACGCCCGCGATCACGATCAGCAGGTTGAGCACCCCGATCAGCAGCGGCCGCTTGACCGCAAGCATCGGCAGGTCGGTCTTAGTCTCCACGCGGCGTATCGCCCCGCGCATCCTCGAGCCTTACGTCCTGTTCGGCCTCGCGGTTCTGCCGGACGAGGCGGATCTCCTGCCCGTCGCGCACCTTCTGCACGCCCTCGACAATCACGCGATCATTGCGCGTAATCTTGCCGTCGACGAACACGCGCCCGTCGCGCCGCGAGGTGATGGTGACGGGCACGCGCACCGCCTTGCCTTCGCGCACGAGGAACAGGTGCGATCCCTCGCCGCCCCAGACGATCGCCTCCTCGGGTACTGCCGCGCGCATCGTGCCGTTGCGGGTGAACTGCACGCGGAAGCTCATGCCCGGGCGCAGTCGGTCGTCGCGGTTGGGGATCGCGGTGCGCACGATGAAGTCGCGGCTTTCCTGCGAGACGCGATTGTCCGTCGCCACCACCTCGGCGGTGATCGTGCGGTCGGGTTCGGAAAATGGCGTGACCTCTACGCTGTCGCCCGGGTCGAGCCCCGCGAACACCTCCTCGGGCGCGGAGAAGTCGACATAGAGCGTGCCGCGCTGGTCGATCTGCGTGATCGCGGTGGAATCGTTCACCCGATCGCCGACGTCGATCTCGGTCAGGCCGACATGGCCACTGAACGGCGCACGCACGGTCCTGTCAGCGAGCGCGGTTTGCGCCTGGCGCAGCTGCACCCGCGCCGCCGCCAGCGAGGTCTCGCCCGCCTCGATCTGGCTTTCGGAAATCGCGCCGGTATCCTCGATCCGCCGATAGCGACCGAGTAGCTGGTCCGCCTCGCGCACCGAAACCCGCGCCGCCTCGACATCCAAGCGCTCCGCCCGATCGTCCAGCTGGAGCAGCGGCGTGCCCTGGCGCACATAGTCGCCCGCGCCGAACATCACCCGCGTGACCCGCCCCGCGGTCTCGGGGTAGAGTTCGGCAGAGGTCGCGGCGCGTGCCGTACCGATCGCCTCGACCTGCGAGATTTCCGGCAGAAAGCGCAGTTCCTGCGCGACGACCGGCACTACCTCTGCCGTTCGCTCTTCCTCGGCGCCCCCGCAGGCGGCGAGTAGCGGACCAATGCTGACGAGCGCCAATATTCTGAAACAAAGCCGGGACATCGTGTTCCTGTCTATGGGAGACGATTAACTGGCGAAAGGCTTTCCGGCTTCGCTGCCCAGTTCGCAACACCGGCTATAGGCGGGGCGCACGCGAGGCAAAGGCTTTCGGTCATGGTTCGTATTGCATTCGGCTCGATGCGCTCTCGGTTTGCACTACCGTCATGCGGATTCCGAAATTCGCCTCGATGATGCTCACAGACGGAGCGCTGGCCGAATGGCTGTTTCAGCGAGGTCTCAGGTAGATCTGGACAGCTCGCTCTCCGCCCACAGGCAGACATTGGCGAGTTGCCCTCTTTGCCGTGACCCGAGTACCCCACCCACTCGCTTCCCACTGGGTCAACCAGCCGAGCAGGCTTTCGCCTCATAGCCGCGTCACGATAAGCTGAGAGAGATGGTGCCCAATTAGGGACAAAGATGGGCACTCAGATGATTGGGAAATTTCCCTGCCCGAGCCCTGACCTCGATCAGCACGCGGTGGATATTCTACGAACCGTCCGCTGGTATGCGCGTCGCCCGGACCCGATCAAAGGCGAACGGCCACAAAATAGCGCGCCACATCGACGAATTTCCCCGACGTCAGCCGACGCGCAGACCGCTGCCGGAAACGCCGATTTGCGCCGTTCTCTTCAGCATTGCTGATCCGGGAAAGCCCGATACCCGGTTTTACCTCAAAAAAACTGCGGCCAAGCGCGCGTCCGATTGGCCTCCCTCCTAAGTATGAAAAGGACGCCTTGGTCCCGATAATAATTTTATAGCGGATCGCCAACGTGCTGACATCACTTAGCTTTTGCCCGGCAGCGAACGCGCTCGCCGTACCTGAAATTCGCGAGACCGCGATTGCGCTCAGCCCTCTTTTCGAGAGCGGCGAAGCGGTGACGATCGACCTTAGCGAAGCTCGTGAAATCGATGTCTCCGGCCTGCAGCTGCTGATCGCCGCGCGGCGAAGCGCGGCACGCCTCAACACGCAACTCTCCATCCTCGCCGACAGGGGCGGCGCGCTGGAGCAAGCGCTGGTCCGCGCCGGGTTTCTCGACGCCGACGGCGAACCTCGCAACGCCGACGAACAGGCCTGGGCAGATATTCTGAAGAAAGGGACGCAAGCGGCATGAGTAAAACCATCCTCACCATCGACGATTCCCCATCCGTACGACAGCTGGTGGCAATGACGCTTTCGAACGCCGGATACCAGGTGATCGAAGCGTGCGACGGGGCCGACGGTCTCGCCAAGGCAACCGGCAACCGCGTCAATGCGGTGATCACCGATCTCAACATGCCGATAATGAACGGGCTCGACTTCATCCGGAAGTATCGCGCACACCCGTCGAGCGCGGGCGTGCCGATCATCTTCCTTACCACGGAGTCCGATGACTCGCTGAAGGCAGAGGCGAAGGCCGCCGGGGCAACCGGGTGGCTGGTGAAGCCGTTCAAGCAGGATCAGATGCTGGCCATCATGCGCAAGGTGGTCGGCGCATGAGCCCCGATCCCGCAGATACCTTCCGCCAGGAAGCGCGCGACCTGCTCGAGGCGCTCGAACAGGCGCTGCTCGACCTTTCGCAGGACCACGGCAACCGCGATCTGGTCGACAGCGCATTCCGCGCGCTGCACACGCTCAAGGGATCGGGCAGCATGTTCGGTTTCGACGAGGTGGCCGATTTCGTCCATGAGTTCGAGACCGCGTTCGATCGCGTTCGCAAGGGCCTGGCCCCGATCAGTGAAGAGCTGGTCCGCATCGCGCTTAACGCCAAGGACCATGTCCAGCTGCTGGCGCTGGAGCCGGGCGAACATGCCGCCGCTGGCACCCCTATCCTGAACGAACTGCGCGCACTGGTCTCCGATGGTCGCGGGGCCGATGGCGAAGAGCAATCGCCCGAAGCCGCTTCGCAAGAGGAAAGCGACGCGTCCGCAATCGACGCGGCCGGATGGCGCGTGCGTTTCAAGCTTCCCGCCGATGCCATCGAGATGGGCACCAATCCGATGCTCCTGCTCGATGAGCTGCGCGAGCTCGGTCCGTGCGAAATCGTGGCGAGCGGCGAAGATGTAACCGCGCTCGACGAACACGATCCGCTCGGCCGTTATCTCGGCTGGGACGTCACGCTGCGCGCTGCCGTTCCGCAGGACGCGATCGAAGATGTGTTCCTGTTCCTGCGCGAGGACATGGAGCTTTCGATCGAGCCGCTCGCTCCGGAGACCGACGCCGAGCCGGAGCCTGCCGACACACCAGCGGAAGTCGCCACGGCTGACGCTGCGGGCGCGCCGCGCGCAGCGTCAGCTGCCAACGCGAAAGCGGGCGCATCGCTGCGCGTCGCAGCCGAGCGGCTGGACGAGCTGATGGATTGCGTCGGCGAGCTGGTGATCGCGCAGGCACGGTTGTCGCAGATCGCCGCGGGCAGCCAGGATGTCGGCCTGACCGGCGTCGCCGAAGATATCGAACGGCTTGCGGCGACGCTGCGCGACACGACGATGGGCGTGCGCATGGTGCCGATCGGCAGCCTGTTCGGCCGCTTCCGCCGCCTGGTCCACGATCTGGCGAGCGATCTCGACAAGAAGGTCGAATTCGTCACCACCGGGGAAGAGACCGAGCTCGACAAGACCATGGTCGAACGCCTGGCCGATCCGCTGGTCCACATCATCCGCAATGCGGTCGACCACGGGATGGAAACGCCCGAGGCCCGGCGCGCGGCGGGCAAGGCGGAATGCGGCAAGGTGCAGATCACCGCGGTCCATTCGGGTGCCGAAGTCGCGATTTCGGTATCGGACGATGGCGCCGGTCTGGACAGTGCGCGCATTCGCGCAAAGGCCGAGGAAAACGGCCTGATCGCACCCGACGCGAAGCTGACCGATCACGAGCTGTTCCAGTACATCTTCCATCCCGGCTTTTCGACCGCGCAGGAAATCACTTCGGTTTCGGGCCGCGGGGTCGGCATGGACGTCGTGAAGCGCGCAATCGAAGGCCTGCGCGGGACGATCGAACTCACCAGCAAGCCCGGCGAAGGGACCAAAGCGACCCTGCGCCTGCCCCTGACGCTGGCGATTGTCGAAGGCATGCTGGTTCGCGTTGGCGACGGACGTTACGCGATCCCGCTTTCGGCGGTCGAGGAATGTCTCGAGCTGCCCGCGTCCGAAGTGGCTGGCACCAGCGGGCGCAACTTCCTCGACGTGCGCGGCACGCTGGTCCCGTATCTGCGGCTGCGCGACATGTTCGGTACGCAGACGCCCGCCGACCTCCATCAGAAAGTGGTCATCGTCGGCTCGGGCGAGCAGCGCGTGGGGCTGGTGGTCGATCAAATCATCGGCAACGCCCAGACCGTCATCAAATCGCTGTCCCGGCTGCATTCCTCGATCGGCACGTTCTCGGGCGCGACGATCATGGGTGACGGCGAAGTCGCGCTGATCCTCGATGTGGCGCAGTTGGTCAGTTCCGCCGAACAGCAACAGCGCCGCGCCGCCGGCCGCCATCTGGAGCTTGCAGCATGAGCGAAACTCTTGCCGAACCCGAAATCGACAGCGAAACCGACACGCAGACCGGAACCCGCCGCGCACTGACCCTTGCCCTGCAGGGCGAAGTCTTCGCGATCGACGCCGGAACCGTGCGCGAGATCCTCGACATGCCGCCGGTCACGCAGGTGCCCAATGCATCGCCCTTCGCCAACGGGCTGATCAATGTGCGCGGCCGGGTCGTCCCGCTGGTGGACCTGCGCGTGACCTTCGGCATGGAGCGCCGGCCGCCCGACGAGGATACCCGGATCATCGTCATCGAGACTCTGCTCGAGGGCGAGGAGAACATCCTCGGCATCCTCGCCGACAAGGTCCTCGACGTGTGCGACCTGGAAGATGTGTCCATCGAGGAAGCGCCCCAGGTCGGCATGCGCTGGCGCCCCGAATTCCTGCTCGGCATCGCCCGTTACAACGGCGATTTCGTCATTCTTCCGAACATCGCCCGGATCTTCGCCGAGCACCTCGGAACCTTGGTTACCGAATCCAGATAATCGACCTCAAACACGAAGGTAGAGCCATGAAGATGACCCTCAAGCTGAAACTGGCGGCAGCATTTTCCGCCATTCTGCTGCTGACCGCCATACTCGGTGCGGTCGGCATCACAAGAATGAGCACGATCAACGATCAGTCGACCGAGATTGCGAGCAACTGGATGCCGAGCATGGATGTGATCCATCGCATCAACACGGCGACCTCGGACCTGCGCATCAACGAATTTCGTCACGTGGTTTCCACCGATGCCGATGCCATGCGCGCTGCCGAAGCCAACATGGCTGAAGTTCTCGCCACCATGAAGAAGGATCGGGCAACCTACGAAAAGCTGATCTCTTCGCCCGAGGAACAGGCGACCTATGATCGCTTTTCTGCCAAATTCGACGAGTACATGGATGGGCACAGCAAGTTCATCGCCCTTTCGCGCCAGAACCAGAACGAAGCGGCGACCGCATCGCTGTTCGAAACCACCGATCTCTACAACGACTATTCCGGCGATCTTCTGTCGCTCGTGAAACTGAACACCGATGGCGGTGCGCAGGCCAGCGCGGAAGGCGATGTGGTCTTTTCCCAGGCGCGAACCCTCTTCATCGCGATCATCATCCTTGCGCTGGTCGTCGGCGTCGCTGCAGCGTTCGTCGTCACGCGCAGCATCCTGAAGCAGATCGGCGGCGAGCCGGACTATGCCCGCGATGTGATGCGTGAAATTGCCGCAGGCAACCTGTCGGTAGCCGTGAAGACGAAGCCCAGCGACAATGACAGCCTTCTGGCCGGCACGCGCGACATGGTTGCCAAGCTGAAGGACGTCATCGGCGAAGTCGCCGGCGCGGCGCGCAACGTCGCCTCGGGTAGCGAGCAGATGGCGGCAGGTGCCGAGCAGCTCTCGCAGGGCGCGACCGAACAGGCCGCCTCGACCGAGGAAGCGTCGAGCTCCGTCGAGCAGATGGCCGCCAACATCAAGCAGAGCGCCGACAACGCCTCGCAGACCGAGGAAATCGCCCGCCAGTCGTCGGAGAATGCCGATGTGTCGGGCAAGGCGGTGGCCGAGGCCGTGATCGCGATGGAAACCATCGCCGAGAAGATCATGATCGTGCAGGAAATCGCGCGTCAGACCGATCTTCTCGCCCTCAATGCGGCGGTCGAGGCCGCCCGTGCAGGCGAGCATGGCCGCGGCTTCGCGGTGGTTGCCGCCGAGGTCCGCAAGCTTGCCGAACGCAGCCAGGCGGCAGCGCAGGAAATCTCGGGCCTTTCGGGCAATACGGTGAAGGCGGCGCAAAGCGCGGGCGAAATGCTCACCAAGCTCGTCCCCGACATCCGCAAGACAGCCGAACTGGTCGCCGAAATCGCCGGTGCGAGCAACGAGCAGAATGCCGGTGCCGCGCAGATCAACCAGGCGATCCAGCAGCTTGACAAGGTGACCCAGCAGAACACCTCCGCTGCCGAGGAAATGTCCTCCACCGCAGAGGAACTGTCGAGCCAGGCCGACCAGCTCACGAGCGCGATCAGCTACTTCCGCATCGACGGCAATGAAACTGCGGCGCGTCCGACGGTTAGCGTCATTAAGCCTGCCCGCAATCCGGTCGGCGCGATGCATGCCCGGCTCAAGACGGCGACAGGCGCCACGGGCTCGTTCGGCGGCGGTTTCGATCTCAACATGGGTGATGCGGGCGACGACCTCGACCGGGAATTCACCCGGAACCGTGACGCGGCCTGATTGGGGAACCGACAAATGGCTGACACCACACAATATGTCACCATGAGCGTGGCGGGCGAGATCTTCGCCCTCCCCGTCGCCCGGGTGCGGGAAATTCTGGAGAACCGCCAGATTTCCCGCATGCCCCACGCCCCGGAAGGCTTCCTGGGCGTGATCGATGTGCGCAACCACAGCGTCTCGGTGTTCGATCTGCGCGCGCAGCTCGGCTTCGAGACGGGCGAGGACGGCGACAATACCCGCATCGTCGTCCTCACCGTTATCACCTCCGAAGGGGAGGAAATGACGGTCGGACTGAAGACCGACCGGGTGTTCGAGGTCACCGTGCTCGACGACGAAGGCGCGCTCGATCCGCCGCCCTCGGTCGGCCCGGTCTCCAAGACGGACTGCGTGGTCGGCATCGGTCGGCGCAATGGGACCTTCGTCACCTTGCTGGATATCGACCGACTGTTCTCCCTGCGGCAGATCGGCGCCATCGCAGGCGCACCCGATCTGGCTGCCTGACCGAAGGTAACCACGCCGCCATGGCCACCGCCCCGTGCAATCCGGCACCGCGACCCGCAGCCGATTCCTCCACGCTCAGCGAGCGTGACTTTGCGCGCATCGCGGGCATCGTGAGCAAGCATACCGGCATCAAGTTGCCTGCATCGAAGCACCTGATGCTGGAGGGCCGTCTGCGCCGCCGGGCTGGCCTGGCCGGCTTCGCGAGCCTCGACGAATATTGCGACTATCTGTTCGAAGAGGACGGACTGAAAGACGAATTCCAGCACGTCGTCGATGTCGCGACGACCAACAAGACCGACTTCTTCCGGGAGGCGAGCCACTTCGATTATCTCGCAGGGACGATCATACCCGCGCTGCTTGCTGCGCAGCGTACGATCAAGCTGTGGAGCGCGGCCAGTTCCAACGGTGCCGAAGCCTACACCATCGCGATGGTGATGGCCGAGCTGGCGCGCAGCCAGGCGGGCCTGCGCTACGCCATCCTGGGCACCGATATCTCTTCCGCCATGATCGAAAGCGCCCACCGCGCGATCTATCCCCGTTCGATGCTGGCGCCGGTCTCGCCGCAAATGCAGCGGCGCTACCCGATGTTCGACAAGGGTGTGGGCGAGAATGGCCGTGCACGCATCGTTCCGGAACTGCGCAGGAAATGCAGCTTCCAGCAGTTGAACCTGATGGACGCCAGCTATCCCGTCGATCGCGACGTCGATGTGATCTTCGTGCGCAACGTGCTGATCTATTTCGAACCCGAGGTCCAAGATGCGGTCGTCAGACGGTTGTGGGGCCATCTGCGCCCGGGCGGGCATCTCATCCTTGGCCATTCGGAATCGATGATCGGAACACGCCAAGGGCTGCCCCAGGTGGCGAGCGGCGTCTTCCGCAAGGACCGGACATAGGGAGATTCTGCCGTGAGTTTGGATTTTCCACCGGTTGTCGGGCGCAAGAAACGCATCCTCATCGTCGATGATTCGGCGGCAGTGCGCCAGGCGCTCAGTGCGATCATCGCCAGCGATCCCGCACTCGAAGTGATGGGCGTCGCGCCCGATCCCTATGCCGCGGCGAAGCGGATCCGCGACGAGGTGCCCGACGCGATCATCCTCGACATCGAAATGCCGAAGATGGACGGGCTGACCTTCCTGCGAAAACTGATGAGTCAGCGGCCGATACCGGTCGTGATCTGCTCGACCCTCACCGAAGACGGGTCGAGTGCGATGGTCGCCGCGCTCGAGGCGGGCGCAGTCGATGTCATTACCAAGCCGCGTGTCGATACCGCCCAGGCCCTGCGAGAAGCGACGGTCCATATCTGCGACGTCGCGCGCGCGGCCGCGCATGCCCGGCCCGGCCGGGCGCGGGTTGCGCCGCCGGCTGTCAAGATCGAGAAGAAGCTGACCGCAGACGCGGTGCTCCCCGCCCGCCCTTTGCGGCGCGCGCCGCCCGGAACGTCCGCGTCGATCGTATGCATCGGCGCCTCGACCGGCGGAACCGAGGCCCTGCGCGAAGTGCTGATGGGGTTGCCGCGCGATTGCCCCGCCACGGTGATCGTGCAGCATATGCCAGAAAAGTTCACCGCTGCCTTCTCATCACGGCTCAACAGCCTGTGTGCGCCGGATATCAAGGAAGCCGCCAATGGCGATGCGGTCATTGCGGGCCGGGTGCTGATCGCCCCGGGCAACCGGCACATGATGCTCGAACGTGTCGGGGCAAGCTATCGCATTGCGATCAAGGACGGCCCGCGGGTCTCGCGGCATCGCCCCTCGGTCGATGTGCTGTTCCGCTCTGCCGCGCAGAATGCGGGCCCCGCCGCGCTGGGCATCCTGATGACGGGCATGGGCGATGACGGCGCACAGGGGTTGCTCGAAATGCGCGGCGCCGGCGCAGAGACGATCGCCCAGGACGAAGCTTCGTGCGTCGTCTTCGGCATGCCCAAGGCAGCTATCGATCTGGGTGCGGCCTCGAAGGTCGTTTCGCTGCACCGGATCGCGAGAGAAGTAACCGAATTCGGTGCCCGAGCAGGACTGAAGCAAAAATGAAAAACGACACCATTCCTGCGCCCGAAGCAGCGCCTCTGGACCCGCTTGCCTCGCTCGCGATCGGCATCCGCGGCAGCCTCGCAGAGACGCGCGCGACAATTGAATCGTGCTTTTCGGCGACCGGCGACAATCTGATCGAATGCACCATGAGCCTCAATGCCATTTCGGCTGCGCATGAAGGGCTTCCCGGTGCGCTCGACGGGGAGGAATTCGCGCAGGCCGAGGCCAGTCTGGTCACGATCTCCGCTGAACTCGCCCGCATCTCCCAGAGCGACTGGGGCGGCTCGCCCGCGATCGGCGAGCTGGAGAAACTGGCCGCAGACATGGCCGATCCCCTCGCCGAACTGCGCAAGGTGATGCTGCTGCTCGAGATCATCTCTGCGAATGCGGGCATCCTTGCCGCGGAGGTCGCTGGCGAGAGTGCCGAACTGGGTGCGTTCACCGGCAATATGATCGCGCTGGCGCGCGGCGCGATCGACGGGCTTGCAACCTTCGCCCACTCTCGCGCCGTGCTGATCGGCCAGCTCTCGGGCGCGACTGCGGCCGGGGAGCGCTTTGCCGGGACACATGCGCACACGCTCGATCATGTGCGCACGCGGCTCGCCGAGCATGCCGAAGCGATCGCCCGATATCGCGCTTCGGCCGGCCAGCAGCTGGCCGACAACGGCGGGGCCACGCGGCGCATCGCGACGCGCATTGCCGATGTCGTTGCCGCAATGCAGGTGGGCGACATCACCCGGCAGCGGATCGAGCATGTCGAGCTCGGCCTGGAGATGCTGGCCGAGCTGTCACAGCCAGACAGCAAGGTCGAACCCGCGTTACGCCCCGGCACGGTGTCGCAGATGCACCGTTTGGTGGAGGCGCAGCTGCGCGACACGATTGCCGAATATCGCGATCGCACGACATTCATCAGCGCATCCCTCCCGCAGCTGGCCGACGATACGGATCGCGTGCTCACGGACGGCGATGCACAGGCGCGCAAGTTGACGGCGAGCAGTGGTGATACCCTCGCCGGCATGCTCGCGGATCTGCGCGAGGTGCGGGGCATTTTCGCGGACTTCAGATCGGTTCATGGGGAAGCCGATCAGACGGCGCAGGCCGTGGCCTCCGCCATCGAAAACATGGTTCTCCAACTGAGCACGATCGACAGGATCGAGCGTCAAATCAGAATGCTCAGTTTCAACATGGCCGCGCGCTGCAACCGCTTGGGCGAGGGGGGCCGCGCGATGACCGTGATCACCCAGCAATTGCGCGAACTCGCGATGCGCACGGAGACTGCGGCACACCAGGTTCGCACGCTGCTGGGCGACAGTTCGCGAAGCGCCGGATCGATTGCGAGCGGCGATGACCGCTCCGGCGAGCTGGCCCGGCTCGACGGCGCGACAGAAGATACGATCGCGCGGATAGGGCACGTCGGCGAGATCATGACCGGCCACGCACAGACGCTGGCTGAACGTGGCCCGGGCGCGCTCTCGATCCTGCGGCACGCCGCGCTGGCGGCCCGCAGCCTCGACGAAGTTACCGAGGTTTGGGATACCGCGCTCACCGAGATTGCGGCGAAGCAAGACGTGTCGCATGCCGAAGAAGAGAGCGATCCGACCCCGTTTGCGGAGCTCAGACGAAGCTATACGATGGATAGCGAGCGGAAGGTTCACGACGAGATTTGCGGCAATGCAGGCCCGAACGAAGAGGTCTGCGTTTCTGGTACCACCGACGATATCGACGACGACCCCTTTGCCGCACTGTTTTAGCCTGTGAACCACTGTGCCTAGGGCTGGATGACTCATCGTCTCGACATCCGGCCTCACCTTGTCGCGTAAGCTTGACCGCCATGTTCGAACTGCGGCACGCGGGGAGCACATCGGAGAAGCCTCTCAGGATGAGCTTACGGCGTTCTTCGGCTCGAATGCGATTACCTCGCCACCAAGCCGTATCTGATCCAGGTGGTCGCTCCACCATTGCGTATAAAGACCTTTGGCATCGGGTCGTTTGAACGGCTTTGCAGCCGGTCTGGAAACGCGGATTTCTACGTCTCTGAGCGCTATTTGGGGGCATGGTCTTTCGCAAAAGTTACCACCTACCCGCGATCCGCCCCCCGGCTATGCCCTCAGATCATGCGGACTACCAAGAAGCATTCGCACACACCCAGCGACGAATGAGCGCCCCGAATCGGAGATTTCTGGGTTTTCGATATGTTGAAGAATGTCGAGAAACAGGAGTGTGGTGCCGCTTACGTGACTCGAACACGTGACCCCATCATTACGAATGATGTGCTCTACCAACTGAGCTAAAGCGGCATTTCGCGTGGAAGGACGCCCCTTAATCGTCACACCCGCGCGTCGCAATGCCAAAATGCGGCCGCAGGCGGACTGGGCCTTCCGCTCTAGGCGGCGATCCTGTCGCAGACTGCGCTTATGACCTCATCCGTACTTGCCGATCCGCCAATATCCCCAGTGCCGATCCCCTCGGACAGGCAGGCCGCGACGGCGCCTTCTATCGTGACGGCAGCATCTTCCTGGCCCAGCGCGTGACGCAGCAGCATCGCCGCGCTGAGCATCGCGCCCACCGGGTTGGCCTTGCCCTGCCCCGCAATATCCGGCGCGGAGCCGTGGATCGGTTCATACAGCCCGCCATGGGTCTGCGAGAGCGAGGCCGAGGGTGCGAGGCCGATGGAGCCCGCGATCACCGATGCCTCGTCACTCAGGATATCACCGAACATGTTCTCGGTCAGGACGACGTCGAAGGCGGCGGGTCGTTCGATCAGCTTCATCGCCATCGCATCGACCAGCACATGGTCGAGTTCGATGTCCGGATAGTCGGCATCGCGCAGGGCGACTACAGTGTTGCGCCACAACCGGCTGGTGGCGAGCACGTTGGCCTTGTCGACCGACGTGACCCGGCGCGAGCGGCCCCTTGCCGCATCGAAGGCGATGCGGGCGATCCGCTCCACTTCCTGGCGCGAATAGCTGCACAGGTCGGAGGCGTTTTCGTCACCTTCCACCTTGTCGCCGAAATAGATGCCGCCGGTCAGTTCGCGCACGATCAGCATGTCCGTGCCCGACGCGCGTTCGGCCTTCAGCGGCGAGAGATGCTCGAGCCCGGGGAACAGCGTGATCGGGCGCAGGTTGGCGAACGCGCCGAGCGCCCTGCGCAGCGCAAGCAGACCCGCTTCGGGGCGCGGCCCGCCCGCGTCCCACTTCGGCCCGCCGACCGCGCCGAGGAATACCGCGTCCGCCTGGATACAGGCCTCGGCCGTCGTGTCGGGAAAGGGATCGCCATGCGCATCGATCGCGCAGCCGCCGATATCGTGGCTGGAGAACTCCAGCGGAAGGCCATGCGCAGCGGCAGCTTTTTCCAGCACGGCGCGCGCGGCCTGCGCGACTTCGGGGCCGATACCGTCGCCGGGGAGCAATACGATTGTGTGGGTCATGCCGCGGCAGCCTCGTAAGCGGCGATGGCTTCCTCGTGCGCGACGATATGGCCGAGCGGGTCCACCCCGTCGAGCAGGCAGCGGCGCGCGAAGGGTTCGACGGTGAACTGCGCACGGATGTCGTCCTCTGTCTCCAGCGTGCAGCTTTCGAGGTCGATCACGATGGCAATGCCCGGACGCTCCAGCAGGGCCGCGTGGGTCCGCTGGTCGACCTCCACCGGCAGCAGGCCGTTCTTGAGCGCGTTGCTCTTGAAGATGTCCGCGATGTCCGAACTGATCACTGCGCGGAATCCGTAATCGAGCAGCGCCCAGGGCGCATGTTCGCGCGAGGAACCGCAGCCGAAATTGGCGCCAGCCACCAGCACCTGCCGGTCGCCCGCCCCCGCAACCGGAAAGGGAGACGCGTTCTTCGGCTGGTCGTCTTCGGTGTAGCGCCAGTCATAAAACGCGCTCTTGCCCAGCCCTTCGCGCGTGGTGGTGGTGAGGAAGCGTGCCGGAATGATCTGGTCGGTATCGATATTGCTCTGGCGCACCACCAGCGTGCGCGCCTCCAGACGGATGAAAGGCTCAGGCTGCATCGCGCGCCTCCGTGCCGAGATATTGGGAAGGGTCGGCGATATGCCCGGCAATCGCGCTGGCGGCAGCGGTGGCGGGGCCGGCCAGCACCGTGCGCACGCCCTTGCCCTGCCGGCCGACGAAATTGCGGTTGGAGGTCGAGACGACCAGTTCGCCGGGCGCGCCCTGATCGCCGTTCATCGCAATGCACATCGAACAGCCCGGCATGCGCCATTCGGCCCCGGCTTCGGTGAACACCGTGTGCAGCCCCTCGGCCTCCGCCTGCTGGCGAATGGCTTCCGAGCCGGGCACGACCAGCGCGATGACGCCGTCCGCCACCTTGCGGCCGCGCATCACCTCGGCCGCTTCGCGCAGGTCTGCCATGCGCGAATTGGTGCAGCTGCCAATGAAGACCCGGTCTACCTTCGCCTCGGCAAAGGGTCGGTCGGCGGCAAAGCGCATGTACTCCGCAGCCTCGCGTTCGGAATCGTTCGCGGGCCGGGGCGCGCTGCCCGCTACGGGCGCCGCCGCATCGGGCGATACGCCGAAGGTTATCATCGAACGGATCGCGGCGGCATCCACCGTCACCTCGCTGTCGAACTGCGCGTCCGGATCGGAGGGAAGTTCGCGCCAGCGGGCGACGGCCGCATCCCAAGCCTCACCCTGCGGCGCGCGCTCGCGGCCTTCGAGATAGGCGAAGGTGGTCTCGTCCGGCGCGACCATGCCCACGCGTGCGCCCGCCTCGATCGCCATGTTGCACAGCGTCATGCGTGCTTCCATCGACAGCGCTTCGACTGCGGGTCCGGCAAATTCGACCGCGTAGCCCTGCCCGCCATCCGCGCCAATCTGCGCGATCATGGCGAGCGCCATGTCCTTCGCACCCACTCCCGGCGAAAGCTCGCCCTCGAAGGTGATGCGCATCGATTTCGGCTTGCGCTGCAGGATGCATTGCGTTGCCAGCACGTGCCCCACTTCGGTCGTGCCGATCCCGAAGGCCAGCGCGCCGAACGCGCCGTGGGTGGAGGTATGGCTGTCGCCGCACACGATTGTCTTGCCCGGCTGCGTCAGCCCCAGTTCGGGGCCGACCACATGGACGATGCCGCGGCGCGGATCATCCAGGCCGAGCAGGTCTATGCCATGCTTCGCGCAGTTCGCCTCCAGCTGGTGGACCTGTTTTTCCGCGTCCTGCGTCGCGTAGGGCAGGCGCCCGTCGGGGCCCGGCGGCAAGGTCGGGGTCGAATGGTCGAGCGTCGCCTGGGTCAGGTCCGGACGCCGCACGGGCAATCCGCGCTCCTCCAGCACCGCGAAGGCCTGCGGCGAGGTAACCTCGTGGATCAGGTGCAGGTCGATGAAGAGGATCGCAGGGCTATCCTCGCTTTCGGGGACGACGACATGCGCGTCCCACAGCTTGTCGAACAGGGATCGTGCCATTGTTCCAGCTCTCAGGCGGCGTCGGCAAGGCGCGAACTGTCGGCCATGCGGGCATGATTGTTGAACGCGGCGAGCAGCGCCTCGGCGGCGGCGATCACCACATCGGTGTGCTGGCTGCGCCCGGCAATGGCGACCCCGTCGACCGTCAGGCCCACGCCGATTTCCATCTCGCGCGAAAGCTGATGGGCGTCGACGCTTTCGAGCATGCCTTCTTTCACTTCGGCGGCGACGCAGAAGGCATCGGTCAGCGCCTCGAACGGGCCGGTGCCGTGGCCGATCGTGGTGATGCGCCCGCGCGCCCGGTGATCGAGCGTGACCTTCGCCGTCGGGCGCTCCTGCGCCTTGGTGCCGGTGCGCATCTCCACGCGCACCAGTTCCCAAGCATGCCCGCGCCCGTCCTCCGCGACCAGATCGCACAGGTCGTTGTCGGTCACTTCGCGCTTGGTATCCGCCAGCCGCTTGAAATCGGCATAGAGCTGTTCGAAACGGTTCGCGCCGAGTTCGTGACCCAGCGCTTCCAGCCGCGCGCGCAGGGCGTGCTTGCCCGAGTGCTTGCCCAGCACCAGCGCGTTGGACGGCAGCCCGATATCCTCCGGCTTCATGATCTCGTAGGTGCGCCGGTCGGCCAGCACGCCGTGCTGGTGAATGCCCGCCTCGTGCGCGAAGGCGTTGCGGCCCACGATGGCCTTGTTGCGCGGCGGCGCGTTGCCGGTCGTCTCGCCCAGAAGACGGCTGACGGAGAAGATCTCGCGCGTTTCCACCCCGGTTGTGGCGGCGTAGTGATCGGGCCGGGTGTTCAGCGCCATGACCACTTCTTCCAGCGCGCAGTTGCCCGCACGCTCCCCGATCCCGTTGATCGTGCATTCGACCTGGCCTGCGCCGCCGCGAACCGCGGCGAGGCTGTTCGCCACCGCCATGCCCAGATCGTCATGATTGTGGGTGGAGAAGATCACATGGTCGGGCCGCGCGACATTGGCGGTGAGGTCCGCGAACAGCGCATAGATTTCCTCCGGAGAGGTGTAGCCAACCGTGTCGGGCACGTTGAGCACGTCCGCACCTGCCGCCGCCGCACATTCGAGGACTTCCTTCAGGAAGGCAGGTTCGGTGCGCAAAGCATCCTCGGCCGAAAACTCGATCTCGGTGAAGCGACCCCTGGCCATCTTCAGCGCCCGTTCGATGGTCTTGAGCGCTTCGGGCTTTTCCATCTTGTGCTTGGCGGCCAAATGCAGGTCGCTGGTGCCGAAGAACAGGTGCAGCCGGCTGCGGCGCGCAGGCCCCAGCGCTCGCTCGGCGGCGTCGATGTCACCCTCCGTCGCGCGCGAGAGCGAGCACAGCATGGGCGCGTCGTGCAGATACCCGATCTCGCTGGCGATCGTATGGATCGCCTCGGCATCGCCGGGGGAGGCGGCAGCGAAGCCGACCTCCATCACATCCACCTTCAGCTTCGTCAGCGCATGCGCGAGCTTGAGCTTCTGCGCAGTGTTCATGGAGAAGCCTGGCGCCTGCTCGCCATCGCGCAGGGACGTGTCGAAAATGGCGATCTTGCGCATATCGCTCTCAGGCTGTTGCGACATTGGCTACCTCCATCACCGGCGGTGCATTGCTCAGGCGGATCGTCGCCTCGACATCGTACAGCCGCTCCACCTGGCGCAGCATGATGTCGACCCGCCGGCTCTCGTCCAGCGGCTCCAGCGCCAGCGTCATCACGGCGCGGTTGCCATCGCTGCCCATCTGCATGGAACGGACCGCGAAGGCGCGCGCCTCGATCACGCCGAGGATACGGCGAAGCGCGCCTTCCGCGCAGCGAAATTCGATGCGGATATGTTCAAGTGTCATTGCGCTTCTCCATCATTTTGGCGTTGGATTTGCCCGGTGGCACCAGCGGCCACACGTTTTCTTCGGGATCGATGCGGACATGCGCGAGGATCGGCCCGCGCGCGGCCATCAGCCGGTCGATCGCCCCGTCCACTTCCTCGCGCCGTTCGATGCCGAAAGCCTCGATCCCGAAGGCGTTGGCGACCTCCACGAAATCGGGATTGTCGGACAGATCGACCTCGGAATAATTGCCGGCAAAGAACAGCTCCTGCCACTGGCGCACCAGGCCAAGCATCGCGTTGTCGAGCAGCACGATCTTCACCGGGATCTGGTAGCGGCGCAGCGTCGCCAGTTCCTGGATGTTCATCTGGAACCCGCCATCGCCGCAGATCGCGAAGACCTCCTTTCCCGGCTCGGCCAGCTTGGCGCCGATTGCGGCGGGCAGGCCGTATCCCATCGCGCCGAGGCCGCCGCTGGTGAGGTGCGCCTGCGGACGCGAGAAGCGGCAGTGCTGCGCGACCCACATCTGGTGCTGGCCGACATCGCAGGCGGCCACGAAATCGTCACCCACGCGTTCCGACAGCGCCTTGAGCATCGCGGGCGCATAGATGCCATTGCCCGGCGCGTCGTAGCGCGGGGCGTAGGCGGTGCGGTCCGCCATGATCCTGTCGGTCCAGGGCTGGATATCGCCCCGCGCGAAGTCGATCGCCGCCAGGCTCGCCTTCAGGTTGCCGCACACCGCCGCATGGGCAAAGCGAAGCTTGCCCAGTTCGGCAGCATCGACGTCGATATGAACGACCGAGGCATGCGGCGCGAATTCGGCCAGCTTGCCGGTCGCCCTGTCATCGAACCGCGCACCGACCACGATCAGCAGATCGCTCTCCTGCACCGCCATGTTGGCCGCGCGGTGGCCGTGCATCCCCAGCATGCCCAACATCGCGGGATGCTCGGGCGGCAGCACGCCCAGGCCCTGCAAAGTGGCAACCGCCGGGATGCCGCTTTCATCGACAATCCGGTGAACCATCTCGCTCGCGTTGGAACGCCCGATCCCACCGCCAAGATAGAACAGCGGGCGCTGCGAGGCGGCGATGAGCTTTTCGGCCTCCGCAATCGATTCCTGCGACGGCGAAGGCAGCACGTCCGCTTTCGGAAGACGTTTGCCGGGACTATCGCATTGCGCCTGCTGCACATCCTTGGGCAGATCGACCAGCACCGGGCCGGGCCGCCCGCCCTCGGCGATGGCGAAGGCTTCCGCCAGCATCGTGGGAATATCCTCGGGCCGGCGGATGATGATCGAATGCTTCACGATCGGCATCGTCATGCCGAAGATGTCGGTTTCCTGAAAAGCGTCGGTCCCCATCATCGGCTGCGCGACCTGCCCGGTAATCGCGACCATCGGCACCGAATCGAGATAGGCATTGGCAATGCCGGTGATGAGGTTGGTCGCACCCGGGCCGGAAGTGGCCAGGCACACCCCCGCCCGACCGGTCGCCCGGCCATAGGCATCGGCGGCGAAGGCGGCGGCCTGTTCGTGCCGGACGAGGATGTGACGCGTACTGCCCTGCGGAAGCGCGTCGTACACCGGCATGATCGCACCGCCGGGATAACCGAACACGCATTCTACCCCGAGCGCGCCCAGCGTATCGACGACGAGTTGCGCACCCGTGCGGGTGGCGGGCTCAATCTCGGGACTGGGGGCGGGCGTGGTCATGGCGGTCATGGTTCTCGCTTTCAGAAAGGTGTCCTGCGATCAGGCGGCCTTCTGCTCCTTCTTCTTCCGGGCGGCTTCCAGCCACGGCATCATCGCGCGCAGCTCCTTGCCGGTCGCTTCGATGGGATGGCTCAGATCGGCGGCCTGCATCTTGTCGTATTCGGCCTTCCCGGCCTCGTTCTCGGCGATCCAGTTCTTGGCGAAGGTGCCGTCCTGAATGTCGGTCAGGACCTCCTTCATCCGCGCACGGGTTTCGTCGTTGATGACGCGTGGACCGGAGACGAGATCGCCGTAGATCGCGGTTTCGGAGACGAATTCGTGCATCTTCTCGAATCCGCCTTCGTACAGCAGATCGACGATCAGCTTCAGTTCGTGCAGGCACTCGTAATAGGCGATTTCGGGCTGGTAGCCCGCATCCACCAGCGTCTCGAACCCGGCAGCGACCAGTTCGGTCGCACCGCCGCACAGCACGGCCTGCTCGCCGAACAGATCGGTCTCGGTTTCCTCGCGGAAGCTGGTTTCGATCGCGCCGGCGGTCGTCCCGCCGATCAGGCTGGCATAGGCCAGCGCACGCTCGCGCGCTTCGCCGGTGGCGTCCTGACGCACGGCGAACAGGCACGGAACGCCCGCGCCGCGTTCGTATTCGCGGCGGACCAGATCGCCCGGCCCCTTGGGCGCAACCAGGATCACGTCGATCCCGTCGGCGGGCTGGATGCGCTCGTACAGCACGGTGAAGCCATGCGCGACGAGCAGCGCGTCGCCCTGTTCCAGGTTGGGCGCGATCTCGCTGGCGTAGATCGCCTCGTGGCTCATGTCCGGCGTCAGCAGCGCGACGAGCGATGCGGCCTTGGCGGCCTCGGCCACCGGCATCACGGTCAACCCGTCGGCGCGGGCCTTGGCCGCGGTGGGCGAGCCATCGCGCAGACCGACGATCACTTCGCAGCCGCTTTCTTTCAGGTTCATCGCATGGGCACGGCCCTGGCTGCCGTAGCCGATCACGGCAACGGGACGGTCCTTGACCAGCGCGGGTTTGGCGTCGGCATCGGTGTAGACTTTGATGGTTTTCGGCATGATTTCAGATCCCTCACTCGGTAACGGGTGGAATGGTGGTGGCGCCGTAAGCGGCGGACGAAACAAGGCGGGCGTACTTGTCGAACGCGCCGCCCATGCGGTTGAGTTCACGCGGGACATGCGCTTCGCGGCGCGCGTCCCAGTCGATATCGGCGTCGATCCGGCGGGCGTCGGTGTCGATACGGATGATGTCGCCTTCCTCGATCAGTGCGATGGGGCCGCCAGCGGCTGCTTCCGGGGAGCAGTGGCCAATCACGAAACCATGGCTGGCTCCGGAAAAGCGGCCATCCGTGATCAGGGCGACCTCTCCGGCGAGGCCCTGCCCGGCAAGCGCTGCGGTAACCGCCAGCATTTCGCGCATGCCCGGGCCGCCGGCAGGGCCTTCGTAGCGGATGATGACCACGTCTCCGGCCTTGATCCGGTTGGCGTTGACTGCGGCGAAGCAGGCTTCCTCTCCCTCGAACACCCGGGCCGGGCCCTCGAAGGATTTCGAACCGTATCCGGCAGTCTTGAGCACCGCGCCTTCGGGCGCGACATCGCCGTAGAGGATGCTCAGGCCGCCCGTCGCCTTGACCGGATCGGCGGGGGATTTGACGACCTGCTGGCCCTCGGTTTCCTCCGCCTCGGCCAGTTCGGCGAACAGGCTGCGCCCGGTCACCGTCGGCGTGTCGGCAATCATTCCCGCATCGGCCAGCCGCTTGCCGAACAGCGGAACGCCGCCTGCCGCGTAGAGATCGCGGGCCAGAAAGCGCCCGCCCGGCTTGAGGTCGGTAATGACGGGCACGGTGCGCGACAGCTCGTCGAAAGTCTCGATCGGGAAGGCGAAGCCCGCCTCGGCCGCGATCGCTGGCAGGTGCAGCACCGCGTTGGTCGAGCCGCCGCTGGCGACCACGGCGGTGGCCGCATTGCGAACCGACGCCGGGGTGACGAAGTTGCGCGCCGAAGTGCCCTCGTGCGCCAGCTTCGCGGCCAGACGCCCGCAGCGCGCAGCTTCGACACGCTTGGCCGCATCGGTCGCAGGCGGATCGCCCGATCCCATGGGGGAGATACCCATCATCGCCAGTGCCATCGCCATGGTGTTGGCGGTGAACTGGCCGCCGCACGCGCCCGCACCGGGGCACGCGGCACGCTCCACCTTGTCCAGTTCCGCATCGCTCATGTCGCCCTTGGCGTGCGCGCCGACGGCTTCGAACACGTCCTGGATCGACAGGTCGCGCCCATCCATGTGGCCGGGCATTATCGTGCCGCCGTAGAAAACCAGTCCGGGAATATCGAGCCGCGCCAGCGCCATTGCGGCGGCAGGGATGGTCTTGTCGCAGCCGACCAGGATCACGGCCGCGTCCAGAGAATGGCCGCGCACCGCCAGTTCGATCGAATCGGCGATCAGTTCGCGGCTCATCAGCGAGGCGCGCATGCCCTCGCCGCCCATCGTGATCCCGTCGGAAACGACGATGGTGTTGAAATCGACCGGCGTGGCGCTGTTCTCGCGCAGGCCCTGCCGGATCGGCTCGGCCAGATCGGCCAGGTGCATGTTGCACGGGGTGACGGTGGACCATGTGTTGACCACCGCGACCATGGGCTGCGCCATCTGCTCGTCCGTATAGCCCGCGCCGCGCAGCATGGCGCGCGCGGGCGCCTTGGCCGGGCCCTTGGTGATCGCGTCTGAGCGTTTGGAAGCTGTTTGCGTCATGTCGTTTCGTCCCCAGAGCATGCCTGGACGGTCCAATAAAAAACCCCGCTATCCTTACCGGAGAGCGGGGTTCGAGAGGTCCGTCTGGCTTGGCTCAGCCGATGGGCACCCCTCCCCGCTCGATAAGAAGTACGAGTACAAGGACAAGGAGCAGCACGATGGCCAGCGCGGAGGGCGCTGCTTCGTTTGCGATCCGGGGTGCGGCCATGGCCTGCATTCCTGATTCCTCGCATGCGCAGCACCATTGCTGCGGTGGCGAGACGTTTATATCATCAGAACTTAAGGGCAAGCAAAAATATTGCCGAATTTGCGATTTTTACGCTCCGATTGTGTCCCGGCCAGCGCGAGCCTGCCGGATTCCGGGGCAATCTCAGGGGTCTGCGGGGGCGAATAAAGTGGCGCGGGCGCCCTCCGCCAGCCGGTGGATCGGATGGTCCTCGCGCCCGCTGGCAATGATCGTGCGGCACCCCAGCGCTCCTGCGTGGCGCGCCGCCGCGATCTTGGTGGCCATGCCGCCCGTGCCCACGCCATGGGCCTGCGTGCCTCCCGCCATGGCGACGATATCTTCGTCGATCGAAGATACGTACCCGACATGCCGCGCCCCCGCCTCGCGCGGGTCACGATCATAGAGCCCGTCCACGTCGGACAGGAGCAGCAGCAGGTCTGCCCCGGCCAGTTCGGCGACGCGGGCGGACAGCCGGTCGTTGTCGCCCAGCTTCAGTTCCTCTGTGGCGACGCTGTCGTTCTCGTTGACCACGGGAACCGCGCCCGCTTCCAGCAATACGGCCAGCGTCGCCTGCGCATTGGCCGATCGTTCGCGCGATTCGCTGTCCTGCAGGGTGAGCAGCAGCTGCGCGACGGCGACATCGTGCTCGGCAAAGGCAGCCGCCCATGCATTCATCAGCAGGCTCTGCCCGATCGCCGCCGCCGCCTGGCGTCGGTCCAGCTGGGTGGAGCGCGGCATGCCGAGCCGCTGCCAGCCAAGCGCGACGGCTCCCGAACTCACGACGATGACGGTGGCGCCCGCTTCGCGCAGATCGACCAGATCGCGCGCCAATCCGGCCAGCCAGCCCGCACGCGGTGTCCGGTTCGCCGGGTCGATCAGTAGCGAGGAGCCGATCTTGACGACGATCCTTGCGGCAGAGCCCAGCCATTGCGCGGCAGTCGGTTCGGGGTTTTTCAAGTGCTCTCTCGTTCCGTCGGCCCGTGATGAAGGATCAGCAGGCGCACCAGTTTCGCAATCGGCCGGGGAACGCCGATGCGGCCATCCAGCCAAAGACTCACGGTCGAGCGGTCGACCCCGATGGCCCGCGCGAGCGCAGTCTGGGTGGAATATCCCAGTTCGTCCATCGCCAGCTTGAGTTCCGCAGGCTGCATCGAGGCCAGCATCGGGTCGACCGCGTGCGCTTCTTTTGTGCAACTGCTGCTCGCAGGTGCAGTAGCTTTAATGTCACACTCGTCGCCCGTTGAATATTTCACGTCCGATTTTCGGCTCATTGCGGCCTTTAAAGGTCCGTTTTTCAAAGCCTTCCCCCACCAAATGCTGCGCTGCAAAACAAGATTGACCGGCTCGTTGTAATTGTGCGATGCATCATAAATGACAAATCCATGACCCTTCAAGCAAGAATTGGAGGGAGTGGCTGCTGTCATGTGAAATTTTCTACCAGGGGGGAATATGAAACTAGTCGTAGCCATCATCAAACCTTTCAAGCTCGATGAGGTCGTTCAGGCCCTCACGGGCGTGGGAGTGACGGGCCTGACCGTTACCGAAGCCAAGGGTTTCGGACGCCAGAAAGGCCACACCGAAGTCTATCGCGGTGCCGAATACGACACGAGCTTCGTACCCAAGGTGCGGCTCGAGGCGGTCGTCGCCGACGATGTCGCGGCCAAGGCCGTCGACGCCATCGCCGCCGCAGCCAAGACCGACTCGATCGGCGACGGCAAGATCTTCACGCTCGACGTTCCGTCCGCGCTGCGCATCCGCACCGGCGAAACCGACGACACCGCACTCTGAGGGGGGGGTCAGAAATGAAATTCAGTATCAGATCCATTGCCGCCGCAGGCCTTGCAGCATGCGCTGCAACGCCGGCTTTCGCGCTCCAGGCGCCCGCCGAAACGGTGGAGGCCGCCGCCACCATCGCCAAGGGCGATACCGCATTCATGATCATTGCCACCGTGCTGGTCATGCTGATGATCGTGCCCGGCCTCGCGCTGTTCTACGGCGGGCTTGCGCGGACCAAGAACATGGCCTCCGTCCTCACGCAGGTGCTCGGCGTCGCGTGCCTCGCGATGATCATCTGGGTCACCTACGGCTATTCGATGGCGTTCGGTGACACGGGCAACGCCTTCATCGCCGATTTCGGCAAGGTCTTCCTGAAGGGTGTCACCTCCGATTCGGGCGCGGCGACCTTCACCGACGGGGTCGAGATCCCCGAATATATCTTCATCGCCTTCCAGATGACCTTCGCTGCGATCACCGCCGCGCTGATCGTCGGCGGGACGATGGAGCGGGCGAAGTTCTCCACCATGATGGTGTTCACCGCCATCTGGCTGACGATCGTCTACTTCCCGATCGCGCACATGGTGTGGGCGACCGGTGGACTGATCTTCGAATGGGGCGCACTCGACTTCGCGGGCGGCACAGTGGTCCACATCAACGCGGGCGTTTCCGCGCTGGTCGGCTGCCTGATCCTGGGCAAGCGCGTGGGCTACCCGAAGGAACCGATGCCCCCGCACTCGCTGACCATGACGCTGATCGGCACCGGCCTGCTGTGGGTTGGCTGGTTCGGCTTCAACGGCGGGTCGGAGCTGGAAGCGGACGGTGTGGCCTCGCTCGCGGTGCTCAACACCTTCGTCGCCACGGCTGCGGGCGTGCTGTTCTGGATGCTGGGCGAGACCATCTCGGGCCGCAAGGGTTCGCTGCTGGGCGGCTGTTCGGGCGCCATCGCGGGCCTCGTCGCGGTCACTCCGGCGGCGGGCAACAGCGGGCCGTTCGGCGCGATCCTGATCGGTGCGGCCGCCGCGCTGGTGTGCTTCTGGTTCGTCACGATGCTCAAGCCCAAGCTGGGGCTGGACGATAGCGCGGACGTCTTCGGCATCCACGGGATCGGCGGCATCGTCGGCTCGCTGGGCACCGCCTTCACCATGATGCCGGGCCTCGGCGGACCGGGCGATGCGGAATACGACGCAGGCGCGCAGTTCATCATCCAGGCAATGGGCGTGGGCGTCGCGATCGGCTGGGCCGCAGTAGGCGCCGCGATCGCGTGGATCATCGCCAAGCTGGTGACCGGCGGGCGCGTCTCCGAAGAGAAGGAACGCGACGGCCTCGACCTCAGCGAACACGGCGAACGCGCCTATAATTACTGATCGATGCGCGCATCGGCCGGGGCCGCATGCCCGCCGCACACGAGCGGGATGCGGCCCCGGCAACCCAATAGCCGGGGGGGACCGGTTGATAATAAGGAGAACGAAAATGAACCTTTTCAAGCTTGCACCGGTGGCCGTCCTGTCCGCCACCTTGCTTGCCAGCCCCGCGCTGGCGCAGGACGAGTACGAGGAAGAAGCGGACGCCATCGAAATCAGCGGTAACGTGTCGCTGGTCAGCGATTACCGTTTCCGCGGGGTCTCCTTCTCGGACGAGGATATCGCGATCCAGGGCGGCATCGACCTCGCGCACGAAAGCGGCTTCTACGTGGGCACCTGGGCATCCTCGCTCGAAGAGGGCGCCGGCCCGTTCGGACACACCGAACTCGATCTCTACGCCGGTTTCGGCACCGATATCGCGGATGGCGTCTCGTTCGACATCGGCCTGCTGTATTACGCCTATCCCAACAGCACCCCCGGCGTGGACACCGAGTATTTCGAGCCTTACGCCTCGATCGGCACCACGCTCGGCCCGGTCGAAGCCGCGGTGGGCGTAGCCTATGCCTGGGATCAGGATTCGCTGGGTGACGACAACGTCTATGTCTACGGCGATCTGGGCACCGCCATCCCCGAGACGCCGGTGAGCCTGTCGGCGCACCTCGGCTATTCGGAAGGCAGCCTCGACTACGGATCGGGCGGCTACCTCGACTGGTCGCTGGGCGCCACCGCCTCCTACGACATTCTCACCTTCGGCGTCGCCTATGTCGACACCGATCTGCCCAATGTCGCGGGGCAGGATGCCAGCGTCGTCTTCAGCATCGGCGCCAGCTTCTAGCGGATCGGCGGCGCACCAACTCAGCCGTCGGTCGGCCCGTCGTCCCCCTGGTCGGCGGGCCGTTCGCTTTGCGGTGGCGCGGACGGCGCCGATATCGGCAATGCATGCCGGGCGGGAGATAAATCCCCGCCCGGCCATTGAATTGAAGGCGGACTTGGCTTTAGGCCCCGCCCCAGCAAACAAGCGTGTCGCCTTGCAGCCAGAGCAAGGGGGCAGGAGGAACCACCCCCGCAATGCCCACATCCTCTTCCACCCTGCTGCTGTTCGGCGCCACCGGCGATCTCGCCAAACGGATGCTGCTGCCTTCGCTCTACGCGCTTCACGAGGATGGCCTGATCGCGGAAGACCTTCGCATCTTCGGGACTGCGCGCAGTGCCCTGTCCGACGACGAATATCGTGACATCGCACGCGAGGCTCTGGACGAATACCTGCCCGAAGACCGCAAGGACGAAGCGAAGATCGCCACCTTCCTGGGCCACCTGCGCTACCAGTCGCTCGACGCATCGACCTTGGAGGGGTTCGACGATCTGGCCGCCAGACTCGGCGACATCTCGGCCGGGCTCGCCATCTTCCTGTCGACCGCGCCCTTCCTGTTCGAACCCACCATCCGCGGCCTGCAATCCGCGGGCCTTGCGGGCGAGAATGTGCGCATCGGGCTGGAAAAGCCGCTCGGCAACGATCTCGCCAGTTCGCGCGTCATCAACGATGCGGTCGCCAGCGCGTTCGACGAGGACCGGATCTTCCGGATCGACCATTATCTGGGCAAGGAAACGGTGCAGAACCTCATGGCGCTGCGCTTCGCCAACGCCATGTTCGAACCGCTGTGGAATGCCAACGGGATCGACCACGTGGAGATCACCATCGGCGAGACCGTGGGGCTCGAGGGGCGCAATGCCTTCTACGACGAGACCGGCGCGCTGCGCGACATGGTGCAGAACCACATGCTGCAATTGCTGGCGCTGATCGCGATGGAGCCGCCGGCCGATTTCGACGCCACCAGCGTGCGCGACGAGAAGGTGAAGGTTCTGCGCTGCCTGCGCCCCGTCACCGCCGAGGAAATGGTGCGCGGCCAGTATGCGGGCGGCGCCGTGCGCGGCGAAGTCGTGGGTTCCTATACCGACGATCTGGGCGAGCCATCCGACACTGAAACCTTCGTGGCGCTGAAGGCCCATGTCGAAAACTGGCGCTGGCAGGGCGTGCCGTTCTACCTGCGCACCGGCAAGCGCTTGGCGGAACGTCGCAGCGAAATCGTGATCCAGTTCAAATGCGTGCCGCACAACATCTTTGCCGAACGCGGCGGGAAGCTGGCCGCGAACCGGCTGGTGATCCGCCTGCAACCGGAAGAGCATGTCCGCCTGATGGTGATGGCGAAGGAGCCGGGGATGGACCGCGACGGGGTGACCTTGCGCGAAGTTCCGCTGGACCTCTCGCTCACCCAGGCGTTTTCCAAGGCCCGGCGGCGAATCGCCTACGAACGCCTGCTGCTGGACCTGGTGGACGGCGACCCGACGCTGTTCGTCCGCCGCGACGAGGTGGAGGCACAGTGGAAGTGGATCGACGCGATCCGCGCGGTGTGGAGCAAGGAGGCCATCGCCCCCAAGAGCTACAGCGCGGGCAGCTGGGGTCCGAGCGCATCGGTCGCGCTGACCGAACGCGACGGAGTGAGCTGGCATGAGTGACGAACCCCGCCTCTGGACACCGAAAGGCTGGCACGCCTTCGAAGATGGCGCGGCAATGGCTGCGGCCTGCGCGGACCGGGTGGCAGCAATCGTGGAAAGCGCCATTGCGGATAGAGGCCGTGCCGTTCTCGCCTTCCCGGGCGGCTCCACGCCGGCCCCGGCCTTCGAACTGCTGGCCGGGCGTCCTCTCGATTGGGAGAAGGTGACGATCCTGCCGGGCGATGACCGGATCGTGGATCAGGCCGATCCGCTTTCCAATTTTGCCATGCTCGAACGCTATTTCGGCGGCACCGGCGCCCGGCTGATTCCGCTCGTGGATGACGTCGCCTTGGGCGCTACGCATGCAGAGAGCGCCAATCGTCGCCTCGCCGATCTGCCCTGGCCGCCCGACCTTGTATGGCTGGGCGTGGGCGGGGACGGCCACACCGCCAGCATCTTCCCCGGCCCGGACTATCGGGAAGCAATCGAGACCGAGGCCCGCGCGCTGAAGGTTACGCCCGATCCGCTTCCGCCCGAAGCACCCGTCGCGCGCATCACGCTGAGCGCGCACGCCATCCGGTCCGCCCGCCACCGCATGGTGTCGCTGCGCGGAGACGACAAACGCATGGTGCTGCTCGAAGCCCTGTCCGACGGGTACAAAAGCCGTTTTCCGGTCGGTGTCGTGTTCGGATCTGCGTCCGGCGAAGTGTCCGGCGAATTCTACTGGAGCCCCGCATGACCCTGCATCCCACGCTCGCCAAAGTTACCGACCGGATCATCGAACGCTCGAAGGACAGCCGCGGACGCTATCTCGACCTGATCGACCGGCAGCGGGACGAAGGCGTGCATCGCCCGACCCTGTCCTGCGGCAACCTGGCGCATGGTTTTGCGGCGAGCGGGGAAGACAAGCCAACCATCAAGGCGGGCACCGCGATGAATATCGGCATCGTCACCGCCTATAACGACATGCTGAGCGCGCATCAGCCCTACGGGCGCTACCCCGAACTGATAAAGGTCTTCGCGCGCGAACGTGGCTCGACCGCGCAGGTCGCGGGCGGCGTCCCAGCAATGTGCGACGGAGTGACGCAGGGGCAGGATTCGATGGAACTGTCGCTGTTCAGCCGCGATGTCATCGCCATGGGCACCGCCGTCGGCCTCAGCCACGGGATGTTCGAAGGCGCGCTGCTGCTGGGCATCTGCGACAAGATCGTGCCCGGCCTGCTGATCGGCACGCTGCGCTTCGGCCACTTGCCCACGATTCTGGTGCCTGCGGGCCCCATGCCATCCGGCCTCGCCAACAAGGAGAAGATCCGCGTCCGCCAGCTCTACGCCGAAGGGAAGGTGAGCGAGGAGGAACTGCTGGAGGCGGAAAGCGCGAGCTACCACGGCGCGGGCACCTGCACCTTCTACGGCACGGCCAATTCCAACCAGATGATGATGGAGATGATGGGGCTGCACATGCCCGGCTCCAGCTTCGTCAATCCGGGCAACAAGCTGCGGCAGGAGCTCACGCGCGCCGCCGTCCACCGGATGACCGAGATCGGATGGGATGGCGGCGACTACCGCCCGCTCGGCCATTGCATCGACGAAAAGGCGATCGTGAACGCTTGTGTAGGCCTGCTCGCCACCGGCGGATCGACCAACCACGTCATCCACCTGCCCGCCATCGCGCGCGCGGCGGGCATCGTGCTCGACTGGGACGACATGGACGAACTGAGCGACATCGTCCCGCTGATCGCCAGCGTCTATCCCAACGGCGCGGGCGACATTAACTACTTCCACGCCGCAGGCGGGATGCCCTACGTCATCCGCGAATTGCTGGGCGCGGGGCTGGCGCACGAGGATATCCTGACGGTCTACGGCAAATCGCTGGCCGAAGGCGCGCAGGAGCCGGTGATGGACGGCGACAGCCTCGTCTGGAAACCCGCCGCCCAAGAGAGCCGCGACGAGACCCTGCTCAAGCCCGTGTCCGACCCCTTCCGCAAGGATGGCGGGCTTGCGCTTCTGGAGGGCAATCTTGGTCGGGCTACGATGAAGGTCAGCGCGGTCGACCCGGAACGCCACACGATCGAAGCACCCGCGCGCGTCTTCACCGACCAGCATTCGGTTGCCGAAGCCTTCAAGGCGGGCGAACTGGACCGCGATGTGGTGGTGATCCTGCGCTTCCAGGGCCCGGCGGCCAATGGCATGCCCGAACTGCACAAGCTCACCTCGCCATTGGGCGTGATCCAGGACCGCGGACACAAGGTCGCGCTGGTCACCGACGGGCGCATGTCGGGCGCGAGCGGCAAGGTGCCCAGCGCCATCCACGTCTCGCCCGAGGCGTTCCACGGCGGCCCGCTCGGCAAGGTGCAGGACGGCGACATGGTGCGCGTCTGCGCCACCACCGGCAAGCTCGAGGCGCTGGTCGATGCCGCAGAATGGGATGCGCGCGAACAGGCGAGCCCGCCGCCCCCCGCGATGGGCACGGGCCGCGAGCTTTTCGCCATGCTGCGTCATCACAGCGATCCGGCGGAAAAGGGCGGCAGCGCGATGCTGGCCGAAGCGGGGCTGTGAGCGAAGCGCGAGAGATCGTCGTCGCCGATATCGGCGGCACCCATGCCCGCTTTTCCCTCGCCACCTGCGGGCCAGGCGACATCTCGCTTGGCGAACCGGTAAAGCTGCCGACCGCGGATTTCCCCGGTCTGCCCGCCGCCTTTCAGGCTTTCGCGGACCGGATCGGGCGACAGCTTCCGTCTGCCGCCGCGTTTGCGATTGCCGGTCCGCTGCGCGGCGGGGGCGTGCAGATGACCAACAGCCCGTGGCGCCTCCGGTTCGACGAGATTCGCCGCGATCTGGCGCTGGAGCACGCGGTTTTCCTCAATGATTTCGCAGCCATCGGGCATGCCGTGGGCGCCGTGCAGGAGAATCACCTGCGCCATATCGCCGGGCCGGACGAGCCCCTCCCGCGCGACAGGCCCTGCACTATCATCGGGCCGGGCACCGGGCTTGGCGTTGCGCTGCTGCTGCCCGAGAGCGGCCAGGTGGTGCCGACCGAAGGCGGCCATATCGACTTCGCTCCGCTGGACGAGGTGGAGGAACGCCTGCTCTCCCACCTGCGCGCGCGCTTCGGCCGCGTTTCGGTAGAACGGGTGGTATCCGGCCCGGGCCTGCGCGCCTTTGCCGAAACGCTGGCCGCGATGGATGGCATGGCAGCCCCGGAGGGAAACGACACCGCCTTGTGGACCCGCGCACTTGCGGGCGAGGAAACGCTGCTGCGCCGCGCGCTGGACCGTTTCTGCCTCAGCCTTGGCTCGGTCACCGGCGATCTGGCGCTGGCGCACGGCCCGGGCAGTGTTGTGCTGGCCGGCGGGCTCGGCCAGAGGCTCTCGGAAATACTGCCGCAGTCGGGCTTTGCCGAAAGATTTGCCGCCAAGGGGCGCTACGAAGCGCTTATGGCGGGCGTGCCCGTCAAGATCATCACCCACCCCGAACCGGGACTGTTCGGGGCAGCCGCCGCCTTTGCCAGGGAGCATTCATCGTGAAGCCCATCGAACAGATCATGCGCACCGCGCCCGTCATCCCCGTTCTGGTGATCGACGATGTGCACGATGCGCGCCCCATTGCCGAAGCGCTGGTGGAAAGCGGGCTCAAGGTCCTCGAGGTGACGCTGCGCACCGACTGCGCGCTGGAAGCGATCAAGCGCATGAACCTGGTGCCCGGCGCCATCGTCGGCGCGGGCACGGTCACCAACAAACAGCAGCTGGACGACTGTGTGGCGGCGGGCGCGGAGTTCATCGTTTCGCCCGGGCTTACCGAGCCGCTCGCCCATGCCGCGGCGAGCGCCGGGGTGCCGCTGCTGCCCGGCGTCGCCAATGCCGGCGACATCATGCGTGGGCTCGACCTGGGGCTGAAGCACTTCAAGTTCTTCCCGGCGGAAGCGAATGGCGGGATTCCCGCGCTCAAAGCCCTCACCGGGCCGTTCGGCGGCCTCAAGTTCTGCCCCACGGGCGGCATCAAGCAGGATACGGCGGCAGACTGGCTCGCCCTGGATCAGGTACTGTGCGTGGGCGGCAGCTGGCTGATCGGGCCCAAGCCGCTCGATTTCGATGCGATTCGGGAGCGCGCGGCCAAGGCGGCGGCGCTGGCCGGATAGCTCTTCGCGAAAAGGTGGAGGCCCGAGCCGGAATCGAACCGGCGTGCAAGGATTTGCAGTCCTCTGCGTAACCACTCCGCCATCGGGCCCCGACTTTGCGGGCTAGGCGCGAAGCGGGGCGTCTAGCGGCTCGTGCCGCGCAGTTCAATCAGCTTTTGAACGATCCGGTTTTGGCGCGGTATCGCGCAAGCACGGCTTCCCTTCGCCGAAGCTTGGTATAAGACCCGGCCCCATGTCGATTACCGCAATGCTGGAACCCATCGCCGGAAATGGCGAGCCCGTTACCCTCCCCGCGCAGGAATGGCTGCAGGGCCGCACGCTGTATGGCGGGGCGAGCGCGCTGATCGCCTACACTGCGGCGATCCGTGCCTTCCCCGATCTGCCGCCGCTGCGCTCCGCCCAGGTGGCTTTCGTCGCGCCGGTGGGCGCGGACGTGACCCCGCGCGCCGAGATCATCCGGCAGGGCCGCAATGTGACACAGGTGCGCGTGGACCTGCTGGTCGATGGAAAGCCGGGCCTCACGTCCTTCTGGCTGTTCGGCGCCGCACGAGAGCCCAATGGCGTACATCGCGCCCCACCCGTCAGCCCGGCCCCGATTCCTTTCGAGGATGCCGAACCGATGATGGAGGGCAAGGGCCCGGCCTTCATCCAGCACCAGTTCGAAATTCGCCGCGCCGAGCCTTCGGGCGGGCACCAAGAGGCCGTGCCCGTCATGCGCCGCTGGGTCCGCCTCAAGAACGACGACGGGCTCGATCCCGTCAGCCGTTCGGTCCTGCTGGGCGACGTCAACGCGCCCAGCGCCATTCGCGTGATGGAGCGCCCCGGCCCGCTGAGCTCGATGAACTGGGCGATCAACATCCTCGACCCGGAAGCGGAAACGCGTGACGGATGGTGGCTGGCCGGAGCGGCGAGCGATCATGCGGATGCCGGCTATTCGAGCGAACGCCTGCGGCTGTGGAACGCCGATGGACAGCTGGTCATGGTGGGCCAGCAGGCCGTGGCGGTGTTCGGCTGAGGTTACTTCTTCGGACCTCCCGCCCCTCCAAGGCGGGGCAGCGGGTTAGTCCATCAAGCTAGGACGCATCGCCGAATTCGGGCGCTCGCTTGGCCATCCCGGCCATCACGGCCTCGATCTGGTTGGGCTGGCGGATCACGCCTGCCTGCTCCTCGCTTTCCGCCATCAGCATGTCTTCCCCGCGCTCGTCATGCATGCGGTTGGAAAGGCGCTTGGCCGCGCGGATCGCGTCCGGGTTGCGCTGCGCGATGGTGGCGGCGATCTCGTTCGCCTTCGCCAGCGGATCCTCGGCGACGAAGGTCGTCAGGCCCAGCCGCAGCGCCTCTTCGCCGGTGAATTCGCGATTGGTGTAGACCAGTTCGCGCAGCACATCGTCGCGCACCAGCCCGCGCCACAGGTGATAGCCGCCCATGTCGGGCACGAGGCCCCATTTCATTTCCATGATCGCCATGCGCGTATCGGGCGCGGCGACGCGGATATCGGCGCCGCTGGCAATCTGCATCCCGCCGCCGAAGCATACGCCGTGGACCGCCGCGATCACCGGCATCGGCAGCTTGCGCCAGACCGTGGCGACCTGCTGGTACTTGTTCGAATCGCCATAGGTCCGGTCGGTCAGCGCGGGTTCGTTCGAACCCGGCTCGCGCGCGAAGCTCGACGTATCGAGCCCGGCGCAAAAGCTGCGTCCCTCGCCCGAGAGCACCACGACGCGCACGTCCTTGCGCTCCATCAGCGCCTCGCCCGCAGCGATGATCGCGGTGAACATCTCCGGATCCAGGGCATTCATCTTGTCCGGCCGGTTGAGCCGGACATGCATGATGCCATTATCGCCAAGCTGCGTCTCGACGCGCTTCTCGTCCGCCTGTGTTGCCATCTCCGCGCTCTCCCCTTGCGTGCCGCTTTTGGTCTTCGAGCAGGCTTCGTCGCGCAAGCGCGGTGCGCTGTCCAGCCTGCACGAAGGGGCAGGCCACGGATCGAGCCGATAGCCCGCCCCATCCGTGGCGATCAACCGGCCCAGCCCCACGCCATCCAGCTTGCGCCGCAGCCGCGCCACATGCACCGCTACCCGGTTGGTACCCGGCTCCATCGAAAGCCGCCAGACGTCGGCGAGCAATGTGCGCTGGGAAACCGTACGCCCCGGCGTCTCCGCCAGCCGCCACAGCAGCGCGAACTCGCGCGGATGGAGCGCGAGCCAGCGCCCCCGGCAGGAGGCATCGCGGTGAAACAGGTCGAGCCACAACGGGCCCGCCTGCATCTGCCGCGCAATCAGATCCTGCGCTGTGTGCACGCGCCCCCGCCGCCTCGCTGCCCATTGCCCGATCGTCCTGCCTCGAGGCTAAAGCCTGGCGGCGGGGGAGCAATTCAGCGTGGCTGCTTAGGGAGTTGGACCTAGCCGGGGCAGGCCTGTTCGGCGCGTGTCAGCTTCCTTCGCGCTGGAGGAAACGCTTCACGTTGCGCGCCGCCTGCCGGATGCGCTGCTCGTTCTCGACCATGGCGATCCGTACGTAGCCCTCGCCTTCCTCGCCGTAGCCGATACCCGCTGCCACCGCGACCCCCGCTTCTTCCAGCAACTGCTTCGAGAATTCCAGGCTGCCCATGTTGTGGAAGCCCGGCGGCAGGGGGGCCCAGGCGAACATGCTGGCTGGCGGGGTAGGGATTTCCCATCCGGCACGCCCGAAGGCCTCCACCATCACATCGCGCCGGTTCTGGTAGCGCAGGCGGTTCTCCTCGACGATGTCCTGCGGGCCGTTGAGCGCGGCGCAGGCCGCCGCCTGAATCGGCGTGAAGGCCCCGTAATCGAGGTAGGACTTCACCCGCGTCAGCGCCGCGATCAGCTGGGGGTTGCCGACCGCAAAGCCCATCCGCCACCCCGCCATGGAATAGGTCTTGGACATGGACGTAAACTCGACCGCGCACTCCTTCGCGCCGGGCACTTCCAGGATCGAGCGGGTCGGCTTGCCGTCGTAATAGAGCTCCGAATAGGCGAGGTCGGACAGGACCCACACCTTGTTCTCCCGCGCCCAGGCAACCAGCCGTTCGTAGAAGGCGAGATCGACCGTCTCCGCCGTCGGGTTGGACGGGTAGTTGACCACCAGCACGCTCGGCCGGGGCGAGGTATAGGCCATCGCCTGGTCCAGCGCTTCCCAATAGGCTTCGTCGGGCGTGGTCGGGACGGACCGGATCGTCGCGCCCGCGATGATGAAGCCGTAGGTGTGGATCGGGTAGGACGGGCTCGGCGCCAGCACGACGTCGCCCGGTGCGACGATGGCGGTGGCCATCGACGAGAGCCCCTCCTTCGATCCCATGGTGACGACCACCTCGCGCTCAGGGTCGAGATCGACGTTGAAGCGGCGGCCGTAGTAGTTCGCCTGCGCCTTGCGCAGCCCGGGAATTCCGCGCGACTGAGAATAGCCGTGGGCGCTAGGCTTACCCGCAACCTCGCACAGCTTGTCGATCACATGCTGCGGCGGGGGATGGTCGGGATTGCCCATGCCAAGATCGATGATGTCGCGCCCCGCCCGCCGGGCCGCGTGTCGCATCGCATTCACTTCGGCGATCACGTAGGGCGGCAATCGCCGCATCCGGTAGAACTGGTCGTCGCTCAAGCCTTGCTCCCGCTGGTTCGCGCATCACTATCCCCATTCTGGAACGCCACGCGCTTCTGTGCAATTGTTGCCAGCGAGAGGACGCCCAGAATTTTCCGGCAGTCGATCCCGATGGGATGCGGCCTCTTAGCGACAAGAGAGGACCGATGCGATGGCGGACACGACACCTGATCCTTCCGGAACCGATCCGTTCGCAGCGATGCTGGAAGCGCAGGCGCGCTGGACCCAGATGATGTTCGCCCCGCTGACCCAGCCGCCCACGGCAGGCGAAGACGCTGCACCGCTCCCGACGGCCGACCTCCAGAAGTGGGCACAGAACGCCACCCGCCTCCAGACGATGTGGCTGGAATTCTGCCAGACCAACGCGATCGAGGCGACCAACGAGATGATGGCGGGCGATCCTGCCGAGTGGCCGGCAAAGTGGTTCGCCATGTTCGAGACCTGGACGCAGCAACTGCCCTTCGCCGATCCGGCGGAACAGCAGCGCTGGTGGGCCGAAAGCGTGCAATTGTGGCAGGCACTGCTGGTCGCGCCGGGCGACTCGCAGGACGCGGCTGGCGGCGATGCCGAACTGCCCCGCAAGGACCGGCGCTTTGCCGACCCGCGCTGGCGCGAACAGCCGATCTTCGCGCTGATCCATCAGACCTATCTCCTGCTCACCGAACGCGTGCTGGCAATGGTGGAGAAGATGGACACGGTCGAACCGGGCAAGCGGGAGCAGCTGAAGTTCGCCACGCAGGCGATGGCCGAAGCGCTCAGCCCCGCGAATTTCGCGGCGACCAATCCGATCGTGCTCGATCGCATCATGGAAACGCGCGGCGAAAGCCTGGTGAAGGGCATGCAGAACCTGCTGCAGGACCTGCAGAAGGGCCAGCTGACCCATTCGGACCCGCAGGCCTTCACCGTGGGGGAGGATATCGCGGCCACGCCGGGCCAGGTCGTGTTCGAGACGCCGCTGTACCAGCTGATCCAGTACGAGCCGACCACCGAAAAGGTGCTGAGCGTGCCTCTGGTGATCTTCCCGCCGTGGATCAACCGGTTCTACATCCTCGACCTCAACGAGAAGAAGAGCTTCGTGAAGTGGGCCCTCGATCAGGGGCTTACCGTGTTCATGGTCAGCTGGAAATCGGCGGACTCATCCATGAAGGATATCGTCTGGGACGATTACATCGCCGCCCAGATCGAGGCGATCGACCATGTGCGAAAGCGGCTGCGACAGCCCCACGTCCATGCGATCGGCTACTGCGTGGCGGGCACGACGCTGGCCGCGACGCTCGCCCTGCTCGCCGCGCGCGAGGAAGCCGACAAGGTCAAGAGCGCGACCTTCTTCACCGCCCAGATCGATTTCACCGACGCGGGCGACCTGCTGCATTTCGTCGACGATCAGCAGATTGCCGCCATCCAGGGGCTGAAGCGCGACGGCTATCTGGACGGGCGGTTCATGGCGGCAACCTTCAACCTGCTGCGCGGCAACGACCTGATCTGGAACTACGTCGTGCGCAACTACCTGCTGGGGGAGGATCACACCGCCTTCGATCTGCTGCACTGGAATGGCGATGTGACCAACCTGCCCGCCAAGTGGCACCGCGATTATCTGCAGGACCTATACCGCGACAATCTGCTGGTGAAACCGGGGCGGCTGCAGGCGCTGGGCACGCCTATCGACCTGAGGAAGGTGGAGGTGCCCACCTATGTGCAGGCCGGCAAGGACGACCATATCGCCCCCGCATCGAGCGTATGGAAGATCACCGAGCATTTTCGCGGTCCGCTGCGCTTCGTGCTCGCCGGGTCGGGCCATATCGCGGGAGTGGTCAATCCGCCCGCCGCGGGCAAGTACCAGTACTGGATCAACGAGGGCGAGGACGTCGACACGCTGGAGGAATTCCGCGCGGGCGCAACCGAGCATCCCGGCAGCTGGTGGCCCGACTGGATCGAGTGGATCCGCGGGCAGGACAGCAAGGAAGTCCAGGCACGAGGCAAGCGCAAGCCCGGCAGCGGCGAGAAGGACAAGGTGATCGAACCCGCCCCGGGCCGCTATGTGAAGGAACGCTGATTAAAGGCGATATTACAGTTGGCTAACGCCTTTTGTGCACTGCACAAAAAAGGCTTGAATATTCTTGCTTGAAGGCATATTTGTGCATCGCAGCAAGAAACGTGAGATTCTTCATGGCCGACGAAACCGATACCAAGGGCGATGCCGCCGCGCAGAAGGCGTATGAAAGCGCCGTCGAAGCGAAATCCGGCAGCAAGCCTGCTGAAGATGCCTCGGCAGCTCCGGCGGAAACTCCGGCACCGGCTGCCGCAAAGGCAGCCGCGCCCGCCAAGACCGAACCGGTGAAGGCTGAAGCCGCACCGAAGCCGAAAAAGGCCGCGCCGCGCAAGAAGGCTGCCGTTGCCAAGACCGCCAAGTCTCCGGCGAAGAAGACGCCTGCGAAAACGTCGGCCGTGAAGACCGCCACCCAGAAGAAAACCACAACCAAATCGGGTGCCAAGCGCACCGCGAAAACCTCCAAACCCAAGGACACCACCATGGCTACCAAGACCCAGACCAAAACTGCCGACATGGCCAGCAACATGGCCAATGAAATGCAGACCCGCCTTGCCGGCATGTACGAAAAGGGCACGGAAATGACCGGTGAAATGGTCACCTTCCAGCGCGCCAATGCCGAAGCAATGGCCGAAGCGGGCAAGATCCTCTTCACCGGCATGCAGGACATGACCCGTGAAGCGGTCGAGGAAAGCCGCAAGGCCGCCGACCAGATCAGCGAAGATGCCCGCCTGATGGCCGCCGCCAAGTCGCCGACCGAGCTGGTGAAGCTGCAGAGCGACATCATGCGCCGTTCGTTCGACAACGCGGTCGCCGCCGGTTCGAAGAACACCGAAGCCTGGATCAAGCTGACCAACGACGCGATGGCCCCGCTGACCAGCCGCGTGAGCGAAGCGGTCGAGAAGATGAACAAGGTCGCCGCCTGAGGGTGAGCGAATCGGCCGATGCCCGGCGCGTGAGCGCGGGCGATCGGAACCGGGGCCGGGGGCCGGGCGACACGATCGTCCGGCCCCTTGCCGTTTGAAGCCCGGCGCCCGCACCCGGGGCGCCTGCCCACCGTCCTTCTTGCCCTGCCTTCCGCACCCTCTCTTGCGGATTGCGCGGGCGTTACGATATTGTGTCGCTATGCGTGAACCAGCCAGCCCCGCTTCCCAGAGGATTTCCGCGTCCGGCCCGGAATCCGCTCGCATCCCGGCCATCCCTTGTATGGCGGGCGACGGAACCGATGGCGACGACAACGAAGGGCGGCCCGCCAATCCATCCGTCGGCGTCGCCACCAAGACGCGCGCGAAGCCCAAGAAGCCGAGCCAGTACAAGGTGCTGATGCTGAACGACGACTACACGCCGATGGAATTCGTCGTGATGGTTCTGAAGCGGTTCTTCCGCATGGACCTGGACGAGGCGACGCAGGTGATGCTCCACGTGCACCAGCGAGGCGTCGGCGTATGCGGGATTTTCCCCTACGAAGTGGCGGAAACAAAGGTGAACCAGGTGATGGATTTCGCCCGCCAGAACGAGCATCCGCTGCAATGCACGTTGGAGAAGGCCTGAGCCACCAGCCTCTGAAAACACGCGGATGACGAAGGCCCGCTTTGCCGCTAGGGCCTGGGGCGCAGACGCAATCACCCGCGGGACTTCCCTTGCCGTTCACTTCGCGACTCGACCGATACATCTTCCGGCTGGTTATCGTCCCGCTGCTGGGGGTGTTCGTGCTTGCCGCATCGCTGCTGGTGCTGGACCAGATGCTGCGGCTGTTCCGCTTCGTGTCGACCGAGGGCGGTCCGGTGGGCGTGGTGTTCCGCATGCTGGGCGCGCTGCTGCCCGATTATGCCAGCCTTGCGATTCCCCTGGGCCTGCTGCTCGGCACGCTGTTCGCGTTCCGCCAGCTGGCCCTGTCGAGCGAGCTGGACGTGATGCGCGCGGTCGGCCTCAGCTACACGCGGCTTCTGCGGGTGCCCTACGCCATCACGCTGACGCTGATGGCGATCAACGCCGCGCTGGTGTTCTACATCCAGCCGGTATCCAAATATTACTACGAGGAACTGCAGTTCGATCTGCGCTCGGGCGCGCTGGGCGCGTCGATCAAGGTGGGCGAATTCACCACCCTGGCGGACCGGATGGCGCTGCGGATCGAGGAAAGCGAGGAATCGGGGCGCGAGCTGAAAGGCATCTTCGCGCGGATCAACACGCAGGACGGGCAGACGCTGTCGATCAGCGCGCGCGAAGGGCGCTTCCTGTCCACCAGCGACGATCCCGACACGATCATCCTGCGCCTGTCCGATGGCACCATCGTGCAGGACCCCGACGGGCAATCGCCCCGCGTGCTCAGCTTTGCCATGCACGACCTCCCGATCGACCTGCCGACCATCGAGAGCTTCCGCCAGCGCGGCGAGGCGGAGGCGGAATATATCCTGCCCGAACTGCTGCAGATGGGGTGGAGCGACAATGCGAGCGAGGATACCCGCAATGCCAGCCAGGCGAGCCTGAACTACAGGCTGGTGGAACTGGCGATGATGGCGTTCCTGCCGCTGCTCGCGGTGGCGCTTGCGATCCCGCCCAAACGATCGACCAGCGCGCTCGGCGTATTCGTCGCGGTGGTCCTCGTGGTCGCCTATCACAAGATCAACCAGTACATGCAGGATTTCGCCGCGCTGGGCCGGATCGATCCCACGCTGGGGCTGTGGGGGCCCTTCGTCGTTTTCGTCGGGCTGATCCTGTGGTGGTTCTGGCAGATCGCCTACGTGCCGGGCGGCCAGCCGATCGGCGCGCTCGAAAGCGTTTTCTCGAAGCTGGTGAAGCGGCTCGGCCGGATCCTGCGGCCCCGCCGCCGACGCGCCAACGCCCTTGCCGAACAGGCTAGCTGACGCCCCCTCGCATGACGTTCGATTTCTTCCCCTCGCGCACGCTGACGCTTTATCTGGCGAAGATGTTCAGCCTGCGCATCCTCGCGGTGCTGGTCATGCTGGTGCTCGTGCTGATGATGCTCGATCTGCTGTCGACCAGCGGGGAAATCCTTGCGGTCGAAGGCAACAGCGAGGCGGACCTGTGGCACTACGCATCGCTGCGCGTGCCGCTGCTGATCCAGCGCTTCCTGCCCTATTCGGTGCTGCTCGCCACGATCATCACGCTGGTCACGCTGAACCAGAACAGCGAAGTCATCGCGATGAAGGCCGCCGGGCTTTCCGCCCATCAGGTGCTCGCCCCGCTGATCCTGACTGCGATGGTCGTCTCTCTGGCAAGCTTCGCCTTCAATGAAAGGGTGGTGACGCGCGCCGCCGCCGAACTCACGGCCTGGGAGGAGACCGAATTCGGCGCCCTGCCCGACGCGCCCGAGAAAAGCGGCATCATCTATCTGGTCGATGGCCCGGACATCCTGACCGCGCGCAGTTACGAAAGGGGCGGCCCCGCGCCGCGCCTGAACGATGTAACCTTTTACCGCCGCAGCCCGACTGGGGAAATCATCCAGCAGATCGATGCGGAACTGGCGATCCGCGGGAATGGAGGCTGGGCGATGCAGGCGCCGCGCGTCTTCACGATCGGCACGGCGAGCCTTGCCGAGCCTGCCGAGGTGATCGTGGCGCCCGGCATCACGCCCGCGCAAATCGAACTCGCCTCGGTCGATCCGACCGCACAGCCCTTCTGGGAGCTGGGCGATTCCATCGATGCCTACAAGGCGGCAGGACGTGACACGGGCGAGCTGGAGGCCAATTACTGGCACAAGATTTCAGGGCCGCTATCGGCCGTCCTGATGCCGATCCTGGGCGCGGTCGCGGGCTTCGGGCTCGCACGCTCGGGCCAGCTTTTCGCGCGCGCGGTGGCGGGCATGTTCCTGGGCTTTGCCTATTTCGTGATCGACAATGCCGCGCTCGCCATGGGCGATTTCGGCGGCTACCCGCCGTTCCTCGCCGCGTGGGCGCCGTTCTTCCTGTTCCTGCTGATCGGTGAGACGGTTCTCGTGCGCACCGAAGAATGAGCGGACAAGGCGAATCCGACTGGTCGATCCGGCTTGCCCGAGCCGGCGATGCCGATGCCCTTCCCGCGATCGAGCGCGCCGCCGCCACGATGTTCGAACGGATCGAGACGCTTCGCCATATCGCCACGCAGGAGCCGATCCCGGCCGAACGCCTGCGCCGCTACATCGCACGCGGCCACTGCCTCGTCGCGGCGGCGGACACGGGGGAGCCGGTCGGCTTCATCGCGACCGAGCCTTTCGGGCGCGAGCTTCACGTGTGGGAATTGAGCGTCCATCCCGACTGGCAGGGGCGCGGGATCGGTGCGGCGCTGCTGCGCGGCTGCATCATCGATGCGGGCAATTCGGGCTTTACCGCCATCACGCTGACGACCTTCGACGAGGTTCCCTGGAACGCGCCCTTCTATCGCAGGCTGGGGTTCGTCGATCGCGATCCGGCCGACAATGCGCGCCTCGCGCAGGAACTCGCACGCGAGGAAGCGCACGGCATGCCGCCGGGATCGCGCGTCGCGATGGTCCGCGATCTGACGTAAGCCTTCGGCGCGGCCTGCGTGCGCGGGACCGTGCCGATCAGGCGCTTGAGCCTTAGCGCTTGAGCATCGTGCTGCGCGCAATCTTGCCAACCAGCACCAGCATGCCGGGGTGGTTTGCCCCCTCGTATGTCGAACCGGCGCCCAGTTCGCGCGCGAGTCGGCGGTGCGCTTCGGGCAGGTCGTGATAGGGCATCGAGGGCATCAGGTGGTGCAGCGCGTGGTAGCGCAGGCCCACCGGTGCCCAGATCTCCGCCGCGATTCCCGGCGGCGGGACATTGACCGAATCGAGGAACTGCGCGGTCACGGTCATTGCCTCGCCCTCGTTCTCCCACAGGTGCGCCACCAGCGTGCGCAGCTGGTTGAGCAGCGCGGTGAGCGACAGGATGGCGAGTGCGATCAGCAGCGGCCGCCAGCCGAAGGCCAGCGGGCTGGCAACCAGCGCGATCGCCCATAGGCTCGCCCCGGCTTCCTGCCAGCGCACGCGCCTGGCGAACTCGCCTTCGGGCGCCTTGCGGCGAAAATCGGGATTGATCGAGAGCGAGGACAGGCGCTGCCAGGTGAAACGACGCACGGCGGGGATGACGATGCCAAGCGGCACCAGCACCGCGAAGCGGAACAGCAGCGCGACCGGCGCCAGCAAGGCTACGGCCACGAACAGCGGAAGGCTCCACGGCTTCATCAGAGCCAGCGGCAGGTATTCGGGATCCTCCACCGTGCCGTACTGCGTGCGCTTGTGGTGGATCGTGTGCACGCCTTCGTACATGAAGCTGGGCGTCAGCAGCGGAATGCCGACGATCAGGTTCCAGCCGAGGCGAAAGCCGGGCAGCGCGTTGCGATGAATGTGAGTCAGTTCGTGAATGAACATTTCCGCGCGGTAGAACGCCAGCGCGCCGACAAGCCCAGCCGCGATCTGGATGGCAAGATTGCCCGAAAGGATGGCGACCGCGATGCCCGCATAGCCGAGGCCCGCGGACAGCAGCATGTCGATCCAGTAAACCGCCGGTTTCGCCGTACCGAGGTCCTTGGTGAGGTCGCGCGCGGCGCGCAGCATCGCCTTGTCGTCCTGCGCCAGGAACTGCAGGCGGGTCGCGCGCACGGGTGCGGGCCGGGCTGGGTCGAGTGTCTGATGCATGGTCATAAGGGGGCTTTGTTGAGGGCGCGTATTACTGCAATTTCTCCACCGGGCCAAACGCATCCTCCCCGTCAGAGTGATCGACTGGCTTGCGTCCGGCGCACGCGGGCGACACAGGGGCCGGATTGCACAAGCAGATACGGGACATGCGAGTGACGGATGCAACCACCAGCGGCCCCGGCGCCTCTGCGCCGGGCGGCGATATAGTGATCGAGCCTGCTACCGGCAAGCGCGGCCGCCAGGCCTTCGTCGACCTGGGCCGCCGCTTTGCCGCGCAGGTGCCACACGCGGTGCCGCAACTGCGTTCGGAACAGCTCGAGCTCGTCCACCCTGAAAAGAACCCTTTCTTCGGTCATGCCGACGTGCAGCTTTTCATCGCCCACCGCGCAGGCCGGCCGGTCGGGCGGATCAGCGCACATATAGACCGGCTCGCACTCGAAGTGCCCGCCGAACAGGGCATGGGGCCGGGCACCGGCATGTTCGGATATTTCGATGCCGAGGATCAGGCAGTGGCCGACGCGCTGCTCCGGCAGGCGGAAGACTGGCTCAGGGCCAAGGGCATGACGCGCGTGCTCGGCCCGATTTCGATGTCGATCTGGGAAGAGCCGGGCCTGCTGGTGCGCGGGCAGGATCATGCGCCGATGATCATGATGGGCCATCACCCGGCGCAGTATGCGGATTTCATTACCGCGCACGGGTACCGGCCCGCAAAGCGGCTCCACACTTACGACCTCGACATCTCGCAGGAATTCCCGCCGCTGGTCCGCCGGATCGTGAGGTCGGGAGAGCGCAATCCCCGTATTCGCGTGCGCGAGGTGGATCTGCAGAATTACCAGAGCGAGATCGAGATCATTCTCGAGATCCTGAACGATGCATGGTCGGGTAACTGGGGATTTGTCCCGCTGACACCGGCCGAGGTCGCGCATACCGGCAAGAAGCTGAAGCCGCTGGTCCACCCCGAACTCAACCGGATCGCGGAGCTGGACGGGGAACCGGTCGCCTTCATGCTCACCCTGCCCGACATCAACGATCTGCTGGCGCGCACCAAGGGCAAGCTGTTCCCCTTCGGCTGGATTTCGACGCTGCGCTGGCTGCGCAAACCCAGGGGCGCGGGCATGCGCGTGCCGCTGATGGGCGTACGCAGCCGGCTGCACAACTCCGCGCTGGCAGGCCAGCTCGCTTTCATGATGATCGACGAAATCCGCCGCTCGGCATCGGACCTGTTCGATTCCAGGCGCGGCGAGATCGGCTGGATTCTCGAGGACAACCAGGGGATGGTGGCCATCGCGGATACGATCGACAGCCGGATCAACCGCGAATACATCATCTACGAGAAGCATTTGTAGCGGAACGCCCGGGCACCCTGCGTCGTTCGATTGTCTGACCGTGCCCATCACCGGCACGGTTTTTCACCAGGGACGATAAGACTATGCCGCCGGATGGCGCCCCTTCAGGCAAGACTCGAAAGTTCGGCCCCGTGCTTGTGGTGGAAGACGACGCAGCCCTGGCCCTTGCGGTGGAGGATGCGCTTCTGGATGCAGGCGCGAGCCGCGTGGTAATCGCTGCGAGCACCGCGCAGGCGACCGATACCCTGCGCGACGAGCGGTTCGAGACGGTGATACTCGACGTTCACCTGGCAGACAGAGGCGATGGCTGGGCGATCGCCGAGCTGCTCCGCGCGCTTGGTGCGGATGCTCCGAAAGTCATCTTCGCCACCGGATCGCCGCAGGAAATCCCCGAGGACATCGCCGATCTGGGACCGGTTCTCGCCAAGCCCTACGATTTCGAACGCCTGGTGGAGCTTGCCCGCGCGCGGGCACGCACTGGCCTGTTCTCCCGCCTGCGGCGAGACTGACACCACATTTATCACAATGCGTCGCTGCCGCTGCCGCTGCCCCTCGGACGGGGGCCCATGCGGCATGGCTCATCCGTCGTCGGCAACCGGACGGCCAACAAAAAAAGGCCTTCGATCCGTCTGTTAACGGAACGAAGGCCTTCGGGATCGTATCACCAGCCGCTTGGACGGGAGGGGGGTCTCGGCGGTGATACAGGGAAAATGCACCGCACCCGCCCGGGTTCCACGCCCGACAATTTTTTTTGATATCTCCTGTGCGGCGGCTAGAGCCGAAGCCTTGGAACCGCCCTTCACGCCGCACGTTGCGATGGAGGTTCAGACGGGAAAGAGAATTTATGTCCATTGGTGAAAATGTCGCTGCGAACCTCCCTTACCTGCGCCGCTACGCGCGCGCGCTGACCGGATCGCAGCAAACCGGCGACGCTTTCGTGCGCGCCACGCTGGAGGCCGCGCTGGCCGATGACGACCTGAAAGCCTCGCTCGAAGGCGGCCGCGTGCCGCTCTACCGTGCGTTCAACAAGGTCTGGTCCAGCGCCTATCTCGAAGTTGCCGATCAGGGCGCCGACGCGGCCGATTTGCCGGGCGATGTGGAGGCCGACCGCCTCCAGAACGTAACCCCGCTCAACCGGCAGGCGCTACTGCTGACTACGCTGGAAGATTTCACGATTGAGCAATCCTCCGAAATCATGGAGATCCCGGCCGAAGAGGTCGAGAAGATGGTGCAGGATGCGATTGCCGAGATCGATCGCGAATCCGCCACCAGTGTGCTCATCATCGAGGACGAGCCGCTGATCTCCATGCAGCTGGAAGATCTGGTGCGCGGGCTGGGCCACGACATCTGCGGCACCGCCGCCACCCGCACGCAGGCGCAGGAAGTCGTCGCGCAGAAGACCCCGGGCCTGGTGCTGGCGGATATCCAGCTCGCCGACGGGTCGTCCGGGCTCGACGCGGTGGACGATATTCTGAGCATCGGCAGCGTGCCGGTGATCTTCATCACCGCCTACCCCGAACGCCTGCTGACCGGCGACCGGCCCGAACCGACCTACCTGGTGACCAAGCCGTTCCAGGAAGCCACGGTGCGCGCGGCAATCAGCCAGGCGCTGTTCTTCAATTCGAACCGCGAAGACGCCAACGCCTGACGCGGTCCACCGACCGACCCGACACGAACAAGGGCTCCGCGATTGCGGGGCCCTTTTTGGTCTGGCTACGGGTTTTCTGCGGTGCGGCGGCGACCGGCATGCGGCCTCAGCCCTCGGGCTGATGATCGCTCAGCTTCTTGCTGCGCGCGCGCATGCGGAATTCGGTCGGCTTGCGCACCGGGACCTGCAGGACGCAGCGCACGCCTTCCGGTGCGAAGCGCAGATCGACCGGGTGCTTCAACTCGTGCGCGACGATCTTCTCGATCAGTTCGGTACCGAACCCGCGCGAGCGGGTTTGCGGAACCGGGGGACCGCCCGCCTCCTGCCAGACGACCTCCACCAGACCGGCCTCCAGCCGCGACCATGTGACCGACAGCCGCCCTTCCTCAACCGAAAGCGCGCCGTATTTCGAAGCATTCGTGGCCAGCTCGTGGATCGCCAGGCCGAAGGAGAGCGCATCATTGGGCGCAAGCTCCACTTCGGGACCTTCGAAATGCAGCGTATCGTCCTGCGTGTTCGCGTAGGGCGCCAGTTCCGCCTCCAGAACGGCGCGCAGCGGAGTGGTGCCCCATTCGGACTGGGTCAGCAGGTCGTGGGTGGCCGAAAGCGCGCGAATGCGCCCATCGAGCCCGCTGGCGAAATCCTCCAGCGAACTGGCGCGCCGGCGGGTGAGAGCGACGATGGAGAGCACATTGGCCAGCGTGTTCTTGACCCTGTGATTGAGCTCGCGCGTCAGCGAATTGCGGATCGAGTTCTGCTCCGCATAGAAATCCAGCGCGGCCTGGTCTTCATGCGCCTGCTGGGTCAGCAGCCGCGCGACCAGCATCGAAAGGCTGGCCACCGCGATACCGAACAGCAGCGTGATCATGGACAGCAGCGACAGTGCATCGCCGCGCGCGCTTTCCACCTCCACGGTCATCGGTCGATCGGCAAGCTGCACTTCGATACGGGTGACATTGCCGGTCAGCCGCTCAGGCGCATGCGATGCGATCAGATTGGCAGGCTCCGGCGCCCCGTCGTACAGCCTCACACCACGCCGCCCGACCAGTTCGCGGGTCAGTACGGAATCGAGAAAATCCTGCGAATTAAAGGGGCTGTAAACGAAGCCACGGATCAGTTCTTGATCAGTACCGGGCTCGAAAACGGGCATGTAGACGATGAACCCCGCACGCGCGCCCTCGCGGTTCTGGACCAGATCGAGCTTGCCGCTGGCGGTCGGCCGACCGGTCCGGATCGCCTCCTGCATCGCCTCCCGCCGGGTTTCCTCCGAATACATGTTGAAGCCGACGGCAAGGCGGCTTTCTTCCTCCATCGGTTCGAAGAAGGTGACCGGCACCGCAAAATTGCTTTCGCGCGACGGCCGGGGCTCGATTTCGAAGTTCTGGCCGGTTTCGGACGATACCATCCTTTCGAACGCGTCGATCTGGCCGCGCGGCACGATCGGGCTCCACCCGATACCCACCGATCCGCGATAATCCGCATCCAGCCGCAGCTCGGTGGCGAAGCGGCGGAACAGGTTGGCCGGCACCCGGTCGAGCGTGCTGATGAGCGCGGCACCGGCAATCAGGTAGGAGCCGCTGGTGTTGACCCGCCGGTCGAGCGAAGACGCGATCACCTGCGTCGTTTCGCCCAGAACGGCCTTCTCGCGCTGGCGCTCGCCGCGCTCGATCGCAAAAACGCTAAGCGCGGTGATCGCGGTGATCAGCAGAAAAATGATCACCGGCACTGCGCGCGGGTAATAGATCAGCCAACGTCGGAAGCGACGTACAGGGAGTGCGGAATCGGACGCCACTTGTACTCCGGCTTGTGTCTGGCGCCCGGGCATTTCGGACGCGTGCTCTGTTCATCGGTCACAGGGGGAACCACGTGGTGGCCGCAACGTTCCGGCTATCTAGGATCGTTAACGGGAGTGGCGGGCTTGGGTTTCGGTTTGCGAAGGCCCATGTTAGCCGACAGACATGGACGACAATCAGAAACCAGAAGAACCACGCCCGCCCCAGCGGCGCGCCGACAAGGGTGAGAAGCCGATGGGTCAGCCTCAATGGGCGGACAGCTTGCGCAATCTGTATGATTCGGTCGTCGACGAGCCGATCCCCGACAGTTTCAAGGATCTGCTCGAACAACTGGACGAACCGGACAAGAAGAAATCCGGCAGGGACGGGGGTGACGCATGAGCTCGCACCCAGCCCCGGCCGCCGATCCGGTTGAGTTCAAGCGCGAACTGACCGCCGTGGTGCCGCATCTGCGTGCCTTCGCGCGCGGCCTTTGCGGTCGCCCCGACATGGCGGACGATCTTGTGCAGGAAACACTGATGAAGGCGTGGGCCGCGCAGGAACGCTTCGAACCGGGCACCAGCATGCGCGCATGGACCTTCGTGATCCTGCGCAACGCCTACCTCACCGACATGCGCCGCAACCGCTTCCGCGGCGAGTATGACGAAAACGTCGCCGAGCGTATCCTGACCGCGCCCGCGGGCCAGGAAGAGCCGATCCACCTGTCCGACATGCATCGTGCGCTGCTGACCCTGCCGCCGGAACGGCGCGAGGCCTTGCTGCTGGTGGGGGCGGGCGGCTTCTCCTACGAGGAAGCGGCCAATATCTGCGGCTGCGCCGTGGGCACCATCAAGAGCCGCGTTGGCCGCGCCCGCGCCACGCTCAACGCGATGCTCGCCGATGGCGACATTCCGCGCCGCTCGATCGACGACGATACCGCGCACCGCGCCATCCTCGAGGAACTGGACGATGTCGCCGCGGGCAATGGCCTTGCCGAGCCGACCAATGGGCGCACCTGACGATCGCGCGCGCGGTGCGCCGTGAGCGATCCCGGCGCCGGGCCGAACGCAGCCCCGAAACCGAAGGGCGGGTCCACAAAGAAGCGTAACCTTCTTGCCGAACAGGAACTGCGGCTCCTCAGCACGCTGGTGCTGTTGCTGGGCATCGGATTGTTCCTCGCCCTGCCCTTCGTCCTGTCGATCGGTTCGGTGGTGTTCCTGCCGTTGACCACCGCGGTCATCCTGTCGGTGCTGCTGGCGCCGCTGGCAGACCGTCTTTCGGCGTGGGGCGTGCCCAACACGCTCGCCTCCGTGCTGTCCCTGCTGATCTTCGTCGCCATCGTGGTGCTGGCCTTCAGCGCCATCCTGCAGCCAGCCTTCAGCCTGTTCGACCGCTTGCCCGAACTGATCGAGCAAATCGGCGCGCGCTACGAGGAACTGCAGGCCGAATTCGCCTGGCTCGCCAATGCGAATGAGCGGCTGGCCGACCTGGTCGGCAGCTCGGGCGGAAACGAGGTCGTCCTCGCGGGCCCCTCGGTCTTCCAGCAGGTCGCGATCAGTGCGCCGGTGCTGCTGCTGGAGGTGATGCTCACCTTCCTGATGGCCTTCTTCATGATCGAGGCGCGCGGACGGCTGCGGCGCAACATCCTTTTCGGGCGCACCAGCTTCGGCACCAGCGTCAAGGCGGCGCGGGTCCTGCGCGAGGTGCAGGACCGGGTGGCGGCCTATATCCTGACCGTGGCCTGGATCAATCTGGGCGTGGGCATCGTGGTGGCGCTGGGTGCCTGGGCAATGGACCTGCCCGCGCCGATCATGTGGGGCGGCCTCGCCACTCTGCTGAACTTCATTCCCTATATCGGCCCGCTTGCGATGACCGCGCTGCTGACCCTGTTCGGGCTCGGCACGGCGGATACCGTATTCCTCGGCCTGATTCCGCCGGTCGCCTACGTGGTGCTGCATGTGTTCGAAGCGAATGCGATCACGCCCGCGATCCTCGGGCGGCGTTTCACCATGAACCCGGTGATGATCCTGCTCGCCTTTTCATATTTCACCTGGATCTGGGGCGCGGTCGGCGCGCTGCTGTCGGTTCCGATCCTGCTGATGCTGACCGCATTCTTCGACCATATCGGACGGCCCAACCTGCTGGGCTTCATTTTTGGCGAGCCGCTGTTCCAGACACCCCTGATCGAACTGGACGCGGAAGGGAAGACGGGCGCCGACGCCGCGACGGCGAGCGAGACCCGCCCCGGCTGATCCCGCCGGCCAGGATGGGGGGCTCAAGCAAAAGGGGCCGGGCCGCTTCCGGCCCGACCCCTCGAATGTCCAACTAACCGGGACTTACTGCGGATAGGTCCAGGTCTTGCCCCGCGCGAGATTCTCGCTGGCGAAGGCCCAGTTCAGCTTCTCGGTCGTCAGCGCCTTGAGATAGGCGGGACGCGCGTTCTGGTGATCGAGGTAATAGGCGTGTTCCCACAGGTCGATCACGAGCAGCGGATTGACGCCGTCCTGGTCGGCCAGCGTATCGCCATCGTGGGTTTCCTCGATGGAGAGCTTGCCGCCCTTTTCGGCCAGCCACACCCAGCCGCTGGCGAAGTGGCCCGCGCCGCGTTCCTGCAGCTTTTCCTTCAGCGTATCGACCGAGCCGAATGCGCTTTCGATCATGCTCTTCAGCTCGTCCGACGGGGCGCTTTCCTGGCCGGCCATCGAATTCCAGTAGAAGCCGTGGTTCCAGCTCTGGGCCGAGTTGTTGAACAGGCCCTGGTCGCTTCCGCGCGCCGCCGCGATGATCGCTTCGAGCGACTTGTCGGCATGGTCGGTGCCTTCGATCGCGTTGTTGGTCTTGTCGATATAGGCCTTGTGGTGCTTGCCGTGATGATAGCTGAGCGTTTCAGCGGAAACCGCAGGGGCCAGCACGTCGTCAGGATAGGGCAGCGGAGTTACTTCGAAAGCCATTTTGGTTTTCTCCCGTTTTTTGTGGGTTTGAAATCAGGTGTCGGTGCCTCAACGCGCGGACGCGCCATCCGTTGCATCATCCGGCGTATTTTCGCCGTTTTCCCGGTCGGTCGCACTCGCCAGCGCCACATCGGCGGTAACGTTGGCGAGTGTGCGCATGATGTCGGGGATCATCTCCACCGCAACCAGCAGGGCGAGCGGTTCCACCGGAACGCCCATGGCCAGCGCAATCGGCCCGATGGAGACCACGAAGCTGATCGAGCCGGGCAGGCTGACCGACCCGATCGAGATCACGAAGGCGACCGCGAGCCCCGCCAGCATGGCCGGTAGGCCCAGCTCTATGCCGAACAGATGCGCGACATAGATCGCCACGCCCAGGTTCATCGCGGGGCTGGTCGCGCGGAAGATCGCCACCGAAAGCGGCAGCACGAAATCGGCGACATTCTCGCTCACATCCAGCCGCCGCGCGCTGGCCAGCATCGCGGGCAGGCTGGCGAGCGAGCTCTGGGTGGAAATGGCCACCGCCTGTGCGGGCAGCATCGCGCGTGCGAAGGCGACCGGCCCGTGGCGCACCGCCCCGACCACGAAGGCTGCGACCAGCACGATCCCGCCCATCGCCGCCACGCTGAGGATGTAATGGATCAGCGTCAGGAACGCCGCATCGCCCCCTGCCCTTAGCGCCACGCCCAACGCCAGCGCAAAGACGCCTACGGGCGCGAGCCACAGCACCCAGCCGATCACCATCAGCATCGCATTGGCCACCGCTTCGAAGAAGCTGCGCAGGATAACCGACTGGTCTTCCGGCAGGCGGGTGATCGCCACGGCGAACAGCGCGAAGAATATCGTCAGCGGCAGCATCGCGGTCTCGGCGGCAGCGGCAACGATGTTGGGTGCAACCAGCGACAGGAAGAACTCGGCAAGGCCGGGCACCTGCTGCGGATCGACATTTTCCGCCAGCAGGCTCTGCGCGCCGGGCGGCGGCGGGATCGCGTCGAGCAGCAGGGGCAGCGCGATGATGGTCGCAAGCCCGCTGAAGACCAGCGTGGCGGCAACCAGCGTCAGCATGCGGCGCGCGGTCGCGCCCGCTCTCGCCGCGCTCGCCAGCTGGGTGATGCCCAGCACCAGCAGCGCGGCGACCAGCGGGATGATCGTCATCTGCAACGCCCGCAGCCACAGGGTGCCGACCGGCTGGACCACGGGCAGAACGCGCTCGGCCACGGGTTGCCCCGCAATCAGCGATCCGGCGATCAGGCCGGTCACGAGCCCGCCAAACGTCCACCAGATGGGCAGGCGCAGCGTCACCAGTTTCGCCGGGCGTTGTGCTTCAGGTGCCGACAAGCGCGATTGCCCCCTTCCCTCTCACCGCCCGGGCGTCCACAAGCGCAGCCCACGCGAACCAGCTCCGGTATAGACCACAAGCAAGGGTGTGAAGACCTCTCCATGGCACGCAAGTATTTCGGCACCGACGGGATCCGGGGGGAAACCAACAAGGGCGCGATGACCGCGACGATGGCGATGCGCGTCGCGCAGGCGGCGGGCGCGCATTTCCGGCGCGGCGATCATCGCCACCGGGTGGTGATCGGCAAGGACACGCGCCTGTCGGGCTACATGATGGAAAGCGCGCTGGTGGCCGGCTTCACCAGCATGGGCGTCGACGTGATCCAGACCGGGCCACTCCCCACGCCCGCAATCGCCATGCTGACGCGCGAGATGCGGGCGGACCTCGGCGTGATGATCTCCGCCAGCCACAATCCCTTCCGCGACAACGGCATCAAGCTGTTCGGGCCGGACGGCTTCAAGCTGTCCGACGAGGAAGAGGCGGCCATCGAAGCGCTGATCGAATGCGACCCCGATCTTGTCCCGGCACACGAGATCGGGCGGGCGCGGCGGATCGACGATGCGCGCGGTCGCTATATCCACGCGGTCAAACAGTCGATCAGCGACAAGACCCGGTTCGACGATCTCAAGGTGGTGGTCGATTGCGCGCATGGCGCGGCGTATCAGGTGGCCCCCAGCGCGATCTGGGAACTGGGGGCTGAGGTCATCACACTGGGCGTCGAGCCAAACGGGACCAATATCAACGACAAGTGCGGCTCCACCTCGCTCGACGCGGTGAAGGCCAGGGTGGTCGAAACCGGCGCGGATATCGGCATCGCGCTGGACGGCGATGCGGACCGGCTGATCGTGATCGACGAGAAGGGCGAGGCGATCGACGGGGACCAGATCATGGCCTCCATCGCCACCCGCATGGCCGAAAAGCAGCTGCTGCGCGGCGGCGGCGTGGTCGCCACGGTGATGAGCAACCTGGGGCTGGAACGCTATCTGGAAGGCGTCGGCCTGACGCTGGAGCGGACCAAGGTGGGCGACCGCCATGTGCTTTCGCGGATGCGCAGCGGCGGGTTCAACGTGGGCGGCGAACAATCCGGCCACATGATCCTGCTGGACCATGCAACCACCGGTGACGGCACCGTTGCCGCATTGCGCGTGCTCGCCAGCCTCGTACGCTCGCAGCGCCCGGCAAGCGAGGAGCTGCGCATGTTCGATCCCGTTCCCCAGCTGCTGAAGAACGTGCGCTACGAGGGCGCCAGTCCTCTCGATGCTGCCAGCGTGCAATCTGCGATCGAGGATGCGGAACGGCAGCTGGCAGACCGCGGCCGTCTGGTGATCCGCGCGTCCGGCACCGAACCGCTGATCCGTGTGATGGCCGAAGGCGACGATGCGGGCGAGGTCGAATCCGTGGTCGATTCGGTGTGCGACGCGGTGCGCGAGGCAACCTGATGCACGAGTTCGCCAATGCTTGAAATGCGGCCCGATTGTGAACGCTGCGGCGCGGACCTTGCGCCATCATCGCCCGGCGCGTTCATCTGCAGCTTCGAATGCACCTTCTGCGCGACATGCGCCGAAGCGCTGGACGATCTGTGCCCCAATTGCGGGGGCGAACTGATGGATCGCCCCACCCGTGCGCCCAGGCTGCTCGAGCAGTATCCGGCCAGCAGCGAACGAAAGTTCAGATCATGACCGACAGCCCCCCTCCCCGCATCCTGTCCATCGCGGGCACCGATTCCAGCGGCGGCGCCGGTATCCAGGCCGATATCAAGACGATCGCGATGCTCGGCGGCTATGGCATGGCCGCGATCACCGCCATCACCGCGCAGAATACGCTTGGGGTTCAGGGGATCACCCCGCTGACGGGCGACTTCGTGGTCGAACAGATCGAATCCTGCCTCACCGATATCGGCATCGACGCGATCAAGCTGGGCATGCTGCACGATGCGGGGATCGTGGCGGCGGTGGGCGAGTATCTCGGCAACGCGCCCGAAGCGCGCGGCGTGCCGATCATCCACGATCCGGTCATGGTCTCGACCTCGGGCGCGCGCCTGCTGCAGGAAGACGCGGTGCAATCCATGCGCGACACGCTGTTCCCCCTGGCGAGCCTGCTGACCCCCAACCTGCCCGAACTGGAAATCCTCGCCGGGCACAGCCTGAGCGATACCGGCGCCATTATCGAGGCCGCACTGGATATCGCCAAGGCTTATGATTGCCATGTGCTGGCCAAGGGCGGTCACACGCAGGACGCCCGGGTGATCGACATTCTGGTCGGCCCCGAAGGGTTCCTGATGCAGTTCGACGATGCGCGGATCGACACGCGGCATACGCATGGCACGGGCTGCACCCTGTCCTCGGCAATTGCCACGCTGGTCGGGCACGGGCAACCGATGCATCACGCGATCCGGCTGGGACGGCAATTCACCCGCGCCGCGATCGAGAATGCGCCGGGCCTGGGGGATGGCAACGGCCCCCTGGGCCATCAGGCCGTGCGCAGGCTGGAAGCCTAGCCCTTCAGTTCGTAGAACTTGGCGATTGCCGCCCACGCTTCCTCGGCGGTTTCGCACCAGGTGATCAGGTCGAGATCGCGCGCGGAGATCGTGCCTTCCTCGGCCAGCGCATCGAAATCGATCACCCGGTTCCAGAAATCCTTGCCGAACAGCAGGATGGGCAGCGGCTTCATCTTGCCGGTCTGAACCAGCGTGAGCAGCTCGAAGAATTCGTCGAACGTGCCGAACCCGCCGGGGAACACCACCACCGCCTTGGCGCGCAGCAGGAAGTGCATCTTGCGCAGCGCGAAGTAGTGGAACTGGAAGCTGAGATAGGCCGTGACGAAGGTGTTCGGCGCCTGCTCGTGCGGCAGCACGATGTTCAGCCCGATGCTCTCGCCGCCCGCATCGCTGGCTCCGCGATTGCCCGCCTCCATGATCGAGGGCCCGCCACCCGTGGTGACGACGAACTGGCGCTGGCCGTTCTCGATGATCGCCTTTTCGGTGACCATGCGCGCCAGATTGTAGGCTTCCTGGTAGTATTTCGCCTTCTCGATCAGCCGCTCGATCGTCTTCTGTTCGGCTTCGGACTTCTCGGCAGCGGATTCGCGCAGGGCGTCGACCTCTTCGGGCGACGGAATCCGCGCGGACCCGTACATCACCATCGTGCTGCCCACGCCCGCCTGGTCGAGCAGCATTTCGGGCTTCAGCAGCTCGAGCTGGAAGCGCACCGGCCGCAGTTCGGGCCGCAACAGGAATTCTTCGTCGCGGAAGGCCAGCTTGTAGGCCGGATGGCGCGTCTGCGGGGTCTGTTCGGTGGAACAGGCCTCGTCGGCAAAACACGCTTCTTCTTCCGCTGCATAAAAGCGCCGATCGTACAGATCGCGCACACCACTGCTATTGCTCATGCAATGGGCGATAGGATGCAATGCGCGGGTGGGCAACCACTGGCTGGTCCGGCGCGTCGAGAGAGCCTAAGCATGCCTGCACGAACCGCGATGAAGCATCGAGCAGGGAGACTCACCACCAATGGTCGACATGGTACAACTCGAAGAGGGCGTCTGCGCCACCGGCCAGCTTTCGGCCGCGCAAATGTCCGAAGTGGCAGACAAGGGCTTCAGGTCGGTGATCGGCAACCGGCCCGATGGCGAAGAGCCCGGTCAGCCGGAATGGAGCGTGCTGGAAGATGCCGCCCGGTCCGCAGGGCTCGAAACGCGCTTCATCCCCGTCGCCAGCGCGGAAGACCTCGCCGCGCAGAGCGGCGCCTTTGCGCAGGCGCTGGAGGCACTGCCCCGGCCGATCCTCGCCTTCTGCCGTTCGGGCGCGCGCACGGCACGGCTCTACGAAGCTGCAAAATCGCGATAGCGGGGGCCTTCGCGTATCGGGGCGAAGCGGCAGGCTGGATGCCCCGTGAGGATTATAACTAGCCTATCGTGACGGTTCGCACCGCCCCGGGCCTTCCTCCAAGCGCCTGCAATCACTGGCGTTGGCAATCCCTATCGGTCCCTTGCGGTTCGCAGCAATCCGCCCCATAGTGTGGGAGTAGCTGTGGGAACTGAGCGCGATGGCCCTAACTGATAGAAAAGTCCGAACGGCTGGCCCCGGTCGCTATGGCGACGGCGGCGGGCTTTATCTGCTGGTGTCCGAAACGCGGGCCGGTTCCTGGATGCTCCGCATTCAGCACGGTATCAATCCAAAGAGCGGCAAGCCGAAGCGGTATGACCTTGGCCTAGGCTCGCTCGCTGACTACTCGCTGGCCGAGGCGCGAGACCGCGCGAGGGAATGCCGCAAGTGGGTGCGTGAGGGGAACGACCCGAAGGCGTGGCGCAAACAGGGCCTGTCAGCGATCCCGACATTCGAGGACGCCGCCAAGCAATGCCATGCGGCACGGGCTGAGGGATGGTCGGATCGGCACGCTGCGGCCTTCCTGTCCACGCTAGAGCTGCATATCTTCCCGAAGATCGGCGGGCTGCGGGTGGACACGATCAACGAACGCGACATTGCGGCGGCGCTGTCCCCTGTTTGGCTGAGCAAGCCCGCTGCCGGGCGCAAGCTTCGCCAGCGCGTCGGCCTTGTTCTCGATTATGCGAAGGCCTCGGGGTGGCGCGATCAGGCCGCGCCGCGTTCCAGCCTGAGCGCCCTCCTTGCCAAGCAGGGTGCCTCGGGGAATTTCGAGGCAATGCCTTATGAGGAAGTGCCCGCCTTCGTCGCCAAGCTCGAAGGCGAGGCCGAAACGGTCGGGCGGCTCGCGCTGCTGTTCACGATCCTGACCGCCTGCCGGAATGGGGAGGCACGGGAGGCGCGCTGGTCGCATATCGACTTGGACGCCGGCGAATGGAATCGCCCTGCGGACCTGATGCGCAAGACGGGCAAGGCGCACACGGTCACGCTCTCCCCTGAAGCGCTGGCGGTTCTGGAACGTGTGAAGCGTTGGAGGCTCGAAGGCCCCGACCCTCTCTTGTTCCCCGGCAAGGGTGGGCGCCCCCTGTCCGATATGACGCTCTCGAAGATCGCGCGTCCGACCGGCTACACGGTCCACGGGTTCCGTTCCAGCTTCAAGACTTGGGCTGTCGAGAAGATGCCGAGCATTCCCGAACCTGTCAGCGAGGCGGCACTTGCTCACGTCGTCCCCGACAAGGTGGAGCGCGCATATAACCGGGCCAAGTTCTTGGAGCTTAGACGAAGGCTGCTCGATGCTTGGGGGCGCTACGCCTCTGGCACTAGCGGCGATGTTGTGCAGCTTCCCTTGCGGTTGCAAGGGTGAGTGGCGAGGCGGCTAGGGTAGCTCCCGAAAGGTCGGTTTCCGCCCGGCCTGCCGCCTCGTTCAATCCTAGCGGATGCCCTGTGGAGGGGCTTATTTGATGTTGTTTCCCAACCAAAAGATGTGGGGCCCTGATAGTGAAAGGGTCCGGGCCGCTGCGCGGATCACTGGCCCTGACCGGGTGGGTGTGATTGATGGGGTGGAGGTGGACTTTCGGTGTTCCTCCATTGATCCCGCCGAATGGGAGCCTCGCCCTTGGTGGCACTTCGCAAGCGATAGTCAGGGCAGCGCTCGACTTCGGTTCCCCTCGGACGATGAATTTTCCGTCCCTGCCATGAAGGGGGCCATTGCCCTCGGCACTGGCGATGCTGTGCGAGCGATAGACGCGAGCACGGACGAGGCGGGCGCGGCCTTCCTCCATCCCCACGACAGGAACACTATCCGCCTCTCCCTTCAAGTCGAGCGGGCGGATGGTCGCTCGCAAGATGGGGGCTTTGTCACCTTGTTTGGGGCCACCTCTCTGCGTCTCGCCCCGCCGCACGAAGCATTCGAGCGCATGGCGGCGCGCCTCTGCTCCATGCTTGGGCTCGCTCAACTGAACGACTATCCGCTGCCGCACTTCGCGGCGCGCCGGAATGGTCTTGTCGAGGAAGCAGCTTACTTTTTGCGGACAGCGGAGTCGCGCGGCTCTGACCTTTGCCGGTGGCTAGACGAGCTACAGGACGAAGGCGATAGCTACGGCAACGACATGGCGAGGGATGCAATCAACGCTGCGGCCCTCGCTGGGTATCTTCTCGCTCGATCTGAAACCGACTTGGCGGAACCCGCGCTTGATGAAAAGGCAAGGCGCGACAAGGTGCTTGAAGGGGGGCGGCTTGCTCTCAAAGACTACGACGGGCGACGTGTTCGCGCTCAGGAAATTTGGGAAAAGCATCCTGCGTGGACGATCAATAAAGTTGCCACAGATGTTGCGCGGGAGCTGGGCAAAGATAAGGCATCGGTCATGGCGTCCCTTTGGGCCGAAGTCCCCGAAACGTCCCCGTCCTACAAAAAGGCTTTGGAAAAAGTGAGGGCTGGCAAGGCATAGCTATGCCTTGTTGACCATAGCTTTAGCTGGTCCAGCTCTAACTATGTCTGCCCGCACCGCTCCGCAATAGTCCTTCCGAAGCCGCGAATGGGCGCGGCAACAGAAGGAAGCGGAGAATGGAACCTTTCGGAATGTCGTTTCAGGACTTCATTGCCTTTGTGCCTTGCGGCAAGACAAAGGGTTGGGAGTTAATCAGCCGGGGCGAAGTCGAAACCTACAAGGTAGATGGGGCAACGCGCGTAACGACTGAAAGCGCAAAAGCATACGTCACGCGCCAGCTCGACAAGCAGCGGGAAGCGGCGTGAGCGGTGGTCCTTGTCAGGGATGGTGCATCGGTCAGCCGTAAAGACCGAAGCCGCCCGATCCTGTCTTTGCGGGACGGATCGAACGGCTCCAGCGTGAATGCTCTCTTAGGCGGCGAGCAGTCCACACATAGCGAAAGTGAGGCGAAAAAGCAACGTCCTCTCACTGAGGCCGAGCGGTTCGAGGCGATGCTTTGGGCCGAACGCAATGCGTGGTCTGTCAGGCAGAACAGCCTTGGCCTGAGCGGTGGCCGCCGGATCGGAAAGCGTGAAGCCGAGAGGAAACTAGGCGAGGCTTTGGCCCGACTGCATGGCGGGGGGCGCGTATGAATCTGTCCAGCGACAAGGAGATGTCCGAGGCCATGAACCCGTGGGACGGATCGCGCTGGTTCGTGCCCAAGCCTGCCTCGGGCTGGCGCCTCGCGTCCATGTCACAGGTCACGGCAAAGCAATTGCTGCGGCACGGCAACCGCCTGAGCAATTGGGACGCACGGTTTTTGCAGACCGTGCTGGTACAGACCGGCCCGCTTGATGCGGGGCAGCGTTACTGGATGAACCGGATTGCGGAAGCACTCGGGGAAAGGGAGGCCGCATGAACCTCTCGCGCCAGCTATACGACGAGATGACCATTGCGGCGGCAAATGTGCGAAAGGCGCACTTTGCCCAACTGTCCGCGCTGGGTGTGGAACCCATGGCGATTGGCCGTATCGGTGCCCGCAATGGTCACTCTATCGGCATTGCGCATGTGCGGGAGGCGAGGGGCGGGCTATTCGAGTTCGACCCCTCGGGCTCTCCTGCGTGCGTCATCGCCGTGCGTGATCCTGACTGCTGGGATGGGGCGGATGGGTTCTTTGATCTGGTGGCGTTCCGATCCGGGCAGCCTGCGCATTGGTTGCGCCGCACGGGTGAAGCGTTCGCCCTGGGTCAACACCTCCTAGAGTACGGCGACCCGGTGCCGCTCGTGGCAACGCCTGCCGATTGGCTTGCCGCGTCGGGCGAGGCGGTTTGCCTGCTCGACTGGTCGCGGTCGTCGCCCGCGTGGCGTCACCTGCGGTCTGGTCCGCGCCTCATCATCAAAAGCCCCGATCTTCAAACCGAATTGCGGCGCAAGCTTATCGAGTTCGCGCCCTTGCCCGAAATGGAACTTGCCGCATGACTTCACTTGCTCAAATCCGCGAACTGCCCGCGTGGCCCGAACCTGACCTGTCGGTCCTTAACGGAGGACGCGCCGAACCCGCCCGGATGCCCTCGGCCCTCTTTGGCCCTGCATGGGGCTTTCTAGAGGTCGTGGCAGAGAATGTTAGCACTGCACCGGATTACCCCGCAATTGCCCTGCTGGCGTCCACGGCAAGCCTGATAGGCGGCAAGCGGAAGGTGCGGCCCTACCCGGAAAGCAATTGGTGTGAACCGTGCATCCTGTGGTGTGGCGTGGTCGGTGACCCGAGCGCCCGCAAGTCGCCTGCGCTCGATGCCATCATTAACCCGCTGCGGGACATAGAGCAGGCGAGCGCCGAACAGCACAAGGCGGACCTGCGCGATTATCAGGAGCGTTCCGAATACTCGCGCGCCTCGCGCAAGCACTGGCAGGATGACGTTGGGAAGGCGGTCAAGGAAGGCTTGGGGCGCCCGGCAATGCCTGAGGATGCAATCGAACCCGACGAGCCGCAACGGCGTCGCACCCTCACGATGGACACAACCCCTGAGGCATTGGCAACAATCCTCCAAGGCAACCCGCAAGGCGTGCTTAGCTTTCGGGACGAGCTGGCGGGATGGCTTACGGGCTTCGATCGTTACAGCCCCGGCGGGCGCGAGTTCTGGCTAGAGGCATTCGGCGGGCGTAGCTTCACCGTGGATCGGAAGGGCGCGGTCGGGCCTATCGTTATTCCCTTTAATGGCGTGTCCGTACTGGGCGGCATTCAGCCTGCGAAGCTGGCCGACGCGCTGCTTAGATCAGTGGATGACGGGCTGGCGGCGCGCTTCCTGTGGGCGTGGCCCGAAAAGGTGCCGAGCGTCCAGCGCCCTCGCTCTCTCGCCCCTGTCGAGCATTTGCAATCCGCCTTTGCGAAAATCGAAATGCTCGACTGGCGTGTGGCCGAGGATGGTTCGAAGGTCGCCCAAGTGCTGAACCTCTCGGAAGCTGCAGCCGATATTTTCGAAGCATGGCAGGCGGAAAACGCGGGGATAGATCAGGACGCCTCCGCGCTGTTCAAGTCGTTTGTCGGCAAAATGGACGGGGCGGTTTTGCGTCTTGCTCTGGTGTCGGAATATCTGCGCTGGGCATGGGATGGCGGCGCGGAACCTGACGCCATTTCGGCCGAGGCGCTGGCGTCCGCTGCTGAATGGGTGGACGATTACGCCAAGCCCACCGCCCTGCGTGTGTATGGCGACGCGGCCCTGCCGGAAGTGGAAAGGAACACGGCGATGCTCTTGCGGTATATCCGTAAGCAAGGGCTTCGCACGGTTAACCTGCGGGACCTGAAGCGCTCGCCCCACAAGTCACACCTCGGCCCAATGCGCTCCGGTCGCACGCTACAAGAGGCTGCGGACTATGCCTGTGAAACGGGCTGGCTTCGTGATGCCGCCTCAAGGGCCGGAGGAACGGTTGGGCGCGTGTCGGCAGACTATGCCGTCAACCCCGCTCTATTCGAGGGGGCAGCCGGTGGGGTGGCGTGAGATAGCGTCCGTCAAGGTCGGGGCTCGCGGGACAATAGGGACAAAAGGGACAATAGCCCCTCAAGAGGCACCTAACGTCCCTATCGTCCCTAACGTCCCCGCCCTTGTCGATCCCCGCGTTGCTCTGGCGGATTGGCACCGCGCGCTTGATTGCCTGCACCCGTGCGAGCCTCCTGCGTGGGCTGAGCGCCTCTGGTGGCTTAACTGGTATGATCGGTCAGCGTGGTTCTTCAACGCCTATGGTCGGCAGGCCGCGCGCGAGGGGTGGACTATGGGGCCGCTGTTCGGGGTCGTGCCGGGTTACGATGGCAAGGGCGGTCTGCTCGACCGGTTGGGCGAATGCCGGGGGCTAGAGCTGCGCGGTCTGGTCGCGCGCTGGGAGTCCTTCGGGGGAATAGGGCATCTCGTCCACCGGGACGCGCTGCCAAGTGGTCTAGTTCCTTGGTGGGAGGCCGCTTTGGCAATTGCTGGACAAGATAAAGGCGCTTGCCGATGATGTGGCATTCGGCAAGCGCCTTTAAGGTTAGAGACTAACGGAAGGTCCTCGCCGCGTAGTCCGCGATCTCTTCGATGGCCTTATCAATACCGGTTTTGTTCGAACCGCCAAAGAGCCCTCCGCTGACGCTTCCTTCGCCGCGAACACGAGCCAAGAGGGTGCCATTGGGCCCAACAAAATCCGCCTCAAGCAATACCTTCGAGGAGCCCCCGATTCCGGCAGTCAAATACCGGCCAACGCGACTACCTTCGTTGAAGCCGACATACCGATAACGCACCGTAATCCCGTCCCCACGACGGAAGATCGGAGTCTCGCCATCGAACAGCGCGGCATCCATCGCGCGGGTCGTGTAGTCGATATTGTTCTGATCGACGGGCACGCTCGAATCGTCATATTCGAGTTGCGCCGCCTCGTAGCGCTGCGAACCGGTGTATGGCTGTTCGACAGTAAGCAGGCTGCCCGCGCACGCAGACAGTAAGAGCGCGCAACTCAGCGCGAAAGCGACCTTTTTCATAGTGATCCCCTGTTTTCATCCCTAAACCTTTGGGATTGCGCCTCTTAGCACCGCCCCGGGGTAGATCAATCAGCTCGCCTTATTGGTCAGTCGATGCGATGAAGGCTCATGTTTGATCTTCTAATCCTCGCGGCGGTGGCGGTCGTTCCGGCTGGCGAAGCCTTTGCTTGCACTCCCACGCACGTGTGGGATGGTGACGGGCCTATCTGGTGCGCCGAGGGGCCGCGGGTGAGGCTGTCAGGCATTAGTGCCCGCGAAATGGACGGTACATGCACCGAAGGTCACCCCTGCACGTCTATAGGCCCTATCGAAGCTCGAGACGCTTTGGTCGCGCTTGTTGGGCACCCTACGGGCATAGGGCGGCACGGGCATGTGCTGGTTACTGGTCCGACAATGCAGTGCTTGTCGGATGGCTCTGGCGGGGGCATTCGCACCGCTGCCTGGTGCGTATCCCCTAAAGGTGGCGACCTAAGCTGCGCTATGGTTGCAGGCGGCTGGGCGGCACGCTGGAATCGCTACTGGCGTGAGCATAGGTGCTGAATGTGCAACCTTTATCGTATGACGAAGGCACAGTCGGAGATATCCCACCTTTTCTCGGTGACTGTCGCACCGGGCCTCAACTTCGCCGATGAAGTCTATCCCGGCTATCAAGGTGCAGTCATCGCTAATGGCCAATTGCGATCAATGGTGTGGGGCTTCCCGCTCGTGCTGAAGAGCAAGAAAACGGGCGAGCCGTTGAAGCCAAAGCCGGTGAATAATGCGCGCACCGACAAGCTAGATAGCTTCATGTGGCGCTATAGCTTCGAAGAACGGCGTTGTCTCATTCCGCTTACGGCTTGGGCTGAAGCAACAGGGGAGCGCGGGAGCAAAACGCGGACCTGGATAAGCCTCCCCGATGCAGAAATATTTGCCGTCGCGGGAATCTGGCGAGCCAGCGATGAATGGGGTGAATGCTATAGCATGGTCATGGTCGATGCGGCAGGAGACGCCGCGCAAGTACACTCTCGTATGCCCATGATCGTCTCCCCTGAGAACTACGTCACATGGCAGCATGGGACCCCAGAAGAGGCGCTCATCCTGTGTCAGCCATATGGCGGCGCGCTCGCGATTGATCGCACTAACGACCCGTGGGCCCGCGCTTCAGGTTCTTGAGGCGCGCTCAAAGTATGCCTGGAAGCATTGATGCGCTCGGTCGGTAAGGTGAACGAGCCTCGATCGAGCGTCTGTTCGACATTGCACGATTTCGACCAGACCTGCTTCTTCGACATGTTGAAGGTGACGCAGAGCCGTTCTGCTCGGCAAGGCCGAGGCTATGCATGCACTGGATACAGACACGGGGCCGCGTTTCTCGAACTCGCGGGAGTGAAGGTCGAGCATGATGTCCCAGCACCCCTCCCTATCAAATGGGACCTATATATCTAGCTAGCCACGTTTAGGGTTTCTGGCGCATGATCTGCGGAACCTTACAATGCGGTTTGATCCACGAATGCTTCACCGGACACAGCCATTCAAGAAGCTGCATCACTCGGCTGTAATCATCCATGAGGTTGCGTTTGAAGATCGGCTCATGGTGCCAAATTCTGTTTCGCAGCGTGACGATCTGACCCGCTTCCATCGCTAAGCTTTTTCGCCCTCTATCTTCTGGGAAATGTGGGAAGCTGCTATGGAGGTGGGCGCTCCACAATTCTGGGTTATAGCGTTTCGCTAACATTCCGACCCAGAAGCCAAACGACAAACCTGCTACGATTTGACCGGTGCCAAGCGTTTGTTTGCGTCGCTTGATACGAGAACGCACCAGGTTGAGGTCATCAAGCCTGTCGCCATCAATCAGGTCGAGAAACGGTTGCGAGTTCCACCATTCGCCGCCATATTTTGCGGCGAGTGCGTGATTGATGCGGTTCCGCAACCCTACTTCCACCGCTTGTATCGGAACGTGAAACGCTTCACCGACCAATGCATTCCATATGTAGAGCCGTGCGGCGCGTTGTTCGTCGTGTCCTGACGCAAACAGATACGTGCCCATGCGCTCTTTCGATATGACGGCATAAAGCGCACGAAGTTCGTCATCGGTAAGATTGTGTTGAGGTTCGTTCGCCATATCGCTATATCGAATGTGTGAGCCAAGGTTCGTCACTGTTGCAAACGGCCTTGGACGGAATAGAGCCCCCGGACAGCCTCATGGCCCTCCGGGGGTTTCGCTTTCTATCGCTTTCCCTCCTCTGAGAAAAAGAAACTCCACTGAGCGTCCATCGGGCCAAATCGCTTCTCGTAGAGGCGCTTGAAATCGTCGATGTCGTCAGAGAGCTTTAGCATCGTCAGGACCTCTTGGCGTTGCTCGCGCAGCTTCTCGATGCCGTAACCCTTGCTGAGGAATTGGTGCAGCTTCTGCTTGCGCGTGCCTAAGTTATGAGCGTTGTATTAGAAACCGAACAGTACGGTGGCTCGCGTACCCAAGCTTCGGTCGCCCGTATTTCCACTTAAACCAGCAGAAATATAGACGTCCTCTGCAATCTTTCCGGTCAAATTGCCTGCGATTGCCTGCTCTCCCTGATAGTTCGCAACTGACATAGACAACGACATGTTGCTGCCAGGCGCCAATGCTGGCCCTCCCATCGCCATCGCAGCGGCAACACCGCCAGAGAGCGCACGATCAAGTTCTTGAAGCGTTATAGAAAGTCCTCCGACTTGGCTTTCTAGGCCAGCCACACGCCCAGCGAGGAGAGATACGTCGCCAGACAGTGCATCAAATTGCGACTGAGTTACTTGGGCGCTTGGCATCGCAAAGGCAGTTTGAAATCCGGAAATATTAATCGAAGCCGGGTTAAATGGGGTCCGTCCCAAAGTGCCAGATTCGTCCGCTGTAACTAGAAACAGTGAGCCGCTCTGCTGCGATGAGCCATTACCTAAGCTCGCGACCTCAACCGTGTCATTCACGGTCCCGATTGCCACTTGATTATCAGCCGTTGTTGTTGCGCCGTTGCCTACTGCTGTCGAACCTACAAAGTCAGCAGAGGCCCCACCCCCAATGGCTGTCGCGTTTGCAGCGCGCGCCACTGCTGCACGACCAATCGCAGTCGCATTTCGCCCGGTGGCCTGCGCACCATTGCCGATTGCTGTAGCTCGGACGTTCGGCGCAAAACTCGAATAACCCAGCGCGACTGAAAAGTCTCCCCGAGCAGCCGAGTACGCGCCAAAGCTAAGCGCTCCGACCCCAACAGCTGAGGCCCCCGACCCGGCAGCCGTCGATTGCACTCCGACCGCGCTAGCGCCGTATCCGAAGGCGGTTGTACGAATGCCAGAGGCAGAGGCATCCGCTCCGATCGCTAACGTCTCGGTGCCGTTGGCCTGAGCACCCAACGCATCCGCATCTGCACCATCCCCGCCGATTGCTATTGCGCTTGCGGCACTAGCTGAGGCGAACGAGCCGAAGGCAATGGCATTAGCCGCATTCGCGGTGGCCGCAGCGCCTACCGCAGTCGCGCCCACTCCTCCAACGTTCGCACTATAACCTATAGCCGTCGAAGAACGAAAATCAGCTACCGAGCCCGCGCCAACTGCCGTAGCTCGGTCCCCGATCGCCTGAGAATCAGTCCCGACGGCCGTCGAAGCAACACCATTAGCAAAAGAGTCAGCGCCGACAGCGAGGGCATCTTCAGCACTAGCATCTGCACTGTTCCCAATCGCCGTAGCATCGGCGTCAATCGCCGTAGCATCCTCACCAATCGCTGTTGCCTGATCTCCTGTAGCGATGGCACCTTCGCCCATAGCGGTGCTTTCGTCTCCCAGCGCGAGAGAATTTGCACCAATAGCCGTTGCGCCAGCTGCGCCGGAAGCATCAGAATTACGCCCGCACTCGAGGGAATTAACATCGGCGTCGTTTTCATTGCATTCCGGGGTTGCGTCCGCCTGAACGGCCCCCATTGGGATTACCAACGAAGCCACCGCCCCAATTAGCCACACCCCTGGATTTACTTCTTTCATTCGCGCCCCCAAAAATTGACTTGATTTCTGAATTTTTTCAATTTTACCATTGCTATATGGCAATAGTAATTATCTCAGGGTCCAGTCAAATTGTCACCCGGAATGGTAGAAATAACCTCCATGGGCTGATTAGTGTGGAGCACCCACTTGCCCTTAAAATCTCCAAGACTTCCGGCTGCAAGGCTAATCTTATTAAACCCCGGGCAATTTTTCACCTCAACAATATTGGGGTAGGTCGAATTAGTCTTAGTCTGGACGCCGATCGACGGAACATCTCGATTGCTTAGGTCGCGACAGCTTTCAAAAGTGAAACGCCCACCCCCAATGGTTCCGGAGGAGTTGTTCGCCGAGGCGAGGATACCGGAATAAGCCGGATTTTCGCAATCAAAGTCACACTGAAGAAATTGAGCTGATGCTTGAACCCCAATTCCAGAGCCATAAGCTTGGATTTGGGCCTGCGGCCCAACAACAAAACGGACCTGTTCGAAATATACTCCGTAGTTCCGGTTGATGTCACCTTCGGTGTCGGGAACCTGCACCCCATGCACGTAATCTGTGTGCCAAGCGTATCGGGCCGGCCCCGAACCATTTGGAACGTTATTCCTGATCGTCAGTCGATAGGCCCCGGTGTTCGCTTGCCCCTCAATCAGAGCGCGTGTAGCTCCTGGAGTATGCTCTAGGACCACGGTATTAGGTATACGACCAACAAGGTAAACCCAGTCCGGCACATGCTCCGAAACGCCGGTGTAGACACCCGGATCGAACACGAGGGCAATACGGTGAAAGGGATTTGCACGCGCGCAAGTCGGTAGCTGCGCTGGGTTTGCTTGGTCAGCAAGGGGCCCATCATCGTAAAGGCTCTCAAGAGCACTACGAATTGTAGTATGTTCCCGCCCCGGACCTACGGGTATTATTTCTTCAAATTCATCAAGACGGTCGCGATTCTCATAGTCGTTTCGGGTAGAGACATTCGCACGATTTATTCGGCTCTGAGCGGGATTATTAAACTGGGAACGCGCGGGGCTTGGCACGATATTCTCGGCGTTCAACTTGATCCAGCCTTCAAGGCCCGACCATTTGGCTCCCGCCAAGGGATTTCTAGGCACCAAAGCGATACGCTCAGGCAAGTCATTATAGTTGGGACTGAGAAGGCGAAAATATGCAACCCTTTCGCCGATTTGTTCATCCCAGATGTGAGCCTGAAACTGACTTGCCGACGCTTCCACTAACGAAATGAAGTAGTCGTGATTCTTGGCATTAAATAGAACGATCTCTGAAACGATTGAGCTCAGGTATGGATCAAGCGAAGTTGCAGAGGAGTCAAATGGCTGGCCAAAACTGGCGGGAGCAACCTCGGATTCAGGCTTTTTCGTTGGCGCTCCCGGTGAACTATTCACATCACCGAAAGGCGACGCCTCAGAACCTAGGCCGGACGGTTTCTGAGATTTAATCTCGTCAGGGCCGCAGGAAGCGAGGACGAACGCACTTCCACCAGCTAAGAACGATCGTCTTGAAAATGACATTTGCCCCCCAGCGCATTCCACAACTATATGCCGCAAAAGCTCATACGCCCCGCCAGGTGCTGATTGTCCGACCTTCGCGCGCAGGCCATTAGCTTGCTGATTTTATGCTCTTTGCATTTCAGAATGTCTAGAACAAGTCCCCAAGCCATGGTTGAGCAACCGGCTTTCGCGCGCGCGAAAGCCGGTGTTAGCGCCAACACCGGCTTTCCGATCGAAGGCAAAAAAGCTTGCGCTGTCGCTCGCCCAGCTTTCCTCTGAGCCCTGAGAGCTTTATACTCATCTCAAGCGAACATTACGCGTCGAGCTCCCAAATGGTTGGCAGAAGGGCAAGCCGCTAAAAATGGTTCAGGACCGCAGAGCTTCAATGCGCCTCCGTCTCGAATTCGCCTTCCTGCTAGCCTTGTCGCTACTAGGCTTGGCCTTGTGGGCGCTTAGCTGGCTATGAGCATGGCGCGGGCAGGCCGCATTGGCGAATCCATCGGGCATGTCTATATTGCTTGTCCCACGTTGCCTGAGACCCGCGTAGCGTCTCGGAAAGCGGGGGTCGCTCATCGGGGCTATTTGTGGCCACTGGGCCATTCAGGAGAAATGCCTCGGGCGCTTCGTCCCCCGAGGAAGCCCCGGTGGGCCTCTAGACTGGGCAATTTTGTCGACACCGACAGCAGCGCCCCTAAACGGTAGGTAAGACTCAACCCAAAACCGGTTCACCCATTGCACGCGCAACCTTTGGGCTTCGAGCAGGCTTTGTCCCTGGCGATGCAGCTATCGCCGCATGCTTTGCCCGCCTTGCAAACTTTGCAGCACGCTTCCGAAGCGTAGGCCGTGCCGCAGATTGGACCGCCTGAACTAACAAGCGTGGCCGTTCCTAGCGCTATTGCTGGTAGTAGTGCCTTCATTGTCTCTCCCCCGTTTCCAAGAAGAGGCTAGGCCCATCATGCTGCCGAGGGGAGTCAGTAGAATTGCGGGGCTCGGCACTCACGAGTCGCTGCAAGCATCGATACTCTGGTCCCCGTAAGCGACCGAGGCCGCCTCCTCCATGTCGGCCAGGGCGGTGTAATCTTCAATTAAATTACTAAGGCTCCAACCAGATTCATTCTCGCTATCAAGGCTGCGCGGGCCGAAGAGTGAGCCGTTCATGTTTATTGCACGACTGCGATACCGACGGGCTTCTTGCTCGATGAACTGCTCGTCAACCAGCCCATCCAAAACCGCCAGATAGAGTTCGTCAACGGCATCGCACTTCACATCGGAGGGAAGTCCGTTGCCGATCGCTGTTTCAATACGGCGATAGATCGTTCGGTCTTTAAGCACGCGGGCGCGTATCGATCGATTGGTGAGCCCGTGTCTACGCAATCCGGAGTCAGTCATCTCGTGTCGAATTTTTCTTATGCTCTCGACGCAGCTCGCCCCGATTGCGTTGGCGACTTGCCGTTTCGTCGCTCCTAAGCGAAGCATCGACTTCGCCCGTCTCTTGGCGTCTCTCGAGATTTGTGGAGATCTCTCGAAATTGGGGGGCAAATTGTTGCGCCACCGCCATCGCGTAACGCCGCCCTGTGTAGCATTGAAGGCCCGCGCTATCTGACCATCACTTTCGCCTCGGTAATACCTTTCGAGCGCTTCTTTATCGTCAATCTTCGCAGTGTGAGCAGATGAGTTGGGCGCCAGACCGGCGGTCACGCGCCAGTTTCTGACGGAGTTTTTGTTCATTCGCAAAGCTCGCCCGATGCGACCGTCAGACCAACCCGCCTGATGAAGGATAGCGAAAGCCTCGCGTCGATCTTTGGTTGCACGCTCCATCAGGGTTCTCCGCCTGGGCCGACCTTCTCTTCCTGATCGAGCCGTAGTTGGTCAAATTCAGGCTGGGGATGGCCTGTGAAGAGAGAGCGGATTAAATCCGTGGCGGAGCCAGAATCTTCGCTACGGATGCTGGATAGGCGTAGGATTAGGTCTGAAACACACGAAGGCCCGCCCCTCGGATTGAGAGGCGGGGCCTGTTTGCCGGTGAGGGGCTTAGTCGGCAAGCCTCGCGGCGTCGGCGGCGATCTGCTCGATGATCTGCGCGCTGTTGTGCCACTCGTCACCGCCAAGGAAGGTGGAAAGCGCGCTGGTTTTGAAGGCGAGCGCCTTACGGTTGGGTGCCGGGGTCAGCATAAGCGCGTCAAAGGCATTGGCCTGCTCGTCCGCCAGCCTCTCGGTCGTCTCTTCGTCCGCAACATTCTCGGGCGTACCGAAAGCGGGGCTGCGGGAGGTTACGTCTGCGCTGTGGCGCTCTGCGGCCTGCTTGGCTTCAAGGTATCTTGTGACTGCCTGCGCCCATTGGTCCAGCGTGTCGCTTTCGTCGTCGGTCTGCGCAGGTGCGGGCGCCCGCTTCTCGCGTGCTGCGTCAGTATTGAATTGCGCAAAGGCGATCAGCGTTGCGATCCCGTCGAGCCCGCGCGCGTGGGTGCTGTGACGCAGGTTATCGAACGGCTCGCCATGTTCGCACGGTTCGTCGCGCACGCTGTCGCAAACCTCGTTCGCGCCTGCCAGTAGCGCAAGCAGTGCGTAGGCTTGTGACAGGCAAGTGTCGGCAACATCGCCGGGGCTCCAGAATGGGGTGGTGCCGTTGATCTTGAAGGTGGTAAGGTCGGTCATAGTCGTGCCTCTCCATGTGAGGTTTCGATTAGAGCCGGGGCGGGAGTGACAGCTTCTTGCCTCGGCTTGTCGGGCGTTTCCCTTAACGAAAATCGTTATAGTTAACTGTCATGGCTTTGTCAAACGCTATCCGTTATGGTAGTTGGAAAGCGTTAGGAGGCTATACGATGATTTCCCCTGAATTGTGCGGAGCAGCGCGCGCCTTGGCCGGCCTTTCGCAGGCTGAGCTAGCGACGCTGGCGGGCGTGGGCGAGTCCACGGTTAGGAATTACGAGGCTGGGCGATCCGTCCCCGTCGCCAACAATCTGTCAGCTATCGAGGTGGCGCTTGAGCGGTGCGGTGTGATCTTCACGCCAGCCGGTGAAACCTCTCCGGTCAATAGCGTGGGCCTTTCGGAAGGCGCGCAGCACACCCCGGGAGGAATCGGGTAGTCGGCATGACGCTTGCCTGCCTGCGTGCGCTAGGCATACAAGGCGGCATGGGCGATTTGCTCTCCTTCCTGCTGGTCAGTGTGGCGGTGGTCGCATTGTTTGCGATAGGGCCTTGGCTTCGCGTGCTGAGGGCCAAGGATGAGCGGGCTATGCGAACGGCGCTGCCTATGGCCGCAACGGGCACGATCCTGTTCCTGGGTGTCTTTGTCCTGTTTGGCGGCGTGGTCGCTGTCGCGGCGCTTCTCTAGCGTTCCATCGCCCCGAATGCTGGCCCGATCCTTTTCGGCCTAGCGCCGCACTGACTGCACCTGAGTTTCCCCGCGATGTTGTCCGGGGTTGGTCGCCAGCCGCGATCTTGGCACGCCAGCAAGAGCTTGCGCGGGTCCACAAGAGCGACCCGCCCGCACCCGCAATCAAGCCTCACCAGATATCCGCGCCGGGCGTAGTCGCTCAGGCTGTGAAGGCGCTTTCTACCCATCGCAAGTGGGGCACCTACGACCGAACAAACAGGGGGTAAAGAAAGAACGAAACTTGACTGGTGTTTTACGTTAGTATAACAGCACCACAGTAGGTTTGAGGTGATGAATGGCCAATCTTTTCCAGCCTTCGCTTGTTCGCGCGACCGATAGCGACGGCAATCCAATCAGCGGCGCAAGGCTGCTTTTCTACGCGAGCGAGACCACGACCCCGGCGACTTGGTTCACCGATCAGGCTGGGACGGTGCCGGGCACCAACCCGCACACCGCCGACAGTTCGGGGCTTTTTGATCCGGCGTATCTTGACCCCGACACAACCTACCGCGTGGTTCTCACTGACGCTGGCGGGGTGACGATTTGGGACGTTGACCCGGTGCGCGGCTACGACCAAGGCGCGGTTCAGACTGCGGCGACCGAAGCGGCATCGTCGGCGCTTGCCGCGCAGACCGCAGAAACCAATGCGGAAACAGCGCAGGCGAACGCTGAGGATGCGCAGGCGGCGGCGGAAGTCTCGGCGGGACAGGCGCTTGCGGCCTCCACTGCTGGCGAAGCCTATCCGAACGATTACGCCAGCGCCCTCCCTCGCGGCGTTACCGCTATTGCCATCACGGCGGCGGGCTCGGGTTATACTGATGGCACCTATGCGGGCGGCGTATCTGGCGGGCCGACCGGGTTCAGCTGGACCTACACTGTCTCAGGCGGCGTCGTCACCGCGACCGCGATCACGAATGCCGGGCTTTCGACCGCGACCACGGCTCCTACGCTCTCGCTCCCCTCCGGGAGCGGGACGGGCGCGACAGCTACCGCAACAGTCGCGCCTCTGGTGGCCGATCAGGCAAGCTATTGGGCTGCATCGACAGACGGCAAATCGCTGAACCTGTGGAAGCGCAACGGGTCGGCGGTGGCTGCGGTCAACAACCCGTCCACTGGCGGGCAAATCCGGGTTTCGCAGGCAAACCTTGTCGAAGAGGTGATCGGCAAAAGCCGTCCCTACATCAAGCCGCCCAGCGCGACCGACCCGCTCTATCGCCTCATTGAACCGGAACTGCTCACCTTCGTTGGTGAAGTAAAACTTGCGTGGCCAGCCGGGCTGGGTGTGCGCGAGCTGGACGCGGACGGGTCTAACCGCTTCCGCTTCATCTTGGGTGGAGGCGACACGCTCGACGGCGCGGGGGCCTACCCTGAGATTGCGCGCGGGCATTTGGTCGCAGGTGCGCTGAACCGAGGTTATGCAGGCCTGACGCGTGGCGACCGCCTGCCAATTTATGCAACCGGCACAACGCTTGGCGTTCCCGATGGAACGATTGTCGGTTATATGCGGATCGACTTCGACGGAACGCCCTTCGGCAGCTACTATCACCCGACAGCGCCTTACACGCAGGCGAATGCCGGGCTGATCCGCGATCAGGTACTGCCGACCGAAACCGAGATCGACACGATAGAGGTTATCGCGCAGCGCGCGGTGGAGACTGCGCCTGAGACCCAGGTGTGGGACACAGAAGCTACTGACATACCGGCCTACGCAAGGGCGCTCATCAAGAAGCTTGTTATCTTCAACTCGGAGACGGACAACCTTCGAGTGTCGTCGGTCATCACTTCCGGCACCAGCTTTCAGGTCAATCTGTTCGACAACGACCTGAACGATGAAGTGGGCTACTTCCCCGTTGCCTCGCCCGATTACGAAGACTTCCCCGAGCGGGTACTTCTCAACCCTATTGACCCTCTCTCGACGCTCCCGAGTGGCGATCCAGATGGGGCGAACTATAGCGGGCTCGCGGGCTATCTCGAAATCAACGACAGCTCAGTGGTTGTCAGCGGTGCGCCGACTCTCATAACCAGTGCAGCGCAGGGCCGGATCAATCCCAGCACTATCCACACGCCCTATTCGATCCCCGCAAAGCCGCGCGACAGCCGCCTTTGGAACTATCGGCATATCATCCGTAGCGGAGCGGGACGGGATTACACGACGCCTCGGGCGGCGGCGGAAGCCCTCTACCGCGATGGCCCACTAGCCGCCCCGCTAGGGGTCCAAGTGCAGCCGGTGTCGCTTGTCGCGCGACAGGACAACCCGGTGGCCATCATTCTCGATCCCGGCACCTATCAGGATGTAAACCTGCATTTGCCGGATTGGGTTTCGCTGATCGCGGAATATCCCGGGTCGGTGACTTTCGAGCATTCCTCAGGTGCGACCAGGCCCATCATTCAGGCGCACCTCAATCACCAGCTCGTAGGTATCAACTGGCGGAACACCGTTGCCGAGGGCACGGACTATCAGTCCAGCCCGACTACAAGCAGTGCCCGCTACGCGGTGCACCGCGATTTCTTCCACCTGTCTCAGGTCGCGGATGCGCAGGGCAATTACGTCCGCAGTGCCGCGCTCGATGTTATCGGCGGCTCTTTTATCGTGGGATCGGCAGCGGGGATTCAGCCGCTCGGTATGGCAATCACCAAGCACGACATAGTGCGCGTGCTCGATACAGACCTTCTTAGCGAGAATGGTTCGTATAGTGGATCGCTTCTGTCGGCCAACAATTCGAGTAGCACCGCAGGCGGCGGTCGGTTCGAGGTTCGCAATGTGCGTGACCTGACCACTCGCGCAACCTCGCTCCCAACGCTGGGCGTCCAGAGCAAGCAGGCGAACGACTATCCGAACGAACTGGTTCTGGATGGCGTCAAAGGCTTCGACACCATCGCCTATACCGGCACCGGGCTCGGAGGCTGGACGCTGCGCGGCAACTGGTCGGGCAGCATTACCAACACCGTGGACGGCACGGGCGATCCGGGGTTCTACCAATAAGGTGCCTTATGCCAGCAATACACTTGGATGAGAGGTCGCATGCGAACTGTTCACACTGACAATCTGGTCGCCTTCCGGGCGAGTGAGAGACTGGTTTCCGCGCTTCGCGCACAGGCGGAACAATCGGGCGTCTCGGTCTCGGAATATCTGCGCTCAACGGTGCGGGAAAAGGTCGGGCTCTGATGGGCTTTCCAACGCCCTTTCTCGACGCAGCGATTGCTATTGAGGCCGAGCGTTCGCTTGCCGAGCGAGAGGCAAGTTTCAAGGTCATTGCGGCATGGAGCCTCGCTCAATCTCTGTCGAATGTTTTCGCGGCAAGTCCGTGTGAGATTTATGAGAGCCTGACGCACATTCCCGACAATCTGCTTGTGCTGCTTGAAAGCCCGGAGGGGTGGCGCGCGCTGGCGTCATACGTTGCGCTCGATCTTGGGCTGCATGATCTCCGGTTTATGCCGACAATACACTGAGGGGCGTAAGACAATGAATGAAGGTTTTTTGAAGTCCGTTGCGATGGGTTCACAGATGGGCCGCGCCGCGAGTGAGGCACGGGACCGCAGGGAGTATCGCAAGGCTCTTGGCGTGCTGGCGACCGATCCTGAAAATCAGAATGCGCTTGTCGCCGCGTTCCAGCATGATCCGCGCGTAGGCATTGCGCTTATGGACCGCGCGGACGAAAAGGCTTTCGCACGGTCTGCGGCCGAGTGGGCCGCCCCGGGTGGTCAGCCGAACGCCCTCATGGGCATGGGTTCGCCTGCCTCGCGTCAGCCGGACCCGCAGCCCAATGCTCTACTGGCTGGGTCCGCGCCTCAATCAAGGCAGCCGGTCACCGTGGGCGCCGCCCCGCCTGTTGCTGGGGATGCGGGGGCACAAGCCAGGGCGGCACCTGATGGCTCGCAGGGCGAGGCACCGCAGGCCGATCTTTCCAGCTTGGGCGAACCTCAGGACGGCGCAGACCGGGCCTTTATCAACATGCTTCGCCGCGATCCAGAGAAGGCAATCAAGCTTCGCTCGACCATGCGAGACAACTTCGTGGATCAGCTCGAAGCCGAAAGCGATTTCTATGGGCTGGCCATCGGGGAGCTTTCGCGCGCTACAGACCAAGCAACTTGGAACGCGGCACTACGGAACTTGCTGCCCCACGCCAAGGCTCTCGGCATGGACATGATGCAGGCGGTGCCCCCGACCTATCCCGGGCCTGAAGGTGTGCAAGAGCTGATGCAGCGCGCCCAGCCGGTCAAGGAGCAAATGGATTACCTGCTGCGTGAAGCGAACATGGAAGCCGACAACGCGCGGGCTGACCGCAATGTCGATAGCCAGATTGAAGTGCGCGAAGGACGCTTGGACGAATATCGCCGCTCCAATCGGGCGCGCGAAGGCAATCAGCGCCGGGGTCAGGATATTTCCAGCAGGGACCGCAGGCGAGGTCAGAACATCGGGAGTCAGGATCGCAGGCGCGGGCAGGACATGCGCGGCAATCGCTCGGGGCTGCCCGTAGTCAGCTCGCCAGAAGAGGCACGCAAACTGCCCCCGGGGACTTCTTTCCGGGTGAAGGGTAGCAAACGTGTTCTTCGCACGCCGGGGGGTTAATTGATGCGCGATCCGTGGGCTGAGTTCGAGACTGTCGAGCCGGATGATCCTTGGGCCGAGTTCGAGGAAGTGAAACCCGACAAGAAGCGCCCCAAGCGCAAGCGCCGGGACACGCCTACGATCAGTGAAGGCGATACCCTCAGCAATCCGCAGGCAACGGATGGGGACACGATCCGGGCACAACAGGGGCCGGTGCGCCTCGTCGGGGTCGATGCGCCTGAGCTGGCACAACAGGGCTGGGACGCGCAGGGACAGCCGGTGCCCATAGGTGAGCAATCGCAAGCTTTCCTTGCTGACAGCCTCACGCGCGGGGCGTCTGTGGTCGGCCCGTCGTTCGGGCAATCCTTTGGCCGCACTGTTGCCCCTGTGGAACTTGGTGGGGAAGATGCCGGGCGAATGATCCTGCAGGCGGGCCAAGGCTTCGCTGCGCCTGAATATCTGGCGGACGATCCGCAGCGCCGGGCCGAGTATGTCCAAGACGACAGGCTCTCACGCATGAACAGACAGGGCGTACATGGCGTCGTAACGCAAGCGCCGAAGGAGTATCGGGCCGACCCGGATTACGTGCCCAATGCTCGCACGGTCGCACAGTTTGCGGATATGCCAACCCCGCTAGCCGGACTGCCCGCCGACCAAGAATCAATCTATGTTCAAATGCTGAGGGACGCGCCCGCCGAAGACATTCTGGCCTTTGCTGAAAAGCAGGGCTTGTCGATGGACGAAGGTTATCTGCGCGATTGGGTGGAGTGGCGCGACAAGGAAGCCGCCGAAGGGCGAGAGATTAACCCTTACGCTGTTTATGAGCGTGCGCCGCGCCCGCTGATTGATAGCGGAGACGGGGCGGTCGGCGCTGCGCTTCGCGGTGCAGGGTCGGGCTTCATGCTCAGCGGTCTCGATGAAGCCGGGGCCTTTCTCGACGCCGTAGGCAGCACGCCGGGTCGAGAAAATATCTTCAATTCCGAACGCCGCTTCGCTGACATTTGGTATAACAACCAGCAGCAGAACGCCGCAATTCTTGGCTATGACCAAGAAAACCACCCTGTCGCCTCGACTTCTGGCGAGGTGGCGGGCGCCATCGGCTCGGGCTTTGTCCTCCCCTATAGTGCGGGAGCCAGGACTGTTGGTCAGCTTGCGCGCGTAGGCGCTGCATACGGCGGCGTTGACGGCTTCCTGCGTAGCGAAGGCACTGTCGCCCAGCGTCTCGGCGGGGTTCCTCTTGGTGCCGGTGTCGGGGCCATTGCTGACCCTGCTCTGGGAAAGTTGGTGGAGGCGACTGCGCCGCTTGCCGCTCGTACCGGTCGGGCGCTGCTCAATCGCAACGCTCGGGTTGCTGGCGAAGCGCAAACGGAAGCGCGAACCGCTGCCGAGTTCGCTGATCTTCCCGAAGGGTCCGAAGCGCCCCCCGCCCCCCGCTCTGTGGCTATGGCTGTCGAGGGTGGCGAGGCACTGTCTGTCCCGCTCCCGCGCCCGCAAGCCATGTCGGCCCCTCGCAGCAAGGCCGAGCTGTTGGCCTCGGCTTCAAGCCTTCAGCCGCAAGACGTTCTGCCGATACCTCGCAATTTCATCGACGGGCCAGAAGAGGCGGCGGATATTGACGCGGGCCGCATTGCCGAGGCTGTCGCGCCGAACGAGCGCACTGCCCTGCAACGGCGCTCGATCACGAACTGGCGGGGCGAGTCCGTGCCTAAAGTCGGCCCGCTGGATATGGTTGGTTTCATCCGGGCACAGGGCGGCTTGCGTGATGAAGCTGGCGAGCTGTCCGCGATGGGCTTGGATAACAGCGCCCGCCGTGGTCTCGATTTCGTGGGGCAGGAAGCGCGCTTTGGTCCGCTGGTCAGTGACGAGGGAATGACGCTCGACGACGCCGCGCTTTATGCGTGGGAAGCGGGCTATTTTCCCGAGCATACTGACCGCCCCGACATAAACACATTCCTAGAGGCCTTGGATGAGACGCACAGGGGCGGCGCCGGCCGTCGCTTCCTGCCGGACGATCAGGCTGAGATCGAGGCTTACGGCGCGCTGCAAAGCGAGCGGTACGATCTAGAGCAACAGCGGTTCAACGATGGCGGGCCGGTCTTTCAGGACCGCTCCGTTCCGGCCGGAGAAGATGCGCCCTTTGCGCCCCCCGAAGCCTACGCGGAATGGCCTAGCGAGTTGAGCGATCGGGCGGGCAACATTGACCTGTCGAAGCTCGAAAGTCCGCAGGATATTTCGCGGGCGCTTCGTCAGACGGAAATGCGCGCCGGGGGCTTCGATGCCGCGACGCGGGGCCGCATCACACAGGCGGAAACGGAAAGCCTCGCCTCGGAATTGGGGATGACGCCTGACACGCTTTTGAAGCGCCGCAAGGGGCAGGCCTTCAATGCCGAGGAAGCGCTGGCCGCTCGCCAGATTCTTGCGAAGTCGGGTAACGAGCTGGTCAACGCTGCGCGCAAGATCAGCCGCCTCGACGATCCGGGCGACGAGCTGCTTGCCGAGTTTCGCCAAAAGTGGATGCGCCATGTCGCCATCCAAGAGCAAGTGGCCGGGATGACTGCCGAGGCAGGACGGGCGCTGCAACAGTTCCGACAGGGGGCCAGAAGCGGTGCCGTGCGTGGCGATGTGCTGTCCGCGCTGGTGCGTTCAGGTGGCGGCAAAGGCGAACTGAAGGATGCTGCCGACACGCTGCTAGAGGCAGTCGATCTTGGACAGGGCAAGTTCAACGCGCTGGCGGCGAAAGCGACCAAGCCGAAGTGGCGCACCAAGATCAGCGAGCTTTATATTAACATGCTCCTGAGCAACCCGCCGACGCACGCGGTAAACATGGTGTCGAACACGCTCACCTCGATTGCACAAATCCCCGAATATGCGACCGCAGCCGCGATTGGTGGGGCTCGCCGTGCGATTATGGGCGAGAAAGCAAGCGAGCGCATCCTTGCGAGCGAAGTAGGCGCGCGAACCTTTGGGCTCGTTCAGGGGACCAAGGAAGGCGTGAGCCTGTTTGCCAAGGCTCTGCGGACTGGCGATGCAGACGACTTCGTTACCAAAGTGGAGGGCGACGAATATAAGGCGATCAGCGGGCTAAAGGGCGAAGTCATTCGTGTGCCCACGCGCCTGCTGACTGCCGAAGATCAGCTTTTCAAAGGCGTTGCCCGCCGAATGGAGCTGAACGCGCAAGCGCTGCGCATAGCTAACCGCGAGGGCCTGAAAGGCGCAGCCAGGGCGAAGCGCGCGGCTGAGTTGTCCGCTAACCCCACGGATGAAATGACTGAGCGGGCTTTCGAATATGCGCGGTATCTCACGTTCCAGCAGAAGCTAGGCGAGTTCGGGCAGGGGATTTCCCAAATTACGGGCAACAGCCTTGCGGCAAAGGTAGTCGTTCCGTTCGTCCGCACGCCAATCAATCTGCTCAAGTTTGCAACCGAACGCTCGCCAGCGGCCCCGCTCCTGAGAGAGTGGCGCAAGGAATTTGCAGCCGGGGGCGAGCGCCGCGATCTGGCGGTGGCAAAGATGCTGCTGGGGTCCGGCTTCGCAGCGATCATGTATCAGGCGGCGCTAGAGGGCAAAATCACTGGCGCCGCCCCTCCCGACGCGAGCAAGGCTCGAATGCTCTACGCGGACGGCTGGCAACCCTACAGCGTGAAGGTGGGAGACACTTGGGTCAGCTACTCGCGGCTCGATCCGTTCTCAACAACGCTGGGCGTCGCTGCCGACATGGCGACGCTGCCAGAAAACTTGAGCGACGCGCAACAAGACGATCAAGCCACGATGCTAGTTGCCTCGATCATGGGGAACCTTGCCTCGAAAACGTGGCTTTCGGGCGTGTCGTCACTTGTCGAAGGTCTGAGCGACCCGGGGCGCTATGCGGGCAATTGGGTACAGCGCACGGTCGGCGCATTCACGGTCCCGGCTGGTGTGGCCGGCGTGGCGCGCGCGATGGACCCGGTACTGCGCAAGCGTGAAAGCGTGGGCGATGCAATCAAGTCTCGCATCCCCGGGATGAGTGACCAGCTTTACCCGCGCCGCGATGTGTTCGGGGAGCCTGTCGAGCTTGGCAATTGGGGGCCAGACTTCCTCTCGCCCTTCTGGTCTTCCCAGCAAAAGGACGATCCCGTCATTGCTGAAATGCTGCGCATTGGGAAAAGCGTGTCAGCTCCGGGCAAGCAATACACCGAGGATGGCGAGCGGATAGATTACACGCCTGAGGAATATGACCGTTATCACGAGATTGCGGGGCGCCTGACTTACAACCGGCTGCTTGGGCTGATGGGCTCTACGCGCTACTCGCGGATGAGCGACGCCAACCGGCGCAAGGCGGCAAAAAAGGCGATCCGCGATGCCCGCAAGGATGCGCGGTCGGTCCTGTCCGATCCTGATTACCCGCTGCCTGCTAAGGGCGATCTGTCGGCTGGTGCGCCCGCTGGGGCTGCGGTCGAATGGAGCGAGTTCGAGGAAGCGGCACCGCGCCAAGAGACCGCGCCTGTAGCCGACGGATGGGAAGGCTTTGAGGAAGTCGAGCAACGCGATGTTGTCGGTTCGCTGCAATCCACCATCCCCGGCGTTCGGATCACTTCGGGCTTTCGGACTCCCGAATATCAGGCGGACATGCGCCGCCGTGGTTACAGGCCAGCCGCCAACAGTCGTCACCTAGACGGGTCGGCCCTTGATCTGACGCCTCCCCCCGGTCGCTCGATGCAATGGCTTGCCGCACAGGTTCGCAGGGTGGAGCCGGAAGCGTCGATCCTCAACGAAGGCGATCATTTGCATGTGGTGTTCCCCGATTGGCACGGTGCGCCGCTTCTCGGGGGCATGGCGGCGTGATGGATAAGCCGAATGATAACGGGCGCAAATCGGATGGGACGTTCGCGCCGGGGAACGCGCTGGGCGGTCGCACCCCCGGTTCGCGCAACAAGACGACGCTAGCTGTCGAGGCTCTGCTAGAGGGGGAGCATGAGGCTTTGACGCGCGCCGCAATCGACAAGGCGCTTGAAGGTGACAGCACCGCCCTTCGCCTGTGTCTGGATCGCATCGCGCCCGCTCGAAAGGATAGCCCGGTCACGGTGAAGCTGCCCCCGATAAGGTCCGCAGCGGATGCGGTGGAGGCTAGCTCGGCAGTTCTGGCGGCGGTCGCGGCTGGCGAGGTAACACCTGACGAAGCGGGGCGGGTCATGGCGCTGCTGACGGCGCATAAGTCGATGGTCGAGGCGGGCGATTTCGAGGCCCGATTGGCAGCATTGGAGGAACGGCAATGAAGGCGCTTAGCAGGCGGCTCGAAGCCCTAGAGGGGGTCGCGGGTCTCTACTCGATAGGGGAGCTGCTTGACAGTCTGGACGGCACACCCCTGCCGGAAGGCAAGCGGGTGCATCCTGCGTTTTTGAAAGCCATGGGGAACATGGCCGATGCGTAGCCAAGACCGGCGTTTGTCGTGTCTCGAACGAGCCAGGGCGCCCGACCGCAACGCGCGGCGGCAAGCGTTGCTCGATGATTTGAGCGATGCCGAGTTAGAGCGGCTGTGCAACCTTCTGACGCCGCTATCCCAGCCGCCTACTCAGGAACAATTGGATGCCCTGAGCCCCGATGACAGGGCGTTCCTGCTAGCGATGGAGGATAGATTCAGTGAAGCAATTGAATAGACGGCTGACGGCATTGGAACTGGAAGCCGACCCGCCGAAGTTCCGGCCCTACACCCAGATTATTCAAGAGGTGGGCGAAGCCGAGGACGATGCAATCGCTCGCCATGAAGCGGAGCATGGACCGCTGGGCGAAGATGCGAACTTGATAATCGTCCAGCTCGTCGCCCCTCCCGCGAGGCACGGGGAGGCGGGACCATGCGCAGCCTGAGGAAGCGCCTTGATGCACTGGAACGCGGGCGCGCGGGGCTTCGCCATGCTGTCATGCTGATGCAGCCGGGGCAAAGCCAAGCTGACGCGCTGAGCGCATGGGAAGCGGCCAACGGACCCTCTGAGGGGGAGCCGGTGTTTATCCGACTGGTCGGGGTGCTATGCCAAGGCGGCGCGAACCTGTGAGAGAGCATAGCCGAACAAAAGCCGAGCTTGAATTTGCCGCCGCTGGCGAATTGGTCGCGCGTGGATGGGTCGGGGGAACGCGGGCGCGCAAGACGCTCTGTCTCGAACGCGACGGACAGCAGGTGACCGCGATCACGTTACCCGCCGAAGTCGAGGGACCGATTGCCTTGCAGGTGGCGCTTGCTGCGCCCCACAAAGGCCGCTGCCGGGTTGCGGCAACACTGACTGCGCAGGCGAGCGGCAGGGCGGTGCTTCAAGTAATGGGCGTGGGAAGCGTTGCGGCGCGATTCCCGCTTACTCTAACCCTTCGCCCGGTGCTGGCCGACTTGGGGGAGACGATCACTTTCGACCGGGGCTTCTTGGCGACGGCCTGACCGCCCTGCGTCGAGAGGTGCGCCATTATCTCAAGGCAGGATTTTGAAACGTGACGGCCATTGTCCCTATTGACCCTAACGTCCCAGCCCCTCCCGCTGACTTTGCCGGGGGCTGCGATCTGTTGGAAGCGGACGAGTGGGACGATATGGAATTGGCCGACTGGCTGGCGCGCCCTGCCTTTCGCTTTGATGGCGAAGGCTTCGACGATCTGACCTAGCGTTTTTGATGCGCCGTGTGGGGTAGCATGTGGGAGCGAATAACCGCGCCTGCATGAAAGCCTATGTTTCTCAGGCCTTTGCCGGTTTAGGCTGGATGCCCCGTGAGGATTCGAACCTCAATTGACGGAGTCAGAGTCCGTAGTCTTACCATTAGACGACGGGGCAATAGCCGCGCGGCAAGCACCCTGCTCGATGAGAGACTCGGGCGTCCGCGAAGCGGCGCATCTAGAAAGCCTGCTCGCCAGCGTCAAGCACTCTCGGAGCCAAGCATAGCACCGCGTCCGGAGGCCGCCCTTGCCCGAAGTCCGCCCGCACGGTAGCATGCGCGCCAGGTCCCCGCAGCATATGCGCTGCGGGCGGAATGGAAACTGAGTATTATGGCGGACTTCGCGCCGCCGGACGATGGAAAAAGGGCTGAGGACACGGGGAGCGAACCGTCCGGCGAGGTAGCGAAAAAGCGCTACCATCACTCTCCCAAGCCCACAGGATCGAAGACGCGCCAGCGCCCAGCCGATGGCAGGCCGCGCCATTCTGCGAACAAGAGCAAGCCGCAGCCCGGTGGCCGCAGGCCTGCGAGGCAGGGCCGGCAGGCCTATGCCGCGCTCGATCTGGGCACCAATAACTGCCGCCTGCTGATCGCCCGCCCCTCCGGCCAGGACTTTACCGTGATCGATGCCTTCAGCCGGGTCGTGCGCCTTGGCGAAGGCCTCGCGCTGTCGGGCAGATTATCGGACGAGGCGATGGATCGCGCGCTGGGCGCGCTGCATGTCTGCGCGGAGAAACTGCGCCGCCGCAATGTCTTCCTTGCCCGCTCCGTCGCCACCGAAGCCTGCCGCCGGGCGAGCAACGGAGCCGCCTTCATCGAACGCGTGCGGCAGGAAACGGGCATCGTGCTGGATATCATCTCGGCGCAGGAAGAGGCGCGGCTGGCGGTGCTTGGCTGTCACGTCCTGCTGGAACAGGGCGAAGGCCCGGCGCTGATCTTCGATATCGGCGGCGGATCGACCGAGCTGATCCTGGTGGGCCCGGGCGATGGCGCGGTGCCGCGCATTCTCGACTGGCAGAGCGTGCCATGGGGCGTCGTTTCGCTGACCGATACGGTGATGCGCGAAGAAGCGCCCGCCCACGACGAGGCTGGCCGCCTGCGGCTCTATGCGGCCATGCGCCGGATGGTGGACGAGAGCTTCGCGCCCTTCGCCCGGCGGATCGACGCGGCCTCGCGCGAGGACGATATCCGCCTGCTGGGTACCAGCGGTACGGTAACCACGCTCGCCAGCCTGCATCTGCAGCTGCCTCACTATGACAGGCGCGCGGTTGACGGGCTGATCGTTCCGGCACGCTCCATGCGCGACATTTCCACCAAGCTTTCGCGCCTCAGCGAAGAGGAGCGCGGACAGGTGCCGTGTATCGGGCCGGATCGTGCCGAGCTGGTGGTGGCCGGCTGCGCGATCCTCGAATCGATCCTCGACCTGTGGCCCGCGGACCGACTGGGCGTGGCCGATCGGGGAATCCGCGAAGGCATCCTGCGCAGCCTGATGGCGGCCGACTTTTCCGGCGAGGCCATGGCCCGCGCACAACGGGGCAGAGACTGACATGAGCCGATCCAGGGGCGATCCCGACAAGCGCGTACGCACGGCACGCCGCCGCACCGCATCCTCCACCCGCTGGCTGGAGCGTCAGCTGAACGACCCCTACGTGCGCGAGGCGAAGGCAGCGGGCTATCGCAGCCGCGCGGCTTTCAAGCTGATCGAGCTGGACGAGAAGTTCGGCATTCTTCGCGGGAGCGAGCGGATCGTCGACCTGGGCATTGCGCCGGGCGGCTGGGCGCAGGTCGCGATCAAGAAGCGCCCCCAGGCGCGCATCGTGGGGATCGACCTGCTGCCGACCGAGCCGATCGAGGGGGTGACGATCCTTGAAATGGACTTCATGGCCGACGAAGCGCCGGATGCCATCATGGAGCACCTTGGCGGCGCGCCCGATCTGGTCATGTCGGACATGGCGGCCAACACGGTGGGCCACAAGCAGACCGATCATCTGCGCACCATGGGGCTGGTCGAAACCGCCGCCGATTTCGCAATCCAGACGCTGGCGCCCGGCGGGCAGTTCCTCGCCAAGGTGCTGGCCGGGGGCACGGATGCGGAGCTGCTGAAACTGCTCAAGCAGAATTTCAGGACGGTGAAACACGCCAAACCCCCGGCGAGCCGCAAGGGCTCATCGGAGTGGTACGTTGTCGCTCAGGGGTTCAAGGGCGGCCAGTCGGCGGGCGAATGAACGCCCGCCTGGCCGCACCGGGTCAGTCTTCGCTGACGGTTGCGGAAACCTGTTCGGGCACCGGCTGATCGTCGGACATGGCGCCTGCCGACTCGGGCTCGCCCGCTTCGGCACCCTCGACCGCACCCGGGCCCTCTCCCGGGAAATCGCTATCCGCGCCTTCAGCACCTTCTTCGGCCTCTTCATCTTCGGCCACCGGCTCGGGCAGCGGCGGGCCGCCACCGTTTTCGAGCAGGTAGAGGATCACGTTGGCGCGGTCTTCCGGGTTGGAAAGCCCTGCGAAGCTCATCTTGGTGCCGCTGGCGAAGGCACGCGGGCTGGCGAGCCAGGCATCCATGTTCTCGAAATTCCATTCGCCGCCATGGCCCGACAGCGCCGAGCTGTAGGCAAATCCGGCAGCATGCTGGCCGATTCCGGTCCCCATGACACCATAGAGGTTGGGGCCGATGCCGTTCGCGCCGCCCTGGTTGATCGTGTGGCACGCGGTGCACTTGGCGAACACGCCTTCGCCCGCGGATGCACTCCCCGCGGCCAGCAGGTTGGCGAGCGGCGGGCCGCTGTCTTCGCCGCCTTCCTCGCCTCCGCCTTCGATGAAGTAGCCGGGCTCTTCCGGCGACTCGGGGTCGTCCGCGCCGAAGTAGTGCGAGCTGATGCTGGTCGCACCGAGCGCGATGATGCCCGAAAACAGGATCCACCCGAATGCGGTGTTACGATCGTCTTTCATCGAATTATGCCTGGCAGGTTAGCTTCATGGGATGCGCGCGCGATCTAGCCCCCGCGCCGGACATGCGCAAGTGCAACGCCACCGGTGTGAAAAAGGATTTGGCAACGCGCAACCGCTTGCAGGTGCCCCGCCCCCATGCCAATCGGTTCGCGTGACGACGGGGGCAAGCACGAATGAAGGGGCGATCGACGCCTGGCGTGCTGTGCGCGACGATCCCGATATCCAGTTCGAACCGATTGCCCCGCCCGACGCGCCGGATACGCCCGACTGGCTGCTCGCCGTCGGTGATTTCCTCGCCTATGTTTTCGGCTTCGTGGCGCGCGGCTTCGTCTTCGCGTGGCCGGTGCTGCAATGGGTGCTGATCGCGGCCGGCATTGCCCTGCTGGTGCTGCTGATAGCGCGGATTTTCGACGTGCCCATCCTCAGGCGCCGGGAGAAATCCGACGCCGATAACGCCAGCGTCACGCCCGACCGGGCCGAAGCGCAGGCGCTGTTGGGCGATGCGGACGCGCTGGCGGCGCAGGGCCGTTATGGCGAGGCGGTGCGCCTGTTGCTGGCGCGCAGTATCGGCCAGATCGCCAGCCGCCGCCCCGATCTGGTCCAGCCATCGAGCACGGCGCGCGAGCTGTCGCGACTCGACTCGCTGCCCGACAAGGCACGCGCCGCCTTTTCGGCCATCGCGCGCAGCGTGGAACGCGCGCTGTTTGCGCTGGAAGACCTGAGCGAGCGGGACTGGCACGAAGCGCGCGCCGCCTATGCCGATTTCGCGCTGGAGCCGCGCTGATGGCAGCCCGGGCCAACCCTTCCGCCTTCGGCAAGCGCGGCACCTTTGCGCTGGTCGCCTTCGCGATCCTCGCCTTTGTGGCCTTCCTCTACCTGGTGGGACAGGGCGGTTTGTCGGGCAGTGGCAATAATGGCCAGTCGCATGTCGCAGGCAACGGACTGAACGGGTTTTCCGCGCTGGCCCGGATGCTGGAGGCGGACGGCACGCCGGTGGCTCGCTCGCGTGAGCGCGGCGCGCTGGACGATCCGGGACTGCTGGTCCTCACCCCGCCCCAGCAGCTCGACACGGACGAGCTGGACGAGATCATCGCGCGCCGTCGCACGATCGGGCCGACGCTGGTGATCGCGCCCAAGTGGGTCGCCTTTCCGGTCGGCGATGCGGCGGACCAGCCGGGCTGGGTCGCGCTGGCGGGCGCCGCCCCGGAATGGTCGTTCGACCTCGACGGCGAAACCTACGATCTGGTCGGCGAAACCGCGCTGGCGCGCGCGCCGCAATGGTCCGGCCTTTCGCTAGGCGGCCGCCTACCGAGCGAGGATGCGCTGATGCATTTCAGCGCCAACGAAACACAGGACCGGATCGCGCCCCTCGTTCAGGACGAGGAGGGGCACATCCTCGCGGGCCACCTTGTGGATGATGGCAGCTACCGCGCGGGCGAGCTCTACTTCGATCCGGACTGGGGCGGCGACCTGCCCGTCTATGGCGTGATGATCGTGGCCGAGCCGGATCTGCTCAACAACTGGGGCCTCGCGAGCGAGAGCCGCGCGGCACTGGCGCTCGAACTGATCGACATTGCACGGCAGGGCACCGATGCGCCGGTCCGCTTCGATCTGACGCTGAACGGCCTTGGCGGATCGCGCAACCTGCTGACGCTGGCGTTCGAACCGCCCTTCCTCGCCGCCACGCTCACGCTGCTGCTGGCGCTCGCCATCGCCATGTGGCGCGCCTTCAACCGCTTCGGCCCCAGCTTGCGCCCCACGCCTGCCATCGCGGCGGGCAAGGGCCAGCTGGTCGCCAATGGCGCGCAGGTGATCGGCCGCAGCGGGCGCATGCACCTGCTGCGCGATCCCTACGCCAATCTGGTGGGAACGCGCGTGCTCGAACGGCTCGGCCTGCGCGAAAGGCAGGGCCAAGCGATCGAGGCGAGCCTGCGCGAACGCGGCGAAGACACGCTGGCACAAGCGATCGAAGACCTGCGCGATGCGCGCGGGAGCACGGAAACTTTGCGCGCAGCACGCGCGCTGCGCGAAACAGAACTGCGCGAATCGGAAAGGACCACGAAGGTATGACTGCCGCTCTCGAAACGCTCCGGGGCCTGGCCGCCGACGTCAAGGCCGAGGTCGCCAAGGCCATCGTCGGCCAGGAGGACATCGTCGACCACCTGCTGGTCGCGCTGATCGCGCAGGGCCACGTGCTGATGGAAGGCCCGCCGGGAACGGCAAAGACCTTCCTTGCGCAGTGCTTCGCGCGGGCGACCGGCCTCGATTACGGGCGCATCCAGTTCACCCCCGACCTGCTGCCGGGCGACATCCTGGGATCGAACCTGTTCAACTTCCAGACCAGCCAGTTCACGCTGACGCGCGGTGCGATCTTCACCGAGCTGCTGCTGGCGGACGAGATCAACCGCACGCCGCCCAAGACGCAGGCCGCGCTGCTGGAGGCGATGCAGGAACGGCGCGTGACGCTCGACGGGGAAACGCACGTGCTGCCCGACCGCTTCATGGTGATCGCGACGCAGAACCCGATCGAGAGCCAGGGCGTCTACCCGCTGCCCGAAGCCCAGCTCGACCGGTTCCTGTTCAAGCTGCTCGCCGAATATCCGAGCGAGGAGGAAGAGGCGAATATCGTCGCTCGCTTCGGTGCGCAGCAGGGCCCACCCCGGCCGGAGAGCCTGGGCGTGGAAGCCGTCACGACCCGCGAGGCCCTGCAGCAGAGCATCGCCAGCGTGAGCGCGGTGACGCTGGCGCCCGAAAATGTCGAATATGTGGTGCGGCTGGTGCGTGCGACGCGCGGCCATGCGGATCTTGCCACGGGCGCTTCCCCGCGCGCGGCCGTGCTGCTGGGCAATGCGGCCCGCGTGCGCGCGGCGCTGGAAGGCCGCGATTACGTGGTGCCCGACGATATCAAGGCGCTGGCCACGGGCGTGCTGCGGCACCGCCTGATCCTCTCTGCCGCCGCCGAGATCGAGGGGCGCGAGGTCGAGGCGATCGTCGGCGAACTGATCGAAAGCACGCAGGCGCCGCGCTAGCGCGCGCGAGGACCGTCATGGCCGCCCTGCTTCCCACCACCCGCACCGCGCGGATCGTCGCACTCGCTGCGCCGCTGGCGCTCGCGGTGGCGCTGATCGCGCCTGCCGCGTGGCTGGTGGTGCCGGTGGCGGCGGGGGTGCTGTTTTTGCTGGTTCTGATCGACGCCGCGCGCGCGGGCAAGCTGGCCGACTGGCAGCTGGACCATGACAACGACGTCGAGATCGGCCAGCCCGCTGCCTTGCGCGTCTCGGCCGATCTGAACGGCACGGCGGGTGCGGTCCGCGCCGCACTCTCGCTCGATCCGCGCATGGCGCCGGGCGGGCGGGTTGCCCTCGACCTGCGCCCGGATCATGGTGCGTGGAGCGGCGGGACCGACTTGCGCGCCACCCGGCGCGGGACCGCCGATATCGACGCTTTATGGATCGCATGGGACGGCCCGTGGGGCCTCGGCGGGCGGCAGAAGCGCATCGCGCTCGATCGCGCCATCCGCATCTGGCCGGATCTCTCCCCGATCCGCTCGCAACCCTTGCAGGCCCTGCTGCGCGATGCGGAGCTGGGCCTCATCAACCGCAGGCGGCGCGGCGAAGGCACCCAGTTCGAGGCGCTGACCGAATACCAGGCGGGGATGGACCGCCGCCGAATCGACTGGAAGGCGAGCGCCCGCCACGCCGCGCTCTATGCGCGCGAGAACGAGGCGGAGCGCAACAATCAGATCGTGTTCGCCTTCGATTGCGGGCAGGCAATGTGCGAACCGATCGACGGCCTGCCCCGGCTCGACCGTGCCGTCAGCGCAGGTCTGACCGCAGCTTACGTGGCATTGAAAGGCGGCGACCGCACGATGCTGTTCGGCTTTGCCCGGCGCCCCGTGCTGGCCAGCCCCTTCGTCAGCGACACGCGCGGCTTCGCGCGGCTGCAGCAGGCGGCGGCGGGGCTGGACTACATGCAGGGCGAGGAAGCGAACTACACGCTGGCGCTGGCCACTCTGTCCGCCCGGCTCAAGCGGCGTTCGCTGGTGGTGCTGTTCTCCGATTTCAGTGACACCACTGCCGCCGAACTGATGATCGAAAGCCTTGCCCGGCTGACCAAGCGGCATGCGGTCGTCTTCGTCACGCTGGAAGACCGCGAACTGGCAGGCTTCACCGAAGCCGAACCCGACTCCATAGACCACTTGGCCCGCGCGGTGACCGCCGATGCCCTCGCCCGCCAGCGGCAGCTGGTGCTCACGCGCCTGCGCCGGATGGGCGTCGACGTGATCGAGGCGCCGCACGACCGGATCGGCTTCGCGCTGATCGACCACTATCTGGCGCTGCGCGCGCAGGAGGCGATTGCCGGATGAAACCGCCTGTCCTGCGCAATCCCTTTGCCGCCAAGCCACTGCCCGAACAGCCCGATATCGAGGCCGCCGCGCTCAGGTCCGACCGGTTCCGGCTGGAACGCGAAGGCGAATGGCGACGGCTGGAGCGTATCGTCGCCCGGATGGAGCGCGGAAGAATACGCGGCCTTCCGGACGAGGATATCGCCGATCTGCCGGTGCTGTACCGGCAGGCCGCCTCCAGCCTGGCGGTCGCGCGCGAGACCTCGCTCGACGCGGCCACGCTCGCCTTCCTTGAGGACCTGGTGGAGCGCGCCTGGTACCAGGTTTACGGCCCGCGAAACGGGCTCTTCCGCTGGCTCGGCGGGTTCTTTCGCGGCGGCTGGAGCCGGGCGGTACGGGCGATCTGGCTCGACATCGTGCTCGCCTTCGCGGCCATGGCAGCAGGCGTCGCCGCGGGCTGGCTGCTGGTCGCGCGCAATGTCGAATGGTATTTCACCCTCGTGCCCGGCGCGATGGCGGGCGGGCGCGTCCCGGGCGCCAGCCGCGCCGATCTGGCCGAGACGCTGGGCGTGGCCGACAGCGCGGGCGGCCTGTCCGCCTTTGCGGCCTACCTGTTCTACAACAATGCGAGCGTGTGCATCCTCGCGTTCGCGCTGGGCTTCGCATTCGGCGTGCCCACGCTGCTGCTGCTGATCTACAACATGGCGATGCTGGGCGCGATGGCGTGGCTGTTCAATTCGGTCGGCCTGCTGCCCGAATTCATGGCGTGGCTCAGCGTGCATGGGACCACGGAATTCGCCGCAATCCTGCTGGCGGGCGCGGCGGGCGTGCATGTGGGCCGCAACATGGCCTTCCCCGGCGAGGCGAGCATCCTCGCCGCAACCGCGCAGGCAGGCAACCGCGCCGCGCTGGTGATGCTGGGCTGCGTGTTCATGTTGATCGTGGCCGCCATCCTCGAAGCCTTCCCGCGACAGCTCGCCGGGTTCGAGGCGCGCGTGCTGATTGGCGTGTTCATGCTGATCGCGTGGGTGGCGCTGTTCGCGCTGGTCGGCCGCAGGGGCAGGGCGGAGACTGCATCATGACCGCAATCGCACGCCACATAGACGCCAAGCGGCGGCGCGAGGTGGTGACGCCGGAGGGCGTGCCGCTGTCCATCACGCTGGCCACGCGCGGATCGCGGCTGATGGCGCTGGTGCTGGATTACTGCATCATCTTCCTGACCGTACTGATCGTCACGGTCTCGCTGATCTTCATCGGCATCAATCTGGAACAGCTCGATTCGCTGGACGGCGGGGGCGGCGAGTTCCTGCTGGTGCTGTTCTTCATCGCCATGTTCGTGCTGCTGAACGGCTATTTCATCTTCTTCGAGATGGGCCCCCGCGGGGCCACGCCGGGCAAGCGCATGGTCGGCATACGCGTTGCGGCAAGGCCGCGGGGCGAGCTGGCGCGGTCTGGCGAGAGGCTGACCGCCGAGGCCGTCATCGCGCGCAACCTGCTTCGCCAGATAGAAATCTTCCTGCCGCTGAGCTTCTTCAGCAGCGCGGGCGAAGGGGGCGCCGGATCGGCGTGGATCGTGGGATCGCTGTGGTTCGCCACCTTCATGCTGTTCCCCTTCTTCAACCGCGACGCGCTGCGGGCGGGCGACGTGGTGGCGGGAACCTGGGTGGTCGAGGCACCGCGCCGCAAGCTGGCGGACGTGCTGTCGCTGGCGAGCGATGAAAGCAGACGCGGGGTCACCGATTACCGCTTCGGCGACGAGGAACTGTCGATCTACGGCGAGTACGAACTGCAGCAGCTCGAACGCGTACTGCGCGATGGCGACGAGAAGACACTCGACGCGGTGCACAAGGCAATCGTGCGCAAGATCGGCTGGCAAGCGGGCTCTGGCGACGAGCGTGCCTTCCTCGAAGCCTTCTACACCGCGCTCAGGGCCAAGCTGGAAGGCGACATGCGGCTGGGCCAGCGCAAGGCGGACAAGCATACGCAGGCGCAGCGCTGATCCGGCGCGAGATTGCGCGCAGGCGGCGCTTGCGATAATATCGGTGGCGGAGAGAGACTTATGAAGCACGCCCCCGCAATCGGCGATTACATCACCACCGGCGAAGTCGCCGCGCTCAGCACAAAATCCGATGCGCGCGCCGCCGCGACCCTGCTGTTCCAGGCCGGGCTGGCGGTGGCAGCTTTCGCCGTGGCGATTCTCTGGCCCAATCCGCTGACGATCCTTGGCGCGATCGTCATTCTGGGCGGGCGCATCCAGGCCTTCGGGATCATCACGCACGACTGCGCGCATGGCGCGTTCTTCCGCACGCCCAGGCTCAACACATTCGTCGGCAAATGGGTCAGCGGGGCGGCGGCGCATGTGCCGCTGGACCTCTATCGCCGCTACCACCTGAACCATCACAAGTACGCCGGCACGCCGGACGATCCCGACAAGTGGATGGTGAAGGCCTATCCCGTCACGCGCGAATCGCTGAAGCGCAAGCTGATCCGCGATGTGACCGGTCAGACCGGGTTTCGCGATCTGCTGGGCGAGACCAAGCGCTTCAAATGGGCCGAAACCGGCCCTTCGGTGCTGTTCCACGCGCTGCTGTTCGCTGCGCTGCTGGCGGTGGGCGCCCCGTGGGCCTACGCCCTGTGGTGGGCGGCGCGGATCTTCGTCTATCCGCTGACCATGCGTCTGCGGCAGATTTCCGAACACGGCGTGGCGAAGGACCGCGATGCGATCGACGCGCGGATCAACACCGGCACCACGATCCCGCGCTGGTGGGAGGCTCTGCTGCTAAGCCCGTGCAATGTGAACTACCATCTGGAGCATCACATCTTCGCAGGCGTCCCGCCCTATCGGCTGGCGCGGGTGCACCGCATCCTGAAAGAGCGCGGCTATTACCGCGGGCACGACTGCATCGCCTACGGCTACGGCGACGTGCTGCGCCGCGCGACGCGGGCGGCCTGAGGGAGACTCCCCTCCCCGTGGGGAGGGGCCGGGGTGGGGGCGCCCAGCCATCGGCTTTGACACACCTCCAACCCACTCTCCCCCTCGAGGGGAAGGAGAAGCGGGCTGCTACTCGTCCACGCCGTAGATCGCGACCTCGCGCATCCCTGCGCTGGTCGAGCGGGCGCGGTACATGCCGGGCGTGTTGAAGCTGAACACTGCGGGGCCGAAGGGGGAGACGACGATCACCCCGCCGTCGCCGCCCAGATCCTCGACTTCGGCCAGAACGTCGTCGGCAATTGCCCGAATCTCACCCGCCTCCAGCCACAGCTCGCTCGCGTGGACGACATATTCGGGGAAGCCCAGCTGGTCGCGCGGGACGCTCGCCTCCGCTTCCTCGAGCAGGTCCTCCCATGCGAATCTCAAGCGCGTGCAGATCTCCTGCGCCACGCCCACGCGGATGAAGAACTCGCCCGCTCCGGTGGCGGAGACCGCGCAGCTGCGGTTGTCGGCATAGGTTCCCGCGCCGATCACGGGCGCGTCGCCGATCCGCCCCCAGCGCTTGCCGGTCAGCCCCCCGGTCGAGGTGCCCGCGGCCATGTTGCCTTCGAGGTCCAGCGCCACCGCGCCGACCGTGCCGTACTTGTAATCGACGTCGATCGCCGAGAGCTGTTCGGCCTTCAGCCGTTCGAGCGAGCGCAGCCGGCTCTCGGTCCGGAACCACGCGTTGGGCACCCGCTCCAGCCGCGTGCCGTCAGCAAAGGTTTCCGCCCCCGCGCCGCTGAGAAACACATGCCGCCCGTCGCGCATCACCTCGCGCGCGAGCAGGATGGGGTGGCGCACGGTGCTGGTGCCGGTGACCGCGCCTGCCGACCGGTCGCGCCCGTCCATCAGCGCCGCGTCATGCTCGATCGTGCCGTCCCAGGTGAACACCGCGCCGCGCCCGGCGTTGAACTTGGGATCGTCCTCCATGAGGGTAATCGCCGCGGTCACCGCGTCCATCGCGCTGCCGCCGCCGCGCAGGATATCCTCGCCCGCCTCGAGCGCCGCATCGAGCGCCGCGCGATAGTCCGCCTCCTGCTCTGCCGTCATGCTGGCCCGCTCGATCGTCCCCGCCCCGCCATGGATCGCGAAGGACCAGCGCGGTTCTCCCGGATCGTAGCCTTCCTGTGCGGCGGCGGGCGCCGTCAGGATGGTGGCAAGAGCAAGGGTCAGTATCGCGCGCATTAAGTCTCTCCCGCTTGAAATCCGCCGGACAATGGCGCGCTTCGCCCGAGCGGTCCAGCGCTTCCCCAATCGGCGCGCGCGCGCTAACCGCCACGCCATGATCCTGCGCCCCGCCACACCCCACGATGCGCCCGCCCTGGCCGATCTGGGCCGCGAAAGCTTCTGCGCCGCCTTCGCGCATCTGTACCGGGAGAAGGACCTCGATACGTTTCTGGAGAGGGCCTATTCGCGCGGGGCAGTCGCGGCGGAGATCGCGGACGATCACCATATCCACCGCCTCGCCGAAGCGGACGACGCCAGCCGCCTGCTCGGCTACGTCAAGCTGCGCGCGCCCAGCGGATATGCCGAATATTCGGACGCGGCGAACCCGATCGCGCTCGGCCAGCTGTACACCCAGCCCGATCTTACCGGTCGGGGGATCGGCGCGGCGCTGATGGACTGGGCACTGGCACAGGCGCGTGGCCGCGGCCACGATGCCATCCAGCTTTCGGTGTGGAGCGGGAACTACGGCGCGCAGAAATTCTACCAGCGCTACGGCTTTGCCAAGATCGCGGACATAGGCTTCTGGGTCGGCGAGCAGCGCGACGACGAACTGCTGTACGAATTGCGGCTCTAGCCTAGAGCCAGCGCAGCCGCTTGAAGATCGCCAGCAGCACCACGATGATCGCGATGCACACGCCGGTGACCCACCAGAAGGCATCGCCATCGTTCACCCCGGGCATGCCGCCGACATTGATGCCCAGCAGCCCGGTCAGAAAACCCAGCGGCAGGAAGATGCCCGCCACGATGGTGAGCATGTAGGTCGCGCGTTCGTTGCTGGCGAGCGCGCGCGTGCGCAGTTCGTCCATCAGCACCACCGCGCTTTCCTTGCTGACGTCGATATCGTCGAGATAGCGGCGCAGCCGGTCGATCGTCTCGGCGATCTCGCGCCGGTCGTGATCTTCGAACCAGGGCGGCGCATCGCGGCTGATCGCTTCGAGCGCGACATGCTGCGGACCCATGTGGCGCTGGAGGCCCAGGCAGTTGCGGCGAATGCCGGCGATCTTCTGGAGCATCTCTTCGGGATCGTCGTCCATGTCCTGATGCTCGAGCTGGTCGATATGATCGTTCATGTCGACGATGGAGGCATTCATCCGCGCCACCATTGCCTCGGTCAGCGCGGTGACGATGGCGCCCGCATCGCCCGGCCCCGCCCCGCGATCGATCTTCGCCAGGATCTGGCGCGGGGTCTGCAAGGGGTGGCGACGCAAGGTGATGAGCCGCGTGCCGTCGCTCCACACCTGCATGGAAATCATGTCCTCCGGCTCGGCACCGGGGTTGAAGTTGATCCCGCGCAAGGTGGCGACCAGCGTGTTGCCTTCACGAAAGGCGCGCGGCCGCGTGTCGTCGCTGGTCAGAAGCTCGGCCGTCGGCTCGGGGATGCCGACCTGATCCTGCAGCCACTCGTAGACGCCGGGCGTGTTGCGGCACACGTGCATCCACAGCACCGGACCATCCGGTCCGGGCTCCCACTGCTGGATCTCCGCCCAGTCGATGGCGCGCCCGCCACCCTCGCCGTCCAGCACGCGGGCGAACAGCAGCGGCGTGCCGGGTTCGGTCTCGGTAGGATTGCTCATCGGGCGAACAATGCCCCAGACGCGCGCGATTTCCTACTGCCCCATGGCATGTTAAGACCTGTGCCATGCCAAGGGTCGTAAAATCGAAGCATCGCAGCCATATGATGCATGCAGACGACCGCGCGCGAGGCGCCAGGTTTTCCTCCCCTGAACACTGTGTCAGGTGTGTCAGCAGTCCGGCACGAAAGACGTAACAGCATGAATGCAATTCGCCCCTGGCGCACGATCGAGCGCCGACAGTCCCGCCAGATCATGGTCGGCTCCGTGCCGGTCGGTGGCGATGCGCCGATCAGCGTGCAGACGATGACCAACACGCCGACCGAGGACGTGGCGGCAACGCTCGACCAGATCCGCCGGTGCGAGGATGCCGGCGCGGACATCATCCGCGTGTCCTGCCCGACCGAAGAGGCCACGCGGCATTTCGACAAGATCACCCGCGCGGCCAACGTGCCGATCGTTGCCGACATCCACTTCCACTACAAGCGCGCGCTGGAAGCCGCCGACAATGGCGCGGCCTGCCTGCGGATCAACCCGGGCAATATCGGCTCCTCGCAGCGCGTGGCCGAGGTCGTCCGCGCCGCCAAGGCGAATGGCTGCGCGATCCGGATCGGCGTGAATGCAGGCAGCCTCGAGAAAGACCTGTTGGAGAAATACGGGGAGCCCTGCCCCGAAGCGCTGATCGAAAGCGCGCTCGACCATATCAAGCTGCTGCAGGACCACGATTTCCACGAATACAAGGTGGCGGTGAA
>DFQH01000009.1:215693-234636 GCA_002377695.1 Citromicrobium sp. UBA3494 | reverse complement strand
GGAAGTTTAGGGGGTCACGTCACCCGCGGTACGAAAAGGTGAAATAAGGAGCGAACCGTCGATGGAGCCTGAAGGCGATTAGGCGTGCGTTCGCGTCGGCTTGAGACCGCATCGCCTTTGGCACGCGCTCATTCCGCAAATATCCGGCTAGGAGGCCCTGCTGGACGATGCTGTTTACGAACGCCGCCTCATCATTGAGGTTGGCGTCACCCGTTTCGAACTCGATGACGAACACGCCACGCTCAGGCGTCGCGAACACGCGAGGATCGGCGGGATTAGACTGGAGCAGCGAGGTCAAGGCTCCAAGGCCACTGACTAAGCGAGACATCGTATCCGCATCAGACTCGGCATTGTTGGAGACGCCGTTGTAGTAGTCCTTGCTGGCAGAATGAATTGCTTCGCTTTGGTGCGGCAGCGCGAGTTGTGTGCGTGTGGTCGCGAAGCGTTCAAGCGCGCCTTTCCCGCTTCCTTGGGTACTCGTCTGGAAGCGATCGAACACTTCCGCCATGATCTCAAGGAAATCGCGGATCGAGCTGTCGGCGAGCGAAATGATCGTGTTGCTGCCAAACAAGGGGACTTTCCTCATTCGAAGCGACTGAGCGAGATGGAGCAGGCTGCCCAACTGCTTACGTCGGAGCCAGGCATTGAAGGAGTCGTCCAAAACCTGGCTCGCGAACGCGGCGATGCGCTTCACGTCGGCTTGCCCGATTTCCGTCTTGAATGTGTTTTCAGTGCCTTGCCAGTGCATGAGCAAGTAGGCTTCGTAATAGGGCGGCACCGCGTCTGAGGTGTACCGGCGGGGGATCGGAATAGACCGGTGGACCTTGCCGATTGCACGATGCAACTCCTTGGCGCCTTCTTCGACCAATCTCGCTGCAGGGCTCTTCGAGCGCCGCAAGAGCTGCTGGATAAGGCTGTTTACGCTGGCCTCCCCCAGCCGTTCGCCTAGCTCGAACATCGCTATGGGATCTTCTGAGCGATCTGGCCGCTGTTCAACGGGCAGCGCAAAATACAGCCGCAAACTGATCACTGACTGGCAGAGTTCGAAAAAATCCTTGTCGTTTCGGTCGTTAAGAGAACGAACGAGACGGTCAGCGTCAGTTAGCGGCTGAGCCTCCAGAAAAGTTTCGCTCGCTTCGGCAGCTTCGCCGACGGAGCTGATGACCCAGGAGATAGGACTCTTCGATAGCCGAACCAATGTGTTTAAGCTGCGGCGTTGCACTTCGCTCAACACCTCGCAGTCGTCGAGACAGAACTTGAGGCTAGTCTGTCGTGGCTCGTCCTCGCTTTTGACACGAACTGCCGAAATCAGGCGCTCAGAAAGGTACGCGAGTAGCTGGTTGGGTTCGCGAGGAGGAAGGCGCTCCATCAGGGCGACTGCGGTGCCGTTGGTGCAAGCCTCGCTCATTCGAGGGACGATGTTTCGAAGCAGCCTCGCAAGTTCCAGGAAAGTGCGGGGAGGCCGGCTCGCGAAATTATTGAGGGCCTCATACTCAGCGACAAAATCCTCAACGATCTGCAACTCTTGGCCTGACGCATAGGTGACCATGTCTTGCACGCGAAGGGCATGCAGCGCTTCTAGTGTTCTCTCCGCACAGACCAGCTCGACGGCGAGAGAGAAGAACCGATGATAAAGCAGGGCCGGATTGGCGGCCTGAGGAAACTGAAGCCGCCATTCGTCGTAGTTTAGTGACTGGGAGATATGGTCGGGGAAGCGAATGTAGATTCCGATATGCTCGAAGTCAGCGATATTGCGCTGCAGCCGAAGGGAATCGTTTCCAGCCAAATCTTCCCAGCAGATACTCTTGAGAATAGAGGTTTTCCCGCTGCCGCGACTGCCATAGATGAACACCGATTTAGGCGCCGCTAGCTCATTGGCAGTTTTCGTGAACCACAAAAGGGGCTTGCCATCGCGATGATGTTCCCACCGTGTTGGGCGGAAAGGATTTGTTATTTCGGTCATTAGATGTTGGCCCTGATGATCCAAGCACTCGGTGAAGAGTCGTAGTTTTCCACGAGGACGGACTCGTCTGCGATGAGAAGCTCGATCGCCTCTCGGGTTTGTTCTTCCACGTCAGTGGTGAAGATCGGCGGGTCAACGTTGATGAGCTCGGTCCAGTAAAGTTCCCGCTTTTCGAGCATGTAGGAGTAAATCTTGTTCAGCGTGGCATCATGTGAGCGGCGGCGTTTACCGAGTAGCGACACCGCCACCTTCTCAGCCGGATGGAGAATGCCTGACGCGTCGAAGCGCCAAGGCGTGATTTGGCATGAGAGGGGCATCCCGGAGCGCGTAAAAACGAAGTCCAACACATTGAAGCCGTCCACGGCCGCCGGCGCTGAAATGCAAATAAGCGGTGATGCTTTGGGGGCTGTGATGGTCTCGACCGGATCAACATGAATATGCCCGTGCAAATATACGACCGGCCGATCAAGCTCACCGAGCGAACCACGGATCGCCCCGGAGTTTACAAGCTCCGTATATTGCGCGATCCGAGGTTGCCGTTGGGGGAGGAGATTGTGGTGTGCCGCCACAACCAAGAGGGTCGAGGCATCTGCTGTCCGTCCGGATTGAACGAGTTGTGTGATGCTTGGCTCTGAAAAGGCAGGCGTGTCGAACTGACGATCGTAATAGGTCTTGAGAGCCTTCTCACCGCCTTTTGCCAGCGTTTCTTCAATTGCCTTGCCAATGCCCTCGCGAAAGTCCTCCGGAATGTATTCGCGCGCGCCGCAGCCCCAGCAGCTGTTCATAAGGTTGATCGAGAGTTTCGCTGATCCATTCGCGATGGGAAGGATCAAGCTTTGCTCGACTGGCAAAGGCGGCAGAGATGCCCGTCTAAGCGCCGCATTTAGGGGCTCGAATTTTGTGGTGATCCCAGGCTCGAGGGCCATGGGACGATTGATGTCGTGATTTCCCGGAACGATGCCGACAGGAATGCTGGCATGACGACGGCCTTCGCCTAACTGTAGGGAATGCGCAATAAACTGACTGGTTTTATCGTAGCCCTCGAGATCTCCTGCATCGGTCAGGTCGCCCATGAAGATGATGCCTCCAACTCCCCCTTTCTCAAGAATTCTATAAATCTGTCGAAAAACCACCTTGATCGGCAAGGAAGATATTAGGTTTCGAAGCTCGACCGAAAAGGCGGCATCCTTCTGGTCAATATTCCTGCCGCTCTTCATCGCAGAAGGAAGATGGACGTCGCCGATTTGCAGAATTCTGACCTGAAGGAGCATCTAATCCTCGTGCGAGACCTTAAACCATGCCGTGGTATCCTCGAACTAAGGATCGCTGGCGAGATATCAGCATTTGTGAACGGTAGGAAGTTGGCAACGCGGATAATAACTTAGCGGCGAGTCAGGTAAAGCCGACCGCGTGGTTTGCGCCACACGAATGGCGGGTTCGAACCAGAGCCGCCGCTCACGTCAACGACGCTGGATGTCTTAAACTGTCAACTGCTACTCCCTGCTGATGCTCCGTTGAACGTCCGCTTCAGCCATGCCACCGCCAAAACCTGCCAGTCCGCAGTCGGCCCCAAGCAGCCTCAAACGCCAGTAAGGCTGCAAATCCACCTGGAAGAGATGCGTTGCGCCGCAGGCATCTTGCACTGCTTTTCTGAACCCTCAGCCGTAACTGGAAACATGAGCACACCCTACCCCGCGAATTCGGGAAGCAAGTCTTTGGTTTATATAAATAAATGTGGTTTGGGCGAAAGTCACCCGCCCGCGAGTTGAGCGGGTTTGCGCTGATCCGCAGACAACTCACTCTGTTTTAAGGCATTGGGTTGGCGAGGCATTTTCTTTCGAGGCTGCGAGTTGCTTGTGATCCGTGAAATCTCGGCTGCGTCGATGTACCTTGGCGGCGCTCTGCTCGGAGGTGAGTTGTTGTCAGCGGCCATGACAAGCATCGCTTGGAGTGCTAAATGCCAGCCTCCAAAAAGGGCGCGTTGATCTCGCTTGTTCTCGGCTTTTTCCACAGAAGCGCGGAGCGCTGGGGGCCAGATTGGGGGCCTTTTAAATTGCTGCCTTCGAAAAGACACTTTAATTCAAGTTTTTATCGATCCTATTGGCTTCCCTTCACCGCTCCAGCGCCTCCCTGCTGGCAGCCGCGACCTTTCCATACCGGCGCGTCGAGCTTTCCGGCTCCATCCCCTATCCGGTTGAATTTTCGATAAACTGCATCTGAATTTGCTTGTCCTGCAACCGGTTCCGGCCAATGCATCTGGGACGGACAAATGGGGGGGCGAGTCAGCCATGAATTCAGGACGTATTTTCTCCGCTCTGCTGCTGGGCGCGAGTACGATTTCGGTGGCAGGCTGGCATGGCGAGGCGCGCGCGGACGCGACGCCCGGCTGCAACGCGAGCGAGGGGCCCGACGCCACGCTCGACACCAACGACGACGGGCTCGAATGCGGGGTCGCCTCCGAAGCGACCGGAGACCGGGCCGTTGCCATCGGCACGACGGCGAGCGCGACCGGCGACGGGTCCGTCGCGCTGGGCGAGCGTGCGCGCGCGTTCGGATCGACGACCATTGCCATCGGCTTCCAGTCGACCGCCGGTCTAAGCGGTGCAGTCGCAATCGGCGCTATATCGAGGGCGGGCCTCGATGCGGTCGCTCTGGGATACGGTGCGAACGCGGACTTCCCCAGGGGCGTTGCGGTCGGCCGAACGGCCTTTGCGACAATCGACGCCGTTGCTCTGGGAGCCAACACCGTGGCGAACTACGAGGGATCCGTCGCCTTGGGCAATAACTCTTGGGCCCAGGCCGAAAATACCGTCTCGGTCGGCAACGAGGATCTGCAGCGCCGGATCACCAATGTGGCCAGCGGTATCGATAACAGCGATGTCGCCACCATCGGCCAGTTGAACTCCGCCATTGCCGGCCTTGCCGGCGGGGGGTCGCAATATCTGATCGTCAACAGCACCGGCGGCGGGGCTGCGGCGACGGGCACGGATGCCATCGCCATCGGCAGCGTTGCGCAATCGGAGGCCGAGGGTTCGATTGCGGTGGGGCGTGCCTCTGCGGCCAGCAGCGGCGATGCGATTGCCATCGGCTCGGAATCGGTCGCGCAATTGTCCAGGGCGATTGCCATCGGGCCCAAAGCGAACGCCACCGGCCTGCGCGCCATCGCCATCGGGGGCGACGGTTCGGACGACGACGATCTGGGTGCGGTAAGCGATGGTCTGGGATCGGTCGCGCTGGGCAGCGATGCGAGCGTCACCGCCGACCGCGGCGTCGCGGTCGGGCTGGATGCCAGTTCCGAAGCGGTCGATTCGATCGCCGTGGGCGCGGACAGCCGGGTTACGGAACGGTCTGCGGTGGCAATGGGCAAACGCGCTGTAGCCGTAGGCGAAGGCGCGGTGGCGATAGGCGGCGAGGCGGTCGAAGGGTCGTTCAATGGGGCGCGTGCGCGCAACACGGGCGCGGTCGCCATCGGTGCCAGCGCGCTGGTCGATTTCAGGGCCGCGCAGAGCGTTGCCATCGGGTACCTGGCGCAGGCGAGTGCAGCGAACGCTATCGCCATCGGCGCGAACTCGATCGCCGACGAGGCCAATACGCTGTCGGTCGGATCCTCGACCAACAGGCGGCGTGTGACCAATCTCGCCGATCCGATCAACGCGAGCGATGCGGCGACCAAAGGCTACGTGGATGCGGTAGCCTCTTCGATCGGCGCCAATTCGGCCGAGCTGGCCTACTTCGCCAGCGGATCCTCGCAAGGCACGGCCATCGCCAGCGGGACCGACGCGCTCGCCATCGGCGGCGACGGTTCGGACGGCGATACCAGCGGGGCGCGCGCCACCGGCCAGGAATCGCTGGCGGTCGGCGCGGACAGTGCCGCCACCGGTCTGCGCACCACCGCCTTCGGCTACGGCGCGACCGCCAACGGAGTGCAATCGACCGCGGCAGGCGCGGGCTCTACCGCATCGGGTGTCGGCACGCTCGCTTTCGGAGCCTTCGCCACCGCGCGCGGCAATTTTGCCACCGCGCTCGGCTATTCGAGCTTCGCGCCCGGATTGCGGTCGACCGCGGTGGGCAATGGAGCACAGGCGACCGGCGAGAACGCCACCGCGCTGGGCCGCACGGCGTTTGCTCGCGCCAATGGCGCGACCGCGCTGGGTACGGGCGCCATCGCCGACTTCACGGGTTCGACCGCGCTGGGCGCAGGCGCGGTCACCACGGCGGCCAATCAGGTGGCCATCGGCCAGGCGAGCGGTACGGTAGAGGTCGCAAGCCTCGCTTCCTCCAGCGCGAAGCAGGAGGGCACGATCTACCTCGTCACCGCCGATGAGTCGGGCACGCTTGGCCGCACCGCGATCAGCACGAGCGCGGCCGGGGGCTTCCAGCGCGCACTGAGCATGCCGATTTCCGCCGTGAGCGACGCGCAGTTCAACGCGCTTTCCTCGGACGTGACCGCGCTTACCGGCAGGGTCGGCGCGCTGGAGGGGCAGTTCGCCGATCTCTCTTTCCAGCTGGAAGACCTCGATCGTTCGCTCTCGGGCGGGATCGCGGCGGCCATGGCGATGGGCAATGCGCCTATCATTCCGGGCAAGAACGTGTCGGTGTGGCTCAATGCGGCGACCTACAACGGCGAACAGGCGCTGGCAGGCAGCGTGAGCGGGCGGTTGACCGAAGCGGTCTACATCTCCGCAGGCGTCACCAGCAACACCGCCGACGACGAGTTCGGCGCACGCGTGGGCGTCGGCTTCGGCTTCTGACAGCGCAGCTTCGTTGCCTTGGGGGAGGGGCGGCCATTGCGGTCGCCCCCGCAAATCCCGCTAGTTCGATGCGATGCCTGCGGTAGCCATCTCGGCGGGGCTGACGACCCCGTCGCGGTCGGCATCGATAGCGTCGAAATTGCCCTGTGTGGCGATGCGGTATTCCAGCAGGGTCACCGCGTTGTCGCCGTCGCGATCGAACCGGGCGAGGATCGGGCTGGCGGCGATGGGCACAGCGTCGGGGTTGGCGAGGCGAGCGAATTCCTGCGGGCTGAGCGAGCCATTCCCGTCGCTGTCGAGCGAAGCGAACACGGCCTGGTTCTGTCGCAGCGCCTCCCGTTCTGCCGCAGCGCGCTGGCTGGCGGCGATCTCCGCTTCGGTAAGCACGCCATCGCCATTACCATCCAGCCGCACGAACTCGGCATCCATCTCGGCGATGAACTGCTGCCGGGTGATCGGTTGCGCGCCCGGCGGCGCATCTGCCGCAGCCTCGTTCTGCTGGGCAAGCACCGGCGAGCCGGTGGCGGCCATCAGCCCGGCCAGAATCACAATCTTGCGCATATCGTTCTCCGTCGCCGCTGCGCGCCTGCATAGCGGCTCGATAAACCGCACATCAACTGCGTAACGGGCATGTCCGAACGCGACGGCCCTTCAGAAAGTGTCGAGCCGCGACAGCGCGACGAAGATGAACCCGGCGCCCAGCACTGCCGACAGGCCGGCCCACACCTCGCTCGCGCCCGCCATGGCCCAGCGGCCGAAGGTCACGAAGCGCTCCCCCGCGGCAAGCAGCAGGATGCCCTTCACGACCAGCAGTCCACCGAAGCCCGCCATCGCGATGAACAGCCAATCATCGGGTCGCCACGGCGTCACCAGATAGACGACTGCGCCCAGCACCAGCACGATGATCCCCGCGATGAACCGCATGCCCGGCGACTGTTCGAAATCCGCCAGCATACCGTTCCATGTGCCCGGCATGCGCAGTTCGCCCATGGCGGCGGCGAAGGCATAGATGCCGAGAAACATGACGATCCAGGCGGGGAGGGTATCGGCAGTGGCCATGACGGGGGAGGTGCTCCTTGAAAGTGTTTTCTCGCCCTTGCCGTGCCGGTGGCCTGAAGGCTCAGCAGGAGAGGGTAGTCATGTCGCGCGGCATGGGTGGGGCCCAGGCCAGATACGTGGGCTCCTGCCTGTCAGATACCGCAAATCCGTTGCATCACAACGGCTTCTTAATGCGCGCGGATGCGGAAAACCAGAAGCGCCAATCTAACATATGTTTCAGGCGGGAACAGCGCCCGCACCTGCGATTAACGCCCTCGCGGGCACTCGTTCGGGCGGGAGCGGGTGCGCGGGCAGTGGCCGGGTGCGTCTCCCTTCCGGTCAGCCGCCCCCGGCGGCGATCCAGCGGTCGATCTTCTGTTCCAGAACCGGCAGCGGTAGCGCGCCTGTGCCCAGCACCTGTGCGTGGAAGTCCTTGATGTCGAAGGCATCGCCCAGCTCGCTCTGCGCCCGGTCGCGCAGTTCCTGGATCTTCAGCGCGCCGATCTTGTAGGCGAGCGCCTGCGACGGAATGGCGATGTAGCGTTCCACCTCGGCGACCACTTCGGTGCGCGTCATGCCCGAATTTTCGAGCATGAAATCGATCGCCTGATCGCGGGTCCAGCCCTTGGAATGGAGCCCGGTATCCACCACCAGCCGCATTGCGCGCAGCTGTTCGTCCTGCAGCGTGCCGTAACGATTCCAAGGGTCTTCGTAGAAACCCATCTCGTTGCCCAGCGTCTCCGCGTACAGCGCCCAGCCTTCGACGTAGGAGGTCGTCCCGCCGAAGCGCATGAAGGCCGGCAGATCCTCGTTCTCCTGCGCCAGGCTGATCTGGAAGTGATGCCCCGGCGCGCCCTCGTGCAGGTACAGCGTGACGTTGCCCGTCGTCAGGCGGCTGGGCAGATCATAGGCATTGAAGAAGAAGGTGCCGGGGCGCGATCCATCGGGCGTGCCCGACTGGTAGGAACCGCCCGCGCTGAACTGTTCGATCGACGGATCGTACGGCTTGATGACCAGATCGGTCTTGGGAACGAGCGAGAAGTAATTGCCGATCTTCGCGTCCACCTGCTCGCCGATAGCGTAGTAGTTCTGCGTCAGCGCCTCGCGGCTCTCCGGCTTGAACTGCGCGTCGGTGCGCACGTAGTCGAAGAACTCGGCCAGCGTCCCTTCGAAGCCGACTTCCGCCTTCAGCGCTTCCAGCTCGCCCTTGATCCGCGCGACCTCGGAGAGGCCGAGCTGGTGGATATAATCCGCTTCCAGCGGCAGCGTGGTCGTCTGCTCGATCAGCAGGGCGTAAAGCTCTTCGCCGCCCTTCATCGCGCCGAGGCCCACATCCTCGCGCGCCGCCGCCAGATATTCGTCACGCAGGAAATCGCGCATCTTCTCGTGCGCGGCATAAATCTCTTGCGTCTTGGCGCGGTAGGCTTGGGTCAGGCGCGCCCTGTCGGCTTCGGAGAAGCCGTCGGGGAACATCGTGACCGGCCCCATGAACTGTGATTCCTCGACCGGGATCGCCAGTTGGGTGTTGAACTGTTCGATCACGTTGCCGATCGTCAGCTTCGTTTCGACCACACCGCTTTCCATCCCTTCGCGGAACTTCGCAATCGCCCGGTCCGTGGCGGCGATGTAATCGTCGTGGCGGCTCAGATTGTCCTCGTAATTCGCCACGGTCAGGAACGGCGCCGCGCCCGTGCCGCTGGCGAAGTTCGGGTAGACGGTATGGAAGCCGCTGAAGTGATTGATCGGGCGCACTTCGGTCAGCGCGCGGATCTCGGGCGTGCTGGCCGCCAGCACCTGCTCCTGATTGTAGCGGAACACATCGTACGCGAGCTTGTCGGTCGCGGAGAGCCTGCTGCGGTCGATCTGCTGCAGCAGCGCGACGTTGAGCTGCGTGTCGCGCAGCTGCGCGTAATAGGCGGAATCGGTGAAGAAATCGCCGAGCCGGTCGGCATTGGTGTCGTCGCCGCGGAACAGGCGGCTGAGCGGATTGAGCTCGAGGTTGCGCTCGTCGGAATCGGCGAACAGCGCGAACAGTTTTTCGTGTGCCTCCTCTTGCGCGATGACGTCGGCGTTCGCGAGCGCATCGATGTCGGTTTGCGCGAGCGCGGTGCCTGGTGCGGCAAGAAAGGCGAGCGCGGCGGCTCCGGCTAGCAGGCGGCGATTGGCCATTGGTTTTCCCCCCTCGATTGGATCGCGCGCGACGATAGGCATGCGGTCGCGCCGCGCCAATCGCGTTCTGCAAAGGCCCGGCACGGTTCGACGGGTGCCGGAGAGGGCATGCCGGCAGGCCAATTCGCGCGCGGACGCGTGGAGAACACGCCTCGCCGGTTGTCGTTGCGCGCGCGCGATGTATGAGTCCGCCCATGCGAATTCACGAGAGGACCCCTATGACCCGCACCCTTCTTGCCGCCGCCACCCTGCTTGCGGGCGTTTCGCTCACCGCGACAGCGCAGGCGCGCCCGATGACGCCCGAAGACGTCGCGCAACTGGAAAGCCTGGGCGCGGTCGCGGTCTCGCCCGATGGCAGCCGCGTCGCCTATACCACCTCCAGCCTGCCCAACGTGATCGAGGGCGAGGATAATGGCAGCACCACCCAGCAGCTGATGATGGCCTACGGGCCCGACAATGCCCGCGTCTTCCTGCCCGAGGATGTGTCGGTTTCCACCGTCAAGTTCTCGCCCGACGGGCGCATGGTCACCTTCCTGTGGAAGAAGGACAAGGAAGAACGCGCCGTCTGGGGCATCCCGGTGGATGGTGGTGCGCAGGTGAAGCTGGCCGCGCTCGAGGATGCCGGCGTGCGCAGCTATGCCTGGGCCCCCGACGGCAACATGCTCTACCTGCTGGCATACCCTGCGCCCGACAAGGAGCGCGAGGCAGAAGACAAGGATGGTTTCGACGCCGTCGTCTACGAAGAGGAATCGCGCTTCAACCGCCTGTTCTCGGCGCGCGTGGGCGGTGACGAGATCGACGAGGCACCGGCGGAAATCTCCATCCCCGGCTACGTCACCAGCTTCTCGGTTACGCCGGACAACCGCTACGGCGTGATCGAAAGCCAGCCGACCCCGCAGATCGACGACACCTACACCTCCAAGCGGGTCAACATCCTCGACCTGGCAAGCGGCGAAGTGCTGCGCGAGGTGGCGACGCCCGGCAAGCTGGGCGATATCGAAATCTCGCCCGATGGCCGCCAGCTGTCGATGGTCGCCGGGATCGACGTGAACGATCCCGCCGCCACCACGCTGCACCTCGTCGATGTGGCGAGCGGCAATTTCCGTGCGTTGAACGAAGGCGCGGCGGAAGCGACCGGCGATACCGAGTGGATGGCCGATGGGCGTCTGGCCGCGATCATCGACAAGGGCGCGGACACGATCCTGCGGATCTACAATGCCGATGGCAGCGTGGCGCAGGAAGTCGATCCGGGCGCGCTGATCCTCACCAGCCTGGAGAACGGGGGCAGCGGCCGCATGTTCGTGGCCGCCAACAGCCCGCGCCACCCGACCGAGCTGTTCGCCTTCGATGGCAGCAGCTTTACCCGCTGGACCGATCACAATCCGTGGCTGTCCGAAATCGACTTCGGAGAACAGCGCACCTACACCTATGCCGCACGCGACGGGCAGCAGATCGAAGGCGTGCTGATCGAGCCGGTCGGCGGCGCGCCGCGCGGTGGCGCACCGCTGATCATGGATGTGCATGGCGGCCCGGAAGCGCATGAATCGAACGGCTGGGTGACCAGCTACAGCAATCCTGGCCAGGTCGCGGCGGGTCAGGGCTACGCCGTCTTCCTGCCCAATTATCGCGGCTCGACCGGCTACGGCACGGCGTTTTCCAAAGCCCATCAGGACGATTACGCGGGCAAGGAATTCAACGATATCGTCGATGCCAAGCGCGCGCTGGTGGACGAAGGGATCGCCGATCCGGAGCGTACCGGGATCACCGGCGGGTCCTACGGCGGCTACGCCAGCGCCTGGGGCGCCACCGCGCTGAGCGAGGAATATGCCGCAGCAGTGATGTTCGTCGGCATTTCCAACCAGATCAGCAAGTTCGGCACGACGGACATCCCGATGGAGATGTACAACGTCCACGCCCGCAAGTGGCCGTGGCAGGATTGGCAGGGCATGCTGGAAGTCAGCCCGATCTACCATGTCGACAAGGCCGAAACGCCGATCCTCATCATGCATGGCGACAGCGATACGCGCGTTTCGCCCAGCCAGAGCTACGAGCTGTATCGCAACATCAAGGTGCGCAAGCCCGATACGCCGGTGCGCCTGGTGCTCTATCCGGGCGAAGGCCACGGCAACCGCCAGGCCGCGGCGCGCTACGACTACAACCTGCGCATGATGCAGTGGTTCGATACCTACCTGAAGACGGGCGACCGCGATGCGGACATGCCCGCGCCGCGCCCCGAACTGAAGATCGAGGACGGCGAGGACTAGGGCGCAAGCCGTCCAAACAAAAAAAGGGCGCGCGGATCACCGTCCGCGCGCCCTTTTTCGTGTTTGAGTCCGGTACGACCTAGAACGTGTATCCGATCCCCGCGCCAACGATCCACTGGTCGGCATCGCCGCGCTGCGCGACGTAGGGCGAATCGGCTGCATCGCCGATCACCTTCGAATAGCCGCCCATGGCGAACAGCGCGAAGCCGCCATTCGTCAGGTCGCCATCCAGATCGAACGCGCCGAGCAGGGTTGCCCCGACCTTGTTGAAGCCGCCGTCGGCCTCATAGGCAGGCAGGCCGCTGGCCAGCGCCTGTGCGGGCGTGACCGAGAAATAGTAGGAATTGAAATCGTCATCGCCATGCTCTGCCGAAAGCGACAGGCTGACGGCGGCACCCCGGCTTACAGGCGTGAAGTAGGTAATCGACGGGCTGATCGTCATGCCTTCGTGCGCGCCGGCAATGTCCCAGCGCGCATCCACGTTCACGCCGATGCTGTCATAGGGATTGAGGAGCCCGGAATAGCTGATCCCTGCGCTCGGCCCGATTTCCACCGCCGTTTCCAGTTCGCCCGCCGCGGCGACCACCGGGTCTTCGATATCGCCTGTCCGGCTGGTGCGCAGCCGCAGGGCCGGGCCGAAGCTGAAGGATACGTCGCCATCGCCGTCGGGCACCACGTCGAGCGCGACGCCCGCCGCGCGCGGCTGGATGTCGATCCCGCCGATACGGCCCCGGATGAGCGGCAGCGGGAAGGCCTCGTAATCGTCCGAACCGTCGTAATCGGCCGAGTAGGCAACGCCGATCCCCACCTGGATATAGTCGCCATCCAGCGCGGAACCTTCCATCATGTCCGGGGCAGGGGCATCGCCTTCGCCGCTCTGGGCAAGGGCGGGGGCGGCGGTGCCGCCAAGGGCGAGTGCGGCAAGGGCGGGTGCGATACGGCGCATGGTTTCGGGGTTCCTCCTGTAGTGCATCCCGAACGGGCTGCGTGGCCCAATGTTCCGCAACTGCGAAGTGGGGCGGCCACTGCCCTCAAGGCCATTTGCACCTTTCAGCCCAGCGCCCTACGGCCAGGGCATGACACGGGCCACGCCGCGACCACGCGCCGACATTGCGATTATTGGCGGCGGCCTTGCGGGCGGGCTGATCGCGCTCGCGCTGCGCAGGGCCGATCCATCGCTGACGGTGCTGCTGGTCGAGGCGGAAGAGACGCTGGGCGGTAACCATCGCTGGAGCTGGTTCGAAAGCGATCTGCCAGAAGGCGGGGAGGCGCTGCTGGCGCCCTTCCGCAAGACCCAGTGGCCGGTCGGCTATGCCGTGCTGTTCCCCCAGCACACGCGCACGCTGGACAGTGTCTATTCCTCACTCTCATCGGTCGATTTCGACGCGGCGCTGCGGCGCGAGCTGGCGCAATCCACCATCCATACGGGCCGCAGGGTCGCAACGCTCGATGCGGGCGGGGCGACGCTCGAAGGGGGGGAGCGGTTCGACGCGCGCTGCGTGATCGACGCGCGCGGGTTCATTCCATCCGACGCGTTCGAGGGCGGCTGGCAGGTCTTCATGGGCCGCCATCTGCGTACCGACACCCCGCACGAGCTGGACCGGCCGATCGTGATGGACGCGCGGGTGAAGCAGCACGGCGCGTTCCGGTTCCTCTACACCCTGCCGCTTGCCGCCGACGAGCTGTTCGTCGAGGACACCTACTACCAGGACACGCCCGAGCTGGACCGTGCGGCGCTGTCCGCCCGGATCGACCGCTACTGCGAGGCGGTGGGATGGCAGGGCGATCCGCTGGCTTTCGAGACGGGCGTCTTGCCGGTCGTGACCGGCGGAGACCTTGCCCGCTACCAGCGCGAGGTGCGCGTGGACGGTGTGGCGATGGCAGGCGCCCGCGCGATGATCGCCCATCCGCTGACCAGTTACACGCTGCCCTTCGCAGTGGAGACCGCGCTGCTGGTGGCGGAAAACCGCGATCTGCCCGGCGAACAGATGGCCGCGCTGCTGGAGGCGCATGCGCGCCGCGTGTGGAAGCGCACGGGCTTCTACCGGATGCTGGGCAAGATGCTGTTCGGCGCGGCGGAGCCCGCCAAGCGTTACCGCATCTTCCAGCGCTTCTACCGCCTGCCGCAGCCGCTGATAGAGCGGTTCTATGCCGGGCGCTCTACCGCGGGTGACAAGATCAGGATACTCGCGGGCAAGCCGCCTGTGCCCGTTACGCGCGCGGTGCAGGCCCTGGCAGGCCATCGCCCGCCGCTTTCCATGAACGCCCAGACAATCGAAGAAGGATCGCAAGGACATGGCTGAAGGCCGCAACGCATGCGTGATCGGCGCCGGTTTCGGCGGCATGGCGCTCGCCATCCGTCTCCAGAGCGCCGGTATCGCCACTACCGTGATCGAAGGGCGCGACAAGCCCGGTGGCCGTGCCTATTACTGGGAGAAGGAAACCGACGCGGGCACCTTCACCTTCGATGGCGGGCCCACCGTGGTCACCGATCCCGATTGCCTGCGGGAACTCTGGGCGCTTAGCGGCCACGACATGGCGAGGGATGTCGAGCTGGTCCCGGTCATGCCGTTCTACCGCCTCAACTGGCCCGACGGGACGAATTTCGACTATTCGAACGATCACGAGGAGCTGTTCTCGGAAATCGCCAAGCTCAACCCCCGGGATGTGGAAGGCTACCAGCGCTTCCTCGAATATTCCGCCGGGGTGTACGAAGAAGGCTATGTGAAGCTGGGCACCGTGCCCTTCCTCGACTTCAAGTCGATGCTCAAGGCCGCACCCGCGCTGGCGAAGAAGCAGGCCTATCGCAGCGTCTATTCGATGGTTTCCAAATTCGTCGAGAACGAGAAGCTGCGCGAGGCGCTGAGCTTCCACACGCTGCTGGTCGGCGGCAACCCGATGAAGACGAGCAGTATTTATGCGCTGATCCACAAACTGGAGATGGATGGCGGCGTGTGGTGGACCAAGGGCGGCACCAACCGCCTGATCGCAGGCATGGTCCGCCATTTCGAGCGGCTGGGCGGCACCATGCGCGTGGGCGATCCGGTGACGGGGATCGAGGTCGATCAAAAACGCGCCAGGAGCGTGCGGACCGAAAGCGGCTTCGTGCAGGGGTTCGATGCGGTCGCCAGCAATGCCGACATCATGCATTCCTACCGCGACCTGCTGGGTCGCTCGCAGCGCGGCTGGAGCATGGGGCGCCGCCTCAAGCGCAAGAGCTACAGCCCCGGGCTGTTTGTGGTCCATTTCGGGCTGGAGGGAACGTGGCCCGGCATCGCGCACCACATGATCCTGTTCGGGCCGCGCTACAAAGGCCTGCTCGACGATATCTACAAGCACGGCGTGCTTCCGGAGGATTTCTCGATCTACCTCCACCACCCGAGCAAGAGCGATCCGAGCATGGCCCCGCCGGGGCACAGCACGTTCTACGCGCTGGTGCCGGTTGCCCATCAGGGCAAGCTGCCGGTCGACTGGGACGAGATCGGCCCGGTGCTGGAAAAGCGCATCCTCGATGAAGTGGGCAAGCGGCTGGTGCCGAACATCCACGAACGCATCGTGACCAAGTTCCACTACGCACCCAGCGACTTCTCGCACGATCTCAACGCGCATCTGGGCAGCGCCTTCAGCCTCGAACCCGTGTTGACGCAGAGTGCCTATTTCCGTGGCCATAATCGCGACGATGTGATCAGGAACTTCTACCTCGTCGGTGCGGGCACGCATCCGGGTGCCGGTATTCCGGGTGTGGTCGGCAGTGCCAAGGCGACCGCCGGGCTGATGATAGAGGATTTGCTGAAATGATGATGCTCGCCGCCTTGCTCCTTGCCGGAGCGACCGTTCCCGGCCCCGATGTCTCGCCGCTGGCCGAGGCCGATCACGTCCACGAATGGACCCAGGCTTATGCCGACGACGAAGGCACTCTCTGGGTAGATCCCACGTGGGACGCTTCGTTGGACGTCGAGGGCATCGAGCTACCGCTGTTTCTTATGCGCATGGAAATGACACCCGACGGTATGACAAGCCCCATCATCGCCGACATGGCGATGGCAGTGGACTGCGAGCGCGACCGGATGGGGATCGCCGGTTCATGGACCGAAGCTCCGGAAGCCGGGACGCAAGGTTCCGCATGGTTTGACGAGGTGGACATGAATGTCACCGAAGAACCGCTCGGCGACGACGATATCACAATTTTCCGGGCGGTCTGTGGACCGAACTGGCAGCCGTGAACCGCCTCGCCATCTATTGTGGATCGGCCACGCCGCCCGATCCGCGCTATATCGAACTGGCGCGCGAAGTCGGCAGCGACCTCGCGCGGCGCGGCATCGGCGTGGTCTATGGCGGCGGGCGACTGGGCCTGATGGGCGCGCTGGCGCAGGGTGCGCTCGAACAGGGCGGCGAGGTGATCGGGGTGATCCCGCATGCCATGGTGGAGCGCGAGTTCGCCAATCACGACTGCACGCAGCTGATCACGGTCGACACGATGCACCAGAGGAAGCAGCACTTCACCGATCTGGCGGACGGCTTCGTCACGCTGCCCGGCGGGATCGGGACGATGGACGAACTGTTCGAAGCGCTCAGCTGGGCGCAGATCGGCTATCACGAAATGCCGGTCGGCCTGCTCAACGCCTTCGGTTTTTACGATGGTTTGATCCAGTTCGTAAACCAGATGGGCGATACGGGTTTCATCAGGGCAACACATCGCGAGATTCTGCAGGTTGCGGACAGTTTGCCGGAACTGCTGGACAAGCTTGCGTCTTATGTTCCCAATACGCCGATCTATCGCATGAGTGCCGACCAGTTGTGAATCAGCCCCGCCCGCTTGTCCCCTCGCGCTTCGTGCGCCCGTCGATCCCGCGCCCCGGCGGCGGGCGAGACCGGGCCGCGCTGGTGCGAGAGGCCTATGAGGCGATTGCGCAGGGATCGCGCAGCTTCGCGCTTGCGTCGAAGCTGTTCGACCGGCCGACGCGCGAACGCGTGTGGATGCTCTACGCCTGGTGCCGCCGGTGCGACGATCTGGCCGATGCGCAGGACCTGGGCGGCGAGCTGGGCGACCAGGCGGGGATCGAGGATCGCGTGCAGGCGATCAAGGTGCTCACCCGCCGCGCGCTGGAAGGCGGCGCGACAGCCGATCCGGCCTTCGATGCGCTGGGCCAGGTCGCGGGCGAGGCGGGCATCACGCTGGACATGGCGAACGAGGTGATCGCCGGTTTTGCGATGGACGCGAACGGCTTCAGCCCCGCCAGCGAAAAGGAGCTGATGCGCTACTGCTACCACGTTGCGGGCGCGGTGGGCGTGCTGATGGCGCGGGTGATGTTCGCGCCCAACGACAGCTTTATCTACGATCGTGCCTGCGACCTGGGGCTGGCGTTCCAGCTGGCCAATATTGCGCGCGATCTGGTGGAGGATGCGCGGGCCGGGCGATGCTATCTGCCGGAAGACTGGCTCGCCGAAGCGGGGCTCACTTGCGAGAATTACGCGGACGAGGAAAACCGCTTTGCGCTTGCGGCCGTGTCCGCGCGGCTGGTCGACCGGATGGAAATGTACGAGGCCGCATCCCGACTGGGCGCGAAGCACCTGCGCTTCCGCCAGCGCTGGGCGGTCCTCACTGCCGCGCGTATCTACGGTGCGATCGGACGCAAGGTGCGCGCACGCGGCCAGCTGGCGTGGGATACCCGCACCTACGTTACCTTGCCCGAGAAGCTGTGGCATGTCGCCGCAGCCTTCGGCGAGGCGCTGACCAGGCGCGCGCCCGAGCCCGAGCAGTGGCCGCCCTACAAGCGCGAAGACCTGCGCCCGGTTGCCGGGTGGTAGACCTGCGCGCTGCTTGGCGGTAGCGGGTTGGCCATGATCCAGAAGCTCCTGATCGCCAATCGCGGCGAAATCGCCTGCCGCATCATCCGCACCGCGCGTTCGATGGGTATCGCCACCGTCGCGGTCTATTCCGATGCCGACGCGAAAGCGCTGCACGTGCGCTCCGCCGACGAGGCGGTGCATATCGGGCCATCGCCTGCTGCCGAAAGCTATCTGGTGGGCGAGAAGATCATCGCCGCCGCGAAGCAGACCGGCGCGAAGGCGATCCATCCGGGCTACGGCTTCCTTTCGGAAAACGCCGATTTCGCGCAGGCCGTAAAGGACGCAGGGCTGATCTGGGTCGGCGCGCCGCCGCAATCGATCCGCGCGATGGGTCTGAAGGATGCGGCCAAGAAGCTGATGCGCGAGGCGGGCGTGCCCGTTACGCCGGGCTACGACGGCGACGACCAGACGCCTGAGCGCCTGAAGCAGGAGGCCGACGCCATCGGCTACCCCGTCCTCATCAAGGCGGTCGCGGGCGGCGGCGGCAAGGGGATGCGCAAGGTCGACGCGGAGGGCGATTTCCTCGCCTCGCTCGAATCCTGCCGCCGCGAGGCCAAGGCGAGCTTCGGCAATGACGACGTGATCCTCGAAAAGTGGATCACCTCGCCCCGCCATATCGAAGTGCAGGTGTTCGGCGACAGCCACGGCAACCACGTCCACCTGTTCGAACGCGATTGCTCCTTGCAGCGCCGCCACCAGAAGGTGATCGAGGAAGCGCCCGCGCCCGGCATGGACGAGGCGACCCGCGAGGAAATCTGCTCCGCCGCCGTGCGCGCCGCCAAGGCGGTCGATTACGAAGGCGCAGGCACGATCGAGTTCATCGCCGACGCCAGCGAAGGTCTGCGCGCCGACCGCATCTTCTTCATGGAGATGAACACCCGCCTGCAGGTCGAGCATCCGGTGACCGA
>DFQH01000009.1:215136-215345 GCA_002377695.1 Citromicrobium sp. UBA3494 | reverse complement strand
GCGTCGCGGCGGGCGAGCCGATCCCGAAGAAGCAGGAAGAGCTGAGCATTGCCGGCTGGGCGATCGAGGCCCGCCTCTATGCCGAGGACCCATCGAAGGGCTTCCTTCCCTCCACCGGCCCGCTCCACCATCTCGACCTCGGCCACGAGGGGCGGATCGAGACCGGTGTCGAAGAGGGCGACGAGATCAGTCCGCATTACGACCCGATG
>DFQH01000009.1:214232-214853 GCA_002377695.1 Citromicrobium sp. UBA3494 | reverse complement strand
ATCAGTCCGCATTACGACCCGATGGTCGCCAAGCTGGTGGCCTGGGGCGAGACGCGCGACGACGCGATCGACCAGCTGATCGAAATGACCGACGGGGTCGAAATCTGGCCCGTCCGCACCAACGCCGCCTTCCTCGGCAATGCTCTGGGCGAAGATGATTTTGCGGACGCCGTGCTCGACACGGGCTTTATCGAGGCGAAGGGCGATGCCCTGCTCGCCGATCCTGACCCGGATGACGCGATCCGCGCCGCCGCTGCCGACATCGCGCTGCTAGCCGCGGGCGTCACCGAACAGCCGATGGCCGGTTTCCGCCTCAACCGCCCGCTGCGACTGACCGTGGCGCTGGGCCAGGGCGGCGAATTCACGACGGTCGATCCGGCCGAGGCCGCACCCTTCGAATCCCTGCCCGGCTTTGCGGATGACGAGCGCGTCGTGGTGTTTGCCGACGGGCAGGCGCACGAGTTCGATCTCGCGGCGCGTGGCGGCGGTGCCCTCGCGGCGAGCGACGGAGCGATCCTCGCCCCGATGCCGGGCAAGGTCATCGCGATCGATGTGGCCGAGGGGGACAGCGTTAGCGCCGGCCAGCGGCTGATGGTGCTCGAAGCGATGAAGATGGAACAC
>DFQH01000009.1:152365-213917 GCA_002377695.1 Citromicrobium sp. UBA3494 | reverse complement strand
CTCACCGCGCCGTTCGACGGGACCGTGACCGATCTTGCCGCAAGCGAAGGCGGGCAGGTGCAGGTCGAAGCGGTGCTGTGCGTGGTGGAGCCGGCCTCGGACTAAGCGTTAGAGCTGCAAGGGGCCAGCCTTATGCCGAGATTCTACAGGTGCTTGTCCGAGATAGTGGGACCGTTTCCCAACGAACCAGATATCGACGCGATTTCCCATATATCTTTCTGGATCACTCGACGTTCAGAAGAAGCCAGGGAAAGTGCTCGATCTAAATTCATGTCAAATTGCCTCGATAGGGGTTTCGATCTGGACTATAGTATTTTCTATAGCTCCAGAATCGATATCGAGGTTTGTTCGACCACTGCGATAAAATATCTTATCTGGAGGAAATCGAAGAATGGTCTCATAATATTGAATGAAAACGTTGACCTCCCTGACGATATGATCGGATATTCCTCTCCTGTTGACCGGCGCCGTTGAAAAGGCGGTCAGGTGCAGGTCGAGGCAATGCTGTGCGTGGTGGAGCCGGCCGCGTGATCGTCATCCCAGCGGAATCGCAGATGACCGGAGGCCAACGCTGGGATCGCTCACGAATTGGCGCGAATCCGATAGCGGTCCCAGCTTTCGCTAGGACGACGCCTTCGGCTCAATCCCCCGCAACCGGCGGGCCGAACAGCTTGCCACGCTCGGCATACAGCACCAGCGCGATGCAGATCAGCGCGCCGCCGAACAGCGCGCTCGCCAGTGGGACCGCCGTGCCGTCGTAGGCAAAGCCGATCCCCGCACCGATCAGCGCTGCGCTGACCATGCGGATGAAGGTCTGCGCGCTCGCCGCGGCGCCCGCCGTCTCGCGGAAGGGATGCATGGCGATGGAGCCGAAGTTCGCGCCGATGAAGCCCAGCAGCATCATGTTCGCCGCCATCAGCGGTACGAAGGTCCACAGGGTTTCCTCGGTCTGCGTGGCGACGAACAGCTGGATCGCGGCCACGAACAGGAACAGGAACAGCCCTGTGTGGCTCACCCGGCGGGCGCCGAAGCGCTCCACGATGCGCGAGTTGGTCCAGCTGGCAATCGCCATCGCGCCCGCGCAGCAGGCGAAGATCGCAGGGAACCACGGGCCTGCGCCGAACGCCTCGCCCACCAGCTGCTGCGCGGAGTTGATGAAGCCGAACAAGGCCCCGAAGATCACCGCGCTGCCCAGAGTATAGCCCAGCGCCTGGCGCATGGTGAGCGTCGCGCGCATGTTGCGGGCGATCACCTTCGGACGGATCGCCTGCTTGTCTTCGGGATGCAGCGTTTCGGGCAGGTTGCGCCATGCCCAGGCGCCCATCCCGACACCCGCGAACGCGGTGAACACGAAGATCCAGCGCCAGTCGCCCATCAGCATCAGCACGCCCTGTCCGATGCTGGGCGCGACGGCGGGGACCATCAGGAAGATGACGAAGATCAGGCTCATCATCCGGGCCATCTTGTCGCCGCCCACCCGGTCGCGGATAATCGCGGGCGGAAGCGCCACGATGCCCGCTGCGCCGAAGCCCTGCAGGAAGCGCAGCGCGAGCAGCGATTCGAAGCTCCACGCCAGCGCGCACAGGATCGAGAATGTGACGTAGAGCGCCAGGCTGGTGAACAGCACCGGTCGGCGGCCATAGCGATCCGCCAGCGAACCGGGCACCAGCGCGCCGAGCCCGGCGGCGAGCAGGTATGCGCCGACCACGAACTGGCGGCTGTTGCCGGTCGCGCCGAGATCGGTGGCGAGATTGTCGAGCGCGGGCAGGATCGCGTCGATCCCCAGCGCGTTGAGCGCCATCAGCAGCGCCATCATCCCGATCAGCTGGCGTTCGCCGATCCTCTTGCCTGAAGGGGGGAGTGCCGCCGGAGAGCGCACATCCGCACGCGGCTCCTGCCGGTCGATCGTCTCGCCGGTCGCATAATGTCCATTTCGCATCTGCACAAAACCGCAGATGGCGTCGTCGGTTCCGCTTGGCAACCTGTGTGCTATTCACAGGCCGCGATGAGCGAGGATGATGCACGGCCGGACGATGGCGCAGAAGAGAGCGCGGGCGAACAGCGCCAGCGCAAGATCATCCACGTCGATATGGACGCCTTCTTCGCCAGTGTGGAACAGCGCGACAATCCCGAATTGCGGGGCAAGCCGGTCGCGGTCGGGGGATCGAGCGGGCGCGGCGTGGTCGCCGCCGCCAGCTACGAGGCGCGCCGCTTCGGCGTGAAATCCGCCATGCCCTCGGTGACCGCCAAGCGCCTGTGCCCGGACCTGATCTTCGTGAAGAGCCGCTTCGATGCCTACCGCGAGGCGTCCGAGCAGATTCGCGCGATCTTTCGCCACCACACGGACCTGGTCGAGCCGCTCAGTCTGGACGAAGCCTATCTGGACGTGACCGAAAACAAGCTGGGTATCGCGGCGGCCACCCAGGTCGCGCAGATGATCCGGCAGGAAATTCGCGCCAAGACGCAGCTCACCGCGAGTGCGGGGGTGAGCTACAACAAGTTCCTCGCAAAGCTGGCGAGTGACCAGAACAAGCCCGACGGGATGTGCGTGATCCGCCCGGGGGAAGGCGCGGCTTTCGTCCAGACCCTCCCCATCCGCCGGTTCCACGGGGTGGGGCCGCGCGGGGAGGAGAAGATGGCGCGGCTCGGCATTGCGACGGGCGCGGACCTTGCGGCGAAGGACCGCGCGTGGCTTGCGCAGCATTTCGGCAGCTTCGGCGAGTATCTGTATCGCGCGGCGCGCGGCATCGACGAGCGGCCCGTGCGCGTGAACCGCATCCGCAAGTCGATTGGGGGGGAGCGGACCTTCTCGGCGGACCGGCACGAGGCGGAGGAACTGCGCACCACGCTCGACGAGATCGTCGAGATCGTGTGGGAGCGGATCGAGCGCGCGCAGGCGAGGGGCCGCACCGTCACCCTCAAGCTGAAATACAACGACTTCCAGCTGATGACCCGCGCGCGTTCGCTGCCGCGCAATGTCGATGGCAAGGTGGAATTCGCCGCGCTGGGGCACGAGATTCTGGAAAGCCTGCTACCGCTGCCAAAGCCCATCCGGCTGATGGGGCTAACGCTTTCCAACCTCGAGCGCGATGGCGACGAGGAGGCGCTGCGGCGCGATAGCAAGACCGGCCAGCTCTCGCTGCTGTAACTTCTTGTCGGTATTGCGAAACGGCATTATCGGATGGCGATGATCCGCTCGTTCCTGCCGCTTGCGGCACTCCTCGCTTCGCCCCTCTCGGCACAGGAAACCCCTGCCACGCCGCCCGTCAGCTACGACGACGCGGTTGGATGCGCCTTTATCGCCATGGGTTTCGTCATGCGCGACGATCTCTCGCCCGAAAAGAAGAAGGCGGCCGGCGCTCTTGGCACCCGCTACGTCGAGTATGCCAGGAGCTTGAGCGGTAAATCCACGGAGGAGGTGGTCGACGAAATGGCGGCCGCCGCGAAACCCATTCTTGCCGAGGCGCAACAGCACGCGAGGCCTGCAAAGCGCTTCGACGCGCGCTACGCAGACTGCGAAAGCAAGGCCAGGCTGTTCTAGCTTTCGGCGAGGATCGCGAGTCTGCGCCGGGTCAGCGCGCTGATCTGCCCGGGCACGCCTTCGGGCGCGAAGAAACGGGCTTCCACGACCTCGCGCCCGTCGGGCCGTGGCTGCGCGTTGGCCGTGCCCGCGAAGACATGGGCAGTCTGCGGCGCGCCCGAAACCGTCTCTTCGAACGTCGCCAGCAGGGCCAGATCGGGCAGGTCGAGGCTCAGTTCCTCGCGGATTTCGCGCCTCGCCGCCTCTGCGGGCGGCTCTCCCAGGACGATGCCGCCGCCCGGCAGCGTCCAGCCGGGCGGGCCGTAGGAATGGCGGATGAACAGCACGCGCCCCTGATCGTCTCGCACCAGCACGGTGACGGCATGCAGCTGCGGTTTTGCGATCTGCCGCCAGTGATGGCGCAGGCGGTTCGCAATGCGAAGGACGAACCGATCAACGGGTTTGGGGAGAAGGTGGCGCACGCTTGCCGAGGATAAAGCAAAGGGCCGACCCGGCAAGCACCGGATCGACCCATCATGATGTCTTGCGGGAGGTGGAAGCGGCGATCAGCCGAGGGTGGACTTGAGGAACCAGGCGCGTTCTTCCGCCATGTCGGTCCAGTCGTCCAGCAGGCCGTCGGTCGCGTTGTCGCCAGCCTCTTCGGCCAGCGGCTTCATACCCTTGAGGCGCTTGACCATCGCCACATTGTCGTCGTGCAGTTCCTTGACCATCGCGTCGCCGTCCAGATCGGTCGAATCCTGGTCCTTCACCTGCGTTGCGCGCGCGACCGACCCGATGGAGGTCAGCGTGACTTCGCCCAGCTTGCGCACACGCTCGCCGATCGCATCGATCTGATCGCGCAGTTCGATCGCCTGTTCGTCGAACAGCAGGTGCAGATCGCGGAAGCGGGGGCCTTTCACATGCCAGTGAAAGTTCTTGGTCTTGAAATAGAGCGCGAGGTGATCGGCGAGCAGGCCGTTGAGTTCCTGCACGAGTGCGGTCTTCGAATTATCGCCGGCTTGGGCCATGATCGGTCTCCTTTTTCTGGTCTTTTGGCTCGGTGCTCCAAGTGGGGTCTCGGAGGGTTCATTTCCACAACGGTCGGGCGCGCACGGGTTTCCCTCAAGAGCTTCGATCACAGTGATTGGTGCCGCATGGATCGGCGATACAGGTCTCCAGGTGCCGTCAGATCAGGCCGCGCGCGCCGAGGCCCAGCAGAAGCCCGCCGATCAGCACCATCGCGCCCATCGCCAGCCGGAAGCCCCGCAGCGGCAGCGCTTCGAGCTGGTCGCCCAGAGCCCATCCGCCTGCCAGCGCGAGGGCGGCGCCCGCCGCCCCGCCAAGCGCGACATATTCGGGCAGGGCCGTGGCCGCTGCCAGCGCGAACAGCAGGAACCGCGCCGCGTCCCCCCATTGCCGCGCCATCAGCACGACGAAGGCCGCAAACGGCGACCGGGTGGGCTCCTTGGGGCGTTTCTCCCGCGTTGGCCAGAACAGCTCCGCCGCCGCTACCAGAAGCGCGATGGCCACCAGCATCTGGCGCGCGGCCACCGGTAATAACTGGGCAATCGTATCGCCTGCCAGCGCCATCAGGCCTGCGGTAAAGACCGCAGCCAGCAGTGCGGCGAGCAGGATTCCAGCGCCAAGATGCTGGCTCAGCCGCGCCACCAGCAGCTGATCGCGCGCGCCGATCGTCAGCAGCAGGGCTGCGGCAAATCCGAAGAGGAAGGATGACATGCCCGGGGTTGTGCCCGACTCAAGCGGCGTCCCGCGCCGCGTCGCCGGGCCCGGCGCCTTCGACCAGCACCTTGTTGCGCCCGGTCTTCTTCGCTTCGTACAGCAGGTCGTCGGCCTTGCGCAGCGTGGCCTCGCTGGTTTCCGCATTGGCGGCGACCCCGGCGGAAAAGGTGATCGGGGACATTGGTTCGTCCGTTTCGCGCACCTTGAGATTGCGTTCGGACAGGGCGTCCTTGGCCGCCTCCACCTGCTCGGCAAGCTTTGCGGCGTCGGGCGTTTCGGCGAGGACGAGGAACTCCTCGCCGCCCCAGCGCGAAACGGGCCATGGCTCCAGCGCTTCGGTCAGCGCCTCGGCCACCAGCCGCAGTGCACGGTCACCCACTGCGTGGCCGTAGGTGTCGTTGATCGCCTTGAAATGATCGATGTCGATGATCGCGGCGCAATAGCGGACCTTGCGGATTTCCAGATCCTGGATCAGCCCGCGTGTCGCGCGGCGGTTGGGAATGCCGGTCAGCTCGTCCACCAGCGCCTTGTTGCGCGCCTCGTCCAGATCGCGCTGGAGGCGGTCGATCCGGCTGGAAGCGGTGGAAAGCTCTCGCTCGGCTTCGGACGCGCGGTCCAGAATTCGGCGGATTGCGCCCTTCAGGTCCTCCCCCTCCGCGCCCGCGCGGATCGCCTGGCTTTCCTCGGCAATGTCGCGCCCCACGCCATCGGCCTGCCGCTTGGTTTCGCGCGCCAGGTCTCCCGCAGCGTTGAGAAACATCTCCACCGCTTCGTCGCGTGCCGCAATCCGTTCTTCGGGATCGTCGGAGGCAGAGGCATGCTTGCCCATGATCTCCACGATCGTCTCCTGCTTCATCCGCAGGCCGTTCTCGATATAGGTGTCCGTCTCGTGGCAGATCACCTTGCTCGACCGGGTGAGGTAGAGATAGCCGAAGCGATAGTTCAGCGGTGTGGGATCGAGCAGATTCCCGGAAAGAAAGGCGAGTACGTCGCGCCCGATTGCATCCTGTTTCATGCGCCAACCATTATGTCTGCCCCCGGCGCGGGGGCGCCAATGCCGCCCGCACGAAGCGCAACCTTACGACCCGCAGGTGAATTTTTACTCAAGAGAATCCTTGAGCGCCAGAGGCTTGGGGCCCGGGAAAGGGGATATCTGCGCCGAGCGCGCAGGTGGCGGCGATGCGATGTCTGGCAATCGCCCCGCCGCCGTCATCGCCCTGCCGTCGTGTCAGAAGCCGAAACTGGCCGACACGGTGCCGCCGAAGCTGTCGTCGCCCGTGTTTCCGGAGACGCCTGCGGAGATATAGACCTTTTCCGAGACGCGCCCCGTCAGCGAACCGGCGAAGCCCTGCTGGCCGTTATAGGTCGCGCCCGCGACGGTGACCGAGAGATTGCTGTCGGGCACGATCCTGGCCTGGCCCAGTGCCATCGCCGCCGCGATCCCGCCCGAAAGCGCGCGGTCCAGTTCGTCCATCCGGAAATTGTTGAGCGTGACCTGCCCCTCCAGCGTGCCGACCCGGTTGCTGAGGCCGCCCACCTGCCCTTCCAGCGTGCCCACGCGGCTGTCGAGAGCGTTGAACTGCGCATCGGTGACCGCCGCGACGGGCATGGCGGCGGCGAGGCCACGCTGGAAACCCGCGCTGCCACCAAGACTGCTCATGTTGAAGGCGGTGCGTCCCAGCGTGCCCGACTCGTCGGCGGTGACGAGGTAGATCGTGCCTTCCTGCTGCGCGGTGGCATTGTCCAGGCTGGCGACTTCCACCGTGCTGGTCGACGTGCCGATGGCGATCTGGTTCGCCGCACTGGTGGTCGCGCCCGCGCCCAGCGCGGTGGAACCGGTAAAATCGGCGGTCGCGCCGGTGCCGAGCGCGGTGGCGCCATAGGCGCGGGCCAGTGCAGCGCGGCCCAGCGCGGTCGCGTTCTCGCCGGTCGCCTGCGCGCGATTGCCTACCGCCGTCGCCTGCAGTGCCGGGGCAAAGCTGGAATAGCCCAGCGCGGTCGAGAAATTGCCACGCGCCTGCGAAAATGCACCGAAGGCCAGCGCTCCGGTCCCCGACGCGCCCGCGCCCGAACCGAAGGCGGCGGCCTGCACGCCGCTGGCGGTCGTTCCCTGTCCCACAGCGGTCGTGTTGAGCCCGGTCGCCGAAGAGTTCGCGCCCATCGCCGTCGTCAGATCGCCGTCGGCCAGCGCCTGCCGACCCATTGCGACCGAATACTCGCCCGTGGACGAGGCATCGTTGCCGATGGCAATCGCTCTGTTGCCACCGGCTTGGGCGCCTTCACTACCAGCTTCACCGCCGCCGATCGCGATCGCATATGACCCGGTGGCCAGAGGCCCGTGACTGGCGGTCCCCCCGCCCAGAGCCACCGATCCCCGCCCTTCGGCCTGCGCTCGGACACCCACCGCAAGGGCGGTCGTATTGCTTGCGACAGAGGATTTCCCCAAGGCTAGGGAAGAGACCCCGCTGGCGGTCGCGCCCTGGCCCAGCGCAGTCGCTCCAATAGCGCTCGCAGTTGCCATCTGGCCGAAAGCGCTGGCGTTGGACCCCGTGGCTTCCGCACGCGTACCCATGGCGGTGCTCCGATCACCTTCGGCCGCCGCGGAGTAGCCGACCACCGTCGTCTCGATGCCCGTCGCCTCCGAGAACGTTCCGATTGCAGTGCCGTTATCGCCGGTGGCCGACGCACTGGCACCGACTGCCACACTGTAACTGTCCGTCGCTTCGGAATTGCTGCCGATCGCGACCGTATAGCCGTCCGTGGCGCTACTTCCTTCCCCGATTGCGACCGCACCGGTCGACGTGGCCTGGGAATCGGCCCCGAAAGCAACGGCTCTGAGCGCCGCTTGGGCGGAATGGCCGATTGCGATGCCGTTGGCGCCCGAAGCGTTGGCGGTCTGTCCTATGGCGATCGCATCGCTGTCGCTGGCGCTGCTGCCCAACCCGATGGCGACCGCCTGCGTGCCCGAAGCCTCGGCGGTCCGCCCAATGGCAATGGCATCGCTATCGGTAGCCCTGCTGTCCATCCCGATGGCGACCGCTTGTATTCCCGAAGCGTAGGCCCGCGTTCCCAGCACGGTCGCGCCGATTGTTGCCTGTGTACCCGAACCCAAGGCGACAGCGTCGTTGAAAGCCGTGGCGCCAAAGCCGATCGAAGTGGCATTCGGGAGCGCCGTAGCGCCGCTGCCGAATGCCGAGGCTCCGGCGCCGGCCGCGAATGTCCGACCCCCGCCATTATTGTCCGAATCGCCGCCAACCGCGACCGCGCCGAGGCCGGACGCCGTCACATCATTGCCTATGGCCAGGGTGCCCGCGCCCCGGGCCGAGGCACCGTGCCCAAGCGCGGTGGCCCCGTCACCGTTGGTATTCTGGGGGTCCGCGACCGAATTGGTGCCGCAGGCCAGCGATTGCCCGTTGGATGTGCTGTCGTCGCTGGCCCCGCCGACCGTGTCGACACCGTCGTCGGCATCGCCGTCGCCATTGGTGTCGAGCAGGCACTCGCCTGCCGCGACTTCGCTGGTCGGCACGCCAAGCGATACGATAGCGGCAAAGCCGAAGGCCGCTCCGCCGATCGCCGTCCGCACCGAAAGTCCTGCCTTTTTGGAAATTGCCATCGTCAGTCTCGCTCCTGCTGGTCGTGATGGCGCGGCTTTTGTTAGAGGCGTGGGGGCGTGTCATATCCCGTTTGGGGTATGCGGCGGCGAAGCGGACACGACATGGAAGGACGCGATGCCCGATCGTGAAATCGACCTGGAGATCGTCTCCGCCTCCTGGCAGTCGCTGACCGACACCGAAGGCTATGATCGGATGATGGAGGCGTGGGACCGCAAGCTCGCCCATGCCGCGCGTTCTCCCGGGCTGCTCGACCGGATCCTCTCGCGCCAGTTGCACGCTATCGACGATCTCCTGTCGAGCGACATGGATATCAAGGTGGAGGACCCGATAGAGGCGGCGGTGCGCGAAACCCCGGCGCCCGCCATGGTGCTTTCGCCCGATGGCCGGGTCATCACGACCGGCGGCGGGGGAGAGCACTGGTTCGGGGTCAAGCAGGGTGCACTGGCGGGGACCGAATGGTTGCGCGACGATTCCCGCGGAAACTACGACGCCGTGCGGCGCACCGCAGGCGGACGCGGCAATGCAGCCTATGCCATCGTGCGGACGGTGAGCGAGAACGGGGCCGAACAGCTGGCCGAGGTCTATGCGCTGACAGTGCGCGGGCATGACCGGGGATACACCGTGGTCCGCTCGCTCGAGCTTGAATGGTATCCCGAAGTCTCCGCCAATCTGTCGCAGGCCTTCGGGCTGACCGATGCCGAGACCGAGATATGCAAGTTGCTGTTCCGGCTGCGCGAAACGCCGCTGATCGCGGACGAACGCGGCGCGCAGGCCGAAACGGTGCGCACCCAGCTCAAGCGGATCTACGCCAAGGTCGAGGTCGGATCGAAGGTCGATCTGGTGCGCATGCTCGGCCTGCTGTGCGCACGCGCCGCGCTCAATCGTGAAACGCGCTCCATGCACTATGCCGATCCGCTGGGGCGCGAGACGATCCTCCACCGCGCGGACCGCAGACGGCTTGCCTATACCTGGTGCGGGGCGGAACACGGGGCGCCGATTTTGTTCGTCCACGGCGAAATCCCCTACTTCGCGTTGCCGGAATCGACCCGCGCCATGCTGCGTGCGCGCGGCCTGAAACTGATCTGCCTGTCGATGCCGGGGCACGGGAATTCGGATCCCGATCCGTCCCGGGAGCAGATCGACGACGGCGTCGCCGCGATTGCCGAGTTCTGCGATCGCCTGGGGCTTCGAGGGTTCGGCGCATTTGCCAGCTATAGCGGGCAGTTCCCGCTCACCCGGACCGCGGCACGCCATCCGCACCTGTTCTCGGGCGTGATGGTGCTCGGCTTTCCGTGGAACCTGTGTGAGACGCGATTCAAGGCCATGCCGCTCGCCCAGCGTACGCTGGCCGGGCTGGCGCGCCGGGCGCCCGTGGCGTTCGAGCTGGTGATCCGTCTGGCGCTGCGACGCATGCTGGAGGAGGGGCCCGATTTCTATCTTTCGCGTGCATTCGACGGCACGCCGATTGATCTCGCCGCGATCCACGATCCCGAAATGCAGGCTCCGCTGCGTTCCGGCTGCCGTCATCTCGCCAATCAGGGCCACCACGCCTTTGTCCGCGAACAGCTGATGGTGGCGCATAACCATCTTCCGGACTGGTTCGGCGACATCGAATGCCCGGTGCATTACCTGCTGCCGCCGGACCTCGGCCGGTTCAGGCGCGAGGACTACGAAGCGCTCAAGGCGCTCGGCCCGACAGTGACGGTCGAGCAGGTGCCCGATGCGGGGGAGCTGCTGCCCTACCAGCGTCCCGAGCTATTCGTCGAACGGCTTGCCGATCTGACGGGCGAGGCACCGGGCCGCGTGTTTGCCGCGCGCGACAGCGGCGTGGCGGCGGCCTGACCAATCGCGGAAGGAGGGGCGGCGGAACAGCGTTCTCGCCCGGAATGATCGGCGTTTCGACCATCGCCATGGCCGCCGCGATCCCGCAAAGACATTTTATACTCGCGCGAGGCATCTGACAGGTCGGACACTCTCCAGAACCGGCAAATGGGAACACGGAAATACGAAGTATTCGTCTGACTCTCCAACAGGAAGTCTGCTGCCGGGGAGAGCAAGACCGGGCTGCGTGGGCGATCGACCGCCGCTGAACGGTTTACCTGTGGCCGCGAAACGCCTATCCAGAGCGCTTCCCCGGGGAGCCTGCCGCGCAAACGCAGGTTGAGAGCGGAATATACCGCGACCCGTCGAACCTGATCCCGGTAATACGGGCGGAGGGAGGGACGGCTTTCGGCACCCGGAAACCGCCTCGCTCCGAGATACTGACTGGAGAGAGACGCATGGCCGACATTCCCGCAAGAACCGAAATCGGCGTCACCACCGGGCCCATTCGCGGTAGCCGCAAGGTCCATGTCGCTGCGCGCACCGGCTCCGGCGTGCGCGTAGCGATGCGCGAGATCGACCTTGAGGGCGGCGAACCGTCCTTGCGCGTCTACGACACCTCGGGCCCCTACACCGACCCCAACGCCGCGATCGACATCAACGCCGGCCTGGCCTCACTCCGCCGCGAGTGGATCATGGGTCGCGGCGATGTGGAGGAATACGACGGGCGCGAGGTGAAGCCGGAGGATAACGGCCAGCTCGGCCCCGATCGCTCGGGCGGCGTACCGCAGTTCCCCAATGTGGTGAAGCGCCCACTGCGCGCGAAGGCCGGCCAGAACGTCAGCCAGATGCACTACGCGCGCAAGGGCATCATCACGCCCGAGATGGAATATGTGGCCGAACGCGAGAACTTGGGCCGCGAACAGATTGCCAAGGACCGCGACGGGCAGAGCTGGGGCGCGGCCATCCCCGACTTCATCACGCCGGAATTCGTCCGCGACGAAGTGGCGCGGGGCAGGGCGATCATCCCCAGCAACATCAACCACCCCGAAAGCGAACCGATGGCGATCGGGCGCAACTTCCTGGTCAAGATCAACGCCAATATCGGCAACTCCGCCGTGGCGTCGGACGTCGCCAACGAAGTCGACAAGATGGTCTGGTCGATCCGCTGGGGCGCCGACACGGTGATGGACCTTTCCACGGGCCGCAACATCCACGACACGCGCGAATGGATCATCCGCAACAGCCCCGTGCCTATCGGCACCGTGCCGATCTATCAGGCGCTGGAAAAGGTCGGCGGCATTGCCGAGGATCTGACGTGGGAAATCTTCCGCGACACGCTGATCGAACAGGCCGAACAGGGCGTCGACTACTTCACGATCCATGCGGGCGTGCGCCTGCCATACGTGCCGATGGCGGCCAAGCGCATGACCGGGATCGTCAGCCGTGGCGGATCGATCATGGCCAAGTGGTGCCTCGCGCATCACAAGGAGAGCTTCCTTTACGAGCGCTTCGACGAGATCACCGAGATCATGAAGGCCTACGACATCGCCTATTCGCTAGGCGACGGCCTGCGCCCCGGCTCGATCTATGACGCGAATGACGAAGCGCAATTCGCCGAACTCTACACGCTGGGCGAACTCACGAAGAAGGCGTGGGAGCAGGACGTGCAGGTGATGATCGAAGGGCCGGGCCATGTGCCCATGCACAAGATCAAGGAGAACATGGACAAGCAGCTGGAGGCGTGCGGCGAGGCTCCGTTCTACACGCTCGGGCCGCTCGTCACCGACATTGCGCCGGGCTACGACCACATCACCAGCGGCATCGGCGCGGCGCAGATCGGCTGGTATGGCACCGCGATGCTCTGCTACGTCACGCCGAAGGAGCACCTCGGCCTGCCCGACCGCGACGACGTGAAGGTCGGCGTGGTGACCTACAAGCTGGCCGCGCACGCAGCCGACCTCGCCAAGGGGCACCCGGCCGCGCAGGTGCGTGACGATGCGCTGAGCAAGGCGCGCTTCGAATTCCGCTGGCGCGACCAGTTCAACCTCTCGCTCGATCCCGACACTGCCGAGCAATATCACGACCAGACCCTCCCCGCAGAAGGCGCGAAGACCGCGCATTTCTGCAGCATGTGCGGGCCCAAGTTCTGCTCGATGAAGATCAGCCAGGAAGTGCGCGAATTCGCCGCCAGGCAGAACTCCGACAGCTATCTGGCGAGCGAAGAGCTGAAGGGCGAAAACTCCCCCGACCAGCGCGCCGAGAACGAGAAGGGCATGGAAACCATGAGCGAAGTCTACCGCGCCAAGGGCGAGCGGCTGTACCTGCCGGAAGAGGAAACGAACGAGGGCTGACGGCGCGCCGTTCAACCGATACCGCGTGGTCGAGCGGTCTCATCCCCGCCCGACCGCGCTCGGTACCGCTCACGGCTCATACATCGGGTCCTGCAAACCGCGTGGCTCCACCTGATCGAGCCCCTGCTGGATGCGCAGCGTCTGCTGGGTCATCGCCGACATCAGTGACTGGCTTTGCAGGATGAAGGTCATGAATTCACCGAAGTGTTCGGCGATGTTCTGTGCGGCGTCCTCGTCGGGCAGCGTGCCATGGTACGTCAGGTCGACCTGGTCGGGATGTTCGAACGACACGTCGAAATAGCGTGCCGTGAGCACGAACCAGCCGCCCATCGCCGCAAAGGTATCGCGCGGCGCGACGAACATCTCGAAGCTCGCGCCTTTTTCGGGCCCTGTCGGGGTCTGCAACCAGAGCCCCGCCACGCGCACCGGGCCGTCGCGCCCGGTGGCATCGGCGATGAAGGTCGCATAGCGCCCGCCCGCATTGTCGATCGCCTCGCTGAACATGTCGGGGATGGAGCCGGTCAGGTCACGGCGCGCGACCACCCTCGGCCCGGTCACGCCCTCATGCGCCAGCGCCTCGCGCAGGCCCTGTTCGAAATCGACCGACGCACCTTCCACCGTGAAGATTGCGGCACCGGCAAAGGCCGGATCGTCGGGCAGGATGCGATTGGAGGACCAGGCGGTCGGCGCGTCGTGCCATCCGGCCAGAATGGTGTGCGAGCCGTCGCGCTGCACGGGTTCGGGAACGAGCCGGGGGAAGTCTCGAGAAGCTGGGGTAGCTGCGCTCTCATCCGAGACGCCCTCCGACCCGTTCTGGGCCGATCCGCTTTGGGGCGCGCAGCCCGCTATCAGCAGCGCCAGCATGGCATAGCGCAACGAGACGGGCATGGACGATTCCTCTGGCAGGTTTGCTTCGGCGCGAGGCGCTAGCTATTTCTGCAGCCCGGGCAACAGGCGAATGGCGAGCCGTGGCTCGGGCCGGACGGCTGCCCCTGACGCAGGATGGGGCGGAGTAACCGCCCGATCCGGGCGCGCAGAACGAGAAGGGCATGGAAACCATGAGCGAAGTCTACCGCGCGAAGGGCGAGCGGCTGGACCTGTCCGAAGGGGATGCGGAATAGGGCGCGGGAGAATCCGGGGGCGGGCTGGAGGAGGGGGCGAATGGAAGAATACCTGATCTTCTTCGCCCTCGTCCTCGGCGTGAACATGCTGCCCGCCTTCGGGCCGCCGACCTGGTCGATCATCGCGCTCTATGCGTTCAACAGCGACCTCTCGCTCGCCGCGCTGGTCGGGACGGGTGCGCTGGCGGCGGCGAGCGGGCGCTTCCTCCTCGGCCACGCGACCCGCGCGCTGGGCACGCGCTTCCTGCCCGAGAAGACCCAGGCCAACCTCGCCGCCGCGCGCCGCGCGCTGGAAGAGCGGCGGCGCGGCGGCCTGCTCGCGCTGGGCCTCTTCGCACTCTCGCCCGTGCCCTCGGCCCAACTGTTCGAGGCTGCGGGGCTTGCGCGCCTGCCGCTGCTGCCCTTCACCGCCGCCTTCTTCGCCGGGCGGATCGTGAGCTACACGATCTACGGCCTCACCGCGAAGACCATCCGCGCGACGAGCCTGGGCGAGGTACTGCGCGAGGCGATCTCCAGCCCGCTGGGCATTGCGCTGCAGGTCGCTATGCTGGGCGCGCTGGTGTTGCTCGCGCGGATCGACTGGAGCAAACACCTGCCATCGCGCGACCCGAGCACGGGGGAGCGCGCAGGGGAGGACCATACGTGAGCGAGCAGCCGGACGAGACCGACGCGGAAGCGATCCTCGACGATCCCGAGGCGCAGGACCGCCGCGAACGCCGCCGCCTGCCGGTGATCGGGCTGTGGCTCACCGCGCTCTATGGGGTGGGGCTGGTGGTGTACCTCGCCGTGCAGGGGCAGAACCCGGCGGACCTGCGGCTGAACGAGCTGGGCGATTTCCTCGGCGGCGTATCCAGCCCGCTCGCGTTTCTATGGCTGGTGCTCGGCTTCTTCCAGCAAAGCCGCGAGATCCGCCTGAGCAACCAGGCGCTCCACCTGCAGGCACGCGAGATGCGGCGCAGCGTGGACGAGCATCGGCGGATTGCGGGTGGGGAGTGAAAATTCAATTAGCGCCGGTAAGCATGGTTCAGCAGTTCAATGGTCAAAAGAGACCTAGGTTGATAATATATATGAGAAGTTTCGCAAGTCTGACACCTTTCCACATCTCACTTGGTTCGACGTCCGAATTGACTTGATTTTTACGCGAAACTGCAAGAGCCGTCCTCGGCAAAATGAGGTGAGCGGCTTATGAAACTGTCGACGTCCGATGAAAGCGCGATTGTCGTTGCTATCGCAGAGATTTTGGATGAGGCTAAGGTTTCACCTTCCGGACGGCCCTTGTTCGCAAAAGGTCGTGATGCAGCGACGTCGATAAAGCCACAGATAGGAAGTGAACTTCATGACCGCATCGCGGATACCTGCGGCGAGCTCGGTCTTTACGATTTCGTCCGCCATTCACTAACACGTGAGTTGTTGGCACTAGATCTTAAACGTGGGCGGCGTAATCTTAGTAGTGTCGAAGGTTATGAGGACAATTTAAGAACTGCGAAGCGACTGTTAGAGAAACTACGGGAGTCGCCGCAAAAAATTGAGGTTATCAGTCCGCTTCCTTTAAGCTATAGTGGTATATTGCTTAACGGCGTCGACGAGCTGCAACTTGGCGACGGAGTCTCGATAAAGTCTGCCGAGAAGGCAGTGGGGGATTTGAGTAGAGAATTTGCTAGCAGAAATCTTCGTCAGAATATTTTAAGGTCGGTCGACCTTGAGAAGTTTCCGACAGTTGGCACGCACTTTTTTTGTACTTGGCATACCGCTTTCGTCGGTGGATTTGTCGGGAATCCGGCATTGCAGGCTCATCAAGACAAGCTTCGGTCTTTGCACGGCTGCTTGTTAGCTCTTGGTGTGGTTGAAGAAGACTTCTGGTTTGATCGTCACAGCCAATATGCAATACTGGGTGCCGATAATAGCTCAAGTGAAGGTGGTTCGATCGTAATCGCGGATAAGGTCGATACTGATTTGAGCTATTTTTATGAGAATTTCGACGTCACTCTTCCCTTTTTCAAAGAGCCCGAAACAAGCGAAGATGCCGATCATGATGATGATGGAGAGGCTAATTTTGAGAAGGAATGGGCTCTTTTAGACGAAGATGAGAAAAGGTTGCAGAAAAACACCATTGAAGATGTGAAAAAGATATTTCGAAAAGATGATCATTCTAGAAAACTTATCACATCATCACTTTGGCTTTTTCGGTCTTTTGTATCATCAAAATCACTCGATATAATACTTGAGTCGACGATCGCTCTCGAAGTATTGCTTGGGGACAGGAACGAGGCTAGTGGTATTGGCTTGACTAAGCTACTCGCAAACCGATGCGCTTATCTCTTGGGGGATTCGGACGAGAGTCGCCGTAGCCTGATGGAAGAATTTAAATCAATCTATGAGATTCGCTCGGGCATAGTTCATAGTGGTCTACATCAAACAGGTTCGAAGGCCTCCAAGGCAAGTGAGGGTGCTAGAGATTTAGCGGGGCGAGTACTTCGAAAAGAATTGGATATTGCGGCAGGGTAATGGAGAAGTGGGCCTATTTCCAATGTCTTCCAAACTTTTCTGTTTCCCGCAATATGCCCTAACTTGGGAGAAGAGCGCTCCCAGAAAAAGCCCGCCCACCTACCTACTGCCCGTCGATAAGTCCCCTACGTCGCGCCAGAAGTCCGCTGGACCAGATCCAAGATGACGGAGTTCCTGCGCGCTCTTGCGGCAAATTAGTGTGTCGCGGCTGCCGCGCGGGCCGTGGGCATAATTCGGCAGTCGGCCTGCAATCTGCGGAACCGGCTGAGGGCGCGTTCGACATCGCGTCGGAGTCGAAGGGCCAGTATGGCGACGATGCGCTGCACCGGGTCGCGATTGAGCGGGCGTTTAAAGGGGTAATTGAGCTGACCTTCCATGGATAGCAGGTTGGAGCCGGCCCCATTCCCGCTCCCCCGCCGTTACCCCTCAGCAGCACCCCGCTGCCGGAGTGCTCCTAAATGACCAAGCCCACCCCCAAGACCTGGCCCGAACTCGCGGTCGAAAGCTGGATGCTCGGTGCCGAGATGGGCATGGTCATCTGGCTGCGCTCGATCCGCATAATGGCGGGCGGCAAGCTGGCCGAGCGGGAGGCGGAGCGGATGGTGACCGAGAAGCTTACCGCCGCGATGACGCTGTGGCCCGCGCTGATGGCGGGCGGTTTCGACCAGTCGGCCGAGGAAACCACCGGCCGCGCGCTGGCGCATTACGGCAAGCCGGTGCGCGCCAATCGCAGGCGCCTTTCGCGCTGAGGCCAGCCGTCGCGGTCAGCCGCGCGAAAGCTTCACCAGCACCCGGTCGAGCGATTGCAGGAAGTTGGAGCGGTCCGCCTTGCCGAACGGTGGCGGGCCGCCAGTCATGCCGTCCATCCCGGCGCGCAGGTCCGCCATGATCGCGCGCGTCGCCACTGCGCCGCCGATGCTCGCGGCGTCATACTCGCGCCCGTCGTGTTTCAGGACGGTCGCGCCCGCCTCGATACAGCGCTGCGCCAGCAGGATGTCGGCGGTGATCACGATGGTGCGGGGCGATGCGTGCTCCGCGATCCAGTCGTCGGCGGCATCGAACCCGTCGCTCACCACCACACGCTTCACCCGTTCGCTCACCGGAACGCGGAAGGGGCTGTTGCTGACCACGCGGACATGCGCGCGGTGGCGCTGCGCCACGCGATAGATCTCGTCCTTGACCGGGCAGGCATCGGCATCGACCAGGATGGTGACGGGTGCTCTCGCGGGCGCGGCGGAAGTGTCCATGGCGCCCGCCCTAGCGAGCGCCAATGGCAGTCTCTACCCGTTCTTCATATTTTCCAGCCCCTTGATGCTACCGGGCTTGGTGCTGGGCTGGGAGGCGTTGGTCTTCACCTTTTCCTTCTTGGGCTTGCGTGCTTCGCGGCTCTTCTTGGCTTGGCCCTTGGCCATATCGGTTCCAGTAGGGGCGGTATGCCCCGGCGACCATCATACGCGCGTTCCGGGCGAAACCCCGCATCAATTCGGACATTGCCGCAATTGCCGGACGAGGCCGGCCTGCCGCCTCGCCATAGGTGAGCACGGCGCGCGGCATGAAAAAACCCGCCCCGGCCGATGGGCCGGAGCGGGTCTGTTCAGCCAGCGTCGGCTGCGCGGATTACATTGCCGCGGGCATTTCCGCGTCGGGAAGGTCCGCCAGCTGCTGCGCGCTCTGGGTGGTCTGGACGTCCATGTCCCGATCCATGTCGTCGTCGTCATCGGTTTCGGGACGCGCGACCAGATCGTTCATCGGGACGAGGACGTAGCGTTCGGTGCCTTCGAGTTCGACGACCAGACCTTCGACCGTGCCCATTGCGTTGCGGCGGACCTGCTCGATATCGCCCAGATCGTTGCCGTCGGCATCCACGAGGTCGGCATCGATCAGCTGCGCTTCGGTCATGCCGAGGGCCGCTTCTTCGTTGCCAGCTTCGGCTGCGCTCTGTTCGGCCTGCATCTCCATCTGGTCCTCGGCCATGTCGGCTTCCTGCTCGGCCTGCGATTCGCAGGCGGTGATCGCCAGAGCGGCCAGCGGAAGGACGACGAACTTCGAAAATTGCATTGGTTTCTCCTCTTGAAAGCGACAGAATGAGCCGCGCGCCCGTGCGTTCCTGACAAATGTTACGCAGAGCGGTAAGAAACCGGCGGGGCGAAAATCCATCGTTAGGTGATCGGGCCAAGGCATGCTAAAGAGCCCGGGCTGACGTCGAAATTTGCGACGGACTTCGGAATTTGCCTCGCCGCTTGCCACAAGAGCCACCAGCTCAGAACCGGCCCCGGCGTAAACCAGACGACGTTTTCCTTTCTTCGGACGACCTGATGCACGACCCAGGGGGCATTCTGCCTTGCGGGCAATCCTACGTTCTCGAAAGGAACATCACATGGCCAAGACTGGCACCGTAAAATTCTTCAACGCCGACAAGGGCTACGGCTTCATCCAGCCCGACGATGGCTCGCCCGACAGCTTCGTGCACATCACCGCCGTGCAGGCGGCGGGCATGCAGACGCTGGATAAGGAACAGCGGCTCAACTACGAAGTCGAGCAGGGCCGCAATGGCAAGGAAAGCGCGGTCAACCTTTCCGCCGCCGACTGATCGTTTTCGAGGGGCGTCGCATCGATCGGATGCGGCGCCCTTTTTATTTTCCCGACACTCCCCCCTCCAGCACGGAAGACAGCCCATGGCCCAGAGCTACGAATTCTACTGCCAGCGCGCGGACGAAGCCGCCGCTGCCGCCAGCGCCGCCAAGCTCGACATGGTGCGCGAACGCGAATTGCGGGCCGAGAAGACCTGGCGGGGGCTCGCCGAACACGCGCGCGGGGTGGCCGAGGAACGCGCCAAGATCGTGCGCGACAAGGCGGAAGCTGCCACCAGCGACGAGGCTGCCTGAGGGAGCCTGCCTGAAAAGCCTTTCCTACACCGGCCTTCTGGTGGCTTATCGTCCCCGATGATTGCGCTGCCAGCTATCCCGGATCCCATGGAGAATCCCGCGCGATAGGCCTGGCGCATCCGAGGCACTTTTCGCGTCCTGAACACTGTGTCAGGTGTGTCAGGCGGGGGCCTTCGCATTTGGCGTGGCCCGTGGGATGCAGCATTCCACGTGGGTCCGCCTGAACGCGGTCCCGACTACCTCCTTTAGTGCCATGTTGTCGCCATTATCGGAACATCGTTTGGCCCGATCCATTGGTTGGGTAGACGGCGCGACTATCCTGTTGCGCCGCGAACCCAAAGCCCCCCCAAACGACCCCGAGGATGACAAACCCATGAAAAAGCTAAGCATTATGCTCGCCTCTGCCGCAGCTCTCTCGCTTGCGGCCTGTGCGGAAACGGACACCACCGCAGACGATACCGCGATGGCGGACGACATGACGGCCGATCAGATGGCCGTTGACGACACCGCGGCCGGCACGATCGTCGAAGTCGCGCAGAACAATCCCGATTTCTCGACGCTGGTCGAAGCCGTGACCGCCGCCGATCTGGGCGAAACGCTCTCGGGTGGCACCTACACCGTCTTCGCGCCGACCAATGCCGCGTTCGATGCGCTGCCCGACGGTACGCTGGAAACGCTGACCACCGAAGATACCGACCAGCTCGGCTCGATCCTGACCTACCACGTGATCGAGGGCGAAACGATGGCCGGCGCGCTGACCGCGGCGATCGAAGGCGCGGGTGAGGAAGGCTACACGCTGACCACCGTAAATGGCGCCGAACTGACCGCGATGATGGAAGGCGGCAATGTCGTCCTGCGCGATGCGGCCGGCAACACCGCAACCGTGACGCAGACCGACATCGACGCCTCGAACGGTGTCATCCACGTGATCGATACGGTGCTGATGCCCGAATAAGGCACGCCGCCATACCAATGCAAAAGGGCTCCCGTACGGGAGCCCTTTTCGTGTGCGCCGTGCTCATGTTTCCCGCAAAGGGACGTGACTTGCGGCGGTTCAGTGACCCGCGCCACTGGTGTCCTGAACGACCGGGCGGGAGACATAGCGGACCTTGGCTTCGGAGACCTCCGCCGGGCGGTTGAGCTGAAGCGGGCGCTGCGCGGATGTCGTGGTCACGACCCGCGTCCGGGTGCCTCCGCTCCGCTGCTCGGCTTCCCAGCGCTGCTGGTCGGCCTGTGCTGCGCCAAAGTCGAAATCCTCGGCTTGCGTCGCAGGTTCGTAGGTCTCGAACGCGTCGGCGTAGCGCTTCTGGCGGTAGAGCCCGCGTTCGCGCAGCTCGGCCACGTCGTAGGTCTCGCCGTCGGTTTCGAGGGGGTAGTGGTTGGCGGTCAGCGCCCGCTTGCCGCTCGTCATGTCGATATCGCTGCTGGGGGTGGGCAAATGCGATGAATCGAAGATCTCGCGCGGGGTCGTGTCGATTGCGGCGCCTGCGACCGCGCCACCGATTGCAACGATCACGGCGATACCCGCGAAATAGGGCAGGACGCGCATGTTCTTGGACTCCCACAATGAATTGCCTTCGTGGACCCAACCGACACCGCGCGCCTGGCGTTCCCCGAAGGTCCCGAGTGTCGGCCCACTTCCGCTGCGCCGCGCGACACGATAGTGAACGCAATGCAAACGCCTAGCCCCGAGATTCTGCCGGAGAGACCCTGCCATGCGCCTGCTGCTGATCGCCACCTCCCTGCTGCTCGTCGCCTGCCAGACGGAAAACGGCGCGAACGCGCCCGGCAACTCGCCCGAAGGCTTCACTGGCATCGGCCCGGAGGAGACGATCCACTTCCTGGGCACGGAACCCTTCTGGGGCGGATCGACCACCGGCACGCAGCTGACCTACGAGACGCCTGAGAATATCGAGGGCACGACCTTCCCTGTCGAGCGCTTCACGGGGCAGGGCGGGCTGGGCTTGTCGGGCCGCCTCGATGGTGCGCCTTTCGACATGACCGTCACCCCTGGCGCCTGCTCCGATGCCATGAGCGACCGGACCTATCCCTACACGGTGACCCTGCGGATCGGCGAAGACATGCGCCGGGGTTGCGCCTGGACGGATGCACAGCCGTTCGAGGGGCCGGGAGAGCCCTGACGATAAAGCCTAGCGCTTCTTGCGGGCGACGCCTGCGCGGTCGAGCTCGGGGCCGAGCCGACCGCCGAGCCACAGGAAGAACATGCGGAAATCGGCTGCCAGGCTCCAGAGCGGATAGGTGAAGGTCGCGGGGCGATTGCGCTCCACCCTGAAATGCGCGATCCAGGCGAAGAAATACCCGGCAACCGGCAGCGCCACCAACAGCCACCATGTGCCCGTGGCCACGGCAACGATCGCCAGCGCGATCACCAGCGCAGTACCGATATAGTGGAGCGTGCGGGTGGCGGGCCGACTATGCTCGCGCAGGTAGAAGGGCCAGAATTCGGCGAAGGTTCTGTACTCGCGTTCGGCCATGGTCCTCTCCCTTCAAGTTTCGAAACGCGTCCGATGCTGGATTTGTTTCAATCTGGCGCGTTTATGCAGGCTGCGTGGAACGGCTGGGGCGCACCGTCGTTCAGCAAGTTCATGCTCATTCCACCCGCCGAAATACGGCTGAATCAACTGGATTTCTATGGCCGACTATCCTGAGGTGCCCAGCCAGGCCAGCACCAGCGATCCGCAGGCGCGCCCGCGCCGCGACATGAAGGAAGTCGGACAGGAGGATCGCTTCTCCGACAGTTCCGGCGTGCTCTTCGAGCAGGCGATGGCGCAGACCCGCATGGCGGTGTGCCTGAGCGATCCCCATCAGCCCGATCAGCCGATCGTCTTTGCGAACCGCGCCTTTCGCCGGCTTACCGGGTACGAGGAAGAGGAAATCCTCGGCCGCAATTGCCGGTTCCTGCAAGGCGCGAAGACGGATCGCGATGCAGTCGCCCGGGTGCGCGAGGCCATCGAAAACGAAGACGTCCTGGTCATCGAGCTGCTGAATTATCGCAAGGACGGTACGCCGTTCTGGAATGCGCTCCACCTTGGCCCGATCTACGATTCCAAGGGCAAGCTGATCTACTTCTTCGGCAGCCAGTGGGATGTGTCCGATGTACGTGCAGCGCGCGCGGAAGAACGCCATGCGCGTGAAATGGCGCGCGAACTTTCGCACCGGATGAAGAACATGTTCGCCGTGATTTCCGGGATCGTGAACGTGGTGGGCCGGGTGCGCGGCATCGAGGATGCGACGGGCGAGATCAACAGCCGCATTCATGCCCTTGGCCGCGCCTATGAGACGACGCTGGACGAAGCGTCTGTCGGGGTGATCGAACTTGGACCGGCGGTAAAGGCGATCCTGGAGCCCTACGCGGTGGGCGAAAGGCTGAAGTTCCTGGGCAATGGCGTACAAGTACCGTTTTCGGCCATGTCGCTGATCGGGCTTGTGCTGCACGAACTGGCAGGCAATGCCACGCGCTTTGGTGCTTGGGCCGAAGAGGGCGATGGGCAGGTGAAGCTGGATTGGCAGCGGCATGGCGGGCAGGTGGTGCTGACCTGGATTGAAAGTGGTGGCCCGAAACCGGAGGGACCGCCGGAAGAGACGGGGCCGGGAGCGGTCATCATGGACCGGATGGTTGCCGCTGCGCGCGGTACGATCGACCGGGAATGGACCTCCGATGGCCTGCACGCCGTCCTCACCGTACCCATCGAGGGAGAGCAAGCGTGAGCGAAGGGTGCCGTATCCTGCTGCTGGATGACGAGCCGCTGATCCTGATGGATCTCGAGTTTGCGGCGGAAGACAAGGATTGTCTGCCGTTGACGGCCACCAACGTAAAGGAAGCCCTGGCCCATATCGAGGCCGGCGACGGGGTCTCGTGTGCGGTACTGGACGTGACCCTGCGCGACGGAGAAACCTGCGTACCAGTCGCGCGCGAACTGGAGCGGCGGTCGATCCCCTACATTCTGCATTCCGGCGATCTCAACCGGCAGGAAGGCACGCTGGCTTCGCTCGATGCGCAGCTGATCGCCAAGCCTGCCTGCTCGCGCAGGGTGGTGGATACGGCGCTGTCCCTTGCGGGAACCGAGCAAGCGAGCGCCAGCTAGGCCCGGAAGGGCATAGCACCGGGACCGGGCGCATGGCCGCCGGTGTGCCTAGAACAGGCCCGGTATCTGATACTGCGCTGCGGTCGGCGAATCCGATCCGAGAGTCTGGACGCGTCCTCCTCCTGCCGCACGCTGGGTTCCGCTGGCGGTGATTGGCGTGCAGGTCCCGCCGCGCAGGAACGTCAGCGAGGTCGCGGTGGAATCTTCTGCCACCGATCCCAGTTGATTGCGGTAATCGTCCTCAGCCGCGCAGGTCACCGGATAAACTTCGGCGAGGCCATTATAATAGTCTCCCCCACCAGCCGCGTTCACCGTGCGAAAGGCGAGAACGCGCAGCCGATCGTCGCATGCGGGGCGATCGCGCGCGATCTGACCGGAGGGTTTGCCGAAGGTATTGCTGCCGACCAGCGCGGTGTCGTTGCCCAGGTAGGGGATGAAGGCATTGCCGACCAGTTCGCTGGCCGAGGCTGTGGCGCCGGTTCCGATCAGCGCGATCCTGGTGGCAGGAATGGCCCCGGCGGCCGGTTCGAAATACTTGATCTCGTTGTTGTTCGAAAGCGATTGCCGGAAGAGCGTCTGGCTGAAGACGTTGCGATTCTGGGCAGGAGTCGCATCCGTTGTCGCCTTATCGGCGCCGAGCAGATCGCCGAGCAATTCGGCCACCGAAACCAGTCCGCCACCATTGTAGCGGAAATCGAGGATGACTTCGGTCACGCCCTGCTGGCGAAACCCGTCGATCGCGGTGCGCAGCTGCGGGCCCGCGCTTTCCACGATGAAGGTCCGCAGGTTGATATAACCCACCAACGTTCCGTTATTGTCGATCACCTGCGCCCCGTAGCGGTCGGAAATCGGATCCAGAGAATATTCGGCCTTGGTGACGGTCACGCTGCTTTGCGTGCCGCCGGGCTGCCGGATCGTGAAACTGCGCGTCACGCCGGGCTCGCTCGGCCCGAGAGCGGCGCTGAAGGCCGCAGAGCCGCCCGAGGCGAGCAGGCTGGCGGTCGTTTGATTATCGACCGAAAGGATTTCGGTGCCACGATCGAAACCCTGCGGGAAGGCGGGCGCATTCTCGAAGGCTTCCAGAACGAAGACGCGGTTGTTGACCGTGTCGTATCCGAGACGGAAACCGAACCCTGCCGAGGAGCCGGAATTGATCAGCTCCTGCTCTTCCTGGATCGAGGTTATGTAGGTGAACCCGCGATCGCGGCCCGCAGCGCGCGCAGGGGCGACGAGCGCATCGATATAGCTTTGCACCGAGGCGTAATTGTCCGGATTGACGTTGGTCGCCAGCAGATCGGGAAACAGATAATAGGTCTGCAGTTGATCGAGCACCCAGGCCTTGCGATCGGGAAGCGAACAGGCCGTGGGGGTCGGCGTGCCTCCGCCGCCGGCGGTCGGCGGCGCACCGCCTCCATCGCTGCCGCAGGCGACCAGGGCTCCGGCGAGCAGGATTGAAAGCGACGCGCGACCTGCGGACATAAGGAACAGCCTCTGTAAAGCCTTGACCTACAACCTATTCGCAGGTGCCGCGCATTGTCCATCACCAATCAATAGCGGGCCACCGGTTGAGCGTCGCAGCGCCACCCTTACATCCCGGAACACAAACGCCTAGCAAACCTATCAAGTTACGGAGAATCGACGCATGACCGACTGGCTTTCCGCCATTCTGCCCTCATCCTGCCCGGCCAATAGCGGGCTTGCCGTGGCCCGGCTCGCTTCGCGTGAAGTGATCGGCAAGGGCGGCTTCTCGCTTTCGAGTCCCGCTTTCGGGCAGGGCGAGGAACTGGACCCCTGCTTTACCGCGGACGAGGAAGACGCTGTCGCTCCGCCCATGGAATGGACCGCGCCGCCCAAGCTGGCGGAGGAAATGGTTCTCGTGGTCGAGGATGCGAGCACGGATGAACCCACCTGCCACTGGCTCGTCTGGGGGCTGACGGCCCAGCACGGCAAGCTGCTGGAAGGCGAAGCGCCGCCGCGCACGGGGAAGAACGACCAGGGCAATTCGGACTGGCTGCTCCCGCGGGTCGATCCAGAGGGCAAGCCGCATAATTTCGTGTTCCAGCTCTTTGCCCTCGACCTGCCGATCGCGCTGATGCCGGGCGCGGGCAAGGCGGAGCTGTTCGCTGCGATGGAAGGACACGTCATCGCCGCCAGCGTGCTGACCGCGACCTATAGCGGGTCGGACGAAGAGGACCTCGTCGATTTGGAAGACGACGCCGGAGGCTAGGCGCGTGTCGTGAAGGGCCAGTCGATCACGCGGCCTGCCCACAACGCGGCCCAGATGACGATCGGCTGCGCGATCATGCGGGGGATGTGGTAGGCAGGGCCGAGCCCGCCACTGCCGCCCAGATCGTCTATCATGTGCTGGATATTGGCGGGCCATACGCACAGTGCGTAGAGCGCCAGGCCGATGGCGGCCGCACGCCTCAGGCCAGGCGACGTGCCCTGCGCCAAGCCGATCGCACCGAGGATTTCGGCCACGCCCGTCCAGAACACGACCGTTTCGGGCAAGGGTACGAAGCGCGGCATGATGCCGAGGAACGGTGCTGGCACCGCAATGTGCAGCACCCCCGCCGCAAGGTAGGCGGCCACCAGGAACCAGCGCGTGATGATGCGTGCCACAGATCGGGTCCGCGATCAGGCGCGTCTGGGCGCCCAGCCGGGCGCGGCCAGTTCGAACCCGGCGAATTCGAAACCGGGCGCGACGATGCAGCTGACGAAGGCATAACCATGCGGGCCGGGCAGCGGTTGGGCAGCCTGCCACTGGCCTTCGGGCGCGACGCCCTGCCACAGGCGCACCGGGCTTTCGGTATCGCCCAGCACGAGTGTCTCCACCGCCGCGTCCTCGTCTTCCGCGATCCGCAGCGCGAGCGGATCGCCTGCATGCCACAGCCACAGCTCGTCGGCATCCACCCGGTGCCAGTGAGAGCTCTGGTCCGCTTCCAGCAGGAAATGGATCATGGTCGCGGTGGCCCGGCCATCGCGCGCTGGCCCCCGCCATGTCTCGCGGTACCAGCCGCCCTCGGGGTGGGGTTCGAGCCCGTGGGCCTCGATCAGGGTGCGTGCTTCGGTCATCTCGGTCTGCTGCTTTCTTTTTGCCCGCGCGGCGGTATGCCTAGCCACGAACGTGTCCGGGAGTCACCACATGCTGCATCGTTACACCACCAATCTTCTTGGCGCTTGTGCGCTTGCCGCTCTTGCGTGTGCACCGCTCGCCGCCCAGAGCCCCGAGGAAATCGCCGAGGCGGCGCTGGAAGCCGCGCCGGTGTGGGATGGTCATAACGATGTCCCTATCCAGCTGCGCAGCCGCGCGGGCAACGAGATCGAGGATTTCGACTTCGCGCATACCGATCACACGCAAACCGACACGCGCAGCGCGATGCATACCGACCTTGCGCGGCTGAGGGCGGGCAAGGTCGGGGCCCAGTGGTGGTCCGTATACGTACCCGCTTCTCTGGACGAGCCCGAAGCGGTGCAGATGACGCTGGAGCAGATCGACGTCACGAAGCGTCTGATCGCCCGCTATCCGGACGACATGTCGCTCGCGCTGAGTGCGGACGACGTGGAGCAGGCACGCACGCAGGGCAAGATCGCGGGTCTGCTGGGCATGGAAGGCGGCCACTCGATCGGATCGAGCTTCGCGGTTCTTCGCCAGATGTACGATCTGGGCGCCCGCTACATGACGCTGACCCACAGCCGCAACACGCCGTGGGCCGACAGCGCAACCGACGATCCCGAGCATGGCGGGCTCACCGGTTTCGGCAAGGATCTGGTGCGCGAGATGAACCGGATCGGCATGGTGGTGGACCTGAGCCATGTGTCCGAAGCGACCATGATGGACGCGCTCGATGTGGCGCGCGCACCCGTAATCTTCAGCCATTCCTCCGCGCGCGCGATCAATGGCCATGCGCGCAATGTGCCAGACGCGGTGCTGCGCCGCCTGGGCGAGAACGGCGGAATCGTGATGGTGGCTGCGGTACCCGGCTTCATCAGCGAGAATGCGCGTGTGTGGAACGCGAACCGCGAGGCGGAGGAAGCACGCCTCAAGGCATTGTGGCAAGGCCAGCCGGAAGCGGTCGCGGCGGCTCTGGCGGCCTGGGACGAGGCGAACCCCTATCCGCCTGCCGACCTCGGCGACATGGCCGATCATATCGACCATGTGCGGGCGGTCGCGGGGATAAATTCGATCGGCATCGGGGGAGATTACGATGGCATCCCCTTCGCGCCCGACGGGCTGGAGGATGTCTCGACCTATCCCGCACTCTTCACCGAACTTGCCCGGCGCGGCTACACCCAGGCCGACCTGGAAAAGATCAGCTTTCGCAACATGATGCGGGTGATGCGCGCGGTGGAGACGGCCAGCGCGGCGATGGCGGACGTGCCGCCCTACGAATATGCGATCGACGAGCAGCGCTGACCGGCGCTCCGGCGTGCGAGACTAGTCGTCGTCGGCTTCTTCGGGCAGGTCGTCCCGATCGGTCGACGCCATTTCCTCAAGCTCGTCCTCGGTCATGCTTTCGTACATGCCGACCGACGCGCCCTGAAGATCTGCCTTCTTCTGTTCGCCGCGCTTGGCGGCGAGCGCTGCGCCCGCCGCCTGCTGCTGTTTCTTGGATTTTGCCTTCGGCATCGTTCAGGTCTCCTGTGCTTCGATTTCGGAGCCCAGCTTGAGCACCTCGTCACCGTCGTCCTGCTTGATGAGGTAGGCCGGATTATCCTCGCTGCCCTGCTTGGTGATTTCGCTGCCCTGCAGGGTGCGCGTTACTTCACGTTCGAAGCGTTCGGTGATCTGGCCCTTGGCGGTTCCGTTGCCCCAGTCCCACTTGACGTACTGGTCGCTCTGGAAGCTATTGGAATTGCTCATCGAAATGCTCCTGGTCGCTGTCACGTCTCGACCGGGTCAACCCGCGTTCAGTTGGCAGGTTCCTCGCTGAAGCCTTCGTCGCCGAGGTCTTCTTCCAGGATGACGCCGTCTGTGTCGTTGCCTTCGCTGTCGCTTGTCGCTTCCATCGTCCCGGCAACGGTCGCTTCTTCCTCCGCATCGCCCTGCGTGAGCGCGGGGATGATCCAGATGAGGGACATGGCGACCACCGCGAGCACGAGGCCCACGCCAAGGACCCAGCGTACCACGCCTTCCTTGCTGCCCCCGCTTACGCGCTGCTCGTCGATGTGAATCTCGTCATTCTTGTTCTTTGTCATGGTCTTTCCTTTCCCGTCCACCGCGCCCATCCAACGGCCTGTAGCCCGCGCAGTTCCGCCGCGAGGGCTGTCAGTCGCGAAGCAACTCGTTGATTCCGGTCTTCTCGCGGGTCTGCGCGTCGACCGTTTTGACAATCACCGCGCATGCCAGCGCGGGGCCGCCATCCTTGGCCGGGAGCGTACCGGGCACCACAACCGAGTAGGGCGGAATATGTCCGCGTAAGACTTCGCCGGTCTCACGCACCACGATCTTGGTCGACTGCGTGATGAACACGCCCATGGCGATCACGCTGCCTTCGCCCACAATCACGCCTTCGACGATTTCGGAGCGCGCGCCGATGAAGCAGTTGTCCCCGATGATGGTCGGGTTCGCCTGGAGGGGCTCCAGCACGCCGCCGATCCCGGTTCCGGCTGAGATATGACAATTCGCGCCGACCTGCGCGCAGCTGCCCACGCTGGCCCAGGTATCCAGCATCGTGTTTTCGCCGACATAGGCGCCGATATTGGTGAAGCTGGGCATCAGCACGCAGTTCTTGCCGATAAAGCTGCCGCGCCGTGCGATAGCGCCGGGCACGACGCGGAAGCCTGCTTCGCGGAAGCGCTCCTCGCCCCAGCCGGCGAACTTGCTCGGCACCTTGTCGAAGGCGGGTGAGCCCACGGCACCGTCCATCAGGCGATTGTCGCTCAACCTGAAAGACAGCAGCACCGCCTTCTTGAGCCACTGGTTGACCTGCCAGCCGCCGTCTCCGTCCGGCTGCGCAACGCGTGCGCTGCCATCATCGAGGCTGGCAATCGCCGCATCGACCGCATCGCGCAGCTCGCCATCGCCGGTATCCAGCTCGGCACGATTGTCCCAAGCCTGTTCGATCACCAGCTGCTGGTCGTCACTCATCCTCGCATGCTCCTGTCGCTTGTCGCCCATAATCCGGGGTCCGCCCAAGCGTGCGCGAGGGCAGGGGCAGGGTGCTAGCCGCGCGGTTACAGCGGCACAAGCCGCCCTCGCGCGTCGTGATATTGTTCCGAACCTTCCGGACGGTATCGATGCGGAGCCGGGATCCGCGCCCGGCTGGTTCAGCCATCGTTTACCACACGGCTCTAGCGTGCGTACCAGCGTCGAAAAAACACTGGCACAATAGGGGCTTGTCTTGATCTCATATCACCGCGGAACGGTCTTGAAGACCGGCGTTGCCCTCAGCGCCATTGTGCTGCTGAGCGCCTGTTCCGGCGGATCGGGAGGCGGCGGCGTCTCCACCCTGCCACCTCAGCCGGCCCCGGCACCCGCGCCCGCGCCTCCACCGCCTCCCCCTCCGCCGCCGCCGGCAACCAGCTTCGATACGCGGGAAGTGGAACGGTCCGACGGGCCGGAGTTTCACAATGCCATAACTCCCTGGCAGCAGGGCATCACGGGCCGGGGTTCCGCAATCGCGATTATCGACACCGGTATCGACAGCGATAGCCCCGAATTCACCGGCCGTATCCTGCCCGCATCGCGCGATGTCGCAGGATCGCGCGGTATCGACGGGGTGGACGATCACGGGACCAATGTCGCGCTGATCGCGGCCGCCGCGCTCGACAACGCGGGCATCGTCGGACTGGCTTACGAGGCCAGTCTGCTCGTCCTGCGTGCCGACCGGCCGAACAGCTGCACGGCAGACGAAGGCGACGGCGATCTCGCCGGGTGCAGGTTTGCCGACGCCGACATCGCCCGCGGGATCGATGCTGCAATCGCCGCCAACGCGCGAGTCGTAAACCTCAGCCTGGGGGGTGGGACGCCCAGTCAGGGCCTGGTGGACGCGGTCCGGCGCGCCGCGCAGGCAGGCATCGTCATCGTCGTGGCCGCCGGGAATGATGGCGACACGACGGACCCCGCGCTCGACCCCGATAATCCCGATCCCTTTGCGGTCGGCACGCTTGCAGGGGGCAATGGCGCGGTCATCATCGTCGGGTCGGTCGATGAGAATGGCCAGATATCCGATTTCAGCAATCGGGCCGGCAATTTCGCCACCGACTATCTCACCGCCCGGGGGGAGAGACTGTGCTGCGCATACGAGAACGGCGTCCTCAAGGTGGAGCAGCAGGGCAATTCCAGCTTCGTCACGCTGTTTTCGGGCACCAGCTTCGCCACGCCTCAGGTCGCGGGGGCGGTGGCTCTTCTGGCACAGGCCTTCCCCAACCTGACGGGCCAGCAGATCGTGGAAATCCTGCTCGATACCGCCCGCGATGCAGGGGCCGCCGGCACCGATGCGATCTACGGGCGGGGCATCCTCGATCTGGTCGGTGCCTTCGCTCCGCAAGGGGCTACGAGCATGGCGGGAACGCAGCGCCCGCTTTCGCTGGCAGACGATATCGTGATCGCATCGGGGCCGATGGGTGACGCGATCCGAGGGGCGTCGCTTCCGGGGATCGTTCTCGACAAGTACGACCGGGCCTATACCTACGATCTGGCATCGCGCGCGCGCGTGGCGAGTGCCGACCGATTGCTCGAAAGGGCGGCGCAGACCGGGTTGCGGCGCGTTGCGGTAGGCAGTGAGCAGGTGGCGATGGCCTTCACGCTGGACCAGCGGCGAATGGACGGGCGCGAAACGCCTCTGACACCCCTTCGCCTTTCGCATGAGCAGAGCGACGCTGCGCGCGTTCTGGCGGCCAGGGTGGCTCTGCGGATCGCGCCCGATACCAGCATCGGCCTCGCCTTTGCCGAGGGACCCGAAGGGCTTTCGGCCCAGCTGCAGGGCCGCGAGCGCCCGGCCTTCCTGATCGCACCGGGCGCTGCGGGAGAGCTGGGTTTTGCCCACCGCGACCGCCAGAGCGCGGCGGTTCGCCGCGATCTCGGCCCAGTCGCCATCACCCTGAGCGCGGGGACCGGCGAGGCGCTGACCGGCGCGGCACGGCAGGGGCGCGATATCATCGGCCTGCGGCGCGAAGGCTTCGGCCTGACGCGGGTCGGCTTGACGGCGGACCGGCAGTTCGGCCCGCTCGGCCTGACGCTGGGCGTGGACCTGCTGCGCGAGGATCGCACCATGCTGGGTGCGTATCTGCATGACAGTTTCGGATCGCGCGGCGCGCAGAGCATCTTTGCCGATGGGGCCGCCGCGCTCGATCTAGGCGATGGCTGGAGCCTTGGTGCGCAGGGCCGATACGGCACCACCAGCGCCACTGCCGGTGGAAACGTGGACGAGGGTACACGCTTCAGCAGTGTCGCCTTTTCCTTCGATGCCGGCAAACGGGGCCTGTTCCAGGCCGGGGACCGGCTCGGCTTCCGGTTTGCCTCGCCGCTGAGGGTAACGCACGGCGCTCTGGTGCTCGATCTGCCCGACAGTTACGATTACGCGACGCAAAGCGCGGATTTCGCCCTGCGTCGCGTGTCTCTGGCGCCCAACGGACGCGAGCTGATGGGCGAACTCGGCTGGACGGGCGAGGTGCTCGATGGCGTGCTCGCCACCAGCCTGTTCTATCGCAGCGAGCCCGGCCACATCGCCGCCGCGCCCGACGATGCGGGGCTGCTCGTGCGATGGAGCCGGGGTTTCTAGCGGATCAGTCCATCCCCGCGCGCTTGGCGAAGCCGTAGGCGGTCTGCACCAGCGGGCGCACGCGTTCGCTCATCTGCTTGGCGTGGGCCGAGGATGCCGTGCCGTCGATCACGCGTTTCTTGATGCCCTGGATGATCCCTGCGAACTTGAACAGGTTGAAGGCGAAGTACCAGTCCATGTCGGGCACGGGGTAGCCGGTCCGCTCGACATAGCGCTGCGTCACCTCTTCCGCCGACGGGATGCCGAGCTTTTCGATGTCGACCCCGCCCAGGCCCGCGCGGCCATCGGACGGATTGTGCCAGTTGAGCACGAAGTAGCTGAAATCCGCGATCGGATCGCCCAGAGTGGACAGTTCCCAGTCGAGCACGGCGGCAACCGAGTTGGCCTGCGGCTGGAAGATCATGTTGTCGAGCCGGTAGTCGCCATGGACGATGCCGCTTGCGTGCTGTTCGGGCACGGTTTCCGGCAGCCACGCGATCAGCGCTTCCATTTCCGGAATCTCTTCGGTTTCGGACAGCTTGTACTGCTTGGTCCAGCGGGCGATCTGGCGTGCGCAATAATCCTGTGGCTTGCCGTAATCGCCGAGGCCGATCTTCTGCGGGTCGGTGGTGTGCAGATCGGCGAGCGTATCGACCATGGCGTGGTAGATCTCGCGGCGTTCTTCGGGCGAGGAATCGGGCAGCGATCCATTCCACAGATTGCGCCCCTGGATCAGTTCCATGACGAAGAACTTGGAGCCGATCACGTCGGTATCCTCGCACAGGCCGAAAGTGCGCGGCACGGGAAAGCCGGTCGGACCCAGCGCGCTCATCACCGTGTATTCGCGGTCCACCGCATGGGCGGATGGCAGCAGCTTGCCGAAGGGCTGGCGGCGCAGCACGTAGTTGCGGTTGCCGGTTTCGACCTTGTAGGTCGGGTTGGACTGGCCGCCCTTGAACTTCGAAAGCGCGATCGGCCCTTCGAAATCGTCGACATTCGCTTCGAACCAGGCGGTCAGCGCCGCCTCGTCCAGCTTGTCGGCCTCGGGCACGTCGATCGTGCCGACCATTTCCTTTTCGTAGTCGATCTTCGCCATCAGTCGAACATCACAATGCTGCGCGCAGAGTGCCCCTCTCTCAATTTGTCGAAGCCCGCGTTGATGTCTTCCAGCCCGATCCGCTCGGCGATGATCGTGTCGAGATCGAGCAGGCCGCGCAGGTAGAAATCGACGAGGCGCGGCAGATCGACCGGGAAGTGGTTCATCCCCATGATCGCGCCCATCAGCTTCTTGCCGCCGAGCAGGTCCATCGCGCCGAGGCCCACCTTGCAGTCGAGCGGCATCATACCGAGCACCACCGCGGTACCGCCGCGTCGCAGACAAGCGACCGCCAGGTCCGCCGAGGCCTGTCTGCCGACCGCCTCGATCCCGTAGTGCACGCCGCCGCCGGTCAGCTTGACGATCTGCGTTGCCGCGTCCTCGGCCAGCGCGTCGATCGTGTGTGTCGCGCCCAGCGTTTCGGCGAGCGCGCGCTTTTCGGGGAGCGGGTCGGCGGCGATGATCATGCCCGCGCCCGCGATCTTCGCGGCGTTGATCGCGGCGAGGCCCACGCCCCCGCAACCGATCACTGCGACTGTTTCGCCCGGCGTGAGGCTGATCGCATTGAAGATCGTACCCGCGCCGGTGGTCACCGCGCAGCCGAGCACCGCCGCGCGATCCAGCGGCATGTCCTTGTCGATGGCGACGCAGGCATGTTCGTGGATCAGCATCTGTTCGGCAAAGGCCGACAGGTTGAGCAACTGGTGCACCGGCGCCCCATCCTTCGACAGACGCGGAGCGGCGTCCTTGGCACGCCGGGTACCCTGGCCAAGGCACAGCGCCATGCGACCGGTGACGCAGAATTCGCACTGGCCGCAGAAGGCGGAAAGGCAGGTGACCACGTGGTCGCCCGGCTTCACCATGGTCACTTCGCTGCCGACCGCGCGGACGACGCCGGCGGCTTCGTGCCCAGGGATCAGCGGCAGCTGGTGCGGATACTTGCCGTCGATGAAATGCAGGTCCGAATGGCACAGGCCGCACGCCTTCGTGTCGATCAGGACTTCGTGCGGTGCCGGGTCGGCGACGTCGATCTCGCCGATCACCATCGGTTCGCCGGGTTTTTCGAGAATGGCTGCTTTGGTCATTTTTCCTCCTGAGCCCCTCTTCTTCGCAAGGAGGGGCAGCGAGACTTGGCGGCGTGCTGCTTTGTCGCAGTGGGGTGGTGCGCGGGTCGGCTCTGACCTCCACCACCCCCCGACCCCCTCCTCTGAAGAGGAGGGGGTGAGCTGCGTTAGCGCGTGGCGCCCATGTCGCCCGAGCTGTAGGTTTCCATCTCTTCCTCGGTCGGAGCGTGGCGGGCGAATTCCATGCGCGCGATCGAGCGGGCGTGGACCTCGTCCGGGCCATCCGCCAGCCGCAGCGTGCGCTGGTGGGCGTAGGCCTGCGCGAGGCCGAAGTCGTTCGACACGCCCGCGCCGCCATGGGCCTGGATCGCATCGTCGATGATCTTGAGCGCCATGGTGGGCGCGGCGACCTTGATCATCGCGATTTCCTGCTTGGCGGCCTTGTTGCCGACCTTGTCCATCATGTCGGCGGCCTTGAGGCAGAGAAGACGCGTCATCTCGATATCGATGCGGGCCTGCGCCACGCGCTGTTCCCAGATCGAGTGCTTGTAGATCGGCTTGCCGAAGGCTTCGCGCGCCTGGAGGCGCTTGCACATCTTCTCCAGCGCCTCTTCCGCTACACCGATCGTACGCATGCAGTGGTGGATGCGGCCCGGCCCGAGGCGGCCCTGCGCAATCTCGAACCCGCGGCCTTCGCCCAGCAGCATGGCCGAGGCGGGCACGCGGACATTCTTCAGCGTGATTTCCATGTGGCCGTGCGGCGCATCGTCGTAGCCGAATACCGGCAGGTAACGGTCGATCGTCACGCCTTCCGCGTCCAGCGGCATCAGGATCATGGACTGCTGCTGGTGACGCTGGGCGGACGTATCGCTCTTGCCCATCACGATGGCCACCTTGCAACGCGGATCGCCGGCGCCGCTAGACCACCATTTGCGCCCGTTGATGACGTATTCGTCGCCCTCGCGGATGATCGAGGTTTCGATGTTGGTCGCATCCGAGCTGGCGACCTGCGGTTCGGTCATCAGGAAGGCGCTGCGAATCTTGCCGTTCATCAGCGGTTCGAGCCACTGTTCCTTCTGCTCGCGCGTGCCGTAGCGGTGGAGCACTTCCATATTCCCGGTATCGGGCGCGGAGCAGTTCATCGTCTCGCTGGCAAAGCCGATCCGGCCCAGTTCCTCGGCAACCATCGCGTATTCAAGGTTCGTGAGGCCGGGGCCTTCGAACTCGAAGCTTTCATCCACGTGGTGGTGGCTGTCGTTGCGCGGGGGCATGAACATGTTCCACAGGCCCTTGGCCCGAGCCTTTTCCTTCAGCTCCTCGACCACCGGGATTACCTTCCAGCGATCGCCCTCGGCGTCCTGCTGCTGGTATGTCGGCACTGCGGGGCGCACTTCCTTCTCGATGAAATCGCGCACGCGGTCGCGCCAGTGGGTTTGCCGTTCGGTCGGTTGGAAATCCATGGATGGCCTCTCTTGTTTCGGACTGTCTTCGAATATCAGGTATGCGATCAAAACGTCTCGTGGCAGAGCCGCGCGCCTGCGCCAACCCTGTTGCATCAATTATGGCGGGAGCACCTCGCCTTCCGCGTCGGCCCGTGCCGCATCGTCGAGGAGAGCGAGCCGCGCCTCGTGGCTTTCGCGCGTGATCGGGAAGCGGGCGAGCCAGTAGGCGGCGATCACCGCGAGGATCAGCGATACCCCTCCGTAAAGCAGGATCATCGGGCTCAGCACGTCCATCCCGACCTCGCCGGCCTTGGCCTTTGCGGGCATCTGGGCGAGCGCGATGATCTGGCCGGAAATGAAAATCCCCGCGCCGGTCGCGCATTTCTGAACCAGCCAGTTACCCGCATAGAACTTGCCCTCCGCCCGCTCCCCGGTGCGTTCTTCGAACAGCTCGATGATCTCGGCCACCATCGAGGACGCGGAGATCATCGAGACGATGCCCGATGCGTTGGCGAAGACCAGGAACAGGTAGAACAGCATGGTCGAATTGAGCGTGCCGACCTGCGGCCATGCGCCGAACAGGAACAGCATGTAGGGGATGAAGGCGAGCACGAAGGCCGCCAGCGCGCCGCCCGCGGCGGTATAGGCCTTGCCGAAGCGGCGGTGCAGCGGGCTGACCACGATGAACATCAGTACCGCGCTGAGGAACAGCACCAGCGGATAGGCGGTCAGCCCGGTCAATCGGATCGGCAGGCCGGGAATCTCGACCTGGTCGAGCTGCCAGACAAACACGTTGAGGTAGTTGGAGATCGAAAACGTGGTCCCCTGGCTGATATAGGCCGCCATCGCCCCGGCGGCGAAGATCAGGAACGCCTTCTCGCCGAACGCCTCCTTGATCTCCGCAAAGACATCGCGCCAGCGGAACGGGGGCGGGCGCTTGGCAGGCGGATGCGCCACCAGCTTGTGCAGGCCCAGCGCCGATCCGACGACGGAAAGCGCCATGATCGCGGCGCCTGCGATGCCGAAGCCGACATAGCCTTCCGGCTCCAGAATCCCGTCCGGCCCGCGCATGAAAACGGTGTAGGCCAGCACCATCATGAGGATGCCGCCGCCCCAGCCCATCAGGTAGCGATAGCGGAACAGCGTAGTCCGCTCGTCATAGTCGGCGGTGATTTCGGGCAGCAGGCTGACCTGCGGCACTTCGCATGCCGACAGCAGCACGCGCACGCCCACGGCGATGCCCAGCAGGCCAAGGAAGCTGGGTGCTTCGCCGCCCGGCGGCGACCACAGCAATATCCACATGATCGCCAGTGGCCACGGCGCGATGTACAGCCACGGCAGGCGACGACCCCAGCGGGTATAGGTCCGGTCGGAGAAATAGCCGATCAGCGGATCGAGCACCGCGTCGAACACCAGCGCCAGCATCAGCGCCAGGCCGACCAGCCCTGCGTCCATCCCCAGCACCTGATTGTAGAAGATCAGAAGGAAGAAGGAAAAGCCGCTGTCCTTCACGCCGAAGGCCATCGCGCCAAGCCCCTGGGTCAGCCGCAGGCGGATCGGCAGCGGGCCTTGGGTGAAAGCCATGGTGTGAAAATCTCTCCCGGCGGCGCTTTTCTGGCCGCGTCTTACGTGCACGTAACACTAAGGGTTGTGTCGTTGCGTGCAAGCGCAATCACCCTGCCGCTACGGCATACCCGTTTTACGAATGTGCGCTTGCAGCAGGGGCTTGCTTGCCTTTACGTAGGCGTCAGCAAAAGCATCGGCGGCGAGAGTCTACGACCGCTCCGCCGCGTACCGAGGAGAGAGAAACATGGCCGATCTGGAGCAATTCCGCGCGGAAACGCGCAGCTGGCTCGAAGCCAACTGCCCGCCCGAAATGCGTGAGCCGGTGGAAACCGATAAGGACGTCTACTGGGGCGGACGCAACGCCACCTTCAAGAACGACGCGCAGAAGGCGTGGTTCGAAGCCTGCCGCGACAAGGGCTACACTGTCCCGATGTGGCCCAAGGAATACGGCGGCGCCGGACTCTCCGCGCCCGAGGCCAAGGTCCTGCGCGAGGAAATGGCGCGGATCAACGCGCGCCCGCCGCTGAGCTCCTTCGGCATCTGGATGCTCGGCCCGGCACTGCTGCACTTCGGCACCGAAGGCCAGAAGCAGCGCTTCCTGAACGAGATCGCACGCGGCGAAATCCGCTGGTGCCAGGGCTATTCGGAGCCGGGCAGCGGATCGGACCTCGTCTCGATGCAGACCTATGGCGAGGACAAGGGCGATCACTGGATCGTCAACGGCCAGAAGATCTGGACCTCCTATGCCGACGAAGCGGACTGGATCTTCTGCCTCGTCCGCACGGACAAGGACAACAAGTACCAGGGCATCACCTTCATGCTGTTCGACATGGCGGGTGACGGGGTTTCGACCAAGCCGATCAAGCTGATCAGCGGCAACAGCCCGTTCTGCGAAACCTTCATGGACGATGTGAAGGTGCCCAAGTCCTACGGCGAAGATGTCCCGGCCTATGTCGGCGAGATCAACCGCGGGTGGGACGTGGCCAAGTACCTGCTCGGCCACGAACGCGAGATGATCTCCGCCACCGGCGGCGTCGACCGCGCATCCTCGCTGGGCGCCGTGACCAGCCGCCAGGGCGAGCTCGACCCGGTCCTGCGGTCCGAGATGGCGCTGTTCGATGTCGACGCGCTGGCCTTCACCGCGATGAGCGAGAAGTTCCTCGACGAGGTGAAGATCGGCAAGGGCCATCCCGCCCAGCCCAACATGCTCAAATATGCGGGCACCGAAATGAACAAGCGCCGCCACGAACTGCTGATGGCGGCGGGCGGCTCCCGCACCCTTGAATGGGAAAGCGAGGAGACCGAAAACGGCAAGCCCGCGCGCAGCTGGCTGCGCACCAAGGCGAACAGCATCGAGGGCGGCACGTCCGAAATCATGCTGAACGTCATTTCCAAACGTATCCTCGAACTCCCGGGAGCCTGACCCATGCCACTTTACTACGACGACGATCAGGCGATGCTGGCCGACAGCGCCAGCGATTTCATGCGCGAGGAAGGCGCGATCGCCAAACAGCTGCGCCACTGGCGCGACCGCGACTGCAAGGATGGCTTCGGCCACGGCCTGTGGGAGCAGTTCGGCGAGATGGGCTTCACCGGCATCCTGCTGCCAGAAGAGGACGGTGGGCTCGGCATGGGCCAGGTCGAGGCGAACATCGTGCTTGAGGAAATCGGCGCGAACCTCACCCCGTCGCCTTTCCTTTCCAGCTCCGTGCTCGCCGCCACCGCCCTGAAGCACGGCAGCGACGATACGCGCGGCCGCTGGCTGCCCGATCTGGTCGCGGGCAAGAACGTCTACGCGGTCGCGATCGACGAAGGGCCCAAGCACCGGCCCGAACGCATCGCCTGCAAGGCGGAAAAGTCGGGCAACGGCTTCAAGCTGACCGGCAAGAAGGACTTCGTGGTCTATGGCGCCAGCGCGGAGATGATCGTGGTCGCCGCCCGTACCTCGGGCAGCGATAGCGACACCGACGGCATCACGCTTTTCGCCGTGCCGCAGGACGCGGACGGGATGAGCCATGACAGCGTGCGGCTGGTCGACTCTTCGATGGCCAGCCACATCACTTTCGACGGCGTCGATCTCGATGGCGATGCGGTCATCGGCGAGGTCGATGGCGGGCGCGAAATTCTCAACGCGATGCTGCGTGCGGGCCGCGTCGGCGCGGCTGCCGAAGGCGTGGGCGTGGCGCGCGGGGCGATGGACATGACGGTCGATTACCTCAAGCAGCGCAAGCAGTTCGGCACGCTGATCGGCACGTTCCAGGCGCTCCAGCACCGTGCTGCGCACCTCTACTCCGAGGTCGAGATTGCGCGCGCTGTGGTGCTGAAGGCTGCACAGCTGGTCGATGGCGAAAGCGAGAAGGCCGAACTGATGACCTCCGTGGCCAAGGCTAAGGTCGCCAAGGCGGCGGGCCTTGCGGTGCGCGAAGGCGTGCAGATGCACGGTGGCATCGGGATGACCGACGAATACGACATCGGCCTGTACATGAAGCGCGAGCGCGCGCTGCAGGAATTCCTCGGCGACATGTACTACCACGCGGGCCGCGTTGCGGAACTGAGCGGGTATTGAGTCTTTCAATCCCCCTCCTTTTCAAAGGAGGGGGTCGAAGGGTGGTTCGCGACGCTCCAGCGTCGCTTCGCACAAAGGCGCCACCCCGTTGCGACTAGGCGGCGCGCCGCCAAGTCTCACTGCCCCTCCTCTTGGGAGGGGGTAAGGGAGAGAAAACAATGATGAAACTCACCGACCTTTTCGGTCTCGAAGGCAAGATCGCGCTGGTTACCGGCGGCAGCCGCGGAATCGGCAAGATGATCGTGGAAGGCCTGCTCGAAGCGGGCTGCGCCAAGGTTTATATCGTCGCCCGCAAGAAGGAGCAGGTGGACGAAACCAGCGCCGAACTGGGCGACAAGGTCATCGGCCTCGTGGGCGACCTGTCGCAGATGGAAGGCATCCAGAAGCTGGCCGATGAACTCGCTGCCCGCGAGGACAAGCTCGATCTGCTGGTCAACAATGCGGGCGCCGCCTGGGGCGAACCCTTCGAGGATTTCACCGAGGCCGGCTGGCACCGCACGATGGACCTGAACCTGAAAACGCCGTTCTTCCTCACCCAGAAGCTGCACGGCCTGCTGAAGGCGGCGGCGACGCCGGAGCGCCCGGCCAAGGTGCTGATGATCGCCAGCATCGACGGGATGAAGTCCAACCCCTGGGAAACCTACCCCTATCAGGCGAGCAAGGCGGGCCTCATTCACCTCACGCGGCGGATGGCCGCGCGCCTCATCAACGACAATATCGTGGTCAACGGGATCGGGCCGGGCGCCTTCCCCAGTGCCATGAACCGCGCCGCGCGCGACAATGCGGAGACCGTGAAGCGGGGCATTCCTTCGCGCCGCGTGGGCGTGACCGAGGATATGGCGGCAGGCGCGATCTACCTGCTGAGCCGCGCGGGCGACTACGTGGTGGGCACCACGATCCCGATCGACGGCGGCGTGGTCAATGCCAATATCGGCGCGGGCAACTTCGCCGATGCATCCGGCGAATAGCGCCCCGCCTGACACACCTGACACAGTGTCCAGGGGGTGAAAAACCGCTGCCCTTGCGAAGAGGGCAGACCGCGATTTTTCCAGAAGGGGGCGGGCCGCAAGGTTCGCCCCTTTCTGCGTAAAGCGTGCCAACGATGCGAAAGAGCCGACCCCATGCCTAGCGCAGCTGCGCGAAGTAGGAAAATCGGCGCGCAACAGAGGGAGCGGACCTACAAGGACCCGCTCCCCGCTCGATCAGAACGCCTTCTGGTAGCCCAGCGTCAGCATCCAGTCGCCCGCCATCTGCGGGCCGTTGAGGTCCTGATAGACTGGCGCGCCGATCTCCAGCGCCAGGCGATGGCCGGCCAGCGGCCCATGCGTGCCGACAAGGTTGATCCCGCCGATCAGATCGATGCGCTCACCGCCCTGGAAATCCGGATTGGCGGTCTGCACCGGCCCCATGATGTTGGGATCGATCCCTTCGACCTGCCCCATCGTGCGGCCCTTCACGCGGCCCGAGACACTGAGCCACTGCGCGGGGCGATAGCTGAGCCATGCGGTGCCTTCGTAGACATCGCCGAACGCATAGCCCCACTTGTTGTCGTCGAGCTTGATCGAGGCGCTGGCCTGCGCACCGAAGCCGATCTTCCCGCGACGGCCCTTGTAGGTGACCGCCGGTTCCAGATCGAAGGTGCCGGTCCCCATCTGCATCATGTAGGGCGTGCGCACCGTCGGCGTGGTTCCCATGGGCGTGAGGATCTGCGCGGTCTCGTCGGTCGATCCGGTCGGCAGGCTGACGCCCGCCTTCAGGGTCAGCTCGTCGGTGTCCATGGAACCGGCCTCCGGGTGGCTCAGCAGCGGGAACAGTGCCGAAACCTTGGTGTCGCCCAACGCCTTGGGGTTGGTCTGGAACGTGCCCCGCACATTCGTGCCCATGCCGCCCATGTAGGTGGTGTGGTCCATCTCCTTCTCCAGGTAGTTGGCCATCACCATCAGCGTCACCGCGTCGGCCGGGGCGTACATTGCGCCCAGCATCACCATGTCGGTACGCATCTCGGTCGGCACGATCCGCAGGGTCGGCGGCTGGCCGGGCGTACCGGCAAAGCGGTTGGGCACGGTGGTGACGATGGTGTCGGGCGATACCTCGTCGGTGCCGATCTGGTTTCCGCTCATCTCCATGTGCATGACGCGGGCAGAGATCATGAACTCGCCCTTCTTGTGGGCATGATCGCCCATCACCCCGATCGGAGCGTGATCGTCGGCGTAGACATCGTGCGCAAAGGTGGCGGTGGCATTGGCGGACAGGGCGAGAGCCAGCGCGGCCCCCGCCAGATACTTGACGGTCTTCATGTGATATTTTCCTGTCTGAATGGGAATCGAAACCGGCATTCGCGCCGGAAACGGCTGTCAGACAGCGGGCGGCGGCCCGGTGGATGGCGGAAGCCTGGCGGGAAAGATTCCGGTCAGCGCATCGGGCAGCGCGGGCGTCTCCATCGCTGGCAATGCTACGGTTTCCGGCAGCACGGGGCTATCGGGCAGGGAGGCAATCGCGGCGACTGCGTAGTTGCACCGCGTTTCATGGTCCGAAGAGGTGTCCGGGCTGTCGCCGGTGGCATGGCTGCCACCATGCATCGCCATGGCGCTGGCTTCATCGGCGGCGCCGTGGTCCATCGGCATCGTGCCGTCGCAGATCCGCAGCACGAACGCGCCGTTCTGCGCCCGGTCCGGCATGTAGCCGAACGGCATGCTCGCCAGCGAGACGATTGCGAGCATCGAGAGGAGGGTAAGGGCGCGCAGCACGACCGGCCCGCTAGCCGGTAGGCGCAGGGATGGCCAGCCGGGCTCGACGAATTGCCGCGGGTGTTGCGTGCCTAACCCATCAGATCGCGCACGAAGTCGATCAGCCCGGTCTGCCGCTGGCGCTTCATCCGCTCCGCATTAAGGATTTCACGCACCTTGGCAAAGCATGTGTCGACATCGTCGTTGACGACCACATAGTCGTACCCATCCCAGTGGCTGATCTCGGCACGCGCGCGGTCCATGCGGGCATCGATGATCTCCTGGCTGTCCGTTCCCCGGCCGGTCAGGCGGCGGCGCAGTTCCCCAAGGCTGGGCGGGAGGATGAACACGCGGACCACATCCTGCTGGTCCTTCTGGTAGAGCTGCTGGGTGCCCTGCCAGTCGATATCGAACAGGAAATCCTGCCCGTCCTTCAGCGCGGCGCGGATATGGCCCTTGGGCGTGCCGTAGCGGTGGCCGAAGACATGCGCCCATTCGTAGAAGCCGTCTTCTTCCAGCAGCCGGTCGAACTCCGCATCGTCCACGAAATGGTAATGCACGCCGTCTTCCTCGCCCCGGCGCATGGGGCGGGTGGTGGCGGAAACCGACAGCTTGATCGCCGGGTCCGCTGCCAGCAGCATGTTGGAGATGGTCGTCTTGCCCGCGCCCGAGGGGGAGGAGAGGATGAACATCAGCCCCCGGCGGTGCAGGGTATCGGGGGAAGCGCTGGTTGCGGGAGTATGCGAAAGCTCGGCCATGTCCGCCATTGGACGCCGCAAGGGCCATAGATCAACCCTGCGTTTGGCCGCGCTCCCCCGCGGGATCAGTCTTCGGCGGCGCGTTCCAGTATCTCGGCATCGCCCTTGGCGCGCGCCTTCTTGGCCTGCCGCCGATCATAAAGCGTCTTGGCCAGCATTCCGCTGCCGACCATGATCGCACCCGAGGTGGAGCGCGAGGCCATCTTGGCAAGGGCAAGCGAAGTCAGGGTGGAGCCGAGTCCCTGATTCTCTGCCGCCGCATCGGCGGTATCCTTGCCATAGCGGTTCCGAAGCATCCGTTTGTCGACCGCCTTGCGCAGCAGAATGGAGCCCGTGCGCACGATCGCGTTGGCCATGATCAGATTGCTGGCCGGATTGGGCGAGAGGCCGGTCACAGGCTCGCCCCGCGCGCGAGCTTGGCCGCGGGCGACTTTCCTGCGCAACTCTTCACGCTTCTTGCTCATGCTGGTGGCCCCCATGCTGGCGGGCCGTGCGCACCGATCGCGGCGCGAGCCCTATTTCTTGCGACCGAAATCGACCGTCACGACGTTCGATCCGTCTTCGCTCTTGCCAACGGGCTCGCCGCCCAGGTGTTCCGACTCGTCCCCATCGTTCTGTGCCGGGTCGGTCTGGGCGGGCGGCTCCTCGGCGGCGGTCGCCTGGAACTGCAGGCCGAAATCGACCGCCGGATCGACGAAGGCGGTAATGGCGGAGAAGGGCACCACCAGGTGCGAGGAAATCTTGTTGAAGCTCAGGCCCACCGAAAAGCCGACATCGGTGACGTTCAGGTCCCAGAACTTGTTCTGGAGCACGATCGTCATCTCGTCGGGGAAGCGCTGGCGCAGGTGATCGGGAATCTCGACGCCCTGCACCCCGGTCTTGAAGGTGATGTAGAAGTGGTGGTTGCCCGGAAGGGTACCGCCGCCCGCCTCGATCTCACCCAGCACGCTGCCGACCACGGCGCGCAGGGCCTCCTGCACGATCTGGTCGTAGGGGATCAGGCTGTCGGGCGCGTCATCACTCATAGTGGGGTTTAGGTGAAGGGGAGCGGGCGTGTGGTCAAGCGCAGAATGCTTGCGCACGTGCCTTGCGGGAGATAGCGCGCTCACCATGCGAACAGGCTCGATCGAACGCGATACCAAGGAAACCCGCATCCGCGTGGCCGTGAACCTCGACGGGACGGGGAGCTACGATGTGCATACCGGGATCGGCTTTCTCGATCACATGGTCGAACAGTTCTCCCGCCATTCGCTGATCGACGTGGAAATGCGCGTCGAAGGCGACCTGCATGTGGACCAGCACCACACGACGGAGGACAGCGCGATCGCGCTGGGCAAGGCGCTTTCGCAGGCGCTGGGCGACAAGGGCGGGATCGCGCGCTACGGTCAGGCCTTCTCTCCCATGGATGAAACGCTGGCACGCGTGGCGCTGGATATCTCGGGGCGGCCCTGGTGCGTGTGGCGCGCGGGCTTCAGCCAGACGAAGCTGGGCGAATGGGATACCGAGCTGATCGAACACTGGTTCCAGTCCGTCGCGCAGACCGCCGGGCTGACGCTGCACATCGAGCTGCTGTACGGCAGCAACAATCATCATATCTGCGAAGCAATCTACAAGGGCTTCGCGCGCGCCATGCGCCAGGCGGTGGAGATCGACCCGCGCAAGGGCGGGGCCATTCCCTCGACCAAGGGCATCCTGGGTGGCTGAGGCTGTCGCGCTGATCGATTACGGCGCCGGGAACCTGCATTCGGTCGAAAACGCGCTCAAGCGCGTGGGCGCGCAGGTTTCGCTGGTGTCGGACGGCGATGCGCTCGCGCGGGCGGAGCGGATCGTGCTGCCGGGCGTGGGCGCGTTCGGCGCCTGCTACAACGGGCTGGCCGGCCTGCCCGGTGTGATCGACGCGCTCGAACAGCGGGTCTTGCGCGATGGCGTGCCCTTCCTCGGCATATGTGTGGGCATGCAGCTGCTCGCCGACCGCGGGCTCGAGCATGGCGAGACACCGGGGCTCGGCTGGATCGGTGGCACGGTGCGCGCGCTCGAGCCGTCCGAACACGTGAAGGTCCCGCACATGGGCTGGAACGATGTTGTCGTGGCCGACGATGCGTCGGGCCTGATCCATCCGGGCGAGGCCTATTTCCTCCATTCCTACGCCTTCGATGTCGCGGATAACGCGCACGCCGCCGCGCGCACCGACCATGGTGGATCGGTGACGGCGGCGGTTGCGCGGGACAATATCCTTGGGGTGCAGTTCCACCCGGAGAAGAGCCAGGCCTACGGGCTGGCGCTGCTGGAGAGGTTCTTGAGGTGGCAACCATGATCATCTTCCCCGCAATCGACCTGAAAGCAGGCAATGTCGTGCGCCTCGCGGAGGGCGATATGGACCGCGCGACCATCTACGGTGACGATCCGGGCGAACAGGCCGCGCGCTTCGCCATGGCGGGCGCGAGCTGGCTGCACGTGGTCGATCTCGACGGAGCCTTCGCGGGCGAGCCGGTCAACGCGCATGCGGTCGAGAGCATCCTCACCCGCTTTCCCGGCAAGGTGCAGCTGGGCGGCGGCATCCGCACGCGCGAGGGCGCGGAGCGCTGGCTCGACCTCGGCGTGGCGCGCGTGGTGATCGGCACCGCGGCGCTGAAGGACCCCGAGCTGGTCAGGGCGCTGGCGAAGGATCATCCGGGCAAGGTGGTCGTCGCAGTCGATGCGCGCGACGGGATGGTGGCGACCGAGGGCTGGGCGAGCGTGTCCGACCTGCCAGTGGAGGATCTGGCGAAGCGCTTCGAGGATGCAGGTGTCGCCGCGCTGCTGTTCACCGATATCGGCCGCGACGGGCTGCTCAAGGGCTGCAATGTCGAGGCGACTTTGGCGCTGGCCAAGGCGCAATCGCTCCCGGTGATCGCCAGCGGCGGCGTGGCAGGGATCGAGGATATCCGCGCGCTTGCACCGCATACGGGTGACGGGATCGAAGGCGTGATTACCGGTCGCGCGCTGTATGATGGGCGGCTCGATCTGGCCGAGGCGCTGCGGCTCGGGGCAGAGATGTGACCATCGCCGATATCGCCCTGATTGCCACGGTCGTGATTCTCTGCATTGCTGCGATCGACGCGGTGCGTGGGAAGACCGCGCTGGGGAAGTTCCGGCTGAGCAAGAAGGACGAGGACCCTACGCGCTTCTGGTTCGCCATCGTGCTCTATATCAACATGGCGTTCGGCATGTTCTGGCTGGCGGGGCAGGTGCAGCAGGACGAGCCGCCGCAAGCCACGCCTGCCGACGAATCCCCCACCATTACCGTAACGGCAGCCAGCCTATGACCGTCCGCATCCGCGTCATCCCCTGTCTCGACGTGGCCGAGGGCCGCGTGGTCAAGGGCGTCAACTTCGTCGATCTGCGCGATGCGGGCGATCCGGTGGAGCAGGCGCATGCCTATGACCTCGCCGGGGCGGACGAACTGTGCTTTCTCGACATTTCCGCCAGCCACGAAGGGCGTGCGACGCTGGCCGATATCGTCCGGCGCACGGCTGAAGTCTGCTTCATGCCGCTGACCGTGGGCGGCGGGGTGCGCAGCGTCGAGGATGCGCGCACGCTGCTGCTGGCCGGGGCGGACAAGGTTGCAATCAACTCCGCCGCCGTCGCGCGGCCCGAACTGGTCGACGAGATCGCGCAGCGCATGGGCAGCCAGTGTGTTGTCGCGAGCGTGGATGCGCGGAAGAACGAGAGCGGACGCTACGAGATCTTCACCCATGGCGGTCGCCGCGCCACGGGGATCGACGCGCTCGAGCATGCGAGAAAGCTCGCCCGGCTCGGCGCGGGCGAACTGCTCGTCACGTCGATGGATCGCGACGGCACGAAGGACGGTTACGACCTGGACCTGACCCGCATGATCGCGGATGCGGTCGATATACCGGTGGTCGCCAGCGGCGGGGTCGGCACGCTCGATCACATGGTCGCAGGCGTAACCGAAGGCCATGCCAGCGCGGTGCTCGCCGCAAGCATCTTCCATTTCGGCCACTACAGCATTGCACAGGCGCAGGATGCACTGCGCGCGGCGGGCTTGCCTGCGCGCCACCCGGAACCCTACGCAGGCACGCGCGCTTGAGCCGAAGCGCAAAACCAGAAAGAGGCCCACTGCCCATGGAAACTCTCACCCGCCTTGAACAGATCATCCTTGAACGTCGCAGCTGCGACCCGGAAACCAGCTACGTCGCGCTGCTGAAGCGCGAAGGGCGCCCCACGATGGCGCGCAAGCTGGGCGAGGAAGCGGTCGAGGCGACGGTTGCCGCGCTTTCCGGCAGCGATGAGGACATGGTGGGCGAAGCCGCCGACGTATTGTTCCACCTGATGGTGCTGCTGGCCGACCGCGACATCGCGCTGGCGGACGTCATGGCCGAACTCGACCGGCGCGAAGGCATTTCGGGGATCGAGGAAAAGGCGAGCCGCCCGAAGCAGGGGGAGACGACGAATGCCCATTGATCCGACCGCGCCCTACGACGACGACAATATCTTCGCCAAGATCCTGCGCGGAGAGATTCCGTGCACCAAGGTGTACGAGGACGACTGGGCCTTTGCGTTCGAGGATATTGCCCCGCAGGCCGAAATCCACACGCTGGTGATCCCCAAGGGCAGGTATGTCAGCTGGGACGATTTTTCGGAGAAGGCCTCCGACGAAGAGATCGCCGGTCTGGTGCGCGCGGTCGGCACGGTGGCGCGGGCCAAGGGCCTGGTGGAGCCCGGCTACCGCCTGCTCGCCAACGTGGGCGAGAACGGCGGGCAGGAAGTGCCGCACTTTCATGTGCACATCTTCGGCGGGCAGAAGCTGGGGCGGATGATCGCCTGATCGATGGCATCCGGCGCACTCGGCGCGCCAGATCGCTCCCACACTGCGACAGGCCGCGCGATAGTGATTGCCGCGAAGACTCGCTTTGCCGTAAAGGCGCGGCCTGCATGACCAGCTCGACCAATCCAGTGGCCCCGAACCCTCCGGGTGGCGTATTCGACGGCACGCTGCACCTCTATGCCGTGCGGGTCTATTACGAAGACACCGATCTTTCGGGCATCGTCTATCACGCCAATTACCTGCGCTGGTTCGAACGCGCCCGGTCCGACGTATTGCGCATGCTGGGAATAGACCAGCGCGCAGCGATCGAGGCGGGGGAAGGGGCCTACGCCCTCGCGGATGTGCAGCTGAAATATCTGCGCCCCGCTTTGCTGGACGACGATATCGTCATTCACACGCGGTGCAGCGAACTGCGCGCAGCAAGCGTGCGGATGGCACAGGAAGCAAAACGCGATGGCGAAACGATCTGTACCGCTGAAATGCGGGTCGGCTTCGTCGCACCCAATGGCCGCCCGCGCCGCCAGCCCGAGGCGTGGCGCGATGCCTTCAAGAAGATTCTCGATGATCGCTCACCAGGGGAGCATGCCTGAATGCTGTTGTTAGACCTGCTTGCCGCCGCCACGCCCGCTTCGGTTCCGGCGCCGCCGACCCGGCTCGAACCGGTGGAGCTGTTTCTCGATGCCGATATCGTCGTGCAGGCGGTGATGGCGGGGCTGCTGCTCGCCTCGATCTGGAGCTGGATGATCATCATCTCCTTCGCGCTGAAGATCGGCGGGGCGAAGAAGCGCGCGCGCAAGTTCGAACAGGACTTCTGGGCCTCGGAAAATTACGAGGAAACGCTCGACGCCTATCGTGACCGGGATGTGGCTCCCGCACGCATCGCGTGGGGTGCGATTACGGAGTGGAAGAAATCCACCAAGGGCGGCGTGAAGGACGTGCGCGGTGCGCAGGGCCGCATCGCGGCGGTGATGGACAGCCATGTGGCCGAAGAGGCGGACCGGCTTGCCAACCGTCTGACCTTCCTTGCAACGCTGGGCTCTGTCGCCCCCTTCGTGGGCCTGTTCGGCACCGTGTGGGGCATCATGAACAGCTTCTTCCAGATCGGCGCGCAGCAGAACTCCTCGCTCGCGGTGGTGGCGCCCGGTATTTCGGAGGCGCTGTTCGCCACCGCGATCGGGCTGTTTGCCGCCATACCGGCGGTGATTGCCTACAACCGCTTCGGTGCAAGCGTGAACCGCTACGAGGCGATCCTCCAGCGCTTTGCCGACCGCTTCAACGCCAACCTGGGCCGCGAGCTGGAGCGCGTCTGACATGGCGATGGGCGTTCATACCCACAGGCGCGGGCGCAATGCCAAGCGCGCGCCGATGGCGGAGATCAACGTCACCCCGCTGGTCGACGTGATGCTGGTGCTGTTGATCATCTTCATGGTCACGGCCCCGCTGCTGACCGCCGGCGTGCCGGTCGATCTGCCGGACAGCCGAGCCAACGCGCTGCCGCAGGAAGACGAGCCGCTCAACGTGGCAATCGCCAGCGACGGGACGATCTACGTGGGCGAGGATGCGGTGCCGCAGGGCGAGCTGGGCGCGGCGCTGGCCGCCGCCAGCCAGGGTGTTGCCTGCTCCGAGAGGGAGGTTGTGCTGCGCGCCGACCGCACGCTCGACTACGGCCGGGTGATGGGCGTGATGGGCGAGCTGAACCGCATGGGCTGCAACGCGATCTCGCTGGTCACCAACAGTTCAAGCGAATCGCTTTAGGCCGACAGGTCGATGCAGGCGAAATCGTCTCTTGGCCTCGATGCCGTTGCGCTGATTGTCGCAGGGCTCCTGCATGTGGCGCTGATCGCGGTGCTGCTGGTGCAAGGCGCGACGCGCGAGCCGATTCCTGTCCCGGAACGGATCACCGTCAATTTTGCCGAGGAGGTCGGGATGACCTCTGCCGCGCCCGATCCGGTGCGCGAATCGCAGGCTTCCGTCGCGCCCGAACTGGGCGAGCAGGTTGCCCCGCCGCCGATCGAATACACGCCGCCTCCGCCCCTGCCGCAGCCCACGTCCGCCCCGCCGCCGCGCCCCCGGCCGACCGCCCGCGCAACCAGCCGTCCGGAACCCCGGCCGACCGCACGCGCGACCTCTCAGCCGCGCCCGCAGCCCCGGCCAACAGCCGAGCCAACGCGTTCGGGCGGAAGCCGTGTCGGTAGCGATTTCCTAGCCGGATCAGGCAGTTCTACGACCACGTCGGATACCCGCATTCCCGCTTCACAAGTCGGCGCGAGTGCGCGCGCGAGCATCGCCGCTGCGATATCCCGCCAGTTGAAGCCGCATTGGCAGGGGCGTGCCCCCAGCGGTGCCGATGCAGAACAGCTGGTCAGCATCATCGCCTTCGATCTCAACCCCGATGGCTCGTTGAGAGGACGTCCGCGCCTGGTCTCCCAACAGGGTATCACGCCGGCCAATTCGGCTCAGAAAGAGCGTCACGCCGAAGTCGCGATCCGTGCGGTCCAATTGGCCGCCCCCTTCGATTTGCCGCCCGAATACTATAACGCTTGGAAGACGATCAGCGGCGCCCGATTTGATAGGAACCTATCTCAATGAAACTGATCTACGCTTTGTCCCTCCTTCTTGTCGCAGCCCCTGCCGTGGCGCAGAACGAGGATCTGGGCGCGGCACCTCCCGCCGGTGGAGAGGTCGAAACCGTACAGACCGAGAGCAGCGAGGCGGAAGAAGGTGGCCTCACCTTCACCGTCACCGACGAAAGCGCGCTCGACAATCTCGCCATGGCCATCCCCGCCTTTGCGGCGGAGCGCGATGTGGCGACGGCAGCCAATGCGCGTGGCACGGCGGCGCTGGGCGCGGAACTGGCGCGCGTGGTTACGGCCGACCTGCAGAACAACGGCCTGTTCGATCCGACCGGGCCGGATGCGCTGCCCCGGCCTACCTATCCGCAGATCACCGATCCCGTGTGGGGCATGTGGAGCATGCGCGGCGCGGAAATGCTGGTGCAGGGGTACGTCCGCCCGCGTCCCGACGGCAAGCTGGTGGTCGGCTGCTATCTCTACGATGTCGCGCTGCAGGACGAGCTGGTCCGTTCCGGCTGGGTCGTGCCGCCTTCCGACTGGCGGCGCGCGGCGCACAAGTGCGCGGACCTGATTTATTCGCGGCTGACCGGCGAAAGCCCGTTCTTCGACAGCCGGATCGCCTATATCGCGGAGACCGGCCCGAAGGATAACCGCACCAAGCGGCTGGCCATCATGGACAGCGACGGGGCCAACCATCGCTTCATCACCACGGGCCGCGCCACCGCGCTGACTCCGCGTTACTCGCCCGACTACCGCAAGCTGATGTATCTCAGCTATGTCGACGGCAATCCACGCATCTACATCTACGATATCGGCACCGGCCGCCAGACGCTGGTGACCGAAAGCGCCAACCCCACCTTCGCCCCGCGCTGGAGCCCGGATGGCCGCTGGGTGCTCTATTCGATGGCGGTGAACGGCAATACGGACATCTATCGCGTTTCCGCCAATGGCGGATCGAGCGAGCGGCTGACCACCGCGCCCGGCATTGACGTGGGTGGGTCTTATTCGCCCGATGGCAGCCGGATCGTGTTCGAAAGCGATCGTTCGGGCGAACAGCAGATCTACATGATGAATGCCGATGGTTCGAACCAGCGCCGGATCACCTTCTTCGGCGGGCGTGCGGCAACGCCCGAGTGGAGCCCGCGCGGCGACCAGATCGCGTTCACCTACATTCCGGGTGACTTCAACATCGCCACGATGAGCCCCGATGGCCGCAATTTCCGCAAGCTGACCGACGGCTGGCAGGACGAGGCCCCCACCTGGGCGCCCAATGGCCGCGTGCTGCAGTTCTTCCGGACCGAGCGCAACACGGGCCGCACCGCGATCTATCAGGTGGACCTGACGGGCGAGAACCTGCGCCGCCTGCCCACCCCGGTGGATGCGTCGGACCCCGCCTGGGGCCCGATCCTGCCCTGATGCGTTAGGGGGACCAGACGCTCTTTCGTGGGGTCGCACCGACGAATGAAGGCAATTTAGTGAGGAGAGACCTATGAATTCTCGTATTGCAGCAGCGATCGTCCTTTCGGCCACCGTGTCGCTGGCGGCCTGCAAATCCAGCCCGCCCGACCAGCTTCCGCCCGAACCCGGCGTGAGCCAGCCCGACACCGGCGGCGATTACACCAGCGGCCCGCGCGAGGGCACGCAGGAGCATTTCGTCGATGCGGTGAACGGCCAGAACGTCATCTATTTCGACACGGATCGCTATAACATCGACACCGCCGATGCTGCCGCCCTGCAGACCCAGGCGCAGTACATGGCCCGCTATCCCAATGTTACCGTCACGATCGAAGGCCACGCCGACGAACGCGGCACACGCGAATACAACCTCGCGCTGGGCGAGCGCCGGGCCAACTCGGCGAAGAACTATCTCGTCAGCCTTGGCGTTGCGGCCAACCGCATCCGCACCGTGAGCTATGGCGAGGAACGCCCCGTGGCGACCGCCTCCACGCCGCAGGCATGGGCGCAGAACCGCCGCGCGGTGACGGTCGTTATCGACTAGGCACCAACTGCTTTACAATGAAAGGCGGGCGGTCCGGCAGGGGCGCCCGCCTTTTTTGTCCGCCGTTTCGACAACGCAAGGTTGCGAGATGGCTGAGGCAGCGTAGATTGGACCGATGGCCAGAGCACGCAGATCGAACGATTGGGGTTTCCCGCGCTGGCGTGGCTACGAGGAAAGCCGCGAGGCGGCGACCGTGCGCCTGTGCGATCGCCATGGCTGCGAGGAAAAGGGCGATTGCCCCGCGCCCAAGTCTCCCAATAGTCCGGACCGTTGGTATTTTTGTCAACGCCACGCGGCGGAGTACAACAAGGGTTGGGACTACTTCGAAGGGCTGGATAAGGAGCAGGCCGCAGAACGCGCGCGTACGGAGCAGCGCGACAACGCGGGCTATGCCGAAGCATCGCATTATAGCTGGGGCGGATCGGGCGATGGATCGCGCTCTGCGGACGAGATGCGCGCGCTCGACGTGCTCGAGCTCGAAGCCGATGCCGATTTCGCGACGATCAAGCGCGCATGGCGTGAGAAAGCCAAGACCGTGCACCCGGACGTGAAGCCTGGCGACAAGGAAGCCGCCGCCGAATTCCAGAAGCTGCAGGTCGCCTACGAAGTGCTCAAGGCCGCCGAAGCGCGGCGCGAGTGGATGGGGTGAACTCTCGCGGTCGCCCTAACCGGGGCGGGGCTTTCGAGACATGGACGGTGCGCCTGCTGCTGCCGGCACTGGTGCTGGCGCTACCGGCCTCGCTGCTGCTGGGCTTCAGGGATAGTCCACTGGTCGACTGGCGCGCGTGGTTCGACGGTCCGGAGCGCGGCACCTGGCGGGCTCTGACGATCAACGACGATGAGGTGTTCCAGGAGAAATTCCTCGTCACGATAGCCGATGGCGAGATCGTAGCCGGGCGGGACGGGTGCAATTACTGGGGCGTGAGCGGGATCGACGAGCGCACCGGCGAACGCATCTACACCAGCACGCTGGCCGCTTGCGCCGATACGCCCGCGAGATCGGCCTACCGCGTGCTCACGCATGGCGCGGCGGACATGACCCTTTCGGGCGAGGACCGGCTGATCCTGGCTTCGGGGAAGTGCCGCGCGGAATTGCGCCGCTGGACGCGCGAGGACGAGGATGCGGAGCAGGCCCGTTATGAGGCGGAGATGGCCGCCCAGCGCGAGATCGAGCAACGCCGCGCGAGAACTGATCCGCCGCCCGCCGCAGTTCCGCCGCCGGTCGCCTCTTCACCAGGGTCCCCGCCGCCACCTCCGCAGATACCCCCTCCCGCGCCGGACGGGGTTGCGATCGATTGCTAGACCGCCGCGGCGCGTCGATATTTGCAGGAAAAACGGAAGGCTTCACCAAAGCGTAACCCGACAGACGCGGTTCGGTCATGCGACCGGCCTAACGCCCCTTCGCACACGCAGCATAAGGGGTCTCGCCATGCGCTCTTCGTCCATTTCCACAATCCGTTTCGTCCTGCTCGGCACCGCCGCGCTTCTGCCCGCCGCCGCGCTCGCTCAATCGCCCGTCGCGCCGGAGGGTGACGAAGCCGTGCCCGAAAGCGTGGGCAACGAAATCGTCGTCACCGCGCAGAAGATCGAACAGCGCGCCCAGGACGTGCCGATCACCATCAGCGCGCTGACCGGAGAGCATATTTCCGATCTGGGCGTGACCGATCTGGACGAGCTTTCCAACTACGTTCCCGGTCTCAACATCCAGGAACAGAGCGCCAATAATCCCGGCATCGTGATCCGCGGGATCACGTCCGACAGCGGTTCGGCCCAGCAGGGCCCGCGCGTGACGCTCTATTACAACGGTGTCGATATCTCGCGTTCGCGCGGGTCGTACCAGGCGATCTACGACATGGAGCGGGTCGAGGTCATCAAGGGCCCGCAGGCTACCCTGTTCGGCACCGCATCGGCGGTAGGCGCGATCAGCCTGGTCTCCGCCAAGCCGAAGCCCGGCCTTTCCGCCGCGATCACCGGAGGCACCGGCAACTATGACGCGACGCTGCTTTCCGGCTTCATCAATGCCGGTTCGGATGTGGTTGCCGGGCGCATTGCCTTCGAATGGCGCACGCGTGACGGCTATGTCGAAAATCTGTCCACCAGTCAGACCGAAGACCTGTACGCGAAGAACCAGTTCGGCGCGCGCGGTTCGCTGCGCTTCACGCCCACGCCCGACATCACCATCGACCTGATCGGCACCTACGACCAGCAGCGCCACGGCGGCACGCCCTTCATCTCTGGTTTCTTCCCGGCCTTTGCCGGCGCGCCTGGCGGCGCTGCGAACGCGTTCGAGGATGCGAACCTGGGCGGCTATCCTGCCGGGGCCGCAGCCCTGGGCGGCGATCAGCTGGGCCTCGACCGCGAAGTGTACGACATCAACCTGACGGCCGAATGGGTCTTCTCCGACAACTGGAGCTTCACCACCGTCAACGGCTACCGCAAGTTCGACAGCGACGAGATCTTCGACGCCGATGGTTCCGCCGCGCCGTTCCTCGAATTTGCCGAAATCTCGAAGGGCGACCAGTTCAGCCACGAGGGGCGCTTCACCTATATTGGCGACCGCCTGCGCGGTTCGTTCGGCTGGAACGTCTTCACCGAAGACGGCATCCAGAACGTGCCGTTCGCGACCGAGGAAGGCCTGTTCATCCAGTGCCTCACCACGGTCTTCGGCGCGCCCGCGGTTCCCGGCGTCCCCTGCGTTGCGCCCGATGGTTCGTCGCCGGCGACCGGGCTCACCGCGGCGCTGACCGGCGGTGCGCTCAGCGCGCTGCCCTATGCCTCCGTGTTCGAGAACCAGGGCCAGAACGACAGCTATTCGGTCTTCGCCGATGTCACCTTCCTGCCGACCGACAGCCTGGAGCTGACGGCGGGCGTGCGTTACCTGTGGGAAGACCGGTGGTCGGGCTTCCGCGCCGACGTTCCGGCACCGGTGTTCCCGAGCCTGCTGCCCGCGGCTCTGCGCACGCAGCTGCTGACCGCTCTACCCAGCCTGGCGGTTTCGCTGATTCCCGGCCAGACCGACACCGGCGGGCAGACCATCACCGCCGAGGAAAGCTTCGATGCGTGGCTGCCGCGCTTCAACGTGCTCTATCGGATCAGCCCCGATGTGAACGTGTTCGCCACGGTTTCGAAGGGCCGCCGTTCGCCGGTGGTGCAGGTCGATGCCGGTGGTTTCGCCGCCGATGGTTCGGACCTTGTCGCACAGGAGACCGTGTGGAACTACGAGGGCGGCCTCAAGCTCGCCACCGGCCCGCTGTCAGGCTCGCTCGGCGTCTATTATCAGGTCTACGACAACTTCCAGGTGTCGGTCGAGGACCCGAACAACCTCGGTTCCTTCATCACGCAGAGCGCCGGTAGCGCGAGCAACCTGGGTGTCGAGGCGGAGATCGCGGTGCAGGCGTCCGACTGGTTCAGCCTGTTCGGCAATGTCGGCTATATCGACGGCGGGATCGACGATGAAGCGGGCAATGGCCGGTTCGCCGGCGCGCGCTTCCGCCTGCAGCCGGAATGGCAGGCTGCGGGCGGCTTCACGCTCGATGTTCCGATCGGCGATGGCGCGCGCTTCTTTGCCACGCCCAGCGTGACGTACCGGAGCCGGATCGTGTTCGAACTGCCCAGCGCGACCCGCCCGGACCCGATCTCGCAGGGGCCGGTCACGCTGGTCAATGCGCGTGCGGGCATCTCGATCGACCACGAGCGGTTCGAGATCGCGGGCTTCATCCACAATGCCTTCGACGAGAATTACCTGCTCGACGCGGGCAACACGGGCGGCTCCTTCCGCATCCCGACCTACATCCCGGCCGAACCGCGCCTGTTCGGCATCGAAGTGACCGCGCGCTTCGGCGATTGACGCAAAAAATGGGCGGGGGCCCGAAAGCCTCCGCCCATTCATTTTCCTTCTTCGAAAGGATCAGACCGCTTCGAGCGCCTGTTCGAAGTCGGCGATCAGATCGTCCGGATCCTCGATCCCGATGCTGATCCGCACCAGGCTATCGGTAATGCCAAGCTCCTGACGGCGACCGTGCGCGACCGAGAGGTGCGTCATGCTGGCGGGATGGCTGGCGAGCGTTTCCGTACCGCCCAGGCTGACGGCAAGCTTTGCCACTTTCAGCGCGTCGAGGAAGCGGAAGCTTTCCTCTTCGCCGCCTTTCAGGAACAGCGAGAAGGTGGAGCCTGCGCCGAGGCAGTGGCGCGCGTAGATGTCCTTCTGCCGCTCGTCCTTCAGCATGCCGAGATAGCCGAGCCCTTCGACCTTGGGATGCTTGGCGAGGAAATCGCACACCTTCTCCGCATTCTCCCCCGCGCGCTGCATCCGCAGCTCGACGGTCTCCAGCGAACGCAGCAGCATCCAGGCGGTGTTCGGATCGGCGATGCCGCCCATCGTGTTGCGGATCATGCGGACCGGGTTCATCCACTTCTCGTCGCCCGCGATGCTGCCCGCGACGAGGTCCGAATGGCCGCCGACATATTTGGTCAGCGAATAGCACACGATATCTGCGCCATGTTCCAGCGGGCGCTGCCACAGCGGCCCGAGGAAGGTGTTGTCGATGGCGATCGGGCAATCCGGTGTAAGCGCCGCATCGCGCGCATCGCGGACCATCTCGATATCCACCAGCGCGTTGGTCGGGTTGCCCGGACTTTCGAGGTAGATCATGGCGACCTTGCCGCCGTTCTCGCTCGCCATGTCCTTCGCCTTGGAGAGAACCTCGTCGAATTCCTCACGCGTGGCGCCAGCGGGGAAGTCGATATACTTGACGCCGAACTTGCTCAGAATCTTGGCCACGAAGCCTTCGCTGGCGGCATAGAGCGGGCCGGAGTGCACGATCACATCGCCCGCACTGCAATAGGCCATCATCATCACGCAGATCGCGGTCATCCCGCTGGAGAAACACAGCGCGTCCTCCGCGCCGTCCCAGATGGCGAGGCGATCCTCCAGGATTTCCTGGTTGGGGCCGTTGAAGCGCGAATAGACGAGGCCTTCCGCGCCGCCTTCACGCATGCCGGTGATGCCTTCGAAGTGGCGCTTGCCCGCGGCCGCGCTTTCGAAGGCGAAGGTGCTGGTGAGGAAGATCGGCGCCTTGAGCGATCCTTCGGACAGCGCGGGGTCGTAGCCATGGCCCATCATCAGCGTGGACGGCTTCATCTTGCGCCCTTCGATCTTGGTGATCTCGGGCTTGGGCTTGCGGCGGGGGGTTGGGGTTTCGACTGCGTCGACGGCGTCGGTCATGCGAACGGCCTCCTCAAATGCACCCCCAGGGAGGCGGGGGCTCGGGTTCGAGGCATGGCCGGAGGCGGCCCGTTCCTAACCTCCGCAGGAACGCATCTCCACCGGCTGCCGATTGTCGAACGCGCGACTAGCCGGGCGGGTTTCCACGATCAAGTGGCCTGCGTCACACCAGCGATGCGACGGCCCAGACCACGCCCACGATCAGGACTATGCCAAGCAAGTCCAGCACCAGCCCGGCAGTTACCATCCGGCCGATCCGTATGCGCCCGGTGGACCAGGCAATGGCGTTTGGCCCGGTCCCGGCGGGCAGCATGAAGCCCCAGCTCGCCGCCAGCGCGACCGGCAGGGCGAGCAGTTCGGGCTGCGCGCCCAGCGCCACGATCAGGCTGGCGACCACGGGGACGATGGCCGACGCGGTGGCGACGTTGCTGGCAAACTCGGTGATGAGGATCACCAGCGCGACTACGCACAGGGCCACCAGCAGCAGGGGCACGGCGGCCAGCGGCAGCAGCGCGTCGCCCAGCCAGGCGGCCAGCCCGCTGGCGGTCATCCCCGCGGCCAGCGCCAGCCCGCCGCCGAACATCATGATGACCCCCCAGGGCGCACGGTTGGCCTCCTCCCAGTCGAGCAGCGCGCGGCCTGTGCCGTCCGGCAGCAGGAACAGCGTCAGGCTCGCGGCGATGGCGATGGTCCCGTCGGTCAGCGATCCCTCGGGGAGCAAGGGGCCGAGCAGCGGCTGGCCCATCCAGAGGAAGAAGGTGAGGGCGACCACGGGCACGAGACGCTTTTCCGGCGTGCTCCATGTCCGCTCGACCGGGATGGCAGCGCGCGCCGCACCTGCATCGAAGGCCTGCGTGCCCACGCGCTGCACGCGTGCGATGATCGCGGCAGCCAGCGGGATGCCGAGGATCACCACCGGCAGGCCGTACAAGGTCCACACGGCAAAGCTGATCTTCACCCCGATCGTCTGGTCCAGCAGCCCGACCGCGATGGCATTCGTGGGCGAACCGACCAGCGTGCCGAGCCCGCCGATACTGCACGCAAAGGCAATGCCCATCGGCAGCGCGCCTGACAGGCCCTCGGTATCCCCCTCGGCCAGCCCGGCACTCGCGATCACGGCGAGCGCGACGGGCATCATGATAAGCGCGGTCGAGGTGTTGGAGATCATCATGGAAAGGATCGCCGCGCTGGCCATAAAGGCCAGCAGCAGCTTTCCGGGGCCGGCGCGCGGGCCGGCCAGCCGCAGTATGCCGAGCGAGAGGCGGCGGTGCAGGCCGACGCGTTCGATGGCCAGTGCGATGAAGGCTCCGCCCAGCAGCAGGAAAAGGATCGGCGAGTAGTAGGCGCTGGCCGTCTCCCGCGCGTCCATCACCCCGGCGAAGGGGAGGACGAGGAAAGGCATCAGCGCGGTCGCGGTCAGCGGCAGGGCTTCGGTGATCCACCATGCGGCCATCAGCACGACCAGGCCGGCAACAATGAATCCTTCGCGCGACAGACCCTCCGGTGTCGGCGCGAAGGTCGTCACCAGCAACGCGCCGGCTCCGATCGCCAGCCCCGCCTTGCGAACCATGTTCCCCTCCCTCTGCGCCGTCCGTGATAGGGTTTCAGGCGGTTCCGGCAAGAGCCGCTGGGGATAGCGCGGGGTGCGCGGGCCGGGCGTTCAGCGCGGATGCATTGCCCGTCTGCCAGGGCGGGGGCCATGAAAAGACGCAATTTCCTGATCGGCGCGGGTGTCGCCGCGACCTGCTTCGCTGGCGCGGCAGCGACGCCGGGCGCCATGCTCATGGCGCAGACCGCAGACGCCACATGGTCGATCGGCCCGACGGTGAGGGGCAAGAACCATTCGCCCGGGCTGCCCGCCACCATGCGCGAGACGCCCGAGGGGGCGGCGTTCGATTTTCCCTACCCGCGCGCGAGCGCAGGCCATGTGCACTATGTCACCGCGCCTGCCGGTTCGCTCGCCGGAGCAAGCCGGATGGTGATCCGCTACCGGATCGACGCGGCACCCGGCACGCGCTTCGTGCCGCAGGAAGATCCGCAGGGCACGGCGACGATCTCGCTCTATTTCCAGCGCGCGGGCGACACATGGACCATGCGCACGCCGCGCTATCGCTGGTATTCGCCCGAGGACCGGCTGGTTCCGCTCAGTCCCGGCACGCACGAGATCGCCATCGATTTCGATGAGGAATGGCACGCGATGACGCACGAACGGCGCTCAGCCATTCCGGGGGCGTTCGAGGCAGCATTGGCCCGCGCCGAAAGAGTGGGCTTCACCTTCGGCTCCGCGCCTCTGCGCGGGCACGGCGTCTACGCCACCGGCCCTGCGCGTTTCACACTGCTGGATTTTCGGGTGGAATAGCCGGCTGCATCAGCCAGGTTCGACATCGAACTGGCGTATGTGCCAGCGCAACTGATCGGCGGAGGCACCGGGCACGTCGTTGACCCGGCTCAGCACGATTTCGCCCGTCAGCTCCTGGCCGTTCGATCCGGTGATCGTAATGGGCGCGCTGTAATAGGTCGTGCCTGCCGCGCCCTCCAGCTGGCCGCCGGGTGCGGAGACGCTGATCGTGCCGAAATCGGCGAACTGTTCGGTCAAATCGGCGCCGCTGGTGCTGTCGCGCGCCTGGCCGCGCATCAGCCCATAGGCCTGGTCGAATTCCTTGAGCTCCAGCGCCCGCACGAAGGATTGCAGGACATTGCGCGCACCCTTTTCGCCGCGCTCCGCCTCGCCCTCCAGCGGCGCCGGGGTCAGATCGGGATAGCCCTCGTTGACGCCCGAACCATCGGTGTAGCCCGGCGGCGGCGTTTCGCTGCTCGGTTCTTCGTCAGAGGTGGGCGTAGCCGTCGCTACCGCGCCCGCATCATCTTCGATCGGAGGCGAAGGCTGCGGGGCATTGGCCGCATCGCATGCGGCAAGCGACATTGCGGAGAGGCCAAGGCAAAGGGCGGCGAGACGGCGTGCAGTGTTCATGCGAACTCAATTCGCATCCTTTGGCATCCGTTCCGCCGCCGCGTCGGGCTATCCGATTGCCGGGCTTACTTGGGCGCGAGAACCATCAGCATCTGGCGGCCTTCGAGGCGCGGGAACGCTTCGACCTTGGCGATTTCCTCCACATCGTCGCGGACGCGGTTCAGAAGGTCCATGCCGATCTGCTGGTGCGCCATTTCACGACCGCGGAAGCGCAGGGTGACCTTCACCTTGTCGCCGTTCTCGATGAACTTGTTCACGTTGCGCATCTTCACGTCGTAATCGTGCGTGTCGATGTTCGGACGCATTTTGACTTCCTTGATGTCCTGCGTCTTCTGCGTCTTGCGCGCGAGGTTCGCCTTCTTCTGCGC
>DFQH01000009.1:151674-152085 GCA_002377695.1 Citromicrobium sp. UBA3494 | reverse complement strand
CGCGAGGTTCGCCTTCTTCTGCGCTTCGTAGCGGTGCTTGCCGACATCCAGGAACTTGCACACGGGCGGGTCTGCGTTGGGCGAGACCTCGACCAGGTTCAGGCCCACTTCCTGAGCGCGCTCGATCGCTTCGCGCGTGCTGAGGACACCGATGTTCTCCCCGGTGTCGTCGATGACGCGGACCTTGGGGCTCTGGATAAAATTGTCGTAGCGCGGGCCGCTCTTGATAGGCGGCTGAAGGGAACGACGGGGGGGACGTGCTATGGGATGCTCTCCTGAAGTCTTTCGAATGGAGCGCCGTATTTAGGTCTTTTTTGCGCGATGCGAAAGGGGGGTAGGGCGGCGCACGCGCGAAATTGCGCCGTGCGTTGCAATCAGGCTGCGCGTTCCTCCGCCCGCCATAGCGGCAGG
>DFQH01000009.1:150896-151367 GCA_002377695.1 Citromicrobium sp. UBA3494 | reverse complement strand
TGGCGGGCGGCCCAGCCGGTCGCGTACCGCGCATGCCGCCTCGATGGTTTCGGCGGGGCTCAGACTGGCGCGAATCGCTGCGTGCGCGGCGTCCATCCCGCCCGTGAATGCGCCGAATGCGGGCAGCACCATGCGCGGGCCATATCCCTCGTGCCGAGCGACCACGGCACAGGGGCGGCGGATGCGGCGCCCGCGCACCGTCACGTCGAGCTTGGGGTGCCAGTGGCCGGAAAGCTCGCGTCGGGTCTCGCCCGGGCGGGCCTCGTGGCGACAGATCACGCCGCCGATTTCGATCTCGACGAATTGCTTGCCCCCGCATTCGGCAGGCGCGCCGTCGGCGTGGGTGCAGGCATCGTGGTTGCCCGTAACCCAGATCCATTCCACCTCGTTCGTCAGGGCATCGAGCAGATCGCAGGCGGCAGGTTCCAGCCGCGCCGCCCCGTCGGGATCGTGGAAATTGTCGCCCAGCGT
>DFQH01000009.1:0-150616 GCA_002377695.1 Citromicrobium sp. UBA3494 | reverse complement strand
ATCGTGGAAATTGTCGCCCAGCGTGACGACCCGCCGTGCCCCCGTCTCTGCCACGGCCCGCGCGACCCGGTGCAGCGTTTCGCGGCTGTCGTAGGGAGGCAGCGGCTGGCCGTGTTGAGCGAAGAAGCTGGCCTTTTCGAGGTGCAGGTCGGCAACGAACAGCGTGTCCTCGCGCGGCCAGTAGACCGCGCCGTCGCCGCGCAGAAGCAGCTCCGCTGTGCCGAACGAAAGGAGAACCATGGCCCTCCCTTGCCCAAGGCTGGCAGGGTTGGCAAGGGGAGGGGGCGTAAAGTATACAACGACAGGAAGACGATGCCCGACTGGTCCGAACAAACCCGAGAAGCCCGTGGCTGGTTCGAGGACCTGAGGGACCGGATATGTGCCGAGTTCGAGGCGATCGAGCGCGAGGCAGGGTCCGAAGCGGCCTTCGAATACACGCCCTGGAACCGCGAGGAGGAAGGCAATGCCGATCCCGGCGGTGGCGTTCGCGGGGTGATGAAGGGAAAGGTGTTCGAAAAGGTCGGCGTCAACGTGTCGACCGTGCAGGGCAGTTTCGCGCCGGAATTCGCCAAGACCATCAATGGGGCCGAGGACGATCCCAGCTTTTCCGCGACCGGCATCAGTCTGGTGGCGCACATGGCGAACCCGCACGTGCCCGCCGTACACATGAACACGCGCTTCCTCGTCACCGCGAAATCGTGGTTCGGCGGCGGGGCCGATCTCAACCCGCCGATCCCCTACGAGGAGGATACGCAGGAATTCCACGCCGCCTTCCGCGCCGCCTGCGCCAAGCACAACCCGACCTATTACGAACGGTTCAGCAAGTGGGCGGACGACTATTTCTACATTCCCCACCGGGGCGTGCATCGCGGGGTCGGCGGGATATTCTACGACCACCTCGAGTGCGACAACGAAGCGGCCTTTGCGCGCAACCTCGACTTCACCAAGGATGTTGGCGAGACGTTTCTCGACGTATTCCCGCGCATCGTGCGCAGGCGGATGGAGAGCGACTTTACCGAGGAAGACAGGCGCACCCAGCTCGACTGGCGCGGGCGCTACGCCGAATTCAATCTCGTCTACGATCGCGGAACGCTGTTCGGGCTCAAGACCGGCGGCAATGTCGACGCGATCCTGATGAGCCTGCCACCCCACGCCACCTGGGCCTGATCCGTCCCGTTCAGCCCAGCTTATAGCGGGCTATGTCAAATGCCGTGCCACGCTTTTTATCCGGAGAACTCCATGCGCATTGCCGCAGCAGCCCTTGCCCTTTCCCTCACCGCAACCGCCTGTACCACGCCCGATGCCGCTTCGCAGTCGGCCAGCACGACGCAGCCCATGGTCTCGCCGATCCTCACCACCGCGCAGGCCTTCGACGACCAGACTTACGCGCAGCCGCAGGTCGCGCGGGTGACGCATGTAGACCTCGATCTGGATCTCGATTTCGAGGGCCAGCAGGTCGGCGGCAAGGCGACGCTGGATGTTCTGGCGCAGCCGGGTGCGAAGGAAATCGTGCTCGACAGCAATGGTTTGCAGATCGCTTCCGTTACCGATGGTGCCGGTCGCCGGCTGAGCTATTCTGTGGGCGCAATGTCCGATGATGGCGGCAAGGGTGCGCCCCTGACGATCCAGCTCGACGGTGCCGAACGGATCGTGATCGACTATCGGGCGGCGCCGAATGCCGCCGCGCTGCAATGGCTGACGCCCGAGCAGACCGCAGGCGGCGAATATCCGTATCTGTTCAGCCAGGGGCAGGCGATCCTCAACCGCACGTGGATCCCCACGCAGGACAGCCCCGGTATCCGCCAGACATGGGAAGCGCGCATCACCGCGCCCAAGCCGCTGGATGTCGTGATGAGCGGCGTGCGCCAGGGCGAGCCCGAAGACCTCGGCAATGGCCGCCGCGCCTTCCGCTTCGTCATGGACAAGCCCGTCCCGCCCTATCTGATTGCGATTGCTGCGGGCGATATCGATTTCCGCGCCATCGGGCCGCGCAGCGGCGTGTGGGCGGAGCCGGTGATGCTCGACCGCGCATGGCGCGAGGTCAACGATACCGAGCAACTGATAGAGGCGGCGGAGGAGCTTTACGGCGACTATCGCTGGGGCCGCTACGACATGATCGTGCTTCCGCCCGCCTTCCCCTACGGCGGGATGGAAAACCCGGTGATGACCTTCCTGACGCCCACCTTCATCGCGGGCGACAAGTCCAACAACGGTCTGATCGCGCACGAACTGGCGCATAGCTGGTCGGGCAATCTGGCGACCTATTCCAGCTGGCGGGATGGCTGGCTGAACGAAGGCGTCACCTCCTATTTCGAGAACCGCATCACCGAACAGGTCTACGGCGAGCAGCGGGCGGAGCAGGAATATGCGCTCAGCTATGCTTCGCTGGTGGAAGGGATCGAAGAGGCCGGGGCCGACAGCCCCACCACGGCCATGCGTTCGCCGGATTCGATCAGCCCGTTCGAGACGGAAGGCGTCGCCATCTACGACAAGGGGACGGTGTTCCTGCGCACGGTCGAAAACATGGTCGGCCGCGAGAAGTTCGATGCCTGGCTGACCCAGTGGTTCGACAATCACGCCTTCGAACCGGTGACGTCCGAGATGTTCCTGGCCGATCTGCGCGAGAAGCTGATCGGCAACGACGCGCAGCTGGAGCGGCGCCTGATGCTGGACGAATGGGTTTACGGCACCGGCCTGCCGTCCAATGCCCTGAAGCCCGATCCGCAGACCTTCGCGGCGGTGGACAATGCGGTGGCGGCCTACGCGGCCGACGGCACGCTGCCCACGGCCAATACCTGGACCGGCTGGACGGCGGCGGAACAGCGGCGCTTCCTGGAGCGGATGCCGGAAGAGCGGACGGACGAACAGCTGGCCGCACTCGATGCGAGGCTCGGCCTGTCCGAGGCGGGCAACAACGAAGTGCTCTTCCTCTGGCTGGAAGCCGGGCTGCGCAATCAGTACGATCCCGCCGTGCCGCAGGCCGAACGCTTTCTGTCGCAGGTGGGTCGCAACAAGTTCGTCAGCCCGCTGTTCACCGCGCTCAGCGAAAGCGACTGGGGCAAGCCCATCGCGCGCCGCATCTATGCCGAAACGCGCGACAGCTACCATTCCTACACCCGGGGCCGGGTGGACGCCACGCTGGGGATGACCGCGGGCGAGTAACCGGGAAGCGTCGGCGCGCAGCGGTTGCCTGCGCGCCGACATTCGAAAAACGACAAGCAATTAACGCGTTGCAATAGTTTGTACTGCACCGCACATCTGAAGAGCGATGCTGAGGCAGTACGAACTTGTTGAGCGGGTAAAGGCCTACGACCCGGACGCCGACGAGGCGATGCTGAATCACGCCTATGTCTACACCGTGCAGAAGCACGGCAGCCAGAAGCGCGCCAGCGGCGACCCCTATTTCAGCCATCCGGTCGAGGTTGCGGGCCTGATGACCGACCTGAAGCTGGATCAGCAGACCATCGCCACCGCGCTGTTGCACGACACGGTCGAGGATACGCTCACCACGATCGACGATATCAAGGCCAATTTCGGGCCGGAGATCGCGCGACTGGTCGATGGCGTCACCAAGCTCTCCAAGATCGAACAGATGCCGGAGGACGAGCGCGCGGCGGAAAACCTGCGCAAGTTCCTGCTGGCGATGAGCGAGGATATCCGCGTTCTGCTGGTCAAGCTGGGTGACCGGCTGCACAACATGCGCACGCTCCACTTCATCAAGAACGAGGACAAGCGCCGCCGCATCGCGCGCGAGACGATCGATATCTACGCGCCCCTGGCGGAGCGTATCGGCATGTACGAATACATGCGCGAAATGCAGGCGCTGGCGTTCGAGCATCTCGAACCCGATGCCTTTGCCACGATATCCGGGCGGCTCGCGCAGATCCGCGAGCAGGAAGGCGGGCAGGTCGATGCCATCGCGCTGGCGATCAAGCAGGCGCTGGCCGAAGCGGGCCTGAAGGTGGAGGTGCAGGGGCGTGAAAAGCAGCCCTATTCGATCTGGCGCAAGATGGCCGAACGCCATGTCAGTTTCGACCAGATCACCGACATTTTCGCCTTCCGCGTGCTCTGCGAGAAGCCGGAGGACTGCTACTTAGCGCTGGGCACGCTGCACACGACCTGGCAGTTCATCCCGGGGCGATTCAAGGATTACATCTCCACGCCGAAGAACAACGGCTATCGCTCGCTCCATACCGCCCTGATCTACTCGGGTTCGATGCGGGTGGAGGTGCAGATCCGCACGCAGGAAATGCACCGGACCAACCATTTCGGGCTGGCCGCGCACTGGGCCTACAAGCAGCACGACGAGCCCGACGGGCAGGTCGCCTGGCTGCGCGACCTGATAGAGATCGTGGATGCGAGCCATGATCCCGAGGAGCTGCTGGAGAACACGCGGCTGGCCATCTACCAGGATCGCATCTTCGCCTTTTCCCCCAAGGGGGCGCTGTTCCAGCTGCCCAAGGGAGCGACCCCGGTCGATTTCGCATTCGCCGTCCACACCGATCTGGGCGCGCAGACGATTGGCGCGAAGATCAACGGGCGGCACATGCCGCTGCGCACGCCGCTGGCCAATGGCGACGTGGTGGAGATCATCAAGGGCGGCGATGCCGAACCGCAGCTTTCGTGGCTGGGCTTCGTCGTGACCGGCAAGGCGCGCGCCGCCATCCGCCGCGCGGTGCGCCACAAGGAGCGCGAGGAAGTCGCCGAGCTGGGCGCCAAGCTGTACGACCAGATCGCCGCGCGCACGCCCGCCAAGGTGGGCAAGAAGGCGCTGCGCGAGGCGCTCAAGCGGCTCGACATGGATGAGGAAGAAGACCTCATGTATGCCATCGGCGCCGCCAAGATTTCCGACCACGAGGTCATGGAAGCCCTGGTGCCGGGCAGCACCGCCGATTTCGAGGACAACACGGACGACCGGCATAACCGGCAGCCCATCTCGATCCGCGGCCTCAAGCCCGGCAACGCCTATACGCTGGCCGATTGCTGCCATCCCGTGCCCGGCGACAGGATCGTGGGCCTGCGCCGCAAGGGCGAGAGTGTGGAGGTGCACAACATCCAGTGCCTTTCGCTCGCCAGCGGTATCGACAACGACTGGCTCGATCTGGACTGGGGGGAGCGATCGGGCGTGGCGATCGGTCGCTTGGTGGTGACATTGTACGACCGGCGCGGGACCATTGCGGAGATGGCCAATATCGTCGCGCGCAATCACGCGGACGTGCGCAGCCTGGAGCAGGTGCGGGTGGAGAACCCCTTCGCCACCTACGAGATCGACGTCGAGGTGCAGGATCTGGCGCACCTCACCCGGCTGCTCAGCGCCTTGCGCGCCAGCGATGCGGTGGCGCAGGCGGAGCGGATCTAGGCTCTTGCGGGTTCAGGCCGGGCGTCACTCGCCCTCGTCGACGATCTCGAACCGGCGCACCGGCACCGGGATATTGCAGATATCCGCGCCGCCCGCGGGCACGATGAAGAACGGATCGCGCCGGTTGGCGCGCGCATCGGCGTAGGCGGCGAAGCTCTCGCTGTCGGTGGAGAGATATTCGAAACGCGGCTGTTCGCCTTCCGGCAGGTCCGCGCCTATGCGAACCGAGACGATCGGCACGCGCTTCGCCGGGTCCTCGTAGAAGCCGAGCGCGCCCTTGCCGCGCGGTAGGCTGGAGAGGTGCTCGATCCCTTCGACGATCCGGCCCACGACCGCGATATTGCGGTCGAGATGGCGCGGCGCGTGGCCGATCACGGTGTAGAGCTGCGATCCGTCGCCGGTATCGGGCGACATGTTCCGCCCCACGCCAACCATGCCGTAGCAGTGAACGGGCCATGTTGAGAGGACGCGTGTGTCGCCGCTAATGTTGCCTGCGATCGGCCAGCCGTCTTGGAAGGATGCGTAATCGGCATAGCTGTCGATCAGGTCGGGTTTTGGGTGCCAGAGAACTATGGAATCGGCCTCGCGGCCGCCGGTATAAGTTTGGACATAATCCCCCTCGTCCATCACGTTCAGCCCCTCGGGCACCGGCTTGGGCTCGACGCCCATGTCCGGGTCGGGCTGGCCCCACTGGACGACGTAATTGTCCTGCACCCGCAGGATCGCGCTGCCATCCCAGTATTGCGCGCGGGCGAGGGTGCGGATGTTCTCGACCCAGCCTTGGCTGAACGGTTCGGAGATCAGCTGCATCACCACCTTGCGCTCGGTGCCATCCGGCAGGGGAGGCAGCGTCATCACCACGAGGTCTTCGGGATCGATAATCGTCCAGTCCTCGGTCGGCGCAGCGTTGACTATCTCGCCCGGAGACGGTGCGGGCGCTTCGGCCTCCTGGGCAAAGCTCGCATTTGCGAGGGCGAGCGTGGCGGCGGCGGTGAAAAGGATACGCATGAAGTCCCCCGTCATTGCGAGCCCGGCCAAAGGCCGGGTGCGGCAATCCAGAGCGGATCGCGCGACGGCCCCAGATTGCCGCGTCGCTTCGCTCCCTGCAATGTTCAAATGGGTAAGGACGAAGGGGAGAAGGGCTACCCCGCCATATCCTCCAGCGCGTGCATGTCGTCGTCCGACAGGCCGAAGTGATGGCCGATTTCGTGGATGACCACATGGCGCACGAGGTGCTCCAGCGTCTCGTCCCCGCGCTCGGCCCATTCGTCGAGGATCGGGCGGCGGAACAGGCGGATGCGGGTGGGCAGCGTGCCGGACATCTCGATACTGCGTTCGGTCAGTGCGTGGCCTTCGTACACGCCTGTCAGCTCGAACGGGTTTTCCAGGCCGAGATCGCGCAGCGTTTCCTCGTCCGCGAAATCTTCCACGGCGAACACCACGTCGCCCAGCTGTTCGCGGAAGGCATCCGGCAGGCCGGCAATCGCCTCGCGGCCGAGCTCTTCCATCTCTTCCAGGGTGACGGGCGTGCCGAAGTTTCTCATCGCCAAAGGTCTAGCGCTCCATCACTGCCTTGCGAAGCGATCACATCGCGGCTAGGTGCGCTGGCTTCCCGAACGGGCGATGCGGAGCGGTGGCCGAGTGGTCGAAGGCGCACGCCTGGAAAGTGTGTATACGGTAACCCCGTATCGAGGGTTCGAATCCCTCCCGCTCCGCCATTCGCCTGCCCGGCCTTATCCAAAGCCCTCCGAGACATCTGCTGCCAGAGACACGGTCTATAACCCTGCCGACAGCCGCAGGCTTCATCTGCACGTATCATCGAGCGGGCATAAAAGTTGGCGCTTCAAATAGCGCTTCGAGAAGAAGGAGCAGCTGCTCACTCCGGGTGCTTATCCGGAGGTATCGCTCGCAGATGCGCGTGAGAAGCGCGACGAAGCGAAGAAGCTGCTTCGGGCGAGTCGCGACCCTCGGCACGCTGCTAGACGGGGGCGTGTGGTGGGCGATGGGAGTTCGACAAGGAGCTTCGAGGCAGTCTCACGTGATTGTCATGGCCTGCATCCGGGTCGCTGGAAGCCCGTTCAGGCCCAAGATGTCATCACCAGTCTCGAGCGCGATATCTTTGAAGACCTAGGGGCCATGCCCATGGCGGAGATGCTGCCGAGACGGCTTGCTCTTACCGCCCGGAGACCAGGCATGGTCCGGTTCACGGCGTGGGACGCTGGCCCGGGACCGACTGGGAGGATGCCGACGCCCACAGCAGCGACGCCCGATGCCAATATCCAGCTAGTCAGCTGAGGTGTTGCAATAGTCCCGTCGCCTCAGTCCCGGCTGGCCAATATTCTACCTCGGATCGAACGTAGGGGGGCGATATCTCATCGCTGGGTCGCGAGATGAGTTTCGGTCTGCGAGCGTGCCAGGTCCAGCAGATTTCCCATGACCAGGTTTATGTCGATCAAGTGCAATCCCATCGCAGGGTTAAGCTTGCCGTCGGTGTAGATATCGCCGGTGATGTCGTCGGTTCGGGGGTCGGAAGGATCCGCGTTGATCGAGATTGCCAGGTATTGTCCTGCCTCGTTCGATACGCATTCGCCGCTCAACAATCCCGGTACCGAAGCGAACGGCGTTTCGATCGCGCGCCCATCGGTCACAAACCGCGGCGCTGGCCCGCCCATCAAAGCGTCGGTCGTGAGGTAGGAATGCAGCATGGCCTGGCCCCCGCCCGGCGCGGCGGGATTGACGCAGGCGATCTCCATTCCCGGGCGCTGGGTCGCTGCGTAATCGTTGACGGGTCCGCTATCGGCACGAAAGCTGCGATAAGCGACGATGCATTGGGTTTGATCGGAAGACCGGCACAGGGGCATGGACTTGAACGTACCGCCGACATCGCGACCTTCGGGAACTACCACGCTCGTCCCGTTGAGATAGGCCGCGACGATCCGGGCCTGCACAGGCTTGCCATCGATCTCGTCCTTGATGAGGTTGACCAGCATGCGCGAGCCTTGCGAATGGCCGATCAGGATTACCCCGCGCCCGTTGTTGTAATTGGCAAGGTAGTGATTCCAGGCCTCCTTCACATCGCCGATCGCTACGCGGTAGAGATCAGCGACGCTTTCGCCGGAGCGCCCGCTAACTCCCAGCATGGTGATCTGCCGATACTTGGGGGCGTAAACCTTGCAGACGTCGGCAAAGCGCGCGAGCTGCTGATGGATGACGCGCCCTTCTTCCGGCCCTTCGTTCCAGTCGGCGTTCCCGGACCGGTCGAGCGACAAGGTGGGATAGATGTAGAAGCAGTCGATCGGCTGATCGTCTGATGGGTCGAACAGCTCGCGCGTCAGCGTCCCATCGGCTGAGACAACCGTGGTGGTCAGGTCCTGGTCGCAGGTGTCTTCTCTGCCCGGCAGGCAAAGCCATTTGTCGGCATCGGCATAAAGCCCCTCTGCAGCGGCAGGTGCGGCGGCGGATTGCGATGCTTCGACACCGGAAGCGTCCGCACATCCCGTGCCGAGACATGCGAGTATCGCAAACAGCGCAAGGGATTTTCTCATGGTTCGGGCTTCCTGTATTACGATGCGAGCAGAGCGGGCGCGAGAATTTCCCAGGCACGCTGAGGTGTGAGCGGTGGTCGGCCGAAGCCCATGGTGGCAACCACCAGGCGGCGCTCCGGCACGACGAAACAGTACTGGCCAAGCGCACCGGCGGCGTAGAACATGGACCGCGGCGCAGCGGGTATCTCCCCGGTGGTATTGAGCCACCACAGGAAGCCGTAATCCGGATTTCCGGGTGACGGACTTGTCGCCGCATCGACGAATGCGGCATCGAGAAGACGGGTTGAGCCCCAGCGACCTCCCTGAAGATAGAGCTGGCCCAGCCGCGCCATGTCGCGACAGCTGATGAGCATCGAACCCCCGATGCGGATATCCCCGTTGGAATCGACCCCCTCGGGTTGATAGCCTGTATTGCGGCAACCCAGCGGTTCGAGAACCTCGTTCCGCATGAAATCGAAGCTGCGCATCCCGGTCGCCGCGGTCACGATTTCGGCCAGGTGATCGGCCGCGGCGCCGTCGTAAAAGAACATCGTTCCGGGTTCGAGATCGATCCCGTAGCCTTCCGGCGCGCGAGGCTCCTTGCTCTTGCCTTCCGTACGAACATACTCATCGGGCGGCCCGGGCGGGGTTTGATCGTTCAGTTTCCGAGGCGGATGCGAACTCGGCTTGACCACCAGACTTCCGCCGGAGCTCATTGTAAGCAGATGATGGATCCGCGTGGCCGGATGCAGTCCGGTTATCGAGGGGTCCACATACCGGCTCGCCGGATCGTCCAGCGCCAGGTGGCCAAGGTTGATCGCCCGGCCCACCATCGTGGCCCCCCAGCTCTTGCCTGACGAAAAGGACACGTTGCGCCAATCCGGTTCGGCGCGATGATAGTCGTTCGCCCAGTAGCGTTCGAAAACGAGCGCTCCATCGCGCACGACGACCAGGCCTTGGCGCTCGCCGGCCTGCCCCATCGCATGGGCCGCCTGCTCCAGCGCTTCCTTTTTCAACCCTACGCTTGCGGGCGATGTCTGCGGCCAAGCGCCGGATCTAGAGGGCGGCGCCATGCGCGCCGCGCAGCCTCCCGCCAGAACCGCGCCCGAAGCGGCCATGCTGCCGATGACGTGGCGCCGAGTGAGCCGAACCACGTCAGTCGTCCGCCAGACTGCGGAATCGCCCGTTGCCGGTCTGAGTGGAGGGGTATTGCGCCATGAATTCGCGCTCGGCCTGGTAGGGATCGTTTTCGACATGCGGCGGAACGTCGAAGATCATGGTGGTGCGATCTGAGGTCTCGTAGGGGCGCCACTGTGGAATGGCAGCGTTGTTGGGATTGCCCGAGCGTGCAAAGGCCAGCCAGGTTTCGGCCATCGTGTTGCTGAGCGCGGCCGTGTCGCTGGTTGGCGGGCCGACCATTCGCGGACCCGATCCCTTCGTGACGTTGTCGAACACGAAGGGCAGATCGAGCGAATGGGGGCTGATACGCTGCCCCTGATACATCGGCGCGGGCCAGTCCAACTTGTACAGCCAGGTCCGTTCCCTGCCCTGCGCAGCACGCGCTTCTGCCATCAATGTCGCATCCCGGTCGTAAGCGCGACCGGTAGCAATGCGGAAGAACAGTTCGGACGGTGTCGCATCGGGATCGACGGCGCGATACGCCTTGAGCGCCTGGGCCTCGTTCCCCTGTCCGACGAAAGGTTCGATCGCCGCCGGAAGATCGGCTTCGCCCAGCGCGAAAAGCTTGCGGTCGCGGGCTCCCAGTTGCGCCGCCAGCTCTGTTCGTGCGGTTCCCACCATCATCGGAACATGGGCGCTGAACTGGGGGGCGCGCGGAATGAACGGCTGCTCCGGGATCACGATACCATCAAGCGTCGGCTCGAACCGATACCCTGCCTTCGTAATGGCGGCCAGATTGGCTTCGCTGAGGGTTTTCTGCTCGATAAGCGGCAGCTTGCCCGCGTCCCCTTCGCCCAGCCCAAGCTCGCCAAGCAGAAGCCCGACCAGCGCATCTGCTTTTTCGGGCGTGTGAACCATCAGGTGCGACCCGCTCTGCACGATACCGCGTTGAAACGCTCCGGCCGCCAACGGGCTGGCGTAGCACATGGACACCTTGCGGCCCCCACCCGACTGCCCGAAGATAGTGATGTTGGTCGGGTCTCCCCCGAAAGCGGAAATGTTTTCCCGCACCCACCTCATGGCCATCGCGAGATCCATGACGCCGGCATTGCCCGAGCTGCGATATTCGTCGCCAAGCTTCCGCGAAAGGTCGCAGAATCCGAAGACATTCAGCCGCGAATTGATCGTGGCGACAACTACGTCGCCCCGCTTGGCGAGGTTGGTTCCGTCGTAGAGCGCGGACGAACCCGCTCCGACTTCGAACCCTCCGCCATGAAACCATAGCATGACCGGGCGACGTTTCGCGTCGGATGCCGGTGTCCACACGTTGATCCGCAAGCAGTCCTCGCTCATCGGCTCGTCGCCGGCGATGGCATTCGGAGTCTGCGGGGCCTGGTCGCCGTAAGAGGTGGCGTCGAATACGCCGGTCCAGGGTTCGGGCGGGCGCGGAGGCAGAAATCGGCGAAGCGTCGTGTCGGCACCGTAGCGCATGCCCTTGAACACGTGGACGCCATCGGCCTCCGTGCCCCGGACGAGGCCTCTGGCTGTCGCTACCGTGTTGCGCGAGCGGGTTTGCGCCGCAGCGACGCCCGGGCAGGCAACAGTCACACCAACGGCGGCCATGGAGCGCATAAGTTCACGCCGGGTTGGGCTGTACCCCATGCATCATCTCCCTGTTTCCCGCCCGTGACCGGGCGTGGTGCGGTTCGAACCGAAACGAATCTCGCGATCTTTTCTTTGCCTTTGTTGGACGGAATCCGAGCCGATTGCAAACTTTCAAACAGGCTTGACTGTTTCCTTGTCTAGAGGCACGTCCCGTTCAACGGCCTCCAAAAGAGAAGCCAAAAGGGGAGAGGGATATGAAGAATCGGTCGCGCGGCATGCTGCTCGTCGCCACTTGCATGCTGGCCTATGGGTCGCCGCTGAGTGCGCAGGAGGTGCCCGATCCCGCGGGGCCGGAAAACGTCGAAGAGGGAAGTGATCAGGTCATCGTCGTGACCGGATCGCGGATCGCCCGCCGCGATTATACCGCAGAGAGCCCGATCCTGACGATCGACGAGGAATTCATCGAGAATTCCGGCCCCGTGACCGTCGAGCAGGCGCTCAACGCACTGCCGCAGTTCCAGGCTTCGCAAGGCGCACAAACCTCGTCGATCGGGGCGGCCGGCCCGGGCTCTTCGGGCGGTCGCGCGACCGCGAACCTTCGGGGGCTGGGCCCGGAACGCACCTTGGTGCTGTTCGATGGTCGACGTCTGCAGCCCAGCGACCCTTCCGGCACGATCGATCTCAATACCATCTCGCCGGCGCTGATCTCCACGGCAGAGGTCATCACGGGGGGAGCATCTGCGGTCTACGGTTCGGACGCGGTCGCAGGGGTGGTCAATTTCCGCTTCAACGACAGGTTCCGGGGTTTCGAATTGAGCGCCGATGCCGGAATTAGCGATCAGGGTGACGCAGCCACCTATTCCATCGCGGGAACATGGGGCGGCTCGTTCGCCGACGATACCGCGCGCCTGTTCCTGTCCGCATCCTATTACAACCGCGGCACGGCGTCGGCCAATTCACGAACCACTGGCGAGGCCGACGCAGGCACCTCCACGCCGACGAGCGGGCTTCTGGTGCAGAACCGGAGCAACCTGTTCGGCCTGCCTGCAGCCAACGCCCGCTACCTCGCCTACCGGAACCTGTTCCTCAATACCTATGGAACGGCGCTGCCCTCGCTGGCGAGCAGCTATCTCGTCAATCTGGATGGCACCATCCTCAGCTCGCAGGGCGGGCTCAACCTGCGCGACACGGCCACCACGGGGTACAATATTACCGAAACGGGGCAGGTGCGGCAGCGCTTCGACAATGATTCGACGCTTTATCTGCCGCTCGACCGTTATACCGGATTTGCGCGCGGCGAGTTCGACATCAGCGATAGCATCACCGCGTACGCGCAGCTCAACTACGCAACCTATTCCACCGATCAGCTGTCCAGCCAGGGTGTGACCCAATCGGTGGTCGAACCTGTCACGATCAGTGCGGCCAACCCCTTCATCACGCCCGACCTGCGCGTCCTGCTCAACTCGAGGCCGAACCCGAACGGGCCGATCACTTACTATTTCAATACCGGACGTCTCGGCCGACTGCGGGTGCAACAGGATTACGACGTCTGGCAGGGTCTGCTCGGGTTCAAGGGGCAACTCACCGACAACCTCTTCTTCGATCTGTACGCGAGCTACGGCCGGACCGATCAGGATGCGACCGCTCTCAACCAGGTCAGCCGCAGCCGCTTCCTGCAAGTCGTGAACGCGCCGGACGGAGGGCGCAGCCTGTGCGACGGCGGTTACGACCCGTTCGGCTTCGCACCGGCTTCGGCCAGCTGTCAGGAGTACCTCACCTTCAGCACGACGGATCGTAACAGTTATGAGCAGAAGATCGTGCAAGGTACCATTACGGGCGATCTGTTCGAGCTGCCCGGCGGCACCGCCGGTTTTGCGATCGGCGGGGAATATCGCGAAAATTCCTACGTAGTCGACATCGACCCGCGCAACAGCCCGACGCCCACCTCGGTCCCGGGCGTCACCACCGCCCCGGAAACCTTCGGCACCTCGGGCGCACGCAGCACGCGCGGCGATCTCAACGTCAAGGAAGTTTACGCCGAGCTCCTGCTCCCCCTGTTGTCCGATACCCAGTTCTTCGAACGGCTCGAGGTCGACCTCGCCTATCGCTATTCCGACTACAACCGGTTCGGCGGCGTCAGCACCTACAAGGCCGGCGCCAACTGGGAGATCGTCCGTGGCATCACCGCGCGGGGCGGGTATTCGCGCGCGATCAGGGCGCCCAGCCTCGGCGATCTGTTCTCCCCGCAAGCGGGAACCGCGGGCATTATCGGCCTCGCTTCCACCGGATCGGGCGATCCGTGCGACGTGAACGGCCTTGCGCGGCGGGGTGAGCTCACCGGCGTCGACCCGGCACAGGTGCGCCAGCTGTGTCTGCAACAGGGCGTCAGCCCTGCGCTCATCGACCTGTTCGCCTATCCCGGTGCGGCAATCTCCGCCCTGCGTGTCGGCAACCCCGATCTCACCGAGGAAACGGCCGACAGCTACACCATCGGGGCAGTCTTCCAGCCTTCCTTCACCCAGAGCCTGTTCCGCTCCTTCGCAGTTTCCATCGATTATTATGACATCACGGTGGAAGACGCGATCGGTTACATCACCAGTCCGATCGCGCTGCGGGAATGCTTCAACCTGACCGGTCAGAACCCGAACTACGATCCGAACAACATCTTCTGTCAGCAGATCAACCGCGACAGCAACGGCTTCCTTTCGAACGTGAACGAACGGCTGGCGAACCTTTCGACCTATCAAACCGCCGGGCTCGACATGCAGTTGGACGCATCGGTCGGGCTTGGGGGAACCGGCTTCCTCTCGTTCAACAGCGCTGTCACCCATGTGATGGATTACAAGATTCAGTCGGTTTCTACCGATCCGCTGCTCGAATACGCCGGGACGATCGGCAACACGCAGATCGACGGTTTTTCCTCAACCCATCCGGAATGGAAGGCAGTCACCACCGCCACCATAGGCGACAGGAACACCTCGCTTTCGCTGCGCTGGCGCTACATCGGCTCGATGACCGCTTCCAGCAACGTCGGCGTGGACGGCGCGAACGAGCCGGGCGTGCCTGCAATCAGCTATTTCGACCTCATTGGCCGGGTCAGCGTCGACGACGATTTCGAACTGCGTCTCGGTGTTACCAACCTCACGGAACCCGATGCGCCGCTTTACGGAGGAGGGATCGCGACCTCCGCCTATGACATCATCGGTCGCCGGTTCTTCATCGGCGTGAGCGCGGGCTTCTGATGCTGGTCGCTTTGGCAGGCCGCAAGGCCGCGATCGCCCTCTGCCTGTCACTGGCGGCGACTGCTTCGGGTGCGGGTTTCGCACAGGAATTTTCCGGCGACCCGCGCGCCGCGGTGAAGTCTCCGGCGGCCGCTGCCCATTCCCGCGCCCGTCTGGCGGGCCTCCAGGCTTTGCATTTGTGCACCGGCATCTTCACGTCCGAAATGACCGAGGAAACGGTGCGCGCCAGTTTTCAGCCCGGTACCCGCCCGCAGGAGCCGATCCGCGAGATCATCGACCGCGAACGAAAGACGGTGTCGGTCGCGTATGCGGACGACATGCCACCCCGCATTGCCGTGTGGCGCCCGTACCAGGGTTGTACCCAGCTACCCATCGGCGCCACCGACGCGGCGGCTGCCTCGCTCAATCGATTCCCTGCGGGGGTCGCGCCCCCCGCTTTGCACGACAGACCCTGGCCGCTAGGCGACGCGCAGGCCACTGGACGATTGAAAGCGGCACAGAAAAAAGCGCTCTCTTCGATTCTGGACGCAGCGTTCGCGGACGAGGCGGGGGACTACGAGGGGCAAACCTGGGGCGTCGTCATATTGAAGGACGGCAAGATCGTCGGAGAGCGGTACGATCCCGGCTTCGGGCCGAACATTGCCGCCCGCACGAATTCGATGTGCAAGAGCCTTTCTGCGACGCTGGTCGGCGCGGGAGTGCATAAAGGGCTCCTGGACCTTCAGACCCCCGCGCCGCTCGCGGAATGGCGGCGTGCCGGCGATCCTCGGGGCGCCATCACCCTCGATGACCTGCTGCGAATGGCCAGTGGCCTTTACACGACAGGCGACAACAATCCTCAACCCGAGCTCTACGGCGCGGGTGCCCCCGCTTACGAGATCTCGGCACTCAACATGATGAGCAGTCGTCCCGGCGAAACCTTCGTCTACGCGGGATCCGACACGATCCTGGCGACCCGAGCGCTAAGGCAGGCAGTCGCCGACGACACCGATTTCGCGGTCTGGCCCTATCGCGAACTGCTGTGGAAGCTGGGCATGACCCGCACGGTGATCGAAACCGACTGGAACAACGACTTCCTGATTTCCGGGCAATGCTGGAGCACCGCTCGCGACTTTGCGCGCCTGGGCCAGCTCTATCTCGACGATGGGGTCTGGAACGGGGAACGCCTTCTGCCCGAAGGCTGGTCCGATTACGTTTCCACCGCCGGACCGGCTCAACCCACTTCGCGATTTCTTGCAGACAGCAAGTACGGCGCTCAGTTCTGGATATATGACGATCGCGAAGGCCTGCCTGGGAAAGCCTATGCCGCAGCAGGCGCGTTTGGGCAGTACGCGATGATCGTGCCGTCCCAGAATCTGGTGATCGTGCGGCGCGGTCTGGATGGGCGCAAGGGCTTTGCTATAGCCCGATTTGCAGCAGACGTGGCGGCGGCGTTACGCTAAGCGCCCCGTCAGAGAGGCGGTGCTGGCACAAAGGAGACGGAATAGCCAAATGAGCCAGCAGGCAAACCACGAAACGAAGGTGCGTCGTACCCAGGCGGATCGTACCGCGGATACGCGGCGCCGTGCGCTCGACGCCACGATCCGCTGCCTTGCCCGCGATGGCTACGCCGCGACCACCACCACCAAGGTGGCCCAGGAAGCCGGGATCAGCCGCGGCGGAATGCTGCACCACTTTCCGACCCGTGCGGAGCTGCTGTCCGAGACGCTGAAAGACATAGAAATGACTTTGCGTCGCAAAAGGATCGAGGCGCTGAGCAAGCTTCCGCCCGATTCAGACATGTTCATCCCGCTCACCCGGATCGGATGGGAAAGCTACCAGAGCGAAGAGGCGATGGCGCTGATCGAACTGGCTATAGCAGCGCGCGGTGATGACGATCTTGCCGCGGAGCTCAGGACGACACACGGATCTGTCCATGGCTTCCAGCTGGAAGGCTCGCTCCGGGTCGCACGCCGTGCGGGGATCGAGAATACGGAAATGGTGGAAGCGATGCATCTGCTTCATACCGCTGCCATGCGAGGATTGCTCATCGAACAATCTGTCGGCATCGACCCCGCCCGGATCGATGCCGCAATCGAACTGCTGGTGCTGTACAAGGAATGGTTCGCCGAACGGTTCTCCTAGGATGGGCCTCCTAGCCATGACCTGCGCAACGGCCCGGCGCGATCTCGATCGGTTCCGGGCGATTCAACGATCAGTCGCGCATTGACTGTTTCTTCTCTCAAACTCCGTGTTTGCCAAGTCTAGGCATGGCTGCTTCGCGCCCCGACCCTGCCGTACTGAGGATCGCGGGGAGCACCCGAAAGCAGCCGGAAGTGCAATTATATTCGTGGTGGGTGCGTCCGTGGATACGGAGCGGACTGCGGGGCTGAATATCCGTCAGCCTGCTTTCGGGCTCATCCGATGGCGGTCTCAGTGAGAGGATGTCGCTGGGCAAGAAAGGTGGCGCGCAGCGGTTCGAGCGCATCGAGCGCGGCGAACAGATACTCGACTCGCGCGTTGGGCGACCCGACGATCAGGAGGCGGCAGGGCGCGTCGCCCTGATGGGCATCGATCTCGGCGAAGATCGATGCTCCGCTTTCCTTCGCGGTCTGCGCTGCTTGCTCGGCCGCTTTCGGTTCTACGGTGATTGCGATCTGGCGCATGATTACCTCGACCTTTTGCGAGTGGTCCCAGTCTTGTGCAGCCGGTCGATCCGGAAGGATGGCCAGGCTTCACTCGCCGTATTCAGCCACGGCTTCTGGTCGATAAAGATTGCACACGCCGTTTCGCCGTCGATCGGCTGGTCGTTCGGCCCGGTCCAGTTGACCAGAAGACAGGTTCCCTGATCGGAAAGACTGGCCCACGCAAGGCGGGCTACCTGTGCGATTTCCTCGGCAGACAGGAAATACAGGATTTCCGACAGCACGATCAAATCGAAGGTGCCTTCGGGCCAGCCGCGCGGCACTTCGGCTTGTGCGAGCGAGACATTGTCGAGGTCGCCGACGCGACTGGCGGCCAGTTCGAGTGCAACGTCGGAAATGTCGATCGCGAGCACGTGGTCGCAGATAGTCGCTAGCTGCGCCGTGAGGACGCCATTCGCGCAGCCTATTTCGAGCCCCCGACCGAATCTGTCCGGGAACAGCACGGCGAGAGTGGCCTTCCGCTTGAGCGCTTCGTAGGCACTGCTCTCGAAGTCCCACGGATCCGGGTCACCCGCGAAGAGGCGGTCGAAAGTCCGGCGACGGTCGGAGGGTTCATCGCTCATGGAAAAAGATTTCCGGATGGGTCGCGAAGTGATCGAACAGGGCGGAGGGCATGACGAAACCATCTGGGTCGTCCTCGATCAGGTTCGTCATTTGCGAGGCATAGGCCTGCATCGCTAGGCGCTTTGCATCGCGGTGCAGGCCATCGGAAAAGACCCGCAGATTCTCCGGGACCGGACGTTCGCCGAAGCGGCCCCATACCGGAAAACTCCACAGGTTCGCTCCGGTCCTGTCGGCGAGCATCCTTGCCAGAATTGCAGCCGTCCGATGGTCGCAATGGGGATCATGCGCCCAGGTCGACCAGATTGCGTCAGCGCGGGCAATACAGGGATCGCCGAGAAGCCGGTCGATGATCTGCGCGGCGTCCCTGGCCTTGCTCCGTCCATCGGGCAGCCTTGCCCGCACGACGGGGACCGACCTTTCGGGAACGAGGAATGACAGCGCTGCCTCGAATTCAGCCTGACGCAGGGCAACCCGGCTCTCGCGGTCGAACTCCCGTGAATTGGGATGCGAGCCTTCACCATCAGTCAGCAGGAGGATCGCGACCTCGCGCCCCTTGGCGCAGGCGGCAGCCAGCGCCATGCCGCAGCCCAGCGTTTCGTCGTCGGGATGGGGGGCGATGATAAGCAATCGGTGACCCGGCACCAGTTCGTCGAGCGAGGCATCCTGGCCGACCTGCGCGGCGCGCAGCACCGCACCTTCTGCAAGGGATGGCACGCTCACAGATGTTCGGGCCTTGCCCTGCGTCCAATCAGCGTGCTCGCAGCGCGGTTGCGCTTCGCATCGGGTGCAGCCTGACACAGGAACAGCCGCAGGTCGCGCAGCATGCGATCCGTGAAAGAGCCGCCGATATGCGCGGGTATGCCCATCGCGCGCTCGATCGTCTCGGCCACGCGGCGACAGGCATCTTCTGTCACTTCGCGCGCCATGAGCGACAGTGCCGCTTTCTCCGGCTTCGCGCCGGCCGCTTCGACTTCGCCTGCGGCACGCACCAGCCACAGGCGCGCGGTTTCGATCGCGGTTCCGGCCGCGAAAATCCTTCGTTGCTGATCGATGTCATCGGCCCGGTTGTTCTGAACCAGATGTTCTAGCATTTCGCTATAGAGTGCTTCCGCGGCCCCAAGATGCGCTGCGCAATAGCGCCAGACGCCCCCTTCGAAATGGGGTTCGCGATGATAATCTCCCGGTGCGCCCAGAAGTGCGCTGGAGTCGAGCTCGATCCCATCGAAATCGTAGCGGCCCGATTGGGTCGCACGCATCGCGTCCATCGCCCACGCCGAGTGATCGAACCGATCCGGATCGTCGGTCGGCACCAGCAGCATCTGCGGACCATCTTCGGTAGCGACCGTAACGATGGCCTTGCGGACCAGCCCCAGACCCGAAGCGAACCTCTTTTTTCCCGAGAGTGATAATCGCTCGCCCCGATTCTCGTAGCGAACCGGCTCATGTGGGTCGTCGGCACCCCACACGCCGAGAAGGGCCCCGGCCTCGACAACCTCGGCTACCTTGCGTTGTTCTGGATCGCCACCATAGAGCGCGACGAGTTTTACAGCATTCATGTGGCCCTCGAACAGCCGCGCTACCGAGAGATTTGCGCGCCCGAGTGCGCGCAGCACATTGAAGGCGTCGAGAGCGCCGACCGGCTCGCTCCCCCATCCGTCTCCACCCCAGCGGATCGGCATGCACGCGCGCAGCCAACCGAGATGGGTCAGGAGGGCTATCTCCTCGTCAAGCGTGCCGTCCTGCCGATCGGACGCCGGAGCCAGCTTGCGAAGCCTGGTTTCGATTTCGAGCAGATCCGCTTCAGGGCGCATCGATCAGTCCGTAGGCAGCGGCCATTCTCCTCGCGCTCGCGAGTTCTTGCTTGATGGTGCTGAATCGCATCGGGTCGTGGTCTTTCGGCATCGGGCAACGCCTGCGACCGGTCGCGCTGTCGAGTTCGAGCCACAGAGTCGCCTCATCGTATAGGAGCGAAACGGGCTTCAAATGTGAATCGCAAAAGGGATCCTCGGACGCTGCGCGATCCGCCAGGGCATCTCCGCAACCCCCCGCAGCACGACTTGTCAGGCGAGCGGATGTACGCGTTCCGCCGTTCTTCAGCGCTTCGACGACGAGGCCGGAGCGGACCACCAGATCGTGTAGCGCGCGATCCTCGCCCACCGCAGGCAGCGGCAGACCGCCCAGCGACAGATATGCCGAAGCGGTGATGGCCAGGCTGGCACCCGACGGACGCGCCGCCAGCTGGCCCGCACGGCCGAAGGTCCAGTATCGCCACAGAAGGTCGCAGAGATCGAAATAGGCGCGCTCCGCAGCGCCGACTTCTCGCACCTGTCTCGGCAGGGCCGAAAGCTCCTGTTCGTCGAGCTGGACATCCTCGCACACGAGATCGCTGCCAGCAGCAACCGACTGGATGCCGCGCTCAACCCATGCTTCGCCCACGGTCGTATCTGCGTCGGTGGTGAAGAGAATGCCATGGGGGACGGCTCTCGCGGCAATATCGAGCGCAAGCCGGCGCGCATGGGGCGCATTTCTGATCGAAGCGGAAAAGGCGACCTCAACGACCAGTGCTGAGATGCGCGAGCGCCGACTCCATTGCGCGATCACATCTGCAGAGCGGTCGTCGGTGTCGTTCACGACGAACACGGCACACCCCGGGGTCCTAACCGCTCGCATCGTCACCGCCAGCGCATCGAGCGTGGCGGGAAGCCGCCGCTCTTCACTGCGCACCGGGATCGCCACGACGTAACGGCAGCCGCGCTCCAGGGAGCCCCTGCATGCGAGAAGCTTCGTCTTCGCTGCGAAAGGTGGGCAAGCTACAAGAGCGGCAATGGCACCCGCGTCGGTGTGGAGCGCGTCTCCGCCGAGTGCGGGGCTGCGGGCGAGCTCTGCTGCCGGCGCGGACCGGACGTGCACGCGCCCGGCCTTTGCTGGTTCGGTCATTTCGCGGCCAGGTTGAGGCTGCGCTCTGCCAGATCGCTCATGTTCTCGTCGGCGTCGTAAATGTCCTCGGTGATAGTATCGAGTTTTTCGACGTGCTCAGCCTTGCCGAGCGCCTTTGCGAAGGCCTTGGCGGTGCCGAAGCCTGCAATGCCGTAGTGGCACATGCGCTGATACTGCGCGACGATCAGGACATCGCGCACATCGGAATCATCGATATCGGCGTCGAGAGCGTGCTTGCGGGCCTCCTTCACGAGGCCTTCCATGCCCTTGCAGTGCTCCTTTTCCTCGACCCCGCAATCGTGGAGCAGCGATTTCAGACTGTCTGTGTGTTTCGCGATGCCGTCCGCTGCATTGCTTAGCCGCCGTGCAAGGGCTTCGTCGCCGGCCTTTCCGGCCAAGTCGCGAACGACCTTTTCCATCTGATCATTGGCCGACCACAGATCGGCCAGTTCCTCGGTATAGCAATCCTTTAGGTTTTCGGGGGCGGACATCGCGTGGGTTCCTTCGTTCGGATTCTGCTCGGCCGCTATTCACAGCTGCTAGGATCAAGAACGGGTGGAGACAAACGGTTCCTGTTAAAACTTATGTTTCAATCGATTGCTGGTTATTAGCTTTTGATAAGTCTCTCCATCGCGTCGGCATAAAGTAACATTCGTTAATATTGGCTGAGATCGAAGTATTTTATATCCTGAGTGCAACAATATGCAGCGCACCTCGTTGGAATCGACATCGCCCAGATTACGAGGAGCAGGCAATGGCCAACGAATTCGAACTGTCCGACGGGGGTGCAAACCACCAGAAACCGAAGGGCGACGACGATGTGATGACCACCGCCCAGGGTCATCCGGTTGCCGATGATCAGAACTGGCTCACCGCCGGTCCGCGCGGGCCGCAACTGCTTGAAGACCAGATCGCGCGCGAGAAGATCTTCCATTTCGACCATGAACGCATCCCCGAGCGCGTGGTTCACGCCCGCGGTTACGGTGTGCACGGTCACTTCGAGCTGAAGAAAGCGATCCCGCAATATTCGCGCGCGCGGATCTTCAATGAAGAGGGCGTCAAGGTGCCCACCTTCACGCGCTTCTCGACCGTCGCGGGCAACAAGGGTTCGCCCGATCTGGCGCGCGACGTGCGTGGGTTTGCGACCAAGTTCTACACCCAGGAGGGCAACTGGGACCTCGTCGGCAATAACATCCCGGTGTTCTTCATCCAGGATGCGATCAAGTTCCCCGACCTGATCCACGCCGCCAAGCCCGCGCCCGATCGCGGCTTCCCCCAGGCGCAGACCGCGCACGACAATTTCTGGGACTTCATCAGCCTCAGCCCCGAAGCGATGAACATGGTCATGTGGATCATGTCCGATCGCACGATCCCGCGCTCCTTCCGGTTCATGGAAGGCTTCGGCGTGCATACCTTCCGGCTGGTCAACGAAAAGGGTGAGAGCCACTTCGTCAAGTTCCACTGGAAACCGAAGCTGGGCCTCCAGTCGGTGGTCTGGAACGAAGCGCTGAAGGTCAACGGGATGGACCCCGACTTCCATCGCCGCGACATGTGGGATGCAATCGATGCGGGCGATTTCCCGCAATGGGACTTGGGCATCCAGGTGTTCGACGAAGAATTCGCCGAGAAGTTCGATTTCGACGTCCTCGACGCGACCAAGATCATTCCCGAAGAAGAAGTGCCGGTGGAGATCATCGGCACACTGACGCTCGATGCCAATGTCGACAATTTCTTCGCCGAGACGGAGCAGGTTGCGTTCTGCACGCAGAACCTTGTGCCTGGGATCGATCATTCGGACGATCCGCTGCTGCAGGGGCGCAATTTCAGCTATCTCGACACGCAGCTGAAGCGGTTGGGTGGCCCGAACTTCACGCACCTGCCGATCAACGCGCCCAAGTGCCCGGTGCGCCACTTCCAGCAGGATGGCCACATGGCGATGACCAACCCCAAGGGCCGCGTGAATTACGAGCCCAATAGCTGGGGCGATGGCGACGGGGCCGAGGAAGATCGCGGCCCGCGCGCCTGCCCGATGAAGGGGTTCCAGAGCTATGAAGCTCCGCTCGAAGGGCCCAAGCTGCGCGTGCGCAGTGAGACCTTCGCCGATCACTACAGCCAGGCACGCCAGTTCTATGTGAGCCAGACCCCGGTCGAGCAGACGCATATGGCGAACGCGCTGACCTTCGAGCTTTCGAAGGTCGGCCGCATGAGCATTCGCAAGCGGATGATCGGCCACCTGCGGCATATCGACGAAGGTCTGGCGCAGGAGGTTGCCGACGGCATCGGTCTTCCCGAACTGCCCGAAAAGGTACCGGCAGCGCGCGACCCGATCACCGATCTGGCCGAAAGCCCCGCGCTCTCGATCCTCAAGAACGGCCCCGGCAATTTCAAGGGCCGCAAGCTGGGCATCTACATTGCCGAGGGCGCCGACGCGGATGTCGTCAAGACGCTGAAAGACGCCGCGACCGGCGCTGGCGGAATGGTCGAAATCGTCGCACCGCACGTTGCCGGTGCCACGCTGTCCGACGGCAAGATGATGGAAGCCGACGAGAAGATCGATGGCGGCCCCTCGGTCACCTACGACGCGGTGGCCGTGGTGATGAGCGAGGCTTCGGCCAAGCGCTACAACACCGACAAGCCGAGCATCGACTTCGTCAACGATGCCTTCGCCCACGCCAAGTTCGTTGCCTACGTCCCTGCCGTGAAGCCGCTCTTCGAAACGGCGGGCGTGTGGAACTGGATGGACGACGGTTTCGTCGACGTCTCCTCGGGCAAGGATGCGGCCAGCGCTTTCATCGAGAAGTGCGGCGAGCTGCGCTTCTGGGACCGCGAAAGCGTGAAGCAGGACTGAGTGGGAAGGATACCGACATGAAACCTAATCGACAAATCGGCATTGCAGGCACCGTCGCGGCGGCGGGCGTTGCGCTGGGGGCAGCTGCCTTCGGCGCCTTCCTCTCCCGTCGGCACGATGGCGGCGGGGACGATGCGCCCCAATTCGCGCGCCGCAGCAATCACGGCGACCACGCGCTGGTCGGTCGCACGGTCACGATCCGCAAGCCTGCCGCAGAACTCTATGCATTCTGGCGGGATTTTTCGAACCTGCCGCAATTCATGGAAAACGTGGAGAGCATCGCCGAGCAGGGCGGCGCAAGAAGCCGCGCCACATGGACGATCAAGGCGCCGGGCGGAACCACGGTCGAACTCAGGACGGAGATCGTCGGCGAGACGGAAAACGAGCGCATCGCATGGGCCTCGGTCGAAGGCTCCGACATCGAGACGCGGGGCGAGGTGACCTTCACCCCCGCTCCGGGCGATCGCGGCACGCGGGTATCTCTGCATATCGAGTATGATGCCCCCGGCGGCGCGGTCGGACGCGCGATAGCCAAGGCCTTCCAGCGCGAGCCCGAGGTTCAGGCCCGGCACGATCTCAAACGCTTCAAGATGCTGATGGAAACCGGCGAGATCGCCACTTCCGCGCGCCGCAAGAGCGAGACGCGCGCCGCCAAACAGCAGGAGAATGCATGATGCGCGCACTCACATGGCAGGGAACCCACGATGTTCGAGTCGACAGCGTTCCCGACCCCGAAATCGTCAACCCGCGCGATGCGATCCTGAAGGTCACATCGACCGCGATCTGCGGCTCCGACCTGCACCTTTACGATGGGGTCATCCCCGGAGTGATCCCGGGCGACATCCTGGGCCATGAGTTCATGGGCGAGGTGGTCGAAACCGGCAAGGACAGCACGCTGAAGAAGGGGCAGCGGGTGGTGGTGCCCTTCACGATCAGCTGCGGCGGGTGCTTCCACTGCAAGATCCAGCAATATTCGGCGTGCGAGAATTCGAACCCGGCGGAAAAGCAGGACATGTCGGCGACGCTCTACGGCCACCCCATGTCCGCGCTGTTCGGCTATTCGCACCTCACCGGCGGCTATTCCGGCGGCCAGGCAGAGTACGCCCGCGTGCCGTTTTCCGATGTCGGGCCGATTGTGGTTCCCGATCATCTCGACGACGATCAGGTGCTGTTCCTCTCCGACATCCTGCCGACCGGCTGGATGGGGGCGGAGAATGCCGAGATCCAGCCCGATGACACGGTGGCGGTGTGGGGCTGCGGCCCGGTCGGCCTGTTCGCTGTGCAATCTGCGCTGATCATGGGTGCGAGCAAGGTCATCGCGATCGATCACTATCCTCACCGGCTGGAACTGGCGAAGCAGCTCGGCGCGGAGGTGATCAACTTCAAGACCACCGACGTGCGCGAGGCGCTGATGGAAATGTCCGGCGGAATCGGCGTGGATGCGGTGATCGATGCCGTAGGCATGGAATCGCACGGCTTCGCGGTCGATAACATGCTCGACATGGTGAAGCAAAAGGTCGGCATGGGTGCGGACCGGGCCAGCGCGCTCAAGCAGGCGATCCTCGCCGTTCGGGCGGGCGGGCGCGTTTCGATTCCCGGCGTCTATGGCGGGATGACCGACAAGTTTCCGCTCGGCGCGCTGATGGAGAAGGGGCTCAAGGTCAATTCGGGCCAGACCCATGTCCAGAAGTATACCAAGCCGCTGCTCGACAAGATCGAGGATGGGACGATCGATACGACCTTCCTGATCTCGCACCGCCTCCCGCTCGAGGAAGCGGCGCGCGGTTACAAGAACTTCCGCGAACAGCAGGACAGCTGGACCAAGGTGGTCCTCAAGCCCGGGACGCAAAAGGAGCAGGCGGCATGAGCAAGAACCCGATCGACAAGCTGTCCGGCTTCTGCGTCGTGACCGGCGCGTCTTCCGGCATCGGTCTTGAGCTCGCCAAACTCGCCGCGAAGGACGGCTGCGATCTGCTGGTCGCGGCAGACCGCGACCTTGCTCCTGCCGAGGCCGAGCTGCGCGAGTGCGGCGCAGCCTCGGTCGAGCGGATCGAGGTCGATCTTGCGACCCGCAAGGGGATCGAGGACCTGATGAACAAGATCGGCCCGCGCGAGGTTGATGTGCTGATCGCGAATGCGGGGCAGGGGCAGGGCGGTGCCTTCCTTGCCGAGCGGTGGGAGGACATCAAGGCGACCATCGACACGAACGTGACCGGCACGGTATCGCTGGTCCACAAGATCGGGGGCCGTATGGTCATGCGCGACGAGGGCCGTATCCTCGTGACCGGGTCGATCGCTGGCAAGATGCCGGGCGCATTCAACCTGATCTACAACTCGACCAAGGCTTTCATCGACGATTTCTGCGTCGGGCTCGCAAACGAGCTCAAGCACACGCCGGTGGTGATCACCTGCCTGCTGCCCGGCGGCACCGACACGCAGTTCTTCGAGCGCGCCGATATGGAGAAAACGAAGCTGGGCCAGGCGGACAAGGCCGACCCGGCGAAGGTCGCGCTCGATGGCTATCAGGCGCTGCTCAAGGGTGAGACGCAGGAGGTGAGCGGCTTGATGAACAAGGTGCAGGCCGTGTTCGCCGATATCCTGCCTGCCGAGACGGTCGCCCAGATGCACCGCCGAATGGCCAAGCCCCGCGGCTAAGCGACGCGGTGCGGATCATGCCAAAGGTTGAAGGCCCCCGGGCTGGTTCGCTTTAATTTCGAGAAGCCCAAAGCGACGGCCGCGCTTCGCGTGATGGCACTCTCATGAACGACGCACGCTGCCAGCCTCGTAGACATTGCGATCATATCGGTAGGTCTGCAGCTCTCTTCTGACCCCCGGACCTCTCAACTTTCCACCCGATCGGACTGGCTCGGCTAAGGCAGCTGCGATCGAGAGGATTGAGAGCTTTACTCAGTAATGACGAGGTTAATGCCGCCATCGCGTAACATGGCGATATCCGCGTTGCTGATGCTGGAGTTGGTCACGACCGTGCTAATCGCGTCGAGCTTGCAGACGATGCCGCCCGAGGATGTGGTGAACTTGTTTGAATCGACCAGCAGGATCACTTCGTCGGCAAGCTCCAGAAACCGGCGCTGGCTTGCTACCAGCACGGCATCAGCCTGGAAGATGCCCCGAGCGCTGACTGCAGCGGCGCCCAGAAAAACCTTGCTGGCATAGAAATTGGGCATGCTCGCTTCGCCGGAAGGGGCGAGGATGATGTTCTGTTCGCGGAAAATGTTTCCCGAAGGGACCAGAAGTTGTGTGACCCGCGCCGAGCTTGTCCGGCCGGATCCGTCTGAGGATGGTGAGGTCACCGGACTGATCAATGCGCGGGCCGATGCGGCCAGGCGGTTCGCCGAGACTCAGCAACGCAACTTCGGTCGTCGCCTCGAGCAATTGCACGACGAGGGCGAACGGCGCGCGTCCAGCATGGATGTGAGGATGGCCTATCAGCAATCGGCGCCGCGCGGTCGACCAGGGGATCTTTTCGGCCAAGTGACATCGGGTAATCTCGCCAGCGAAGTCGACTACGGACAGATGTTCCCTTCGTCCTTCGCGTTTGGGGAGCGACAGTCCTCGGCGGCCGGCACCCATGCCCAAGGATCTGGTTCGTCGGCCTACGAGAGCTCACAGGAAAGTCCCTACGCCATCTGGTCAAACGGGTTCGTGAACTTCGCTGAAGACAGCGGCGGCATGGTTGACCTTGACTCCACCATGGTCGGCGTCAGCACCGGGATCGACTACCGGTTCTCGAACAGCTTTGTCGGCGGCGTGGGTGTCGGATATGGACGCGACCGAACCGAGATCGGGGCGAACGGCAGCCTTAGCCGTGCAGATGCCTACAGCATGGCGCTCTATGGCAGCTATACGCCGGCGGCGGACCTGTTCATCGACGGCGTGCTGGGCGGCAGTATGCTGGACTTCGATTCGGTTCGCTTCGTGACCCCGACAGGGCTCATCGCGACTGGAGACGTGGGCGGTACTCAGGTCTTCGGCTCGTTCACCTTTGCTTACGAGCGGCGTGACCATGGCTGGATGGTTTCTCCCTACGGACGGATCGCATTCTCGCGTTCGCGCATCGAGGGTTTCAGAGAGTTCGATGCGGGTGTTTACAGCCTTGCCTATGGAGACCAGCGGGTGGACAGTCTTTCGGCGAGTTTGGGCCTGCGTGCGTACGAGACGATCGAACTCCCCAATGGCCTTCTGCGGCCCGAGCTGCGCGGGGAATACGGCTATGATTTCGCAGACCGGTCGAGCCTGCTGCTCGGGTATGCGGATCTGAGTTCGCTGACCTATTCCACGGTGCCCGGTCGAAACGCGCGACACCATTTCGATCTCAGCTTGCTGCTCGACCTGCGAATGTCACGAGGCTGGGGCATCGGCATAGGATACCGCACCAGAGTCGGGTCGGGTTCGCGGATGAGCCATACTGTGGACGTACGTATCGAAGTGCAGTTTTAGACCGAGATCAATGACCGTGCGGTAGACAGATGCTGCCGATGGTCATGGGCTTGGGTCCATGACCAAGCGGGGCAGGCAGGATAATCGGGGGCGGCCTTGCGGTGGCGAAGGTGCCAAAGAACCCAGCCTTTTCGGCTGGAGGAGGGCTCCCTGCCGCTCCGCCATTCTTCTTACGTCGCGGCGGCTTGCTTCGCTGGTGCGCGCAGATCGGCCCATACGGGGAGATGATCGGACGCGCGCGAGGCCAGAGGGCTGTGGTGCACGCCGAAGTCCACTGCCTCCAGCGCGGGCCCGTGCATGATCCGGTCGAGCCGCCCGAGCGGGCGCTGGCTGTGAAAGCTGCGGCCGCAATCGAGCAGCGTGAAATGGCGCGCGAATTCCTTCAGGCAGCCTCCATTGGGACGCCATTCGTTGAGGTCGCCGGCCAGCAGGGTCGGCCTTTCCTGCTGCGCCGCCTGCGCCAGTTCGGCTATCGCTCGCGCCTGTCGCACGCGCCAGAGGCCGGAGAGGTCCAGATGCATGCCGAAGACCGAAAGTTCGGCTCCGCCGGGCAGTTGCAAGGTGGCGGTGACGACGCCGCGCGGTTCCAGGTACGGGATGTGGAGGACATCGTGATCGATAACGGAGATATCGCGCCTGACCATGATCGAGTTGCCGTGCCAGCCCATCGAATCGTGCTGCACGTCGAAGGGAACCGGCACATAGTCGCTATGCTGCTCCACCAGGAAATTGGGCAACGTACGGTCGCGCGTGCCGAAGCGCCGGTCCGCTTCCTGCAGCACCACGATATCCGCATCGACCTCCGCCAGCACTTTCAGGATGCGCAGCGGATCGCGCTGCCGATCCGTGCCGACGGCCTTGTGGATGTTGTAGCTGGCGAGCTTGAAGGTGGGGGCTGACGCGGAATCGTTCATCGGTTCAGATAAGGTCGCTCATCATGCGCGCTGCGTTTTCCAGCACCTTTTGCGTAAGGGACCGGCTCTCCCACTTCTCGCGCGAGAGGCTGGTGGAGCGTTCGAGGTACCCCTTTTCCAGATGTTCGAGCTTCCCGGTCAGTTCCCGGTCGTAGCATAGAAGATCGATCTCGGCGTTCAGTTCGAAAGAGCGCACGTCCATGTTGCTAGACCCCAGGATCGCGACCTCGTGGTCCACGCGGCAATGCTTGGCATGCAGGAACTCGGGGCCGAACAGGTGGATCTGCGCGCCGACCGAAAGCAGTTCTTCGTAATAGCTGCGCTGCGCCAGCCCGGCGAGAAACTGGTCGCTGTTGGCCGCCGTGATCAGGCTTACCCGCACCCCGCGCAGCACCGCGCCGCGAATGGCTGTCAGCAGCGAATCGTTCGGCACGAAATACGGCGTGACGATCACGATCTCCTCCGCCGCGTTGTGCATTGCCTGCGTCACGATCAGGTCCATGCCGCCCACCGGATTGTCCGGCCCCGTGGCGATTATCTGCGCGGCCAGTCCGGGGCTCGCCTCCATGGGAGGAAAGAGCGAGGTATCGGCCAGGTCTTCGAGCGTTTCCAGATACCAGTCGCACACGAAGATCGCCTGCAACTGGACGACGATCGGCCCCGTGACCCGGACCGTCAGCTCGCGGTTCGCCGCCCGCCCGTGGTCCGAAGGCTCCCAGACATTCTGCGAGCCGGTGTAGCCGATCCGTCCATCCACCACGACGATCTTGCGGTGATTGCGCAGGTCCACCCGCGAACTCGTAAGTCGGCGGCGCAGCGGCAGAATGTCGTGTACCTCCACGCCAGCCCCTTGCAGTCGCCGCTTGATCGCCGCGACAGAGCCGTAGGAGCCTAGCGCGTCGATCAGCAGGCGGCAGGTCACGCCGCGCGTGCTCGCCCGTTCGAGCGCCGCCATCAGCCGTTCGCCCACCCGGTCGTTCCGGAAGATGTAGAATTCGACGCTTACGTGATGCCGGGCGGCGTCGATATCGGCGATGATCCGGTCGTAGGTGGCGCCGTAGTCGCTCAAGGTCTCGATCCGGTTGCCATCAACCGCCGGGAACTGCCCCAGTCCACTCGCCAGGTTTGCGACCGAAAGATTGTCCTCGCACAGGCTGGGCGCGAATTCTGCCCTTTCGATCCCGGTTTCCGTCAGGATTCGCTCAAGAATTCGCGGCAGGTCCTCGTAACGCTGCTGGCGCAGCTTCGCATATTGCGGGCGGCCTATCATCCAGTAGATGAATACGGCCACCCACGGCAGGGCGAAGAACAGCAGCAGCCAGTTGCGAGCCTCTGCCGGTGGACGGCGGAAGGGCACGACGACGAAGGCGATCAGGGCGATGATCCAGCCTGCGAGCACCAGCTTGTTGTCCCACAGCCAGGCGAGAGCGCCATCGATCACGCTGGCGTAATCGATCATCGCGTTTGGCTCGCTGGTTTCACAATCAACTCGGACATCTGGCACCCTGTCGTTAGCGCTAGTAGCCGCCAAGATCGCGCGCGATCAATGTTTCTCGGTCCTGCTGGGGCTTTCGCGGGTCTCCGACACCAGACAACGGACGTCCGCTCCGGCGCGAATGCCGGTTTGGGCTTCGTGCAGCGAGGCGAAGCCTCTGGCGCGTTCGTAACTAGTCCTCGATCAGGGCGAAGGGCCCCCAGACGGAGGGTTCGTCAGCACCGGGAAGCGCGCTATCGGTTCGCAGGGCGATCAGCGCCTCGCGCAAGGCACGCGCCTTGTCCCCGTGTTCGCGCCAGTTGCGCAGTGTCTCGCGCGATACGAAGGCGGCCACGTCGTCGCGCACCTGCCAGTGCGTCACCAGCAGGGCCCCTGCGCCGGCGGATCGGAAGGCCTGGGCGAGGCCCGAAAAGGCGGGCTGCCCGCCGCGCATCCCGGCAGCGCTGTCGCAGGCCGACAAGATGACCCATTCGGCCGCGAGGTCCAGCTCGGCCACCTCGCTGGCGGTCAGCACGCCATCCTCGCCCCCCTCACCGGCAGGCGCGGCCAGCACCAGCGCGGGTTCGGCCACCCCCTCGATCTCGCCTGCAACCAGACCGTGGGTGGCGAACAGGATGACGTCCGCTTCCCGCACGCTGGCCTGTGCCAGCGCTTCCTCGCTAGCTTCCGCGCCCACCAGGATGGTCGAGCTTGCAGGGGCGAAGAACCGGGCAACATCGCGTACCTCTGCCAGCGTGGCTTCCAGTCGTGGCAGACGTGCCAGGACCGACTTATCGGGGCCATCGCGGTCGAAATAGCTCGATATGCCGCGCGTGGGCTCGGCAGGCTGGGGAGTGGTCGCGCCACCGAAGGGTGCCGGATCGGCAAACCCCACGAAGCGCGCCAGCCGCCTGTCCTTCGGCTCCGCCCGGCGAACCGCCTGGAAACCGCTGCGATTGGAGATGGCGAACCGGTCGACCAGCTTCTGCTGCGTTGCCCCGCGCTCCTCCGGCCAGTCGAGCAGCGAGAAGGGTAGTGAAGCGAGCGCGCCACCGGCAATGATCCTGAGCGATGACTTGTCCGAAAGCCGGTCACGCACGCTCCGGGAGAAAATCGCCCGGGACAGGGCACGTGCCGTCCGATCGAGACCGTTTCCCGTCACCGCGTCGCCCCGAAGATCGCGCGCAAGCGAGAGAATTCCCGCCCTGCCGCCTGCGGTCGCGGAGGCCAGAGCGCCGTCGCGATCGACCACAAGCTGATAGGTCCCGGCATAGGCCGGCATCACGGCAAGAATGGCCTCGCCTTCGGCCAGCGAGGCGCGCAGGTCGTCGAGGCCCGGATCGCGTCTGTCGGCATCGGTGGACGACCACGCGGGAAAGTCGGCGGCCAGGTGTGATCGCGCCGACTCGTGCCGTGCCATCGCCTCGGCATGGGCCGCGCGCGCCTCCTCGGTCTGGCGGCCTTTCAGCAGCGCCGCCAGAACCGCCCCGTCGGCACGCTCGACGGCGTCGTTGGCGTCCTGCAGCGCGCGGATGGCATCGGCAAGCCGGGGGTCCGCTTCCTGCCTCCGGGCATCGCGCCGCAGCGTAGCGGCCGAGATCTCCGACGCGTCGAGCAATTGGATTGCCGACAGCATCAGATCCGCATCCCCGGCGATCGCCGCAATTTCCATCGCCAGGTCGAGCGCTCCGCGGATCTCTGCCGAGCTGCTGCCGTACATCCGCGCGGCCCCTCTGCGGGACAGCAGTTCGACGATGGCATTCGCCTGCGCGACGGCTTCGTCCGTCGCATCCGGATCTTTCGCCGCCTTCGATCTTGCGATGAGCGTGTTGGCGATCCGCAGAAGCAGCGCGTCGGGCTGATCGGATTCAAGCAGGCTCGCCCGGAAAGAGGTGGCCACCGCCAGTGCGCGGTCGGTCGCGCCTGTGGCGATGAGTGCGCGGACATATTCCGGCGCGATCCGGCGCCGCATGTCGATATCGGTGCTATCTTCGCCGAGCCGCGCTTCCAGGGCCTGGAACCTGCCGACCGCCTCTTCCGGGCGCCCTTCGACGAAATCGATCTGGGCCGCATGGGCGAGCGAGCCCACTGCGTAGGGGCTGCCTTCGCCCTGTTTTTCGCGGAACAGGGCCTCTGCCTCTACGAACAACGGCGCGGCGGCCGCGTAGTTTTCCCGCTGCAGTAGGATCGTGCCCAGATTGTGTATGCCATAGGCGAAGATCAGGTTGTCCGGCCCTTCGTGCACCCGCTTGAGTTCCAGCGCGCGGATCAGATAGTCGGTCGCCTCCACCGGCCGCCCGCTGCGGGAAAGAACGATGCCCAGCATTTCCAGCGAACGCGCATAGGTGGGGTGCGAGGGTTCGATGTGTGCCACCGCCCTTTCCACTGCGATTCGGGCCATTTTCTCGGCCTCGTCCATTCGACCGGCACGCCGCAGGGCACCGGCATAGCCGTAATAGCTCGCAATCGTATCCGGGTCTGTAGGGCCTAGCGCGGCTTCCCGCGTGTCGAGGCTGGCCTTCTGGTAGACGAGCGATTCCGCTGCGCGGCCCGTGCGCGAGGCAATCTCGGCAAGCGCGAACTCGAGGTTGGATTTGGCCATCGCCGGGCCGTTGAGGCTGCCCGGCGTAATCTCGACGGGGCCGATGGCCAGATATTGCTCGTAACCTTCGCGCACGAATTCCCATGCCGCGTCGGCATCGCCGTCCTGCGTCATCAGCACGCCGAGCAGCGCGAGCCCCTCGGCCCATTTCGCCGGATAATAGGCGCGATAGGGACGCAGACCCTCGATCGCGGTCTCCAGCTCGGCGCGGGCCTGCGCATTCTCGCCCAGCGTGTAGAGCTGCGAAGCGGCAGAGATTCCGGCAGCGTGCTTCAGGGGGTGTGGGGCGCCGCCGTCGACCAGCGTGGTGCTCGCCGCATCCTGCAAGGCCCGCCAGGCCACGATGATTTGCGTGCGAACCTCGGCATCCTTCTGCGGGCGAGACATCAGGCCGACGGCGCGATCTTCCAGTGCGGCAAGCTCGGCGAATTCGGGGCGCTCGGTATCGTAGGGATTGCCGCGCTGCGCTGCCGCCGGAACGGTAATCGAGGCAAGCGCCAGGGCAGCGCCACACCGCGCGGCCGATGCAACCAGATCGCGCCTGAAGCCCATCGCCTGCGCCCTATTCGAAGCTTATGAAGTATCGCACGGCGGCACGCCTGGGATTGTCGATCCGGATCACGTGTCGCTGGGTGTAAGGCGGCGTCCAGCGGCACGCCATGCGCGCCCCGGACTTCGCGCAAAGACGTTTCGCACGCCCGTCGAAGACCTTCAGCGCCACGGGGTGGCCGCCATGAGTGCGCAGGGCGATGCTGGCACCCTGCCCGGCGAGGAAGGTCTGTTCGAGTTCCACCATGCTTCCAGCGGCCAGCTCGCCGGAGCGAAAGGCCGGGCCGAGCGCCCGCCCGCGCGAAGGCGCAGGCGCGTCAGGCGCGGCGCTTTCCCACTTTTCGAGCAGGGTGGCGCTGGCGGGATCGTCCGGCTGCACCCCCAGGGCGTCGAGCGCGTGCATCGCGCGCGCGAGCCCGTCCGTATCGCCATTTGCAAAAGCCACTTGCGCCGTAGCGAGAGCGTCCACCGTGCGCGACGCCGCATCGTCCTGCAGCGGAACGGCCCCGGCGGCGATCGTATCGGGTGCGCCGGCGGGCGCCTGGCAGGCCGTGGCGAGAACAGCCGCAATCACGAGCACTGGCAACGACTTCATGCCGACCCCCTCCCGACCCTGAAGCAGGCTCCCTTATCGGCAGGTTGAAGGGTGATCGTCAATCCATGACGCTCTGCAATAGCCTGCGCGAGCGCGAGGCCGAGGCCGCTTCCGGTCGGCCCGGCGCTGCTGCTCCCGCCGCGGTAGAAGCGTTCGAAGATGCGCTCGGCCTGATCGGGCGCGATCCCCGGGCCATCGTCGCTCACGGTCAGGGTGGGGCCGGGCTCCAGCGTCAGGGTGATCTCGCATCCGCCCGGCACGTATTTGAACGCATTGTCCAGCAGGTTGGTCATCAGCCGGGTGAGCTGCGATTCCTCGCCGTCGATCCAGACATCGGGCGTGATTTGCCATGAAAATCCGTGGCCCGATTCCTCGGCACTGTCGGCGTAGAGATTGCAGATGCGATCCGCGATCTCGCTCAGGTTGACGGGGTGCAGGCCATGCAGATTGCCCTTGCGCGCCTTGCTCGACGCGATGTCGAGCAGGGATTCGAGCATGGCGACGAGCCGGCGGATTTCCATGCGCGCCTCGATCAGCTTCTCCGCCACGCTGTCGGGCAGGGGTTCGGCCAGAGCCTTCACCAGCCGCTGGTCCAGATGCATCAGCGGCGTGCGGATCTCGTGCGCGACCTGATCGGAGGCTTCCCGGTGCGCTTCCAGCAGGCGGCGCACACGCTCCAGCGCCCTTGCGCTATGATCGGCGAGTTCGTCGATCTCGTCGCCGCGCCGCGCGGGCCCCGGCGTGGCAACCGTGCGCACCGTATCGGGCATGCGGAAGGCGGCGTTGATCTGCTCGATCCGCGATTGCAGGCCCCTGGCGGCATGGCGCCCGAACAGGCCGACCAGCAGGACGAACAGCGCGCCGCCGATCAGGAAGACCAGTGCCACGCGTCGCAGGACAGGACCGGCCTGATCGCTCTCGTAAGCAACGACCAGTCGCAGGTCGGGCCCCAGCTGCGTCGCACGTGCCAGCACCGGCACGCCATCGAGCACGCTGACCGCGCCGCGTTCGGATACCTTCGGGTCCAGATCCGGCCAGCGATCCAGATCGCCCGTGATCGGGTTTCCTTCGCCATCGGTCAGCAGGTAGTGCGGCTGGCTCCGCCCGGCAGGCGTGATGGCGAGGCGATCCTCTATCCGCTGTTCCAGCTCCGGCTGTCCGCCGCTGGCGTAGATATCGACCAGGCCCGCAAGATCGACATCCACCGCCTCTTCGGTGGAGGTGCGCGCCGCGTCGCGGATGGTGCGATCGGTCGTCGCCCAGAGCGCGAAGATCAGGACGAGCGAAAGCGCGATCGCGAGCCAGACGATCCGGGAGAATATGGATCTGCGTGCGATGGCCCTAGCTCCCGTCCAGGAGACGGTAACCCGAACCCCAGATCGTCTCCAGCGCCGGGGTGTCGAAGCCTTCTTCCAGCTTGCGGCGCAGGCGACCTATGTTCACGTCGACCACATTGGTCTGCGGATCGAAGGCCATTCCCCACACATCGCGCAGCAGCATGTCCCGCGTGACGGTTTCGCCCGCGTTTTCCATGAAATAGCGGAACAGCTCGAACTCGCGCGGGCTGAGCGCGAGGTGCCGGTTCTGGCGGAAGGCGGTGCGCGCCTTCACGTGGCATTCGAATGCGCCGTACAGGATCACCGCGCTGTGCTGCTGCCCCGCCGACCTACGGTGCAGGGCCTTGATCCGTGCGAACAGCTCGCCCGCTTCGAACGGCTTGGCCAGATAATCGTCCGCCCCCGCATCCAGCCCTTCGGCCCGGTCGCTCGTCCGCCCGAGGGCGGAAAGCATCAGGATCGGCGTGCCGACCCCGCTTTCACGCAGCCGCTGGATGATCGTGATACCTTCGATATCGCCGAGCATGCGATCGAGTATGATGACGTCGAACGCCTCCATTCCGGCGCGCAGCAGACCGGCCGAGCCGCTCTGTTCGCACACGATCCGCGCCCCGCGCGCCACTGCCAGTTCCTGCACCTGTGCGATCGATCTTGCATCGTCCTCCACGTAGAGGAGGCGCAGATTCTCGAGTTCAGCGCCCATGCATCCTCCGGCAGCGCCCTGCGATGGCACCATGGGTGCCACCGCCGGGCCGTCCGGACAAGCGCCCGCTGCCTCAGCCAAGGTCTTCAACCGAGACCCAGCCTCTGGTGCCATAATTGTCCTCGACCTCGATAAACAGGCCGTCGCGGGTTCCGGTCGGCGTCAGTTCGGTGCCTGCGCGCAGCGAGCGGACTTCCTGCGCGGTGGCGCTGGGGGCGGAGCGCAGGATGGTGTCGATCGCGGTGACGGCGGCGGGCTGGGCCGGCGCGGCGGCGGCGGCGGCCTGCATCTTCGGCACCGACCGGATCGTCTCGCCCTGCGCGACGACTTCGTTGAAGGCGATCACGAAAGCCTCGACCAGCATCTTGCCTTTCTTGCTGTCGCCATAGCCCGCTGCGGCGGCACCCGCAGTCCAGCCGCCCGCTCCCCCGAAGCCGATCGAGGATTTCTTCACCTCGCCGCTGCCGGTCACGATGGTGAGACCGGACGCGGGGCTGAGCAGCTTGATGCCCGCGGCCACCCGCTTCTTCTTGCCGCCGAAGCCACCGAACATGCCCAGCACCGCGCCTGCAACCGGCACCTTGGACAGCACGGCGGACGCCGCGCCGGAGCGGACGAGACCTTCCATCGCGGCGGACTTCGCCATCTCGATGGACTGGTCCACTTCCTCGCTGTTGCCCGCCACGACGTTCAGCAGATAGTCGGCGGGCACGCCACCGGCGGCGGTGTGCGGGGTGAAGCAGCCCGACTCCACCGCCAGCGAATTGATCAGTTCGCGCGGGGAGCCAAGGCCGTATTCCGACCAGCCCTGCGTATCGCCGTCGACCACCGCAATGGTGCCCATGCTTTGCGCGCAGGTCGCCAGCGTGAGGTCTTCTTGCTTCTTCTTCGCCATCGCCGGAGCGGGTACGGCCAAGGCAAGGGCCACTGCCGAGGCGGTCAGGATGGATGCGTTCTTCATTGCGAGCTCCCCTGTTGCAATCGCGCCCGACCATGCGGCGTCCGCGTCTCGCAGCCCACTGACCAAGCCTGTGAGAGAGGTGACAATGTCCGTTAGGGCGTACCGCCCGGGCATGCCCGCGGGCGATCCATCGACCAGCCACCGTCATGGATCGACCTACGGCAATGGACCTGTTTGACCGACCTGCTAGCTTCGGGCCCATCTTCAGGGGAATTCCAACAATGCTCGAACTGGCCAATGTCACCCATGTCTATCCCAACGGCGTACGCGCGCTGGATGACGTGAGTCTGTCGATTCCCAAGGGCATGTTCGGGCTTCTGGGGCCCAATGGCGCGGGCAAGTCGACTTTGATGCGCACCGTGGCCACGCTGCAGACGCCCACTTCGGGCAGCATCCGGTTCGGCGAAATCGACGTGCTCGAAAATCCTGAGGAACTGCGCAAGCAGCTCGGCTACCTGCCGCAGGATTTCGGCGTCTATCCGCGCGTTTCCGCTTACGACATGCTCGATCACATGGCTGTCCTGAAGGGCGTGTCCTCTGCCTCGGACCGCAAGGATACGGTCGAGACCCTGCTCAACCAGGTGAACCTGTGGAATGTGCGCAAGAAAGCCATCGCGGGCTTTTCCGGCGGCATGCGCCAGCGCTTCGGCATCGCACAGGCGCTGATCGGCAATCCGAACCTGATCATCGTGGACGAACCCACCGCCGGGCTCGACCCGGAAGAGCGCAACCGCTTCCTGAACCTGCTGGCCGAGATCGGCGAGAATGTGGTGGTGATCCTGTCGACCCATATCGTGGAGGACGTGGCGGACCTGTGCCCGCGCATGGCGGTTCTGATCGATGGGAAGATCAGCCTGCAGGGCGCGCCCAGGGACCTGATCGAGAAAGCGCGTGGTACGGTGTGGGCGAAAGCCATCGAGCGTTCGGAACTCGACGCAATGCGCCAGAGCCACGAGGTCATCTCCACCCGATTGTTCGCGGGGCAGACGATCGTTCACGTGCTGGCCGAGGGCGCGCCGGGCGCCGGGTTCGAGCCGGTCGAGGGCGGGCTGGAGGATGTCTATTTCTCCACCCTTGCCACCGCGCGCCGCACCACCACCGACATCGCAGCGTAAGGGGCGGTCAGAATGTTCGGCAAGATTGCTCTGTTCGAGCTGCGCTATCAGCTGCGCAATCCGGTATTCTGGGTCGCGGCGGTCATCTTCTTCCTGCTGACTTACGGCGCGATGGCGAGCGACGACATCACCATCGGCGGGGGCGGCAACGTCAACCTCAACAGCCCCGTCGCCATCGTCACGACGCATTTGGTGCTGACGATCTTCTTCATGTTCGTGACCACCGCCTTCGTCGCCAACGTGATCGTGCGCGACGAGGAAAGCGGTTTCGGGCCGCTGATCCGGTCCACGCAGGTCAGCAAGTTCAGCTATCTTCTCGGGCGGTTTGCCGGGGCCTTCATAGCCGCCGCGCTCGCCTTTCTGGTGGTGCCGCTGGGTATCTGGCTCGGCTCGCTGATGCCCTGGCTCGACCCCGAGACGATCGGGCCGAACCGTTTCGCCTACTATGCGGTCGCCTATTTCGTGTTCGCCATGCCGTCGGTGTTCATGGTCAGCGCGCTGTTCTTTGCGGTCGCCACCATGACCCGATCCATGATGTACACCTATGTGGCCGTAGTCGGCTTCCTGGTGCTGTACATCGTGCTCAACGCGATCATGGGCAGCCAGCCCGAATACCGCGACCTGGCAAGCTATGTCGAACCCTTCGGTCTCGCTGCGTTCGGCAATGCCACCCGCTACTGGACGGCGGCGGAATCCAATTCGATGATCCCGCCTGTCGATAGCGTCCTGTTGGTCAACCGGGCAATCTGGCTCGGCTTCGCGGTGCTGATGCTGGCGCTTGCCTACTGGCGCTTCCGCTTTGCCAGCAAGGCGATCTCCGCGCGCAAGGCGCGCAAGGCGGCGAAGAAGGAAGCGAAGCTCGCCCGCAAGGAGCCGAGCATCGTCGATACCCTGCCCGAACCGACCCCGGAGAGGGCCGGGTGGGCGCGGCTGGTCGCACGCACGAAATTCGAGATGGGGCAGGTGCTGCGCAGCCCCGCTTTCTTCATCCTGCTGCTGATGGGCCTTTTCAATGCCTTCGGTTCACTGTGGTTCGGGAACGAGATCTACGGAACGCCCGCGCGCCCGATCACCTTCTCCATGATCGAGCCGCTGATGGGCAGTTTCACCATCATCCCGATCATCATTGCAATCTACTACGGTGGGGAACTGGTCTGGCGGGACCGGGACCGCAAGTTCCACGAGATCGTCGATTCCACCTCGGTCCCCGGCTGGTCCTACATGGTGCCCAAGACCATCGCGGTCGCCTTCGTCCTGATCGCCACGCTGCTGATCTCCGTGGTCGCCGCGATCCTGATCCAGGCGGGCCGTGGCTATACCGATTTCGAGATCGGCAAGTACCTTGCGTGGTACGTGTTGCCCTTGTCGGTGGACATGCTGCTGATCGCGATCCTGTCGATTTTCGTCCAGGCGCTCAGCCCCAACAAGTACGTCGGCTGGGGCATCATGGTGCTCTATACCATTGCCACCATCGTGCTGGCGACGATGGGCTTCGACCATCCGCTCTATCTCTACGGCAGCACCGGCCAGATGCGTGTGTCGGACATCAACGGTGCGGATGTCGGCTGGGCGACCGGCTGGTGGCTGCGGCTTTACTGGGGGGCGATCGCGCTGGCACTGGCGGTACTTGCCCACATGCTGTGGCGCCGTGGGGCGGATGCCGCCCTGCTGCCCCGTCTCAGGCAGATGCCGCGTCGCCTGGTCTCGCCCGCGGGCGGCATTCTTGCCGCGTCCCTGCTGGTCGCCGCCCTGAGCGGAGGGTGGATCTTCTACCAGATGAACGTGCTGAACGAGTACCGCACGCAGGACGATGTCGAAGCCGCGCTGGCAGCGTACGAGAAAAAGTATCTCAAGTACGAAACGCTGCCTCAGCCCACCGCGACCGATGTGCGGCTGGCGGTCGACCTGTACCCCGAGGAAACGCGGATGCAGGCGCGCGGGCGGATCGCCTTTGCCAACAACACCGAGGCGCCGATCGAGCAGCTGCACCTTCGCCTGCCCGATCCGAACGCGGAAATCCTCTCGCTCAATGTCGCCGGGGCCACGCTGGCCATGAACGACGAAGAGAATCTCTACCGCATCTATCGCTTCGAGGAACCGCTGGCACCGGGCGCGACCGGAGAGTTCACCTTCACCACCCGCCGCTGGCAGCAAGGGCTGCGCGCGCAGGGTGACGATACGCGGCTGGTGCGCAACGGCACCTTCCTGAACAACAGCGAGTTCATGCCGCAGATCGGGATGGACCGTTCGGGCCTGCTGCAGGATCGTGCGACCCGCCGCAAATACGGCCTGCCGTCGGAACTGCGCCAGGCGAAGCTGGAAGACGAAAGTGCGCGCAACCGCAACTACGTGGGCAACGCGCCGTGGGTGACGTCCGACATTACCGTCTCGACGGTGGCCGGCCAGACGCCGATCGCGCCGGGCGATCGCGTTGCGGACGATGTGGAAGGCGACCGGCGTGTGGCGCGCTTCGTGGCGGAGCAGCCGATCCTCGGCTTCTTCTCCATCCAGTCGGCAGACTACGAAGTCGCGCGGCGCGAACACGATGGGACGACGCTCGAAATCTATCACCACCCGACTCACGACTTCAACGTGGAGCGGATGCTCGACGCGATGGAAGCGAGCCTGGATTACTACGAAGCCAATTTCGGCCCGTACCAGTTCGATTACGCCCGCATCATCGAATTCCCGGGCTATGCCAGCTTTGCGCAGGCCTTTGCCGGGACGATCCCGTTTTCCGAAAGGATCGGCTTCATCGCCGATAATGGCGATGCGGAAGCCATCGACTATGTCACCTATGTCACCGCGCACGAGCTGGGCCACCAGTACTGGGCGCACCAGCTGATCAGCGCGGACCAGCAGGGCGGCACCATGCTGGTGGAGACCATGGCGCAATATTCCGCGCTGATGGTGATGAAGGACCTGTATGGCGAGGATAACATCCGCCGCTTCCTCAAGTACGAACTGGACAATTACCTGAGCGCCCGTGGCAGCGAGGCGATCGAGGAACTGCCGCTCGAGCGGGTCGAGAACCAGGGCTACATCCATTACCGCAAGGGCGCGGTGGCGATGTACCTGCTGCAGGATCGGCTGGGCGAGGATCGCGTCAATGCGATGCTTTCGGACCTGCTGGAGCGCTACAGGTTCAAGGGCGCGCCCTTCGCCAATTCGCGCGATCTGGTCGGGGGGTTCGCCTCGCTCGCCCGCAACGAGCGAGAGCGCGACCTGGTGGAGGATCTGCTGCGCCGGATCACGCTCTACGACCTGAAGGCTGAAGAAGCGGTGGTCCGCGAAATGGACGATGGCCGGTTCGAAACCGAGATCGAGATCGAGGCCGACAAGTTCTACGCCGACGGCAAGGGTGAAGAGCGCAAGGCCATGCTCGACGATGTGATCGAAATCGGCCTGTTCACCGAAAGGCCGGGGCTGGGTGCCTTCGATGCTGACGACGTCATCCAGATGCGCCGCTATCCCGTACGGTCGGGCGCGCAGACCGTTCGCATCGTCACCGAGAGGCGGCCCGCTTTCGCCGGGATCGATCCCTACAACAAATATATCGACCGCAATTCGGACGATAATATCGTTGCGACTGAGTAGCCTGGCCGCATTCGTGCGGCCCGGTTCCCACTGCACGGCGCTATCGGGTTATTGACGCGGGACCTTCGCACTTGCGAGATCGTTCCTGTTTCGAAAACCAGGGAGTGAACGTGAGCGCCAAAGCCAATCTGACGAGTCTCGACGGTCTTACCGAGCGGTTGCAGGCGCTGCACCGCCGAACGCAGGAGACCCCGCTGTTCAATCCCGTGTTCCAGCTCTCCCACGAGCTGTCGCGCGGGCTGGAGAGCGGTGAGCTGACGCTGGAAGGGCTTTCCGGTCTGGTCGACGAGCTGGTCGACCGCTCGCTGGGGGCACGCGCCGCGCGCCTGCGGCGCTTGCTGGAGCCCGAGACGCATCGTGCGCGGCTGACCGCGCTGGCTGGCGATCCGGACGGCGATTTCGAGGCGTTCCGGGAGGCCTGGTCGCACCCCCGCATGCACGCGGTGTTTACCGCTCACCCCACCTTTCTGCTGACCCCCGCGCAATCGGATGCCGTCGCGCAAGGCGCGCTGACCGGCGATACACCCGCGCCCGACAAGGATGCGGCGGCTCCCGAGATCACGCTACGCTACGAGCATGAGCGGGCGATGGCGGCGATGGCCAATGCGCAGGACGCGCGCGACACCATCGTGGCGGCGGTTCTGCGCACCGCGCAGGACAGGTGGCCCGATCGCTGGCAGGAGCTCGATCCGCTGCCCTTCCGCTTCGCCACTTGGGTCGGCTACGACATGGACGGGCGTACGGACATTACCTGGTACACGTCCATCGCGTTCAGGCTGGCGGAGAAGGCGCAGCGGCTCGGCCGGTATGCCGCCTTGCTTGAACGGATCGACACGAGCCACGAACTGCTCGGCACTCTGCGCGCGGCGCAGGAGCATACGCAGGACATTTCCGATGCCTTCGCGGGCGATCTTTCCGATCCCGCCGCCCTGACCCAAGCGGCCGACCGGCTGACGCAGGAGCATGAGGCGCGGTTGCTCTCTCTTGCGCCCCTCATCGCGCGGCTGGAAGGCGATGCCCGCGATGCCGAGCCGGAAAAGGCCGTGGCGCTACGCACGCTGACCGCGGCGATGCGCGCGGACGGCCTCGGCATGGGGTGGATACATTTCCGCGTGAACGCGAAGCAGTTGCACAACGCGATCCGCCGCGAACTCGACGATCCCGAGATCGACCTGTCCAGCCGCGGTGCCATGGCGGCGCTGCGCGACCTGCTGGACAATGCGCAGCCGCAGCGCGCCAACTTCGCCAGCCTGGCCGTCGAGAGCAGCACCGCCGTGCGCCAGTTCCTGGCGATGACGCAGATCCTGAAGCATATCGACGGCGATGCGCCGATCCGCATGCTGGTGGCCGAGTGCGAGCAGCCCGCGACCGTGCTCGCCGCGCTCTATTTCGCGCGGCTGTTCGGTATCGAGGACCGGATCGATGTTTCGCCCCTGTTCGAGACCGAGAGCGCGCTGGAACATGGCGGGCGCTTTCTCGACTCGCTTCTCGCCGAGGAGAGCTACCGCACCTATGCCCGCAAGCGCGGACGGATCGCCATCCAGACGGGCTTTTCCGACGCCGGCCGCTTCGTGGGCCAGGTTCCCGCCAGTCTGGCGATCGAGCGGCTGCAAGGCCGCATGGCCGAGGCGATGGCTGCCAATGACCTGACGGATGTGGCGGCGCTGGTGTTCGACACGCATGGCGAGGGGATGGGGCGCGGCGCGCATCCCGCCAGCTTCGCGGACCGGCTCGAATGGCCGCTCAGCCCATGGGCGCGGCGCCGCTTCGCGCGGGCCGGGATCAGGCTGGAGGCCGAAGCGAGTTTCCAGGGCGGGGATGGCTACCTGTTCTTCGCCGGGCCGGAACTGGCACTCTCCACCCTCACGCAGATCGCGGCGCTGACGCCCAAACTTGCGGACGCAGATGTGCCGGTCGATCCCTTCTACCGCCGCACGGACCTGAGCCTCGATTTCTACCGCGCGATCAAGGAGCATCAGCGCGATCACCTGGAAAGCCGCACCTATTCGCGCGCGATCACCAGCTTCGGCCTGGGCCTGCTAGGGCAGACCGGCAGCCGCAAATCACGCCGCCAGTCCGACATCAATGCCGAACGCGAGATGAGCCTGCGGCAGATCCGTGCGATCCCCCACAACGCGATCCTCCAGCAGCTAGGCTATCCGGTGAACATCATCGCCGGGATCGGGAGTGCGTCCGACGGCACGTACGAAGATATCGCAGCCCTGCTGGCGGAAAGCCCGCGCGGGCGACAGATCATGCGGCTGGCCCGCGCATCCGACGCGCTTGCCAGCATCAAGACGGTCGCCGCGCATGGCGAGCTGTTCAATTCGGCGTACTGGGCAAGCCGCACCTATCGCGGGGCGGAGAGCCACCTCGCGCGATCGTGCGAGGCTTTGGCCGAATACCTGATCGGTGATGACCGGACGGGCGTGTTCCGTCGGCTTGCCTCACGCCTGCGGGTGGATGCGCTCAAGTTCCATCGCCTGCTGGACCTGATGGAACAGGAAGCGGCCGACAGCGATGACCGGACCGAGCGAGAGAGTGTCCGCCGCACCATCGGCGCGTTGCAGGCGGTCCGCCTCGCGCTGTTGCAGCAAATGTTCCTGAAGGTTGTCTCCGTCCCTGCCTTCAGCCGCGCGAACGACATCAGCCGCACCGACGTGCTGGAAATGGTCTTTTCGCTGCGGGTGGACGATGCGCTGGCGCAGCTGCGCCGCGCCTATCCTACGGAAATCGCACGCAAGAGCGACTTCCCGGTGGCTGAGGCAGGCGACTACCCGCGAGGGGAAGGAGATGGCTATGCGGCGATCCGGCGCGAGTACATCGAACCGATAGAGCAGGCCTACGATCTATGCCTGCGTATCTCCACCGCTATCGCCAACCAGTTCGGCGCGCATGGCTGAACGCGCCTGCGCCGGGCTTCATGCCTGACATTTGGTGGAGCGGGAGGTGTAGCCGTCGTACCGGAAAATGGCGTGCGTATCGTCTATCCGCTCCACTTCCACCTCCCGCACGAGCGGCGGATCGAGCCGGACCGTGTCGGGCTCGCCCATCTCGAACTGTTCGGTGATGCTCTCTGTCACCGTGGTGCCCGACGCCTCCCACGTGCCCGCTTCGCTGTCGGTGTGCATGGTGCCGTCAGCGTCATAAACCGACACGAAATCGGAGGCGCAGCTTCCATCGTGGGACCAAGTGCCGACCAGCCATTTGTTCAGGGCCTGCCCGGCGGGTTCGGCGGTCTGGATTGCCATTACAGTGGGCACGAGCGACTGATCGAAAGCCGGTACGGCGTCGTCGCGCGCTCCGTCCTTCTTCTGCTCGGAACATCCCGCCAGGACGAGGCCCATGGCGATCGCGGTACATGTGGCAAGACGCATGATCCATTCCCCGATAAGACCGATGGATTGCGCTGCGATCCTGCAGCCGAATTCGCGCAGCGTCTACCCCGCAATTCTTCGCCCCCCGATCGGCCGCCTCAGGACGCTCCGCAACCGCCGCCGCCCGGCGTCAGGATGACGAAGCTGTCGCCCGGCTCCATGTCGGCTGATCCGGTCGCGGCCAGATCCTCGCGCGATCCGTCGCTGCGTTCCACCCAGTTCTGGCCGGGGAGCGCATCCTCACCGCCAAGGATGCCGCGCGGGGGCACCGCGCGCCGATTGGCAAGGATGTTGGCGCGCATCGGCTCGAGAAACGTGATCCGCCGCTCTACCCCATCGCCGCCACGATGCGCTCCTTCGCCGCCCGACCGGTGGCGGATGGCGAAGCTTTCCAGCCGGACGGGCAGGCGGGTTTCCAGCACCTCCGGGTCCGTCAGGCGCGAATTGGTCATGTGCGTCTGTACGGCGCTGGTGCCGTCATGGTCCGGCCCCGCACCCGATCCGCCGGCGATCGTTTCGTAATACTGGTGCGCCTCGTTCCCGAAGGTGAAGTTGTTCATCGTGCCCTGCGATGGCGCAAGGCGGCCTGTGGCGGCAAACAGGCAATCAGTGACGACCTGGCTCGTCTCGACATTGCCTGCGACCACCGCCGCGCCCGGCATCGGATTGAGCATCGAGCCTTCCGGCACGATCAGTTCAACAGGGCGCAGGCAGCCATCGTTCATCGGGATCGGATCGTCGATCAGCGTGCGCAGCACGTAGAGCGCGGCAGCCCGGGTGATGGAGCGGGGCGCGTTGAAATTGTTGGGCTGCTGCTTGCTCGTCCCGGTAAAGTCGAACACTGCGGAGCGGCTGGCATCGTCGATCCGGATGCTCACCGTGATCTGCGCGCCGTTGTCCATCGGATAGGTGAAGCTGCCGTCTTCAAGCTGCCCCAGCAGGGCGCGTACGCTTTCTTCCGCATTGGCGAGAACGTGGCCCATATAGGCGGTGACCATCTCCGCCCCGCGCTCGCCCGCTGCCTGGTGCAGCAGTTCGCTGCCGCGCGTGCACGCGGCCAGCTGGGCGCGCAGGTCGGACAGGTTGCGGTCGGGATTGCGGGCCGGATACTTCGCGTCGGCCAGCACCTGCCGCACCGCGTCCTCGCAAAACGTGCCCTCGTCGACCAGCAGGAGATTGTCGATCAGAACGCCCTCCTGCTCGATCGTCGTGCTCTCCGGCGGCATGGAGCCGGGGGCGATCCCGCCGATATCGGCATGATGGCCGCGCGCTGCGACGAAGGCATCGGGCTTGGTTGCCGCATCGTCGTAGAATACGGGTACGATCACGGTGATATCGGGCAGGTGGGTGCCGCCCCGGAACGGATCGTTGACCGCATAGGCATCGCCGCGCCGCAGCCCGCGCCCGTCGCGCGGCTTTCCATCCTCGCCCGGGCCACGCACTTCGAGCACGCGCGCGACACTGTCGCCCATGCTGCCGAGGTGGACGGGGATGTGCGGCGCGTTGGCGATCAGCGCGCCGGTCGCATCGAACAGCGCGCAGGAGAAATCGAGCCGTTCCTTGATGTTTACCGAGGTTGCGGTGTTCTGCAGCACCACGCCCATTTCCTCGGCAATCGCCATGAACAGGTTGTTGAAGATCTCCAGCCGGACCGGATCGACTTGCGTCCCGACCGCGCGCGCGCGTTGCAGTGGCGCGGTGCGTGACAGCACAAGGCTGCCTTCATCGGCCAGCTTCGCCTCCCACCCTTCGTCCACCACCGTGGTCGAACCCGGATCGATGATCAGGGCGGGGCCCGCCACGGCTTCGCCCGGCTTGAGTGCGCTACGCCCGCGTGTGGGCCAGTCGCCCGAAGCTTCGCCCCGCGTCTCGACCGGGTCGACCTGCGCATTGCCGAGCCCGCCCGACAGGCCGCTGGCTTCGACGCTCAGCGCTTCGATCACGATTTCGGCATCGGCATCGGAATAGCCGTAGCGCTGGCGGTGCTGGACGCGGAAGGCGGCATCCATCGCGTCTTCCTGGGCGCATTCGACCGTGAGAAGGGAATCGCTGCCGCGAAAACGCAGCCGCGCACGCGAGACCAGCGCGATATCAGCAGACGCGATGCCCTGCTGTGTCAGCGCCGCCCGCGCCTCTTCCTTCAGTGCGCCAAGCTGGTCGGCGAAACCTTCGTGCAGCGGGCGAACAAGGCTGACCTCGTGGATCGCCTTCACGGGGGCAAGGCCGATCCCGAAGGCGGAAAGGATGCCTGCCAGCGGATGCACCAGCACCGTCTCGATCCCCAGTTCGTCGGCCACCTTGCAGGCATGCTGTCCGCCCGCGCCGCCGAAGCAGGCGAGCGCATATTCGGTAACATCGTGCCCGCGCGCGACCGAAATCTTCCGGATTGCATTGGCCATGTTGTCGACCGCGATGGACAGGAACCCTCGGGCAATCTCATGGAGCGGCCTTGCTTCGGGCAGGGCGGCGGCGATCTCTTCCAGCCGCGCCTCGGAGGCAGCCGGGTCGAGCGGTTCGTCCCCCTTCGGGCCGAACACGCTGGGAAAGAAGGCAGGGTCGATCCGGCCGAGGTACAGGTTGCAGTCGGTCACGGTCAGCGGCCCGCCCTTGCGGTAGCAGGCAGGGCCGGGGTTCGCGCCCGCGCTTTCCGGGCCGACGCGGAAGCGCGCGCCATCGTAGCTGCAGACCGAGCCTCCGCCCGCGGCCACGGTGTGGATCTGCATCATCGGTGCGGCCACCCGAACGCCTGCAACCATGTTCTCTGCCGCCAGCTCCAGCTCGCCCGCATAATGCGCGACGTCGGTGCTGGTCCCCCCCATGTCGAACCCGATCAGCTTGTGATGGCCAAGCGCTTCGCCCGCCTTGACCATGCCGACGACGCCCCCCGCCGGGCCCGAAAGGATCGCGTCCTTGCCCCGGAACGCGCCGACCTCGGCCAGCCCGCCATTGGATTGCATGAAGCGCAGCCGTTCGACCGGCGGCAGGTCCCGCTGAAGGCCATCGGTGTAGCGCCTCAGTACTGGCGAAAGGTAGGAATCGACCACGGTGGTATCGCCGCGCGGGATCAGCTTGATGAGCGGCGCGACCTCGTGGCTGACGCTGACCTGCGCGAAGCCGATCTCACGCGCCAGGGCGGCAAGTTGCGCCTCGTGCTCTCGGTATTTCCAGCCGTGCATCAGCACGATGGCGATGGCATCGAAGCCTTCCTCGCGCAGGGCCGCGAGGCTGGCGCGCGCCGAGTCCTTGTCCAGCGGCGCAAGCACCGTGCCGTCCGCACCGATCCGCTCGTCTATCTCGATAACTTTGGCAGGCAGCTGCTCGGGCAGGATGATGTGCCGGGCGAAAATCTCCGGACGGGCCTGCGTTCCGATCCGCAGGGCATCGCCAAGGCCGCGCGTGGTGACGAGGGCCAGGCGCTCCCCCTTGCGTTCGAGCAGCGCGTTGGTGGCCACCGTGGTCCCGATCCGCAGTTCGGCAATGGGCGCGTCACCATGTTCATCCATCAGGCGCCGCACCGCTTCGGTCGCGGCGTCATCGTAATGGCCCGGATTCTCGGACAGCAGCTTGTCGGTCACCAGCTGGCCGTCGGGCGTGGTTGCGACGACATCGGTGAAGGTTCCGCCGCGATCGACCGCGAAGCGCCATGCACGGGATGTATCGGTCAAAATCTATCGCTCGCCTTGCCGGTGTGGGAGTAGAACCTGCGTTCTAGGCGCAAGCTCCGACAAGTCCAATCGCGCTGCCCGAAGGTGCGGCGATCGGTGTCAGTCGACCGGCATGGTCGCCAGCACCCTGTCCGGGGTCATCGGGTAATCGAAAATGCGCGCACCGCTTGCGTCGAAGATCGCGTTTCCGATGGCCGCCGCGCCTCCGCACATGCCCAGTTCGCCGATACCTTTTGCCTGGATCGGGCTGGCCGCCGGGTCGCGTTCCTCGACCATCAGGACCTCGAGATCGGGCACGTCGCGATTAACGGGCACGTGATATTCGGCGAGGTCGCAGTTCACGAGGTGCCCGTCGCGCGGATCGAACTCCAGCGCTTCGGTCAGCGCGGCCCCAATGCTCCAGGTAATCCCGCCGATGCACTGCGAGCGGGCGGTCTTGTGGTTGAGAACGCGGCCGAAGCCGAAGGCGCCGAGCATCCGGTCTACGCGGGTTTCGCCGGTGAAGCGGTTGACCCGGACCTGCGCGAAGAACGCCCCGAAGCCCGAAGCGGTGAAATCGGCGGCGATATCGCCGGGCTCGTAGTGCCCTTCGCGCGCCATGTCCTTGCCACCCAGAAGATCGGTCAGGGTCTGTCCGGTCTGCGTCCTGCCGTTGGACAGGTCGAGCTCGTCTTCGGCGATCCCGGCACGCCGGGCCAGTTCTTCGCGCAGCGCGGTGCAGGCGACGTAGACTGCGGAACCGGTCGAGGCCGCGCCCCAGCTGCCGCCCGAGCCCGAGCCCCTGGGGTGGCGCGTATCGCCAAGCTCGACCAGCACCTTGTCCGGATCGAGCCCCAGCATCTCGCCCGCGATCTGCGCCAGGATCGTATAGGTGCCGGTGCCGATATCGGTCATGTCGGTTTCGACCAGCGCCGTGCCATCGGCTTTCAGCGTGACGCGCGCCCTTGCTTCGCCGACATTGTGCACGCGCGCCGCGCTGGCCATGCCGGTGCCGACCCACCATTCGCCTTCGCGCGTGTGGCGCGGTTTGCGCGGGCCGGGGTCCCACCCGAACGCTTCGGCGCCCTGGCGCAGACATTCTGCGAGCTTGTGGGAGGAGAAGGGCAGGCCTTCTTCGGGATTGTCTTCCGGGATATTGCGCAGGCGCAGCTCGACCGGGTCGATCCCGATTTTCCGTGCAAGCACATCCATCGCCCCTTCGAGCGCGGGCATGCCCACCGCCTCGCCCGGCGCGCGCACCGATCCGGCGGTCATCCGGTGGATGCGCGCGAGCTTGAGCATCAGCTCGCGGTTCTGCCCTGCATAGAGGAAGTGCGAGGATTGCAGCACCGGCTCGGCAAAGGACTCGCCCGGCAGGTTGGAGACCAGCGCTTCGTGCCCGAAGCCGGTCAGCCTGCCATTCTCGTCTGCGGCCAGCCGGAAGCGCTGCGTCGTTTCCGAGCGGCGCATGATGCACTGGAGCACCTGCTGGCGCGACAGCACGACCCGCACCGGGCGGCCCAGCTGCATGGCGGCGAGCGATGCCGAAACCACGTCTTCGCTGATGCCCAGCTTCGATCCGAACCCGCCGCCCACGAAGCGCGAGATCAGGCGAACCTTGCTTTCGGCCAGCCCCACGGCATCGGCGAGCTCGGTGATATTGTAATTCAGCATCTGGAGCGAGGCATGGACCGTCAGGCACTCGCCATCCCATTGCGCGATCGCGGCATGCGGCTCCATCGCTGCCGAGGAGTGGCCCTTGGTGGTAAAGGTCACGTCCACGCTGTGCGCGGCCTGAGCCATGGCGTGCGCCAGGTCGCCCTGGTGGACGGTCTCGCCCTCCTGCTCTTCGGGCTCGACCGCGTCGGGGGAGAGCGGGGCGCCTTCATCCTCGCGGTATTCGACCTTCAGATGCTTGGCCGCGTCGCGCGCCTGTTCGAAGGTTTCGGCCACGACCAGCGCGATGGGCTGGCCCCAGTAGGAAACGCTTTTCGGCTTCTGCTGCGGCGCTTCGTTCGCAGTGCCCTGCGCGGGGCGGGTAATCAGCCGCTCGTCGTCGATCACCGCGATCACGCCGGGCATGGAAAGGACGCTGTCCTTGTCGATCCGCGTCACTTCACCACGCGTAATCGTCGAAGTGACGAGCACGCCCTCGGCGCAGTTCTCCACCGGGTATTCGGCCGCATAGGGCGCCGTACCGGTGACTTTCGCCATGCCCTCGACGCGCGGCAGCGGCGCGCCGATCACGCCCTGCTTCATGTCGTCGAGACGGTTGGAAGTATCGGGCTCGTCCTGCTTGAAATGTACGCTCATGCCGCGTTCTCCGATGCCTGTTCCAGCACCGCGTGCAGCGTGCGCCGGGCCAACGGTATCTTGAAATCGTTTTCGCCGTGGCCCTGCGCCTCCTCCAGCAGGATGTCCGCAGCGCGGTCGAAAAGCTGCGCGGATGGCGCATTGCCGACGAGCGCCTGCGCAATGCGCGGATCGTGCCACGGCTTGTGGGCAAGCCCGCCGAAGGAGAGGTCGGCGCGGGTGAAGACGCCGTCCTGCATCTCGACAATCGCCGCGACGGAGACGAGCGCGAAGGCGTAGGAGGATCTCTCGCGCACCTTGCGGTAGAGCTGCGTTCCGCCGACGGGCGCGGGCAGCGTTACCGCGGTGATGATCTCGCCCGGCTCCAGCACATTGTCGCGCCACGGCGTATCGCCGGGGAGGCAATGAAAATCGCGCACCGGGATGGTGCGTTCCATACCGTCGCTGCCGGTTATCTCAACGCTGGCGTCCAGCGCGCTCAGCGCCACGGCCATGTCGCCGGGATAGGTGGCGATGCATTCACCGCTCGCACCCAGCACGGCGTGCAGCTTTGCGATTCCGTCCAGCGCGCCGCAGCCGCTGCCCGGCTCGCGCTTGTTGCAGGGCTGGTCGATATTCATGAAGTAGTAGCAGCGCGTGCGCTGGCACAGGTTGCCGCCGGTCGTCGCCTTGTTGCGCAATTGCTGGGTCGCCCCGGCGAGGATCGCGCGGGACAGGACGGGGTAGTCGGCGCGCACGCGGGGGTGGACTGCAGTGGCGGTATTGGTGGCCAGCGCGCCGATGCGCAGGCCGCCGCCATCGGTGTCCGCAATCTCGCCGAGGCCCACGCGGTTGATGTCCGCCAGCTTGCCCGGCGTTTCCACCTGCAGCTTCATCAGGTCGAGCAGGTTCGTGCCGCCGGCGATGGCCATCGCATCCTCGCCCTGCGTGATCTGCACGGCGTCGGTCAGCGTCCGGGCGCGGTCATACTGGAACGGCCTCATGCGCCTTCCTCCGCAGCGACGCCCCGGATGGCGGCGACGATATTCGCATAGGCACCGCAGCGGCACAGGTTGCCGCTCATCCGTTCGCGGATTTCATCGCCGGTCGCTTCGATCGGTCCGTCGAGCGTCTCGCTCGCATCGCTTGGCCAGCCATTGGCGATCTCGCCCAGCATCGCGGTGGCGGAGCAGATCTGCCCCGGCGTGCAATAGCCGCACTGGTAGCCATCGTTTTCAAGGAACGCCCGCTGCATGGGGGAGGGGGCGTCCGGCGTGCCGAGGCCTTCGATGGTGGTCACCTCGTCGCCTTCGTGCATCGCGGCCAGCGTAAGGCAGCTGTTGATGCGCATGCCGTTGACGATCACCGTGCAGGCCCCGCACTGGCCGTGATCGCAGCCCTTCTTGGTGCCTGTCAGCCGCAGGTCGTGCCGCAGGAAATCGAGCAGGGTGATCCGCGGATCGTCGGGGATCGGATGGGCGGTTCCGTTGATGGAGATCGTTTCGGCCAAGGGTGCCTCCTTTGACCGACCAATTCACGGACGCATCAAAAAGGTCCGCAGTTCGCCTATTGTTAAGGCCGCGAATCCTTCGAACGGCCCCGTAAGGCCCATGAATATGAGAGTTTTGGTGCGGTCGAGAAGACTCGAACTTCCACGGCCTTGCGGCCACAACGACCTCAACGTTGCGCGTCTACCAGTTCCGCCACGACCGCACACATGGCCCGCTTTTCAGGGCCTGCATTCAGGGCGTTCCGCTTGGGACGCCCCGTGAGGAAGCGGCGCCCTAGCAGGGGTGTACGCGCCTCGCAAGCGCATTTGCGAAGGGTTTTTGCACGCCGCCTGGCAGAGGGCTCAGGACGGGCTCCAGCCGATCTCCGCGAATTTCGCGGATTTGGGCAGATCGGTGATCGCTTCGTTGATGCTGAGCGTCTCGCCCGGCTGCAACCGGCCCTGTCGGGGCAGGATTTCCCAGTTGTACACCTTGCGGTTGCGCTCGTCGTACAGGACGATCAGCACCGGCGGCACCGCCTTGGTTTCGCGCCCGACATTCTTGATCTCGCCCGCGACGCCGAAATACTCGCTGCCATCGGGCAACGTGCGCCGGTCCTGCTGGCTGGCCGGAAATTCGAGCACCAGATCGGGCTCGTTCATGGCGAAGGTCGGCCGGCTGACGGGCACCCAGTCGGGCAGGCCGGCATAGCTGACCGCCGCGATCGTCCCCACGGAAATCACCGCGAACAGGCTGGCCGCCATGCTCCACATCTTCACCGGATTGCGCCGCGGCCTGAACGGCGGCTCGGCCGAAAACTGCGAGCGGTCGTCGCGCGATGCCGCATTGCGCTCGTCGGAATTGCCGATCGGCGGGACGTCGTGCCACGGCTGGGGTTCGCGCGGGGCAGCTTCGGTCTTCGCCGTGCCTTCCCTTTCCAGCGTTTCCAGGTCCAGCTCGCTGCCTTCCTGGAACCAGCTGTGCCGGCACCGCGCGCAGCGTACGGTGCGGCCATCCGCGCCGATGGCGCTGTCGGGCACGGCATAGCGCGTGTCGCAGGCTGGGCAGACGAGGATCATAGTGACAAAGCCATTACGCCCGGCAAGCATTGCTAGGCAAGCGCCCCGTCGGTGGACGGGCAGGTTTTGCGCCTTTTGTCCACACTCGATGCACCCTATATCCCGCTGCGTGTTAACCACGGGACGGGTCGGACAAGCATGAGGCAGCACCATGTCGGGAGGTGACGGGGAAGTCGCGTTCTTCGACAATGTCGGCCTGCGTTACGGCACCGGCAAGGAAATCCTGACGGACGTCAGCTTCTCGCTGTGGCCGGGAAGCTTCTACTTCCTGACCGGCGCCAGCGGTGCCGGCAAGACCAGCCTGCTCAAGCTGCTCTACCTCTCTCAGCGACCCTCGCGCGGGATCATCCGCATGTTCGGCAGCGATGTGATCACCCTGCCGCGATCCCGCCTGCCGGGCTTTCGGCGGCGGCTGGGGGTGGTATTCCAGGACTTTCGCCTGGTCGAGCATCTCTCCGCGTTCGACAACGTCGCCCTGCCGCTCCGGATCGCGGGCGTGGACGAAAGCGAACTGGTTCAGCCCGTGTCCGACATGCTCGAATGGGTGGGGCTGGCCCACCGCGCCGAAGCGAAGCCGGAAACGCTGTCGGGGGGCGAGAAGCAGCGCGTCGCCATTGCGCGCGCGGTGATCGGGCGCCCGGACATGCTGCTGGCGGACGAGCCGACCGGCAATGTCGATCCGGAAATGGCGCTGAAGCTGATGCGGCTGTTCGAATCGCTCAACCGGCTGGGAACTACCGTGATCGTCGCGACCCACGACGTGCATCTGCTGCAGAACGTGCGCAGTTCCACGATCATGCGGCTCGACAAGGGGCGCCTGGCGGACCCGACCGGCGCGCTGCGCTATCCGCCGCGCAGGCCCGTACACGCGGGGGGAACGCGATGAGCACGCCGCCCCTCACCGACGCCGCGCGCAGCGGCCAGCGCAGCTTCGAAGGTGCCAAGGCGCAGGCGCTGATCCCGCAGGCGCGGCTGGCCGGGCCGATGCCATGGGTGCTCGCCATTATGGTCGCGCTTACCGTCCTTGCTGCAGGCGCGGGTCTCTCGCTCGGCAATCTGGCGGGCGATGCGCGGTCCGAACTGTCGGGCGGGGCGACGGTGCAGATCCTCCAGGCGGACCCCGCCACCCGTGCGGAGCAGGCCCAGGCAGCGCAGGAAGCCCTGCAGGCCATGGCGATGGTGGAACAAAGCCGCCAGATTCCGCAGGACGAACTCGATGCCTTGCTGGAACCCTGGCTCGGCGAATCGGGCGATGCGGAAACCGTGCCCGTGCCCGCGCTGATCGACGTGCGGCTGGAAGGGCGCGCGGACGATGCGGCGATCGAACGCCTGCGCCAGCGGATCCTCCAGGTGGCCCCGGATGCGCGGGTCGATGCGCAGTCGGACTGGCTGCAACCTGTCTTCAGTGCGCTGACCTCGCTGCAATACGTCGCGCTGGCGCTGGTCCTGCTGCTGGCGGTGACGAGTGCTGCGGCGGTTTTCCTCGCGGCGCGCAGCGCGCTCGGCAATAATCGCGAGACGATCGAGATCGTCCACCTGCTGGGCGGGACGGACGGCCAGATCGCCCAGCTTTTTCAGCGCGCGATCCTGCGCGATTCGATGATCGGCGGGGGCGTGGGGCTGCTGCTGGGCCTCGCCGCCGTGCTCGGCCTCGGCTATCAGTTCGCCGCGCTCGACAGCGGCATGATCGGCGGCGGCGGGCTCGACTGGCTCGACTGGATCCTGATCGCGCTGATCCCTGTTCTGGGCGTGGTGCTCGCGGTGGCAACCGCGCGCTTTACCGTCCTTTCCGCCGTCAGGAGAATGCTGTGATCTGGCGTACCGGTCTTCTTGTCGTAGTGGCGTGGCTGCTCGGCTTCATCTGGTTTTCCGGCTGGCTGCCCGGTCCGGCGCCGATGGAGCGGACCGACGCCGTCACCGTGCCTACCGGGTTCGCGGGCCGGATCGGCCGCGGGCTCGAGGTCGTGCAGTCGGATAGCGCGGATCGGCTGCTCGTCACCGGGGTCGATCCGGAAGTAACCCCGGCGGAATTCGCGGCGGAATTCGAAGTGCCCGACGAGGTGATGGCGTGCTGCGTCACGCTGGGTTTCGCGGCCACCGATACGCGCGGCAATGCCGAGGAAACGACGGAGTGGGCGCTGGAAAACAACATCAAGAGCCTGCGCCTCGTTACCAGCGACTGGCACATGCGCCGCGCCGCTGTCGAGCTGCGCCGCGAACTGCCGTCCGATGTGAGGCTGGTGGAGGATGCGGTGCGCAGCGAACCGAGCCTGTGGCTGCTGTTCGTCGAATACCACAAGTGGCTGGTGAGCCGCACCGTCGGGCCCCTTTTTACCTGAGCCGACCGCTGACATGAACATGCTCCGTAGCCTTGTCTTCTATGCCCTGTTCTATGCCGGCACCCTGGGACTGCTGGTTCTGGTTCCCTTCCAGCGAGGACCGGCGATGCGCCGCCTCGCCAACGCATGGAGTGCGTGGCACCGCTGGTGCGTGCGGCATCTGCTGCGCATCCGGGTGATCCAGGAAGGCGCGCCGATCCACGGCCCGGCGCTCTACGCCATGCGGCACGAGAGCTTCTTCGAGGCGATCGACGCGCCCTGCGTATTTGGCGAACCGGTGATCTTCGCCAAGCAGGAGTTGCTGGCGCTGCCGCTATGGGGTTCGGCGGCAAAGAATTACGGCATCATCCCGGTAGCCCGTAGCGAAGGCGCCAAGGCCCTGCGTGATCTGATGCGCGCGGCGAAGGCGGCGAAGGAAGAGGGCAGACCGTTCCTGATCTTCCCTGAAGGCACGCGCACGCCGCACGGGAAGGAAGGCGCCATCGTGTCCGGCTTTGCGGGGCTTTACAAGCTGCTGGGCCTGCCGGTGGTGCCGGTCGCGGTGAACAGCGGGCCGCTCTATCGCGGGTCGATCAAGCGGCGCGGGCAGATCACTTACCGCTTCGGCGATGCCATACCGCCCGGGCTGGACCGCGCTGAAGTGGAGCGCCGCGTGCGCGAAGGGATCAACGCGATCAACGGGTGAGCGGTTTTCTGGAGGGGCCAGCCGCTTGCGCGGCCTACTGCAGCAGCGCTGCCTCGATGGCCTTGCCTACCTCGTCCATCTGGTCCTCCTGCCCGATGGTGATCCGCAGCGCCTCGCCCAGACCCTGCCCGGGCAGGTGGCGCACAGCGTAGCCGGCGTCGGCGATGGCATCGCGCACGCGTTCCGCTGTCGGCTGGTCGCGGAACCGCACGAGCACGAAGTTCGCCTCGCTCGGCACCGTCGAGACGCCGCGATTGCCGAGCTTGGCCAGCCGCTCCACGAACATCTGCCGCACGCGCCGGTTCTCCTCGCGCGAGCGGGTCACGAAATCCCTGTCGCCCAGCGCCGCCAGCGCCGCAGCCTGCGATGCGCCCGCCACGTTGAAGGGCCCGCGGATGCGGTTGAGCGCGTCGATCAGAGGAGGCGCCCCGGTTGCCCAGCCGACGCGGGCCGAGGCCAGGCCGAAGATCTTGGAAAAGGTCCGCGTCACCAGCACGTTCTCTGCCTCGTCCGCCAGCGCGAGGCCCGGCGCGCCTTCGTCGGGCAGGTATTCGGCATAGGCCTGATCGAGAACGAGCAGGACCTCGCCCGGAAGGCCATCGTGCAGTCGCTCGATTTCGCTGTGCGGCAGGTAGGTGCCCGTCGGATTGTTGGGATTGGCGATGAACACGACCCGCGTCCGCTCGGTCACCCTGGCCAGCAGCGCATCCACATCCGCCCCGAAATCCTTCGCTTCCGCCTCTACGGGCGTTGCGCCCACGCGGCGCGCCGCGATCGGGTACACCGAGAAGGAGAAGCGCGGCATCAGCACTTCGTCTCCCGCTCCGGCAAAGGCCTGCGCGGCGAGGTTGAGCAGTTCGTCGGAACCCGTGCCGCACACGATCCGCGCCGGGTCTATCGCGTGCAACCCGCCCAGCGCAGCGCGCAGCGCGGTGCTGTCCGGATCGGGATAGGTCGCCATATCGGGCGCCGCGCCAAGCGCGGCCCGCGCCGCTGCGCTGCTGCCGAGCGGATTCTCGTTGGCGGACAGCTTCACCAGCGTGCGTCCATCCGCGCCTTTCGACTTGCCCGGCACATAGGGCGCGATGTCGAGGATGTAGGGTTTGGGCTGAGGCGCGGTCGATTTCATGAACGGGTTCGCAGATAGGGGAGCCGTGCTTCGGCGGGCTCGGCCCGGGAGGATTTCAGGAGAAATTCCCCTAACCGGTCGCGCTGAGCTTGTCGAAGGGCAGTTTTTCCTCTTTCAGGCAGGTCGAGATGCAAGACCCCGAGACCGCCCTCACGCTGCCCGATCCGCTGCCGCTGGATAGCGGTGCGGTGCTCTCGCCCGTCACCATTGCCTACCAGGAATACGGGAAGCGGGCGGCGGACGGCAGCAATGTCGTGGTGATCTTCCATGCGCTGACCGGCGATCAGTTCGCCGCGAGCCCGCACCCCGGCACCGGTCGCCCCGGCTGGTGGGACAGGATGGTCGGCCCCGGAAAGCCGATCGACACGGACCGGCTATGCGTCATCTGTGCCAACGTGATCGGCGGGTGCATGGGGTCGACCGGCCCGGCGAGCGAGCAAGCTGACGGGGCAAGGTATGCCCAGAGTTTTCCGGTCGTGACGATCCACGACATGGTTCGCGCCTTTGCCCGGATGCTGGACGAATTGGGGATCGATCGGCTCCATGCGGTCGTCGGCGGCTCCATGGGCGGGATGCAGGCACTGGCCTTCGCATCCGATTTCCCCGACCGCGCCGAACGCGTGCTGGTGCTGGCGAGCGCGGCGCGCCAGTCCGCCCAGAACATCGCCTTCCACGAAGTCGGACGACAGGCGATCATGGCCGATGCCAACTGGAACGGGGGCGATTATTACGGCGGTGCGCATCCCGATGCAGGCCTCGCCGTGGCGCGGATGGCGGCGCACATCACCTATCTTTCCGAAAAAGGGCTGACCGAAAAGTTCGGCCGCCGCCTGCAGGCGAAGGGCGACGGCAAGCCGGGCGAGAAGTCCTTCGGGTTCGACGCCGACTTCCAGGTGGAGAGCTACCTGCGCTATCAGGGCAGCGGCTTCACGCGGCGCTTCGATGCCAATTCCTACCTCTATATCACCCGCGCGATGGACTATTTCGATCTTGCCGAGGAACATGGCGGCCGGCTGGCCGACGCCTTCGCGCGGGCGAGCGCGCGCTTCTGCATCGTCAGTTTCGATACCGACTGGCTCTATCCCACGGCGGAAAGCCAGCATCTCGTGCGCGCGCTCAACGCGTCGGGCGCCCCGGTCAGCTTCGTGGAGCTGTCCTCCCCCTTCGGACACGACGGCTTCCTGCTGGAGACGCCGGGGCTGGACGAGGTGGTTCGGGGTTTTCTGACATGAAGCCGCACGGCACCGCGCTGGCCGATCTGCGCCCCGATCTTGCCGCCATCGCCTCGGTCATCCCAGAGGGTGCGCGGGTGCTCGATATCGGCTGCGGGGAAGGCACGCTGCTCGCCGCGCTGGCCGCACACAAGCAGGTCGACGCGCGCGGGCTGGAGATCGATCCGGAGCGTGTGGCCACCTGCGTCGCGCGGGGGCTTTCGGTGGTGCAGGGCGATGCGGAGCGCGACCTTGTCCATTACCCCGACGATGCGTTCGACTACGCGATCCTGGGACAGACCATCCAGATGGTAGACCGCCCGGCAGACATTCTGGACGAACTGTTGCGGGTGGGGCGATCCGCCTTCGTCAGCTTCCCCAACTTTGCCCACTGGCGGATGCGGGTTGCCCTGGGGCTGGGCGGACGCATGCCGGTGACGCCCGCTCTGCCGGAAACCTGGCATGCGACGGGCAACATCCGCAATCTGACCGTGGTCGATTTTCGCGCGCTGGTGGCCGAACGCGGGGCCCGGATCGAGCGGGAGTGGCACTTCGCCAAGGGCCACACGATCCGCAAGCGCGGGGCCAACCTGCGGGCCGAATTCGCGCTGTTCCTCGTTGGGCGTTAGCGCGGCGGCGACAGGACCTTTGCGCGCCTCGCCCGCTGGTGACGGGGCGGAAAAGCCGAACTCCTCCGCCCCGTGTCGATCAGCCTTCGTGGATGGTCTTGGCGACCATGCAGTGCATGACGCCTTCGGCCCCGTCCTCACGCCCGAAGCCGGACCATTTCACACCCCCGAAGGGCGCATCCGGGGCGCTGACATTGGCGCCGTTGATCGCGAGCATCCCGGCTTCCACATCGGCGGCAAGGCGGCTGCGCAGAACCGGGTCGTTGGTCCACGCATAGGCGGCGAGACCATAGGGCAGACGGTTCGCCTCCTCGATGATCGCATCCGCGCCCGCCATGGGGTTGATGAGTGCGATGGGGCCGAACGGCTCCTCGTTCATGATTTCCGCCTCGGTCGGCACTTCGGAAAGGACGGTGGGTTCGAAGAAGAAGCCCTGGTTGCCGATCCGCTCGCCTCCGGTGTCCAGCTTGGCGCCGTGGTTCTTGGCATCAGCGATCTTCTTGGCAAGCCCTTCCGGCCCGCGCTCGTTTGCCATCGGGCCCATGCGGGTATCCTTGTCGAACCCGTTACCGACCGCGATCTTCTTCGCCCGCTCCACGAAGCCGTCGCGGAAGGCGGGGAACAGGTCTTCCTCCACCAGGAAGCGCGTGGGGCTGACGCAGACCTGCCCGGCGTTGCGGTAGGCCGCGCCCACCATCGTATCGAGCACGGTGTCCACATCGCTGTCCTTGAACACCATCACCGGGGCATGGCCGCCCAGTTCCATGGTCGTCACCTTGAGATCGTCCGCCGCGAGCTTCACCAGGTGCTTGCCCACAGCGGTCGAGCCGGTGAAGGTGACCTTTCGGATCACCGGGCTGGCGAGCAGGTGGCGGCTGACCTCGTCCGGCACGCCGAACACGCACTGGCACACATTGCCCGGCACACCGCCATCCAGCAGCGCCTGCACCAGCGCGATGCCCGCAGCAGGCGTTTCCTCGGACGGTTTGACGATGACGGAGCAGCCGGCCGCGATCGCGCCGCCGACCTTGCGCACCACGTTGATCGCGGGGAAGTTCCATGCCGCAAAACCGGCAATCGGGCCGACGGGCACATAGATGACCCGGGCGGCCTGGCCTGCGGGGCGGACCAGTTCGCGGCCGTACGTGCGCTTCGCCTCGCCGGCGTAGAATTCCAGCAGCATCGCGCAGTAGACCACTTCGCCGATCGCTTCGCGCACCGGCTTGCCCTGTTCCCTGGTCAGCAGCTGGCCGATGTCGCTGGCGCGTTCGCGCAGGAGCGTTGCTGCCTTGTTGAGCGCCGCGGCACGCTTGTCCGCGCTGGTCTTGCGCCATTCCTGAAAGCCGCTTTCAGCATTGGCCAGCGCCAGATCAAGATCGTCCTTGCTGGCATGGGGCAGGGCACCCAGCACTTCGGCCGTGGCGGGGTCGACCACGTCCTGCGTTTCGCGGCCACCGCCGGAAATTTTCTCGCCGCCGATCAGCAGGTGGAGGGAGGTATGGTCAATCATCGGGGCAAGCTCCTGTTATGCAACACTTCGTCCTGTTTCCTGCCGCGCTTCCCAGAAAGGAGGCGCGACACGCGCCGCCATCAGGTATAGGCCTTGGCCATGATCGCCAACCTCCTGCCGTTCGTTTTTGTCGCCCTCCAGCCCGTCTCCGGTATTGCCGCGCCCGCGGAGGAGGTGAAGGAGGTCGCCCCGCTGCCCGCAAACCAGCAGGGGGCGATCCGCTGTTCGGCAGCCTTCGCGCTGATTGCCGAACGCCAGCGCCTGGGGGACGAGGCGGCGCTGCAATATCCTCCGCTGGGCGAGCGCGGGCGCGAATTCTTCGTCCGGGCCAGCGCGCAGGTCATGGATGAATCCAAGCTCGACCGGGAGGCGATTGCCGCGCAGCTGAACGCTCAGGCAGTCAGCATTATCGAGGAAGGATCGCTGGAGCAGATCATGCCGCCGTGCCTGATGCTGCTGGAGGCGTCCGGCATTTAGGGCGGTCTGCCGAAGCTTTCGTCGCAAGCATCTGGATTTGCGCGAAGCTATGCCCCATCTGCGCTTTGCATGTGGACCCTCCACCAGTTTCCTCTCTGCCCGTTCAGCCGCAAGGTACGCATCCTGCTGCGCGAAAAGGGCGTGCCCTTCGGCCTGCAGCGGCTCGACCCGTGGAAGGCGGACGACGACTTCTTCGACATGAACCACGCAGGCCGCGTGCCCGTGCTGGAAGAGACCGAGAAGGGCATCGTCCTCAATGATTCGACCGCGATCTGCGAATATTTCGAAGAGACGGTCGACAAGGCGCCGATGATCAACGGATCGGCGCTGAACCGCGCAGAGATCCGCCGGCTGGTCGCGCTATTCGAGGAAAACCTGTTCGGCGATGTGACCATGCCGATGATGCACGAACGCATGAAGAAGCGCCTCGTCACGCGCGAGCCGCCCGATTCGCGGATCCTGCGCGAGGCGATGAAGCTGGCGCACGCGCATCTCGACTATCTCGACTGGCTGCTCGATCACCGCGCCTGGCTCGCCGGGCCGCAGATGAGCCTGGCCGACATTGCGGCTGCCGCGCAGCTTTCGGTCGCGGATTATCTTGGCGGGATCGACTGGAAGGACCATCAGCCCACGCGCGACTGGTATGCCGCGTTCAAGAGCCGCCCCAGCTTCGGCCCGCTGCTGGCGGACAAGATGGACGTGATCCAGCCGCCCGCGCATTACGCCCAACTCGACGATTGAGTGGATCGCTCGGGCTGGAACCGATCCGCGCAAGGGCCATATCGATTCCCTGAAGGAGTCCCTGTTATGACCGATACCACGACCGACAAGCTCGACCTGACGCAGGACCAATGGCGCGAGCGGCTGAGCCGCGAGCAGTTTCATGTTCTGCGCGAGGGCGGCACCGAACGCGCCTTTACCGGTGCGTACGACAAGCTGAAGGATGACGGCGAGTATCACTGCGCCGCCTGCGGAAACCTGGTTTTCCTCAGCGATCAGAAATACGATAGCGGATCGGGCTGGCCCAGCTTCTATGCGCCTGCCGATGGTACCGCGGTCCAGACCAGGGAGGATGTCTCCCACGGCATGACCCGTACCGAAGTGCTCTGCGCCAAGTGCGAGAGCCATCTGGGCCATGTCTTCCCCGATGGCCCGAAGCCCACGGGCCTGCGCTACTGCATCAATTCCGTCGCGCTTGAATTCGAAGCGGCGGGGCAGTTGCCCGCGGGGAACTGATCGCGAATTAAGGCGAAAAAATGTCGTTCATTCGCCATTGAGCTTGGCCTATGCATAGCGGCACTCTTCAAGGGCGCATGCATGCGCCGCAGGCCGGGATGAGAGCATTTAGATGGCGAGAATTCGCACCGCGCGCAAGCAGCGGGAAAGCCGGTTTCCCGGAGCCGAAACGTGGGAAAAGACACCTCGCTGGCTCCGCCTGACGATCATGTGGGCGGGCGGGCTCGCTTCGCTCGCGGTTCTCTTTCTGCTGCTTGCGGTCGCCTTCGCGGCGCGATCGCTTCCCTCCTACGAAGAGCTGAAAGCCGCGCAGACCGCGCAGACCATCGTCGTGCGCGCCGCGGACGGCAGCGAAATCGTGGAGCTGGGGCCGAGTTACGGCGAATGGCTGGACAAGGAAGAAATTCCGGCCGTCATGAAGCAGGCGATGATCGCGGTGGAGGATCGCCGGTTCTATTCGCACTTCGGGGTCGATATCTGGCGCACCGGCGGTGCGTTCCTGGAACCGATCATGGGTTCGCGCGCGCGCGTCGCCGGGACCTCGACCATTACGCAGCAATTGGCGCGCAACGTCTTTCTAAACTCCAACCGCACGATCGACCGCAAGCTGCGCGAAGCCGTGCTGGCGCTGGCGCTGGAGGCGAAGTTCGACAAGGAGCAGATCCTCGAACTGTACCTCAACAAGGTCTATTTCGGCGGCGGCGCCTATGGCGTGGACAGCGCGAGCCGCAAGTTCTTCAGCCACCCCGCGACCGAGCTTTCGACCGCAGAGGCCGCGATCATCGCCGGGCTGGTCAAGGCGCCCAGCCGCTATTCCCCCACCGCCGATGTCGATGCCGCCGTGGGCCGCGCGCAGGTGGTGCTGCGGCTGATGCGCGAACAGGGCCGGATCACCGCCGAACAGGCATCGGTCGATCCGTCGGCGGTTAAGCTGAAGCAAGAGGCCGGACAGAACTCGGTCCGCTATTTCACAGACTGGGCCCTGCCCCAGCTCGATATCCTGCTGCCCAACACGCTTGAGCCGATCGAGGTGTGGACCACCATCGATATCGGAATGCAGGGCGCGGCCACCGCTGCGATCAAGTCCAACGCGCCTGAAGGGGCGCAGGGCGCGCTGGTCGCGCTGGACCGGGACGGAGCAATCCGCGCGCTGGTCGGCGGGACGGATTACGTGACCAGCAATTTCAACCGCGCCACGGTGGCGCAGCGCCAGCCGGGTTCGGCCTGGAAACTGTTCGTCTACCTCGCCGCGCTGGAATCGGGCTATCGCGTCGATGACACGGTGGTCGATGCGCCGATCACCATCGGCGACTGGAGCCCGCGAAATTACAACGGCCGTTTCGCCGGCGAAATGACTGTGCGCCAGGCCTTCGCCTATTCGGTCAACACCGTGGCCGCGCAGCTGGGCAACGAAGTGGGCTTCGGCACGGTCGCTTCGATGGCGCGACGCTTCGGCATCACCTCGGAAATCTCCACCTTCCCCTCGATGGTCTTGGGCAGCTCGACCGTGCGCCTGCTGGACATGACCCGCGCGTTTGCTGCCGTGTCGGCAGGCGGAATGGCGGTGGAGCCCTACGGGATCACCAAGGTGACCACGACCGGCGGCGAAACGCTTTACCAGCACGAACAGTCGCGCGAGGTCCGCCTGGTTCCGGATTACGTCGCCACGCAGATGACCGACCTGCTGCAGGCCGCCGTGCAGACCGGCACGGGCCGCGCCGCGCAGATCGGACGCCCGGTTGCAGGCAAGACCGGGACCACCAGTTCGAACAAGGACGGATACTTCGTCGGCTTCTCCTCCGGCATCACCACCGGCGTGTGGATGGGGCGCGACGATAACAAGGCGGTCTCCGGCCTGTCGGGCGGGCGGGCGCCTGCCCAGGCCTTCGCCGCCTTCATGCGTTTTGCGGTGAAGGATCGGCCGGTGGAGCCTTTCAACACCGATACCGACCTGCCCGAATGGCAGATCGAGCCGGACGAGGAATTCTACTACGGCGACCCGGACGATTATTACTTCATCGACGAACAGGGCAACCTGATCGAACCCGGCCGCGGCGCGGGCGAAGCTGGTCCGGCGAGCGAAGGCGTGACCGAGCGGCCCCGGCCGCAGCCGGGCGAAGGCGCGGATGGCGAGCCGCAGGCGGCGGACGATGACTTCCTCGACCGTGCAATCGGCGGCGGCAACCAGGGCGGGCAGGGCGCGCGTAATCAGCCGCCCCAGCAGCAACAGCCTCCCCAGCCACGGCCATCGCCGCAACCGGCCCAGCCGGGCCGGGGAGATGCGCCGGCCCTGCCGCCCCAGCAGCGCGAACAGATCTACTAGCCAGCGCTGGCACCCATCCAGCACCGACAAGAAAAAGGCCCCGCCGGATCGCTCCGACGGGGCCTTTTTGCGTGATGGGGCCTGGCGGCTTACTGGATGCGCACGGCGACGTAGCCTGCGGGCCCGCGAATGCGCTGGATGCGCAGTACGATCGCCTCGCGGCCTTCCTCTTCCGCCTCGCGCACGATGCTCTCGAGCTGCTCGGTCGAGGTCACGGTCTGGTAGTTGGCCGAAAGGATGATGTCGCGGCGCTGGATGCCCTTGCGCGCGGCGTCCGAATTCGGGTTCACCGCCGCAATCGCAAGACCGCGCGTATCCGCCGAAACGCCCAGCTGGCGGGCAATCGCCGGGTTGATAGCGACCGCGCCAAGGCCGAGCTTCTGTGCGAGGAACTCGTTGCCGTCGAGCGGCGCGTTCATCTGGTCTTCCGCATCGTCTTCGCTGAACATCTGCGATTCGCGCAGCTCTTCCGCGCTGGGCCGGGTGCCGACCGTCACATTGACCGTGCGGCGCTGGCCATCGCGGATCAGCGTGATCGGGATGGTCGTGCCCGGCTTCACGTTGGCGACGAGGAAGGACAGCGTCTGGTCGGGCGTGACGTCACGCCCGTTGACCGCGATCACGACATCGCCCGGTTCGATACCGGCACGTGCCGCCGCTTCGTCGTCGACGACCGACTGCACCACCTCGCCACGGTTGCGTGGCAGGCCGAGTGCGGCGGCGAAATCGTCCGTCACGGGGCCGATGCCCACGCCCAGATAGCCGCGTTCGATGGTCTCGCCCCGGCGCAGCCGCTCCACGATCGGCGCGGCGGTGTCTGCGGGGATGGCGAAGCCCACGCCCACGCTGCCGCCCGAAGGCGAGAGGATGGCGTTGTTGATGCCGATGACGTTGCCCTGCATGTCGAACAGCGGGCCGCCGGAGTTACCGCGGTTGATCGCGGCGTCGGTCTGGATGAAGCGGTCGTAGGCACCGGCACCGGCGGTGCGCAGCACGGAGGAAATGATCCCGCTGGTCACCGTACCGCCGAGGCCGAAGGGATTGCCGATCGCAACCACCCAGTCGCCTGCGCGCGCCGAAGCGGAATCGCCGAACTTCACGAACGGGAAGGGCTCGCCGCGGCTGATCTTGAGCACGGCGAGGTCGGAATCGGCATCCTTGCCGACCAGCTCCGCCTCGTATTCCGCGCCGTCGGGCATGGTCACGGTGATTTCCTCGACCGTGCCGTTGCCCTGCGGCGTAACCACGTGATTATTCGTAACCACATACCCGTCGGCCGAGATGATGAAGCCCGAGCCGAGCGACTGGCCTTCGCGCGTGGTCGGCTGGCCGCCACCACGGCGATCGCCGAACAGGCCTTCGAAGGGCGTGCCCGCGAAGGGATTGGCGCTCTGCACCTCGACCCGCTGGCGGGTGGAGATGTTCACCACCGCCGGGGCGAGCTGTTCGGTCAGGTCGGCAAAGCTGGCAGGCGCACCGGCGCGCGGCACGGTGGTCTGGATCCGGCTGTCGTCGTTCTGGGCGACCTGCGCGCCAGCGGGCTGGCCGGTCACCAGGGAGATGGTCGCGCCACCGATCAGCAGCGCCGAAGTCAGGCCATAAGCATATCGCACGGGTCTCACGTCCTTCTTGTTCCTCTTCTTGTCTCGGCCCCGCTCGCGCAATCAATGCGCGAGCAGCCGTTCTCTATCCCGCGCCGACTGAAGGCGGCGGGCGCTTAATCGCGATTGAACGAGCCCGGGCCACTCTGCCGAGAGGCCACAGGGATCGACCAGCGGGCATCACCGCCCGCGGAATTGCCGCAGATATTCGTTGTCGGGCGACAGGATCACCGAGCTTTCGGCATTGTCGTTCATGAACGTGGTGCGGTAACTCTGCATCGCGCGGTAGAAATCGTAGAATTCCGGGTCCTTGTTGAAGGCTTCGGCATAGATCTGGGCGGCCTCGGCGTCGGCTTCGGCGCGGATGATCTGCGCATCGCGGCGGCCGCCCGCACGGATCGTCTCGGCTTCTTCCTGCCGGTCCGACTGCATCCGGGTGAAGGCAGCTTGCAGCGGCGTGCCCTGCGGCAGGTCGGCGCGCTTGATCCGCACGTCGAGCACCTGCGCCCCGTACTGCCGGGCTTGCCGGTCCAGCGCGTTACGGATGTTGGTCATCGCGTTGCCGCGTTCGGGCGTCAGCAGGCTGGCGAAGGTCCGCCGGCCAAGCTCCTGCCGCAGCACGGAGGTGAGGATCGGTTCGAGCTGGTTGCGCAGCTGCTCTTCCGTCCCTGCGGCCTCAACGAACAGCACCGGATCGAAAATCCGCATCCGCGCATAGGCGTTCACTTCCAGACGCTGCTGGTCGTTTGAGAGGACGGTTTCGCCCTCCATGTCCAGATCGAGGATGCGCTTGTCGACCAGCTGCACCCGCTCGAGGATCGGGATGCGCAGGATCATGCCGGAGCCGGTCTGGCCATAGCGTTCGTCCGGATCGAAATTGTTCGCCACCCGCACGGGCTCACCCGTCCGGATCACCACGGCCTGATGGGTTTCGGGCACGATCACCACGCTCATCAGCAGGATGACGATCAGCGCCAGCACCGCGATCACGGCGCCCTTGTAGTCGTTCCAGATACGGCTCATTGGCTGCCTCCCGCATTGTCGGCCGAGGGCGCCGTTGCCGGTGCCGGCTGCGCCTGCGCGCGGCGGCGGATTTCGGGCAGCGGCAGATAGGGGGTCACGCCGCTATCGGTTTCGACGATGGTCTTGTCGGTGGTCGACAGCACGCTCTCCATGGTCTCGTAATAGAGCCTGCGCCGCGTCACTTCGGGCGCGAGACGGTACTGTTCGTAGATCTCGTTGAACTCCGCCGCGCTACCCTGCGCCTGCGCCAGCAGCTGCTGTTCGTAGCGGCGTGCCTCGTTCAGGTTGCGCTCTCGGTCCTGCCGGGCGGCGAGCACGTCGTTGAACGCCTCGATCACCTGCTGCGGAGCCTCGGTCCGGGCGATCTCGACGCCCTGCACCGCGATCCCCGCGCCATAGGCGTCCAGCAGCGTCTGCATCCGCTGGCGCACCCGCGTCTCGACGGTTTCGCGCCCTTCACCCGAAAGGACGGTGTCCAGCTCGGTCTCGGCCACGGCGGCGCGCACCGCCGATTCGGCCACCTCGGTCAGCGTTTCTTCCGGCTCGGCGAGCGCGAAGCGAAACTGGACGAGGTCCTTGATGTTCCAGCGCACGAGGTAGGACAGGTCGACCAGGTTCTGGTCCCCGGTCAGGATCAGGTTTTCGCCCCCTTCGCCGATGGCGTTCTGGCGAATCTCGCTGACATTCTCGATATCGACGACCTGGATCGGCCACGGCGCGGTGAAGTTGATGCCCGGCTGCAGCGTGCGTGAATATTTGCCGCCCAGCCATGTCACCACGCCCTGCTCGCGCGGGCCGACCTGGTGGGTCATGGTGACGGCAAGCCAGATGATCGCGACGATCGCAATGATCACCGGCACCCAGCTCTTGCCGCCGGGACGGTCCGGGAAACGGAAATTCGGGCCGCCCGGGCCGCCGCCGCCGGGCCGGCGGCGCGGGCCTTCGGGGCCGCGGTTCTTGAAGATATCCTCGATCGAGGCAGAGCGCCGTTCGCCGTCGCCGCGCCGGTCGCCGCCCTGCGGCAGCCATGGGTTGCGCGGACCGGAGGGCTTGCTGCCTTTATCGCCGCTCTTGTCGCCCTCGGGCCGGTCGGAACCGTCGCCATCGTCCGATGAGCCACCGGATGAACCGCCCCATGGATTCTTGCCGGCCATGGCCAGCCCAATTTTCGAGTGAAACCCGTCCAAGATTTTCATGCCTGCCGTTATAGGTACACCGCGCAACGAAAAACAGGGGTTGCCCGCGCATTTTTGCTGTTATTGACGCCCGCGTGACACAGGAAGAAACAGTGGACGTTGGCAAGGTGAGGGCGGCGCTGCGCCCCGGGCTTGCGGATCGGCTGGCAGCGGTGCGGGTGCGCGAGGGCGCGATCTCGCTGGTTGTCGAAGGAACCGGGCTGGACGCGGCGGCGCGCGGCGCGGCCGAAACCGAGCTGAAGGAAGCCCTGGACGACCTCGCCGATGGCAAGACGGTCGCAGTCGCCTTCATGGGCGAGCGCGTGAAGCGGCGAATCGTTGCCATCGGTTCGGGCAAGGGCGGCGTGGGCAAATCCACCGTCACCGCCAATCTCGCGGTCGCGCTGAAACGGGCGGGGGTGAAGGTCGGCGTGATCGACGCCGATATCTACGGCCCCTCGCAGCCGATCCTGCTCAAGAGCGAGGACATGAAGCCCGAGGCCGAGGGAGAAACGCTGCAGCCCGTGGTCGGCGCGGCGGAAATCCCGATGCTGTCGATGGGGCACCTCGTGAACAAGGGCCGCGCGCTCGCCTGGCGCGGGCCGATGGCGGGGCGCGCGCTCGCGCAATTGTTCGAAGCCAACTGGGGCGATGCGGAACTGCTGCTGGTCGATCTGCCGCCGGGCACCGGCGACGTACAGATCACGATGCTGCAGAAATTCCGCCCCGATGGGGCGGTGATCGTCTCCACCCCGCAGGATCTGGCGTTGGCCGATGCGGCGCGTGCCGGATCGTTGTTCGATCAGGGAGAGGTGCCGATCCTGGGCCTGATCGAGAACATGGCGGGCTATGTCTGCCCCCACTGCGGCGAGGCGAGCGATCCCTTCGGCAGCGGCGGAGTGGAACGTGCCGCCGGGCGGCTCGATCTGCCGTTCCTCGGCCGCATTCCGCTCAGCCTTGCCATCCGCGAGGCGAGCGATGCGGGTACGCCTATCGCACTGGGCGACACGCCCGAAGGCGCGGCCTATCGCGCTATCGCCGACAGGATATACGAAGCGCTGAGGACCGGCGCCGCATGAGAATCTCGCGGCGGGGGGTGCTGGCGGGCGCGGCGGCGGGCGGTGGCCTTGCCATTGCCTTCGTCCTCATGCCCCAGCGCTTCGGCGCGCCGCTGGCCCCGACCGAGGGTGAGGCCGGCTTCAACGCCTGGCTGAAGATTGCCGCCGACGGGGTGGTGACGGTCGCGATGCCGCAATGCGAGATGGGGCAGGGCGTCACCACGCTGCTGCCGCAGATCGTGGCGATGGAGCTCGGCGCGGACTGGCGCCAGATCGCGGTCGAACCGGCCCCGCCCACGGGCGCCTACCCCAACGTGCCGCTCGCCGCCCACTGGGCGCAGCTGTGGCTGGCAGGCGGCGCCGATATCGCGGGCAGCGAGGATTCGCTGCTTGCCCGCCGCTTTGCCGAACGCACGCGGTTCAATGCCACCGCCGCCGGGACCACGCTGGCCGCTTACGAAGGCCCGGCACGCGAGGCGGCGGCCACCGCGCGCGCCATGCTGATCGCGGAAGCCGCCGCGCGCTGGGGCGTCTCGCCTGAAGAATGCAGAGCCACGGACGGCTTCGTGCTTGCGGGCAAGCGCCGCCTGCGCTTCGCCGAGCTGGCCGAAGGCGCGGCCCGGCGCGATCCGCCCGACATCGCGCCGCTCAACAGCGAACCGCCCGCCGAGCCACCGCGCGGGGCGGGCACTACCGCCGAGACTGCCTTTCCCCGGGTCGATCTGCCGGCCAAGGTCGATGGCAGCTTCCTTTTCGCTGGTGACGTCCGGCTGCCGGGCATGGTGCATGTGGCGATCCGCCATGGTCCGGCCGATCGCGCGCGGCTGAAGCGATACGACGCGGCGGCGGCTGCGAACGTGCGCGGGCTGGTCGGCATCGTCGAAGGCAACCGCTGGCTCGCGGCGGCGGGCGAGACATGGTGGGCCGCCGAAAAGGCGCTGCAGGCGATGAAGCCGGTGTTCGTCACGGGCGCACCGGTCGACAGCGACGGGATTGCAAGGGCGCTCTCCGAAGGTCTCGAGGAGGGCGCGGCCGAGCGGGTCGTGCTGGTCGGCGCGGGCGAAGTGCTCGACGGAGAGCCCACGCTTGCCCGCCGCTACGATATCGCGCCCGCGGTCCACGCCCCCCTGGAAACGGCGTCGGCCACCGCCTGGCTCGACGATGGCAAGCTGACCCTGTGGATGGCGAGCCAGGCGCCCGAGCGTGCGCGGGTCGCGGCGGCGCGCGCGCTGGGCATCGGCGTGGAGAATGTCGTCCTCGTGCCCATGGCGGCAGGCGGCAGCTTCGATGCGCGGCTGGATCATACGCACGCGATCGAGGCTGCGGTGATCGCGCGCGAGCTGGGCCGTCCGGTACAGCTGGTCTGGTCGCGCTGGCAGGAAATGGTCGCCAGTCCGCCGCGTGCCCCCGCCGCCGCCGAGCTTTCCGCCCGGCTGGGGCGCGATGGCAGCATTATCGCATTGACCAGCCGAATCGCGATCCCGCCCTTCATGCGCGAACAGGGCGCCCGCCTGTTCGAAAATCGGACCACCTGGGCCGCGCGCGAGAACACGCGGGGCGAGAGCGATCCGCTGGCAGTGTCCGGCGCAATCCCGCCTTATGCGATCCCCAATCTGGCGATCGATCACGTGCCCGTTGCCATCGGCCTGCCGGTCGCGCGCATGCGGGGCGGCGGCGATGCGATCACCGCGTTTTTCACCGAGTGCTTCATCGACGAGCTGGCAGAAGCGCTGGGGCGGGAGAAGCTTTCCTACCGCATCGCGATGCTGGGGCAGGACCTGCGCATGGTGGAGGTGCTGCAACGCGCCGCGCGGCTTGCCGAGTGGAGCGGCGGAGAGATCGCCAGCGGGCAGGGCCTCGCCTGTCACCGCATGCAGCTGGGCAATCGCACGGGCCGCATCGCCTGCGTGGCGCAGGCCAGCCGGGGCGAGGGCGGGGTGCGCGTCACCCGGCTGAGCGTGGCGGCCCACATCGGGCGAATCGTCAATCGCGATCTTGCCCGCCAGCAGATCGAGGGCGGGCTGGTCTACGGCATGTCGCTCGCGCTGGGGTCCGCCATCGGCTTCCGGCGCGGCCTGCCGACGGCCAGCCGCCTTGCCTCGCTCAACCTGCCCACGCTTGCCGACTGCCCGGAGATCGCGATCGATTTCGTTGGCAGCAGCGCCGACCCGTTCGACCCCGGCGAGCTTGGGACGGTGGTGGCCGCGCCCGCCATTGCCAACGCGCTGGCTTCGGCAACCGGGCAGCGTTCGCGCAGATTGCCGCTCGACGCGGCATCCGGGCAGTGATCCTCGAAAGGGGGCTGCCCATCATGGTCATCTTGACGAAGCCTGCCATACGGGCATGGCGCAGCGCATGACCTGGCAAGATCAACAGCTTCCCGAAGACCATCCCCCCGTGCGTTCGGGCAAGGTGGGTGTTCTCCTCGTCAATCTCGGCACGCCGGAGGCGCCCACGGCCAAGGCGGTGAAGCGTTATCTGGGCGAGTTCCTGTCCGACAAGCGCGTGATCGAGATACCGCAGATCGCCTGGCAGCCGATCCTGCGCGGCATCATCCTGAATACGCGACCCGCCAAATCGGCGGAGGCCTACAGCAAGGTGTGGAGCGACGAAGGTTCGCCACTCGCGGCGATCACCAAGGCGCAGGCCGAAGCCATGCAGCGCGCCTTCGGCGATGCGGTGCAGGTCGACTGGGCGATGCGTTACGGCGCGCCTTCGATCCCGGAACAACTGAGGGCCCTGCAAGAGGCAGGGTGCGACCGCATCCTGCTGGCGCCGCTCTATCCGCAATATTGCGCGGCGACGACCGCGACCGTGGTCGACAAGTCGAACGAGTGGCTCGCCGCGCAGCGCTGGCAGCCGAGCCTGCGCACGCTGCCGCCCTACCACGACGATCCGCTCTATATCGACGCTTTGGCTGCCGATATCGACCGCCAGCTCGGCACGCTGGATTTCGCGCCCGAGCTGATGTTGATGAGTTTCCATGGCATGCCCGCCCGCACACTGCAGCTGGGCGATCCCTACCACTGCCATTGCCAGAAGACCGCCCGATTGCTGGAAGCGAAGCTCGCCAGACCGGGCCTGCGCTTTCGCACCAGCTTCCAGTCGCGCTTCGGCCCTGCCAAGTGGCTGGAGCCGGCAACCGACGCGGTGCTGGAGGAAGAGGCGCGGGGCGGTACGAAGCGCCTCGCCATCGTCGCGCCAGGCTTTTCCGCGGATTGCCTCGAAACGCTGGAGGAACTGGCGATTCAGGGGCGCGAACAGTTTACCGATGCAGGCGGGGAGCAGTTCGCGGCGCTATCCTGCCTCAACACGTCCGACGCCGGGCTGGCGATGCTCGAAGCCCTGCTGAAGCGCGAGTGTGCGGGGTGGATTTGAGCGGCTGGATTCGGCCCGGAAAATAACTTACATTGGGGTCAATAAGGAGAGAGGACACCCCATGGCCACGCTAGCCGCCCACCAGCCCGCAACAGCGCGCCCCACGCACTGGAAAGAGGATAATCCGGACCCTTCGGACCTCTCGCACATTCCCGGCGAGACGGGCCTGCCCGTCGTCGGCAACACCTTCAGGATGCTGGCCGATCCGCCCGCCTTCACCCGCGCGATGGTGGAAAAATACGGGCGCGTGTACCGCAACAAGGCGTTCGGCGGGACGACCGTGGCGCTGATCGGCGCGGACGCGAACGAACTGGTGCTGTTCGACCGCAAGAAGATTTTCTCCAGCGAGCAGGGCTGGGGCCCGATCCTCGACAAGCTGTTCCCGCGCGGGCTGATGCTGATGGATTTCGACCATCACCGGGCCGACCGCAAGGCGCTGTCGATCGCGTTCAAGCCAGAGCCGATGCGCCACTACGTCGGCAGCCTCAACCGCGGCATTGCCGACCGTATGGAGGAATGGGGCGCGGGTAGCATGAAGTTCTACCCCGCCATCAAGCAGCTGACGCTCGACCTTGCGGCGGACAGTTTCATCGGCATTCCCTTCGGCGAGGAAGCAGACAAGGTGAACCAGGCCTTCGTGGACATGGTCCAGGCCTCCGTCGCGCCGATCCGGCATTCGCTGCCCTTCACCAAGATGAAGAAGGGCACCGACGGTCGGAAATATCTGGTCGAGTATTTCACCAAGGAAACGCAGCGCCGCCGGGCCGAGGGCGGCGGGCAGGACATGTTCAGCCAGTTCGCCACCGCCACCCGCGACGATGGCGAGCTGCTGCCGGTCGACGAAGTGGTTGACCACATGAACTTCCTGATGATGGCCGCGCACGACACCATCACATCGTCCGCCACGTCGCTGGTCTATTACCTCGCCAAGAACCCCGAGTGGCAGGAAAAGCTACGCGAGGAACTGCGCGCGATCACCGGAGGGGAAGGGCGCGCACTGGGGTACGAGGACCTGGCAAAGGCCGAACTGACCGAAATGGCGTTCAAGGAAGCGCTGCGGATGATGCCGCCCGTGCCCTCCATCCCGCGCCGCGCGCTGGAGGAATTCGAATTCCACGGATACCGCATTCCGGCGGGTACGCCGGTGGGCGTGAACCCCACTTTCGTCCACAACGACCCGGAAATCTGGGATAGCCCGGAAAAGTTCGATCCGATGCGCTTCACGCGCGAGGCGGAAAAGGCGCGGCACAAATATGCGTGGGTGCCGTTCGGCGGCGGGGCGCACATGTGCCTGGGCCTCCACTTCGCCTACATGCAGGTGAAGATCATGATGGCGCACCTGCTGACGCGCTACCGGGTCGAGGTGGCGGAAGGCTACACGCCCGACTGGCAGGCCTGGCCGATCCCGCAGCCCAGGGACGGATTGCAGATCGTGCTGAAGCCGCTGGCCTAGAGCGCTGTCCTAGGCGTCAGAAATCGATGGCGATCCCGTCCTTCACCCAGTCGCCATAGCGGGTGGGGCTGAGGCCCTTGGGGTCTTCCTCGCTCGCGTCTATGGGTTCGGGCGCGGGTGCGGGGTCGTCGCTCCAGTGCGCAGGCTTCTTGAAGTCTTGCGGGCGTTCGGTAGCGCGTCTCATATGAAAGAAATGATCCTGTTCGCACCCGGTTTCAAGCATGACTAAAGCCGGTAAGCCCAAAGCCGGGGGCGATGTGCCCGGCCTGCCAGCCCGCCGCGCGGCGCTGCGCATGCTCGATGGCGTCCTGCGCCGGGGCGAAACGCTGGAGCAGAACGAGACGGCGGCGCTCCATGGACTGCCTGCGCCCGACGCGGGGCTCGCCCGCGCAATTGCGGCGGAAACGCTGCGTTGGCTGGTCGATTTCGACGCCCTGATCGACAGCGCGACGCGCGAGGTTCTGCCCGAGGATGCCAAGCCGCGCACGGTGCTGCGGCTGATGCTGGCGCAATGGCTGCGGCTCGACACCCCGCCGCATGCGGTGGTCGCGACCGCGCTGCCGCTGCTGTCGGGCGGGCCCAAGCGGCTGGCGCATGGCGTGTTCGGAGCGCTGGCGAAGCGCGGCATCGAACTGCCTGCGGCTCCGACGCTGCCCGACGCCGTGGCCGAACGCTGGGGCGACCGCGCCGGAGCGATTGCCGAAGGTCTCGCCGAACCGCCCCCGCTCGACCTGACGCTGAAGGACGCATCACACACCGCCGAATGGGCGGTGAAGCTGGGCGCGGACAGCCTGAAGCCCGGCCACCTGCGCCTCTCGCGCGGGCAGGCGGTGCACGGGCTCGAAGGGTTCGAGGATGGGGCGTGGTGGGTGCAAGACCTCGCCGCCTCGCTCCCCGCGCGCCTGCTGGGCGAAGGGAATGGCCGCCGCGCGCTCGACCTTTGCGCCGCGCCGGGCGGCAAGACGCTGCAACTGGCGGCGCAGGGGTGGAGTGTGACCGCGCTCGATATCTCGGCCAAGCGGTTGAAGCTGCTGGAGGAAAACCTCAAGCGCACAGGCCTTTCGGCGGACGTGATCGCCGCCGATGCCTTCAAGTGGGAGCCTGAGGCGCCGTTCGATGCGATCCTGATCGACGCCCCCTGCACCGCGACCGGCACCGCGCGCCGCCACCCCGACGTGCTCCACCGCATCGGCCCGCGCCAGATCGCCGACCTCGCCGAAGTGCAGGAACGCCTGATCGAGCGCGCGAGCGGCTGGCTCACGCCCGGCGGGATGCTGGTCTACGCGGTGTGCTCGCTGGAGAGCGAGGAGGGCGAAGCGCAGGCCGAGAAGGTCTGGCTCACCAAAGAGCCGATCAGCGCGGAGGAATTGCCCGCAGGCCTGTCCCCCACGGCAAAAGGCACCCTGCGCACCGACCCCGGAATGCTGCCCGAGCACGGCGGCCTCGACGGCTTCTTCGTCGCGCGCTGGAGAAAGAGTTAGCCGCAAACCTCCCCTCCCATGGGGGAGGGGTTGGGGGTGGGGGCTCTGCGCCAATGGCAAGGCGCGACCAAAGCCGCTTTCGCCGTACGCCCCCACCCAACCTTCCCCTCGAGGGGAGGAGCAGGACGCTCAGCCGGCCATATCGACCACGCCCTCGTCCTCGCCGTAAAGTTCGGCCTCGCTGGCGGTCACCTTGATGATCAGCACGCCGTCCTGTTCGTCGGGGCCGTGGCCGAACCACTTCTCGATATCGGGCGTCCAGTGCTCCTTGATGAGCTCGGGATCGTCATGGACGCTCGCGGTGCCGCGGATGGTCAGCCATACGCCCTCGCTCTGGAAATCGAGCGCCACGTGATCGTCGCGCTCGATATCGCGCAGCTTGCGTGTCTCGGGCGCGGTGAAGAAATAGCTGTCGCCGTCGTAATCGACCTGCGCATTGTTGCTCATCGGGCGACTGGTGAGCGTGCCACCCTCGCCATGCGTCGTCATCATGCAGAGATCCATGCTGCGCATGGTCTTGGCGATCATCTTCTTGTCAGGCTTGGGCATCCGGCAGATTCCTTTTGTATCTGACGGACTTAACTTGCGGCGAGGACGCTACGTTCCTCATATTCGACATGGGTCTGCCGAGGTCCCGGTGGGGCTTTGTGGGTAACCTATCGGCCCGAGTAAACGTGCTCGATCCAATAGTCGTTCATCCAGTCTTCGTAGCCGAGCAATTCGCCCTGCCGCCGCTCGTGGTCGGCAGTCCAGCGATCATCGCCATCGATCAGGGCGAGATAGGCGTCGACGCGCCATTCCTCACCGGGAAGCGTGAAGAATATCCGGTGCGCCATATATGTTCGTACGCCTGCACCGGGTCCAAGCCGATCGGCGCGGACAAACCGTCCGCTCGTCACATGCCTGTCGAACAGCCGGATGTAGCGTGCAACGACTTCGGGAAAGCGGTCCTTGCCATCAACGAACACAGCCATCGGCTTGCGGCCCGCCATCATCAGGCCGAACTCGCGGTTCGTATGGACAAGATAGGGGAGGGAGCGAAGCAGGCTGTTGAGCACGTTTCGGGTCTAGCGCCCGTTTGTGGTCAAAGCCATGCGCGTCCAACCCGGGCACGCTCGAAGCCCGAAAGCACGTGGGGCGCTGGGCGCATTGCTGGACGGTTAACATCCTGCGCCTGTCTCCCCTCCCTTGGGGGAGGGGCTGGGGGTGGGGGCTCTACGCCACCGGCCTTGGCACACCCCCACCCAGCCTCCCCCTCGAGGGGGAGGAGAAAGGGGGTGGTCCTTCTGGCGCGATGGCGGGCGGATAAGAAGTGACTGCTACGGGGTGGCAAGCGGAAATCCAGAAAGCTAGACAATCGAGGCTATGAACCATCCTCAGATGTTAACTGAAATTGACGTCAGCCAGCTTGCAGACGCGTTTCCCACGTCGATGAGGACAGACGCGGTCGAAGCCGGAATTGTGGTCCATGGCCTCCTGAATCCGCGACAATGGGCCGACCAAGTCAGTCTTTTAGTGGGCGGCGAGAAGATACTCGTGCCGCGACGATTGCGATATAACGAGGCCCAGAGCGGACCCTCGAATGGCGGTCGCATCGAGCAAATGGTCGCCTGTCTTCAAACTCAGAGTTGCGACGGCTTTGACCGGCAGCGTGCTTTGCAATCGCTTTTGCCCTCGGTGCAGCCATGGTCCGCACCTTTTGTGGTAGCCTTGATTGGTGAGTATGTTGTCGAGATAATCGAGGACATCGCTGCTGCGACATCTCCGTCAAATGTTGACTCGATAATCTCGTTCATCTCCGAAAATAGTGAATATTGGAAACTGACTAAGCAGCGCGTGGCGAGCTACTGGAACGCCTACTACAGGCATAAATACACAAAGCGGAACTACCCCGGATTTCAGTTGGTGAAGACACTTGAGACTGGGTTACGAGCACGCGCTTCGTGATGCCCGGAATGGGGTCGCAACCTGCCGACTCCCAAAGAAAAACGGCCTCCGGGCATTCGCCCGAGGCCGCTTCTCGTGTCCAAAAAATCCGCCCGGATCGGACGGAGTTCGTGGGTCCTCAGGCCGCATCAAACTGCGGCCCGTCACAAGGTTCGCGCGGGTTACGCGGCTTCCTTGATCTCGACCAGCGTCACGCCGAAGGTCAGGTCTTCGCCTGCCAGCGGGTGGTTGCCGTCGGCCTTGACCGAGTTTTCCTGCACTTCGGTGATGACGAGCTGGATCGGCTGGCCGTCCTGGCCCTGCGCGGAAAGCTGCATGCCCGGCTGCGGGGCGGGCTCTGCGGGCAGGTTCTCGCGCGGTACGTCGATCACGAGTTCCTCGCGGCGCGGGCCGAAGGCGTTGTCGCTGTCGATCTTGACCTGCTGGACCGAGCCGACTTCCATTCCGTCGAGCGCGGCTTCGATCTGCGGGAAGATTTCCTGCTTGCCGAGCGTGACGACCTGCGGGCCGCTTTCCTCGGTGTTGCCGACCACTTGGCCTGCTTCGGTCTTGACCACGAAATCGATGGCGACGGTGTCGCCGTTCTTGGCTGTAGGCATAAGCTATTTCCTCTCTGACTGAGGGTTGGGGCGGCAGTATCATTGCGGCCACGGGAATATTCGATGCGCTCCAACGTGGGGCCATCCGCGCGAGGCGCAACCCCGAAGTTCGAATCCGCCTATGAACGCGCTGTCCTACAGGCACGCAGCCGTGCCATCCTCGCGCCATGCGTCACGATACGAAAACGCCGGTCCGGGTCGTCTTTTTCGACGTCCGAACCGGCGGTGGTTTTTTGGCCCCTGAACACTGTGTCAGGTGTGTCAGGGGAGGGGGCAGGCGCCTTTTCCGGTCGGGCGACTCAGGCGTCGTCCTTCACGTATTTCTGGAAGCTCTTGCGCAGCTTCATCAGCTTGGGCGGGATCGTCGCCTGGCAATAGGGATTGCGCTGGCCTTCGCCGTCCCAGTAATCCTGGTGATAGCCTTCCGCCGAGTACCAGGTGGCGGTCTGTTCGCCATTGGACATGCCCTCGATCGTGGTCACCGCCATCGCGCCATTGGCCGCGTTCCAGCGCCCGATCGCGGCTTCGGCTTCTTCCTGCTGCTTCGCATCGAGCGGGAAAATCGCGCTGCGGTATTGCGTGCCCACGTCGTTGCCCTGCCGGTTCAGCTGGGTCGGGTCGTGCGTCCCCATGAACATATCGAGCAGTTCGGCATAGCTGATCGTGTCGGGATCGTAGGTGACCTTCACCGCCTCGGCATGGCCGGTATCGCCGCCACACACCTGCTTGTAGGTCGGGTTCTCCACCTTGCCGCCGATATAGCCGCTCTCGACGCTTTCCACGCCGATCACGTCCTTCATCACCGCCTCGGTGCACCAGAAGCAGCCGCCTCCGAAAATCGCGGTCTCGCTCATACATCAATCTCCTTTGGCAACGGAGGTAGGAAGCATGCGCAAGATTGCCATGCTCGGCCGCCTTTCGGCACCCTTGCCATGCGAGGGCGCGCTTCTAATGTGCCTGACATCGAAGAACACCAGGGGAGAATTCACGATGCGCCTTGCCCTTCTTGCCACAGCCGCCGGGCTCGCTCTTGCGACACCTGCCATCGCCGACGATCACATGGGCGTGACCGCCGAACGGCACCAACATCACGCGGCACTCAAAGCTGCGGTTGCCTCCGATGCGCGGGGCGAGGATGCGCAGCGCGACCAGTGGCGCCACCCGTTCGAAACGCTCGACTTCTTCCAGGTGAAGCCGGGGATGACCGTTGTGGACTACATGCCCGCCGGCGGCTGGTACACGCGCATTCTGGTGCCGTACCTCGGCAGCGAGGGGCGCTATGTCGGCCTGACGCCCGACCCGGCTGCGGCGGATGCAGCGCGCTTCGGCGAGTATTTCGGCGGCCTGCCCGGCAAGTTCGAAGAGGCGAGCCCGGGCTGGAACCTCACCGGCGCGCCGATGAGCGTTTATGCCTCGCAGGATGTCCCCGAAGCGATGGCAGGCACGGTCGACCGGGCGCTGATCTTCCGCGAAATGCACAACCTGCTGCGCTCTGGCGTGCTCTATACCGAACTCACCCGCATCCGCTCGATGCTGAAGGACGACGGGATGCTCGGCATCGTGCAGCACCGCGCGAACGAAGATGCGCCGGGCGACTATACCAATGGCTCCAAGGGCTACCTGCGGCAGGAAGACGTGATCGCTCTGGTCGAGGCGCATGGCTTCGAACTGGTCGGGATGAGCGACATCAACGCCAACCCCGCCGATCCGGCGAACTGGGAGGGCGGCGTGTGGACGCTCGCGCCCAGCAATAGCGGCGATGTGGCCGAGGCGGCGCCGGTGGGCGAGAGCGACCGGATGACGCTGCTGTTCGCGAAGCGCTGAGCGTATGCAGGCAGCGTTCATTCGCGCGTGGTCAAGCCTGCGGTTTGACGTCGTAACAACGGGATGATTGCCGTGCGAAAGACCTGCCTGCCCCTGCTCGTGACGCCGCTGGCGCTTGCCGCCTGCAACGAAGCCTACGACCCGCGCGGGGTCGACCGCGACGAGACACTCCTGTCGGTCAGCGCGACGGGTGAGTCCGAAGTCCGCCCCGACGAGGCGTTCTTCCAGGTGGGGGTCGAGAATTTCGCTCGCACCGGCAAGGCGGCAAGCGATGCCAATGCGCAGGATATCCGCGAAGTCGTGGCGGCGCTGCGCGAGGCGGGGGTGCCTGCGGACGATATCCAGACGCGCACCGTGGGTATCCAGCGCATCCAGTACGGCGACCGCAAGGGCCAGTACCAGGCGAACAACATCGTCGCGGTGACCGTGCGCGATATCGAGAAGGCGGGCGATGCGGTGACCGCCGCGACCGAAGCGGGCGCGAACGTCTTCTCCGGCCCGGACCTGCGCATCTCCGACAGCGAAAAGGCCGCCAACACCGCCTATGGCGAGGCGTTCAAGGCCGCGAAGGCGCGCGCGCAGGCCTATGCCGATGCGGCCGACATGGAGATCGCCCGCGTGCTGACCATCCGCGATGGTGGCGGCGCGCAGGGTGGCCGGTACATTCCCGGCGCGCCGCCTCCGCCGCCGCCGCCCGTCTCCATGCCGGTGCGCACGCAAGCCATGCCCGAGGAGCAGGCGGGCGGGGTGATCCAGCCCGGCCAGACGACCAGCCGCGTCTCCGTGCAGGTAGACTTCGCGCTGGTGCCAAAGTAACCGGCGGCCATGCGTGAGATTACCGTAGCCGCGCTCCAGCTGGCGCTGGGCGCACAGAACGAAGCAGAGAATATCGAGGCGGTTTCTTCTCTGGTAGAGGAAGCTGCGTCTCGCGGTGCGCAGGTGATCCTGCCGCCCGAACTGTTCGACGGGCCGTATTTCTGCAAGGTGGAGGACGAGGCGCTGTTCGCCCGCGCCGCCTCCACGGCAGAGCATGCCAGCGTGCGCGCGATGGCGAAACTGGCGAAGAAGCTGGGCGTGGCGATTCCGACCAGCTTCTTCGAGAAGGACGGGCCGCACCACTACAACTCGCTCGCCATGATCGACCCCGATGGGGAGATCATGGGCGTCTACCGCAAGAGCCATATCCCCGACGGGCCGGGTTACGAGGAGAAGTACTACTTCCGCCCCGGCAATACCGGGTTCAAGGTGTGGGATGTGTTCGGAACGCGCATCGGCGTGGGTGTCTGCTGGGACCAATGGTATCCCGAAACCGCGCGCGCGATGGCGCTGATGGGGGCGGAACTGCTGTTCTATCCCACCGCGATCGGCTCCGAACCCTACGACGCCGAATTCGACACCAGTCGCATGTGGCAACGCGCAATGCAGGGGCATAGCGTATCCAACTGCATGCCGGTGATCGCGTCCAACCGGATCGGCGTGGAGGACGGGCAGGCCTTCTACGGCCACAGCTTCATCACCAACGAATGGGGCGACACGCTGGTTGAATTCGGGCGCGAGGAAGACGGCGTGCTGGTCGCCACGCTCGACCTCGATACCGCAGCCACACACCGCGCAGGGATGGGTTTCTTCCGCGACCGGCGGCCCGAGCTGTACGGCCGGCTGGCGCAGGACGTGTGACCTGAGCGAGGCCTACCTCATCGCGCTCGGTTCCAACCGCCGACATGGCGTCTACGGAGGTCCGCGGGGGGTCGTGCTCGCGGCAATGGAAGAACTGTCGGCGCTGGGCACCGTGCGTATCCGCAGCGCGGTGATCGACAGCGCCCCGATCGGCCCGGCGCGGCGAACCTTCGCCAATGCGGTGGCGGCGCTGGAAAGCGATCTCTCGCCGCCCGCCCTGCTGCGCGCGCTCAAGCGGCTGGAGCGGGAGTTCGGACGCAGGCGCGGCAGGGCCTGGGGCGACCGGGTGCTGGACCTAGACATCGTGCTGTGGTCGGGCGGAGCGTGGAACGCGCGCGACCTGCGCATCCCCCATCCCGGGCTGGTGGAGCGCCCCTTTGTGCTGGACCCCGCAACCGCCATCGTGCCGGAGTGGCGAGATCCGGATACCGGGTTGAGCCTTCGCCAGTTGCAGGCCCGCTTGACCCGCCCGCGCCCCCTCCTTAGGGAGCCGGCTTGGTCGGGCCGTTAGCTCAGTCGGTAGAGCAACTGACTTTTAATCAGTAGGTCGCTGGTTCGAACCCAGCACGGCTCACCATCCTTCCCGCCATCTCGCGCCGCTCTAGGTAGAGCCCCTGAACTGACAGGGGCGCAGATTGCGTCCAAGCTCCCCTCCGGGCCGCATACCTACTCGGGGGGAGTAAGATGGTGAATTCACTGGCTGCGGCCCTGTTGATCGCAAGTCCGGTACCTGTTGCAGATGGCCATATTGTCGAGCCGCCTGCGCCAGTTCGGGAATATCCGGTCGTTTCACAAGAGCTGGCTGTTTCCAGCGGTGCACAAGCCGATATGGCAGCCGCGCCGAGTGGAGCGACCGGCGATCTGCAAGACAGGCCTGCGCAGGTCCCTGCGTCGGAGCCTGGAGATGAAGGCGGCGATACCCCGCAGCCGAGCCGGACGGTTTCTGCCGTCGAAGAGCCGAACAAGGACTTCATGGGGATCAAGTTCGGCGTCGGCGTTGCTTTCACGCTCGACTGGGGCGGGCAGAGCCGGGTCAAGGATGCCGAACTGGTCAACAACATCGTTCGGGTAACGGAAAGCCAGGACGGCGAGGCGCGCGTCCTGCTGGAGGTGCACCATTTCTGGCCGATTGGCGGTGCTACGAGAGAAGAGGCGCTCTACGGCTTCGGGCCGTTCGTCTCCGTCCAGCCCGGTTCCGACGACGTAATCGACTCGCTCGGGATAGGCGTAATGGTGGGCATGCGGCGCAGCCCCAAGTCGGACAACAGCCTGAACATCGGGTTGGGCCTTATTGTCGATCCGAACTCGCAGCTGCTGGGAGACGGCATCGTGGCCAACCAACCGCTGCCGGCCGGCGAGACTTCTATCCGCTACAAGACCGAATACGAGACAGGCTTTCTGCTGATGGCCTCGTTCTCTTTTTAAGGCGCACCTCATCCTGAGGGTGGCGGACTTGTCGCCACCCTCAGGGCGGGCTGAGTGTCGACGGGCGCGCTGCTAGTAGCCGCTGGCCTGTCCGTCCTTGCGCATTTCCGTCGCGCCGACATAGACGCCGGTTTCCGGATCGCGGGCGATCGCCTGATAGCCGCCGAACGGGATGCCGGTGCTTTCGACTTCCACCTTGTGGCCCATCGCGCGCAGCGCCTCGACCGTAGCGAGAGGAACGCCGGGTTCGACCATCAGCGTGCCCAGATCGTCGATCTCGACACTGTCGGCCCGGCTGCCCGCCAGCGCGTCGGTCGGCTGACGGCCGCCATCATGCATGAGCCGCGCGGCATCGCCTGCTTCCTGCAGGTTCATGCCGTAGTCCACCAGATTGACCAGGATCTGCACGTGGCCCTGCGGCTGCATTCCTCCACCCATCAGCCCGAAGCTCATGAAGGGCCTGCCGTCCTTCTTAACGAAGGCAGGGATGATCGTGTGGAAGGGGCGCTTGTCGGGCGCGTAGGCATTGGGATGCGCGGGATCGAGGCTGAACAGCTCGCCCCGGTCCTGGAACATGAAGCCCAGCCCCGGCGCGACCAGCCCGCCGCCCATGCCGCGATAGTTGGACTGGATCAGGCTGACCATCATGCCGTCCTTGTCGGCGACGGTCAGATAGGTGGTGTCGCCCTCACCCTCCAGTTTGGGTTCGCCCGGACCGAAGGCAGGCGTGGCGCGCTTCGGATCGATCAGGGCGAAGCGTTCGCGGCCATACTCGTCGCTCAGCAGGCCTTCCGGCGCGGGCGCGAAATCCGGATCGGCGTAAAACCGGGCCACATCTTCGAACGCCAGACGCTTCGCTTCGGTGATGTAATGGATGACCTGCGGCGATCCGCGATCCCACTGCGCAAGGTCCACGTTCTTGAGGATATTGACCATCTGCAGCGCGGCAAAGCCCTGCCCGTTGGGCGGCAGCTCGCACAGCTCGTAGCCCTTGCGGTAAGCGACGCAGGATACGTCGACCCATTCGCTGTCGTGTCTGGCGAAATCTTCCAGCGTAAAGGCGCTGCCCTGTTCGCGCAGATAGTCGACGATGACCCGCGCGGTCTCGCCCTCGTAATACTCGTCGCGGCCATTGGCTGCGATCCGTTCCAGCGTGTCGGCGAGGTCGGGATTGCGGAACATCTCGCCCGGTTCGGGTGCATCTCCGTCGGCGAACCAGGTCGCCCGGGCATTTTCGAAGTCGAAATCGAACCTTTCGAGGCGCGATTCGTAAGCGGCCAGTGAGCGCTCCAGATACATCGAAATCACCGGGGCCACCGGGTGGCCTTCGCGCGCGTACCGAATCGTGGGCGCAAGATTATCCGCCATCGGCAGCCTGCCGAACCGCTCGTGCAGGTCGAACCACGCATCCACCGTGCCCGGAATCGTGATCGGCAGCGGGCCGACAGCCGGAATCGATGTGGCTCCGCGGCCAAGCTTTTCTTTCAGCTGGGCAAGCGTTTGGCCCGATGGGCTGCGGCCCGACCCGTTGATGCCGTAAAGCCGGTCTGTTTTCGGATCGTAGACGATTGCAAACAGATCCCCGCCGATGCCGTTGCCGGTCGGCTCCATCAGGCCGAGCGCCGCATTGGCCGCAATCGCCGCGTCAACCGCGCTGCCCCCGGCCTTCAGGATATCCAGCGCGATCTGCGTGGCGAGCGGATGTGCGGTCGCAGCCATGCCGCTCGCAGCGGTAACGGGAGAGCGACTCCAGTCCGCGCCGACCGGCCTTGCGCCGGGGCCGATGCCCTGGGTTGCCTCCTGCGTTGTGTCGGCGGTGTTGGTCGCAGGCGGCGTGGCCTCCTGGGCGATGGCGGGGCAGGCGATTAGCGCGCTTGCCGCCAGTACAGTCGAAATAGGTCGCACGACACCTCTCCTTCGTAAGGGCTGTGGGCGCAGGCTAGGGCATGGGTGGGGTTTACAAAAGGTCGCGATGCAACAACAAGCGGGCCAGCCTTGGCCTGCACCTTCGCACGCGCAACATTTCGCATTGAAATTTCGCGTGCCATGGCCAATGCTATTATAAGGATGCGCCGGAGGGGGCGCTGACTTTCCGAAACGCTAATTTTGACGCTTGAAACTGGGCCGGTCCGATAGAACGTAATTCAACCAATAAATTCGTCGAGCGCGAACAGGCCTATCCGGCCAAGCGCGCCCCCGAAAGCCGTCGCGCCGACTTCCTGGAGATCGGCGCGCCTTTCGCGGACGAAGAGGCGCAGCGCCAGGCGGGCCGCTGCTCGCAATGCGGCGTGCCTTACTGCCAGTCGCATTGCCCGCTGCACAATCACATTCCCGACTGGCTGCGCCTGACCGCGGAAGGCCGCCTGCGCGAAGCCTACGACCTGTCTGCACGCACTTCCACCATGCCCGAAATCTGCGGCCGCATCTGCCCGCAGGATCGCCTGTGCGAAGGCAATTGCGTGATCGAGTTTTCCGGCCATGGCGCCGTCACCATCGGCAGCGTCGAGAAATATCTCGGCGACAATGCGTGGAAGGAAGGCTGGGTTCGCCCGATCGAGCCGGGCCCTGCAACCGGCCAATCGGTGGGCATCATCGGGGCTGGCCCTGCGGGGCTGACCGCAGCGGAATACCTGCGCCGTGCGGGGCACGAAGTGCATGTGTACGACCGGCACGACCGCGCAGGCGGATTGCTGATCTACGGCATTCCCAACTTCAAGCTCGACAAGAGTGTGGTCGACCGGCGCGTCGCCCGGATCGAAGAAGGCGGCATCCATATTCATCGCGGAGTCGAGGTGGGTGCAGATGTGACCCTGTCCGAATTGCGCGAACGGCACGATGCCATCTTCGTCGCAACCGGCGTGTACCAGTCGCGCGAGCTGACGGTCGATGGCGCGGACAAGAACGGCGTGATCCGCGCAATCGATTTCCTGACCGCGTCCAACCGCAGCGGGCTGGGCGACGAAGTCGCCGCGCACGCCGATGGCAGCCTGCTGGCCAAGGATCGCAACGTGGTCGTGATCGGCGGGGGCGACACCGCCATGGACTGTGTGCGCACCGCCGTGCGCCAGGGCGCCGCCAGCGTGAAGTGCCTCTATCGCCGCGACCGGGAAAACATGCCCGGCAGCCGCACCGAGGTCGCCCATGCAGAGGAAGAGGGCGTCGAATTCCTGTGGCTTTCCGGCCCCGCCTCGATCGAGGGTGGCGAACGGGCGGAGAAGGTCCAGGCCAACCGGATGCAGCTGGGCGAACCCGATGCCGATGGCCGTCGCCGCCCGGTGGTGGATCCCTCCAGCAGCTTTGCGCTCGACGCCGATCTGGTGATCCTGGCGCTCGGCTTCGAACCGGAGCCGCTTCCGGCGATTTTCGGAGAGACCGGGCTGAACGTGGACCAGTGGGGCACGCTGGAGTGCGATGAAAACATGATGACCTCGCTCCCCGGCGTATTCGCGGGGGGCGATATTGCGCGCGGCGCCAGCCTGGTGGTGTGGGCCGTACGCGACGGGCGCGACGTGGCCGAGCACATCGAGGCCTATCTCGCCGCCGAACGCAAGCCGAGCGCAGCAGCAGCATGACCAAGCAGGAACTGGAAGCGCTCCGCCTCGCGGCGGAAGGAATGTACCATGCCGATAGCGAGCACGATGCCTGCGGCGTCGGGCTGATCGGCGAGGTGTCGGGCAAGCCGACGAGGCGTGTGGTGGATGCGGCGATCGATGCGCTGTCCTCCATCTGGCATCGCGGCGCGGTGGATGCCGACGGCAAGACCGGCGACGGGGCAGGCCTGCTCCTTGATCTACCGGTCGATTTCTTCACCAGCGCGATTCACGCCAGCGGGCACGACGTGCGCGACGGCCGGCTGGCGGTCGGCGTGATCTTCCTGCCGCGCACCGATCTGGGCGGGCAGGATGCCTGCCGCACCATCGTGGAAGCGGAACTGATCCGCGCCGGGCTGTTCGTTTATGGCTGGCGGCAGGTGCCGGTCGACATTTCGGTGATCGGGCGCAAGGCGCGCGAGACGCGGCCCGAGATCGAACAGGTCCTGATCGCCGGACCCGAGCCCGACGTGCAGTCGATCGACGAATTCGAAAAGCAGCTTTACGTCGTGCGGCGGCGGATCGAGCGGCGCATCGTGGAGGCTCAGTTGCAGGGCTTCTACATCGCCTCGCTGTCCGCCCGTTCGATCGTCTACAAGGGCCTGTTCCTCGCCGAAAGTCTGCCGACGTTCTATCCGGACGTCATGGACCCGCTGTTCACCAGCCGGATGGCGATCCTGCACCAGCGCTATTCCACCAACACCTTCCCGCAGTGGTGGCTGGCCCAGCCTTTCCGCACGCTGGCGCATAATGGCGAGATCAACACGATCCGCGGCAACAAGAACTGGATGCGCACGCACGAGATCAAGATGGCGAGCCTGTCCTTCGGTGGCACGGCGGAAGACATCAAACCGGTGATCCCGGTCGGTGCGTCGGATACGGCCAGCCTCGATGCGGCCATCGAGCTTCTGGTGCGTTCGGGCAAGGCCATGCCCACGGCCAAGTCCATGCTGGTGCCCGAAGCGTGGCAGGCTTCGCCTGACATGCCGGACGAGACCCGCGCGATGTATCAATACATGGCTTCGGTGATGGAGCCGTGGGACGGGCCCGCCGCACTCGCGATGACCGACGGCCGCTGGGCGGTTGCCGGGCTGGACCGCAACGCACTGCGCCCGCTGGCTTTCAACCTGACCGATGATGGCCTGCTCGTTGTCGGTTCCGAAAGCGGGATGGTGTCGCTGGAAGATAGCCAGGTGGTCGAAAAAGGCCGGCTGGGACCGGGCCAGATGATTGCCATCGACCTGGAGGAAGGCCAGCTTCTGCGCGACGAGGAGCTGAAGTCCCGCATCGCGCGCGAGGCGCCTTATGAATCGCTGGTTGCAGGCTTCCGCGGGATCGACGATCTGCCCGATCCACCGGAAAATGCCACGCCTTCCTTCGAGGGCGACGATCTCAGTCGGCGCCTGACCGCAGCGGGCATGACCACCGAGGATATGGAGCTGATCCTCGATGCGATGGCGCTCGACGGCAAGGAGGCCATCGGCTCCATGGGCGACGACACGCCGCTTGCGGTCATCAGCGACAAGCCGCGCAGCGTCAGCCAGTTCTTCCGCCAGAACTTCGCGCAGGTCACGAACCCGCCGATCGACAGCTTGCGCGAACGGCATGTGATGAGCCTGCGAACGCGCTTTGCGAACCTGGCCAACATCCTCGAGGAAGACGACCAGAACGACAATGTTCTGGTCCTCGAAAGTCCCATCCTCACCTCGCGCGACTGGGCACGCCTGCGCGCAGGCTTCGGCGATACCATCGGCGAGATAGACTGCACCTTCGACGCGCCCGGCAAGCCGGTCGATCTGCGGCTGGCGATAGAGCGGATCCGCAATGAGGCCGAAGCGCTGGTGCGCGACGGCAAGGCGGAGATTTTCCTGACCGACGAGGCCACGGGGCCCGATCGGATCGGCGTGCCGATGATTCTGGCTGCGGCGGCGGTTCACACCCACCTGACCCGCGTCGGCCTGCGCAGCTTCACCTCGGTCAATGTCCGCTCGGCCGAATGCCTCGATACGCACACGCTCGCGGTGCTGATCGGTGTGGGCGCGACCACGGTGAACCCCTATCTCGTCGAAGCCGCGCTTCTATCCCGGCACGAGCGCGGATTGTACGGCGACATCAGCCGCGAACAGGCGCTCGCCAATTTCCGTGTTTCGCTGGAAGATGGCCTCCTGAAGATCATGGCCAAGATGGGGATTTCCGTAATCTCCAGCTATCGCGGCGGCTACAATTTCGAGGCGGTCGGCCTCAGCCGTGCGATCACGGCGGACCTGTTCCCCGGCATGCCCAACAAGATTTCCGGCGAAGGTTACGAATCCCTGTTCCTCAGCGCGTCGGACCGGCATCGGCTTGCCTACGCGGTGTGCGATGCGCAGCTGCCCATCGGCGGCTTCTATCGCCAGCGTTCGGGCGAAGAAGTGCATGCCTGGAGCGCGGACGGGATGCACGCGCTGCAGACCGCCTGCGCGACCGGCAACGAGAAGCAGTGGCGCCGGTTCGTGGACGTGGTGGAGAACCAGCACCCGATCTATCTGCGCGACCTGCTGGGTATCGACGAAGCCGACGAGCCTCTGCCGCTCGATCAGGTGGAACCGGTGGAGAAGATACGCACGCGGTTCCTGACACCGGGGATGAGCCTTGGTGCGCTGTCGCCGGAGGCGCACGAAACGCTCGCCATTGCCATGAACCGCATCGGCGCGAAGGCCGTTTCGGGTGAAGGCGGCGAGTCCGCAGAGCGCTTCACGCCGCGCGCCAATGGGGACCTCGCCAATAGCGGGGTCAAACAGGTGGCCAGTGGGCGCTTCGGCGTCACCGCGCACTACCTCAACAATTGCGAAGAGATCGAAATCAAGGTCGCCCAAGGGGCCAAGCCGGGCGAGGGCGGGCAGCTGCCTGGCTTCAAGGTGGATGAAGTGATCGCCAAGCTGCGTCATTCGACGCCCGGGGTGACGCTGATCTCGCCTCCCCCGCACCACGACATCTACTCGATCGAAGACCTCGCGCAGCTGATCTACGACCTCAAGCAGATCAACCCGCGCGCCCGCGTGTGCGTGAAGCTGGTCAGCGCGGCGGGTATCGGCACGATTGCGGCGGGCGTGGCCAAGGCGCACGCGGATGCGATCCTGATCTCGGGCCATACCGGCGGCACCGGTGCCAGCCCCCAGACCAGCATCAAGTTCGCCGGTACGCCCTGGGAGATGGGCCTGGCCGAAGTTAACCAGGTGCTTGCGCTCAACGGGCTGCGGCACAAGGTGAAGCTGCGGGTCGATGGCGGCCTCAAGACCGGTCGCGAAATCGTGATCGGTGCGATCCTGGGGGCCGAGGAGTTCGGCATCGGCACGATGAGCCTGGTGGCCATGGGCTGCATCATGGTGCGCCAGTGCCATTCCAACACCTGCCCGGTGGGGGTCTGCACGCAGGACCCGCGCCTGCGCAAGATGTTCGGCGGGAGCCCCGAAAAGGTGATCCAGCTGATGGATTTCCTCTCCGAAGATGTGCGCCGGATCCTCGCCAAGCTGGGCTTTTCCTCGCTCGACGAGGTGATCGGGCGGACCGAACTGCTGCGGCAGATCAGCCGCGGGGCCGAGCATCTGGACGATCTCGATCTCAACCCGATCCTGCAGAAGGTGCAGACCGACGAGCCGCGCGTGTTCTCCATTCCCGAACATCGCAATCCCGTGCCCGACAGCCTCGATGGCGAGGTTCTGGAAGACGCGCGTGCGGCACTGGAAAAGGGCGAGCGTCTGACGCTCAGCTATCCGGTGCGCAATGTTCACCGCGCGGTGGGCACGCGGCTTTCGTCGGAAATCGTAACTCGTCATGGGCCCGAAGGCCTGCCCGACGGCACGCTCGATCTGCGGCTGACGGGCAATGCCGGCCAGTCGCTCGGCGCGTTCCTTGCGCGCGGGATCCGTCTGACGATTGCCGGTGACGCCAACGACTATGTCGGCAAGGGCCTGTCGGGTGGAGAGATCGTGCTGCATCCGCCCCAGGGTGCCCCGCGTGAAAGCCAGCACAACGGCATCATCGGCAACACCGCGCTTTATGGCGCGACCTCGGGCGCGCTGTTCGCCTCCGGTAAGGCGGGCGAGCGGTTCGCGGTCCGCAATTCAGGCGCGACCGCCGTGGTCGAAGGCTGCGGCGCAAATGGCTGCGAGTACATGACGGGCGGGACGGCCGTGATCCTGGGACCGGTGGGCAGCAATTTCGGGGCCGGGATGACGGGGGGCATGGCTTTCGTGTTCGACCCGGAAGACCGGTTCGAGCGCATGGCCAACCCCGGATCAATCCTGTGGCAACGCATCGCCACCGATTACTGGCACGATCACCTGCGTGGTCTGATCGAACGCCACGTGGACCTGACCGGTAGCGATTTCGCGCGAACCCTGCTGCGTGACTGGGAGAGTACCCTGGCGAAGGTATGGCAGGTGTGCCCGAAGGACATGCTCGACAAGCTCGACCATCCGATCAACGGCGAAAGCCTCTCGGTCGAAGCGGCGGAATAATTGGCTCTGGAAGCGTGCCGATTTCGGTCACGCTTCCAGAACGACCTCGACAATAGCGCCCGGACTGGCAGGTCATTCGGCGTGATTTGGCAGGAGGTTTCAATGAAAATGCTTACGGGATTGGCCGGTATCGCGATCATGGCTGTCGCAACCCCGGCCGCGGCTTACAACACTCCGCCCGAAGGCGAGCCCACCGGCACGCGTGGTGGCGGCTCTACCGAAGTGCCCGCACCGCCCGTGGCTCTGCTGTTCGGCCTCGCCGCCGGCGCAATCCTGGTCCGCCGCAAGATCGTCTGACCGCGAGGAGAGCCGGGACGCGCCATCACGGTGCCATGGGCTCTCCGCCATGATCGATCTGGGCGCGGTCCTTGCCGCGCCATTGCTGAACGCGGGCCGCGGCGCGCATCTGGATGATCGCCAGCGCGGGGATCAGCAGGATCAGCAGCGCGGTCCCGAACAGGACGCCGAAGCCCAGGCTGGCGGACATCGGGATCAGGAACTGCGCTTGCAGGCTGGTCTCGAAAGTGATCGGGGCTACCCCCAGGAAGGTGGTGATCGCGGTCAGCATCACGGGCCTGAAGCGTGATTTGGCCGCTTCGATCATCGCCTCTTCGGGCTCCATCCCGTTGTCCAGATTCTCGTTCAGGAAGTCGATCATCACCAGCGATCCGTTGATGATGACGCCCGACAGCGCGATGATCCCGAACATGGAGAGGATGCCCAGCGGGATGCCGAGCAGAAGGTGCCCGATCAGCGCACCGATCATGCCAAAGGGGATCGCCGCCATGATAATGAGCGGCTGGATGTAAGAGCGGAACGGCACCGCCAGCAGTGCATATATCACGAGCAGCGCCAGCAGGAAGGCACGACCCAGGTCGCCGAAGCTTTCCTGCTGCTCTTCCTGCTCGCCGCCGAACTCGTATTGCAGCGCGGGGTAATCCGCCTGCAGGTCCGGCATGATCTTCTCGTCCAGCAATTGCGCGACTTCCTGCCCGGTAATCGTGTCGCCATCGACGTCGCCGGTGATCGTGGCGATCCGGTGCCCGTCCTCGCGGCGGATCACCGACGGCGCCTCGCCGAAGGAAACGTCCGCTATGCTCGACATTGCGACCTCGCCGCCCGGCACGCGCACGCGGTAACGTTCGATGTCGGCGATGCTGTCGCGCTCTTCCTCCGGCAGGCGGATATAGACGCGAACGTCCTCTCGCCCGCGCTGGACACGCACGGCCTCGGCCCCGAAGAAGGCAGCGCGGACCTGGCTGGCGACGTCCTGAAGCGTGACGCCAAGCGTTCTGGCGGAAGGCTTCAGGCGTAGCTCGACTTCCTGCTGACCGGCATCCTGATCGCTTTCCAGATCGAAGACCCCGCTGACGCGGCCCAGTTCGGCCATCAGGCGGTCGCCCGCCTGATCCAGCACCGCATCGTCGGGATGGTTGAGCTGGACGTTGATGGGCGCCCCGACGCCCAGCAGGGAAGACGATATGGACAGCGAGCGGGCCTCGGGCACCTCACCCAGTTCCTCGCGCCATGCCTCTTCGATCTGGACGGCAGACACATCCCGCTCCGCGGAAGGGACAAGGCTGAGTTGCACATTGGCGAGGTTCGGTCGCAGCGTGGTCTGCGGCCCGCCCGGGCCGTTCGTGGATCGCGCCTGGCCTATCGTGGTGTACACCGCTTCGAGGAAAGAGGGGCTGGCGCTGCCGTCGGCTTCGGCAGCGTCGGCGGGAGTGTCCTGATCGGCGAACCGCGCCATCGCGCGATCTGCGGCTGCCTCTATCCGCTCGGTGACTTCGGCAGTGCGTTCCACCGTCGTGCCCGATGGCATTTCGAGCGCGGCGACCACGATGTCGCCCTCGATCTCCGGGAAGAAGGAGAACTTTATCAGGCCGCCCGGGATCATCGCCATGAACACGACCAGCAATGCAAGCCCGCTCGCCACGATCAGGTAGGGCATCGCGACGACGAAGCGCAGTGCCCTGTCGAGCGGCCCGTTCACAAAGGTCTGGAACCGCGCGTCCACCCAGGCTTGCACCCGCGCGAAGAAGCGCGTGACCGGGTTGCCCGGCTTGTGCTCGGGATCGGGCAGGGTGCTGAGGTGATGGGGCAGCACATACAGCGCTTCGATCAGCGACAGGCTGAGCACGGCGATCACCACCAGCGGGATGTCCGCCAGAATCTTACCGATCACACCACCAACGGCCAGTAGCGGCAGAAAGGCAGTGACTGTGGTGGCCACCGCGAAGAACACCGGAATCTTCACGCGCTGCGCACCCGCGATGGCCGCGCCGATGCCGGTGCGCCCCCGCTCACGCTCGGCATAGATGTTCTCGCCCACCACCACCGCGTCATCCACCACCAGCCCCAGCGCCAGGATGAAGCCGAACAGGGAGAACATGTTGATGCTCGAGCCCGCCCAGTCGAGGATGAAGATCGCACCCACGAAGGTTGCGCCTATCCCCACTGCGGTCCACGCCGCCAGCCGCAGGTCGAGAAACAGTGTCAGCGCGCCCAGCACGAGGATAAGGCCGAAAGCGGCATTGCGCAGCAGCAGGCTCAGCCGGTCTTCCAGCAGTTCGGAACTGTCTTCCCAGATGGCATAGGATACCCCCGGAGGCAGATCGAAGTCCTCGGCGATCAGCGTCTTGGCCGATTCCGCCACATCCAGCACGCGTTCGTCGCTGGTGCGGTAGATATCCACGAAGGCTACCGGCTCGTCATTGAACCGGGTGATGAGGTCGGCATCCTCGAACCCGTCCCGAACCTCCGCGATGTCGCCCAGCCGCAGCGTCGCGCCGTCGCTGGTGGTGAGAACGACGATGTTTTCGAAATCCTGCTGGTCGTAGTTCTGGCCGATGGTGCGCACGCGCACCTCTTCGCTATCGGTCTCGATCGCGCCCGCCGGGCTGTCGAGGCTGGACTGCCCGACCGTCTGCGCCAGCTGCGGCAGCGAAAGACCCAGCGCGCGCAGGCGCGATTGCGGCACATCGGCGTATATCTCGTAATTGCGAACCGCCGAGGTCTCGACATAGCTGATTTCGGGGAGGGCAGCGGCGGCGTCTTCCAGCCGATAGGCGGTTTCCTTCAGCGTCCGCTCGTTCACGTCGCCGAACAATGCGATCCGCAATGCCACCTGACGGGTGGTCAGTTCCCGGATATCGGGCTCTTCCGCCTCTTCCGGGAAGGTCTGTATCTGATCGACCTCGGACTTCACCTCGTCCAGAGCGCGGGCAATATCGGTGCCCAGGTCAAGCTCCACATTGACCGAGCCCCCGCCTTCGGAGGCGGTCGAGGAAATCTGATCGACCCCGTCGATCGCCTCGACGGCTTCCTCCACCTTCAGCAGGATCGATTCCTCGATCTCCTCCGGCGTTGCGCCGGGGTAGGTGACCGAAACGGTGACCGTATCCAGGCTGTTCTCCGGGAACACCTCCTGCACGATGGTGGTGTAGGAGAAATACCCCGCCATCAGCATCAGCAGGAGCAGCAGGTTCGATGCCACCCCGTTGCGCGCCATGAAGGCAATCGGCCCGGTGCGATCGCGCGCCCGGTCGGTCGCTTCGTTGCCGTAGCGGTCGACCGCTGCGGACTTGGCCTGCGGATCACTCACCGCGCGATTGCTCCGGTGTCGGACCCGGCGAGGGGCGCGTGCGCGCGTTCATCCGCACCTGCATTCCGTCGGTCGGCGCGCGCAGATTGCTGGTCACGATCTGGCCGCCCACCGCGAGGCTTGGCGTGGTGACATAGGCGATCTCGTCCGTGCGCTGGATCACGCGCACCGGCAGGATGCGCAGGCGCCCGTCGCGTACCACCCATACCTCGTTGCCGGGGCGCAGCGCATCGATCGGGATACGCGCGAACGGCACCGGGATTTCGCCCACGATGCGCGCTTCGACGAAACTGCCCAGGAGCAGGGGAGGGCCCGGTGGGGCATCCTGTGCATCGCCCACCGGCTGGCCGGCCTGCAAGGGGCCCGGAACCTGAAGGAAAACGTCGATCGTCCGTGTTTCGGGATCGAGGATCAGATCCGCGCGGTCGACGAAAGCCTCCCACCGGTAAGTAATACCGCCGTAGTCGAAAGTGACGCTTGCCGGGATGCGGCCCGCGCCCGGACGCAGCAACGAGGGGATCAGGGCCGCCTCGTCTTCGGTCAGCGCAACGCGGACCTCGAAGGCATCGGTGGCCACCAGCGTGCCGAGCGTCTGGCCGGGCTGGACCAGCGTGCCCACCGCCGCGCTTTCTTCCCGCACGAGGCTGCCGAAAGGCGCCGCGATGCGGGTACGCGACAAGGTCAGTTGCGCCGCCTCCAGATTGGCGGCCGCGCGCTCGCGTGCGGCCTGGGCGGAGCGCAGCTGCGGCTCGCGAGTCGCAAGACGGCTGGGGCCGGAGGCTGAAGTCTCGTTTCCGGCTCCACCGAACGCCTGCCGTGCAAGCACCGTGGGCGGAAGAATGCGCGCGGCGTAGTCGTCTGCATCGATCCCCGCCTGCAGCACGTCGCGGGTCTGCTGCCGCTGGGCAAAGCGCTCCAGCTCGTCGCGTGCGATCTCGACCTCCTCGCGGGCTTGCAGCACCGCCACGTCCTGCGCCGCGACATCCGCGCGCGCGGTGCGGACCTGGTTCTGGTAGTCGACCGGATTGACGCGGAACAGCGTGGCGCCGCGCGGGACGATGCGCCCCTCCTGGAAAGCGGGATTGACGTAGACCAGTCGGCCGGAGACTTCCGCGCCCACAGTCACGGTCTCGCGCGGCTGGACCGTGCCGCTGCCGCGCACTTCCAATGCGCCCGAGCTTTGTTCGAACGGCACGGTCTCGACCAGCGGGGCCTGCTCGACGCGTTCCTGTTCCTCCGGTTCGGGGCGCAAGGTCACCATAAGAACGGCGATCAGGATGGCTGCGCCCAGCACTCCGAGGGCGAGGATGAGCTGACGGCTCATGGCTGTAATCCTTCCTGCGGCGCGGGGACCATGGTGACGGGATTGGAGCGGACCGGTTCCGGCGCGATACCCTGCGACCAGTCTCCGCCCAGTGCGCGGTGCACGCCGAGCCGCGACAGGGCCACGGCTCGCCCGGCGGAGGATAGCGCCGCCTCCACCTGATAGAGCGCACGCAGCGCGTCGAGATAACTGACGTAATCGCCGATGCCTGCCTCAAACCTGCGGGCCTGCAGGTCGGCGGAAAATTGCGCTTCCTCTAGCTGGGCAAGGATCAGCGCATAGCGCTGCCGGTTTTCCTCGTAATCTTCGATCGCGCTGTTCGCCTCGCGGTAGGCGGTCAGGACGGTGCGCGCATAATTGGCCGCCTGCTGATCATAAGCGGCGCGCGCGGCCTCGATATTGGCGGAGATGCGGCCGCCCTGAAAGATCGGTGCGGTAAGTCCGGCAGCCAGATTGAGCGCCCAGTTGTTCGCAATGTCGAACGCACCGGCAACGTCGCCGCCCTGCGTTCCGGGAGAGGCGGACAGCGTGATCGAGGGGAAACGCTCTGCACGCCGCGCGCCGACGCGTGCGCGCGCAGCCTCGAGCCGGGCCCAGGCAGCGGCGACGTCCGGCCGCTGGCCGAGCAGATCGGCGGGCAGGCCCGCGGGCACCTCTTCGAAGACCAGCCTCGGCGTGAGCGGGCGGGCGAGCCGGCCCTCCATCGCTTGCGGGTACTGCCTGACGAGCAGCGCCATCCGCCCATGCGCGTCGTCGAGTGCAGCTTCCTGCTGGGGCAGAGAGGCTTGCGTGTTCCGCTGGTCCTGCTGCACCTGATACAGTTCGAAGCTCTGGGTCAGACCGCGGCGGAAGCGCTCTTCGGTCTGCGTCGCGCGCTCGGCAAGAAGGTCGATCGTTTCCAGCGTCAGCTCGATCTGACGCCGCGTGTCGACGATTTCGAAATAGGTGCTGATCGTTTCGGCGGCGGCAGCCAGCTGCACGCTGCGATAGTCGTATTCGGCGGCGATGGCGTCGGCACGCGCGGCGGCAAAGTCGTTCCGCGCGCGGCCGAACAGGTCGATCTCGTAGGATGCACCAAGGCCGAGGGAATAGCTGTCGTTCTCGATCCGGGTGGGGCCCTGCTGTCCGCCTCCACCGCCTCCGGCGAGCCCGCCGAAGGCGCTGCCGCTCAGTGGCGTGTTCGAATAGCTGGCGTCGCCACTGGCGTTGATGCCCGGGAGCAGCGCAGAGCGAGCCACCCGCGCCTGGGCTGCGGCCTGGGCAACCCGTGCGGATGCTTCTGCAATGTCGAGATTGTCGGCCAGGGCATCGCGCACCAGTGCATCGAGCACCGGATCGTCGAACGCGGTCCACCATGCTTCGGGGCGATAGTCTCCCACGCTTTCGCTGTTGGGAAAGTCCGACGGGATCTGAGCGGTGAGTTCGGGCTGAGCGCGGTCGGGCGCGAGGTTCGCGCATCCGGACAGCGGGACGGCCACGAATGCCACCGGGAGCCATGGAGGAATCACGCCGCGCATGGTCCACCTCGATACCCTCCGATTCAGATCGTGACGAGGGTATCGGACAAATAAGTTTCGATTGGCGACGGAAAGGGGCGCTCCGGCGGCTTCAGGGGGTCAGCCACCAGCGCAGGATATAGGCGACTATGCCGAGCGCGCCGACACTCATGGCCCAGATCGCAGCCATCCAGCCGAGCCGTTTCCACAAGGGGGCGTCGGTTTCTCCCTGACCCATCAGTGGTAGCCTTCGTCGCCCACCTTGCCGCGAAACACCCAGTAGGCCCAGGCCGTGTAGGCGATGATGAGAGGCATGGTGATCGCCACGCCGATCAGCATGAAGACCTGGCTGCGCACCGGTGCGGCGGCTTCCCAGATCGTGAGATCGGGCGGCGCGACGTAAGGCCAGATCGTCACACCCACGCCCGCCGTGCCGAAGAAAAACAGCAGCAGCGCCAGCCAGAAGGGCTTGGAGTGGCGATCGCGTGAAAGCGCGTGCCACATGAACCCGGCGACGATCAGCGTGGCGATGGGAATCGGTGCGACCCAGTAGAGTTCGGGCGCGGTCAGCCAGCGGTCGGAATATTCGGGCCGGACGAACAGGTTGAGCAGGCTGACCCCCGCCATCAGCGCCAGCGTTGCCAGCGCGGCAATCTTGCCGAGCTTGCGGGCATGGGCCTGTCCTTCGCCGTCGAGCTTCCAGACCAGCCACGTCGCGCCCAGCAGCGCATATCCCGCGACCGTGCCCAGGCCCGTGAGCAGCGTATAGGGCGTCAGCCAGTCCCACCAGCTGCCCGCGTAGGCGCGCCCGTCAATCTCTATTCCCTGCAGAAGCGCGCCAAGGATCATGCCCTGCGCCATCGCGGCGATCAGCGAACCGCCGGTGAAGGCGGCATCCCAGAAGCGCCGGTGCGATGGATCGCGCCAGCGGTATTCGAAGGCGACCCCGCGGAAGACGAGGCCCAGCAGCATGGCGATAATCAGCGGATAGGTGGCAGGCAGGATGATTGCGTAGGCCAGCGGGAAGGCGGCAAACAGCCCGCCGCCGCCCAGCACCAGCCAGGTTTCGTTACCATCCCAAACGGGCGCAATGGAATTCATCGCCCGGTCGCGCTCACGCCCCGGCGCGAATGAAGGGAAGAGGATGCCGATGCCCAGATCGAAGCCGTCCATCACCACATAGGCGAAGATGGCGAAGGCTATGATGAAGGCCCAGATGACGGTCAGGTCGATCATTCGCCGTCCTCCTTGCGTGCGGGCTCGATATCCTGCGGCTCGACATATTCGATCGAGCTGAGCGAATCCGGGCTCAGGTTGCCCGGGTCCTGCGTGGGCCCGGGGGTGATGCCGGCGGTGCGGATCGGGCCGGTATCGCCGCGCTTCACGCCGGTTTCGTGCGCATGCGGCGGCTGGCTCATCAGCTTCAGGATATACCAGGTGCCGGTGCCGAAAACCGCGAAATAGACCACTACGAACGCGATCAGCGAAGAGCCGACCGCGGGCGCGTCCAGCGGGCTCGCAGCGTCGGCGGTGCGCAGCAGGTTGTAGATGACGTAGGGCTGGCGGCCGACCTCGGTGGTGATCCACCCCGCGATGACTGCGACGAAGCCGGATGGGCCCATCACCAGCGCGGCCTTGTGCAGCCATGGCCAGTCATACAGCTTGCCGCGCCACCGCGCGATCAGGCTCCACAGGCCCACGCCCAGCATGGCGAAGCCCAGGCCGACCATGATCCGGAAGCTCCAGAAGACGATGCCCACGGGCGGCTGTTCGTCGAGCGGAATGGTGTCGAGCCCGTCGAGCGGGGCGTCGGCATCGTGCTTCAGGATCAGGCTGGAAGCCTTGGGAATCTCGACCGCGTATTTCACCTCGCGCGCGTCGCTGTCGGGAATGCCGAACAGGATCAGTGGCGCGCCGTCGGGGTGGCTTTCGTAATGGCCTTCCATCGCCATCACCTTTTGCGGCTGGTGCTCCAGCGTGTTGAGCCCGTGCAGGTCGCCCGCGAAAATCTGCACCGGCACCACCAGCGCGGCCATCCACATGGCCATGGAGAACATCCTGCGCGCGTGCCCGTTGGTGCGATCCTTCAGCAGATGCCATGCGCCCACGCCCCCGACTACAAAGGCGGTTGTCAAATAGGCGGCCAGCACGGTGTGGAAGAGGCGGTAGGGGAAGCTGGGATTGAAGATGATTTCCATCCAGCTGTCGCCGGGAAGGAACTGACCATTCGCCCCGATTTCGTAACCTACGGGCGTCTGCATCCAGCTGTTCACCGACAAGATCCAGAATGCGCTGATGAAGGTGCCCCCTGCCACCATCAGCGTGGCCACATAATGCAGCTTCTTGCCCACGCGGTTCATGCCGAACAGCATCACGCCGAGGAAGCCCGCCTCCAGAAAGAAGGCGGTTAGCACTTCGTAGGCCATCAGCGGGCCGATGACAGGACCTGCCACGTCGGAGAAGACCGACCAGTTGGTACCGAACTGGTAGGACATCACGATGCCGGAGACGACGCCCATGGCAAAGGCGATGGCAAAGATCTTCAGCCAGTACTTGAACAGGTCCATGTAGACCGGCTTGCCGGTCTTGAGCCACAGCCCTTCCAGCACCGCGAGATAGCTCGCGAGACCGATCGAAAAGGCCGGGAAAATGAAGTGGAAGCTCACCGTGAAGGCGAACTGAATTCGGGCTAGCAGGATTGCGTCGGTGCCTTCGAACATTCCCGCGATCTACAGCAAAGCCCAGCGCGCTTCCAGCGTAGGTTCGGCACCGGCTGTTGCGCCTAACGCAACATCTGCGGGTGGGCTTCCTCAGGCGGCGAGCGATGGCTGGTAGCGCGTCCCGAACCCCTTGCCAGCCTTCTTCGCGGCATAGAGCGCGCGGTCGGCAAGTACGTGCAGCTCGGCAATGCCGGTGGCATCGTCGGGATAGCAGGCAAATCCTGCCGTCACACCAATCTGTACCAGGGCTTTCCCATCGACCGCATAGGGCGTGTCGGAGACTGCGGCGATGACGGCTTCAATCCTGGCATTGGTCGCCTCGGCCCCTTGTCCCGGCAGCAGGGCGAGAAATTCATCCCCGCCGATCCGGGCCAGAACCTGGCCCTCCTCCAGAGCATTGCGCATGCGCTCGCCCACCTCGCACAGCAGCCGATCGCCCGCCGCATGGCCGAACCGGTCGTTGATGGGCTTGAAGCCGTCCAGATCGAAACACACGAGCGAAAAAACCCGGTCGCGGGAGAGGTCTTTCATGACACCTTCAAGGCCGTGACGGTTGAGCAGACCGGTCAGCGGATCGTGCCGCGCGCGCTGGGCATTGACCAGTTCCGCGCCGAGCGCTGCCAGCATCGCGCTGCGGTATTGTGCCAGAATCTGCAGCGCGCCGAGGAGGAAGCCGGGAAGGAGTAGAACCAGGGCCAGCATAAGCGGCTCGCCCGTACTCGCTGCTCCGATGACAAAAGGCGCGACACACAGCCCCACGAGCAGCAGCGCGAGTCGTGGTGCTGCATAATTGCGCGCGCACAGCGGGCCGACCAGGCCCATGCAGTGCGCGGCGGCGAGGACCATGAGCGGGGTGCTGCCGGTTCGAATGGCGAAGAAGAACAGCGCACCCTGGAGGCTGCACCAGATAATCGACAGCGTTATCGGCGTGTCGATCGCCGGAACTCCACCGGCCTCGCGGATCGACTTCACCCGTTTGAGACTGACGAGCCGTATGGCCAGGAGTATCGCCTCGGCGATCATGATGATGGCGAATGCGGTGCCGCCGATTGCGAAATGGGCGAGGCCCGCGACGAACAGACCGTTGAGAGCGCCCAGCACCACCGAACCCGGCGAGGAAAGCAGCGCGCCGCACATGGCCGGCCGCAGTTCGTGGGGGGTTTTGCTCCCCCATCGCATCAGCCAGGGGAGCGGGCCAGCGCCTGCCCGCAGCCGCCCTTGCGGCCTGACCGTCGAGAGCAGGGCTGTTTCGTCGTTAAACGTCATCCTGCCAAGCTAGCGCGCCTTTGCGTAGGAAAGGTAAAGGCGCGAAGGTCCGGGGGGATGGCGGTGTGGGCGGCAATCCCGATAAACGCCGGCAGCGGATACGAAAAAGGGCGACCCGAAGGCCGCCCTCCCGTTTCCGTTCGGGACTGAGCCCCTATTCGACGACGTCCATTTCCTCGATCAGGTTGGTCGCGCCGTCGACCTTTTCCATCACCCACAGCATGTAGCGCGAGTCCACATGGATCGAGCGGGTGGTGCGCGGGTCGAAATCCCAGTCCGAGTTCACGCTTTCGAACGTGCCGTCGAACAGCAGGCCGACCAGTTCGCCCTGTGCGTTAAGCGTGGCCGAGCCGGAGTTGCCGCCGGTCACGTCGAGGTCGGAGAGGTAGTTCACCGGCACCGAGCCGATCGAGGCGAGCTCGTAGCTGCCGTAATCCTGCGCCTCGATCAAGTCGAGCTGGCGCTCCGGCGCGTTGAACGGGTCTTCGCCGGTGTCCTTCTGCGTGATCCCTTCGAGCGTGGTGAAGGGCAGGTACTGCATCCCGTCGAAGGGCGATCCGCCCATGACGTTGCCAAAGGTGATCCGCAGCGTCGAGTTGGCATCGGGATAGGGCAGCTGGCCCTGCTCGCGCTGCCACTGCGTGATCGCCTGCATGTAGGCGGGACGCAGCGCCAGCGCGCGCCCGGCGCGTTCCTCGCCTTCGTTCTCCAGCCCGCGCTCGTAATCGTAGAGCGCGATTGCCAGCTGCATGAAGGGATCGTTGCTCGCCTCCAGATCGGCGACGCTTGCATCCATGAGCGCGAGGCGAGTCTCGCTCTCGTCGAGCGAGGTGTTCGCGTAGTAGCTGTCGAGGATCGCATCGATCTGCTTGGCATCGTCGACACCCGTCAGCCCCAGCGCTTCGTCGAAAACGGCGACACGCTCGGCTTGGGGCTGATCGAGATAGCCATCGAGGAACAGCTTCCATTCGGCCTTGTCGACGCTCGCGTCATAACGCCGGTCGAGCGCCTGCAGGCCCTGGCGGAAGAAGGCCATGTCGCGTTCCTGATAGCCGGATTCGCGCTGCGCATTGGGCTTCTCGCGCTCCTTGGCGAGGCGATAGAGGCGCTGTGCCACGCCCAGCAGCTGCGCGCGCGTTGCGTTTCCGTACCAGAAGCTGGTGCGCGCGGCGGTGGCACTTTCCTGCGAGAGGTCGGAAAGGTCGGCAATCGCCTTACGGTAACCAGCGCGCGAGGGATCGGCGGCGATCCATGCTGCCAGCGCTTCCTCACGCTCGCGGCGACGCTCGATCAGGCCGACGCGGCGGGCGCCCTCGATCTGCCCGCGCAGGTTCTTCTCGTAATTGTTGAGCCCGGCGAGGCGCGATTCGTACTTCACCCGCGCGTCCGATCCTTCGGGGGCGGCGGTCTCGATCGTGTCGATCCAGTCGGTCAGCAGCGTCTGGAAGGTCGGGTACTGCCAGCCGAACGTATTCTCGACTTCGGCGAGCATGGCGTAGCGCGAGGTCGAGCCGGGATAGCCCGCGACCATCACGAAATCGCCATCGTCGAGGCCCGCCGCGCTCACCTTCAGGTGATGGTCGGGCGCGTAGGGCACGTTCTCTTCGGCATATTCGGCGGAGGAGCCGTCGGGCGCGACATAGGCGCGGTAGAAGGAGAAGTCGCCAGTGTGGCGCGGCCACATCCAGTTATCGACGTCGCCGCCATACTTCCCGATCGAATCGGCCGGCGCGTAGACGAGCCGGACGTCCTTCACCTCGAGCTGCTTGATCAGCTTGTATTCCGCGCCCCCGTAATAGCTCGCCACGCGGCAGCGGTAGCCGGCATCTTCCTCGCACTCGGCGGTGATGTCCTTCATGCGCTGTTCGACCGTGTCGTAGCGTTCGTTCGGGGTCAGGGCCTCGGTTCCCTCGCGCACGCGCTGGGTCACGTCGCTGAACGCGGTGGTCACGTAGATGCGCGAACCCGGAGCGGCGGGAAGTTCGGCGCCCATGGTCTTCGCCAGGAAGCCGTTTTCGAGATAATTGTTCTCGGCGGTGGAATTGTACTGAACCGATCCGCGCGCGCAGTGGTGGTTTGTGACCACGAGACCCTGCGGCGAGACGAAGCTGGCCGAACAGCCGCCCAGCGATACGACCGCGCCCATCGGGAAACCGGTCAGGTCCGAGAGCGCTTCGGGGTCGAGTTCCAGCCCGGCTTCGCGCAGATCGTCTGCGATTTCGGGCAGCTGTTCTGGCGTGAACATGCCTTCCTTGGCGGCAAGCGGCTGCGCTGCGACGCTCGCCAGCAGGGCGGCGAGGGTGATGGTTCTGGTACGCATTGAGGTCCCCTGGAAATTTGCGATCGGCACGGGATCACGCCGATGTAATAGTGTCACTTGCTATTCTCCCGCGCGCGGCAACGCAAGCGCTCGCATGTCGTTGATCGATCAGCGTCGGCCTCTGATCGGAGCCCCGATCGCGCCGGGCTCTCGCTTGCCAGGTCGCCAAGCGGCGGGAGATGGGTTAGCTCGTTGCGACAAGAAGAGCCTGGGAAGGAGAGCCAAGCGCATGAGCGAATTCATCCAGCCGCCACGGAGCGCCGTCACCAATTGCACCGCGCAAGACTACGAAGCGGCCTACGCCCGCTCGCTGTCCGACCCGGACGGTTTCTGGCTGGAACAGGCGAAGCGGCTCGACTGGATCGATCCGCCCACGAAGGGCGGCGAATGGTCCTACGACCCGGTCGAGATCAAGTGGTTCGCCGATGGCACGCTCAACCTGTGCCACAACGCGGTCGACCGGCATCTCGCGGACAAGGCCGACAAGACGGCTCTGATCTTCGAGCCCAACGATCCCGATGGCGAAGTCCGCACGCTCACTTACGCGCAATTGCATGCCGAGGTGGTAAGGATGGCCAATGCGCTCAAGGCGATGGGCGTCACCAGGGGTGCGCGCGTGACGCTGTACATGCCGATGGTGGTCGAAGGCGTGGTCGCGATGCTCGCCTGCGCGCGGATCGGGGCGGTCCATTCGGTCGTGTTCGGCGGCTTTTCTCCCGAAGCGCTGGCCGGACGGATCATCGATTGCGACAGCGAGTTCGTGATCACCGCCGACGAAGGGCGGCGCGGCAACAAGTCGATCCCGCTCAAGGCCAGTGTCGATGCCGCCGTGGACGAGCACGATACGCGGGTGAAGGGCGTGCTGGTGATCGCGCATACCGGTGCCGACATCGCGATGAAGGACGGTCGCGACCACTGGTACGCAGACCTCGCTTCCGATGAAGACTGTCCGTGCGAGCCGATGAACGCGGAAGACCCGCTGTTCATCCTCTACACCTCCGGCTCGACCGGAAAGCCGAAGGGCCTGCTCCACACGACCGGCGGCTATGGCGTGTGGACCGCGGCCACGTTCCACTATGTGTTCGACCACCAGCCGGACGACATCTTCTGGTGCTCCGCCGATATCGGCTGGATCACCGGGCACAGCTACGTCACCTACGGCCCGCTGCTGAACGGCGCCAGCCAGGTGATCTTCGAAGGCGTGCCCAACTATCCCGACCACGGGCGGTTCTGGCAGGTGGTCGAGAAGCACAAGGTCAGCATTTTCTACACCGCGCCGACCGCGATCCGCGCGCTGATGCGCGAGGGCGATGATTTCGTGACTGCACACGATCGCTCCTCGCTGCGCCTGCTGGGAACGGTGGGAGAGCCCATCAATCCCGAGGCGTGGCGCTGGTATCACCGCGTCGTGGGCGAGGGGCGCTGCCCGGTGGTGGATACCTGGTGGCAGACCGAGACCGGCGGCGTGATGCTGACCACGCTACCCGGCGCGCACGCGATGAAGCCGGGCAGCGCGGGCTTGCCGTTCTTCGGCGTGCAGCCACAGTTGGTCGATGCCGAAGGGCAGGTGCTGGAGGGCGCGGCAGAGGGCAATCTGTGCATTACGTCGAGCTGGCCGGGCCAGGCCCGCACGATCTACGGCGATCACGATCGCTTCGTGCAGACCTATTTCAGCACCTACAAGGGCAAGTACTTTACCAGCGACGGGTGCCAGCGCGACGCGCGGGGATACTACCGCATCACTGGCCGGGTCGACGACGTCATCAACGTATCCGGCCACCGCATGGGCACCGCCGAGGTGGAGAGCGCGCTGGTGCTGCACCCCGATGTGTCCGAAGCCGCAGTTGTCGCCTTCCCACACGACATCAAGGGACAGGGCATCTACTGCTATGTCACGCTGAATGCGGGACTGGAGGGGTCGGACGATCTGGCGGCGGAACTTCGCCAGCAGGTCCGCAAGGAAATCGGCCCTGTCGCCACGCCCGACCGGATCCACTTCACCGACGATCTGCCCAAGACGCGCAGCGGCAAGATCATGCGCCGCATCCTGCGCAAGATCGCGGAGAACGATCATGGCTCTCTGGGTGATACATCGACGCTTGCGGACCCATCGCTGGTGGATCGGCTGATCGAGGGACGGATTGACGGATGAGGGTAAGGATGCTGCGTTGCGGAACAAATCCCCGATGTTGGCGGTTTGGATCTTATCGCCGGTCGAGGGACCGGGAATAAGACATAAGACAGATCAGGAAGGCCCGGGACCGAATTGAGCTTCGACGAAATGCTAGGATCGGGCGGGGGCAACGGCGAAGATATTCGTCCGGCCTACCAGGCATTTCGCCAATGGCTCGATCGGCAGCCCGATAATCGCGTATTGCGCAAGTCCGAACAGGCGGAAAACTTCTTCCGCAAGATCGGCATTACCTTCAACGTGTACGGCGAGGACGAGGCGGACGAGCGGCTGATCCCGTTCGATGTCGTCCCCCGCGTTCTTTCGGGCAATGAATGGCGCAAGCTTTCCAAGGGGATCGAACAGCGCGTGCGGGCGATCAACGCCTTCCTGCACGATATCTACCACCGGCAGGAAATCCTGCGGGCGGGGCGCATCCCGCAAAGCCTGATCGCCAATAACGATGCTTTCCTGCCCAAGATGATGGGCTTCGATCCGCCCGGCGGCATCTACACGCACATCATCGGCACCGACATCGTGCGGACCGGGCCTGACGAGTTCTACGTGCTGGAAGACAATGCGCGGACCCCGTCCGGCGTGTCCTACATGCTCGAGAACCGCGAGATCATGCTCCAGATGTTTCCCGAGCTGTTCGCGGAAATCCCGATCTGCGAGGTGAGCGACTATCCCAGCTGGTTGCGCCGGTCGCTTTCGGCCTGCGCTCCGCCCGCCTGCATGGGCCGCCCGACGGTCGCCGTGCTGACGCCGGGCACCTACAACTCCGCCTATTTCGAACACAGTTTCATCGCCGACCAGATGGGCGCCGAACTGATCGAGGGATCGGACCTGCGGGTGGTCGACGGGCGCGTCGCCATGCGCACCACGCAAGGCTACAAGCCGGTCGATGTGATCTATCGCCGGATCGACGACGATTTCCTCGATCCGCTCAACTTCAATCCGGATTCGATGCTGGGCGTGCCCGGGATCTTCGATGTGTACCGCGCCGGCGGAGTGACCATCGCCAATGCGCCGGGCACGGGGATCGCCGACGACAAGGCGCTCTACAGTTACATGCCCGACATCGTGGAGTTCTACACTGGCGAGCGGCCGCTTCTGCAGAACGTGCCGACCTGGCGCTGTTCCGAGCCGGACCAGCTGGCCGAAGTGCTCGACCGGCTGGAAGAGCTGGTGGTGAAGGAAGTCCACGGATCGGGCGGTTACGGCATGCTGATCGGGCCGGCCGCCAGCAAGGCCGAGATCGAGGAATTCCGCGCCAAGCTGAAGGCGAAGCCGGATGGCTACATCGCCCAGCCCACGCTGGCGCTGTCGACCGTGCCGATCTACACCGAACAGGGCCTCGCCCCGCGCCACGTCGATTTCCGGCCCTTCGTGCTGATGGCACCCAATTCGATCGACATCGTGCCCGGCGGCCTGACCCGCGTGGCGATGAACGAGGGGTCGCTGGTGGTGAATTCCAGCCAGGGCGGCGGCACCAAGGATACGTGGGTGCTCGATGACTGATCGCTCTGCCACACTTTTTCGGGGGCCACGCGATGCTCGGTAAGACCGCCTCCGGCCTGTTCTGGATGTTCCGTTACCTGGAACGCGCGGAATCGACCGCCCGCCTGCTCGATGCAGGCTTTCGCATCGCGCTGACCCGCGCCGGGTCCTCGCGCTCGGAATGGGAATCGGTGCTGACCACGACCGGCCAGCTCCAGGGCTTCCGCCAGCGTCATGGTGAGGCGACGTCCACCACCGTCATGGAATATCTGCTGAGCGACAGGAGCAATCCCGCCAGCATCATCTCCATGGTGAAGGCTGCACGCGACAATGCGCGGGCGGTGCGCATCGCTCTCACGCGAGAGGTGTGGGAGGCCACGAACGAAAGCTGGATGACGCTCGACAAGCTTTTGTCCGGCCGCATTCCCGAGGCCGATCTCCCCGATACGCTGACCACCATCCGGCAACAGAATGCGCTCGTGCGCGGGGCCACCAACGGCACGATGCTGCGCAACGACGGGTATAATTTCCTGCGGCTGGGCACCTTTGTCGAACGCGCGGACAACACCGCGCGCATCCTCGACGTCAAATATTACCTGCTCCTGCCTTCCATCAGCCAGGTCGGTTCGACGCTGGATATCAAGCAGTGGGAGACGATCCTGCGATCGGTTTCCGCCCTGCGCTCCTACACCTGGCTCCACGGCGCGACGGTGAACCCGCGCGACATCGCGCAGTTCCTGATCCTGCACGAACAGATGCCGCGCAGCCTCGCGTTCTGCTACAACAAGATCTGCGATAATCTGGGCTATCTGGAGAAGGACTACGATAACCGGACGCAAGCCTGCGAAATGGCCGAAGCCATCCGGACCGACTATCTCGGACGGTCGATGGAAATGATTTTCGATGACGGCCTGCACGAGTACATCGAGGACTTCCTCGCCAGCAACTCACGGCTCGCCAAGCAGATTACGGCTGATTACTCGTTCGAGGTGACGGCATGAGGCTGCGGATCGAGCACGAGACGCGCTACTGCTACGATGCGCCGGTAGCCTATGGTCTTCAGCAGGTGCGCTTGCGGCCCAAGGATACGCGGGGCCAGTCGGTTCTCGACTGGAAGATCTCCATCGAAGGCGGCGCGCCCGAACTCCACTACGAAGATCACAACGGCAATGCAGTTGACCTGATCGGGATAGAACGCGGCACCACGGAAACCGCAATCCGCTGCGTCGGACTGGTCGAGAACACGAACAGCGATGGCGTGCTGGGCAAGCATCGCGGCTTCCTGCCGCTGTGGCATTTCAGACGCTCGTCCGATCTGACGAAGGCGGGCGAGGGCGTGCGCGAGCTGGTTGGCAAACTGGCCGATGCCGATATCGCCGAGGTGTCGACCGGGCATCGCCTGTCCGAGGCCATCCTCGATGCGGTGGGTTACGAGGGCGGCAACACCCATTCGGGCACCACGGCGGAAGAGGCGATCGCGGGCGGCACGGGTGTGTGCCAGGACCACGCGCATATCTTCTGTTCGGCGGCACGGCTGATGGGCCTGCCTGCACGCTACGTGTCGGGCTACCTGATGATGAACGACCGGGTGGAGCAGGATGCGAGCCATGCCTGGGCGGAAGCTTTCTTCGAAGGGCTCGGCTGGGTCGGGTTCGACATCTCGAACGGCTATTCACCCGACGAGCGCTATATTCGCATTGCCACCGGCATTGATTTCCGCGAGGCGGCGCCCGTCAGCGGCATGCGGATGGGGGGAAGCAACGAGGGCGTGCTTGTTTCCCTTCGCGTCGAGCAATAAACCGGTCGCGCTGACCTTTCGCGAGAAACGAATTCAATGACCTATTGCGTTGGCATGCGGCTGGACCGCGGCCTGATCTTCATGTCCGACACCCGTACCAATGCGGGCGTGGACGACGTCTCCCAGGTGCGCAAGATGCGCCACTGGGAGAACCCGGGAGAACGCGCGATCACGCTGCTGTCCTCGGGAAACCTCGCCACGACGCAGGCGGTGGTCAGCCTGCTGGACGAGCGCAGCAAGGCCCCGGCGGAGCGTGATCCCTCGATCCTGTCGGCGCCCTCCATGTTTCAGGTGGCGACCATCGTGGGCAATACGCTGCGCGAAGTGATCGCAAACCTGAAAGGCGAAAAGCAGCAGGCGGCTGCCTCGCCCTTTTCCGCCAGCCTGATCGTCGGCGGGCAGATCAAGGGAAGCGAACCGCGCCTGTTCCTGATCTATCCCGAAGGCAATTTCATCGAGGCGGGCGACGATTCACCCTTCTTCCAGATCGGCGAGACGAAGTATGGCCGCCCGATCATCGTGCGCACCTTCGACCCGGCCATGCCGTTCGAGGATGCGATCCGCCTGCTGATGGTTTCTTTCGATTCCACCATCCGGTCCAATCTGGCGGTCGACCTGCCGCTGGACCTCTCGATCCACGAGCGCGATGCCTATCGGGTTGGCAGGCAGCAGCGGATCGAGGCGGACGACCCCTATTTCCGCCGGATATCGGAACAGTGGAGCCTGTCTCTGCGCGAAGCCGTCAACCGGCTGCCACCCTTCCAATTCGAACAGAACGACACGGGTGAAGCCCGATAGCGTCGGGCAGAAACGCAACCAAATCCGGCCCTCGCTCGTTGAGCCCCCAAGACAAGGAGGGCCCATGGCCGCGCGTGCATATTGGCAGGGGCAGATCAGGCTGGCGCTGGTCTCGATCCCGGTAGAAATCTATTCCGCCTCGCAAAGCGGAGCGAAGATCAGCTTCCGGCAGATCCACGAGCCGTCCGGCAAGCGCATTTCCTACGAAAAGGTGGTCGAGGGCGTGGGCCCGGTCGATCGCGACGATATCATCCGCGGGTACGAGCTTTCGAAGAACAACTACGTCCTGCTGGAAGACGAGGAGATCGAGGCGGTCAGGATCGAGAGCAAGAAAACGCTCGAGCTGGTCCAGTTCGTGGACCATTCCGAGATCGATCCGCTCTATTTCGAAAAGCCCTATTACGTCGTCCCGCAGGACGATCTTGCCGAAGAGGCCTTCATCGTGCTGCGCGAGGCGTTGCGGGCCGCGAAGAAGACCGCGCTGGGGCAGCTGTCGGTGCGCGGGCAGGAAAAGCTCGTGGCGATCAAGCCCTGCGGCAAGGGCATGTTGCTGGAAACCCTGCGCTATGCGGACGAAGTGCGCGAAGGGCAGAAGTTTTTCGGCGGAATCTCGGACGACGAGCCAGAAGACGAACTGCTCGACCTTGCCAGCACGCTGATCGAGAAGAAGACCGCGCCGTTCGATGCGGGCGAGTTCGAGGATCGCTATGCCGAGGCGCTGCGCAAGCTGATCGACAAGAAAGCCAAGGCGAAAGGGGACAAGAAAATCCTCGAGGATGTCGAGGAGCCATCCGGCGATGGTTCGGGCAACGTGATCGACCTGATGGCGGCGCTGAAGAAATCGGTCGATGAGGAGAAGCCGAAGAAATCCTCGCGCAAGAAGAAGAGCGCCTAAGCCGTGGCCGGGAAGAAGGATCCGCTCGCCGAATATAACGCAAAGCGCGATTTCTCGCGCACGAAGGAGCCTGCGGGAAAGGCTGGCAAGAGCGGCAAGGATCGCATCTTCATGGTCCAGAAGCATGATGCGACGCGGCTGCACTGGGATCTGCGGCTCGAAGCCGACGGCGTGCTCAAGAGCTGGGCGGTCACGAAGGGCCCGTCGCCCGATCCGGATGTGAAGCGCCTCGCCGTGCGGACCGAGGATCACCCGATGGACTACGCCACCTTCGAAGGGACAATCCCGGCGGATGAATATGGTGGCGGCACGGTGATGCTGTGGGATCGCGGCACCTGGCACCCGATCGAGGGCAAGAGCGCCGACGATATCGAGGAAGGCCATCTGCACTTCGTGCTCGATGGAGAGCGGATGAAGGGCGAGTGGCTGCTGATCCGCATGAAGCCGAAGAAGGGCGAGAAGCGCGAGAACTGGCTCCTGCGCAAGCTGGATGACGACTATGCCGAGGAAGGCGACGCGCTGGTGGAACAGGCGCTCACCAGCATCGACACCGGGCGCTCCATGGCGGAGATTGCGGCAGGGCGCGAACCCGGGGATGCGACCGGCGAGGACGCAGCGCTCGAAGAACTTGCCGAAATGAAGCATGCGCGGCGCGGCGGCAAACCGGGCGAGCCGCCGAAATTTCGCAAGCCTCAGCTGGCGACGCTGGTCGACGAGGTGCCTACCGGCAATGGCTGGATGCACGAGATCAAGTTCGACGGATACCGTGCGCTGATCGCCGTTGCTGGCGACGACGTGACGATATGGACGCGCAACCAGAAGGACTGGACGGACAAGTTCGGCCCCTTGGTGGAAGCCATTGCCGCGCTCGACCTGCCGCCTGCGCTGATCGACGGCGAAATCGTGGCGCTGGACAAGGACGGAAATCCCGACTTCTCTACCTTGCAATCCGTACTCAAGCGCGGACATGGCACGCAGGGCCCTTCGGACAAACTTGCCTTTTTTGCGTTCGATCTTCTGGAAATCGACGGCGCAGACGTCACCGGGCAAAGCAATATAGAGCGCAAGGAACGGCTGGAAGCGCTGCTGCGCGATGCACGCCCGCCCATCCATCTTGCCGATCATGTGATCGGGGCGGGCGAGAAGCTCTACGCGCAGATGTGCAAGGCGGGGCAGGAAGGCATCATTTCGAAAGGGATGGAGGCGCCCTATCGCCACAGCCGAACCAAGAGCTGGGTGAAGGTCAAATGCGTCCAGCGACAGGAGTTCATCGTGGTCGGCTGGTCCGAAAGCTCGGCCAAGGCGCGCCCCTTCGCCTCACTGCTTCTGGCAACCAGGGACGGCGACGATCTGGTTTATCGCGGCAAAGTCGGCACCGGATTCGACGGCGACGATCTCGATCGCCTGGCCGGCAAGCTCGACAGGCTGGCACGCAAGACGCCTCCGCTCGATGTGCCCAAGGCGGACGCGCGCAAGGTGCACTGGGTTACACCCAAGCTCGTGGCCGAGATCGCCTTTGCCGAACTCACCAGCGAGGGGCGCGTGCGCCACGGCAGCTTCCTCGGCCTGCGGCAGGACAAGGACGCCAGCGATGTGCAGGACGAGCGCAAGACGCCTGCGCCCGAGGCCAAAGGTGATGTGGAAATTTCCAGCCGCGACCGGGTGATCTTCCCCGGCAGCGGCCAGACCAAGGGCGATCTGGCGGACTACTATGCGGCGGTCGCGCCCATCATGCTCGCATTCGCTGCCGAACGCCCGCTCAGCCTCGTGCGCTGCCCGCAGGGGCGCGCGAAGAAATGTTTCTTCCAGAAACATGACAATGGCGGCTTCGGTGATGGTGTGAAAGCGGTGCCCATCAAGGAGAAGGGCGGCGGGACCGAGGATTACCTTTTTATCGAGGATGCACGCGGCCTGCTGCAATGCGTCCAGATGGGCACGATCGAATTCCACGGCTGGGGCGCCCGGTCCGGTGCGGTCGAGAAACCGGATCGGATGGTGTTCGATCTCGATCCGGATGAAGGGCTTGATTTCGCGCAGGTACGCGACGCTGCGGGCGATCTGCGCAAGCATCTGGCGGACATCGGCCTCACCAGTTTTGCAATGGTGACCGGCGGGAAGGGCGTGCACGTGGTCGTCCCGCTGACGCCCGGCCATTCGTGGGATGCGCACAAGAGTTTCGCTGAGCGTTTCGCCAGGGCCCTGGCCCAGGCCGAGCCGGACCGCTTCACCGCCACGATGAGCAAGGCGAAGCGCGAAGGGCGGATATTCATCGACTGGCTGCGCAATCAGCGCGGCAGCACGGCCGTAATGCCCTATTCGGCCCGCGCGCGGGAGGGCGCCCCGGTGGCTGCCCCCGTCGCCTGGAACGAACTGAAGGACATGGAAAACGCGCGCGGCTTCACGATCGGCGATGCCAAGCGCCTGCTCGACCGTGCGCAGTCGAAGTCGCTTGCCGGGTGGGGCTTCGCGCAGCAGCGGCTGCCCGACGTCTAGCGCCTCGCGCGGTATGCGCAGCGCCCTAGTCCCAGCCTCAATCCAGCCGCCCTTCCTCCGCGACCACCTGCGCCACTTCGGCGTAGAGCCCTGCAAAGGCGGCGTTCGCTCTCCAGGCCGCGGCCACGCTGCGGTACTGGGCCCAGCCAGCCGGTTCGGCGATCCGCACGACATCGAGCCCACCGGCTTCTGACCGGATGTAGAGTTCAGGCAGCATTGCGAGGCCGACGCCCGAGCCGGCCATCTGCTGCAGGGAATCCAGACTGGTGCCCTCGTAATCGGCCAGGATGGTGGCTCCCAGCTGCTCGCAGATTTCGGTTAGTTGGCGGTGATAATGGTGGCGGTGATCGAGTGTCAGGAAGGTCCTGCCGGAAAAGTCGGCCTCGGTCAGAGTGTCCAGCGATAGCAGAGGGTCGTCGGGCGGGGCGACGATCCTGAGAGGTTCTCGAAACAGCGGCTCCACATGCAGGCCGCGACCGCGCACCGGCATGGGGGAGAGGATCATATCCAGTTCGCCGGCAGCGAGGTCGGCCTGCTGAAGCGCGGGAATGCCTTCGCGGATGAACAGGCGAAGGTCCGGATGGCGGCGGTGAAGCACCTTGATGACCTTGGGCATCAAATAGGGACCGATGGTCGGCGTCACGCCGAAGCGGATCGATCCTGCCAGCCGGGCGGCCACATGATCCGCCGTGTCTCGAAAATCCCGGTTGGCGCGCAGGACGGCCCGGGCGGGCTCCAGGATGTTCCGCCCGCTGGGCGTGAGCTGCATCCCCTTGGGCACGCGCTCGAAAAGACGCAGCCCAAGGCGGCCTTCCAGCGCCCGGAGCTGCTGGCTGAGCGCGGGCTGCGTAAGGCCAAGCGCCATCGCGGCTTCGCCCATGTTTTCCATCTCTGCGAGACGCACGAAAATCTCGATTTGGCGCAGGGTCGGCATGGAGCGATATTAGAAGAGCTTATCGATATCGCGCAAGCATTCGAATTGGATTATCGTGGGCAGGCCTCGCATATCGTTCCCATAGAATGCTGGAGAAAAGCGATGATGGCATCCCCCGAAGAGCGGACCGCGATCCCCTACCTGCACAAGCTGGTCCGCGAGCATCGCGCGCTTAACCGGCGGATCGACACCACCAAGACGGTCGGCGCGCGGGAAGACATCAAGGTGCTCAAACGCCGCCGGCTGCGTCTGAAGGACGAGATCGCCGCGCTGCAGCACCGCTATCACGGCCGCGGCCTGACGAGCTGAGCAGGCGGTGGGCGGCCGGGCCGACCCCTCGGCCCTGCCGGCCGCCGCTTCCTCGGGCAGCCTGTTCCCGCTCGCGCTCCAGGGCACCTTGGCTCGCGTCGCCCTGTCCCGCCCCCGGGGCTGCCGACTGACACACCTCAAAACGAAAGCTCTATGACCCAATCTTCCGCTATCCGGAATCTGCGCGCCTTTATCGCCAGCGAGAGCGCGGGGGGCATCATGTTGATCGTCGCCGCCGCGATTGCGCTTGGCGTCGCCAACTCGCCTCTGCTGGGGGCGTATCAGGGCTTCCTGTCCACGCCGGTCGTCTTTGGCGCGGGCGATTGGGTCTCGATCGACAAGCCGTTGCTGTTGTGGATCAACGACGGCTTGATGGCGCTGTTCTTCTTCCTGATCGGGCTGGAGGTGAAGCGCGAGATCGTGACCGGCCAGCTGCGCAGCTGGAAGCAGGCCTCGCTGCCGGTCTATGCCGCGCTGGGCGGAATGATCGTCCCGGCGCTGGTCTTCGTCGCGATCAATGCCGGGTCGCCGGAGAATATTCGCGGCTGGGCCATTCCTGCCGCCACCGACATTGCCTTCGCGCTCGGCCTGCTGGCCCTGCTCGGCAGTCGGGTGCCGGTGGCGCTCAAGGCGCTGCTGCTGGCAATCGCCATCATCGACGATATCGGCGCCATCGCGATCATCGCGCTGTTCTATACCGAGAACATGAACATGGGCGCGCTGGGCCTCGCCCTGCTTCCCGCGGCGGGCCTGCTGCTGCTGAACCGGGCGGGCGTGGCGCGCACCATTCCCTATTTCCTGCTCGCTGCCGTGCTTTGGATTTGCGTGCTGAAATCCGGCGTCCACGCGACCCTGGCGGGCGTGCTGACCGCAATGTTCGTTCCCATCGCCACCGGCGAGGAACGCCCGCTGGAGCGGCTGGAGCATGCGCTGCACCCATGGGTGGCGTTCCTGATCCTGCCGGTCTTCGCCTTCGCCAATGCCGGTGTCTCCTTCGCCGGGGCGGGAATCGACGCGCTGCTCGCACCGCTCTCTCTGGGGATCGCGGCGGGGCTGGTCGTGGGCAAGCAGATCGGGATCTTCGGCGCGTGCTGGATTGCCGCGAAGGCCGGGTTCGCGACCATGCCGGAAGGCGTGACCTGGCGCCACATCTACGGCTTGTCCTGTCTTGCCGGGATCGGCTTCACCATGAGCCTTTTCATCGGCGGCCTCGCTTTCGCCGACCCTGCCCAGGTCGATGCGGTGAAGATGGGTGTTCTGTCCGGCTCGCTGATTTCGGCCCTCGTCGGGATGGCCGTGCTGACAGGTGCGCGAACCCCCTCGGATCGGGCCACGCACGAAGCGCCCACCGGCTCCCACCCACCACAGATGTTTGAATCAAGAAGCTAGGAGAAAGCGTGATGAAATATGTTGCAATCGCTGCGGCCCTGTCTCTCGGCATATCGAGCGTTGCGCTGGCGCAGGGCAAGGACTGGACCTTCGGTGACGGGGAAACGCCCGAAGCGTGGGGCGCGATCAACGCCCAGTATGCCTCCTGCGATATCGGCAAGATGCAGTCGCCCATCGATCTGACTGATCCCGACGCGATCGGCACCCTCAAGCTGACCACCAATTTCGGTGAGGCCAGCGGAAAACTGTCGCTGGGTGAAGAGAAGGTGCAGATCGACTTCGATCCCGGCCAGAACAAGGGCATGATGAGCGGAGCCAAGGCCTTCAACCTGTTGCAGGTCCACTTCCACACCCCGGCGGAGCACGCCGTGAACGGCGAGCGCTATCCCATGACCGCGCACTTCGTCCACGCGACGAGCGCAGGCGAACTGGGCGTGCTGGGCGTCTTCTTCACCGAAGGGGACGAGAACGACGCGATCGAAGATCTGCTGGACGCCCATGCGCAAGGCAACGGGACCGCGCTGTCGATAGACATAGACGACATGCTGCCCGAAACGATCGAGGTCTATCGCTACATGGGATCGCTTACGACGCCGCCGTGCAGCGAAGGGGTCAACTGGCACGTGGCGAACGTCCCGGTCGAAGCGAGCGCGGACCAGATCGCCAAGCTGCGCGGAGCGCTGGGCCCAACGGCGCGTTCCATCCAGGACCGTAATGGTCGCCTGCTGGTGGCGCCGGAATAATCCATGCGCAAGGCATTGCTGCCAATCGTCGCCGGGGGTGCCATCCTCGCATCCCCGGCACACGCGCGCGACGAGCAGTTCGAGCTGTGGCTCAACCCCTCGTTCGAGACCGATCTGGACGGGAATACGGGCTTCGAGCTGGAGACCGCCCAGCGTTTCCGTGACAGCGCGCAGGGGCGGGTGGACACCTATTTCGTCCGCGGATGGCTGAAACAGGATATCGCCGACGGTGCGACGCTCGCGGGTGCGCTCGAGTACCGCGTCAATGATGGCGGCTCTGACGAGGTGCGCACGATGCAGCAGCTCTCCACCAGCCACGGTATCTTCAAGACCCGGCTTCGGCTGGAACAGCGCTTCGTCGATGGGGCGGATCGCATGGGGCTGCGGCTGCGCCCGCGGATCGGCATCGGGCTGGACCTGAGCGACGATGGCCGGTGGTCCGCGGGGGCGGATGCCGAACTCTTCTGGACCCTGCGCGGCAACAACGTGGGGAGCGACACGGGGATTACCGGGCTCAGGACGACCATCGGCGTCGATTACGCGGTCAGCGACACGCTGACGCTCGGCCTGTCCTATCTCCGCCAGCAAGACTTCGAAGACAATGCCCCGGACGAGATCGGCCATGCCCCGCTGATCGTCCTCGAACAAAGGTTCTGAGTACTCATGGACCAGCTCACCGCCACGCTGCTGTCTGCGCCCGTCCTCTTCTTTGTCCTCGGCGCGCTGGCCGCTGCCGCGCGATCGGACCTTTCCGTACCCGAGACGATCGCCAAGGGCATGTCGCTGTATCTCATGGCTGCGATCGGCCTGAAAGGCGGGGTGGAGGTCGCCAAGGCGGGGATCGGCCCCGAACTCGTCACCGCGCTCGCCGCCGGGCTGGTGCTGAGCGCTGCCATACCCTTCCTGGTCGCGCCGGTGCTCTCGCGCATCGGCGGGCTCGACCGGACGAACACGGGCGCCGTGGCCGCGCACTACGGATCGGTCAGCGTCGTCACCTTCGTTACGGCGAGCCAGGTTTACGGCGACAGCGGCTTCGTGATCGCGGGGTTCATGGTCGCGGTGCTGGCGATGATGGAAACCCCAGCCATCCTTTCCGGCCTGTTCATCGCGCGGCGCGAAGGCGGCAAGCTCATGTCGCCCGAATTGCTGAGGGAGGTGCTGTTCAACGGATCGGTCGTGCTGCTTCTGGGCAGCTTCGTGATCGGCATGCTGATCGGAGAAGACGGGTTCGAGCCGGTTTCCCCGCTGTTCCGTGCAGGCTTTACCGGCGTGCTGTGCCTGTTCCTGCTCGACATGGGGCTTATCGCCATGCGCCGCATCCTCAAGACGCGCGCGCTCACTGCAAGGCTGGCGCTGCTGGCCATCGTCTTCCCGATAGTGAACGGCACGCTGGGCGTGGCAACAGGCACGCTGATCGGGCTCGATGCGCCGTCTGCCGCCGCGCTCGGCATCCTTGGAGCGAGCGCATCCTATATCGCAGTGCCTGCTGCAATGCGGCTTTCCTTGCCGCAGGCCGATGCGGGGCTCTACCTCGCCATGTCGCTTGGGGTGACCTTCCCCTTCAACATCGTGCTCGGCATACCGCTGTTCCGCTGGATGGCCGAGACCCTGGGAGCCGTGGCATGATCGAGACGACGACACGAACGCGCATCGAAGTGCTGGTGGACGCCCCGCTTGCACCTCGATTGGCAAGGCTGGCCGAGCAGGCCGGGATCACCGGCCACACGCTGATCCGCACCGAAAGCGGGCGGGGGCGCCACGGCGAGTGGTCGGAAGACCTCATCAGCGGCGCTACCGCCAAGTATGTCTTCCTGACCGTTGCCAACCAGGAGCGTGCGGATGCGTTTCTGGAGGCACTCGCCCCGCTGCTCGAAACGCATGGCCTGGTCGTGCTGCGCTCCAACGTGGACGTGATCCGCCCCGACCGGTTCTGAGCGGGAGACGATCACGATACCGCAGAGTCCGGTCCCTGCCTGGCGGGCGAAGCCAAGCCGCGGTCAGACCGCCTTCAGCCCCTCGTCCAGCTGTGCGATCAGATCTTCCGCATCCTCCACCCCGCAGGAATAGCGCAGCAGCGTTTCCGAAATGCCCAGTTCCGCGCGCTGTTCTGCCGTGCATTCCACATGGCTGGTGACAGAGGGCGGGCCGATCAGCGTGTTGACCGAACCGAGGCTGGCCGCGCGATGGACGTATTTCAGCCCGCCGACAAAGCGCTTGAGTGCGTCGAAATCGCCATCGACCGAGAAGCTGAGCATGCCGCCGAAACCGGACATCTGGCGCTTGGCCACATCGTGCTTGTCGTGGGTTTCGAGGCCCGGATAGAACACGCTGGCGACCTTGGGGTGCTGGTTCAGGAAGCGGGCGACGGCAAGGCCTGTCTCGTTCTGCTTCTTCACCCTGAGGTCGAGCGTCTTCATCCCGCGCAGCAGCAGGTAGGCGGAAAAGGCGGACAGCACTGCGCCGCAGATTTCGCGGTGCTCGTACACGGTGCGCACCAGGTCTTCGCGCCCGATCAGCACGCCGCCCATCGCATCATCGTGCCCGCCGAGATACTTGGTCGCCGAGTGCAGCACGAGGTCGGCGCCGAATTCCAACGGGCGCTGGTTGATAGGGGTGGCGAAGGTGTTGTCGACCACCACGATCGCGCCGCGTTTCTTGGCCGCGCGGATCGCCCGGTCGAGATCGATGATCTTGAGCGTCGGATTGGTCGGCGTTTCGAGATAGACCAGTTCGCAGCCCTTCGCGATGGCCGCATCGATTGCGTCGGCATCGCTGGTTTCCACCAGATCGACCTCGATCTGCATGCGCGGCAGCGTATCCATGAACAGCCGGCTTGTACCGCCGTAGCTATCCTTGATCGACACCACCCGGTCGCCGGGTGAGAGCAGCGAGAGCAGCGTGTTGGAAATCGCGGCCATGCCGCTGGCGAAGGCAATAGCCTTCTCCCCGCCTTCGAGAATCCGGCATTTCTCCTCGAACACGCCCACCGTGGGATTGGTGTTGCGCGAATAGATGTAGCCTTCGGCCTGGCCCAGCGCGACTGCCGCCCATTCGTCCATATCCTCATAGGCGAAGGGTGCGCTCTGCACGATCGGCACCTGCGCGGCGCCGAAGGCGAGCGGCTTTTCCTCGCCCCCCCAGACGGCGATGGTCGATGGTTTCTGGCTGGTGATCGCCATGCGGTCCGCACCGTCCGGCGACGCATGGGAGGGCGTGTAGTCGGCCATTTTCGTTCAGTCCTCGTTGGCCAGCGTTTCGTCGGCGTAAATCGCCTCTTCCGCCGGGTGTTCGCTGCTGGCCGCGCCCCGGTACATTCCTTCGGTGTTCATCGCGAAGGCGATCCGGCCCATCGCGTCCATTGCGATCAGTCCGCCATCGCCGCCAAGCGCGCCGATGGAACCGATGGTGTCGTCCGCCGCCTGCGCGATGGTCTGGCCGTGCCAGGCGACCCGGTCGCACACCTGCCGCCCGGCGCTTTCGCGGATGAAATATTCGCCCGTCCCGGTGCCGGAGACCGCGCATTTGCCGTTGGCGGCATAGGTGCCCGCGCCGATGATGGGCGAATCGCCGATCCGTCCCCAGCGCTTGCCGGTCAGCCCGCCGGTGGAAGTCGCGGCGGCAAGGTTGCCATCCTTGTCCAGCGCCACCGCGCCCACGGTGCCGAAGCGATGCGTGGGATCGAGCGCGAGCGCAGAGAGGTTGTCCTTGCGCCACTCCTGGATCTGCTGCCAGCGATGCTCGGTACGGAAATACGAGGGATCGACCTGTTCGATCCCCTGTTCCAGCGCGAACTGGTCCGCACCCTCGCCCGACAGCAGGACATGGCGCGAGTTTTCCATGACCGAGCGCGCGAGCGTGACCGGGTGCTTGGTGGTGCTCACTCCGGCCACGGCGCCTGCATTCAGCGTGGCTCCATCCATGATCGAGGCATCGAGCTGGTTGCGCCCCTCGGCATCGAACACCGCGCCGCGCCCGGCGTTGAACAGAGGGTCGTCTTCGAGGATGCGCAGCGTCGCCTCCACCGCGTCGAGGCTGGTGCCGCCCTTTTCGAGAACTGCGGAGCCCGCCGCCAGCGCCGCCTGCAGGCTTGCGCGGTAGGCCGCTTCCATCTCGGGCGTCAGGTCGCCGCGCTCGATCACGCCGGAGCCGCCATGGATGGCCAGCGACCAATCACGCCGCTTGGCTTTCGGTTCTTCCGACAGCTTGCCTTCGGTCACCCGGATCGTTGTCATGTAGGCTGGTTCCGATACCGTCATGGTGGCCATGTCGAACCGGGTTTCGGGACCGATGGCGATAAGCTGGACGGCATCCCAATTCAGTGCGCCCGATTCACCGAAGCTCGGCGTCGCCAGAGGCTGAACCAGCCAGGCATTGCCCTCGCTGGTGCTGTATAGCCGTGCGGTGCCGTCGGCTTCGACGGTCAGCGCTGTATCCTCGTCGATGCCGAGACCGATCGTCTGCCCGCCCTGCGCTGCGCGGGCCTGGGCGAGGAAGGCCACAAGCCGACCCAGCCGATTGCGTTCGCTGAAATGGGTGTCGGTGATGATGTTCCCGAGGAAAGGCATCTCCAGAAAGTCACTGACGAGCGTGACCTTCGGGCCCTTCGGATCGGCGAGGGCTTCGGGCGAGTCGACTGCTTCTTGCGCAAGCGCGCCGTATCCCGTGCCGCCCAGGATCGCGAGCCCTGCGCTGGTGCCACCGATCGGGCGCCCAGCCGCGACATGCGCGTTCAACGCATCCGAAACCGGCGTATCCTTCCAGAAGCGGACATATTTCGACTGGTCGCCGCCGGCGATGAAAATGCCGTCCGCTTGCTGGAGAATTTCCGCGACGCGCGGTTCGAACGCGGCCTCGCGATCGGAAAATACGAGCGTCTGTACGGAGGCGAGCCCGCCGATGTGCTCCATCAGCCACTCGCCATCGCTGCCGTCCCGCGAAGCGCGCAGGATCACCAGATGGCCTTCGCCTGCCTTGCCCGCAAACCAGCGCCAGGCGGGCTCGCTCCAATCCGATCCGCCGATCAGCAACAGGCCAAGCTCAGGTGTTTTCGGAGTGGGCGCGGCGAGATCGCCGGTTTCATAGTAGGTGTACCCGACCCCGGCTTGCACCTTTGCCTGGGCGGCGCCTGGCAGAAGCAGCGCCAGCGAGGCGAGCGCCGCGACAAGGAATGATCTGGCAAGCATGAATGAACCCTCCGAGCTTGGCCGTCTTGCCCCATGCGAAAACGGCGAGACGATCCCTTGTCTCCCACGTCGTCCCCGCGATGTGAAAACGATTCGACCATCGCTAACTTCGCAGATAGACAGGGCGATATCTGTACGATTGAGGCGGAATAGGACTTATTCTGTCGCCTAGGAGGCGTGGGAGGACAGGTTGAGGAAAATCGACGCGGCGGACGCGCGGCTGCTGGAGGCTGTTCAGCAGGATGCCCATCTCACGGCCGAGCAACTGGGGGCCGCCTGCGGATTGTCGCCCACCGCTGCGCTCAAACGGCTCAAGCGACTGCGGGCGGACGGTATCATCGAACGCGAGGCAGCTCTCGTTTCGCCCCGCGCGCTGGGCTACGCCATCATGGCGGTGGTGATGGTGACGCTGGACCGCGAGGATCGCGGAGTGATCGACCGTTTCAAGCAGGACATCCGCAACACGCCGCAGATCACCAGCGGCTACTACATCACGGGCGATGCGGATTTCATTCTGACGATCGTCGCGCGCGACATGGACGAGTACGACGACTTCACGCGCGAATTCTTCTACGACCGCCACCCCACCAAGACCTTCAAGACCTGCGTGGTGATGTCGGCAGTGAAGACCAATGGTGCGCTGCCCGTTCATGATTTGGCGCAATCTGTAATCTGACAGGGCTGCCACGACAGAATTTGTCGCCGTCTCGCTTGTATTGTGCAAAAGTCGCCGGGTGAGCGCGATATAGTTTTCGCACAAGGTCCAATGCGTTGCGCATGCGAACACCAGCATGCCGCCGCACGGGGAGGGGTCGCCGGATTGGCGAAGTCAACATGTTCGCGGGCGTTCACCGCCCGAGGGGGGACAATAACATGCGCCGTATCTCAATCGCCGTCGCGCTCGCCGGCACCAGCCTTCTAGCCACCGCCGCCGCCGCGCAGAATGTGCCTGCCGCCAGCGAGGCGGATGCAGGCGACGAAACCGATGAGAACGCCGAGGACACGGCTTCCACGCAGTCGGACACGATAACCGTCGTCGGGTCCCGCATCCCGCGGATCGAGCAGGAAGGCCCGGCGCCCGTGGTGACGATCACCTCGGACGATATTCTGGAACAGGGCTACGCGGACGTGCCCGAAATCCTCGCCTCGCTTTCGCAGAATAATGGCGAGACCCAGACCGCGCAGGATTTTGGTGCGAACACCTTCACGCCGGGCGCGCAGCAGGTCGATCTGCGCGGGCTCGGGCCGAACCATACGCTGGTCCTGGTCAACGGGCGCCGGATCGCCAACTTCCCCATGCCCTATGGCGGCAACAGCAATGTCGCCGATATTTCGAGCATCCCGGCAGGCTTCATCGACTCGGTCGAGGTGCTGAGCGGGGCGGCTTCCGCCATCTATGGTTCGGACGCTATCTCCGGTGTGGTCAACTTCAAGCTCAACGAGGAGGTCGAATACACCCGTGTCGATGCGCGCGTCGGATTGACGGGGCGCGGCGGCGGCGAATCCTACCGTCTGTCCCTGACGACCGGCTTCGAGACCGACCGGTTCTATACGCTGATCGGCGCCCAATACAGCCACCAGGAACAGCTGTTCGGCTTCGAGCGCGACATCCAGGATTCGGGCCTCGACAACCCCACCTCGGATCTCGCCTATCGCAACTTCCTGCGCACGGATTCCGACGGCTATTACATAGATCCGGGCCAGGCGACTTGCGACTCGCTCTCGTTCACCAACCAGGGCTCGACCTACTACGCCAGCCGCGAAGGCTACGGCTTCGAATATCCAAGCTATGCCACCACGCCGGGCTATTTCTGCGGCAGCCAGGAAGCCTGGGGCTACGGCGCGATCACATCGGGCTGGGACCAGTTCAACGTCTACAGCTCCTCCGGATACGAGGTGAGCGACAGCATCGACCTCTTCCTCGATGCGCAGTTCGGCTATGTCGAACGGCAGGTGCTCAACGGTTTCAAGACCTGGTACTATCAGGCCCCCGACGGCGATGAATCGGGCCTGTTCTACAATCCCGACTATATCGACGTCACGAATTCCTACTGGGACGACGGGCTCGATTACTGGCAGCGCATCTTCACGCCGGAAGAAACCGGCGGCTTCGAAAACTCGATGATCAAGGCGCGTTCGTACACGTTCAACATCACGCCCGGCATCAAGGGGACGTTCGATCCCGGTCTGGGCGAGGAATGGAATTACGAGGTTTACTACAACCACGCCGAGTACCGTTCGCGCATCTCGTGGCCGGAGATCGTCATCGACGCGGCCAACGACTTCTTCCTCGGCCAGCCGGTCGACGATCCGACCAACACCAGCGGATATCAGCGCTTCGATGCCGATCCTTCGCGGCTCTTCACCGCGCTGACGCCTGCGGAATACGCAAGTATCTCTGCCGATACGGTCTATAATCCCAAGACCTGGGTCAACAATTTCCAGGCAACCGTGAGCACTGCGGAAATCTTCCAGCTTCCCGCTGGCCCGGTCGGTTTCGCAGCAGTGGCAGAAATCGGCGATGCGGGGTACGAGATCAATCCCGATCCCAAAGCGCTGACCCAGTATTACGTCGGCATTCAGGATTCCGACGGCGCAGGGAAGCGCGATCACTGGGGTGTGGGCGCGGAAGTCCGGGTTCCGGTCTTCGATTTCTTCCAGCTGACCGGGGCCGGACGGTACGACCGGTACAAGTATGCCGACAATGATTTCGGCCAGTTCACCTACAACCTGGGCGCCGAACTGCGCCCGACCGATACCCTGCTGCTTCGGGGCGCAATGGGCACCGGTTTCCGCGCGCCGGACCTGCACTACGTCTATCGTGGGCAGGGCACGGTGAATTCTTCGGGCGCGGATTATTACAATTGCCGCGTCGACGATGCTTCGGCGAGCGCCAATGATTGTATCTATTCCGATTGGTCGAATTTCGTGGGCCGCAGGGGCGGCAATCCCGACCTGCTGCCCGAAACCGCGGAATCGATCACCGCGGGCATCGTGTGGGCGCCCAGTTCGCGCTGGCAGTTCTCGGCCGATTATTTCCGGGTCGAACTGAACGACGAAGTGCTCAACCTCAGCACCGATCTCCTTCTGCGCGACGAAGCGGCCTGTCGGCTGGGCACGACGTTCGATGGCACGTCGGTCGATGTGAACTCGCCGACCTGTCAGGACGCACTGGCGCGGGTGGAACGGTACGATAGCGGGCCGCTGGCGGGCGATATCCGGCTGATCGATGTGCTGCCGGTGAACACCGCTCAGCAGGTCACCGACGGGCTCGATTTCTATGCGGACGGCTGGTTCTCTCTCGACGAGGTCTGGGATCTGTCGCTTGGCGGGTCGTTCACCTACGTGTTGAACCACACGCTGCTGCAGTATCCGGGCGACCCGGTGATCGACAAGTTCGATGTTTCGCAGGGTTACGGCGTGGCCCGGGAAAAGGGCAAGGCCTGGGCCACGATCAGTACGGACGAGTTCAAAGTATCCCTGACCGCGCTCTATACCGGGGAGCTGACCAACTGGAACTGGGATGGGCGGATCGACAGCAGCGTGTGGTACAACCTGTCCACGCAATATTGGGCGACGGAGAACATCCGGCTGAACTTCTGGATCAACAACCTGCTCGACAGCGATCCGGTGAAGGACCCGACGCACGCCTCTTACCCGTATTACAACAGCTCGTGGTACAACAGCGTGGGTCGGGAGTTCTACTTCTCCGCAACCTTCTGGTTCAAGTGATCGGCGGGAAAGCAAGGTCCTGACCATCGCCAAGCTTGACCGGCCCTGTGGCCCGACGGACAAGAGGGGCTCCCGATTATGAAGGAGCCCCTCCTCGTGTCCTCTCTCCTGCGTGCCGTTGGCGCTGTAATCGCCTGCGCCGCACTTGCTGTCACTACCACCGCGCAGGCCAGCTACGCCTATTACGTCGGTAAGGATCTGACCGAGGACGGCAGCGTGATGCTCGGCGGCACGGGCGAGGAGGTTTCGAGCCACTGGCTGGAAATCGTACCGGCGCAGGACCACCCGGCCGACGCGAGGATCACCGTGGGCGTCACCGCCGATGCGGTCATTCCCGGTGAGCTGATCGAAATCCCGCAGGTGGCGCACACGTTCCGCTACATGCAGATGGCCTACACCGATTTCGAAGGCTTCCCGCCGCCGCTGACCAATGGCGGCGTGAACGAGCATCAGGTGGCGGTGCGCGACGTATGGGCGCCGAGTCGGCAGGAACTGGTAGACATGACCCCGCGCCCGCAGCGCGGCCTGCAATATTCCGATCTCGCCCGCATCGTGATGGAGCGTGCCCGCACCGCGCGTGAAGGGGTGGAGATCATCGGCGACCTGATCGCGCAGCACGGCTTTGCGACCTATGGCGGCAACACCCACCTGATTGCCGACCCGAACGAGGGCTGGGTCGTGTGGGAGTTCGCGGGCGGCCAGGGCCTGTGGGTGGCCGAGCGGCTGGGAGCGGATGATGTCGGTGTGCTCTACCCCGGCGGGATCGGCGAGATCCCGACCGATCTTGAGAATGATCCCGATTACCTCGCGTCGGACAACTTCATTGCCTTCGCCGTGGGGCAGGGCTGGTACGATCCGGCTTCTGGCAAGCCGTTCAACGTGCAGCACGTCTATGGCGACCAGAGCATCCGCGACTATCACGATCCGGGCATCAAGCTGATGTCACCCGCCGCGATGGAAGCCGCGACGCGCGCGATGGCGCCGGTGAGCGAGGCCGACCTGATGGAGCGCGTACGCGACCCGCGGGTGGTCGACGACGACAGCGGCTACGGACAGGTGGTCAGCCTTCGTTCCGACCTTTCGGACCCGGACCTGATCCGCGTCTGGAATGCGCCAACAGGATCGGTCACGGCGCCGTTCAACGTCTGGTGGCTCGGCGGTCAGGACGTGCCGATGGAGTATGCCCAGCACCGCTACCTGACCAAGGATTCGGCTTCGACCTTCCTCAACCCCGATTACCAGATGCAGGAGGCGACGCGCTTCGCCGGGCGCACGTTCAAGCGGGTGATGTACTACGCCTGCTCCGACCCGAAACGCCTGCTGCCGCCCGTCACCGATATGCTCAGCGCCTTCGAGGCAGAGACGATGGCCGATCTGGGCTGGGTGGAGCGCAGCGCGGTGACCCTGATCGCGCAGGGCGACCGCGATGCCGCCCGCAAGCTACTGACCCACTATGCGGGCAACCGCGCGCTGGCGGCCCTCGACATGGGAGAGACGATGGCCGAGGCGCTCGATGCCTATACGAGGCTCATCCCCGGCCGCACCGCGCCTGCGGGAAGCGAGATCAATACTTTCGACCCGACGGTGAACTGCCTGGCCGATGGCGACCCGGACGTGCCAGAATAGGTCGGGCGAGGCGCGTGCGCTCCGCGCCGCCGGGCTCTATTTCGCGTGGCGGGACAGGCGAAAATCGGCAGCGGGATAGGTGCCGATCACCCGCAGCGAATCGGTGTAATGCCGACATCCCTCCAGCAGTGGCTGAACCGCCGGTTCGGATGTTTCGAAATCGATCTGGAAAGACGAGCATTCGAAATTGTCACCAAGCAGGCCGCTCTCCAGACGAGACACATTGACACCATTGGCGACAAAGACCGTGAGGAGCCTGAACAGGGCGGAGGGAACGTTCCTGGTCTGCGCGATGATGGAGGTGACGAAAAGTGCGTCCTCAGCCGCCGGACGGCAGGGATATGGTGTCTTCGAGAACGCGACGAAGCGCGTGAAATTGTTCGTCTGGTCGGCCACATCTGAACGCAGCACGTCCAGCCCGTACAGCTCCGCGGCGAGCGACGATGCGAGCACCCCGCGATGGCGATCCCGGTCTTCGGCCAGCGCTTTCGCCGATCCCGCCGTGTCGCCGGCCGCGAAGCTCTTCGCATTCAGCTCCCGGATCAGCTTGCGGCATTGCGCCAGCGCGTGGACATGACTGGCGATCGTCGTGATGTCCGCGATCTTCGCACCGGGTACGCCCAGCAGTTCGAACCGGATGGGCTGATAATGCTCGCCCACGGCGTAGAGATCGATGGAGTGAAGCAGCTGATGAACATCGGCCACCCTTCCGGCAAGCAGGTTCTCCACCGGCAGCAGGGCGAGCGATGCTTGCCCGCTCGCCGCTGCTTCGAAGGCATCGTAGAAGCTGGGGCAGGGCAGGGGGGTGAAATCCGGCGCGTATTCGCGGCAGGCCAGATGCGAAAATGCCCCGGGTTCGCCCTGAAAGGCAATCGAACCAGCTGCGGGCGCTTCATGGTTCAAGGCATTCTCCGTGCAACATGCGAGGGAGCGGCGTTAGCTTGTCGTGCGGGAAAAACCACTTTCAATCGCGGCCGGGCACATTCGAAAACCTGTCGTGCCTATTGCCACACGCACGCAATGCCCATAACTCACGCGCGGAATTGCGGCATCGATTTTACTGGCGAGTCCGCCCGGCCCGACCACCCAGGGTATCTTGATCGGTCATCCGCCTGCGCAAGCGAGTACACCCGACGTTGGCACACTCCGGCGATCCTCACGACGGACTAGAGGCGGTTTTCCTGGCAAACAGGGAAACACTGCTCCGCTTTCTCGTCGCGCGCGGGGCGGGCGACGATGCCGAGGACATATTGCAGGACGTCTGGTTGAGGATTTCGCGGGGGCAGGCCGGGCCGATAGCGGCGCCGCTCGCCTATCTCTATCGCGCGGCCAACGCGGCGATGATCGACCGCTATCGCTCCGCAAGGCAGGCGCAATTGCGCGATGCCGCGTGGACCGAAGGACACGGCGGCGCGACCATCGGCGTCTCCGACAGTCCATCGGCCGAACGGGTGGTTGCGGGCAGGCAGCTTGCAGCACGCGTCGAAGAAGCGCTGGCCCCATTGCCGGAGCGGGCGGTGGCGGTGTTTCGCCGCACCCGCATCGACGGCGTGACCCAGCGGGTGATCGCCGGGGAATTGGGCGTGAGCATCAGCACTGTCGAGAGCGATTTGCGGCTTGTCTATCGGGCTCTGGCCGAATTGCGGGAGCGGCTGGATGAGGTATGATGGCAAGGACTCCGTCATGTTGCCAGGAGCATTCGTGAATGGCGGTTGATCAGCAAACCCTGGATGAAGCCGCGATGTGGGCGGTACGAACGTCGGAGCCGGACTTCGCGGACTGGGCCGCGTTTACCGACTGGCTGGAGGCCTCACCCGCGCACGCCGAGGCTTACGACCATGCGATGGTTGCGGCGGAGGACGGGGCCCGGGCACTCGGCTCGATCCCTGCAAACGATCCCGAATGGTCGGAGGAGGAAGAGGAAAGCTCGCCACGCCGCTGGCTCGCGCCCGCGCTTGCCGCGTGTCTCGCAATCCTTGCCGCGCTATGGCTATGGCCCGCCGGGGATGCCGGGATGACCTACACCACCGCGCCGGGCGAAACGCGCAAGATCGCGCTGGAGGATGGCAGCACGGTCTTCCTGGCGGGCGATACCGAAATCGTGATCGATGGCGAACGCCAGGCGCGCCTGAACAGCGGGCGCGCCCTGTTCGAGATCCGGCACGACGAGGCCGCTCCCTTCCGTCTCGCGGTGGGCGATGCGCAGCTCGTCGATGCGGGGACCGTGTTCGAGGTTGCGATCCGCGAGGCCGCGGTCGCGGTGGGAGTCGCCGAAGGCGCGGTGATCTACAACCCCGGTGGCCCCGCCGCGCGCATCGACCCCGGCGAGGTCCTGCATTTCGATCGCGGGGCGGGTTCCTACCGTATCGAAACCGTGCCCCTGGAGCAGGTCGGCGAGTGGCGGGAAGGGCGCCTCACCTTCCGCGATGCGCCGCTGGCGCAGGTGGCGAGCGACCTCGCGCGGGCGACGGGCATTGCCTACCGAACCGCCGAACAGGGACGCGACCGGTCGATTTCGGGGAGCGTTGCGATCGATCCGCTGCGCCGCGATCCGGCGGCGCTCGGCCCGCTGCTCGGGATCGATGTCCGGCAGGACGGCGACGTCTGGATTCTCGACGGAAGCTGACGATGCGCGCGTATACGCTTCTTGTCGCAGCCCCGGTCGCGGCCCTCGTGGCGAGCGCCCCCTGCCCGGCCAGCGCGCAGGAGCGGCGCATCGATGTGCCCGCCGGAACGCTCGCGGAATCCGCCATCGCGCTGGCGCGCCAGACCGGATCGAGCATCGTCGTCAACGGTTCGGGCCTTTCTTCGCGGCGGGTCGCCCGCATTCGCGGCACCATGTCGGTTCAGGCAGCCGTGCAGAGGCTGGCCCGGGCGGCGGATGCCCGCGCAGTCCGCATCAGTTCGAGCGCGTGGCGGCTCGATCCGCTTCCCGAACGCGCCGCCCCCGCGCGCCGCACGCCACCTCCCAAGCGGGTAGAAGCAAGGCCCGTCCCGCCGCCTCCGCCGCCGCCCGCCGTCCCGCCTCCGGAAATCGTGGTGACCGCCAGCAAGCGCGAACTGCCCCTGAAGGACATGCCGGCGCAGGTCGCCATGCTCGAGGGTGAGGAATTGTCGCTGGGCGGCGTGGGCGGGACCGAGAAGATCACCCAGCGCGTTGCCACGGTTTCGTCGACCTATCTGGGCAGCGGGCGCAACAAGCTGTTCATCCGGGGCATCGCGGACTCCAGCTTCACCGGGCCTACCCAGGCGACCGTCGGGCAATATCTGGGCGATATCAGGCTGAGCTACAACGCGCCCGATCCCGATCTCAGGCTGTCGGATCTGGACCGGGTGGAAGTCCTCGAAGGGCCGCAGGGCACCTTGTATGGCGCAGGTTCGCTAGGCGGCATCATCAGGCTGGTGCCCAACAACCCCGACCTTGGCAGCACATATGGCACGGGCACGCTGGGTGGGGCGCTGACCGAACACGGAGACGCCAGCGGCGATATCGGCCTGGTCGCCAATCTTCCGCTGAAGACGGACAGGGCCGCGCTTCGCGTCACCCTCGATGCGGTGAGCGAGGGTGGCTATATCGACAAGCCCTACCTTGATCGTGCCGACGTCAACCGGACCTCGATCCTCTCCGGTCGAGCCATCCTGCGGACCCGGCTGGCGTCCGACTGGACGATGGACCTCATCGGCCTCGGCCAGACCACGCACGCGCGCGACAGCCAGTATGTCACCCGCGACCAGCCCGGCTACGACAGCGCGGCGAGGGTCCGCGAAGGCTCGGAGGCGGACTATCTGCACGGCCAGCTCGTGATCGACGGTCGCATCGGCACCGTGCGCTTGCGCTCGTCCACCGCCATCACCGGGCAGACCCTGCAGGAACGATACGACGCCACCACGGATGTCCAGCGCGACCGGGTGTTCGTGCAGCGCAACGAAACCCGCATGATCGCGCATGAAACGCGGCTGTGGCAGCCGATCGGGAACAGGTTCGGCTGGGTTGCCGGGATGAGTCTGGTGGACAACCGGACCGAGCTGAGCCGCAGCCTGCAGCAGGCATTGCTCCGTGCCGCCACGACCGGGGTTCTCAATACCGTAGCCGAGGGGACGGTCTACGCGGAGGGCTCCTATCGGTTGCACGACAATCTCACCGCCACGCTGGGTGCCCGCTATTCGCTGGTGCGACTGGGCGGCAGCGCGGAGGATGTCTCTGCCGCGCTGGCGATGGAGCGCGCGGCGGTGACGGCGAAGCGCGATCAGTCGGCCTTCCTGCCGTCGGCCTCGCTGCTCGCCCGGCTTGCACCGGAAACCAGCCTCTATCTGCGCTATCAGGAGGGCTTTCGCCCGGGCGGGCTGGCGATCGAGGGCGATTTCGTGCGCAGGTTCGATCGCGACGATGCGAAAACCTTCGAGGTGGGGGTACGTCACGGGCGGCCGGGCCGCGATCCCTTCGATCTCGCGCTCAACCTGTCCTATACCAGATGGAACGACATCCAGGCCGATTTCATCGATCTCGCCGGGTTGCCCAGCACGGCCAATATCGGCGACGGTCGGGTCTGGACGATCAGCGCGAGCAGCGGGCTCTATATAACCCCCGATCTGCGTGTGAGCGGCGGGGCCAGCGTCAATCGCAGTTCGATCGACGAGCCGCCCTTCAACCTGATCCTTCTTCTCGGGCGGACCTCCCATGTGCCCAATATTGCGGAATTTTCCGGGCGATTGGGTCTGGAATACTCCCGCCCCATCGGCCCGGGTCTCGATCTCGATGCGCGCGCGTGGGCCAGCTATATCGGGAAGTCGCGGCTGGGTATCGGCCCCGAACTGGGCGATTTCCAGGGGGACTATCTCGATAGCGGGCTGACCGTCCGGGTAGGGAACGATCGGATCGGCGGTACGCTTTCGCTCACCAACCTGGCCGACGCGAAGGGCAACCGGTTCGCGCTGGGCACCCCGTTCGCGGTCGTGCGTGCGCAGGAAACCCCGCTGCGTCCGCGCACGATCAGGCTGGGTGTCGACTTCGCATTCTAGCAGCAGGGGGCGCCTGAGATTTTTCTCGCCCGGGCCCAAGGGAAGATCCGGCTGGCTCCGTCCTCCCGTCTGACAACAGACGGAGGAATGCATGTATCGTTATCTTCTGGCCGGAACCGCGCTTGCAGCCCTTGCGGTGCCCGCGGCGGCCCAGACCACGGTCGATTCGAAGCGTACCCAGCCGGTTCGCACCTCGCAGCTCGACAACGGCGCGGGCGACGACGTCAAGGTGACGAGCAACGGTTCGATCGAGCTGACGAGCGGTTCGGGCATCGTCATCGACAGCGATCACGACGCGACCAACGAGGGCAATATCCTGGTCTCCAACGCCGATGGCGCGAGCGGGATCGAGACCACGGGCGACCGCGAGGCGGACATCGTCAACTCCGGCACGATTACCGTCGACGAAACCTATACCCCGGAAGATGTCGACAAGGACGGCGATCTCGACGGTCCCTTTGCGGTGGGCACGGACCGCGCAGGCATTCGTGTCCGCGGCGACCTGACGGGCAATATCGTCAATTCCGGCAAGATTACGGTCGAAGGCAACGACTCGGCCGGCATCACGGTGGCGGGCACCCTCGACGGCAAGTTCGTTCATGACGGCGAAACGAACGTCCTCGGCGACCGGAGCGTGGGCGTGGAACTGCACGATGTGACGGGCGACGTCCGGCTTGCCGGTACGGTGACGGCCAAGGGCGAGGACGCCGTTGCAGCGCGCTTCGCGGGCGATGTGGACGGCACCCTGCAGGTGCAGGGCACGATCGCTGCCACCGGCTACCGCTCCACGACGCTGCCTTCCGATACCAGCAAGCTCGATGCCGACGATCTGCTGCAGGGGGGCAGTGCAATCGTTGTCGAAGGCGATGTCGCCAAGGGCATCCGCTTCGCCGTACCGCCCGCCGACGCGGACAAGGACGATCCCGACGAGGACAAGGACGGGATCGAGGATGCCAAGGAAGGCACCGCGAAGATTACGTCCTTCGGTGCTGCACCGGCCGTCGTCATCGGGGCCACCGGCAGGGATATCGCGATCGGTGCGCTTCCAGCGACAGCCTCCGGCTTCGGCATCATCATCGACGGGTCGATCACCGGCACGGGCGTCTACGCCGGGGTCGATGGAAACGGGATGGTGATCGGCGGGCGCGGCGGCGATGTTTCGGTTGCCGGGGGGATCGCGATCAACGGGTCCGTGACGGCCGCATCGAGGGACAGCAATGCCACCGCGCTGCGGTTCGGCGCGGGCGCGACCACCCCAGAACTGCGCAATGCGGGCACCATTTCCGCATCGGGCGGGGCCAGCGATACAACGCAGGCGACCGCGCTTTCGATCGATGCCGGGGCAAATCTGCCCTATGTACGCAACAGCGGCAAGATCACCGCGACCGCTCTCAAAGACGCAAGCTCCGCCGTCGCGATCGTGGATCGCAGCGGCACACTGCAATTGGTCGAGAACAGCGGGAGTATCAGCGCCAGCGGCGCGAAGGCCGGTACGGGCCGGAATATCGCGATCGACCTTTCGAGTGTCGGCGCCGGAGCGGTCGTGCGCCAGACGGTGGTCGGATCGGGAGTGACCGCGCCCTCCATCACGGGCGACATCCTGTTCGGTGGCGGCGCCGACCGGCTCGAACTGCTCGACGGGACCGCCGCGGGCGACGTATCTTTCGGCGCAGGCGTGGACCGTTTCGTCATGTCTGGCGATGCCAGCTTCTCCGGCAAAGCGAGCTTTGGCGGCCAGGCCGACGAGCTGATCCTCTCGGGCACATCGGCCTTCGCGGGCACCGCCGATTTCGCGGGCGGGACGGGGACTCTCACCCTGGGCGACAACGCCCTGTTCAAGGGGCGTCTCGCCGGTAGCGAGAACGTAGCGGTCACGGTCGACGGCGGAACGCTCGATCTGGGCGTGCCGACCACCTTGTCGACCCTTGCGGTGGGGGCGAACGGCGTCATCGTCGGCACGCTCAGCAAGGACCCGGCTGCGGGCACCGCCATCACCGTGACGGGGAATGCCAGCTTTGCCGAGGGCGCGAAGCTCAAGCTGCGGCTGACCGACATCGCGCAGGCAGAGGGAACCTACACCGTCATCAGCGCAGGCAGCCTGACCGGCGCGGGAGACCTCGACTCGGACGTTGCCCTCGTGCCGTTCATGTACGACGCGCTGCTGGCCGTGGATCAGGCCGCCGGCCTGGTGAACGTCGACATCGCTCGCAAGGCGACCGAGGAGCTCGGCCTCAACCGTGCGCAGGCGAGTGCCTATGATGCGGTGTACGCTGCTCTTGCGGATGACGACGATGTGGCGGGCGTCTTCCTCGGCATCACGGAGAAGAACGCGTTTCGTGCAGCCGTCGCGCAGACGCTGCCCGATCATGCGGGGGGCGCGTTCGATGGTATCAGCCTGGGCATCCGGACCTTCGCCCGCAGGCTCGCGAATCCCGACGGGCCTCTTGAACGCAAGGAAAAGCTGAGCATCCTGTTCGATGCAGCGGCCTGGGATTCCTCCAAGGACGAAGGCGAGACCGCGCAATACGATCTTGACGGTCTCGGCTTTTCGGGCGGTGCCGAGCTTTCGACCGGGTTCGGCACGCTCGGTGCCACGGCCACCTGGCTCTGGAACCGCCACGATACGCTGGCCGAGAACAACATCATCTCCAACAGCTACGAAGGAGCGCTTTACTGGCGCGGCACATGGGGCGCGCTCTCCGGTTTCGCGCGCGGTTCCTACAGCTTCGCCGACTTCGATGGAGCGCGCTATTTCTCCGGCGCCAATGGCGAGGAGACGGTCCAGCGCACGATCGATGGCCAGTGGTCGGGCAACGCCACCAGCTTCATCGCGGGGGCCTCGCTCGAAGCGGGATCGCAGTTCTTCTTCGTCCGGCCGTCCGTCACGCTCGACTACATCCGTCTGAGCGAGGACGGATATGTCGAGACGGGCGGTGAAGCGCTGAACCTGACCATCCAGGATCGCACCAGCGACGAAATGGCGGTCAATGTCGGCAGCGCGGTCGGGTTCGACCTTCTTGGCATGCGCCGGCGCGACAAGAACTGGCTGCGGATCGAAGCGGAAGGCGGCTGGCGCGAAATCCTCTCCGGAGAACTGGGTGCGACGACAGCCCGGTTCGGCGACGGCGACAGTTTCACGCTGACGCCCGAGCAGCGCGCCAGCGGGTGGTACGCGGGGCTGCGCGGGTTGGGGGGCACCGCCTTCTATACGATCTCGGGCGAAGTCTCGGCCGAGGAGCGTAACGAGCAGATCGGTTATGCGCTGCGAGCTTCCATCAGTTTCGCGATGTAGAAAGGCCGCAGGGCTCACGAGATGGGTTCGGCACCCGGTCCAGACTCCTTCCCACGGAAGGGCCGATCGAACCCGGAACCCGGGCGCCTCATCAGGGGCGCCCGGGTTCTTCGTTCTCGGGCGCGTGCGGGCATGGTCGAGGAACTCCGGCTGGGACGCTTGGCGGCACTGCTGCCGTCGGTCAGCCCCGCGCGCGCGATGGCGATCCCTCGTCCGGGGGGAGTGTATCCGGCGCGCTGTGCAATTCCTCGCCTCGCAGCGCGCTCCGCCGCCCGGTTGCCGCGGCGCTCGCCAGCGCCATGCCGCAGCCGAGCGTTTCGTCGTCGGGGTGGGGCGAGACCTGCATCATGCGCCGAATCCTCGGGCGTTCCAACCACGTCAGCGCCGTGGGGGGGATGTGGGCCGGCGCGACCTTCCTCTGGAAGCCACGTTAAATCAATGATCTACCAAGGAAGGTGGCGGAGACGGAGGGATACGATCTAACGATCCATAATCCTTTAACTAAACAATAAAAGGTATAGAGCGTTTACGTGGCACCCCCATTCATACCCCGCTTTATACGATGAAGTTTATCATCTGAGTTGCCGAAATCGCCCACGCACTTTGGAACTTCGCAGCACACCGTACGCAGCCTAAGCTGCATTTATGGAGCAAAACCTAGTAAAAACAGATAGTTCGAAATTTCTAACCCACCGGCAATCTGTGGGTGGGCAAGGCACAGCCGTCACCCACAAACGCCAATCCAATAAGCTGAAACTGACCGGTCATGTGGCCCGTCGAGCCTCACTTCCGCTCGGGATTACATGGGATAATGAACTGCCTGGCTTCGGACTGCGCAAGCGCAAGTCCGGACACCTTAGCTGGATAGTGAAGTACAGGCCCCGAGGCGTGCAGAGGATGGTGACGCTGGGACGCGCGGGAGTGGCGGCAGGTGCGCTGGGCGCTCCCGCCGCGCGCGCTGCCGCGCGCAGATTGCTCATCAGGGCTACGCTTGCCGACCTGCCGTCTGCGCCCGAGCAGAAAAAGGTCCCGCTCTTTGTCGACTTCGCCGAGGAATTCTGGACCGACTATTCGCCGCACTGGAAGCCGTCGACCAGGACGAGCTCGCGCTCGCGCATCGATCAGCTGCTCATTCCGCATTTCGGCGAACTTCCGGTCGACATGATCGCACGGTCAGACATCAACCGCTGGCGCGACACCATGACAAAGAGGGAAGGGAGCTTCAATCGCACCATCCCGATCATGTCTGTCATGATGCAGTATGCGGAAAAGCTCGGGTATCGCGCCAAATGCTCCAACCCGTGTCGCGGTGTGTCCCGCTTCAAGCGCGAGCTCCCGGAGCGCTACCTTTCCGCCGACGAATACCGCAGGCTCGGGCGCGCGTTGGCCAATCACGAGTTTGCGAACCCGTTCGTGATCCCCGCGCTTCTCTTGCTCGTTTACACGGGTGCACGTGCTTCGGAGATTGCGACCTTGCGCTGGCGCTACGTCCAGATTCCTCGACTTGCGCTACCCGACAGCAAGACCGGCCCGAAGACCATTTATCTCAACCCGCAAGCGATCGAAATTCTGAGTGGCCTCGACCGCCGGGCCGACGACCAGCTTGTCTTTCCGGCGTTGCATCGGGAGGGACCAATCAATCTTGGAGAACACTGGATCAGGATCAGGCGCAAGGCCGCTCTTCCCGATGTCCGGCTCCACGATCTTCGCCACAGCTTTGCCTCAGCGGCCATTGCCAAGGGCATTCCACTCGCGACCATCGGCAAGCTGTTGGGGCACGCGCTTCCCGAGACGACCGCGCGCTATGCGCATCTTGCAGACGACATCATCTCGGAGAGCGCCGACCGGATTTGTTCGAGCCTCGCCGGTGCGCTGGGCATCGCGGCGTGACCGGATACGATCTGAAGCATATCCTGGCCGAGGAACTCGCGCGCGTTGTTCCGGGAGAGGCTGGGAAGCGCCGGACGAGGTTTGACTACGTGCTTCCGGGCTTTGGCGAGCGCATCCACCGCTCAGGACGCAAGAGCTACGTCCTCCAGCGGACCATCGGTGGCAAGCAGCGGTTGATAACGATCGGCGATGCCGCCATCCTTACCGAGCGCATCGCGAAGGATGTTGCCCGCCGGCTGATCCTCCGGATCGAGCTCGGGCAGAACCCGGCAGACAAGAAGAAGCGCGGCACGAAGACGCCGACCTATGCGGCGTTCCTTCAGTCGTATTGGGATGTGGCGGCACCGACCTGGAAGAAGTCCACGCGCGAGATCCAGGACATCTACCGCCGCACCCATCTCGACCATGCGTTTGCGGGCAAGTTCATCGACGAGATCGATCATGCCGATGCGGTGCGCTGGCACGCGGAGGTAACGCGCTCGGCAGGGCCGGGCGCGGCAAACCGCGCCATGGAAATTCTGAAAGCCATGTTCGCCAAGGCCGAGGCCTGGGGCTATATTCCGGAGCATTCAAACCCCTTTCGAGGCGTGAAGAAGAACAGGGGGCGCAAGATCGAACGGTTTCTGAGCGACGCCGAGATGGCGCGGCTCGGGAAAGCCCTTGTCGACCGACGCGCTGACCAGCCCGTCGAGGCGGCGGTAGTCACACTGCTCACGTTGACGGGATGCCGACGCGGCGAAATCCTCAACCTCACCTGGGGCGAGGTTCAGGGGCGGAAGCTCAAACTGACCGATTCCAAGACAGGTCCGCGCATCGTCTGGCTTGGCCAGGAGGCGAGGGCGGTGCTCGATGGATTGCCGCGTGGGAAGAAGGATGAGCTAGTGTTTCCGTTCAAGGGGCAGTCGGTTTCAGCGATCGACTGGTTCTGGCGCAAGCTTCGGCGTGATGCCGGTCTGGATGACGTCAGGCTCCACGATCTGAGGCACAACTATGCCAGCCTGGCAGCGCGATCATCCGAGACTTTGCCGATGATTGGAAGCCTCCTTGGCCACAGGCAGGTTTCGACAACAGCTCGGTATGCACACTTGGATGATACCTCCCTCCTTGAGGCTGCGACCGAAATTGGTGATGAAATCGCGTGCAGACTGGCGCTATCCGAAGCCCCCTGGCGTCAGTGAGATTTCGCGCTCCAGAGATTCGAATTCAATGTCGTGGGGTCTAATTCGCTTGGCAGCAATGCGCCCTAATAGCGGCCATAAAGTCAGGCGAGGACAAGCCTGAAAGCTGCCGTTCCATAGTTTCGTCTGATTGAGGAAAATAAGCCTTCAATCGCAATAGGTCGAAAAATTTTTTTCGCGATGCGTCTTGGTCGCTGAAGTGCGGCGTATGAAATCCTCATTAAGTTCGGCTTTGCCGTAACGTGACCGTGCACGAATTAAGTTGCTCCTTCATTATGATTTTCGGATGAGCACCACCCCAGCAATCACAAGCGCGCCGCCAGCCAGAAGCCAGGATTGATCGACAAGCAATGCGCTAGCCACGATCAATGCGGCAGCTAGAGGGCCTTTCAAGGACTGACGCTCATTGCGAAGTCCTGCGAGTTGCTCGATACTGAGCGGATCGAGCTGAACCGGCACATATCCTGACTTTGCGATCGAGTTCGCAGTGGCAAGTATGTCGGGCAAGGACGCCGACAACCCCAGCAGCTGACCGCGAAGTTTCTTCAAACCCGACCGAGCGCTAGCGAGCGAGAACCGCTCGGCGAAAAGCTCCGTCATGATCGGCCGGGTGTCCTCGGCAATGTTATAGTCGGGTGCCAGTGATCGGACGACACCCTCTGCCGTAAGCAAGGTACGCAGAAGGATGGCCAGATCGGGTGGCAGGACCAGTTGATAATCCCGCAAAAGATCGAAAACGCGGGAAAAAATTTGCGAGAACTCGATTCCAGAAAGCACGGTCCCCCTGAACTCTCCGATCAAATGATCGAGATCCACCGCGAGCGCATCGCGATCCACCTTCGGCGCCCCCGCCCATGCGAGCAGGACATCCGCGACTTCGCTCGTTTCCTCGCCAGCGATCGCAAGCACGAGCCGAACGATCTCGTCGCGCCTCGTCTTGGTGAGCGTCCCGACTGATCCGAAGTCGATGAAGCCGACATCCTGCTCGCCGATCAGGAAAACATTGCCGGGATGAGGGTCGCCGTGGAATTCGCCGTTCAGGATGATCATGCGCAGGACAGCGTTGGCATAGCTTTTAGCGAAAGCCGCCACCGGCGGGTCGCCGGATGGGCTGCCCAGCGAAGACGCGGGCCTGCCGTACAGGCGTTCCTGAACGTTCACCCGCAGCCCGGTCAGTTCCCAATGGATGGCCGGGGTCCTGACGCCGATGGTATCGAGATATGCGCCGATCCGCTCGCAGGCTCGGGATTCCGCAGCGAGGTCCATCTCCCAGGCTAGATTGCGGCCGAAGGTCCGCAGAAACTCGACTGGCCGGTAACGCGCGATGTCAGGCGAGCGTGCTTCTGCGATCTCGGCAAGACGCACAAGCAGGCGCACATCGGCTTCCATGCGCGCGGCGGTGCCCGGGCGGCGAACCTTCACGATGACCTCGCTACCGTCCTGTAGCTTGGCGGAATAGGTCTGTGCAATCGAGGCGGACGCCAAAGGCTGTTCGTCGAACTGCGCAAAGTCGTTCCGCCAGTCCTCACCCCAGCTTGAAGCAAGTACGGGCTCGATATCTGCGAAGCGCACTGGCGACACCTGATCGTGCAGGGTTGAGAATGCCGTGATCCAGTGTTCGGTAAACAGATCGCTTCGGGTGGCGAGGAGCTGCCCCAGCTTTATACCAACTGGCCCGATGTCACGGAGGAACGCGACAACTGCGGCCGGACGAAATTCGCGAGGATCGATGACATTGCTCGAAGAGGGAATAAATCCGAGGGCTCCGGCGAGATTTTTCGCGCCGTGCCTCATTAGGATTTGGCCGATCTCCGCGGCGCGAGCGATGCTGCCGATAGGCTTATCCGGGGGCGATGCCATGATTTTACTCAGCCTCGGCCCGGAGTTGGTCCAGATTTTTCGATACCCTTTCAAGAATCTGCTGCAACGTTCGCTTCTCGTCGGCGGCAATGTCGCGCCAAAGAAGATCATGAAGCCTATCCGCGGAGCCTCTCAGTTCGGGCAGCAGATCGTCAAGCTGCTCCGTGAGGATGAGCTGCCACGCTCGCCGATCCGTCTCAGCTCGAAGCCTTTTCATCAGCCCGCGTGCGCAAAGACCTGCAACCGCCTGGCCGATGGTCGCCGATTCCAGTTCCAGTTTCTTGGCGATTTCAGCCTGCGTAAGGGCAGGATCGCGAAGAAGTTGTCCGATGATCCTCCACTGTGTCTGATTGAGACCGATCCTGGCGACCCTCGCATCGTACACTCTGCGCGCGCCGCGACTGATCTCGTCCATAAGATAGAGAATGCGGTCATCATCGGTGATGACCTTCTGCCGACGCTGAGACCGTGACATGGTATCTGGTTTTTCATCCATAGCGCTGTGTAGTCGGATAGCCTCGGATGCCCAAATGCAAACTGCTAAACGCCTTTACTATTTGACTCACGGCTCATAGGGCGCGAGACGCGTTCACCTTTTACTGAGGCTGCCGAAAGAATCAGATGACCGATAACTCCAACCAACCGGAGCAGGAGGGCACAACCCCAACGAAACCGCAATCGCGGCGTGGCTTGCGCATCGTGCTAATCATCGTTGGTCTTGCCGTGCTGCTTGGCGGGATCTGGTGGTACTACCGGCACGTAACCTACGGACAGTACATGCAGTCGACCGATAACGCCTATGTCGCTGCCGACAGCGTCGTTATCTCTTCCAAGGTAGCGGGATACGTCGAAGAGGTCTTCGTGGGGGAGAACGAGCAAGTTGCTCGCGGCGGAGCCCTCGTACAACTGGATCTGCGGGATTATCAGGCGCAAGCGCAACAGGCGCGCGCACAGATCGCTGCGACCCTGGCCGGTGCCGACACAATCCGTTCTCAGGTAGCCGAACAGGATGCAGCCATTCGCCAGGCGCGGGGCCAACTCGCCGCCGCGCGCGCAGCACTCGACCTCGCGAACGACCAGGTGGCGCGATATCGGCCCCTTGTCGCGACAGGAGCCGAACCGCGGGAAAAGCTAGACCAGTATGAGGCGCAGGCGCGGCAGGCGCGGGCCGAACTCGCCGCTGCGCAGGCGGCGGTGGCTGCCGCGACCGCTCGCCGGGGGACCCTGTTCGAGCAGATCAGCCAGACCCAGGCGCAGGCGGACGCTGCTCGCGCTCAGCTGGAAACAGCCGACCTTACGGTTGAATCGACCTTGCTGCGCGCCAGCAAGGCCGGCCGCGTCGGCGATCTCTCGGTGAGGGTGGGCCAGTTCGTGCAACCGGGTCAACGTTTGATGACGGTTGTTCCGGTGAGCGCGATCTACGTGACCGCGAACTTCAAAGAAACTCAGGTCGGCCTCATCCGGGCCGGCCAGAGCGTCAGGCTCGAAGTTGACGCCCTGCCAGACCTTGAGATCGCGGGACGAGTGGACAGCATATCGCCAGGAACGGGCGCGGAATTTTCCATCCTCCCCCCCGAAAACGCCACCGGCAACTTTACCAAGATCGTTCAACGGATACCCGTCCGCATCGCTATCGATGCTCCCCCTGAAGTGCGTAGATTGCTCGTTCCCGGCATGTCGGTTGTGGCTGTTGTCGACACCCGGAATGCTGCCGGCGAATTGGAAGAGATCTCGAGTCGGACTCAATGACCGAGATACTGGCAGCGCAGGACACTTCGATCGGGCCGGCCGGGAGCCGAAAGAACGCAGACGCTACCGCCTGGGTCGCTGTGGCCGCGGGCGCGCTTGGCGCCATGCTCGCCACGCTGGACATCTCGATCGTCAATTCGGCTCTTCCGGTCATTCAGGGCGAGATCGGGGCCAGCGGGACAGAAGGAACCTGGATCGCAACTTCGTTTCTTGTCGCTGAAATCGTCGTCATTCCGCTGAGCGCCTGGCTGGAACGGCTGTTCGGTCTGCGAACCCTTCTCATTATAGCGGTCAGCGCGTTCACCGCTTTTTCGGTGCTATGCGGGGTTGCCACCGACCTTACTACCATGATCATCGGCCGCACGGGCCAGGGCTTCACGGGCGGTGTCCTCATTCCGACCGCAATGACTATTGTGGCTAAACGATTGCCGCCGCACCAACAGCCAATCGGAATGGCCCTGTTCGGCATGACTGTGGTTCTTGGCCCCGTGATGGGGCCATTGATCGGCGGCTGGCTGACCGAGAACCTGAGCTGGCACTATGCCTTTTTCGTCAATGTGCCAGTCTGCGCAACCCTGCTGCTCCTGCTGTTTATCGGGCTGCCTCACGAGAAGCCCAAGTGGGAATATCTCACGGACGCCGATTGGGCTGGCATTCTCGGGCTGATCCTCGGACTGGGCGGTCTGACTGTTGTACTCGAGGAAGGGCACCATGAGGAATGGTTCGAGTCCTCACTCATTCGCTGGCTAACGGTGGTGACCATTATCGGCTTTGCCTGTTTGATTTACGGACAAGTGAAAGCAAGCAAGCCGGTCTTGAAACTTCGGCTTCTGCTCAATCGACAGTTCGCCAGCGTCGCGATCATGGCGCTCGCCCTGGGCATGGTGATGTATGGTTCGACCTATGTCATTCCGCAGTTTCTGGCGATCATCTCTGACTTTAATGCTTTTCAGACGGGACTGGTCATCTTCTGGATGGGTGTCCCGGCCTTTCTCCTGATGCCGGTTCTGCCCCTGATGATCCGCAAGGTGGACATCCGCATTGCCGTCGGCACCGGAATGCTGCTGATGGCGATCAGCTGCTTTGTCAGCACGAGTCTGACTGCCGAATCCGGCGGCGCTGTCTTCACTGAAAGTCAGCTTATCCGCGGGGCCGGAATGATACTTGCGATGATGTTCCTGAATCAGGCAACGGTTGCGTCGGTGGCCAAGGAAGACGCGGGCGATGCCTCGGGCATTTTCAACGCGGCCCGCAATCTTGGCGGATCATTCGCCCTTTCGGCCCTCGCTTCGTTCCAGGACCAGCGAATTTGGCACCATACGAGGCGCATGGAAGAAACGCTGAATGCGAACAGCGTTTCGCTGCAGACCTATCTCGACGGACTGGCGCGAAGCCTGGGCGATATGGAACGAGCGATGGCGGCACTCGGCGGCACTCTCCAGCGCGAAGCGTTCATCATGACCTACAATGACGTCTTTCTGGTGATGGGACTTCTCACACTCGCGACGGTCCCGCTTGCCCTGTTCCTCAAGCCGCTCCCGAAAAATGTCTCCCTTTCGATGCACTGAGCCCGAGATTATGCGCCACTTGCTACCTCCGCTTGTCACTTTCGCCTTGCTAGCTGGATGCACGGCAGGGCCCGATTATGCAGGCCCCCCGGAAGTTGTGTCAGCAGACACGGGCGCTCGCTTTGTGCGCGCTGGCAGCGATGTGAGCGCATCTGATCCGGTTGTCGCTCAATGGTGGCTGCTGCTCGGCGATCCCGAGTTGACGCGGCTGGTGGAGGCTGCGCTGTCCGGCAACCCCTCGCTCGCCGCAGCGCAGGCGCGCATTGCTCAGGCACGGGCATCCATCAGGCAAGACCGTGCGGGTCGAATGCCAACGCTTGGGGCACAGGCCACTACCGTGCAGGGCCGGCTTCCTGGTCTCGACCTTCAAGGCGGGGCGCCCCCCCCGTCAGAGCAAACCAATCCTGACGCAGAAACCGATGACTCGCTCAGCTTTTACAATGTGGGCCTTAACGCGAACTGGGAGCTGGAGTTTGCCGGTGGCTCGCGCAGGCGTATTGAGGCCAGCAATGCCCAAGCTGCTGCAACGGTAGCCAATGCAGAGGACGCAAAGGTCCAGTTGACTGCCCAAGTGGCCAGCACCTACGTCAATTTGCGGGAGGCCCAATTCCGCGCAGAGCAATTTGAGGCGCAGATTTCGTTGCAGGAAGAGATCCTGGCGCTGACATACCAACGCTATCAGCGCGGTGCATTGCCGCTTTTCCCGGTAGGCACCGCGAATGCCGAACTGGAGGTGCTCAAGTCACAACTTGCCGAAGCTGAAGCGGATATCGCAGTCCTGTCTGATGCGCTCGCTATACTGACCGGACAGGTGCCGGGATCAGCTGATGCAGCGCTCACGACTGTGCGCTCCATTCCCATGCCGCCAGAGCAGGTCGCGATTGGCGATCCGGCAAGCCTGGTGGCGCGTCGGCCTGACATAAGGGCGGCCGAACGGTCTCTTGCCGCGTCGACGGCGCGGATCGGGGTGGCCGAGGCGGCGCGGTTCCCGAAATTGTCCTTCACAGGGATCCTGGGCCTCGGCGGATCCTCGTTGGACGACGTTGTCGATGTCGGCGAATTCTCCGCACTCGCGATCCCGCGCCTCCAGTGGAATTTTCTGGATTTCGGCAGGGTAGAAGCTGCGATCGACCAAACCGGGGCGGCGCGCAACGAAGCAGTCGCCAATTACCAGCAGACGGTGCTTCTGGCACTGCAAGACGCCGAACGTGCCTTGGCTCGCTTCGGCCAGCAGCGTGTTGCGCTCGCTGCCAGTATGCAAATCAAGAAGCAGGCTGACGTCGCGGCGGACCTGAACCGCCAACGTTTTGCTGCAGGAGCGATCTCGAAGGCTGACCTCAACCGGGCCCTGCGAGAACAGCAGCAGGCCTCAGCAGACCTCGTCCGGGCAAAAGGCGCCCTTACGCTGGCGTGGATTGCGCTGCAGAAGTCGCTGGGCCTTGGGTGGCAAGAGCCTGTTCGAGATCAATAGTCCCGCCGCGCTGATCAATTGATCCGGTTGACGAGAAGTAGGCGCCCCTGCCGCTGGCGACCAACTTGCCGTCGGGCTCGAGAACCCGGGTTTCCGCCACCGAAATCTGTCGCCCGAGCTTCACGATCTGTCCGTGAGCAGTGAGAGGTCCTGAGGTTGCAGAACGGTGGTAATTGACATGCAGATCGGCCGTCGCTCTCGCCGCGACGCCCGCCGCAAGCAGAGTATAAAGCCCGGTGAGGTCGACCAGTGAAGCCAGGATCCCTCCATGCGCCGACCCAATCATAGGGTTCGACACGATCTCTTCGCGCCATGGCATGGTGATCGCGATTCCCTGGTCGGAGCATGTTGCAATCTCCAGCCCAAGCCATCGGTGAAACGGCGCTATATGCAGCATTTCCTGCAAGCGCTCTCGATCGATCATAGCTCCCTCGTCCCCTGTGGCTGAGCCGTATCGCGAGAGTGATGGCGCCCTAGGAAATCGACGATAGCGGCGGAAAAGGCATCGTTCGCATCGCCCACGACCATGTGCGTGGCATCGGCAATATCGGTGTATTCTGCATGGGGGACGAGTTGTCGCAGATGCAAAACGGCCTCTTCGGAAACAAGATCGCTAGAGCCGCCTCGGATGAGGTGAAGCGGAAGCGTGAGATTCGCCGCAGCTTGGCTCAGCATTGCCGATTGACGTTCTTGGCTGTCTGGGTCGCCTTGTCTGGCTGACATTATATTACGGATAAACACAGGGTCCCAGTGCCAATAGAAGCGCCCATCCGGCTTCTGCCTCAGATAGTTTTTCAGACCATCGCTCGCGCCCCGCCTGGGACGATGCGGCATGTAGCGAGCGATCACGTCGGCCGCCTCCTCTGGTGAGGCGAAGCCGCTATCGACATGCTCTTCCATGAAACCAACCACGCGCATCACACCGCTAGGCTCCATGCGCGGGGCAATGTCGACCAATGTGAGTGAAGCAAAGCTACCTGGAGCAAGCTCCCCTGCGGCAATCAGTCCGGCGAGCCCGCCCAGTGAAGCGCCGACCAGCGCTGGCTTCTGGTCCAGGCGCGGCGCTGCAGCGACCAGATCCGCCGCGAAGTCGCGCATTTCATAAGCTCCGCATGGCGACCAATCGCTGTCTCCGTGACCGCGCATGTCGAAGGCGATTGCGCGAAAGCCGGCTTGAGCCAGCTCGCTGACCACCCTTCTCCACGCGCGCCGTGTCTGCCCGCCGCCGTGCGCAAGAAGGACGGGTATGGCGTAGGCATCCCCCTCAGCCTCGGCTGTAAGAGAAATTGCGCCTGCGCCCTCAATGGTAAAGGTTTCTCTCGCCATCACTGGATGGTAGGAAAGGCGCGCTAAATAGTAAACCGATTTACTTTGTGGCTCTCGGCTCCGTATTGGCTGTCCTGCAAGTGCGTTTTAACGACGGCAAAAGTCTATTCCAAGAGGGGTTTCTCCAGACCATTCTCTAATGCACCGGCTTGCGATTCGGTCAGCAGTCGCTGTCCGCTTAATCCGCTCAAAGATATAAAAGCTGCCTTTCCGCTTCCGGCCCCAATTGTGGTCAGGGAGTAGTCTTCTTCCCAACGGCGAGCAGCCGCTCGGGTTTTGCGGGAATACTTTTCTTGATGCCTAATGCCTTCTGGCCGACGATAAAAGCGCGATGGAGGAACACCTCTAGCGATGAGAGCAGTTCGGAAACCTCCTGACTGTCGGGCTCCCAGCCGCGATGCGCAGCCGCATTACCCGCATCCGTAACAACGCCGAGGATGTCCCGCTCAGTTTGCCCGATCCACCCTCCGTTGCGCAGCTCGTTCAGTTTCTCATCAAATGTCTTGGCCGGGTCGATGCCGATGACTTCGGTTGCACGGTCCAGTGCCGTTCTGAGTCCTATCGCCGTGAGGATGTGTGCCTGGTTGTCGTGCGCTACGTACATCTGGCTCAGGATATTGCGCAGCTGGGGGTCAGCCTTTTGCATGGCGTCGAACCATACCGGCTTCGTCTTGGCCTCTGGCTTCGGATAAGTTTGTATCTCCCTCGGATGCTCATACTGCTCCTGCCCCGCCGCATCGTAGTAGTGATCGGTGTCTTCGCTGTTCCAGCTGGAAGTTTCGTAGAAGACCGTCTCGCACCCTTGACATTCGAGCAGAGAGTGGTCGACACCGCCGTTGACCGAATGGCCATATTGCTTGTCCTCCCAGTCCCAAGCCTTGTAGATCGAGCCGTGGATTTCGCAGGTGCGCTCGCCATCGCAGGTGGGACAGTGCCCCTTCTTCGTTGCGTTTGTTGCTGTTGGTGTCGTGGCCATAGAGCCCGATAGCGAGCACTGACGAACTTTTCCAACAGTGTGCGTGTAAGTCGGCGCATCCTAAGTCCGCTTTTTGGGTTTGGCCGCTCTAGAGCCGCCATTCTGCTTCCGGCCCACAGTCAGCCAATGGAGTTCGGTTGCGGAAAGGTCAGGAAGTGCGCCGGTTGCGGACTTTAGCAGTGACAGCAAAAACCTAGAGTAGTTCAGTCACCAGTGTCATCGCTTAGATCTAACCCGGGTGGAGGGGCCAGCGGCATGCGGGGCGGGGCCGTGCGCCACATGAGAGCAACTTCCTCGTCGGTCAGGCCATAGGCGCGCTCGACCATGGCAGCGAGGCTGCGCTCATGGGCCAGCAATTCGATCCGTGCCTGCCGGGCAGGCTCGGCGGTCTCGGCAAACGCTTCGCGCAGCCGACGGAGTTGGGTCGGGGTCAAGCCTTCACGTTTGGGCAGGGCGGCGCGGACCGCTGAGACAAAGCCGTCGCTGTCGAGCTTGCTGGCCTCGGAAAGGGCGGTGCTAGTAACTCTTGGGAACTCGAACCCAAGCCAGTCAGCAATGGCTCGATCCGCTTTTTCCACGATGGCGGTGTTCGTCTTAATGCACTCAACATTATCTTGGAACGCTTCCCGCTTTCCGTGTTCAAGCTGCGGAATTGGGAACTCACGGATATAAGGAATATCAAAAGCGAGCGCCTCATCCTTCTTGTGCGGGAACTTTTTGAATTGGAAATACCAGCCGATCGGTGAGTTGAGGCAGGCGACGATCCATTCATCAACGGTCGGCAGTATCAAAGCTGAGTCATTGACCATGTATTGGCCTTGGTCAGTGCAGACTTGGGCATAGAAAGCGATGCGCCGCAAAAGGACCTTCGGGCGGTCAAAATCCTCAAAGTAGTCGACAGCATCCTGAATCTCATACCAGCGATAACTTCCGGCCTTCCGACCTGGCCATTTCGCATCCTTCTTCGGAGGCTGCCAATTAGCTGGTTTGGGTTCTAGCTGTGTTCGGAAAGACTCGAGATGCCGAAGTACGCTCGGATATTCTTCAATGTCGATACCTCGCCGAGCGAAGATCATCCAGAGCCCGTTCCACTCCGGCAGCCAGCGGCCAATGTCCTGACCGCGCAGGTAGGGCTTGATGATGTCGGCTGCTTTCGGGTCATCGCCAACAAGCTGATCGCGTGTGGCGGTGTCGATCAGAAATGCCTCATTGAAGCCCGTCTTCACGCCGTAAAGCGGACTAGCCCCGGCATATTCCTCAAGCGATACGCCGCGCTCACGAATCTTCTTGAGCAGGGCGGCTACGTCTGGCGGCTCCAGCACCCATGCTTCTTCGGTCAGGTCGGAGCGTTCGGCACGATAGGTCGCGGCGTGGACTGCTGCCGACAGACCCTCACGCGGAACATCGTCACGCGGGATTACCGCAAGATCGTATTGCTCGGGCACAGCGTCTGCATCGGGCTTCTGCACTGCGATGACGCATGGAAAGACGTCGGCATCCGGGAACAAATGGCGCGCGTGGCCGAAATCGGCCAGAAATTCGACCCACACATCCTCGGCGAACATCCGCCGAAGCTTCTCTGCATAGCCAGCCTTCAACCACTTGTTGGTGACGACATAGCCTGACGTGACCCCCAGCTTCCCTCC
>DFQH01000006.1 GCA_002377695.1 Citromicrobium sp. UBA3494 | reverse complement strand
TTCTTGATCGGTTTGTGCGCCATGGGGCTAATGTATGATCGGCGGTAGAGGGTGGGTCAATGGCACCGGGGCGAAGCTGCCAATCGTTAGGTTGTAAGGGAGCACCCGCGGGCTTCGACTTGTCTTGCGGCGCATGCCCGCTAAACGCTCTGGGATGGACAAGCTAAGCATTACGGGAGGGCAGCGGCTCTCCGGCACGATTCCGATTTCCGGCGCGAAGAACGCCGCGTTGACCTTGATCCCCTGTGCCCTGCTGACGGACGAGCCGCTGACGCTGCGCAATCTGCCGCGGCTCGCGGATATCGACAGCTTCCAGCACCTGATGACGCAGTTCGGCGTGTCGGTGAACATTGCCGGGACCAAGCCGGAAGATTTCGGCCGGGTGGTTACTTACGAAGCCACCCGCCTCACCTCGACCACCGCGCCCTACGATCTGGTGCGCAAGATGCGCGCCTCGATCCTGGTGCTCGGGCCGATGCTGGCACGCGCTGGGGTGGCCACCGTCTCGCAGCCCGGCGGATGCGCGATCGGCAATCGTCCGATCGACCTGCACCTGTCCGCGCTGGAGGCGCTGGGGGCGGAGATCGAGCTGGCGCAGGGCTACGTTCGTGCGCATGCGCCCGATGGCGGCCTGCCCGGCGGCGAGTTCGACTTCCCCGTGGTGTCTGTCGGCGCGACCGAGAATGCACTGATGGCGGCGGTGCTCGCCAACGGCACCAGCACCCTGCGCAACGCCGCGCGCGAGCCGGAGATCGTGGACCTGTGCAACCTGCTGGTCGCGATGGGGGCGGAGATCGAGAATATCGGCCAGTCGGACCTCGTTATCCACGGCGTGAAGCGGCTGAACGGCGCGACCTACAAGGTGATGGCGGACCGGATCGAAGCGGGCTCCTATGCCTGCGCCGCGGCGATCACCGGCGGCGAGGCGCGGCTCGAAGGCGCGAAGGCGGACGATATGTCGGCCACCTTGCACGCGCTGCGCAATATCGGCGTCCACGTGGAAAGCGATGCCAAGGGCGTGAATATTGCCGCCGACGGCAAGCTGCGCGCAGCCAACCTCTCGACAGCGCCCTATCCGGGCCTGGCGACCGACATGCAGGCCCAGCTTATGGCCCTGCTGACGGTGGCCGAGGGCACGAGCGTTCTGACCGAAACCATCTTCGAAAACCGCTACATGCACGTGCCCGAACTCAAGCGGATGGGCGCCGACATCGAGGTTTCGGGGCGCACGGCCATCGTCAAGGGAGTGGAGGGGCTGACCGGTGCGGAAGTGATGGCGACAGATCTGCGTGCTTCGATGAGCCTGGTGATCGCGGCGCTTGCGGCAAAGGGCGAATCGCAGATCCGGCGCATCTACCACCTCGACCGCGGATACGAGCGGCTGGAGGAGAAGCTGCAGGCGATCGGCGCACAAATCGAGCGGGTCGGCGACGAATAGCACGTCAGCGCAGGACCCAAAGCCGCGCTCCTTCGTTCGCAAGGTAGAACGATTATTGGAGACGTGACATGGGTTTGATTCGCACCGCAATACTGGGTGGCCTCGGTTACCTGGGTTACAAGGCCTACAAGGACCGCAAGGACGAGAACGGCGTGGCCTTCGCCAAAGGTCAGCCCGAAGGCCAGTTCCGCGAAGCCGGTTCGGGCGCAACGGCCACCAAGGGCGACAAGATGAGCGAGACCGACGAAGCTCTCGACGAGACCTTCCCGGCCAGCGACGCCACAGCGAAGTACTGAGCTAGTCGGACGGGGGCGGGCCTTGCGGTCCGGCCCCGCTCCGCACCTCGGCAACGAGGAATTGCCTGATGGCGCTGGCGAGCCCGGTCGGCTCGTCGGCCTCGAGTCGTGCAACATCGATCTGCGCGACGATGGCGTTTATCGGTACGCGGCGCTGTTCGGCCAACTCGCGCAGCAAGTCCCAGAAGACAGGCTCCAGCGAAATGCTGGTCTTGTGGCCGGCGATCTCGACCGAGCGTTTTACGGGTGGGTGGTAACTCACGGAGCCGTCGGCGTGTCGCCGGGCGCCAGGGCTTCCGCCGCTTCCCATTGTTGCCAGATCCTGCCCGCAATCGAACCGAGTGGGACCCAGTGGCCGCCTTCCTTGAGATTGATCCGGGTGATGTTCGGCCCGCCCGCTTCTTCCAGCCGCTCAGCCATCTTGGGATCGACCGTCTCGTCCCTGGTGCCGTGCAGGAGCAGCGTGGGCTCTGTCACGAGAGCAATCGAGGCGAGATTGTCGTAGCGTTCCTTGATGAATGGCCGCGCGAGGAGCGGTGCGGCATCGCGCAGGCGGGTGAACGCGCCCATCGTTGCCACGCCGGCAAAATCGTCACGCGCCGCCATTTGCAAGGCGACTGCGCCGCCCAGCGAAAAACCGAAGAGATAGATCCGTGCGTCGGGCCTCAGCTCGCGTGCCTTGGCGATCCACGCTTCGGCATCGCTGTAGAGCCCGCCTTCCGAAGGAGTGCCCGGGTTGTCGCCATAGCCGCGATAGGAGGCGACCAGCACGCCGCGCCCCCCGATGCGCAGAGGCTCGGCGCGATAGGCAGATACGAGATGGTTGTAGCCGTTGCCGTGGAACACCACGACAATCTGGTCGATGCCCTCTCCCGGCGGCCAGAACGCGCCTTCCAGGTCGAGCCCGTCTTGCGTCTTCGCCTGTATCGGCAAAGGCGGCTCACCGCGAAATTCCACCTCTGTCTGGGATAGCGGGATGGGTTGATAGATCCGATCGGAGACCGGGCCGGCATGCGCGGGCATGGCAGCCGTGCCGACCAGCGTGACTGTGCATGCCGCCAAAAAAAATCTGAACATGGAAGGCGCTCCGCATGGTCCTGCAGCTGGCGATACCGTCGGCGCCGCGCGGGGACGCATCACGGCGCCTCAATACATGTGCTGGCCGCCATTGATGCTCATGGTCGATCCGGTGACGAAGGCACCATCGTCTGCGGTCAGGAAGGCCACGCCGCGGGCGATTTCCTCTGCCTGGCCAAGCCGGCCGACGGGAATCTTCGCCACGATCTTCTCCAGCACATTGTCGGGCACGGCGGCGACCATATCCGTATCGATATAGCCCGGGGCAATCGCGTTGACGGTGATGCCGAAACGCGCGCCTTCCTGCGCCAGCGCCTTGGTGAAGCCGTGGATGCCGGACTTGGCGGCGGCATAGTTCACCTGGCCGTACTGGCCCGCCTGCCCGTTGATCGAGCCGATATTGACGATCCGGCCCCAGTTGCCTTCGCGCATGCCCGGAAAACATGCCTTGGCCATGTTGAAGCAGCCGCCCAGGTTGACCCGCATCACCTCGTTCCAGTCGTCGAAGCTCATCCGGGCGAGCGTGCCATCGCGGGTGATCCCGGCGTTGTTGACGAGGATTTCGACGTGTCCGTGTTCTTCGGTGATGCGCGAACAGTTTTCGAGACAGGCTTCATGGTCGCCCACATCCCACTTCATCGCGGTGATGCCGGTGCGCGCGGAGAATTCCTTCGCGCGCTCATCATTGCCGGCATAGTTCGCAATCACCGTGCGGCCCTGTTCTTTCAGGGCAAGGCTGATGGCCTCGCCAATCCCGCGCGTGCCCCCCGTCACGACTGCAACTCGTGCCAGCCTCAATCCTCCCAGTACTTTTCAAGTCTTTGAACAAAGACGTAGCGTCAGCCGCAGGCGCGGGCAAAGCAAAACAGGAGCGGAGGAGCTTTTTTCGGCGGCGAATGCAGCCGGGCGCAATCAGAAGCGCAGCTGTGTGCCGATATAGACCGACTGGCTGTCTTCCGCGCCGTCGGTCAGCGGGGTCAGCCGGTCGCGTTCCTCGGACAGGCGCACGCCGGCGGTCACGTCCAGGTTGCGCGTGACGCGGTAGGCGCCGCCCAGATCGAGCTGACGCTCCCCACGCCCTTCGAGCGTGCGCGGCGCGCGCCCGGGGGTGCGTTCCTGATCGACAGAGATGCGCGGCTGGAAGCGGCTCGGTTCGTCCTTCACACCCTGAGAGGGGCGGAATTCGGAGAGATCCGGCATGGTGATCTTCGAAACGGACTTGGGCAGTTCGGCCACCGGCTTGGTGAAGCTCTGGTAACCGCGGGCCACGCCCAGGTCGAAGGCGGAAGGGGCGACCGCGACATCGCGACGGCCCGGTTCGCTGCGCGCCGAATCGATGGCCGAACGAATCGAGATCGCGCGGGCCGAATCGTCGTCGAGGCGGACGGCCACCGTCACCGTACGGTCTGCAACAGCCTTCCCGGCGGCAGGCGTGAAAGGCAATGCCTCGCGACGGGCGGCGTAGCGTTCAGCCACGCGGCGCGCGAGTTCGGGATCGACAGTGGCAGGCGTGAAGCGGGTGCCCTTGGCATCGGACCCGGAAACAAGCGTAGGTACGGTCGCTTCGACCAGGGCGGCGCCGACCACCGGAGCCGCGACCAGCGCCAGCGCCCCGCCAATGGCGGGTGCAAGCAGCTTGCGCAGTACAGGTGCGGTTTTCTTGCCCATATCCCCAGTTCTAACACCGCGAGACTTACACACGGTGAATAGCCACCGAATGCTTCGCCCCCGCTTTCGATCCAAGGTGTTAGGTCATCGCTTCGTGGCTTTCCAGTTTTTCCACAAGCGGTCGCTTCGCTTGCGACAGAGGTGTTGCAAGAGGCACACAGAGTCGCCGCATGCCCTCGCAAGGTTCATCATGCGTACACCCGCACACGCCAGCTTGCGCGCAGGAAGGCAGGCGCGCCCTTGCTGCGGTTGGTCCGTGGCGATAGAGGCATCAGCATGCGCGGTCTGCCGACCTGCTCCTTCGCATTCTTCTTTGGAAAGCCAGCCACGATGATCCAGCGCCGCCTCCCGATTGCTTCCGCCAGCCTGCTCGGCCTCGCTGCTGCCCTGTCGGCCTGCGCCAGCGGCAACGACCTGCCCAGTGCCGATACAGCCGCCAGTCAGGTGACGACGATCGGCGTCAATTCCTATCTCTGGCGCGCCAGCCTCGAAGCGGTGAGCTTCGCGCCGCTGCTTCAGGCGGACAGTGCGGGCGGCGTGATCGTGACGGACTGGTTCGCCAATCCGGAAAACCCGGCCGAACGTGTGAAGCTGACCGTTTCGATCCTCGACCAGGACCTGCGCGCCGATGCGCTGCGCGTGGCGGCCAGCCGCCAGGTCAGCCAGGGCGGCGGATGGGTCGATGCGCCGGTGCAGGCCGCGACCGTGCAGAAGCTGGAAGACATCATCCTGACCAAGGCTCGCGAATTGCGCCGCCAGGCGATCGCCAGCTAAGCCACTCATTCATCCGATAAAGACCCGAGCATGAACGATACGCGGTTCGACCCGTCCCAGGCAGATGGCCGCTGGCAGAAAGCCTGGGACGAGGCGCAGTGCTTCCGCGCCGACAGCGCGAGCGAGAAGCCCAAGAGCTATGTGCTCGAGATGTTTCCCTACCCATCGGGCCGCATCCATATCGGCCACGTGCGCAACTACACGATGGGGGACGTGCTGGCGCGCTACAAGAAAATGCGCGGGCACGAAGTTCTGCACCCGATGGGCTGGGACGCCTTCGGCATGCCGGCCGAAAACGCGGCGATGGAAAAGGGCGTCCATCCCGGCAAGTGGACGCGTGAAAACATCGAATCGATGAAGGCGCAACTGAAGCGCCTGGGCTTCGCGCTCGACTGGAGCCGCGAACTGGCGACGTGCGAACCCGACTATTACGGGCACGAGCAGGCTCTGTTCGTCGATCTGTTCGAAGCGGGCCTCGTCTATCGCAAGGAAAGCGAGGTCAACTGGGATCCGGTCGACCAGACCGTCCTCGCCAACGAACAGGTGATCGACGGCAAGGGCTGGCGTTCCGGCGCGGAGATCGAGAAGCGCAAGCTCTCCCAGTGGTTCCTCAGGATCACCGATTTCGCGCCCGACCTGCTCGATGGCCTCGCCAGCCTCGACAAGTGGCCCGACAAGGTCCGCCTGATGCAGGAAAACTGGATCGGCCGCAGCCAGGGCCTGCAATTCGCCTTCGATCTTTCGACCGGCGAGAAGCTGGAGGTCTACTCCACCCGGCCCGACACGATCTACGGCGCCAGCTTCGTCGCCGTGGCGCCCGATCACCCCGTGGCGCGCGCATTTGCCGAAGGCGACGAGGGGGCGGCCGAGTTCATCGCCGAATGCAAGCGCGGCGGAACGACGGCCGCCACGGTGGAGACGGCGACCAAGCTGGGCTACCTGACCGGGGTCAAGGCCCGCCATCCCCTGATCGCCGATCACGATCTGCCGGTATTTATCGCGAACTTCGTGCTGATGGATTACGGCACCGGCGCGGTCATGGGCGTGCCGGGGCACGACCAGCGCGATTTCGAGTTCGCGAAGAAATACCACCTGCCGATCCTGCGGGTGATCGGGGCGAGTGCGGCCGATGCGGATCGCCCGCTGGGATCGGGCGCGGAACCGGGCGAGGGCATCCTCGTCAATTCCGGCCCGCTGGACGGGCTGGATGTGGAGACCGCGAAGCAGAAGGTCATCGCCCGCGCAGAGGCGGACGGCTGGGGCGAAGGCAAGACGGTCTGGCGCCTGCGCGACTGGGGCGTCTCGCGCCAGCGCTACTGGGGCACGCCCATCCCGTTCATCCATTGCGATTCTTGCGGTATCGTACCGGTGCCCAAGGACCAGCTCCCGGTGGTTCTGCCCGAGGATGTCGATTTCAAGACGCCGGGCAACCCGCTGGAACGCCACCCGACCTGGAAGAACGTCGCCTGTCCGAAATGCGGCGGAGACGCGCGGCGCGAAACCGACACGCTGGATACCTTCGTGGATTCCAGCTGGTACTTCCTGCGTTTCGCCAGCCAGCCCGAGGACCGGCCCTTCGATCCGCAGGAAGTGGCGAAATGGCTGCCGGTCGAGCAGTATATCGGCGGGATCGAGCATGCGATCCTGCATCTCCTCTACGCCCGTTTCTGGACCCGCGCGCTCGCGCGGCTGGGGCAGATCGATTTTACCGAACCCTTCGCCAGCCTGTTCACGCAGGGGATGGTCACGCACGAGACCTATTTCCGCCGCGAGCCCGATTCGGGCCGTGTGGTCTATTTCGCCCCCGACGAGGTCGAACGCAGCGGGCAGAGCGCGGTGCTGAAGGAAGACGGCTTCCCGGTTACCATCGGGCGCGTGGTCAAGATGTCCAAGTCCAAGCGCAACGTGGTCGATCCCGATACGATCATCGCGCAATATGGCGCGGACGCCGTGCGCTGGTTCATGCTGTCCGACAGCCCGCCAGAGCGCGATCTGCCGTGGTCCGAAAGCGGGATCGAGGGCTGCGCGCGTTTCGTCCAGCGCGTATGGCGCCTGGTTGCGGAGCATGACCCGCAGGCGAGCGGCGAGGATGCGGATCTGGCGCGAAAGACCGCGCGGATCGTCCACGATGTGGCCGAGACCATCGAGGCGCTGCATTTCAACAAGGCCGTCGCCAGGCTGTACGAACTTGTCTCCGCGATCGAGAAGGCCAAGCCGTCCGCCGACCGAACCAGGGCCATCGAGGCGCTGTTCCCGCTGGTTGCGCCGATGATGCCGCACCTCGCCGAAGAGGCGTGGCAGGCAATCGGCGGCGAAGGTCTGATTGCCGAGATCGCCTGGCCCGAAATCGACGAAAGCCTGCTGGAGGACGAATCCGTCACTATCGCGGTGCAGCACAAGGGCAAGTTGCGCGACACGCTGACTGCGCCTGCGGGGGCATCGAAGGATGTGCTGGAAGAGATGGCTCTGGCCAGCGAGAAGGTTCAGCGATCGCTCGACGGGGCGCCCATCCGCAAGATCATTGTGGTGCCCGACCGGCTGGTGAATATCGTCACCTGATGCGAATCGTCTGGTGCCTTTTTGCAGCGTGCGCGCTCTCGGCCTGCGGGCTGCAGCCGATCTATGCGGGTGCGAACGGAAACAGCGCGGCGGCCAAGCTGTCCGCCGTGGAGGTTGCGCCGATCCAGGGCCGCACGGGCTGGCTGCTTGCCACCGCGCTCGAGGATCGCGTGGACCTGCGTGCTTCCGACACCGCGCCGCGCTACCGGCTCGACGTCCAGATCGACGAGAGCCTCGAAAGCCTCGGCCTGCTGACGGACGAGACCGTCAGCCGCGAAAGGCGCATCCTGCGCGCGCGATACCAGCTGATCGACCTGTCGAGCGGTGCGATCCTGCTCGATGCGACGGCGGGATCGGATGCCGGGATCGACGTGGTGTCGAGCGATTACGCGACGATTGCCGCCGAGCGTGCGGCAGCGGAACGGCTGTCGCAGGTGGTTGCGGACCAGATCGTCACGCGGGTTTCGCTGGCGCTGCGCAATCGCGACTGATCGCATGGCCAAGGCCCCCTCGTTCAAGGCCAACCAGAACAGCTTCGGTCGCATGGCTGCTCAGGCCGCGCGCGAATGCCATACCTTCTTCTTTTGCGGGCCGGACGAAAGCGCGGCCTCTGCCGCTGCTGCCACGATCGTCGGTGGCCTGCCCGATCCGGGCGAGCGGGTCGATATGTCGGGCTCCGATCTCAGACGCGATCCGGTGCGGCTGGCGGACGAGGCGCGTTCTTCCTCCCTGTTTGGCAATTCGCGGCACATATTCGTCCGCGCGACCGGCGAGGAAGCGCATGATGCGCTGAAGATCCACTTCGAGGCCGAGGGGGAAGCGTGCCCCGTCCTGGTGGTCGCCACCTCCGCGACAGACAAGTCGCGTACAGCCAAACTGGTGGCGGGCGCGGGCAATACGCTGGTGGCGATGTTCTACCCGCCCAACCTGACCGACATGGCCAACACGGTGCGCGATCTGGCGGACCGCAACGGCCTGCGGCTGGACGGTGATCTGGCGCAGCGCATCGCGCGCGCATCGGGGCTCGACCGGCGGCTGGCGGAGGCCGAGGTGGAAAAGCTGGCGCTGTACCTCGATGCAGCGCCTGATACGCCGCGCAAGGCCGATCTTTCGTCATGGGACGCGGTTGGCGCGACGAGCGAGGAAGACGGGTTCATGCCGCTGGTCAATGCCGCGCTCAGCGGTCATGCCAAGCGTCTGCCGGGCGAGCTGGCGCGGCTCAATACGCTGTCGCTAAACCCGGTCGGGGTGGCGCTGGCCTTCGAACGGCGCGCGGCTCAGCTCGCCCAGCTATCCGCGCGGATGCGCCCGGGCGAGGATGTCGGTTCTTTCGTCGAGTCGCAGAAACGCGCGCGGCGCATCTTCTTCAAGGACGAACGCGATATTGCCGAACAGCTGCGCATCTGGCGCGGGAAGCGGCTGGACCGGCTCGTGTCGCGGCTGACCGCCCTGCACCAGGCGCTGCTGGCCAACAGCCAGCAGGCCGAACTGCTGCTTGCCCAGGAAATCGCGTGGATCGCGCGCGCCGCCTCCCGGTAGGGGGGCGGTGCCGCACGCTCAGTTCTGCGGAACGGAAAAGCTGCCGGTCACCCGCCCGCCGTCCGAAGCGCCGCCCGCACCGTCGATGCTGGAAAGCCCGGTCTGCAGGTCGATCGTCAGCCGCCCACCGTTCAGCGTATCGGTTCCGCGCCGCAGGCGGACATCGCCCGTCAGGGTAATGATCCGGCGGTTGAAATCGTACACCGCCACGCTGCCGCGCGCGCTTTCGTCACCCCGGGTGACGGTGACACCGCCGGTGGCCGAAATGCGCTGGATGCTGAGCGAACCGTTGTCCGAATAGTCGACGATGGTGCGCGCCGCGGTCATCCGCAGGTTGGCCTGATCGATCACCACGTTGCCGGAAAGAACCACCCGGTCCTGCCGATCCTGCAGCTCGATCCGGTTGGCGGCGTAGTTGACCGGCGCGTTGGAATTGTGCGCGGCGATGGCCTGCGCGTGAAGCTGCAGGCCCGCCACGGTGCACGCGGCCAGCGCGAAACCGGCCATCCCGGATCTCAGGGCGAGGCGACCGTGGGTATTGGTGAGAAGGGACAAAAGGCGGCGGTTCATCGCATGCTCTCCAGTGCGCCGGGCACCATGCGCAGGCGCGCGTTCCCGTCAAGCAATATAGTACGTGTTTCCAGGTCCACCCGAAGGCTGTCGGCAGAGAAGGTGCCCGCTGGCACCGCGCCGGACACGCCGTCGTCGCCGATCAGCAGCTGGTCCTTCAGGTCCACCGAAACGCCGCGCGCGACCAGTTCGTACCCGTCGGTCGCCCGCAGCATCACCGGGCCCTGCACGTTCAGCAGTTCCTCGTCGATGGTATAGGCGCCGCCTTCGGCAGAGATGCGGGCCGGGCCGTCGCGCAGCAGGATCTGTGCGACCACGTCTTCCAGCCGGACGATCCCTTCCGCGCTCGACTGCTGCACGGCCCTGTCGGAGGTGAGCGAGAAGGGGCGGCCCTGATTGTCCGATCCGCGATAGGTCGCCTTGTCGATCCGCAGCCGCTCGTCGATCTGCTCCACCTTGTCCCGGTCGAGGATGAAGGACACCTCGCTGCGCGGGGCGAGCGGGGTCAGCACCAGAAAGGCCACGATGGCGCCCGTGGCCATCGGCAGCCCGATCGCCAGGATCTTGATCAGGCGGTCGTGGAAGCCGCCGGGCGCCGCCTGGCGTTGCCGCCCGCGGCGCTGCCTGCGCGCTTCCTTCGTTTCTTCCACCGGATCGTGATGCATGGCGCTTTGACTTGGTGCCTACTCGTGGCTGAAAATGTCGGCGTTCGGCCAGCCGGCAAGGTCCAGCCGCGCGCGGGTCGGCAGGAAATCGAAACAGGCCTGCGCAATCGGCATACGCTGTTCGCGCAGCAGGCGTTCCTCGAAGATGTCGCGCAGGCGGTGCAGGTAGCGCACGTCGGACGCGGCATATTCGCGCTGAGCATTGTTGATCTCGGGCGCGCCCCAGTCGGAGCTTTGCTGCTGCTTGGAAATCTCTTCACCCAGCAGTTCGTTGACGAGATTCTTGAGCCCGTGCCGATCGGTATAGGTGCGCGTCAGCTTGCTGGCGATCTTGGTGCAGAACACCGGCGCGGCGGTTACGCCCAGCCAGAACTCGATCGCGGCGAGATCGAAGCGCGCGAAGTGATACAGCTTCACCCGCGCGGGATCGGCGAGCACCGCCTTGAGGTTGGGCGCATCGTAGCTGCTGCCGACGCCGAAGCGGACCAGATGTTCATCCCCCTGTCCGTCGCTGATCTGCACGAGGCACAGCCGGTCACGATGGGTGATGAGGCCCATGGTCTCGGTATCGACGGCCAGCGCCGCGCCTTCGGTCAGAACGCCTTCGGGCAGGTCTTCTTCGTGGAAATGTACGGCCATCGAAATCCTTTATCCGTGTTGGGGGCAGCCTGCTGCCTTTGCTCCCGCACCTAGGCCGATTGGGGAAAGAGTAAAAGGGCGTCTGGCGCGCGGCGTGCTCTGGCCATAGCGGTGGTCCATGGCCGAAGACCTTCCTGCAAGCTGGGCGCCCGTGCTTGAACCCGTGCTGACCACGCCCGAGGCGCGGCGGCTGGGCGGCTTCCTCCGCGCCGAAGAAGAGGCGGGCAAGGCGATCTATCCGCCGCAGGGCTGCCGCCTGCGCGCGCTGGAGCTGACGCCCTTGCAGGAGGTGAAGGTCGTGATCCTGGGGCAGGACCCGTATCACGGTCCGGGCCAGGCGATGGGATTGAGCTTTTCGGTGCCGGACGGCGTGCCGCATCCGCCATCGCTCAGGAACATCTTCAAGGAACTGGCGGACGACTGCGCGATCCCCGCGCCGGCAAGCGGCGATCTGACGCCGTGGGCGAGGCAGGGCGTCCTGCTGCTCAACAACAGCCTGACCGTGGAGGGCGGGCAGGCGGGCAGCCATGCCGGGCGCGGCTGGGATGCGATCACCGATGCCTGTGTCGCCGCAGTGGCGCAGCGGGACGAGCCTGCCGTCTTCATCCTGTGGGGCAGCCATGCGCAGAAGAAGGCCTCGCGCATTGCGGAATTGAACGCAGATGAGCAGGGGCAGCGCGCGCGCCATTGCGTCATCCGCTCGCCGCATCCCAGCCCTCTATCGGCCCATCGCGGGTTCTTCGGGTCGAAGCCCTTCAGCCGCGCCAATGCCTTTCTGGAGCAGGCCGGGCGCGAGCCGGTGGACTGGCGGCTTGAGGGCGCCTCCTCCTAGACTTCAGGCCACGTCGTCGAGCCGGGAGAGGCGGTCGAGCGCGCCGCGCAGCGCACGGTCGACGTCCGGATCAGCCCGGTTGGCCGGAGCGAGTGCGGATTCGTGGCGGTGCTGGCCGGTGCGGGCGGGGGCGCGCTGCGCTTGGTCCGGCGCTGGCTGCGATGGCCGATCCTGCGATTTCTGCTGGCTCTGCAGGGCGCGGGCGAGGCGTTCCACCAGTTCGGCGACACCCAGTTCCTTGAGAGTCGGCTCTTCCTCGCGCGGGGCGGGCCATGCGGGGGGCGGCGGTACGGCCGCAGATGCGGCGGGTTCGGGAGCCGGCGGCGAGTCGACGGACTCTTCCGGGAACGGGTCGACAGGCTGCGGTTCCTCCGCGTCGGAGGTGTCAAAGCCATCCGCAGCATCGTCCTCGTCCACGCGCACCATGTCGGCGAAGGGGTTGTACCGCGAAGGCCGCGCGGGCGCGGATGCTGGGCCCGGCGCCCATTCGTGCGGGGCGGGGCGCGCTTGCTCCGTCTGGAAGGAGATGGAGGCCTCGTCGAACGGCTCCTCCTCGAAGTCCTCGGAAGGGCGGACCGGTCGATAGGTGTCCGAATCGCTCCACGCAGAGGCGAAATGCGGATCGTCGATCGGGGCAGCGAGACGTTCGGAAGCCGGATCGCAGGGGTCGGAATCGTGAGAGAGGTTTTCTTCCGTCAGCTCCAGATCGTCATCCCCTCCTCGCTCTGACGGTCGATCATCGCGCTGATCCTCCTCGTCGTCGTCGTCGTCGAGATCGTAATGGCTGCTGCCAAGCCCCAGCGCGGCGCGCACGTCCAGCGGTGGGCGGGGGTCGTCCTTGCGCGGCTTTTTCCTGGTCCTGGGTACGGACTGCGCCGGTTCGGGGGCATCGGAGCGCACCTGCCGGGCGATCAGCAGGCCCAGCACCAGCCCGATTCCCGCAGCGACCAGCGCGAAGACGATGCGGGTCTGCGGGCCGAAGGGGGCCGCATCGCCCAGAATGGCGTCGAACAGGGCGGGAGGCAGAAACAGGCAGCCGCCGCCGAACAGCGCGGCGAACCACAGGGCGACCAGCGCGGGAAAGGCGGAGCTGGAGGTCAGCCCACCCGACGGCGCGTCGGTCTCTTCCGCAGTAGTGTCGATATCGGCCACGGTGCCTTCCTTCATCCCGGGCCGCCCTCGTGGGCGTGAAGGCCGTCTGACGATGGCCTCCACGCCCCGCTTTCGGGCGACCGATCCACCGTCCGGCCTAGCAGGCGATGGTAAACGCCGAGATAACGACGCGCGTTGAGCGACCAGTCCCGGTGCGTGGCGACATGGCTTTGCGCGCGCTCGCGCATGGCGGGCCAGGTCTCTTTCGCGTCGAGCAGGTCGGCCAGCGCCTGCGCCACGCCTGCCGGGGCGTCGGCGGGGAACAGCACCCCGGTCTGCCCATCGGCAATCAGTTCCTCGTGTCCGCCCACATCCGAGGCGGCGACGATCCGCCCCTGCGCCATCGCTTCGAGCGGCTTCAATGGCGTGACCAGCTCGGTCAGCCTGCTGCGTTTGCGGGGGAATGCGAGAATATCGATCAGGGCATAGTACTGCGCGACCTCTGCGTGCGGCACGCGGCCGGTGAAGATGATCGAATCGCTCGCCGGGGAAGCGGCGGCCTGTTCGCGCAGCGCCGCGTCCTGCGGCCCGCCGCCCACCAGCAGCAGGCGGGTATCGGGGTGGCGCGCGCGCAGGGCGGGCAGGGCGGCGATCAGATCGTCCAGCCCCTCGTAAGGATAGAAGCTGCCGATGAAGCCGATCACCGGGCCGCCGTTCAGGTCCAGCTTCGTGGCCAGGGCGGGATCGCGCGCTGCAGGCGTGCCGAACTGCGTCAGGTCGACCGCGTTGGGCGATATGCCGATCTTTTCGGGCGGGAAGCCGCGCGCGATCAAATCGCTGCGCAGCCCCTCGCAAATGGTGAAGACCGCGTCGGCGCGTTTGACGACGGCGTTTTCGAGCATGCGGGTCAGGCGGTAGCGGGGCGAACCCTCGCGCCCGGTCCCGTTGCCCACGGCCGCATCCTCCCAGAAGGCGCGAATCTCGTACACCACCGGAATGCCGAGCTTCTTCCCCGCGCGAATCGCGGCAAGGCCCGACAGGGCGGGCGAATGCGCATGCAGCACGTCGGGCCGCCAGTCCCTGGCAAGCGCCACGATGGCATCGGCGTGTGCGGCAACCTCGCGCCATTCGCGCAGGCCAGGCGGGCCGCCGACGGATTGCGGTGTGCGGTGGAAGCGCAGCCCTTCGCAGGTCTCCTCCGCCGGACCTTGTGCCGAATGGCGTGGGCCGGTGATCCCGCGCACCTCCAGCCCGTCATCCATCTGCGCGCGCATGATCGCACGGGTGCGGAAGGCATAGCCGCTGTGCAGCGGAAGCGAATGGTCGAGAACATGAAGCACGCGCATAGCGTGGGCTTGCCTAGCGCGGATGTGCTTAACGGGCCGTCAACTCCACCGTGCTAGCCGGTCTTGCGATGCTGGCGCATGATGCGACCGGCGCAGCCCGGCCTTGAGACAGGAGCCCGCGATTCCGTGATCGACATGGCCGTCATTGTGGCGATTCACGGCCTCCTGCTGATTGCGGGCTATCGCCTGATGCTGCGCGACGATCTGGACGAGGATCCGCTGCTGGAAGGCGATGACGACGGCGCGACGGACGAGCGGACGCCATGACAGACCTGTTCCTGCTCGGCTTTTTCGCTGTCTTCCTGCTGTTGGGGCTGAAGCGCCCGTTCCTGTGGATCTGCCTGTACCTCTACGTCGACATCCTGGCCCCGCAGAAGATGGGCTACGGTCCGATCACCAGCGTGCCCGTATCGCTGATCGCCTTCGCGGCTGCCTTCGGCGGGTGGCTCATGATGGACAAGAAGGCGCGCCCCACCTTCACCTTCCGCCAGGCGCTGATGCTGTTCCTCCTGGTCTGGGCATGGTTCACGATGCAGGGTGCGCAATTCCCGGTAGAGGCCGTCGGCAAATGGGACTGGGTATGGAAGACGCTCGTCTTCGCGATTTTTCTGCCCTTCACCGTCACCACCAAGCTTCGGTTCGAGGCGGCTGCGCTCGTCATGGTGCTCACGGCGGGGGCGATCATCATCTCCGGCGGGATCAAGACCGTCTTCGGCGGCGGCGGCTACGGCACGCTCTCGCTGTTCGTGAACGACAATAGCGGGATCTACGAAAGCTCCACGATCTCCACCGTGGCCATCGCGATCATTCCGTTGCTCTACTGGTTCACCCGCTACGACACGGTGTTCAAGCCGAGCCTGCCGGTCAAGCTGTTCGCCGCAGGACTTGCCGGGGCATGCCTGCTGATTCCGATCGGTACGGAAGCGCGCACCGGGCTGGTGTGTATCGCTATGCTCGGCCTGCTGGTCCTTCGGGAAAGCCGCCACAAGCTGCTGCTGATGGTCGGCGGCGTGCTGCTGTGCATCGCCGCCTTCCCCTTTCTGCCGCAATCCTATGCCGATCGCATGGCCACCATGCTGACCGCCGAGGAAGACGAGAGCGCCTCGACCCGCGTGGCGGTGTGGAAATGGACCATCGACTACGCAAAGGAGCGCCCGCTCGGCGGCGGGTTCGAGGCCTATCGCGCGAACAGCTTCACCTACCGCATGCCGCAGACCACGGGCGAGGGGAACATGACCACCACCCGCTACGATGAGGTGGTGGATGAAGGACGCGCGTACCACTCCGCAATTTTCGAGATGCTGGGCGAGCAGGGCTGGCCGGGGCTTGGTGCATGGTTGCTGCTGCAGGCGTTGGGTCTGATCCAGATGGAGCGGTTGCGACGGCGCATGCGCAGGAGGGGTGACCCGAACCTGGCATGGCTCGGCCATCTCGCCATCGCGCTGCAATATGCGCAGGTGATCTATCTGGTCGGCGCGACCTTCCAGGGCATCGCCTGGCAGCCCTTCATCATGATGCTGGCGGGGCTCCAGATCGCGCTTGTCATCTACGCCAAGCGCCATGATTCGCCTGCCGAGGCCACCATCGGGGCGCGGCTGGCGGCGGGGCGACAGGCGGGACAGCCGCATGCCGTAGCGACAGGCGCGGGGGCGGCCAGCCCTCCATTGCGCTAGGCATTTTCATCCTGCATGGAATGCGCGCAATGCAAGACTAAGGAGAGGCGCGCATGACCCCCCAGGACATCGCCGCGAAGGTCGGCGAACAGATCGGCACCAGCGAATGGATCGAGATTTCGCAGGATCGGATCAACAAGTTCGCCGAAGCGACGGACGATCACCAGTTCATCCACGTGAACGAGGAAGCGGCCAAGATGACGCCGTTCGGCGGCACCATCGCCCACGGCTTCCTGACGCTTTCGATGATCCCCTATCTCACCCAGAAAAGCGATGTGCCCCGGCCCGACGGCATCAAGATGGCCGTCAACTATGGGGGCAACAAGACGCGTTTCCTCAACCCCGTGAAATCGGGCAAGCGTATCCGTGGCCACTGGAAACTGCTGGGCATGGAAGAAAAGCGCCCCGGCCAGTGGCAGCACACGGTCGAGATCACCATCGAGATCGAAGGCGAGGAAAAGCCCGCCCTGATCTGCGAGTGGATGTCGATGTTCTACGTCTAGGATCCCTCCCCTCCCCTTCGGGGTAGGGGATCGAGGGGTGGGGCGCTGGCGCCACGCATGCCGGGCCCCACCCTGCTGCGACGAGGGCTTGCGTCGCAAACCCAGGTTTCGCTGTCCCTCCCTTGAAGGGGAGAGGCAAGTTCAGTTTCAAGGAGTTCACATTATGCGCAGCGCAGTCATCGTATCCACCGCACGCACCGCCATCGGCCGTGCCTACAAGGGCGGCTTCAACGACACCAAGGGGGCGACTCTCGGCTCCTACTCGCTCGCCCCCGCGATCGAGCGTGCGAAGATCGAAGCCGGCGAAATCAACGACGTCGTGTGGGGCGCCGCGCTCCAGCAGGGTGCGCAGGCAGGTAACCTGGGCCGTCAGGTCGCGCTGCGTTCGGGCTGCCCGATCGGCGTTTCGGGCATGACGATCGACCGCCAGTGCTCTTCGGGCCTGATGGCGATTTCGACCGCCGCGAAGCAGATCATGGTCGACAACATGGATATCGTCGCAGGCGGCGGCCAGGAATCGATCAGCCTCGTCCAGACCCCCGAAATGCGCGTGATGCCCGATCCCGAGCTGATGGGCATGCACAACGCGGTCTACATGCCGATGCTGCAGACGGCGGAAACCGTCGCCCAGCGCTACGGCATCAGCCGCGAAGCGCAGGACGAATACGCGCTCCGCTCGCAGCAGCGCACCGCTGCCGCGCAGGAAGCGGGCAAGTTCGATGACGAGATCGTGCCCGTCACCGTCACCATGAAGGTGAAGGACAAGGAAACCGGCGAGGTTTCCGAGAAGGAAGTGACGGTCGCCAAGGACGAAGGCAACCGTCCCGACACCAAGCTGGAAGGCCTCGCCTCGCTCAACCCCGTCCTCGGCCCCGACACCACGATCACCGCCGGCAATGCCAGCCAGCTGTCGGACGGTTCGTCGGCCAGCATCCTGATGGAAGAAAAGCTCGCCGAGAAGCGCGGCCTGACCCCGCTCGGCCGTTATGTCGGCATGGCGGTTGCGGGCACCGAGCCCGACGAGATGGGCATCGGCCCGGTCTTCGCGATCCCCGCCGTGCTCGAACGCACCGGCCTGAAGATGAGCGATATCGGCCTGTGGGAACTGAACGAAGCCTTTGCGGTGCAGGTGCTCTACTGCCGCGACAAGCTCGGCATTCCGGACGAGGACCTCAACGTCAACGGCGGCTCGATCTCGATCGGCCACCCGTATGGCATGACCGGCGCGCGCTGCGTCGGCCACGCGCTGATCGAAGGCAAGCGCCGCGGTGCCAAGTATGTCTGCGTCACCATGTGCGTCGGTGGCGGCATGGGCGCGGCTGGCATCTTCGAAGTCCTCTGACGCGGGACCCAGGAGCAGGGGCGGCGCATTGTCTCGATAACCAACGGGAGAATTTCATGCGCTTGCCCCTTTCCGCCCTGTCGCTGGCATTGGCCGCGACAGCTCTGACCGCTTGCGGTGAGACCGTACCTGCCGATCAGGCGCGCGAGAGCAGCGTCGAGGATGTGACGATCGACGAACCGCAAATCCCGCCGATCGGGGAGACGGCGTCCGAAGAGACCCCGGACGAGCGTTTTGCCTCTGCCTATGGCACGCTAGACCTCGACCAGTGCGAAGTCCTCACGCAGCAGGAAGAGGGTGAGGGCGCGACCTTCCGCTGCGGTCTGATAGCCGGGGTGCCGATCTTCGTGCAGGCGGGAGATGGGCGTTTCGATCTCGATGCAGGGGTCGAGAACGATCGGTTCCAGACGATCGCTGCCTTCAACGAGATCGCGCCGCGTATCGAAATCCGCAGCGACGAGGGCGCACCCTTCGCGGTCATCTTCCGCTACCAAGACGCCAGCCTGCAATCCAACAATCGCAGCGTTATCGCGGTCGAACGGATTGGGACGCGCGACGATCCCGGCTGCCGCATCGCGCAGATCGGTGGCGGAGCGGGTGCGGCCAACCAGCGCGCACGCGAGATCGCCGATCTGGCAGCCGATGGCGAGACCGATTGCACTGCCGAACCGCAGGTGATTGGCGACGCCGAATGAAGCGCCTTGCCGGGGGCTCCGAAGTTCGCTGATCGCTCTCGCGCAAACGTGCTATAGGCACGGCCATGGGTATCATCGAACTGCTTGGGCTGGCGGGTAGCGTCAGTCTGCTGTCGGGCTGGCGGCTCTATGCAACCGTGCTCATCACGGGGCTGGCGATGCGATCCGGCTGGGTGCCGCTGCCCGAACAGTTGCAGATGCTGGACGTCCTTGCCAATCCCTGGGTGCTCGGCATTGCAGGCGTCGGCGCGGTGATGGAATTCTTCGCCGACAAGGTGATGTGGCTCGATTCGATCTGGGACGCGGTGCACTCGCTGATCCGGCCGGTCGGCGGCGCGCTGCTGGCGCTGGCGATCATCGATCCGGGCGATCCCACCTGGCAGGTGATCGCCTTCCTGCTGGGCGGCGGTGCGGCCTTTGCGGCGCATGCGGGGAAAGCCAGTGCGCGCGCCGCCGTGAACACCAGCCCGGAGCCTGTCAGCAACGTGATGGTCTCGACGGCGGAGGATGTGGCTACTGTAGGCCTGCTGGCGCTGGCCATCGCCAATCCGGTGATCGCAGCGGTGATCGCGGTGGGGCTGCTGGCCCTCAGCATCGCGCTGATCGTGCTCGTCGGGCGCACCCTGCGGCGCATCTTCCGCCCCAGGCCGCGCCAACCCGGCGCGCCCTGAGCCGGACAAGACTGGCGCCTCGCGGCTCAGCCGTGGGTGGCGATGAACTGTTCCACCACCGGGGCCACCTTGGTGCGCCACTTGCTGCCGTTGAAGATGCCGTAATGGCCCGCGCCCTCGGCCATGTAATAGCGCTTCTTGTCTTCGGAGAGGTTGCGCGCCAGCGGCAGCGCGGCCTTGGTCTGGCCGATACCGGAGATATCGTCCCGCTCGCCCTCGACCGCCAGCAGCGCGGTCTGCTTGATATCGCCCAGATCGATCACCTTGCCGCGATGTTCGAAGGCGTTGTTGGGCAGCGAGTGTTCCTGGAATACCTCTTCCACGGTCTGCAGGTAGAATTCGGCCGTCATGTCGCAGACGGAGCGGTATTCGTCGTAGAAATCCTTGGTCTGCTGCGCGCTTTCATCGTCGCCCGCGACCAGATGCTTGTACATTTCGTAATGGCTCAGGATGTGGCCGCCCAGGTTCATGCTCATGAAGCTGGCGAGCTGCATGAAGCCGGGATAGACGCGGCGGCCCGCACCCGGATACTGGGCCGGGACGGTCGCGATCACGTTCTGGCGGAACCAGCTGAGCGGGCGCTTCATCGCCATGTCGTTGACGGTGGTGGGGCTTTCGCGCGTGTCGATCGGCCCGCCCATCATGGTGAGGGTTTTCGGCGTCGCCTTGTCCTTCGCGCCGTTCATCAGCGCTGTCGCGGCCAGCGCGGGGACGGAGGGCTGGCACACCGCGACCACGTGCGCGGCGGCGCCTTCGTTGCGCTCCGCGATCGTCTGCAGGAATTCGATGATGTAATCGATATAGTCGTCCAGATCGAAGCGCCCTTCGGACAGCGGAATGTCGCGCGCATCGTGCCAGTCGGTGATGTACACTTCCGCGTTCTCGACCATCCGCTCCACCGTCCCGCGCAGCAGCGTGGCGAAATGCCCGCTCATCGGGGCGACGATCAGCACGGATGGTGCATCATCGGGCAGCCCGGCCCGGCGGAAGCGCTTCAGATCGCCGAACGCGCGGTGCAGCACCAGCGTTTCGGCAACGGGATCGTCCTTGCCCTTCACGTTCACGCTTTCGATATCGAACTGCGGCTTGCCCCGGCGGATGGTCGCGTGCGCGAACACCTCCAGCGCGGAGCCCGCGACCGGGCCGATCCCGCTGTAGGCCAGCGGGTTGCGGGGATTCGTCAGCCATTCGGACCCGATCGAGGCCATGGCACTGGCGCTGTTGAGCCAGGCGGTCTGGAGTTCGTGGGCGTGGTAGAGCAAGGGAAACCTCTTGGAATATTTGCCGGTTAGCGTGGCGGATATATTGGTATTGCCTGCTCCCCTTACCATCCTTGCGCAATGCACAAGAGAATTTGTCGCTTCCTCCCCTGCCGAAACGCAAGGGGCGTGGATTTTGCGGGCGGCCCCCGCTAGGCGGGCATCCTGATGGCACGCGACAACCCCGGATCGAAACGAAGCAGGCGGATCGAGGCCTCTCAGGCGGACGCGCCTGCGGAAAAAGCGCGCTCTCTGGCACCCCTGCGCCTCATCTTCAGCGAGGCTTTGCGCTATCCGGACAAGGTCGCCTACGCGCTGCTGGCCCTGATGGTTACGGCCGCGGCCACGCTGGCCATCCCTGCCGCGCTGCAATTGGTGATCGACCGCGGGTTCGCCGATGGCGGCGATCCGGGAAGCATCGCGCGCTGGTTCCGTTACCTGTTCCTGATCGTATGCGTGCTGGCGCTTGGCACCGCCCTGCGGTTCTATTTCGTCAGCTGGCTGGGCGAACGCGTGGTCGCCAATCTGCGGCTGAAGGTGCAGCAGAACCTGCTGCGGCAGGAACCGGCCTTCTACGAGGCAAACAGCCCCAAGGAAATTTCCAGCCGGCTGACCAGCGATACCGCGATCATCGAACAGGTCGTCGGCACCACTCTGTCGGTCGCGCTGCGCAACGTGCTGATCGCCGTCGGCGGCACGATCTACCTCTTCGTGCTGGCCCCCAGGCTGACCGCGATGCTGATTATCGCCATTCCGGTCATCATCGTGCCGATCACGCTGTTCGCGCGCCGCCTGCGCTCGGTCAGCCGGGCGAGTCAGGATCGGGTCGCGGATGTCGGCTCGCTGATCACAGAGACGCTGTCGGCCATGGCCATCGTGCAGGCGTTCACGCAGGAGCGCCGCGAGCAGGACCGGTTTGCCCAGGCGGTGGAGCGGATATTCGACACCGCCCGGCGGCGCATTCTCATCCGCTCGATGATGACGGGCGTGGTCATTACGCTGGCCTTCGGGGCCATCGTCTTGCTGATGTGGCGCGGCGCAGTGGCCGTCACCGAAGGGACGATCACGGGCGGCACGATCGGTTCCTTCGTGCTGACCGGCGTGTTCGTGGCAGGCGCATTCGGCGCGCTGACCGAGGTTTACGGCGACCTGCTGCGCGGCGCGGGCGCGGCCGACCGGCTGGCCGAACTGCTGCGCGCCAAGCCGCAGATCGCGCCGCCTGCGAGCCCGCAGCCGCTGCCCGTCCCCGCCCGGGGCAGCCTGTCTTTCCGCAACGTGCGTTTCAGCTACCCCACGCGCCCGGGCGAAAGCGTGATCGAAGACCTTACGCTGGAGGTCGAACCGGGCGAAACGGTCGCGCTGGTGGGGCCATCGGGGGCCGGCAAGTCGACACTCTTCATGCTCGCGCAGCGTTTCTACGACCCGGACGAGGGGACGATAAGGCTGGATGGCATCGCCTTGCCCAGTGCCGATCCCGCAGAAATCCGCCAGCGCATGGCCTTCGTCCCGCAGGCGGGTACGCTGTTTTCCGGCAATGCGCGCGACAACCTGCGTTACGGCCGCTGGGACGCGAGCGACGAGGAAATCTGGGAAGCCGCCCGGCTCGCCAATGCGGCCGATTTCCTTGAGGCGTTGCCGCAGGGGCTCGACACCAATCTTGGCGAAGACGGCACGCGGCTTTCGGGCGGGCAGCAGCAGCGGCTGGCGATTGCCCGTGCTATCCTGCGCGACGCGCCGATCCTGCTGCTGGACGAGGCGACCAGCGCGCTCGACGCCGAGAGCGAGCGGCTGGTGCAGGATGCGCTGGCGCGCGTGATGCGCGGGCGCACCACGCTGGTGATCGCGCATCGTCTTGCCACGGTGCGCGAGGCTGACCGGATCGTGGTGATGGATCAGGGCCGGATCGTGCAGCAGGGTACCCATTCCGAACTGCTCGCGCGGGGCGGTCTCTACGCCAAGCTGGCCCGTCTCCAGCTCGATCCGGCAGGTCCCGACGCGGGCTGAGGCTGGCGGATGGCCGGACCCAATCGACGAGCGACATTGGGCGCCCGACAAACGTCGGCACTGGTCGGGCTTCGCGGTCTATGCCGGCTTCACGATCCATGCGCCGTTCATCCGGTCTGGCGCCAGAGGGTAGCTTGAAATCGTTTTCCAAACAGAGGGTTCAGTCATGATCCGTACCATCCTTGCCACCACCGCCAGCGTCGCCGCATTAGCGATGGCCGCACCCGCCGCCGCGCACGAGGGCGACGACCAGGGCGGGATCGAGATGCTGCTGCAGGATAGCAGCGCTAGCGAAGGCGCGACCGAAACGCCCACGATGAGCTTCGGCGAATGGGGCGTGGACACCTCGCTCCTGTCGGACGAGATCGATCCGGGCGACGACTTCTTCGCCTACGTCAACCAGGAATGGCTCGACGCCAACCCGCTCCCGCCCGAATACAGCCGCTTCGGCGCGTTCAACCTGCTGCGCGAGAAATCGACCAGCGATGTGAAGACGCTGGTCGACAGCCTGCTCGCCAAGCCCGAGGCGCAGCTGACCGGTGACGAGAAGCGCATCGTCGATGCGTATAATGCCTATTTCGACACTTCGGCGATCGACGCTGCGGGCCTGAGCCATGCGCAGCCCTACCTCGACAAGATTCGCAACGCCGGCACGCTGGCGGAGCTGGCCACATTGTGGGGCGAGCCGGGCTATGCCTCCCCCCTCGGCGGCGGTGTGAGTGTCGATTCCAAGGAACCGACGCGTTATTCGGTCTATGTCGGCTCGGGCGGCCTCGGCCTTCCCGACCGCGATTACTATCTGGACGAGAGCGAGAAGGGGCGGGAGATCCAGTCCAAGTACCGCGACTATCTCACGTTCCTGATGGATGAGGCGGGCTACGAGGACCCGGCCGCAATGGCGCAGTCGATCTACGATTTCGAAGACAAGATTGCGCGCACCGTATCCTGGGATCGTGCGACCAGCCGCAACCGCGACCTGACCTACAACGCGCTGAGCCCCAGCGAGCTGAGCGAGCTGGCCGAGGGCTTTCCCCTCGCCGCGCTCCTGGCCGCCAGCGGGTTTGCAGAGACCGACCGGTTCATTGTCGGCGACCTTCCGCCGAGCCTGGAAGAGGCCGAGGAACTGGGGCTCGATCAGGATACGCTCGACAAGATCGGCGGGGGCACGCCCGCGATGATGGCGCTTGCCGTCAACACGCCGGTCGAGATTCTGCAGGCCTGGACGATCAAGGAATTCCTCGAAAACAACGCCTCGGTCCTGCCTTCGCGTTTCGACGAGGCCGATTTCGCCTTCTACGGCCAGACGCTGCAGGGCACGCCGGAACAGCGCCCGCGCTGGAAGCGGGCCATCGGCGAGACCGAAGGTCTGCTGGGCGAACTTCTGGGCAAGTCCTATGTCGCCGAATACTTCCCCGCAGAGAACAAGGCCGCGATGGAAGAGCTGGTTGCCAACCTGCGCGTTGCGCTGCGCGAATCGATCGGCGAGATCGGCTGGATGGGCGAGGACACCAAGGAACAGGCTCTCGCCAAGCTCGACAGTTTCGATCCGAAGATCGGCTATCGCGACAACCTGGAAACCTATGAAGGTCTGGCCATCCGCCCCGGCGATCCGATTGCCAATCGTATGGCGGCGGCGCGGTGGAACGCAGAGGAAAATCTGGCCAAGCTGGGCGGCCCGATCGACCGGACCGAGTGGTTCATGCTGCCGCAGACGGTCAACGCCTATTACAACTCGACGAAGAACGAGATCGTCTTCCCGGCCGCGATCCTCCAGCAGCCGTTTTTCGCGCTATCGAACGATCCGGCGGTCAACTACGGCGGCATCGGCGGCGTGATCGGGCACGAGATGGGCCATGGTTTCGACGACCAGGGCTCCAAGTCCGACAGCACCGGCATGCTGCGCAACTGGTGGACCGACGCCGACCGCGCCGCGTTCGACGAACTGGGCGATGCGCTGGTGGAACAGTACAACAGCTACTGCCCGCTCGACGATGGCGAAACCTGCGTCAACGGGCGCCTCACGCTGGGCGAGAATATCGGCGATCTTGGCGGCCTGAGCCTGGCCTACCGCGCCTACAAGCTCAGCCTGGGCGGCAAGGAGGACAAGGTGATCGACGGGCTGACCGGCGATCAGCGCTTCTTCCTCGCCTGGGCGCAGGTCTGGCGCAGCCAGCAGCGCGAGGAAGCGGCCCGCAGCCGTCTGCTGACCGATCCTCACAGCCCCGAGGAGTTCCGGGTCAACGGGATCGTGCGGAACATGGATGCCTGGTACGAGGCGTTCAACGTGACCCCGCAGGACGATCTCTACCTGCCGCCGGAAGAGCGCATCTCGATCTGGTAAGCGGGTAAAAGCTTGCCATCATGGCATTGGGGGGCCGCGCGAGGTTGACTTGCGCGGCCCCCTCTTCATGAGGCTTGGCCATGAGCACAATCGTCACCGCCATCCTGCTGGGCATCCTCGAGGGGCTGACCGAATTCCTGCCGGTCTCTTCGACCGGGCACCTGATCCTTGCGCAGGCGTGGTTCGGTTACGATCCGGCGCAGTGGCGCCAGTTCAACATTGTCATCCAGCTGGGCGCGATCCTGGCCGTGGTGGTGACCTATTTCAAAACCTTCTGGACCATGGGCACGGGGCTGCTCCGGGGCGAGCGGACCTCGCTGATGTTCGTGCGCAATATACTGCTGGCCTTCATGCCGGCAGCAGTGATCGGGCTTCTGATCCTCGATATTATCGACGCGATGCTGGAAAGCCCCACCGTGGTCGCCATCGCGCTGATCGTGGGCGGCATCGCGATCCTGGTGCTCGAAAAGACCATTCCCACGCGCGAGGAACAGGGCGTGGAATCGCTGTCCTGGAAGGCGGCCATCGGGATCGGCCTGGTCCAGTGCCTGGCGATGATTCCCGGCACCAGCCGTTCGGGCGCGACGATCATGGGCGCGCTGGCGATGGGCGTAGGGCGCAAGACGGCGGCGGAATTCTCCTTCTTCCTTGCGGTGCCGACCATGCTCGGCGCGGCGACGGTGAAGATCCTGCAGGAGCCGGATCTGCTGGCCGGAACCGCTGCCATCGGCTGGACCCATATCGCGCTGGGCTTCTTCGCCAGCTTCCTGGTCGCGCTGGTCGTGGTGCGCGCCTTCGTCGCCTATGTCAGCAAGCGCGGCTTCGCGCCCTTCGCGTGGTACCGCATCCTGATCGGTTCGATCACGCTGATCTGGTTGTACGCGTGGTGAGGCATCTGCGCGGCTGGTAAACGCGCGGGAACCAAAGTCCGTCTTTCCTGTTCCCACTTAACGAACAGCAACTTTCGACGGATTCAATGGGCATACTGGTACTTCTCTGCAGCGGCGCGGTCCTTGGCTGGCTGGTTGCGCTTGTTACCGGCGCGGAAGACCACCGGGCCGCGTGGCTGCGTGTCGGCCTGGGCGCGGGCACCACTGTCCTGTCGGGCATCTTGGTGAGCGATGCGCCACTGATCGAGACCCTTGGCGCGCGAGCCCTGATCGTCGCGCTGGCGAGCGGCTGCGTGGTCCTCGGCCTGCTGTCCGTCGTGGGCCCCTACGCGCGCCGCTAGAGCGTCCGTCTCACTTCAGCACAGTCCTCTGACCCCTGCGATTGAGGCAAGTTCGGGGTATCGGTGTGGCGAAAACGTGGCTATGCGGGACTCCCAACCTAAGAGGGGAAGACCAATGAAGACCACTTTCAAAGCCGCTCTGATCGCTTCGACCGTCGCTCTGGGCCTCGGCGTCGCTGCTTGCGGCGAAGCCGAAACCGCCGAAGACACCGCCGCTGAAGAAGCCATGGCAGAAGACACCATGGCGGAAGACACCATGGTCGAAGACACCATGGCCGAAGACGCGATGGCCGAGGACACGATGGCCGAGGACACGATGGCTGAAGACACCATGGCCGAAGACACCATGGAAGACGAAGCCGCGACCGAAGAAGAAATGTAATCTTCTCGCGCTTCCCTCAGGGGAAGTGCCGGCATCTTGCAAAAGCGACCGGCCCCGAAGCGATTCGGGGCCGGTTTCTTTTTGTCGACTGGCATCCTCAGGCGCAGCGCACCGGGGCGCGGTATCAGACCGGCCGGGCTCCGCTTCCACGCCCGCCGCGCAGCAGATATTCCTGCGTGCCGACATTCACGACATTGTCGACGTCTATGACGGCAGAGTTCGCATAGGTGAACGAGGGCGAGAGCGACTTGTACAGCCGCTCGAAATCGCGCTCCACCGTCTTGCGATAGAGATCCTCGAAGCTCTCGATCACGAAGTAGGTCGGCTGCAGGTCGGAGATGACATAGTCGGTCCGCATCACGCGATCGACATTGAGCATGATCCGGTTCGGGCTTTTCGCCTCGACCGAAAATACCGCCTCGGTGGGGCCGGACAGGATGCCCGCACCATAGGCGCGTAGCCCGGCCTCTTCCTTAATCAGGCCGAATTCGACCGTGTACCAGTACAGCGCACCCAGTGCCTTGAGGCGATTATGCTCCATCGCCCGGAAGCCCGCGCGGCCATATTCCTGCATGTAATCCGCGAAGACCGGGTTGGTCAGCATGGGCACGTGGCCGAACACGTCGTGGAACACATCCGGTTCCTGGATGTAGTCGAAGGTCTCGCGCGTGCGGATGAAATTGCCCGCCGGGAAACGCCTGTTGGCGAGGTGCCAGAAGAAGATGTGATCGGGGATCAGCATGGGCACGGGCACCACGCTCCATCCGGTCAGCTTGTCCAGCGCCTCCGACAGATCGCCGAAATCGGGTACGCCGCCGGTGCCGAGATCGAGCCGGTCGAGCCCTTCCATGAAGGCACTCGCCGCGCGGCCGGGCAGAATCTCCATCTGCCGCGCGAAGAGATCGTTCCAGATCGCATCGTCTTCGCTGTCGTACTCGGTCTGCTTGGGTTCCAGCCAGTCCTCGCCCACATGCGCGGGCCGCTTGAGGGGTGCGGTGAACACGTCCTCCGGCATGGTTGGAATTTCTGCGAATTCGCTGTCGTTTTCGATCACTGCATCCATGCCGGTACAGATAGCATCTTGCGCGGGTGCGCACAATTTGGCGTTTTAACCGCCGCCGGTCACCGCGCTGGCCTTGGTCAGCAGCGCTCCCGCATCGTTGAGCGCCGCTAGCTCCAGCGTATCGCCCGCCTGCCGGGCGGCGAGGTGCAGTGTGTCGCCCGCAATCGCAGGCGACCGGGCTGTGAAGGCGAAGCTGCGCAATGCGTTGGGTCCCACCAGATCGGCGGCGAGCTGGAGCAGCAGGGTCGAGATCAGCGGGCCGTGCACGACAAGCCCTCGATAGCGTTCCACCTCGCGCGCATAGGGCGCATCATAGTGAATGCGGTGCGTGTTGAAGGTGAGCGCGGAAAAGCGGAACAGCAGCGCTTCGGACGGGGCGAGCGTGCGCACCCGGTCCCACGCGGCGGGATCGAACAGCGAATCGGTCACGTCCGGCGGTACCAGCGGCGAATCGGGCGGCGATGCCTCGCGGTAGACCAGCGTTTGCGTCTCCCGGATCGCGGGCTCTGTGTTTGCCGCGATGGCGTGCTCAAGCTTGAGAAAGGCGAGGCGGCCGCTGCGCCCTTCCTTTTCCTCTATCGACGTCACCCGGCTCAGCTTGTCGATCCGGTCGCCAAGCGAAAGCGGCCGCAGGAACTCGATCTCGCTGCCCGCCCACATGCGCCGGGGCAGTTCTATCGGCGGATAGAGGCTGGCCGGATCGTCGGAGCGGGCAGGGTGCCCGTCCTCGCCCAGCATCGCGGTGGGTGCCTGGGGGGTGCACAGCGCGAAGTGGATGCCCTGCGGCATGTCCGCGCCGCCCGGTGCGCCCAGATCGAGCGTCGCGAGCCAGCGTGCCGCCAGAGCTTCGTCGAGCCGGTCGGCGCTGCGTTGCTCGCGCCCGATCCAGTCGGACCAGTCGCTCATGCCGCGCGTTCGAACAGCGCGGCGAGGCCCTGGCCGCCGCCGATGCACATCGTCTCCAGCGCAAGGCGCCCCTCGCGCCGGTGCAGTTCGTGCGCCAGGTCGGCCAGAATGCGGCCGCCGGTCGCCCCGATCGGGTGGCCCAGCGAGATGCCCGAGCCGTTGACGTTGAGCATGTCGCGACGCGAATCGTCCTCGCTCCACCCCCAGCCTTTGAGCACGGCGAGGACCTGCGGGGCGAAAGCCTCGTTCAGCTCAACGAGGTCGATATCGTCCCAGCCCTTGCCGGTGCGACCGAAAAGCTTTTCCGTCGCGGGCACCGGGCCGATCCCCATGCGTGCAGGATCGCACCCCGCAGCGGCCCAGCCTTCGAACCACAGCATGGGCTCGAGGCCCAGTTCTCCGAGCTTGTCTTCCGCAACCACCAGGCAGGCGGCAGAGGCGTCGTTCTGCTGGCTGGCATTGCCTGCCGTCACGATGCCGTCCTTCTCGATCGCGCGCAGGCCCCCAAGGCTTTCCATCGACGCATCGGGGCGGAAGCCCTCGTCGCGCGCGAAGTGGATCGGGTCTTTCCGGCGCTGGGGCACGTCGATCGGCACCGTGTGCGCGTCGAACTTGCCCGCATCCCACGCGGCTGCGGCCTTCTGATGGGAAGATACGGCGTATTCGTCCGCTGCCTCGCGGCTGACGTCGTAATCTTTCGCCAGGTTCTCAGCCGTCTCGATCATGCCCGAGATCACGCCGAAGCGCTCGATCGGCTGGCTCATCAGGCGGCCGCGCGTCAGCCGGTCCCACAGCGCGACATCGCCCATCTTGGTGCCGTGGCGCGCGCCGGTGGTGTAATGCTCCACGTTGGACATCGATTCGACGCCGCCCGCCAGCACGCAATCCGCCGCGCCGGTCTGGACCATCATCGCCGCCTCGATCACCGATTGCAGCCCCGATCCGCAGCGCCGGTCGAGCTGGAAGCCGGGGACTTCGATGGGCATGCCTGCCGCCAGCCACGCCCAGCGCCCGATGGCGGGCGCTTCGCCGCTGCCATAGCCTTGCGCAAAGACGACATCGTCGACGCGTGCAGGGTCGATTCCGGTACGCTCGATCAGCGCCTTGATGATGTGCGCGGCCAGCGGGCCCGCCTCCAGCGGGGTCAGCGTGCCGAGGAAACGGCCCACGGGCGTGCGGATGGGCGATACGATCGCAGCGCGGCGCAGCTGGGCCATCAGCTCTGCACCCCGGCGGCGAATTCGCGCAGCATGTGCTTGGCGACCTGCAATTGCAGGATCTGCGTGGTCCCTTCGTAGATGCGGTAGAGCCGCGCATCGCGGAAGAAGCGTTCCGCATCGTACTCGGTCAAATATCCGGCGCCGCCGTAGATCTGCACCACCCGGTCGACCACGCGGCCGCACATTTCGGAGGCGAAGACCTTGAACGCGGCGGCGTGCTTGATGGTGTTCTCGCCGCGATCGACGCGCGCGGTCACGTCGGCCATCATCGCCTCGGCGGCGTAGATCTCGGTCCAGCTTTCGGCGAGCATTTGCTGGATCAGCTGGAAATTGGCGATGGGTTCGCCGAAGGCCTGGCGTTCGTTGGCGTAGCGCAGCGCGCTGTCAAGCGCGCGCTTGGCGTAGCCGGTGCTGGCCGCGCCCACGGAAATGCGGCCATTGTCGAGGCTCTGCATGGCGAAGCGGAAGCCCTGGCCGGGCTCCCCGCCCAGCAGCGCGTCGGCTGGCACGTGCACGTCTTCGAGATAGACGTCCGACACCAGGCTGCCCGCCTGGCCCATTTTGTGATCGGGGCTGCCGGTCGACATGCCGGGCGTGTCCATTGGCACGATGAAGGCGCTGACGTGCGCGTTCTTGGGCAATGCCTCTTTTTCGGTCCGGGCCATGATCAGCGCGACGTCGGCATGCGGGGCGTTGGTAATGTAGCGCTTGGAGCCGTTGAGGATCCAGCCATTGCCGTCGGGATCGGGCTTCGCAGTGGTCTGCATGGCCGCACTGTCCGATCCGCTGCCCGGCTCGGTCAGCCCGAAACAGGCAATCTCTCCACCAGCGATCCGGGGCCACCATTCCGCCTTCTGCGCTTCGGTACCGCCGTTCTTGATCGCGGAATTGAACATGCCGACATTGATCGAGAAGATGGAGCGGAAGGCGGGCGCGGCATAGGCCATCGTCTTCACCGTGCGTGCATATTGCGTGACGGAGAGGCCCGCGCCGCCATATTCCTCGGGCACGGTCAGGCCGAACAGGCCCATCTCCTTCATTTCATCGACGATGTCGGCGGGAATCGCATCATTCGCGATCACGTCCTTTTCGGCCGGGATCAGCCGTTCGCGGACATAGCGCTCCAATTGTTCGTGAAACTGCTCGAAGGTGTCCGCGTCCATTCCCGACATAGTGCTACTCAACTCCGGTCTTCACATAACATCATGGGCGGCCCGCCCTGCAGGCCGCCCACGCCCAACTTGCCGCCAAACTCAGTTTTCGGCGCTCATCTTGTCGAGTTCGGCCTGGATTTCGGCTGCCGTCGCTTCGGCTGCCGCGGCTTCATCCTCGACCGAGCGGCGCACGGCTTCCTGGCGTTCCTCGTCGGTCTGCGTTTCGACCGGTTCGGGGGCAGGGGCGGGCTCGGGCGCGGCAACCTCGTCGTCCATCATCGGTTCGTCCGTCACGTCGCTCATCGCATCGTCGGCCGGGATTTCGACATTGTCGGCAATCACTTCATCGCTGGCATCATCGGAATCGCCGCATGCAACGAGGGCCAGCGCGCTCGCACCGATCAGGCCCGCACGGATTGTGAATTTCATCTGCCCATCCTCCATCTGAAATAGGTGCACCAAATTGCGGGCTGCGCCCGAACGTGCCGGTACAAGCTAAGCAGACCGCATGCGTCGGATCAAAGGGAAATATGGGGCGTGATCACCGGGCCACGCCTTAGCGGGTGGTTAACCATTATGCCTTAGCAATTCCCCGCATGACCGAGGCACGCGACCCTACCCAGCCCCCTTTTGCCCAGCGCACCACGCTGGCGCGCCCGACGATGATTGCTGCCGGCGTTGTCGCCGCCGTGGCGGTAGCGCTGATTCCGCTTGCCGCATTGATGGCGCAGCCTGCGCCCGCGCCTCTCACCCCCGCGCCTTTCACCGTGGTCGAGACCAATCGTGGATTCTCGACGCTGCAGGGCGCGGTCGATGCGATCGGATCGGGCGAGGGCAGCATTGCCATTGCGCCGGGCACCTATCGCCAGTGCGCGGTGCAGAGCGCAGGGCGCGTTGCCTTTCTCGCGACCGAGCCGGGCCAGGTCGAATTCACCGCCACCGCATGCGAAGGCAAGGCCGCGCTGGTGCTGCGCGGGGCGGAGGCGAGCGTTTCGGGCATCATCTTCAGCCGCATTGCGGTTGCCGACGGCAATGGCGCGGGCATTCGCCAGGAAGCGGGCAATCTGACCGTGGCGAACAGCTGGTTCCGCGACAGCCAGCAGGGCATCCTGACCGCGCATGACGAGAGGATGCGGCTGGTGGTGGACCGTTCCACCTTCACCCGCCTCGGCACCTGCGAGAATTCGGGCGGCTGCGCCCATTCGATCTACACCGGCGATATCGGCCACCTGCGCGTGACCCGCAGCCGGTTCGAGGAAGGCACCGGCGGCCACTACCTGAAGGCGCGTGCCGCCGTGGTCGAAGTCGCGGCCTCCAGCTTCGACGATTCCAACGGCCGGGCGACCAATTACATGATCGACCTGCCGCAGGGCGCGCGCGGGCAGATCACGAACAACTGGTTCGTCCAGGGCCGCGACAAGGAAAACTATTCCGCCTTCATCGCGGTCGGCGCCGAGGAACAGACGCACAGTTCGGACGGGCTGACGATCGCGGGCAACGATGCGCGCTTCGTGCCCTCGCTGGCGCGCAAGTCTGCCTTCGTGGCAGACTGGACCGGCGCCAACCTGCGCATCGCCGACAATCGGCTGGGCAACGGGCTGACCCCGTTCGAGCGGCGCTGAGCGCGCGCTCTTCTGCGGTTCACACCCCTGCGTCCGGCGCTTCTTCGAATTCGACAAGAATATCGAGGCCGAGCGTATCGGCTATTTCCGAAGCGCGGCGTGCGATGGCCCGCTCGTCGGCGGCATCGCCCAATGCGCCCAGGGCTGCATCGAGCGCGTCGCCACCTTCCTCATTGCCCATCGCGGCGGACAGCAGGAACCAGGCGGCAGCCTCTTCCCGGTCCGCTTCCACACCCTCGCCGTTCCAGATCATCACGCCCACCCCGCGCGCTGCGTGATCGCTTCCCAGAGCGGCGGCGGCCATGTAGTTCTGAAGAGCTGCGGCGTAATCCTGCGGAGTGCCACGGCCGGTCGCCTGCATCACCGCGAGGCTGACCACCGCGTGAAGATAGTTCTCCCCGGCTGCCTGCCGGAACAGCGCGACCGCCTCTTCGGGCTCTCCTGGCGTTTCGCCCTGATCGATCATGACACCCAGCCGCCAGCGCGCGTGGTTTTCGCCCTGCGCGGCAGCCGCCCGGTAATAGCGCGCGGCCATCGCCGGATCGCGTTCCACGCCATTGCCGAATTCGTAGAACCAGCCCAACCAGTCGAGCGCTTCGGGGTCGCCAGCCTCGGCGGCTTCGCGCGCGATCGAGAATGCGGCCGCGTATTCGCCGCTGTCCGTCAGGGCTTCGATTTGGTCGCCGGTATTCGCCAGGCAGGCCAGGGCCGCGATTGCGAGCAGGATCTTGTGCATGTCATTCCCCCGTTGCGCGGGTTTCGGGATAGACAGCCTGCCGTAAAGCGCTGTTGCTGCCTAGTCTTTCGGACGGAGGCCGAAGGCGGGCGCGTAGGTTACGGTGCCCTTGGGGCGCGGACCTTCGCCGAACATGCGGATCTGAAAATACCCGGGCGGAAAGCCGGGCAGGATGAGGTCGGGATCGGGGTGGAAGCCGTAGCGCGCGTAATACCCCGGATCGCCCAGCAGGACGACGCCCTGCGCCCCGAACGCGCGGATCCGCGCGATGCTCTCTTCCGCCAGCTGCGAACCGATCCCGGTGCGCTGGCGCATGGGCATCACCGAAATCGGCCCGGCTGCGTACCAGCCGGGGGTGCCGTCCGAGATTTCGACCGGGGAGAAGGCGATATGGCCGATGACCGCTTCGTCCATATTGGTCGCCACCAGAGAGAGCGTGAGGTCGCCATCGGCGCGCAGCGCATCGATGATGTCCTGCTCGTTTCCGTCGGAGTGCTTCGCCCTGGCAAAGGCGGCGCGGGTCAGGGCGTGGATGGATGCGATATCGCCGGGCTGTTCTTCCCGGATAGTCAGCTTCCTCATGGAAGGAGGTGGCCGGAACGATCGCGTTTGGTCGCCAGATAGCGGGTGTTGTGAGGATTGGTGCCCGTGTCCAAGGGAAGCCTTTCGACGATTTCGATGTTCTGTTCTTCCATCGCGGTAAGCTTCGCCGGGTTGTTCGTCAGCAGGCGGATACGTGAAATCCCCAGTAGTAAAAGCATCCGTCCCGCAATGGGAAAGTCTCGCGCCTCGTCGGGCAGGCCGAGCCGCTGGTTCGCCTCCACCGTGTCGTAGCCCTGCTCCTGAAGCTGGTACGCGCGCAGCTTGTTCACGAGGCCGATCCCGCGTCCCTCCTGTCGCAGGTACAGGACCACCCCGTAGCCGCCTTTTTCCGCCTCCTGCGCGAAAGTGTGCAGCGCGCTGTCGAGCTGCGGCCCGCAATCGCACTTCAGGCTGCCGAAGACATCGCCGGTCAGGCATTCGGAGTGAATCCGCACGAGCGGGACCTTGTCCGCGCTCTGGCGCCCGATGATGAGCGCGGCATGTTCGCGCAGATCGGCGGGAGAACGAAAGATCGCGATTTCCGCCTGCTCCGCCGCCACCGTAGGCAGGCGGGTGCGCGCGGCGATGCGCAGACTCTCGGGGGCGGCGAATGCGGCAAGGTCCGCCGTGGCCACGGCCACCGGCTGGTCCGCCGGTGCCGGATCGAGCATGAAGGCAGGCAGGATGCCCGCGTGGCGCGCGATTTCGAGCGCGGTCGCGGGCCACTGCGTCCCCGGCAGTGCGAGCGCGCGAAACGGACCTTTCATAGGGCTCGCCAGATCGAGTGCGGGATCGCCCACGCTTCGCGCCAGATCGAGCGTGAAGGGCTCCCCCCCCTCGATCAGCACGGGCGCGTGGGGGACCGCGGCTTCGCGCTGGTTCGCCAGCTTGAGCGTTTGCGCACGCGCCGCGGAGATCAGCATCGTGTCCGCTTGTATGTCGGGGCTGGGCGCGGTTTCGACCGGCAGCAGCACCGGCCCATCGTCCACTGCGATCGGCCAGCCGTGGCGCAGAGCGTCTATCGCCTGTGCCAGCGCCCGCGCGTTGCCAGGCGCGGTGCCACCCGTACCCCTCCCGCTCAGAGGTCGAACTCCGTGGTCAGCGGAACATGGTCGGACGGACGCTCCCAGTTGCGCGCTTCTTCCAGGATGGAGTGCTTGGTGGCCTGCTTTGCGAGTTCAGGACTGGCCCACATGTGATCGAGCCTGCGGCCCTTGTCGTTGGTCTGCCAGTTGGGATTGCGATAGCTCCACCAGCTGTAATAGCGCTCCGGCGCGGGCACATGCTCGCGGCCGATGTCCCTCCAGCCGTGCGCATCCATGAAGCGCTGCAGCGCCTCCACCTCGACCGGCGTGTGGCTGACCACCTTGAGCAGCTGCTTGTGGCTCCACACGTCGCTTTCCAGCGGGGCGATGTTGAAATCGCCCACGATCAGCGTGGGCTGGTCGACCGTGTCCGCCCAACGGGCCATCCGTTCCAGAAAGTCGAGCTTCTGACCGAACTTGGCGTTCACCTCGCGGTCGGGCACGTCGCCGCCTGCGGGCACGTACACGTTTTCCACCACCATGCCCTGGTGCGCGGGATCGGTCAGGCGCACGCCGACATGGCGGGCTTCGCCATTATCCTGCCAGTCGTGGCGGGAGATTTCCTCGAACGGGACGCGGCTGACCGTGGCGACGCCGTGGTAGCCCTTCTGCCCGTGGATCGCGATATGATCGTAGCCCAGTTCGCGGAAGGCCTTGGCGGGGAATTGCTCCTCGACGCACTTGATTTCCTGCAGGCACAGGATGTCGGGCGCGTGGGCCGTGAGAAACTGCTCGACCAGCGGCATGCGCAGGCGGACCGAATTGATGTTCCAGGTGGTGACAGATACCATGCGCGCGGACTTAGGGCGCGTATCGGCACGCGGCAAGCCGGAGCGGCAGGCCCGGCGCGTGCGACACGCAGTTGTCTCATTGATGCGCAATGGGCATAGGCGCTTAGCCGAATTGCCGCGCCAGGGAGCCTGCCATGATCCGCACCGATAGCCATCACGCCAAGCGCTGGGCAACCGCGCTGGCAGCACTCGTTTCGCTGCCCCTCGCGGCGTGCACCACCACGACCAATTATTACGGCGAGGAAGCGCAGGCCGCCCCCGCCCCGATCGCTGCGGAGCGCAAGGCGAAGAACGTGATCCTGTTCGTCGGCGACGGCATGGGCATTTCCACGATCACCGCCGCGCGCATCCTGGCCGGGCAGCAGCAGGGGCAGCCGGGCGAGGATTACCAGCTCAGCTTCGAGAAGTTCGGGAACGTGGCTCTGGTGAAGACCTACAACACCGACGCGCAGGTGGCGGACAGCGCGGGCACGGCCTCCGCCCTCAATACCGGCACGAAGACGCGGATCGGCGTCATCAACACCGCCCCCGACGTGCCCCGTGGCGATTGTGCCGCTGCGCAGGGCCACCTGCTACAGCCGATCGCGGTCGAGGCGCAGGAGCGGGGCAAGGCGGTGGGTATCGTCAGCACCGCGAGGCTTACCCATGCGACCCCGGCGGCGGTCTACGGCCACAACCCGGATCGCAACTGGGAAGCCGATTCGGACATTCCCGAAAGCCAGCGCGCGCTGGGCTGCACCGATTTCGCGCAGCAGCTGGTCGAATTTCCCTTCGACGTCGCCCTGGGTGGTGGTGCGCGCAAGTTCTTCGGCAGCGCCAGGGGTGGCAGCCGCGCGGACGCGAATGCCGATCTCCCTGCGCAGTGGGCAGCCCGGACGGGCGGGACCATCGCCACCAATACCGCCTCGATGCGGCAGGCTCCGCTTGGCGCGCCGGTGCTGGGCCTGTTTTCGGCCAGCCACATGACCTATCAGCTGGACCGGACCGCGCAGACGGAAGAACCGACACTGACGGAAATGACCGCCGAATCGATCCGGCGCCTCTCCGACGATCCCGAAGGCTATTACCTGATGGTCGAAAGCGGACGGATCGACCACGGGCATCATGCCGGGCAGGCCGGCTACGCGCTGGAGGAAACGGTCGAGTTCGCCCGCGCGATTCAGTACGCGGTCGATAACACCGATCCCGAAGAAACGCTGATCCTCGTCACGGCGGACCACAGCCACGTCTTCACCATCGCGGGCTATCCCAAGCGGGGCAATCCGATCCTGGGCCTGGTCCATCCGCCCGAAAGCGGTGACGAGGACCATCCCGGCGCCGCGAACGACGAACCGATCCTGGCCGCCGACGGCAAGCCCTACACCACGCTGGGCTACGCCAATGGCCCCGGCGCGGTGCAGGGCGAGCGACCTGTGCCGGAGACGCGCCCCGATGCCCGCCAGCAGGCGCTGGTGCCGCTGGGTGCGGAAACCCACGGGGGCGAGGATGTCGCGCTGTTCGGCACCGGCCCAGGGGCGCAGCGCGTGCGCGGGGTGATCGAGCAGAACCGCGTCTACGACATCATGCGCGCCGCATTCGGCTGGGACGAATAAAGCGAACCTCTGCTCTGCCGGTCCGGTCCGCGTACCTGGACCGGCAAAAGCGCGCGACCGCATGGATAGCCGGCACGCGAATGCGTGCACTGGCGCCTGAGGCAGATCGAAAAGGAAAAACCCCCGCGCCGGGGGCTGTGGCACGGGGGTTCCCTACGAGCGTTCGTCACGCTTGCGACAAGGCCTTTGTATGAGGGAACTGCGGGGCAACAGGGGGGAAACCCGCAGATTCGTCAGGCCTTGTGATTTGGAAATTAGGCCGCCGTGCCTTGCCTACGCATGAACATGGCGGGCATTTTACCGCTCACACCGGGCATCGCTCGACGAACGGTTTAGCGCGGTCGACGGGATGCACGGCGCGGATCCTTGTAGGTGAACGTCGAGTTGCTCACCGAGACGCCATAGCGCTGGTTGGCCAGCCGCACCGTGGTGCGGTTGTTCTGCGCATCCAGCGCCACCCAGTTGGTCAGCTCCCAGCCGCCCGGCGCCTTGCCGTTTCGCACGAAGATCAGCGTGATCATGCCGTATTCGGGCTTGTTCGGGTCGCGCACTTCGACTGAAAGCACATCGGGATTGCCGGTATTGCGCAGCTTGCCGTACTTCTTCACGTCGCGATTGGGATCGAGCAGCGCGCCCAGAGGCGAATTGCTGATCGGCCAGCGCTGGACCTGATTGACCTCGTAATCGATCATGGTCAGCGACTTGCCGTTGGAGACGATCAGCAGCGGCACATCGTCGGCATATTCGAAGCGAATCTTGCCCGGTCGCTTCAGCGTCATCTTGCCGCGCACGGTCTGGCCGCTGCGGTCGGTCTGGGTGAAGTCGGCGCGCATCGTCTCGATCCCGCGCAATGCGGCCACCGCATTGTCGAGCGTGCCCGATGCGGCGAAAGCGGGAGCAGGCAGCGCGATGGCGCCCGCGACGGGCACGGCGCCGATCAGTGCAAGACTGGCAAGCCCGGCAAGCGGGCGGCGAAGCGTGGATTTGATGGTCGTCATAGCGGACTCCGTAAAGGTCTCGGAGTGAACCGCGTGTGAGCGAGCCGGTTCCGCCCGAGCAAGGCGGGAAAACTCGCCAGCAGCGCGCGATGCACGCGCCACCGGGGGCTTACTTGATCTTGGCTTCCTTGAACTCGACATGCTTGCGCACGACGGGATCGTATTTGCGGAAGGTCATCTTCTCGGTGATGTTCCGCGGGTTCTTCTTCGTCACGTAGTAGAAGCCGGTGTCCGCGGTCGACACGAGCTTGATCTTGACGGTTGCGGGCTTCGCCATAACTCAATCCTGCCAGTTCAAGGGCCCGGCCATCGGTGACTTGCTCCGTCGGAGTTCCACGATGTGCAGCGGGTGAAAAAACAACAGGCGGCGCACACGGCACCGCCCGATCGCACGCGCTAATGTGCGCGAGGCGTGGAAAAGTCAAGCTACCAGTCGCTGCGCGTCGGCTTGGAGCGTTTGGCCTTCACATCGCCCCGGGCCTTCTTCGCTTTGAGCCGCTTGGTCTTGCCCACCCGGTTCAGCCGCGTCTTCGCGCGCTTCTTGGGTCTGCGATGCGCCTCGCGCAAAAGCGCTTCGAGCTTTTCGCGCGCCTCCCCGCGATTCGCTTCCTGCGTGCGGTGCTCGCGCGCGACGATCAGGATATCGCCCGAATCGGTCAGCCGGTTGCCCGCGACCTCGCCCAGGCGGCGGAAGGCGAAGGGGGAGAGGCGCAGCTTGTAGGCGTTGACCCGCAGCTGGACTTCGGTGGCCACCTTGTTGGCGTTCTGCCCGCCGGGGCCGGAGCCCGCGACGAAGCGCTCCTCCGCCAGCGAATGCGCGCGGGCGATGATCTCGTCGATCATCCGTCGGCAAAGCCCAGCGCCGCAAAATCGGCGGGCAATGGGCTGGTCGCGGCGATATCGGGCTTGCCTTCGCGCGCCACGGTGATCGCGCTGGCATGCAGCATCGTGCGCGCGGCGCCGCTGCGCGTGCCGTAGACAGGGTCCCCCAGCAGCGCGATGCCGATCCCGCTGGCGGCATGCACGCGGATCTGGTGGGTGCGCCCGGTCGCGGGGCGAAACTCCACCAGCGTGCGGCCCTCATGCTCGGCCACGACGCGCCACTCGGTGAGCGAGGGCTTGCCCTTCCTGGCCGGAATCATCCGCCATCCCTTTTCCGCGCTGCTGATCTTCGCCAGCGCCAGCTCGATGCGCCCTTCGCTATCCTGTGGCACGCCCGCGAGCACGCCGTGATAGACCTTGGTGACCGCCTGCGCCTCGAACGCGGCGGCGAAGCGCTTGTGCGCCTTGGGGTTGCGGGCGAGCAGCAGGCAGCCGCTGGTATCCGTGTCCAGCCGGTGGACCGGCGTGGGCGCCCGCTGGAAACCGAGCTTGAGCGAATCGAGATGGTCTTCGAGGCATTCGCCGCCCTTGCGCGGGCGGTCGATCGGCAGGCCGGCGGGCTTGTCGATCACCAGCGCCTCGCCGTCTTCGTAGAGAATGGGAATGTTCATATGAGTCTCGCGCGCATCAGCCCACGCACGGCATTGCCGATCCAGAAACCTCCCGAGAGGTCATCCAGTATCACCTCGCCTTCCACCGCGCGACCTTCGGCGATGAGCGATTCGCGGAAGACCCCCGGCAGCAACCCGTGCGCGCGCGGCGGAGTGACGAGCGTGCCGTCACGCTCCACGAACACGCTGGTCCAGCTGCCTTCGGTCACGCATCCATCGTCGCGCACCAGCAAGGCCTCGTGTGCGTCCATTTCGTGCGCCGCGGCGAGCGCGTCTGCATAGAAGCCGCGATCCGTCGTCTTATGGCGCAGCCGCCAGTCGCCCGGATCGACGGGCAGGGGCAGCGCGATGCAGTCGAGCGGCTCGGTCGGCGTCGCGGGCAGCGGGCCGACCTCGATCGCGGTGGTGCCGGAACGCGCGCAGGTAAGACGCACGCGCGCCGCGTGGTCGAGATCGAAGCACAGCGTCTGGATCTGGTTGCGCGCCGCGTGCCGGTCGAACGCGAAGCCCAGTTCGCTCGCGCTGGCGGAAATCCGCGCGAGGTGCCCTTCGAGCAGCGCAATGCCTTCCTCAGGATCGAAGCGCATGGTCTCGATCAGGTCGAAGGCGGGTGCGCGATTTTCCGGCCCGCTCTTGCGCACGAAGCCCGCCTTGACCTGCGCCTCGCGCCATTCGGCATGCGCGTCGCTGTCCGCCACGATACCCGCGCCCACGCCCAGCACCGCGCTGCCGTGCCCGTTCTCGATCGGGGTCAGGCGCAGCGTGCGGATCGCCACGTTGAAGCTGGCCCGGCGATCAGCGCCATAGGCGCCGATCGCCCCGCAATAGGGTCCGCGCGCATCGCGTTCCAGCCGGTCGATCAGCTCCATTGCGCGGATCTTGGGCGCCCCGGTGATCGATCCGCAGGGGAACAGCGCCTGCACGATGTCGGCCAATCCCGCGTCCGGCTTCAGATCGCCCCGCACCGTGCTGACCATCTGGTGCACGGTGGGGAAGCTCTCCACCGCGAATGGCTCTTCCACGCGCACCGATCCTGCTTGCGCCACGCGCGACAGATCGTTGCGCATCAGATCGACGATCATCAGGTTTTCGGCGCGGTCCTTTTCGGATGCGGCAAGTTCTTCCGCCGCCGCCTGATCCGCCGCTGCGTCCGCATGGCGTGGCCGCGTGCCTTTCATGGGCCGCGCGGTCAGCGTTCCACCATCGGTTTCGAAAAACAGTTCGGGCGACAGGCTGACCAGCGCATGGCTGCCATCCCACACTACGCCGCCGTGGCCTGCGTGCGACGCCCCGCGCAGCGCTGCATAGAGCGCCAGCGGATCGCCGCGATAGGAACCCGTCAGCCGCAGGGTCAGGTTGGCCTGGTAGATGTCTCCCGCAGCGATGTGCCGCTGCAGGTCGGCGAAGCGATCCTGCCATTGCGCCAGAGAGATGGCCGGTTCCAGGGGGCCGAGGCTGGCCGCGCCCGGCGCGTGCTCCGCCAGCCACGAGTCGACCTCGTCCGCTGAAATCGTCTGCTCGCGCTCGAACAGGCCCAGCCATACCAGCGGGCCTGCCGCGCCGGTGCGCGCCCCGGCCAGCGGGCGCAGCTTCGACTCCAGTGCAAGCCCTGCCTCATACGCGACATAGCCCGCCAGCGTTCCGCCCCTTTCGGCCTGCGCGGCCTCGGCCGCCGCAAGCGCCTCCGCCACCTCCTCGGGTCGAAGCGCGCGGAACACCTCCAGCGGCGATTCGAACAGACGTGCGCCCGCACCCGCGCCGGAAGCGCAGGCGCGTGCATCGTCGAGCAGGATGAAGGGGTCGGCCATCGGCATCGTGTCCGCTCTATCGCACGGGCCGCGAATTGGAACCATCTTGACGCCCAAGCGGCCGCGCGCCCAAACCGCAAAGCTGCATCGAGGCGGGGAGACACGGCGGGTGAGCACGATTTTTCTGGGGCGCGATTCGCAAGGCGAAGCGCAGGAACTGCTGCTGTCGCGCGCCAACCGCCACGGGCTGATCGCCGGCGCGACAGGCACGGGCAAGACGGTGACGTTGCAGGGTCTTGCCGAAAGCTTCTCCGCCGCGGGCGTGCCGGTATTCGTGGCGGACGTGAAGGGCGACCTCGCCGGTCTCGCAGTGCCCGGCTCCTCCACGTTCAAGCATGCCGACAAGCTGGAGGCGCGCGCTGCGGAGCTGGGCATGGACGACTATGCCTACGCCGATTTTCCGGTGATCTTCTGGGACCTGTTCGGGCAGCAGGGCCATCCGGTACGCACCACGATTTCGGAGATGGGTCCGCTGCTTCTGGCGCGCCTGCTGGACCTCAACGATACGCAGGAAGGGGTGCTACAGATCGTATTCCGCTACGCCGACGATAACGGCCTGCTGCTGCTCGACTTCGCGGACCTGCGCAGTCTGCTCGCCCATGCTGCCGACAATACCGATGCGGTGGGCGGCGAGTACGGGCGCATTTCGAAGGCCTCGATCGGCGCGATCCAGCGCCGCCTGCTGAGTTTCGAAAGCGAGGGGGCGGATCGCTTCTTCGGCGAACCCGCGCTGGAGGTGGACGACCTGTTTCGCATCGATGGGAGCGGGCGCGGTTTCATCAATATCCTCGCCGCCGACCGGCTGATGGGCAGCCCCAAGCTGTATGCGACCTACCTGTTCTGGCTGCTCGCCGAGCTGTTCGAGACGCTTCCCGAGGTGGGCGACCAGGACAAGCCGAAGCTGGTGTTCTTCTTCGACGAGGCGCACCTGCTGTTCGACGATACGCCGAAGGCCTTTCAGGACACGATCGAGACGGTGGTGCGCCTGATCCGGTCCAAGGGCGTGGGCGTGTTCTTCGTGACGCAGAATCCGATCGACATTCCGGACAAGGTCGCGGGGCAGATCGGCAACCGCGTGCAGCACGCGCTGCGCGCCTTCACTCCGCGAGACCAGCGCGCGATCAAGGCGGCGGCGGAAACCTTCCGGATCAATCGCGATCTCGATGTGCAACAGGCCATCACCGAACTGAAAGTGGGCGAAGCGCTGGTCTCCACGCTGGACGAGGATGGCGCGCCCTCGGTGGTCCAGCGCACGCTCATCAAGCCGCCGCAAAGCCGCCTCGGCCCGCTGTCGGCCGGTGAACGCGCGGTGATCCTCGGCGCGAGCCCGCTGGCGGGCAAGTATGACGAGGCCGTGGACCGGGAAAGCGCGGCGGAGGTGATCGCACAGAAGATGGTCGACGCCGCCGAGACCGCCGAAGAGGTCGAGGAGAAGGGCGAGGCTGAGGTTCGCAAGCGCCCCCGCAAGAGCAAGAGCATCTGGGAGAAGGCGATGTCGCGCGGGGCGAAGGTTGCCGCCGGGTCGGCTGCCGGGATGGCGGCGCGCACCGTGCTGGGCAAGAAATCGCGCGCCAACCCGATGGCCTCTGGCGTCACCTCTGCAGCGGGCTCCATCGCCACGGACCTTGCCGGGCCCATCGCGGGGCGCTTCGTGCGCAATCTCGTGGGCGGGCTGATGCGCTAGTTCGCGGGATCGGCACCGTCCGGGATCAGCGCGCCAGCGGCAGCCGCATTTCGGCCCGCAAACCGCCTTCGGCGCGGTTGGAGAGGAGCAATTCCCCGCCATGTTCGCGCATGATCGCACGGGTAATCGTGAGGCCAAGCCCCGCGCCGCCCGTGTCGCGATTGCGGCTCGCTTCGCCCCTGCGGAAAGGTTCGAGCATCGCGGCCATCTCTTCGGGCGGGATGCCGGGGCCTTGGTCCTCGACCGCGATCACCGCCATGCCGCCCTCCCTCGCAAGAGAGACTTGCGCCGCTTCGCCATAGCGCAGCGCGTTGCCGATCAGGTTGCGCAGCGCGCGCCGCAGCCACGTGACCTGGGCGGGCGCCACCAGCCGCTCGCTGTGCGCGATGGCGACGGGCTTGCCCATATCCTCGAACTCCTCGACCACGCTGGCGACCAGCGCGGATAGCTGGACGGCCTCGGGCGGGTCCTTCGCGCGTCCGATCCGGGCCAGCGACAGGATATCGTCGAGCGAACGGCGCAGATCCTCGATCGTCTCGGCCATGCGCGCGCGCTGGGTTTCGTCCGACACCGATTCGATCCGAACCCTCAGCGCAGACAGCGGGGTCTTGAGATCGTGCCCGATCGCGCCGAGCATCACGTCCTTCTCGTCCAGCAGGCTGGCGATGCGCGATTCGAGCATGTTGTGCGCCGCGATCAGGCGGCTGACGTCTTCCGGCCCTTCGGGGGGCAGAGGCTCGCCCGCGTGCTGCGTGCGGGCGAAGCTCTCGACCCGGCGGGTGAGCCGCGCGAGGGGCCGCGTGATCCGCCGCAGCACCAGATAGGTGCCGCCCAGCAGCACCAGGAACAGAAGTACGGTCTGCCCCGCGATGAGCAGGAGCGCCCCCGCCTCCACCGGCGGACGGACCGTGCGCGCGACGATCCAGCGCTCCTCGCCCGGCTGGCGCATCGCGGCCACCAGCAGATCGCCGTGCGCTTCGGCCATGCGCGCGCGGAAGCGCGGCCGGACCTGCGCGATCTCGGCAAGCAGCGGGTCGCTCTCTATCGGGCGCAGCGTGACCTGCAGTTCATCCGCCACGATGCCCTGCCGCGCGAGGATCTCCCGCAAACGGCCTTCGGCGGCGGCATCGCGCTCTTCTCCGGGGAGCAGGGGCGAGGCATCGGCAAAGGTGCCCGACACCGGCGGCGGCAGATGACGACCCGATCCGCGGCTCTGCCGACCGAGACCGAAGGGGGAGTCGCCCTCGCGGCGGCGCAGGGCGCGGCGAATGGCGCGGACCGAGCCTTCTTCACGGCTGGCGGTGCGCAGCAGGTGGAAAGCCGCGGCATTGGCGCTGGCCGTATCGCGCCGTTCCTCGACCGCCCGGTAGAGCAGCAGGCCCGAGGCCGCCTGGCCGATCAGCAGCGTCACCGCGATCGCAAGAAGGCTTTGGCCCAGAAGGCTTTTCGGGAACAGGCGCGGCATGGAACCCGTCAGCCAGAGGTCGTGCGGGTGACGTCGGCGGAGAAGCGATAGCCGCCGCCGCGCACGGTCTGGATGAACTGCGGGTGACGACTATCTTCCTCGATCTTGCGGCGCAGGCGGCTGACCTGGTTGTCCACCGCCCGGTCGAACAGATGCGCCTCGCGCCCCTGCACCATGTCCAGCAGCCGATCCCGGTCGAGCACGGCGCGCGGATGATCGAGGAACGCCCGTAACATGCGGAATTCTGCGGTGGAGATGGGGATTACCGCCCCCCCGGGATCGGTCAGTCGCTGCTTGAGCGGATCGAGCAGCCAGCCTTCGAAAAGGTAGGGCGCGTCCTCGTCCTCCCGCTCGGGCGAATGGCGGCCCGCGCGCCTGAGGACGGAGCGGATGCGCGCAACCAGTTCGCGCGGTTCGAACGGCTTGGTCACGTAATCGTCCGCACCGATTTCCAGCCCCACGATCCGGTCGGTCGCTTCGCCCATGGCGGTAAGCAGGATGGTCGGCAGTTTCTGCGCCTCGATCAGGTGGCGGGTGAGCGAAAGACCGTCCTCGCCCGGCATCATGATGTCGACCAGTGCGAGGTCCGCGCGGTGTTCGCGCAGCAGACTGCGCGCGGCGGCGGCGCTTTCCGCCTCCAGCACCACGAACCCCTGGCCGACCAGATAGTCGACCAGGGGTTCGCGAAGGCTGCGTTCGTCATCGACGAGCAGCAGGGTGGTGGCCGAAGTGTCCTCGGGCGTGGCCATGGGCGCTACGTTACTGGCTCGCGCGTTCGGCGCGGCGCTGCTCGCGGCGTTCCTGCCGTTCGGCACGCATCGCGGCGCGGGCGGCCCGGCGTTCCTCCGCCGTCACCGTGCCATCGCTGTTGGTATCGATACGGTCGAAGCGAGCAAGCGCGTGGGCCTGCATTTCCTGCAGCGTGATGCGGCCGTCGCCATTGGCGTCGGCGCGCACCATCATGCGTCCGCCCATCATGCCACGATGTCCGCGCATGCCCCGCTTCCAGCGTTTGCCATGCCCGCGCCGGTCACTTTCGACACCGCGCGCTTCGCGGCGTTCGGCACGGCGTGCCTGGCGCGCTTCGCGGGCGGCCTCGCGCTCGGCAGCGCTGATCGCGCCGTTGCCGTCGGTATCGATGCGGGCGATGCGTTGCTGGCGGCGCAGTTCACTGTCGGCCAGATCGAGCACGCCGTCATCGTTGAGGTCCATCTTCTGGAAGCGCTCTGCGGCCTTCTGGCTCATGTCGGCGCGGGTCATGGGTGTCGCGCTACGCTCCGCAGGCTGGGCGATGGCGGCGGTGCCTGCCAGCAGCGAGAGACCGGCTGCGGCGAGAATGGGAGCTTTCATCGGGTGGTTCTCCTGAGGTTACAATGGGAAGAGCTGCACGACGGGGAGGGGTAGGGGGGAGATCGAAACCCGCCGCGCAGCTCATGACACCCTTTCTAGCCGGCCTTTGTCGCAAGGATTTGCCACGATCGGGCCCGATTGTAACGCTTTGTCGCGCGATCGGGCCCACGTTCACACCACCGCAATCCGCAGGATCAGCGGGAACGGTGCTGTGTTCCCTCGCCAGCCGTGATGAACAGCGCGGTTGCCTGCCCGGCGACATCCGCCGTGTGCCACACGCCGGGAACGTTGATCGCATAGTCGCCAGGGGCGAGCGTCAGCCTTTCGACCCGCCCATCCGGATATTCCTGGACCAGCGTGATCTCGCCCGCCGTACACACGACCACCTCGTGCCCCCGCGGGTGCATTTCCCAGCTGCCCCAGCTTTCCGAAAAGCTGTGCATCGAGACGAGCCGGCCCTCCGCGCCATCGGCAGCGTTGCGTCGACCATATTCCTCGTACCAGCCCATCCCGGTGAAGGGCGGCTGCGCTTCGGCAGTCGCCCCCAGGCCGAGATGGATCGGGTTTTCGGAGAGCTTGCGCGGTTCAGCCATCCGCCCCGCTACCCGTTGGGGGTCATGCAGAAGGCGTTGAGCTTGTTGCCGTCGCGGTCGCGGAAATAGGCGGCGTAGAACACCAGCCCGTTCTCGTCCGCCTCGCCGCGCGGGCCGGGGGCACCTTCGTCGGTTCCGCCATTGGCCAGCGCGATTTCGTGCAAGCGGTGGACCTGGTCCTTGTCCTTCGCCTGCAGCGCCACCATCGTGCCGTTGCCCACGGTGGCCGTCTTGCCGTCATAGGGCCTGGTCAGGGCAACGCCCGCCGCGCCGTCAGGCTCGCCCCAGGCGATGAAACTGTCGAATTCCATCATCCGGCCAGTGCCCATTTCCCTGGCGATGGCATCGTAGAAGGGCGCGTTGCCCTGCAGATCGTTGGTCCCCAGCGTTACGTAACCGATCATGGTCTCATTCTCCCGAGTCGCGACCCTCGTAAGAACGGGAACATTACGCGAACACTTGCCGGTCGGCAAGCACCCTCAGAGCGGCTGCGTGTGCCGCTCCAGCCAGTCGGTCGCCTGGGTGTCTCCGGTTTCGGCAAGGCGCGCGCTCAGGATCTCGCGGCAGCAGGCGTGGTAGTGGTCGACCCAGTCGCGTTCCTCGGGCGTCAGCAGATCGACATCGATAAGCGTGCGGTCGATCGGCACCCAGGTCAGGTTCTCGAACCCGAACCACGTGCCCTCGTCGGCATTCTCGATCTCGCGCTCCTCGATCAGGACTAGGTTTTCGATCCGGATGCCGAATTCGCCCGCCTTGTAGTAGCCGGGCTCGTTCGAGCAGATCATGCCTGCCGCAAGAGGCTCGGTCGTGCCGCCCTGCGAACCGGTGGTCTTGGCGATCCGCTGCGGGCCCTCGTGCACGCCCAGCGCGCTGCCCACGCCGTGGCCGGTGCCGTGGGCGTAGTCGCAGCCGACCTGCCACAGCGCATGGCGTGCCAGCGTATCGAGCTGGCCGCCCGTGGTGCCTTCGGGGAAGATCGCCTGCGCAATGGCGATATGGCCCTTCAGGACGCGGGTGAAGCGGTCCTTCATCTCCGCCGTGGGCTGCGCGTCGCCGTCCTTGCTGCCGACCCACACGGTGCGGGTGATGTCGGTGGTGCCAGCGCCGGTTTCGCCGATGTACTGGCCGCCCGAATCGCACAGGAAGATGCTGCCCGGCGGGATCGTGATATTGCTGTCCTCGTCCACCTTGTAGTGCGGCAGCGCGGCGTGGCCCGCTGCAGCCGAAATGGTGTCGAAGGAGGTATCCTTCAGGTCGCCATCGACCGACCGGAATTCCAGCAGCTTGGCCGCCGCGGTCAGCTCGTCGATTGTGCCCGAGGGAGCCTCGGCCTCGATCCAGGCGAGGAAGCGGGAGACGGCCGCCCCGTCGCGCGCCTGCGCATCGCGGTGGCCCTCCACCTCGGCCTCGTTCTTGATCGCGCGCGGCAGAATCGTGGGGTCGCGCGTCTCGACCACCTTCGCGCCGCCCGCTTCCAGCGCCTGCGCGATGGCCGCGACGCCGTATTCCGGGTCGAGCGCGATGCGCTTGTCGCCCACTTCGCCCAGCGCAGTCTCGAATTCGGTGCGGGGACGGATGCTCACCGCATTGCCCAGATGCTGCTTCAGCTCGGGCGAGACCTTGTTCTCGTCGATGAAGAGCTGCGCCGTGCCGTCCTGCGAAACCAGCGCGAAGGCCATCGCAACGGGGGTATGCGCGATATCGGCCCCGCGAATGTTGAAGGCCCAGCCGACCGAGTCGAGCGCGCTGAGCACGACCGCGTCGAGCTTTTCCTCGGTCAGCCAGTCGGCGATGGCCTGCCGCTTGTCCTGTGCATTGCGGCCTGCGTGTTCGTCTGCATGGACCCGCGCCGCCGCATCGCTTTGCGCGGGCCGGTCCTGCCACACCGCGTCGATCGGATTGCCGTCGACCGCGACCAGTTTCGCCCCCACCTTTTCCAGCGCGGCCGTCGTGGAGCGGACCCAGCCCGGGGTGGCGAGCCATGCGTCGTAGCCGATCTTCGCGCCTTCCTGCGCATTGCGGGCCAGCCAGGCCGCCGGGCTGTCCTTCGGAACGCCGCGGTATTCGAACAGGCGTTCTTCAACCTGGTCGCGCACCTGCACGGTATAGCGCCCGTCGACGAAGATCGCCGCCTTGTCGGGCAGCACCGCCGCGCTGCCCGCAGAGCCACCGAAGCCGGTCAGCCAGCGCAGGCGCTGCGCATCCTCGCCCACATATTCGCTCATGTGGGCATCGGCGATGGGCACGCAGAACCCGTCCAGCCCGCGCTTTTTCAGTTCCTCGCGCAGGGCGGAAAGGCGGGCTTCGTGGGTCTGCATCAGCATTTGGTCGATCCTGTCATTCGAAAGTCTGGCTATGGGAATGATCTGGGGTCATACCCCGGCAAAGCAAGGCTTTCAAAGCCGCGTCGCATCGCCCAGAGGGGGAGCCGAACATGAGCAAGCTTTTCACCGCAGCCATCGCCCTGTCGATGCTGACCACGTCCGCATTGATCATGCCGGCAATGGCAGCGGCCCAATCGAGCGGAGCCGATACCAGCGTGAGCGAGACAGCGCCTACTTCCCCTCCCGTGGCAGAGCGCCGCGACTATTCCTTCACCACCCACGGGATCACCCTGAGCGATCCCTATCACTGGTTGAAAGACCAGTCCTACCCGGTCGTCGATGACGAGGACGTGCTCGAATATCTGAATCAGGAAAACGCCTGGTTCGAAGCGCAGATGGCGCCGCACCAGGCACTGGTGGATCAGTTGTTCGAAGAGATGAAGGGCCGCATCAAGGAAGACGATTCCACGGTGCCGCAGAAGGATGGCGACTGGCTCTACTGGTCCGAGTTCGAAGAAGGCAAGGAATACCGGCTGCACTATCGCAAGCCGGTGGCGGGCGGTGAGCCGCAGCTGCTGCTGGACGAGAACCAGCTCGCCGAGGGCAAGGACTATTTCCGCCTCGGCGCGTTCTCGGTCAGCAAGGACGGGCGCTATCTCGCCTACTCGGCCGACGACAACGGGTCGGAGCGGTTCACCGCGCGGGTGAAGGACTTGCAGACCGGCGAGCTGCTGGACGATGTGATTCCCGAAACGCTCTCGGGCCTCACCTGGCTCGCGAACGACACGATGATCGCCTACGGCAAGGCGAACGAGAACTGGCGCGTCGACAATGTCCGCCTGCACAGGCTCGGCACCGATGTTTCCGAAGATGTCGAGATATTCCGCGAGGAGGACGAAGGCTTCCGCGTGGGCGCAGGCCTCTCCGCGCAGGAAGACTGGCTGGTGATCGGCACGGGCGACAACGAGACGAGCGAAGTCTGGCTGGTCCCCGCCGACAACCCGACCGGCGAGCAGACGCTCGTGAAGGCGCGGAAGAAGGGCGTCGAATACGATGTCGATGTGCGCGACAACACGCTGTTCATCCACACCAACGACGACCACATCAATTTCCGCATGGCGACCGCGCCGCTCGCCAATCCGGGCGAGTGGACCACGCTGATCGAAGGATCGGACGATTTCTACCTGACCGATTTCGAGCTGTTCAAGGACTTCTACGTCACCGAAGGGCGGCTCGCCGGGCTCGATCAGGTTCAGCTGCGCGCCTACGACGATGCGGACGACATGACGCCGATTCGCTTCCCCGAAGCGAGCTTTGTTGCCGGGCTGTCGAACAACCCCGAATACGACATGCAGAAGCTGCGCCTATCGTACCAGAGCATGGTCACGCCCGGATCGGTCTACGACTACGACGTGAAGACCGGCGCGCTCGAACTGCTCAAGCAGCAGGAAATTCCCAGCGGCTACGACGCGACGCAGTACAAGACCGAGCGGCTGACGATCACCGCGCGCGACGGCACGCAGGTTCCGGTCAGCGTGGTGATGCGCAAGGATCGCCCCGCCGGGGCCGGCCCGCTGCACCTCTATGCCTACGGCGCCTATGGCTACGCCGTTCCGCCGGGCTTCTCCACCAGCCGGCTCAGCCTGGTCGATCGCGGCATGGCCTATGCCATCGCGCATATCCGCGGCGGCGACGATCTCGGCCGCCGCTGGTACCTGCAGGGCAAGCTGAACGAGCGGACCAACACGTTCGAGGATTTCGTCGATGTCGCCAAGGGCCTGATCGACGCGGGCTATACCGAAAAGGGCCAGATCAGCGCCAGCGGCGGCAGCGCCGGGGGCGAGCTGATGGGCGTGGTGGTCAACACCGATCCCGATCTGTGGGGTGCCGTGGCCGCGCATGTGCCCTTCGTCGATGTGCTCAACACGATGCTCGACAAGGACCTGCCGCTGACGCCCGGCGAATGGCCCGAGTGGGGCAACCCGATCGAGAGCAAGCAGGCCTTCGCCTACATGCTCAGCTACTCGCCTTACGACCAGGTCGTGGCGCAGGATTATCCGCCGCTGCTGGTCACCGCGGGCCTCAACGATCCGCGCGTGACCTATTGGGAGCCCGCCAAGTGGGTCGCCAAGCTGCGCGCGACCAAGACCGATAACAACACGCTGCTGCTCAAGACCAATATGGGCGCAGGCCACGGCGGCAAGTCCGGGCGCTTCGCCTCGCTGTACGAGACCGCGGAGGAATTCGCCTTCATCCTGACGCAGCTGGGCGTGGTCGACTGACATGGCGCGCCTCGTGGTGATGGTCGCCGCGCTGTTCGCGCTCGTGTGCCCGGCCATCGCGACGGCGCAGGACACGCCCGACGAACCGCCGGTGCGGGTCGAGGTGGTGTACGATGCGGGCGGCTGGAGCGCGACGTTCCATTTCCCGAGCGATGCGCAAGGGTGGGCCTTTCCGCGCTCCAACCGGGCGCGGCGGCAAAATTCAGGGTGGCGCGAATTGAGCTGGACGGTCGAGACCGATGGCGTTTCGCTGCAACGGATCGGCGAGACCGACGTACTGCTGGCCGATGACGGAACCGTCCCGCGCAAAGTGACCGTGCGGTTCGTCCCGTTTGCCGACGACCTGCTGGCCGATTACGACCCTGCCTTGCGGTTCACCGACGGCACCCTGGCCCTGTTCACCGGCCACTTCGCGGTGATGCCGTGGCTCCGCGAAACGCAGGAAATGGCGGAAGAGGGGCCGGAGACGGAGATGGTCTTCCGCGATGCGGCAGGGCCATTGCTCTACAAGGGTCAGCGCCACCGGGCAGCGACCACGCGTGACGATGCTACCTACGTCGTCTTCGGCGATCCGCAGCCCATCTCGACCGACCATCTCACCGCGATCATCGATCCGCAGACGCCTGCGTGGCTGCGCCGCGAACTGCTCGATTTCCTGCCGCAGACCTTCGCGATCTATGCCGACCGGCTGGGCGACCAGGCGGGCAGCGGCAAGCCTATGGTGCTTTCGAGCTGGGCGGGGGCGACGCCGGGCGTCGTCAGCCAGGGCGGCAGCGTGTTGGCGGGCCTACTGACCGTGCGTCTGGAAGGCGACGGGCTGGTGGAGGAGAACGTGCAGGCTCTGCAGGGCGTACGCTGGTTCATCGCCCACGAAGGCGCGCATTTCTGGCTGGGGCAGACGGTCGAGTACGAGTCCGCCGCCGATTCATGGATTACCGAAGGTGGAGCCAACCTGCTCGCCTACCGTCTGATCGAACGGATCGACCCCGATTACGATGCAGGCGCCGACCTTGCGAATACATGGCAAAGCTGCCTCGCCATGTCGGTTTCCAAACCGCTGGCCGAAGCCGACGAGCGGCGCGACTACGACGCCTACTATGCCTGCGGAACGGTGATCGGCATGATTGCGGAGGGTGCGGCGCAGACGAATGGCGGGCGCGACTTCTTCGATTTCGTCGCCGCACTGGTCGCCTCCAACCGCAAGGATGCGGGCGGAGACGGGATCGTTTCGGTCGACGACTGGCTGGGGCAGCTGGTCGCGGAGAGCGGGGATGAAGAACTGGCCGCGCAGCTGAAGCACTTCGTCTATCGGGGCACCGACGATCCCCAGCGCGACCTGTGCGCCATGCTCGCCCGGGTGGGCCGTTCCGCCCCCGGGTGCGCGGCGGTGGCCGACTGAGCGGTGGATCGGCGTGCGCTGCGCTTCTATGGGACCGGCTGAGACCCGAACCCTTCAGCTTAGCGAGACCGCATGACCGAGCGCGCCACCCCCATCCGAAACGTCGTCTTCGATGTCGGCAATGTCATCGTCCGGTGGGAGCCGGAGCGAATCGTCGAGCTTGCTTTCGGCAAGGACCTGCCCGACGGGATCACCAGCCAGGACCTGTTCGGAGGCGACATCTTCCGTGCGCTCAATCGCGGCGCGATGAGCCTTACCGAAACCCAGCGCATGTTCGGGGAACGTCACGGCTTCGACCGGAAGACCTGCGACCGGCTGGTCTCCGCGCTGTTCGAAAGCCTCCACCTGATCGAGGAAACGCCCCCGCTGATGCGCCGCCTGAAGGCGAGCGGCTACGGCATCTACGCGATCACCGACAATGTGCACGAGATCGTCGCCTACCTGCGCGGGCGCTACGACTTCTGGCCTCTGTTCGACGGCGCGTGCGTCTCCGCCGATCACTCCACGCTCAAGCCCGATCCTCGCATGTATACCTGGCTGACCGAAACCTATGGCCTGGTGCCGGAAGAATGCGTGTTCTTCGACGACCTGCAAAAGAACGTCGCGGGTGCCAAGGCGGTGGGGATGGAAGCCTTCGTCTTCACCACCACCGCTCAGGCCGAGGCGGACCTGCGCAGCATCGGCGTCGATCCGGACGCCAAGCTGGAGGCAGCGTGAGGAGGCTGGCGTGAGCGGGAACGACTGGGCGTTCGAGCACGATGTCACGGCGAGCCCGGAGCACATCGACGAGCTGGGCCACGTCAACAACGCGGTCTGGGTCAGCTGGATTCAGGACATCGCGGTCGCCCACTGGAACGCCATCGCGCCCGAGGAACACCGCGAGAAATACATCTGGGTCGTGAGCCGCCACGAGATCGACTATCGCGGCAATATCCGCGAGGGCGAGATCGCACACGGCCGCACCCGCGTCTCGGGCGAGCCGCGCGGCGCGCGCTTCGACCGCGAGGTGCAGTTCGTCGATGACGAGGGCAAGGTGATGGTCTCCGCGCTGACCCGCTGGGCCATGCTCGACCGCGAGACGATGCGCCCGCAGCGGATCACCGCAGAGATCGCGGCGCCGTTTCGGGTGGATTGATGAAGCGTCATGCTGAACTCGTTTCAGCATCCAGCCACCATCGTCGTCGAACGTTCAGGATTCAGGACTGGACCCTGAAACAAGTTCAGGGTGACGGATCGGGAGGCTCCTGTCCGCTTGCGCTACTTGGTTGGCGCTGATCCGGCTGCGAAGGTCCACATTCGAAAGACCGAGAACCCGAATGCTGCCGCAAATGAGGCAGCGCCCCGGCAATCGGGGCCAGATGTCGCATCGGTGCGTTGAGGAGTGATGAGCAAGACTATCGAGGATCTCCAACGCGAAATGGAAGCGGCGGCGCGCTCGCTCGATTTCGAGGAGGCACGGCGCCTTCGTGACCGCATCAATCTGCTCCGGGGCGGTGCAAATGCCGCAGAGGCCGCGCAGGCCGACACGTCGGGTCTGGTACGCCAGCAGCCGGGCGCCATGGGCCTCGGCACAAGCCGGCAACGGCCGATTACGCCGCCCGACTGGAAACCACCGGCCAAACCCGATCTCAAGACGTCCGGTCGGAAACCTAAGTAGAGACCTACAGGGTCAGCTCGTGCCAAAATAGCGGCCGGCCCGCGTTGCTGGCCGACCGCTTGCCCGATCAGGTTTCGGTATGCTCGGCTAGCAGCAGGGCAGCGCTTTATCGGTTAGGGCGTCGACCCTTCGGAGAAGGATCGTCTCACAATGCTCCCCATCGGCGTCGATCACGACCGCAAGCTGGAGGTGGCATGAGGCTTGCGACATCGCCCATGGCCGCACCCACGTATCGGGTGAGCCGAGGGGTGCCCGCTTCGACCGCGAGGTGCAGTTCGTCGATGGCGAAGGCAAGGTGCTGGTGTCGGCGCTAACCCGCTGGGTCATGCTCGACCGCGAGACCACGCGCCCGGCACGTATTACGGCAGAGATTGCGGCGCCGTTTCGGTCAGAATAACCCCAGACCGTCATGCTGAACTCGTTTCAGCATCCAGCTATCTTCCTGTCGCGGATCGGCAGGCAGGACTGGACCCTGAAACAAGTTCAGGGTGACAATTGAGGTGATCCGGCTAGGGCGACCCTTGCGGCCACAGGCTCTTGAGGCAGTCCGGAAGCGCGGCAGAGATCCTGTCGGAGCGCGCCGGATCGAGCTTTTCATTCCACAGCCAGAACACGTCCTGCACCAGCGACTCCACGCGGAAATGGTGGGCTTTCACCCGCTCGTAAACACGGGCTCTGAAGGTGTCCGCGTCGGGCAAGTCGATCGGCCCCTCGTCCAACCGCCAGTCCTGCAGAAAAATGCCGCGTTCGAGAGCGGGCAGCTGGTTGGCGATGGTGACCACGTCTTCGGGTGGCATTGAGCGGCGCAGTTCATGCATAACGGCGCGCATCTGCGGGCCGGATTGATGCGTGGTTCGCACATCCATCCTTTGCGCAAGATCGCGGCACCATTCGACATGGAGATCGGACGCGCGCTCTACATCATAGGGGTGAGCCACTGGTGATCCTCAAACCCCCGCCGCCATCTCCTCGCTCATCGCCCACAGGCGTTCGGCGCTATCCGCGTCGACCGCATAGGGCTGGACCTTGTCGTAGCGGCTCGGGTTCTCTGCATCGGCCAGCTCGGCCACGTCGCAGTCCTCGCAATATTCGCCGCCGCGATCCTTGAGCGCAGGGCTGGTCGCGGCCCACAGCGTGGTCGAGGCGCCTTGCGTGGGCGTCTTGAACATCCTGGCCGCCTGTTCGGACAGCTCGCCGTTTTCGTCCAGCCAGCCCAGCGCGGCCATTTCCTCTTTATCGAGATGGCGCTGCAACGGGGTCATGATCCCGCCGGGATGGACCGAGAATGCGCGCCCGCCATGCCGGGCCAGCCGCGCATTCATGCCCACGGCGAACAGCGCGTCGGCGGTCTTCGCCTGCCCGTAGGCTTGCCACTTGTCATACTCGCCATCGTTCCAGTGCGGATCGTCCCAGCGGATGTCGCTCAGCTTGTGGCCGGTTGAGGATAACGCGACCACCCGCACATCGCTGCCCGGCTCCTTCGCGGTCTTTTCCAGCAGCGGCATCAGCGCCTGCGCCAGCGCGAAGTGGCCGAGGTGGTTGACGCCGAACTGCTGCTCCCAGCCCGGGCCCACGCGGGTCAGCGGGCAGGCCATGATCCCGGCATTGCAGATCAGCAGGTCGAGGCGTTCGTGATTCTGCGCGAAGGCATCCGCAAAAGCGCGCACCGAAGCGAGATCGGCGAGATCCATCTCCATGATCGCGACATCGCCGGCAACGTCGGAAAGGTTGCCCACTGCCTTCGCATGGTTGCGCGCGGGCACGATCACCTTCGCCCCCGCTCCGGCGAGACCGCGCACGGTCTCCACCCCGATGCCCGAATAGCCGCCGGTGACGATGGCGACCTTGCCGGAAAGATCGATGCCTTGCAGCACCTCCTGCGGTTCGGTGGTCCGGCCGAAGCCCGAATTGGTCGGTTGCTGCGTGCTCATCTTCGTCTCTCCCGGCTGGCGCCATACCGGCGAACCGATACGTTGCAGGTGGCATGCCGGGCAGTGTAATCGGTGAAGCGGGGCGATGCCACCATGGACGGCTCGCCCTGGCAACCGCGCCGCCTGCAAGGTCAGGCAGCGAAGGCCTGGTGGTCGTCTGCTGGCGGCTCGCCGAAGACCAGCAATTCCCGGAAATAGCGGTTACGTCCTTCGTTCTTCGCCCGATAGAGCAAGGTGTCCGCCCGCAGATAGAGCACTTCGAAGGGCAGCCCCGCGGCGTCCTCGCCCGGTGCCTCGACCACGCCCATGCTGGCGGTGACAGGCCGATCCACCTGAGGGACGGTGTCCGCGATCCGCGCAGTGATTGCACGGCGGCGGCGCTCTGCGCGCAGAGTCGCATCGGCTCCGCGCAACACCAGCATGAACTCCTCGCCGCCCAGCCGCACGGCCAGAGTGTCCTCGTCGGGCGCAAGTGCGCTGGCGGTGGCGATGAGCGCATGGTCGCCGATTTGGTGGCCGAACCGGTCGTTGATCGACTTGAAATGATCGAGGTCGATCAGCGCGAAGGTGGTGAAGCCGCGCCGCATCAGGCTGTCGTACTGATTGGCAATGCCGCGCCGGTTCAGCAGGCCGGTGAGCGGATCGCGCTCGGCAAGGTTTTCCATCTCGGCGGCCAGCTGGCGCGCCCGGTCGCGATCCGACCGCAGCATCAGCGCCCGGTCGGTCACGCCGATCGCGACGACGACGATCTCCCAGACCATGGCGTAGAAGACGATCAGGAAATTGGTCTCGAGGAATCCCCCGAGGCCGACGCCTTTGAGCGCTATATCCGTCACCAGGACCATCGCGAAAGACCAGCCGACCAGCTGGTAGCGAACCCAGCGGCTTCCACGCCGCAAGGCCTGCGTGAAAGCGGCGATCAAAGCCGTCACGACGACGAGCTGGGCGAAGCCGAACAGCGCCGGGCTCTGTATTATGCCCGCGTTCAGTCCACCCGCGACGAGAATGAAAATGCCGCTCCAGCGTAGCGCTTTGCGCATGGCGGGCGACAGCGCATCGCGTTCGATGAAGTCGCGGGCGAACTGGCACGATGCGAACATGATCAGGACGTAGCCCAACCGCTCGAACACCAGGAACACGACCAGGTTACCGGAAAACCAGCTGGCGGCCAGGCCGCTGGTCATCGCGATCGTCAGCGCCATGCCGGCGCACACCACCGCATACCACGCGACGAAGGTTTGCCGCAGCGCAAAGGCCAGCATTGCCGCGAGGATGCAGGGTGCGAGGACAAGACCCATCAGCAAGGCTGCGAAAACGAGGTCGTCCACAAATCCTGCCGGTGCGTCGGCACTCTCCAGAAGGCGCATCTTCGGCGCGTCACGGAATTTCGCATAATTGTCGACCCGGACGAATACGGGGGCTCGCGGATCGCCGACATCCGGCAGTGGCAAGATCATGTCGTTGACGTTGTGGAGGTTTACGTCGTCCGGAACGAGCCTGTTGCTTGCGATCCGGCCGCCGCTTGCGATCCGGTACACGGTAACGCTGTCGAACCAGCGTGCCTCCATCGCGAAATAGCGAAAATCGGCGATGCGAGGATCGTCGAACCGCAGCCAGTTGAAGCGGTGAGCCCCCAAGGCGTTCACTTGTTCGCAGGCCCATCGCGGATCGGTGCGAACGCTTTCGATGGAGAGGTCTTGAGAGGTCGAGAAGATGCAATCGGGAGCGAGCGGGGCGGCGGATGCGGGCGCCGCCAGGCACGCGCATGCCAGAGACAACAGAATCCCGATCCGACTCAGCAGCGACCCCATGCGTTCCCTCTAGCGTCATGGGGTTAACGAAGCGGGAAGGCGACGCCCTGGAGGTTGCCCTCCCGCTTGGGTCGCGTCAGGCGAGCGCTTTCTCGACCGGCACGTACTCGTAGCCCAGGTCTTCGGCCACGGCCTTGTAGGTCACCTTGCCATCCCACACGTTGAGCCCCTCGGCGAGGTGCGGGTTGGCGCGCATCGCGGCCTTCCAGCCGTGGTCGGCGATCTGGAGCGCATGGGGCAGGGTCACGTTGTTGAGCGCATAGGTGCTGGTACGCGCCACCGCGCCGGGCATGTTGGCGACGCAGTAGTGCACGATATCGTCGACCACGTAGGTCGGGTCGTCGTGCGTGGTGGGCTTGCTGGTTTCGAAGCAACCGCCCTGGTCGATGGCCACATCCACCAGCACCGCGCCGGTCTGCATGTCGGACAGCATTTCACGCGTGACCAGCTTGGGGGCCGCGGCGCCGGGAATCAGCACCGCGCCGATCACCAGGTCCGCCTGGCACACCGCATCGTGCAGGTTGGCGGCGTTGGAAAAGCGCGTCTTGGCGCGCGATTCGAAATGCGTGCCGACGCGTTCGAGCACTTCGGGGTCGCGGTCGAGGATCGTCACATCCGCGCCCAGCCCGGCGGCCATCTGCGCGGCATTGAAGCCGACCACGCCGCCGCCGATCACGACCACCTTGCCCGGCATCACGCCCGGCACGCCGCCCAGCAACACCCCGCGCCCGCCATGCGCCTTTTCCAGCGCGGTGGCCCCAGCCTGCACGCTCATCCGCCCGGCCACCTGGCTCATCGGCTTGAGCAGCGGGAGCTGGCCGTGCGGCCCGGTCACCGTTTCATAGGCGATGGCGGTGACGCCGGCATTGACCAGGTCCACGGTCTGTTCCCGGTCGGGCGCAAGATGCAGGTACGTATAAAGGATCTGGCCCTCGCGCAGCTTTGTGCGCTCGTCCGCCTGCGGTTCCTTCACCTTCACCACCATCTCGCATTCGGCGAAGATCGGGTCAGGCCCGTCGACGATCCGGGCGCCCGCGGCTTCGTATTCCTCGTCCGTCGCATCAATGCCGAGCCCGGCTCCGCTTTCGATCCATACCTCGTGCCCGCCACGCGCCAGTTCGCGCGCGCTTTCGGGCGTCAGGCCGACGCGATATTCGTGGTTCTTGATTTCCTTGGGGCAGCCGATGCGCATGGGTTGGGGGACCTTCTTTACGTTACGGCGGGACCGTTAGGTGGCAGGGCGACAGACAGCAAGGCCGGGTGGGGTTTACCTGCATTCGCCGTGCGGTAATGCAGTTGTCACAGGAGAGTGGTTAGGCGCTCTGCTTGACCACCACCATGCCTTGCCCCGATGGAGGCGACCAATGAAATTCACTCACGTTCTTGCTCTGGCGGCGACTGCCGGCCTGATGCTGACCGGCTGCGACAACGGCGGCGGCTCGCGCGAATCGATTCGCGCGGTCGGTTCCTCGACCGTCTATCCCTTCGCCAAGCAGGTGGCCGAGAGCTTCTCGCGCACCAACCCTGACATGCGCTCTCCGCTGATCGAATCGACCGGTTCGGGCGGCGGCATCGCGCTGTTCTGCCAGGGCGTGGGCGCGGATACGCCCGACATCGTCAACGCCTCGCGCCGGATGAAGGTGAGCGAGTTCGAAACCTGCCGCTCCAACGGTGTGACCGAGATTACCGAAATCCAGGTCGGCCTGGACGGGATTGCCTTTGCCAGCACGCAGGGCGGCATCATGATGGAGCTGACGCCGGAGATCGTCTACCGCGCGCTGGCCGCCAACCCCTACGGCGAAGAGCAGACGAACGAGACCTGGGCCGATATCGACCCCTCGCTGCCCGACGCGCCGATCCTGGTCTACGGCCCGCCCTCGACCAGCGGCACGCGCGATGCGCTGAAGGAACTGGTGCTCACTCCCGGGTGCGAAGCCAATCCCGAGATGGCGGCGCTGAAGGAAAGCGACGAGGACGCGTTCGAGCGCACCTGCACCGAAGTCCGCTCCGACGGCGCCTATGTCGATCAGGGCGAGCAGGACAACCTGATCGTCCAGAAGATTCAGGGCAACCGCAACGCCGTGGGCGTCTTCGGCTATTCCTATCTGGAAGAGAACGAGGGCCGCGTGCAGGGCCTGCCGATGAACGGCGTCGAGCCGACCTACGACAATATTGCCAGCTTCCAGTATCCCGGCGCGCGTCCGCTGTACCTCTACGTGAAGCAGGCGCACCTGCAGGCGATCCCCGGGCTGCAGAAGTTCCTGGAACAGTGGATGGCGATGTGGGAACGCGGCGGCCCGCTGGCCAAGATCGGTCTCGTGGCGCTGCCCGCTGGCACGATGGAAACCATGACCCAGCGGATCACGCAGCACCCCGCGCTGACCGCCGCCGATCTGGAGAGCGATTCCGAACTCGAGGCCGAGCGCGCCGAAGCGGGAGCGGCCGCCGGCGAAGCTGCCAAGTAGCCCCCCGCCATTCGAGGCTGACGAAAGGGCCGCCCGCTCCCAACCGAGCGTGGCGGCCTTTTCGTGCGCCCCGTACCGGGCTTCAGCCGCTCCTTCCCAGCCGCGTCATGAGGACACCTGTCAGCACCATCATGGTCGACACCACTTTTGCCAGGCTGAGCTTCTCTTTCAGCACGAACACGCCGATCAGCAGCGCGAACACGATCGAGGTTTCGCGCAGCGCGGTCACCAGCGCGATCGGCGCCTGCGTGAATGACCATACGACCAGCGCATAGGCCGTATAGGACGCGCCGCCGCCAAGGACGGCCAGCCGCAGGCCGTGGGTTGGAACGCGCTTGAGCACACCGGGGCGCGTGACCGCGGTGATGGCGCAAAAGGCCACGGCGTTGCCGATCGTCAGCCAGCCGTAATAGCCCAGCGCCGTACCCGCTTCCCGCGCCCCTAGGCCGTCGACCAGCGAATAGGCCGCGATGAAACAGCCCGTTACCAGCGCGAGTGCCGCGGCCTTGCGATTGTGCAGACCGTCGCGGTTACCGACCAGTGCGATCGACATGATTCCCAGCCCGATCACCGAGATCGCGGCCAGCTCGACAAGCTGGAGCGCCAATCCGAGAAATATGACCGAAACCAGCGCCACGATCAGCGGCGCGCTGCCGCGAGCCAAGGGGTAGACCTGCGTCAGGTCGCCCGCGCGATAGGACGCCATGAGGAGGAACTGGTAACCCAAGTGCAGGCCGATCCCCGCCAGAATCAGAGCGTAGCTGGAAGGGGCAGGCGCCGGAACGAAGGGAAGCGTGGGTACTGCGAGAAGGGCCTGGCCGATGACGACCGACGCGGTGGAGAGATATTTGTCCGCCCCGCCTTTCACCATCGCGTTCCAGCCTGCATGCAGCGCGGCGGCTAGGATGACGACAAGAAAGACGGTCAGGCTCATGGCGACGTGCTGTAGGCCTGCCGGCGGCAAGCCGCCAACCCTGACTGGCAGGGCACTCGTGGCGCGATCACCGGTCCTTCGTTTCGCGCTTCTTCTCGTCCTCGCGTGCGTGCATTTCGGCCCACAACTTCTCGGTGCCCGCCTCGACCGAGCGGTTCACATATTGCGAAGCGACCAGCCAGCCCTTGATCGGGCGCAACGGCAGCAGGCAGCCGATCGTCATGAGCGGCACCGCCAGAACCAGCAGCAGCCAGAGCGGCGGTTCCAGCGCCACCTGCACCCAGACCATCAGGAACAGCAGCGGGAAGGCGACGAAGCACAGCGAAAAGAACGCCGGCCCATCGTCGGGCGAGGCGAAGCGGTAATCCAGCCCGCACACCTCGCACCGGTCGCTCACCTTGAGCCAGGATTTGAACATGTCGCCCTTGCCGCAGCGGGGGCAAAGCCCTTTCCAGCCGGACTTGAAGATCCATGCGGCGTGTTCGTTGATCTCGATTTTCATCTCTCGCCTCCGGGCGTGTTTTCACGAGCAGCGGTTCGGGAGCCGGGCCCGTTGTGTGGGCGTGCGATGCCGGTTCGGTGCGCAAAGCGCAATTGCGATGAGGTTCATTGGAATTGCGTTAGGCACATCAGTGAAGGCGCGCGCTTCCAGGTGAGGGCGCGGCTGGAGGCTTGGAAACGGGCGGGGCGTCGACAGCCATGCAGGTGGGAAGGACGCAGAAGGCAGGCAGCCACTCCCCCAATCGTTCGACCAGTAACGCTCGCTCGGCTGCGCGATGCAACCATGTGCGATGCACCTCCAGAAACAGGATTGCGCCGCTAACTCTACATATATAAGATTAGCCCCATGGTTCGATCTCGACGCCCCTCGCCACAGATGCTCGCCGTGCTGGCCGCGCTGTACGATCGGGCTCCTCAACGCATCCACGGGTATGAACTCATGAAGCAGACCGGGCTGAAATCGGGCTCGCTCTACCCGCTTCTGATGCGGATGAGCGAGCGCGGCCTTGTGTCCTCGGAATGGTGCGAGCCCAGTGCACCCGGGCGGCCTCCGCGCCATGCCTATCGTCTGACGGCAGAGGGGTTAGCCCTGGCACGCGAGGTCAGGAGCGATCCGGGCTCGTTCGGCCTTTCGGACGCAAAGGCATGAGCGTGTGGATCGCGCGCCCCGTCATGAAGCTCGCTCTGGCGGGGATGGGCTCCGACCGGTGCGAATGGGCCGCGGCAATGCACGCCGAGTTCGTCGTGGCGCAGGAGGCGGGCGACGGACTTTCCTTCGCGTTCGGGTGCCTCACGACAGCGTGGCAGGAATTGCCGAGGCACGCCGAGGGCCGCCTTGCACTGGCGCGCTACATCTGCGCGCTCGGGCTGATCCTGCCCGTGGCGGCACTGCTGCTGGCTGGCCTGTGGTGTGGCTACCCCTGGGTCGAGCCGCCCTACGCCGGGGAAATCGCAAGTTTCGCAAGGATGCCTACAGGCATGGTGCCGACGGTCTACGCAGGCAACGCCGCCGCCATGACCGGTCTGGCGACCTTGTTGCTGCTGCGGATTGCAGGACTGATCCTGCTCGCCTGGTTCGTGGTCGACGCTGACTGGGCCAGGGCCGGTGCGATGCAGCGGGCGGGCGCGGCGGCAACCATTACGCTTACGCTTTTTTCCGCCGTCGCATTCTCGGATCTCACCTGCGTTGTGTTGCCCCTTCTGGCCGTCGGCGTGGAGTTCCTCTCGATCCCCATGCTGCAGCGCTGGCACCAGGAAGGTGACGCCGCAGAGGCATAGGCCGGTTCAACCCCATTTCGCCGCCGACACGCGGGGCGCGACTTCGAGCAATAACAAGGAAGGACTGGGTGATGATCGAGGACCGGATCGAATCGCGCGTCGAGCCTGCCCCGGCAACGGGGCAGCAACGGCTGGGGAGCCTCGATTTCACACGCGGTATCGCCGTGATGGGCATCCTTGCCGCGAATATCGTCGCATTCGGCCAGCCCTCGGCCGCCTACATCTGGCCGGGCGGCTTCCTGACCGAACACGGGCCCGTGTCGGACTGGCTATGGGTCGCGCAATTCACCCTGATCGACGGCAAGATGCGCGGCCTGTTCACGCTGCTGTTTGGCGCAGGCATGATCCTTTTCCTCGACCGGGCCTGGGCGCGGGGCAGCGGGCGCTGGCTGCAGGTGCGGCGCCTCTTCTGGCTGTTCGCCTTCGGCTACGCCCATTACCTGTTTGTCTCGAAAACCGATATCCTGGCGACCTACGCGACCTGCGGCCTCATCGCCCTGCTGTTCGTCAAACGGCGACCGAAGACGCAGCTTTGGGTGGGGATCGTGGTCTACCTGCTGGCTGCGGTGAAGGATATCGTCGTCTGGGGCAGGATGTATGCCACCGCCGCCGGGGAGATGGCCGCGTCTTCTGGCGGTATGGCGGACATGGCTGCGGCGATGCGCGATGCCGGCGCGGCCGATGACCGGATCGAGACCGCGCTGATCAGGGCGGGCGATTACGGCGGCTGGGCCGCCCACAACATCGCCGAACATTGGTCGCAGCCGCTGCTGTCCTGGTTTCAGAATGGGCTGGAAGCGGTGCCACTGATGCTGATCGGCATGGCACTGTACCGTCTCGGGCTGTTCGACCGGCGGATCGATCCGCGTCGGCAGGCGCTGTGGGGGTGGATCGCAGTGCTCGCCGGCCTTGCCGGAACGCTCGCCATCGGGCTGTGGAATCACGCCGGGGGCTTCGGCTATATGGGCGCGCTCTGGTCGTTCGACGGACTCTCGAGGGTGCCGAACCTGCTGATGATCCTTGGGCTTGCGGCGCTGCTGGCGCTGTGGGGGCCGCGCGCAACGGGCTGGCTCGGCGCGCGGGTTTCGGCGGCGGGCCGGATGGCGTTCTCGAACTATCTGGGCACTTCGATCCTGATGCTGTTCGTCTTCCACGGCTGGGCGCTCGGCCTGTTCGGCGAACTCACCCGGCCAGCCCTGTATGGCGTGGTGCTCGCGACCTGGGTGATCATGCTGGCCTGGTCGCCCGCCTGGCTCGCGCGCTACAAGTTTGGCCCGCTCGAATGGCTGTGGCGCTGCCTTACCTACGCGCACCTCTTCCCGATCCGGCGCGAGGCGGCTCCCGGCTAGCGGTCCGCGTCCTGCCGGGGCGCCCGGTTTCGCGCGCTCATAGCCGGTCACCGTGTCGGCCCCTGTCCTACACCTTTCACTCGCGCTAGACGTCAACGCGCTCTTTCACACCGTCGATACCCGCCGAAATCGCTCCGCGAGGGGCCCGGCGTCTTTTGCCCCATGGACACTGTGTCAGGTGTGTCAGGGCGGCCCCGATCCTGGCCCCCGGGGCCGCGCTCGGCAAGCGCCCGCTAGAGCGGATTGCCGTCCTTGTCGCGGTAGACATCGCGGCGGCCCACGTGGTTGGCGGGGCCGACCAGGCCTTCGCTCTCCATCCGCTCGATCCACTTGGCGGCGGTGTTGTAGCCCACGCCCATCTGGCGCTGGAGCCAGCTGCCGGACGCCTTCTGGTTCTCGAACACGACCTGGCAGGCCTGGCGGTACTTGCGCTCGTCCGGATTGTCGCTCGCGGTGAGTTCATCCTCGAAGGCGAAGCCGCCGCCGCCGTCCATCGGCTCTTCGGTCACGGCATCGACATAGGCGGGCGAACCCTGCCTGCGCCAGTGCTCGGCCACGGCCTCCACTTCCTCGTCGCTGACGAAGGGGCCGTGGACGCGGGTGAGGTTGCCGATATTGGGCTTGAACAGCATGTCGCCCTTGCCCAGCAGCGTTTCCGCGCCCTGTTCGCCCAGGATCGTGCGGCTGTCGATCCGGCTGGTCACCTTGAAGCTGATTCGGGTGGGCAGGTTGGCCTTGATGACCCCGGTGATGACGTCGACCGAGGGGCGCTGCGTGGCCATGATCAGATGGATGCCCGCCGCGCGGCTCTTCTGCGTCAGGCGGCGGATCAGGATCTCGATGTCCTTGCCGACCACGGCCATCAGGTCCGCCAGCTCGTCCACGATCACCACGATCAGCGGCAGCTCTTCGTAGTCGAGCTCGGTCTCCTCGACGATTTCCTCGCCCGTTTCGGGGTCGTAGCCGGTCTGCACGCGGCGGCCCAGCGGCTCACCCTTGGCCTTGGCGGTCCGCACGCGTTCGTTGAACCCGGCGATGTTGCGCGCGCCCACCTCGCTCATCTTGCGATAGCGCTGTTCCATCTCCTCGATCGTCCACTTGAGCGCGCGGATGGTCTTCTCCGGCTCGGTGACGACGGGCGAGAGGAGGTGCGGAATGTCCTCGTAGCTCTTGAGCTCGAGCACCTTCGGATCGACCATGATCAGGCGGCACTCGGCGGGCGTGAAGCGGTAGAGCAGCGACAGGATGATCGTGTTGAGGCCGACCGACTTACCGCTGCCGGTGGTCCCGGCGACCAGCAGGTGAGGCATGGCCGCAAGGTCCGCGATGATCGGTTCGCCCGCAATGTCCTTGCCCAGGATGATCGGCAGGTCGCCCGGCGCATCGACGAAGTCGGAGCACGCGGCGAGTTCCTTGAAGCCGACCATCTGGCGTTCGGCATTGGGCAGTTCGATGCCCATCACGGTCTTGCCCGGCACCGTGCTGACGCGGGCGGAGACCGCGCTCATGTTGCGGGCGATGTCTTCGGACAGGCCGATGACGCGGGCGGCCTTGGTGCCCGGAGCAGGCTCCAGCTCGTACATGGTCACAACGGGGCCGGTGCGCACGGCGGTGACTTCGCCCTTCACGTTGAAATCGTCGAGCACCGATTCGAGCAGCCGCGCATTGCGTTCCAGCGCCTGCCGGTCGAGCGGGGCGACATCGGCTTCGCCCCGGTCGGACAGCAGCTCGAGCGAAGGCAGGTCGAAATCGGCGAACATGTCCTTCTGGCGGGTGAGCGCATCACCGTCCGCCTTGCGCGGTGCGACCTTCGGATCGACGATCTGCGGGACGCGGCGTGGCTTCTCGGGTTCACTCGCCGGCGGCTCGGGAGCTTCGATCGCGGCATCACGGCTCGGCTTGCGGCGAGGCGTCTTCGGCTTCTCGGGCACCTCCGGCGCCCGTTCCCGCACGAAGCGCTGCGGCAGGCTCGGCAGGGTCATCAGCCCGCGCCAGTCGATCGTGAATACCCGCGCCACCAGCATCGCACCGCCCGCCAGCATGGCCAGCGCAATGGCAAGGATCACCCATCCGGCAGCACCGCCCGCCAGCCTCGACGCGATCGCCTCGGTTGCGGTTGCGCCGATCAGGCCGGCAAGGCCGCCCGCGCCTGCGGGGAGCGCCATGGCCATGTCCGCGAAGGTGAGCGACAGGACCGTCGCCAGCAGCGCCATCGCCAGGAGCAGCAGGGCGAGCGGGCGCCACCAGCGCGTATGCGCGGGCGTGTCCGCTTCCTCGTTCGCGGCGCGCCACAGGCTTCGCGCACCGATATAGAGCAGCGGCAGCGCCAGCACGCTGACCCAGCCGAAGGAGAACAGCGCGCGTTCTGCCGCCCAGGCCCCGGCATTGCCCATCCAGTTCGCAACCGGCCCCGAGGCAGCAGCAGCGGTCGATGGGCTGGGATCGGCCTGCGTATAGCTGATCAGCGATAGCGCCAGGAACAGCATCGCCCCGAACAGGATCAGCGCACCCGCCATCTGCAGCGCACGCTTGAGCGATGCGCGAAAAGCCTCACGCCAGTCGAGCGTCTCGGTCGGGACGAGGGCCTTGCTTGCCATTTCCATCACTCCGCGGGGGTTTGGAACGCATCATGAATCCGAAGGGAGTCCCGGGTCAAGTGCGCAGGGCCATAATCGGTCACGACAGCCCGTCGATCGCGGCCCAGCGCGAAATGCCCAGCGCCCGCGCGCGCTCCGGCGTCATCCCGCCCAGCGCAATCACCGGCAGGCAGGTGGGTCCGGCAAGGGTACGGAACCGCTCCGGCCCCAGCGCTGCGCCTCCGGGATGGCTTCGGGTGGCGTATACCGGGGAGAGCATTACGGCATCCGCACCGATGCGTTCGGCCGCCGCTATCTCCGCTTCGTCATGGGCTGTCGCGATGCGCAGCATGTCTGCAGCATCGTCCAGCGCGGTGGGCGCGCCGTAGACGCCGTCCGCCCCCCAGCGCCGCGCCGTTTCAGCCGGGCCGGACAGGATCGTGCAGTGGTTCATGCTGCGGCAGATGCTGCGCAGCATTTCAAAGCGTACGCGCCGCTTGTCCTGCGGCAGATGATAGTGGCGGAACACAAAACCGGAGCCGTCAGGCAGGCGTGTCAGCGCATCCTCGAGCAGCGCATCGTTGCGCGCGTCGGATAGCAGCCAGAGGTCGGGAAGGGGATGGATCGGCATCGTTCAACCGCTATAGCGGCGCGCGATGGATAGCGCAGCAGCCCTGATGGAAGTCGAAGAGCGGATCGCCCGCACCTGCAAGATCGCCAAGCGCGACCCGGACGAGGTGACGCTGATCGCGGTCAGCAAGACGCATCCGGTCGAGAAGATCGAGCCGTTGCTGGAGGAGGGGCAGCGCGTGTTCGGCGAAAACCGCGTGCAGGAAGCGCAGTCCAAATGGCCCGAGCTGCGCGAGCGCTACGACGACGTAGAGCTGCATTTGATCGGGCAATTGCAATCGAACAAGGCGGAGGATGCGGCGGCAACCTTCGATGTGATCCATTCGCTCGACCGGACTTCGCTGCTGAAGGCGCTCGCGAAGGCATACGACAAGCTGGGCAGGCGCGTGCCGTGCTTCATCCAGGTCGACGTGGGCGAGGAAGATCAGAAGGGCGGGTGCGCAATATCCGATCTCCCGGACTTCATCGCCGCCGCGCGCGAGGCGGACATCCCGCTGCTCGGCCTGATGTGCATCCCGCCCGCCGACAAGGAGCCCGCGCCGTTCTTCGCGCTGCTCGGCGAACTGGCGCGGCGGCACGAACCCGAGCCGGGTGCATGGGGCCTGAGCATGGGTATGAGCGCCGACTACGAGACGGCGATCATGCTCGGCGCGACGCATATCCGCGTCGGCTCTGCCCTGTTCGGGGCGCGGGGGTGAGGGATCGCCTGGCCGACCGGGTGGCGGACATCATCCGTCGCGATCCGGTTCGGTGGCCCTTGCTGGAAATCGTCGATTCGCTGGGTTTGCCGGATTGCTGGGTAGGTGCAGGTTTTATCAGAAATGCAGTGTGGGATCATCTGCATGGCTACGCGGTGTCGCCACCTTCGGGCGATATCGACGTCATCTGGTTTGGCAAGGATGCTCCCTCACCCGCAGATCGGGATATCGAAGCGCGTCTCATCCAGGCTGCGCCGGGGTTCGATTGGTCGGTCAAGAACCAGGCCCTGATGCACATACGTAACCGTGATCGCCGCTACGAGAATACGCAGGACGCGATGCGGTTCTGGCCCGAAACCGCCACCGCTGTTGCCGTGCGCCGCCAGCCCGACAATCGGTGCGAGGTGTCTGCGCCGCTGGGCCTGACCGACCTGTTCGACGGGATTCTTCGCCCGACTGATCGTTTCGTGGCAGAGAAGCGCCCGATTTTTGATGGGCGGATTGCGGCCAAGCGGTGGCTGCAACTCTACCCCAAATTACAGCTCGCGTCTTAGCGGTTACGCAGGCTCCAGTTCTGCCTGCATCTCGTCGCTCGCTGCATCGACCAGCGCGGCCCGGATCGTTTCCAGGCGCGAAGGGTCCGTGATCTTGTCGCCTGTAAGATCCGTGACGTAGAACGTATCCGCCGCGCGCTCCCCGTAGTGGGTGATATGGGCGGAGCGGATCATGGCGTGATGTTCGAACAGCGCGCGCGCCAGCCGGTTGAGCAGGGCCGGACGATCGCGCGCGGAAACTTCGATCACCGTGAAGCGATGCGAAGCATCATTGTCGAACGCGACGCTGGGCCGCACGTCGAAGGCGCCTGCACCCCTGCGCGGCAAGGGGCGCTGGGCGAGCTTGGGCACCAGCTGGGCGCCTCGTTCCAGGGCATCGGCGATGCTGCGCTCTATCCGTTCGAGCTGGTTGTCTTCCCCGAAGCGCTGGCCGAGCGGGTCCTGCACCAGGAAATTGTCGACCGCGTAGCCGGTACGGGTGGTGTGGATGCGCGCATCGATGATGTTCCCGCCCACGACGTGGATTGCACCCGCGATGCGCATGAAAATGCCCGGATGGTCGGCGGCGATCACGGTGACGAGCGTGGCCCCGCGCTCCTCGTCGGGTTCGCAATGGACCGACAGCGCCTCCCCCAGTTCGCGCGCCACCGAATATTGCACGATGTTGCGCGCGGCGATATCCGGCGGTTCCGCGATCCAGTAGGGCGCGGGCAGAAGATCGTCGTACCGATCCATCAGCGCGGCCTTGTCGCCCAGCGCTTCGCGCACCGCGGCCTTTTGCGCATCGACGCGATGTTTGCGGCCACTGGTGACGTGGCCCAGCCGCAGCCGCTCGTGCGAGCGATCGTAAAGCTCGCCCAGCAGCTGGCCCTTCCAGCTGTTCCATGTGCCCGGGCCCACCGCGCGGATATCGACCGAGGTCAGGATGGCGAGCTGCCGCAACCGCTCCAGCGTCTGCACCTCGGCCACGAAATCCTCGACCGTCTTGGGGTCGGCAATGTCGCGCTTGAAGGCAGTGTGGCTCATCAGCAGATGCTGGCGCACCAGCCACGCGACCAGCGTGGTCTCCTCGTCGCTCAGGCCGAAACGCGGGCACAGCTTCTCGGCGATCTCGGCGCCGAGCACCGAATGGTCGCCCCCGCGACCCTTGGCGATATCGTGCAGCAGCGCCGCGACATAGGCGGCGCGCCTGCTCTTGAGACGATGAATCTCGCGCGTGGCGCGCGGATGCTCCTCTGCCAGTTCGCCCTTCTCGATCTTCGTCAGGAAGCCGATCGCGCGGATGGTATGCTCGTCCACGGTGTAGTGGTGGTACATGTTGAACTGCATCTGCGCGTTGACCCGCCCGAAATCGGGCACGAAGCGGCCGAAAACGCCCGCCTCGTTCATCCAGCGCAGCACGGTTTCGGGATCGTTGCGACCGGCAAGCAGGTCCAGGAACGCGGCATTCGCGCGCGGGTCCTCGCGCACCTCGTCGTTGATGAGCCCGCTGTCGCGATCCGCCTGGCGCATCGTGCGCGGGTCGATCTCCAGCTGTTCGCTTTCCGCGATCCGGAATATCTCGATCAGCCTGACCGGGTCCTTGCGAAACCATTCGTCTCCGGGCGCGGCCAGCTTGCCTGCGAAGACGGTATAGCCGTGAAGCGTCCGCGGGCGTGAATTGAAACCCGCCAGCAGCCCGCGCCGGGCGCGCTTCCTGGCGAATTGTTCTTCCAGCTGGCTGAGGAACACCCCGGTCAGCGAACCCACCCGCTTCGCCTGCAGGAAGTAGAACTGCATGAAGCGTTCCACCGCGCTCTTCCCGCGCCGGTCGGCAAAGCGCATCCGCCGCGCGACTTCCTTCTGCAGATCGAAGGTGAGGCGGTCTTCGGCGCGCCCGGTAATATCGTGCAGGTGGCAGCGCACCGCCAGCAGGAAGCCCTCGGCCCGGCGGAAGCTCTTGTATTCGCTGCGCGTGAACAGGCCCGCGTCAACCAGTTCGGCAGCCTCGCCCACGCGGTGGATATACTTGCCGATCCAGTAGAGCGCCTGCAGATCGCGCAGACCGCCCTTGCCTTCCTTCACATTGGGTTCGACGACGTAGCGCGTATCGCCCATGCGCTTGTGTCGCTCGTCGCGTTCGCGCAGCTTTTCGGTGACGAACTGGCGTTCGGTACCTTCGACGACCTCCAGAAAGAAACGTCGCTTGCTCTCTTCGTAGAGCGCCTCGTCCCCCCACAGGTAGCGGCCTTCGAGCAGCGAGGTCAGGATCGTGCCGTCGGCCTTCGCCATCTTCACGATGTCATCGACGTTACGGACCGAGTGGCCAACCGTGAGGCCCAGGTCCCACAGAAGGTAGAGGATCGCCTCGATCAGGGCGACCGTGCGCTCGTCATCGGTGCGTTCGCACAGGAAGACGATGTCGACATCCGAATGCGGCGCCATTTCCTCGCGCCCGTACCCGCCCACTGCAAGGATCGAGAGCGCACGCGCCGCCTTGCCCTGGGGTACCGGGGCGAGCCGATCGGCCGCGTGATCATGGATCAGCCGGATCAGCTGATCGAGCAGGAAGCTGTGGCCACCGCAAAGCGCGTGTCCGGCGGAAGGGTTTTCGACCAGCCGGCGGGACATTTCCTCCCGGCCGGCCTTCAGCGCTTCCTGCAGGATGGCGAGCAACGCCTCTCGCCAGGTGCTTTCATCCCCCTCGATCTCGCCGATTTTTGCAGCGAGTGCGCGCCGGTCGATGATGGCGCGTTGATTGGCGAGGGGGGGTGCGCTCATGTCCCTGCGGTTTCTGCCGTGTACTGGTCGCGCAGCGCGCGCCGGTCGATCTTCTGCGTGCCGAGCCGCGGAAGCGGGCTGTTCACCTGCCAGATGCGCGCCGGTCGCTTGAAGGGCGGAAGTTTCTTCTCGAGATAGTCGGCCAGTTGCTGTTCGGACAGTGCCGCGCCGCTGCGTGCGAGGTAAACCGCGCCTACGATCTCGCCATAGCGATTGTCCGGCAGGCCGAAGACCGAGCATTCGGCGACATCGTCATGCGCGTAGATCGCATCTTCCACCTCCAGGCAGCTGATGTTTTCGCCGCCCCGGATGATGATGTCCTTCTTGCGGTCGACGATGAACAGGTAGCCGTCTTCGTCCAGGCGGCCGAGGTCGCCGGTGCGGAAATACATGTCGTCGGTGATGGCGGATCGGGTGGCTTCCTTGTTGTCCCAGTAGCACAGGAAGTTGGCCACGGTGCGGATCGAGATTTCGCCCACTTCGCCCGCGGGCAGCTTGTTGCCCTGCTCGTCGAGTATGGCGAGGTCGACCAGCGGACGGCTGGCCTTGCCCGTGCTGGACGGCTTGGCAAGGTAGTTTTCGTTGAAATTGCCGCAGCCGATGGCGTTGGTTTCGGTAAGGCCGTAGCCCAGCAGGGGGAAGCCGCCGGGGAACGCTTCCTTGATCGCGCCGACATGGTCGACCGGGCGCGGTGCGCCGCCTGCCGCGAAGGAGGTGCAGGTGGAGGTATCGTACTTTTCGCGGTCGGGATGGGTGGCCATCTCGTAGCTCATCAGCGGCACGCCGGTGAAGTAGGTCACTTTTTCGCGGTCGATCAGGCGCAGCGCCTCGCCCGCATCCCACTTCTTCATCAGCACCAGCTTGCGGCCCAGCGCGAAGCTTTGCAGGAAGACAGGGATTTCGCCGGTCACGTGGAACAGCGGCACGGCAACCAGTGCGCAGGGCTGCAGGGCCGAGGCCTCGCCCTGGCTCGAAAGGTAGGTCAGCGCCATCAGGCTCTGGATGACGTAGCTCATGGTGCCGTGGATCACGGCCCGGTGATCGGACAGCGCACCCTTGGAGCGGCCGGTGGAGCCCGACGTGTAGAGCAGCGTCGCGTAATCGTCCGGCCCCAGCGTGGGCAGCGGCGTGGCGGCGGGATCGCCCCACACCGCGCTCAGCCCCTCGGCCGGGTTGCAGTCATGCTTGAGCGGCAGGATCGACGAACCGTGATCGGTTCCGTCGAGGCGCTCCGCCCGCTTGCGATCGGCCAGCACGATGCGGCAGCCGACCATGCTTATCGCGTCGGCCATTTCCTCGCCGGTGGAAAAACCGTTGACCAGCGCGGCGCATCCGCCTGCCATCGTGATGCCCATGTAGGCGACGATCCAGTTGGCCGAGTTGCGCGCGGCGATGCCGACGCGGTCGCCCTTCACCAGTCGGTGCTGCGAGAGGAGACCTGCCGCGACATGGCGTGCGGCATCGTAGGTTTCGCGGAAGGTCAGGCGGCATCCGTCGTCGACCAGGAATTCGGCATCGCCGTGCTGTTCGACATATTGCTCGAAGTAGTGCGCCAGGCTGGGCGGCGCATTCTTGAGGCTGGGCATGGCCACGCCGTTACGGGTGAAGGGCACGGTCTCCGCCGGGGCGCCGGGGGCGACCAGCTGGTCCATGATCGTGTCCAAAGTAATGTCGAGCTGCGTCGGCATGCGTATCCTCTCTCATGGTGCCGCGCAGGCCCCGTGGCCGCGCGTGCATTGTCCCTTTTGTCCTGGCCCCGCCTGTGCCAATGCACGCCGCACTGACGCAAGACCGGGCCGTTCAGGCGTTATCTCTAAGGGGTCGATGGAATGCTGTCACTACTCGCGCAAGCCGCAAGCGAACCGATCTACTGGGAACAGCTGGGACTGACGCCGGGAATCGACCTGGGGTTCTTCACCCTGCGCTGGTATTCGCTCGCCTACATTGTCGGCATCATCCTCGCCTACTGGCACCTCACCCGGATGATAAAGGCGCCCGGCGCCCCCATGACGCAGACCCATGCGGACGACCTGCTGTTCTACTGCACGCTGGGCGTCATCTTCGGCGGCAGGCTGGGCTATGCGCTGTTCTACAAGCCCGAACTCTTCGTGGATTTCGGGCACGAAGGCCTGATGCCGTGGGGGCTGCTGCGCCTGTGGGACGGTGGCATGTCGTTCCATGGCGGGGTGATCGGCGTGGTCCTCGCGCTGCTATGGGTCAGCATGCGCAACAACCTCAACTGGCTGCGGGTGGCGGATTACATCGCGGTCAACGTGCCCTTCGGCATGTTGTTCGGCCGGCTGGCGAATTTCGTTAACGGAGAGCTTTACGGTCGCCCCGCCGACGTGCCCTGGGCGATGGTCTTCCCATCCGACCCCTCGGGCCTCGCGCGTCATCCCAGCCAGCTCTACCAGGCCGGGCTGGAGGGACTGGCGATGATGATCATCATGCTGTCGCTGTTCTGGCTGACGAAGGCGCGGTGGAAGCCGGGCGTGCTGGTGGGCGTGTTCACCATCGGGATCGCAACGGCGCGCTTCATCAACGAATTCTTCCGCCAGCCCGACGCGCACCTGACAGAGTTCGCCGCCTCGAGCGGCCTGTCCATGGGCCAGTGGCTCAGCATCCCAATGATTCTCGTGGGGGTCGCGGTGGTGGTCTACGCGCTCAGGAACCCGTCGGCTTCGAAGGGTGCGCCGCTAACCGCGAGCGAATCCTGAGCGCGCAGCCACAGCCCGCCAGCCTGGCCGAACGGTTCCGGCGTCTGGTCGCCATGCACGGGCCGATACCGGTCTCGCGCTACATGGGCGAAAGCAACGCGCATTATTACGCGGCGCGCGATCCGCTGGGCGCACCGCGGGAGGCGGACGGCGGCGATTTCGTGACCGCGCCCGAAATCAGCCAGATGTTCGGCGAGCTGATCGGCCTGTGGCTGGCGGACATCTGGAGCCGCGCGGGCGCGCCGCCCGATCCGCTCTATTGCGAGCTTGGCCCGGGGCGCGGCACGCTGGCGAAGGACGCGCTGCGCAGCATGGCGCGGTTCGGCCTCTCGCCGCAGGTGCATTTCGTCGAAGGCTCGCCGGTTCTTCGCGCGCTGCAAGCCGAAGCCGTACCGGGCGCCCAATTCCACGAGGATGTCGCCAGCCTGCCGGAAGATCGCCCGCTGCTGCTGGTCGCCAACGAGTTCTTCGATGCGCTTCCCGTTCGCCAACTGGTGCGCACCGACGCGGGCTGGCGCGAACGCATGATCGGGCTGGACGATGGCGGACTGGACGATGCTGGGCAGGGTGAGGACGCCTTCCGCTTCGTCGCCGGGGACCAGCCGATGGACAGCGCCGTGCCCGAAGGCTGGGCCGACCAGCCCCCCGGCACGATCATCGAAACCTGCCCGGCGGCAGCAGCGGTGATGGGCGAGATCGCCCGACGGCTCGCCGAACAGGGCGGCGTGGCGCTGATCGTCGATTATGGCCACCTGCGGCACCGCACCGGATCGACCTTGCAGGCGGTGGCGCAGCACCGGAAGGTCGATCCGCTGGTACGGCCAGGCACGGCGGACCTGACCGCCCATGTCGATTTTGCCGCGCTCGCAACCGCTGCCCGCATCGACGGGGTACGTGTGCTGGGCACCGCGACGCAGGGGAAATTCCTCGAATCGCTCGGCATAGGCGCGCGCGCCGCCGCGCTTGCGAGGGCAGCTCCCGAGCGTGCGCAGGAGGTGCAAGAGGCGCGCGAACGGCTCGTTTCGCCCGAGCAGATGGGCGAGCTGTTCAAGGTGATGGCCTTCGCCGCAGCCGACTGGCCCGAAGGCGCGGGCCTCCAATAAGAGCTGCGGCTTGCGGAACGGGGCCGGGTGTGGCTTGTTCGCAGATCATGAAGAAACTTCTTACCGCCACGCTGGCTGGTGCGGTCGCCATTGCCGCGCTCGCCGTTCCGGCTCTCGCCGCCGATCCGATCTCGGGCCGCTGGGTGACGCAGGAAAAGAACGCCATCGTTACGATCGGCCAGTGCGGCTCTTCGGTCTGCGGCAAGATCTCGAAGTTTCTCGAAACGCCGCCCGACGGGGCGAACCAGCGCGACGTCAACAATCCGGACAAGAGCCTGCGCAGCCGCAAGCTGATGGGCCTGCCGGTGCTGACCGATCTGCGCGAGGATGGCGATCTGTGGCGAGGCGACATCTACGATCCCGAAGCGGGCAAGACGTACCGTTCCGTCATCCGCCGCAAGGGTGCCAACCGGCTGGAGGTGAAGGGCTGCGTCGGCCCCTTCTGCCAGACGCAGATATGGACGCGGCCGTAAGACCCGGCACGCGCCGGAAACTCTATTCCAGCCCGACTTCCCCGGCCAGCCAGCGTGCGGCCTCGCGCGGAGTTTTCTTGTCGCCATCGGTCCGGTCGACGGAGAAGTTCGCCTCGCGCATTGCCTCCACATTGATGCTGCCCAGCAGCGGGCGCAGCGCGGCGATCAGCCGCTCGTCATTCGCGCGTTCGGGGGAAAGGATGATCAGCGTGTCGTAACTGGGCAGCGCCTCGCGCGGGTCCTCGAGGATGACGAGATTATCCGCCGCGATCCGCCCGTCGGATGTGTAGGCGGCGATCACGTCGGCGTCACCGGACCTGAGGGCATTGTACATGAAGGTGGGCGAGAAGTTGCGCTCGTTCGAGAAGTTCAGGCCATAGGCGTCGCGCACCGCGAACCATTCGGGCCGCTCGAACCATTCCGGATCGCCGCCCGCCACCAGCCGCGGCGCGGCGCGCGCCAGATCCTCGATGCTGGCAATGCCGAGCTCGCGCGCCCGGTCCTCGCGCATGGCGAAGGCATAGGCGTTCTCGAATCCCAGCTTGCCGAGCACGCGGGTGCCCTGCACCTCGCGCTCCCACTTCACGATCGCCTCGTACATCGCATCGCGCCCGGGATTGTCCGTCCGCTTCATCTGGTTTGCCCAGATCGTGCCGGTGTAGTCGAAGTAGATGTCGATCGACCCGTTGGCGACCGCCTGCGCGACCACCGCCGAGCCGAGCCCTTCGCGATATTCGACGTCGTAGCCTGCGTCCTCCAGCTGTTCGCCAACCAGCCGGCCAAGAATCAGCTGTTCGGAAAATTGCTTGGTGCCGATCACGATGGTCTCGCGCCCGTCGTCGCGGCTCCAGTCCACCTGGCTCACGAAGGCGGCGGCCACGCCCACAGCGACCGCGATGGCGCCGCCCAGCCACAGCCGCCGGTCGCGCCGCCGGAACCCCGCCTCGATCGTGCCGAGCAGCGCGTCGGCCACGATGGCTAGCCCCGCACTGGCGATGCAGCCCGCGAGCACCAGCGACCAGTTCTGCGTCTGCAGACCCGCGAAGATCGGATCGCCCAGACTGGGCTGCCCGATGGTGGTGGAGAGCGTGGCGGCTCCGATGGTCCACACCGCTGCGGTGCGAATGCCTGCCATGACGTAGGGCGCGGCAAGCGGCGCCTCGACCAGCCGCAGGCGCTGCCAGAAGCTCATCCCCACGCCGTTCGCCGCCTCGATCACGCCGGGATCGAGATTGGTCTGCGCGGTTACCGCGTTGCGCAGGATCGGCAGCAGCGCGTAGAGCGACAGGGCCAGCAACGCGGGCAGGAAGCCGAGCGTCGGCAGCCCTTCGCCGAACACCGCCCGAAGGCTCAGCAGGATCGGGAAGAATAGCGCCAGCAATGCCAGCGCAGGGATCGTCTGCACCAAGCTCGCGAAGCCGAGCGCGCCGCGCGACACCGCCTGGCTGCGGCTGGCCCACACCGCCAGTGGCAGGGCGACCGCGATGCCCAGCCCGATGGCGCATGCGGCCAGGATGACATGCTGGGCAAGCACGTCCCCCAGACCCATCAGGGCATCCCACACGCCGATCATCCCTCAAGGCCCTTCAGCTTTTCGGCCTGATGGCGCGGTACCGCGACCAGTTCCTGCGCAACCTCGCCACCCTTGCCGCGGCTGAGTGCCTGCGGCGTCTCGTCGGCAACGATCCGTCCGCCGTCCATCACCAGCACCCGGTCCGCCAGGATCAGCGCTTCGGCCATGTCGTGCGTGACCATGATCGTGGTGAGGTCCAGCGTTTCGTGCAGGTCGCGCACCCGTGTGCCCAGCGCATCGCGGGTCACGGGATCGAGCGCGCCGAAGGGTTCGTCCATCAGCAGCAGCGAGGGATTGCCCGCCAGCGCCCGCGCCACGCCGACGCGCTGTTGCTGCCCGCCCGAAAGCTCTTCGGGCAGGCGGCTGGCCATCGCGGGATCGAGATCGACCAGCGAAAGCAATTCGCCGATCCGATCCTCGCCCAGTTTCTCGCCCACCAGACGCGGGCCGATCGCGATGTTTTCCGCCACGCTCATGTGCGGGAACAGGCCGATCCGCTGGAACACGTAGCCGGTGGTGCGGCGCATCGCGGTCGGATCGCTTGCGGCAACATCCTGCCCGTCGAGCAGCACGCGGCCCTCGGTCGGCTCTACCAGGCGGTTGATCGTCTTGAGCAGGGTCGACTTGCCGGAGCCCGATGCGCCGACCAGCGCGACGAAGCTGCCCGGCTCGATCGCCAGATCGATCCCGGCGAGGGCACGGGTGCTGTCGTAACGCTTGGTGACGCCTTCGAAAGCGAGCGATGCGGCCATCCGCCGGTGCTAGCCTGCGACCACGGGCAGCGAAAGGTCCAGCCGGACCGCGAGCCCCTGGTCGGTCCATTCGCGTTCGATCTTTCCCTGAAGCTGGCCTTCCACGCTCATCCGCAGGAGCCGCGAGCCGAAGCCCTCGCCGTTCTGGGCCTTCGTCGCGACGCCCGGCTCGAGCCAGAGGATGCTCAGCCTCTCGTCATCCCCGGTAGAGATCGCGACATCCACCTTGCCTTCGTCCTGCGAGAGTACGCCGTACTTGGCCGAATTGGTCGCCAGTTCGTGGAACACCAGCGCCAGCGGCGTGGCGGTGCGCGCCTGGATCGAAAGGTCTTCGCCGGACACGGCGATCCGCGGCTCGCCCTCGTTCGAATAAGGTGCGAAAATCTGTTCCAGCAGGCCGTGCAACGAATTTTCCTGCACAACCCCGGCAGGGGCCACGAATTCGTGCGCACGGCCCAGCGCGGCGATCTTGTCGGTCATTTCCTGCGCGAAGTATCGCAGGTCCGGGTCACGCCGGGCGGACAGGGTGATGAGGCTGGCGACGACCGCGAAGATGTTCTTGATACGGTGCGAGAGTTCCCGCGCCAGCAGGTCACGCGCTTCGGACAGGCGGTGGGCATCGTCTATATCGATGATCGAGCCCACCCAGCGCCAGGACCCGTCGGCCAGTTCGATCGGGACCGCCCGACTAAGCGCCCAGCGGTAGGAGCCGTCGGCCAGCCGCAGCCGCCATTCGTCGGCGAAGACGCGCTTCTGCTTCGTCGCTGCCGAGAATTTGGCGACGGTGGCCCCGTAATCCTCCGGATGGATATGCGAGCCCCAGTCATCGAGTGTACGCGGCGGTTCCGCTTCGGTGATTTCCGTCCACCGGGCGTTGAAGAAATCGAAGTTCAGGTCCTCGTCGGCCGACCAGGCAATGCCGGGCACCGAATCGAGCACGAGGGAGAGCATCCGGGCCCGATCCTTCTCGCCCTCGCGCGAACGCTTTGCCTCGCGTTCGTTGACGAAGCGCCGTAGCGCCGAGCGTGCGAGGACGCGCAAGCCATCCTGCTGCAATTGCGTAAGCCCCTCGGGCCGCGGCTCGGTATCGATCACGCACAATGCGCCCAGTTCGGTTCCGTCCTCGGTGACCAGCGGCGCCCCTGCGTAGAACCGCAGATGCATCGGTCCGGTGACGAGCTCGTTTTCTGCAAAGCGCGGGTCCTCCGTGGCGTCGGGCACCACGAACAGCTCCTCGCCCTGCATCGCCTGCGCGCAAAAGCTGACCGAACGCGGAGTCTCGCGGCTATCGATCCCATGCTTGGCGAGAAAGCGCTGCCGGCGTTCCTCCACGATGGTGACGCTGGCGGTGGGGGTATCGCACAGGCTCGCCGCGAAATCCGCGATCGCGTTCAGCTCGGCATCGTCCTCGAGCGAATCGATCCCGTAGGCGGCAAGCTTGCGCGAGCGCTCCTCCGGCCCGGAAACCGGTGCGTCCGGGCGATTCGCGCCCGTGCTATCGAGATCGCTGAGAGATTCCATTCGCCCCCTGTCCTTCCGCAGATATAGGGTGCTGCCCCGGCTTGACCAGAAAAGCTTGCTGCCGTGCGATACCGGCGCCCGTTTCCCACCCGGTTGGCATGCACCGGGTAGCCCTTCGGGCAGGCGCTGTTTGCCAGCGCCCGCGCGCTTGCTATGCGCGGGCACAAACAAGAGGATACCCCCCATGGCCAGCATGCGCGCAACCCCCGATTTCGATTTCCAGCTTGGCGAGAGTGCCGACATGATCCGCGAGAGTGTCGGCCGGTTCGCCGACGAGCAGATCGCCCCGCTGGCGGAGAAGATCGACCGCGAGGACTGGTTCCCCAAGGACGCGCTATGGGCGCAGATGGGCGAGCTCGGCCTGCACGGGATCACCGTGGACGAGGCAGATGGCGGTCTGGGCCTCGGCTACCTCGAACATGTCATCGCGGTCGAGGAAGTCAGCCGGGCGAGCGCTTCGCTCGGCCTGAGCTATGGCGCGCATTCCAACCTGTGCATCAACCAGATCCGCCGCTGGGGTAACGAGGAGCAGAAGGCGAAGTACCTGCCCGGCCTCATCAGCGGCGAGCATGTCGGCTCGCTGGCCATGAGCGAGGCGAGCGCCGGGTCGGACGTCGTGTCGATGAAGCTCAAGGCCGAAGCTGTCGAGGGCGGCTACAAGCTCAACGGCACCAAGTTCTGGATCACCAACGCACCCTATGCCGATACGCTGGTGGTTTATGCCAAGACCGACAGCGAGGCCGGATCGCGCGGCATCACCGCCTTCCTGATCGAGAAGGGCGACGAAGGTTTCTCGATCGGCCAGAAGATCGAGAAGGTGGGCATGCGCGGTTCGCCCACTTCTGAGCTGGTGTTCGACGACTGCTTCGTACCCGAAACCCGCGTGATGGGCCCCGTCGGCGGCGGCGTGGGCGTGCTGATGAGCGGGCTCGATTACGAGCGCGTGGTGCTCGCCGGGCTGCAGCTGGGCATCATGCAGGCCTGCCTCGACACCGTGATCCCCTATCTTCGCGAGCGCACGCAGTTCGGCAAGCCGATCGGGTCTTTCCAGCTGATGCAAGCCAAGGTGGCGGACATGTATGTCGCGCTGCAATCGGCGCGCGCCTATACCTACGCGGTCGCCAAGAGCTGCGATGCCAACAAGACCACCCGGTTCGACGCGGCAGGCGCGATCCTGCTGGCGAGCGAGAATGCCTTCCGCGTCGCGGCGGAAAGCGTGCAGGCGCTGGGCGGGGCGGGCTACACGCTCGACTGGCCGGTGGAGCGCTACATGCGCGATGCCAAGCTGCTCGACATTGGTGCGGGAACGAACGAAATCCGGCGGATGCTGATCGGCCGGGAACTGATTGGAGCCGCAGGGTGAGCGATAGCGAAGATTACGTCTACGACGAGGAAAGCGGCGAATGGATGCCCGCCTCCGAACTGGCGGCCAAGCAGGCTGCGGCGGATAAGGTCGAAGTGCGCGATGCGGTGGGCAATGTCCTTGAGGACGGCGACCAGGTGACGCTGATCAAGGATCTCGAGGTCAAGGGCGCGGGCCAGACGCTGAAACAGGGCACGCTGATCAAATCGATCCGCCTGACCGGCGACCCGCAGGAGATCGACTGCAAGTATCCCGGCATCAAGGGCTTGGTCCTGCGCGCCGAGTTCGTGAAGAAGCGCTGAGGAAGAACCAATGACAGCCCCCACCCTCACCTCGATGCTCGACCGTGAAGCGCCCGATGCCAAGGCGCGCTTCGATCACAACAAGGCACTCGCCACCGAACTCCGCGAAAAGGTCGCCGAGGCCGCGCTGGGCGGGAGCGAGAAGCACCGCGAGCGCCATGTGTCGCGCGGCAAGCTGCTGCCTCGCGAAAGGGTCGAGCGGTTGCTCGATCCAGGCTCGCCCTTCCTCGAGATCGGGCAACTGGCCGCCAACGGCATGTACGAAGGCGACGTCAATGGCGCCTCGATGATCTGCGGCGTCGGGCGCGTGTCCGGGCGGCAGGTGATGATCGTCGCCAACGATCCGACCGTGAAGGGGGGCTCCTACTACCCGATGACGGTCAAGAAGCACCTTCGCGCGCAGGAAATCGCGCAGGAAAACCGCCTGCCATGCATCTATCTGGTCGATAGCGGCGGGGCGAACCTGCCGTATCAGGCCGAGGGTTTCCCGGACAAGGAGCACTTCGGGCGCATCTTCTTCAACCAGGCGCAGATGAGCAGCCTGGGCATTCCGCAGATCGCCTGCGTGATGGGCTCCTGCACCGCGGGCGGGGCTTACGTGCCCGCGATGAGCGACGAGAGCGTGATCGTGCGCAATCAGGGCACGATCTTCCTCGCCGGGCCGCCGCTGGTGAAGGCCGCGACGGGCGAGGAGATCAGCGCCGAGGATCTGGGCGGCGGCGACTTGCACGCGAAAAAGTCCGGCGTGGTCGATCACCTGGCAGAGAACGACGAACACGCGCTGACCATCGTGCGCGATATTGTGTTGCACCTCGGCGAGAACACCGACGCCGCCACCAACATCACGCTGCAGGACCCGCGCCCGCCGAAGTTCGACGCCGAAGACCTCTACGCGCTGATTCCCGAGGATGTGCGCGCACCTTACGATGTGCACGAGGTGATCGCGCGGCTCACCGACGGCAGCGAATTCCACGAGTTCAAGAAGGACTACGGCAGCTCTCTGGTCTGCGGCTTCGCGCATATCTGGGGCATGCCGGTCGCGATCCTCGCCAATAATGGCGTCCTGTTCTCCGAAAGCGCGGTGAAGGGCGCACACTTCATCGAGCTGGCGTGCCAGCGGCGCATCCCGCTGCTGTTCCTCCAGAACATCTCCGGCTTCATGGTCGGCGGGAAATACGAGGCGGAAGGGATCGCCAAGCATGGCGCGAAGCTGGTCACCGCCGTCGCCACCGCCACCGTGCCCAAGGTCACGATCCTGATCGGCGGCAGCTTCGGCGCGGGCAATTACGGCATGGCGGGGCGCGCTTACAGCCCGCGCTTTCTTTTCAGCTGGCCCAACAGCCGCATCTCCGTGATGGGCGGCGAGCAGGCGGCGTCCGTGCTTGCCACGGTCCACCGCGACGCGGACTCGTGGACCGAGGAACAGGCGGAGGAATTCAAGGCCCCCATCCGCCAGAAATACGAGGACGAGGGCAATCCCTACTACGCCACCGCGCGGATGTGGGACGACGGCGTGATCGACCCGGTCCAGACACGCGACGTGCTGGGCCTCGCCTTCGCAGCGTGCCTCGAAGCGCCGATCGCGGATCGCCCGCGCTTCGGCGTGTTTAGGATGTAGCCTCGCTGCGAGTGGCGCAGGGTGGCTAACACGGGTCACCAATGTCTCACCCTGTGAAATAGCTTGTCTCAAGGTCTTGCCTTCGGACCGGTGACAGTCGGCGCGTTTCGGGGCGCGAGAGGTCCTTGCGCGGAACGTGCGGAGCGCGGGCAAACGACGATGGGGAAGGGCCGCCGCCCTGTTAGCGCCCGGCAGGCGAGTAGAAAAACCGGATCGAGCCGACCCGCGAAGCCCGGCAGGCGGTGTTTCGCCTAGTCGATCACCGTAATCCGGTCGATTGCAGGCAGCGCGCGGACGCCTTCCCCGTCGAGATAGGCTTCCATCGCGTCGAGGTCGACCGGTCCCGTCACCGCATCGGTTCCTTCGGCGAAGGTCCCGAACCCGTCGCCTCCCGTGGCGAGGAAGCTGTTCATGGTGACGCGATAGGTGGCCGCCGGATCGATAGGTTGCCCTTCGAAGGTGGCGGAAACGAAGCGATAGCCGCCATCGGCGTCGTCCGGATCGCGCTCGAAGACCTGCGCGAAGCCGCGCGATCCGGCGAATACGGTGGAGCCGCCCGCGCTCAGCCCCGCATCGGCGTGCTGGTTGCGCAGGATTTCGAGCAGCTGCGCGCCGGTAAAGGTCTTGGTGATCAGCGTGTTGCCGAAAGGCTGGACGGTGTAGATCTGTCCGAAGGTCAGCGTGCCGTCATCGGCGGGGATCAGGTCGGCGCGAATGCCGCCCGGGTTCATCAGCGCGATCTGCGCGCCGGCGCTGCGCGTTGCATCGAGCTGCGCATCGGCGATCAGATTGCCCAGCGCATTCTCGATCCCGATTTCGCGCGCCTGGCCGCCAAGCTTCCCGACGGGCCGTGTCTCGGCCTCTTTCGCGGCGGCGGCATAGCGCGCGACATATGCCGCGATGTCCGCGCGCGCGGCGGGGCGCAGCACGCCCTCGCGGGCATCGCCGGCATCGTTTGCGATTACCAGGTTGCGCGCGGACTTGTCGATCACCCGGTCGCCTGCCGGATCGATGGTCAGCGCGATGTCGGTCAGCATCTGGCCGCCCCATGCCGCGCTGGTCACGAGCATCGGACGCGCAGCGTCGACCGTGGAATAATCGCACACATAGGGGCGGTGCGTGTGACCCGAAATCACGACGTCGATACCGGGATTCAGCCGGTCGAGAATCTCGCGCAGCGGCCCGGAGATCGCCGCGCAGCCGAACACGTCGGGCTGCTCGTCCGGCACGAGACCCTGGTGGATGGCGACCACCACCGCATCGACACCATCGGCCTCCAGATCGGCGGCAGCGGCGTTGATCGCCTCCGCCTCGTCGATGAAGGTCAGCCCGGCAATGCCCTCGGGCGTGACCAGATCGGGCGTGCCCTCCAGCGTCAGCCCGATGATACCCACCGCCACCTGGCGCTCGCCCGCGCCGAAGCGGCGGATGGCTGTGCCAGGGAACAGCGTGCCGCCGTCCTTCGAGTCGGGTGCGGCGATCTCGGGGCCCGCCAGCACGTTGGCGGCGAGAAAGTCGAACTCGGCGCCCGCGTAGTCCGGCTCCACCGCGCAGGGCTCGCGCATGGTCAGCTTCTCGCACCCGCCTTCGGCCAGCCGCTTCAATTCGCGCCAGCCACGGTCGAATTCGTGATTGCCCACAGCGTTGAAATCGAGCCCGATCCGATTCATCGCGCCGATGGTCGGCTCGTCGAGGAACAGCGAGGAGACCAGCGGGCTCGCGCTGATGAGATCGCCGGCAGAGATCACCAGCGTGTTTTCCTGCCGGGCGCGCAGGGTATCGATGGCGGTGGCGAGGTGCGCCGCACCGCCTGCCTGAACCTCCATCGTGTCATCGACCCGCAGCGGTCGGGCGACCGGCTGCAGATTGCCGTGAAAATCGTTGAGGCCGATGATGCCCACGGTCACGGGTTCCGGGGCGCGCTGGGCGGGAACGGTGGCGCATGCGCCCAGAGACAGTGGGAGTGTCAGCGCGAGCAGCGCGGAGAGAATGGTCTTGCCGGTCATGCGGCGGGGCATGCGCGCGTGCTGTTGCAACTTCAAGAACCCATGTCGCTCAGGTCCCAGTCGATCTGGGCACCCGCCGGTAGACCCCGCTGAAGGTCACGTTCACGCCGCCGCACTTGTGGTTGTCCGCGATCAGCAGAAAGTCCGGCAGCAGCGTCAGCTCCAGCTCGCATAGATTGTCGTCGGCATAGGTCGCGCGGTGGCCGGAGATCGCCAGCGGCCCGTCGACCTCCCCGATATGGATCGTGGGCCAGGTGTTCTCTTCGGGCCGCGCGGGCCAGAAGGCTGTACCCATGATGGTGGCGCGCCCGTCGCTGTTCAGGATCGTGACGTCTGCGCTGGCGCCATCGCTCCAGTCGCCCAGCCACCGGCGCAGCGGCGGTGCCGCGTCGAGCGGGCGAACAAAGAGCGCGCCGATATCAAGCCAGCCTGCGGTGCCGCCGTCGTCATTGGGATAAAAGGCGCATACGGAATCGCCAAGACGCCGCCCGATCACCACCGCATCGCCTTCGACCACGTAGGAGTTGCTGCGGCAGTCCTCTCCCGACGGGCAGCCCCCGGTATCCTTCCGGAAAAACGCCTTCGAGGCGGTAACTTCGGCCTGCGCGAAGGCCGCCTGCCGGGTGAACAGGCCGCTACGGCAGGTGCTATCCTGCGCCAGCGCGGCAGCCGGTACGCCCGCCATCAGCCCGAGCGCGATTGCCCAGCGAAACATGGAGCGCAGCACTTTGCATCCTCCCCCTGCGATGCGACCCGCGCTGGAGAATGCCGCGATGCGCGTTGAATTGCTAGAGCGCCTCGCCGCAGGCATGGCCGCTCGCCCAGGCCCACTGGAAATTGTAGCCGCCCAACCAGCCGGTCACGTCGACCGCCTCGCCGATCGCGAACAGGCCGGGGACGCGCTTCGCCTCCATCGTCTGCGAGGACAGCTCGGCGGTCGAGATGCCGCCCGCGGTCACTTCCGCCTTGGCGAAACCCTCGGTGCCGTTGGGGTGGAACTGCCAGCCATGCAGGCGTTCCTCGGCCGCGGTGAGCGCCTTGTCCGGTGCGCCCTGCAATGGCCCGTCGAGACCGAGCCGTCCGGCAAGCGTATCGGCCAGCCTCTCGGGCAGCAGCGTGCGAAGAACCTGGGCGAGCGTTGCCTGCGGTGTCGCGGATTTTCTCTCCACCAGCCAGCCGCGCGGCGTGTCGGGAAGGAAGTCGATCCGCAGCACCTCGCCGTGCCGCCAGTAGGAACTGGCCTGCAGGATCGCGGGGCCGGACAGGCCCTTGTGCGTCAGCAGCGCCGCCTCGCGGAAACGCCCGGTGTTCTTGCCCTTGCCCGCATGTGCTTCGACCGGGGCGGACACGCCCGACAGCTCACGGAACAGCACATCCTCCCCGCCCAGCGTCAGCGGGACGAGCGCGGGGCGCGGCTCGACCACCTTGAGGCCGAATTGCCGCGCGAGATCGTAGGCGATACCGGTCGCGCCCATTTTCGGGATCGAGGGCCCGCCGGTGGCGATGACCAGCGCGGGCGCGCGATGTGTCTCGCCATTCGCCTCGACCGCGAAGCTCTCGCCGTCATGTGCGACGCCGCCGATCTCCTGCCCGGTGCGGACCTCGACCGCGCCTTTCTCGCACTCGGCGAGCAGCATGGCGACGATCTGCTTCGCCGAACCATCGCAGAACAGCTGGCCGAGGGTCTTTTCGTGCCAGGCGATGCCGTGGCGCTCCACCAGATCGAGGAAATCGCGCGCGGTGTAGCGGGCGAGCGCGGACTTGGCGAAATGCGGGTTCGCAGAAAGGTAATTCTGCGGCCCCGCGCCCAGATTGGTGAAATTGCACCGCCCGCCGCCCGAGACAAGGATCTTCTTCCCCACCGCCTCGGCCTTTTCGAGCACCAGCACGCGCCGCCCGCGCTGGCCCGCGACAGCGGCGCAGAAAAGCCCGGCGGCCCCGCCACCCAGAATGATTGCGTCATGATCCATGGAGATGCGCCGTGAACCTTCGGCGAGGCCATGTCGAGCGAACGCGGTAAGGGTCGGGCGGCGAATTGTCCTGCCGAGAGACGCCACGCTCCGCGCGCGCGACAAGCCGGGGGAAGCGGCGCAATAGCGGTCCATGCAGCCCGCATCGCCGCCCCTCACGCAACGCTTCCACCATCTCGACGCAGCGCGTGCGGCGTTCATGCTGCTGGGTATCCCCTTCCACGCCAGCCTCGCCTTCGCAGGAGGCCACTGGCTGGTGATGAGCGGATCGCGCGATCCCGTTCTTGCGCTCATCCCGCCGATCCTCAGCGATTTTCGCATGCCCGGCTTCTTCCTGATTGCGGGCTTCTTCGCGGCCATGCTGCTGGAGCGGCGCACGCGGGGGGAGTGGCTGGCGGGAAGGGCGGAACGGCTGGGGCTGCCGCTGGCCTTCGGTGTCGCCGTCATCGTCCCGCTCCAGGCGGCAATCCTGAATGCCGCGCCCGCCGGGATGGTGGACCGCGCTGCGGCCGGAGACGCGCTCTCGCACCTGTGGTTCCTCCCGACCCTCTTGCTGCTGTGCTGCCTGCTGGCGGCGGTCTGGCCGTTTCTCGGGCGTCTCGGCTCGTTCCCGGCTCCGCGGATCGTGACCCTCGGGCTGGCGATTGCCGGGTACGAACTGGCGCTGTTCGTCGCCGAACATGTGCTGGCGATCGATCTGCGCATGGCGGGCGGCTTCCTCGATCTCGATGCGCTGGCGAAGTTCCTGCCGTTCTTCGCCATCGGCGTTGCCCTGCGCCGGTCGCCCATCCTGTGGGACAGGTTCGCCCGGTTCGATCCGATGGTCGCCGGGATCGGGCTTGTCGCGCTGGCTCTGCACGTGTGGCTGTGGGACGATCAGTCGCGGATCGGGATCGCGTGCGACCTCATTTTCGACGGGCTCTCGTCGCTCTGCCTCACACAGACCATCCTTGCGGTTCTGATGCGATTGGTGCGCGCGCGTTCGGAGAGCATCGACCGGCTGGTGGATGCGTCTTTCACAATTTATTTGCTGCACCACCCGGTGGTGGTCGGGCTGGCGATCATGTGTATTTCGGCAGCGCTGCCGCCGCTCGCCTCATGGCTGGCGATCTGTCTGGGCGCTTTCGCGTTGCCCTACGCCGCGCACCGCCTACTGCGGCATAGCCCGCTGGCGCTGTGGCTGCTCAACGGCGTGCGTCCGAAGGAGCAGGGATGGGGTCTGCTGGTCGGCCGCGGGGCGACCGACGCAGCAGCCTAGATATCGAGGTTCGCGACGTTGAGCGCGACATTGAGCGCCCGGGCAAATCCGATCTCTAGCCCAAGCTAGATATGGAGATTTGCGACATTGAGCGCCCCGGCAAATCCGATCTCTAGCCCAAGCTAGATATCGAGGTTCGCGACGTTGAGCGCATTGTCCTGAATGAACTCGCGCCGGGTTTCGACGACGTCGCCCATCAGGCGTGAGAAGATCTCGTCGGTCACGTCGGCATCCTCGATCTTCACCTGCAGCAGCGCGCGGTTGTCCGGGTCGAGCGTGGTCTCCCACAGCTGTTCGGCATTCATTTCGCCCAAGCCCTTGTAGCGCTGCACCGACAGGCCCTTGCGGCCCGCCGCGATCACCGCGTCGAACAGCTGGGTCGGGCGGATGATCGTGCCCTGTCCCGCGGCGGACGAGCGGTCGGGCGTGGTGCCTTCCTCTTCCTCGCCATCCTGCTCGGCAGCTTCGGCTTCGGCAACGCTCGGCTTCACCAGCCGCGCCGCGCTTTCATAGGCATTGAGGTTCTCGGCAGCGACCTTGTGCAGCTTGCGCGCTTCGGCACTGTCGAGGAACTTCTCGTCGATCAGGTGGCTGTCGGTCACGCCGCGCCACAGCCGGTCGAGCCGGACGCCGCCGTCCACGCTGCGTGAACCGCTCCACTGGGCTTCGGTGTCGCCCATCTGAAGCCGCGCGGCGGCGCGATCCAGCGCCTCTTCCGAAGCGAGGTTCTCCGGGTCGAACGCGCCCGCCATCGCCAGCGCTTCGATGATCGCGCTGTCGTACTTGCGCGGCGCGTAGGCGAGCAGGTTGCGCATCCGCAGCGCGTGGTCGACCAGCGCGGACAGATCCGCCCCGGCGCGCACACCGGTGGCGCTGTCGAGCACGCGATCCTGCAGCCCTTCGGCAACGAGGTAGCGATCGAGCGCGCGCTCGTCCTTCAGGTACACCTCGCTCCGTCCGCGCGCGACCTTGTAGAGTGGCGGCTGGGCGATGAAGAGGTGGCCGTTCTTCACGATCTCGGGCAGCTGGCGATGGAAGAAGGTCAGCAGCAGCGTGCGGATATGCGCGCCGTCCACGTCGGCGTCGGTCATGATGACGATCTTGTGGTAGCGCAGCTTTTCGAGGTTGAAATCGTCGCGGATGCCGGTGCCCATCGCCTGGATCAGCGTGCCGACCTCCTTGGACGAAATGATCCGGTCGAACCGCGCGCGCTCGACGTTCAGGATCTTGCCCTTGAGCGGCAGGATCGCCTGCGTCTTGCGATCGCGCCCCTGCTTGGCCGATCCGCCGGCCGAGTCACCCTCGACCAGGAAGAGTTCGCACTTGGAGGGATCGCGTTCCTGGCAGTCGGCCAGCTTGCCGGGCAGGGAAGCGACGCTCATCGCGCCCTTGCGGCTCATTTCGCGCGCGCGCCGCGCGGCTTCCCTGGCAGCAGCCGCATCGACGATCTTCTGGACGATGGTCTTCGCGTGGTTGGGGTTTTCCTCCAGCCACTCGGTCATCTTGTCGCCCATCAGGCTTTCGAGCGGAGAGCGGACTTCGGAGCTGACCAGCTTGTCCTTGGTCTGCGAAGAAAACTTGGGGTCGGGCAGCTTGACCGAAACGATCGCGGTCAGCCCTTCGCGCATGTCCTCACCCGACAGCGAGACCTTCTCTTTCTTGAGCAGGCCCGAGGCTGCGGCATAGTTGTTGAGCGTGCGGGTCAGCGCGGTGCGGAAGGCGGCAAGGTGCGTGCCCCCGTCGCGCTGCGGGATGTTGTTGGTGAAGGCGAGCACGTTCTCGTAGTACGAGTCATTCCATTCGAGCGCGACGTCGATGCCGATCCCGTCCTTCTCCGCCGAGACCGAGATCGGCTCGGGGATCAGGGGGTCCTTGTTGCGGTCGAGATAGCTGACGAAGGCCGCGATGCCGCCTTCGTAGAACAGGTCGTGCTCCTGCACATCCTCGCTCCGGCGGTCGCGCAGTTTGATGTGCACGCCCGAGTTGAGGAAGGCGAGTTCGCGATAGCGGTGCTCCAGCTTTTCGAAATCGAACTCGGTGACGTTCTTGAACGTCTCCTCGCTCGCCTTGAAGGTAACGCGCGTGCCCTTCTTCAGCCCGTTCTCGTCGCCGTTCGAATCCACGGGGGGCGCATCCCCGGTCACTTCGAGGCTGTTCACGGCATTGCCGTGCTCGAAGCGCATCCAGTGTTCCTTGCCGTTGCGCCAGATCTTGAGCTCCAGCCATTCGGACAGCGCGTTGACCACCGAGACGCCCACGCCGTGCAGCCCGCCCGAGACCTTGTAGGCGTTGTCGTCGCTGGTGTTCTCGAACTTGCCGCCCGCGTGCAGCTGGGTCATGATGACCTCTGCAGCGGAGACGCCTTCGCCCTTGTGCATGTCCACCGGAATGCCGCGGCCATTGTCTTCCACCGACACGCTGCCGTCGGGGTTCAATTCGATCAGGACGAGGTCGCAATGGCCCGCCAGCGCTTCGTCGATCGCGTTGTCGGACACTTCGAACACCATGTGGTGCAGGCCCGATCCATCGTCGGTATCGCCGATATACATGCCGGGCCGTTTGCGAACCGCGTCGAGGCCCTTGAGCACCTTGATCGAATCCGCACCGTATTCGCCGGTATTCCGGCCGTTTTTCGTGTTCTCGTCCATCGGGCGAATATAGGCGCGCGGGGGCTGAAACCCAAACGAAACATGGCCAAAATGCGGGGCTTTTCCACGGGGTGTCGTTGGCCGTCGGGCACAAGCCGCAGGGAAGCGCATTGATCGGGCAATGATGATGACCCCTATCGTGGTTGCCGTGGTCTCCGGCGCGTTGCTTCTGGGTGCGGCCTGGGGCCTCTACGCGCCGCTCAACAAGAAAACCGAAGGCTTTCTCGTCGCGCTGGCGGGCGGCGCACTGCTTCTGTCGGTCACGAGCGAGCTGATCCAGCCGTCGATAGAACGCGGATCGCTGACCATTGCCGCGCTGGCGGTGCTGGCGGGTGCGGGCGTGTTCACGCTGGCCGACTGGCTGGTGAAGGAGAAATAGGGCGGCGGATCGGGCGGCGGGCTGCTGGCCGCCATCACGCTCGACGGGGTGCCGGAAAACCTTGCGCTGGGCGTTGCGCTGATCGGCGCCGGGCCAATGGAGGTTGCCGCGCTGGCCGGATCGATCCTGCTCTCCAACCTGCCCGAAGCGGCGGGCGGTGCGAAGGAAATGCGCGGCGATGGCCGTTCGAAAGGCAAGATTTTCGCGCTGTGGGCCGGTACGGCGGCACTGCTGTCTGTCGCCGCCATCGCGGGCAACGTGCTGCTGGAGGGCGCGAGCGAGAGCCAGCTTGGCGCGATTCGCTGCTTTGCTGCCGGGGCGGTGATCGCCAGCCTTGCGAACGAGGTTTTCCCGCAGGCCTTCAAGGAAGACGACTACTGGGCCGGCATCGCAACCGCGATCGGCGCGGTGCTGGCCTTCCTGCTCGGCTCGCTGGGCGGTGGCGGAGGTTGAGCGGGCGGGGCCGAGCGGAGCGCGCGCGCCGATAGCGATTGACGTTACGGCAGTGCTTCACCATCGCCGCCCCGATGCTCTCTGTCCTCGACATTTTCCGGATCGGTATCGGTCCCTCGTCCTCGCATACGGTCGGCCCGATGCGGATCGCCCGGCGCTTCGTGCGCGTGCTCGAGAAATCGGGCCAGCTCGGCAAGGTCGTGCGGGTGGCGGTCGAATTGCAGGGCTCGCTCGCGCTGACGGGTGTCGGCCACGGCACGGTCGATGCGAGCATCCTGGGGCTTGCCGGGTTCAGGCCGGAGCGTACCGATCCGGACGAGGCCGCGCGCGCGCTTGCGGCCATCCATGCCGACAAGCGGCTCTCGATAGGCGGCAGGCGCGACATCGCCTTCGATCCGCAGGCCGATATCGACCTCGCCGGGCAGATCATCCCCAGCCTGCATCCCAACGGCATGGTCCTGCGCGCATTCGATGCGGCGGGCGAACTGCTGCGCGAAGGCACCTATTTCTCGACCGGTGGGGGCTTCGTCGCCTCCGAGGCGCAATTGAAGAAGCCGCCGAAGGACGATCAGGTGAAAGCGGGCGCCACGGTGCCTTATCCCTTCGGTTCGGCGGAAGAGATGCTGGCGCAGTGTGCGGCGCAGGGGCTCTCTGTGTCCGACCTGATGCTCGCCAACGAGGACGCGATGCGCCCGCGCGAGGAAACGCTCGCCGGGCTGGACGCGATCGCGCAGGCGATGGACGGTTGCATCGACCGAGGGCTGAGCCAGCGCGGCGTGCTGCCCGGGGGCCTCAAGGTGCAGCGGCGCGCGCCCGACCTGTGGGACAAGCTTTCCGCCAATCCGCAATCGAACGAGCGCGAACAGCTGTTCGACTGGCTCAACTGCTATGCGATGGCGGTGAACGAGGAGAACGCGGCAGGCGGGCGTGTCGTCACCGCGCCCACCAACGGCGCGGCGGGCATCATTCCGGCGGTGATCCGCTTCTACTGCAAGACGTCCGACGACAGCGACTGCGCGCAGAAGCGGCGGCACTTCCTGCTGACCGCAGGCGCAATCGGCCTGCTCTACAAGCAGCGAGCAAGCATCTCGGGGGCCGAAATGGGCTGTCAGGGAGAGGTCGGCGTGGCGTGCTCGATGGCCGCCGGTGGCCTTGCGGCGCTGTGGGGCGCAAGCCCGGTCCAGGTCGCCTGCGCGGCGGAAATCGGGATGGAGCACAACCTCGGCCTCACCTGCGATCCGGTCGGCGGGCTGGTGCAGGTGCCGTGCATCGAGCGCAACGCGATCGGCGCGGTCAAGGCGGTCAACGCCGCGCGCCTCGCGCTGCATCGCACCGGCGCGGAAAGCCGCGTGAGCCTGGATCAGGTGATCGAGACGATGCGCCAGACCGGGCTCGACATGTCATCCAAGTACAAGGAAACCAGCCAGGGCGGGCTGGCGGTCAACGTGGTGGAATGCTGACGGTTCGCGGCTAGTCCTTGCGCCCGAAGGCGCGGCGGAAATGAACCGCGCCCTGCCAGATCGACTGGTCGAACACGTTCACGAGCTGCGCGCGCGATGCCGCGTCGAACTGGGTGGCGTAACATTGCACGGCGTCCGCCGCCCGCGCCAGTTCCGCCTCGTCGTATTTCGCGTTCACGCTCAGCAGTTCGGGCGCGGTGGTCGCCCAGCGCTGCAGTTCGGGCACCGGAGGAAGCGTGCCGGTGGGGATGCCGGGATAGAGCAGCTGGGGTGCGCCCTCGCCCAGCGTCATCCCCTGCACGATCTCTGCCACCAGCGCGTGCACCATCCGGTGATCGGCGTGGCCATAGCCGCCATCGGGGCCCCAGGTGATGATCGTCACCGGGTCATGTTCGGCAATCAGCGCGCGCAGTTCGGCTTCGAGCGGGCTTTGCGCGCCCTCCTGCGATTGCGCCTGCTGCCACAGGGTGCCGTCGCCGTAATCGAGGAAGATCGGATCATCGAGGCCGAGCGCGCCCGACGCGCAGCGCGCCTCCTGCTCGCGCGCGGCGGCGAGCTCTGCACCTTTTTCGAAATCGGAAACGCCCGGCCCGGCATCGCCGCGCGTCGCGTAGACCACCTTTACCCGCACGCCGTCTCCGGCGGCATCCGCAAGCGCGGGCGCGACAATCAGTTCGTCGTCCGGGTGGGCGAAGATCGCCAGTATGGTCGGCTTCGCGGTGCGAGCCTCGGTCTGCGCCTGCGCAGCCGCAGGCCCGGCCAGCAGCAGGCTGGCGGCGAGAATGACTCTGATCATCGGCATGGTCCCCCGTTTCGCATATCTGCGCGGCTTATGGCGGCCTGTGCCGCGAGGGTCGAGAGGGGGGTGCGCAAAGAAAAGGCCCGCTTGCCGGAGAGAGGGCAAGCGGGCCTTGAAGGATCAACCTTCGGGGGAAGGGATCAGAAAGTCACCGCGCTGACGAGGACGACGGAGCTGATAGACACCGCCGCCAGCAGCGCGAAGACGTTGGTCGTCATCGTGCGCATGGTATTTCCTTGATTTTGTTGTGTTGGCCGGGGGCAGGCTCAAGGGGGGAGGGAGGACAGCCCGCCGCCCGGCTCGAGAGGCGAAATAATCTTACGCCCCTCTTTATGAAAGTGAGAAAATGCGCAGGTATGTTCAGTTTTTTGCACCATACTTGATGCATGGCGCGCAAAGGTGCGAGATTGATTACAATCTGGCGATCCTGCGGCCCGGGCGCTCGTCGCTTTGTGTTGTGCCGTCGCTCGATGTCGGCAGCGGCGCAATCCTGGTGCCGTGTTCGAGCATTGCGTTGACGCGCAGTACCAGCTGCTGGCTGTCGAAGGGCTTGGCGATGTACTCGTCCACGCCCGAATAATATGCGATTTCCTCGTCCGAGCGCGAACTGCGCGCCGTCAGCATCATCACCGGAATCCGGCGGCAAAGCTCCGATCCACGAACCTCGCGCAGCACCTCGATCCCGCTTTTCCCGGGCATCGAGCAGTCCAGAATCAGCAGATCGGGGAGTTTGGCTTCCAGCACCTCGCGCACTCTCGTCCCATCGCCGAGCGCACCGACAATATGCCCTTCCGACTCCAGTATCTCACGCACGATCTCAACGATGATGGGGTCGTCATCTGCAATGATGATGCGGGCCAAATCCTCTCTCCTGCGCAGGCCATCGGAAGTCTTTGAAGACACTCTATAAACAGGAGAGATTAAGGCCGCCCTAGCATCTCGCCTTGCGCCCGCCGATCTGTTGCACCTTTTAGGATTTCCGCGACGCGCTTTTCGTTGTCAGCCATTTCCGCACCTGCCCGCGTGCTTTGGCGTAAGGAGATGCCGTGTTAAACTGAATCATGCGGCCCATCGTCCATTTCTCACACCAGGGGCGGCCATATAGGTCGTCGTTGCTACGGGCTTCGATCAAGGACACGGTCCGGCGTTCGGCAATGTGCCGAGCCTGCTTGTCCAAGCTATCCATCACCCACGCGGGAACATCCACGTTTACGCTTGGACTGATCGTCCGACGGCGCGCCTGGGACCAGTCGATTGCATCGCTCACGTTCTCACCAGCGTCGAATTTGTTCTCGAACTCAGTTGCCTTCATAGTCGCTGATCCCCTCTTTCCGGGCGCGGCGCACCCGGCTTGTGTCTGGCCTGGTCGAAGGCCTAGACTTGCCCCCAGGCATTACCTAACCGCCGCCTATGGACGACACAGCCGCTACCGTTTCCGCTCCGGCCAGCCCCGCACAGGCCGATTCGATCCTCATCGTCGATTTCGGCAGCCAGGTGACCCAGCTGATCGCGCGCCGCGTGCGCGAGGCGGGCGTCTATTCCGAGATCGCGCCGTTCACGCAGGCCGAAGAGGCGTTCCACCGGATGAAGCCCAAGGGCATCATCCTCTCCGGATCGCCCGCCAGCGTGTGCGACGAAGGATCCCCACGCGCCCCGCAGGTGCTGTTCGATTCGGGCCTGCCGATTCTGGGCATCTGTTACGGCCAGCAGGTGATGACCACGCAGCTTGGCGGCGAAGTGAAGCCGGGGCACGAAACCGGGGAGGGCGGCGAGTTCGGCCGCGCGTTCCTGACCGTGACCGAGCCTTGCGTGCTGTTCGAAGGCCTGTGGGAGGTCGGTGAGCGGCATCAGGTGTGGATGAGCCACGGCGACAAGGTGACGCAGTTCGCCGAAGGGTTCCGCATTGTCGCCACCAGCGATGGCGCGCCCTTCGCGCTGATCGCCGATGACGAGCGGCGGTACTACGGCACGCAGTTCCACCCGGAGGTGTTCCACACGCCCGATGGCGCCAAGCTGCTCGCCAATTTTGCGCGCCATGTCTGCGGGCTCTCGGGCGACTGGACCATGGCCGAATACCGCGCCACCAAGATCGCCGAAATCCGCGAGCAGGTGGGCGATGCTAAGGTCATCTGCGGCCTCTCCGGCGGGGTCGATTCCTCGGTCGCCGCGATCCTGATCCACGAGGCGATCGGCGAGCAGCTGACCTGCGTCTTCGTCGACCACGGCCTGCTGCGGCTGGGCGAGCGCGAACAGGTCGAGACGATGTTCCGCGACCATTACAACATCCCGCTGGTCGTCGTGGACGCCGAAGAGCGCTTCATGGAAGGCCTCGCGGGCGAGACCGACCCAGAGACAAAGCGCAAGTTCATCGGCGGCGAGTTCATCAACGTCTTCGAGGAAGAGGCGAAGAAGATCGGCGGCGCGGACTTCCTCGCGCAGGGCACGCTCTACCCCGACGTGATCGAATCGGTCTCCTTCACCGGCGGGCCGAGCGTCACGATCAAGAGCCACCACAATGTCGGCGGCCTGCCCGAACGCATGAACATGAAGCTGGTCGAGCCGCTGCGTGAATTGTTCAAGGACGAGGTGCGCGATCTGGGCCGCGAACTCGGCCTGCCCGACATGTTCGTCGGCCGCCACCCGTTCCCCGGCCCCGGTCTCGCGATCCGCATTCCGGGTGAAGTCACCAAGGAACGGTGCGACATCCTGCGCAAAGCGGACGCGATCTACCTTGAGGAAATCCGCAATGCGGGCCTCTACGACGCGATCTGGCAGGCCTTTGCGGTGCTGCTGCCCGTGAAGACGGTCGGCGTGATGGGCGACGGGCGCACGTATGATTCCGTTTGCGGCCTGCGTGCCGTGACCAGCACCGACGGGATGACCGCGGACGTGTATCCCTTCGACGCCGCCTTCCTCGGCCGCGTGGCGACGCGCATCGTAAACGAGGTGCGTGGGATCAACCGGGTGGTGTATGACTACACCAGCAAGCCGCCCGGCACTATCGAATGGGAATAGCCGGGCGTATCGGGGGGGGTACGACGATGGTTCGCAAGATGTTGGCAGCTCTTGGCATTCTGGCGCTTGCCGCATGCGCTTCTCTTCCTCCCCAGCTCGATGCTGATGGCCGCGCCGCCGCGCAGGCCGGCATTCTCTCGCTCGGCACCCAGCAGCCGGACCGGTTCGAGGCGATCACGGTAACGCTCGATCTGCCCGCAGCGGCTGCGGGCTCGGTCCTGTCCTTTCCCGACGACTGGGGGCCGGAAGAGCGCCTGTCGCAATTGCGCAGGGATACCGTGACTCGCGGGCTGGAGCGGCTCCCCGGTGACGAGGAAGCCTATCGTGTCGCGCCCGGTGGCGGCTGGATCGCCTATACGGTGGCGCAGGATTACGACGGGGAGCCGGACTGGGAGACCCATCGCCTGCCCGGCATGCGCGTCCGGACGGCTGAGCGCCATGCCTTTCTCCTCGGCCAGACCTTTCTCCCGCAATGGTCGCAAGGCGGCGTGCCGCTGACGCTCGACCTGCAATCGCTGCCGCAGCGCGCGGCCTTCAGCTTCGCAGCCAGCGATTGCGCGAGGGGCTGTGCGCTCGAGGATCTGGCGAATTCCGTGCTCGCGCTCGGCGACTTCGTTTTCGATACAAGGCAGGCGGGGGACACCACGGTCCGCAGCGCCATTCGCGGCAGTTTCGCGATGGACGCAGACGCGATGTCCGGCGTGCTGGCCGGGATGCTCGACCAGGGGGCGCAGCGGTTCGACGACGCGCCTTTCGCGTCCTACGTCTTCGCGGTGAACCCGATCCCCGCGCCGCCGCAGGGTTCGGCGGTCGTGGGCACCGGTCTGCATCGCAGCTTCCTGCTGCTCGCGAGCGAGAATGCCGATGCCGGGCGGCTGCGCCACACGATCGCGCACGAGATCGTGCACGAATGGATCACGCGCCGGATGGGGCCCACCGACGAAGCGACCGACGCGCAGCGCATGTGGTTCACCGAAGGGGCGACCGAGTATTTCGCATGGAAGCTGCAACTCGCCGCCGGGCTGATCGACACGCAGGACTTTCTCGCCGGCATGTCCGATCTGGCGAACGCGTACCTTGCATCGCCCGTGCGGGAGCTGCCTGCGGGCGAACTGGCAGAGCGCATTTTCGAAAGCGATCAGGCGCAGCGCCTGCCCTATCAGCGCGGCGCGCTGCTGGCCTGGCACTGGGACATGCTGGCGCGCTCGCGCGGTGCCGCCCTCGACGCGGTCATTGCCGATCTGATCGACGAGAATGCGGGGCGGGCGCTGACCGATGCGCGGATTCGCGCGGCGATGGCGCGGCGTATCGGCGGGCAATTCGACAGCGATCTGGCGCGCTATGTCGTCCGCGGAAAGACGCTCGATCCGGAGGCACTGACCTTGCCGGCCTGCGTGATGGCGACGCGGCAGCCCTCCGGCACGGTCCGATTCGCGGTTTGGGAAGGCATCCCCGCAGACACCTGCCGGATGGAGATTCTCGGGCCGCCTGAGGCCATCGGATCGGCCTGGAATAAGCCCGGTGCGGCTGTAGAACCGGGGTGTAATCCGCACGGTTCGGGAAGGGACACCACATGCGCTGGATGATCTTGCTGCTTGTCGCAGCCCTGGGGAATGGCACTGCATTCGCGCAGGACGCGGATGGGGCCGGTGCCAGTGATGTCTTCGCGCGCGGTTGCGGCGACGATAATGGCGTCGACCGCTGCGATGCCGAAGTGCAGCAACAGATGCGCGACCTCTATGGCGTCGAGCGTGCCGAAGCTCTGGTCGCCTCCGGCATCACGGCCTACCGCGCCATGTTCGTCGACGGGTATGGACGCGACATTGCCATCGTGAGTTTCGTCCGCGAACCCGGCGTCACCCCTTTCGTGGAGGTGCGGACACCGAAAGCGCAGGATGGCACCGCGCAGGCCGAACCGCTGCGGGCACCGGTCGGCGGCGAGATGTGGAACGAAGTGATCGCAAGTGCTGCGCATTTCGACGAGAAACTCGCGCGCGAGGTGCGCCCTCGTGATGAAGACGGGACGCTTCGGTTTTGCCTGCATGGCTGGTTCATCGTTGCCGAAGCCGCCGTCGCGCCACGCGTGGACCAATCCGTTCTTGCCGGGACGGGCAGCATGGACGCCGAGAGAGACAGCAGCCTGCCGGTCGAAGCCGTGATGCGCGAAAGTTCGATCCGAAGCGATGCGGAAGGTTCATGCGCGGACGGCCTGGCGGTCGGTTTCGCGTTCGGATTGGCCGATTTTGCGGTGAAGGCCCTGCCGCAATGCGCGACATTCGACATCGAGGATTTCCGCAACTCTCCCATGATGCTGTCGGCATGCGCCCGATCGTCGGGAGACCGGATGGCCGCTGGCACCGCCAGCCGCTTCTTGTCCAAGCTCCAGCGGACGCTGAGGCTGGAACAGGACGACGACCTGAAGTGGCTCTTCGTCGGCTTCGGCGAAGAACGCGCCCGGCGCTTCATGGCCGCGATCGACGGCGGGAAGGTCTATCTGGGGCAGCCGGCGGGCCTCGACGCCGATCACGCGCGGGTCGAGGGGCAAATCCTCTTTTGGGGAGGAGAGTCCGGGGAAAGTCGGCAGGTCGCGGACATCACGCTCGATCTGTTGCGGCAGACGAACGATTTCGTGATCGATACGTTCGAAGTCGGCAGCCGGCGACCCTTTGGGGCGGACTAGACCGGCAGCATTACCGCTCCACCGCGCAAGAACGTGCAGGGCGTGCGACCTGCCGGACCGCGGCCCCAGAACAAATCCGCGCCCTGCTGCGTTGCCCGGACAAACCCGAAGCAACGGAGCATTTCCATGAAAGCCGTCAAAGTCCGTAATCCTGCCAGCCTCGATTCGCTGGACGTCGTCGATATCGACAGTCCGGGCGAACCCGGCCCGGGCGAGCTGCGCGTGAAGCTGCACGCCTCCTCGCTCAACTTTCATGACTACGCGGTGGTCGCGGGCATGATCCCCACCGACGACGGGCGCATTCCGCTGTCCGATGGCGCGGGCGAGGTCGAGGCTGTCGGCGAAGGGGTCGAGGAGTTCGCGGTCGGCGACCGGGTGATGTCGGTCTTCTTCCCCGAGTGGCAGGATGGCCGCCCGCCGATGGGCAGTTTCGAGACCACGCCCGGCGACGGGATCGACGGTTTCGCCTGCGAAAAGGTGGTGAAGCCCGCGCTCGCCTTCACCCGGATGCCCGCCAATCTCGACTTCGCGCAGGCCGCGTGCCTGCCCTGCGCCGGGCTGACCGCGTGGCGCGCGCTGATGGAGGATGGCAACCTGCAGGCAGGGCAGACGGTGCTGCTCGAAGGGACCGGAGGCGTCTCGATCTTCGCGCTCAGGATCGCCAAGGCGGCGGGCGCGCGGGTGATCATCACCTCCAGTTCGGACGAGAAGCTGGCCAGAGCACGCGAGCTGGGGGCTGACCACACGATCAACTACAAGAGCACCGACGACTGGGGCGACGAAGCGTTCGACTGGTCCGGCGGCGGTGTGGACCATGTGGTCGAGGTTGGTGGGCCAGGTACGGTCAACCAGGCGATCGCGGCAATCCGTCCGGGCGGCCATATCCATCTGATCGGGGTGCTGACGGGCCGCAAGGGCGAGGTCGAGACTGCGGCGCTGATGGGCAAGATGGGCCGTTTGCAGGGACTGACGGTCGGCAGCCGCGCGATGCAGCTGCGGATGATTGCCGCGATCGAGGCGACGGGTATCGAGCCGGTGATCTCGGACCGCTTCGCGCTCGCCGATCTGGCCGATGCCTTCCGCCACGAGCAGGACCAGAAGCACTTCGGCAAGATCGCGGTCGACATCTGAAGCGGCTCGAAGCTCAGCGCGGATTTGATCCGCGTCAATGATCTTGCGGCCGACCCGCTGTATCGAGGCACCAATGCCATCAATGCGGGAGCCGTTTGATGTTTCGAATAACGCTCATCCTGTTGCCGATCGTGGCGACCACTCTCATGGGGATGGCCGTGATCGCGGTCCTTTCCATGGACATGCAGGCCGGATGGCAACCCATCGCGATCGCATCGGCCGCGGGTCTGGTCCTCGCCATTCCGATCTCGTGGCTCGTCGCCCGACAGATCGTCGCCAAGACGGGCGTGGGCGGCTGACCATCGCGCGCGAGGATGCTTGCCGTATTCGCGCAGCCCGGCCTATGCCGGAACGATGCAGCTTCCCCTCGGCGAGGACCCGCGCACCGAAACGCTCCGGCGGCTTCAGCCCCTGCTGGTCCAGCGCTTCGGGCGCATAGAGCGCGCACCGAGGGAGCGCCGCGCGCCGGAATGGGTGCTGGTGCAGGGCGTGATCGGGGCGCGCACGAAGTCGGAAATCTCCAACGAGGCGACCGACAGCCTGCTGGCGAAATATGGTAGCTGGGAGGCGGTGGCGCAGGCCGCGCTCGACAATCTTCAGGCAGACCTGAGCTCGCAAACCTATCCCAACATGGCGGCCGATCGGTTGAAAGCCTGCCTCACCGATCTGGTCGCCCGCCGCGGCGCGGTGGACCTGTCGCACCTCGAAGCGATGGACACGCAAGCTGCGATGGACTGGCTGGAGCAGTTGCCCGGCATCGGCCGCAAGATCGCGGCGGGGGTGATGAATGCCTCAACGTTCGACCGGGCGGTGCTGGTTCTCGATTCGCACCATCGCCGTATCCTCCAGCGCATGGGGCTGGTGCCGTCGAAGGCCGACACCGCACGCGCCCATGCCGCGATCATGCCCGCCATGCCGCCCGAATGGAGCGCGGCGGATTACGACGAGCATCACCTGCTGATGAAAAAGGTCGGGCAGACCTGGTGCCGCCCTGGCAGCCTCGATTGCGCAAACTGCGTGGCGCAGGCGCTGTGCGAAACGGGCCGCGCCTCGACGGGGTGATCTTCGCAGCCTTTCATGGAACCACGCCTCGCCGCCATGTTTTGCGAATGGCAGAACACCAGACGGAGGCCCTATGTCAGACCCCATTCGCCTGATCGTCGAAGACTATGGCTGGATCCACCGCGGGATCGGCCTGTTCGGCAATCTCGCCTTTCTTGTCGGCTCGGTGCTTTTCCTGCCCGCGTTCGAGGCATGGAAGACCACCGGGGTATGGCTGTTCATCGTCGGCGCTGCGGCCATGTTCGTCGGTGCGCTGGGGCAGTTCTTCGTGAACCTGGGCGACGGGGACGACTGAAAGCGCCAGGCTTGCCTACCAGGCGTGGCCCTGCGCGATGGCCCGCGCTTCGGCCGCGCTCGTTTCGCGGCCGAGAACGTCGTTGCGATGGGGGAAGCGCCCGAATTGCGCAATCATCGCGTAATGGTCGCGCGCGAAAGACAGGGCCCGGCCCAGCCGCGCGAAAAGCATGAGGCTCAGCCGCTGGTCGGTGATATCCTCGCTATGCATGAAGGGCATGTAGAGAAACTGGCGTTCGTCCCTGGTGAGGGAGCGATGCCAGCCACGGCGCAGCACCTGACTGGCGATTGCGCGCGCGAGCGGATCGCTCGCATAGCTGCAGGCGGAGCCGCGAAAGATATTGCGCGGCACCTGGTCGAACAGAAGCACGGCGGCCAGCGCGCCGTGCGGCGAATCCAGGAAGCTGGCGGCGGGGCGATGGCGCAGGGCGTGCCATTGGCGCTCGAAACGGCGTCTCAGTTCGGAATCGACGCTGGAGTCGGAAGCGTACCAGTCGGATGGGCCGAGCGTGCGGAACCAGAAATGGTACAGCTCGGCCATCCATGGGCGCGCGAGCGCGGCTATGGGATCAGCCCTCTTCGCGGACGCGTTCGTAGGGAATGAAGTCCGTGAGGAAGATCACGCCGCTGAAGGTGTTGGACCCACGGTCGCGCGTGGTGATCTGCGTCGTGCGGCAGATGCTGGGCGTCGGATTCCTGAGCACGAGGTAATCGTGATCGTCCAGGCTTTCCGGATCGCGCGTGTAATTCACGTAGACCGTGCTGCCCGCGTCGTAGACCAGCGCGGTCTCGTCGATCACGTAAAGGCGTGCGTTGGGGCGGTGCATCACGCAGTTGGTGGGTTCACCCGCAACGCGGCCTTCGAGAAGCTTGGCGAGCTTCTGCTCGCCGCGATCCATCTTGGCGGTTTCGTCCTGGGCCGCGGCAGGCACTGCGAGTGCCAGGGCGGCCAGTGCGGGGAGTGCTGAGCGCAGTTTCATGGTGTCGTCCTTTCAGGAGATGCGGATACCGCATCCGTCCTGAACAACGCCTGATCGGGGCAGAAAGCTCCGGTTGCGAAAGGCGCTAGACGCCCGGGTCGGCGCCTTCGCTGATGTCGGGCAGCGCGGCCTGGTCCACGCCGTCGGCGGGGCCGCCTTCCAGCACGAATCGCCGGTCGCAATAGCCGCAATCGACATAGCCGTGCTCGTCGATCTCCAGATAGACCTTCGGATGGCCCAGCGCGGCGGGCTTGTAGTTCTCGCCCGAACGGATGTCGGTCGCCCCGTCGCACCATACGCGGCGGGTGAGGACCTTGGAGATTTCTGGTGGCGGCGGCATCGGCATGGCTGTGTCGCATATCTTCGCGCTCGCCCCCGGGCAAGAGGGTCCCGCAAGACCATGCGCAACATCGAGGCACCTCAAACGGCTGGAAATGCCTTCGTGCGCGCATTAGGGCGGGCGCATGCAGGATCGCCCAGCCATCTCGATCAAGAATCTGACCAAGCGCTACGCCCCCAACAAGGGCGAGGGGGAGGGCAAGCTTGCCCTGAAAGGCGTCAGTTTCGATGTGCCGCAAGGCGGCGTGTTCGGGCTGCTCGGCCCCAATGGCGCGGGCAAGTCCACCCTCATCAACATTCTGGCGGGCCTCGTCAGCCGCACCGGCGGCAGCGCGGAAATCTGGGGCTTCGACACCGCGAAGAACCCGCGCAACGCCAAGCGCGCGATCGGCATCGTGCCGCAGGAGATCGTTTTCGATCCCTTCTTCACCCCGTTCGAAGTGCTGGAGAATCAGGCGGGCTTCTACGGCGTGCCGAAATCCGAACGGCGCAGCGAGGAGCTGCTGAAGGCGGTACGCCTGTGGGACAAGCGCGATGCCTATGCCCGCACGCTGTCGGGCGGGATGAAGCGCCGCCTGCTGATCGCCAAGGCGATGGTGCACTCCCCGCCGATCCTCGTCCTCGACGAGCCGACGGCGGGCGTCGATGTCGAGCTGCGGCGGCAGTTGTGGGAGCTGGTGACGGACCTGAACGATCAGGGCGTAACCGTGGTGCTGACAACGCATTACCTCGAGGAAGCCGAGGAACTGTGCGATCGCATCGCCATCATCAACCATGGCGAACTGATCGCGGACAAGCCGACCCGCGATCTGGTGGGCATGGCGCGCGAGAAGATCATCCGGCTGGAGGTCGACAAGGACCTGGCCGGCCCCCCGATGGACGAGGCGTTTACCCGCGCCGAAGTGACCGCGCCGCGCACGCTCGAGGTGACCTACGACCGCGACAAGATGACGGCGGGCCAGGTGCTCACCATCGTGCAGGGCCACGGCTACGCGATCGAGGATGTCTCCACCCTCGAACCCGATCTGGAGGACGTTTTCGTTCAGCTGACCGGTGCGGGGTAAACCCTAGACCGGGGGGGCGGCAGCGTCCGATTCTGCCTGCCGCAGCTGGGCCGCGGGACGCACGCCGTTTCGTTAATTTTCTCGGCCCGCACGATAACTTTTGGTCAATCCATCCCCGCTAATGCGGCCAGGTGAGAAAATTCTCATCCCTTTCAAGGATGTCGGCACGCCTGGCCGGCGCCGCGTGTGGCGCGGTTGCGGTGTTGCTTTCGGTCGCCGCGACCCCGGCATCGGCGCGTTGCACGGGCACCGTCGACCCGGTCGTGGCACAACTGGAACTGCAGACCGGGCGCAATCCTGCTGCTGCGATCGACGCCATCGCCCGGCGGATCGCCCGGACCGATCCGGACAACACCCGCCGGCTGGCCGAATTGTACCTGGTCCAGTCGATCGCGATGAGCATGAGCGGGACGGACCCGACCCCCGCCTCCCAAAAGGCACAACGCGTCGCCAGCAGCCTGCCCGACGGCGACCCCGTGAACTTGATGCTGCGGATGGACGATTACTCCAGAACGCAAGCGGGACCGGAAAAGCAGGGCAAACTCGCGTCCGTCGAACGCGACTATCGGGCGCTTCCCGATGGTAGCGATGCGAAGGCGTGCCTGGCGATCGATCTGGCCTACAACCACGCCGTGCAGGAAAATCCCCGCCGGGCCTTCGTCTTTGCAAGCCAGGCCTATCGCGACAGCGCGGGCCAGGAACAATCCATCGTGCATGCTCAGGCAGCCACGATGCTCGCCTTCCTGGTCTCTTCCGGCCATGACTTCGAATATGCGAAGAGCCTGAATTCCGAAGCGCTCAAAACATATCTTGCGCTCGACCTGAGCGATCTGGCGGCAAACGAGCTTGTCCTGCGCGGCTATACCCACCTTGCCGATGGCGATTGGCGGCGCGCCATCGATGACTTCGAGGCCTCGGCGCAACAGGCGCGCAGTTATGGCAACGAATATGCCGTCGACTACGCGCAACTGGGCGTGTGCCAGGCCGCGCTCGAGGGTGGCGCGATCGACACAGCCGCACCTGCGTGCGAGGTCGCTTACCGGGGGCTGGCGAAGCCTGACGAGCGCATGTCCTTCGCGGCGACCGCGCTGATGGCCCAGCTTCGCGTCGAACAGGGCGAGGAGAGGAAGGCCCTCTCGCTGATCGATCCGTTGATTGCCGCCGGCCGGGGCGAGACGCCGGCCGAAGACTGGGCCGACGCGCTCAAGACCCGCGCGCAGGCGCTTTCCGCGCTCGGTCGCAATGCGCAGGCCTATGCCGACATCCGCCAGGCCAACGAAGTGCTGGAAGAGTATCGCAGGGACGAACTGCAAAGCGGCGTGGCTGCCTTGCAGGCCCGCTTCCAGACCGAGGTATTGCAAAAACGCCTCTCCGCCGAAGAGCGGGCCAGCGAGGCGCGTTTGCGGCTTGCCATCGCGGTGATCGTCGGCTCGATTACGGCGCTGCTGCTCCTCGGCACGCTGATCTTCTTCCTGTTGCGCCACCGCCGCCGCTTCCGCCGCCTGGCGATGATCGACCCGCTGACCGGGCTTTCCAACCGGCGGGCGGCGCTGGAAAAGGCAGCGGAGGCGCTGCGCATCGTGGGATCGGCAAGGCCCCGCGCTTCGGTTGCGCTGTTCGATATCGATCACTTCAAATCCTGCAACGACCGGTTCGGGCACGACGCGGGCGACCGGGTGCTCAGCGAGTTTGCGCGGATCGTGGAAGACAGTGTCCGCCCGACAGATATCGTGGGGCGCTGGGGCGGGGAGGAGTTCCTGGTGATCTTCCCTGCGACCAATGCAGCGCAGGCCGCGCGCATCATCGATCGGGTCCGTATCCGGGCAGAGCGCGAGGCGTTCGACTTCGCGCCCGATTACCGCCTGCGGTTCAGCGCCGGGATCGCCATGCTCCACGAGACGGACGACAGCATGGACGATTGCGTCAAGCTGGCCGACAAGCGCCTCTATGCGGCCAAGGCGCAAGGCCGGGACCGGACCTGCGCGAGCGGCCATGCGGACGATCCCGGATTGCCGCCGGCACCAGTGCCCGAGCCGGTCGAGCCCGCGCAATCGAGGGCTGCCAGGGCGGCCTGATCCTCGCGGCGCGGCCCGGCGATCACGCAAAACGTTGCAGCCGGGCACTGCTGACGCCATGACGCGGGGATGACCGAAACCCACGACGTGCTCGTCATCGGGTCGGGCGCCGCAGGTCTGACCGCGGCGCTGGCCCTTGCGGAAGAAAAGAAGGTGCTGGTGCTCGCCAAGGGCTCGCTCACGGGCGGCAGCACGGCGTGGGCGCAGGGCGGCATCGCCGCCGTGCTCGACGCGGGCGACACTTTCGAGAATCACGTTCACGATACGATGGTGGCGGGCGCCGGACTGAACGACCGCGACACGGTGGAATTCGTGATCGAACGCGCGCCGCATGCGATCGACCGGCTGATCGAGCTGGGCGTGCCGTTCAACAAGGAAAGCGGGGCGCTGCACCTCACGCGCGAGGGCGGCCATTCGCACCGCCGGATCGTGCATGTGAACGATGCGACCGGCTGGGCGGTGCAGGAGGCGCTGCTCAGGGCGGCGGAGGCCAACCCCAACATCACCATGCTGCCCGGGCGCAGCTGCATCGACCTGATCACCGGGCGGCACGAGACGCGCTATTCGGGCGCGGGCCAGATCTGGGGCGCCTACGCGCTGAACGAGAAGACGGGCAAGGTGGAAGCGCATGTCGCGCGGGCCACCGTGCTGGCAGCGGGGGGCGCTGGCCGCTGCTACCTGTTCTCCACCGCGCCGCGCGGCGCGACAGGCGATGGCATCGCAATGGCATGGCGGGCGGGCGCGCGCGTTTCCAACATGGAAATGATGCAGTTCCACCCCACCTGCCTCTACAACCTGGAGGTCAAGAACTTCCTCGTCACCGAGGCGGTGCGCGGCGAAGGCGGGCGGCTGTTCAATCCGCGCACCGGCGTGCGCTTCATGGAGCAGTACGATCCCGAGAGGATGGAACTGGCCCCGCGCGACATCGTCGCCCGTGCGATCGATGCGGAGATCAAGCGCTTCGGGCTCGACTACGTCCATCTCGACATCAGTCACCGCGAACCCGAGTTCGTGAAGGAGCATTTCCCCACGATCCACGAAAAGCTGCTCGGCCTTGGCATCGACATGACGACGCAGCCGATCCCCGTGGTGCCCGCGCAGCACTATACCTGCGGGGGCGTGCTGGTGGACCTGTATGCGCGCACCGACCTGCCGGGCCTGTGGGCTGCGGGCGAATGTACCGAGAGCGGGCTGCACGGGGCCAACCGCCTCGCGTCCAACTCCCTGCTCGAATGCTTCGTCTTCGGCGAGGCGGCGGCGCGCGATATCCTCTCGATGTGGGACGAGCTCGATGCTCCGCCCGAGATTCGCCCTTGGGACGCCAGCCGGGTGACCGATTCGGACGAAGAGGTGGTCATCAAGCAGAACTGGACCGAGATTCGCCGCTTCATGTGGAACTATGTCGGCATCGTGCGCACCACCAAGCGGCTGGAGCGCGCGGCCAACCGCATCCGCTTGCTGCAGTCCGAGGTGGAGGATTATTACGGCCAGTTTCGTGTCACGACGGACCTGATCGAGCTGCGCAACCTGCTGCAGGCGGCCGATCTGATCGTGCAATGCGCGCTCAAACGGCAGGAAAGCAGGGGTCTGCACTTCACGCTCGACCACCCCGAGACCGATCCGGTGGCGCGCGATACGGTGCTGTTGCCGCGCTGACGGAGCGACGCGACTTGATAATGGTTAGTTTGTGGCCGGATCGTGGCGGGCGCCCATTGGTGGGGTGAACCGCCCGTCGTGGTGGAGGCAACAGCAAGGAATTATCATGAAGAAGCTCGCAATTTTCGCCGCCCTTCCCGCCGCTGCCCTCGCGCTCAGCGCGTGTGGCGAAGACAGCGCCGTCGAAGAGCAGGGCGACATGCTTGAAGAGCGTGCCGACGAAGTCGAGGATTATGGCGACGATACCGCCGCTGCCCTCGAAGAGCAGGCCGACGAAGCCAGCACCGATGCCCGCGAAGACGCGCTGAACGAGCGTGCAGAGGAAATCGACGACATCGGCGACGAGCGTGCCGACGAACTCAACGAAGTCGCCGACGAAATGGAATAAGCATCCGCGTTCGCTGTCACGCGAACGAATCTGGATGCCATATCGAGAGGGCCTTCGCGCATCCGCGCGGAGGCCTTTTTCGTTGGAACCGGCGCATGTGCCGCGAACGCAGGGAAGCGACGATAGGCAAGCGGAAGTTTTTCACAGATTGATCGCCGCCCGGTCCGCGCGGCGAATCGCCGGGGGGCTTGGCTTTGGCCTTTCGTCCAGACTCTTCGCAGCGTCGCTTTGCCGATTTTGGCCGCCGCTCCCCTTGCGCCATCCGGCCACGTGATTCATGTTCGCAACCCTTCGCGATGCGGATGAAGACCGGAGCCAAGGTTCGGCAAATCGGCACGCAGAGGCACCAGGGTGACGCTCGCAACAGGCGGGGCGCGTCGCATGTGTCTTTGCGCGACGAACCGGGATTCCCCGCAGAAGACATTCAAGCGAAGGTGGGGCGCGCAGATGGCGGTTTCACCGGGAAATGCTTTAGGGGCGAATCCATGGAATTCAGCACTGGCGAAACCGATATGACCGACACGGACGAAGGCACGGTGCGGCCCGCGAGCAAGGCCGCTTCGAAAGCCAAGGCGAAGGGCCAAGCGAAGGCAATTGCGATGGACAAGAACGATTCAGGTTCGGAACAGCTGGTGGAAACCGCCGCAGCGGACGCGATGGCCAAGGCCGTCGCCGCCAGCGGCGCGGCCGATGCCGTGCCCGACAGCAAGAAGGTCAATCCGCGTCGGTTCGAAATCGTCACGGATGCTTCGCGCGATGCCAATCTGACCGAATTCGGCAAGGAAACGCTGAAGGATCGCTACCTGCTGCCGGGCGAGGACTTCCAGGACCTGTTCGCCCGCGTGGCCGATGCCTATGCCGACGATCAGGACCACGCGCAGCGCCTGTACGACTATATCTCGAACCTGTGGTTCATGCCCGCGACCCCCGTTTTGTCGAACGGCGGCACTGCGCGCGGCCTGCCGATTTCCTGCTACCTCAACTCGGTCGAGGACAGCCTCGACGGGATCGTGAACACTTGGAACGAGAACGTGTGGCTCGCGTCCAAGGGCGGCGGGATCGGCACCTACTGGGGTAATGTGCGCGGGATCGGCGAGCCGGTCGGCCTCAACGGCAAGACCAGCGGGATCATCCCCTTCGTGCGCGTGATGGATTCGCTGACGCTGGCGATTTCGCAGGGCTCGCTGCGGCGCGGTTCTGCAGCATGCTATATCGATATTAACCACCCGGAGATCGAGGAATTCCTCGAAATCCGCAAGCCCAGCGGCGATTTCAACCGCAAGGCGCTGAACCTGCACCACGGCGTGCTCGTCACCGACGAGTTCATGGAAAAGGTCCGCGCAGGGGAGGAATTCGATCTCGTTTCGCCGCGCGATGGCTCGGTCCGCAAGACGGTCGACGCGCGTTCGCTGTTCCAGAAGCTGGTCGAGACGCGCCTTGCGACGGGCGAGCCCTACATCGTGTTCTCCGACACGGTGAACCGCATGATGCCCAAGCATCACCGCGACCTGGGACTGAAGGTTTCGACCTCCAACCTGTGCAGCGAAATCACGCTGCCGACGGGCCGTGACCACCTGGGCAATGATCGCACGGCGGTGTGCTGCCTGTCCTCGCTCAACCTCGAGAAGTGGGACGAGTGGAACACCGACAAGCAGTTCATCGAGGATGTCATGCGCATGCTCGACAACGTGCTGCAGGATTACATCGATCGCGCCCCGCCCGAAATGGCGCGCGCTAAGTACTCCGCCGCGCGCGAACGCAGCGTGGGCATGGGCGTGATGGGCTTCCACTCCTTCCTGCAATCGAAGAACCTGCCCTTGGAAGGCCCGATGGCGAAGGCGTGGAACATCAAGATGTTCCAGCACATCTCGACCGCAGCCAACGAAGCCTCGATGGTGCTCGCGCACGAGCGGGGCCCTTGCCCCGATGCCGAGGAAATGGGCGCGATGGAGCGGTTCAGCTGCAAGATGGCGATCGCGCCGACCGCGTCGATCTCCATCATCTGCGGCGGGACCTCGGCCTGCATCGAGCCGATCCCGGCGAACATCTATACGCACAAGACCCTGTCGGGCAGCTTCATCGTCAAGAACCCGTATCTGCAGGAACTGCTGGCGAAGAAGAGCAAGGATTCCACCAATGTGTGGAATTCGATCCTCGAACGCGGCGGCAGCGTTGCGCATCTCGACTTCCTGACGCCGGAAGAAAAGGCGGTCTACAAGACCAGCTTCGAGATCGACCAGCGCTGGCTGCTCGAATTCGCGGCCGACCGTTCGCCCATGATCGACCAGGCACAGAGCCTCAACCTCTTCATCCCCGCCGATGTCGACAAGTGGGACCTGATGATGCTGCACTTCCATGCGTGGGAGAAGAAGATCAAATCGCTCTACTACCTGCGCTCCAAGAGCATCCAGCGCGCGGGCTTTGCCGGCGGCGTGGAGGCGGACAACACCTCCGAAGCCGCAAAATACGAACTCGCGGCAGGCACGGGCGAGCAGACCGATTACGAGGAATGCCTCGCCTGCCAGTAACTCCGACAGGGGAAGCGCCGATCTGAAGGACGACGCCAGGGGGCGGCCATGGACATTCTTCCAGTCGCGACGATCATCGTTGCCGTGATCGTCATCGCCGTGGCGATCTACACGATCCGGGTGCCGCAGGAGCGACGGTCGAAGATCATGCTGCTGCTTGCAGCGCTGCTCATGCTCATGGCGGTAATGGTGCTGTTCGTCTCCCAGGGCTACTGACTCCGCACACGAAAAACCCCGGCCCGCCGCGATGGCGTGCCGGGGTTTTTGTTTCGGAGCCGGTTATCCGGCTCGCCTCTCCAGCTGCTTATACAGTGGTCGCCTTGTTGCCGAGGCCGACAGGCAGCGGCGTGCCTTCCTTCAGGACGACGCGGTTCTCTTCGAGCTTGTCCACCGCGTCCAGCGCGATGAAGTGGTGCTGGCTATCCGACGCATCCGACTTGGTCAGCTTGATGCGCTCGTCTTCGACTTCGTCGACCGTGCCGACGTGCTGCTTGGTGGCGTCGACGACTTCCATGTGTTCCTTGATGCGAATCTTCTCGAACATAAACTGCTCCAATCTTTCTCGTCTTTTCAAGGGCCTGCTTCGGCCCGCCTTACATGAACACAATGGATGGCGCGGGGGATTCGTTCCGGCCCGGGGCAAAAGGCGGTAGTCGCGCGCCGACTTGCGGAGGTGCGGAGCGTGGGGCATGTTTTGCGCCATGGGGGAAGATGCGGCTTTGCATATCGGCGCGGCGGAGGTCACGAAGGGCGATCTGTGGCTGCTTGCCATTGTCACACTGGTGGTACCTGCCGCCCTGCTGTTCCCCTGGGCGGTGTGGCACTTGCGGGGATGGCGTATCCGCAAGGCGCGCGCGGCAGGCAAACACGACATCGCCGACGTGCTTGCGCTCGATCACGATGAGGACGACCCACCGAAATCGCCGGCAACCCTTATTCCCCGGGCAGCGCTGATGATGATCGGGGCGCCCCTGCTGATCGTCTTTCAGGAAAACCTCATGGACGAGCTGGAGCACATGATGGGACCGGGCTGGGGCTTCGCCGCGATGGCCCTCACCCTCGGCTTCATCTTCGCGTGCGGGTGGATGTGGGACAAGGTGAAGCGCAATGCGATGTCGCCCGAGGAACTCGCCGCGCTGGAGGAAGAGGAGGAGCACCAGCGCTGGCTGCGCTCGATCGGAGACGGCGATTCGCTGCCCGCACCGGTCGTGGCAATCGCTATCGGGCTGGTCTTTCTGGGCGCGGTCTATTTCCTGTTCAGCGCCATAACCCCCGGCTGAGCGGGCCCCGGCCCAAAGGCGGTAGCGCCCGGCGCCGCTTATCCCCGGCCCATTGATCCGCCTTGCTATCGAATCACTGCTGTGATTCCTTATGTTGGCACATCCAGTAAGACCGCAAACACCGAAGAAGGCCCACGCGCCCCGGAGAACCACCAATGTCGCTGCTCGAAGCCCGCAAGACCTACAAGCCCTTCGAATATCCCTGGGCGTACGACTTCTGGAAGCGCCAGCAGCAGGTCCACTGGATGCCCGAGGAAGTGCCGCTGGGCGAGGATTGCCGCGACTGGGCGCAGAAGCTTTCGGATCACGAGCGTAACCTGCTCACCCAGATCTTCCGCTTCTTCACCCAGGCCGATGTCGAGGTGCAGGACTGCTATCACGAGAAGTACGGTCGGGTGTTCAAGCCGACCGAGATCAAGATGATGCTCGCGTCCTTCTCCAACATGGAGACGATCCACATCGCGGCCTACAGCCACCTGCTCGACACGATCGGCATGCCCGAAAGCGAGTACGGCATGTTCCTCGAATACGAGGAGATGAAGGACAAGCACGACTACCTGCAGCAGTTCGGCGTCGACACGGACGAGGATATCGCCCGCACCCTCGCCGCGTTCGGCGGCTTCACCGAAGGCATGCAGCTGTTCGCCAGCTTCGCGATGCTGATGAACTTCCCGCGCTACAACAAGATGAAGGGCATGGGGCAGATCGTCAGCTGGTCCGTGCGCGACGAGAGCCTGCACTGCGAAGGCATCATCCGCCTGTTCCACGAATTCGTGCGCGAGCGGGACTGCTACACCAAGGCGGTGAAGGAAGACATCATCGACATCTGCCAGAAGTCGGTGCGGCTGGAAGACAACTTCATCGACCTCGCCTTCGAGATGGGCCCGGTTTCCGGGATGACCGCGAAGGAGATCAAGAAGTACATCCGCTACATCGCGGACTGGCGGCTGGGCCAGCTGGGCCTGCAGCCGATCTACATGATCGACGAGCACCCGCTGCCCTGGCTTACCCCGCTATTGAACGGCGTGGAGCACGCCAACTTCTTCGAACAGCGCGCCACCGAATATTCCAAGGGCGCCACCAAGGGCGACTGGAACACGGTGTGGAGCACCTTCGACAAGCGCCAGGGCGCCGGCAAGGCCGCGAACGAGGAAGAGGCCGACGACGGCCCGGGGCTGTTCGGGGATGATGCTGGGGGCGTGCAGGCGGCGGAGTGAGAGGTTCAACCTCCGCGTGCTTTGCGCCGTTTAACGTTTGAGCCGCACATTTGCGATGTAGATCTGCTCGAATGAAAGAGGTTGGACTAGATGGCTGACGAAATGGATCTTGCGGCGCTTGCGGCTGGTGAGAAAGATCTGGTGCAAGGTGACTTCCGTCAGGCCAACTTAGTTGGCGAAGATCTTAGCAACAGAGACTTCACGCGTGCCCAGTTCGACAAAGGGAATCTGCAGCGGTCGAATCTGTCGAAGAGCGTGCTTTCTGAAGCTAGTTTCACTCAAGCCGACTTGTCTCATGCGAACCTTGAAGGTTGTACCGGCAGAAGTAATTGGGTGCACACGAAGCTGACATCCGCGAACCTTAGGAACGTCAAGTTTGCCCAATCCAACTTCCATACATGCGATTTTCGCGATGCTGACATACGCGGCGCTGATTTCAGCAAAGCCAATCTAATACACGATAACGACTTCAACGGCGTGATCGCCAATGATGCAACTAAATTTGACGGTGCGAGAATTCTTCGCCCTATGGCGAGGCTGTCAATCTTTGCAAATTATCGGCTTGAGCGAGGCGAGCTGAAGCGCATTGCCGGTAACGAAATCCCGCCTGTGGACGAGATTGAGGAGAGAAGGGGCGACTTGCAGGCCGCTCTTACGGAGATCGAAAGTACCCTGCGCAATCTGGCGGTCCAGAATGACGTGCAACCAGAACACGGCGGTATCGGTCACAATAACCCCCCGCCTGAAGATCGTTTGGGTGCCGATGAAATTGAAGACGGTGAGCAAGCACTTGCGACCATCCGAGGCGAAGTTTTAGCTGATAATCCGGACAAACATAGAGTAGTCGACGCATCGAAGGTTCTTTCGAAAATTGCGGGCAAGGCGGCTGATCTAGCATCTCGCAATTTCGGAGTGTTCACCGAGGAATTTTCCAAGCAGGCTGGAAAGAGCTTGGCATCTCCGGCGGGGATAACCGCTTTGTATCTCCTTTTTTCGGGTCAATGGGCGAATCTTCTGAATTTGCTCGTGAAATTCTTTGGGTAAGTCCACGCATCGTTGAGTCTCACCCTCAATACCGCGACTCACCGCCAATAATCCCGCCGCTCGGCGCCGTCGTAGCGGCCCGTGCGCAGGCAGCAGCGTTTGAAATCTTTTCCCCGAACCGCAGGGGCACGGGTCATTCCGCCCGAGCTTTTCGAGCAGTTCGATCTGGCCGCCCTTGATCGTCCGCTGGCCTCGTTTGACCCGGATTGGCCTTTGGCCGTCTTCGACTCCGCTCGGGTAGCCCTTACGCCGCTTGCTGGTCCGCTCGAAAGCTCGGGGCGTGGTCGTGGTTCGTCTCGTAATCGTGGGTCATCGTAACCTCCTCTGGCTATCGCCCCGGCGCACCGCGCGCCAGGGTTCTCAATGGACCAAATGCCGGTCCGGCATGGCGACGATCTGCCAGCGGTCGCGGTAGAGGAGCTGGCCCGGGTGGCGGGTCCAGTTGCGCTCCACCAGCACGCCGCATTCACCGATCAGGCTCACGAGCGCTTCCACATGGGCAAGCATCTCGCGCGCATTGTCGCGGAACACCGACAGAAAGTGTGTCAGGCCCCTCAACACCACGCCTTCTCACTACCACCCCACCGCGCAGCAACACCCTCCGCCTCCAGCGCCTCCACCGCGCTCGTGCCGCCGCGCGCCAGCACGCGCAGCTTGCGGCCGTAGCGGTCCGTATCCCGCCCATCGGGGTTTGGCAGCACCTCGAAGGCGCCTGCGTTGAGCCACACGGTCAGCCGCTCGGTCGCGCGGTGTCCGGCGATCCGCTCTGCCTCGCAGTCGGGATCGAACACCTCGGGCGCGTCGATGTCCGCGATGCGGATTTTCACATCGTTCAGCCAGATCGTGTCGCCATCCATCACGCAGGTATGGCGTTCGCCGCCGATGCAGGGGCCGAAGGGCTTCTCGATCCGCTGCACCTCCGCCGCCGCCTGAGCGCTCTGGGGCGTGGCGCGCAGGCTGGGCAATCCGTCGTGCAGCAGGACGGCTGTGAACACCGCCAGCGGTGCGGCCACCAGCACCAGGCCGAGCCCGCGCGCGGCCTCCCACCAGGCTGCGCGCTTCGTCTTGCGCGAAGGCGCAACCGCGCGCGCGCCGGGGTCGCCGTACGACGCGGAACGGAAGGAGGGCCGGCGAAAGGAGGCGGGATCGCCCATGCCCGCCCCATGGGGGGCAAGGCCTCAAGGGCCTGTTAAGCGCGATCCTTAACGCGCCGCTACACCGCCGGAAAGCGCCTGACTTTCAGAAAAGCCACGTTTTCGGCCGGGGCATGGGCCGCCGGTTGGCCGCATTGGCGAGCGAGAGGATGCTGCGCACGCAGTACCACACGAACATCAGGAAGCCGATGCCGATGCCGCCGAAGATCGCGGCGATAATTCCGGCGGGCGGCTCGTGCGGGGCGGCGTCGAACGCCGTCTGGTCGGCAAAGGCGGGCCCGGCGGTGGTCGCCACGGCCAGCGCGATGAGCCCGCCGAACACCAGCAGGCACACCCAGAAGCCGATCCAGAAGGTGCGGATCAGGTAGGTGAAGTGCGTCTCCTCCCACTCGGTCACGTCCCGGTCGTTGCGCCACACATAGGCGAGGATCAGGCCGATCAGCACGCTGAAGCCGGTGAACAGGTTGGCGAGGTAGAGGATCGCCACGATGATCGGACGATAGAGCGTCACGCCCGTATCGGGCTCCGGCCCGGCCGAACCCCCGGCAGTGTCTGCATGATCATTGCTCATCCGCGCTCTCCCCTTCGCCCGGCTTCGCACCGGCCACCGCCGGACTTCATAGCCCAGGCAGGCCCCGCAGCAAACTGCGCGGCTTGCCATCGGCGCGGCGCGGTGCAAGATTTGCCGCCAGCCTTGTCCTCACAGGAGAATCGCCATGGCCGTTCGTTTCGCCCCTGCCGCCATCACGCTCACCGCTGCGCTTTGCCTTGCCGCCTGCGGCGAGCCCGAGGAAACCACCTACGAGGTCGACGCCGTCGACAAGAGCGGCGGCGAGCTGATCGTGGCGGACGAGGATGCCCAGGGCGTTCCCGTGAACGTGCCCGAAACCGAGATGACCAACGTGCCGCCCGAGGAAATGGCGGAAGAGGAAACGGCGCAGGAAAGCGATACGACCGAAGAATAGGCCGCAGCGCGCGGCGTCTTTCGCCCGTCGCGCCTGCGTGCCCACCGCGCGCGTCCGCTGCTCCGGCGCTGTCCTACAGGCACCGCGCTGCGCTATGCCTGCGGCCGTGACGGTCACAGCCCGCCCGTGCTGCCCCGACGGGCGCTTTCGTACCGAAGGCAGGGGTTTGCTCCCGGGGCGTTTTTCGCCTCCTGGACACTGTGTCAGGCGTGTCAGGCGCGCCGCAGGCCGCTCGCCGGGGAGCGCCCGGAACCTCGCCCCGCCGCCGCTTGTTGGAAGGGCAAGCCGCCTTGCGCGGACACCTCTCAGCAACAGGAGCAAGCACCATGGCCGACGACGACGTGATCGAGAAGAAGAGTTCGAGCAAATGGCTCTGGATCGCGGTAATCGCGGTTCTCGCACTGGTGGCGATCATGGTCTTCGTGAACGCCGATGGCGACGATCCGGACCTGCCCGATAGCGCGGTCACTACCACCGAAGAACGGCTCGACACCGATCTGAGCGACGAGTCCGAACTCACCACCGAAGCGATCGACGATGTGAACGGGATCGATCCCGTCGCCACCGTGGCCCCCGAAGGCACCGAGGTTGAGGGCGATGGGCCCGAAACCGCGGTCGATACTCCGCAGGACGAGTAAGATGGAGGGGCGGGGCGTGTGGTCCCGCCTTCCCAAACCGCGCGAGCCCCGCTAGCGCGCCGGGCATGAGCGAGAGTCCACCGGTGAACGGCGGGGGCGCGGCCCCCCCCAATGCTGGCCCCAATGCGGGCCTCGATGCAGGCGCGAAGGCCAGCGTACTGATAGAGGCGCTGCCCTTCCTGCGCCGCTATGCCGGGCGCACCTTCGTGGTGAAGTACGGCGGGCACGCAATGGGCGACAACGCCGCCGCGGCCAGCTTCGCGCAGGACATCGTTCTGCTGAAGGCGGTCGGCATCAATCCCGTGGTCGTCCATGGCGGCGGCCCGCAGATCGGCGCGATGCTGGAACGCGTGGGCGTCGAAAGCCGCTTCGTCGATGGCCTGCGGGTGACCGACGAGGCGACGGTGGAGATCGCCGAGATGGTGCTGTCCGGCGCGATCAACAAGCAGATCGTCGCCGCGATCCACGCCGCGGGCGGCCGCGCGCTGGGCCTGTCGGGCAAGGACGCAGGGCTGGTGAAGGCGCGCAAGGTCAGCCGCGACACGCGGGTGGAGGACAGCGCGATCGAACAGCTGGTCGATCTTGGCTTCGTGGGTGAACCCGCGGAGATCGATCCGCAGGTGATCGAAATGGCCACCGCCAGCGGCCTCATCCCCGTGATCGCCCCCATCGGCGCCGGCGACCAGGGAGAAACCTACAACATCAATGCAGACACGATGGCCGGCGCGCTCGCCGGGGCACTCGGTGCGGCGCGGCTGCTGCTGTTGACCGATGTGGCGGGCGTGCTCGACGGCGATGGACAACTGGTGAGCGAACTGGACGAGGCCAGCATCGAGACCCTTAGGGCCAAAGGCGTCATCACCGGCGGCATGATCCCGAAGCTGGAAACCTGCCTCGCCGCCACCCGCGAAGGGTGCGAGGCAGCGGTGATCCTCGACGGGCGGGTGGAACATGCCATGCTGCTGGAGTTCTTCACCGCAAGCGGCGCGGGCACGCTCGTAAGAGCCGTCCAAAACGGCTAGGCCTGCGGGCGAACCTCACCCTTGCCTTCGCATATTGGCGTATTACTCTTGTAAGACGCTACCGAAAAACGCTCAGGAGACCGGGCCGCCATGCAAGCCCTTTTCGCCATCTACAACATCGTCGAATTGCTCACGAACGTCTTCGTGATGCTGATCATCGTGCAGTTCGTGATCGGCCTGTTGCTCGCCTTCAACGTGGTCAGCCAGGGGAACGACTTCGTGGTTGCGATCTACCGATCGATCAATTCGCTGCTCGATCCGGTGCTCAGGCCGATCCGCAACCTGCTTCCGCAGACCGGCGCGATCGACTTTTCGCCACTGGTGCTCATCATCGTGCTGCAGATCTTCCTGATCATCCTGGGCTCGGTGATCGGGGGCCTCGCGTGAGCGCACAGATCATCGACGGGAAGGCTTTCGCTGCCAGCTTGCGCGAGCGCGTCGGCGGCCATGCGGCCACCTTTGCCGAGACGGCCGGCCGCAAGCCGGGCCTCGCGGTGGTGCTGGTGGGAGAAGACCCGGCCAGCCAGGTCTATGTCGGCGCAAAGGGCAAGGCGACGCTGGCCGCCAACATGGAGAGCTTCGAGCACCGCCTGCCTGCCGATACCTCGCAGGACGATCTGATCGCGCTGGTCGAGCAGCTGAACGCCGATCCGGCGGTCGACGGTATCCTCGTCCAACTGCCATTGCCCGGCGATCTGGACGAACAGGCGGTGATCGCGGCGATCGATCCGGGCAAGGATGTCGACGGTTTCCACGTCGAGAGTGCGGGCCGGCTGATGGTCGGGCGCGAGGGGTTCGTGCCGTGTACGCCGCTTGGCTGCATCATGCTGCTGCAGGACCGCCTGGGCGATCTTTCGGGCCTGAACGCGGTTGTCATCGGGCGCTCCAACATCGTGGGCAAGCCTATGGCGCAGCTGCTGCTTGACGCAAACGCCACCGTCACCATCGCGCATAGCCGAACGAAGGACCTGCCCGAGGTTGTCCGCCGGGCGGATATCGTGGTCGCCGCGGTGGGTCGTGCCGAGATGGTCAAGGCGGACTGGATCAAGCCCGGAGCCACGGTGATCGATGTCGGCATCAATCGCCTTGCGCCTGCCGAGGGCGAAAAAAGAGGGCGTCTGGTGGGCGATGTGGAGTTCGCGGGCGTCAAGGATGTGGCAGGCGCGATCACGCCCGTGCCCGGCGGGGTCGGCCCCATGACCATCGCGGTGCTGCTGCGTAACACGCTTGTCGCGGCATACGCGCATGAGGGGCTCGAACCGCCGGAGGGCCTGTGAAGCCAGCGCAAACTCTTGCCGCGACGATCCTTGTCGGTTGCATGCTCGCCGCTTGTGCGGGCCCATCGGGTCCGCGGACCCCGCGCGACGTGATCGACCGGGCGCTGGGCAGCGCGCCCTATGCAGCCCAGCCCGGCGAGATCGTTGCGCGCGAAGTGGAATACCAGCTCGCCGCGCGCGAGCGGGGGCAGTATACCGCGATGCTGGACTTCGCCGCAGGCGATGCGGTGGTGCATGGGCGCAACGGGCCCGTGCCTGCGCGCCCGGTCTTCTCCGGCCTGCAGGACCCCGTAACCACCATCGAGTGGAGCCCGCGCACGGTCATCATGAGCTGCGATGGCAATTTGGCCGTGAGTTCCGGACGGTATCGGGAGCCCGAAGGCCTGGTCGGCACCTTCATGACCGTGTGGGAGCGTGACGACAGGAACGACGATTACGAGTGGAGCTATGACGTCGCCGGGCGCGACGATCCGCAGCCGCCGCCCGAGGTCATCGACGAGGATGCGATCGTCGTCACCGCGATCGATACGATCCGCGGGCTGGTGGCGGACTGTCCGCGCGCGGGAACGACGGTGCCCGCCCCGCCGGTGGTCGAACCTGCCACAGGTGCCAGCCACGGCCAGGAGGTGTCGCGCGACGGAACCTTGCGCTGGTACTGGGAGCACCGGGCCGATGGAACAAGATACGCCCGTGTCGACTACTATACGTCCGGCGCGTGGGAGACGGTGATCGAGCGATCCTTCGCCTCGCCGCCGGAATGACCGCAGTCGAACCCTAGGCCCGCAGCCCATGCTCGAACTCTTCTTCTCCGCTTTCGTGACCTTCTTCGTGGTGGTCGACCCGCCCGGTTGCGCCCCGATCTATGCCGGGCTGACGCGCGAGGCCAGCCGGGCGCAGACCGTATCGATGGCCATTCGCGCCACGGTGATCTCGGGGCTGATCCTGCTGGTCTTCGGGTTGTTCGGCGAACAGCTGCTCGGCGCGCTTGGCATCGAACTGGACAGTTTCCGAATCGCGGGCGGCATCATGCTGTTCATGATCGCGATCGACATGGTGTTCGAGAAACGCACCGAGCGGCGCGAGGAACGCGCGGAGAAGATCAACGCCAATCCCGAGATAGAGGATGTGTCCGTTTTCCCGATGGCCATGCCCATGATGGCGGGGCCCGGCGCCATCGCGGCGATCATGCTGCTGATGAACCAGGCGACCGGGATCGAGGAGAGCATCGTCGTATTCGGGGCCGCCGGACTGGTGCTGCTGATCACGATGGCATCGCTGATTGCGGCACGCCCGCTGATGAACCTTGTCGGCACGCGGATAGAGGCAGCGATCACACGGCTGCTGGGCGTCCTGCTGGCCGCGCTAGCCTCGCAATTCGTGATCGACGGCCTGCGCGGCACCTTGCTGGCCTGACCGGCCGCGCGGCCACGGCTACTGCAGAGTGACCCTGTCGTCGGTGCCGTTCTGGCGGCCGAAGAAATACATCAGCTGGATCAGCAGTTCGCACCGCGCGGCAAGGTCCGGCGATTCGAGCAGGGCCTGTTTGGATGCTGCGTCGAACGGCGCGATCTGGCTGACCCCGTTGATCAGCGACTGGTCGTCGAGCTGCGCGACCGCATCCCAGTCCACCGAATAGCCCTGCGCATCGGCGAAGCGGCGCGCCTCGCGCTCGAATCCGGCGCGTTCGATGCCGCTCAGCACTTCGTCGCCGTCCTCGGCGATCAGTTCGCCCTCCACCTGACGGAAGGGGGTGGAGACGTCGAGTTCGCGGATCATGCGAAAGCGGCTCTCTCCATCGAGCACGAGGTTGTAGCGCCCGTCGTCCAGCGCCTCGACCTCCGCGATCTTGCCCACGCAGCCGACTTCGTAGAGGTCCGCGCCCTCGCGCGCCTGCTTGGGCTGGATCATCGCGATTCGTCTGTCCCGCGCGAGAGCATCGCCCACCAGCGCGCGATAGCGCGGCTCGAACATGTGCAGCGGCAGTTGCAGGCCGGGAAACAGCACGGCGCCGGAAAGCGGGAAGATCGACAGGCGCATGGGGGCTATCCGAAGAGGATTTTCGACAGGCGCCGACGCGTGGCGACCACCCAGGGGTCTTCCAGCCCGACCGCTTCGAAAATCTGCAGCAGCTTGGTGCGCGCCGCGCCCTCGTTCCATTCGCGGTCTTCCTCGACCATGGAGAGCAGCTCGTCTGCGGCCGCATCGCGCTGGCGCGCGGCAAAGGCGGCTTCGGCATAGGCATAGCGCGCGTCCATGTCGCCGCCTTGGGCCTTTTCGCGCAGGGCGGCGAGCTCGCCGTCGTCCACCTTCTCGCCCGCGAGTTCGAGCTGCGCGCCGGCCTGCGCCACGGCGGGGTCGGCCTTCTGTTCGTCCGTCAGCGCATCGAAGATCGCCTGCGCCTGCTCGTGCTGCCCCGTGGCCAGCAGCGCGCGAATCAGGCCGGACTGGATTTCGGGCCGACTTGCGATTTCGGGCGGAGCGGCGCTTGCGATCTCGCTGTAGAGCTGAACCGCCTTCTCGTTCTCGCCGGCCTCCAGCAACTGTTCGCCCATGGCGATCAGCTGTTCGACATCGGGCATGCCGTCGTTCTGTGCGCCTTCGGTACCCGCCGCATCCGGATCGAGCGGTATCTGGGCGAGGATCTGGTCGAGCGCCTGCTTCAGCTGGCTTTCGCTGCGCGCGCTGGTGAGATCGGCAACGGGGCGCCCCTGGAACATCGCGTAGACCGTGGGGATCGACTGGACCTGGAACTGGCTGGCGATGAACTGTTCCTCATCGACATTGACCTTCTTCAGCACCACGCCCTTGTCGGCATATTCGGCGGCGACCTTTTCCAGCATCGGCGCCAGCGCCTTGCACGGCCCGCACCACTCCGCCCAGAAATCGAGCACCACCAGCTTCGACATCGAAGGTTCCACCACCTCCTGCCGGAAGCGATCGACTGCTTTCTGTTCCTCGATATTGAGCCCCATGCTGGCCAAGTGCGGTCCCCTTTCTATGCGGTTGCGAGAAGCCCCAATGTGGGCTTTTCGCCGTGGATGTGAAGGGCGGGAATGCGCGTGCAATTTTGCGCTTGCGATAGCCTCTGCTCATTGCTAGGTGCCCGCTTCCCATTCCGGCGAAGAGCTTCGCGCCTTGCCGGAAACGCCATGTGAGCGGGCGTAGCTCAGGGGTAGAGCACAACCTTGCCAAGGTTGGGGTCGGGCGTTCGAATCGCCTCGCCCGCTCCATTGTCCTTATTTTCCGACAAACAGCATTCGTAGACCGGTCAGCGTCGCGACCGGGGCTTGCATGATATTACATCACGCGTTAGCGGCATAGATGATATAAAGTCACGTAACCCGGAAGGTCCCCAATGAAGAAATTCTCAACCAGCGGTCTGCCACTGCTTGCTCTTGCCCTCAGCCTGGTGCCGCAGGCCGCGATGGCGCAACAGGCAGAGCCCGCGCCGCAGGCAGGCGATCAGGACGCGGACTACGACGATGACTTCCACAACCGGAGCAGCGAGGCGGGCGAGATCGTCGTCACCGCCAGCCGCAGCATCCGTGAGCTGGACATTCTCGCCGGAACCTCGGTGGTCGAAGGGCTGGAACTGCAGCGCAACATGGACGGCCAGGTCGGCGAGATACTCGAAGATCTTCCCGGCGTGTCCGGCACGGGCTTCACGCCCGGCGCCTCGCGACCGATCCTGCGCGGCTTCGGTGGCGAGCGTATCCGGGTGCTGACCGACGGCGTCGGCACGCTCGATGCCTCGAATACCTCCGACGATCATGCGGTCAGCATCAATCCGCTGACCGTGGAGCGGATCGAGGTTCTGCGCGGCCCTGCCGTGCTGCTTTACGGGAGCCAGGCAATCGGCGGTGCCGTGAACGTGATCGACAAGCGAATCCCGCTCCGTCTTCCGGAAGAGCCGATCCATATCGATACGCTGGCCAGCTACGACACGGTGAACGACGAATACCGTCTCGCCGGATCGGTCGACGTACCATTTGCCAACGGCTTCGTCTTTCACTTCGACGGCAGCTATCTGGACGCCGGCGACCTCGCCATTCCCGGCTATGCCCTGACCGAGGATCTGCGGGCAGACCTGCTGGCCGATGCCGCCGAAGAGGAAGGCGAGGGCGAATTCGAGGAAGCCGCAGAACTGCGCGAGCAGGCCAATGCGCGGGGCACCGTGCCCAACACCTTCGTCGAGACGACCTCCGTCAATGGCGGGCTGGCATTCTTCCGCAACGGCAGCACCTTCGGCTTCGGTGCCGGCTACTACGACACCACCTACGGCGTTCCGGAAAATCCGGCCGGTGGACATCACCACCACGAAGGAGGTGGCGGCGGTGAACCCGAGGAGGAAGAGGAAGGCGTCTCGATCGGGCTGGAGCAGTTCCGCGCCGACTTCCGCGCCGATATCGACCTCGGTTCGGGTTTCCTCGATCGCATGCTGACCCGCGTGGGCTACAGCGATTACACGCATACCGAATTCGAAGGCTCCGAGGTCGGCACGGTGTTCGACGTCACGGGTTTCGAGGGCCGTGCGGAATTCGTGCAAAGCCCCATCGGCGATCTTCGCGGGTCCTTCGGCGGGCAGTTCTACATCCGTGATTTCGCGGCGGTCGGCGAAGAAGCCTTCGTCGCGCCCAACACGACCGAGCAGTTCGGCCTCTTCGCGCTGCAGGAACTGAGCCTCGGCAATTTCCAGATCGAAGGCTCCGCCCGCTACGAGACGACCGACGCGCGGTCCAACGCGCTGGGTGTGGACCGCAACTTCGACGTGCTCTCGGGCGCTCTGGGCCTGTCCTACGATCTGGGTGGCCTTCGTGTCGGCGTGAACGGATCGCGGGTGGGCCGTGCGCCCGCCGGTGAAGAGCTGTTCGCCGAAGGCCCGCACGTGGCGACCGGCCAGTACGAGCGCGGCGATGTGAACCTCGATGTGGAGCGTGCCTGGGGCCTCGAAGGGTTCGTTCGCGGCAATGTGGGCCCGGCCACCGTCAACCTGACCGTCTTCAAGAGCTGGTTCGACGACTACATCTACCTCAACAACACCGGCACCTTCGTCGACGAGGAAGGCATCGCGGTGCCTGCGGACGACGAGGAAGCGATTCCGCTGTTCACCTACCTCCAGCAGGACGCGAGCTACTTCGGCGTCGAGGCCGAGGTCAGCGTGCCCTTCATCGAGAATGACGGGTTCGCGGTGATCGGCGAAGCCAGCGCCGAGTATGTCGAGGCGGAACTGGACGATGGTTCGCCTGTCCCGCGCATCCCGCCGCTGGGCCTTTCGGGCGCGCTGACCGCGACCACGGGCGCATTCGACGTGCGCGGCGAGGTCGAATGGTTCGGCGAGCAGGACGATGTGCCCGCTTTCGAGAGCACCACCGACAGCTTCACCTTCGTCAACGCTTCGATCGCGTGGCGCCCGATCCGCGGGGACAAGAACGTCACGCTGCTGGCCAAGGTGGAGAACATCTTCGACCAGCAGGGCCGCCGCGCGACCAGCTTCACGCGGGACTATGTGCCGCTGCCGGGCCGCAACTTCTCGGTGAGCCTGCGGACCAGCTTCTAGCTCAGGCCACGGTGCCGTCGGCGGCCCCTGCCCGGGGCGCCTCGGCACCGTCGTCCTTCCCCCCGGCCCGCGCGGCGCGCAGTTCTGCGCGTCGCGCGCGGTCGCGTTCGCGCCACACATCGACCGATCCGCGCGCCTGTCCGTAGGCGAAGACCATCAGCAGGCCGCCCGCAATGGCGAGGTTCTTCAGCGCCACCTGCAACTGCGAATGGTCGGCCAGTGCATTGTGGAAGAAGAAGATGGTCGCCAGCGTGAACCCGCACAGCAGGATGCTGCTGACCCGGGTCATGAACCCGATGGCGAGGAACATGCCGAACACCACTTCGAAGATCCCCACCGGCAATGCGATGCTGGTGGGCAGGGTGGTTGCCTGTTCGAGGAAGGTCTGCGTGTCCGAGAGGTTCACCAGCTTGGTGATCCCGGCGACGATGAAGATCAGGGCCAGGAGTATCCGGCCAAGAACGGAAGCAAGAAACGCCATGTCGTAAGTCTCCCCGTTGCTACCCCAATCCAATGGTCCGGGAGCGCAGAACGCTCCCGGTGCAATGTCACTCCTCCACCTCGAAGGTCAGCGCGGCATGATCGCGCAACCGCGCGACCAGCGCTTCGCCCAAAATCGAACCCGGGGTGCCGATGCCGCCGGGCGCATCGCTTTCCAGAAGGGCGATACCCGTTTCGGAGATCATCCGGCTGGTCGAGCCATAGCCCGGATCGTACTTGCCCTTCACCGCGTAGCGCAGCGTTTCGCCGCTGGCGGTCTCGCCGATCAGCAGGACGTCGTAGTACCCGTTCTCGCGCTCTTCGGGTGTGGGGCCTTCGCCGGGCTTGGGCGGTTTGGAGCCGAACGGGTTCTTCATCATTTCAGCGGCTGCGTTGGCCGCCGCCTTGCCCGCTTCGCCCGGGCTGGTCAGCACCATCTCGTCATAGCGGAAATCCTCGCCGTACGGGTGCCCCAGCAGGAAGTTGGTGCGGTGGACGTTCTTGGTGTTGATCGGCGCCATCACGAAGGGCGCGGCCCACTTGCCCAGATCGCTTTCGTATTTGGGGATCATGCCGTTCGGCTGGTCGGGCCCGTCGAACCCGGGCGTGAGGCCGAAGGGGCTGCGCATGATCTTGATGAGCGAGGGGTCGCGTGCCATCGCCTTCATGCTTTCGGTCAGGCTGGCGGCGGTGCCGCCGCTGAAGGTGCCCTTCATCGCCCGCACACGCCCGCGCACGGTCGTGCACGGCGCGCCGAACCGCTCCTTCGCTTCCTTCTGCAGCATCAGCACGCCCAGATCGAAGGGGATCGAATCGAACCCTGAGGAAAAGCTGATCCGCGCCCCGCTGGCCTTCGCGTCTTCGTGGTACTTGTCGATCATCTGCCGCATCCACGCAGGCTCTCCGCACAGGTCGGCATAATGCGTGCCGCTCTTCGCGCAGGCAGCGAGCAGCGGTTCGCCATAGAGCTGGTACGGCCCGACCGTGGTGATGATGACCTTCGCCTGCTCGCACATCCGGTCGAGGCTGACCTTGTCGGCGGCGTCAGCAACGATGGTGGGCGTCGAATCGGGTGCGCCGATCTCGCGCTTCACCGCCGCCAGCTTGTCCGGATCGCGGCCCGCCATCGCCCATGTCGGCGCATCGGGCCGGTCGCCGTATTCGCGCAGGAAATGCTCGGCAACAAGGCGCCCGGTATAGCCGGTTGCACCATAGATCACGATGTCGAAATGCCTGTCGGTCACAAGTCTTCTCCCGGGTTGGTCGTTTCGCCTGACACACCTGACACACTGTCCAGGAGAGAAAAAGCCGCCCCCGTCGAAACCGGCGGTTGAAGGTGCGCGGGGCAGTACGGATGGCAGGCATGGCGCATGGCCGCACTATCGCAGGTTCTGCCGCAGTAGGAAAATGCGAGCACAAGTTGCTGGGAGCGCGCGCGGGGCTTTGCTAACCGGGGATCGCCCGAATGGCGCCCGTGTTTGCGCTAGATCGGGGGGGAGACGGTAGCATGAAGACCTGGACGATATTTGCCGCAAGCCTGGCCGCGTGCACGGGCATGGTCTCGCCCGCGCAGGCCCAGCCCGGCGCGCTCGACGGCGAAGAGCCCGAAATGTTCGAGGACGCCTATACCTTGGTGTGTCCCGATAGCGCGTATCAGGGCGGCTGCACGAGCGAGGATGTGGAACTGGCCGTCATGCTGGACGATGCGCCGCAGGACACGCTGGCGACGCAGTGCCTTTACCGAACCCGCGCGGACTGCACCATTATCGCAAGCGGGCAGATTGCCGCGCAGACACTGGGCACGACGCTGTACTGGCAGCTTCTAACGCTGCAGCCGTCAGATGGACCGGCAACCGAAATGATGGTCCTGTTCGAACAGGACGGTGCGGTGCCCAGCCTGCTCGTCTCGCATCAGACCGAAGGCTGGTTCGATCCGCCCGTGGCGGTGCGCGATGGCGACGGCACGTTCCTGCTGCATGTGCCCGCGCGCAACCGGGGGCTGGGCAGTGCCGACATCCTTCTGAAGGACAGCGGAGCGGGCTGGAACTGGACCACCGCCGATCGGCTGATGGACGATGCGAACCGCCTGCTGCCTGCCGGCTTCACACTTGCCAGCCCGCTGGTTTTCAACCTGAGGGAAAATTCGGCCTTCGCGCTGGTGCGCCGTGAGAGCGATGCGGGCTGCTGCGCCACCGGAGGCGTGGCGACCGTGGATTTCGATTTTTCGCAGCCCCACACGATGGAGGTCGCCTCCGTCGGCTTTCAGGAGACGGCGCCGGGCAAGGCGCACCGCATGTCGAACGGCGACAAGGCGATGGACTAGGGCCAGAGGCGCCGCGCGCGATCATGCGCTGCGCAAGAGGGTTTGGGTGCAGCGAGCGGTAGGCGCGGGGGCAGCGTGTGCCGCCCCCGCCCGTCGCATCAGAAGCTTGCCGTGAGGCGAAGGTAGACGGTGCGCGGCGCACCGAAATACACCGTGCGGATATTCCCGATCGAGGAGAATTCCTGCCCGTCGGTCTTGTAAAGCTCGTCGAACAGGTTCTGGCCGTAAACGCCGATCGTGTAGTTCTCGCCCGGCGCGGTCCATTCCACGCGTGCATCGACGAGGCTGTAGCCGTCTTCGAACAGCCCTTCGATGCGGGTCGTGGAATCGATCAGCGTGTTGTCGACCGATAGCGCATATTCGGACCGGTACTTGTACTGGGCGCCGATCACCAGATCGCTGCCGTCACCGAATTCGAACGTGTACTGGCTACCCAGGCGAATGGTCCAGTCCGGCGCGAAGGCAGGCGTCTGGAAGGCGCGGCTGCCATTCGTGCTGGCGAAGCGGTCATCCGCGAACTCGTCGTACTTGGCGTCGAGATAGCCGATCTGCGCGTCGAGCAGGAACGCCCGCGTCGGGGTCCACGCGACTTCCAGCTCGGCGCCGGAGATTTCCAGCTTGCCCGCGTTGAGTACACCCAGCGTTGGCGTGGGCACGTTGGTGATGGGATCGACCTCGATGCCCGATACGCGCGCCTGGAAATCCTCGTAGTCGTTGTAGAACACCGCACCGGCGAGGCGGATCTGGCCGTCGATGGAGGCCTTGAAACCGGCTTCGTAGGATAGCACGGTTTCCGGCTCGTACGCGCTGGTCTCGGTCGCGGAGTTGGCGCGACCGTTGAAGCCGCCCGACTTGAAGCCCTTGGCGATGCGCAGATAGGCGCTCGCATCCGGGCTGAACTCGTAGCGCAGCGATGCCATGGGCGAGACGTCGTCCCACGAATCGCTCGGCGCGAACTCGAACGGGGCCGCGCTGTTGAGGAAGGGCGCGGAAGAGAAGGTGGAGGTGGTGCGGAAGTAGTCCTTCTGCTCGTAGGTATACCGGATGCCCGCCGCGAGGGTGAGTGCGTCGGTCAGTTCGACATCGACATTGGCATAAGCGGCATAGCTGTCGGTCTGCAGATCGTCGGCGATGGTCCGCAGGAAGGTCGGGAAGTCATCCGGGCCAAGCAGGGCGGGGGGCAGTGCATTCACCGCGCGAAAGCCCCTCAGATCGACCAGATCGTCGGCGAAGGCCCGCTGGTCTGAGGTGATGTTTTCCTGCAGATAATACAGCCCGGCCACCGCCTGGAAGCCGACGCCGTCGTAGACGAACTGGAATTCCTGGCTGAACTGGTTCTGGTCCACCCCGACGAACACGTCGCCCACTTCCAGCTCGGTCGCGTCGATATCGATGTAATCGTCGGTGTCGAGTTCGCGGTAGGCGGTGATCGAACGCAGCTGGATTTCCGGGCCGACATCCCATTCCATGCGCGCGGAAGCCCCCCAGTGGTCGAGCTTGGTCGAGTTGGGCAGGCCCGGCGTGGTGCGGGCGGTGTAGTCGTAATCCTCCGGATCGACGGCGAGCGGCAGCAGCTCCAGACCGGTGAACAGATACCGAAGTTCGTTGATCGGCGCGCCCACGTTCAGCGAGGCATCGTCGCGACTGTAGTCTGCCGAAAGGTCGATCCGGAAATCGTCGGACGGCGTCAGCGCAAGGGTGCCGCGCAGCGCGAGCGTATCCTTGTCGTTGTAGTCGCGGGCCAGCACCCGGTCCTCCACAAAGCCGTCGCGCCGCGAATACATCGCCGCGATCCCGGCCGATACGCCCTCGGCGAGCGGGCCGGACACCGAGCCCCTGAGATCGAGCTGGTCGAACGTGCCGTAGTTGACGCCGAAATTGGCGCGCAGATCGTTACCCGGGCGGCGGCTCACCAGTTTCAGCGCACCGCCGATGGTGTTCTTGCCGTAGAGCGTGCCCTGCGGCCCGCGCAACACCTCGACCCGTTCGAGGTCGAGCAGATCGAGCTGCGTCCCGCGAATACGGCTGAGATAGACATCGTCCACATAGACGCCGACCGCCGGATCGAAGGTCTGCAGGGCGTCGGGCTGGCCCACGCCGCGGATGAAGATGTTGGTCGCGTTGGAAGACCCGCGGCCCTGTACGATGTTGAGGTTCGGCACCGCGCCCTGCAGGCCGGTGGTGTCCTGTGCCTGGATGCGCTCCAGCGCTGCGGTATCGAAGGCGGAGACGGAGGCCGGGACGTCTTCCAGCGTTTCCTCGGTGCGCCGTGCGGTGACGACGATCGTGCTGCCGACGTCGGGCGTTTCGTCGATCTCGGTTTCATCGGGCACCGGCTGGGCCATCGCGGGCACGGCGAGCATCAGCGCCCCCAGTGCGGACCCCAGTTTCAGGGCGATGAGCGTAGTCTTGGTCTGGGCCATAAGTATCCTCCTCCTCACGTTGTTCTATTCGTCACGCATGGACCGGGTGGGCCGACTGCGCATATTTCTTCAGAAAACCTGTGATCGCCCACGTTGCTGCGGGCTCGTCCAGCATCGGGGCGTGGCCGCGCCCGGCAATCTCGGCCAGTTCGAACGGGCCGGAATGCTCGGCGCCCATGCGGCGGGCCGTTTCGGCAGAGAGTATGTCCGAACTGGAGCCGCGCACCGTCAGGATCGGCAGTCCGTCGAGGGCCGACCAGAGCGGCCAGAGGTCGGGCGCATCGGTGCTTTCCCCATTGGCGAGCGGCTTGGCGATGGCCGGATCGTAAGCGAAGGCGATCGAGCCGTCGGGCCGCTGCGTGCACAGCCGCTGCGCGAACGCCAGCCATTGCGCGTCGGAATAATCCGGCAGTGCGACCGCGTTCTGGCGGCGGCAGGCCTCCGCCGCTTCGGCCCAGCTGGCGAAGGGGCCGGTCTCGCCGACATAGGAGGAGATGCGCGACAGTCCTTCGGCGGAAACTTCCGGCCCCACATCGTTCAGCACCAGCGCCGAGAGCCGTTCGCGCTGGGTCGCCGCCATCAGCATTGCGATGATGCCGCCCATCGAGGTGCCGATGGTGGCTACCCGGTCGATCTGCAGCGAATCGAGCAGCGCCAGCATGTCCTGCGCGTAGATATCGGGGCGATAGCGCGCCGGGTCTGCATCCCACTGCGAGCGCCCGCGGCCCCGCTGGTCGGGCACGATCAGGCGGTACTGGCCGCCAAGCGCGCTCGCCAGACCTTCGAAGTCCGCCGAATTGCGCGTCAGCCCGTGCATCAGCAGCACGGCAGGCCCGCTCGACGCGTAGTCGCGCGCATAAAGCGTCAGCTCGCCATCGCTGCTGCGATAGAAATGATCGCCGAACGGCATCGTCTTCCCCAGATCCCGGGCCTTTGTAGCCCTGTCTTGCGACCGCTATACTGATAGTTGAACCGGATTTCAACTTGGATCGTTGTGCAAGCGGCCACGGGCGGTTACGCAAGGGGTATGAGCAGGCTGGACGCGCAATCATCGCAATCGCAGAATTCCGATCCGCACGTTTCGGATTCGCACGAGGGGGAAAAGCAGCCCCGGACCGAGCGTGGGCGGCGGACCATGCGCAAACTGATCGATGCGGCAGAGGTCGAGTTTGCGGAGAACGGGTTCCACCAGGCGTCGATCGTGGGCATCACCCGCCGCGCGGGCGTGGCCCTAGGCAGTTTCTACACCTATTTCGACACCAAGGAGGCGATCTTCCGCGCGCTGGTGCGCGACCTCGGGCAGCAGGTGAAGACGACCGCGCGCGAGGCGATCAGCACCGAGACCAAGGCGATGGAAATAGAGCGCGCCGCGCTCGCCGCGTTCCTGCGCTTCGCCCGTGAGAACAAGGAAATCTATCGCATCATCGATGAGTCCGAATTCATCGATCCCGCCATCTATCGAGATCACTACGAAACGACGGCGAAGCGCATTTTCGAACGGCTGGAACGGGGCATGGCAAGCGGCGAGCTGCGCGACGACCTGTCGGAAGTGCACGCCTGGGCCATCATGGGGATGAACGTTTTCCTGGGCCTCAAGTTCTCGCTGTGGAGCGAGACCGACCGGAGCGACGAGGTGGCCGCCGCCGCCAACCTGCTGATGCGCGAAGGTATCGCGGCGCCCGCTTCCAAAGACCCGGAATGACGCGAGCGAGAGCCTGACACGCTCCTGCGCGTCAGGCCCGCTCGAACGGTCCTATCGCAGCCCGCTCGGCAGGTTCGCGGTCTTCAGCCCCGCCAGTACTGGCGGAATTCGCTGCGCGGATCGCTTTCCACCCTCAAATCCTCATCGAAGATCATCGTCGCGCGTTCGGGCGGGGAGTAGGGCTTCCACTCGGGCACATGTTCGTTGTTCGGGTCGCCATTCGCCGCGAAGGCTGCCCAGCTCGATGCGATAGCCTTCGCCAGCCTGTTGGCCGCCGCGCTCGACCCGTTGAGCGCGCCGCGCGTGTTGTAGAGGCTGGGCGCGACATCGATGCCGTGCACCGCCCCGAACCGGCCGTCGGCTGCCGGGCTCGGCTCGGTCCACAGATAGGTCCACACGTTCGCGCCGGGCTGCTTCGCCTTGAGTTCGGCCTGCGCGAAGGCGCCCTTGCGGAACGTCTGATCGGAATCGAGCCGTGCGGCGAGGATGAAGGGCTTCGCGTCCGGGTCCTCGGCGCGATAGGCGGCGACGGCGTCCTCCGCCTTGTCGCCCACCCGCTCGCGCGCGAACTCCACCAGCCCGGCTTCGTCCATCGAGAAGTCGCCCATCCGGTACGACCGCTCGTCGAGGACGGAGGACACGATCATCGGCACGTGGGAGGACACATCGGGCGCATCCGGGGCCCAGGGGTGCCGGGGCAGGGCGATCCCGTCGACCACCGGGGCGAAGGATCGCGGAGCCTCGCCACGCGCGCGGTCCGCGGCCTCCAGCTTGGCCTGCGTTTCGAGGAGGATGGTCCACGGCACCTCCTGCAGCTTGCGCACATCGCCCGGCGCAATTTCCAGCGCGTCCATCAGGCGTTTCGCGGTGCCGGTCGCCATTTCGGGCGGCATCATGCGCAGCGCCGATCCGCTCATCACGCCCGCCCGGTGAAACAGGCCCTTGCCGCCGGGCATCGCCATCAGCACGCTGGTCTTCGCGCCGCCCCCCGACTGGCCGTAGACCAGCACGCGGTCCGGATCGCCGCCGAAGGCCGCCACGTTCTCGCGCACCCAGCCCAGCGCCGCGACGATATCCTGCATCCCCACCGTGCCCGAAGTGGCGAAGTCTTCCCCGCCGAATTCCGCGAGGTGGAGGAAGCCGAATGCGCCGAGGCGATGGTTGATCGCGATCACCACGCTGTCGGAGAAGCGCGCCATCGCCTCGCCATCCATCCCCACCGAATTGCCCGAGCCGGAATAGAACCCGCCCCCATGCAGCACGACGATCACCGGCTTCTTCGCGTTGGCATCCACGCCGGGCGACCACAGATTGAGCGAGAGATTGTCCTCCCCCATGCCCGAAGGATTGCGATCGACCATGATCAGGTCGGCATAGGTGTGCCGCCGGTCGCCGGGGATCTGCGGGGCCACATCGGTCCAGTGGAGCGCGTCGCGCACGCCTGCCCATGGCTCCACCGGCTGCGGGGGCATGAAGCGGTTCGCGCCCGAGGTGTCCGCCGCGTAGCTGATCCCGCGAAACACCGCGACGCCGCCCGAGTGCAACCCGCGAAGCTTGCCCTGAGCGGTCTCGACCACCGGGAACATGGGGGAGGCCAGCGCAGGCCGCGCCATCGTTGCTGCGCCCAGCGCCAGCGCGCCGCCGAGTGTCTGCCGCCGTGTCATCATCCCGATTCTCCCTTGCCTGTTTGCACTGACACTAGAACCAATTGCAGTTGCGTGTTAAGTCCTTTTTCGTAAACAGGGTATGCCAGCCGCGCCCCTCTTATGCGGGCGAATGGTTTTGGTTCAAATACCGGGTTCACCGCCAGAGTGTCGGCTGGGCCCGTGGGGAGAGGCGGACATTTGCATCCTGTGCGGATCTCGCGGCGGAGCGCGCTGGCAGGGGCGGCGGCGCTGATGGCGGCCCCAGCCGTCCAGGCGCTGGCCCCCGCAGGCGGCCGCCTTGCCCCAGCGGCCAGCTCGCCTCAGCGCAAATGGGCGGCATCGCACCTGCGCGGGTTGATGAACCTCTTCCTCCCGAGCTTTCTCGAGGATGGCCAGACGCTGGACGAGGAGGCGATCCGCCACGATGTCCGCCACGCCATTGCGCAAGGCTTCTCCGGCACGATGCCGATGATCAACTGGACATTGCCCGGCGATCCGCGCTGGGCGCAATTCCACCGCATCGTGATCGACGAGGCGGGCGACGCGCTTCCGGTCCATGGCGTTCTGCCGAGCGGAAAGGTGGACACCGACCTGACGATGCTGCGTGCGCTGGAAGACATGGGCGTGCAGCTGGTGCTGCTCGCCTCGACCTATCCGGCAGAGAGCAGCGCGGGCCAGCTGCACGACCTGATGGCGGCGCGGATCGCGGCGACCTCGCTGCCGGTGATGCTCTATGCAGCCACCGAGCGGCGCGCCTTTCCCGCGCTTGGCCCGGCGGGCCAGCCGCTCGATGTGTACGACAGGGTCGCAGACATGGAGAACGTGGTCGGGGTCAAGATCTCGCAGCCCGTCTCGCTGACGTCCACCATGCAGCTGTGCCAGCGGCTGGGCGACCGGCTGTCGATGGGGCCGGTCAATCTCGATTTCCTGCCGCTGCTCTCGCGCCATTTTCGCATCGACTGGAGCGGGCAGTGGAACGCCGAGGCGGTGCAGACGCCCGCGCGGCAAATCGGCAACCGCCTGCTCGCCGCCAGCGCGGCGGGCGATACCGCGAAGCTCGACGCGCTGGCGCGGGATATCGAGCCCGTGCTGTCGCATTTCTTCGCCGTGCAGGCCCCGGTGATCCGCGCGGGTGCGCATCCGTGGCAACACAACCGTTATTACCAGTGGCTGGGCGGCGGCAACGGTGGCCTGTTGCCGCGCGACTCGCACGCTCCCAAGGGCGCGATCCCCGTGCTGGATGCCAGGGCGCGCGCCGCGATGCGTGCGGCCTTCCGCGCATCGGGGCTGGAACCGACCGACGCGCCCGAAGAGCAATTCGTGGTGGGCCGCGCCGCCTGGGCGCGCGGTGTGCGCGCAGGCGATCTGGCCGATCTGCCATATTATTCAGAAGACTAGAACGAGAGGGACGAGGGAAATGACCATCCGCAGATTCTGGGCCGGTCTGGCCACAGCCGCCGCGCTGGGGCTGACCGCTTGCGCGACGCCCGGGGCGCAGGCTCCGATGGCGACAGCCAATGGCGCGCCGATCCTCGATACCCGCTACGGACCCGTATCCGGGACGCTCGAAGGCGCGTCTAACTCGGTCAACGTCTTCCGCGGCGTGCGCTATGCGACCTCGACCGAAGGCCGCCGGTTCCAGCTGGCAGCCGATCCGCAAGGCTGGACCGAAACGCGCCCCGCGAAGGAATTCGGCAGCGAATGTCCGCAGCGCCCCATGGGTGAGGTGCCGGTCTTCGAATCCTGGGCCAACACGGTCGGCACCAGCGAGGATTGCCTGTTCCTCAACGTCTGGACGCGTGGCCTTGGAGACGGGAAGAAGCGCCCGATCATGGTCTGGCTGCATGGCGGGGGCTACGTCACCGGCTCGGGATCGAGCAACGGCTATGACGGTTCGCGGCTGGCGGAGCGCGGCGATGTGGTGGTCGTCACGCTCAACCATCGGCTCAACGCACTGGGCTATTCCTATCTCGCCGACCTGACCGACGATCCGAAATATGCCGACAGCGGCAACCTGGGCAGTCTCGACATCGTCAAGGCGCTGGAATGGGTGCGCGACCATGCGGAAGAAATCGGCGGCGATCCCGACAACGTGACCATTTTCGGCGAATCCGGCGGTGCGGCCAAGGTCTCCACGCTGATGGCGATGGAGGATGCGCGCGGCCTGTTCGACCGGGCCATCGCGCAGTCGGGTTCCATGTCGCTCGCAGGCTTCACCCCGCGTGTGGCCACTCCGCTGGCGAAGAACCTGCTGGAAACCGCAGGCGTCTCCAGCGTGGAGGAGCTGGCCGCAATGCCGATCGACGATTTCGTCACCGCGATGATGAAGTCGCGCACGAGGGGTGCGTTCTATCGCCCCGTCGTCGATGGCCGGTCGATCACGCGTCAGCCCTATACGCCCGATGCCAACCCTGTTTCCGCCGACATTCCGCTGCTGGTGGGCACCAACAACAACGAGATGCGCCTGCAGGGCGGGCTCGGCAGCCCGGAGAACTTTTCGCTGACGTGGGATCAGCTGCCCGCGAAGCTGAAGGCGTTCACGGGCGATGCCGACGTGGAGGAGGTGATCGCGGGCATGCGCGCGGCGCATCCTGAATACGACGCCAGCGATGTGTTCTTCCAGGTGGCGACCTTCCGCAATTATCGCGGCACCGCGCTGCTGCAGGCGGAACGCAAGAGCGCGCAGAGTGCGCCGGTCTACATGTACCGGCTCGACTGGAAGACTCCGGTCGAAGGCGGTCGGCTGGAAACGCCGCACGCACTCGATATCGCCTTCGTGTTCGACAATGTGGCCCGCTCGACCAGCTTTGCCGGGCCCGAGACGGCAGAGACGCAGCGGATGGCCGACCTGATGGCCGATGCCTGGATCGCCTTTGCGCGCAGCGGCAACCCGAACACGCCCGCGCTGCCGCGATGGCCGACCTATGATCCGCAGAGCCGCGCGACGATGATCTTCGATATCGACCCCCAGGTGGTGAACGATCCCGATGGGGCGGAGCGTGAGCTGCTGCAGCGCCTGCTGCCAGAGGGGCGCGGTCTGTGAGCCTGCGCAGGGCATGGGGGCTCGTACTTGCGGGGGCGTTTGCGCTCTCCGCTTGCGCGAGCATGCCTGCGCCCGGCTCGTCGGGCCTCGTCGAAACCACCTCCGGGGCCTTGCAGGGTTCGCCAGAAGGCAATGCAATCGTCTTCAGGGGCGTGCCTTACGCACAGCCCCCGGTCGGCGAACTGCGCTGGCGCGCGCCGGAGCCGGCCCGTTTGGACGGCGTGATAGTGGCGGACAGCTTCGGCCCCGCCTGCCTCCAGCCGGTGAACGAAGACGGCTCTCCGAACTATGGCGGATATGCCGGGCCGGTTTCCGAAGACTGCCTCACGCTCAACATCTGGGCTCCGCAAGGCGCGACCAACGCGCCCGTGATGGTCTGGCTGTTCGGCGGCGGCGGCGTGGTGGGGGCGGGCAGCCTGCCGACCTATCACGGCGATGCCTTTGCGCGCGACGGCGTGATGCTGGTGAGCATCAATTACCGGCTCGGCGGGCTGGGCGGCTGGGCGCACCCCGCGCTCACTGCGGAGAAGGCTGGCGGACCCAACGCCAATTATGCGCTGATGGACGCCATCGCGGCGCTGCGCTGGGTGAAGGAGAATGCAGCGCGGTTCGGCGGCGATCCCGACAACGTCACGCTGTTCGGCGAAAGCGCGGGGGCGACGATGACCGCCAACCTGGTAACCTCGCCCCTGGCCGAAGGCCTGTTCGAAAAGGCGATCTTCCAGTCGACCGGCTCGCTCCCGACACCGGGCACCCCGCTGGCGCAGGCCGAGGCGCGCGGCGAAGCTTCGGCCAAGGCGCTCGGCCTGCCGGACGCGACCGCGCGGCAGCTGCGGGCGCTGCCCGCGGAACGTTTCCTGTCCGACCGCGCAGCGGCTTTCGGCCTGCGCACGATTATCGACGGGGTGGTGAAACCCGCTTCCATCATGGAGACCTTCGAGGCGGGGCAGGAGCATGACGTGCTGCTGATGCTCGGCACCAATTCGGACGAAGGGCGACTGGTCGGCACGCAGCGCGTCGCCGATCTGGCCGAAGATGGCGCGCCGGTGTTCCAGTATTTCTTCGACTACGTTCCCAAAGCCCTGCGAGAGCGCGATCCCAACGGTGCGCCCCACGCTGGCGAACTGCCCTTCGTGTTCGATACGCTGGGCACCTATCAGCTGCTGCCCGAGGGTCCGACCGGGGAGGACCAGCGCGTGGCAGCGCTGGTGCATTCATGCTGGGTCGCTTTTGCAAAGGCTGACCCCGCCGCCACGACCCTCGATTGCGGCGGCAAGTTCACATGGCCTGCGCGTAGCGAAGCCAATGACCACGCGGTCGCATGGCTTGCGGCAGAATCGCGCGTGGTGGCCGCCGAAACGCTACGCTCTCCGCCGAACGGGGCGGAACCGGGGCGCACCTGGCGGGACGAGGACTAGGCGCGAGGCGGGTTACGCCGCCGCGCCTCTTTCGCCCATCTGCATGATCTCGATTTCGTGCCCTTCGGGGGTGTTCACGAAGGCGATGCGCGCCGGGCCGAATTGTACGGTTTCGCCTCTCTGCTTCGCGCCCGCTGCAACCGCCCGTGCGAGGTCGGCGTCGAGATCGCGCGAGATCATGCCCACGGGGCCGTAGCCGTTCCCAACCTCGATCGTGCGGCCATCCTTCCAGTGGAACAGCACGATCGTCATCGCGCCTTTCGGCCCGGTCATCATGTGTTCGCGGAAAGTCGGCGTGTCGACCGTATCGGCATGGGTCAGGCCGAAGCCTTTTTCGAAAAAGGTGGTGGCCGCGTCGATATCCGCGACCGTCAGTTTGACGAAGGTGAAAAGGGCGGGGGTCGTCTCGCTCATGCTATGTCCTTTCGGGCGGCCGGAAGGCTCGCGCCGTGATGTATGCGGGCCTTCACGAAGCCTTGTCCTGCAACAGCCTGTCGCGCGCCTCGCCTCGGGGACGCATCAGGCTTTCCTGCGCGACGCTGGCGACCATCCGGCCCTGCAGATCGTAGAAGTGGCCCCGATTGAGGCCGCGGGCATGGCCCGCCCATGGGCTCTCGGTGGCGTAGAGATGCCACGCGTCGAAGTCGGGCGTTTCGTGAAACCAGATCGCGTGGTCCAGCGATGCGGCCTGCACTCTGCTGCTCCCCGGTCGGACGCCGTGCGGAAGCAGGGCATTGCGCAGGAACATCATGTCGGATGCATAGGCGAGCAGCGCGCGCTGCATCAGCGGGTCGGCACCCGACGGCTTGCGCATCCGCATCCAGACCGCAGTATGCGGCTTGCTCGCCCCCGCGCCGAACAGCGAATCGGGTTCCAGCGGCACGATTTCTATCGGGCGCTTCTGCAGGCGATCCACCAGCGGCGCGTCGTTCGCCCGCGCACTTTTCGACCGCCAGTCTTCCAGCGCCGATAGCGCGGCATCGATGTCCAGATCGAACGGGGATGGGGTCGCATGTTCGTGGCCCGCTTCCTGGATATGGAAGGATGCCGTCATCGAGAAGATCAGCGTGTCGCCCTGCATGCCGTCGATCCGGCGGACCGCGAAGCTGCGGCCTTGGGAAAGCGTCGTCACGGTGTAGCGCACCCGATCCGTGCTGGCCCCGGCTTTCAGAAAATGGGCATGCAGCGAATTGGGCAGGCGGCCGCCGTCTTCCGCCGCACAGCCTGCCATCAGCGCCTGCGCGATGGCCTGTCCGCCGAACAGGCGCGGGCCCATCGCCGGGCCGGCGGGGCCTTCGAAGACACGCTCCCCCATCGCTTCGACCGCGAGAATTTCCGGTAGCTGGACGATGCTCTCTCTCCCCCTTTTCCATACCCGATATTCAGCGTGATCGAGCCTGACAAGCTCTGCGGTGCGGATTGCCTCTCAATTTCCGCGAGAAAATGCGGTTTTGTTTCCTATTGACACCCTAACCAATAGCGTGAGATACAGCAGGGCGATAATTCAGGAGATGCAGATGACCTACACGAAGGGCCGGATCGTAAACGACGCCGATTCGCACACGATGGAAACGCAGGACTGGCTCGCCCCCTATCTGGAGGGCGAGTACAAGGAGATGTATTGGCAGGTGTATTCCCAGCGCGAAGGCGGCGACCGGATCGTGAAGATGATCGATGCCGCGAAGGCGCGTAAGAGCGATCCCGAAGCGCGCGCCAAGGCGCTGGAAAACCCCATCGAGGGGGCCAAGGGCTGGCTGGGCTACGGCGGGTTCGACAAGGACGAGCGGGTCGAGGCGCTCGACTGGCTGGGCTTCGAGCGGCAGCTGGTGTTCCCGACCTTCGGCCTGGGGGCGATCACCAAGGCGGAAAGCGACGACCAGCGCTATGCCGCCGCGACGGCGCTCAACAAGGCGCAGCAGGATTTCTGCGATGCTGACGGCCGCATGGACTGCGTGGCATTCACTCCGCTGGACGATCCCGAGCGCGGCCTCGCCGAGGCGAAGCGCGCCGTCGAGGCGGGCGCGAAGGCGGTGATGTTCAGCGCGGGCCCGGCAGGCGACAAGAGCCCCGGCCACCCCGATCTCGATCCGTTCTGGCAGTATCTGGAGGACAACAGGATCCCCTTCATGCTGCATATCGGCCCGGGCACGAAAACGCAGCCCGCCAAGTTCAAGAACAACGGGCGCGAGCGCGCGGCGGACCTGCACGGCGGCGGGGAGAATCTGCGCTTCCCCGATTTCCTGTGCCTGTGGTTCGCCCCCCAGGAATTCCTCACCGCGATGGTCTATGACGGCGTGTTCCAGCGCTTTCCCGATTTGCGCGGCGGCGTGATCGAAAGCGGGGCGGGCTGGGTGCCCGAATTCCTGCGCATGCTCGACCATGGCTGGTACTCGTTCAACAAGACCGACCAGTACCTGAAGGACATGGACCAGCTGCCGTCCGAATACATCAGGCGGGCGGTGCGCTTCACGCCGTTCCCGAACGAGGATGTGGGCCGCATGATCCGCGATTCCGCGCCCGAGCTGTACCTCTTCTCCAGCGACTATCCGCACCCCGAAGGGACCAAGGACCCCTACGGCAAGTTCGAGGCTTCGCTGGAAGGCTTCGACGAGGAGGTGAAGGACATGTTCTACCGCACCAACTACGATCACATGATGTACCGCAAAAGCGAAGCAATGGCCGAAGCGGCCGAGTAACGCTCCTCTCGAGCAGACTGGGGGAGGCATCCGTATGGGTGCTTCCCCCTTTTTTTGCCTCTAAGATCAGGTGCTTTCGAAGCGCATCAATTCCACGATCGCGTCAACGCTGCCCGCATCGTCCAGATCGTCGCACAGCGCGATCAGGCGGTTCGCTGCCGCAACCCCGAGTACGGGTTCGATCAGTTCGTGCGCCTTTTCCTGCACCTCGGCCTTTGCCAGCGGGTGCGTGGGATAGCCCGGCACATAAGGCACGTAGCGTTCTTCCTGCGTGCCGTCCTTGCGGGTTAGGGTGACGCGCGCGCTCTCGGTACGATCCTCGCCTTCGCCCATTTCCTGCGCCTCGTCCCGCACCACGGTGACCTTGCGCGCGAATTCGCGGGCAGCCGCGTCGTTCTCCTGCCGGTCGAGCGATTGCGCGTCGACGAAATCGAGCCTTCCGTCGAGCATGATGATCGCCGCCAGATAGGGGATGTTGAGCGCGGGCATGTTCGCGCGCTCGAAAGTGGCGGCCTCGCCCGGCATGGCGACCACGATCTTTGCCACCTCTTCGGGCGTCACGGTCTTGCGCAGGTCCAGCAGGGCGCGCACGGCTGGCTGCGTCGGGCCACCCACCGGGTAGCGCTTCATCGCTGCCAGCGAGAGTTCGTATTCCTCGTTCAGCCCTTCGACGAGCGAGGCGTGATTGGCCCCTTCGCCCTGGAAGGCGCGCCAGCGGAACCAGCCATTCTCATTGTCGAAGCTGGCCGGAACGCCGGTGAAGCCGATCTTCGCCATGCGTGCCGCCTGCATTCCGTTGCGCGCGCCCATGCCACCGAAGACGAAGGCCTTCTCCACGTGCCGCACGTCGAGCAGCCACTGCCACGATCCCGACGCCTGCTGCGCGCAGTAGGCCAGCATGTGATCGACCTGATCGGTGGAGAGCCCCATCAACGGCGCTGCCGCTGCCGCTGCGCCGAAAGTGGGAGCGATGCCGTGATTGGCGAGGCCAGCGAGGTAGAGATTGCGCGTGCCGATCGCCTTGGGCAGCCTGCCTGCGATTTCGTACCCTGCAACCACCGCGCCCACGAGGTCTGCCCCGCTGCGCCTGTTCAGGCGTGCAGTCTCGATGGCGGTGGGAACGATGGCGGGGCCGGGCTGGACATAGGCCGACGGGATGAAATCGTTGATCTCGGCCGCGTGCGCGGTCATCCCGGAGGCGAAGACCGCATCCACCGGCGAGGCTGTCTGCCGCGAACCCAGGATGGGGCTGGTGCCCTGCGGTGACATGGCCTGTGCATAGCGGCGGCCCAGCTGCGACGCCTCGAGCGAGTGGCACGCGACAATGGAGGCCAGCGTGTCGAGAATGTGGAGACGCGCGCGTTCCCTGATCCGCGCCGGTATGCGGTGTTCGCACGCGCCCGCAATATAGCCCGTCAATGCAGGCGTAATCTCGCGCCAGCCCGCTCCGTCTGCCGCAGCCCCCGGACCCTGAGAAGCCTGTCTTGCAGCCAGTGCTGGGGCCGTAACCGCCAGCGCGCTCGCGACCGATCCCGCCTTGATAAGCCCGCGCCGTGTCATGCCTCTGCCTGAACTCCTGCCAATCCCATCGCTCACCTGGATTCTCCTTTTCGCGTGGAAAGGTGCCGGGCTGCCTCCTGACAGTCAAACCAATAGTTATAAAAGGGTCCGGGCGCAGGCGTACCGCCTTGCCAATGCACCGGGGTGGCTGCACAGCGGGAGGATGGAAGCCGTGGCGGCAGAAGGAGATCGCGAGCAGGAAGTGCTCGCAGCAGCGGAAGCGCTGATCCGGGAAGGCCGGACACTGAATCTCTCGCTCGGCGATATTGCCGAGAGGGTCGGTGTAAGCCGAAGCCTCCTCTACGTCTATTTCGACGGCGTTCCGGCGATGATCGATGCATTGTTCAACCGGCACCTGGATCGGATGGAAGACTTCGTCCTTCCCGATCCGGGCGAACGGACATCGGACTTCCACGGCCGCGCGCTGGAGGCGTTCGATGCCTATCTCGATTACCTGATCGACAATGGCCCTCTCCTGCAGCTGATCCTGCGAGAGCGGCATCAGGACAGCCCGCTGGGGCCGGCAAGCCGCCAGCGGTTTCGCAGCCTGCTCCGGCGCATCGCACGCGAAACCTGCCAGGCACTGGACCTCGCGCCGCGCGAGGCATTCGTCCTGCTCGAACTGGTTGCGGGCATCCCCGAATCGCTCGCGCCCCTCGTGCGTCTCGATCAGGTCGACCGGGCGACCGCCCACGCAACCTGCCGCCGCCTTGTCACGGCCTCGCTGAATGCGTTCAAGGTGGGGGCTGGTTAGTCTGCGTTTCCTGCGGCGACGCTTTCGTCGCTGAATGCTCCGGCCATCACCACGCCAAGGCAGATTTCCTCGACCATCGGGAAGGGCGCGCGCCGGCTTGCCACGATGCCCCCAGCCTTCAGCGCCACTGCCGTGAGCGCCGCGGTCGAGGCGCGCGCGCTCTGCAGATCCATCCTTCCCTGGTCGACCAGTCTCTGAAGGATCGGTTCGCGAGCAGCATCTCTCAACGCCGCAAGTTCGGGCTTCAGGGCATCGCGCACTTCCGGCGTGCGGAGCAGCATCTGCAGCAGCGGGCCGCGCTGCGCCGATTCGTGCAGATAGCCGATGGTCGAAAGCATCACGCGCGTCTGCCGATTGGTACCGCGCGCGATCCGCCTGCGGCGTTGCGATTCCTGGGTCGCGATCTCGCGCCGGGCGAGGGCCAGCAGCAGTTCTGTGCGGCCGCCGAAGCAATTGTGGACCTGCGTTTCGCTGATGCCGGCCTGGCGCGCCACTTCGCGCATGGTCACAGCAGACAGGCCATCCGAAATCGCGATCGCGGTGGCGGTGTCCATCAGGTGCCGCCGCCGCTCGTCCGCCGACATGCGCGTGCGCGATCCGGGCGACTGGCGGGCCTGGCGCCGCCCCAGTGCGAAGGTTTCGCTCAGGCCAAGGGGGGCGGGCGGAAGCTCGGGCCGCGGCGTGCGGCTGTCCGCGTTGCGCGTCCAGTGCGAGCGGGAGGGGCGGGGAATCGCGAGCCGGTCGCAGATCTTGGCGAGGCCATTGCCCGTCAGGCCATACCGGGCCGCGACGGTGCCCATCGGTTCGGACCAGATATGGTCGAAGAGTTCTGCCCGGGTCAGCTGCATCGCGCCAAGCTATTCAAAAGCGCCCGTTCCTGTCCAGCACATTGCCAAGAGAGGCGCCGTAATAGACCCGTCTCGAAATCGTACCCGATATTCGAATGTCTATGTTGTTAGATCGTAAACCGTGCGCTATGACAGCAGGTCAGAGGGGTTGGGAGAGAGCAATGAGACAGCTTATTCTGTCGTTGATGGCCGCATCGGCGGGTTTGATCGCCCAGCCTTGTATGGCGCAGATGCCCGATCCGATCGACGGGGTCGAGGTTCAGACGCAGGCCGGAACACTTCTGGGATCGCGTGAAGGCGGCGTACTGGTTTTTCGAGGCGTTCCCTATGCCGCTCCGCCGGTGGGCGATAATCGCTGGCGCCCTCCGCAGCCGGTCGATCCCTGGAAAGGCGTCCGCGCCGCGACCGCGCACGAGGCCCCGTGCACGCAGCCGGTCGATACCGACACGATGGTCGCCAATTTCGGCGGCGTGAACGGGGCGCAATCGGAAGATTGCCTCTATCTCACGATCACCGTGCCCGAAGATGCGCAGGGCGCGCCGGTGCTGGTCTGGTTCCATGGAGGAGCGTTCTTTCTGGGGGCGGGAAGCCTTGGTTCCTACGATGGCACCGCCAACGCAAAGCACGGCGTCATCACGGTCAGCGTCAACTACCGGCTCGGCGCGCTGGCGAATTTCGTCCATCCCGCGCTCGATGCGGAAAACCCGCGGGAGCCCAAGGGCAATTACGCGCTGCAGGACAGTGTCGCCGTGCTCGAATGGGTGCGCGACAATATCGCCGCCTTCGGGGGCGATCCCGAACAGGTGACCATTGCAGGACAATCGGCAGGCGGCGGCATCGTCACCAACCTGCTGTCGATCCCGTCCGCCAAAGGCCTGTTCGACAAGGCCATCGTCCAGTCCGGCAGCCTGCTGCTGCCCGATCGTCCCAGGGCACAGGCGCAGGGCATGGCGATAGAGGCGCTGGAGACCATCGGCATCGGGGCGGACGCGACGGCAGACGACCTGCGCGGCATCTCCGCGCAGACCTTCGCTGCGTCCGAGCCGCTGCGCGCCGGCTTCTTCTTCACGCCGGACGACAGCTTCAAGCCGACTTCCACGATTGCGGCACTGCGGGCAGGCGAAGAGATCGACGTGCCGCTGCTGGTCGGCTCCAATCAGGGCGAAGGCGGCTTTCGCGGCGCGCGCACTTTCGCAAGTCTTGCCGGAGACGAGGGCGCCCCGGCGTTCCTCTATCGCTTCGATCACACGCCCGCCTTCCGCGAAGGTGAGTGGACCAAGGGGCCGATCCACTCGGCGGAACTGATGTTCACCTTCGATTCGATCGACCAGTCGACCTGGGGCGGCGAGCGTGCCGACCAGGCGGATCGCACGCTGGCGAGCACGGTCAACGAATGCTGGGTCGCCTTCGTGAAGATGGCGCCCGGGGCCCGCAGTTTCGAATGTGGCGCGGGGTTCGAATGGCAACCCTACCGCCCGGGCGGAGATGTCGCGCTGATCGAGACGAGGGGGCTGCGCATGGCACCGGCCGACGGCCTGCCGGACGGCCCCGAAGAGGAGGAGGCCGCAAGCCCCTAGATTTAGAGCAACGACCATAAAAAGCCGGAAAATCGGCGATGAGGGAGAGAGACATGATTGGTAAACCGCAACTGCTTGCAGGCGCTGCATGCGCCGCATTCCTTGCCCCGGCGGCGATGGCGCAAAGTGCGCCCGCATCCGAAGAGCAGCGAGACCCCGTGCTTGCCGAGCAGATCGAGTCCGATCCCGATACGACCATCGTCGTCACCGGCTCCTACATTCGCGGCCAGCGCGAAGACGGGGCGCAGCCGGTCGATGTCTTCGGCCAGGCAGAGCTGGACGCGCGCGGGATCGATAGTCCGCTCGAATTCATCAAGAGCCTGCCGTCCGTCGGCCCCGTGCTCGGCGATTCGAACCAGTACGGCGCGGGCGGCAGCCAGGGTGTGGGTTCGATCAACCTGCGCAGCCTCGGGCGCGAGCGCACGCTGGTGCTGTTCAATGGCCGCCGGTTCGCCACAGAGCCGGGTGACGGTGCGGCCGACACCAACCTGATCCCGCTCTTCGCGCTCGACCGGATCGAAGTGCTCAAGGACGGGGCAGCCTCGACCTACGGGTCCGACGCGATCGCGGGCGTTGCCAACTTCGTGACGCGGCGCAATTTCGACGGGATCGAAGTCGCCGGCGACTGGGAATTCGTCGACGGGTCGGACGACAACTACCGCGTCAGCGCGCTCGCCGGGTTCGATATCGGCACCGCCAACCTGATGATCGGCGCAGGCTGGCAGCATCGTTCCGAACTGCCGACGACGGCGCGCGACTTCACGCAGGTGCCCTATGCCGACAACCCGACCGGCTGGTCCTTCCTGTCGAACCCCGGCCTCTACGCGCCGCTCGCCGTCGTTCCGGGCGCTGGCGTCACGACTGTCGGCCTTGGCGTGGATGGCAACCAGGTTGGTGCCTGCACGGCACTGGGCGGCGTCAGCGGCGTGTTCCCACGCCCCGGCGCCTCACCGCTGCCGGTCTGCCGCTACAGCTACATCCCCTTCGTGAACCTGATCGAAGAGGAAGATCGCTACCAGGTCTATGGCCAGTTCACCGCCGATCTTTCGGACAAGGTCAGCTTCATGGCGGAGGCGCTCTATTCCCATACGGAGCTGCTCGAACTGGGCTATTCGCCCAGCTATCCGATCACCCAGGGCCCCAATGGCCCGGGTAGCGCGAGCGCCTTCACCGTGCCGGCCAGCAACCCCGGCTACGCCGCTTACCTTCAGCAGACCTTCGCGCCGGGAACGCCGCCGCGCCTGTTTACCCCGGTGCTCTCGTCCATCGTGCTGTTCCGGCCCTTCGCACTGGGCGGCAATCCGCTCGACCCGCGCGGCGCCGGCCAGGGGCAGGCGATCAACGATGCGTGGCGCGTTTCGGGCAGCTTCGACATCGAGTTGTCGGACGCCCTGACGCTGCAAACCTCGGGCACGTACATCAACAGTTCGCGCACGGCCTTCTCCAACGATATCGTCAGCGATCGTCTGCAGCGCGCACTGAACGGCTTCGGTGGGGAGAACTGCACGGGCACTACCCCGGGGGCCAATGGTTGCCTCTACTTCAACCCGTTCATCAATTCCGCGCCGGGCAATCCGGCGCTGGGCCTGACGAACCCGGCCTATGTTCCCGGGAACGAGAACTCGCTGGAAGTCATCAACTACATCACCCGGCCCAGCGGGACCGAAGCGACCGAAGAACAGTACATCTTCGACGCGGTCTTCGCCGGCGAGGCCGGTCTGTTCGGGCGGACGCTGGGCTATGCCTTCGGTGCGCAATACCGCAAGACCGACTTCGCGACCGATCCGATCAACCGCTTCAGCGATCCGGCCGCGTACCCTTGCGCGATCGACGGCGACACGACGTGCCTCGACGATCCGAACGACACGAACTTCCCGGTGGGCGCGTTCACCTTCCTCGGCCAGTATCCGCGCGCGCGCCTGTCCCAGGATGTCTACGCCCTCTTCGCCGAAGCCCAGATGCAAGTGTTCGACGGGTTCGAACTGACCGGCGCGATCCGTTACGAGGATTACGGCGGGCTGGTGGGTTCCACCGTCAATCCGAAGCTGTCCGCGCGCTGGCAGGTTACCGATTTCCTCGCCCTGCGCGGCTCGGTGGGTGACACGTTCCGCGGTCCGCTGCCCGCCGATCTGGGCACTGCCGGTGTCAGCGCCGTAGCCGGGATCGACGTGCTGGGCGGCGCCTACAAGGCGACCGACACCGTCGGCAATCCCGCGCTCGCGCCCGAAACGGCCCTCACCTACAATATCGGGGCCATCGTCGAATTCGGGGGCTTCAACTTCAGCGTCGATTACTGGACCTACGAGTTCGAAGGGCGTTTCACGACGCTGCCCGTTCAGGCCATCGCGGAGAACGTGGCGCCGGGCGGGCTCGACGGCACGCAGCTGGTGGATTGCTCCAGCCCCTTCGTGGCGTATGTGGTGTTTGCCGGCGGTACCTGCACGCAGGGCACGACCATCGGCAATGATATCAGCCGTATTCGCACGCAGGCCGTCAACGGCCCGGATGTGACCACGAGCGGGCTCGATTTCAGCGTCAACTACCGCACCGATCTGGGTCCGGTGAGGGTCAGCGTGGGCGGCAATGCGACCTACACTCTGGAATACAAGTTCAGCGATTTCGAGTTCAATGGTCTGCTTTTCAGCCAAGGCTACGACGCGGCAGGCTTCTCCAACTACGACCGCGCCCCCGGCACGGTTTCGGAGTGGAGGGCGAGCGGTTACGCCAACTTCCAGATCAATCCTGTCAGCGTGACGTGGTCGAGCAACTATATCGGCGGGGTCGACGACAATCGGTGCGGCCCGCAGTTCTGCGCCGAAACGCCCGAATTCGGCGAGACCAATTTCGGCCGCCGGGTGGATAGCTTCTTCGTCCACGACATCTTCGCGACGGTCGATCTGAACTTCGCCGGGGTCGAGGCGGAGCTGCAGGCCGGGGTCGAGAACGTGTTCGACACCGATCCTCCGGCCGCCCGGCTGGAATACAGCTACGATCCGTTTATCGGCACTGCCAAGGGACGGACCTTCAAGATCGGCACGAAGGTCCGCTTCTGAGCGGCATCGGCTGAACTACCCGGGCGAGGGGGCGGGAGTCTGGCACGGGCTTCCGCCCCTTCGTGTCGCAGACACATCGAAGGGAGAGATTTCCATGCAACGTCATTTATTCGCGTCCCTCGCATCGCTCGCCGCGCTGACCATCGGCGCCGCCGCGAGCGCGCAGGAGCCGACCCTTGCGGACGCTACCCCCGTGGTGGAAACCGAAGCGGGACCGGTCCAGGGGCTGGAGCAGGGAGGCATCGATGCCTTCCTCGGTGTCCGCTACGCCGCGCCGCCGCTGGGCGATCTTCGCTTTCAGCCACCCGCCAAGCCCGAAGCCTGGGAAGGCATTGCCGACGCCACCGGCTACGGCGCGCCGTGCATGCAGCTCTATTCGGCCAGCGGCCCGAACGAATCCGAAATGACCCGCCGCATTCAGGCGATCTTCCCTACCTCGACCGAGGCGAAGATGGACAATGAGGATTGCCTGTTCCTCAACGTGTGGACCCCCGCGGCGGGCGATGGGGGCAAGCGCCCGGTGATGGTCTGGTTCCACGGCGGCGGCTATGCCTACGGGTCGGGCAACTGGCCCGCCTATAACGGGCGCAATCTGGCCGAGAAGGGCGACGTTGTGGTCGTCACGGTCAACCATCGCCTCAACGCCTTCGGCTATCTCAACCTCGCGGAAAAGTTCGGCGAGGAGTTCGCCGCCTCGGGCAATGTCGGCAATCTCGATCTGGTCCGCTCGCTTGAGTGGGTGCGCGACAATATCGCGGGCTTCGGCGGCGATCCGGAGAACGTCACGATCATGGGCGAGTCCGGCGGCGGATCGAAGGTCAGCCACCTGATGGCGATGCCTGCGGCGGATGGTCTATTCGACAAGGCGGTGATCCAGTCGGGCCCCGGCGTGTTCAGCGGCAAACCTGCCGAGGCGGCGGATTATGCTGCGAAGATCCTCGATGCGGCGGGCGTCGAAACGCTCGACGATCTGCGTAACGTGCGGAGCGACGAGATCGTGGAAGCGGTGCGAAAGGCCACGCCTTCGGGTGCCATGGGCAGCGGACCGCAGTTCGGGCCGATTGCCGACGGCACGATCATCCCGCGCGATCCCTTCCTGCCCGCCGCGCCCGAGCAGTCGCGCGATATCCCGGTGCTGATCGGCTACAACAAGGACGAGATGACGCTGTTCGTCGCCGCGCAGCCGTGGTTCGGGCGGCTGACCGAAGGAACGCTCAGCGCGATGACCGGCGCGATGGGCGAACAGGCGGTGGCTGCGGTCGCGGCCTATCGCAAGCGCTATCCCGATTATTCGCCCACGCACCTCGCGGCCATCGCGATGGGCACCCGCTTCGTGCGCGGCACCTATCTGCTGGCGGACCAGCAGGCCAAGACCGCGAGCGCGCCGGTCTATGTCTACCGCCTGACGTGGGAGACCCCGATCGGCGGGGGCATGCTGCGTAGCCCGCACACACTCGACATTCCGCTGATGTTCGACAACGCGGTAGAAAGCGCGGCGCTCGTCGGGACCGGCGAAGACGCGCAGATCATGGCCGACATGATGAGCGATGCGTGGATTGCCTTCGCCAAGACCGGTACTCCGTCGAGTGAACTGCTGCCCGAATGGAAGCCTTACACGACCGCCAGTCGCAACGTTATGGAGCTGGATGTGACGCCGCAGCTGGTAGACGATCCGGAAAAGGACATTCGCGAACTGCCCAGCGAACTCTGATCGAGCTCACAAAAAAGGCCGGCGTCCCGCGTGGGGCGCCGGCCTTTTCGTATCCGGGTGAGGGAGGAGCCTAGTTGAAGCTTTCGCCCGCGTCGGCCTTCTTGCGCAGGTAATCGCTCACCGGCAGGCCGTGCTTTTCCAGCCCGGCGACTACCGTGTCGAGCCCGATGGTGTCGGCCCAGAACATCGGGCCGCCGGTGTAGAGCGGCCAGCCATAGCCGTTGATCCACACCACATCGATATCGCTCGCGCGCTGCGCCATGCCTTCGTCGAGGATCTTCGCGCCTTCGTTGACCATCGGATAGAGCAGCCGCTCGCGGATCTCGTCCTTCGAGATGTCGCGCTGCTCGGTGCCTTCCTTCTCCGCGAAGTCGGCGATGATCTGCTTCACCTCGTCCGACGGGGTGCGCTGGCGCGCTTCGTCGTAGTCGTAGAAGCCCTTGCCCGCCTTCTGGCCGAAGCGGCCCACGGCACACAGCGCCTCGCGAATGGTCGTGACCTTGGACGGATCGCGGTGCCAGCCGATGTCGATCCCGGCGAGATCGCCCATCTGGAACGGCCCCATGGGGAAGCCGAACTCGAGCAGGACGTCGTCGACGTCCCAGTAGTTCGCGCCTTCGAGGATCAGCTTGTTCGCCTGCTCCTGCCGCTTGGAGAGCATGCGGTTGCCGATGAAGCCCGGGCACACGCCCGAGACGGCCGCGACCTTGCCGATCTTCTTGGACAGCTTCATCGCGGTCGCCAGCACGTCGTCGCGCGTCTTTTCGCCGCGAACGACTTCGAGCAGCTTCATCACGTTGGCGGGGCTGAAGAAGTGCAGGCCCAGCACATAGCCGGGGCGCTTGGTGGCGGTCGCGATCTCGTTGATGTCGAGATAGCTGGTGTTGGAAGCGAGGATTGCGCCCTCCTTCACCACCTCGTCGAGCTTGCCGAAGACGTCCTTCTTGACGTCCATGCTCTCGTAAACCGCTTCGATCACCAGATCGCAATCGGCGAGGTCGTCATATTCGAGCGTGGGGGTGAGCAGGCCCATCGCCTGTTCGACCTGATCGGCGGTCATCCGGCCTTTCTTCGCGGTCGCTTCGTAATTCTTGCGCATCGTGCCGGTGCCCCGGTCGAGCGCTTCCTGCTTCATCTCGAGGATGGTCACGGGGATTCCGGCGGACAGGAAGTTCATCGCGATCCCGCCGCCCATCGTGCCCGCACCGATGATGCCGACCTTTTTGATGTCGATCAGCGGGGTATCGGCGGGAATGTCGTCGACCTTGTTCGCGGCGCGTTCGGCGAAGAAATAGTGCCGCATTGCCTTGGACTGCGTGCCGGTCATCAGCTTGCCGAACAGCTCGCGTTCCTTCTTCACGCCCTCGGCGTAAGACAGCTCGCCTGCCGCCTTGACCGCTTCGATCGCGGCATTGGGCGCGTCGAAACCGCGCATCTTGCGGCCGTTCTTGGCGCGGAATTCGTCGAAGATATCGGGGTTCTTGATCCCGTCCTGGTTGGCGTCGCCCTCGCTGGAGCGCGGAACGGGCTGGCCGATCTTCGACTTGGCAAAGGCGATGGCGTCGGCGGCAAGGCTGTCCTCGCTCACCAGCTCATCCAGCAGGCCGATCTCCTTGGCCTTCTTCGCGGAGATCGGATTGCCGATGGCGACGAGGGGGAGGGCGGCTTCCGCACCGACCAGGCGCGGCAGGCGCTGCGTGCCCGCGGCACCGGGGATCAGGCCGAGCTTCACTTCGGGCAGGCCCATCTTCGCGCTCGGCACCGCGACGCGGTAGTGGCACGCCAGCGCAACCTCGCAGCCGCCGCCCAGCGCGGTGCCGTGGATCGCGGCGACGACCGGCTTGTCGCTCGCTTCCAGCTTGTCGAGCGCTTCGGGCAGGCTCGGGCCCTGCGGCGGCTTGCCGAACTCGGTAATGTCGGCGCCTGCAAAGAAGGTCCGTCCGTCGCAGCGGATCACGACCGCCTCGACGCTGTCATCGGACAGTGCCTCGGCAATGCCGTCGACCAGCCCGGCGCGCACCGCCTGGCCCAGCGCGTTGACCGGTGGATTGTCGGAAATGATCACCAGCACGTTGTCGTGGCGTTCGGTTCTAATGGGTGAGGTCATCGGTTCGATACTCCTTCAGGCGTTCGAGTGGGTGAGGGCCGAATAGATCAGCGTCTTGAGCTGTCGGCGGATGGGATAGGTGGAGGAGGGATAGAGCTGGGTCATGAAAACCATCGTGATCCGCTCCACCGGGTCGACGAAGAAGGCGGTCGAATAGGCGCCGCCCCAGTAATACTCGCCTCTGCTTGCGGGCATGAGCGTACGTGCCGGGTCGGTTACCACGGCGAAGCCGAGCCCGAAACCGGTGCCCGCATTGTTCGCCTCGCTGAACATGCTCTCGCTCATCTGCGTCAGGTCGGCGCCACCGGGCAGGTGGTTGGCGGTCATCAGATCGAGCGTCTTGGGGGCGACAATCTGCCCGCCTTCGTGGGCCCCCCGGTTGACCAGCATGGTGCAGAAGCGGTCGTAGTCCGCCAGCGTCGAGATCAGGCCGCCGCCGCCCGAATGGAAGGTCGCGGTCTCCATCAGGCGCGATTCGGCGGCCTTGTCGGTCAGCCGCGGGGGCTTGCCTGGCCGATAGAGATAGGCGTCGGCCAGTCGATCCTGCTTTGCCGGGTCGATATCGAACCCGGTATCCTCCATCCCCAGCGGAGCGAAGATGTTCTCGCGGAAATAATCGCCGAGCGACATGCCGCTGATCCGCTCCACGCACACGCCCAGCACATCGGTTGCGACCGAGTAGTTCCAGCGCGTGCCCGGCTCGAACTCGAGCGGGATCTTCGCAAGCGTGGCGACATATTCGTCCGAGGTGATGGCCGCGCGCGACAGGTCGAGCCGCGCCTTGCGGTAGGCGGCGTCGACGCTGGTGCGGCTCTGGAAACCATAGGTCAGCCCGGACATGTGGGTCATCAGGTCGACGAAGCGCATCGGGCGGCCCGGCCTGGTCGGCGCGAAGGGCAGATCACCCCCGCCGCCCGCATAGGCGCCGAGCCCTTCGAACTCGGGCAAGACGCGCGCGACCGGATCGTCCAGCGCAACCTTGCACTGCTCGACCAGCTGCATGAACGCGATCGAGGTAATGGGCTTGGTCATGCTCGCGATACGGAACAGCGCATCCTCGCGCATGGGCGTGCCGTCGTCGCGCAGCGTGCCGCCGTGCCAGTAATGCACCGGCTTCCCGTCGCGCGAGACCAGCAATTGCATGGTCTTGAGGCGTCCGGTGTCGAGGTAGGATCCTGTCAGGAAGCGGTCGATCCGCTGTAATCTCTCGCCGTCGAACCCCCGGTCTTCCGGGTTGGCCAGTTCCATTGCTCTCTCCATCGCTTTTGGCGCTCTCTCGCAGCGTACCTTATCTTTATCCGTGCCGGGGTAACGGATTTTGCGCGGATGTGAAGGCTCATACCCCTCTTTCAGAAAAATTCACACGACGCTTGCCTGTCGGCTCCCGCGAAGGCTAGATTGGTGGCCAAGCCGCACGAGTCGGCACGAGGGAAAGGAATGTCTGAAACCATGCGCGACGCAGTCATCGTGTCCACCGCCCGTACCCCGCTTGCGAAATCGATCCGCGGGGCCTTCAACGCCACCCATCCGGTGCAACTGGGAGCCTGGTCGGTCGAGGCGGCGGTCCAGCGCGCCGGGCTCGACGGGTCAGAGATAGAAGACGTCGTCTTCGGTGCCGCCAGCCAGGGCGGGGCGCAGGGGTTCAACATCGGCCGCCAGATTGCGCTGCGCGCTGGGCTCCCCGTCGATGTCGCAGGCATGACCATTGACCGCCAGTGTTCCAGCGGGCTGATGGCGATCGCCACCGCCGCCAAGCAGATCATCGTCGACCGGATGGATATCTGCGTTGCGGGCGGCGTCGAATCGATCACTGCGATCCGCAACAACACTGCCAAGCCGCAGCGCGACGAAGAGCTGCTCAAGATGCATCCCGATATCTTCATGCCGATGATCGGCACGGCGGAGGTCGTCGCCAAACGCTACGGCATCAGCCGCGAGGATCAGGATGCCTACTCGCTCCAGTCGCAGCAGCGCACCGCCGCCGCGCAGGAATCGGGCAAGCTGACGGACGAGATCATCGAAGTCTCCACCGTGATGGACGTGAAAGACCGCGAGAGCGGCGAGGTTTCGCAAAAGGACGTCACCATCGCGATGGACGAATGCAATCGTCCCACCACCACGCTGGAGGGGCTGGCGAAGCTCGATCCCGTCATGGGCGAGGGGCACACGATCACCGCCGGCAATGCCAGCCAGCTGGCCGATGGCTCGGCCGCGAGCGTGCTAATGGAGGCCGGGGTCGCCAAGGCGCGCGGGCTCACGCCGATGGGCCGCTATGTCGGCATGGCGGTCGCGGGCACCAAGCCGGACGAGATGGGCATCGGGCCTGTGTTTGCGATCCCCAAGCTGCTCGAACGGTTCGACCTGTCGATCGACGATATCGGGCTGTGGGAGCTGAACGAGGCCTTCGCGGTGCAGGTGCTGTATTGCCGTGACAAGCTGGGCATCCCGGACGATCGGCTCAACGTCAACGGCGGCTCGATCTCCATCGGCCACCCCTTCGGCATGACCGGCGCGCGCTGCGTCGGCCACGCGCTGATCGAGGGCAAGCGGCGCGGTGTGAAGTATGTGGTCGTGACCATGTGCGTGGGCGGCGGAATGGGCGCGGCCGGTCTGTTCGAGGTCCTGTGATGGCGAGCAACGCGAAACCGAAAGACCTCGCCTCCGCCATCGGCTGGACGCCGCCCGAGAACTGGCCCGCGCGCAGCCGCGCTGAATGCAAGGCGATCCTGACCGCGCCGGGCATGCGGTTCGAGATGGAAGAGGTGGACATTCGCGGCGTGAAGACCCGCGTGTGGAAGAACGCGCCGCCCAACCTGCGCGCCATCGCGCTGCTCGGCCAGTCGCACGGGGACCGCGATTTCGTGATCTACCAGGGCGAGCGGATGACCTACGATGCGTGGTTCCGCGCGGTCGCGACGCTCGCGCACGAGTTCCAGTCGCGCGGCATCGGCAAGGGCGACCGCGTGGCGCTGGCAATGCGCAACCTGCCCGAATGGCCGGTCGTCTTCTTCGCTGCGGTGACCATCGGGGCGATCTGCGTTCCGCTCAACGCGTGGTGGACCGGCGGAGAGCTGGCCTACGGCCTCGCCAATTCGGGCACCAAGCTGCTCGTCTGCGACGAGGAGCGTTGGGAACGGATCGCCGAACTGCGCGACCAGTGCCCGGAGCTCGAAAATGTGCTGGTGACCCGTCACGAGGGCGAGCTGAAAGACGCATCGCGCCTCGAAGACATTCTCGGCACGCCCGATACCTACAAGGACCTGCCTACCCGCACGCTGCCCGAGGTGGACATCGCGCCCGAAGACGACGCGACGATCTTCTACACCAGCGGTACGACCGGCAAGCCCAAGGGCGCGCTCGGCACGCATCGCAACCTGTGCACCAACATCATGTCGAGCGGTTTCGGCGCCGCCTGCGCGGTGCTCCGCCGGGGGGAGGAAATCCCCGCGCCGCAGCCCAAGACCACGCTCACCGTCATTCCGCTGTTCCACGTCACCGCCTGTTCGGCCGGGCTGATGGGCGCCATCGCCGCAGGCAACACGATGATCTTCATGTATCGCTGGGACCCGGTCGAAGCCTTCCAGATCATCGAGCGCGAGAAGGTGAACTCCACCGGCGGCGTGCCGACGATTGCGTGGCAGTTGCTCGAACATCCCGAACGCAAGAACTACGACCTCTCCAGCATAGAGGCGATCGCCTATGGCGGCGCGCCCGCCGCGCCCGAGCTGGTCCGCCGGATTCACCAGGAATTCGGCGCGCTGCCCGGCAGCGGCTGGGGCATGACCGAAACGATGGCGACCGTGACCGGCCATTCCTCGGAGGATTACCTCAACCGCCCCGACAGCTGTGGCCCGGCCGTGGCGGTCGCCGACCTCAAGATCATGAGCGAGGATGGCACGCGCGAACTGCCGACCGGCGAAATCGGGGAATTGTGGGCGCGCGGGCCGATGATCGTGAAGGGCTATTGGGACAACCCCGAAGCCACCGCCGAGACCTTCATCGACGGCTGGGTGCGCACTGGCGACCTCGCCCGGCTGGACGAAGAGGGCTGGTGCTACATCGCCGACCGCGCGAAGGACATGATCATCCGCGGGGGCGAGAACATCTATTCGTCCGAAGTCGAAAACGTGCTCTACGATCACCCGGCCGTAACCGATGCGGCGCTGGTCGGCATCGCGCACCAGCAGCTGGGCGAAGAGCCTGCCGCAGTCGTCCACCTGGCGCCCGGCATGCATGCTACCGAGTCAGAGCTGCAGGAATGGGTTGCGGAGAGGCTCGCGAAGTTCAAGGTGCCTGTGAAGATTGCCTTTTCGAAGGAGACCTTGCCGCGCAATGCCAATGGCAAGATCCTGAAGAAGGAGCTTTCGAGCTTCTTCTGAAGCCTCTACCGCACTCCGGATCGATCGGGTGCGCGGGTGGCGGATAACGATGCTGGGGGAGCGGATGGCGAAGAAGCCCGACGTCACGAAGAAGTTCGGCGAGAAGCGCAGCGCCATCGTCCACGCCGCGTCGGTGCTGATCAACGATACGGGCGTGCAGGCCACCACGCTGACCAAGGTCGCCCGCGCGATCGGGCTGAACGCGACCAGCGTTACCTATTACTTCCCCCGCAAGGACCAGCTTATCGTCTCGGTCTATGCCGAAACCATCGCGCTGCTGAAGTCGATGGCGCAGGAAGCGCTGGTGGAGGACAGCCTCGAGAAGCGTATCGCCAGATACGTGCATCTGCATGTGGCGCTGCGCGAACGCATCCGCCGGGGGGAGCGCGGGCTGATGACCGCGCTGTCCGAAATCCGCTCGCTCGACCAGGATCAGCAGGACGAACTGCTGTTCGCCTATCGCGAGATGGTGAACGAGGTGCGCGCCTTCTTCGGCGAACCGGCGGATGAAACGCAGCGCGCGCTGTTCTCTGCCAGGGCGCACATCCTGATCGAGGCGATGCTGTGGTGGCCGGTCTGGTCGCGGCGCTACTCGGTGCTCGATTTTGCCCGGGTCGAAACCAAGATCGTCGACATCCTGTGCTTCGGCATTCCCGCGACACGCGGCGAATGGGATCCCCTGCCGCTCGAAGATGACGGCTGGCGCACGCACGAGAACGCGCAGCCCCAGCAGAACGACGAGTTCCTGCGCGCGGCCACGGTGATGATCAACGAACGCGGTTATCGCGGCGCGTCGGTCAACCGGATTGCCGAGGCGCTCAATGTCACCAAGGGCAGCTTCTACCACCATCACGACGCCAAGGACGACCTGGTGCTGGAGTGCTTCCAGCGCAGCTATGATCGCCTGTCCAAGGTGCAGATGGCCGGGCGCGATGTAGAAGGATCGTACTGGACGCGCCTGTCGAGCATCCTCAACGAGCTGCTCGAACTGCAGTTCTTCGATCCCATGCCACTGCTGCGCACCACCGCGCTGCAGGCGCTCGACAGCGAGCACAAGACGGACGTGGTCATGCGGTCCAACCGCCTCGCGCGGCGTTTCGCCGGCTTCCTTATCGACGGGTGGGGCGATGGATCGGTGCGCGCGGTCGATCCGCTGGTGGCCAGCCAGATCATCATGTCGACGCTGAACGGCGCATACGAGGCGCGCCGCTGGGCCGCCCGGTTCGACGATCCGGAGCGGGCGGTAGAAACCTACCTGTCGGTCCTCAGCGAAGGGATGCTCGCCGAACGTCGCTGACTTGGGCTCGGCCGAGCGTCAGAACAGCGGGGCGCGGTGACGCGGTTCGCGCACCTTCACCACCAGCAGCGCCAGCGCCGCAACCTGCGCGGCGAGCACGATGACGAACAGCGGCACGAACCCGCTCAGCGCCACCAGAACGCCGGCCAGCACCGGGCCGCTCGCGGCGATGGCGCCTTCCAGCGTGGTGACGAAGGCGAGCCGCATCGGCGTATCCTGCGGCTCTCCGAATTCCAGCACCATGGTGGTCGAAGCGAGCATCCAGCCCGATCCTCCAACCCCCAGCAGCACGAAGGCCGCGTAGATCGGCACCGCCGTGCTGCCCAGGATCAGCAGCGCGACGCCGCATACCGAACTGCACAGCGCCAGCACGTAGATGATCTTGAAACCGAACCGGTCGCCGAGCGGACCCCACAGGACGTTGGACATTGTGTCCGAGCCCAGGAACACGAAGCTGAGCCCGCCGATCAGCGCACCATCCAGCCCCAGCTGCGTGCCGGCGTAGATCGTCCAGAACGGCGCACCCACGCGGGCCATGGTCGAAAAGCACTGAACGCCAAGGAACCACGCGAAGTCGCGGTCTTCCAGCAGCTCGGGAAACTGGCGGATGCGCTGCATGATCGGCATTTGCGGGCGGGAAATCGGCGCCGCGGGCTCCCGGATCATGGTCTTGAGCACCACCAGCCCGGCGCTGGTCAGCAGGAAGGCGAACAGGAAGGTGGTCGCGTATCCGTTGCCCAGCCACTCGTCCGCGATCAGATAATTGCCCGCCACCCATGCAAGCACCGCGGCGATGAGTCCTCCGGCGAAATTCCGGTAGCCCTGCAGGCGGCCCCGCTTCCTGATCGGGATCAGCTTGCTCATCAGCATCTGGAACGCGACCCGCTGCGCGCCGGTGAAGAAACCGAGCAGCAGGAAGCAGGCGAAGGTCGCGATCAGCAGCACGTTGCCGGTGAGGAAATAGCCCGTCAGCGAAAGGCCGAGGATCATCAGCCGCATCAGCGATCCGACGCGGATCGCATAGGGCAGGATGTGGCTGCGATGCTCGATCCGCGATCCGCTGGCGATGGGGCTGATCGTCGCGCCCAGTTGCAGCAGCGCTGCGCCCAGCCCCACGGCGGCAGTGCTGCCGGTCAGCAGCAGCAGGTAGGCGGGGATGATGGTGGGCGCGTAGATCAGCCGGAAGCCGGTCATCCCCAGCACGCCATGGATGAAGTTGGCGGTGTAATTGCGCTTCAGGTTCGCATCGACGAAGCGCGCATGTTCGGCCAGCGCGCGTCGCTGCGCGCCGGCCTTGTCGTCCAGTCCTTCCGGATCCTCCAGCGGATCCAAGACCTCAGTAGCCGCCCAGGGTTGCGAAGCGGTTCTTGAGGTAGCTTCTGGTGCCCCATGCGGCCTCAAGAACGCGTGCGCGCTTCAGATAGAGGCCGATGTCGTATTCGTCGGTCATGCCGATCCCGCCATGCAGCTGGATGCCCTCGTTGCTCATCGTGTGGAGCACGCGGTTGGCTTCCGCCTTGGCGACGATCGCCGCGCGCGACACGCCCGCGCCGCTGTCGACCGCCTGAAGCCCCGCCTCGACCGCGGAACGCATCTGCGCGAGGTCGGCGAACAGGTCCGCCATGCGGTGCTGCAGCGCTTGGAAGGAACTCAGCACCTGATTGAACTGCACGCGTTGCTTCAGATAGGCGAGCGTGGTGTCGAACACGATCTGCGCCATGCCGAGCATTTCGGCAGCGGTCAGCACGCGAGCACGATCCAGCACCTTGTCGAGCAGGTCGTCGCCGCCATTGGCCAGCTTGTCCGCAGCTGCGCCGTCGAACGCGATGTCGGCATGGCTGCGCTGGTCGGTCAGGCGGCGGGTGGTCAGCGTGACGCCGTCACCCTTTTCGACGAGGTAGAGGCCGTCCTTGGCTGCGACCACGAACAGGTCCGCGCCGTGCGCCTCTGCGACGAAGGCCTTGGTGCCGGTCAGCTTGCCGCCCGAGACGCTCGCCTCGATCGCCTGCGGATCGTGGTGCGGGCCTTCGTCGATCGCGAGCGTGGCGATGGCCTCGCCGCTGGCGAGCTTGGGCAGCCACTTGGCCTTCTGCTCGTCGCTGCCGCCCAGCATGATCGCGCTGGCGGCGAGCGTGGTGGCGATCAGCGGGCTCGCGGTCAGCGTCTTGCCCAGTTCCTCGACCACGAGGCCGACCGACATAAAGCCGAAATCCGATCCGCCGTGCTCTTCGGGAATGATGATCCCGGCCCAGCCCATTTCCGCCATCGCTGAGTAGGCATCGCGGTCGAACGCTTCCGGTTCACCGCTAGCGCGGACCTTGCGGAATTCGGTTACCGGGCTTTCGTTGGTCGCCCATTCGCGCGCCATGTCGCGCAGCATTTCCTGCTCTTCGTTGAGAACTGCCATGTTCTATCGGTCCTGTATCTTACTGATGGTCGAGCATGCCGAGCACACGCTTGGCGATGACGTTGTTCTGGATTTCGGTCGATCCGCCGTAGATCGTGGTGGCCTTGCCGTAGAGCCAGGCGCGCACGCCCTGGAGTTCGACCGGGCTGAAGTTGTCGCCTTCCCAGCCGAGGCCCTGCAGGCCCATGATCTCGATGGTCATCTCGGCGCGTTCCTGGCCCAGCTTGGTGCCGAGTTTCTTGAGCGCGGAGCTGATTTCGGAGACGCCGCCCTGCGCCTTGCTTTCCTCGACCGCACGGCGCGCGGTGTGGAGAAAGCTGGTCCAGCGAATTTCGAAATCGGCGATCCGGTCCCGCAGCACGGGATCGGCCAGCGTGCCATCCTGGTTGGTCCGGCCGTACTTCTTGGCGATGTCCGCGAGGCTTGCGCCCGCGCGGCCGCCGGGGGCCGCGCCCGACAGGTTGGTACGCTCGTGCTGCAACAGCCGCTTGCCGATGGTCCAGCCCTGGCCTTCCTCGCCCACGAGGTTTTCCTTGGGCACCTTCACATCGGTGAAGAAGGTTTCGCAGAACGGGCTGGTGCCGCTGATCATGGTGATCGGGCGGACTTCGACGCCGGGTGAATCCATGTCGATCAGCAGGAAGCTGATGCCCTTGTGCTTGTCGCTGCGATCGGTGCGCACGATGGCGAAGCACTTGTCCGCCCACTGGCCGCCGCTGGTCCAGGTCTTCTGCCCGTTGACGAGGTAATGGTCGCCCTTGTCCTCTGCCATCGTCTGAAGATTGGCGAGGTCGGACCCGGCGTTGGGTTCGGAATAGCCCTGGCACCAGCGGATCTCGCCGCGGCAGATCGGCGGGATATGTTCCTGCTTCTGCTCTTCGCTGCCATATTCGAGCAGCGTAGGGCCGAACATCATCACACCCATCCCGCCGATCGGGTTGTAGGCGCCCGCGCGCGCCAGCTCCTCGTTCAGGATCGCCGCCTGCTTGCGGTTGAGCCCGCCGCCGCCGTATTCCTTGGGCCAGGTGGGCGTGCCCCATCCGCGCTCGCCCATCGCCTCGCGCCACGCCTTTTGCGCGTCGGTTTCCTTGATCGGGCCTTCGGTCGCGCTGAGCGAGACGCTCTTGCCCTTGAGCTCTTCGGGAAACTTGTCGGCGATGAATTGCCGTACTTCCTCGCGGAAGACGTCGGCGCTGTCGCGCGCCTCGGGTTCTAGCTGGGTGGCCATGTGTTGCTCCTTGGTCGGTCTGTTTCTTCTGAAGGGCGGGTCTCCGCGCTATTGCGCGGGATCGGGAACCTCGTCTGCGTTGACCGAACTCGCGCGGTCGCGCCGGGCGAGCTCCTCCACGTTCGCTTCGTGGCTGCTGCGGTCGATGCGATAGGCGAACAGGAAGCCCGCCCCGCCGATGTAGAGGACGATCAGCGTCGGCACGTAGACCAGCGCGAGCATGCGCGGGATCTCGGGGTCGAGGGTGCGCGGGTCCGAGCCCGGAACGATCCCGACGACGGCGACGAGCATGCCTGCTGCAAAGACCCCGAGGCCGGAGGTCGATTTCTGCATCAGCGTGTTCGCCGCGTAGAACAGCCCTTCGGACCGGCGGCCCGTGCGCAGCTGGCTCTCCTCCACGATGTCGCCGATCATCGCATGCGTCAGCACTGCGGAGGAAACGCCGCACAGCTGGAACAGCATCGAGAACGCGAAGACCGCGGCGACGAGGCCCGGCTCGCCGTTCTCTGGCATCAGCCCGGCAAAGCGCAGCAGGTAGGGCGTGCTGGCGAACATCACTGCCAGAATGGCGAGGTAGAAGGCCGCGTTGCGCTTGCCGAACTTCTTCGAAACCAGCGGCGCGAAGAACAGCGCGAGGAACGCACCCGCCAGAGAATCCACCGTCAGGATCGCCAGCTGGGCGGAATTGAAGCCCCAGAAATAGGTGCCGAAATAGATGTTCAGCGCCGAGGTCATCCCGACCGAGGTGTATTTGAGCACGCCGAAGGACAGGATGGCGAGGAAGCCCTTGTTCGAGAATGTCTTGCCCATCTGGCCGAGCGTCTTGACCGGGCCGATCTTCTCACGCTCGGGCGGCATCTTGAAATACTTGACCCGGTGCAGCGTGCCGAAGCTCGACAGCAGGATCGCCACCAGCATCAGGATCGCGCCCACGATGGCGAAGGTTTCGTAACCGGCGGGATTGAGCTGGCCCACCGGATATTCCTCGGTCGGGGCGAGGAAGACGAGCAGGGTCAGGAACGCCATGCCGACCCCGCCGAGATAGGCGAAGAAATAGCGGTAGCTGGCGATGGAAGTCCGCTCATCATAGTCGCTCGTCATCTCGGGCGCGAGGGCGGAACTGGGAATCTCGTAGAAGGTGATGAAGGTGCGCACGCAGCAGCCGACCACCAGGATGTACCAGAAAGTCTGCGTGTCGCTCATGCCCCCGGGCGGGAAGAACAGGAACAGCAGACTGCCGGCCGCCGGGATGGCGGAAGCGATCATCAGGGGGTGGCGCCTGCCCCAGCGGGTGCGGATCGTGTCCGACCACTGGCCCACCAGCGGGTCCGATATGGCATCCACGACCAGCGCCACCAGGATCGCGAAGGAAACCAGTTCCGCGCGAACGCCGACGACCTGGTTGTAGTAGAGCAGCAGGAAGGACCGGAAGGCGACGTCCTTGACGCCGTAACCGATCGAGCCGGTGCCGTAGAGGAACTTGGTGAGCAGGCCGAGTTTCGGCGCGCTTGGGTCCGTGACCATAGCTGGGAACCTATCTTGCCGGGGAGCCGAAGGCGCCGTCGCGGATCGTCTGTTCGCGCGCCTGTGCCTCGCGCGCCTTCAGACGTTCCACGTTCTCGCGGTGCGTTTCTTCGGTGATGGGGTAGAAGAGGAGGAACAGCGCGCCGATGATCCACAGGCCGAGCGAGAACGGTATGTAGTGGATGATCAGGCTGTGCTCCATCGCGGGCGTGATCTGCGAGACATCGGCCTTGGTCGGGAAATCCGACAGTTCGAGCACGATGCCCGCCATCATGATCCCGAGCCCGGCCGAACATTGCTGCATGAAGCTGGATGCCGCGAAGAACACGCCCGCCGTGTGCTGGCCGGTGCGCACCGCGTGGTCTTCCACCACGTCTGCCAGCATCGAGGATGTGTTGATCAGCGAGATCGCGATCATCGCGCCATAGACCGCGCCGATCACGAACAGGGTCGGCAGCAGCAGCGGATCGCCGGGTTCGAAGAACGCGCCGATCAGGGTGAGGAACAGCGGCGAGATGCCCAGCGTGATGCCGATGATGGCCATGAACATCGACGTGTTGCGCTTGCCCAGCCAGCGCGAGAAGCGCGGCGCGAGCGGGGCGGCGAGGACGGCGGCAATCAGGCTGTCGAAGGTCAGCAGCGCCAGCTGGTCCGCCTCCAGCTTGAAGACATAGGTGCTGAAATAGACCGTGGTCGCCGCGTACAGGCCGATCGCGGTATATTTGAACACGCCAAAGCCGAAAATCGCCAGAAAGCCGCGATTGCGGAACGCCTGCGACATCTCCTTGAAATGCGATGCGGGGGTGGCGCCTTCGCCCGGTTCGTCGCGCTGGCGCAGGTTGGGTACGCGGCTCAGGGTGCCGAAGCCGCACACCAGAATGGCGATCAGGATCAGCGCCCCGCCGAGCCAGGCGAACTTGACGTAGCCTTCGGGGTTGAGCTGCCCGCGCGAAATCTCGGGCGTGGCGACGAAGAACACCGCGAGCGAGAAGGCGGCAAACCCGAAAGTGCCGAGATAGCCGAAGAAATAGCGCAGGCCGAACAGTCCGGTGCGTTCGGAATAGTTGTCGGTCAGCTCCGCCGCCATCGCGCTGGTCGGGATCTCGAACGCGCTGATCGACATGCGGGTGAGCGAGGCGAGCGCGAAGATCCAGAACCCCATCTGCATGTCGCTGAGCCCGGCTGGCGGAAACCATGCCAGCACGAAGAACGCCGCGGTCGGCAGCGCGGAGCCGAAGATAAAGGGATGACGCCGCCCGATGCGCGATCGGGTCATGTCGGACCAGCGACCGATGAAGGGGTCGGCGAAGGCATCGACCAGCAGCGTCAGCGCGATCGCGCCCGATACGATCGCGGCGGGCACGCCGAGCACCTGGTTGTAGAACAGCAGCAGGTAGGTGGAGAACGCTGCGTTCTTCACCCCGTTGGCGACCGCGCCGAAGCCGAAGCTGAGCCGGTGAATCCGCGTGATCGGCGGGGCGGAGGCGGGGGCGGGGGCCAAATCTGGCGAGGGGGCGGTAGTGGCCATCGCGCTACTCAGCCGCCTCGGTAATTTCCTCGATCGGATCGTACATCTGCTCGGCCCGCGCGCGCCGCTCGATCAGCGAGTAGTCGGGGAAGATCGGGTCTTCGATATCGCGGTAGGCACGTAGATGCTGCTTCGCGACGGTCACCTTGTGGACCTCGGTCGGGCCGTCGGCGATGCCCATCACCATCGACCCGATCAGGTTGCCCACGAAGGGCATCTCGTTCGACACGCCGAGCGATCCGTGGATGTGGATGCAGCGCTGCGCGATGTCGTGATAGACCTTGGGCATCAGCGCCTTGATCGCCGCAATGTCCTTGCGCACCATGCGGTAATCCTGGTGCTTGTCGATCATCCACGCGGTCTTCAGCACGAACAGCTTGAACTGCTCCAGCTCGATATAGCTGTCCGCGATCTGCATCTGCACGCTCTGGTAATCGGCAATCGTGCCGGTGCGCGTCTTGCGGCTGACCGCGCGGCGGCTCATCGCGTCGAGCAGGCGCTTGCAGCTGCCCACGGTGCGCATCGCATGATGGACGCGCCCGCCGCCCAGCCGGGTCTGCGAGATCGCGAAGGCTCCGCCGCGTTCGCCCAGCAGGTGATCGGCCGGCACCTGCACATCGGTGTAGCGGATGTAGCTCTCCGATCCGCTTTCCTGCCCGTAGACGCCGACATTGCGCACGATCTCCACGCCCGGCGTGTCGACCGGCACGATGAACATACTCATCCGCTGGTGGCGCGGTGCATCGGGATCGGTGACGGCCATCACGATCAGGAAGTCGGCCCACTTGCCGTTGGTGGAGAACCACTTCTCGCCATTGATCTTCCAGCCGCCATTCTCGCCATCGCCGTCGGGCTCGGCTCGGGTGACGAAACTGGTCGGGTCCGATCCGCCCTGCGGTTCGGTCATCGAAAAGGCCGAAACGATCTTGTTTTCAAGCAGCGGCTCCAGATACCGCGTTTTCTGTTCGGGCGTGCCGCAATGGGCGATGATCTCCGCGTTGCCGGTGTCGGGCGCCTGGCAGCCGAACACGATCGGAGCGAAGCTCGCCCCTCCGAGAATCTCGTTCATCAGGCCCAGCTTGACCTGGCCGTAGCCCTGTCCGCCCAGTTCCGGCCCGAGGTGGCAGGCCCACAGGCCCTGGCGCTTCACCTCGTCCTGCAGCGGACGAACAAGCTCGTTTCTGCGCGGATTTTTGACATCGTAGGGATGGATGCCGAGCAGGCCGAGCGGTTCGACCTTTTCGCGCACGAAGCTTTCCATCCAGTCCAGCTTTTCCTGAAAGCCGGGCTCGGTCTCGAAATCCCAAGCCATCTCGAATCTCTCCCATGCGACGCACTTCGGTGCGTTCGCAGGAGAGCATACCTAGTTTTCGAAAAGGAACAAGGGATCGTCTGGCGCACGCGCGAGGTTTCATGCCGCGTCATGCGCAAGGCGGGGGCGGTGCGATGGATCGGGAAGGCCGGGGCGGGTGCTCAGCTGCGGCCGATAATGCTCCAGTAGTGTGTCGGCGGCAGGCGCTGGATTTCTCCGCCAGCCGCGCATCCTTGCCCACCAGCACTCTGGGACGGCGGCCACGGCTCCGGGCTGGTGAAGGCAGGCACCGGCAGCACGCGCTTCGAAGAACACCTGCTGCAATGGCTATCCCTGCAGGCCGCCCCTGCCGGATTGGGAGCGCGGCAAGGCTCGCGTGCGGGGTTCAGCGCGCCCGGTGCGCGGCCAGATCGATCGTCCGGTCGAAGATCGCCGGATCGGGGGGGCGATGGGTGACGGCGACGATGGTCATCGCCCGGGTCAGGCTTTTCAGATTGGCGAGGATGCGCGCCTCGGTGCGGTAATCGACCGCGCTGGTCGCTTCGTCGAGGATCAGCAGGCCGGGTCGGCGCAGGATCATCGCGGCAAGGAAAAGCCGCTGGCGTTCACCGCCCGATAGCTGCATCCCCATCTCGCCGACGCGCGTATCCAGACCTTGCGGGAGGCCTTCGACGAAGTCCCTCGCCGCAGTGATATCGAGGGCGTTCAGGATTTCCTCGTCGCTCGCCTCGCTGCCGCTCCAGAGCAGGTTTTCACGGATGCTGGTATCGAACAGCACCGGGTCCTGCGTGGCGTAGGAAAGCGCGGCGCGCAGCCCATCGCGGTCCAGTTCTTCCCCCCCGGCGCGCCATGCCCGCACCGTGCCGGCATCGGGTCGCACGATCCCGGTGACCAGATCGAGCACGGTGGTCTTTCCCACCCCCGTCGGGCCGAGCAGCGCCACCATCGTGCCGGGTTCGATCTTCAAAGAAAGGTCTTGGAGCACCGGGGCGCCCGACGAACGATAGGCAAACGAGACGGAGCGCAATTCCACACCGATAGCCCCCTCCGGCGGAGAGGACCGCGTCGGTTCACCCCGTGGGGCAGGGTGATCGCGGATCGAAGCGCTCAGCGAGGCATCGACCGCGATCACATTCTCGAACGCGGGCAGGGTGTTCGCCATGGCCTGCACGCTGCCGACAAGGGCGAAGGCGGGCGGGGTAATGCGCAGGATGATGGCGAGGAAAACGATCAGGATTGCAGGGGCGGTGCCGAACACCAGCAGCCCCAGCGCCAGAAGCACGAAGAGAAGGGCTGCCGATCCCAGCTGTAACGCCAGCTGCACGTTCGCCTGGTTCTTGGCGAAAGCGAGCATATTGTCCGATATCGCCTCGGCGATCTGCTTCATCCGACGCCCGAAATCCCGGTGGGGATGGATTTTCGTCGTCTTCAGCCCGGCAAGGTAATCGTTGAGATCGCTGTATTGGCGCCGTGCATTCTCGACCTGCGTCGCACCGCGCTTCCTGGACGTGGTCAGCAGCACCTTCCGGAAGGCCAGCAGAGCGGCGATCGCTGTCGCCAGAAACACCGCCGCCAGAGCGGGAGCGATAGCGAACGCCACGCAGATCTGGGCAAGGATCAATACCACTCCGGTCGAACTGCGGATCGTGCTTTCGGCGCCATAGGCGATGCGGCCCACATCCTCTGTGAGCACATGCTGTATCTCGTACTGCTTGTGATCGAGCGCGTTCTGCCAGTCGGCCCGGTCGAGCGCGGCGAACAGGCGAATTCGCCAGTGCCTCACGAAGCCCTGCGATACCCGCGCCAGCTGCATCGTGCGGAACCACGCGATCGCGCTTCGGGCGAGGACGAGTACGGCGAAGACCGCGCCGGCCAGAAAGATCAGCGCGCTTTCGTCCCCAAAGCCTGAGCGGCGCAGCAAGCCAGCCACACGATCGCCCGTACCGCTGCCCGAGATACCGAGGAAGATCTCCAGCACCGGCACCAGCGAGAGCGCAAGCAGACCTTCGACCAGCGCGCCCGCAAGGGTCAGCGCCGTAGCGACGAGAACGCCCTTGCGGTCGATCGCGAAGAAGGACCGCAGATAGAGAAGGAATGTTCCGATCATCGCCGGGACCGGTGCCACAGATCGGCAGGCAGGTGAAACGGTGCGGGCGTTTGCCCGGATAGAAATACCCGGCTTTCAAGGCCTCGCGGCATCCGCGCCGGTACGGGAGGGGCCGCGAACCATGTCCTGTCGGATAAGGGGCATTTCGGGGGCGGTATCGCTCGACCAAGCAGGTCCGATTTTCGACAAACCGTAAATGCCCGGCTTGATTGCCTGTCAGAGCCTGCCATTGTCCCGATCCTTAGGGGGGGCAGTGGGAATGGATTACATGAGCGCGACGAGGATCGGGGGGCGCCGTGCGGCTCCACTCGTGGCCGTGGCGATTCTCCTTGCCCTTGGCGGATGCGCCACCCTGTCCGAAGCGCCGCCCCCGATCGAGGAAGTACAGCCCGTTCCCGGAAGCTGGGCGATAGCCGACGCCACGGGGCCGGAGATCGAGCTGCAGTCCTACTGGCAATTGCTGGACGATCCGCTGATCGATGACTTCGTGGCGCGCGCCCGGTCCGACAATCTGGACCTCGCGCAGGCCGTCACCCGTCTGCGTGCGGCTCGTGCCCGCCTGCGCGAGTCGCGTTCGGGCCGTCTCCCCTCGGTCAGCGCCAACGCGGGCGTCGGCCGCGATGTGGGCGACCTGGCGCAGGACGATCTGCAACTGGTGCTCGGGGCCGATATTGCGTGGGAGGCGGACCTCTTCGGTCGCATTTCGAACTCGGTCGATGCATCGCAGGCGGACCTGCGCGCCGCCGGATATTCGCTTGCCGATCTGGAACGCGTGATCGTCGCCTCGGTTGCGACGCAGACGATCACCGCCCGCTCGCTCGCCCGGCAGCTGGAGATTTCGCGCGACACGCTCGCGAATCAGGACGACAATCTGCAGATCGCGCGCTGGCGCAACCAGGCGGGGCTGGTCTCCAGCCTCGACGTGGAGCAGGCGCGCACCCAGCGCGCGCAGACGCTGGCGACCATCCCCCAGCTCGAAAGCGATCTCGTTGCGACAGCCAACGCCATTTCGACGCTGATCGGAGAGCCGCCGGGTGCGGTCTACGAACAGCTGGTTGCCGAGCCGCGCGAGGTGCCCGTGCCCCCGCTGACGGTCGGCCTGTCAGCGCCTGCCGACATGCTGCGCCGCCGGCCGGACGTGAGCGCGGCCGAAGCCCAGCTGGCAGGCGATCTGGCACGCACGGGAATCGCGCGGGCGCAGCTTTACCCGGCGCTGCGGCTGACCGGATCGGTCGGCAGCACCGCGCTGGGGATCGACAATCTGCTCGATGTCATTACCGGCAATGTGTTCGCTGGGCTGACCCAGCTGCTGTTCGACGGCGGGCGCACCCGTGCGCAGATCGCCGCGGCGGAGGCCATCGCGGACGGATCGCTCGCCGCGTGGCGGCAGAGCATCCTCGTCGCGCTGGAAGATGTCGAGACCGCAGCCGTCGATCTGGACGCCAGCGATCAGCGCGTTGCCGCCTTCGTGGAGGCGAGCGATGGCGCGCGCAACGCCGCCATCCTCGCCCGCAGCCAGTACGAGGCCGGGCTGATCGACTTTCAGCGTTTGCTCACCGTCGAGAGCTCCCTTCTTGGCGCGCGCACCGCCGAAGTTTCCGCAGAAGCATCCCGCGCGATCGCCTTCGTCAGCCTTGCGCGTGCGCTGGGCGGCGGCTGGCGCTCGCCCCAGACCATCGAGGCGGATATCGCCACAGGACCGCAACAGCCATGACCGATCCCGACACCGCCTCGCCCGAAAAGGTCGACGAATTTCTCGGCGAAAAGCCCCGCCCGCGCTGGCGTCGGTGGATGAAATACTGGCTGCCCGCGCTGATCGTGATCGCGCTGGTGCTGCTGGTATCGACCTGTTCCGGAGGTAGCGAAGGCCCGACCTACATCACCGAGGAAGTCGAGCGGGAATCGCTCGATCTGACGGTCACGGCGACGGGCAACCTGCGGCCGACCAACCAGGTGACGGTCGGCTCCGAAGTCAACGGGCCGGTCGAGCGCGTGCTGGTCGATGTCAACGACCGGGTCACGCGCGGCCAGGTCATCGCGGTCATCAACACGGAGATCATCGATCAGCAGATCGCGCAGTCGCGCGCCAACCTCAACGCAGCCCGCGCCAGCCTGACGCAGGCCCGGGCCACGCTGGATGTGGACACCGCGCAGCTGCAGCGCCTGGAGGAGGTCCGGCGACTGTCCGACGGGCGCGTGCCTTCGCAGGTGGAACTGGAGCAGGCGCAGGCCGCCGTCTCGCGCGACCGGGCGGCGGTCGCCTCCGCGCGGGCCAACATCGAGGCCGCGCAGGCCAGCCTGCAGGCCAACCTCACCACCCGCAGCCGCGCGGTGATACGCGCGCCCGTCACCGGCGTGGTGCTCGCCCGCCAGATCGAGCCGGGGCAGACCGTGGTTGCCAGCTTCAACACGGTGACGCTGTTCGTGATCGCCGAGGATCTGTCCGCGATGCAGCTGCGCGTGGGGATCGACGAGGCGGATGTCGGCCAGGTGGAGGCCGGCCAGCGCGCAAGCTTCACCGTCGACGCCTATCCGGGGCGCCGCTTCCCGGCGCGGGTGGAGCGCGTCGATCTTGCGTCGGGCAACACCGTGGAAGGCGCGGCCGCGGGCACCAACTCGGTCGTCAGTTACGAGGCGCGCCTCGCGGTGGACAATCCCGAAGGCCTGCTGCGGCCCGGGATGACCGCCACGGCCACCATCGCCACCCAGTCCACCGGCCAGGCGCTGCTGGTGCCCAACGCCGCGCTGCGCTTCCGGCCGGACGAGCAGCAGGCGAGCGGTGGCGGCGTCTTCAACCCGCAGATCGGTCTGGAAGAACAGGAACAGCAGTCCGGCATCGGTGCGGGCAGTCGCCAGCAGGTGCACGTGATCGAGGAAGACGGCACGTTGCGGGCAATCGAGGTCGTTACCGGGCAGAGCGACGGCCGCCGCACTGTGGTTCGCTCCGCCGATCTCAAGCCGGGCATGGAGGTCGTCACCGGGGTGCGGGCCCTGGGCGAATGAGCGGGCACATGAGCGCGCCATCGCCCCCGGAGCCGCTGATCGAGCTGGAAGGCATCACCAAGGTCTTCGGCACCGGCAGCGCCGCGTTCCAGGCGCTCAAGGGTGTGGACCTCAAAATCGATCGCGGGCAGTTCGTGGCGATCATGGGGCCGTCGGGCTCCGGCAAATCGACCACCATGAACATTCTGGGCTGCCTCGACGTGCCGACCGACGGTATCTTTCGCTTCAAGGGCGTCGAGGTTCAGAAGCTCGACCGCGATCAGCGCAGCCTGTTGCGGCGCAAGTATCTGGGCTTCGTGTTCCAGGGCTTCAATCTGCTGGCACGGACCACCGCGCTCGAGAACGTGGAGCTGCCGCTGCTCTATCGCGGGGAGAAGAAGTCCGTCCGGCAGGAGGCCGCGATGCGCAGCCTCGATGCGGTGGGGCTTGGCCCGTGGGCCAGCCACACCCCGGCGGAACTTTCCGGCGGCCAGCAACAGCGCGTGGCCATCGCCCGCGCGCTCGTCACCGATCCGGACGTTCTGCTTGCGGACGAGCCGACCGGCAATCTCGACAGCGAACGCTCCGTCGAGATCATGGAACTGCTGCGCAGGCTGAATGCCGAGGGTATCACGGTGCTGATGGTGACGCACGAGGAAGAAATGGCGGCCTTCGCCAAGACCATCGTGCATTTCCGCGACGGACTGGTCGAGAGGATCGAACGCGGTGCGCGCAGCATGGAGGTGCCCGCCTGATGCTGGGCGCAACCTTCCTGCTCGCCCTGCGTGAGATACGGCGCCACATCCTGCGCTCTATCCTGACGACGCTGGGCATCATCATCGGCGTCGCCGCGGTGGTGACCATGGTGACGCTGGGCAATGGCGTGACCGCGAGCGTGCAGGACGAGATTTCCTCGCTGGGGGCGAGCAACTTCATTGTCTTCCCCGTGCGCACCGATCGCGGCACGCTGCGCCCGTTCGATCAGGACGATGTCGACGCGGTCCAGCGCCAGATCGCCGGGGTGACGGTGGCGGCGGGCAACGTGACCGCCAATGTCACCGCCTTTCACAACGGGCAGGACTGGGACACGAGCGTAACCGGCGCGAACAGGGCTTTCCTGGAGGCGCAGACGGTTGAGGTGACGGAGGGCCGGGCCTTCACGCGCGACGAGGAGACGGCGGGCAAGAACGTGTGCCTGCTGGGTCTGAAGGTGCGCGAGGAGATCTTCCTGCCCGATGTCTCTCCACTGGGCGAACAGATGCGACTGAACGATGTCTCCTGCATCGTGGTCGGCGTGCTGGAAGAGCGCGGGCAGGGTGCCAGTGGCGCGGACGACAACGACACGGTGTTCATGCCGCTCAAGACGGTTCAACGGCGGTTTCGGGGCAATGACGATCTCGATTTCTTCGTCCTCAAGTACGACGCGGGCTATGCCTCTTCCGCGATTCAGGATTCCCTGGTCGACCTGCTGCGCGAACGGCGCCTGCTGCGCGATGCGGAAGCCAACGACTTCAACGTCATCGACACCGCGCAGGTGAACGATGCGCTCGGCTCTGTTACCGGGGCCCTCACCGCGATGGTGGCGGTGATCGCCTCGATCAGCCTGCTGGTGGGCGGGATCGGGATCATGAACATCATGCTCGTTTCCGTGACCGAGCGGACCCGGGAAATCGGCATCCGCCTGGCGATCGGAGCGCTGGCGCGCGAGGTGCGGCTGCAATTCCTGACCGAGGCCGTGGTGCTGTGCGCGCTGGGCGGACTGGTGGGCCTGATCCTTGCCTTTCTTGCCTCGATCTCGCTCGCCTCGGCAATCGAGGTGCCCTTCGTCTTCGATCCGACGATCAATATCCTCGCGCTCGCCTTCTGCGCCTTCATGGGGATCGTCTTCGGCTATTACCCGGCGCGCCGCGCTTCCCAGCTGGACCCGATCGAGGCGCTGAGGCACGAGTGATACGGCGCCGCCGGTGCGATGTCGCAGCGGCAAGGAGCCTGATTTTCGACGATTCTGATCGGCTTTCCGCCGGGAGCTCGGGCTCCTAGCGCGGCGTATCTTCGGCGAATTCGGGACCGGGGCGCAACTTCCCCTCCCGAGCCAGACGTACCATGTTGCGATAGGCGTCCTGCAGGCGTTCGTGGGATCGGACCAGCGCCTCTTCTCGCGCAGCCAGTGCGTCGAGATCGGCACCGGGTTCGCGCAGATCGCTCCGGTAGCGCCGCAGCGCCGCGATGTGCCGGTTGAAGGCGCTGTCCGGCTCGAGCTGCGGGAGCGGCCGACCGAACTGCACCGCCATCTCTTCGAATGACGCCATCCACTCTTCGCTTTGCGTGAGCATATCGGTGCTCTGTTCCATCAGCGATAACCGTTCCTGCGGCGGGGAATGCATAGCCGAAGCGCAACCGGGCAGCGCGGGCACGGTCGCGGCAAGGGCGAAAAGGAAGAATGGTTTCATCATCGGGCACCCGTGTTGTGCTGCAAGGATAGCATGAGCAGGCGCCGATCCGGAGGCAAAAAAAGGGCGGCCTTCCCGAAGGAGGGCCGCCCCGTTTGTTTCCGATCGGTCCGCTTAGAAGCGGAACGTCGCGGTCGCCTGGTAGCTCTGGTACGAGACGTCTTCACGTTCCAGCGTGGTCTCTGCGGAGACCGACAGGCCGATATTGCCCGCCTGGTATCCGATACCGCCGCTCAGTTCGACCCAGTCGTTGTCCGTACCCGGCAGGGCGAAGCCCGCCGCCGGGGCCAGACCACCGACGAAGTTCACGCCGACCAGAGCGGGCCGATCCTCGAACTCGTGCACGTATTCGGCATTCAGGAAGGGACGGAACGCCGCCTTGCCGACCAGGTTGAGCCCGGCCCGCGCCTGGATGCTGTCATAGGTGCCCAGGTTGTAGGTCAGGGCAGGGCCACCACCCGTTTCTGCGACGTTGGAGAAGTCGATCACGGCAGCCCGGCCGGCCACCCGCGGGGTGAGGTCGAACGAGCCGAGATCGATCACCTTGCCCAGCCCGATTTCGGACGAGAAGGTGAAGGCCGTTTCCTCGCCCTCGATCGCGAAGGAGCTGGTGCCGAAGGAGACATTGCGCAGCGTGCTCATGTCGTAGGCACCGGCGCTGACCTGGGCGTCCAGCCGCAGGCCGGAGAAGTCCTTCACGCCGTACAGCGTGCCCTGATACAGCTGGCCTTCGGCCGAACGGTTGGCGCCAAGATTGTCGCTGTCCAGATCGGTGTAGGTGAAGGCGAAGCCGAGCGCACCGGTATCGAAGACCTTTTCCAGACCGCCACTGATGAAGAAGCCGTCGAACTTGTCTTCGAAGTTGCCCGAGGCGGGAAGGCCCGTGCTTTCCCCGTCGATATAGCCGCCTGCGATGAAGCCGGACAGCGTGTCGGGCAGCGCGCCTTCGCGTACGTAATCCGTACCGTCGGCACCCATCGCCGCCTGTGCGGCAACGCCCGAGCTCGCCATTGCGAGGCTGGCAACGCCGGTCGGCTGGCCCATCACGGCAAGCGAGCCGCCCTCATTCCGGTCCCGGCCGAGCCGCGCCAGGCGGTTGCTCACCAGGCGGCTGTTGTTGTTCAGCGCTGCAATACCGAGCGAACCGCCGGCCACAACGTCGCTGGGCGCGAAGCTTTCCAGCGCGTTGCGGATTCCGGCCGCATCGAGCCGGTCCAGCGGACCGTAAAGGTCGGCGAGGTTGTCGTAGAACGCGCGGTTCCGGTCGAGCAGACCGGCGAATGCCACCTGCGTCGTCGAAGCCGGATCGATCACGTCGAGGTAGGATCCGGCCTCGATCGTCAGCTGGACCGACTGCGGACCATAGGTGAACTCCGAGGTCAGAATGGCGCTGAGGTCCGGCGATTCGAACGTACCGTCCACACCGCCTTCGGCCGTGAGGATGGTGAAGGTGTCGCCGTCGCGCACGGCGTAGCCATCGACCGCGTTGAGGATCACGGTGCCGCCGATGCTGGCGATGCCGTCCAGCGGGACTTCCTCCTCGGTGCCCTGCGGGGTCATCTGCGTTTCGAACTGCGTCGCGTTGACGCGGATCAGGTCGGATGCGCCGTTCGGCCCGAGGTCGATGCCGTAGACACTGCCCGAGGTGAGGATGATGTTCCCGTTGAAATCGAGCGTCCCGATGGAGCCCATCGTGCCCGGCGCGACAATGCCCATCATGTTGGTGAAGTAGGGCGCCACGACGGTACCCGAGCCGCTAAGCGCACCGGTGAACAGCAGGTAGTCGCCCGGCGTGGTCAGGGTGCCGTCGACATTCATCGTACCGGCCATCTGCGTGATGTCGATCAGGCTGGTGAGCGATCCGGAGCTCTGGATGTCGAGCGCGGAGTCGGCACCGGCGATGGTCAGCTTGTCGATTTCCACGGTGCTGCCGAGCGTGGTGGTGCCCGCAGCTGCGAGCGTCACGTCGTAGTAGCGCGCATCGACGCGCGGCAGGCCGTTGAAGCCGTTGTTGAAGTCCTGGTTGTTGGGCACGAAGCCGGTGGCGCCGGGCAGGCCGTTCTCCACGGTCGGCGCGATCGCCATCGCTTCGTCCAGCTCGCTCGGGTCGATGCCCTGGGCGGCCGAATAGTCGGCGAGCAGCTTGAGCGCCTCGACCGTGCCCAGATTGTTCTGGTCGGTGGCACCTTCCTCTTCGGTGATCGGCGTGCCGGGCTCGAGGATGTTGCCGTCATAGTCGACGATGTCGCGCGTCGCGAGGTCAAGGCAGAAAGCGCCGTTGCAGACCTGGCCGAACTTGCCGCTGGTCGCCCCGCGTCCTTCACCGGCGGTTTCGGGCACGCCGTTCACGGCGTTTCCGTTCTCGTCGATGATGTAGAAGTTGGGATCGAGCGCGGTCTGCCAGTGCGTCGGGTCCATCCAGTCGCCGTCGCCAGCCACCGTCTGGGTGTAGCGATAGGGGCTGTTCTCGGCGATCCAGTCCCAGAATGCGTAGAGCGGCTGATAGAGGCTCGACGTGCCGTAGGACGAGCTGGGCTGCGCCTGGAAGAAGCGCGAGCCGCCGGACAGGACGCCGATGATCAACTCACGCGCGAACGTGTCAGTCAGGATCAGCGGGCCACCGGAGTCGCCGCCCGCGGTGCTGCCTTCGGGATCGCGCGCGTCGTCACGGAAAAGGTTGAAGTCGAACGGATTCTCGCGGCTCGGATCGTCGAAATCGGTCTGGTAGAGGTTCTGCGGCAGGCCATAATCGCCCGGGCCGAACAGGAACTCGTTGCGATCGTTCAGCGAACCGAGGATGCCGACGACGTTTTCCGCCGCACGGCGCCGGAAATCGATGCCGTTGGTATCGCCGGTGTCGCCCACGCCGGAGCGGCCGTAGCCGGTCACGCGGACATTGTAGCCCGTGCCACCTTCGGTCGTGATGCCGTCGGGTACCGGAAGCGGCGAGAACAGCATTGCCCAGGTCGGTACGTTGGCTGCCGGAGTATCGAGCGCGGCCAGCGCGATGTCGGCTTCGAGGAAGCCCTGAGCCTGCGGATTGGCGAGCGATTCCTCGTTATAGAGGATCTGCGCGATGTTGTAGACGAACAGGTCTTCGTTGGTCTGGTAGTCGTTGAGAACCCAGCTCAGGAGCCCCGGGAAGGCGTCCGCCTCGAACGCGAAAGCCGCGGGGATGGCGCCACCTTCCGCACCATAGCTGTCGGGCGTGTAATCGTTCACGCAGTGCGCCGCGAACAGAACGGTGCGTGGGTTGATGAGCGTGCCGGTGCAAACCCCGCCGGTGAAGTCGTTGTAGAACTGGCCCACGCCGGTCACGTTCACGGCATCGTCGTAGAGCGAACCTTCGTCGCCCGGGTTCGGCGAATAGCCTTCGCCCGGACCGGGCACCACGATCCGCGGGTCGTCGATCGCGGTTTCGGGTGCCGCGCCGGTTGCGGTGACGTAGTTCACCCGCATGTCCTGTGCGGTATCTTCTGCGATTTCGGGTGCGCCGAAAGCGGCCCCGCTCGCCTGCTGGCCGTGGGCCGAGTCGATTGCGAACTCGGGCCCGACCGGATCGGCCACCTGGGCATGTGCCACGCCGCTGCCTGCCACACAGGCAATCGCGGTCGTTACGAGCAGGCCTGCCCGACGCTGAGTATTGAAGCCACGCATATTCAAAATCTCCCCACGGAATAATTCACCTGGTTTTCCTGCGGCAGAAGGGGGCAAATGAGAAGGGCTGGCACGCCGATTTTTCAAGCTGTCCGCAGACTGTAGCACTTTGGCAACATTCGCAGAATTGCACAGGGAGGTTCGTTTCGCGCAACCCGCTCAGGGCAGCCGATCGGTGCCCGGCAGACCCGTGCCTGCGGCCGGCGTCGGCTTGGGATTGCCCAGCATCAAATCTCGTCGCTCACGCTCTCGCCCGGCGCTGACCGTCCAGTCCGGACAAGCCCGCTGTCTGTCGCGATCACGCCGCCAGACGGGGATCGGCGGGCATGCGCCTGCGGGCATTGCAACGCGCGATCGGCGCGGGCGAGGTCGGCAGTGCGATGGCGGGGCGCCACTCGTTGAATTCGCGCACCGTCTGCGCGAGCGTGAAGGGCGGCATGCGCCGGTCCCGGCAGACGGACTCCTCCAGCCCCGGCCCCTCGACCCCGATCCGCTGCCGCACCATCCGCATCCGCCGCGGCGCGATCAGCCCCCGTTCCACCAGCATGTCCTCCAGCCTGCGGTACGGCCCGCGCAACTGACGGCGAATGTTCCGGTCCGTGCCTTCGATGATCGGGCCGTCCATCAGGCTGACCGCGATCGCTTGCTCGATTGCCATTTCCTGCGCGGTTCCGGCAAAGCGGATCGCGTAGGCAATCTCTCCCAGCGGGGCGATCTTGAAGCACGGCCGGAAAACTTCGGCGCGCCGCAGGGCGGCTCTGAGCGCACGCCATTCGCGCGGCGAATAGTCCTCGCCCACATAGACATCCACGCCGCCGTCCCGAACCCGCTGCGCGAAGGCAGAGAATCGCTCTGCCTCGTGGCGCGAGAGAAACACCGGGTTGTGGCTGTCCAGCGGGCCGTCGAGATGCGCGAATTCCAGCCCCAGCTTTTCGCCCAGCGCCTTGGCGATGGTCGCCGGGTTGGCCAGCCGCAGGTCCTGCAGGGCGAGCGAAAGCCGCCGCCCCGTGCGGCTGGTGTAGGCATGCGCGGCCTTCGCGTCCTCCGGTGTGAGGGCGCCCGAGTGGACAAGGATATCGGTAATCCTGGTCTTGCCCAGCGTAAGGGCGGAGCCGGGCCGTGAAGGCTTGGCGCTGCCTTTTTCCGGGTCGCAATTCTCATTGCGCTTCCCTTTGCTCGTGCGCGAGGCGCGCAGCACGGCGTGAGTGGTCACGAGCGCGGAAGCTGCAAGGCTCACGGGCAGTATGGTCGCGGCGACGAACCCGCGCGTCTTCGCGGTCAGGATGACCCGTTCGACCAGAGCCGCCACTGCCAGCGCAGCGTTGGTCGCCAGCAGGGCGAAGACCCAAGTTGCCTCGATGAGGCCGGGCGTGCTTTCGAACCCGGGAGTCGCCTGCCCGGCAAGAAGGAGGGCACCCGCCGCCAACGCCGTAAGTGCCACGAAGCCGAGGGTGGCTGCCACCGGCACGATCCGCCGGTCGCGATAGTTGAAATACTGCGCCCAGAGGCCGCCCTGATTGCCGGGAAGCGGCTGCCAGCCGGACAGTGCGCGGGACGAGAGTCGCGCGGCTTTGGCGCCGACCGCTTCGCCATAGGTACGCGGCGCCAGTGCTTCTGCCGCAATCACCCTCCCTTGCCGATCATGCTGCCAGACGAAGGTGGAAAGGTGCCCGCGTTCGTTCAGTCTTCGTACGGCGTCGAACACCGGGCTTTCGCTGCGCGTGTCGAACACCTCGCCACGATGGCGCAACGTCCAGAGCGCATCGCGCCGCAGCGCGAGGCCCACATTGCCGACCGGCAGGTGGTGCACGACGCGCGAGCGCAGCTGCAGCTCGCGCGCGCGCTGCTCGCCCAGATCGTCGATCCCGCCCCCGAGGATCGTCGGCAGGCTGATGCGCGGGGCGGTGAGCAGGGGCAGCTGGACCACGCTGGCGAGTTCGCTGTGCCAGTTGACCAGCTTGAGCGTGAGGGGGTGGATCGCGGTTTCCGCGCCCTGCAGGAAATAGGTCCGGAAGTCGGCGTCGTGCGCATGTTCGAACTGTCGCGCGGCGGCGAACATCGCGTTGAGAACACGCCCTTCCGACACGGCATCGCCCGGCTCCAGCAGGCATAGTTGCACCTTGCTGTCCCGACGCGCCGCACACTGGACGGCGGCGAGGGTCTGTTCGTCATGCGTCCGCACGCCGACGAAAATCACGTAATTCTCGTAATCGAGCGTAAGCCCGATCCTCGCCAGCATGGCTCCGGCAAGCGGGGCAGGGCCGGTGATCGGGATCAGGATCGCGGCGCGATCCTCCCTCTTGCGCACGATCATCTCGATCGTCGGTTCGCTGCGGCGATGGCGCCAGCGCAGGAAATCCGCCGCAAGCTTTATGGCGATGCTTTCACAGCCGAGCACGAAGACGATGATCGCCAGCAAAGCGACGACGCGCCCCAGAACCGTCCAGCTGTCCCATAGAAACAGAACCGCATTTTCCATTGTCCGTGTACCTTTTGCCAATCTTCCTTGGCGGTGGTGCAGGGCGGTTTCTGTCTGCCGGATTAAGGCGTAAATGTGTCAAGGTTCGGCGAGGCGTTGCGCTTCATCGATGAATCGACGGTGATCCGGCGAGTCGGTGGCGCAAATAAGGCAAGAAAAGGGCGCGCCGGGAGTGGCGCGATTCTTCGAAGTCAAGCGTGCAGTTGCCTTACGCGGGCGGCCGAAATCGAGTTTCGGGTGGCGAATCGGCATGATACTCCGCCCCGATTCGCCGTGCGGGACGGAGCCGATCGGTCCGGCAGATGCGTGGCCCCTCAGGCCTTCAGCCGCTCGGCGTGCCAGGCGACATGGTCGGCCATGAAGCTGGAGATGAAATAGTAGCTGTGATCGTATCCCGCTCGCAGGTTCAGCGTCAGCGGGATATCCGCCTTGCTGCACGCCGCTTCGAGCAGTTCGGGCTTCAGCTGTTCTTCCAGGAACTGGTCTGCCGTGCCCTGATCCACCAGAAGCCCCGGGGCGCGGGCGCCATCCTCGATCAGCGCGCATGCGTCGTATTCGCGCCACGCCGCACGGTCATCCCCCAGATAGCCGGAGAGCGCCTTCTCCCCCCAGGGGCAGTTCAGCGGGCTGGCGATGGGCGCAAAGGCGCTGATGGAGCGGTAGGTGCCCGGATTTCGCAGCCCGATGGTGAGCGCACCGTGCCCGCCCATCGAATGCCCGGTGATGCCCTGCCGCGCCATATCGACCGGGAATTGCCCGGCAATCAGCGCGGGCAGCTCCTCCCCGATATAGCTGCGCATCATGAAGTGCGGGGTCCACGGTTCTTGCGTCGCATCGACGTAGAACCCCGCGCCCTGACCCATGTCGTAGCTGTCGTCATCCGCCACGCCGTCACCGCGCGGGCTGGTATCGGGCGCCACGAAGATAATGCCGTGCTCTGCACAGGCAGCGCGGTACTCGCCCTTTTCGGTGACGTTCGCGTGGGTGCAGGTCAGGCCGGAGAGATACCAGAGCACCGGGCAGGGGCCGCGCTCCGCCTGTGGCGGCACGAACACCGAAAAGGTCATGTCGGTGCCCGTCGCGCGCGATGCATGGCGATAGACGCCCTGCGTGCCGCCGAAGGCCTTGTTCTCGGAAAGGGTCTCGATCGTCACGCCGTCACCCCGGACGATACATCGCGCAGACCTTGTTGCCGGCCGGATCGCGCAGGTAGGCGAGGTAGAGCTTCATGCCCGCGCCCTCGCGCATGCCGGGCGGGTCTTCGATCGGCGTGCCGCCATTGGCCGCGCCCGCTTCGTGCCAGGCATCCGCCATTTCCTCGCTGGAGGCGGCGAAGCCGATCGTGGAGCCATTGCCGCAGCTCGCGGGCTGGCCGTCGATCGGCTTGGTGAGCAGAAAGACGCCCCCGTTGTGCATGTAGATCACACGCCCCTTGGGATCGACCGAGCCTTCGCGCCCGCCGAGTGCCTTGAAGCAGGCGTCGTAGAACTTTTTCGAGGCATCGATATCGTCGGCGCCGAGCATCACGTGGCTGAACATTCTTCTCTCTCCCTGTGTGTTCTTAATAGACGACGACGCTGCGGATGCTTTCGCCCGCATGCATCAGGTCGAAGCCTTTGTTGATCTCTTCCAGCTTCAGCACGTGGGTGATCATCGGGTCGATCTGGATCTTGCCGTCCATGTACCAGTCGACGATCTTGGGCACGTCGGTCCGGCCCTTTGCGCCGCCGAATGCGGTGCCGCGCCAGTTGCGGCCCGTGACCAGCTGGAAGGGGCGCGTCTCGATCGTCTTGCCCGCTTCGGCCACGCCGATGATGATGCTGGTGCCCCAGCCCTTGTGACAGCACTCCAGCGCCTGACGCATCACATCGGTATTGCCGGTGCAATCGAAGGAGTAGTCCGCCCCGCCATCGAGCATCTGGACCAGATGCGCGACCACATCGTCGACGTCCTTCGGGTTGACGAAATCGGTCATCCCGAAATGTTCGGCGTAGGACTTCTTCTCGGGATTGATATCGACGCCAACGATCCGGTCCGCACCTGCCATGCGCGCGCCCTGGATCACGTTCAGGCCGATCCCGCCAAGGCCGAACACCACCACGTTGTCGCCCGGGCGCACATCGGCGGTGTTGACCACCGCGCCGACGCCCGTCGTCACGCCGCAGCCGATGTAGCAGCTGGTGTGGAACGGCGCGTCCTCGCGGATCTTGGCGACCGCGATTTCGGGCAGGACGGTGAAGTTCGAGAAGGTGGAGCAGCCCATGTAGTGGTAGATCGGCTTGCCCTGATAGGAGAACCGCGTGGTGCCGTCGGGCATCAAGCCCTTGCCCTGCGTCTCGCGGATGGCGCTGCACAGGTTGGTCTTGCCGCTGAGGCACATTTTGCACTGGCGGCATTCGGGCGTGTAGAGCGGGATCACGTGATCGCCTTCCTTCACGCTGGTTACGCCCGGGCCGACCTCGCGCACGATTCCCGCACCTTCATGGCCGAGCACGCTGGGAAACAGACCTTCGCTATCCAGCCCGTCTAGCGTGTAGGCGTCGGTATGGCAGATGCCGGTCGCCTTGATCTCGATCAGTACCTCGCCCGCCTTGGGGCCTTCGAGATCCAGCTCCACGATCTCGAGCGGCTTCTTGGCTTCGAAAGCGACGGCGGCGCGGGTTTTCATAGGGCGGTATAGTCCTTGTTTCTGGATCGGCACGCGTTGCCAGAGGATACGCGAGTTTCTTTCGCGGACCGCTTTAGCCACCGTGCGGCCGCAGTCAAAGTGCGCGGGCGGCGAACCGAGGCAGGTGGGCGAGAATCGGTGGACAGGTTGGCCGGGCGCGTGCCCGCTGTTCGCGCGGTCTTCCGTCGGAGCCGCTCATCGAGTGGCTTGCGCTTGTTCGCCAGCCTGCCTACTCGCTCCATCCGTGATCGATCAATCCGCCTTCCGCGATGCGCTCGGCACCTTCGTGACCGGCGTCACCATCGTGACCGCCTATGATGCCGAGGGCGAGCCGACCGGGCTGACCGCCAACAGCTTCAATTCCGTCTCGCTCGACCCGCCGATGGTCTTGTGGAGCCTCTCGCTCGGCAGCCGCAACCTGCCGGTGTTCCGCACCGCCAGGGCCTGGGCCGTACATATCCTGGCCGCCGACCAGCAGGAACTCTCCAACCGCTTCGCCAGCCGGGGCGCGGACAAGTTCGGCGGTCTCAATTGCGGCGACGGGCCCGAAGGCGCGCCCCGCCTCGAAGGCTGTGCCGCGCGCTTCGGGTGTACGGCGCGTTTCGAATACGAAGGCGGAGACCACGCGATTTTCCTGGGCGAAGTCGTCGATTTCGAACGCACCCCCGCCGAACCGCTGATCTATCACGGCGGCCGCTACGGGCGCGTGATGCCCGAAGGGGACAACGCCAGCGACGCGCAAAAGGCGCAACTGGTGGCCGACGGGCTGGTCCTGCACGACGGGGAGAGCTGGCGGCTGAGCCAGGCGGGTCATTCCCAGCTCCGGCTGCTGCGGCAGATCGAGGGCGGCTGAACGGGGGCGCAGTCTCGCTTCATCGCCCGTCTGCGCCCACGGGGCCCGCAAGACTTGTAGATATAAAAATATCTTTATATGTCCCGGCTCATGCGGACCGAAGCCATCCTTCGCGCGCTCGGCGACAACACACGGCTGCGGATCATGCGTCTGCTGGGCACCATGGAGCTCGCCGTGGGCGAGCTTTCGCAGGTGCTGCAGCAAAGCCAGCCGCGCGTTTCGCGCCATGCGTCGATCCTGTGCGACGCCGGGCTGGCGCTGCGCCGGCGGGAGGGTAGCTGGATCTATCTGCGCGCCGCGCCTTCGGGGACCGGCGCCTCTCCGCTGACGGGGGCGGTCGCCCGGTTCCTTGCCATTGCCGAGCAGGAAGACGCAGAGTTCGCGGAACAGTGCGAAGAGGACCGGCGCCAGCTTTCGGCGATTCGCACCGCGCGCGAAGACAAGGCCGCAGACTGGTTCGAAAGCCATGCGGGCGAATGGGACGACCTGCGCCGCCGCCACAGCCCCGACGAGCAGGTGGAGGCCGCACTCGGAAGCGCTCTCGACCACGAGCCGCTGGGCGAAATGCTCGATATCGGAACCGGCACGGGCCGGATGGCCGAACTGTTCGGGGCCGATGCCGAACGTGTCGTCGCGCTCGACAAGAGCCTCGAAATGCTCCGGGTTGCGCGGGCCAAGTTACAGAACCTGCCCGCCGACCGCATCGAACTGGTCCAGGGCGATTTTCACGCCCTGCCGTTCGACGCCGGTTCCTTCGACACCGTGCTGTTCCACCAGGTGCTGCACTATGCGACCGACCTTCTGGTACCCCTGCGCGAAGCGGCGCGCGTACTGCGCCCCGGCGGTCGGCTGGCGATCGTCGATTTCGCTGCGCACGGGCACGAGGAGCTGCGCGAGCGCTATCAGCATGCGCGGCTGGGCTTCGAGGACGACCACATTGCCAGTGCGCTGGAACAGATCGGTTTCATGCCCGAACCTCCGCGCGCGCTCGAGGGCGAAACCCTTACCGTAAAAATCTGGGTGGCACGGCGCGTCGATGTGCTCGGCACCCGCGACACCAAGCGAAAGGCGGCACGATGACGGCCCAACCCACTCCCGCGCTCGATCCCGCTCGTGAAGAGACTCGCGCCAAGGACGATCCGCTGTTCAGCGGCCTGCCGGGCGATATCGACGCCAGTTTCGAATTCTTCCCGCCCAAGAACGAGAAGATGGAGGAATCGCTGTGGAACGCGGTGCAGGAATTGAAGCCGCTCGATCCGCATTTCGTGTCCGTCACCTACGGCGCGGGCGGCTCCACCCGCGAGCGCACGCACAAGACGGTGGAGCGGATCATCTCCGAGGCGGGTCTGCCCGCCGCCGCGCACCTCACCTGCGTCAACGCCTCTAAGAAGGACACGCAGCGCATTGCCGAAAAGTACTGGGAAGCGGGCGTGCGCCACATCGTCGCGCTGCGCGGCGACATGCCGCAGGAAGACGGCACCCTCGGCCCGTTCGAGCCGCATCCGGACGGCTATAACAGCGCCGAAGAGCTGGTTCACGGGCTGAAGGAAGTGGCCGATTTCGAAATCTCGGTCAGCGCCTATCCGGAGATGCATCCCGATGCGCAGGACCAGCAGACGGAGATCGACTATCTGAAGCGCAAGATCGATGCAGGCGCCAGCCGCGCGATCACCCAGTTCTTCTTCTCGCCCAACACCTTCTTCGATTATCTCGAGAAGACCGACAAGGCGGGGATCGACGTGCCGATCGTGCCGGGCATCCTGCCGATCACCAACGTCGCCAAGGCGCGCCTTTTCGCCGGTCAGAACGGGGCCGAGTTCCCGGACTGGATGGACGACCTGTTCGAAGGGCTGGACGATCGGCCTTCCGCGCGCAAGCTCGTCGCCGCGACGGTGGCGGGCGAGATGTGCCGCCGCCTCTACGCGGGCGGCATCCGCCACTATCACTTCTACACGCTCAACCGCGCCGATCTGGCCTATTCCATCTGCCACCTGCTGGGGATGCGGCCGAAGGGCGGCCAGGAGACCGGCCAATGACCGACGCTAGCACCAGGGGCGATGGCGCCCGCGAAAGACTGATGGCCGAAGCGGCCGAGCGCATCCTGATCTCCGACGGCGCCTTCGGCACGCAGATCCAGAACCGCAAGCTGGAAGAAAAGGACTACGCGGGCGATCTGGGCCTGACGGCGGACCAGAAGGGCAATAACGACATTCTCGCGCTGACCCGGCCCGACGTGATCGAAGACATTACCCGCGCCTATTTCGACGCCGGTTCGGATATCGTTGCCACCAACACCTTCTCCGCCAACCGCATCAGCCAGGCGGATTACAACGCGGAAGGCAAGGTCGAGGCGATCAATGTCGAATCCGCGCGCATCGCGTGCGAACTGGCGCAGGAATATGCCGAGAAGGACGGGCGCCCGCGGTTCGTTGCCGGTGCCATCGGGCCCACCAACAAGACGCTCTCGCTCAGCCCGGATGTGGAAGACCCGGGCTACCGCGAGATCACCTTCGATCATCTGGTGGATGTCTACCACGAACAGGCCGCCGCGCTGGTCAAGGGCGGGGCGGACTTCATCCTGATCGAGACCGTGTTCGATACGCTCAACGCCAAGGCGGGCATCTTCGCGGTGAAGAAGCTGGAGCGCGAGGTCGGCCATGAGGTGCCGATCATGATGTCCATGACGCTGACCGATCTTTCGGGCCGCAATCTTTCGGGCCACACGGTGGAGGCGTTCTGGCATTCGGTGCGCCATGCAAAGCCCGTCACCATCGGGCTCAATTGCAGTTTCGGCGCCGAGCAGTTGCGCCCGCATGTGCAGCTGCTGGCCAAGCTCGCCGATACGCTGGTGATGGTCTATCCCAATGCGGGCCTGCCCAACGAGCTGGGCGAATACGACGAGGCGCCGGAAACGACGGCGGAACTCGTCACCAAGTGGGCCACCAACGGCAATGTGAACATCCTGGGCGGATGCTGCGGCTCCACGCCCGAACATATCGCCGCGATGGCCAGGGCCGTCGATGGCCTTGCCCCGCGCACTCTGGCCGAAGCGAAGCCCGCCATGCGGCTGGCCGGCCTCGAACCCTTTGAGATTGCAGCCTGATGACAGATCAAGCCACCGCCAGCTTCGTCAATATCGGCGAGCGTACGAATGTGACCGGGTCCGCCCGGTTCAAGAAGCTCATCATGAATGGCGATTACACCGCCGCCGTGGAAGTCGCGCGCCAGCAGGTGGAGAACGGCGCGCAGGTGATCGACGTGAACATGGACGAAGGCCTGCTCGACGCGGTCGAGGCGATGACCACGTTCCTCAAGCTGATCACCGCAGAGCCCGATATCGCACGCGTGCCGATCATGGTCGACAGCTCCAAGTGGGAGGTGATCGAAGCCGGGCTGCAGTGCGTGTCCGGCAAGCCGATCGTCAATTCGATCAGCATGAAGGAAGGCGAGGAGGAATTCCTCGATCATGCGCGCAGGTGCATGGATTATGGCGCCGCCGCGGTGGTGATGGCCTTCGACGAGGTCGGCCAGGCGGACACCAAGGAGCGCAAGGTCGAAATCTGCACCCGCGCCTACAAGCTGCTGACGGGAATCGGCTTCCCGCCCGAAGACATCATCTTCGATCCCAATATCTTCGCTGTGGCAACGGGGATCGAGGAGCATGATCGCTACGGGCTCGATTTCCTGGAGGCGGTGAAGGAGATCAAGGAAAAGTGCCCGCACGCCAAGACCAGCGGCGGCCTTTCGAACCTCTCCTTCAGCTTTCGCGGCAACGAGATCGTGCGCCGGGCGATGCACTCGGTCTTCCTGTACCACGCCATTCCGCTCGGCTTCGACATGGCGATCGTCAATGCAGGCCAGCTGGACGTCTACGACGATATCGATCCCGAACTGCGCGAGGCGTGCGAAGACGTTATCCTCAACCGCGAGGTCGAAGGTGACGATACCGCGACCGAGAAGCTGATCGCGCTCGCCGAAAGCTACAAGGGCAAGGACAAGAAGGCGGAAAAGGAAGCCGCAGAATGGCGCGGCTGGCCGGTCGAGAAGCGGCTGGAGCACGCGCTGGTCAAGGGCATCGACGCACATATCATCGACGATACCGAGGAAATGCGCGCCGCCACCGCCGAACGCGGCGGGCGCCCGATCGAGGTGATCGAAGGCCCGCTGATGGACGGGATGAACGTGGTCGGCGACCTGTTCGGATCGGGCAAGATGTTCCTGCCGCAGGTGGTCAAGTCCGCCCGCGTGATGAAGAAGGCAGTGGGCTACCTGTTCCCCTTCATCGAGGAGGAAAAGGACGAGAACGCCAAGGCCAAGGGCAAGATCGTGATGGCGACCGTGAAGGGCGACGTGCACGATATCGGCAAGAACATCGTCGGCGTCGTGCTGCAGTGCAATGGCTACGAAGTGATCGATCTCGGCGTGATGGTACCGTGGAGCGACATCCTGAAGGCCGCCAACGAGAACGATGCCGACATAATCGGCCTGTCGGGCCTGATCACCCCCTCGCTGGACGAAATGGTGACCGTGGCCGAGGAAATGCAGGACGCGGGGATGGACATTCCGCTGCTGATCGGCGGCGCGACCACCAGCAAGGTGCACACCGCGCTCAAGATCGACCAGGCCTATGACGGGCCGGTGATCCACGTGCTCGACGCGAGCCGTGCGGTCGGCGTCGCCAGTCGTCTGCTGTCGGATACGCAGCGCGATGCCTTCGTCAGCGATACGGCTGAAGAATACCACACCGTGCGTGAAAAACGCGCGGGCAAGGGGCCCAGCAAACTGCTGCCGATCGAGGAGGCGCGCGAGAACGCGGCGCCGATCGACTTTTCCGAGAAGCCGCGCGCGCCCATCAAGCCGGGCCTGCATGTGTTCGACGACTGGTCGATTGCGGAACTGCGCAACTATATCGACTGGACGCCCTTCTTCCGCGCGTGGGAACTGCACGGCAACTATCCGGCGATCCTGGAAGACGAGACCGTGGGCGAAAGCGCGCGCAGCCTGTGGGACGATGCGCAGGCCATGCTCGACACGATCGTCGAGGAAAACTGGCTCAAGGCGCGCGGCGTTGCGGGCCTGTGGCCGTGCCATCGCGACGGCGACGATCTGGTGATCCATTACCGGCACGTGCACGACGTGGTCAGCAAGGATGGCGGCCATTACGAGGACGGCGCCATCCCCGATCTCGACCGCACGAACGAGCGCAGCGCGCGCCTGCCGATGCTGCGCCAGCAGGTGAAGAAGAGCCGGGAACGCCCGAACATGTGCCTGGCCGATTTCGTCGATCCGGCGGGCGACTGGGTCGGCGGTTTCGCGGTCGGCATCCATGGTATCGACGAGCCCTCGAAGCGCTTCCAAGAAGCCAAGGACGATTATTCGGACATCCTGCTCAAGGCGTTGGCGGACCGCTTCGCGGAAGCCTTCGCCGAGGCGCTGCACGAGAAGGTGCGCAAGGAATTGTGGGGCTACGCCCCCGACGAACAGTTCACCAACGAAGCGCTTATCAAGGAACAGTATCGCGGCATCCGGCCCGCCCCGGGCTATCCTGCATGCCCCGACCATTCCTTGAAGCCGATCCTGTTCGACATGCTGGACGCGGAAGAGAACACGGGCCTTTCCCTGACGGAGAGCTTCGCCATGTGGCCCACCTCAGCCGTCAGCGGGCTCTATTTCGGGCATCCCGAAAGCGCCTATTTCGGCGTTGCCACCATCGGCCGCGACCAGCTGGAGGATTACGCGAAGCGTCGCGAGGTCGACCTCGCCACGGCGGAGCGGTGGCTGAGGCCGAACCTCGACTAGATGTTTATCGCTGTTCGCCTACTCCGTGGTGTAGCCGCCCTGGAACCAGGCACCGTCGCCGTCCTTGCACCACTCGGTCGTTTTGTTGCCCGATGTGCAGTAGACACGAATATGGAACCCGTCTTCGCCCATGAAACCCGTGGCGGAAACCTGGGAGCCGGGCTGCTTGAAGTCGCCCGTCGACCAGCCCGATCCGTTCCAGTAGCGTTCGATCACTTCATAACCATCGGTCGAAAAGACGTGCAGCTGGCCTGCGCCCGACTTGTCGGTCCATCCGACACTTGCCGTCCCGACGGGATAATTCGGATTATCTGCCATGTATTGATCCTCTCTCTTCGCTTCTCTTGCGCCCGTTACTTTATGTGGTCCGGCGCCGGCGAAGTCGAGCCCCGGTGGAGAGCCGGTGAAGGTCCGTCGAGCATTCTCCGTCGGTCGAGGCCGGCCGGGATGACGGGCGCAGGATCTGAAGGACCATCGATCAGCGTAGTGCAGAACGATGGCTGAGGGCGGACACCATCCATCCGGGCCGGACGTCCTCCCCGAGATCGCCTGTCTCGAACAGTTTCACGCCGCGCAGGTGCGAGGTGGGCCGCCGCCGGGCGAGATGGTTTGCAAACTGCTGCTCGACACGCTCGCGCTGGGCAACAAGGAGGTCTACCGCTTCCTTCATGGCGAGAGGCCGTCCTTCGAAGAATTTCGCGCGTGGATCATCGCCACGGCAGGACAGCCCGATCCTGCGCTCCTCACGCGCTATCACGCGTGGCTTCACGATCGGCCCCTCGACAGGGATGCGAGTGCGCGCCTTGGCCTGATCGCCGCAATGCCGCCGGTTCTGGACGAGGCGGCGCTGCGCTTCTGGGACGATCGGGGCTATGTGGTGCTCCGCCAGGCGATCGAACCCGAACACGCCGAAATGCTGAGCCGTGTCATATGGGATTGGCTGGACGCCTCCCCCGACGATCCTTCGAGCTGGTATGGAGGCGATACGGACGGGATCATGATCCCTGTCTACCGCCACCCTGCCATGGCTGCCGCGCGAGGCAGCGTGCGTATCCACAAGGCGTTCGCACAGCTTTGGGAGAGCGAAAATCTCTGGGCCACGATCGACAGGCTCGGCTTCAATCCGCCTCAAACCGCGGGATACCGTTTCAGGGGATCGGATCTGCACTGGGATGTCAGCCTCGCCCGGCCGATTCCCTTCGGCACGCAGGGCTTGCTCTATCTTACCGGCACGCGCGAGGATCAGGGTGCCTTCCGCTGCGTACCGGGGTTTCACAAGCGGATAGACGCGTGGCTCGACGGGATCGGTGCCGCCGATCCCAGGGAGGTCGATCTCTCGGCAGAGGAAAAGTGCATCGCGGCGAACGCGGGCGACCTCATCATCTGGCGACAGGATTTGCCGCACGGGGCAAGCCCCAATCGCTCCGGCCGGCCGCGGCTGGTGCAGTATCTCAACTATTATTCGCCCGACATGCCGATCCGCAGCCGGTGGTGCTGATGGCGGGGCGGGCAACACTTCGGTCGCCGGTATCGCCTTTTGGCCGATTGACCCCCGGCTGTGAATCCCCCATGGCAGGGCTGTTCTTCGCAGGTGCAAACCTGCGGCGGAGCGCGCGGGAGAGATCGCGGGCCGAAAGGCCGGCGGCGCCGAAGGAGCAACCGCCCCGGAAACTCTCAGGCACGACGAACCGCGCGCGCCGAACGGACACTCTGGAAAGCGCCTCGCCCGACAAGGCAGGCCACCGAAGGGGTACGCTCTCAGGTTTTCCGACAGAGGGGGCTGGCGGCAAGGATGCGCGATACCGCGCGTCTTCCCGCGACTGTCGGATATGAAATGATGAGCGAAGAAGAGACCGAAACTCCGCCCGAAGCCCTGGCCCTCGATGCGTGGCATCGCGCCCATGGCGCGCGCATGGTTCCTTTCGCGGGCTACGAGATGCCGATCCAGTATGAAGGCATCGTGGCGGAACACGACTGGACGCGCGCCCACGCGGGCCTGTTCGACGTGAGCCACATGGGCCAGCTGACGCTCTCCGGCGACGGTGCAGCGCAAGCGCTGGAAGCGCTGGTCCCCGGTCTCGTCTCCAGCCTCAAGCCCGGCAAGATGCGCTATTCGCTGCTGCTGGCGGAAGATGGCGGCATCCTCGACGATCTGATGATCACCAATACCGGCGAGCATATCGCGCTGGTGGTCAACGGCGCATGCAAGTGGGACGATATCGCGTTCCTGCGCGAACACCTGCCCGACGAGATTACGCTGACCCACCATGACGAGCAGGCGCTGCTGGCATTGCAGGGTCCCGAAGCGGTCGATGCGCTGGGCGAACTGGTGCCGGGCGCCGCCGAACTCGTGTTCATGACCGCAGGCTATTACGACTGGAACGGCGTGCCGCTGTGGATCAGCCGCGCGGGCTATACCGGCGAGGACGGGTTCGAGATTTCGGTCCCCGCCGAGCATGCGGAGAAGCTCGCCACCGCGCTGGTGGAAGACAAGCGCGTCAAGCCGATCGGGCTGGGCGCGCGCGATTCCTTGCGCCTCGAAGCGGGCCTGCCGCTCTACGGGCACGACCTCACCGCCGAAATCGATCCGGTCAGCGCCGACCTCACTTTTGCGCTGAGCAAGAAGCGGCGCGAGACCGGCGGCTATCACGGGCACGAGCGGATCAGTGCGGCGCTGCTCGACGGTTCGCAGCGCACCCGCATCGGCCTCGTGCTCGACGGGCGGCTGCCCGCGCGCGAGGGGGCGGAAATCTTCGCGGGCGACACGCAGGTCGGTACCGTCACCAGCGGTGGCTTCTCGCCCACGCTCGGCCATCCCATCGCCATGGGCTATGTCGATGCTGCCCATGCCGAGATCGGCACTTCGCTGGAGGTGCAGGTCCGGAACAAACGCCTCCCCGCGCGCGTCGCGGAAATGCCCTTTGTCCCCCATCGCTATTACCGAGGGAGTTGAGCAAATGTCCCGTTACTACACCGAAGATCACGAGTGGATCGAAGTCGAAGGCGAAGCCGCCACCGTCGGTATCACCGAATATGCGCAGGAGCAGCTCGGCGACATCGTGTTCGTCGAACTGCCCGAGGAAGGCGCCGAGCTGGAAAAGAGCAAGGATGCGGCGGTCGTCGAATCCGTGAAAGCGGCGAGCGACGTCTACGCCCCGATCACCGGCACCGTGATCGAGAGCAATTCCGCGCTCGAGGACGACCCCTCGCTGGTCAACTCCTCGCCCGAGGAAGACGGCTGGTTCTTCAAGCTGACCGTCGCCGACGAAAGCGAGCTCGAAGGCCTGATGGACGAAGCCGCCTACAAGAGTTTTGTCGAGGGGCTTTGATGCCTGAAGCCCCCTCCCCTTCAGGGGAGGGGGTTGGGGGGTGGGGCTTCGTCGTGCGACTGGCCCCACCCCGCTGCGACTAGGCGCTGCTTCGCATCGCCAAGTCTCACTGCCCCTCCCCTGAAGGGGAGGGGGTGACTGGAGAAATTATGCGCTACCTCCCCCTGACCGATGCCGACCGCGGCGAAATGCTGGCCAAGATCGGTGCGTCCAGCATCGACGACCTGTTCGTCGATGTGCCACCAGAGGCCCGGCTCGACGGCCCGATCCACGACCTGCCGATGCACGCCAGCGAGATGGCGGTGGAGCGGCACATGCGCGCGCTCTCCAAGAAGAACCTCGCGGCAGCAGACGCGCCGTTCTTCCTCGGCGCGGGCGCCTATCGCCACCATGTTCCGGCCAGCGTCGATCACATCATCCAGCGCGGCGAGTTCCTGACGGCCTACACGCCCTATCAGCCGGAAATCGCGCAGGGCACGCTGCAGATGCTGTTCGAGTTCCAGAGCCAGGTCGCGCGCCTCTATGGCTGCGCGGTGGCCAATGCCTCGATGTACGATGGCTCGACCGCGTGCTGGGAAGCGATTGCGATGGCGGGGCGGATCGCGCGCGGCAAGCGCAAGAAGGTCGTCCTCTCGGGCGCGCTGCACCCGCATTATGCGGAGGTCATCCGGACCATGGCGAAGTTCACCGAGGACAAGATCGCCGATGCGCTGCCCACGATGCGGGCAAGCCCCGATGTCAATGGTCTGGTGAGCCGGATCGACGAGGATACGTCGTGCGTCGTGGTCCAGTACCCGGACATCCTCGGGCGCCTGTGCGACCTCGAGAAAATCACCGAGGCCGCGCACGCCAAGGGCGCCCTGGTGATCGCGGTCAATCTGGAGCCCGTGGCGCTCGGTGCGATCAAATCGCCCGGCGAGATGGGCGCGGATATCGTGGTGGGGGAAGGGCAGGCGCTGGGCGTCGGGCTCCAATTCGGCGGGCCCTACCTCGGCCTGTTCGCGGTCCGCGACCAGAAACACGTGCGCATGATGCCCGGGAGGCTTTGTGGCGAAACCACCGATGCCGAGGGCAAGCGCGGCTACGTGCTGACGCTCTCCACCCGCGAGCAGCATATCCGGCGCGAGAAGGCGACCAGCAATATCTGCACCAATAGCGGGCTGTGCGCGCTCGCCTTCAACGTCCATATGACGCTGCTGGGCGAGGAAGGGCTGCGGCGGCTGGCGGCGGAGAACCATCGCCTTGCCTGCATCGCGGCGGACAAGCTGGCGCAGGTGCCCGGCGTCACCGTGCTGAACGATCATTTCTTCAACGAATTCACGATCCGGCTGGGACAGGACGCGCGCGAAGTGGTGCGCAAGCTGGCCCAGGACGGCATCCTCGCGGGCGTATCGCTCGGGCGCCTCTATCCGGATGCGGACGACCTGTCGGACGGGCTGCTCGTCACGCTCACCGAAACCACCAGCGAGGAGGATATCGACGCCCTCTGCGCTGCCCTGAAGGAGGTGCTGGCATGAACGCGCCCAACAAGTCGGGCTGGAAGCCCAGTGCGCCCGTAACCGGAGACGGCGAAAGCCCCACCACCACCGGCAACCGCGCGCTGATGCTGGAAGAACCGCTGATCTTCGAGATTGGGCGGACCGGCACAACCGGGGTCGACCTGCCGCCGGTGCCGGAGAATACCTCCAACCGCCTCGGGGGGATGGAGCGGAGCGGAGCGATCGGCTTGCCCGGCCTCGCCGAACCTGAAGCGGTGCGTCATTACACGCGCCTCAGCCGCCAGAACTACGCGATCGACCTCGGCCTCTTCCCGCTCGGGTCGTGTACGATGAAGCACAATCCCCGGCTGAACGAGAAGGTGGCGCGCATGCCCGGCTTCGCCGACGTGCACCCGCTGCAACCTGCGGATACGGTGCGCGGCGCGCTGGAAGTTGTCAGCGAACTGGCCAACTGGCTGGTCACGCTTACGGGCATGCACTCGGTTGCGATGAGTCCCAAGGCGGGCGCGCATGGCGAGCTGTGCGGCATCCTGTGCATCCGCGCCGCGCTGGAAGCGCGCGGCGATGCGCGCAAGGTCGTGCTGGTGCCCGAAAGCGCGCACGGCACCAACCCCGCCACCGCCGCCTTCGCGGGCTACGAAGTGGAGGATATTCCCGCCACCGCCGAGGGTCGCGTCGATCTGGAAAAGCTGAAGGCGCGCCTCGGCCCCGATGTCGCGGCGGTGATGATCACCAACCCGAACACCTGCGGCCTGTTCGAACGCGACATGAAGGCGATTTCCGACGCGGTCCACGCAGCGGGCGGCTTCGTCTACTGCGACGGGGCGAATTTCAACGCGATCGTCGGCAAGGTGCGCCCGGGCGACCTTGGCGTCGACGCGATGCACATCAACCTGCACAAGACCTTCTCCACCCCGCACGGCGGCGGCGGGCCGGGCAGCGGCCCGGTGGTGCTGTCCGAAGCGCTCTCGCCCTACGCCCCGCTGCCCTTCACCGCGAAGGGTGAGGACGGCACGGTGCATCTGGTGGAAGAAGAGAACGCCGGCGAATGGGGCCATTCGGACGCCTTCGGGCGGATGACCGCCTTCCACGGCCAGATGGGCATGTTCACCCGTGCGCTGGCCTACATGCTCAGCCACGGGGCGGACGGGCTGGCGCAGGTGGCGGAAGACGCGGTGCTCAACGCCAACTACATCCTGCGCTCGCTCGACGATCTGCTCTTCGCGCCCTACGGCGAGAGCGGCCCCTGCATGCACGAGGCGCTGTTCGGAGACGAAGGTTTTGCCGCGGATATTTCCACGCTCGACCTCGCCAAGGCGCTGATCGACGAGGGTTTCCATCCGATGACCATGTATTTCCCGCTGGTGGTCCATGGCGCGATGCTGATCGAGCCGACCGAGACCGAGAGCAAGGCGGGGCTCGACCAGTTCATCGCCGCGCTGCGCTCGGTTGCGGAGCGGGCGAGGGCTGGCGACGAGAGCCTGAAGGCCGCGCCCTACTTCGCGCCGCGCCGTCGGCTCGATGAAACGCAGGCGGCGCGCAAGCCGGTGCTGGCGTGGGAGGGCGAGCTGGCCCCCGCAGGCAAGCCGGTGCCGAGCGAAATCGGCGGGCAGTAGCGTTCGCGCGGCATGAAGATCGTCTTCAGCCGCAAGGGCTTCGACAGCGGATCGGGCGGCGGCTCTTCGCCGATCGTGGATGGTCGCCCGGTCTCGCTGCCGATTCCGGACAGCAAGCGGATCGCGAGGACGACCTACGGCGACCTGGGCCTGGGCGAGCATGCCGCACGGGCGAGCAGGGGCGCGTATGGCGCGGACAGCCTCTGCCACCACGATCCGATGTTCACGAGCGATCGCCGCTGCATTTTCGGGCAGGTCGGCGCGGCGCAGACGCACCTCGCCAACCACGGCGTGGGGCGGGGCGATGTGTTCGTGTTCTTCGGGCGCTTCGATGGTGAGGGGCATGGCGCGCATCACCGGATCTTCGGATACCTCGAAGTCGAGCAGGTGATCCAACTGACCGCATGCGATGAAGCGGAGCGTGCCGAGTACGCGGCGCTGGGCCATCCCCACGCGCTGGGCCTGCACGGGGCGAACGACACGCTCTATGTCGGGCCGGGGTGCATGGCGGCGCGCGCGTCAGACGCGCTGCGGCTGACGGCGCCGGGCGAAGCGCTCAGCCGGTGGGTGCGTCCGAAGTGGCTGCGGCGCGGCGACCTCTCGTATCATGATGCCGATTGGCGCTGGGCCGAGCGAGAACGTCTGATCGCGGTCAGCCGCGGGCAAGAATTCGTTGCGGATGTTGGCAGGCGCACAGCCCCGCGCGAATGGCTCGCGCGGGTGATCGCGCAAATCCACCACTGATCGTCATTGCGAGCGGCAAAGCCGCGCGGCAATCCAGAAATTGGTCGCGCGACGCTCTGGATTGCTTCGCTACGCTCGCAATGACGGGTTTACTTATAGGTCTTGATGATCGCCGAGAAATCGAGCCCGTCATTGCCCGCGCCCGAGAAATCCTCGTACAGGCTCGCCGCGCGTGCACCCAGCGGCACGCCCGCATCGACCTCTTCAGCCGCAGCCATCGCGAGGCGCAGGTCCTTGAGCATCAGCGCGGTCGCGAAGCCGCCCTGGTAGTCCTTGTCGGCGGGGCTTTCGACGCCCACGCCCGGCAGCGGAGTATAGGCGTTCAATGACCAGCAATAGCCGCTCGACTGCGAGCTGATTTCGTAAAACTTCTGCGGATCGAGGCCGAGTTTCTGCGCCATCTGCATCGCCTCGGAAACGCCGATCATCGAGATCGCGAGCAGCATGTTGTTACAGATCTTGGCAGTCTGGCCCGCGCCTGCATCGCCCGCATGGATCACGGCCTTGCCCATGCTTTCGAGGATCGGCTTGGCCGCCGCGAAGGCCTCTTCGCTGCCGCCGACCATGAAGGTCAGCGTGCCGCCATCCGCTGCCGCGATCCCGCCGCTGACCGGCGCGTCGACCATCTTGTAGCCCTTGGCGGTGGCCATTTCGGTCACTTCCTTGGCGGTGGCGACATCGATGGTCGAGCAGTCGAGCAGCGCCGCGCCCTCGGGCGCATGGCCGATCACGCTGTCCGAATAGACCGACTTCACGATTCCGCCATTGGGCAGCATCGAGACCACCGCCTCGACGCCCTGCACCGCTTCCTTGGCATCGGTGAAGGTCTCGCAGCCGTTAGATTTGGCTTTCGCGAGCGCATCTTCGGAAAGGTCGAACGCGCGCACGTCGTGGCCGTTCTTGACCAGGTTCGCGGCCATCCCGCCGCCCATGTTGCCGAGGCCGATAAAGGCGATTTTCATAGCATCTCTCCAATTGCCCTCTCCCCGTGCGGGGAGAGGATACGCAGGCTTGCGAGCCTGCTCGCTAGCCGAAGTTGGAGAGGGGCGATCCTAGGCCGATGGCTTGTAGGCCCCTCTCCCAACCCTCTCCCCGCACGGGGAGAGGGCTAAGGGGGTTACCGCCCCTTCCACTGCCCGTCGCGTTTCTCGATGAAGGCCTTCATGCCCTCAGCCTTGTCCTCGGTCGCGGTGAGGATCTGGAACAGGCGGCGTTCGTGCAGCAGGCCCTGGCCGAGGAAGGTTTCGTAGGCGGCGTTGACCATTTCCTTGTTCACCATCGCGGCCATCGGCGGCATTCCGGCGATGGTGGCGGCGGTGGTGCGGGCTTCCTCCATCAGCGTGTCATGCGGCACGACGCGCGCGACGAGGCCGCTGCGCTCGGCTTCCTCGGCGTCCATCATCCGGCCCGTCAGGCACATTTCCATCGCCTTTGCCTTGCCGACCGCGCGGGTGAGCCGCTGCGATCCGCCCATGCCAGGCGCGACGCCCAGCTTGATCTCGGGCTGGCCGAACTTGGCCTTGTCGCTGGCGATGATGAAGTCGGCCATCATGGCGAGCTCGCATCCGCCGCCCAGCGCGAAGCCGTTGACCGCGGCGATCCACGGCTTGCGTACCGCTTCGACGATGTGGCTGGTCCACTTGGCGAAGAAATCCTGCAGATAGAAATCCGCCGCGTCCTTGTCCGACATTTCCTTGATGTCCGCACCCGCGGCGAAGGCCTTGTCGCCCGAGCCGGTCAGGATCGCGCACAGCTGGCTGTCGTCGTTCTGGTAGGCGGAAAAGGCATCGATCAGCTCGTCGAGCACCACGCTGGAGAGCGCGTTGAGCGCCTGCGGGCGGTTGAGCGTGATGGTGGTGACGGCACCGTCGGTCTCGGTGGTGATGGTTTCGTAGGGCAATTGTCTCTCCGTATTCGTCATTGCGAGGAGCGAAGCGACGCGGCAATCCAGGGCCGTGACGCGATACGCTCTGGATTGCTTCGCTCCGCTCGCAATGACGAGGAAGGAGGCAATCGCGCTATCTCAAGTCAGCGGCGTCCACTCCTCGCCCTCGGGCAGGGCGGCGAAGATCGCCTCGATCCGTTCGTCGGTTACGCCTTGGGGCGTGGCGGGGTTCCACTGCGGGTCGCCGGTCTTGTCGACGATCACCGCGCGCACGCCTTCGGCAAAATCGTGGCTGACCAGCACGCGGCTGCCGATGCGGTATTCCATCCGCATTTCGTCGGCGAAGCTGCCCAGCGTCAGGCTGTCGGCTAGCTGCCGCAGCGCGACCTTGCAGCTTTGCGGGCTCTTGGAGCGGAGCGTCTTGAGCTCCTTCGCCGCCCATTCGGAATCGTCGGCTTCGAGCGCGGCGAGGATCTCCTCCAGCGTGCGACCCGCGAACAGCCGGTCGATGTTCTCGCGATTGGCGAGGATGCGTGCCTCCGGCGGGGTTTCGGACGCATCGTCGAGGATCGCCTGGATATTGGCCGGATCGTCGATGATCGCGGCCTTCACCCGCGCCAGCTTTTCGCTCGCGATGTAGTGCGTGGCGAGGCCGATGGCGTGGCACTCCGCCCCGTCGAGCCGCGCGCCTGTGAGCGCGAGGAATTGGCCGATGCGACCGGGCAGGCGGCTGAGATACCAGCCGCCGCCTACGTCCGGGAACAGGCCGATGCCGGTCTCGGGCATCGCGAACTTGGTGTTCTCCGTGGCGACGCGAAAAGCCGCAGGCTGGCTGATGCCGACCCCGCCGCCCATCGTGATCCCGTCCATGAAGGCGACCACCGGCTTCTTGTAGGTGAACAGCTGGTGGTTGAGCTGGTACTCCGCGTGGAAGAACTCGCGCCCCGTCTTGCCCTGATCGTTCAGTGCCGAGTTGCGCAGCATGGCGATATCGCCGCCTGCGCAGAAGCCGCGGCCCTCGGCATGGTCGATAATGACAGCCGCGATCCCGGCATGGTCGGCCCAGTCGCTCAGTGCATCGGCCATGGCGACGCACATCTCGGTGGTCAGCGCGTGGATCGCCTTGGGGCGATTGAGAGAGATGTGGCCCACGTTCTGGTGGGCGTGGATGTTGAGTTGATCGGTCATGCTATCCAATTTTTCCTGTCTCGCCACCAACATGGGGCGGGAAGAGCTTCCAAGCGAACCACCAGTAGGAAACTGCTGCGGTCACTCCCGAAGCGACAAACAATGCGCCGATGATCGTCAGGACCGCATTGATCCCATCAACCGCAAGAAAAGCTAAGGGAACGACTGATGCCAGCGCACCCGCGACGCCGAAGAAAATAAGGCTGCGGACCTTCAGCATCTCAGAGATAAGAATCGATGGCAGCGCAATCGGTGCCGCCAGAATCAAAACGTAGATTATAAAGAACGAAAAAATGCGGGCACCGGCCCCGATGCCCATCACGCTAAAGTCGTCCAGTGCCGCTCCGCCTGCCAAAAACACACAGGTCGCAATGATTGCCGCCAAGAGATAACCCGCAAAGATCGTGACCAACCTCACTGCCGCAGCAGATCCCGGCCCACGATCATCCGCATGACCTGGTTGGTCCCTTCGAGGATCGAGTGCACGCGCAGGTCGCGCCAGTAGCGTTCGATCGGGTAATCCTTGAGGTAGCCGTAGCCGCCGAACAGCTGCAGCGCGTCGTTGACGACCTTGGAGCCGTTGTCGGTCGCCAGCCGCTTGGCCATTGCGGAGAAGCGCGACTTGTCGGGCGCATTATCGGTCACCTTCGCCGCCGCGAGATAGAGCAGCGCGCGCGCCGCCTCCAGATCGGTCGCCATGTCGGCGAGCATGAACTGTGTATTCTGGAAGTCCGCGATCTGCTGATCGAACTGCTGGCGTTCCTTGGTGTACTTCACCGCCTCGTCGAGGCAGCGCTGCGCCCCGCCGAGCGAGCAGGCGCCGATGTTCAGGCGGCCACCGTCGAGGCCCATCATCGCGAAGCGGAAGCCTTCGCCTTCGTCGCCGACGCGGTTCTCCACCGGCACCTTCGCATCCTCGAAGATAACCTGCGCGGTCGGGCTGGCATTCCAGCCGAGCTTCTTCTCGGGCGCGCCGAAGGATACGCCGGGTGTGTCCTTGTCGACCACCAGGCAGGTGATGCCCTTGGTCTTGTGATCGCCCGTGCGGACCATGGTGACGTAGACATCGTTGACGCCGCCGCCCGAGATGAATTGCTTGGTGCCGTTGAGCACATAGTGGTCGCCATCCAGCACGGCCTGCGTCTTCAGGCCCGCCGCGTCCGACCCACTGCCCGGTTCGGTGAGGCAGTAGGAGGCGAGCTTTTCCATGGTCACCAGCTGGGGAAGGTACTTCTCCTTCACCCCTGCGCCGCCGAAACGGTCGATCATCCAGCTGGCCATGTTGTGGATCGAGATGAACGCGCTCGTCGTGGGGCAGCCATAGGCCATCGCCTCCATGATCAGCGCAGCTTCGAGGCGGCCGAGGCCGATCCCGCCCGATTCCTCCGACACGTAGATCGCGCCGAAGCCAAGCTCTGCGGTCTGCTTGATCGTGTCGACGGGAAAGATCTTTTCCTCGTCCCACTTGCCCGCGTGCGGCGTGATGTTGTCGGCGGTGAACCGCTGCGCCATGTCCTGGATCGCGAGCTGGTCGTCTGAAAGCTGAAATTGTCCGGTCATGGCCTGCGGCCTAGCCCCGCCAGCCGGGCAAGAAAAGGGGGCGCGCGAGAGCGCAGGGGCGAACCCTGCCAAGGCCGGGTCAGGACGAAGGGTCGGTGCGTTCCGCGGGGCAGCGGCGGCGCGTCGTGCCCGGGCCCGATTGTGAGACTTCGCGCACTGCAAGCTGCTCGCGATTCTGGCCCAGGTTCATGGCGTACTGACTGGTCCAGCTTTCGCCTTCGCCTTCCATGGCCAGGCTCAGAACGATGCCGGGCCTCCCGCGCCGCACGGCGAGGACTTCGCCCTGCGATTCGTAGAAGGTGATCGTGCCCGGCCGGATGGTCATGAACATCTCCGATTCGGGCGAGCATGGCCCGTCGGGGGCATCCCACTGGCCGAGAAAGCGCGCCGGGATCGCGGTTAGCGCGGCGCGATCCTCTGCCACGTCGCCCGCCGGAACGTCGGGCAGGTTGTACAGCGTGGGTTCGGGCGCCGGGCTCTCGCCGTCTTCGGGGCCGACGGCGACGGCCCCTTCCGGGGCGTCGGTCGGAGAGGGCGCAGGCGCCATCTCGCTCGCGGCGATGTCGATTTCCTCGCCGTCGATCGCGGCCGTCGTCTGCTGGGCAGACGGCGCGGGCGCCTGGGTATCGCATGCGCTCAACAGGCCCATGCATGCCAGCATCGTTACAGCGGTAATTCTCATGCGCCGTCTCCCTGTCCCGAACCGCGCGATACGGACCTTCTACCGCAATCCGGCCGAGTTAGCGATAGGCCTGTCCGGGCGGCGTGGGCGTCAGCACCGGTTGTAGTCGAACGGCTCCATCCCATCGAACAGCTCGCTCAGGCGATCGCCATCGTCCGACAGTTCGATCTCGTGGCTTACAGGTTCGGTGGTCGGTTTACCGTTTTCGCCATACCGGCCTTCAACCGCGATCGTGTTCGCGCTGACCCGGCGAACGCTGGAGATTTCGACCCGTCCGGACCCGTAATAGACGATCCGGTTCGCGGTGATCGTCATGTCGTGCCCGGAGTTTTCTCTGGCACAGGCCATGTGATCGCCTTCCCCGCCCCAGGTCCCTCGATAGCGTACCGGGATGGTGTTGCCCGCCGCCTGATCCGGGCGGGCGGCGGCTGCGCTTTCACCATCGCATCGCACGAAGTTGGTTGAGGACATCTGCGGTGCGAACAGGGTCATCCCATTCCCGTTCCCGTTCAGCGCAAGGCCGAAGCGCTGGTCCGCATCGGGCGCGTTCGGGTCCGGTTCGCCGAGCAGTTCCACGGTATTGGCGTTGATGATCCTCACGTCGACCACGCGGTTGCGCTCGCCATCCCAGGCGCTGGTCCAGTTTTCGCCGACCACATAGCGAGGCTCGCCAGGCGTGCAGCTGTCGGACGCGCGCATGTCCCACGATCCGCGGAAGTCCGCCGGAATGGAAACGGAGGGTTCGTCCCCGTTCGCATCGCTCGCCTGTTCATCCCGGGCCGGGGCCTGCGCTTTGCCCGCGTCCCCGGTTTCGGCTGCTTCGGTATCGCTGGCAGATGCGCCGCAACCGGCGAGAGCAAGCAGCGTTGCCGACGCGATGGCGAAGATCTTCCGCATGATTTCCCCCTCTTGTGCAGGCTGCGGCCCCTGACCGTCCGCCCGATCGTCACGGCAGGCTAGCAAGAAAGCCGGAATTCACAAAACCCGGCGGGCAGCCCCCGCTTGCGCGCGACGCCGCCGGTTCAGTCTTCGTCGTCGGCGGACCTTGCGAGTACGCGGGCGTCGAACCATTCCTGCGCGAGATCGGTATTGTTGCCGCGATACCAGCGCGGGGCGGGCACACCTTCCTGCCATGCCACCTGCTCCGTCAGCGTGCCTTGCGCAAATGGCGTATCGTAGGTGGCCGCGTCCGCGGCGATGGGATCGGCGAAAGCTTCGTCCGCGCTCACGATGGTCCAGCCTTTCGCGCGCAGCGCACGAACCAGATCGTCGATCCACATGGCCGCGATGTCCGTTTCGTGCAGCAGCAGGACATGGACGGGCGAGCGGCCCCATGCCTGCCGTGCGATGCCGTCGTAGAACTCGGCGGCCTCGACATGGGCCTCCACATAGAGATCGCGCAGTGCGTCACGGTCAACCGGGGTGCCCGCCGCTACCGCCTTCCTGGCCGCACCTTCGTAGAACCAGTCGCTCGCATCGATTGTCGCATAGGCGTTGTGCAGACCGCGTTCGGCCAGCGCGGCGCGCATGGCATCGCGCTTCGCCTTGTCGCGGCTGCCTTCGTCCAGGTACGGGTAGCGGAACCAGGGGCGATACCCCTCCTGCCCGCGCAGCCAGCTTTCCGCCGCGTCCAGATCGGCGAGATAGGCTTCCAGCCCGACCTGCGAGAGACGCGGGTGGGTGGCGGTGTGATTGGCAATGACGTGGCCTGCCGCGACATAGGCAGCGATGCGCTCTTTCGCGCCCTCGCGCTGCGCGATCCGGCCCGGGTTGAGGAAGAAGGCGGCCTGATCGACGCCAGCGCGTTCGAGATTGGCGAGCAGCAGGATTGTGCGATCGTCTTCCTCCAGCCAGGGGCCGGGCGCGCGCGGAATATCGTCGAAGGTGATCGCCACGCGCTTTTCGCCCCCGAGCGTCTCTTGCGCGCTGGCGGTGGCCGTTGCGAAAAGCGCCGCGATGGCCAGCACCGCCGCACGAAAGAAGCTCATCATTCCAGTCCCTCCAGACCCGATACAAGGGGGAGGGCTAATGCGATTGCCTGCTGGGGAGAAGGCTGCTGCCGGCAACGTGCCGCGAAGCCGAAACGTTCTGGCGCTTAACCGCTCGGGCAGCGGCGGTAGGTCACGGTGCCGCGCTCGCCTGCGTCGAAGTTTTCGACCGTCAGCGTTTTGGCCACGGGATCGACCCGGAATTCCAGCTCGTCGCGCGTGGGTTCGTCGGCATAGGTCGTGTCGAACAGCGCGCGGATGCGGCCCGGTTCGCGGGCCGAGACAGAGATGAAACGGCCGCCCGTTTCGAAGTAGGAATAGCTGTCCTCGCGCACCGTGAGCACCTTGCCCATGTTCGCGCTCTCATAGCCGTCGCATTCGGCGCGCGTGACCGCATCGCCATCGGTCGCGCGCCATTTTCCGCGGATCGCCACGGGGAAGGTCTGGACGAAGGCGGAAGGTTCTTCTGCCTCGCTCCCATCGTAACCGATGGGCGGACCGGCTCCATCGCCGATCCCGCCATCGGGTTCGACAGGAATAGCCGTTTCGGTGGGGGCCGGTTCGGTCGGCTGGTCGGGGGCGGGCGTACAGGCGGTGGCGAGCAGGGCCAGCGGAAGCGCGACGCAAAGGGGGGCGAATGTGTTCATGCCCATCCCAATGCGCCGCAATCCGGTTTTATCCCATGGTCGGAATGACAAAGGCATCCTTGTTGTCCGCATCCGCCGTGCCGTCGGGCCAGCGCTGGGTGACCTTCTTGCTCTTGGTCCAGAAGCGCAGGCCTTCCTGCCCGTACTGGTCGATGTCGCCGAAGCCCGAACGCTTCCACCCGCCGAAGCTGTGGTAGCTGACCGGCACGGGGATCGGCACGTTGATGCCGACCATGCCCACGTTCACCCGGTGCGCGAACTCGCGTGCGGCGTGGCCGTTGCGGGTGAAGATGGCGACGCCGTTGCCATACTGGTGCTCGCTCGGCAGGCGGACAGCCTCTTCGAAGTCCTTCGCGCGCACGATCTGGAGCACGGGGCCGAAGATCTCTTCCTTGTAGCTTTCCATGTCGGTGGTGACATTGTCGAGCAGGGTCGGGCCGACGAAGAAGCCCTTCTCGTGCCCCTGCAAGGTAAACCCGCGCCCGTCGATCACGACTTCCGCGCCTTCCTTTTCGGCCGTGTCGATCCACTCTTCGATGCGCTGCTTGTGCTCGGGCGTCACGACCGGGCCGTAGTGCGCTTCGGGGTCGTTGGAGACGCCGACGCGCAGGGCGTTGATCGCGGGGATCAGCTTTTCGCGCAGGCGCTTCGCCGTATCCTCGCCCACCGGCACCACCACGGGCAGCGCCATGCAACGCTCGCCCGCCGAGCCGAAGGCCGCGCCCGCCAGATCGTTCACCACCTGGTCGAGATCGGCGTCGGGCATCACGATGCCGTGGTTCTTCGCGCCGCCGAAGGCCTGCACGCGCTTGCCGTTCGCGGTGCCGTGCGAATAGATATATTGTGCGATGTCGGACGAGCCGACGAAGCTGATCGCGGGGATGTCCGGATGGGCGATGATCGCATCGACCATTTCCTTGTCGCCGTTGACGACCTGCAGCAGCCCCTCGGGCGCGCCCGCTTCCACGAACAGTTCGGCGAGCCGGATCGGCACCGAAGGATCGCGCTCCGAAGGCTTGAGGATGAAGGCATTGCCCGCCGCGATCGCCATGCCGAACATCCACATCGGGATCATTGCCGGGAAGTTGAACGGGGTGATGCCCGCCCCGATGCCCAGCGGCTGGCGCATCGAATAGACATCGATGCCGGGGCCCGCCCCTTGCGTGTATTCGCCCTTCAAGGCCTGCGGGATGCTGCAGGCATATTCGATCACTTCGAGCCCGCGCTGCACGTCGCCATGCGCGTCGTCGACGACTTTGCCGTGCTCGCTGGAAAGAAGCTCTGCCAGCTCCTGCTTGTTCGCTTCGACCAGTTCCTTGAACTTGAACATCACCCGTGCGCGGCGCTGCGGGTTGGTGGCGGCCCATTCGGGCTGGACTTGCCTGGCCTTGGCGACCGCGCGTTCGAGCAGCGCGGCGTCGCCCAGCGCGACTTCGGCCTGAACCTCTCCGGTGGAAGGGTTCCACACCTTGTGCGTGCGGGCGGCTTCGCCGGCGGCGACGCCGGTGGCGAGGTGATGGTCGATCTGGCGCATGGGGGCTCTCCGTGGGGGTTGTCGTTGTGCCACGCGCGCTAGCGCCGTGGTGCCTGATAAATCAAGCGACCGGGCGCCCGTGCGTTCCCCGCGCGGCGGTTAGCCCCCGCTGACCGCGCGCATCATTTCCGCACACAGGATCGCGCCATAGGTGCCCAGCGCGTAGCCGAGCACCGCAAGCAGCACGCCCACGGGGGCGAGGGCGGGGTGGAACGCACCGGCCACCACCGGCGCACTGGCCGCGCCACCGACATTGGCCTTGCTGCCCACGGCCACGAAGAAGAAGGGTGCCTTCACGATCTTCGCCACACTCAGCAGCAGCACCGAATGGATGGTCATCCAGATCAGGCCCACCGCCATGAACAGCGGCGCATCGCCCAGCTGGAAGATGTCCATCTTGGTCCCGATCACCGCGACCAGCAGGAAGATGAACACGGTGCCGATCTTGGAGGCGCCGATGCCCTCCAGTTCGCGCGCCTTGGTGAAGCTTGCGGCAAGACCGATGGTGGTCGCCATCACGACGACCCAGAAGAATTCGCTCGCCAGCACCGCCTCTGCGCCAAGCGCGGACGTGAAATAGTAAGACAGCCAGCCCGCGCTCCAGTGCGCGAAGGCGACCGCACCGAAGGTGAAGCCCGCAAGCACGATCAGTTCGTTCGCGCTCGGCACCTTTTCGACCTGCGCGCTGTAATCGGCCATGGAATCGCGCAGGCGGGCGATGGCGCTTGCATCTGCGCCCAGCCAGCGGTCGATCCGCTCGTGCATGCCCGCGCCATAGAGCAGGAACGCCATCCAGATATTCGCGACCACGATATCCACCGCGACCATCGCGCCATATTGCTCGATATCATAGCCGTAGACTTCCAGCATCGCGGTCTGGTTTGCGCCGCCGCCGATCCAGCTGCCCGCCAGCGTGGCGAAACCGCGCCATGCGGCCTCGGGCCCTTCGCCCGCGATGATCGAGGGCTCGAACTGCGCGACCGTCCACAGCGCGATCGGTCCGCCGATCACGATCCCCAGCGTGGCGGTGAAGAACATGATCAGCGCCTTGGGGCCAAGCCCCAGGATGCCGCGAAGATCGATGCTGAGCGTCAGCAGCACCAGCGCCGCGGTGAGGAAGTAATCCTTTGCGATGGTCCACAGGTTGGATTCGCTGGCGTCGATCACCCCGAAGCTGACCATCAGCGAGGGGATCAGATAGGCGAGCAGGATGATCGGCACGAAGGTGAACACCTTGTCCCACACGCCGCCGCGCTGGCGCAGGAAGAACAGAATGCCCAGGATTGCGGCGAGAATGCCGAAGATGATGGTGTCGCTGTAGATCATGTGGGCGGGCTTCTCCGGCGAAAAGGGGCGCGACCTTGAACGATGCATTCGGCCGCTGCGGCATTCCTGCCGATCATTGGGCGAAGGTGCAATCACCTGCATGCCGGGTTTCAGGTGGGCGTGTCGACGGTTCGAGATTGCCCTCCAGACAGGTGCGCCCCCGGCATCACCAGCCGTACAGACACGCACCGTGCCGAACCGAAGTGCGCAGTTTCGTTCGCAGTTGCGTGGTTTTGCGCATGCATCTTGCGCAATCCTCGATTCCATGAAATATTTTCGAAATGGATCACAGATTCTTCTGTCCACCATCCGGCTTGATTGCCGTTCGCCGTTCGGTCGAATTTCACCTGACCGACTGGTTCGATGAATGATCTCTCTCTCGCGCTCTAAGGGCTGACGAGACAGGACAGACAATCTGCGCCCCGCAATCGGGCGCAATATCCCAAATCCGGCTCCCGCCCTGTTGAGCGATACATCGCCATGCGCGCTGCGCGTGGACGACGAGGTATCCTTGCGGAGGGAACGATTCAGTCATGATCACGAACACCAAGAGTTTCACTGCGCGCTGCGGCGTGTTTCTGGCCCTGCTGATGGCCGGTTCGGCAACCCCGGCGCTGGCGCAAACCGCGTCGCAGACGGATGAAAGCACCGCCCCCGACACGGATCAGGCCGACGAGCCGGATGCAGACGATGAGATCATCACGGTCATCGGCACGCGCATTCCCGGCCTGCCCACCGACGGCCCGGTGCCGACCGAGACCATCACGCGCCAGGACATCATCGAAAGCGGCGCGGGCACGCTGATCGAGGTTCTCGAGGATCTTCCCGTGACTACCGGCGGAGGGCAGACATTCTCCACCGCCACCGCAGGCGCGCTGTCATCGGATACGCCAGTGGGTGCCTCGGCGGTATCGCTGCGCGGGCTCGGGGCCTCGGCAACGCTCACGCTGATCAACGGCAGGCGCGCGCAGATCAGCGCCTTTGCGCGCGGGCAGGAGAGCTTCATCGATGCCAGCTCGATCCCGCTTGCCGCGATCGAGCGCGTCGAGGTCCTGCCCTCGGGCGCCTCGGCGATCTATGGTGCAGACGCGGTGGCAGGCGTGGTCAACTACGTGCTGCGCAGCGATTTCGAAGGAATCGAGCTGTCAGGCTCCTACGGCAATTCGACCGCAGACACCGATGAGGGCCGCTTCAACCTGACCGGCGTGGTCGGCACGCGCCTGGGGGAGCGCAACTCCGTCATGCTGGTGGTCGATTACTTCAAGCGCAATCCGTTCTTCCTGCGCGACCGGGCGATCAGCGCGGACAGCTTCCGGCCGAGCCAGCAGGGCTTCTACCCGAGCTTCAACGACCTCTTCTTCCTGGTCGACGCCAACGATCAGACCGAGGAGCCGCAGGATGGCGGCTGCCCAGCGGACGATTTCGGCGTCGGCAATCTGGGCGAGTTCTGCGAGGTCAACACCAATGCCTTCGTCTCGGCCAAGGACCGGCTCGAGACGATCGGGGGCCTGTTCACGCACCAGTTCGAGATCAGCGACAGCCTGACATGGTATAATGACGTTCTGTACCAGCACGTGGAATCGCGCGGGATCAGCTCGCCCGCCAACTTCTCGCGCACGCCGGTCGATCCCGAGAACCCGTTCTGGCCCGCCGCGCTCCAGCAGGATATCGTCGATGAAGGCGGCGTCGGGGATTTCAGCGACTTCTTCGGCTTCCCGATCTTCGCCTGGGGCAAGATACCGGAGCCGCGCGCGGTCGAAATCTCGTCCGACAGCTACCGGATCACCTCGGGCTTAAAGGGCGACATTTCCGACGACTGGCAGTTCGACGTGGCATTCCTGTTCGGTGGAAACGACCGGGTGCAGCGCGGGCTGTCCGGCCTCTATCTCTCGGAGAACTTCTACGACCTCAACCTCGGCAATATCTGCACCGATGGCACGCGCGTGGAGCGCTGGGACGTCGATCCGGAGCGTCCCGACGCCGACTTCGTGGGCGACACGTGCGAGGCGCTGGGCAAGACCACCTTGTGGTACAATCCCTTCGGCGGACAGGCGACGCAGGAAGACGGCGTGCTCGATCTGCTCGAAACGCAGGCCGAACGTACGGGCAAGTCGCGGCTCTATGCAGTGGATGGCTTCGTCAACGGCAACCTGTTCGAAATGCCCGCCGGGATGGTCAAGGTTGCCCTCGGCGGCGAATTCCGCCGTGAAACGCTGAACGACACACCCTCGGGCGTAGCGGTGGCGAGTGCGAACAATCCCGAGCCGATCCTCGGCTTTTCGTCCACCAGCGCCGAGGCAAGCCGCAATTCCTGGTCTGCGTTCGGGGAACTCTACATTCCGCTCGCCGATACGCTCGATGTGCAGATTGCCGGGCGCTTCGATGATTTCCAGGGCTTCGGCAGCGACTTCAACCCGAAGATCGCGGCGCGCTGGCAGCCGCTAGAATGGCTTGCGCTGCGCGGCAATTATTCGACCAGCTTCCGCGCCCCTTCGCTTGCGCAGAGCGGGGCGGGTGTCCTGCTGTCATCCTACCGTGTCGATTGCGAGGCGACGCCCGGCGCTTGCGATGGCGATGCGACCGAGGATGGCGAAGCGCTGCTGTCCGAAGATGTCGGCAACCCCGCGCTGGGCGCGGAGAACGCGCGCAGTTTCGGTGGCGGGATCGTGATCCAGCCGGGCGATGGCATCGAATTCCTCGTGGACTACTGGAATATCCGCCACGAAGACCTGGTCGGCATCGACGAGGACGATTTCATCCGCCGCGCGCTTGGCGGGGAGTTCCCCGTGGTCGGGCCGGGCGAACTGCCGACCGGCACCCCCGGGCTAGAAGTGACCGGCGGGTTCGTCACCGATGCGCATTTCCAGATCACCAATCTGGGCTTCCAGAAGACCGACGGGATCGACTTTGCCTACACCCATCGCTTCGCCGATGGCCCGGCGGGCCGGTTCACCCTGACCGCGGATGTAACCCACATCTTCAACTTCGAACGGCAGGGTTCGCCCGCCAGCCCGGTGGAACAGCTGGCAGGCGACTACCTCTATCCCGACTGGATCGCCTCGAGCCGCCTGCGCTGGCGCAAGGGGGACTGGCGCGCCTCCGTCGCGGGCTACTATACCAGCGGGTACCGCGACGATCCCTCCGACCGCACGCTCGAGGCGTTGGGCCTGCCCACCGGGGAGGACTATTTCGTCGACGATCATGTCACCTTCGATCTCAGCGTGAGTTACGACTTCGCGCGGGACAGCTACATCCAGCTGGCGGTGCGCAATATCTTCGATGCAGAGCCGCCGCGCGTGCTCGGTTCGTCATCCAATGTCGATCTGTACAATCACGATCTCATCGGACGGTATGCCACCGTGCGTGTAACCAAGCGGTTCTAGGCTCGGCGGCCGCGAGAGGTCATTTTCGGTCTGTCCCGGCGGCTTGCCCAGGCAAGCCCGCGCCGGGGCAGACCGGCAAAGGAAGCATCGGCAATGGCAGACCCTATGGACGAGGCAGGCCCCGACGGCGCGACGCCCGCAGCGGCATGGCGCGTGCCCGACACCCTGCTTATCCTGTTCGTGCTCGCGCTGGTCGCCTGGGCAGCAACTTTCGTGTTCACGCCCGGCGCGTATTCGGTCGCGGGCGATCCGGCGCGTATCGTGCCCGGCAGTTTCGTCGCCGCCGAAGGCCCCGCGCCAGCCCCCATCCTCGGCGATGCCGAGAGGGTCGGCTTCCTCGATTTCTTCTTCGCCGGGCTGGTGAGCGGCGATCGCTACTCCGCGACCGTCGGCCTGATGGCCTTCATCCTCGTGATCGGCGGGGTGTTCGGGATGATCTCGCGCACACGCGCCATCGACGCTTCGCTGATCGCTGCTTTGCCCGGCGGCAAGGCGCGCAGCGAAAGGCTGGTGGTGGGCCTGTTCATCGGCTTCTCGCTGGCTGGCGCGGTCTTCGGCATGTCCGAAGAGGCCATCGCGCTTACACTGGTCCTCACGCCTGCGCTTGCCCGGGCCGGCTACGACGCGATCACAGCCCTGCTCGTGACGATCGTGGGCACGCAGATCGGTTTTGCGACGAGCTGGATGAACCCGTTCAACGTGATCGTCGCGCAGTCGATCGCGGGGCTTCCGCCGCTATCGGGCATGGGGGTGCGGATAGGCGTATGGACCGGCTTCACCCTTCTCGCTGCGCTGTTCACCTGGCGCTATGCCCGCAGCGTGAGACTGGGCGAGCGCCCAGGCCTGCGCACCGTCACATCGGCCAGCGAGGCGCAGGGCGAGGAGGATCCGGGCCTCGGCAAAGCGCGCATCGCGATCATGATCGCCATCGCCGCGACCATCGCGTGGGTTGCATGGGGCGTGGGCGCGCGCGGCTATTACCTCGCCGAACTCTCGGCGCAGTTCATGGCGCTGGGCATTTTCGTTGCGCTGGTGGCGCGGGCTGCGGGGCTGGAGGGATGCTCCCTGAACGCCATGATGGATGCGTTCCGCGACGGTGCGGCGCAGCTCCTGCCCGCTGCGCTGATCGTCGGCGTGGCGAAGGGTATCCTGCTGCTGCTGGGAGGCGACGAGCCGACCGCTGCCTCGCTGATGAACACGCTGCTCGACGGCCTTTCGTCCCTGACCGCGCTTTCGCCAGACTGGATGACCGCCTGGGTCATGTATGTCGCCCAAAGCGCGATCAATTTCTTCATCGCCTCGGGATCGGGCCAGGCGAGCGTCACCATGCCGATCATGGCCCCATTGGCCGATCTTTCCGGCGTTACGCGCCAGACAGCGGTGCTGGCCTTCCAGCTTGGCGATGGCCTGACCAACCTGGTCATCCCCACGTCCGCCGGGCTGATGGGATGCCTTGCCGCCGCACGCGTCAGCTATACCGACTGGCTGGCCTTCGTGTGGAAACCCTTGCTTGTCCTCATGGGCATCGCTTCGATCGTGATCCTCGCAGCGCACGGGAGTGGATATTGATGCGCCTTCTCACCACCCTGATCTTTCTCGTAGCTGCGGCACTGCCCGGTGCCGCCCTGGCCGAGGGGCACCTCGTCATCGTGGGCGGCGGACTGAAGGCGGAAAACGCAGCCGTCTACCGCGCCTTTCTCGATGCGCGCCCGGCAGGGACGCCACGGATCGTCATCATCCCCGCGGCATCGGGCGAAGCCAGCGCCTCCGCCGAGGCTGCGCGCGATGCGCTGGTGAAACATGGCGCGAGCGTCGCAGACATCGCCATCGCGCAAATCGCGATGAAGGACGATCCGGGCACGCGCACCGTCGATGAAAGCCGCTGGGCACGCAATGTCGATAGCGAGGAGGAGCTGGCCCGGCTCGAAAACGCGGGCGCGATCTGGTTCACCGGGGGCGACCAGTCGCGCATCACCGGGCTGCTGCTGACAAAAGCCGGTGATGACACGCCGTACCTCTCCGCCATCCGCGCGCGCTATGCGGAAGGGGCGGTGATCGGCGGGACGTCGGCGGGAGCGGCCATCATGAGCGGGGCGATGATCACGCAGGGCGATTCCATGGGCGCACTGCTGCCCGGCGATGCGGGCGAGGATGTCGGCCTTGCGCGCGGTCTCCATTTCCTGCGCAACAATCTTATCGACCAGCATTTCGGCGAGCGCGCCCGGCTCGGGCGGCTGGCGGTGGCGCTGATCCGGCTGAAGAAGGCGCTGCCCATCGGCCTTGGTATCGACGAGAATACGGCACTTGTCGTCGCGCCGGGCCAGCGCAGCGCAACCATTTTGGGGGCAGGCTATGTGACCGTGCTCAACGCGGCCCAGGCCACCGCTTCGCCGGGAGAGCACGCGCGCATCACCGGGCTTGTCGTGGGCCTTGCAGGCAATGGCGATGAAATCGACCTGACCGACGGATCGGTGAAGCCCGCCTGGTATCGCAAGGACACCAAGGGACGCGAATATTTCGAGCGGGCTGCAACGCCGGGCGGGGGGATGGCCGTGCCGGGCACGATGCTGGCCGATGTGATCGGCGAAGCGCTGATGGACAATGCGGAGGCGGACGAAGTCGTGCGCTATTCCTTCAGCGGCGACCTGGGCGTCGCCTATCGCTTCGGGCAAACCGATGCCTCGCGCGCCGCATGGGGCCGGGATGAAGATGGCAAGGCCGCCTATTCCATTTCGGGCGTGCGCTTCGACATCGAGCCGATTTCCGTATCCATCCAGCCTATCGAGGACAAATGACCGCCAACTACGCCATCGCGCTGCACGGAGGCGCGGGGGTCGATCCCGCGCGCGACTACCGCGAGGTCGAAGACCATCTGGCCGACCTGATCGCCCGCTGCGCCGACAAAATGAGCGCGGGGCTCGGCGCGATCGACGCGGTCGAGTGGGCCGTGAGCGAGCTGGAGGCGAGCGGGCTCTATGTTGCAGGGCGCGGTTCTGCGCCCAATGATCGCGGATTTGTCGAATGCGATGCCGCGATCATGGACGGGGCGAGCGGCAAGGCGGGCGGGGTGTGTGCCTTGCAGGAGATCGCGAACCCGGTGCGTGCAGCGCGTCTGGTGCTCGACGAAACGCCCTTCGTGCTGCTCGCGGGCGATGGCGCGCGGCGGTTTGCGCTGGATCATGGCTGTGCGCGGGTCGGCGATGCGGCAGCGCATTACCGCTTGCCCGTGGGGGTCGAGCAGGAGGATCTCTCGCGGCTCGATCCGGGCCTGGTCCACGGAACCGTCGGCGCGGTGGCGCTGGACGGCGAGGGCAGGCTGGCGGCGGCCACCTCCACCGGCGGGCTGCTGGGCAAGCAGGCGGGGCGCGTGGGCGACACGCCGATCACCGGCATAGGCAACTGGGCCGACGGCAAGGTCGCGATCAGCTGCACCGGTATTGGCGAGAGCTTCATCCACGCAGGCGGTGCGCGCGATGTGACCGCACGCATGACCTATGGTGGCCAAACCCTCGAACAGGCGGCGGCAGGCATGCTCGACGCGGTTGCCGCCAAGGGAGGCGATGGCGGCCTGATCGCCCTGGACCACGCGGGACGATGCGTGATGCCGTTCAACTCGCCGGGTATGAAGCGCGCCCTCGCGCGGGCGGGCGAGGCGCCGATCGTGGCAATCCTGTAGGGCCCATGGCGGCCCTGGGGGGTCGGGGCTTGCTCTCGGGGCCGGGGCTCAGAACCAGGTCCGCAGCCCGATGACGGCCTTGAAACCCTCGGGGTCCGCCCCTCGCGCACGCGCAATGTCGGCCGTTCCGCCCAGCTTCGCCTCGTATTCGACGCCCATATACGGCGCGAATTCCGGCACGATCTCGTAACGCAGGCGCAGCCCCGGTTCGATGCCCGTGAACCCTGCGCCGGTCTCGCGCTCGGGAATGTCCTGCGCGGCAAATTCCGCCTCGATCCGGGGCTGGAGGATCAGGCGTTGCGTGATCTTCTGATCGTATTCCGCCTCGATCCGCGCGGTCAGGTCGCCACGGTCGGACAGGAACAGCGCCCCATCGACATGGAACATGTATGGCGCAAGGCCCGCCACGCCGAGCACCAGATGCGTGCGCGAATCGGGTTCCGGGTCGAACCGCACGCCCGCCTGCAGATCGAAGAACGGGCCGATCGCGCGGCTGTAGAGTGCCTGTATTTCGGCGTCTTCCAGCGCGCCCCCGAACTCGCCCTCGCCTTCGGTCTTGAGGACGAAGCGGTTGATATCGCCGCCATACCAGGCTTGCGCATCCCACACGTAGCCATCTTCGCCGCCGTCGGTCGCAAGGCGCGCCTCGAGCCGCTCGACAAGCACCATGCCGGTGGTCATGCCGCCATTCTCGCGCGCGAGTTGGCGACGCGCGGGCGCCATTGAGTCGCTGCCCCAGATCGCGTCGGCGGCATGCTCCGGCCCCCGGAGCGCGCGCGGGGGCACGGCATCTTCCGGCTCTGCCCCCGGAGCGGCCTTGTCCGCCATGTCGCCATGCGAACCATGGTCCATACCCGCCATGTCCGCAGCCGTCGGCGTGTCTTCCCCGGGCTCACCCTTGGGCGGGCACTGCTCGGGCGGGAGATGGCCCATGGCGCAGTGATCCATCTCCGCCTGCGCCTCGGGCTCGGCGCCATGCGCCGCATGATCCTGCGCGGACAGTGGGGTGGGCAGCAGCAGGGCCCCGGCGAGCATCGCAGTGCGGATCATGCCTCGCCTCCGTTGGGGAAGGGGCGCACGGTCACCACCTGCATCATGCCGGCGTGCATGTGGTAGAGCAGGTGGCAGTGGAAGGCCCAGTCGCCCGGCTCGTTCGCGGTCAGGTCGAAGGTGGCGGTACCGCCCGGCTGCACGATCACCGTGTGCTTGAGCGGCTGGTGCATGTGGTCCGCGCCGTTGACCAGTTCGAAGAAATGGCCGTGCAGGTGGATCGGGTGCGCCATCATCGTGTCGTTGACCAGCTTCACGCGCACCCGCTCGTCGTAACCGAAGCGGATCGGATCGTCGGTGACGGCAGTGAACTTCTTGCCGTCGAAGCTCCACATGTAGCGTTCCATGTTGCCGGTCAGATGGATTTCCATCTCGCGGTCGACTTCGCGGTGCGGGTTCATCCGCTTCGCCTTGAGGTCGGTGTAGCGCAGCACGCGGTGGCTCACCTTGTCGAGGCCGAGGCCGGGGAAATCCATGCGATCCATCGGCATGGGCGCGATCATGTCCACACCCGGCCCGACCTTCACGTCGTCGGGCACGAGGGACTTGTCGCGCATCGAATGGTCCATCCCGTTCATGCCTTCCATCCCGGCCATGCCCGAATGGTCCATCATGCCCATATCGACCATGCTCAGCGTCGGAATCTCGCGCAGCGCAGGCGGGGTCGCACGGTGGCCCCTGTGGCTGGTCAGGCTGGCGACGCCCATGCCGCTGCGGTCCATCGCCTCGGCGACGATCGCGTGGCTGCCATCGGGCGGGGTCACGATCACGTCGTAGGTCTCGGCCACGCCGATCTGGAATTCGTCGACCTCGACCGGGGCCACGTCCTGCCCGTCCGCCGCGATCACCGTCATCGGCACGCCGGGCAGGCGCACGTTGAAGAAGGTCATTGCCGAGCCGTTGATGAAGCGCAGGCGCACCCGCTCGCCCGGATTGAACGCGAGCTGCAGATCGTCAGCCGGACCGTGGCCGTTGACGAGGAAGGTATAGGTGCTGCCGGTCACGTCGGAGATGTCGCGCGGATTCATCCGCATTTCGCCCCACATGCGTCGCATCTCGCCCGACATCTCGCCTTCGTTCGCGGTCAGCATCTGGCGCTGGAAATAATGCTCGCCAACCTTGAGCTTCCGCATGATCTCGTGCGGATGCATCGGGGTGAACTCGCTCAGCAGCACGACGTAATCGCGGTCGTAGCGCGGATCGGGATCGGCACTCTCGACAATGATCGGCCCGTAATGCCCCGCCTGTTCTTGCAGGCTCGAGTGCGAGTGCCACCAGTAGGTGCCGCTCTGGCGGATCGGGAATTCGTAGGTGAACCGCTCGCCCGGGCGGATGCCGGGGAAGCTGACGCCGGGCACACCGTCGAACTGGAACGGCACGAGCAGGCCGTGCCAGTGGATCGAGCTGTCCTCTTCGAGATGGTTGGTGACGTGGAGCCGCACGTTCTGGCCTTCGCGCAGGCGCACGAGCGGGCCGGGCACGGTGCCGTTGACCGCCACCGCGTGGCCCGAACGGCCGCCGGTGCTGAAATGGTGGTTGCGAATGGCGAGCTCGACATCCTCGCCCGCGACTTCGCCGAAACCGTTCTTCGCATGGGTGAGCGACTGCCCGCGCGCCCAGGCGGGCATCGGAAGAGCGCTGACAGCGGCGAGGGCGGCGGTGCTGCGGATCAGGCCGCGACGGGTAAGGGAGGGCATGGGCGCCTGCAAAGGATTGATCGGGGAACCACCCCTATATATACCCCCACGGGGTATTACAATCGGACCTTGGACCATGAGCGATACGAAAACCAACGACGCAAAGACCGCAAAGATCAATCGCTTGAACCGGGTCGCGGGCCAGGTGCGCGGCCTTGCGCAGATGATCGAGGACGATCGCTACTGCATGGACATCCTGCACCAGATGCAGGCGGTGAAGTCCGCGCTCGCCAAGGTGGAGACGCAGGTGCTGAAGGATCACGCCGCATGCTGCGTGGCCGAAGCCATCGCCAGCGGCGACGAAGCCGACCAGCGCGAGAAATTCGAAGAGCTGGTCGACCTGTTCGCCAAGCGGCGCTGAGGCCTAGTCGGCTCCGGTCAGACCGGCATCCTCGCGCGCCTTCCGGCGCAATTCGGCCGTCAGTTCGGCGGTGCGCGGGGCCAGCAGCTCGCCGCTACCCTGCTCGCCATTCTCCTCGATATCCTCGAGCAGCATTTCCATCTGCGCGATTTCCTTCACCTGCGCCTCGATGATCGCATCGGCGAGTTCGCGCACGCGCGGATCGGTGATCTGAGCCCGGCGGCTGGTCAGGACCGCAATGGAGTGGTGCGGGATCATCGCCTTCATGTAGGCCTGATCGTTCACCGTCGTCTGGCTGCGGGCCAGAAACAGGAACAGCGCGAAGCCCAGCACCGCCCCGATCATGACCAGAACCTTGGTCATGAAGGTGCGATACATGCCCCACATGAAGCCGAGCATGATGACGATCATGGCCATACCCATCATCAGCGCCATCCACATGCGCGTCTGGCTGAACCAGATGTGCCCCGTGTCGTAGACGTTGGAATATTTGAGCACGAACATCGTGACGATGGAGGTCGCAATCATCGCCGCGAAAGTGGGCCATTTGCTGCCCTGCCCGTGTCCGTTCGTGGTTGCGTTTTCGTGTGCCATGCGTGCCTCCTCTACGGGTCCTACACCCCCCGGGGGTATCGGGTTCCGAAATTGCGGGTGGGGCACAGCATGCAACAGGGGCGGACAACCGGGCCCCGCCAGGGGCACGCCTGGCGACTACCGCGGCGGATCGACCGCCAGCTTCTGCATCGTATGGCCGGGCCATGATCGCGGCGTTGCGGAGTTGGATCACCCCGGATCGGACGGTCCACCTCCGGCCCGGGTGCGGACGCGGCGCATCACCCGACTTTCCCATGCCGGGTGATAAAGTCGATAACGAACTCCACCCGTCGGGTAAGGTTTGCCGCCCGGCCGGTATAGACGATGTGAAATGGTTCGGTGAAGGTTTGCGCCGGGTCCAGCACACGCAGATGTCCGCTATCGAGCATGTTGGCTATGGCGAAACGCGGGACGATCCCCTGGGCCGATCCTGCCCGCATTCACCAGCTCTATCCCACCCAGTGATCGGGTGAACAGACTGGAGTCGGGTTGGGTGGATAGCCGGGGTCTGCGCGCGAAGCTGTCGCCGCTCCGCCAAGGATTGCGAGATGACAGCATGAACTGCCACTCGGAGCCGAGCGGAAGAATCCGGCGCAACCGATCCGTAGATGAAAGCGATTGACGCAGCCCGGTAACTAAGACATCTGCCTTCGCGCTGTAAAAAGCACTGTAAAAGATCGCTTGCGATGACGATCAAGTCATTGAAGCGCGGGTGTAGCTCAATGGTAGAGCAGCAGCTTCCCAAGCTGACGACGAGGGTTCGATTCCCTTCACCCGCTCCAGCGCCGTCTTCCCAAAACATCCCGGAAACGCTATAAAACCCTCGGAAATCCGGGGATTTATGGCATTCGATTATCCCGCATTTGCTCGGATAGTCTCGCCAAATCCCGATGAAATGGGGGCCACTTTGGGGGCCTGATGGGTTTCCGCCAATTCGAGTGGCCCCCAGTCTGGGGGCCACATACCGGGTAAGGCTCTGAAATCATGGCGCTAACAGACGTTTCAATTCGTAAAGCAAAGGCCGGTCCGAAACCCTATAAAATGGGCGACTCGTCAGGCCTCTTCCTCCTGGTCCAGCCAAGCGGCGGAAAACTGTGGCGAATGAAGTACCGCGTCGATGGCCGCGAAAAGAAACTGGGTCTCGGAACCTACCCGGAAGTTGGGTTGGCTGAGGCTCGGAGAAGGCGCGATGCGGCGCGAGAGCAGATGGCACAGGGCAAGGACCCGTCACGCGAAAAACAGCGTGAGAAGGCGCGTGCGAGGCTGGATGCCGAAAATACCTTTGCTGCCATGGCTGCCGAGTTCTGCGAGAAGCGCCGGAATGATGGTTCACGGGCATGGGCGCCCGCCACGGCGAAGCGCTGCGAATATCTGCTCTCGGTACTTAACAGCTCGATTGGCAATCTGCCGATTGCAGACATCGAGCCTGCCGACATCCTTACTGCCGTTCGCCGGATCGAAAGCAAGGGCAAGCTGGAGAGCGCCAAACGGACTCTGCAACTGGCAGGTTCGGTCTTTCGCTATGCGGTCGCCACAGCGCGCCTCAAATCCGATCCCACACGCGATTTGAGGGGTGCGCTGATGAACCCTACCGTGACGCATTACGGCGCGGTCCTTGATCCTGACGGGGCTGGGGAGTTGCTTCGAGCAATCGATGGCTACGAAGGCCAACCGATCACCAAGCTTGCCATGCAACTCGCTCCACATGTGTTTGTCAGGCCGGGCGAGCTTCGCCATGCAGAATGGAGCGAATTCGACTTTGATGGCGCGTTGTGGACGATCCCGGCCATCAAAACGAAGATGCGCAAGGACCACCTCGTCCCGCTCTCACGCCAGGCGATCAAGATACTGGAGGAGGCCCAACTGCTGACCGGTCCTAAGGGCTATGTCTTCCCGTCCGTCCGCACTCGCAGGCGTCCGATGAGTGACAACACAATCAACGCTGGCCTGCGTCGCCTAGGTTACACCACCGATGAAATGACCGCCCACGGCTTCCGGGCGATGGCGTCCACGTTGCTCAACGAAAGCGGCAAGTGGAATCCCGACGCCATCGAGCGCGCCTTGGCCCACGGCGACAGCGACAAGGTCCGCGCCGCCTATCATCGCGGCGCCCACTGGAAAGAGCGCGTGAAGATGGCGCAATGGTGGAGCGACTACCTCGATAAGCTTCGAGCAGGGGCTCAGGTGGTGCCGATCAAAACCGCGAAGCGCTGAGCGATTGCCTCAAAATCCGTAACTCTTCTGCGACCCGCGCGAGTGCGACGAAATACCGCGCTTTTACAGATGCTTATCGTGAAGCGAGTTGCCAGTGGTTCGGTGCAAACCCGCTCAACTCGTAGACGGGTGACTTTCGCCCAAACCGCAATGTCGCAATGATAATAGGTAGATAGGTCCCGAATTCGCGGGGTACGGTGTGCTGTCAAGTTCCAATATGCGCGGGATGCTCCGGCAACTTGGAAGAACCGTCCAATGTACTGACTTTTTTGCCTTATTTTTGGAGCGGGAGCATGTGGATTTGATCGGGACAGAGCGGGACTCTAGGCGAAATCGGCCCAAGGCTACCAACTGGCCTTAGCAAGATGGAAATCCTCTGTTGAAAGATAGAGAGATCGTCTGCCGAAAATGCCGCACGAAAAAGATGGATTGCGACCGAACGTGGGTCTTTCTGGCGTACCGAAGAGGTATGGCAAGGAGCTCCGAGATTCTCAGATTCATGGAAAATTTGGGCCGAGTTTCGGAGTACGATGGCTATCGAGAATGTCGGTGCGGGCAACCCTCGCACCAGACTTTTCTGAGCGCATTGGCGGCACTGCGGCAGATCGCATCTGGGCGTGTCAAAGATTGCAAAGAAGCTCCAAACTTGGCGCGTAGCTTCTCGCCTACGCAGATTTATTGGGACAGAATTCGTTCGTTTGTAGAGATGCTCATAGGCTCACATTGACCTTGCCAATTCCGTTAGCGATCGTCACCCGAATGGGCCGAGACGACAGGCTCGGTGCGTGCAATACGCATAGAGCGCGGGCCGAAGGCAACGACAAGGATAGACTATTCTTCGGTGTCAGGAGCAGCTTCGAGCTCGGCAATTTGGGCTTCCGTCGCGATGGTCACCAGAACCGTTTGATACAAATTCCAAACAAAAGACTTCAGCTTCAAGATCGCCGTAACGAGCGCCAGGAGAAGCAAGCATGTAATTGAGCCAATCGCCAAGATAGGGACGAGTGGATGTGGTGATACTGTGTTCGAAGCCGCCACTAGCAATGGCGATCGATCAGCAAAAAAAACAACGATAACGAGACACAACGCCAAGAGGCCAATGTAGACCGTAAAAACGTTCATGAAGTTGAAGAAGACGAATTGCAGGCGATTGATTCCTGTTTCCACACCATCGCGTTTATATGGAATTTTTGCGAGGGTTATGAATAGCTCTGCACGAGTTACGCTCGCGAATATCGCAAAGCCAGCAACCAAAAAGCCCAAGATACCGATTGAAAGAGAGGTTCCTTGACCTGCGACGAAGCGGAGAAAAGAGACCGCATCTTGGTCAGTGAAGTTTTCACCGCCGTCTACGGCCAAGGAAACGAGGAACGCCGCCACAATCGCGACGGAAGTCCAAAAAATTTGAGTGTTAATTCTTGGCCTAGGTAAGGCCGATCTGGACGTGCGATATACCTCCCAGAGGCTCTTTTGAGCAAATATCTCGTCCTTCCAATCGGTGCTCATCTCACATTAGATCTTTCAGCTTTTTCATGACCCCAGTGACAGTAGCGGTCGATGTCCCGACCTTAATCACCCCAGAGGTCTTGAGAGACTGAAAGGTGGAGTACAGCTTATCTGTAAGGCCTTTACGGGTGGGAGGGATGGTCTCAATCGGAGCACCAACTTTGAATGAGTGGTTGTCACCTGTAAGCCTATTCCCATCTTGGTCCGTACCGCTGAGCTTCACTTCCTGATTTGCTGTTTCGGTTGCTTCCTTAATCTTTGGGACGGCTTCATCGATGTCGAGGCCGTCAGAATTTCGGATTTCGAGCTTTGTCGTGTCAGGATTTAGCGGACCAAGGTAACTTCGAATATCGTCGAAAAGTTCTTTGCCATCGATCTCGTCATTGGGCTCGATGAGCCGCATTTCGATTTTCTTGAGGACGCCATAACGCCGAACAAATTCCGAGATTTCGTCGTCGCCCGAGATCGGAACCACCTCCAACGTGGGTGATGGATGATCGATGTTAAGCTGCTTCTTGGTGACCTTGTTTTCGCTTTTACGAAGTTCAACGTATCGCCGGTTGATAAAGTCAGAGTGCTTCTTGCGAATGAAGGATAAGGCGGTGGATCGAAATGCGCTTAGGTCAGGCGCATGCGCAGTCTCAGGAAAGTAGATTAGTCGATGTGTATCCAAGACCAATATGAAGAATGCAGAAGGGGCCGAGGGCATTGACGCTTCATCTTGGACTAGGCCCTTCTCACGGTCAAAAATCTGCTCACGCGTCAGCTGTGTGTTTTTAATGAAGCGGCCTGATATGCCCATAACAGGCTGTTCAGGATTGTCGTCCAGGACCACCAACTTTGTTTCGTAGAAGAAGAAGTGCGTGCGGCCATAGCTTCGGATCATTTTGTCATCGACGAATGCAGGAATCACAATCTCATCGATGTAATCAAGCATGACTTTTTCGCCGCCGAAACGGCAAACGAAATTAGCGAATGTAGCTACATGCTGCCTCATGGCCGTCCCTCCTCACGCACTTCACGCAACGCACGATTGAAGAAGTGCCGCGTGGCCTTGTCGCGGGCCTCTGCATCGGTAAGCACGATATTTCGCATTTCATTGTCACGTTGGAACATGCGGATCGCGCCTTGGAAAAAGGCATCGCGAAACGCGGAATAGACGACATCAGGCGGATTATTTCTGAGCATTTCGCTCATATCTTCATCGAGAATTTCTCGGTTCACTTGCTCAAATCGGATCATGTCCGCTTCCGTGAAATCCGTGCCGTGACGTTCGTTGAAGGCCTCAAGAATCTCGGAGAGCTCTTTCTTCTCATCCTCGGTGTAGGGTTTCGCGCCAAACTCGCTAATCGCCTTTAATGCTTCGGCATCGCCAGCACTAAGCGAGGCGCTGCCGGCTTCCTTTTGCTCTACCTTGAACGCTTGCAACCGGAGCATCTCGTCAGTGATTTCAATCTCTGGCGGGACTTCGCGGTTCGGCAGGAGTCGGCCAAGCCAATTGCCATAGGATGCCAGCTTTTCGAGACTAGTGTCCTCTAGGCTCATAATCTGTGCGATGAAGCTGTAGAACCGTGCGAAGCTTCGCAGAAGCTGACGAAACTCCTCCTGTCGGCCTTCATCGTCATCTGCTTCAAAGCGGCCTACCGCTTGCCTGACCAAGCCCTCTAATCGGGCTCGATCGGCCCCGCTCAATGCCCCACGGAAATAGGTTTCAGCGAAACGCTCGATCTCGTCTTTGTCTAAGTACCCAAATTTGAAGAGCCTGCCCTCGAGGTCATAGACCATGTTGGGGTCTGACATGGCTTCAACCGTTGTAGCTTCGTAGAACGGTTTGAACGCCTCTTGGATGTCCTCGATAGTGTTCTGAAAATCGAGAATGAAAGTCTCTGTCTTGCCAGCGCGTGTTCGATTTAGTCGAGATAGTGTCTGAACGGCTTGAAGGCCTGCCAACTTGCGATCCACGTACATTGCGCAGAGCTTGGGCTGATCGAAGCCCGTCTGATATTTCTCTGCGACAATGAGGATTTGATACGTGGTCGGATATGGAGTGCCATCTGGCTTGAAGCCGTCAAAGCGCCCTGGGAGTTCGGTTTCGGAGAAGTCGTTTAGGTCCGCCTCTGTGTAGGTCTCCCCATCCAGTTCCAGATCGCCTGAAAATGCAACAAGCGCTTTCAGGTCTTCATATCCTTGTTCGCGAATGTATTTCTTGACGCCGAAATAATAGCGGAGAGCATGCTCTCTGCTCTGAGTGACGATCATGGCTTTGGCTTGGCCGTTCAGCATCCCCATCACGTGGCGGCGGAAATGCTCGACGATGATCTCGACCTTCTGACCGATCGCAGTCGCATGCAGGTTGGCGTATCTGGCAACCTTTCGCTGGCCTCGTCGCCCGCTCAGCTCTGGGTCGTCTTCGATGGTCTTTTCAAGCTGATAATAGGCTTTGTAGGTCATGTAATTCTGGAGCACGTCCAGAATGAAATCCTCTTCAATCGCCTGTCGCATCGAGTAGAGATGGAAAGGTTGAGGAAGGCCATCTGGCCCTGCAATTCCAAAACGCTCTAGCGTCACATTTCGCGGTGTAGCTGTGAACGCAAAGAAGCTGATGTTGGACTGAGGGCCGCGAGCCTTTTGGTATTCAGCAATCAGGTCCTCGATGTCGTCGCTCGATGAAGCCTCGCGTGTAAGTGCGTCGGTCATGGCTTGTGCGCTTTTGCCCGACTGGCTGGAGTGCGCCTCGTCGATGATGACGGCGAAATTTCGAGCGCCTTGTCCAGACAGCTCTTTCAAGTGGTCGGTCGAGAATTTTTGGATCGTCGTGACAATGATACGAGCGCCCTTTGCAATCGCATCTTTTAGCTGCTTCGACGTGCCGTCGATCTTCTTGACGACGCCCTGCGTCTGTTCAAACTGAGATACCGTGTTTTGAAGCTGCCGATCTAAGACAATCCGGTCTGTTACGATGATCGCGGTATGGAATACCTGAGCGTCATCTCCATCATGAAGATTGATGGCGTGGTGTGCGAGCCAACCGATGGTGTTGGACTTTCCTGAACCAGCGGAGTGTTGGACTAGATAATTTTGACCAGCACCATGCGCTTTGGCGTGAGCCATGATCTTGCGAACAGCGTCAAGCTGCTGGAAGCGCGGGAAAATAAGAACCTCACTCTTCCCGTTGGTTTCAAGCGTCATGAACTGACCGATAATGTCGATCAAAACAGGGCGCGAGAAGATCGCGGTTCCCCAATCACCATCGCTATACAGATAAGCGATGCGGTGCTCGTTCTCGACGTCAGGGTTTCCTGCGCCGCCATCACGCCCACGGTTGAATGGAAGGAAACGGGTTTTCCCGTTCTGTAGGCGCGTCGTCATCGACACATTATCTTCGTCAATTGCGAAGTGAACGAGCGCACCACGTTTGAAAGTAAGGAGCGGCTCGCCAGCAGGCGAACGATCTGCGCGGTATTGCTTTTCAGCGTGTCTGAATGTGGTTCCGGTAAGGAGGTTCTTCGCTTCGATTGTCGCAATCGGAAGGCCATTTAGGAAGAGAACAACGTCGATGCGGTTGCCGTTCTTTTCTGAGTAAGCAACCTCATCCATGACGCTGAGAATGTTCGCTTCATACTCAGCGATACGCTTTGGCTCCAACGCGCTGGCAGGTCGGAAGTAGCAAAGCACGAACGGTATACCTGGAACGATTTTTATGCCCTGACGAAGAACATCAAGAAGGCCTCGATCTTTCAGAGCCCTATCGAGCTGCTTGAAAAAGACGTCTTCTGCGGAGCCCGTGTAGTGTTGTTCGAGCTTTTCCCAGGCTCCCGCTTGAGTGCCTTTGAGGAATCTCAGAACAAGCTCGCGATCCATAGCGAGCGACCTATCGAAGTGAATTTCGCTTTCGTAAGTGCGGCTCTTCTCCGAGCCTACGCGCCTCTCGAATTCTTGGGTCGAGACAAGCTGCTCGATCAAGTGCTCCTGAAGCACATCTTCTTTGTGAAGGTTTGAGGCCGTATGCTGGTTCATCATAGCCCCCCTGGAAGGTCCTTTTGAGAAGAGACAGCTTGGCGAAGCGCCTCATCAGAAATCTTGAACTCTTCGGACATTTGTGGAGCCATAATACCTTGGACGATTACAGCCTGCTTTCGCTTATTCAGAAAATCGAGCAAAGAGTCGGGCTCGGCGACCTGAGCCGACCTATTCCCGCCGATAAGCGCCACAATTGAATTCATCGCTTCTAAGGACTTCTTCAACTCGAGTACGATAGCCTCCTGCTCGCTCTTATCTGGGGCCAAAATCCACGCGTTCGGAAAATCCTTGAAGCTAATCGACTGCCGGACCCCTCCACCAAGAGAATAATAGTACTTCATGATGTCGAGAGCGTAGAGGAAGAAATACCAGAACTCGGGATCATGTTCTGGTCCAGAGTAAACAGCATCATAGGCCGATGTGACAATTCCGCGTTCTCGAACCAGCCCTTGGCGGAGACTACGCTTGTCGTTCTGAAGATCGGTCAAGCGCAGTACGATATCTCCTGGCTCTACAATTTGGTATCCTTCGTAAGAAGCTGGAACCAAGCCCTCGGTCTGTTCAATATCTTTGCGGATAATGTTGCCATAGCTGAGAGAAAGGAGATTTTTCTCAGTCAGGCCATCGTTCTTATTACCTTTCCTCAATCGCAAAATGTATTTCAGCTTTTGCGGCTGCCAGTGTTCTGGTGGATTATAACCTGAGACTTGCTCTTGAAGGGTTATGGTCATGCGACCTCCTTCAGCAAATCTGCGACCGTATCCCTTAACTCTCCAAGTGACCTATCTATTTCTGCAACGGTCTGAGGGCGCTCGAAGGAATAGAAGTGACGGTTGAACGGAATTTCATATCCAATGCGACCAACCTTCTTGTCTTTGGCGTCGACATAAGTTTGATCAATCCAAGATTCAGGCGAGAATGGGTGTATTTCCGCATCAAAGTATTCTTCGACGTTTTGATGAAGGCCAATTTGCTCGTGATCCCGCAGGTCTGGGTCAGGTTCCGGTTGCCCCTGACTGTCTCTGCAAATTTCCGCCGCTTCATCACGTTCAGCTAACGCTGCCAAAATCGCCTTCTTTAGTGGCGCTCTAACTTTGACATCACCTGCCTTGAGCGCTTTATCTAATGCTTGCCCAAATGCGCTGCGATCTTTGAAAATGTGACGTGACCCCCAGCTTCCCTC
>DFQH01000003.1 GCA_002377695.1 Citromicrobium sp. UBA3494 | reverse complement strand
GGAAGTTTAGGGGGTCACGTCACCGAAAATCCTATAGTGCACCGAAGGGAGTTTGGATCTTTTGCAGGGTAGATGGTATATCCAGCGGTCGCCCAGTCACCTGGCTGCACACCTTCCGGACCACTTTGTGACGGGCGAGGAAGAGCCCCTACCACGAACCTCACTTCGGATTTAATATTACTTGGAACCCGTGCGGCAAGTTCTTCCTGCATGGCAATAGTCGGAACATAGACCGTAAATATTTCTTCGTCATTATCATAGGTGACGACGAACGGGGCTTCTCCTGCCCTGACATCAACACGTTTTCCTCCATTGAGGCTCTCTTCCAGTCGCCGCATTTCTCCTTTGCGGGCACTCTTTGAACGTTTGACCTACTTGATTTGAACATAGCGCCCAATTTTTGGATCAACCGACTGGAGAAAAGCTTTTCGATCTGACTTGTCAGCAAAGCTTACGATGATTTTAAAGGTAGGTTCGTGCTGTATTTCGATGTCGGCAAATGTTGGATCATCTGAATTATTGAATTGTTCAGCAAGCTTTCCGACCTCATCCTGAAGCGCAATCCTTTCTGCTGCTTCTGTCTCGGAAAGTTTATAGACTTGCATGAGGTAAGTGACGGCAGGATTTCGACCACCATCATCTGTTTGAGTTCCTGGAGGTGGTGGTGTGGGAGCTTCGGCTACTTGTTGTGCGGATGCGGCGGTGAAAGCAAATGCCGCTACCCCAATAAAAATCGCCAGCTTCTTCCGCCTCCATCTCCTTACTTATTATCTCTCGTCCGTATCATGAGCTGCTGATATCGATCCTTCCTCTCCGACAATAAAAAGGTCTCCATCTTTGATCATAATTTTAGGGCCAGCTTTCATGATATTAAGAAACGCCAGTTCTTCCGGCGTCCGGCCACGCTCACAGACCGGTATCGGGACCATATTATTGACAAGCACTGTTGAGAAGGATCGCTCAATCTCCCAAACCCATGTTATACAGCCAGATATCGCCTCTAGTTCAGCTTCTTTTAAGTTGAGGCTGATAGGCGGCATGACGGCGATATCTTTGTCATTTATTCGCGAAACTTGCCAAGTGCCTAGAAGCTTACCTGTTTCTGGAATCAAGTCTGCTTGATTGGTGGCAGGATCAATCGAACCGCTCCGATCACAGCTAGCGCTAGCAAGCGCAGCGCATGCCAGAATAACGGAAGATAGGGTTCGCGATCTTATCTGCATAATATTTGCTTCTAGCTACTGTGCTAACGCTTTTGTCGTAGAAGGTTTCCAATAGGCTTGTTGCTTCAGAACCGCACAATGGTGACACCCATCAGCGCCGGCAGAAGCGCCCAACCCGCAGCGATGATATTCCTGTTTAATGTGGTCGCTGCGGTTTCGGGAAGATGGTAGCTTCCACGAAATTGGAATATTTTTGTGAGGCCATGCCGCAAAGAATGGCCGTTTTTCGGCTATCCCGACCTAGAAGTTAACGGTCGCAAAACCACCCATTTTCCGCCGATAGAAGCATGCTGTTTTAGCCCGAAACGGTCGGCCAGTATGGCCGGCCGACCGCTAGTTGAGATCAGATTTCAGTCCTCTCGGCCAGCAGCAAGGCATCCTCGATGTCGACGCCGAGATATCGTACCGTGTTCTCAATTTTCGTGTGGCCGAGCAGGATTTGGATAGCTCGGATGTTGCCGGTTGCGCGGTAAATCATCGCCGCTTTCGTCCGCCGAAGTGAGTGCGTCCCATATTCTGCCTTGCGCAGCCCGATCGCAGTCACCCATTCGTCAACGAGACGTGCATACTGCCGCGTGCTCATATGGCCGGTGTGGTCGACACGGCTCGGGAACAGATAATCGCTTATTGAGCCGCCTCGCCGTTCCAGCCACGCTAGCAGTGTGGCACGAACGTCGGCAGTGAGTTCGAACTGCACCGGCCGGTTGGTCTTTTGCTGAATGACCGTTGCCCGATTGCGGATATCGACGCCTGCAACAACATCACTAATCTTGATCTTCACCAGATCGCATCCGCGCAGCTTGCTATCAATGGCGAGGTCGAAAAGAGCCTTGTCTCTTAATCGACCTTCGCGATCGAGATGGAAACGGATCGCCCAAATCTGTTTCTGTGTCAGTGGACGCTTCGTTCCGACATTCTTTCCGGCATTCCATGCCGGCCGATGCCGCGTGACTGTATCAAATCGTGAATATCCCATTGCTGTTCTCCTCGGCCACCATTGGCCGATAGAGAAATGCTCAGATGTCGCTGTGTGGGCCGGAAGCGGACTGTCGGCTTTTGGTTGTCCGTCTATCGGAAGCCGCATGCAGGATCACATGATTTGGAGAGTCGAAAAGCTCATTCTGGACTGTCCGACGGACGACTTTCGTTCGCCTCTCGCCCGATTTGCGGCGGATCCAATTCCTGATCAATCCCGTCGGCCGTGTCCTCAATTCTTTCTTGAGCGGCTTCATAGCGCTCGTCGAACGACGGCTCATTCCGACAGGCCGCAAGACAGAGCAGGCAAATAACAGCACTACCGCGCATCAGTAGTTCTTCCGGTAGCGAACGTTGACATTGGTCGCGCCCGATCCCCCCGCCTGGCTGAGGATCGAGAGGAACGGGGTCAGGCTGACTTCCAGCTGGGTAGCAGTGAAGCCGCGCGCATCGGTGATGAATTCGACGTAGATGTCGTCGGTCAGGTATTGCCCGGCGGCCAGCGCGGTTCCTCTACCGCTGGTATCGTCGGGGCCGAGAATGCGAAGGCGGTCGACGCCCGTTGCCGATCGCAATTTGCCGAGCGGGTTGAGCCCGCCGCCGCTGCCGCGCAGCGAATTGAGCGAGGCGGCGAGCTGCACCGCCTGAATCGTCGACAGGTTGCCGATCGAGCTGCCGAAGAGGATGCGCGAGACGATCTCGTCCTGCGGCAGGCCGGGCACGCTCGAAAAAGCGATCTGCGGATCGTAGGCCCGGCCCGTAATGTTCACGTTGACCGTAACTTCCTCGATGTCCTCGGTCGCGGTCAGGCGGATGACCGGATCGATCGAGGTTCCGCCGGTGAAATCGACCCGCCCGTCGCGAAGTTCGAACGAGCGACCCGCAAAGCCGAGCGTGCCGCGAACCAGTTCCACGTCGCCCGAAATGCGCGGCGCGGTGCTGGTCCCGCCGAGGCGCATATCGGCGCTCCATTCGGATTCGAGCCCCATCCCGGAGACGTAGAGACGTTCGGGCGCGGTCAACGCGATATCGAGCCGCAACTGGTCGAACAGGCCGGGCTGAGGCTGCGCGGGCTCGTCGCCGGTGATCCGCCTGGGTCCGCGCGGCGGCTTGAAGCGTACCCCGGTCAGCTCGGGCACCTGCGCGGAGCCTTGGCGGATGATCTCGTAGCGGGTTTCGGGCAGCGTGATGCGACCGGAAATCAGCGCGGTTTGCCCGGCCGCCTTGGCGAGCCGCAGATTGCCGGTCGCGGTCGCCGACAGCGCGTCGCTGCGCGCGAGCCGCGCGTCGTCCAGCGTCACTTCGACATTCATGGGATAGCCGCTCGCTTCGGCAAGGCTGACGTAGCCTTCGGCGCTGACCGTACCGTCTCCGGCGGTGGCGGTCAGCCGCTCGATCTCCAAGCGGTCGCCGCTGAAACGCCCCGCGATAGCCATGTTGGACAGGCGCGTTCCGTAGGTCTGGTTCTCGTACACGAGGTTGTTCGCACGGACGATCCCAGCCAGATGCGGGCGCTGCACCCGGCCCGAGAAGTCGGCGGCCACGCCGATCGGACCCGAAAGACGCTGGTCGGGCTGACCGGCAAAGGAGAACAGCGTGTCGGCCGGGCCGTTGTAGCGAATACCGCCACCAAGCGGGGCGGAGAGCAACCGCGTAGTCCAGCTGCCCGAACCCGGCGGAAGCGGGTTGAGCGAGGCGTTCATGCGTCCGATCACAGTGCCGCGGCGGCGCATGACTGCGCGCGCCTCGCCGCCATCGGGCAGCAGCTTGCCTACGAAATTTACGTCGACCGGCTGGCTCACCGAAACAGCCGTGGTGCGGCTGAAATTGGCGATCTGAAGCCGCGCATCGGCGCGCGGGAAGGCGGCGGAGTTCGCTTGGCTGAAATCGAGGCTGCCGGTCGCGCGGCCGTTCACGCCGAGGCCCGGTACGAACGCGTCAATCATCGCGATGTCGAGCGAATCGAGGCGGCTCTGGACCTTGATTCCCTCGCCGTAGCTTCCCGCCAGCCGGATATTGCCCCGGCTGAAATCGATCCGCGTGGGCAGCAGCTCGTATTCGCCCGCGCGCGGAATGATCCGAGCCGGGCTGGTGGTCGCGAAATCGATCCCGCGAACCCGGCCCTTAAGCGCGGCGCGCCACAGTTCGGGCTCGAGCTCGGCATTGGCGGCGATCCGGAACGGGACACCGCTGATGCCCTCGGCCAGAACCCGCGCCGTCCCGCGCCCGCCGCGATAGTCGATCTTCGCGCGCGCGGCGTTGAGGCTGAGGCTGCCGAAAGACGTCTGCGCCAGCTGCGCGTCGGCGACGACGTAGGGCTGGTCGTAGAGGATCACGCGCGCGTCGACGATCGCCGATCCGATCGCGAGGTTTGCCGGCCCGGGGAGCACGGTGTCGCGCGCGCGCAAATTCACGAGCGCCTGCTGATACTGAGCCGAGGCGTCCAGCCTTACGATGCCCGCCACGCCGCGCCCGTTCGCGTCGAGCCGCCCGGCGAACGGGCCTGCCGCGGTCTGGCGCAGCGATCCCGAGAAATCGATTCCCGCAAGATTGGCGCTGTTGATGTCGAGCGTCAGCTGGTTTCCGGTCCCGAGCACGACGTCGGCAGTGAGCGGGCCGTAATCCGTGTTGGCCACCGCATCGAGCCGGTACCCGTTCCGCGCCCCGGTGATGTTCGCGCGCAGGTTGGCGAGGCCGATGCCGAGGTCGGGCCGCTCGGCGGTGACGACGGCTTGCGGGTTCGTCAGCGTGCCCGCGACGCGTACACCGACCCGGCCATAGGCATCGGTCACCCCGTCGGCGTTAAGCGCCAGCCGCCCGTCGGGCGCGTAGAAACCGCTGCCCCCGGTGATCCGCGCCGCCGGCGCGCGCAGCGACAGGTTGGAAAAGCGGACGATCCCGTCGGAACCGTACCTTACGTCGCTCCCGGCAACGAGATTGCCGCCGAGGAAGTCCCGAACACCTTCGTTGAACAGGCTGGTCGAGCGCGCCCTGACCCGGCCTGCGAGCGCGAAACCGCTGCCTTCCGATTGCAGGTCGACATCGGTTTCGATGTTGAAGATGCCGACGCTTTCGATCCGGTAGTCGTCGATCCTGCCGTCGATGGCGCCAGTGTAGAGCCCGGTAGACGTGTCGGCGAGCAGGACCAGCCCGGCGTCGATCCGGTCTGAACGGATGCGCATATTGTCCGACAGGATCCGCGGCCCGTCGATCGCGAGATCGCCGGCCAGCCGGACGTTGCGCAGCGAGCCGCCCGCCACCGTATCGAGACCCGTGATGCGCGAAACGCTGGCTTCGATCGGGATCGTGATCCGCTCGGCATCAACCGTCGCTTCCCCGCTCGCGCGCAGGTTATCCAGCCCCATGTCGTTCATCACCAGGCGATTGGCGTTGACCAGATATTCGACTCGCGGAGTGGCAAATTTGCCGTCGAGGGTCAGCAGCGCACGCAGCCCGCTGCCGCGCAGGTTCTCCGCCATCGCCGACGGCTTCAGGAGCACGAAGGCGAGCTTGAGATCTTCGAAACTGTTGTCCGACAGATCGACCAGCCCGTTGGCGTTGAGCGTGAATGCATCGCTGCCGAGATTACCCGCGAGCGTCGCGCGGCGTTCCTCGAGTGCGGCGGACATGTCGATATTCATAACCGGACCGAGCAGCGCCGCCGTCGGCCCTTCGAACAGCCGTGCAATGCGCGTGGGTCCGCTCACCTCGAACGTGCCGTTGCGAGCGGCAAGCTGCAGCCGGGCGAATTCGCTGCCCGCGAGATTCGCGTCCAGCTGACCATTCCAGGCTTCCCAGCTGCCTTCCCCGCCGACGCGAACGCGGAGCGGCTCGGTCAGGCCGGCCAGCGCGGCGATAACCCCGTTGCCGGGTGCATTCAGCTCGAGGTCGAGATCTAGCTTGTTGTCTTCGGGCACTGCGTCGAGCAACAGCGCGATCCGGTCGCCGCCTGCGCGGTTCTCGCCCGAGATCGTCGCCGCATCGAAGCTGGCCTGCGCGCGACCGTCGGCGATGTTCGCCCTGCCGGAGAGCGATGCCACGCGCAACTCGCCGCTGACTGGCGCTTCGGCGACGAACCGGTCGATGCGGAATTCTTCGATGTCGATGTCGTAATCGGGCAGCAGCGGATCGTCCGATGGCGGCGTCTCGGCGAATTCGGGCAAACGCTGCAGCGTCACGAGCCGCGAAGTCAGCGAACGGATATCGATATGCGAATTGATGAAAGCGAAGGGACGCCAGTCCATCCGCATTTCAGGCGAGGTCAGGAAACTTCCCTGCGGATCCGACACCGAAACATCGTGCAGCACCATCTCGCCGTAGATCGAGCCTTCGATCCGCCCGACGTCGATCTCCATCCCGTTCTCGAATTCGAGCGCGGCGATCTGGTCCGAGATGAACCTTTTTCCGGGACCCGTATTCAGGCCCAACAGCAGCGCAGCGACCAGCAGCACGAGACCGCCGAGAACGATCGCGCTCCATTTCGCTATGGTGCGGGCGCGGCTGCGGCGCGGTGCGTCGAGATTCGTTTCGCCGGCCATCAGAACGCCTGCCCGATCGAAACATAGACCGCGAACTTGCTTTCGCCGGGCCTGCGACCGAGCGGCATGGCGACATCGAGCCGCAGCGGGCCGAAATTGGTGTAATATCGCCCGCCTATGCCGGCCCCGAAGCGCAAATCGCTGAAATCGGGGACGGTGCCTTCATAGACCTGGCCGGCGTCCACGAAGCCGACGACGCCGAAATTGCCGAACCGGTAGCGCACCTCGGCGGCAGCTTCGTTGAGACTGCGTCCGCCCAGCGGCCGATAGATCAAATCCGCTTCGGCATCGGGATCGTCCGGATCGGGCTCGAAATCGGGATCGGGATACACCACGCGCGGGCCCAGCTGCTGGTAGCCGAAACCGCGCACCGATCCGCCGCCACCGGCATAGAAGCGGCGCGACGGCGCGAGATCGAAGCGTTCGATGCCCTGGATCGTGCCGACCCGGACGCGGCCCGCCAGCGTGATCGCGTCGGTCGGCGAATAATAGGCCGATCCGTCCATCCGCGCGCGGACATAGGGCGTAAAGCCGTCCTGCAGCGAGCCTTCTGGCTCGACCAGCGCGGTTACGCGAAAACCTTCGCGCGCATCGAGCAGGCTGTCGGTGCGATCGACCCCGACCTGCCCGATCAGCCCGCCGATGAAGAAGGTCCGCCGGTCGAGTTCGCCGAGTGCGAGATCGAAATCCTGCTCGTTGGTGCCGATCAGCTGCACACCGTAGGCATAGGTGAAGGGCTTCTGCCAGATGTTGGTCGAATCGTAACTGACCAGCGCGGACAGGCGGCCGGTGAACGCCTCATACGCATCGTAGTCAGCGCGCAGCGCTTCCGCGGCCAGCTGGAAGGTGCGGTCGCGCCGACCGGCGTTGGAGCGGCGGAAGGTGAGGCCCGCGCCCTGTTCCTGCGTCCCGGCGACGGCGCGCGCTATCAGCGCCCCCTCGGGCGGAAACAGGTTGCGATGCGTCCAGCTTCCTTCGATGCGGAAACCCTGCCCGGTGCCGAAGCCCGCGCTTCCCGCCAGCGTCCGCGGCGGACCGGCATCCTGTTCGACGAGGATGGTTGCGTATTCGGTCCCGTCGCCCGCGGGTTCCCCGCTTTGTTCGGGCAGGACCGACACCGTGTTGAACAGCCCGGTGGCGACCAGCGCTTGGCGCAGATCGTCGACCATGCGGCTGTCGTAGAGCTCGCCGCGCTCGAAACGGGCCAGAACTTCGGCATGCTCGGCATCAAAGGCGAGATTTCCGGTCGTGCGGATTTCCCCGAAGCGCGAGCGCGGCCCGGTGACTACCGGAAGCGTGTAAAGGCCGTCGCCGGTTTCCTGGTCGAGAAGGATGTCGCGCTGGCCGACCTCGGCGAAGGGATAGCCGGTTTGCGGAAGCGCCACGGCAACCTGCGCCTCGGCCCCCTGCACGCGCGCCGCCACGATCGGCTCGCCGATCCGCAACGCCAGGTTGTCGTGAATGAGGCTTGGCGGCTCGGTCGCGGGCGCATCGATGACGATGTCCGAGAACGTGTAGCGCGGTCCCGGAATCACATCGATGACCGCGGTTAGCGGCTGCCCGTTCGCTTCGCTCGATCGGTCGATGCGCGTGGTCGCGCGCGCTTCGTACCAGCCTTCCGAGGCGAGAATACGCTGCATCAGGGCGCTGTCTTCGGTCAGGCGAGCGGAAACCTGCGCGACATTGGCCGCTTCTCCGTCGCCGTCCTCCAGCGCGGACAAGCCTTCGAACAGGCTGCGAAGACCAGCCTCGGTTTCCCCGTCCGCTTCGGACAAACTGTTGATCTCGACGGAATAGGCGACCTCGACGACCTCCTCGTCGCTTTCGGCCTCGGCGAACTCGACCGGCTCGACCTCGAACTGGTCCAGCGGCGGGAGCGGCGCGGTAAGTTCGGCATCGCGAATCGGCGCGTCGCCGATCTCCTCGACAGGATCGCCATCGGCCAGTGCCGGATCGCCGAGCGGCGGTTCCTGCCCCTCTGCCGGATCGGCATCGGCCTGCTCGGTGGCGATGCGGCGTTCGAATTCCTCGATCGATTCCAGCCCCCTGTCGAGCTCCGGGTCGCTCGACGGATCGAGGTCGGGAACCGTGCTGTCGAATTCCTCGTCGGTGATGACCGGTTCAATCACGGGCAAATCAGCATCGGGGGGCGGTGCCGGAATGGCCATGTCCGCGCTTTCCTCGTCAGAGGCGGCGGTTTCCTGAGCCATCACAGGAAATGCGCCGAGAGCGAGAAGAATCACGACTGGCGACGTCGCCCAATGCGATTTCGCGGCACAAATCGCTCGCCGTGAGGTTGAAGTACGAAATGCAGAATTTACCATCATAGAAAGCGACCCAATCGTGGACCACGAAATACCGGCCGGGCCATCACCGCCTGATCAGCAAGGGCCCGATGAAGCCGGTAAATCCGCCCACAGCGTCGATTTATCCCCTAAAGACGCGCCCGGCGCAACTGCAAAGAGCCCTTGGCGCATGCCAAAAGCAGCGTGGAAACAAATTCTTAAACGGGTCTGGACGATGTGGGGCTTCCACAATCTGTCGCTTTTGGGCGCCGGTGTGGCATTTTTCACATTTCTGGCGCTCACTCCGCTGATCGCAGCGACGGTCATGGTCTACGGGCTCGTCGGAGATGTCGAAACCGTCCAGAGCCAGATGCGGTCGATCATCCAGGTCGTCCCGCGCGAAGCCGCCATTGTGATCGAGGACCAATTGCTAGGTGTCGTCACGGCCAATACCGGAGTCACGGGGTTGGCGCTGGCTATAGCGCTGGCTTTCGCAATTTACGGAGGAATGCGCGCCGCCAACGGTCTGATCGGCGCGCTCAACATTATCAATGAGGAGCACGAAACGCGCGGGATCATTTCGCTTACCGCGCGTGCGGCGGCGCTGACGCTCGCCGCAGTCTTTGTTGCTCTGACCGGCCTCATCAGCGCCGGTCTGTTTGCATGGCTACAAACACAGGCAAGCGGGATGCTCGGGCCATCTGCCGAATTCGCGGTCAAGATCATGACGTGGACAGTGTCGGTCTTGCTAGGGAGTACCGGATTCGCGCTGATCATGCGTTACGGCCCCGATCGGGCACCCGCGAAATGGCGATGGCTGGCTCCCGGCGCGCTGCTGGCCACGCTGCTCTGGATAGCAGTCTCTTTCGGGTTCTCGTTCTATGTTGCCTATATCAGCGATTATAATGCGACTTATGGTTCGTTGTCGGCGGTGGTCGTGTTTCTCATGTGGCTGTTCCTTTCGGCCTACGGCGTATTGGCCGGCGCGCTATTCAATGTCGAAATTGAGCGTCAGACCACTGTCGATACCACAACGGGTGCCGCACGGCCGATCGGGCAACGAGGTGCGGTTCTCGCCGATCTCGCCGAGGGAGGCCTCTCGATCAGCCAGTGGATGGAAAAAGCTGAGCGCCGCGCAGTTCGACGTCATTTGCGAGCGAGCAAGTTTAAGGCTCTTGTTAAGCCCTAAGTCATCGGTAGTCGAAGTAAATTCAATTTCTGTGACGTTTGTATGAGCGAAGAGTAGCCGGAAAGTAGCGAGCCTACTGCCTCAATATAAAGGAGGAATGCGGCAACGTTATTATTAATGATGGCAATAAAGTCTGCTGTTGGGCCGCTAGCCGTCGGTCCGCTTTTGATTGGCTTACATGTGAAAGCGGCCGACCGCGTTGTAGTGCAAATCTGCGTCATCTCTGTCGGTCACGGTTTTAGACCAAACTACACCCCTGTGAACCACAATGGCTTTAGCCTCGAGGCTAGGACTTTCGACTATCGAGGTCTTTCTGTCGCCAACCTTCAATTACGCTATGGTCTTTCATCAATTCGTGAATTGCGTGTGCAGAGTAAGTCGAGATGCTTACGGTGTTGGCCCTCCTAAAGCTCACGACCCCGGAAGTCTTGAGGCGACCATCCTTGGTCCACCGCAATCTTTCCTGGTTCGTAATGTTGAGCGCCTTGCAGATCTCTTTCGGTGTCATGGCCTTCGTTGCAATCGCGTCTAGAGCGCCAGCGATATCGCCAGTGATCGAGTTCAGTGCCTGTTCGTCGATCTGACTTCCGATTGGAAAACGAACGGTATCGACTTCCCATTTGGCGCCCTGAAGCCCGCTCAGGTATTTCCGCAGCGCCGCACGTGCTTCCTTACGCCGCAGCCAGAGAATAGGAGAGAGGTGCAGAAACGCCTTCCAGTCAAGCGTGGCAACATGATGGCTCTCATCTCGCGTGATGCAGGAGAGAAGGTTTTCGTAGCTGACAAGTCGCTTCATCATTCGCTTACCGCAAAGGTCCGTGCACTTTGCCAGCCCCGCCAGCACGAGTTAGAGCCATTCTCATGCCTGCAACGACCATTGATGACCCGCAATCGCCATGCCAGAAGATATGTCGATTGTCGGCAAATGGAAATGTCTGCACGGGCTGTGGCCGAACGCTCGATGAGATTGCAGAGTGGTCCGAAATGTCGCCTGACCAAAGGCGAGCCGTAATCCAGGCTGCTGAGAGGCGAAGAGTCGAGGGCTTCACTCTATGAGCTTGGTTCATTTGATCCTCGGCGGTGCTCGATCGGGCAAGAGCCGCCACGCTCTTTCGATATGCGGCCGCATGCGGGGACCGCACAAGTTCATCGCCACCGCGCAGGCGTATGACGATGAAATGACCGAGCGAATCCGTCAGCACCGTGAAGAACGTGCCGATTTCTGGCACACAATCGAGGCACCGATCGAACTCGCTCGTGCGATTACATCGGTCAACGACGGCACCGTGCTCGTCGATTGCTGCACCTTGTGGCTCTCGAACGTGATGCTGGCCGAACTCGACATCGGCAGGGAAGTGGACGCGCTGGTCGAGAGTATTGCGAGGGCTAAAGCGAATGTCGTGTTGGTCAGCAACGAGGTCGGCTCGGGCATCGTCCCGGAAAATCGCCTCGGCCGCGATTTTCGCGACAAACAGGGGCGGCTGAACCAGCGGCTGGCCGAGATTTCCGACACGGTCGAACTCGTGGTCGCTGGGCTCCCCCTTCGTCTCAAGGGTTGAGCGCTCGTGCAAGCCGTGAAAACGCGAGCTTGTCGGCGGGCAAGCCGATGCGGAGGTGATGCGCTTCCCCGACGAACCGGCGCACGGCGATGCCTTGCTCAGCAAGTCGCCGCCAGAGTGCATTTGCGTCAGATCCACGGACGAACCGGAAAAGATCGGTTCCGCCACGGTCTTCCAACGCGGAGGTCGCGATAAGGGCGTGCATCTCCTGCATTCGCACGGCAAGGTGTCCGCGCGTAGCGGCCTGCCAGTCATGATCAGCATAGGCTGCCGCACCGATATCCAGCGCAGGGCCCGACACGTCCCATCCGCCGAGGCGATCTTCGATGCTGCTCAAGATCTCTTGCGTAGCAAGCACGGCACCCAGCCTCACGCCCGCCAGCCCGAAAAACTTGCCGAAGGATCGCAAGATGATCAGCCCCTTGCGTCCCGCAAGCGGAGCCGCACTTAGCGAGGGATTGAGGTCGGCATAGGCCTCGTCGACGATCAGCCAGCCGCCACGATGAGCGAGTGTAGCGCGCGCTGCCTCGATGGCTTCGACAGTCCAACGATGCCCATCGGGGTTGTTGGGGTTCACGATCACCGCGACATCGGCTTCCCCGGCCAATGCCAAGGGATCGAAATGCGTGACCACCTTCGCCCCCGCCAGTCGCCAGCTTTCTGCATGATCGGCGTAGCTGCGAGCGCGCACGGCGACTCTTTGAGCACGCAGGATCGACGGCAGCTGGCGGATGACGACTTCCGTCCCGGCGACCGCGCGGCAAAAAGACGGATCGCATCGGAACGACTCCGCCATGGTGCTTTCGCAGAATGCGCGGGCCACCTCGCCCGGTAAGCGCTCCCATGCATCGGGTGCGATCGGGGGCAACGGATAAGGATACGGATTGATGCCGGTCGACAGGTCGATCCATGGCAGTGGCGCGCCGGGAAACGCGCGTGCCATCGCGTCGATCCGTCCGCCATGGCCTGACACGAGGTCGAGATCGGTCATGACACGTTGATCCAGCCCAGGAGCGCCAGGATGATCGCCATGGCGATGACTACCCACCGATAAAGAGCCAAGGCGCGGCGGATATCGGCTCCGGATGGGTCTCTTGCTCCCGAATTGAGCCAAGGGTCGTTGCTCGTCGTTTCGCCATAAGTCCGCGGCCCCGACAGTTTGATGCCGAGCGCGCCCGCCATCGCGGACTCCGGCCACCCTGCATTGGGAGAACGGTGCCTGCCGGCGTCCCGAAACATGACTAGTATGGCCCGGCCCGAACCGGCACATAGCACGAAAAGAATACCCGTCAGGCGTGCAGGGATCAGGTTGGCGAGATCGTCGAGCCGGGCGGCAATCTTACCGAAAGCTTCGTAGCGCGCATTGCGATGGCCGATCATCGAATCGAGCGTGTTGATTGCCTTGTAGGCAAACAGACCCGGCAGGCCGAACAGCGCACCCCAGAACAAGGGTGCAGTGACGCCATCCGAAGTGTTCTCTGCCAAGCTCTCGATGGCGGCACGGGCGATGGCGAGCTCATCCAGCTCAGCGGTCGCACGTCCAACGATGCGGCTGAGCGAATGCCGCGCAGCCTCGATCCCTGCAGTGTCGAACGCCTCGGCGACCGCCGCAACGTGTTCGTGCAGTGAGCGCGCAGCGATCAGGCCGGAGGCGACGAGGGCAATCAGGGCAGGGCCTAGCCATCCGGCTGGCAGAAGCAGCTGGATGGCCAGACCGATCAAGCCCGCAAGGACCACCAGAAACAGAGTAACAAGACCGCCCGTCGCGATCCGCGCCGATCTGCTCCGTGATTGGCGATTGCCCAGACGCTCTGTCCGCTCGACCAGCCAGCCGAACCAGCGGACAGGATGCCCGATCCGCTTGTCCACCGCGTCGGGCCAGCCGACCACGGCTTCGATCGCGAGCCCTGCCACCATGATCCATGCCGCGGTCACCGCGCAAGCGCCAACAACGCGTCAACGTCGAGGGCCTCCTCGAGCCCTTCGGCTAGTTCGTCCAGCGCTGTGTTGACACCATCTTCGTAATTGAGCGTGCTGCTCCGGCCGCTACGCAATTTCTCAAGCCAGCGCGAACGGAATGCATCGCTCGCAAACACACCGTGAAGATAGGTGCCGATCAGACGTCCGCCCGCTGCGACCGCGCCATCAAGGACGCCGTCTTCCAAGCGAGAGAAGGGCTTCTCCAGCGCAGGCCCCTGCGAAAGACCGGTATGAATCTCGTAACCTGTCACCGCGTCATCATCGGCAATTGTAGTCCCGCTGATGGGGCGGACCACTTTCTTGCGGGTCATCACCGTCGTCATGTCGAACAGGCCCAGACCGTCCATCGACCCTGCCAATCCATCCGCGGCGTCAGCATCCTCGATCCGATTGCCCAGCATCTGGAAGCCACCGCACAGGCCGACGATGTGCGCGCCTGTGCGCCAGGCGGCGATGATGTCGTAGTCCCACCCCTCGTTCCGCAGCATTGCCAAGTCGGCCAAGGTCGATTTGGTGCCTGCGAGGATGACTGCATCGGCCTCGCGCGGAATGGGCTGGCCGGGAGGAATGAAGCGGACCTCTACATCCGGCTCGGCACGAAGCGGATCGAGATCGTCGAAATTGCTGATCCGCGAAAGCATTGGCACGGCAATCAAAATGGCCCCGTCTTTCGGTTTCGCTTGTCCCAGCACCACAGCGTCTTCAGCGGGCAGCCGCGCAGCACAGGCCAGCCACGGCACGATGCCGAAATTACGCCAGCCGGTGCGGTCTTCGATGAAACGCACGCCATCTTCGAACAGGGCCTGGTCGCCGCGGAAGCGGTTGATGGCGAAGCCTGCGATCATCTCGGCATCCTCGGTGTCGATTACGGCTCGGGTGCCGACGAGCGATGCGATAATCCCGCCGCGATCGATGTCACCAACGAGCACTACGGGAACATCGGTCGCGCGCGCAAAGCCCATATTGGCGATGTCGCCCTTGCGCAGGTTTACCTCCGCCGGGCTGCCCGCGCCCTCGACGATAACGAGATCGTGCGCCGATCTCAGCCGATCGAATGCCTCGATCACGATGGGAAGCAGACTTCCCCGATTTGCCATATACGCTGCTGCTTCTTCACTGCGCAGCGCCTTACCGTTCAGGACGACCTGCGCGCGCCGGTCGCCTTCGGGCTTCAGGAGCAAGGGGTTCATGTCGGTCGACGGCTGCAGCCCCGCAGCGCGAGCCTGGAGCGCCTGCGCCCGACCGATTTCGCCTCCACCCGGACAGGCGGCAGCATTGTTCGACATATTCTGCGGCTTGAAGGGTGCCGCGTCGATCCCGCGTCGCCGAGCGATCCGGCAAAGCCCCGCAACCAGCAGCGATTTGCCAACGTCCGAGCCGGTGCCCTGCAGCATGATCGCGCGACCGGTCATCCTGCGTTACGCGGGGCCCAGGATGTCGAGCCGGAAACTTGCGCCATTGCGGGAAATCTCCGCCTGGATTCCGAACACGCGCCGCAGACGCTCGCTGGTAAAGGTGTCTTCTGGCGTCCCATCCGCCACAATCCGCCCTTCGTGCATCCAAAGGACGCGGTTGGCGTAACGCAGCGCGAGATCGAGATCATGGACGACCGTAAGCACTCCGTGCCCGCTCTGCGCCATCGAGGCAAACAACCGCATGGTCTGGTGCTGGTAACGCGGATCGAGCGCGGCGACCGGCTCGTCGGCAATGACCAGCGGAGTCTCGGCAGCGAGCGCACGCGCGAGATGCACACGGGCCAATTCACCGCCCGATAGGGTATCGGCTGCCCGCTCTTCGAAACCGTCCAGCTGGCAGGCCTCGATCGCGTGAGAAACCGCCGCCTCATCGCCCGCTGACAGCCGCCCCAAAGCTGCGCCATAGGCGAACCGCCCGAGCGAAACGATGGCGCGAACCGGTTGCGGCCAGACCAGCGGTCGGGCCTGCGGCAGGTAGGCGATCTTGCGCGCCCGCTCGACCGGCGAAAGCCGAGCGACCGGCTCGCCATCGATTGACGCCGAACCGGCTTCTGCTTGGAGAAGGCCGAGCGCGAGGCGCAGCAGAGTCGTCTTGCCCGACCCGTTGGGGCCGATCAGCGCGGTGAGTTCCCCTGGTTCTAGCGAAAAGCCAGCATCGACGACCAGCGGCTTGCCGTCCACCGCGTAGCTCAGACCGCTCGCTTGCAGAATGCTCATGCCAGCCTCCGTCGCGCAGCGATCCAGATGAATACCGGTGCACCGAGCAGTGACGCGACCACGCCCAGCTTGAGCTCGCTATCGGTCGGCAGAACCCGCACGCCGATGTCCGCCAGCATAAGGATCAGAGCGCCGAGCATAGCCGATGGCACCAGCAGCCGTGCCGGATCGTAGCGCAGGAAAGGCCGCACCAGATGCGGCGCCACGATCCCGACAAAGCCGATCGCACCAGCAAGCGCCACAGCGGCACCTGTCGCCAGGCCGGCGCCGATGATGACCGCCAGCCGTTGCCGCCTGAGGTCCAGTCCCATTCCTTCGGCCGCCTCGTCTCCCAAGGCGAGCGCGGACAGGCCTCGGCGCGATGCAAGAAGCACCACCACCCCGATCGCCATGAAGGGCAGCGCGAAGATCAGGTCGTCGAAGCTCCGATTGTCCACCGTGCCGAGCATCCAGTTGACCATGTCGGCAAGGCTGAACGGGTTGGGCGCGAGATTCATCAGCAGCGCCATGATCGCCGCCGAGAAACTCGAAAGGCCCACGCCAATCAGGATCAGCGTGACCACGGAGCGGGTTCGGATCGCGGCCAGCGCCACCAGCAGGGTGGCGATCAGCGCCCCCGCGACCGCAGCCATTGGCAAGACGAGCGGACCGGCAGTCGCGAGACCGAAATAAAGCACGAAAGTCGCGAAGAGCGCGGCGGTAGCCGAAACGCCGAGGATGCCAGGCTCTGCCAGCGGATTGCGCAGCAGGCCCTGAAGAGCAGCCCCGCTCATCCCCAGCGCCGCGCCGACGAACGCGGCAGCGAGCGCACGAGGCAGGCGGATTTGCCAGACCACCAGCTCGTCACCCTGACTCGATTGAAATGCGAGAGCAGCCAGAACGCGGTCGAGCGGCAAGGGCACCGATCCAAGCGCCACCGAAAGGACCAACGCACCCGCCAGACCTACAAGCAGGATGGACACCACCCGATTCATCGCGTGTTCTCTCCCGCTGTCGCCAGCGCTTCGACCGCGTCTAGCAAGAACCAACCGCCGCACGAGGTCCACGAACCTTCGAGCGCTACCACCGGCAATTCGCGCAGTTGCGCCCGCGCCACCGGATGACGCGCCGCGCTCCAGTTATCGACGTGGTTGGTCTTGCTTTCGAAAAAGGCTGCCGCGATCAGGTCGGGCCGCTCGTAGGCGAGGCGTTCGAGCGGAAGCGGATTCCAGCCGGGACGATCCTGGAAATTCCTGAGGTCAGCCGCGACGAACAGTTCGTGCACCAGAGTGCCTTCGCCCGCGGTTACGCCTGCCGGGGTCATGTAAAGAACTTCGCGTTGAGGACCGGACCTCTCCGCAAGTGCCTTCAATCGCCGATCCATATCAGCAACGAGCTGTTCGGCCTCATCCGGCTTGCCAAGTTCGGTGCCCACCCGCAGCACCTCGCCCCGCACCTCGGCGATCGACTGCGGGAAGCCGATCTGCACGACCGGGACCCCCGGCTCCTTCATGAAATCGGCGATATCGTGCCCGCCACCGTAAGTTCGCACCACCAGATCGGGTTGCAGTGCCAGCACATCTGCCGTGCGCGGACGGACTGTGGGGATCCCTTTGGCCGCCGCCCGCATGTAGGAAAAGCGCTTTTCCGCATCGGGCGACAGGGCGAGGATATCCTCACGATCCGCGAACTTCAGGACATACTGGTCGGCGCAGTAGTCGAGGCTGACGATCCGTCGTGGTGCGTCCGCTCCCCGCTCCGCCACCTGCGAACAGGCACAGAGCAAAAGGCACGCCAGCGCCGCGAGGATCGTCCGAACCATCGGTTACATCCGGTAGCGCACGCCGCCGAACACCGCACGACCAGGTTGGCCGTAGCGGAAGATCGTTTCATACTGCTCGTCGAACAGGTTCTCGATCCGACCGAAAATTTCGATCTGCTCGGTAATGCCAAAGCTCGCCCGGATATCGGTCACCACATAGCCATCGAGGCGAGTGGTGTTCGTGGCATTGTCGAAGCTGTCGCCCGCCACGAACACGGTGGCACCGATGCCGATGCCGTTCTCCATGCGGTAGTCCGCGACCAGACTGATCGTATCTTCGGCGCGGCGCGGTAGGCGATTTCCGTTCACGTCATTGCGTGCGTCGATCGTGGTGTAGTTAAGCGCGACATCGAAGCCATCGACCGGACGGACTGCGAGCCCGAACTCCCACCCTTCGGCGCTTGCAAGCGCGATATTGTCGTATGTCCCGAAAGGGCGTGGATTGGCGGGATCCTGACAGGCAGGGATGGGGTTGCCAGTGCAGCCGACGAAGGCGATGAGGTTCTCGGCATCGCGTTCGAAATAGGTGACGCCCACCTGCGCCCGCCCATCGAGGAAACTGTGCGTGATGCCAACGTCCCAGCTTTCCGATTCTTCGGGTTCGAGCGCGGTGTTCCCGAAGTCGCTGAACAGCTGAAACAGCGCAGGTGCCTTGAAACCTTCGCCGTAGCTACCGCGCAGCACGGTATCGCCGCCGTTGGGCGAATAGGCACCGTTGGCAGCGAAGGTCGTGTTGTTGCCGTAGGTTTCATGATCGTCGTAGCGCACGCCGCCAGTCAGCGAGAGCCCCTGGTAGGGGGTTAGGTTGAGCTGTCCGTAGGCAGAGTTGATCCACACCTTGTCGCCGATAGCGGGCGCGCCGAAGCTGGAGCTGAGATATTCCGATTCCTCGCGCTCGGCACCGAAGACCAGCTCTGCAATCTCGGCTGCGTCGAACACGCCCTGATACTCGTAACGCACGTTCTCGCCGAAGGCGTCGAAGGTCTCGGAATCCGTGTCGAAGCTGAAATTGCTGCGGTCGATCCGGGTGTAGGCGATACCCAGCCGATTGCGCAAACGCCCGTCCAGGAAGTTCGCGTTGATGCCCGCATAGCCGACCAGATCTTCCCGATAGGAAACCTCGTTGGTGTCCCCCAGGCCGGTAGCGGTGAAGCCGTCGATCTCGACCTCGCTGTCGGCATAGAAACCTCGCAGATCGATCGAGAAATTCTCACCCAACGCAATATCGAGCTTGGCGTTGGCGCCCAGGCTTTCAAACCCGTCCGGCTCGGTGCCGCCGCGCGCCTCGCTGAAAGCAGAGATGCCATCCGTGCGGTAGTAATTGCCGCCGACGCTTAGGCCGACTGGGCCAAACTTGCCTGACACGTTGCCAACGAGTTCCGCAGTATCGCGTTCACCGTATTCGGCGCGTGCGAACACACCAAGGTCCTCAGTCGGTTCGCGGGTGATCAGGTTCACCACGCCGCCGATTGCTTGGCTGCCGTAAAGAACGCTCTGCGAACCACGCACCACTTCGACCCGCGCGATGTTGCCTGTCAGGGCAGGACCGAAGTTGAAGCCGCCCCCGGTCGAAGAGGGGTCGTTGAGCTTGACGCCGTCAATCAGCACGACGGTCTGGTCGCTCTCCGCACCGCGGATAGAAACACCGGTGTTGGTTCCGATCCCGCCATTGCGGTTGAAGGTGACGCCGGGGACCGTGCGCAAGATGTCGAGCACTTCGCTCGGCTGGCGGTTCACGATCTCCTCTTCCTCGACCACCGTTACCGACTCGCCGACTTGGCTGATCGCACGTTCGGTGCGGTTGGCCGTGACCACGATCGTTTCGGAGATCACTTCCTCGTCTTCGGGAAGATCGACGCCTTGCGCGAACGCGCCGGTCGAACACAAAGCCACGGCCGATGTCGCGACGGACAGATAGAATGCGGTTTTCATTGCAATATCCAAAGCCAGCCCATGCGGAGGCCCCGGTGCCCGCATGGTCAACTCGACAGATGGCCCGCCGCTGCTCGAAGTGAGCCGCGACACCGGAAACCGGCCTGGCTGTCGCTACTTCGGAAAAGAACTTTCCTGTCCCACTGGGCTGGACCCGGCCCCGGACGAACGACGCGACGGCAGGTCTCCTGGCTTGCCGATCAACGCCTTCGAACCGTCTTCCCGGCGCCACCCAGTGCAGGGCTTGGCCAGTGACGTGTTGGTTCGGGGCTCCTGGCTCACAGTTGCGGGCACAGCGCCGGTATCGCACCGGCTTCCCTCTTAGCTCCAGGCGATTTCGCACCTGCAGCACCGTCTGTCCGCGCCAATGCTCGCCTCGTCCGTTGCTGTCAATCCTTGCCTGCTAGAAGTCGATGCCCTGCTGCGCGCGGATACCGGCGTGGTAGGCGTGCTTGATTTCGGCCATCTCGGTGACGGTGTCGGCATAATCGATCAGTTCGGGCTTAGCGTCCCGCCCGGTAAGGATGATCCGGGTATCACCCCTGCGTTCCAGCGCCTCGATCACTGCCGCGGGCGTCAGGTATTCGTAGCGCAACGCGATATTGATTTCGTCGAGCACTACCAAGGCGTAGTCGCCGCTCGCGATCAACTCACCGGCCTTGGCCAAAGCCGTTTCCGCGGCTTCGATATCGCGATCCCTGTCCTGCGTATCCCATGTGAAACCGTCGCCCATGACGTGCCAGTCCACCAAATCCGGGAAGCGCGAGAAAAACTTCTTCTCGCCCGTCTTCCACTTGCCCTTGATGAATTGCACCACGGCAACCTTCTGTCCCCAGCCCAGCGCGCGGGCGATGACCCCGAAGGCCGAGCTCGACTTGCCCTTCCCATCGCCGGTGTGGACCAGCACGAGGCCGCGTTCTGGATCCTTGAGCTCCCGGCGCCGCTTCGCTTGCGCGGCCTGTAGCTCCTTCATCTTCTCCTTGTGTGTATCGCTGTCGGTCTCGCTCATACGCCCCCTCTTGGTTCAACGGTGAGGAACTGGCCGAAGCCGAGTTCGAGTTCAAATGGGTTCGGTCGGCCAAGAGCCGCGGCAACGCAACGGACGACGCCGAGATGCGTGATGGCAAGGATATGTCCCTCGATCCTCGCGGAATCGAGCAGATACCCGCGAACCCGCTCAGCCATTTGCGCGACACTCTCCCCTCCGTGCGGGCGAGCGCCTTCGATATCTTCTGCCCACTCATCGATCTCGTGACGAGGAATATCGTCCCACGCCTGCATTTCCCAGTTCCCGAAATCGATCTCCATCAGTCTCGGGTCGGCGTGGACGGGAAGGTCGAAATGCGCGGACAACTGCTCCGCCACCGCAGTGCATCGGATCAGTGGGCTGCTGTCGATCCGTGCAAAGCGGCTGGGCAATGCGGCCACCAATGCATGAAGGTCTTTCTGGTCAAAGGCTTTGGCGGGAACGTCCGACTGGCCGTAGCAAACGCCCGCTTCGATCTGCGGCTTGCCATGGCGGAGCAGGATCAGAGCCATGCGAGGGTGCCAAGATAGAAGCCGACTTCGCTGATCTGCTGCACCGCGCCGAGGCAATCGCCAGTATAGCCGCCAAGCTTGCGCTCGAAGAGCAGCCGCGTCGAGATATGGCCGATGGCAAGGCCGGCCAAGCCGCATAGCGCAGCGCCGGGCCCAAGAATGGTCGCACCGATTGCGACCGCAGCGATCCCGGTGAGCGTCGCCACCGCCAACGGCGCTGCTCCGATCCCCTTCGCAACCGGCTTGGCGATCCCCTCGGCACGTGCGTAACGACTTGTCGCGATCACGATCACTGCCGACAGGCGCGAGGCTCCGTGCGCCACGGGCAGGGCGGCGAGTGCGACCATGAAAGGGAGTTGCGCCAGTGCCGCGATCTTGAGCAGCAGAACTATGAACAGGGCTGCGGCTCCGAATGTGCCGAGCCGGCTGTCGCGCATGATCTCCATCATCCGCTCAGACGTTGTCGCGCCTTGCCCATCAAACAGGTCCGCCAGGCCATCCTCGTGAAATGCACCGGTTGCCAGCAAGGTAGCCGCAGTGCCGAAGATCGCTGCGATGAAGGCCCCGCCGATCGCCCAGCCGAGCGCGAAAGCGGCAGCGCCGATTACGCCGATCAACACGCCGACCAGCGGATAGAAGCCGGGCGCGGCCTGGAAATCGCTCTCGTCGAGCTGCGCCGCGGGCAAAGGAAGTCGCGTTAGGAACACCCACGCGGCCAAAGCGGCGGCGAATGGACGCTTCATGAAATCGGGGGAGCGCCGGACACCCCTGCCTGAGAAAAGCTTGCCATGCCGAAAAGCGAGAGCGCGGCGTGAATAATCGGCACGGCCAACAACGCGCCGGTCCCTTCGCCCAGCCGCATGTCGAGGTCGAGCAGTGGTTCGGCTTCTAGCCAGTCGAGCAGCGTCCGATGGCCGTGTTCTGCCGAGCGATGCGCATAGACAAAGGCCCGTTCACAGTCTGGCTCGATCGCCCGCGCAAGCGCGGCGGCAGCGGTCGCTATAAAGCCATCGACCACCACAAGTTTATTCGATGTCCCGGCGCCAACCATTGCACCCGCCATCGTGCCGATCTCGAAGCCGCCGAGGTCGGCCAGCGCTTCAATCGGCGCAAGCGCTCCAGTCCGCGCAGCTGCGCGTTCGAGAACATCTTGCTTGTGGGAGAGAGCGGTATCGTCGAGGCCCGTCCCTCGCCCGACGAGTTCGGCCACGGAAATGCCGCTCAGCTTGTGCGCAAGCAGGGCTGCAGCGGAAGTGTTCGCGATGCCCATCTCGCCGAAACAGACGATCTTGCTTTCAATACCGCATGCGAAATGTCGCCCTTGCGCAATCGCCTTCCTTGCCGTCTCGGGCGACATCGCAGGCCCTGTCGAACTGTCGGCCGTTCCCCCTCCCAACGACAGATCGATAAGCCCATCACGTCGGCGCGGCGGATGCGCGATTCCGCAGTCAACGACGGTCATCGGTATGTCGAACTGCGCCGCGATGACATTAGCTGCGGCTCCGCCTGCAAGGAAGTTGGCGACCATTTGGCCGGTAACCTCCTGCGGGAACGCGGACACACGCTGTGCGGCTATCCCATGATCGGCCGCGAAAATGGTCAACGATGCCGAAGCATTCGACGGAGTCATGTCGCCAAGGATCGCAGCAGCCTGAACTGCAAGGCTCTCGAGCCTTCCCAATGACCCTATCGGTTTAGTCTTGTCGTCGATCAGGCGCTGGAGGTCGGCTCGGGTCATACGATGCGCGTCTAGCGAATACAGAATGACTTTGGAACGGCATGACAAAGCCATACGCATCGAGCGCTTGTGAAGGTCCATTGGCAAGGGCAGGGCCATTTTGCGAGCCCGAGCAGTGTCGCCGCAGTGGCGTGTTGAGCAAACGGCAGCTTTCAAGTCGCGAGGCGAACCATGCTAATGACCGAAATTGGGGCGCAAAGCGGAAGTTGTGCGTAAAACCGAATACACACAGGATTGCGTCAATATCGGCTGATGATCCTATCGAAACTGTCACCACGGCATCAGAGCCGTGGGGAGGGGGAAGGTCGGCACCTTGAGGTCTACTCGCGTCCCGTCGGTCGAGAAATCGTGAACGGCCGTTATGATGGCACCGGCGGGGTAGTAGGGGCGCTCAATTACGACAGTCAGTGGACGACCAATCAGTGCGGCTCGCATCGTTTCCGGCAGGCGCTGCCAGAAGGTGAAAGCCCCCTCGGCAAGGTTAGTGACATTCCCTCTCTCGAAGACGCTGCCTTTGATCACGCCATCCTCCCAAGTGAGACTGCCCGTATGAGACGGGTCCCCGAAGGTGAACCGCACGTGTGTCTGCTTTCCCAGTTCGTCGATTGCAACAGAGAGACCAAGGCCAGCAGCCTTTAGCAGACACGAGGCCGTTTCGTCGATCTCTCCTCGCAGTCCGTTGGCCTGGTATTGTTCGCGGAGCTCCGCTCGCCTGAGGTGCTTGTCGAGAACAGTCTCCAGCTGCTCGCCGAGCATATCGAGCTTGTCGGCCGAGGTTCGAATGGCCTCGCAACCGATCGTTAGATCATCGCTCAGGCATTCGACCAGTACATGGATGGTCGCCTTGTCGGTGTAGCAACAGAAGCTGACGCCCATTGCAGCGCTAGGTGCTGCAAATTTGTCGAACATGAATTTCCCGATGGCATCGTCGATCAAGGACCTGACTTCGGGCCCGGTGCGAGCGATCGCTTCGCGATTGGCGCGGAATGCTTCGGCTTCGTTGCCCAGGCCGGAGATGAGAACGGATGCCGGCAGGTTCGTGTCGCACGATCCGGTCGTATGCCAAAATTCCATTCCTCCATATGCAGGCAGGGGGGCGGACCGAAATTTCGGCCCGCTCAACGCATCGGCGATACGGGCGTCGCGGACCAGCGACATCGTGCCGATGTCTTGCTTTCCTTGCCTCTTAAGAATCTCGTTCACCAGTTCTTCCAGAGCCGCGAGTTCCGCTTCCTGATTTTCCCGGTATGTAAACGGCCTGATGAACTCGATATCGCCAGTTTCAGCAGCCTCAACGTTTTCCATTTTGGTCATTGTGCAAACCCTTCATTCTTATCCGAGCAGCTATTCCCGACCTGCGTATGCGGGCTCGGATTGCTGCCATTTTCGGGATTTTAGGATGCGGATCGGCTACATCCAAACAGGCCGCGATTTTTCTTTCGGCCGTGGGGAGCTACTCGCCGCGACCTCCAGGGGGCACATGGCGCAGACTTTGCGCTCGATAGAATTCGCCAGCGAACCGACGTCCCGCTATGGTTCTCGCGCCCTGATGAAAAGCGCTGCCGATAGCTACGTGACTGCATGACCGACATCATTCTACCCTGGTCGCCCTACGAGGGGCGCAACTCGATTTTCTCGCACGGTCGCAAAGCGCTGACCGCGGCTTTCGCGGATGCGGTTCGGACGCGCGCAGGTTTTGAGCCTCAGGAGCTTCCGGAGATTTTCGCAGCCGCAGAAGATGATGGCGAGAACGACGCAGCGCGAGATCTTGTACGACTGGATGCAGAGCATCTGGCGCGCACATTTTCCAGCGGTCGCCTTGAGACATTCGCACGGCCACTGGGCGGAGGTAAGATTGTACCGGTCGACCAGACCCTCTGGGAAGTGGACGATGTGTTGCCGAGATTCGCTACCGGAGCCTTCAATATGGACCAGTGGGCCGATGCAGGTGCGCCGTCAACGCATCGTATCTTCGTGGATTGCGCAGCGTTCGATGCGTGGCTGGCGGCGCTCAAACCTTTTGGACCGCTGAACCGTCGCCAGGTCGAAGAAATTGTCGATCCGCAATTGCGGGCCGCGCGCGCTGTCGCCACACGACAGATCGCACATCATCCAGAAACGGCGAATAACGCGCAGGAGCACCTGCAGGCTGCCGGCAATCTTGCCGGTGTCGGTCCCGAATTGCTTTCCATCGACGAGGTAATCGATCTGATCGGAAGAAGCCGTTCGACCATTTACGACGATGAGAAGAAAGGCGCTTTTCCACGACGGCTGAAGCTAGGTTCGAGCACGCGCTGGATGAAGTCCGAAGTTCTTGCCTGGATCGCGGAACAGGCTGCTAAAAGAGGCGGAGACTAACGCCGCTTCCGGCGAGGGCTGTCGATGATCTCGTCTGCGGCAATGGCCCCTTCCATGATCATGTCAGCCCAGCATTGAGCAAGTTCGCGCCTACGCGGCATGTAAGCGGCGCGGTTGTAGCGAAGCTCGCTGGCGCTCATGCCTTTCGGGGTATGGGCAAGCATCAGGTCGATGATCATGCGATCGGCCAGAAGGCGCACGTCTGCCCCCAGTTCGCGCTCGGCCTGCTCGTTCATGACGGTCGAGAAGCTGGAGCGCCAGCCATGCGGCACGTGGCGTCCTTTGTATCCTTCGCGATTGTAGAGATAGCCGATCGCATTTTCGCTGATGGGTTTCAGGCCCGATCGTGCGCCTGGTAACACAAATGGCGAGCGTCCGGTCAGCCAGCGGACGGCGCGTAATGATTCCACCGCTTGGGAAGAGAGGGGGACGGGATGCTCGAACGCCTCATCGCTGCGAAGATGAAGCTCCTGTTTGATCTTCTCCGCTGGCACTTTCCAGAGCGCATCGCTGCTGTTCGCATCGGCATTTGCCCAGTCGATGCCGGTAATGTCATCCCATTCCATGAAACGCACCATGCCCGGCCTCTGCGCGGTCAGGGCCAGCAGACGGGCAGCGAGACGAACGACTGGCGAGGCACCTGCTCTGTCGATGTCGCCCATCAACGTGCGAATTGCGTTGACACTCAGTAGAGCGGGGTAGCGTTTTGCCGGCGGCAAGGGCTTCAATGCATCGTTGATGTCTGCTGCGGGATTTTCGAGCTTGGCGCCCTCGGCATTGGCGTAGCGATAGATCGCGGCCACGCGCTGCTTGATCCGGCGGGCTGTCTCTATGGCGCCGCGTCCCTCGATCTTGCGCAGGATCGATAGCAGCAGGGGCTTGTCTATCTCGGCCAGCGGCATCGATCCGAGATGCGGGAAGATATCACGTTCAAGGCTGGTGATGACATCGCTGGCATGGACAGGCTTCCAGCGTTCGATCTGGAGAGCGTGCCACTCGCGCGCCACCTCTTCGAACGATTTAACCGAATCGCTTGTCCTCACCAAGCGGCCTCGCCTTGCGGCGTGCCGGGGATCGCGGCCCTCGCGCAGGATCTTCTTCGCCTTGTCCCGTTTCTCGCGGGCATCCGCCAGCGATACCTCGGGGTATGCGCCCAGCGTCAGCAGCCGCTCCTTCTTCTCGAAGCGGTATTTGTAACGCCAGCTCTTATGTCCGCTTGCGGCTATATGCAGATGCAGGCCACGGCTGTCGGTTAGTTTATAGGCCTTAATCCTCGCACCTGCCGCGCGCACCGCCTTGTCCGTCAGCATCCGATACCCCCAATCTGGCAAGTTCGTTACCCCCAATTTACCCCCATTTGCGTTCGGCTAGGGGCAGATCGGTTCGGACAGCATAGGAGTCGGAAATGGCGGAATTGTAAACCTTTCCGGGCAATTTCGGCCAGGATTGGATTAGCCTGAAAGTGCCGGTGGCGGAGACGGAGGGATTCGAACCCTCGATACCCCGATAGAGGTATGGCTCCTTAGCAGGGAGCTGGTTTCAGCCACTCACCCACGTCTCCGCACGCGTCCTGCGACGCGAGAGCCGCGCGCTATACCGAGGGCGGGGGGTGGGCACAAGGGCGCATCGCCAAGGAATTCGCGCACTGTACAGCGACCGCGTCGGACGCGTTTTCGATTCGGTTCGGCCCGTTTTCGATTCGCCTCGCCGTGTTCGCCCTTGATGCGTGAGGTTCAGGCGATTCAGTCTACAGGCGGAATTGCCCGTACAACCATTCGCGAAGGAGCGTGGCCCATGCCCCGCACTCTCAGCATCCGGCGTGTCGCCACGCTTCTCGCGGCGATCTTCGCCATGGCTTCCGCCCCGCTTGCCGCGCAATCGATAGAGCAGGTCGATCCGAATCTGCAGATCGACGGCGATATCTCCGAAAATCCCGGCGAACCTTCGGTCTATGGCAATCCCGATTACCCCGCACAGCAGCCGGCCCCGGCAGAGCCTGAATCGCAGGTTTCGACCTGGAGCGATCTTTCCCCCTCGAACGATCAGGCCACCGAAAGCGAGACCTACGGCAGCACCGCTGCTACGCCCGCGCCCGCCTATGCGGAGGCCGCGCGGGATGCCGCGGACGACCCCAATACCTGGCAGGATGACGATCTGATCGGCGCCGCGCAGGGTTTCTTCGGCGAAAATGCCGAAGGGATCGCCCGAATGATCGAGCGGGTGCTGGCCGATCAGGGCAAGCCCAACGGCTACATCGTGGGGCGCGAGGCGGGCGGTGCGTTCATCGTCGGGGCGCGCTACGGATCGGGCACGCTCTATCACAAGATCGAAGGCAAGCGTCCGGTCTACTGGACGGGCCCCTCGATCGGGTTCGATGTGGGCGCGAATGGGGGCAAGACCTTCGTGCTGGTCTACAACCTGTTCGACACCGAAGAGCTCTACGCGCGCTTCCCGGCGGGCGAGGGGCAGGCCTATTTCATCGGCGGTGTCACCGCGAGCTACCTGCGCAAGGGCGACAAGGTGCTGATCCCGATCCGCATGGGGGCAGGCCTGCGCCTGGGCGTGAACGCGGGCTACATGAAATTCTCCAAGGAGCATCGCTGGTTGCCGTTCTGACGGCGCTGCACTGCACATTAGCGGTTGCCCTCCCGCCCCGGCGATAGCATGGGGCGGGCATGCTCGATCGCCTGCAAGACACTCCGCCCGACGCGCTGCTCGCGCTCATCAAGCAATTCGCCGCCGACGAGCGCGAGGACAAGATCGACCTCGGCGTGGGCGTGTACCGCACCGACGACGGCGCGACGCCCGTGTTCGCGGCGGTCAAGGCGGCGGAGCGGCGCCTGCTGGATGAGCAGGACAGCAAGAGCTATCTGGGGCCGGAGGGCGACAGCGGTTTCGTCAATGCGCTGATGCCGATCGTCTTCGGATCGGACGCGACGATGGGCGGCCGGATCGACGGTTTGCAGACCCCCGGCGGGACCGGCGCGGTGCGCCTCGCCATTGCCATCGCGCAGAAGGCCGGGGTGACGCGCGTGCATGTCGGCACGCCGAGCTGGCCCAACCATATTCCGATCATTACCGATGTCGGGCTGGAAGCGCCCACGTTCAGCCACGCAAAGGCCGATGGCAGTGCCGATGCCGACGCGCTGCTCGAGATTATCCGTGCCGGGCGCGAAGGCGATGCGGTGCTGATCCACGCCTGCTGCCACAACCCCACCGGGATCGACTATTCGCCCGAGCAATGGGACGAGATCGCCGAGGCGCTTTCCACCAGCCCCGTGCTGCCGATCATCGACATTGCCTATCAGGGCCTTGGCGAGGGGCTGGAAGAAGATGCGGCGGGCCTGCGCAAGGTGCTGGCCAGGGTGCCCTACGCGCTGGTGGCCTATAGCTGCGACAAGAACTTCGGCCTCTATCGGGACCGGGTGGGCGCTTTTTACGCCAAGGTTGCCGAGCCCGCGCAACTGGGCGCGGCACTTTCGAACGCGGCAGCGCTGGCGCGCGCCAACTGGTCGATGCCGCCCGATCATGGCGGCGCTGTGGTGCGCATCGCCCTGCGTGACGAGGAAATGCGCCAGACCTGGCTCGACGAACTGACCGGCATGCGCGAGCGGTTGCGCTGGGTGCGCTCCTACCTCGCCAAGGCGGACGGCAAGGTGGACGGCGTGCCGCTGGGACACCTGGAGGATCAGAACGGACTGTTCGCGATGCTGCCGCTGAACAAGGACCAGATCGCGAAGCTGCGCGACGATCACGCCGTTTACATGGCCGGTTCGGGGCGCATCAACATCGCCGGGCTGACCAAGGGCAACATCGACAAGTTCGTCGTCGCTCTGGCGGATGTCTCTGCCTGATCTGGACCGGCAGCCGCGCCTCGAAGGGGCGCGGTATCTGCTGCGGCCGCTTGCCGCCGAGGACTGGGACGCGCTCTACGCAATCGCCTCGGACCCGGCGGTGTGGGAACAGCATCCCATGCAGGATCGCTGGCGCCGGGATGTGTTCCGCGACTTTTTCGACGATGCGCTGGCCAGGGGCGGCGCGCTGGCGATCATCGACAAGGACAGGGGCGAGATCATCGGCTCGTCGCGGTTCCAGGCGCTGAAGAGTGCCGAGGAGGACGAGGAAGAGCAAAGCTCGGTCGAGATCGGCTGGACCTTCCTCGCCACGCGCTACTGGGGGAAGGGCGCCAACCGGGAGATCAAGCGGCTGATGGTCGGCCATGCTCTCGAGAGTGTCGAGCGTGTCGATTTCCGCGTTGGCGAGGCCAACTGGCGCAGCCGCACCGCGCTGGAAAATATCGGGGCACAGCGTACCCGGCGAACCGACCTTTCCAAATACCAGCGCAAGCGCGTGCTGCATCTGATCTACGCCATCAGCCGCGAAGATTTTGCGGATGGCCCGCTGACAAGCGACACCTAGGCGCGCGCGCGGGACTCAGCGGCTTCGGGCGGACATCGGCAGGCGCCGGGTCATGCGCAGCCCGTCGCGCATGTTCAGTACAAGGAGCGTAAGGTTCACCGCGCCTGCGAGAAGTTCCACGGCCTGTACCATGTAGAACACCGTATCGAATTCGCCCGCCTCGGCTTTCCGGGCGAGGAACAACGCCGCCGGGATGAGGATGATCGCGCCGTTCGCCGCAATGATCGGCATGCGCCGCAGCTTGCGCCCGACAAGGCCTCCGCGCGCCCCGCGCGACCGGATGAACCCCGTGCCGCCCGTAGCGGCCAGCGCGGGGACGAGCAGCAGGAAGCCCCAGGGTATCGCCAGTTTGACACTCGCGATCTGCGCATGGCTGCCCAACGCTTCCACCAGGACAGTCGACAGCCAGAAGATCGCTATCAGCAGGGTCGCGAGCGTCCCGGCGATGGGGTGGATCAGTTTCGACATGGTGAAGCTCCGCTCTCGCTCGCCGCGCCGCGACCACCGCGACGGGAATTGCATAGCTAGCTATTCAACGTATCGATAGCAAGCTATAGTTATTTGCATAGCGAGCTATGCTGGCCTATCGGGGGCCATGCGCTTCTCGAAAGACACTTCCGCCGGCTATCTGGTCAACGACCTTGCCCGACGCTTTGCGGCTGCGCTGCAAGCGCGGATCAAGCCCCTGGGGCTTTCCACCGGTGTCTTCCCGGTGATGGTTCAGCTGTGGGAGGATGACGGTCTGACGCAGACAGAGCTGGTCCGCCGGATAGGGGTGGAGCAGGCCACCATGGCGAACACGCTCGCGCGGATGCAGCGTGACGGGTTGATCGCCAGACAGCGCAGCAAGGCCGATGGCCGGGTGCAGGAGATCCGCCTCACCGACCGGGGCCAGAGCCTGCGCGGCCCGGCTATCGATGCGGCGCTGGCGGTGAACGACACAGCGCTGGCGAGCCTGTCGCCCGAAGAGCGCGAGCAGTTCCTGGGCCTGATGGGCAAGATCATCCGCACCTTCGACCACGATGGGGAGGGCGCTGACGCCGCGGATTAGAGATCCGCTGGCTCACCGCTGACCGGGCTGGGAAAGGGCGCCCTGCCCACTGGACAACTGCGGCTGACGCTATATATACGTTTCATATACGAAACATATAAGAGGGTCGCTCTATGGGTCTGGTGAAAATCGACGACGAACTGCACGAACAGGCGCGCACCGCCAGTGCGGTGATGTGCCGGTCCATCAATGCCCAGGCGGAATTCTGGATGAAGATCGGACGGCTGGCCGAGGCCAATCCGACACTGTCGTTCAACGATATCGTCAAGCAGAAGCTCGCGCTTGCCAGCGAAAGCGAGGAGGCCAGCGAAACCCGCGCTGCCGCGTGATATGGTCAAGACGTCCGAAGAAATCGCATTGATGCGCGTATCGGGGCGGCTGCTCGCTTCGGTGTTCGAAATGCTCGACACGCTCGATCTGGCAGGCATGTCGACCATGCAGGTCAATGATCGCGTCGAACGGTTCATCCGCGACGACCTGGCCGCGCGGCCGGCCAGCAAGGGGCAGTACGGCTACGAATACGTGCTCAACTGCTCGATCAACGAGGTGGTGTGTCACGGCGTGCCATCGGCCGATGTGATCTTGCGCGATGGCGACATCGTAAATCTCGATATCACGCTGGAGAAGAACGGGTTCATCGCCGATTCCAGCAAGACCTATCTCGTCGGCAATGTCTCGCCTCAGGGCAGGCGCATCGCCCGCGTCGCGCAGGACGCGATGTGGGCGGGCATCCGCGCGGTCCGCCCCGGCGCGTCTCTGGGCGATGTGGGCCATGCGATCGAAGAGCATGCGAAGAAGAACGGCTGCTCGGTCGTGCGCGAATATTGCGGCCACGGCATAGGGCGCGACATGCACGAGGAGCCGCAGGTGCTCAACCACGGGCGCCCGGGCAGAGGCCTGCTGCTGCGCGAAGGGATGACCTTCACCATCGAGCCCATGGTCAATCTGGGCCGCGCCGCGACCGTCACGCTGGACGATGGCTGGACGGTCGTGACACGGGACGCAAAGCTCTCCGCGCAGTTCGAGCACACCGTGGCCGTCACTGCGAATGGCGTGGAGGTGCTGACGCTGAGGCAGGACGAAACGGCCCCGGCCTGACATCTGGCACCGGGCGCTGTCCTACACCGTCTTGTATCGCTATCGTCCGGCCGTTCTTTGACACCGTTCGCCGCCGTAAAAATCCGCGCTGTGAAAGCACGAGGAATTCTCCCTCTGGACACTGTGTCAGGTGTGTCAGGGCGCGATGGACCCGGCGCTCGCTCCCTCCCGTCGGGCACCGTCGGCCTTCGGGTTCTTCAGGCTGAGATACACGCTGTCGCACCATTCGTCGCCGATCTTCAGCGTCCGGCTCTCGCGGCCCGTTTCCTCGAAGCCCATCCGCCGGAGCAGGCGTAGCGAGGCGGTGTTCCGCGGGTCCACGTCGGCTTCAACCGTGGGCAGATCGTGCACCGCGAAGGCGCGGTCCAGCACGGGCCGCAGCGCCTCCCCCGCGAAGCCTCTGCCCCATGCATCGGGATGGAGGATGAATCCGATTTCGGGAAAGGCGTACATGCCCACCTTGCCGATCACGCGCCCATCCAGCTCGATCACGAAGTCCTCGCCCTGGGCCGGCTCGATGGCAAGCATGGCGTCCAACCACGCCTGTGTTTCGGTGATGTCCGTGTGCGCAGGGGTGGACCAGAAAGCCGTCGCGTCCCGGTCGCTAAGGATCGCGTGGAATGCCCGCAGGTCGCCGGGCCGGGCGGGGCGCAACACGAGCCTGTCGGTTCGGATTTCGAGCATGCTGTCATTCCCTGTAAGGCTCGCCGGGCGCTAAGGCGGCGTCGCATCGTGCGGAAGGGGTTCGGGCAGCTCAGGCCGCCAGTGCAAACGCGGCATCCGGCCGCCCGCCGTCGTCGTCGTTGGCGCCGCTTGGCTTGCTGGGTCTGTGCTGCGAACGCCTGGCGCGAGGGCTGCCGCCGTCGGATTTGCGCCTGCCCGTTCGGGCGCGCAAGAACCGAAGCCGCAGGCGCGAAAGTGACGTCTGCGTGCGCGTCCAGGAAGCGGACGCCGCACCGATCACGACCACGTCGATGTAGAGCGCGACATCGGCGGCATAGGCCAGCATCAGCTCAGGCCCCAGCAGAAGCACAATCTCGCCCCCCATCAGCAGCATGACCGGGGCTATCACCAGGAAGATGAGGTAGTGCCGCTCGTACGCCATCAGAAACACGATCGGACGCTCGACCACATGCTGGTTCAGCATACGCCGGAACGGAATATCCGGCCCGAAGCGCATGAACAGCGCCAGCACCAGCAAAATGCCCCAGGTCATCATTCCGCTATCTCCGATCAGCCGGCCAGCGCCTGCATCCGCTTGAGGTAGCGTGCGAGGACATCGATTTCGAGGTTCACGCGGTCGCCTTCGGCCAGGTGGCCCAGCGTCGTCACCTCGCCGGTATGCGGGATGATGTTGAGCGCAAAGCGCGCCGCGCCGTCCGCCTCGTCCTCCACCGCGTTGACCGTCAGCGAGACCCCGTCGACGGTGATGGAACCCTTGGGTGCGATGAAGGGCGCAAGCGCCTTGGGCGCGCGAACTTCGAGGTGGATCGAGCCATCCACGCGGCGCGCCTGTGCCACTTCGCCCACCGCATCGACATGGCCCGTAACCAGGTGTCCGCCCAGCTCGTCACCCAGCCTGAGCGAGGGTTCGAGGTTGAGCCTGCGACCTTCCTCCCACTGGCCGGGCACGGTGCGCGATACGGTTTCCTGCGATACGTCCACCGCGAACCACGCATCGCCCGGTGTCCCGCCGCGCTCCGTCACCGTCAGGCACACGCCCGAGCACGCGATGGAGGCGCCGATGCCGATCCGGTCCGGGTCGAACGGGCAGGCGATGCGCACGTGCAGGTCGCCCCGCTGCTCGGTTGCGGCGATGGTGCCGATGGCTGTTACGATACCGGTGAACATGGCGGCTCCATTAGCGGGTGCGGGCAAAGGCCTCGAACGTGTCGGGGCCGAGATTGCGTCTTTCCACCGGCTGCCAGCGTCCGTGCGCCTGCGCAAGCTCGCCAAGGCCGAAATCTTGGAGGGCAGGTCTGCCGCCGCCTATCAGTATGGGGGCGCGGTAGATATCCAGCCGGTCGACAAGGTCGGCTTCGAGGAAGCTCGCAGCCGTGTGGGCGCCGCCCTCCACATAGAGGTACTGCGCCGGAATGCGCGCGATCTCGGCCGGAGCGGCGATCGTCCGTGCGCCCGGGGCCTCTTGCGAGGTCAGCACCCAGCGCTGCGGACTGCGCGTCTCCAGCCCGGGCAGGCGCACGTCGAGGCGCGGGGCGTCGGCCCGCCATGTGCCCCCGCCCACGAGGATCGCGTCGGCCAGCGCACGCTGCGCATGGACATGCGCGCGCGCCGCCTCGCCTGTGATCCACTGGCTGGAACCGTCGGCCATGGCGATGCACCCGTCGAGCGAGAGCGCGAGCTTGAGCGTGACATGCGGTCGATCATGCCGCGCGCGGGTAAGATAGCCGGAAAGGCTGGCGGCGCTGTGCGGGTCCTGCGCAAGGATCGCCTCGATCCCTGAGCTCCGCAGCCGTTCGATGCCCTTGCCTGCTGTGCGCGGATCGGGATCGCTCGCGCCCACGATCACCCGCGCGGGCGATGCAGCCGCCAGCAGGTCGGCACAGGCGGGGCCGCGCTGGGAGACATGCGCGCACGGCTCCAGCGTTACGAAAACGTCCGCGCCGCGCGCGTCGTCGCCCGCCAGTTCGAGCGCCATTGCCTCGGCGTGGGGGCGGCCGCCGGCCTGGGTCCAGCCGCGCGCGATCACGCGGCCGCGCTTCACGATCAGGCAGCCGACGCCCGGGTTGGGGTTGCTCGCGGGCCGGGCGCGCAAGGCCAGACGCGCGGCGGCGGCCAGCCATCGTGCGTCATTGCTGCCGAGGTTACTGGGTGTCGGAGGTGTCAACCGATCCGCCCGTGGCCTCTTCCAGCCGGGCCTGCGCCTCGGCTTCCTCGCGGGCACGCTCTTCGGCGATCTCGGCCTCCATCTTGTCGGTATCGATGCCGGTCGCCTGCCCCAGCGCGCGGTACATCTCGCGCCGCTTCTCGATCCGCGCTTCCTCCAGCCGCTGGCGCGCTTCCTTGCGCTCCTGGTTTTCGAGGTTGGAAGCGATGATCTCCTCCTCGCTCCGGTCGGGGGCGAAGGTGGTGATGTAGACGATTTCCGGCGCAGCAGGCTCTGCGTACCAGCGCTCCGACGCGAAGACGTACAGCATCAGGCCCGGCACCACGCAGGAGGCAGCCAGGATCGGCCAGCGATAGGGCTGAGGGCGCTTGAGTTCGGTCCAGAGGTCGCCGACGCCGCCGGCAACATCGTATTTCGGGCTGATACGCATCCGGTCGATATAAGGCCTGCGTCCGCCAGCCGCCAGTGCGGACTTTGGAGCGGGGTCAGCCGAAGGTTGCGAAGAGCTGCGGTCCGTGGGCCTTCAGCCATCCTTCGGCCTGGACCAGGTCGCCCTCGAACAGTTCGCCCAGCAGCGCGTGGAACCGCGGCGAATGGTCGAAATGGACGCGGTGGGCGGTCTCGTGAGCGACCACCGAACGCCGCACGGCGTCGGGTGCCTGCACCAGCCGCCAGTTGAACCGGATCGTGCCGTTGGAAGAACAGCTGCCCCAGCGCCGGCGCGCATTGCTGAGCGCGAACTGCGGAGCCGCAATCCCGGCGCGGCTTGCGTAGAAATCGACGTCGTCGGCAAACAGCGTGCGCGCCTCGCCCTGCATCCAGCGCTTGAGGCGTGCGGACATTCCTTCTCGCGGACCGCCCAGTGCAACCACCCCGTCGCCAGACCGGACGCGCCGGGGGTGGGTTTCGCACCAGTCGATGGTGAGCGTCTCGCCCCGGAAATCCACTGTGCCACCCGGTTCCGGCTCCCTTGCAGCCGGGCGCTTTGCGCGTTGCGCCTCCAGCCAGTCGGCGCGCGCCTGCGCGAACCGCACGGCCTCGCGCGTGGTGCCCCAGCGTGGCGTTGTGACCTGCGCGCTCTGCCCGTCGAGCGAGAGCCGCAAGGTCATGCGCCTCGCGCGAGGATGACGGCGGATCACCAGCGGCAGATCGCCATGCGCCAGCGCGACCACGGGATCGGCGGGATCGCGCAGCCAGTCGATCACGCGTCCGATTCCCCGGTGGCGTCGGTCCATTCTACGATGTGATGCTCGATCGGCCCGGCATGGGTTTCCGAGATGACGCGGCCTGCCACACCCGCGCCCGCCAGATGCACATCCTCGCGCGATCCGGTGAGCAGGTAGTGCCAGCGGGGCAGCGGGCGCCCCTCCGCCCGGCGGCGGTAGGCGCAGCTATCGGGCAGCCACGGCAACTTTCCGACCAGCGAACGGGTCAGCCGCAGGCAATCGGGCACGAAGGTCTTGCGGTTGGCGTAGTCGCGGCAGCGCGCGGTCGAGCAGTCGAGCAGACGGCAGGCGACGTTGGTCTCGGCAAGTTCGCCGGTGTCCTCGTCCTCCAGCTTGTGCAGGCAGCACCGCCCGCAGCCGTCGCACAGAGCTTCCCACTCCGGCGTCGTCAGTTCGTCGAGCGGACGCTCCCAGAAACGGTCTCTCAGCGTACCCATCTGTCGAGTTCCGCGGCGACAGCCTGCGGCCCTTCGTCGGTCGGCAGGATGGCGATGGGCTCGCCTTCGGGGCCGAACAGATAGGTGATGCTGGTATGGTCGACCAGATAGCCGCCCGCTTCGTTCGGTTCGCCGATCCGGTAATAGGCGGCAAAGTCCTTCACCACCTGGTCGAGCTGTTCCTTGCTGCCGGTCATGCCGATCAACCGCGGGTGGAAGGCGTCCGTAAATTCGGTCAGCACCTCGGGCGTGTCGCGCTGCGGATCGACGCTGACGAACAGCGGCTGGATCTTCGCGGCGCGTTCCGGATCGCTCTCCTCGAACCGCTTCAGACCCGCCATGGCACGCTGCACGTCGACTGGGCAGACATCGGGACAGAAGGTGTAACCGAAATAGATCGTGCGGTACTGCCCGTCGAAATCGCCCCAGGAAACGGGCTCTCCGTCCTCGCCAGTGAGAGTGAAATCGCCGCCGATTGCGGCGCCTTCCAACGGAGGTGGGGCGGCGGCCTGCTCGCTCGCCGAACAGGCGGCAAGCGCCAGCAGCACGGAGGCCATCACAGGGCGGGTCAGGGCGGTCAAGAAGTGCATGGTCGCGCGCATGGCAATCGGGTTCAGCGTCTGCTAACTGCGGATCGGAAAGGGCTCCGTGCACGAAATCTAGGGGCTTGGACAGGAGTGTATAAGGTGTCGCTGCCGTTTTTCCGCAATTTGGTCCGCATGGCCGTCTTTTCGTTCGCCGCGCTTGGTAGCGCCGCTTTCGCCCAGGCCGGGATGGGTTCCGACGGGTATCAGTTTCTCGAAGCGGTGCGTGATCGCGATGGCGCGAAAGTGAATGAGGTCGTCAAGGACCCGAGTTCCACCACGATCCTCAACGCCCGCGACAAGACAAGTGGCGAAACCGCAATGCACATCGTGGCGGCCCGCCGCGATACGACCTGGATACGGTTCCTCGCCAAGAACGGCGCAGACCCCGATCTGGCCGACAGGGAGGGCGTGACGCCGCTGATGATCGCCGCGCGTCTCGGCCATGTCGAAGGTGTCACCGCCTTGCTGGAATACGGCGCACGAGTGGACCCGCTGTCGAGTACCGGCGAGACCCCGCTGATCGCCGCGGTCCATCGCCGCGACATCCCGCTGGTGCGGGTGCTGCTGGCCAATGGAGCCAACCCCGACCGGACCGACAATTCGGGCCGCTCGGCGAGGGACTATGTTGCGCTGATTGGCGAGCGCCGCCTGAGCGAAGAATTTGCCACAGCCGACGAGGCGCGCGAAAACGCGGCGCCGCAGCAGCAATACGGGCCCAGCCTCTGATGATCGACGACGCCGCAGACCTCACCCTCGACGAATTGCGCCTCGCGCTTGCGCCCGCGATTGCGGATTCCGCGATCTTCGACGGCTGGACGCAGGCCGCGCTGATGGCGGCCGCCGAGATGGAGGGCGTGGACCCGGCACTCGCCCGGCTGGCCTTCAAGGGGCAAGGGCGCCAGTCCGAAGCGATGGCGATGATCACCGCCTGGATCGAATCGATCGATCAGGCGATGGCGCGCGACCTGCCGCCGGAAACGCTGGAAGGCCGCAAGATCAGGGAGAAGATCCGCGATCTGGTGTGGTACCGGCTTGATGCGGTGGCGGGTCAGGAAGAGGCTTTGCGCCGGGCGCTGGCCATCAGCGCCATGCCGCAGAACGCGCGCCAGGCGATGCGCAGTGCATGGCAGAGCGCGGATATCATGTGGCGGCTCGCCGGCGATACGGCGACGGACTACAATCACTACACGAAGCGCGCGATTCTCGCGTCGGTCTATGGTTCGACAATGCTCGCCTGGCTCGACGACGAAAGCGAGGACAAGTCCGAGGCCCGCGCCTTCCTCGATCGGCGGATCGAGAATGTGATGCAGTTCGAAAAGACCAAGGCGCAGTTGACGGGCGGGGGAAGCCGCGAGCGTTTCAGCCCCGTGCGCCTGCTGGGACGTATGCGGTACCCCGCGAGATAACGCCTCGCCAGTATTGATAATCAGTTGCATTTAGGCGCCCGCTTTGTCAGAAGCGCGCGCATGACGCTCGAAAGCCTGAAACCTGGCCATCACGCCCGGATCGCCGCAATTGACTGGAGCGCGCTGCCGCCCGCCGATGCGAAACGGATGCGCGCTCTCGGGTTCGAAACGGGTGTCGAGGTCGGCATGGCGCACCACGGGGTTTTCGGTGGGCGCGATCCGGTCGCGGTCTCGATCGGTCGCATGACGATCGCGCTGCGCAAGAGCCAGGCCTCCGCCATTTTGCTCGAAGCGGACTGAGGGGCAGCGGATCATGAGCGAGAATTTCCGGGTCGCGCTGCTCGGCAACCCCAATTGCGGCAAGAGCGCGCTGTTCAACAAGCTGACCGGCGCGCGGCAGAAGATCGCCAATTATCCCGGCGTCACGGTGGAACGCGTTGCGGGCATCCTCGCGCTGCCCGATGGCACTCAGGCCGAGGTGATCGACCTGCCCGGCGCCTACGCGTTCGATGCATCCAGTCCTGACGAGGAAGTCACGCGGCAGGTGGTGCAGGGCGAATTTCCGGGAGAGGCGGAGCCGGATGTGCTGGTGCTCGTACTCGATGCGGGCAATCTGGAACAGCATCTGGTGTTCGCGCAGGAAGTGCTGGCGCTGGGCAAGCCGACCATCGTCGCGCTCAACATGATCGACATGGCCGAACGCGACGGGCTCAAGCTCGACGCGACGATCCTCTCGCAGGCTCTGGGCGTACCGGTGATCGAGACGGTTGCCGTGCGCCGTCGCGGACTAGACGATCTGAAAAGTGCCATCGCCGATGCACGCGCGCAGATCGGTACGCATGCCGATCGCCCCGTCATGGACGCCACCGAAAGGCGGCTGGAAGCGCGCACCATTGCGAAGGCTACGGTATACGAGACTTCCAAGGCGCGCCATCTCGGCGACCGCCTGGACAGCGTATTGCTGAACCCGTGGGCCGGTCCGCTGATCCTGCTCGTGCTGCTGTTCGTCATCTTCCAGGCCGTGTTCGCCTGGGCCGCGCCGCTGACCGATGCGCTCGATGGCGGGGCCGGGGCGCTGGGCGCGTGGGTCGAGGGTGCGTTGCCAGAGAGCTTCCTGCGCGATCTGCTGACCGAGGGGATCATCGCGGGCGTTGGCTCGGTGGTGGTGTTCCTGCCGCAGATCGTCATCCTGTTCCTGTTCATCCTCATCATGGAGGCGACCGGCTACATGGCCCGCGCCGCCTTCCTGATGGACCGCCTGATGGCGGGCGTCGGCCTGTCCGGGCGCAGCTTCATTCCGTTGCTCTCCAGCTTCGCCTGCGCGATCCCCGGCATCATGGCGACCCGCTCCATCGCCGATCCGAAGGACCGGCTGACCACGATCCTGATCGCCCCGCTGATGACCTGTTCGGCGCGGCTGCCGGTCTATGCCGTGATCATCGCGGCGTTCATTCCGCAGACCAATGTGTGGGGCGGAATCGGCCTGCAGGGGCTGGTGCTGTTCGCGCTCTATCTGGCGGGGATCGTCGGCGCGCTGATCGTCGCGCTGGTTCTGCGCGGCACGCTGACCAAGGGCGGGGCGACCGGCTTCATCATGGAGCTGCCGCGCTATCAGCTGCCGTCCGTGGGCGATATCGCCCTGGGCCTTTGGCAGCGCGCCTGGGTGTTCCTGCGGCGTGCGGGCACCATCATCTTTTCCGCGACGGTGATCCTTTGGGTGCTGCTCAGCTTCCCGCAGGCGGAGCCGGGCGAGAGCCAGGTCGATGCTTCCTTCGCGGGCCAGATCGCGGATGGGCTGAACGTCGTGCTGGAGCCGATCGGCTTCAACCGCGAGATCAGCCTTGCGCTGATCCCCGCGATGGCCGCCCGCGAAGTCGCGGTCGCCTCGCTCGCAACGACCTACGCGATCGATGCGGAGGACGAGGAGGCCGAAGCCGAGGGGCTCGCCAGCACGCTGTCGAACAGGTGGAGCCTGCCGACCGCGCTCGCTTTCCTCGCCTGGTTCGTATTCGCGCCTCAGTGCCTTTCCACCATCGCGGTCGCCCGGCGGGAGACGAACGGCTGGAAATGGCCGCTGTTCATGGTGGGATACCTGTTTGCGCTGGCCTACATCTTCGCGGGCATCACCTACTGGAGCGCGGTGGCGCTGGGGCTGTAGCGAGCCTGTTCAAATCGGTAGCGTCCCTACTGGCCCCGATGCGCCCCATTCGATAGGCCCTGCGTAACACACACGAAGGGATACGAATCATGGCGGGCAGCCTCAACAAGGTCATGCTGATCGGCAATCTGGGCGCGGACCCCGAAATCCGCAGCTTCCAGAACGGCGGCAAGGTGGCCAACCTGCGCATCGCAACCAGCGAGACGTGGAAGGACCGCAACACCGGCGAACGGCAGGAGCGGACCGAGTGGCACACGGTCGCGATCTTCTCCGAAGGGCTCGTCTCCGTGGTCGAGCGGTTCCTGAAGAAGGGCAGCAAGGTCTACATCGAAGGCAAGCTGCAGACCCGCAAGTGGCAGGACCAGAACGGGCAGGACCGCTATAGCACCGAGGTGGTGCTGCGCGGCTTCGACGGGACGCTGACCATGCTCGACGGCGCACAAGGCGGCGGCGGTGGTGGTGGTGGCGGCTACGGCGGTGGCGGCCAGCGTGGCGGCGGTTCGGGAGGCGGCTACGGCGGCGGATCGGGCGGCGGCAACGATCAGGGCGGCGGCTGGAACCAGGGCGGCGGCGGATCGGGTGGCGGCGGCGCCAATTACGACGATCTGGAAGACGACATTCCGTTCTAGGGTGCTGGCGGCGGCGTTGAGCCGGGTTCACACTTCAGACATTACGACACGGCAAGGATGAGCGGATGCAGATCCGCTCATCCCGCTTCCGCATGATCGCAGCGCTCGCCTGCGCGCTTGGTGCGCCCGGCGCGCTTCATGCGCAATCACAGCCCGCCGCGCCTGCGCAGCATTTGCGATCCATCGACGCAGACGAGGCGAGCTGGGTGCTCGACGCGTTGCGGCGGGAGCAGGCAAGGCTGAGGGATGGCAGGAAGGCCTACTTCGACCTCTCCAGCGGTGCCCCCGCATCCTACGATCAGAACCGCATCGGCCCGCGCGATGCCTTCGTTGCGCTGGACCTCGACGATGTCTGGCAGATCGAACGCAAATCGCGCGATGGCGAGGTCTTCCCGCGCTACCAGCTCACGCTGAGGCCCGACGGGCACAATGCGCCGATCTGGACGGTCGACGTGACGATGACCTGGCCCAGGGACGTGATGCGAATCATCGAGGTCGCGATGTTCTACGGTCCGCCCGCGCCGTTCTGAGCATCCGCCCTGACACACCTGACACACCTGACACAGTGTCCAGGGGCTGAAAACTCGCTGGCTGCACGCAAGCCATTTCTGGCGGAAAACGACGCTGTCAAAGAGCCTTGGGTTCAAGCCCCGCGAAGATGCCGTGCGTCGCCGCTGTAGGACAGCGAAATCGGTGCGCTGGTGTGGCGCGTGCTCCTCGCAAAGCCACTTCGGCTTGCACGGGCCGAACCCCGCTCATACATTCCAGCCGAGCCAGAGAAGGAATTGTGCCGTGAACATCAGGACGAACAACGCGAACCGCCTTGTCTCGATCTCTGCCACGGTATCCCATGTCTCCCTTCCTCACGCTCGATTCCCTATCCGCACGCACGCCTGACGGCCGCCGGCTTTTCCATGACCTGACGCTTTCGATCGGTGCCGAGCGGGTTGGCCTTGTCGGACGCAACGGCTCGGGCAAGTCGACCCTGCTCGATCTGATTGCAGGGGCGGGAAAGCCTGCGTCCGGCACCATTCACGCCTCGGGCACGCTTGGCGTCCTGCATCAGGACCTGCCGCCACAGTTCACGATTGCTCGCGCGCTCGGCGTGGCGGGCCAACTCGAAGTGCTCCACCGCGTACTGGCGGGCGAGGGCACTCCGGACGATCTTGCCCTTGCGGACTGGTCTCTCGAAGAGCGGATCGAGGCCGCGTTGGCGCAGGTCGGCCTGTCTGCCACTCCGCTCGACCGGCGAATCCGTACCCTGTCCGGCGGGGAGCGGACCCGTATCGGAATCGCCCGCCTGCGGCTGGAAGCGCCCGATCTGCTGCTGCTGGACGAGCCGACCAACAATCTCGATGCCGTCGGGCGCGATGCTATCGCAGCCCTGATCCGCGATTGGCGCGGCGGCGTGCTGGTCGCCAGCCATGATCGCGCGCTGCTCGAAAGCATGGACCGGATCGTGGAACTGACGCCCATCGGCATACGCAGCTTCGGCGGCGGATGGTCCGCCTTCGCCGCCGCGCGCGATGCGGAGCGTGCACGCGCTGCCGAGGAGAGCGAGCGTGCCGATGCAGCCCTTCGCACAGCGCAGCGGTCCGCCCAGGCCCGGCGCGAGGCCAAGGCGCGGCGCGACAAGGCGGGCCGGGCGGTGGCCGCAAGGGGATCGGAGCCGAAGATCGTGCTCGATGCGCGGGCCGAGCGTGCGCAAAACACCGACGGGCGCGAGAATGCGACGAGCGACCGCCTGATTGGCGAGGCCGCGAAACGGAGGGAAGAGGCGGTGGCGAAGGTCGAAATCGTCACTCCACTGACCATCGAGATGCCGGCAAGCGGCCTGCCGTCCGGGGCGAGGGTGCTTGGGCTGGAGCGGGTGGAGGCGGCTGTTGGTGACCGCAGGCTGGGCCCGTGGACCCTGCGGATCGACGGGCCGGAGCGTGTTGCGCTGACCGGCCCCAATGGGGCGGGCAAGACGACGCTTTTGCGGATCGCGGCGGGTCTGCTCGATCCGGTGGCGGGCGAAGCGTGCCGCGCGCAGGGTCGGATCGCCATGCTCGACCAGCATCTGGCGCTGCTGGATGGGGATGCGAGCATTCTCGACAATCTGCGCGCCCGTCATCCCCAGATCGATGCGGAGAGCGCCTACGCCCAGTGTGCGCGCTTCGCGTTCCGCAACCGCGATGCGCTGCGCATCGTTGGCACCCTGTCAGGAGGGGAACGCTTGCGCGCAGGCCTGGCGGTCACGCTGGCGGGTAGAACACCGCCCTGGTTGCTGATCCTCGACGAGCCGACCAATCACCTCGATATCGAGTCGCTCGAAGTGCTGGAGGATGCGCTTCGACAATTCGATGGCGCGCTTCTGGTCGTCAGCCACGATGCCTCTTTTCTCGAGCGCGTGGGCATCGAACGGTTCGTTGCCGTCTGAGGCGGCAGTCCGCTTTTGCGTCTTTATTCGCCCGCGCGATAGGCGCAGATGCGGTTTGTGATTGCCCTACGCGACCCGATTCGTCTGATCCCCCTGCTGTTTCTGGGCGCGATCATCGTGGGCACGATCCTGCTCAGCCTGCCTTTTGCGACGACTGCGGGCACCCGCGCGCCGCTGCTGACCGCGGTATTCACCTCCACTTCCGCCGTGGCTGTCACCGGGCTGATCGTGGTCGATACGCCAACCTACTGGTCGGGCTTCGGACAGGGGGTGATCCTGCTGCTGTTCCAGGTGGGCGGGTTCGGGATCATGACCTCGGCCACGCTGTTCGGCTTGATGGCGGGGCGCGGCTTCGGCCTGCGCGACCGGATGGCAACGCAGGTGGAACGCAGCAGGCTGGAAAAGCACGACGCGGTGTCGGCGCTCAGGCTGATCCTTGCGATTACCTTGGTCGTGGAAGGCTTCGTGGCCGTGATCCTCGCCTTGCGGCTGTTCGGCACCTACCATGAATCCTTCGGCGTGGCGGTATGGCACGGCCTGTTCCATTCGGTCAGCGCGTTCAACAACGCAGGGTTCTCCAGCTATTCGGACAGCGTGATGGGTTTTCAGAACGACCCGCTGATCCTCGGCCCGATCATGATCGCGGTGATCCTGACCGCGCTCGGCTTTCCGGTGATGCAGGATTTGCGGGCCAACGGCCTCGTCTGGCGGCGCTGGTCGCTGCACACCAAGATTACCGTTGCCGGAACGGCGGCGCTGCTGGGCTTCGGCTTCGTCGCGATCCTGGCGATGGAATGGCACAATCCCGAAACGCTGGGGCCCATGGGGTGGGGCGCCAAGATCCTGAACGCCGCGTTCCATTCGGTCATGCCGCGCACCGCCGGGTTCAACAGCCTGAATGTCGGCGCTTTTCATGATGAGACGATCATGACCAACTTCTTCCTGATGTTCATCGGTGGGGGCAGTGCAGGGACGGCAGGCGGGATCAAGGTGACCACCTTCTTCGTCCTGTTCGCCGTGGTGCTGACCGAGATTCGCGGCCAGCGCGACGCGGGCCTGTTCCAGCGCCGCTTCGGGCGCGAGATCGAACGGCAGGCGCTGGCCGTCACCGTCCTGTCCGCCGCACTGATCTTCGGATCGACCACCTATATCGCCTCGATAAGTGCAATTCCGCTGGACGACATTCTGTTCGAGACGATTTCCGCCTATTCCACCGTCGGCCTGTCGACCGGCATCACCGCCCAGCTGCCGCCCAGCGCGCTGCTGGTGCTGGTGATGCTGATGTTCGTGGGGCGGGTGGGAACCATCACCGTCGCCACCGCGCTTGCCATCGGCGGGCGCGACCGGCCCTACCGCTATCCGCAGGAGAACCCCATTGTCGGCTGACAGGCGCAAACCCGTTCTGGTCATCGGTCTCGGCCGTTTCGGTAGCGCGGTGTCGCGCACGCTGGAGCGGATGGGGCACGAGGTGCTCGCAGTCGATTGCGATGCGGAACTCGTGCAGGAATTCGCGCCGGACCTGACCAAGGTGGTGGAGGCGGACGCCACCGACGAGGCCGTGCTGGAACGGCTGGGCGTCGCCGATTTCGGGTCTGCGGTGGTGGCGATCGGCACCGACATAGAAGCCAGCGTGCTCAGCGTGCTGGCGCTGGCGGACCTTGGCCTGACCAACATCTGGGCCAAGGCGACCAACGACAAGCACGCCCGCATTCTTCAGCGCACGGGCGCCACCCACGTCGTCTTCCCCGAACAGCGGATGGGGGAACGCACCGCGCATCTGATCAACGAACGTCTGCTCGACTTCATTTCCTTCGGCGACGATTTCGCCATCGCCCGGCTGGCGGCGCCCGAGCCGATCGTCGGCCTGCCGCTGGTGACCAGCGAATGCCGCAAGAAGTACGAGGTGACGGTGGTCGGCGTGAAGCGCGAGGGCGAGGATTTCATCCACGCGGTGCCGGACACGATCATCTTCCCGGGCGACGAACTGGTCGTCTCGGGCCGCATCCGCAATATCGAGAAGTTCTCCGCGATCTGACCTGCGAGCGGGGCGGTCAGCCTTTCTTCAGCGCAGCGCCCAGCGCTTCGGCCAGCGGGCCGCTGGGCGCATCGTCGCTCTTGATCCCGGCCTTTTCGCGCGTGGCGTCGGCATCGGGCCCTTCGGCATAGGGATCGATCGCCAGCGCCAGCGTCTGCGCGATGGCTTCGCCGACATCGAAGCTGTCGCCGGCATATTCGATCTCGTCGAGATCGTCCTGCTCCAGCTCGATCTCGATTTCCTCGCCTTCTTCCAGCGAGGGATGGATGGAGCCTTCGGGCACGAAGCGCAGCGCGATCTCTTCCTCGATATGGACGGGGAAATCCTCGCCGGAGACTGCGCAGGGCTGGACGATATCCGCCTGAAGCGCCCCCAGGACCGAGACACGCTCGCCGTGCCGGTCGAGCGAGACCTGCGCCGTCAGCAATTCGACCGCGCTGATCGCAAAACGGCGGGCCAGCGCTGCGCGTTCTGCCTCGCTGGCTTTAAGATCCAGCGGGTGGCCGACAATCTGGCGCAACGAGATTTCGCGCGAGAATTCGGGTCGGGGCAGTGCGTCGCTCATTCGGCGATCTCCCCGCGCTCGAGCATGGCAATATCGGTGCGCGCGAGGCGTGCGTGGAGCGCGCGCAGCCCCTGCGCCATGGCATCGGGCCCGTTCTCTTCGTCCGAAAGATGCATGTTGCGGCGCACGACGCCCGCCAGCTCGGCATCGTCTTCCCGGGCCAGGGCATCGCGCAGCGTGCCCGCGCGCCCGCCCAGCGTCGCCATCATGCGGCCCATCAGCTTGCCCACGGTGGGATCGCCTATTCCCGCCTCGCGCATCTGGCCTTCCATGTCCTCCACGAAGAGTTCGGTCAGCCGCGCGGCGGCGGGCACGCCCTCGGGCTCTGCCTCCAGGCGGAGCATGAACAGCGCGGTGAGCATCGAGATCATGTCGAACCGCCCGTCCAGCGTATCCGCCGCACCGCGCTTCGCATACCAGTGCTCTTCGCGCGCAGCGCCCACCAGCCGGTGCCACAGGGGGCGCCATTTCTCGCGCGGATCGCGCTGCGTACCCAGCAATCGGGAGAGGAATGTCATCGGCCGGGCAGTCCTTCATTCAGCGGCAATTCAAACGCGCTCGCCACATCTGCGGCGCGGTGTCGGCTCCGATCGGCCCGGTGCCATTGCGCGGGCGCTGGCAAGGCCGTAAGGCTCCGCCACGATATAGCGTTTGTGCCCTTGCGCAAAAGGGCGCGCACAGAATTTGCAAAGAGGGTTTCGAGACTATGCGGATCGTTAAGGCCATGGCGCCGGTCCTGTTGGTGGGGCTGGCGGTGTCGGTAGGCGGCTGCTCGTCGATCCGGGAAACGCGCGGCTACATCAATGACGAGCGGCTGATGGGTCTCGTCCAGCCCGGGATCGACAACCAGCGATCCGTGGAAGCGACTCTCGGGCGGCCGACCTTCACCAGCCAGTTCGGCCCCGAAACCTGGTACTATGTTTCCAGCATCACCGGGCGCAAGCCCTTCGTGCGGCCGCGGATCGAGGACCACTCGGTTCTCGCGGTTCGGTTCGACGGTAGCGGCAACGTGGTCGAGGCGGATCGCTCCGGCATCGACGAGGTAGTCTATCTGCGGCCCGACGGCGACGCGACGCCGACGCTGGGCCGCGAGCGTGGTTTCCTGGAAGACCTGTTCGGCAATATCGGCACGGTCGGCGCGCCGGGCGCCGGGCCGGGCGGCGGCGGGCCGGGTCGCTGATCGGGCGCAGCGGCCAGAGCATGCGGCAGCGTGCCGGTTGATAGCCGCAGCGGGCCTCCCATATCGCGCGCTATGAGCAATTCAGCGGCAGATCACGGCCTGCAACAATGGCATGGCACAACCATCATCGGCGTGAAGCGCGGGGATACGACCGTGCTTGCCGGGGACGGCCAGGTTTCCATGGGCAACACGGTGATGAAGCCCAATGCGAAGAAGGTCCGGCGGATCGGCGATGGCAAGGTCGTCGCCGGGTTTGCAGGCGCGACCGCCGATGCCTTCACCCTGTTCGAACGGCTGGAACGCAAGCTGGACCAGTATTCGGGCCAGCTGATGCGTGCAGCGGTCGAGCTGGCCAAGGACTGGCGCACCGATAAATACCTGCGCAATCTCGAAGCGCTGATGATCGTGGCCGACAAGGACACGCTGCTGGTGCTGACCGGCAATGGCGACGTGCTGGAGCCCGAAGGCGGCATCGCCGCGATCGGCTCCGGCGGCAACTACGCGCTCGCCGCCGCGCGCGCGCTGTCCGACTACGAGAGCGACCCGGAAAAGATCGCCCGGCGCGCGATGCAGGTGGCGGCCGAAGTCTGCGTCTTCACCAATGACCAGGTGACGCTGGAAACGGTTTAGCGCGCCCCTAAGGTTTCCCGTTCACGCGGTCAGAAGCACTATCGTAATGACGACGATGATCCCCGCGAGTAAGACATAGCCAACGGTGCGACCCAATTGTTCGCTTGAAGAGACAATGCCGCCTCCGCAATGTTTGCACTTGGTCGCTTTGGGATGAACGGACTCAAAGCAATGGGGGCAAGTGGCTGACATGCAGACCTCAATGATTACAAATCGGGAAAGGCGTGTTTAGCCCAAGTCCTGTTTGCGGCCAATGCCGAGGACAAGCCTGGATTGGCGACTACAAGCTGACCGGGGAGGTTATAGACATCGCCGCCATTCTTGCAGCGCACGCCGGTTTCAACCGGCGGATGCGCTGTAGCGTGTAGGCTTTCCGGGCTCCCGCCTTGCGGTGAAGGCGCTCGCCTCCCAAATGCCCCGGCGATGACAGATAACCTGACGCCCAAGGCCATCGTGGCCGCTCTCGACGAACACATCATCGGCCAGAAGGAAGCCAAGCGCGCGGTCGCGGTGGCGCTGCGCAACCGCTGGCGCAGACAACGGCTGGGGCCGGACCTGCGCGACGAGGTGACGCCCAAGAACATCCTGATGATCGGCCCGACCGGTTGCGGCAAGACCGAGATCAGCCGCCGCCTCGCGCGGCTGGCCGAAGCGCCCTTCACGAAGGTGGAAGCGACCAAGTTCACCGAAGTCGGCTATGTCGGCCGCGACGTCGAACAGATCGCGCGCGATCTGGTGGAAGAGGCGATCCGGCTGGAGAAGGAACGCCGCCGCGAAGCCGTGCGCGAAAGCGCCAGCGAGGCGGCGATGGAGCGCCTGCTCGATGCGCTGGTGGGCGACAATGCCTCCGAAGCGACGCGCCACAGTTTCCGCGAACGCATCGTCCAGAATGCAATGAACGAAGTCGAGGTGGAGATCGAGCTGCAGGATCAGCCTGCGACCACGATGGATATTCCCGGCATGGGCGGCAATGTGGGCATGATCGACCTTAGCGACATGTTCGGCAAGGCGATGGGCAAGAAGCCCACCAGCCGCCGCAAGCTGCGCGTGCCCGAAGCGTGGGACCGCCTCGTCGACGAGGAAGCCGAAAAGCGCATGGATCAGGACGATGTGGCGCGCGTCGCGCTCGCCAATGCGGAAAGCAACGGGATCGTCTTCCTCGACGAGATCGACAAGATCGCCGTGTCCGACCAGCGCGGCGGCACCGTCAGCCGCGAAGGCGTGCAGCGCGATCTGCTGCCGTTGATCGAAGGCACGACCGTGGCGACCAAGCATGGGCCGATGAAGACCGACCACGTGCTGTTCATCGCAAGCGGCGCGTTCCACGTTTCCAAGCCCAGCGACATGCTGCCCGAACTGCAGGGCCGCCTGCCGATCCGGGTCGAGCTGCGCGCACTGACCGAAGAGGATTTCGTGCGCATTCTCTCCGAAACGCGCGCCAATCTGGTGGAGCAGTACACCGCGCTGATCGGGACCGAGAAGGTCACGCTGGACATCACCGACGAAGCTGTGCGCGAAGTCGCCAAGATCGCCGCGCAGGTAAACGAGGCGGTCGAGAATATCGGTGCACGCCGCCTGCAGACCGTGATGGAGCGGCTGCTGGAGGACATCAGCTTCGAAGCCGAAGAGCACGAGGGCGAGACGATCACCATCGACGCGGCCTATGTGCGCGAACGGCTGGACGACCTCGCCAGGGATACCGACCTCAGCAAGTATATTCTCTAGGATTCGACGTGTCGGAAGGCAGGATGCTGCCTTCCTTCGTGCCGCTTGGCGGTCAGCGTGCAGTGCATCATGGGGAGGGCGAACAGCGCCCGGCCCACGCGCGGCATCGAACAGACACTGCCCGGGCTGAAGAGGGGGGCAGCGCGGTTCACGCAAGCCAACTCCGGCTCGTCTGCTGAAAGACTCAGCTCCGATCGATTCGGATTACTCTCTCGGATTTCAGCACGGAGCTTTAACGGCGGTCATAGTCGCGTTCGCTCGTTGGACTTCGACTATGCCACTCTTTCTTAAGTAAAGAGTCGCATACTTCGCTGATGGGAGAGATTTGTTCGACATATACGGTGTCGGCGGCCGACCGCCTGGGGATAGGGCGGCTGCTGCGGAGCGCACCGAGCCTGGGGGCCGACATTCAGGGCCGCCTTTACGCACAGCTTGGCGGTTCGCCCGCAGCGGCCCTGATGGGTTCGCTATGCGCGCTGGTTGTCCTCGCCGTGGCGATTTACCGGTCTTCGGCGCCGGTTTTCGTCGTGTTCGTGGCGCTGGAGATCGTGCTTGCCTTCGCGCGGATTGCCGAATCGCTATGGCGCACGAGGCGCAAGGCCGCGTGCCTATCCATCGACGTCAGCTGGTCTGCTCTGCTCTCGCTTCTGTGGTGCTCGCTGCAGGGGGCGGTCGCCTTCGTGATCATGAGCGGCGACGATCCGGTTCTCCAGGTCCTGTCGGCCACGCTCGTCACGGCCGCGCTTGGGCTGATCTGCGCGCGCAACTATGCCGCGCCCAATTTTGCGACCCTCCTTCTGTTGCTGATGGACGTTCCCTTCGCGGCGGGGGCCGTGCTCGCCGATGCGCCGCTGCTCTCGGTCATCGTGATCCTGACGCCGCCTTTCATGTTCGGCGCGCGTCAGATCATCACCACCTTCCACGGCACTCTGCTCAAGAGTCTGAAGGCAGAGAAGGAGAACCTCTATCTTGCCTATCACGACAGCCTGACGGGCATTCTCAATCGCCAGGGGATGGATCATCACCTCGCCAAGCTGGCGAACGAACCCACGCATACCATGGCGATCGTCTCGCTGGATCTGGACGGGTTCAAGGCGATCAACGACGAATATGGCCATGGGGCGGGCGACACGGTTCTGGTGGAGGTCGCCCGGCGCATCGAAGCCGTGGTCAGGGCCCGCGGCGTCGTGGCCCGCATGGGGGGCGATGAGTTCATGGTCCTGATGAGCGATTGCGGCATCGAAGATGTCCGCGCGCTGGGCGAGAAGCTGGTCGAGCGAATTTCCGAAGGTGCGATCCCGGTCGCCACCGACGTGCCGGTACGCGTCGGCGCGAGCGCGGGTTTCGCATGTATCCCGCAGGACGCGCTGACCACGCACGAACTTCGCATCCGCGCCGACATGGCGCTGTATGATGCGAAGGATGCGGGCAAGCACACCTGCAGGCGATTCCGCCAGCCCGACCGCGCGATCGGGGATCTCAACGCAAAGCTCAGGCGGGCATTCTCGCGGGGCTCCCGCGTCGCTGGATGAATTAGCGCACGCGAGCCCGACGATTGATCCGGGCGCCCGCACCCTGCCGCGTGTGGCATAGCAGCGCTTGACCCGGAGCCCGGGGTCTTCAAAGGCGGGCGCGCATGACCGAACCGACCCGCCTCACCACAGCGCAGGAATACTGGCTCGCCGTCGCAGCGGCGGTGGTGACGGCCAACGCCTATTACATCCACCCCATCATCGGCGATGTCGCGCGCCACTTCGGAGTGAGCGCCGGCCAGATCGGCCTCGTACCTGCGCTCAACCAGCTGGCGCTGGCGCTGGGCATCCTGCTGTTGCTGCCGCTGGGCGATCGCTTCTCCAACCGCACGCTCACCATCCTGTTCACCATCGGCCAGTGCGGCGGGCTTATCGTGATGACGCTGGCGCAGGGCTTCACTCTGTTCACCGCCGGATCGACGCTGCTCGGCTTCTTCACCATCGCGCCCTACCTGCTGCCGGCCTATGCCTCGAAGCGTGTCGCGCCCGAGCGGCTGGGGCAGGTGACCGCGCTGCTGACCGCGGGGGTGATCTTCGGCATCCTGGTCGCGCGGGTCGGAGCGGGCGTGGTCGCGGAGTATCTCGGCTGGCGGGTGGTCTACTGGATTGCGAGCGGCCTGATGATCGCCATCACGCTGGCGCTGCCCGCCATCATGGAAAAGGGCGTGCGCGACAAGGATGCCAGCAGGCTGGGCTATGGCGCGCTGATCCTGTCGCTCCTCGCACTGGCGCGCGACCGGCGCGAGATCCTGCTGTCGGGCGCGATCCAGGCGATCGGTTTCGCGCAGTTCATCGCCCTGTGGCTGGCGCTGGCGCTGCATCTGACCGGGCCCGAGATGGGGTATGGCACCGACGTTGTCGGCTACTTGGCCGGGTTTGCGGCGATCAGCGTGTTCTCGACGCCGTACTGGGGGCGGCTGGCGGACCGAATCGGCCCGCGCAAGGCGCGCGTCTGGTTTGCGGTGGTGCAGGCAGGCGGCATTTCGCTGCTGCTGCCATTCGGCGACAGCCTTTGGCTGCTGATGATCCCGATCCTGCTGGGCAATATCGTGGGACCTGCCATCGACGTGACCAGCCGGATGACCTTCTTGTCACAGGAGCCGGAGCTGCGCACGCGGCTGACCACGATCTACATCGTGATGATGTTCATCGGCGGCGGAATCGGCAGCATTGCGGGCACCGCGCTGTTCGAGGCTTTCGGCTGGACGGGGACCGCGCTGACGATCCTGCTGTCCTGCCTCACCCTCACCGCGATCGCCTTCATCGGCTACCGCCTTTATGGCGACAGGGACAACGCGGCCTGACCGCTACGGATGCGGGGCGAGGCCGATTTCCACGCCGGTGCGGTCGGTCGCGCCGTGTCGGTCGACCAGGTCCGCGCTCGCCTCGTTCAGCCCGACCACCTGCACGCTGCGGCCATGCATCCGCATCCGCTCCACCACCTTGTCGAGCGCGCCGATGGCCGAGATGTCCCAGAAGTGCGCGCGGGTCACGTCGATGATGACATGATCCGCCGGGTCGGGCTGCAGGCTTTCCGGTCCCAGCGCGGCCTCGAATCTGGCGACGCTGCCGAAGAAGATCTCGCCATGCGCGGTGTAGGTGGCGGTATCGCCTTCCTTCGTGCGCTCCACCTCGAACATGTGCATCACCTTCTGGACGAAGAAGATGCCCGACAGCAGCACGCCCACAAGCACCCCGATGGCGAGGTTGTGGGTGAACACCACCACCGCGACCGTGACGAACATCACCATGGAGCTTTGCCACGGATGCACGCGCAGGTTGGGGATGGAGTTCCAGCTGAACGTCCCGATACTCACCATGATCATGATCGCGACCAGCGCGGGCATGGGCACCTGGCCTACGATTCCGCCCAGCAGGACGAGCATGATGAGAAGGGCAAGACCGGCAGTGAAGGTGGACAGTCGCCCGCGCCCGCCGCTGGTCACGTTGATGACCGACTGGCCGATCATCGCGCAGCCGCCCATGCCGCCGAACAGCGCGGCGACGATATTGGCCACGCCCTGTCCGCCGCACTCGCGCTGCTTGTCGCTGCCGGTGTGCGTCATGTCGTCCACGATCTGCGCGGTGAGCAGGCTTTCCAGCAGCCCCACCGCCGCCATGGTGAGCGAATAGGGTGCGATGATGGCCAGCGTCTCCCAGGTCAGCGGGACGTCGGGCAACATGAAGTAGGGCAGGCCCTGCGGCAGCTCGCCCATGTCACTGACGGTGTTGACCGGCGAGCCGAGCCAGAGCGACAGGCAGGTGAGCACCACGATGGCGACCAGGGGGCTGGGGATCGCGGTGGTCAGCTTGGGCACGAGGTAGATCATGGCGAGGCCGCCCGCGACCATGGCGTACGTTAGCCAGTTCACGCCTTCGCTGGTCGGATCGAGCTGGGGCAGCTGGGCCATGAAGATCAGGATGGCGAGCGCGTTGACGAAGCCGGTAATGACGCTGCGCGATACGAACTGCATCAGCAGGTTGAGCTTCAGCAGCGCGGCAATGCCCTGGAAGATGCCCATCAGGATGGTCGCGGCGAACAGATATTCCACGCCATGATCGCGCACCAGCGGTATCACCACAACGGCCACTGCTGCGGTGGCGGCGGAGATCATGCCGGGGCGCCCGCCGGTAAACGCGATCACCATGGCGATGGCAACCGAGGCATAGAGGCCCACGCGCGGATCGACGCCCGCGATGATCGAGAAGCCGATTGCCTCGGGGATCAGCGCCAGCGCGACGACAATGCCCGCCAGCACATCGGCGCGGACATTGCCGAACCACTCGCTCTTCCATCGGGCTGTTCTGCTGGCATGCGCGTGCGCGCCGGTGCTGGGCGTCATGGTGAATCCGTCAATTTTCCTGAAACGCGGCCCTCGTGCACGATGCTGCGCTGCAACACAACCCCGCGGTGGGCCCGCCGACCGCCGAATGCCGCATGCTGTTCGTCGATCACATTCGGCGAGACCTTGCGACCGGCGCCGGTGTCTGGTTCATTCCCGCCGGAAATTCTCAAGGGGTCAGGGGAGCCAACAATGCTGAAATCCGTTCTCGCCGCCAGCGCCGCCGCGCTCGCCTTCGCCACTCCAGCCTTTGCGCAGGCCGATGCTCCGGATCTGGAGCCGGCCCTGTCGGCGCCGGAAATCGATTTTACCGAATGGACGCTGGACAACGGCCTGCGCGTGATCGCCATCCAGGACGAGGGGACCGCTACCGTTACCACGTCGCTCTGGTACGAGGTCGGATCGAAGCACGATCCCGAGGGGCGCAGCGGCTTCGCACATCTGTTCGAGCACATTCTCAGCCGCAAGACCGAGAACATGCCTTACAACATGATCTACGGCCTGACTGCGGATGTCGGCGGTACGCGCAACGCCTCGACCGGGTCCGACCGGACGAATTACTACGAGACCGTTCCTGCGGAATATCTCGAAACCATGCTGTGGACCCACCGCGAACGCATGTTCAAGCCGGTGATCGACCAGGAGGTGTTCGACTCCGAACGCGAGGTGGTGAAGGAGGAACTGCGCCAGCGCGTGCTCGCGCCGCCCTATGGCCGTTTGCAGCGGTTCGTCATTGCCGAAAACGCCTATGACGTCCTGCCGCAGCGTCGCCCCGGGATAGGTTCCATCGAGGATTTGAACTCCGCCACGCTCGACGATGCACGCGCCTTCCACCAGGCCTATTACGGGCCGGACACCGCCACCCTCATCGTGGCGGGCAACTTTGAAATGGCCAATCTGCGCGCGCTGGTCGACGAGTACTTCGCCGACATTCCGCGCCGCGCGGACCCGATCGACCTGACGATCGACACCCGCGAGCCCGAGCGGACAAGCCCACGCAGCTTCGTGGCCACCGCGCCCAACGTGCCGCTGCCGGTGGCCGGTTCGATCTGGAAGGGGCCGGAGGCGGACAGCATGGATTCGGTCGTGCTCGACGTGATCTCGGCGATCATGGCGCGCGGCCAGAACAGCCGTCTCTACGAAGCGCTGGTGCGCACGGGCAAGGCGGTCGACAGCGCGATGTTCTCCGCGGCGAGCGAGGAGGGCGGTTACGTCGCGAGCTTCGCGATCACCAACCCCATGGCCGACGCCGACGAGGTCGACGCGCTGCTCAAGGCGGAGCTGGAGAAGCTGCGCACGGACACGGTGAGCGCGGCCGAACTGGCGGAAGCCAAGAGCGAGCTGTTCTCCGATTCGCTTCGGCGCCGCGAAACCGCGCGGGGCCGGGCGTTCGAACTGGGTGAGGCGCTGGTCTCCACCGGCAACCCGCGCGCTGCCGACGACCGGCTGGCGGCTATTGCTGCGGTGACGGTGGACGACGTGCAGCGGGTGGCGGCAAAGTGGCTCGACCCGCAGGCGCGCGTGGACATGCGCTATGTCGCGGGAGAGGAAGATCCTTCGGCCTATGCCAACCCGACCCCGATGCCGACCTTCCGCTCTCTGCCCGAGGCGACCGGCGAGCCTCTGTCGGTCCTGCCCGATGGCGAGCGGCAGGCTCCGCCCGCAGCGGGCACACGGCCCGCGGTGGAAGCGCCCGAGATCGTCGAGCAGACGCTGAGCAACGGGATCGAGGTCGTGGCCGCGCAGACCGGCGACGTTCCGATTGCCACGATGACCGTGCTGGTGCCCGGCGGCGCCTCCACCGACAGCCGCGAAAAGGCCGGCGTCGCACAGTTCGCGGCGCAGCTTGCCGATCAGGGCACGGCCGACATGAGCGCGCAGGAGATTGCCGCGCGGCTCGAAAGCCTCGGCGCCAGCCTCAGCGCGAATGCCGGGCGCGATGGTACCTTCTTCAGCCTGACCGCGCCGGTCGCCAATTTCGAGGCGGCGGGCGAGGTGCTTTCCGGCATCGTGCGCAGCGCGCAGTATCCGCAGGCCGAACTGGACCGTGAGCGCAAGCGGGCGATCGACGGGCTGCTGGTGGAAATGAAAGACCCGGGCGAGCTGGCGGGCAAGGTCGCCTCGCTCGTGATGTACGGCGATGCGCCCTATGGGTCGCAATCCGGCGGCACATCGGAAAGCCTCGCGGCGATTACCCGCGAAGACCTGATCGAACACCGGCAGACCTGGTGGCACCCGAGCGAGACGAAGATCATCGTCAGCGGCGGTATCGCGCCCGCACAGGCAACCGGGCTGGCGCAAAGCCTGTTCGGCGACTGGACGGTCGGCGCCCCCGCACCGACGCCGCCCGCCGATCCCGCAGGCGATGCGCAGCCCGTGCGTACGGTGGTGATCGACATGCCGGAGGCAGGGCAGGCAGCCGTCTACGCGGCAGTGCGTGCCATCCCGCGCGATGACGAGCGGTACTACGCGCTTGAGCTGGCCAATGCCGTGCTGGGAGGCGGTTCGAGCGGTCGCCTGTTCGAGGAGATCAGGACCAAGCGCTCGCTCAGCTACGGAGCCTATTCGGGCTTCGCCGACCGGGCGGACGATGCGGTGCTGGCAGCCAGCGCGCAGACCAAGAACGAAACCGCGGACGAGGTCGCGCAGATATTCCTCGACGAGTTTGCCCGGCTGGGGACCGAACCGCTCGACGAGGCGCTGCTCGACCGGCGGCGGCTTTATCTCGGCGGCAGCTATGCGCGCAGGCTCGAAAGCAGTTCGGGTTTCAACAGCATCGTTGCCGGGCTGATGCAGCAGGGCCTCGAACCGGCCGAGGCGGCGCGTTATGCCGACCGTCTTGGGCAGGTGACTCCGCGCCAGGCCGGTGCGGCAGCGCAGGAGCTGGTCGATCCCGACAAGGCGACGATCGTGATCGTCGGCCATGCGGCGGAGTTCATCGACGATCTGCGGGCCATCCGCCCCGATGTGGAAGTGATCCCGGCGGAAGGGCTGGACCTTTCCAGCGCGGATTTCGGCCTCGAAGGCTGACGCATAGCTAGAGGCGGGCCGGACGGTCACTTGCCGTTCGGTCCGCCCATACGTAGGGTCAAGCGACTTCCCTGTGCCTCGCCGCACGGCGGCAAACGGGAGAATGTCTTGAAATACGTCGTATATGCCCTGCTCGCGGCAGCCGTTCTCATGCTGGTCGCAGTGCTCGTATCGCTATCGAACACCGATGCCTGGTACGTGCGTCAGGTCGATCTCGTACGCGAACCGATGTCGTACATCGCGGGCGTCCTGCTGCTGCTCTCGCTGTTCGTGAAGTTTCGCTGGCGCTGGGTCACCGTCGCGCTTTTCGCGCTGATCATCGTCATCAATCTCTGGCGCATCTGGCCCTATACCTTCCTCGCCGGGACGCAGCTGGCTTACGATGACGGCGCGCAGGCTGCGGCGGCGACGTGCTTTACCGCCATGTCGGTGAACGTGAAGGTCGAGAACGACAGATATGCGCAGATCGCCGAGCAGGTCGAACGGATCGATCCCGACATCCTGTTCCTGATGGAAACGGACGAGGAGTGGGCCGCGCAGCTCGAACCGGTGCTGGCGGGCTACGAACATGTCGATCGTCATCCGCAACCGCACGCATTCGGTCTGGTCTTCGCCACCCGGCTTCGCGTGATCAAGACCAATATCGTGGAGAATACGCACCGCGATACGCCCACGCTTTATGCCACGGTACAGCCCGGTTCGAGGCCGGTGGAATTCATCGGGCTGCATCCCAAGCCGCCGCTACCGTCCTGGGATACGCAGATGCGCGACGAGAATATCGTGAAAGCCGGGGTGCAGACGCCCGACCGCCTGCCCGACGCAATGGTGATGGGTGATTTCAACGATGTCCCCTGGTCGCGTACCACCACCAAGTTCCGCGATACGGGCGAATGGCGCGATCCAAGGATCGGGCGGGGCACCTATCCCACATTTCCTGCAAGCCTGGTGGCTATCGGCTGGCCGCTGGACCAGATGATGCTCAAGGGCGATCTCGAACTGACCGAGTTCGAAGTTTTGCCGGACAACGGCTCCGACCACCGGGCGCTGTACGCCCGTGTCTGCACACCCTGATCTAGTCTTCGCTGTCGGCCTGCTGGCGGGCCCACATTTCCGCATAGAGGCCATCGCGCCGCAGCAGCTGCGCATGGCGGCCCTGTTCGGCCAGCCGCCCGTTCTCCAGCACCAGAATGCGGTCCGCGTCCGCAATGGTGGAAAGGCGGTGCGCAATGGCCAGCGTCGTGCGCCCGCGCGCCACGCGGTTGAGCGTGGCGAGGATTTCCTGCTCGGTCCGTGAATCGAGCGCGCTGGTCGCTTCGTCCAGGATGACGATGGGCGGGTCCTTCAGCAGCGTGCGCGCGATGGCGACGCGCTGCTTCTCTCCACCCGAAAGCTTCAGCCCGCGTTCGCCAACCTGCGTCTCGAAGCCTTCGGGCAGGGCTTCGATGAAGGGCAGTATGGCAGCGCCGCGCGCAGCTTCGCGGATATCGTCCTGCTCCGCATTCGCGCGCCCATAGCCGATATTGTAGCCGATCGTATCGTTGAACAGCACGCTGTCCTGCGGGACGATCCCGATGGCGGCGCGCAGGCTTTCCTGCGTTACCTGCGCAATATCCTGCCCGTCGATCAGGATGCGGCCCGCAGCCGGATCGTAGAAGCGGAACAGCAGCCGCGCGATGGTGCTCTTGCCCGCGCCCGAAGGGCCCACCAGTGCCACGGTTTCCCCCGCCGCGATCTCGAAATCGAGGCCGTGAAGGATCGTGCGGTCCTCGTCATAGCCGAAATGCACGTTTTCGAAGATGATGCCGGGCCGGCTGATCTTCAGCGCGGGCGCGCCGGGTGCGTCTTCCACTTCCATCTCGGCATCGATCAGCCTGAACATGGCCGCCATGTCGATCAGGCCCTGCCGGATCGTGCGGTAGACGAAGCCCAGCAGGTCCAGCGGGCGGAAGAGCTGCAGCAGATAGGTGTTCACGAAAACGAGATCGCCGGTGGTCAGTTCGCCCTGGCTCCAGCCCCAAACGGTATAGGCCATCGCGCCCGCCATCAGCAGGTTGGTGATCAGCGACTGCGCGATGTTGAGCAGGCCGAGCGAGGAATCGGACTTTATCGCCGCTTCCGAATATTCCCGCGCCGCCTTGGCGTAGCGTTCTTCCTCGCGCGCTTCCGCGCCGAAATATTTCACCGTCTCGTAGTTCAGCAGCGAATCGACCGCGCGGGCCAGCGCATGCCCGTCCAGATCGTTCATCTCGCGCCGCAGCTTGGTCCGCCATTCGGTGATGACCTGCGTTACGACGATATAGGCGACCACGGTGGCCGCCGTGGCGAGCACCAGCTCGATCCCGAATTCGACGTAGAAGATGCCCGCGACGAACACGAGCTCGATCGCCGTCGGCGCGATGTTGAACAGCAGGAAGTAGAGCATCGTGTCGATGGTCTTGGTCCCGCGCTCCACCGTCTTGGTGATCTCGCCCGTGCGGCGCGAAAGATGGAACCGCAGGGAAAGGCGGTGCAGCCGGTGGAAGACGTCTTCGGCAAGGTTTCGCGTCGCATCCTGGCCGACGCGTTCGAACACCATGTTGCGCACATTGTCGAACAGCACACTGGAAAAGCGTGCGGCCGCGTAGGCGGCGACGAAGGAAATCGCGACCATCGCCGCTTCGTTGGCGGGGGTTTCCATCGCGTCGACCGCGGCGCGGTAGGCATAGGGCAGGGCGAGCGTGGCGCCCTTGGCGATCAGCACCAGCACCATCGCAACCACGATGCGGATGCGCAGGTCCGTCCGGTCCTTCGGCCACAGATAGGGCAGGAAGCGGCGCAGCGTGTGCCAGCCTTCGGGCGGGGCGCTGTTCGTGTCGGATTTGGTGTTGCTTGGCCCCATCGCGCGCCAGCATGTGGCGATGCGGGGCACGCTTCTCAAGCCGTGGCGGTAGGCGTGCCGCTTCGACTGGCCCTGTGATCAGGCGCTGGCGACCGCGGGCGGTTGCTTGCGAACCACCAGCCGGAACAGTTCAAGCAGCATGTCGCGCCGAAGCACGTAGATTATTCCGAGGTACGCGATAGCGCCCGTGGGCACGAGCACCGCAAGTTCCAGCGGGGCGGGCAGATCGGGCAGGGCGGCAGCGAGCGCACGCACCACCAGCGCCATGCCGCAGGCTGCGCCAAGGCCCGGCGTGATCGCGCCCAGCAGACCGCTCGCAGTGATCCCCAGCGCGCGTCCGCCCATTGTCAGCACGGTGAGAGGCAACAGCGGGCTTGCAAGCACCCACGCCCAGGCCAGCCCGGAAATGCCGTGCGGCAGGCCGATAAGGAAAGCGCCGACCAGGATGGCGGTGACGACCGCGGACGTCTTGGCCGAAAGATCGGGCCGGTCGATCGCGTTGAAGGCGGGTGCGAACAGGATGTAGATCGTGAAGGCCGGCATCGCGAGCGCAAGCGTGCCGACGATCGGGGCCATCTCGGTCCATTTCGGGCCGAAGGCCGTCAGCACCAGCGGCTCTGCCGTGGCATTCATGCCGAGGAAGATCGGGCTGACCACCAGCACGATAAGGCGGATCGCGGTCAGGAAACCGCGCGCCAGCGCCTCGCGGTCCGATTGCAGGCGGGCGAAACTGGGGAAGGCCACATCGTTCAGCGGCGGGATGAAGCGCGCGGTGACGATGGTGACCAGGAAGATGGCTTCGGAATAGAGCCCCACCTGATGAGGATCGAAAGCGCGCCCGGCCAGGAAGATGTCCGCCTGTGTCGCCACCGTCCAGCACAGATGGCTCGCCAGCAACCAGCTGCCATAGGTGAACAGGTTGCCGCTGCCGCGAAAATCGAAGCTTGGCCATACGAGGCTGCGGGCGGCGATGGTCAGCCCGACTGCACGCACGAAGAGCAGCGCGATCGGCGCCCAGATCAGGGTCCACACACCGAAGCCCGCGAGGGCGAGGATCAGTGCGACTCCGGCCGATACGATGGCGGCAATCACGTTCACCACCGCATGCCGTTTGAAATCGAGCGCGCGCATCAGCAGCACTTCGGGAATCGCGATGAAGGGGATGGCGATGAAGATCAGCGTCTGCAGGCGCAGCAGATCCGCCACCATAGGCTGCCCGTAATAGGCGGCGGCCACCGGGGCGAGCGCGAACTGCGTGGCGGCAATGGCGGCATTGACCAGAATCAGCATGCCGAAGGTCTGCTGCACGATTCGCCGGTCGATCTCCTCGCGCTGGATCAGGGCGCTGGCGAACCCATAGCCGTTGAGGAAGGCGAGGAAGGTGACGACCACCTGACCCATGGCGAACAGACCATAGTCTGCCGGGTCGAGGATGCGCACCACGGCGAGCGTCACGCTCCACGTGATGATCTGGGCCACGATCTGCCCACCCGATCGCCACGCGACGGCGGATCGTACGGTGTCGGTAAAGCTCATGATATCCGCCATGCGACAGCCCGCCGCAGCCAGCCGAGAAGATCGCCCGGGCGGCTCGCGACCATGCCCGGGTCCTCGCGCAACGCGCGCAGGAGGTAACGCAACCGCAGTTCGTGGGGGTTGCCGAGGAAAAGGGCGAGCCAGGCACGGGCACGGCGATTGCGGTCCCCGGCCAGCACGATCTCGCGCTCGAGGATACGCTCCACCCGGCGGCGGTTCTCGTACCAGCGGCGGTCGGTCAGGCTGCGATCGTGCCTGCGGTAGTCGTACAATTCCTGCTCCATTGCGTGGAAGCGGAAGCCCGCACGCTCGGCGCGTAGCCAGAAGTCATAATCCTCCGCGCCAAAGAGCGCCTCGTCATAGCCGCCGAGCGATTCGTCCACCGCGCGGCGATAGAGGAAGCAGCACCCGACCACGTTGCGTTCCAGCAGATTCCCGGCCGATTCGGCGGGCATGCGACCCACAACCACTCCGTTCGCATCGATCACCCGGTAACCGGCATGGATGACATCGGCGTCCGGGTGCCGGTCGCGCGCGGCGAGGAGGGCGGCAAACATGTCGGGGTGCAGAAGGTTGTCGTCCGAAGTCCAGCTCAGCCAGTCGGCGCGGGCCCGGGCGAATCCGGCATTGAGCGCGCCGGGCAGCTTGGCGTTGGTATCCAGGGTGATCACGCGCACGCGCGAGTCCTTATTGGAGAAGGCCGCGAGTATCTCGGGCGAGGCGTCGCTCGACATGTCGTCCACTGCGATCAGTTCGAAGTCGGCAAAGCTTTGCGAGAGAATCGATTCGAGCGCTGCGGCGAGGAAGGCTTCGCCGTTGTGCACCGGCAGGACGATGGAAATCGCGGGCGACTGGCTCGCTGTGCCCGCGCGAGGGCGTGCGTACGCCGCCGGCCGCTCGCCGCCGCGCGGCGCCTGCGCACATGAAGGGGAAGAAAGCTCGCTCATTCGAGGCCGGACATAGGCCGCACAGGGTAAAGATACGTTTGCCATCACGCCCGATTCTCCCAGATTCGGTGGGGTTTGCGGTGGAGTCGTGCCCCGGGGCGCCAAAGCCGGGCCGCAGCCGGGGGTCTGAAATGGCAGAATGTATCGTTTTATATCAGGCACTTATGCACAGAGTGACAGAATTTTGAAAAAAGGGGCTTGCCCGAATCCCGACCCCCGCCTAGATGGGCTTCACCGACGCGGCGCTGGCGGCTTCCACCGCCCACCGCTTCGGTCGCCAACATAGTCGGACAGGCCGTCCCCCGGTCATAAGGTCGGGGATCACTGACTGTCCGCCTCTTGCTTTTGGCGGCTCTTTGAAATCGTTGGTTTTTGATGAAGGGACATGTGGGCGACGGCGCCCGGTCTGCGAAGTTTAAGGTCGCAGTAACCGGTATATATAAGCCGAAGCCACATCCATGGGAAACTCCACGTTTCCCACAGATGATGCATGTTCATTCGTATCCATTACGTTTGACAGCAGGTTTCGGCTCCTTGAACTCTTGCTTGTCGGGTTTGCGATCTTCGGATCGTGCCTGGTAGGTGAGTGACACAAACTTGAGAGTTTGATCCTGGCTCAGAACGAACGCTGGCGGCATGCCTCATACATGCAAGTCGAACGAAGCCTTCGGGCTTAGTGGCGAACGGGTGCGTAACGCGTGGGAACCTGCCCTTAGGTCCGGAATAACAGTTAGAAATGACTGCTAATGCCGGATAATGTCTTCGGACCAAAGATTTATCGCCTTTGGATGGGCCCGCGTAGGATTAGGTAGTTGGTGTGGTAATGGCGCACCAAGCCGACGATCCTTAGCTGGTCTGAGAGGATGATCA
>DFQH01000008.1:267730-347105 GCA_002377695.1 Citromicrobium sp. UBA3494 | reverse complement strand
GAGGGAAGCTGGGGGTCACGTCACCTGAGGCCGCGCCGAGCAGAATGACTTTGCCAGAATGTGTCCGCGCAAATTCTGCGCCGACAAACGACGCGTGCTTTTGACTCAATGCCTTTACGCATCAATTGCTTCTTGCCCTCAAATTATCTTGAGGGTTTGCGCGAAGTGTCGCGTATAGGAACCGTGCAACCGACAGGAGCAAGGGATGCGTGATAATCAGACACTCGATGCGATGCTCGGCACGATGGCGTCGCAGGAGGCTGGCGACGTGCCGCCCGACTTCATGAACGGCGTCTGGCAGCGCGCAGGACAGCTTGGCGAAATTGCCGATCAGCGACGCAGAATGGCCTTGTTCGCCGGTCTGTTTGTCGTCGGCCTGGCGGCAGGCGCAGGGACCAGCGGATGGCCGTCCGAATATGGCGCTCCTACAGAAATTGTTGGCGAGAGCCTCGTTGGCGGAGAATCCCTGTCGCCCGCTGCTTTGCTTCATGTGGGGTCATAGGCGTTGAAGAAGTTTCACCTTGTCCTCGCGGTCCTGCTGGCGGCGCTCGCCGGATGCCTCGGAGCGCTTGCCGCCGATCGCTGGTCCAACAACGATGCCGAGGGTAGCCTGCACCAGTTCGTGCACGATGAACTCTCGCTCACGGCTGATCAGGAGCAGCGGCTCGACGCGCTCGAAGCGCGTTTCGCGGTAGAACAGGCAAGGCTCGAAGCCTCTGCGCGCGCAGCCAACGCCCAGCTCGCCCAGGCAATGGAAACCGAGCACGAATACGGGCCCGAAGTCAGTGCCGCGATCGACGAGGTGCATGCGCGCATGGGCGATTTGCAAAAAGCGACCGTGCGCCACGTCTTCGACATGCGGGAAATTCTCGATCCCGATCAGCAGCTTCAGTTCGACCGGAAAGTGTCCGCGGCCCTCACGCGCGATCCGCGTGACTGATCAGCCTTGGCAGTGGTGGATGACACTTCGAACGAAGCTCTGATCGGGCGGGCGATAGCCGGTGACAAGCGGGCGTTCACAGCTCTGGTCGAGCATGAGATCGCTAGGTTGATTGCGCTCGCCACGCGTATGCTGGGTTCACCCTCGCGGGCCCAAGATGTCGTCCAGGACAGTCTCGCTTCGGTCTGGCTGACACGGCATCGCCTCGATCCGAGCAAGCCCATCGGTCCTTATTTGACGACAATCGTTCTCAACCGGTGCCGCGACAGGCTCCGCCGGAGGAAAGTTGCGGGCTTCCTTAGTTTGCCGGACGGGCGGGAAGCCGACGCCGTTGCCGACGATGCCCCCAATCCCGAAAATGTTGCCGGAGCCCGCGAACAGCTGCGGCTGGTCCAGGCCGAAATCGGGCGCTTGCCGGTGCGGCTGCAAGAGGCGCTCGTGCTGGTCACTGTCGAGGGATACAGCCAGGCCGAGGCTGCCGAGCTGCTCGGCACCACGGAGAAAGCTGTCGAGACGCGCATCTATCGTGCGCGCAACCGGCTGAAGGAGCGGTTCGAAAACTTTGAGGGGTAGCGCAGGTGGCCGCGTAAGTGACGGTATATGCCTTCTCAGGAGCCCCCTATGCCTGCCGTCAATCGCCGAAAATTTCTTGGAACAAGTGCCAGCGGGCTGGGCCTGCTTGGCCTGGGCGGTGCCGTTCCCGCTTGGGCGCGAGGCGGAGATCTGCTCTCCGGGGCCGCCCGGCGAGGTATCGATGAGGCGACCGGACCGAATATCGATCTGACGGTTGCGCGCTCGGCTTTCTCCACCGGCAACAGGCGTGGCGGCGCGATTGCCGTCAATGGCAGCATCCCTGGGCCACTCCTTCGCCTGCGCGAAGGGACCACCGTCCGCCTCAACGTCCATAACCAGCTTGAGGAAGACACCTCGATCCACTGGCATGGCCTGCTCGTGCCGTTCCAGCTCGATGGCGTGCCGGGCGTAAGTTTTCCCGGCGTGAAGCCGGGCGAGACCTTCACAGCGGAATTTCCCGTGCGGCAGGCAGGCACCTATTGGTGGCATTCGCATAGCGGGCTGCAGGAACAGGCCGGTCATTATGGTCCGATCGTGGTCGATCCCGCAGGTCCCGATCCGGTGCAGGCCGACCGCGAATATATCGTGGTGCTGAGCGAGTTCAGCGAAATGTCGCCCCACACGATATTCGACAAGCTCAAGAAGGGCGAAGGCTACTTCAACTACAACCAGAATACCTGGACCGACGACTATCCGCTCTCGGGCGAGGATCGCCGGATGTGGGCCAGAATGCGCATGATGCCAACCGACATCCTCGATGTGTCGAGCGCAACTTATACATATCTGCTGAACGGTCATGGACCGCTCGACAATCTGGAATATCTTTTCCGTCCGGGCGAGCGTGTGCGGCTTCGGTTCATCAATGCCGGCGCCATGACATTTTTCAATATTCGCATTCCCGGCCTGCCGATGACCGTGGTTCAAGCCGACGGGCAGAACGTCGAGCCGGTCGAAGTGGACGAGTTCCAGATCGGCGTCGCGGAAACCTACGACGTCGTGGTGACGCCGGGTGAGCAGCAGGCTTACACGCTGATGGCGGAGTCGATGGATCGGTCAGGTATGGGCATCGCAACGCTGGCGAGCACGCCCGGCGCGCGTGCGGCCATCCCGCCGCTGCGCGATCCCCCGCTGCTCACTATGGCCGATATGGGCATGAGCGGTATGGACCATGGCTCCGGCGGCGATGCTGGTATGGCCGGCATGGACCATGGCGCTGGCGGGATGGCCGGAATGGATCACGGATCGAGCGGAGCGGCTGGCGCGGACGGGATGTCCGGTATGGATGGCGGTTCGGCGGAGATGACCGGAATGGCTGGCATGGCGGGAGGCATGCAGATGCGCGATACCTCGCTATTGCCTCCCGATGTGAAGGTCGGACCGGGCATCGACATGGTGTCGATGAACCCGGTCGACCGGATGGGCGATCCCGGGATTGGCCTTGCCGATGTCCCGCACCGTACCCTCGACTATCGCAAGCTGCGCGCGCTGACACCAAACAAGGACTCGCGAAGCCCTTCGCGCCGGATGGAAATCCATCTTACCGGGAACATGGAACGCTACATGTGGTCGTTCGACGGCAAGAAATTCTCCGCCGTCTCCGAGGAGCCGATCCGCTTTGCCTATAATGAACGCGTGCGGGTAAAGCTGATCAATGACACGATGATGGCACACCCGATCCATCTGCACGGACACTTCTTCGAGCTGGTCAACGGTGCACCTCCAAACCGTCAACCACTGAAGCACACGGTTATCCTGCAACCGGGTGGCAGCGCGCAGTTCGACCTGACGGCGGACGAGCCGGGCGACTGGGCCTTCCACTGCCACCTTCTCTATCACATGCATGCCGGGATGTTTCAGATCGTCACGGTTGCCAATCCTGCCGGAGAGGGCGCATGAAGATATCTATCATCAGCCTGCTTGCCTCGGCCGCCGCGGGTTCGGTTCTCGCCTCCCCCGCCGCGGCGCAGCATGCGGGTCACTCGCCAGTGGAACCGCAGCAGAGCGCCGAGGCGCAGGCTGACGCCAAAACAAAGTGCGAGGCGGCAGCCGAGCGCCATCGCGCGATGGGGCATCCGGTAGCAGAGGGGGCTTGCGGCCCCGCTGCCCAGCCTGAAGTTGCGATGGACCATTCGACGATGGATCATGGTTCGATGCCGCAGGGCAGGCCTGACGAAGGCGCGATGGATCATTCGCAAATGAACCGCGGCGACATGGGGCAGGCGGAAGCCAGCAGCTCGTCGATGGACCATGGGCAGATGAATCACAGCCAGATGAACCATGGGCAGATGGGATCGCAGGACATGCAGGGCATGGACCATTCGGCGATGCAGATGGGCTCGAACGACGATATCCCGCTGCTGCCGCCTCCTCCCGAAGCTGGGAGCGGTCCCGCGCGCGCGGCGGTTGCGATCTGGGGCGAGGAAGCCATGAACGAAGCGCGGCGCGAACTTGTCCGTGAGACCGACGGCGGGATGCGCTTCTGGTTTCAGGGCGACCGCCTTGAGTATCGCGCACGCGAAGGAGCTGATGGATATCTTTGGGATATCCAGGGATATTATGGCGGTGATATCGACAAGTTCTGGTTCAAATCCGAGGGTGAAGGCAGCTTCGGTGAGCCCGTCGAGGGCGCCGAGGTCCAGGCGCTCTGGAGCCGCGCCATCGCACCCTTCTTCGATTTCCAAGCCGGTGTCCGTCAGGATCTGACGGGGCCCGAGCGCACCCATGCGGTCATCGGTGTCCAGGGCATTGCCCCTTACCAGTTCGAGATCGACGTCGCGGCGTTCGTATCGAGCAAGGGCGATGTAACGGCGCGCTTTGAGGGCGAGCTTGATCAGCGCATCACGCAGCGGCTGATCCTCCAGCCGCGAGCCGAAATCGCTCTTTCGGCTCAGGATATTCCCGAACTCGGCATTGGCGCTGGCCTCGACCGGATCGAGGCAGGTCTGCGTCTTCGCTACGAGTTCGCACGCGAATTCGCGCCCTATGTCGGCGTCTCCCAGGAGTGGCGGATCGGTGAGGGCGCCGATTTTGCCCGCGCCGCAGGGGAAGACCCCAGCGTGATGAATTACGTCGTGGGCTTGCGATTCTGGTTTTAAGTGAAGGAAATATACAATGAGAACGAGACTATCTCTAAGCGCGGTCGCCCTGGCCTTGGCTGCAGGGGGCACTCCCGCCCTGGCACAATCCATGGACCATTCGGCGCATTCGGAACATTCGGTATCAACGCCGATGGATCATACGGAGCAGGGCATGAACCATGCCGAGCATATGGCTGCGATGAACGATGACGTTGCTGGGGCAGAAGCAATTCTGACATCATATCGCGATGCCCTGACGTCGCGCGATGCAGAGGCCATGGCTGCGCTGTTTGCCCAGGAATCCTTCATTTACGAAAACGGCAAGGCGGAAGGCAGCTTCACGCATTACATGGAGCATCACCTGGGACCGGAACTCGATGCAATAACCAGCTTCACCTTCGGCGAACCGACGCTCGCAGTCACCCGGATGGGACATATGGCGTATGGCCGCGAAACGTACACCTATCGGATCGAACTGGCCGACGGTCGCGTAATCGACCGCGAAGGGGTTGCGACCTCGGTCCTCGCCCATGATGCAGATGGCTGGAAGATCGTTCAGTACCATTCATCGTCACGCGCACCGCGTAACAACTGATCTGATCGGGGGAACACCGATTGGCGACACGCTCTTTCAAGCTGCGTCTTCATGTGCTGGGCAGCAAGCTTCACAAATGGCTGGCGATCTTTGTCGGCGTCCAAGTGCTCCTGTGGATGATCACCGGGGCGCTGATGTCGTTTCTCGACATCGAAGAGGTTCGGTCCGAACATGTCGTTTCGCGCGCGCCGGAGGTCCTGCCCGCTGATGCTGTCATGCCCCATTGGCTCGATAGCAGCGAGGGGGTGGTTTCCCTTGCGACGCGCGCGGTCGGCGGCAGGGCCGTAACCGAGGTCCGCCGGGACGATGGAAGCGTCACGCTCCGCGACCCGGACAGCGGCATTCTCCTTTCGCCTCTTCCCGCTGCAAGCGCACAGGCCATCGCTCGCTATGCCTGGACCGGGCCACCAACCACCATAGCGACCACGCGCCTCATCGAAGATGCTGTCGGGACCGAATTCCGGGGTCCGTTTCCGGCGTGGCAGATCACCTACGGCGATGAGGACAATACCCGCGTCTACATCGATGCATCGAGTGGCTCGGTGCTCGCTGCCCGCAGCGACACCTGGCGCCTGTTCGATTTTGTCTGGGGGCTGCATATCATGGACTGGACGCAGCGCGACCGCATCAACAGCTGGTGGCTGCTATTGTTCGGGATCGGCGGGACGATTATCGCGGTTTCGGGCTTTGTCCTGCTTGCGAACCGGTTTCCCAGAATCAGGCGGCGGGCGAAACATGTGCCGAACGCACCCTGAAGCCGCTCCCAGTTTAATCAGGTTCGGCTCGGGCAAAGCGGACCAGAAGGATCGTGAGCGCAGGCACGATCGTCCACATCGCGATCGGGATCAGCGCCAACCCCGTCACTGGCTCGTGCGGCATCAACTCGCTGTAGCGCCAGCTCACGAAGCTTTCTGCCGGAAGCGATGTGGCGATCATTTCGACGGCGATGGCGACGACAAGCCCGAAGCCGAAATAGATCGCATAGGGCATTTTGGCGGCTTGCCAGAGCCACGCGCGCCCGCCGCGCAATGCAGCAAGGCTATAAGCTGTTAGCAGGATCACGCCATCGCCTAGGCTTGCAATGCCGCAGCGAATGGTCTGCTCATAAGGCTCGAGATTTCCCGGCTTGAAAAACGGCATCTGGAAAATCTCCCAGACGAACGCGATCAGGCTCCCGCAAACAAAGATGAGCCAATGAGTTCTAGTCATGCTGCGGATACGCCGGAATGATGTGCGCAAGGAAATAGCGGCGGGCCGGATTTCCACGTCCTGCATAGCGCCTTTGCTGCCCCAAAGCCTGGATCAGTCATGGTTTTCGCGGCCCTCCGCCTCGGCCATGCGAGCAGCGCGTTCGAGAAACTTACGCATGTCACCTGCTGCCAGTTCGGTAAGCGGATGCCGGCTCGCCTCGGGGCGTGGTTCGATCATGTCCGCACGCTTTCTGATCTGGTCGATCTGTTCATCGCTGGCCCCGGACAAAAGGCCGAGAACTATGTTCTCGAGAGTTATGAGGCGAATGCGCATTTGCACCAGCTCGGCATGATCGGGCTCCGGAATGTCCCAGCTGCCGTCCTCATTGACCGTGCTCACGACTGCTTCTCCGACGGCTCTGTTGTCACCATGATCTGTCCCATTCATCTCGACCGGCTTCGGTCAAAAAGGGTGACCGAAAAACACCATTCCTGCAACCGGCTGTGCCATCGGCTCAGCCGTCTCCGGTGGGCGCGGAAATTGTTTGAGGGGAACAGATGTTGGCTGCGTAAAGAGAATGAATGCGCACAGCACCCATCGCATGACCGACGAAAGGAAATCGATTGTGAAACGGACAGCTCTAGCTCTCATTCTCGCCACTGGCCTGACAGCCACTCCGGCGACGGCCCAGGAACAGCATGAGCACGGAGCTCAGGCTGTGGCACAGCAGCAGGATCACGCTGGCCACACGATGCAGGATTCCGACGCTATGGCTGCCCATCGCGAGAAGATGGCTGAAATGCGCGCGCTGATGCAGCAGGCCCACGCGGCGAGCGATCCTGCCGAACGCCAAAGGCTGATGGCCGAGCACCGCACAGCGATGCAGGAACACATGGCGGGCATGATGCAGGGGGACAACGCCGATATGATGGCGGCCTGTCACCAGCGCATGATGATGATGCACGATATGATGAAGCAGATGGCGGCTCACCAGAACATGGCGCAAGACGGTTAGGAGATGGTAGCCGGGCTCTTGCTCGTGCTTAAAGCTGGCCGCCCTCTTAACAAGGCTCTGATATTGGCAAGAGACCCAACCCCCTCATGAGTTAAATTTGGACCCTCACGCGCCGAGGATCACCGCGCTCCATCACGGCAAGAGATGAGGGTTCGCAGAGCATTACAGACACAATAGGTCGCACGACCATCGCCAAGACCGGAACCCGTAGAGAATGAAACGAATGCAATTCATGGCTATTGTAGCTGCCAGCTTGCTCTTCGTCGGACCAGTTCAGGCTCATGGCGACGAAAAGCATGGCGAAGAGACGAGCGCCGCGCCTGCCGCCGCGAATGGCGATGCGCATGACCAGGCGGCCATGGCGCAGATGGGCGACGGCGGAGCGGTCGGCGAGCCCTCAGCCGCGCACGACGAAGCAAGTGGAGGCCATGACGAGGCTGGTGGCCATGCTGATGAGGGCGATTCCGGCGTCATCGCCGCCCTGAAAAAACTGCATCCGGCGACCATCCACTTCCCGATCGCCCTGTTTCTCATGGCTGCTGCCACCGAGTTGTTCGTCATGCGCCGGAAAGATGCAGGGCTTGAGAGCGCGGTGCGCGTACTCGTCCACGGCGGAGCAATCGGCGCAGTCGTCGCAGTCCTGTTCGGATGGATCCACACCGGCCTTTGGTTCGGCGGCGATGCCGTCATGCAGGTCCATCGATGGAACGGGATGCTGATCGCGGTCCTCGGTCTGGCGATGGCCTATCTGGCGAGCCGTGCTTCCGCGAGCCGGACCGCGCTTCGCGCCGCAATCTTTGCCATGGCCGCTCTAGTGCTGGTGCAGGGATTTCTGGGCGGCGAGCTTGCGCACGGTGCCAATCATCTTGGTATCTCCTGGCTTTGAAGGATAGAATGATGCGCAGATCGAATCGGAACGGGTTTGTTGCCCCCCTTGCTGCGGCGGCACTGGGGCTAGGGCTCGCTGCATGTGATCAGACGCAGGACACTTCATCAGAAGCTGAAGCCTTGCCACTGTATACGGCCCCGCCGACCGAGAGCACAGGTCCTGGCGAAGGCGAAAGAGACAACGCTGCCTCTCCCGCTGGAGAGGCCAACACGAACCGGTCGGATGAAGCTGTGACTGCCGGTAGGCAACCAGACCGACCGGCGAGCACTCCGGTAGTAGCGCCGTCACCTGCGGCCACTCCCCCGCCGATGAATGCGAAGCCTAGCGACACACCCGATCCGCATGCGGGCCACAATATGCCGTCCATGCCAGACCATGACATGTCCTCGCTGTACGATCGGGCGGATGGTTCATGACCTGGCGTTTCGCCTTCTGATCGGCCCGAAAACGGCCGACGCTCCTTTCACCTGTCACTACGAATTACATGTCATCGTTTGCCAAAGGCGCTTTATCTCATCTGTCCGATTCTGGGGGTATTGATGGGGGTATTTGCAAGGTGATTCAAAAAGTTGATTAGGTAAATCAGCATGTTATACGCTCCCTATATTTCCCTCCTCCGCTACCATTTCACACGATGGTCTGTTTGGCCCCGCACGCGCATTGAGGGTCTTTGCGCCTGAAGCGGGAAACAGATTTCGACATCTTCTAGAGCATGCGCGACCGGGGCCCCGGGTCACGGTTGCCAGAGGCCCCCTCATTTACCCGCGTCGCGCAAGCCAGCCCATCGTCAGCGTTTGCGACGGGCCAGCTGCCAATCGTAGAGCGAAGGGGTCGCCAGCAGGCGCGAACCGTTCAGTTCGACATAGGGCGAGGGCGTGTAGTCCAGTTCAAGCGGACGATTGCCATGCAGGCCGATCACGCGTGCGTCCGGCCCCCCGCTGTCTTCAAGGACAACCACCTTTTCGCCGGGTTCTGCCCCGCTATCGACGACGACGTCGAGGTTCCAGACCGTGTTGAACCGGCCGTGCCCGGGACGCCAGTATCCCGCACCGCCGGCGCGGAACAAGTCGTAGGTTGCAGCAATACCATCGCGCGCCGGATCGGGCCGGATATGTACCTTCAGCTGATCGTAGAGGTTCTGGTGGTTGGAGCCTGCATGCTGGTCGAGCGTGGGTTGCTGCCAGCCGGTGCTGCGGTGGTAGACAGATCGGGTCGCCTGGGTGTTGAAGCTGAACGTGTGGACCGTGGGGTTACGCACTTCATTGCCGGTCACCAGCACATTGTGGACGTTGCCAATGTGCACGGCATAGTGCGCCATGTGTTCCCCCCTGGTGGTCACATCGGCGATTGTCACCGCGGACAGATCGTCGGTCAGAACACCGCTGTCGGCATTGTCGATCCGCAGATTGCTGATCCAGCCATTATGGACGCCGGTGAAATAGATACCGTTGAAGCCCGCTTCGTTGTGGTGGCCGAAATCGGGGTTCTCGGGAAAGACCAGCGCAATGTCTTGGATGCCGACCTCGGTCAGATGCTCCCACTTCGCGAAATAGGCGGGCAGTTCGGCGCCGATATCGTGCAGCAGCGGATCCGCGATGGTGACGCGGGTTCCGTCGATAGCCTCGATCCGGGTGGCCTGCCGAACCAGGGGGCGATCGGGCAGCGTCCAGTGACGGTCACCGATCGGAAGGTCCTCGCGGTTCTCTCCGTAGAGCGAGGCCACCAGCGGCCCGTCCTTGCCCGCGCGGTTGTGCCAGTGAATCTGGAACACGTCCCCGACCGAGAGGGCGGCTGCCTCGGGCACCTCGATCACACGCTCGCCCATACGGCCCGACGCTATCTCAGCCACGGTCTCTATCGGCCGGTCGTATTCTTCCAGATAGGTCGCATGGCGCCCGCCCGGCACCCGGGTCCAGATGAAGCCGCCGCTCCAGCTCCATTCGGAGAAAAGCACGTCGAGATTGGCGTTCTTCTGCCTTTCGCGCTTGTCGAATCGGACAAGGTATTCGCGCAGCTCGTCCAGCGCGCCGCCATCGTCGACCTGGTTCAGCGGGCGGGGCATGAACAGTTCGGTCCCACCTTTGCCGCTTCCGGTTCCGGCGAGCACGATTCCGCTGCGCTCGATCCAGAGAATCTCTGTCAGCTGGTAGCGACCGGCACCCAACTGCACCCGGATCGGACCGTCCGCAGCATGCGCCGCAGCCAGGGCAGCCTTGAGCGCGGCACTGTCGTCGATCCCGTCGTCGGGGATTGCACCGAAGTCGGCAACGTCGATGGCGGTATCGATCTGCGGCAGGGGGGAGAGGCCGTAATCGTAACCGGCGTAGGAGAAGTCAGGCAGGTAGACGGACGGCGTGCCGTCCTGCTGTTGCAAAATTGTCGGCACCTCCGCCGAACTCTCCTGCGCAAGGGCTGCGATCGGCATGGCCGATGCGGCGAGCGATGCGGAAAAGCCTAACAATAACAGCGATTTGTAACTCATAACGGCGCCTCTCTCCGGTAATATTTTGAAAGGGTATTGACCTCGAATTCCACCGGTGTCAATTAATTGGGTAACCGGTGTCAAAAATGACATCCCTCGTCACGGCCGATGTGGCGAGGAATAACAGGAGAGGGAGAAAACATGCGTCACCAGATGGAGTCTGTCGATTCGCGTCGACTTCGCGCAGGCCGGAGCCTGAAAGCTGCGTTGCTGGTATCCGCCCTGGCATTCGCGCCTGCCCACGCCATGGCGCAGGAAACCGATCCGGACGAGGATGCGGATGCGGTCGAAGAGGCGCTGCAGGACCCGAACACCATCGTGGTGGTGGGTGACATAGCCCGCACGATCGAAAACTCGCTCGAGACGAAGCGCGACCTGAGCGTGATCGGCGATGCGATCGTGGGCGAGGATGTGGGCGATCTCCCCGATCTTTCGGTTGCCGAGACGCTGGAACGGATCGTGGGCGTGACGTCGGATCGCTTCAAGGGCGGCGCCTCGGAGCTGTCGGTTCGCGGCCTTGGCGCTTTCCTGGGTTCGTCGGTCCTCAACGGGCGCAAAGTGACCTCGGGCAGCGACGGACGCGATGTGAACTACGGTCAATTTCCCTCCGAACTGATCAGCGGCGCGATCGTCTACAAGTCGCAGCAGGCGCAATTCATCGAAGGCGGTGTGTCCGGCATTATCGAGCTGCAGACGCTGCGGCCCGTCGATTACGGGAAGAGCCGGGTGCAGATTCAGGGTCTTGCTGGATACAGCGATTACGAAGATCGCGTGGTCGACGGCGATCCATACAGCTTCCGCGTAACCGGATCTTTCGTCGATCAATGGGACGTGGGCGACGGTGAACTTGGCATGGCCCTGGGCGGACAGATCCGGCGGGATACGGCGCCAGAGGATGTCTTCACCAGCAGTTCCACCTACAGCGTATGCAACACGGACTATGCGCAGGATGGCGGATCGAACTGCGATTTCACGGCCAGCGGTTCCTCCGACCAGTACTTCGTCTCCAACCAGTACATCTATCGCGCGCTTGAGACGCAATCCGACCGCGATGCCGTGATGGGTGCGGTCCAGTGGAAATCGCCCGGTCTCGATATCAATATCGACGCACAATATTCGTACCGCGACGAAAGCGAGGACCGCCAGAATCTCATCATTTCCGATGGCCGCCGTCGCATCAGTCCGATCGAGGTGAGCGATCGGGGGGCGCTGCTCGCCTATACCGGCAACAGCCGGATCGAGATTAACCCGTTCCGCCAGGAGCAGAGCGAGGAGTATCTCGGGCTGGGTGCGAATGTGGAGTTCGAGGTCGGCGATCGGCTGACCTTGGCGGCCGATGCCGGATACTCGCAGACCCAGCGCCGTCGCGACGAGCTGGACATGCGTATCCGCACGCAGGACCGCGTCGATTTCCGGCTCGATTTCCGCGACGTCGAGATCCCTGCGCTAACCTTCCTCGATACGACCGCGGTCGAAAACCGGATTGGCGCACCGTTCGATCTCAACAATTACGATCAATACACCAACGCTCTTCGGGTTCGTCGCCGGCAGGAAAATGTGGACGATGATATCCTGTCGTTCCGCCTCGACGGGAAGTACGAACTCGATGGCGCACTCTCCTCGATCCAGGCGGGTATCCGCTATGCCGACCGCCATCGCGTACGGGACGACGGTATCGACCGCAGTTCCGACGACAGCACGAACCCGATTGCGCTGGTAAACGGCATCTTCTCGGATGAGGCGATTGCCGCACGGCAGCCCTTCCCGGTGGAGGACCTCTATGCGGGGGCAGACACTCCGATGCGCGGCCTCACCTTCGCCTCGTGGGACCCTAGGCAGCTGTTCCTTGCCCTCACCGGCGACCCCGATGCGGGGCTTCCGCTGGGCTCCACGCTCAGCCCCGACGATACGGACGTTACCGAGGAAACCTGGGCGGGTTATATCCAGGGGAACCTGGAGACAGAACTGTTCGGCCTGCCCGCGTTCGGCGATATCGGCGTGCGCGTAATCAAGACGAACATCACGTCGCTGGGGATCAGCCGCGATCTGGAAACCTCGCCGGGTGACGATCCGGGAGAGATCGACATCACGCCCGTCGGGCCGGCCACCGTCAACACGGAGACCAACGATTTCTGGAATGTCCTGCCGAGCGCCAATCTGGGGCTCGAGCTCAATCCGGACCTGTTGCTGCGGCTTGCGGTCTACAAAGCCATCGCCAGGCCCGATCCGGAAGCGATGAGTGCGGCCCTCTCCATCTCGGATGAATCGGACGCGCAGGACGTGGGGCAGGCAATTTCTGCTGCGGGCAGCCCGTACCTCGAACCGCTCAAGAGCTGGAACGGGGACCTATCGCTCGAATGGTATGCCGCCGATACGACCGCCATCTCGCTGGCGGCCTATTACAAGAGTCTGCAGACTGGGTTCGACACGGATGTGAGCACGATCTCTGTCGTGGTCGATGGCACGCCGACCGACGTGCAGATCGCCCGCACGGTGAATTCGGACGACAAGAGCCGCATCTTCGGCTTCGAACTGACGGCCCAGCACAAATTCGATTTCGGCCTCGGCTTCCAGGCGAGCTACAATTTCGCGGACTCCAACTTCGAGTTCCCCGATCCCACGATCGGCCGGAATGGAGAGACGCTGGCGGTCTTCATCGAGAATGCGAACCTGCCAGGCTATTCCAAGCATTCGCTGAATGCCACCATGTTCTACGAGACCGGCCCGTTCAATGCGCGCCTCGCCTACAAGTGGCGCTCGCGCTACTTCAAGCCCTATCGCAGCACATCGAACCGCTTCGCCGCCGAGCAGGGCTTCCTCGATTTCTCGACGAGCTATGACCTGACCAAGAATCTCGAGGTGCGCTTCCAGGTTCTCAACATCCTGGACGAGCCGAACCTGCTTTATCGCCCGACGCGCGACAGCCTGGCGCAGTCCGATTTCTCGGGTCGCCGCTACTTCCTTGGCCTGCGCGGCCGTTTCTGACCGGGGTCACGGAGGGAATGGCAAGGGTCGCACAAGGGGACGTTCTCCCAGCCGGGCATCGCGAGATCTCGGCAAGGCTGGTCCGGGCGAGGGCGAATGCACGCGCCCTCTCCGGGCCGCCCGAGGGCCTGCCCGACAGTCTCGATGAAGCCTATCTGCTGCAAGCGCAGTCGATTGCCGATTGGGACGACGATGTCGTCGGCTGGAAGGTCGGCGGCGTGCCGGCCGCCTATCTCGATCGGTTCGACGAGAAATATCTTGCCGGGCCCATCTTTGCCCGCTCGGTTCGCACGGTCGAGCAGGGCGGGTGCGCGGACATGCCGGTGTTCGATGGCGGGTTTGCCGCCATCGAACCGGAATACGTGTTTCGTCTCGGTCATACGGATGAGGAGGACCGTCTGTATATCGGCGCGGAAATCGCCAGCAGCCCGATCCCTAAAATCAACGATTACGGGCCGACCGCCGTTATCAGCGACTTCGGGAACAACAATGGACTGCTGATCGGCCCCGAAATAGCCGACTGGCGTACCATCGATGGGGCGGCCAAGGTTACCACGCACATCGATGGCGAGTGCATTGCGATGAAGACGCTGCCGGACTTCCGCGAAAATGCTCTCGCATCGCTGGCCTTTCTCCGCCGTCTCTCCGCCGAACGCGGCTTCCCCCTGTCCGAAGGCACCTTCGTATCCTCCGGTGCAATAACGGGCGTGCACGAGGCGGCTCCCGGTGCACAGGCCTTGCTCGATTTCGGTGCGTTCGGCAGCGTCGAACTCAAGCTGGTCAAAGCGGAAGCCACGTGAATTCTCTGATATCCCGCCGCGCAGTGCTCGCCGGAATGGTGGCCAGCGGCGCCGTGCTGTCCGGCTGTGCCCGGCGGCTCGCGCCGGGCCTGCTGACCTCGGTCGATACGCATCCCGTCGGCTATCCGACGGTAGAGGGCGTGCGCCATTTCGGAGACCTGCTGCGCGAGCGGACCGGCGGGCGTCTGGACCTGCGAATCTACGCAGGCGGTCAGCTGGGTAACGAGCGCGATACGCTGGAGATTACCACCTTCGGCGGGATCGACTTCAATCGCGTCAACCTCGCGCCGCTCAATTCCATCGAACCGCTGACCATCGTTGCTGGCCTGCCCTTCATCTTCGAGAGCACCGCACATATGCGGCGCGTGGTCGACGGGCCGATCGGCGAGGAAATCCTCGCCTCGCTCGAACAGCACGGACTGATTGGCCTGTGCTTCTACGATTCGGGCGCGCGCAGTTTCTATAACACGCGCGGCCCCATCCGCACCCCCGGGGACATGAAAGGGCTCAAGCTGCGCGTGCCCGGTTCCGATCTGTATATCGACATGGTCCGCTCGCTCGGTGCCGATGCCGTGCCCATGCCGCTGGACGAGGTGTATCAGAGCCTTGCGCAGGGGGTGATCGACGGGGCGGAAAACAACTGGCCCAGTTTCGAAAGCGGCCGCCATTTCGAGGTTGCGCGCTACTACAGCCTGACCCGCCACCTGCTCGCACCCGAGGTTTTCGTCATGTCGAAGGCTACGTGGGACGACATGTCTGCCCACGACCAGGCGACGATACGACAGGCCGCGCGTGATTCGGTGCCCTACATGCGCCAGCTTTGGGACAAACAGGTAGAGAAGAGCCGGGCCATCATCCTGTCCTCCGGGGTGGAGGTGAACGAAGTCGATCCTGCGCCTTTCGCGGAAGCGATGACCGGCATGTGGGAGGCTTCGCTGACCACGGACCGGCAGCGCGCTCTGGTCGAACGCATTCTTTCCGCAAGGGACGCAAGCCGATGAACAACGCGCTATCCGATCGCGTAGCGGATCTGCTGGTCAAGCTCGGCGCCCTCGGTCTGCTGGCGACCACCGCGATTATCGGCTGGCAGGTATTCGGCCGCTACGTCCTGCAATCCTCGCCCAGCTGGACCGAACAGGCATCGCTGCTGCTGATGATCTGGTACGTGTTCCTCGCCGCGGCGGCGGGCGTGTGGGAGCGCTTTCATATCCGCATCGAAATCCTCGAACTGCGCTTCACCGAAGCGAACCGGCGCCGGCTGCGGATCGGCATTCACGCGCTGGTCGCAGTCATGGGGCTCGTTTTGCTGGTCTATGGCGCCATGCTCGCCTGGGACGTGCGTGTACATGTCATCCCCTCATTGGGGATCAGCCGGGCGTGGGCCTATGTGGTGATCCCCTTCGCGGGGCTGCTCATATCGCTGTTCTCCCTCGCGCGTATCCGCGTGCGAATGTCCGAGAGAGGGGCGAACTCATGGAAATAATCGTCCTCTTCCTCGTCCTGTTCGTGATGCTCGCGCTGGGCGTGCCGGTGGCCTTCGCGCTTTTCGGTGCGGCGCTGGCGACCTTTATGGTCGCCGACATCCCTCTGATCGTTGCGGTTCAGCGGATGGCGGCGGGCATCAGCGTCTTCACACTGATGGCGATTCCGTTCTTCATCTTCGCCGGGGACCTGATGTACCGCGCCGGGATCGCCGAAAGGTTGGTGCGGGTCGCCGATGCGGCGTTCGGCCGGGTCCGGGGTGGCCTCGGCCTGGTGGACGTGGGCGCAAGCATGATGTTCGGAGCGGTGTCCGGCTCGGCTATCGCCAGCGCGAGCGCGATCGGCTCCACGATGGTGCCGCTGATGGACGAGAAGGGCTACGACCGGGACTATTCGGTCAACGTTACCGTCACTGCTGCCATTGTCGGCCTGCTGATCCCGCCATCGCACAACATGATCATCTACGCCGCCGCTTCGGGCATCGGCGTTTCCATCGGCGACCTGTTTCTCGCCGGGATCGTCCCCGGACTGATGACCGGCTCCATGCTCATGCTGACCGCGTGGTTGGTGGCGAGAAAGCGCAACCTCCCGCGCGGCCATTTTCCCGGCTGGCGGGCCTTTACCCGCGCGGCGCTATACGCCTTGCCCGGCCTTATGACCGGCGTCATCATCATGGGCGGCATCTTGTCCGGGATTTTCACGCCGACCGAAAGCTCCGCCATTGCGGTGATCTACACCATCATCGTGGGATCGCTGGTCTATCGCAATCTGGGGTGGCGCGGCACGTGGGAGGCGGCCCAGAAATCGGTCCGCACGACCGCGCTGGTTCTTTTCATCATCGCAGCCGCGACCGCATTCGGCTTTGCGCTTGCGCTGCTGGAGGTGCCTGCCGCGCTTGCCGCGCTGATTGGCGTGATGACGGACAATCCGCTGATGACCCTGCTGGTCATCAACATCATGCTGCTGATTCTCGGCACCTTCATGGACATGGCCCCGCTGATCGTGATCACGACCCCGATCTTCCTGCCTGTTGCCATGGCAAACGGGGTGGACCCGGTGCATTTCGGGATCATCCTGATGATCAATCTGGGCATCGGACTGGTGACCCCCCCGGTCGGATCGGTGCTGTTCGTTGGTTCTGCGGTGGGCAAGCTGCCGATCGCGAAGATTGTCCGCACGATCTGGCCTTTCTACCTCACGCTGATCGCCGCATTGCTGCTTATCAGCTTCGTCCCTGCGCTTTCGCTGTGGCTGCCCGGGCAATTCTGACACCGCTGGACTTCCCGAGTCGAACAATTGGCCATAAGACCTTGCGGATGGGGACCGACAGCAAACCGACGATCAACGATGTGGCGCGTGTCGCCAATGTCTCGAAGAAGACAGTGAGCCGGGTCATCAACAAGTCGCCGCTGCTGAGCGACAAGACGCGCGAGAAGGTCGAAGCGGTCATCAAGGAGATCGGCTTCGTTCCCAACATGCAGGCCCGCGCGCTGGCGCTGCGCCGCAATTTCATCATCGCCGCGATCCACGACAACCCAAACGCCCAGTTCCTTGTGAACGTGCAACAGGGCATTCTTGAAGGGATTGCGGACACCGAATTCGGCCTGATGGTGCAGCCGGTGGACCGAAACTCGCCGACCATAGAGGCCGACATCCGGGCGTTTCTGGAGCGCCAGAGACCTTATGGCGTGGTGCTGCTGCCGCCGATTTCGGAGCGGGATTCGCTCGCCGAACTGTGCCGCGAATTCGATTGCCGCTATGTCCGCATGGGTTCCGTGCAGCTGGACGATGCAGAGCACGTGGTCAGTTCGAACGACCGCGAGGCGGTGCGCGACGCGGTTACATACCTGATCGACAAGGGGCATACCCGTATCGCGTTGATCGAGGGGCCGGAGGGCTTCACTTCCCCGCGCGAACGACGGGCCGGGTTCGAGGAGGCGATGGAGCGAGCGGGGCTGGAGCTGGACGAAAGCCTGATCCGCCCCGGCAGCTACACCTTCGAATCGGGTGTCACTGCAGCGGAGGACCTGATGGCGAAGGGCATGAACGCCACCGCAATCTTCGCCTGCAACGACGAGATGGCGATCGGCGCAATGATCGCCTGCCGCCGGCACGGGCTGCGCATCCCTGAAGACGTATCGATCGTAGGGTTCGACGATACACCGCTATCGAGCCATATCTGGCCGTCGCTGACGACGGTCCACTGGCCGATCAAACAGATGGCGTTGAGCGCGGCGCGCAAGATCATAGATCCGCCAGGAAGCCCGTCCCAGCAGGACTGGCTGCTCCCTTCGACGCTGATCGAGCGCGGGTCCGTCGTCCCACCGACCTGACTGCGCCACTATCTGTCGTAAATCGCCAAATCGGCCCTTGCGTTGCTATATGACACCGGTTACCCAAGGACCTGACAGATAACTGTGCGGCGATGCCAAAGGCAGGCCGTCAAACCCTTCCGGAGAGATACAGACCCATGAAAATCGCGCTCATCAACGAGAACAGCCAGGCTGCCAAGAACGGCATGATTCACGACGCGCTGACCACGGTCGCGGGGGAGCTTGGCCACGAGGTCCACAATTACGGCATGTACACTGCCGATGACACGGCCCAGATCACCTATCCGATGGTCGGTCTGCTGACCGGCATCCTGCTGAATTCCGGCGCTGCAGATTTCGTCGTCACGGGCTGCGGCACCGGCTCGGGCTCGATGCTTGCCGCCAATGCCATGCCCGGCGTATTCTGCGGGCTGGTGATCGACCCGACCGACGCCTTCCTGTTCGCCCAGATCAACGACGGCAATGCGATCGCCATGCCCTACGCCAAGGGCTTCGGCTGGGCGGCCGAACTCAACCTGCAGGATTGCTATCGCAAGCTCTTCGAAGGCGAGAGTGGGGTAGGATATCCCAAGGAACGCGCCGAGATCATGGCCAAGAACCGCGGCGTTCTGGCCGACCTCAAGGCGAAGACCTGCCACGACATGCTGACCGTGCTGAAGAATGTCGATCAGGACCTTCTCAAGAGCGCGATTGCCGGCGAGAAGTTCGAAGAGCTGTTCTACGCGAATTCTCAGGACGAAGAGATCAGCAACTACCTGCGCGGGCTGTAATCGTGGCTGGCAAGGCGTTCGATCTCTCGGGCAAGGTGGCGCTGGTTACCGGCGCCAACACCGGCATAGGGCAGGGCATCGCCGTCGCGCTGGCGAAGGCGGGGGCGGATATCGCGCTCACTGCAAGGCGCAGTCCGGATGAAACAAAGGCGATGGTGGAGGCCGAAGGCGTCCGTACGCATGTCGTCATGGCGGACCTTTCCTCCATCGAGCCGTGCCAGCGGATCGTCAACGAGACGGTCGACGCGCTGGGGCGGATCGACATTCTGGTCAACAATGCCGGGATCATCCGGCGCGAGGATGCGCTCGATTTCTCGGAGGAGGACTGGGACGCGGTGATGGATGTGAACCTGAAGGTTCTGTTCTTCCTCAGCCAGGCCGTCGCGCGGCACATGACCGGCTGGGCGTCGCAGGACGGCGCGCGCGGCAAGATCGTCAACATCGCTTCCATGCTGACTTTCCAGGGCGGCATCCGCGTGCCGAGCTACACCGCCTCGAAAAGCGGGGTGGGCGGCCTGACCAAGCTGCTGGCCAACGAGTGGGCGCCCAAGGGCATCAACGTGAACGCGATCGCGCCTGGCTATATCGCCACCAACAACACCGCGGCTCTGCAGGCCGACGAGACCCGCAACCGCCAGATCATGGAGCGTATCCCCGAAGGACGCTGGGGCGACCCCTCCGATATCGGCGGCGCAGCGGTTTTCCTGTCGAGCGGCGCGGCCGACTATGTGCAGGGACACATCCTTGCGGTCGACGGGGGATGGCTGGCCCGCTGATGGAGGGTGCGGTCGCCTGTTTCGGCGAGATATTGCTACGTTTCGCCGCGAGCGACGGTGCGACCCTGCGCGACTCCGCGAAGCTGGACGTGCATGTGGGCGGTGCGGAGGCCAATGTCGCTGTCGCGCTCGCCAATCTCGGTTTCCCGACCCGCATGGTCTCTGCGCTACCGAACAATGCCCTCGGTACGCTGGCGCTCAAGGCCTTGCGGCGCGAGGGGGTGGACGGCGATCATGTCGTCCCTGCCGAGGGCAGGATGGGCACCTATTTTCTGACTCCCGCCGCCGGCCCGCGCGGCGGAGAGGTGGTCTATGATCGCGCCAGAAGCGCCTTTGCGGAAACGCAGGATTACGATCCGGCGGTTCTCGATGGCGCGCGCCATCTCCACGTTTCGGGCATCTCCCTAGCCGTCAGCGAAGCCTCTTCAACGGCTACCCGCGCGCTCGCCAGGAAGGCGAAGGAGCGGGGTCTGACCCTGTCTTTCGATGGCAATTTCCGCCCGTCCCTTTGGAAAGCGAGCGGGCGCGATGGGCGCGAGGAGATCGCCGAAATGGTGGCGATGGCGGACATTTTTTTCGGCAATCACAAGGACGTCTCGCTGCTGCTGGGGCGCGAATTTTCGGGCGACGGCGCAGCCCGGCGGCGCGAGGCCGCACTGGCGCTGCTGGCGGAGTTTCCCGGTCTTACAGCGATATCCAGCACCGCGCGCCACGTAGAGAACGGCACCACCCATCGCATCGTCGCGCGGATCGACAGCCGAGAGGCTGCCGCCGAGAGCGAGGAGCGGGTGCTGACGGGGATCATAGACCGGATCGGTACGGGAGATGCCTTTGCCGCCGGTGTCCTCGCCAGCTGGCTGCAGGACGCATCCGATCTGCAAGGCGCGGTCGATGGCGGGATCGCTCTTGCCGCATTGAAGCACTACGAACCGGGCGATTTCTGCCGCGCCAATGCGGCAGAATGGCGCGCGGCCATGGGAGGGACAGGCGATGTTTCGCGCTAGTATTCTGGCAGGCTTGATGATTGCGGCCCCTGCCGCCGCGCAGGACGGTGAGGTCGCCGTTCCTGCATTCACTCCAACCGAGGGCGCGCCGGCATGTCGCGGCTCGGCAGGCTATGCGCAGGACTTCGATGGCGCCCGTACCTTCCTCTGGCGGCCCCGCTGGATCGAAGCGATTGCTGCCGACAAGGATATGCGCGCCGAGGCCATCCGCAAGGCAGAAAAAGCGCTCGAAAACGGGCCTTATTCGGTAACCGACAAACCGCGCCCCGTTCCTGGCTCCACTGCGAACGACTATGCTTCGATCGGGCCGTACTGGTGGCCTTCGGGTTCCGGCGACGGCCTGCCCTATACGCGCCGTGACGGCGAGGTGAATCCCGAGCGCGATGGCCCCGAATTTGACCGATCGCGCATCCGCAACCTCGCCAGCGACATGGAGGCGCTCGCGCTTGCATATCGTATTACCGGGGAGGAGCGATTTGCCGACCATGCCGCCAAGCTGGCTCGCGCATGGTTCGTAACGCCGGCCACGCGCATGAATCCGCATTTCAATTTCGCGCAGGGCATCCCGGGACGGGTAAACGGGCGGGGCGAAGGCATCATCGAGGCATCCGAATTCTCTACCATCGTCGAAGCGCTGGGGCTGCTGTGGCCGTCGGACGCAATGTCGGGCGAGGAGAAGGCTACGATCCGCAAATGGTATGCTGATTTCGCCGTGTGGATGGCATCCAGCGATATCGGCGCCGAAGAGATGAACAAGCGCAACAATCACGGCGTGTTCTACGATTTCTACCTCGCGCATTTCCTGCTGTTTGCCGGAGCGGACGATGTCGCACGCAGCCTGGTGACGAAGTTCCCCGAGTTCCGGATCGGCGTGCAGATGGACAGGCAGGGCCGCTTCCTCGACGAACTCAAGCGCACCCGCAGCTGGCATTATGCGCATTTCGTCGTCGAAGGTGCGGCGAGACTGGCGACCATCGGCGAATGCGTTGGACTCGACCTGTGGGAGGCCCAGCTGGAGGACGGGCGCGGCATGGCCACGGCAGCCGCGTTCCTCGACCGGTATGCGGACAACCCCGCCGCCTGGCCGTTCCAGGATCGCGAACTTGCAGCCGGCCGGATCGACCGGATGAGGGAAACGACGCAGGAACTTGCCGTGCTGCTGCGAACCGTACCCGCCCCTTCCGGGCTCAAGCAATTGCCGTGAACCGGGCGCGCATAATACTGCCGGATCGGTAAGGCGAAGGATCGATCCGTCCAGAATTTCGGGCAGCGGTTGTGCAGGCGTGCTGTAGATATTCCCGTCGAGATCAGGATCTGCGGGCGGCCCAAGCCGCCCTCGGGCGTCTAACTCAGTCCAACAGCATTTCGCGCAGGAAAGCGATCTGTGCACCGGTGGAAATGCGGCTGTTCTCGCTCTTGTCGAAACCGTGGCCTTCGTCCGTGGCGAGCACGTAGGACACCCGTACCCCGTTGGCCCGGATCGCGGCGATCATATCTTCGGACTGCTGCTGCGGCACGCGCGGATCGTTGCCCCCCTGGATAAACAGCACGGGTACGGTGATCCGATCTGCATTCTGCATCGGCGAAATCTGCTGGAAGAACGCAGCGATCTCCGGATCACGCTCGTCACCGTACTCGCGCCGCCGGTTGTCGACCCGGTAAGGTTCGGTATTTTCCATGAAGGACGCGAAATCGGAAACGCCGAAGCGCGAGATGCCGCCCTTCAGCCGATCCGAGTACTCGACCAGCGACGCCAGCGAGACGAACCCGCCGTAAGAGCCGCCCGCAACGACCACGCGCGAGGCGTCGAGATCGGGCTGCTCCTCGATCCAGTCCAGTAGCGCGCCGATGTCGCGGATCGCGTCACCGCGCCGGGTCGTCTCGTCGAGCTGTTCGAAGGTTTTGCCATAGCCATCGGAGCCGCGGATGTTCGGCCGGAGCACCGCGATGCCCATCTGGGTCACGATATAGTGGTAGAAGCGGCTGAAGCTGGGGCGCGATTGCGATTCCGGGCCGCCATGGGCGAAGATTACGACTGGCGCCGGATTCTCGGGCGAGGCGGTCGAGGGGCGATAGGCCAGCAGCGGGATGCGCCGAGGCGCGTCGCCATCCATGTCGAACGTCTTGTAGGTGGTTAGGTCCGGCACAAGCGAGGTCATCTTCTGGTTCGGCTTGAAACCGCCCGTCCAAGGCTCGAACGCCCCGGTGCGATAGTCGTAGAGCCCCGAACGCCAAGGCACTTCGGGCTGCGACACGCGCATCGCCAGGCTTTCGCCATCGGGGGAAAAGCGCATGCTGGAGACCACCCCGGGAGAGCGCTCGGATGGGCCCGCAATCAGCTCCAGCCGGTTCATGTCGATCACCAGGATCGTCGATAGACCGTCCCGGTTATACGAGACCGCCATGCGGCTGCGATCGGGCGAGACGGCGATGCCATCAATGTCGAACCCGACATCGCTGAGCACCGGGATCAACTCCCCGGTCTCACGATCATAGCGCATCAGATCGGTGAAATCGGAATAGGCGTTGCTTGTGAAGAAGACGTACCGGCCATCTGCCGAGTAGGCGGAATCCTTCACATCCTCATCCGCCTCCACGAGGACTGTCTCCTCGCCCGTTTCGAGGTCGATCTCGGAGAGCTTGAAGCCGTCGTCGGCCGGGCCTTCGGCAAGCAGGTAGCGGCCATCCGGGCTGAAATCATCGGGATAGAACGGTGCGTTCCCCCGCGCGAGCACTTGCGGCGGCCGATCGGCGCAGCCGGGCTGCACGATCAGCTGCCATACGCCAGTGCCCGCCTCGGCGCTGGCGTAAGCGATCTGGTCGCCGGTGTCGGATACGATGACCGAGACATTGCGCGACCGACCCGGCGAGACCTTGTCCGCATCGAAGGACCGTCCGTCGGTCAGGTAGACGGCGCTGTATTCGTCGCCATCGCGATCCGAGGTGAAGACATAGCCGTTGCGCCCGCAAACCGACGCGGGTTTGGCATTGGAAAGGCTGAGGCCCGGCAGGTCGAGAAGCTTGACGTAGTCGCCCTTGACGCTGGACCGGCGATAGAGGTCGCCGCGATAGGAGAAGAGCAGCGCGTCGCCGTCGTGCGTCCAGCCACGCACCGAATAGCTGTTCTGCGTCCGCATGTGTCCGGCGACTTCGCGCCCATCGTAGAGCACGGACTGCGGCACGTTTTCGAGAAAGAGATTGTCGCCGAACTGCTGCCGCTCCTGCGCCCCTGCGGGCACACTGGCGACTAGAATGGCGGCAAGAGTCAGGGGAAATAGCAACCGCACGGCGGGGCGAGCCTCCAGGCAGGATTCCGGATTTCAGGAAGCGATCGAAAGGGGGAGGGCCGGACGATATCCCGTTCGGCCCTCCTGCCTATTGATGATCGTTAGAACGCGAAACGGGCGCCCAGGTAGAATTCGCGTCCGTCGAGGTCGTTGAGCGAGGACACGATGTTCCGGCTGTTCCCGCCGTCGAGGCCGCTCGGCAGGAACGGACCGAGATCATCGAACAGGTTGTTCACGCCCGCATAGAAGCGGATCGTGGGACGGCGGCGCAACGTGTAGCCGACGTAGATGTTGTGATAGGCCTGCGATCCGATGCTGAAGTAGGCCGGGTCGCCGGGCGCCACATCCTTGTCGTCAACCCCGCCGCTCTTGAAGAGCGTCGTCCAGGCCAGCCGCAGCCCCTTGTGGCTCCAGCCGATCTTGGCGCGGAATTCGTCTTGCGGATTGCCGATGATGCCGAGGGTGTTTTCTTCCTGCAGCCCGTCGATCGCCTGGAAGCTGTAGGAATCTTCCAAGTAGTGGGTGTAGATCACGTTGAGGTCGAAATCGCCCGGAATGCCGCCAATCTCGAAGTCGTAGTCGAGCGTCGTGTCGATCCCGGCCGTCTTGTACTCGTCCAGGTTCTCCGCCTGGTTGATGACCTCGCGAACCTGGCCGTTGGCCGCATTGCGGGTGATCGTATCACAGAAGCGGTTGTTCGGGTAATTGTCGGCGGTATAGCACAGCTCGGCCGCGAGCTGGGTCGAGACGGAGCCGATCGCGTCCTTCACGTTGATCTGGTAGTAGTCCACGATCAGCGCGAGCCCGGGCACGAACGTGGGAGTGAAGATCACGCCCGCCGTGAAGGTGTCCGCCGTTTCCTCCGTCAGGTTGGTGTTGCCTGCGTTCGGACCGAAAACGCTGCCGCCGGCGCTGAAATCCTGTCCGGCATTCGCGGGATCGGCAAAATAGGCTTGGATGCCGGGCTCGGCGAGGCAGTTCTGGGCAATCGTCGACGCAGGCGTGTTGCTTCCCGGAGGAGGGGTGATCCCCGTTCCGTCGGGCAGCAGACCGTCGCACGGGTCATTGAGCGAGTCGTAGTCCCCGCGCGGCGGAGAGAAGAACTCGGTCAGCGTCGGTGCGCGCTGCGAACGCGAATACTGCGTGCGGAAGCGGATATCGGGGCTGGGGAAGTAGCTGCCGCCGATATTGTAGCTGTAGACGGTGCCCACCGTTGAATAGTCGGCAACGCGGCCAGCCAGTTGGAGCGAGACCGACTCGACGACGGGAATGTCGAGCTCGGCAAACGCCTCGACGACGTCGAAACGCGCGTCGATATCGGGCACGCCAGTCGAGGTCGTCTGGAGGATCTTGTCGCCGCCCTGGCCCCAGGTGCGCTGGTACTCGCGGCGGTACTCCAGGCCGATAGCAGCCTTCAGCGGCCCGGCTGGAAGCTCCAGCAGCGTGCCATTGGCGCTGGCAAGGCTGGTCACCTGCTCGCGCTCCTGCCGCAGGTCGGCATCGTAGCGGATGTAGTTGGCCATGGCGTCGGTGATCGAACCTTCACCGAAGATATTGACCGGAACACAGCCTTCCGCACGCGCAGCGGCACTGGCGCAGACGACCTCTCCGCCGATCGTTGTCACCTGAAGCGCGTTTGCAAGGTGCTGCAGGTCGATCTCGTTGATGTCGCGCTGATGCTGGTTGTAGGTGCCGTAGGTGCCGCCGACATTCCACTGCCAGTCGCCCCATGCATTGCCGGTCAGGCTGAAGTTCGTCCGCAGCGTCTTGCGCTCGTTGATCTTCTCGTCCCAGCCCAGTTCGGTGAAACGGCGATACCAGCTGACCGAGCCGGAGCGGGTTTCCTCGACTTCGGGCGGGATGAAGGGATGGTTCGAAGCGATCTGCGGCAGCTCGGCTTCGATGATGACGCCGTTCGCATCGTACTGCGCGTTCCCGTTGGCATCGAGCACGGCGTAGGTATCGCCATAGATCGCTGCTTCGGATGAACTGCGAGCGCGCGTGTTGATGACGGAGTACATCGCCCCGGCGTTGAAGGTAATGCTCGGCGTCAGCTCGTACCGGCCCCTGAAGGCGCCCGACCACATCTCGTATTCCGGCGAGAGGGTCTGGCCCGGACGATAGTTGAAGCCGTCCGGATAGGTTTCGAAACCCTCGGAAGAGGTGCGGCCATCATTGGGCAGCAGCGACTGATCGTTGAACCACACGCCGCCGACGTTCCACGCATCGTCGGATTCGAAACGCCCGCCGGGAATGTAGGAACTGAGGCTGGGGGTGAAGCAGTAGCGCCCGGAAGCATCGCAGCCCGGCAGGAGCGACTCATCGTTGAAGTTGCCGATGTCGCTCGGCACGCCCCAGGACACTGCCCGGATCGAATCGGGGCGGGTCCCGTCGGCGTAGATCGCGTCTTCATGCTCGTAGCTGAAGCCGAGCATGATGTTGCCGCGCCCTTCGGCGAAATTGCGGCCCCAGGTCAGATCGGCGAGGACTTCCTCTTCGCCCGAACGTTCCGGCTTGGCGTAGCGCAGGTTTGCGTCGAACCCGTCGAAATCGTCCTTGAGCAGGATGTTCACGACCCCCGCGATCGCGTCGGAGCCGTAGATCGCGGACGCACCGCCGGTGGTTACCTCGATCGACCGGACGAAGCCGGCCGGAATGGTGTTCAGGCTCACGCGTTCGCCGTTGCCCGCGTTGGAGATAGCTCGGCGGCCGTCGATCAGCGTCAGTGTCCGGTCGCTGCCCAGACGGCGAAGGTTGATCGTGCTGATGCCCGAATTCTGGACGCTGGTGTTCGTCGTCTCGGGAGAGAGATCGGAATCGACGCCGGGGATTTCGGCAACAACTTCCGCGAGGTCGACCGAACCGGTTTCCTCGATCGTCTCCTGGTTGAAAATCTGCACGGGAATGGCGGCCGTGGCGTTCGAGCGCCGGATGCGCGAACCGGTCACCGTGATGACGTTGTCTTCCGAAGCAGTCTGCTGATCGGCGGCAACCGGGAGCGTCGCAGGTTCATCCTGCGATCCGGTATCCTGGGCATATGCGGCCCCAGGCGCCAGTGCGATCGCCAGTGCTCCCGTGCACGACGTAACGAGCAACAAATTTTTCATTCGACCCCCCAATTGATCCTGATCGATTTTTTGAAACCGGACGAAACTTTCGAGCACTTGGTGCGTTGCAGTTTGTCATTCCGTTACGCGCAATAAGGCCGGGGCATATCGCGCGGCGCAAATTCGAAATTTTCCATTCGCGATGACAAAAACGCAAGACGCTGATAAGCGTCGATCTTATGCATCTCAGATGGCTAGAGGATCTCGTTTGTGTTGCCGAAGAGGGACACTTTGCGCGTGCGGCAGAGCGTCGGCACGTCACGCAGTCCGCGCTCAGCCGGCGCATCAAGTCGCTCGAATTATGGGCCGGGGCGGAACTGCTGGACCGCTCCAAACATCCCATTCGTCTGACTGCTGCGGGGGCGGAATTCGTCACCGTCGCGCGCGGGATCATCGGCCAGGCATATGAAGCCCGGCTTCAGGCCGAAGCGCTCTCGCGCGAAACGCGGGACGAAGTCACCATCGCCTCGCTCCACACACTGGCACTGTATTTCGTCCCTTCGCTCGTCTCGAAGCTGAACCGGATGATCGGGCCATTTGCGGTGTCGGTCGTCGCCGAGACCCGCACGGTAGAGGAGTATCTTTCCTCCCTGGCCGAGCAGCGAACCGATTTCTTCATCAGCTACGCGCTGCCCTCCGGTTCGCAGGAGATCGATTCGAGCGCGTTCGAGCAGAAGGTTATCGGGCGCGACCGGCTTTTGCCCTTCGCCCACCCGAGTATTGAGGACCCCCTGCTGGACAGCGTAGACGGGCCGCCAATCCCTTATGTCGGCTATTCGGGAACCGCGATGATGTCGTACCTTGTCAAACAGCTGATCCAGGGCGCGCCATTCCGCCAGCGTTTGCAAACGCGGTATCGCGCCACCCTGGCAGAGAGCGTCCGTACGGCGGCGTCCTTCGGCCTGGGGATAGCGTGGTTGCCAGAATCGACCGTCATCGGACACGGCAGCGATTCCGAACTGCGGCAGATTCCCGGACCGTGGCAGACCGAATTCGAAATCAAGCTGTTCAAGTCGCGCAACAATACCCGCCCGGTGGTGGAGCGCATCTGGGCGGCCGCCGACGAGTGGGCAGGCAGCCCGGTAATGTAGTCGCGCCCCAGACCCGGTTTCGGCGCGAGCCATGCCCCTGGCGAAGGGGCACTCCGCCCAAAACCTACCGGTTCTTGCCTTTCACCTTGTGCGGCGGTCCCTTGCCCTTGGGGCCCGGGCGCACTGTAGCGTCGTTGTTCTTGCGGTGGGGTTTCGGTTTGCCGTTGCGGCGTCCCTGCGGCGGGCCCTTGCGGTTAGCGCGAGCGGTGTCTCGCGGGCCGGTGGCCGACGCCTCGATCCGGACGTCGTCACCATCGTTGCCGTCGCCTGCGGTGCGGGCGAGCGCATCGGAGAACTTGTCTGCTATTGCGCGCGGAATCTGGAAGTAGGTCTCGTCCGGGCCGATCCGGATCGCGCCGACTTCGTTGCGCGTAATGTGCCCGCGGCGGCACAGCAGCGGCAGAATCCAGCGCGGGTCGGCGTTGCGGCGGCGGCCGATGTCCATCCTGAACCAGACCGTATCCTCGAACCCCGGGCGATGCTTTTCGGCCTTTGCCGCGCGTCGTGCCTCCGGCGTATTCGCGATCAGATCTTCGGGTTCGGGCATCTTGGCGCGGTGAGAGGCGACGAGCATGGCGGCCAGTTCGCGGGGGCTGCGCTGTGCGAGCAGAGCGTCGACCAGATCGCTGTCCTCTTCGTCAGGCTCGACCGCGGTCAGCAGGGTCTGCATAAGGCGGTCGCGGTCTTTGGCCCGGATCGCCTCGCGGTCGGGCGCATCTGTCCACTTGGCGTCGATTTTCGCGTTGCGGAGCATCTGTTCCACGCGGCGACGGCGGGAAAACGGAACGACCAGCACTGCGGTGCCCTTGCGCCCGGCACGACCCGTGCGGCCCGAGCGGTGCTGCAGCGTCTCCGCATCGCGCGGAATCTCGACATGGACCACGAGGCTGAGTGTCGGCAGGTCGATGCCGCGCGCCGCGACATCAGTGGCGACGCATACCCGTGCACGCCGGTCGCGTAGCGCTTGCAAGGCCTGATTGCGTTCCGACTGCGAATTCTCGCCCGAGAGAGAGACGACCGCGAAGCCGCGCTCCTGCAAGGTTGCGTGCAGGTGACGGACTTTCTCGCGCGTCCCGCAGAAAAGGATGGCGGTTTCCGCTTCGTGATAGCGCAGCAGGTTGACCACCGCGTTCTCAACTTCCGGGGGCGAGATCACGACTGCTTCGTAGGAAATGTCGCCATGGCCGCGATCGGCGCTGACCGTCGAAATGCGCAGGGCGTTGCTCTGGTACCGACGGGCCAGCGCCTCGATCGGCTTGGGCATGGTGGCGGAGAACAGCAGCGTGCGGCGTCCTTCGGGCGTCGCATCGAGGATCGTCTCCAGCTCTTCGCGGAAGCCCATGTCGAGCATCTCGTCCGCCTCGTCGAGCGTGGCCGCCTTCAGAGCCGAAAGGTCGAGCGCACCGCGTTCCAGATGGTCGCGCAGGCGGCCCGGAGTGCCTACCACGATGGTCGCGCCCGAGCGGAGGGCGTTGCGCTCCTGCGACGGGTTCATCCCGCCCACACAGGTCGCAACGCGGCCGCCCGCCTTCGCGTAGAGCCAGGAAAGCTCCCGGCTGACCTGCAACGCAAGTTCGCGGGTGGGGGTGATGACGAGGGCGAGGGGCGCGGCAGGGAAGGGCACCTTCCCACTATCGTCGAGCAGCTGGCGCGCGAAAGCCAACCCGAAGGCGACCGTCTTGCCCGAGCCTGTTTGCGCGGAGACCACGAGATCGCGGCCATGTGCTTCGGGTTGGAGCACGGCGGCTTGCACGTCCGTCGGTTCGGAGTAGCCACGTTCGGTCAGCGCGCTTTGCAGGGTGCTGGGCAGTTCGGAAAAATTCATGTCATAGCCTTGGGAATCAATGCACGCGCGCCGGGCAGCCCAGGCGGCTGGACGTTGCTATCAGCGGCGCGGAAATCGGGAATCGTCAAACGCTCTGCGTTCGGCGAGGTTTGGGCCCCTTACCCGATTATTGCCGCTTTGGCTTGCGAATTATTTTTCGCGGCCCGCGCGTGAGTTCGTCCCGCCGCCCGAGATCAGGCGTCGTCGGTCGCGCGATGGCGCCAGCATGCCCGCGAATTCCTCTCTCGGGCGTGGCAGGCACAATGATCCGTTTGCAGCGCTTGCAACTGAAAACCATTCGCAGTAGCAGCGCGCCGAACACGCAAATTAGGGATGCAACCTTGAAACCGATTCTCGCCGCAACGTCGGCAACCCTCGCATTGATCCTGTCCACGCCGGCCCTTGCACAGACCGTCGATCTTGAAGCGGGCGCCGAAACCGGTGATCCCGTCGGGGGTGCCGAAGACCCGACGATCGTCGTCACCGGGTCGCTGACAGATTTCGGCGCGACCAAGTCCGACACGCCGATCGTCGAGACGGCGCGCTCGATCTCCATCGAGACGGAACAGGATTTCGAGGAGAAGGGCGCCCAGTCGCTGGACGACGCGCTGACCTATTCGGCGGGCGTGACGGCAGAGCCCTTCGGCTTCTCCACCCGCGGCGATTTCGCGCAGGTTCGCGGACTGGATGCACCGGAATACCGCGATAACCTGCAGTACCTATTCGGCTTCTACAACACGACGCGGCAGGACATCTATACGCTGGAGCAGGTCGAGGTGCTCAAGGGACCGGCCTCTGTGCTCTATGGCGCGGGGTCGCCGGGCGGCATCATCAACGTGGTGACCAAGCGGCCCCACGGCGTGACCGAAGGCGAGGTCCGGTTCGATTACGGCAGCTTCGACCGCAAGCAGATCGCGACCGACATCAACATCGCCATCCCCGGCGCCGAGGACAAGGCGCAGTTCCGCTTTGTCGGTATTCTGCGCGACGCCGACACGCAGATCGACGAAGTGAACGACGACAAGCTGGTGATCGCGCCCGCGCTCACCCTGCGCCCCGCCAGGGGAACCGAATTCACTATTCTGGCCAATTACTCCGATCAGGATTCGGATACCGCGCACCAGTTCCTCCCAGTGACCGGCACTCTGCTTCCCGGCCCCGGCGGGCAGGAGATCGACCCGTACGAATATATGGGCGCACCCGATTTCAACGCTTACAACACGGAGAGCTTTGCTCTCACACTGCTGTTCGAACAGCAGTTGAGCGATGCGTTCTCGATCGAGGCGGTCGGCCGCTATGTCGATTCCCAGGCAGATTATCGCCAGGCCTGGATCGCTTTCCAGGGCAATGGCGTGCCCCGGATCGATGCCAACGGCGATGGCTCATGGGCCTTCTACCTCGCCGACAACCGCAGCGAGCAACTGGCCATCGATGCGCGCCTGCGCGGCGAATTCTCCACCGGCCCGATCGATCACGAGCTTCTGGTCGGCGTGCAGCGGCAGGACGTTTTTACCGATTCCGACACGGCTTATCTGAATTCCGATACGGCTTCTCCGTTCGCGCCTGACACGCTCAACGTGTTCAACCCGACCTATGCCGGCGCGCCGACCGTGGAGCAGGTGCGCCAGTTGCAGGGCAACGGTCCGCGCAACTACGTCGACTCGACTGGCTACTACATCTCCGATCAGATGAGCCTGGGTTCGCTCGTTGCCACGGCAGGCGTGCGGTTCGACGATGTGACCAATCGCGTGGAGAACGGCGCGACGCAGAAGGATGATGCGACCAGCCTCAGCTTCGGCGTGCTCTGGCGTGGACCGGCAGGGATCTCTCCCTATGTGAGCTACGCCGAGAGCTTCGAGCCGGTGGTGGGCATCGATACCGTCACCAACCGGCAGCTCCTGCCGCAGGAAGGCCGCCAGTACGAAGGTGGCATCAAGTGGCAGCCGCCCGGCGTCAACGCGCTGGTGACGGTCTCCGCCTTCGATATCGAGGTGTCCAACCTGCCGAACCCCAATTCGCTTGTCGGTGGTGACAGCCAGCAGGAAGGCGTCTCCAAGGTCCGCGGGATCGAAGCCGAGGCCAATGCCCTGATCGGCGGCCTGCGGCTGGACGGGAATGTGAGCTATCTCGATGCGGAAGACCCGAACGGCCTGCCGCTCACCTCGATCTCCGACTGGCAGGCATCGCTGTTCGCGCTGTACAATTTCGGCGGCGCGCTGGACGGCCTCAGCTTCGGTGGCGGCGTGCGCTATGTCGGCGGTAACGAAAGCAACGGCATCTCGGCGCTCACCAACAATCTGCTGACCTATCGGGTGGATGGCCGGACCGTGGGCGATCTCTCGCTGGGCTACGATTTCGACCGGTTCTCCCTGCGGGTAACGGCACGTAACGTGACCAACGAGGAATATTTTGCCGTCTGCCTGGTGCGCGGCGACTGTTTCCCCGGCGAAAAGCGCAGCATCAACGGCTCGCTGACCGTCGCGTTCTGATGGATGCAGGGCTCCTCATGTGGCTGGCTGCCGTGTTTGCCCTGACGGGCGTGGCGGTGCTCCGGATGTCGTGGGGTCGGGCTACGCGCTCGACCCCGCTGAACCTTGCCGGATGGGGAGCATTGCTGGTCGGGCTTGCTCTGGCCGACCGGGCCGCGGGCGAGTGGGGCATTGCGGTGACCGTACTCGTAATCGGTGCCGCCGCTCTCGCGGCACTCGCCGTTGCGGCATGCAAGCCGGTCAACAGAGGGCCTCGAAAGGCACCCCGCACCGCGCATCGCGGAGCGAATGAGATAAAGCCGCGCAGCCGTTCCGGCCTGCTGACCTTCACGGTCGCCGGACCGCTTGCGCTGGGTGCGAGCCTGTTGTTCGCTTTGGCAATCCGCGCTCTGATCCTGTTCGGCGGCGGCGCGGAGGCCGATGCCAACGTCGCCGTTCTGGCGACGGTGCCGATTGCCTGGCCCGTGCTCGCCTTTGCCCTGCTGATGATGTCGCGCCGCGCGGATCAGTTCGCCTGGGTACTCGGTATCGCAGCGCTTGCGGCACCCTTCCTCATGTTCCAGGGGACCACGGTATGAGCTTCGCTTTCGCCAAGGAAACCGTGCGCAAGGCGATCTCCGCGCACTCCGCGCTGGGGCTGGTGTGCTGCGCGCTGCTCTACCTCATTTGCGTCACGGGTACGGCTATCGTGCTGTACGAGGAGTGGCAGCGGTTCGAGCAGCTCGACGCGCCCGAAATGTCGCAGATCGAACCGGCAGCCGTGCAGCGCGCGATCGAGAACGTGCTCGAAAGTGAGAGCGACGGGCCGAGCACCACGCATCTCTACGTCCACCTGCCGACCGCAGATTTGCCGCGCACCACCATCACCACCGATACGCAGGCGGTTCATGTCGACGCGCAGGGCGAAGTCGTGGCGCCGGAAGAAAATGCCTGGGCCGAATTCCTGCTGGCCCTGCATTATCGCCTCAACCTGCCCGCGCTTTACGGAATGACGCTGGTCGGCCTGTTCGGCGCGATGATCGTCGCGCTTGCCGTCTCGGGCGTCGTCGCGCATCCGCGCATCTTCCGCGATGCGTTCCGGCTGCGCGCGCGGAGGGCCGACGATGTCGCGACGATGGACTGGCACAACCGGCTGGCGGTGTGGACCTTGCCCTTCGCGCTCGCGATTTCGCTGACCGGCGCGATGATCGGTCTGTTCTATGTCTCCGGCGGGGGGCTTGCTGCCGCCGGGTACGGCGGAGACAGCGAGGCTGCATTGGCGCCGATCTTCGGCGATGAGCCCGAAGGCGATTCCTCGCCAGCCGGGATTCCGAACGCCGCGCCCGCGCTCGCCTTTATGGAGCGCGAGTATCCGGAGGTGGAGCCCTACTACGTGATCCTGCATGATCCGGGCACGGCCGGGCAGCACATGCAGATCATCGCGGAACACCCACGGCGGCTCATTTTCGGCGAATACTATGCCTTCGATGCAGCTGGCGATTTTCACGGCACGGTAGGCTTGGCCGACGGCACGGTAGGCCAGCAGCTTTCGGCGTCGACCTACAACCTGCATTTCGGGAATTACGGCGGCCTTCCGGTCAAGATCGCCTATATCCTTTTCGGGATTGCGCTGAGCGTGGTGGTCGCGACCGGGACCTTCATCTGGCTCGACAAGCGGGAACGGCGCGGCAAAGCGTCCACCCGGCTGCGCGCTGCGTGGTGGGGGCTGGTTGCTGGCGTACCCGCGGCGCTGGTTCTGACGCTGGTTGCGCGCCTGGTGCTGGGCAACACCGCGCCTTTCGTGGCGATCTTCTGGATCGCATGCGTGCTGGCCGTGCTGCTGCCGGTCATTGCTGCCCAGCGTTCGCTCTCGGGGCAGTCGAACCGCGAAGTGGCCGCCTCGGCCGGCATGCGCGGGATCGAGGCTTCCTGACTGCTTGCAGGGCCGGCCTCGGCTTTGGAGCGGACCCGCCGGGCACATCGCGGACAGTCGATGGTTGTCTGATCTCAAGGTCGGGGAGCCCATGCCAACTGTGCACAGACATCATTCGCGCATCGGTGCGTCTCGCAACGGGTCGGCCATCGGCAGGCGCGCCGCGTGACTGCTGGCCATCTCGCGGATGAGGACCACCGGGCGCTGGCTGCCGCATGCCAACCCGATGTCGGCCTGTGTACCATCGTCGGGATAGACGGCAGTTTTTCCCGTCGGCTCGGTGCGCAGCTGGCAGTTTTGCCCGATGGTTCGGTTGTGGGGGACCTGGCCGATACCTGTCTTGAACGCCAATTGGTCAGCGATCTGAGTGAGATCGGCGAGCCTGCCGTGGTCCGTTACGGCGCGGGATCGTCCAAGATCGATTTCCGCCTGCCCTGCGGGGGCGGGCTGGACATTCTGCTCGACCCGGCACCGGACCGCAAGGCGTGCCGCGATACCCTCGACCAGCTTGAAAGGCGGGAGCCCGCATCGCTGATGCTCCCTGCCAACGCGATGATGACGCGGCGCGCCTTCATCCCGGGCCTCAAACTGCGCGTGTTTGGCGAGGGCGCGGAGCTTGCCGCCATTCGCGATCTGGCTGACGCCCTCGGGTTGGCAAGCGATGCTGTTGCGAAGGATGCCCTTTCGCTCGGCCGGGGCAGCGGCCTTGCGCCCGCCGATCGATGGACGGCCGTACTGCTGCTGTTCCACGACCACGAGTGGGAGCTTGCGCTGCTGGAGGAGGCTGTGGAGAGCCCGGCGTTCTATATCGGCGCGCAAGGTGGCCATACTGCACGAGAGGCGCGGGCCGATGCGCTGGCTGCGAAGGGAGTTCCCGAGCAGAGCATTGCCCGCATTCGCAGCCCTGTCGGCACGCTTCCAGCCTGCCGAACGGCCCAGACCCTGGCGCTCTCTGCCCTGAGCGAAATTGTCGGCGAATACGAGGACCTGCGGCCTGATGCCTGACCCGTCGATCGCGGTCGCGCTTCTGGCAGCGGGGCGTTCTCGCCGGTTCGATGGCGACAAGCTGACCGCTCAGCTGGCGGGCGATCCGCTGTGGCATCACGCCGCGCGCGCGGCCGAGCGGGCAGGGTTCCAGCGTCGTCTCCTCATCTGCCGCGACGGGATGCAGGCGGCGTTCGCGCGGGAAGGGTGGACCACGATCGCCAATCCCGACGCTGACCGGGGCATGGCGACCTCCATCCGCGCGGCCGTTGAAGCGTGCGGGCCCGCCACGCGCCTTGTGGTGATGCTGGCGGATATGCCTTTCGTGGACGCGTCACACCTGCGGACGCTCGCCCAGGCGCAAGAAACCCTCTTTTCCCGCTATCCGGACGGATCGAGCGGTGTACCTGCGGGATTTGCGCGGGCGGACTTTGCATCACTGGCCAGCCTCGACGGGCAGGGCGGGGCGCAATCGCTTGCGCGGGCACCGGGGGCCAGGAGCATCGCGCCTGAGAACCCCATCGCCTTGAAAGACATCGACACGCGCCTCGATCTGGCAGAAGCGCGCGGTCTCCCGCTGTCCGATCCCGAATCCGGCCAGCCTTCCTCATCCGCTTGACGGATTTCGGCGAACTTGCGACCTTCCGTTGCGCGGCGTCCGGAGAACGTCGCGTCAGGGGGAGTAGGGAAATGGCAGCGAGACTGGCAGTGGCCTTGGGCATTGCTTCGTTGGCGGCGGGGGCCGGCCAGGCCCAGCAGGCCGAAAGGGCGGTTCTGGTTGAGGTCCGCAACGGGGTGGAGACCGAGTATCTTGCAGATGCCGACAAGGCACGGCGGGAACTCGCAGCAAAGGTTGAAATGGCCGCACGGATGGCTTGTGCTGATGCATGGACGCCGCGTTCGACCATTTACGAATCGATCGATTATACGGTGGACTGGTCGTCAACAGAGGGGCGGCGTGCCGGGCAGCGCAAAGCGATCGCGCGCAATATTTCCGTTCGCTGTCGTCTCGATTGAGGCTGCCTCTGGCAGCGCATGGCAGACCGGGGTAGGGCGCTGGCCATGACACATGATCCGCAAAACCCCGCGACGCATTCCGCCGACGCGGGCCGCAACATCCAGCCATGGGCCGCCCGTTCCCTCCTGTTCGTGCCGGGGGACAGCCCGCGAAAGCTGGAAAAGGCGCTTGGTGGCGAAGCGGATCTCATCATCCTCGATCTGGAAGACTCCGTCGCCGAGAGCGCCAAGCCCGATGCGCGCGATCATGTGGCAGGCGCGCTCGGGCAAGCGGACCGCGCGAAGCCGCTCTGGGTCCGGGTCAATCCGATGGATACGTCCGACGCGCTGCGCGATCTGGTCGCGGTGGTGCCTCACCGACCCGACGGCATCATGCTGCCCAAGGCGACCCCGGACGAGGTGCGTCTTCTGGGGCATTACCTCACCGCGCTGGAGGCGTCTGCGGGTATCGAGCCCGGATCGATCCGCCTGATTGCCGTCGCCACCGAAACCGCGCCCGCGCTGTTCCGGCTGGGCGATTACGCAGGCGTTCCCCGGCTCGACGCACTCACCTGGGGCGCGGAAGACCTTGCGGCAGCCTTTGGCGCATCCGCCAATCGGGACGAGGACGGCAATCTGCTGGAGCCCTTCGCGCTGGCCCGCACGCTATGCCTGGCCGGGGCTCACGCGGCCGGGATCGCACCGATCGAGACGATCGATCCCAATTTCCGCGATGAAGAGCGGATGAAGCGGGTTCCCGAAGATGCACGCAAGGTGGGTTTTCGCGGGATGATGTGTATCCACCCCGCGCAGGTCGAACCGATCAATCGCGCCTTCACACCCTCCGACGAAGAGCTGGACCGCGCACGCCGGATCGTCGCCCTGTTCGAGGACAACCCGGGTTCGGGTGCGCTGCAACTCGATGGCGAAATGGTGGATATCCCGCACCTGAAGCAGGCGCGCGGTATCCTCGGCCTTGCGGCGAAGTAGGCGGCGCTACTTCCCCTTGAATTCGGCTTTCGTCTTGGTGGCGAAGGCCTGCGCGCCGATCATGAAATCCTGCGTGTTGCCCGCGATCTGTTGAGCTTCCGCCTCCGCCTGCATCGCATCCGCCAGGCTGCTGCCTTGGGCATTGCGGGCCAGCTTGCGGATCTGGCCTATTGCCACTGTGGGCCCGCTTGCCAGCCGCTCGGCGAGGGCCATCGCTTCTTCGAGAACCTTGTCGTCCTCGACGCAGCGATTGATCGCGCCCATTGCGAACGCATCCTCGGCAGGCAGCCGCTCGCCGAGCAGCATGGCCTCCATGGCACGCGGCAGGCCCATGACCTTGGGGAGAATCCAAGTCCCGCCCCCGTCCGGGACGAGCCCGATATTGACGAAGGCCTGCAGGAAATAGGCCGACTTGCCCGCCACGATCAGGTCGCCCGACAGCGCGAGCGTCGCACCGATTCCCGCCGCCGCGCCATTGACCGCGGTGATGACCGGAATGTCGGCCTCCATCAGCGCGAGCATACCGGGGTTATAGTGGTTTTCGAGCGAGCTGCGCGAGGTGTCGCCTGGTTTGCCGCCAGTCCCCGATCCCCTGCCGCTGATATCGGCACCCGCGCAGAACGCGCGACCGGCCCCGGTGATGACCATTGCGCGCGTCTTCGCGGTATCGAGGCCGTCCAGAATCTCGCGCAGATCGTCGAACATGCCGGGTGTGACGGCGTTCATCCGCTCGGGCCGGTTGAGCGTGATCTTCACCACCTTGCCCACGTGTTCGACCAGCAGTGCGTTTTCTTCGGACATTCTTGGCCTCTCCCCCCGGCGGGTTGATTCTGTTTGCGCAGCCTTGCCCCAGCCACCGGAGAACCGCAAATCTTGCGTCGCGTGCTTGCGCGGACGGGTTCGCCCTGCCACCGAACTTGCATGAGCGCGACTTCTCCCACCTTCTACGCAACCGACGGCATCCACAATTTCCGCGATTACGGCGGCTACCCCACGCGGGGTGGGGGCAGGGTGGTCTCCGGGCTGCTCTATCGTTCTGGCCAGCATGTCGAGGCGAGCGAGAGCGATCTGGCGACCGTGGCCGAGCTGGGCATCCGCACGGTGATCGACCTGCGCGGCAACGCGGAACGTGAACGCCATCCCTGCCGCCGCCCGGACCTGTGGGATGGGGAAGTGGTGTTCTACGATGGCGAGACCAGCTCGCGCCCCCCGCACGAGCCCGACCAGCCGCTGGAGCTCACCGCCGAGGCCGCGCACGGGCGCATGCTCAAGGTCTATACCCGCATGCCGGGGAACAAGGCGATGCAGGCGATTTTCGGGCAATATCTGCGGGCGCTTGCGGAGAGGGACGGGGCAAGCCTGGTCCATTGCTTTGCGGGCAAGGACCGCACGGGCATTGCCGCTGCGCTGCTCCATCACATCCTGGGCGTGTCGCGCGCCGACATGCTCACCGAATTCCTGCGCACCAATGACGCGCCCACCTATGAGATTCTGGAGCGGCAGTCGCTTCCGGGGATCGAGGAACGGCTCGGCCCGCTGCCGCGCGATGCGGTGAACGAGTTGATGCAGGTGCGCGAGGCCTATTTCGACCGCTTTATGGAGGTGGTCGATGGCGAATGGGGTTCGCTCGACGCGTTCCTGGCGCAAGCGATTGGTGTGGACGACGCGCTGCGCGACCGGCTTCAGTCGCGCTTCGTGGCGTGACTCTGCGGGCCTCGGCCCCCATATTGGACGCAAGACTTTAGACGGACAGGAGACGTGGCGCATATGGCGACGCACCGCACCAAGATGCTCATTATCGGTTCCGGCCCGGCAGGCTACAGCGCCGCCATCTATGGCGCGCGCGCCATGCTGGAGCCGGTCATGGTCCAGGGCCTGCAACCCGGCGGCCAGCTGACAATCACCACCGATGTCGAGAACTACCCTGGCTTCGCCGACGTGATCCAGGGCCCCTGGCTGATGGAGCAGATGCGCGCGCAGGCGGAGCATGTGGGCACGAAAATGCACTGGGACACGATTGTCGAGATCGACCTCAAGAATGGCCCTCCGTTCCGCGCGGTGGGCGACAGCGGCGACGAGTATATCGGCGACACCGTGGTGATCGCGACCGGTGCCTCGGCCAAGTGGCTGGGCGTGCCGGGCGAGCAGGAACTGGGCGGCAAGGGCGTGTCCGCCTGCGCAACGTGCGACGGGTTCTTCTACCGTGGCAAGAAGGTCGCGGTGATCGGCGGCGGCAACACCGCGGTCGAGGAAGCGCTCTACCTCACCAACCATTCGGACGATGTGACGCTGATCCACCGCCGGGACGAGCTGCGGTCCGAGAAGATCCTGCAGGAGCGGCTGTTTGCCTCGGACAAGATCACGCCCTTGTGGAACAAGACCGTGGAGCGGTTCGAGGCGGGCGACAATGGTTCGCTGCACCACCTCGTCCTGAAGGACACCGTGACTGGCGAGGAGAGCACGCTGGAGGTCGACGGTGCGTTCGTGGCGATCGGCCATGCTCCGGCGACCGAGCTGTTCAAGGACCAGCTGCCGACCGACGACAGCGGCTACCTGCTGGTCGAGCCCGGCACGCCCAAGACCGAGATTCCCGGCGTGTTCGCGTGCGGCGACGTGATGGACCACACCTATCGCCAGGCGGTGACGGCGGCGGGCACCGGCTGCATGGCCGCGCTCGATGCGGAGCGGTTCCTGGCGACGATGGACTTTGCGAAGGAAGAGCTACCGGCCGTCGAAGCGGCCGAGTAGCAGCTCAGCCAAACACCCGCGCCGCCGCGATGCCGATCAGCGCGATCAGCACCACGCTGGAAACTGCGAACAGGACGAAGCGGACCATCACCTTGTTTGCCGTGACCTGCACGATCGTGTGGATCACGCGCAGACCGGTATAGATCCAGGCCAGCAGGGCAGGGACCCCGTCGCCCGCGCCGATGATCGCCAGCACGATGGCGACCGCGTAGAACACGGTCGGCTGTTCGTGCAGGTGGTTGTAGTTGTGCGCTTTCCACTGCACCCGGTCGGGCAGCACGCCGTCGAGATCCTTGCCCGTGCCGCCATGCAGGTTCCTGGTGTCGATATCCTTGCTCGCCTGCATCGCCGGAATGCGCGCCGCGTACATCCATGCCCATACGATCATAGTCCAGATCATCAGCGCGACGACGGGTTGCAGGATGGTCATGCCGATCATGAGGGCGCTCCGAGAGTTGCAATGAGGGCCATGATCGCGAGGGCGATCAGCGCGAGAGTCGAGGCGATAAACAGAAGAAAGCGAACCGTCACGATGTTGACTGTCGCCTGCCAGATCGAATGGACGATCCGCAGGCCCACGTAGATCCACGCAAGCAGGATTGCGAGCGGGCTGGGGGCGAGGATCGCGAGGATCACGATGGTGGCGTAGAACAGCGTAGGCTGTTCCATCAGATGCGCGTAGTTATGCGCCTTCCAGTTGACCTTGTCCGGGATGACCCCTTCCAGATCCTGCCCGCGGCCGCCGCGCTTGGCACCCTTCAGCTTGTCGCTGATTTTCGCCATTGCGGGAAAGCGCGTGAGCGCCATCCAGATCAGCATCACCAGCGACCATGCGACGAGCACCGCGCCCGGAGCGAGCATTTGAGCCTGCATTCATTCCCCCTGAAATTTTGCGCCAAGCGTGGCGCTGGGCAGCGGGCCTGTCAATCCGTTGCCCCGGCTTCGCGGTACAGCCGCTCCAGCCGGTAGTAACCGCCCATCCCGTCGCGCCCTTCGCGTCGCCAGCCGGGCTGTGCGCCGATCTCTGCCGCAACGTCCGGCAGGTTCAGCCGGGGCGAAACGTGGAACTGCTTCAGCCACCACTTCAGGATGCGGGCGCCCAGCGTGTCGCGCGCGCTGTAGCTGCCGAAATCGACCACGTGCAGCGACCCCCCCGGCGCAACCAGAGTCGCCGCATGGCGCATCGCGCGTTCCCAGTCGGGTATCATGGATACCGAATAGGACAGGATCACCCGTTCGAAGGTCGGCCGGCCCAGCATCGCGCGCGCATCGAACTGGCGCGCATCGGCCGGCGCGAGAATCGCGCTGGTGCCAAGCTTTCCGGCCGCGCTCTTGAGCATTTCGGCGGAGATATCGATCCCGAACAGCTTCGTGCCCGGATAGGCCTGCTGCACCTTGGCAAGGTTGCGCCCTGTCCCGCAGGCGATTTCCAGCACCGCATCGCCTGCTTCGCATTCGAGACCCCGGATCAGGTCGTCGCGCCCGAACAGGTAGTACTTGCGCGTCACATCGTAGATGTATTTCTGCCCGCGATAGATCGAATCCATCAGCGCCGCGTGATCGTGTTTCTCCCCCGCCGGTGCCATCACTTCAGCTCGTAGAGGTGCACGCCGCCGTAGATCGAGCTGCGGTCGCGCTGCGTCAGATCCTTCGAGAGGTCTTCGTGGTAGGTCCACTGATCGAGGATTTCGTTCGGCACGCGGCCCGGAAGCAGGCTGGGTTCGGCTGCCGTGCGGAAGAGCACCCGCGCCCCCGTTCGGGCGGTGCGCGTGACTTCGCGCCACAGATTGGTCAGCTGGTGATCGTCCATCCAGTCCTGCGCGTCGAGGAAGACATAGCGGTCAAGGCTCATCGCTGGCTGGGAAGAGAGGAATTCGGACAGGTTGGCGCGCTGCACGCTCAGCTTCGCAACGCGTTCGCGCAGGTTCTGGTAGTTCTCGCGCTGCAAATACGGGGGCAGCGGCGCGTCCTCGTCCTTCGAGTAGCCACGGTTGAAGGCCTGCCACGCGAAGTAGTTGTCCTTCACGTCGAAATCGCAGGCCAGCTTTTCCAGCCGCTTGCGCAGCACTTCGGCCATCTTCTCGTCGCCGGCCAGCGCGTCGTATTGCGCAGGCGGAATGCCGAGGCCGAACAGCGAGGCGGGCTGGTTGGTCACCCAGCGGACGAACTTCTTGTCGAACACCGGCGCCAGCTCGCTTTCGAAGATGGCGCGCTGTTCTTCCACCGTGGGCGCTTCGAGCACCTTGCGCAGGTCCACGCCGTACAGCTTGGCGAACAGGTGGGCCATGCCGATGAAGTTGCCCAGCAGGCCCTGCTTGTAGATGCCGCGCTGGAACTGCGTGATCCGGCGACGCCCGCGAATGTCGCGGCCTTCCCAGTACTTGCGGCTCTCATCGTCCAGCAGCGGCGCGATGCGATCCTTGTAGATCGCCACATTCTCCTTGTAGTCCGAATGCGCGAAGAAGCGGCGGAACAGGTCGTAATTGGGCAGCGCGTTGATCGCTGCGATCTTCAGGCGACCCAGCGCGATATGCGCGCGGTTGAGATCGACCGCGGTGATCGCCTCGGGGTTGGCGGTGAGATAGCTCAGGGCGTTGCAGCTGCCGCTGGCGATACACAGCACGCGGCTGCTCTCGTCGATCTGGAGGCCTTCCATGTCCACCACCGGGTCTTCCCAGATCTGCGCGTAGACCAGCCCGCGAAACGCGGTTGCGAAGGCCTTGTCGAGCAGCGTGTCCTTCAGGCCCGAACTCTTGCGGACGACCGAACGGTCGATGATGTGGGCTTCGCCTTGCGGCATGATGGGGGTATCTCCGGTTGCGTACTTCGTCTGTGATGCGCCGGGGGTCAGCGCGGATCGATGGTGGCGGCATAGGCTGCAGGATCGACATTGCGGCCCGTCAGCATGATAACCGTATCGTTTTCCAGCGCTAGCTTACCGGCAAGGGCTGCCGCAAGGGCTGCCGCGCCACCGGGCTCCACCACCAGGCCCAGCCGCGCGAAGGCGAAGCGCTGCGCCTCGCGCACTTCGTCATCGGTCACGGTGACGCCCGGGCCTGCGCGACCTTGTAGCACGGCGAGGTTGATCGCCTTGGTCGCGGTCGGCTGGAGTGCGTCGCAGATCGTATCCGGCGCATCGGGCGCGACCTGCACGATCTCGCCCTTCGCCAGCGCCTGCCCGACCATGTCCCACCCGAAAGGCTCGACCGGCACGACCTTGCTGTCGGGACAGGCGAGGGTGAGCCCGGCGGTCAAACCGCCACCTCCGCAGCAGGCGAGCATCAGGGACGGCTGCCTGCCGAGCTGTTCGGTTGCTTCGATGCCCGCAGAGCCTTGTCCTTCGATCACCCACGGATCGGCAAAGGCGTGAACCAGCACCGCACCGCGTTTCTCGATCTCTCGCTCTGCAACTTCGTCGCGGTCCTCGCCGGGACGATCGTAGAGGATGATTTCGGCGCCCAGCGCTTCTGTCGCTTCAAGCTTCACCTTGGGCGCATTGCGCGGCATCACGATGGCGGCCTTGATACCCAGCTTGCGCGCCGCCCACGCCACACCCTGCGCGTGGTTGCCGCTGGACACCGCGACCACGCCGCGTTTGCGTTCGTCTTGGGACAGGTTGGATAGCCGCCACCAGCCGCCCCTGATCTTGAAAGCGCCCACGGGTTGCAGGCTTTCTGCCTTTACCCAGCATTGCTTCCCGCCGATCTCCACCGGCAGCAGCGGCGTTGGCGGCAGGATGTCCGCGATGCTCTGCGCTGCGGCGATCACGCCTTCGCGGGTCGGCTGGCGGGTCAAGGCAGCCGCTTCCTGACACACCTGACACAGTGTCCAGGGCCCGAAAAACCGGTCGGCCGGGGGGTGGGCGTGGTGAGGGAGGGCAGGACAGGCGGGCGGATGCTCATGCTTCCCCGATAGTCTCTCGCGCCCCGATTAGGAAAGCGCCGATTGCCTTCGCGATTTCGGATCGTTTGGACCCGCGCCATCGTTTGGCTAAAGGCGCGCGCAAGGATTCGAATACGGAGAACAAGCATGTCGAAGGTACTGGTGATCGGGGCAGGGGGCGTTAGCTCGGTCTGCGTCCACAAGATGGCGATGAACAAGGATATCTTCAGCGACATCCACCTTGCCAGTCGCACTAAAGCCAAGTGCGATGCGATTGCCGCATCGGTGAAGGACCGTACCGGCGTGGACATCTCGACCTACGAGATCGACGCCGAGGAAGTCCCCGCGATGATCAACCTGATCAGGAAGATCGGCCCTTCGCTGGTGGTCAATCTGGCGCTGCCCTACCAGGACCTGCCGATCATGGATGCCTGTTTGGAGGCGGGCGTGGATTACCTCGACACCGCGAACTACGAGCCCAAGGACGAGGCGAAGTTCGAATATCACTGGCAGTGGGCCTATCACGACCGCTTCAAGGAGAAGGGCCTGACCGCGCTGCTCGGCTCGGGCTTCGATCCGGGCGTGACCAGCGTGTTCACGATGTGGCTGAAGAAGCACAAGCTGAAGACGATCCGCCAGCTCGACATTCTCGATTGCAATGGCGGCGATCACGGGCAGGCCTTCGCCACCAACTTCAACCCGGAAATCAACATCCGCGAAGTGACCGCGCCCGCGCGCCATTGGGAAAACGGCGAGTGGGTCGAAACGCCCGCGATGCAGGTGAAGACCGAGTTCGACTTCGAGGAAGTCGGCCCCAAGAACGCCTACATGATGTATCACGAGGAGCTCGAAAGCCTCGCCAAGTTCGTCCCCGAGCTGGAGCGTGCGCGCTTCTGGATGACCTTCGGCGACGAGTACATCAAGCACCTGAGCGTGCTGCAGGCGGTGGGCATGACCAGCATCGAGCCGGTCAAGTACCAGGGCCGCGACATCATCCCTCTGCAGTTCCTTGCCGCCGTGCTTCCCAAACCCGAAAGCCTGGGCGAAACCACCAAGGGCAAGACCAATATCGGCGTGATCGCAACCGGCGAAGCGCTCGACGGCAGCGGTGAAAAGACGTTCTACATCAACAACATCTGCAGCCACGAAGCTGCCTACGAGGAAACCGGCAACCAGGCCGTCAGCTACACCACCGGCGTGCCCGCGATGATCGGCAGCGCTATGATGGTGCAAGGCACGTGGGACGGCGACGGCGTGTTCAATATGGAGCAGTTCGATCCCGATCCCTTCATGGACATGCTGAACGAACACGGCCTGCCGTGGAACGTGAAGGAGCTGGACGGGCCGGTCGGCTTCTGAGGATGGCTGCCGTGCTCGAAATCCATCGCGGCGACATCACCAGGCTGGATGTCGACGCGATCGTCAACGCCGCCAACTCCTCCCTGCTGGGCGGGGGCGGCGTCGACGGCGCGATCCACCGGGCGGCGGGCACGGGACTGCTGGACGAGTGTCGGGCGCTTGGCGGCTGTGAGACCGGGCAGGCCAAGATCACCGAGGGATACGATCTGCCCGCAAGGCATGTCATCCACACCGTCGGCCCGGTCTGGAGCGGCGGCGATAATGGCGAACCCGAATTGCTTGCCCAGTGCTATCGCAACTCGCTGGAGGTGGCGCGGAAGAACGGCGTGCGCAGCGTTGCCTTTCCCGCAATTTCGACGGGTATCTACGGGTTCCCGATCGATCGGGCAGCCCCCATTGCCGTGGCGACGGTGCGCGAAGAAATGGCCCGGCACGACGGCGATCTCGACCGGATTCTCTTCGTCTGTTTCGACGACACCACGCAGGCCTCTTTTCAAGCTGCGCTGGATCGCCCGTAAACGTTGGGACTTTCCAGGGCGGGTGCCCTGGACAGGCCAAAGAGCGGAGTGGCCGGAGATTTTCAGACTATGTGCAGGATTGCATTCGGGTTTCCGGTCGTTGCCAGCAGGAGCGATCCGGCGATTGCACAAGCCTCGCGGATACTGGAGAAGCGCTGACCATGGAAACTAAAGCCGGCGACCCGGGCGCCTTCGCCCAATTCGATCTCAACCGTGTCGAGACGCCCGCCTTCGTGGTCGACGCGGCGAAGCTGCGCGAGAACTGCCGCATCCTGGCCGAAATCCGCGACGAGGCGGAGATCAAGATGCTCAGCGCGCTCAAGGCGTTCTCCATGTGGAGCACCGCGCCGATCATCGGCGAGTATCTGGATGGCGTATGCACTTCCGGCCTGTGGGAAGCGCGGCTCGCCTCGGAATTCTACGATGGCGAGATCAGCACCTATTGCGCCGCCTACAAGCCCGACGAGTTGGAGGAGGTCGCGCGGCTTTCCGACCATGTGATCTTCAATTCGCCCGGCCAGATGCAGCGCGCCGCGCTGATTCTGGAACAGGCGAGGGCAAGCGGCGGGGCGTTCGACGTCGGCCTCAGGATCAATCCGCAGGTGCCCACCGGCGAGGTTCCGCGCTACGATCCTTCCAGCCCCGGCAGCCGCCTCGGCTTCCCGCTCAGCCAGCTGACCGAGGAGCATATGGAGGGGGTGGAGGGCATCCACTTCCACAACCTGTGCGAACAGGGCTTCGAGCCGCTGCATCGCACGTGGGACAAGGTGTTCGACGCGATCGAGCCGTGGTTCGGCCAGCTCAAGTGGATCAACATGGGCGGCGGGCACCACATTACGCGGGCGGATTACGCGCGCGAGGAGCTGATCGAGTTCCTGCGCGACGCGAAGGACGATACCGGCGCGGAAATCTACCTCGAACCCGGGGAGGCGGTTGCGCTGGATGCGGGCATCCTTGTCGGCACGATCCTCGACACCGGAGAGAACGACGGCCCTTTCGCCATCACCGATATCTCGGCCACCTGTCACATGCCCGATGTGATCGAAGCGCCCTATCGCCCGGCCATGCTGCACGAGAAGGCGGGCGAGCCGCCGGTGCGCCTTGGCGGGCCCTCTTGCCTCGCGGGGGATGTTGTCGGTGAGTATTCCCTGCCTGTGCCGAACGAGCCGGGGCAGCGCATCGCCTTCCTCGACCAGGCGCATTATTCGATGGTGAAGACCAACACGTTCAACGGCGTTCCGCTGCCATCGATCTGGTTGTGGGACAGCGAGACCGACGCGCTCGATTGCGTGAAGCGCTTCGGTTACGAGGAATTTCGCAATCGGCTGAGCTGACCTGCGGAAATGCGAGGGGAGGGGACATGATACGTTGGGTGAAAGCAATGATGGCGCTCGGCCTGGCGGTCGCTCTGCCGGTACCGCTGGCGGCGCAGGATCACGGACCCTCGCAATCGGCCCGGCAAGTCGCCTCGCTTACGTTGCCCGAGCTGCTTAGCTTTCTCGAATCGGCTGGGTACCGCGTGCTCGCTGCCGTCGAGGAGACACGGACCCTGCGCGTTCAGGGCGGAGAGGACCCGGCCTTCTTCGTGAAACTGGAGCAATGCGATCGTGGGCCGGACAATCGTTGTACCGCCATCATGATGCTACGCCCGGACACCGAATTGTCGGGGCTGTCCGACGCGATCCTGCTCGACGCCAATCGGGGCTTTTCGGGGATCAAGGTTGTCACCTTGGGGCCCCAGAAAACCATCGTGTACCGCCGTTATCTCAGGCTAGGCGGCGGCGTTTCCCCTGCCTATCTGCAGCGCCAGCTCGTCACCTTCGAGCTGCAATACAAACACGTCGCGCAGCATCTGCGAGATCGTGTCGCGGGGAACTGAGCGGGCGCTTTCCCATAAATCTCGGAACCGCTGATCCTGGCAGCGTTGATTCACAAAATGCTGCACCTGACGATTTCTCTTGCATGCTCACGCGGAACGCCTATTTGCGCGCATCCGCTGCCCCAAGGGGACTCGAACCGCAAGGCAGCCCTTGTCTGAAACTTCACCGTTTTGGGGGTCCCTTGAATTGGCCACTTATCCTGACGCTCGATCCGTAGTCGAAGCCCTCGCGCCCGACGAACCGGTCATTCTCAACCGTCCGCACGCCGCGGCGCGTGCCGCGCGTTTCTTTGCGGACGGCTTTCGCGGGCGCTCCCTCTATGCGGTGAAGGCGAATCCTTCGCCCGATCTCATCCGCATCCTGTGGGACAACGGGATTACCCATTACGACGTCGCCTCGATCGCCGAGGTGCGGCTGGTACGCTCGATCTTGCCGGACGCGGAACTGTGCTTCATGCACCCGGTCAAGCCGAAGAGCGCGATTGCCGAAGCCTACCATCAGCATGGCTGCCGCACCTTCAGCCTCGACAGCGAGGAGGAACTGGCCAAGATCGTGGACGCCTGCTGCGCCCCCGATGGCAAGCCGGCGAAGGATCTGAAGCTGCTGGTGCGCCTGCGCGTCTCCAGCGAGTTTTCCGAGCTTTCGCTCGCCAGCAAGTTCGGCGCCGACCTGATCGACGCTCCAGTGCTGCTGCAGCAGGCCCGCCAGCACTGCGACTGGCTGGGCGTGTGCTTCCATGTGGGCAGCCAGGCGATGACTCCGTTCGCCTATGTCCAGGCAATCGAGCGCGTGCGCGCCGCCATTGCCTCGTCCAGTGTGGTGATCGACATCATCGACGTGGGCGGCGGGTTTCCCAGCCTGTATCCGGGCATGGAGCCGCCGCCGCTGGAAGACTATTTCGACGTGATCTTCCGCGCGGCGGAATCACTGCCGATTTCCTACTCTTCCGAGTTGTGGTGCGAACCGGGCCGTGCGCTGTGCGCGGAATATTCCTCGCTGCTGGCCAAGGTGGAGAAGCGCCGCGGGAACGAACTGTTCATCAACGACGGCGCCTATGGCGCGCTGTACGATGCCGCGCATCTGGGATGGAAATTCCCGGTCAAGGCGCTGGATCATGAGGAGGCCGCGACGGCCGAGGATTTCGCGCTCTACGGCCCGACCTGCGACGATGCGGACTTCATGGAAGGCCCCTTCGCGCTTCCGGCCGACATCAAGGCAGGCGATTTCATCGAGGTTGGCATGCTGGGCGCCTATGGCGCCGCGATGAAGACCGATTTCAACGGCTTTGGCGCGACGCTGCAGATCGTGGTGGAGGACGCCCCGATGCAGAGCATGTACGATGGTCGCCGCGTACTTCCCGAGAAGGACAACGTGGTCAATCTGCGCTGAGATTTGGTGGCGGCGGGTCGTTGACGGCCTGCCGCCCCGCCTCCTGTTTCTCCGCCGCTTTCTGCGCTTCCCATTCTGCCATGCGCATCGCCTGGTAGCGGCGCAGCAGCTCCACGCGGCGCGGGCGGAACGATGTCGCTCCCATGTGAAGCGCATCCATCCGTGCAACTTCGAAGGTGCGGTAGTCTTCGCGCAGCAGGCACCAGCCGACCAGCATCAGCGTTGTCGGGCTGTATGACAGGCCCAGCGGCAGGATCTCGCGCTCGCTGCGGCGCTCCTGCCGGTCACGATAGGCGATGATAACGCTGGTCTCGTCCCAGCAGGCCTGCCGCAGCATGTCGACATCGACCGCGATCTCCGGGCGCTCTGCGGGCATCCGCCAGGATCGCATGATCGCGTGCATGGACTGGCGGGCCTGCCGGTCTGGCAGGGTGGCGATAATGCGCGCGAGAGCATCGCGGCCTGCCCGGGCAAGGCGCTCGTCACCCAGCTGGTCGAGGCTGCCCACCGCCAGCATCAGCGCTTCGGTTTCGAGGCGGGAGAAGCTTTGCGGGGGCAGGGCGGGGTCTTCGGTCAGCGTGTAGCCATAGCCTGCCGCTCCATCGATCAGCACGCCGCCTGCGCGCAGTGTGGCGATATCCCGATACAGCTGGCGTACCGAAATCTCGGTTTCCGCCGCGAGGCGCTGCGCGGTGACGGGCGAGGGCAGCCGCCGGAGCGCGGCGAGCAACCGCATCAGTCTGTCCTGCCGCGCCATCGCTACTGCCTCTTTCTGTCAGGAGGGTGGGCATATCCCTGCGCCACCGCAAACGGAAAGGAAAAAGCACATGCTAACGCTCTATCACTCGCCCCAGTCGCGCTCCGATACGGTGGTCGATCTGGTCCGCATGCTCGGCGTGGATGCCGATATTCGCGAGGTCACGATCCGCCGGCAGGACGGCTCGGGCGCGCAGGACCCGGGCAATCCACACCCGGAAAAGAAGGTGCCATATCTCGTCGATGGGGACGAGCATGTGCGCGAGCGCGGGGCGATCATGCTCTACCTGACCGACAAGTACCCGCAGGCCAAGCTGGGCCCGCTGGCGGGCGAGGCCGGGCGCGGCGCGTACCTTTCGTGGCTGGCCTATTACCAGGGCGTGATGGAGCCGCTGCTGATCCTGAAATGGGCGGATATCGAACATCCGGTCGTTACCGACGGCCTGGGCGACATCGAACGCATGCTGGAGACGCTGGCCACCCCGCTACGCAAAGGCCCCTGGCTGCTGGGCGAGCGGTTCAGCGCGGCGGATATGCTGCTCAGCTCTCCGTTCCAGTGGTTCGGCGATGCGCTGCCTGCCGGGCCTCAGGTCCGCGACTGGGTGGACCGGTGCGCGAAGCAGGTCAGCGCGCAGACTGCCTAGGCGCACCGATGCGGGAGGGCGCGCGCTCTCCCGCAAATTGCGTCGATCACGGCCGGGCGGAGGGCATGCACCGGCCCTCTGCCGGCTGGGCGAACAGGCGACAGTCGAAATAGATCGCTTCCGGATTGCCGTTGCGCGGCGCGAGATAGCTGAAGCGCAACTGGCGCCGCGCATCGTTGGTCAGCGGAAGTTCGGAGGGGATCGCCCCTGCCTCGCTCCACCCATAGACCTGGCAGAAACGCTCTCCCGGACACAGGTCCCGTGCGCGCGCAACGATCGCACCGGGGTCGTCGCCCGATCCCACGAGCACGAAGTGCGCGCCGGGTCCCGGGCCGGAGGGTTGGGGCGTGCTCGACTGTCTCTGCCGTTCTTCGCCTGCCTCGCGCGCACTCCTGCCGACCGTCTCGGCCGTGATGCTGCGCACTGCTGCATCGTCGGCGACCAGGCTGGGCAGTTCACCCATCGGGCGATCGACCGCCTGCGCCACCGTGCGCAGCGCCATCGGATCGGGCTCTCCGCCGCGATAGGCGGCCGACAGGGCCTGCGTGCTGCCCCAGAAGCCGCGCCAGCGGAAGAACAGGTGCGGGCCCACGACCGCAATCTTGTCCAGCTGGTCGCTCCACCAGGGGTATACGTAGTTGGCGTGGTAATGGGTCGCGTTGCCGACCGCCGCCTCGACCCGTCCGCCCAGCGCTTCTTCGGCCCTTTCGCGCGCGGCGCGCCACTGCGCCTGCGGGTAGGTGCGGGCCAGCGACCCGTCGCAGGTGAAGGTGAACTGGCAGCCGGTGGGGCGATGCGATCCCTGATAGACCACGCCGCACACCGTGTTGGCGAAACCGGGGTGGCGTGTGCGGTTGAGGATCACCTGCATCACCGCGCGCTGGTCCGCATCGCCGTAGCCCGCCTCTGCCATTGCTGCCAGGGCGAGGCAGTCGCGCGCCCGCGCCCGGTCTGCGCCGTTGCCCGAAAAGCGGAAGGGCGGCGCGGTGCCGGGGCCTTCCTCCACTATCGCGACCGCGGCGTTGAGCGCCTGCGCATCGCCGGGCTCCAGCTCGGACTGGATCGTATCCGCATCCTCCCCGCTGGCGGGCAACGCCTCGACGGGGAGAGGGGTGGGGGAAAGCGGTTCCACCTGCGCGACAGGGGTATGCGGCCCGGACTGCAGGACGCCTGCGATGGCCAGCCCGGCGAAGGCCAGCAGCAGGATTGCTCCCACGCCCACCAGCGGGGTGTTCTGGCGCAGCCATGTCGATTGCAGGAAGTGCATCGCGCCTATGTAGCGTGCGGCGTCCGCATTGCTATCGGCGATGGATCGGCGTGCGTTGCGGATCGACGGGTTGGTCGACGAATGCGGGGTCTCAAGAGGTTGCCACACGGCGGCACGTCCGAGGCGGAGGCGGGACAGCTGGTACGATGGACGGGCCAGCCGCGTGGCAGCCTTGAGATAGGGGCGCGGCCGGCGCACCGGAACATGGACCTTCGCCCTAGGCCCTCAAGCCCGTAGCGCGGGCACTAGATCCCGGCTTCGACCGCAACCCGGATCAGATCGGCCGAGGTGCGCAGCTCCAGCTTTTCCATCACCAGCTTGCGGTGCATCTTCACCGTCTTTTCCGACAGCCCGAGCGCGGCGGCAATCTGCTTGTTCAGCAGCCCGCTGGCGACCATCCGGGTCACTTCGAACTGGCGCGGAGACAGCGTCTGCAGCATCGCGGAGGCGCGTTCGCGGCGGCTGGCGGCAAGCTGCGGCTCGTCGCAATCGATCTCCACCTGACTGCCGAGAAAATAGAGCAGTTCGTTCGCCTCGTCGTAGATCGGGGCGACAAGCACGGCGTTCCGGAAGGGCGCGCCGCTTTTCTTGTAGTTGAGAATTTCGACGAGCACCGGCTTCTTCTCGCGCACGCCCGACCGGATTTTCTCGGTCAGCCACGGCTCGGTGCCTTCGCCCGCCAGGAAGCGGCAGTTGCGGCCGAGGATTTCGTCCGGCCCGTATTCGGTCAATTCGATAAAGGCCTGGTTGACCGCGACGATGGGATTGTCCTGCAGGCGCGGGTCGGAAACGACCGATGCGATCGGGCTCGTCTCGACCAGCTGTCGGACCCACTGGGCAGGTTTCGGATTGGCGATACTGTAAGAACGGTCGCTCTCCGCATCCCACGCGACCGCCGGTAATTGCTTGTCCATGCAGTTCTTATCGCTACCCCCGGCTGAAAATGCAATTGGTGCGCACGTTGGTCTATCGGTTCGAAGACCGGCCCCGGCTCGCGCCCGGCGCCAGGCCTCCGCGCTCAGTCATCGAAGCCGATGAAGCGGGCCGTTTCGTCCAGTGGCTTGCGCTCCGAGATGACGGCATTCGCCGGGAAGTCCGGGTCCGGCCAGCCCATCGCAACGCAGATCATGATCACCTGATCCTCCGGGATCTGCGCGTGTTCGCGGACCACCGGGCTTTGCATGATGCCCTGCGAGTTGATGACGCACCCCAGCCCGCGCGACCATGCGGCGTTGACCAGCGCGTTGGTCACCGCACCGCAATCGAAGGGCGCAATGTCGCTGCCCAGTATCTCGCGGTCATAGGTGACGACGATGGAGACGGGCGCGTCGAACTGGCGAAAGCCGCGCATCATCCAGTCCTGCCTTCCGGCCTTGTCCTCCCGCTCGATCCCCATCGCGCCGAACAGCTGCTTGGCGACGGCGACCTGCCGGGCGCGGTGGCTGTCGGGCGTGTGATCGTGCCGTCGGAACTCGCGGCTGTCCGGCTGTCCTGCGAGGATTCCTTCGGTGTTGCCTTCCCGGATCGCGGCCAGCGGTTCGCCGGTGACGACCGTGAAGTTCCAGCACTGGTTGTTGTAGGATGAGGGCGCACGGGTGGCGAGGACGATCACCTCCTCGATCAGGGCGCGCGGCACCGGCCTGTCCAGGAAGCCACGGATGGAGCGGCGGCCTGTGACGACCTCGTCATAGGTCTGGTCGGAGGAGTTCTGAGACATTGACGAACCTGCGCCCCTTCTCGCGGGTGACCTGCGGGGAAGAGCGCGCGCCCTGGCACGGCTCCCCCCTCGCGTTCTACTCAGCGCTGCGTGGCACCGTGCGGTGCTTCTCGAGTATCTTAGAGATCCTGCCGAGCGCCGCGCCCACTTTTTCGGGAAATTCGCCGGCGTTCAGCTCCATGGTGGCGTTGTGCGCGGTCGCCACGCGGCGGGCGTCGGCCCAGTCCTGCCCCATGTGAATGGCCCATTCGCGGAAGGCGTCGGCGGCATGGGGGTTGGGTTCCAGCGCCTTGGCCAGCGTGGGGTGGAAGGCCAGCTTGCCGGAAATTGGCAGCAGCGAGAGCGGGAAGGGCGCCTTGATGCACGACAGCGTGTCATCGACGAAGATCGTACCGCTGGGCTTGTGAAAAGCGAGTACGGAGGAGAAATGCACGTTCTCGTCCTCGCACACCATCTGCACGCCTTCCGGGATGGAGAAGTCGAGCGCGTCGCCGAACAGCCCGTCGAGCGCGCCCGCCTCGCAGTGCCCGCTTTCCCACTTGAGGTCGGGAAACTTCTCGTGATGGCGCTTCGTGCCGTAGAGCTTCGCGTCCGGGTACGTCTTGGCCATCCATTCGCTGTGCAGCGTGTGGAAGGGATGCAGGTTCACGATCGCAGCGACTTTTCTGCCATTGTCGGTCAGCGCATCGACCTCGGCCTTCAGATCATCGTCGAGCGTATAGCTGTCGAGGAAGACGAAGCGCCCGTCTGGCAGCTCGACCAGCGCACAATGCGTGCCGAGGTCCAGCACGCCGCCCAGTTTGAACGATCCGCGGATGTGACGGAACCCGTCGCCGAAATCGGTGAGGGTTCCGGGCTTTGCTTTTGTTATCTCTGCCATGCTGGGCAAGCGGTCCAGAAGCCGCTCGGTTCCGCAAAGGGGCCGATTTGTGCGGGCTACGCCGCCTGCCGCAGCTCCAGCTCAAGCCGGTCCCAGATCTCGCTCAGCGCATCGACCAGTTCGCGCATCATGTCCTCGGTGTGCGCGGGGCCGGGGGTGAAGCGCAGGCGTTCGGTGCCGCGCGGCACGGTCGGGAAGTTGATCGGCTGGACGTAGACGCCGTATTCGGCGAGCAGGATGTCGCTGATCCGCTTCGCCTTCACCGGGTCGCCTACCATCAGCGGGACGATATGCGTGGTGGAATCCATCACCGGCAGCCCGGCATCGCGCATCAACTGCTTGAGCAGCGCGGCGGCAGCCTGCTGCGCGTCGCGTTCCTCGCTGCTGTTCTTGAGGTGCTTGACCGAGGCGAGCACGCCTGCGACCAGCACCGGCGAGAGCGAGGTGGTGAAGATGAAGCCGGGCGCGTAGCTGCGGATGCAATCCACGATCCGCTTGTCCGCGGCGATATAGCCGCCCATCACGCCGAAAGCCTTGCCCATCGTGCCTTCCAGGATGTCGATCCGGTGCGCAGCCTCGTCGCGTTCGGAGATCCCGCCGCCACGCGCGCCGTACATGCCGACCGCGTGGACCTCGTCGCAATAGGTCAGCGCGTTGTACTTCTCGGCCAGGTCGCAGATCGCGTGCAGCGGAGCGACATCGCCATCCATCGAATAGACGCTTTCGAAGGCGATCACCTTGGGCGTGTCGGGCTCTTCGGCGGCAAGCAGTTCCTCGAGATGGTCGAGGTCGTTGTGCCGGAACACGCGCTTGGCGCAACCCGAATTGCGGATGCCGGCGATCATGCTGGCGTGGTTGAGCTCGTCGGAGAAGATCACGCAGCCCGGCAGCAGCTTCGCCAGGGTGGAGAGCGTCGCATCGTTCGACACGTAGCCGCTGGTGAAGATCAGCGCGGCTTCCTTGCCGTGCAGGTCGGCCAGCTCTGCCTCGAGCTCGATATGATAGTGCGTGTTGCCGCCGATATTGCGCGTGCCGCCCGAACCCGCGCCGACATCGTGCAGCGCCTCCTCCATCGCTTCGGTCACCTTGGGGTGCTGGCCCATCGCGAGATAGTCGTTGGAGCACCACACGGTGATCGGCTTCGGGCCGTTATGGCCATGGAAGCAGCGCGCATTGGGGTAGGCACCCTTGTTGCGCAGGATATCGATGAAGACGCGGTACCGGCCTTCCTCGTGCAGGCGATCGATCGCCCGGTCGAATATATGGCTGTAATTGGTCACAGTGCGAGCCCGTTTAGGCTGCAAAAACGGCAGATTCCAGCGCGATCTTTGCGAGTGATTCGCAAAGGCGGAGGATATTTTGCAATCAGAATTGCGTAACGCGCATGAGTCCATGGCGTTCGAGCATGGGGGCGAGGGCGGCCAGGCTTTCCCCATTCCCCGTCGCGACGGCGAAATCGCTGGTTTCGCGCACAAATTGCTGTCCCTCGGTCAGCGAGGCTATGCGCCGGGCGATCCCTTTCGCGCCGTCGACCAGTCTCACGTCTTCGCCGAACACTGCACGCAATTCTTCGGAGAGGAGCGGGAAGTGCGTGCAGGCGAGCACCAGCGTGTCGATCCGTTCGCTCCATCGGTCTTCCAGGAGCTGGGCAACTGCATCGGCTACGGCGCGGTCGACCACCTCGCCGCGCAGTTTGGCTTCGGCCGCTGCGACGAGGCCGGGTGCGGCGTACCTGACAAGCGTCTTGTCCCAGGCAAATTCGCGCTCCAACCGGTCGACATAAGGCTGGCGGATTGTGGCTGCGGTGCCGAGCAGTGCGATGACGCCCGTCTTGGTCGACGCGGCGGCGGGCTTGATCGCGGGGACGGTGCCGACGATCGGGATTTCGAGCACATCGCGCACCATGCCCAGCGCAATGGTGCTGGCGGTGTTGCAGGCGATGCAGATCAGGCGCGGCTGGTACCTCTCCGCCATGCGGCCCAGCAGGCCGCACACCCGCGCGGCCACCTCCGCCTCGCTCTTGGTCCCGTAGGGCAGGCCTGCAAAATCGGCGGCGTAGATCACCGGCGCATCGGGCAGCAGCTTGCGCATATCGGCGAGGATGGTGAGCCCGCCGACACCGGAGTCGAAGATGAGGATGGGGGCGGCGGGATTCATGCCGAGGCGGCATGGCCCCGCGCGCAATTTGGGTCAATCGGGCGCGATCAATTCTCCGAAGGCTGCTGGATCTTCAGCACGCTGGAGAATTCGATGCCGAGTTCCGCCAGCTGTACCCGTTGCCAATTGTAGTACTCGCGGAAGGAAATGCGCCCGTCGCCGTCGGTATCGGCCGCTTCGTAGAACTCGGCGAGCTGCTCAGGGTCGGTGGCGTCGCCGAAAATTGCGGTGCCGGTCATGGCCTCGCCGGGCTTGAGGTCATCGAAAACGATCGCTTTTTCTGCGCCGCTCTCGCCCGCAGGATTGCGGTCCTGAAAAAGCAGAGTGACGAAGGGAGATTCGGGCAGCTCCAGAAAGCCGCTATCGTCCTTATCCAACTCGTCGAAGATCTTTTCCGAATTGCCTTCGAGTACGATTTCACCGTTCTGGTCGGCAATATCGCTTGTGTCGGCAGACGGGTTCGCGGGGGCAAGAGCGAGCGCGAGAACGAGAGTGAAGATCATGGCAACAACTCCAAGAATGATGGTCGGGAGTTGCCAGGCTTTGTGCGGAACGACCGGCGGCGGAAGGTCCGGCGGACCGGTTACGGGCCGGTCGTACCCCTCGGCCTGAGCAAGAACCCGCGCCGCTTCGAGCGATGTCGCCACGTCCAGCTTGGCACGTGCCATCTTCAGCCGCTTCTCGACCGCGTGATGTGAAATCCCGAGGTCGAGCGCTATTTCCTTCGCGGTCTTGTGCTCGAGCCACAGTCGCAGGCACTCGCGCTCCTTCGCGGTCAGCCGCGCGATTGCCGCGTCCTGAGCATCGGTTTGCCGCCCGTTCATGCGATAGAGGCTTACCCGCAGCGTCGCGGCGCGCAAGGTACGGTCTGCTGGTACTCGCACCAATCCGGGCGCAATTGGCCACACGAGACTTCGACATGCGGCCTGACCGGGCTATGGGAGCAGGCATGGACACGTTACTCGCCGCGCTGATCGGCTACCTCCTCGGCTCGATTCCCTTCGGCTACCTGCTCACCCGCGCGGCGGGGCTGGGCGATGTGCGTGCGCAGGGCAGCGGCAATATCGGCGCCACGAATGTTCTGCGCACCGGCAGCAAGAAGCTGGCGGCGGCAACGCTGCTGCTCGATCTGGCGAAGGGGCTTGCCCCGGTGCTGATCGCACGCGCGCTGTTCGACCAGCCCGATACGATGCCCGCCGCGGCCCTCGGGCCCGTGCCTGCCGCTGCGCTGTTCGCGGTGATCGGCCACTGCTTCCCGGTCTGGCTGAAATTCAAGGGCGGCAAGGGTGTGGCGACCAATGCGGGCGTATGCTTCGGGCTCGCCTGGCCGCTGGGCCTGACCTACGCGATCGTCTGGCTGGGTGTGCTCGGCGGGTTGCGGATCAGCTCGCTTGCAGGGATGGCCGCGGTCGTGTGCGCTGCCATTGCCGCCGCTGTCCTCGAGTACGAGGCCCTCGTCCCGGTCCTCGCGCTGATCGCGGCGCTGGTCCTGTGGCTCCACCGCGCGAATATCGGGCGGCTGGTGAAGGGCGAGGAACCCAGGGTCGGCGCCAGGAAATGAGCGCGCTGTCGCAGGCAGAGGCGTTCGCGCGCATCCGCCTGCTGCGTTCCCCGCGCATCGGCCCCGTCAGTTTCGCGCAGTTGCTCGCCCGCTATGGCAGTGGGGAGGCGGCGGTCGAGGCCTTGCCGGGCATCGCCAGGAAGGGCGGCGGGCATTACCAGCTGGCGCGCGAAGACGCCGTGCGGCGTGAGGTCGATGCGGTGAAGCGGCACGGCGCGCGCTACCTGTTCCACGACCAGCCGGATTATCCGCAAGCGCTCGCCCAATGCGACGGTGCGCCGCCGATCATTACCTACAAGGGCGACCTCGCGCTTGCCAGCAAGCCTGTGGTCGCGATGGTCGGCGCGCGCAACGCCAGTGCGGCGGCGGTGAAGCTGGCGCGCGAGTTTGCATCGGCACTGTCCGCAGAAGGCTTCGTCGTGGTCTCCGGACTCGCACGCGGGATCGACGGGGCGGCGCATGAGGGCGCTTTTCCACGCACCATCGGCGTGATCGCGAGCGGGATCGAGATCGCTTATCCCCCGCAGCATGCCGAGTTGCAGGAGCGGATCGCAAGCGAAGGCCTGCTGATCGCCGAGCAGCCCCCGGGCACCGAGCCGCGTGGCAGCCACTTCCCCAGCCGCAACCGGATCATCGCAGGGCTGGCGCTGGGCACGCTGGTGGTGGAGGCGGCGGTCAAGTCGGGCAGCCTCATCACCGCGCGGCTGGCAGGCGAATACGGGCGGGAGGTGATGGCGATCCCCGGCAGCCCGCTCGACGCGCGCAGTCACGGATGCAACCACCTGATCCGTGAGGGGGCCGTCCTGGTGCAGGAGCCATCGGACGTGGTCGAACTGCTCAGCAGTTTCGACGGCTCGCCGCGCAGCACATTCCGCGAACCGTCAGGCGCATACGAAGCCGTGCCCGAGGATATGGCGCAGGTGGAGCCTGCCGATATCGAAAGTCTGCTCACCAGCGCGCCGGTCTCGGTCGACGAGCTCATCCGCCAGTCGGGGACGAGCGCAGCGGCGGTGCAACTGGCGCTGCTGGAACTGGAGATCGCCGGACGGCTCGATCGGCATGCCGGGGGCAAGGTATCGCTGGCGGGCGGGTGACAGACCGCTCATTGCCGGTTCAGGACTTCGGGTGACATTCAGGTTTTTGCTCCAGGGGTGATGAGGGGAAAATCGATGCGCAGATCTGTAGGACTTCTTTGCGGTATTGCCATGCTGGCTCCAGCTCCGTTCGCCGCACCGGCGCTCGCGCGGGAAGCCCCCGCCGCGACGGGTGCGAGCGCGAAAGATGGCTACTGCCGCACGCCCGCTCCGTTGCCCGACCTCGGGACCGAGCCTGTGCCCGAGCAGCGGCCCGGCCCGCTCACTTCGGCAGAAGAGCCGGCCGAGATGGCGAGGGCGGTCGCACCAGGCTCCAGCCCGCCGCCTCCGTCGGCACCGCCGCCCCCTCCACCGCCTCCGCCGCCTCCACCCCCTCCGCCGCCCCCGCCGCCTCCGCCTCCGTCCCTCTCCTCGGCAGACGACGCGGGAAGCATCGTGGTCACCGGGTCGGTCAGTGAGGGGCGCACCGACGGGTCGGCTGCACGAGCGGTGACGGCTTCGGACTCCGGTGGCGGGGAAAGCGCCGAATCCTCGGCCCCCATGCCGCCGGGGCCACGCCTTCCCCGTCCGCAGAGCGGATTGCTGACGGCGGGCGAGCATGACGATCTTCTCAACCCCGAACTCTACGCCGCCTATGTCGCGCGCTCGAACGTGGGGCAGGGCGGAGCGCAGGTGCCCGTGCTCGACACCGCGCGGCTGTTCACCGTGGAGGTGCGCGACCGGGCGGGCCGGGCGATGCCCTTCGAGACGGTCGAGCTGCGCTGCGCGGACGGCAATTCGATCGCACTCGACACGGTCGCCGATGGCAGCGCCGTGTTCTTCCCCGAACTGGACCGCCTGAGCGACAGGGTATGGGTCCGCGCCAGCGGCGGGGAATGGCGGTCCGCGACGATCTCTGGCGCGCCGGGCGGCCAGACGCTGCGGATTACCGGGGAAAAGCAGGCGCAGGCGGTGAAGAAGCTCGACCTTGCGCTGGTTATCGACGTCACCGGCTCGATGGGTGACGAGATCCGGTTCCTCCAGGCGGAGCTCGAATCCATCGTAACCGCGCTGGCCAAACGCCACCCGCAGCTCGACATCCGCGTGGGTTTCACCTTCTATCGCGATCAAGGCGATGATTTCGTGACGAGAACGGTGGGCTTCACAGGCGACATGGCGGCGGCGCGCCAGACGCTGGGGGCGCAATTTGCGCGTGGCGGCGGAGATTATCCCGAGGCGATGCAGGAGGCTCTGGTGCGTGCGGCCAATCTGGACTGGCGCGAGGATGCGGTGAAGTCCCTCCTGCTCGTCGCCGATGCGCCGCCGCATGACGAAGACGTGCCCACCGCCTGGCTCGCCGCCGAGCATCTGCGCGCCAATCGCGTGCATATCGTGCCGGTGGGCGCATCGGGTGTCGCGGACCTTGCCGAATACGTCATGCGCGCAATGGCGGCGGCTACGCAGTCGCGTTATACCTTCCTCACCGACGACAGCGGCATCGGCAATCCGCACGCGCCGCCCGCGATCGATTGCTATCTCGTCACCCGGCTCGACCAGTTGCTGCGCCGCGTGATCGACAGCCAGATATCGGGTCGCCGGATCGAACCGGAAAAGGACGAGGTGATCCGCAGCGTCGGACAGTACGACGCGGGCCGCTGCGTCCTGCCCGCGGATTTCGGGCAGGACCGGGAGAGCTAGCGGCTGCCGGTCGGCCTGCCCCGATTGCCGATCCCCTCCGCCGGTCGGTCAAGGCGAGCCTTTCCTCTGTCCGGTCGCCGCGATATGTGCTGGCGCAGGGGATTGGACAGGGGGAATGAATGGAACGCGAAGCAGACGTCAGCGGCATACTTGGCCAGACGGTGGAGGTGCTCGGCGCTGCTGGCCGCGCGGCGATTACCTATGTGGTGGTTCTGGGCCTGTTCAACGGCGCCGGCGGGCTCTTCGGGCTTGCTTCCGCAGACGACAACTTCTTCTCCGCCCGGTTTACCGACACAATGTGGGAAACCCAGACTTCCAGCGCGCCCGAGGCGCTGTTCGGCGTCTGCAGCATGCTGCTGTTCGTGATCGCCAGCTATGTGCTGCTGACGCAGATGATGGCGGCGACGGGCCGCCCGATGCGCAATGGTGCGCGCTTCTGGAGCTTCGTCGGCATGTCGATCCTGGCAATGATCGGCGTGATGATCGGCTTCGTGTTTCTGGTCATTCCCGGCATCGTCGTGCTGGTACGCTGGTCTGCCGCCAATGGTTTCGTGCTTACCGGGGAGCACGGGATTACCGGCAGCCTGGGCGCGAGCTGGGAAGCGACCGACGGGCATGGCCTGTCGATCTTCGGCGCGGGTCTGGTGGTCTGGATCGCGCTGGCGGTGCTCAGCAGCGTCGTCCTGGGCGTTGCTTTTGCCGGGGTGGGCAGCGGTGGGGGCACTTTCTCGCCGCTGTTAGGGCTGGCAACGGCGATCTCGGGGTTTACCGAGGCCTTCGGCAACGCGGTCAGCTTCGCCTTTAGCATCGCGGTATTCCATCTCGTTGCGCCCGCCGACACGAGCGTGGCCGAGGTGTTCGAATAGGGACGGACCGGAATGGACAAGGATATGCCCTTTGCCGCGCAGTCCGCAGCGATTTTCGGCGAAGCCTGGCGGCTGATCCTCGCGTCGCCGCTGGCCGTGCTGCTCTATCTCGCGCTGATGGTTGGCGGTGCGATGCTGGTCGACACGAACCACTGGGGCGAAGGGGCGGACTTCGCCATCCTCGCAGTCGATATCGGCGCGACTTTCGCGCTGACCATGATCCTGATCGTCGAAGGGGTGCCGGGCGGGCGCACGGGCAGCAAAGGGTTCGGCACCTATTTCGGCCTCTCGTTTCTGACGGGCCTCGCTATCGGCGCCGGGTTTCTGCTGCTCATCGTGCCGGGCCTCTACCTGTGGGCGCGCTGGGCGCCCGCCTATGGCTTCGCACTGGCGGAGGACATGGATGTCTCCACCGCGATGGGCCAAAGCTGGGATGCGACGCGCGGGCATGTCGTGCCCATCCTGCTTGCCATGCTTGTCCCCGCTGCTGTCAGCATCGCAGGCACGCTGGCCTTCCTCCTCGTCATCGACGAGCACGATGCGGTTTCATGGCCGCTGGCGCTGGGTGGCAACGCACTTGTCTACCTCGGCAGTGTGCTGAGCACCGCGGTAGGCCTGGCAGTCTTCTCGCTCCTGGCCCGGAGCGGAGGGGCCACGGCGGAGGTTTTCGAATAAATCCGGCGATCGGGCGCTTGCCCGCTTGACGAAAGGCGTATCCGATTCCCACTCTCGCGCGTACGTACACGTGAAGGAACGCCCCCACTCTTATGCAACTGGTCATCGTCGAATCGCCCGCGAAGGCGAAAACAATCGAGAAATATCTCGGCAAGGACTTCAAGGTTCTCGCCTCCTACGGGCACATCCGCGACCTGCCGCCCAAGGACGGCAGCGTGCGGCCGGACGAGGATTTCGCGATGGACTGGGAGATCTATTCCGACCAGCGCAAGCGTTCCCAGGTCAAGGCGATCGCCGACGCCGCCAAGAACGCCGACCGCCTCGTCCTCGCAACCGACCCCGACCGCGAGGGGGAGGCGATCAGCTGGCACGTGCTGGACATGCTGAAAAAGCGTAAAGCCCTGCCGACCAATGTCGACCGGGTGACCTTCAACGCGATCACCAAGGGTGCGGTGACCGAGGCGATGAAGAAGCCGCGCGCGCTCGACCAGGATCTGATCGACGCCTATCTGGCGCGCCGCGCGCTCGACTACCTGTTCGGTTTCACGCTTTCGCCGGTGTTGTGGCGCAAGCTGCCTGGTGCGAAGTCCGCGGGCCGCGTGCAGTCGGTCGCGCTGCGCATCATCGTCGACCGCGAGCGCGAGATCGAGGCCTTCAAGGCGGACGAGTACTGGTCCATCGTTGCGCAGTTCGAACATGACGGTACGGGCTTCGAAGCGCGGCTGGTCACGCTCGACGGCAAGAAGCTGGAAAAGCTGACGCTGGGCGATGAAGCCTCCGCCATGGCCGCCAAGCAGGCGGTCGAGGAAGGGCGCTTTACGGTCGCTGGGATCGAGACCAAGCCGGTCAAGCGCAACCCCGCGCCGCCGTTCACCACCTCGACCTTGCAACAGGAGGCGGCGCGCAAGCTCGGCTTCTCGGCCAGCCACACGATGCGGTGCGCGCAGTCGCTCTACGAAGCGGGCGCGATCACCTACATGCGTACCGATGGCGTGAGCATGGACGGCAGCGCGATCGACGCCTGCCGCGATGCCATCACGGATCGCTATTCTGCCGAGTATCGCCCGGAAAAACCGCGCTTTTACAAGACCAAAGCCAAGAATGCCCAGGAAGCGCACGAAGCCATCCGGCCGACCGACTTCCGCAAGGACAAGGCGGGTTCGGGCGACGAGGCGCGCCTTTACGACCTGATCTTCAAGCGCGCGCTCGCCAGCCAGATGGCGACCGCGCAGCTTGAGCGCACCACGGTCACCCTGACCGAGGGCAGCGGGCAGCATTCGCTTCGCGCGACCGGGCAGGTGGTGAAGTTCCCCGGCTTCCTCGCGGTCTATCAGGAAAGCTTCGACGACAAGGATGATGACGACGGCGGCCTGCTGCCGCACATGCGCGAAGGCGATGCCCCGGCACGCAAGAGCGTCGAGGCCATCCAGCACTTCACCCAGCCGCCGCCGCGCTATTCCGAAGCATCGCTGGTCAAGCAGCTGGAGGAGCTCGGCATCGGGCGCCCGTCGACCTACGCATCGACCATCCAGACGCTGCGCGACCGCGAATATGTGCGGATCGAGAAGAACCGCTTCTTCGCCGAGGAATCGGGCCGCCTACTGACCGCCTTCCTCGAACGCTTCTTCCCCACCTATGTCGCCTACGACTTCACGGCTGGCATGGAGGAAGAGCTCGACGATGTCTCCGGCGGGCGCGCGGAGTGGAAGGCGATCCTCGAGGCGTTCTGGAAGGACTTCAAGCCCAAGTCCGACGAGGTGATGGAGCAGAAGCCGTCGGACATCACGGCGGTGCTCGACACCTTCCTGTCGGACTACCTGTTCCCCGAACGCGCCGACGGCAAGGACCCGCGCTTCTGCCCGCTATGCGATCAGGAAGGGCGCGCCGGGGGCCGCCTGCACCTGCGCGGTGGCCGCTTTGGCGCATTCGTCGCGTGCGAGAACTACCCCGAGTGCAAGTTCACCCGCCGCTTCGCGCAGCCCGGCTCGGATGCCGACGAGGTCGCCGAGGATGCGGTGCTGGGCGAAGACCCGGAGACCGGCCTGCCGGTCGAGCGCAAGACGGGCCGCTTTGGGCCGTACCTGCAGCTGGGCGAGGGCAAGGAAGCCAAGCGTGCGAGTATCCCCAAGGATATCGGCGAGCTGGACCTCGAGATGGCGCTCAAGCTGCTCTCGCTCCCGCGTATCGTCGGTCAGCACCCTGAGACTGGCAATGATATCGAGGCGAGCATCGGGCGCTACGGCCCGTACCTGCGGCACGATGGCAAGTACGCCAGGCTCACCAGCACGGCCGATGTGTTCGACACCGGCATGAATGCCGCAGTCACGCTGCTCGCCGAAGCGGCGCAGAAGGGTGGCCGCGGGCGCGCCAAGGCGGAGCCGATCAAGGTTCTCGGCAAGCACCCGACCTCCGAGGCCGAAATGAAGGTGATGCCGGGCCGCTACGGCCCCTACGTCACCGACGGCACGACCAACGCGACCATCCCCAAGGATGTGAAGCCAGAGGACGTGACCGAGGAGCAGGCGATCGAACTGATCAATGCCCGCGCCGCCAAGGGGCCAGCCAAGAAGAAGAAAAAGGCGCCTGCGAAGAAGAAGGCCCCGGCCAAGAAGGCGGCTGCCAAGAAGCCGGCGGCGAAGAAGGCCCCTGCCAAGAAGGCCGCCACCAAGAAGGCGGATGACTGATGGCGAAGGACAAGTTCGAGCGGCACAAGCAGCCCTGGACGGGCGAAGAGGCGGGACAGCTGAAGGTGCTGGCCGGGAAGGGGCAAGGCCTCAAGCAGATCGCCAAGGCGCTGAACCGCAGCGAGGAATCGACCAGGGACTTCGCCAAGAAGAACAAGATTGCGATTGCGAAGAAGCGATAGGAGAGGGCTTCTGGAGAGCGAGCGTGGAGGACATGGCGGGCGCCCGTGCCATGGGGTGGCGTGCGCCCGGTCATGAGCGGGGGAGGATGGCGGTGATCCGCTGGTTGCTGGCCTTTGCTCTGGGCGGCGCGCTCTCGGCTTGCGCATCGCTGACGGGCGTCGAAGAGGCCGGTTCCAGCCCGGCCCCCGCCATCGTCTTGAAGCTCGACGATTTTCGTGCCGATGGCGGCATTCACCCGGGCTGGGAAGAGGTGTTTCGCTTTCTCGAGGCGCAGGATGTGACCGCCACGATCGGCGTGATCGGCGAGGGTCTGGAGGAACCCCGGCAAGAGGCGGTGGACTGGCTGCTTGCCCGCGATGCGCGGGGCCACGAGCTGTGGAACCATGGTTACTGCCATTGCCGCAGCGGCGAGGGCGCGGCCCAAGTCCGCGAATTTAGGGGGCGCTCTCTGGCGGAGCAGCAAGCGGCCATCGCGCGCACGCAGTATCTGGGCGAGCGGGTGCTGGGAATTACTTTCTCGACGTTCGGGGCGCCCTACAACAGCACGGATGCGAACACTGCACGTGTTCTGGCGGATCGCGACGATGTGCGCGTATGGATGTACAAGGACACGAGCGAGGAAGCCGCGCCATCGCGCAAGAGTCCGCTACCGCGCATCGCGGCGGTCAATATCGAATACCCGGTGCATATCCCCGATTTCGAGAGTTTCCGCGCCGGATATGCGGCGCATCGCGATGAGCCGGTGCTGGTGATCCAGGGCCATCCGCGAAGCTGGGTCGACGACCCGGCGCGGATGGAAGAGTTCAGGCGGATCGTCATGTTCCTGAAGGCGGAGGGTGCGCAATTCGTCACGCCGACCGAGGCCGTGCGGGAACGGGAAGCGGCGACCTCCGCGGACGGCCCTCCGGCTGCCCGCGAAGCTGGCCGATAGCGGCGGGGACGCCCTGTCCCCGCCTCGTTACGCTACTGCGCCACCGGCACTTCGGTAATCACCACCACCGGGCGATCCGCGCAGGTGATCATGATCTCGCGGATCTGCGAATAGGGTGTCGGTTCGCTATAGCGGACCTCGGTAGGCGTGATCACCTGGGTCACCGGCCCATCGGGCGGCGTGACTTCCATGCGGAAACGCAGGCCCGGCGGCTGCATCCGGTCGGCGGGGCCTCCCACCAGTTCCACCGTATAGCCGGGCGTCGGCATGTCGACACTGCCGGTGATGTGCAGGGTGCGCTGCGCATTTGGCCCAGGCATGGCGTTGATCCATGCCTGCCAGTCACGACTCACCGTGGGGCATGAGGGAGAGCCGTCGTCGGGAACGGTGGCGCATGCACTCAACGCGAGAGAGGCGGCGAGGGTGACGGGAAGGGCGGTGGTGATGCGCATGCGGGACTCTCTTCTGAAGGTTATGTCGGAAGATTAGCGCGATCAGCGCACCCAGTCCAAGCCCATTTCCTCGAAGATTTCCTTGTCCTCCGACCAGTTCTCGGTCGCCTTGACGTGCAGGAACAGGTGGACCTTGCGGCCCAGCAATTCGCTCAGTTCCTCGCGCGCGGCGGAGCCGATTTCCTTGATCCGGCTGCCGCCCTTGCCCAGCACGATGGCGCGCTGGTTTTCGCGCGCGACCACGATCTGCTGGTGGATTTCCACGCTGCCATCCTTGCGCTCTACATACTTCTCCGGCCGCACCGCGCTGTCGTAGGGCAGCTCCTCGTGCAGCTGGCGGTAGAGCTGTTCGCGCGTGATCTCTGTGGCGAGCAGGCGTTCGGAGGCGTCGGAAACCTGATCTTCGGGATACATCCACACGCCTTCGGGCATTTCGGCCGCCAGCGCGTCCTTCAGCTCGGGCACGCCATCGCCGGTCAGCGCGGAAATGAAGTATATCTCCGCGAACTCCACCTTGCCCGAAAGCTCCTGCGCCAGCGCCAGCAGCGGCTCCTTTTTGGCGACATCCACCTTGTTGAGGACCAGGATCTTCTTCTCGGGCCGCCCGGCAAGCTGTTCCAGCAGCGGCTCCAGCTCGTGTCGGCGCTGCTTTACCGGATCGACCAGCAGCAGCACCGCATCCGCGCTTTCCGCGCCTTCCCACGCCGCATTCACCATCGCGCGGTCGAGGCGGCGGCGGGGCGCGAAGATGCCGGGCGTATCGACCAGGATCATCTGTGTGTTCGCGTCGTCGCTCTCGTGCAGCGCGATGCCCAGCATGCGCGCGCGGGTGGTCTGCGCCTTGGCGCTGACGATGGCGACCTTCTGGCCCACCAGCGCATTGACGAGCGTGGACTTGCCCGCATTGGGTGCGCCGAGCACGGCGATCACGCCGCATTTCTGCTTTTCCTCGCCGCTTTTGGCGGATGAATTTTCTATATCGGTCATATCCCGCTCGTCCTGAGCGTGTCGAAGCGCGAGCGCAAGCGCGCGCTAGCCATAGCGCTCCATAAACGCTTTCGCCGCCGCCGTTTCCGCTTCCTGCTTGCTGCTTGCCATCGCCTCTGCCTCGCCGACGTTCCTCACCGAAACCCGCACGGTGAAGCGTGCGGCGTGATCGGGGCCGGAACGGTCGACCAGCGCGTATTCGGGCGGGCGCCGGCGATTGCCCGCCGCCCATTCCTGCAGCGCGGACTTCGGATGTTTCGCGCGCCCGGCATCGCCTTCCACCGCGTCCGCCCATAGCCGCCGTACGAGCGTCTTGGCATCGTCGAACCCGGCCTCGCGCATCTGGGCGCCGAGCAGCGATTCCATTACGTCGCCCAGGATATTGTCACTTCCGGCAGCGCCATCGTCGCGCGCCTGCCTGCCCAGCCGCACATGCTCGGGCACGCCGATCTTGCGCGCCACCCCAGCGCAGGCCTGCTTGCTGACCAGCGCGTTGAGCCGCTGGGCCAGCGCCCCTTCGGCTGCGTCCGTCTGCGTTTCGAACAGCCATTCCGCAATCGTGAGGCCGAGCACGCGATCGCCCAGGAATTCCAGCCGCTGATAGTCGCGGCTTTCGCCCAGGCTGCCATGCGTAAGCGCTTCCACCCACAGCGCTTCGTCGCGCGCGGCAAAGCCGATACCCTGGAGCCAGGATCTGGTCTTGCCCCACTCGCTCATGCAAAACTCCCGATCACAGTGCCTGTCCTGTCCGTTCGTCCCGCAGCGCCTCGAACCAGCTTTCGGGGTCGAGCCACCGGGCCGAACCGTCGGTCGACCACAGGATCGATCCGGCCTGGCCGACCAGCTTGTCCTGACTGACGAAGCCGATGCCGCCGCCGGGCACTGCGGGGAAGCGGCTGTCCATCGAGTTGTCGCGGTTGTCGCCCAGCAGGAACATCGTGCCGGCGGGCACCGTGCGCGGGCCCCAGTCGTCCTGCTCGGTCGCTCCGTAGTCGATCACATCGTAGCTTACGCCCGAAGGCAGGTATTCGCGATTGCGGGTGTAGCGACAGTCCACACCGCCTGCGGGCCGCGCTTCCTCGCGCCCGCCCCAGCCGCAGGGGTTGTTGGGCGTGACCGGGACGATCGCATCGTCGGTGGCCGACTGGCTGAGCGTCTGTCCGTTGAGGATCACGTACCCGCCGCGCAGTTCCACCTCGTCGCCCGGCAGACCGATCACGCGCTTGACGTAATCGGTGTGGTCGACCGGGTGCTTGAAGATCACGATATCGCCGCGCTGGGGCTGGTGCGCGAACCAGCGGCCCGGGATCAGCGGCAGATCGAACGGCAGCGAATTGCTCGAATAGCCGTAGGGCCATTTCTTCGCCGCGATCGTATCGCCAGGCATAAGGCGGGGCATCATGCTCTCGCTCGGGATCGTGAACAGCGAGAATGCAAAGGTGCGCACGGTCAGCGCGAAAAGGGCGACCAGCAGCACAAGCGTCAGCAGGCTCGCCAGCCCGCCGCCGCGCGCATCGTCTCCGGCCTCGTGCGCCGGGCCTGCTTCGCCCTTTTCATCCATCGCCACAGCACCTAGGCGCTAAGGGCAGGCAGGCAACAGGATTTTGTACAGATGAGCGACAGCAGGACAGCCGCGTGGGACCGGATCGAGGCTTTGCCCCAGGCGAGCCTGAGCGATCTTTTCGCGGGCGACGATGCCCGCGTGGACCGGCTTTCGGGCCGGATCGGCTGGGGTGAAGGAGAGGACGCCGCCGGTATCCGCTTCGACTGGTCGAAAACGCACCTCACGCCAGACCTGCTCGACGCGTTCGATGACCTGGCCGAGGCGAGCGATTTTGCGGCCAGACGAGCCGAACTGTTTGCTGGCGAGGCGATCAACGTGACGGAAGGCCGGGCGGCCGAACACACGGCGCAGCGCGGATCGGGCAGCGAGGCGAGCGTCGAGGAAGCGGACGCGCTGCGCACGCGGATGCAGATGCTGGTCGAGGCGATCCGCGAGGGGGCGCTGGGCGATGTGAACCATCTGATCCACATCGGCATCGGCGGTTCCGCGCTAGGGCCCGATCTGGCGGTCGACGCGCTCACTCGGGACCTCGCCTATGTCGATTGCCACGTCGTATCGAACATCGACGGTGTGGCTCTGGAAGAGGCGTTTGCCGCGTGCGATCCGGCGACCACGCTGGTCGCGGTTGCCTCCAAGACCTTTACCACGATCGAGACCATGACCAACGCGCAAAGCGCGATGCGCTGGCTGCGCGAAGGCGGGGTGTCCGACCCGCATGGCCGCGTGATCGCGCTGACCGCCAATCCCGAACGCGCGGTGGAATGGGGCGTGGACGAAACCCGCGTGCTGCCCTTCATGGAATCTGTCGGCGGGCGCTATTCGCTGTGGTCGAGCATCGGTTTTCCTGTCGCGCTGGCTGCGGGATGGGACGAATTCGCCGCGATGCTGGAAGGCGCGGCGGCGGTCGATGCGCATTTCCGCGACACCGACGGACGCGACAACCTGCCGCTGCGTGCTGCTTTCGCGGACCAGTATTATGCCCGCGTGCGCGGCTGCCAGACCCGCGCGGTGTTTGCCTATGACGAGCGGCTGGCGCTGTTCCCCAGCTACCTCCAGCAGCTGGAGATGGAGAGCAACGGGAAACGCGTGACCTCCGAGGGAGAGCCTTTGCGTGGCCCCTCGGCCCCGATCACCTGGGGCGGGGTGGGGACCGACGCGCAGCATGCGGTTTTCCAGCTGCTCCATCAGGGCACGCACATGGTCCCGGTCGACTTCATTGCCAGCATCGCGCCGGGCGACGCGCTCGATCCGGCGCATCATGCCATCCTGCTGACCAACTGCTTTGCGCAGGGCGCGGCGCTGATGGCCGGCGGCAACATGAGCGCGGATGGCAAGGACCCCGCGCGCGAGTTTCCCGGCAACCGTCCCAGCGCAACGATCCTGTGCGACGATCTCGACGCTGCGACTTTGGGCGCGCTGATCGCCTTCCACGAACATCGCACCTTTGCGAACGCGGTGCTGATGGGGATCAACCCCTTCGACCAGTTCGGCGTCGAGCTGGGCAAGAAGATGGCCAGGGATATCGAGGGCGGCGCGGCGGAGTTCGACGCGAGCACGCGGGCGTTGCTGAAAGCGAGCGGGTTGGGCTGAGTGCATGGGATGAGAGGGAGGGGCGCGCGGCTCACCCTCTTTCGCATGCAACTTAACCGATGTGAGATTCTGAAAGGTTTGCCGCGTCGTGCGTTCACGTTGCGGGCTCACACAAACCTTGAAGGATCCCCCATGCAACATCGTCTCAAATTGACCGCACTGGTCTCCACCGCCGCACTCGCGCTCGCAGCCTGCGGGTCCGAGGATGTCGAGAACACTGCGATCGATGATGTCGACGAGATCGTGGACGATGATGTCAACGCCGATGACGATGCCTATCCGGTCGGCGGTGATCTCGACGAGGACCAGCAGACGCGCTTCGACGAGATGGACAGGCAGGCCGTCAGCGACGAATACGACCGCAACCGCGATGCCATGGCGGATGAGATGGAATCCGGCGGCAGTATGGACGAAGGCTCCACGAGCGCAGGCTCGATGGACGATGAAACCACCACAGGCGGATCGGGCGACGACACGATGGCCTCGTCCGGTGGTTCGGCGTCGACCAGCGGTTCGGACATGTCGGGCGAAAGCCAGATGATGCCGCGCAGCCGGATGGATTTCGCTTATCTCGACCGGAACGACGATGGCGAGCTGTCCGTCGCCGAATATGCGATCTGGGCGCTGCCGACCCATCCGACGGAGCCTGCACGCAACGACGCAAAGGCGCCTTATCTGACGCAGAGCCAGATCAACGAAGCGGGTCAGACCTTCTTCTATTTCGACGAAGATGGCGACAGCTATCTCTCGCAGGCGGAGTTCCAGGCAGCACGCAATTCGGCGCGCACCCCGTAAAGGCTTCACAGGCTTCCCCGGGAATCGATGCGGCGGTTCGGCGCCGTCGTCATCGATCTTAAACCAGAGGGCGCAGGAACGCGGTTCTTGCGCCCTTTTTTCATGAGATTTGTCCGTCGGAAAGGGGCTCAGTCTTCGTCGAGCTTGCGGTCATCGTGGCCGAACCAGCCTTCGACCACGCGCATGGCCGAGATCATCACCAGGCTGATGACCGCAAGCACCACCACCAGCGGCCACTGGCCAAGCCCGCAAGCGAGGCCGATCACGGTCGCCAGCCACAGGTGCGCCGCGGTGGTAAGGTTGTGGACCCTGCCACGGCTGAAGACGATCAGTCCTGCGCCCACGATCCCGATAAAGCCGGCCGCCGCCTCGAACATGCGCAGCGGATCGACGCGCGGTGCGTCGAGCTGGTTGTATAGTGCCAGGACCGAGACCGCCATTCCCGCGGCTGCCACGCAGATGAGGCCATGGGTGCGCATCCCGGCCGCATGCCCGCGCCATTCGCGATCGAACCCCACGACCAGGCCGAGCAGGGCGGCCACGCCGAGGCGCAGCACGATTTCGATGTCGAGCGCAGCGACCGGGATCGGGGCATTGAGGTCCATATCCTTATCGAGCGCTTGGCAGCAGGTTTGGTTTCAAACGCGAGCAATGCAGGTTGGCACTGCGCATTCCCCGCCGCGGCAACCCGCGCCACAGGGAGGATTGCAGGAGAACCCGTCGGGCCAGGAACTCCAGTTCAGAACTCTTTAAGAGCATCGATATAAATTCCGTCATTACAGATATTTGAACTATCGAATACTCGAAAAGGGGGCTTCGGTCATGTCTTTGCGGGACGAGGTATTGAGGGATTTTCGCGCGTCGTTCGATCGCTTGCAGACCGTTCGGGCGTGCGACGATACGGAACCGGAAGGGCAGGAATTGCGTCACGCCCAGCGGAATTTCGATGCGGCGGCGGAAAGCCTTGCCCGGCTGGTGCCGAAACTCATCGACGGTCCGGACGAAGTCGGCGCGCGCTGCGCGGAACCTGCGGTTGAGAAGACGGCAGCGGCGGTGAGAATGCGGTGCGCAAGCTCGCTGCGGCGATCGGCCTGACCGCCCTAATCCGAAACGTTCTGGGCGGGATCGGGCGGCTGCGATCTGCCGCCAGCGTCGTTCATCAGCCTTAGCTGCGCAAAATCTTCCGGCCGGTTGTCGGCCAGCCATTCCATCATGCCTTCGCGGATATCGCAGCGAAGATCGAACAGGGTGGGCGAGTTCTTCGCGCTCATCAGCAGGCGCACTTCCTTGGAATCGCGCGTGGTGTCGGTCACCTGCACCACCTTTACCCGGCCGTCCCAGCGCTCGTTCGCCTCGACCTGGCGGAAGAATTCCTCGCGCACGGGTGCGATCCTGGCCTTCGGGTCCAGATGGAGAAACACCGTGCCCAGCAGGTTGGCGGTCTGCTTGGTCCAGTTCTGGAAGGGTTTTTCGAGGAAATAGCTGGTCGGCACCACCAGCCGCCGCTCGTCCCAGATCTTCACCACCACGTAGGTGGTGCGGATATCCTCGATCCAGCCCCATTCGCCTTCGAGGACCACGGCATCGTCGATATTGATCGGCTCGGTCAGCGCCATCTGCACGCCTGCGATCAGCGATTTGAGCGCGGGTTGCGCCGCGGCGCCCACCGCCAGGCCCGCCAGGCCCGCCGAAGCAACCAGCGTCAGCCCGATGTCGCGCACGCCCGGGATCGCCAGCAGCATCAGGCCGATGGTCACGAAAACGATGATGAAGGTGGCGATGCGGCTGAACATCGTCAGCTTGGTGCGCTTGCGGCGCGCCTTGAGATTGTCCGCGACGGAAATGTCCGCCTTGAGCTTTGCCGCCTCGACCAGCGCGCGCAGGATCGACAGCACCATCCAGCCAACCACCGCGGGCAGCACGAAGGTGGCGATATCGGCCCAGATGTCGCGCAGTTCGGGCACCTCGCGGGCGGCGCCCATCAAGGCGAGGACGACCAAAGCCAGCCGTGTGGGTCGATGGAGATGCCGGACCACGATATCGTCCGCCGATCCATCGGTCCGCCGTGCGATCCGCCGCAGGAGGAAGAACAGCGCCGCATGGATCGCGAGCGCCAGCGCCACCGCAATTCCCGCCGCAATGGCCGCGTGCAGGGGATCGGCCAGCAGTGCAGTGCCCTCGTCGATGGTTTCGCTGATGGGTTCGATCATCGCAATCCCCCTTTCCTCGTCCCCGCAACGTGCGGGAAGGGAGAGTGTTTCGCAAATGCGAAGGCGTGCGCATTGACTTTGGCGCTGCGATGCACCATCTGCTGCCCATCGAAGCGCGCGCCAGCGTGAAGCGAGCGGCCAGACAAAGCCGCTCCCGGCAGCCCTTCGGTTCTTTTTCTACAGACTTCCCTTTTCACGCGGGTGGTTTCAACCCCCGCGCCGCGCGACCACTGCGTCTGCGCGCCGCATATATTGCGAGTTATTTCATGACACAGTTTTCAGACCTTGGCCTGTCGCAGCCCGTTCTCCAAGCGCTCGACCTGCAAGGCTACAAGGAGCCCACGCCGATCCAGGCGCAGGCCATTCCTCCCGTGCTCGAAGGGCGCGACCTTCTGGGTATCGCGCAGACGGGCACCGGCAAGACCGCCGCGTTCATGCTGCCCAGCATCGATCGTCTGCGCGACGCCGACAACCAGACGCCGTTCAAATCGTGCCGCATGCTGGTGCTTGCGCCGACGCGCGAACTGGCCGGGCAGATCGCCCAGAGCGCCAAGGATTACGGCGCGCTTGCGGGCCTGAAGGTCCAGTCGATCGTCGGCGGCACCTCGGTCAACAAGGATCGCAACAAGCTGCACCGCGGGTGCGACATCCTGGTCGCGACGCCGGGCCGCCTGCTCGACCTGATCGACCAGCGCGCGTTCACTCTCGACAAGGTCGAAATCCTGGTGCTCGATGAAGCGGACCAGATGCTGGACCTCGGCTTCATCCACGCGCTGCGCAAGATCAACGAACTGACGCCGAAGGATCGCCAGACGCTGTTCTTCAGCGCGACCATGCCCAAGGCGATCAAGGACCTCGTCAGCCAGTATTGCCGCAATCCCGTGCAGGTCTCGGTGACCCCCGAAAGCACCACGGCAGAGCGGATCGACCAGTACCTGTTCATGGTCCAGCAGGACGAGAAGCAGAGCCTGCTCGAACTGATCCTGTCGGGCCGCCATGAAATCCCCGGCAAGCTCGAACGCGTGCTCGTCTTCGCGCGCACCAAACATGGCTGCGACCGCGTGGTGAAGAAGCTGGCGCAGGTGAACATCGCGGCGAACGCGATCCACGGCAACAAGAGCCAGCCGCAGCGCGAACGCGCGCTCGACGAGTTCAAGCGGGCCAAGACCCCGGTGCTGGTGGCGACCGACGTCGCCGCGCGCGGGATCGACATTCCCGGCGTCAGCCACGTGATCAACTACGAACTCCCCAACGTGCCCGAGCAATATGTTCACCGCATCGGGCGGACCGCGCGTGCGGGTGCCGACGGCATTGCCATCGCGTTCTGCGCCGAGGACGAGCGTCAGTATCTCAAGGATATCCGCAAGACGACCGACGCCGAGTTCGAACGCCTGCCGCTGCCGGAAAACTTCCGCGCGGTGGTCGAAGGCGTCGGCCCCACCAAGCCCGCGCCCAAGCAGCAGCGCGGACAGCGCGTCAGCCCCAAGCCGATCGGTGATGGCGGGCGCAATGCAAAGCCCAAGAACAAGCACCAGAACCGCAAGGGCCGCCCCGGCGGCGGCAAGCCGCAGGGTGAAAGCCGCGGTGGCGGCCAGGGTCGCGGCGGCCCCGGCAGGGATCAGAACCGCAGTGGCGGCCAGCGGCGGCAGAACAGCCGCCCCAGCGGCGCGCGTTCCGGCGGCCGAGGCTGAACAGGCCGGCTTGCGTGGCGCCCCCGCGTCTGGCTGATATACCGCTTGGATGGCTCCAGTGAATTCGACCAATAAGAAACTCTCCCCCGACGCCCAGCCGATAGAACGCGTGCAGGAAAACGTGCTGGCTCGGGGGGAGCGTTGGCTGCTCAACCGCTTGTGTGCTGCGATGCCCGGGTGGGTGACCCCCGACATGCTGACATTCGCCGGCATGGTCGGCGCGCTGGCGGTCTTCGCCGGCTATGCGGCCAGCAATCTGGGCGACGGCTGGCTGTGGCTGGCGATTGCCGGATACGTGCTGCACTGGTTCGGCGATTCGCTCGACGGAAGTCTGGCGCGTTTCCGCCGGATCGAGCGCCCGCGTTACGGCTATTTCCTCGATCACAGCTGCGATGGGTTGGCGACAACGCTGGTCGTGCTGGGGCTCGGCGCCTCCGGCTACGTCCAGCTGGAAGTCGCGCTGGTGGCGCTGGCGGGCTATCTGCTGATGTCGATCCACGCGTTCCTCTCGGTAAGGGTGATGGGCGAACTGCGCCTTTCCTACCTGAAGGCTGGCCCCACCGAGCTGCGTCTGGTCCTGATCGCGATGACGCTTGCGATGATCGCCCTGGGTCCGACCCCGCTGATCGGCCTCTTCACCGGTTTCGACTTTTTTGTCGGGGCCGTGGGCGTGCTGCTCATCTGCCTCTTTGCGGTGCAGACTGCCTCCGTGGCACGCAAGCTTGCGCTCGAGGAACCGGCGGTCAAATTCCGCTAGGCCGGTCGGGTCGCCCGCTGCCGGTTGAACCATCCGACCGTGCCCGCCATATCGCGCGCTCTTGCCAGCAGGAGCGCCAGAATATGCCCGCCGAACAATACGACTACGACCTCTTCACGATTGGCGCGGGTTCCGGCGGAGTTCGCGCCAGTCGCGTTTCCGCCGCCCATGGTGCGAAGGTCGCGATTGCGGAGGAACATCGGGTGGGCGGCACCTGCGTGATCCGCGGGTGCGTGCCCAAGAAGATGCTCGTCTACGGCGCGCAGTTCGCCGAGGATCTTGAGGATTGCCAGCGGTTTGGCTGGGACATTGGCGAACGCAGCTTCGACTGGATCAAGCTGCGCGACAACGTGCTCGACGATGTTACCAGGATCGAAGGGTCCTATACCAACACGCTCGAAAGCCACGGGGTCGAGATTTTCAACGAGCGTGCCGAGATTACCGGCCCGCACGAAATCACGCTGGCGAGCGGCAAGACCGTGACCGCGAAGCACATCCTGATCGCGACCGGCGCGCGGCCCCGGATGCCCGAATGCCAGGGCGCGGAACATGCGATATCCTCGAACGAAGCCTTCCATCTCGATGAACTGCCCAAGAAGATCATCATCGCGGGCGGCGGTTATATCGCCAACGAGTTTGCGGGCATTTTCAACGAGTTCGGCTGCGATGTTCACATCGTGAACCGCGGCGATCGCCTGCTGCGCAGCTATGACGAAGCCGTGCGCGACCGGCTGCTGCAGATCTCCACCACCAAGGGGATCAAGTTCCGCTTCAACACCACCTTCGAATATATCAAGCCGTGCGACGAAGGCGGCTATTTCGTGAAGCTGTCCGACTGCGACGAGGAGAAAGCCGATCTCGTGATGTTCGCGGTGGGCCGCATTCCCAACACCGAAGGGCTGGGATTGGAAAACGCCGGCGTCGAGCTGGGCGAGGGCGGCGAGGTGAAGGTCGACCGGTTCAGCAAGACCAATGTCGACCACATCTACGCCGTGGGCGATGTGACCGATCGCGTGCAGCTGACCCCGGTTGCCATCCGCGAAGGCCAGGCCTTCGCCGAAACCGTGTTCGGCAAGGGCGAGCCGGTGGCAGTGGACCATTCCTGCATCCCCAGCGCGGTGTTCAGCCATCCGCCGATCGCCGCCGTCGGCATGACCGAGGGCGAGGCGAAGAACACGCTGGGCAGCGTGAAGGTCTACCTGTCGGACTTCCGCCCGATGAAGAACGTGCTGGCGGGCCGCAACGAGCGCAGCCTGATGAAGATGGTCTGCGATGGCGACAGCGGGAAGATCGTCGGCATCCACATGATCGCACCCGAAGCACCCGAAATGATGCAGGCCGCCGCGATCGCGGTGAAGGCCGGGCTGACCAAGGCCGATTTCGATGCGACGGTCGCGATCCATCCGACCATGGCCGAAGAACTGGTGCTGATGCGCTGACGCGAGTTCAGCGGCGGGCAAGTATCGCGGGCCGAGAATTGCACCATGCGCATCCTCATCGCCCCGATCGCCCTGCTTGCCGCCTGTTCCCCGATGGCCGGTGACGAGCATGCGGTGAGTCCCGCTCATCCCGAAGACGAGCGCTCCTACGCCACGCAGGTCGAGGCCCCGACGCCCGATTATGCGGAGCTGATGCGGGCGGAGCATTATGATGGCGAGGGCTATGTCCGGCGCGAGGCAACCGCCGCGCCGCCTGCCAACGCGCGCGACATCGGCCGGACGTGGACCGGTCGTCTCGAAGCGGCGCACGCGCTTCTGGGTGCAGGGTACGACGGCAAGGGCGCCGATGGTGCGGTCACCAGCATCGATGTCGGCATGACCGAAAGCGAGTTCGCGCGATGGGCGCAGGAAAACGGCTGGACGGTGCCCAGGCATATCGCCTGGTCCTTCGTCCCGGCGATGAACCTGCCCACCGTCTCCGAAGCTGCAAAGCCCGGCATCCGCTTCTGGCCCGCATCCTCGGCACGCACGGGCGCACAGAACGAAGCGCTGCTCTTTGGCAGGGTCGAGCTGCGCGATGGCTGCTTCTGGGCCACGCAGGGCGATGGCGAGGCGGACCAGCTGGCGTTCTTCCACGCCGAAATCGGGCTCGATAAGGACGCAGAAGGTTTCTACGTGCTCAAGGACCGGGTCGGCGGGCAGACGCTGGCGCGGCTCGGCGAACCGATGAACTGGGGCGGGCCTCCCAGCGCCTATATCGCGCCCGAAACCACCGCCGCCTTGCGCGAAGCCTGCGGCGATGCGCCCGTGCTGGTCGTCGGGTCGCCCGAAAGCCGCGAACGCTTTGCGGCCAAGTACCCGCACGTGCGCGATCCCGCGCCGCCTCCGCCCGCCGATTGACCGGCACGGCCTACCCGTGCAACGCGTCCCTAACAGTTTCAGAGGGATGCCGATGTCAGCCAATATTGCCGAAATGGAAAAACGCCGCGAAGCCGCACGGATGGGTGGCGGCCAGAAGCGGATCGATGCGCAGCATGCCAAGGGCAAGCTGACCGCGCGCGAGCGGCTCGACGTGCTGCTCGACGAAGGCAGCTTCGAGGAGCTGGACACCTACGTCGTCCACGACTGCACCGATTTCGGCATGGAAGATCAGCAGATCATGGGGGACGGCGTCGTCACCGGGTCGGGCACGATCAACGGCCGGCTGGTCTATGTCTTCAGCCAGGATTTCACCGTCTTCGGCGGATCGCTGTCCAAACGCCATGCGGAGAAGATCTGCAAGGTGATGGACACCGCGATGAAGGTCGGCGCGCCCGTCATCGGCCTGAATGACTCGGGCGGCGCGCGCATCCAGGAAGGCGTGGCATCGCTCGGCGGCTATGCCGAGGTGTTCCAGCGCAACGTACTCGCCAGCGGCGTGGTGCCGCAG
>DFQH01000008.1:92709-267459 GCA_002377695.1 Citromicrobium sp. UBA3494 | reverse complement strand
GGTGTTCCAGCGCAACGTACTCGCATCGGGCGTCATCCCGCAGATCAGCGTCATCATGGGGCCGTGCGCGGGCGGCGCGGTCTATAGCCCCGCGATGACCGACTTCATCTTCATGGTGAAGGACAGCTCCTACATGTTCGTGACCGGGCCCGACGTGGTGAAGACCGTCACCAACGAAGTCGTCACGCAGGAAGAGCTGGGCGGCGCGATCACCCACACCACCAAGACCAGCGTGGCCGACGACGCGTTCGAGAACGATATCGAAACGCTGATGGCGACGCGTCGCTTCTTCGATTTCCTCCCGCTGTCGAACCGCGAGCCGGTGCCCGACATGCCGAGCAATGATCCGTGGGACCGGGTGGAGGAAAGCCTAGACACGCTGATCCCCGACAATGCCAACCAGCCCTACGACATGCACGAGGTCATTTCGAAGGTGCTGGATGACGGCGATTTCTTCGAGATCCAGCCCAAGCATGCGGGCAACATCATCTGCGGCTTCGGCCGTGTGGAAGGCCGCACCGTGGGCGTGGTCGCCAACCAGCCGCTGGTGCTGGCGGGCGTGCTCGACATCAATTCGTCGAAGAAAGCCGCGCGCTTCGTGCGCTTCTGCGATGCTTTCGACATTCCGATCGTGACCTTCGTCGACGTGCCCGGCTTCCTTCCCGGCACTTCGCAGGAACTTGGCGGCATCATCAAGCACGGCGCAAAGCTGCTGTTCGCCTATGCCGAGGCGACCGTGCCCAAGATCACCGTCATCACCCGCAAGGCCTATGGCGGCGCGTATGACGTGATGGCGAGCAAACACCTGCGCGGCGACCTCAACTATGCCTGGCCGACCGCCGAGATCGCGGTGATGGGCGCCAAGGGCGCAGTGGAGATCATCTTCCGCCAGGACCGCGACGATCCCGAAAAGATCGCCGAGAAGACCAAGGAATACGAAGACCGCTTCGCCAACCCCTTCGTCGCCGCCTCACGCGGCTATATCGACGAGGTCATCTACCCGCGCTCGACCCGGCGGCGGATTGCGCTGGGCCTGCGGAAGCTGCGGGGGAAGGAGTTGAGCAACCCGTGGAAGAAGCATGATAATATTCCGTTGTGATGGAGTGGCTCTGGGCGGCATTCTGTTTGTTTTGGACGGCTTGCGCTTGCACGTTCGTTGTCGGGTGTTGGAAACTCGCTGATCGGTGGCGGCGATCCGGCGTCCTTACCAACGGACTTGGTCTCGTGCTGAAGGCACACGATCATCCAAAAGGCTTTGGCCTCGCAGTTTTGCTGTTGCGGGTATTCTCCGCGTTTGGACTTCTCATGGTGGTTGCAGGAGTTGCAGCGACAATCGTTTGGATGGTGAGAGCACTATGAAACTCGACCGTCTCAACGGTGGTTGCGAGGCAGCGCAGTCGCCCTATTCCGTCACCCTGAACTTGTTTCAGGGTCCAGTGTAGGGAACGCGCGGGCGTTGCAGGAGGAAGACTGGATGCTGAAACAAGTTCAGCATGACGAATTTACAGGAGCAGACGCATGAAACTAGGCCGTCTCAACCATATCGGCGTCGCGACGCCTTCGATCGCGGACTCCATCGCCTATTACCGCGACACGATGGGCGCCACCCAGATCACCGAGCCTTTCGACCTGCCCGAACAGGGCGTGAAGGTCTGCTTCGTCGATACGCCCGACGCCGCGGGCGAAGTCGGCAAGGGCACGCAGATCGAGCTGATCGAGCCCTACGACGAAAGCTCCCCCATCAACGGCTTCCTCGCCAAGAACCCCGTCGGGGGCCAGCACCATGTCTGCTACGAAGTCGAGGACATCGAGCAGGCGCGCGAGTGGTTCGAGGGGAAGGGTAAGCGCATCCTCGGCCCCACGCGCATCGGTGCGCACGGCACGCCGATCTTCTTCCTCCACCCGAAGGACATGATGGGCCAGCTGACCGAGATCATGGAGACGCCGAAAGACGGTGCGCACTGGTCGAACTGACCCGATAGCCCTCTCCCCATGTGGGGAGAGGGTTGGGAGAGGGGAGTTCGCCACTGCGGACCTTGTGCGCCCCTCTCCAGGCGTCGCCAGGCTGCCTCGCGACCAGGCTTTGCTATCCTCTCCTCGCACGGGGAGAGGGATGAGAGAGGAACTTCGATGCTGTTCTACGATAGCCCCAATCCCGCACCCAATCCGCGCCGCGTGCGTATCTTCGCGGCAGAGAAGGGCATCGAGCTGCCCTCCAGGGAAGTCTCGATCCCGCAGCGCGAGCAGAAGGCGCCCGACTACCTCGCCAAGAATCCGCGCGGACAGACGCCGATCCTCGAATTGGACGACGGCACCGTGATCGCCGAAAGCGTGGCGATCATGCGCTATCTGGAGGCGCTGCATCCCGAACCGCCGCTGTTCGGAAGCACCCCGCTCGAAATCGCGCAGATCGAAATGTGGTGCCGCCGGGTCGAGATGATCCTGATGCCGCCGGTCGCCGCCGTGTGGGTCCACACGCATGCCTTCACCGCCGCGCTGCCCGGCCGCAATACCGAGTGGGGCGAAGCGAACCGTCCGCGCGTGGCAGAAGCGCTCGAGTTCTTCGATAGCTCGCTTGCCCAGACCGAATACCTCGCGGGCGCCAGCTTCACCGCCGCCGATATCCTGTTGCTCACGACGGTCGATTTCGCAAAGTTCATCGGGCTGGAAACCAGCGACGGGCTGGAGAACCTTTCCGCATGGCACCGCCGCGTGTCGGCGCGCGAGAGCGCCAAGGCCTGATTGGCAAGGCGGGGGCCGGTCGCTAAGACGGGCGCATCGATCGCGGGGCGAACAGTCCCGCTCGTCCTGAGCTTGTCGAAGGACCGCCCTTTCTTCTAGCGCAGGTCCGACACTCAACGACGACCCTTCGACAAGCTCAGGGTGAGCGGGGCTTGTGATCCGGGCGAACGGAAAAGATATGACTGATAAACCGAGCTATTCCGACTGGCAGGCCAAGGCCGACAAGGAAGTGAAAGGCCGCGACCTGACCTGGCACACGCTGGAGGGCTTCGATGTGAAGCCGCTCTATACGGCCGAGGATACCAAGGACATCGACCCCGGCCTTCCCGGATTCGAACCTTTCACGCGCGGGCCCTATGCCAGCATGTATACCGGCCGCCCGTGGACGATCCGCCAGTATGCGGGCTTCTCCACCGCCGAGGAATCGAACGCCTTCTACCGCCGCAACCTTGCCGCCGGGCAGAAGGGGCTGAGCGTCGCCTTCGACCTCGCCACGCACCGCGGGTACGATAGCGATCACCCGCGCGTGGTCGGCGATGTCGGCAAGGCGGGCGTCGCGATCGACACCGTGGCGGACATGCAGATCCTGTTCGACCAGATCCCGCTCGACACGATGAGCGTCTCGATGACGATGAACGGCGCGGTGATCCCCGTGCTGGCGTTCTACATCGTCGCGGCGGAGCGGTCGGGCGTCAGCCAGGACAAGCTTTCCGGGACCATCCAGAACGACATCCTCAAGGAGTTCATGGTCCGCAACACCTACATCTACCCGCCCGAGCCGAGCATGCGGATCGTGAGCGACATCATCGCCTACACATCCGACCACATGCCGCGCTTCAACAGCATCTCCATTAGCGGCTATCACATGCACGAAGCAGGCGCGACGGCGGTGCAGGAGCTCGCCTTCACTATCGCCGACGGCAAGGAATATGCCCAGCGCGCGATGGACACCGGGCTGGATATCGATGCCTTCGCCCCGCGCCTCAGCTTCTTCTGGGGCATCGGGATGAACTTCTTCATGGAGATCGCCAAGATGCGCGCGGCGCGTGCATTGTGGCACGACGTGATGGAAGATCTGGGCGCGCAGAACCCCAAGTCGAAAATGCTGCGCACCCACTGCCAGACCAGCGGCGTGTCGCTGCAGGAGCAGGACCCGTACAACAACGTCATCCGCACCACGATCGAGGCGATGGCGGCGGTGCTGGGCGGCACGCAGTCGCTCCACACCAACGCGCTCGACGAAGCGATCGCGCTGCCGACCGACTTCTCCGCCCGCATCGCGCGCAACACCCAGCTGGTGCTGGAGGAAGAAACCGGCATCACCAACGTCGCCGATCCGCTGGGCGGCTCCTACTATGTCGAGGCGCTGACCGCCAAGCTGGTCGAGGAAGCGAAGACAATCATCGAGGAAGTCGATGCGGCGGGCGGGATGACGCAATACGTCGCCAGCGGCGAGCCCAAGCGGCGGATCGAACAGGCGGCTGCCGAGAAGCAGACCAATGTCGACCGCGGCGAAACGGTGATCGTCGGCGTCAACAAGTATCGGCGCGAGACCGAGGACGAGATCGAGACGCTCGACATCGACAACCACAAGGTGCGCCAATCGCAGATCGCGCGGCTGGAGAAGGTGCGGTCGCAGCGCGACGAGATGGCCTGCCAGGCCGCGCTCGATGCGCTGGCGCGCGGTGCGGCGCAAAAGGAAGGCAACCTGCTTGCACTCGCGGTCGAGGCGGCACGCCACGACGCGACGCTGGGCGAGATTTCCAGCGCGATGGAAGACGTCTTCGGCCGCTACGACACCAAGCCGACCCCGGTGAAGGGCGTCTATTCCAAGGCCTACGCCGAGGATAACCGCTATCAGCAGGTGGTGCAGGGCGTCGACGCGGTCGAGCAGCGACTGGGCCGCAAGCCGAAGATCATGATCGCCAAGATGGGCCAGGACGGGCACGATCGCGGCGCGAACGTGATCGCCTCCGCTTTTGCCGACATGGGCTTCGATGTCGTCTCCGGCCCGCTGTTCCAGACCCCGCAGGAAACGCTCGAAATGGCGCTGGCCGAGGGTGTGGACGCGATCGGCGCGTCTTCGCTGGCGGCAGGCCACAAGACGCTGATCCCCGAGCTGATCCGGCTGCTGAAAGACGCAGGCCGCGCCGACATCAAAGTGACGGCGGGCGGCGTGATCCCGCAAAGCGACTACCAGTTCCTGCGCGATGCCGGCGTGCAGGGCATCTACGGCCCGGGCAGCAACGTGATCGAATGCGCGGCGGATATGCTGCGGCTGCTTGGGCACAACATGCCGCCTGCGGATGACGAGGTCGAAGAGGCGGCGGAGTGATGACCTCGCCATACGTCATTGCGAGCGCAGCGACGCAATCCAGGGTGGCCCGGCCTAGCTCTGGATTGCCGCGTCGCCTGCGGCTCCTCGCAATGACGACAGGGAAGGTGAAGTGAATATCCTCTGTCTCGTCACCCCGGACTTGATCCGGGGTCCAGCTTCTTCTTCGGTAGTACGCAGAAGGAAGCGGGACCCCCGCCTTCGCGAGGGTGACGAAGTGAGGGAGGCGATTGAGTGAACGAGACGCATTCACCCTCTTTGCCGCTTTGGTGCAAAGTCACTCTGACAATTTACTGGTTGCTCGTCCCGGTCTGGATGCTGCTGGGATTGTTTGTTTCAGCGATGGGACCTTGTCCGGCATTCTCCAGCAATACCGATTGCGAGTGGAGCCGCGCTGAGGAGCTTTGGAACTTTCCAATCTCCCAGATCGCCAGTGTTGTCGTCGGAATTTTGCTCTGGCAGTTGCTGAGAAGGTTGTTTGCTAAGTAACTCGATCCCGCAGCGATTGATTTCGTAAGGCCTTACAATAGCGCGGCTACCCCAACCCCAACCCCGACCGAACGGACCCTCCAATGACCGATCTCCACCCCGAAACGCTCGCCGTCCACGCCGGGTGCGAGCCTGATCCGACCACGAACGCGCGCATCACGCCGATTTACCAGACGGCGAGCTACGTGTTCGACAGTCCGGAGCACGCGGCCAACCTGTTCTCGCTGTCGGAATTCGGGAACATCTATTCGCGCATCATGAACCCGACCAACGACGCGCTCGAGAAGAAGATCGCGGCGATGGAAGGCGGCGTGGGGGCGCTGGCCGTCGCGTCGGGCCATGCGGCGCAGCTGATCGCGTTCCACACTTTGATGGAGCCGGGCTGCAACATCGTGGCGGCACGCAAGCTGTATGGCGGATCGCTCAACCAGATGGGCGAGGCGTTCCTCAAGTTCGGCTGGGAAACGCGCTTCGTCGATGCCGACGATCCCGAGAACGTGCGCGCCGCGATGGATGACAAGACGCGCTGCGTCTTCATCGAAAGCCTCGCCAATCCGGGCGGCGTGGTCAGCGATATTTCCGCGATTGCCGACGTGGCCCACGCGGGCGGCGTGCCGCTGATCGTGGACAACACCATGGCCAGCCCTGCGCTGTGCAAGCCGTTCGATTTCGGCGCGGATATCGTCACCCATTCGACGACCAAGTTCCTCAACGGCCACGGCAATGCCATCGGCGGCGTGATCGTCGATAGCGGCAGGTTCGACTGGAAGGCGCAAGGGGACAAGTTCGCCTCGCTCACCAGGCCCAATGGATCGTACCACGGCGCGGTGCTGGTCGATGCGCTGGAACCGGTCGGCCCGGTCGCCTTCATCATCGCCTGCCGCGTGCTGGGCCTGCGCGATCTCGGCCCGGCGCTCGCGCCGATGAACGCGTTTCTGGCGATGACCGGCATGGAAACCCTGCACCTGCGGATGGAGCGGCACTGCCAGAACGCCAAGGCGCTGGCCGAGTGGCTCAAGGCGCACGAGAAGGTGGAATGGGTATCTTACGCTGGGCTGCCCGACAGCGATTACTACAAGCTGGCGAACACATACCTCGGCGGGCGCGGCGGCGCGGTGTTCACCTTCGGGCTGAAGGGCGGATACGAGGCGGGGAAGGCGCTGGTTTCCAACGTGAAGCTGTTCAGCCATCTCGCCAATATCGGCGACACCCGCTCGCTCATCATCCACCCCGCCTCGACCACGCACAGCCAGCTCGGCGAAACCGAGCTGATCGCAGCGGGCGCGGGGCCGGATGTGGTCCGTGTGTCGGTCGGCATCGAGAATATCGAAGATATCAAGGCGGACCTTGAGCAGGCCCTGGCCGAGGTGGGCTGAGAGGCGGCGGAGTCATGGTCTATCAATTCGTCATTGCGAGCGCAGCGAAGCAATCCAGGGTGCCCCGTGCTGACTCTGGATTGTGCAAGCACGTCTTCGACTCGCCGCGGCGACTGCGTCGCCTCGCAATGACGATGGAGGCTGCGGAGTGAAAAACTCTCACCCCGTCACCCCGGACTTGCCTGCCCCGGACCATGATCCGGGGATCCGGGGGCCCGCTTCTTCTTTGGCATCGCGCGGAAGGAAGCGGGACCCCCGCCTCCGCGGGGGTGACGAAGTAAGGGGGGAGGGGGAGTGAGCTTGCCTAGCCGCCTACTCATCGCACTAGTCGGCTCGTTCGTTTATTGGGCTCTCGCTGGAATCGCGCTCCTCTTCGTCCTGCTGCCTTGCGGTATGGGGCCAGAAGCAGATTGCGACATGGCATCGCCGCTGACGTTCTGGCTCGCCGTGATCGGTTTTGTCCTAATCTATGTCGCGCTGCTATTGCGCCTCCACAGTTGGAAGAAAAATTGACCCGCCTCCGCACAGCCAAGCTCAGCGAGCTCCCCGCATGAGCGCCCCGCAAAGCGGCGCGAGCTTTCTGCCGATTGCCGCAATGATGTTCGCGGCGGGGCTGGGCATCCCCGTGTTCGCATCGCTCAACGCAGGGTTGAACCAGCAGCTCGGTAGCCCGATCGCTGCGACCGCTGTGACCTTCGGTATCGGTCTGGTGATTTCCACGACGGTGCTCGCCTTCGTCGGCTTTCCCAGCGCGTCGTCCTTCACGCTCGACAAGCCGTGGCTCTATGGTGCCTCGGTCTTCATGCTGTTTTACGCGACTGCGATTGCTTTCTCGGCTCCGAGAATCGGGCTCGGCAACGCGATCTTCTTCGTCCTCACCGGCCAGCTCATCGCGGCCGCCACCATCGACCATTTCGGCCTGCTCGGCGTGATTCAGACCTCGTTGACCCCCAAGCGCATTCTGGGCATCGCGGTGATGGCCGTGGGCCTTTATCTTGCCAGGAAACCCGTATGACCCAAATCCGCACCGACTGGACCCGCGAGGAAATCGCGCAGCTGTTCGACCTCCCTTTCACCGAGCTGCTGTTTCAGGCCGCGAGCGTTCATCGTCAGAATCATCCGCCCGAACAGGTCCAGCTGTGCACGCTGCTCAGCATCAAGACCGGTGGGTGCCCGGAGGATTGCGGCTATTGCTCGCAGTCGGTGAAGGCCGATAGCGGCGTCGAGGCGACCAAGCTGATGGATGTGCGCGCCGTGCTGCAAACCGCGGCGCAGGCGAAGGATGCAGGCTCGCAGCGCTTCTGCATGGGCGCCGCGTGGCGCAACCCCAAGGACCGCGACATGCCCGCGATCATCGAGATCGTGAAGGGCGTGCGCGAAATGGGGCTGGAGACCTGCATGACGCTGGGCATGCTGACGCCGCAACAGGCGGACATGCTGAAAGAGGCGGGGCTCGATTACTACAACCACAACGTCGACACCGGGCCGGAATATTACGAGCGCGTGATCTCGACCCGCAATTATCAGGACCGGCTCGATACGCTGCAGAACGTGCGCGATGCGGGGATCAACGTGTGTTCCGGCGGGATCGTGGGCATGGGCGAGACGCGCGAGGATCGCGTCGGCTTCGTTCACACGCTCGCCACGCTGGAGCAGCACCCCGAAAGCGTCCCGGTCAACGCGCTGGTGCCGGTCAAGGGCACGGTGCTGGGCGACATGCTGGCAGATACGCCGCTCGCCAAGATCGACGATATCGAATTCGTCCGCACGGTGGCGGTCGCGCGGATCACCATGCCGATGAGCATGGTGCGGCTGAGCGCGGGCCGTGAGAGCATGAGCGAGGCAACGCAGGCGCTGTGCTTCCTCGCGGGCGCGAACTCGATCTTCACCGGCGACAAGCTGCTGACCGCGCCCAATGCGGGTGACGACAGCGACGGCGCGCTGTTCGCCAAGCTGGGGCTGACGCCGCTGATGCAGGAAGAGCCTGCGCGCGCCTGCAAGGTGAGCGAGCCGGCAGAGTGAGGCGACGCCTCCCTCGTCGCACGGGCTCCCGCGCCGTCACCGGGGGCAGGCACAGCGCGGCTGGCGTTTAGCCATTGTCTCTTGGTTTCTCCGTCGACGAACTGCTGCCCCGTGCACGTGGCGGCGGGCAGCTCAAGATGGGGCTGGTCAAGCTGGGCGGTACCGAGTGGCTCCAGCCCGATCCCGATCTTGCCGCCCGCGCGGAAGGCTTTGCGGATTATCCCGAAGGTATCCAGCTGACGCCCGAGGGCGAGGCGGCGGGGCGCGAACTGGCCACAGGGCTGGGCCTGTCGGGCGGGCTCGCCGAAGCGGCCTGCGCGCATCACGAAGACATGTGCCTGCTGACCCGCGCCGAGGGCGAGGAGCAATACCGCCTCGTCGGCGTGGCGGTCGCCTGGCCGTCCGACTGGAGCCCTGGGGAAAAGATGGGCCTGCCGCTGCGCGCGCTCCATGCGCCGATCCAGGGCTACGAGGAACAACTGGCCAGCAGCGTGGATCGCTTCATGGAGAAGCTGAAACCAGGCCCCATCTATGGCCGGGCAAACTGGTTCATCGCGGCCACGCCGGACATGCGCTGGGATGCGCAGCCGCCCCGGCTGGCCTTCGCCCATGTCACGCCGCAGAACGCGGGAGAGACGCTGTTCGTCCGCTCCGAGCGGCAGACGCTGCGCCGCCTGCCCCGGACCGGCGCGATCCTGTTTGCCATCGGAATATACGTCGCCCCGCTGGCTGGACTGTCGCCTGGCAATGTTCGTCGTTTGGCCGATGCCATGCAATCCCTGCTGGACGGGGAAGGGGAACGTAGGGGCGCAGGGGCTTACGCTCCGGCGTTAATCGGCTATGCGAGGGCCAGACAACAGGAGGCCGGACGATGATGATCCTGACTGCAATGCTTCTTCAGGCGAGCGCGCAAGCCGCGCAGCCGAAGGTCGATTGCAAGGAACCGATGACGCAGATGGCGATGAACATCTGTGCGGGCCGCGACTACGAGGCTGCCGACCGCAAGCTCAACGCGGTCTGGAAAAAGGTTTCGGCGGAGATGAAGCAGCTCGATGCCAATACCGATATCCAGGATGGGCGGCCCGGCTACTTCCAGACCCTGCTGACGGCGCAGCGCGCATGGCTCGTCTATCGCGACACGCATTGCCGCAGCGAAGGCTATCTGGCGCGCGGCGGCTCGATGGAGCCTATGCTGATCAGCGGCTGCAAGGCTCAACTGACGCGCGCGCGCACCGCACAACTCCGTGAACTGATCGACTGGCCCAATTGATGTTCAAGAAAATCCTGATTGCCAATCGCGGCGAGATTGCCTGCCGCGTTATCCAGACGGCCAAGCGGATGGGGATCGCCACCGTGGCGGTCTATTCCGATGCCGATGCACGCGCGCCCTTCGTGAAAATGGCGGACGAGGCCGTGCATATCGGCCCGCCGCCTGCCGCGGAAAGCTACCTGCTGGCGGACAAGATCATCGAAGCGTGCAAGCAGACCGGAGCCGAAGCGGTCCATCCGGGCTACGGTTTCCTTTCCGAACGCGCGAGCTTCGTCGAAGCGCTCGACAAGGAAGGCATCGTCTTCATCGGCCCGCCGGCGAGCGCGATTGCCGCGATGGGTGACAAGATCGAATCGAAGAAGCTGGCCAAGGAAGCCGGGGTCAACGTGGTCCCGGGCTCTAAGGACGCAATCGATACGACCGAGGAGGCGCTCAAGGTTGCGCAGGATATCGGCTATCCGGTGATGATGAAAGCTTCCGCCGGGGGCGGGGGCAAAGGGATGCGCCTCGCCTGGAACGACCAAGATGTCGAGGAAGGCTTCGAAGCGACCAAGCGCGAAGGCTTGAACTCCTTCGGCGACGACCGCGTCTTCATCGAGAAATTCATCGAAGACCCGCGCCATATCGAGATCCAGATCCTGGCCGACCGGCAGGGCAACACGCTCTATCTGAACGAGCGTGAGTGCTCGATCCAGCGCCGCCACCAGAAGGTGGTCGAGGAAGCGCCGTCGCCCTTCGTCACGCCCGAAATGCGCAAGGCGATGGGCGAGCAGGCTGTCGCGCTGTCGAAAGCGGTGGGCTACCATTCGGCCGGGACGGTCGAGCTGATCGTGAGCGGTGCGGACAAGACGGGGGAGAGCTTCTACTTCCTCGAAATGAACCCCCGCCTGCAGGTGGAACACCCCGTCACCGAGGCCATCACGGGTATCGACCTGGTCGAGTGGATGATCCGCGTCGCGGCAGGCGAAGAACTGCCCATGAAGCAGGAAGATATCGGCATCGACGGCTGGTCGATCGAGACGCGCGTCTACGCCGAGGACCCGTACCGCAACTTTCTGCCCAGCATCGGACGGCTGGTCCGCTACGAACCGCCGGTTCCGGGCTGGACGGGTGAGAGCGGCCCCGCCGGACGCCGCGGTTACGAGACCGGCGGCGGCGGCGTGCGCGTCGATGATGGCGTGTTCGAAGGTGGCGAGGTGTCGATCTTCTACGATCCCATGATCGCCAAGCTGATCACCTGGGCGCCCACGCGCGACGGCGCGGCGGATCTGCAGGTCGAAGCGCTCGATGCCTTCCGGGTCGAAGGGCCCGGACACAACATCGATTTCCTGTCCGCGATCATGCAGCACCCGCGCTTCCGCTCGGGCGAGCTGACGACCGGGTTCATTGCGGAGGAATATCCCGATGGCTTCCAGGGCGCAGCGGCCGACGAGGACCGGCTGCGGTTGGTAGCGGCGCTGATGGCGGGTGCTCAATGCTCGTTGATGGCGCACGAAGGGCAGATTTCGGGGCGGCTCGACGGCGCGCCCAAGGTGCCATCCGAGTGGGTGGTGAAGATGGACGGGCGCAAGTTCGAGGTAGAGCTCGGAGACGGCGGAGCCACCGTGGATGGCGAATGGATCGCCGGGACGACCGACTGGCAGCCCGGCACTGTCCTCGCCGCGGCGAGCGGCAATGGCGAGAACCTCGCGATCCAGCTGCGCCGCGACGGCAGCAGCACCTGGTCGCTGACGACGCGCGGCAAGACGCACAAGGGGCTGGCGGTGCCCGCGCGCATCGCCCCGCTGCTCGATCACATGATCGAAAAGGAACCGCCCGATCTCTCCAAGATGCTCATCTGCCCGATGCCGGGCCTGCTGGTGAAGCTGCACGTGGAAGAGGGCGAGGAAGTCCAGCCCGGCCAGCCGCTTGCCACGGTCGAGGCAATGAAGATGGAGAACATCCTGCGCGCCGAGAAGGAAGGCACGATTTCCTCGATAAACGCTGCGGAGGGCGACAGCCTGGCGGTCGACGAGGTCATCCTGGAGCTGGAATAGTGCACCTCTCGCATGAACCCGATGCGCCTGCGGCGGATGAAACGAGCTTCGACCAATTCCTCAAGGTCGATATCCGGGTCGGCACAGTCGTCGCCGCGCATGAATTTCCCGAGGCGCGCAAGCCTGCGTACAGGCTGGAGATCGACTTCGGGCCGACCATCGGGGTGAAGAAGACCAGCGCCCAGATCACCGTGAATTACTCCCGCGAGGAACTGGTCGGGCGGCAGGTCGCTGCGGTGGTCAATTTCCCGCCGCGCCAGATCGGGCCGGCGATGTCCGAAGTGCTGACGCTGGGCTTCGCGGACGAGGCGGGCGAGGTGGTGCTGTTCGCGCCGGACAAAGCAGTGCCCGACGGCTCGCGGCTGTTCTAGGCGGGCGACACAATCTGTTGTTAGTTTCGGAGCGCTCGCCCGCCTCGTGCATTGATAGCGCATGGACTGGGTCGGTGTATTCTTCGACGGATGGAACGGCCTGCTGCGCACCGTCGTGGCGGCCATCACGTCCTATGTCGGATTGATCCTCGTCCTGCGAATCAGCGGAAAGCGATCGCTGGCGAAGCTCAACATTTTCGACTTCGTGGTGACGGTCGCGCTGGGGTCGACGCTCGCGACGATCCTGTTGTCGCAGGATGTGGCGCTGGCCGAGGGGATGACCGCCTTCGTCATGCTGATCGCCCTGCAATGGGTGGTCGCCCGGCTTTCGGTGCGCTGGGTGCCGCTGCGCCGCATGATCCGGTCCAACCCGAGGGTGCTGTTTCAGCACGGGCAGTTCAATCGTCGGACAATGCACGATGAGAGGATTACCGAAGTCGAAGTCGATGCGGCGATCCGGAAAGAGGGGTTCGGCGATCACTCCAGCGTCGCATGGGTCGTTCTCGAAAGCGATGGCTCCTTCTCGGTGATTGCCGAGGAAAAGGCCGGGGATGGTTCAGTGCTGAAAAGCGTGCCCGACGAACCGCGCCCCGGGGGTCAGTGAGCCTGTAGCTGCTCGTCCATGAACTGCGCGATGTCCGCAAGCTCCACATCGCGCGCAACGAACGCCTCGCCGATGGCGCGCAGCAGGATGAAAGGCACCGTGCTTGCCTCGGCCTTCTTGTCGTTGCGCATGTGAGCAGCCAGCGCTGCGCCGTCGCAATCGAGCTTTAGCGCCGAGATTTCGGTGGGCAGTCCTGCGCGGGCCAGCGCGTCGTCCACCCGCTCCGCATCCGCAAGCGAAATCAGGTCGCGCCGGGCGGAATACCGCGCTGAGAGCACCATGCCCAGCGCCACCGCCTCGCCATGCAGCAGTTTGTCGGAGAAGCCCGTCTCCGCCTCCAGCGCGTGCCCGAAGGTATGCCCCAGGTTGAGCAATGCGCGCGCGTCCTTCGTCTCGCGCTCGTCCTCGGCCACGATCCGCGCCTTCATGCCCACGCAATGCGCGATCGTCGTCTCGAGCACGGTATCGTCGCAGGCGAGGATTGCCTCGCTGCTCTCGTCCACGCGCGCGAAAAACTGCGCATCGCCCAGCAGGCCGTACTTGAACACCTCGGCCAGCCCCGCGCGCATCTCTCGTTGCGGCAACGTGGCGAGGCAGGATGTATCCGCCAGCACCAGCGAGGGCTGGTGGAATGCACCGATCAGGTTCTTGCCTGCGCTGGAGTTGATCGCGGTTTTTCCGCCCACGCTCGAATCGACCTGCGCCAACAGCGTGGTCGGCAGCTGCACAAAGCCGCAACCGCGCTTCAGGATCGCACAGGCGAAGCCGACCAGGTCACCGACCACGCCGCCCCCCAGCGCAAAGACATGGTCGGAGCGCGTGACGCCGCGCTCCAGCAGCCAGTCTGTCAGCCGCTCCAGCTCGGCCCAGCTCTTCGAGCTTTCGCCGGGCGTCACTTCGTACCAGTCGATCGCATGGCCGGCCGACCGGAAGGAGGCTTGCACCCGTTCACCCAGCAGCCGCTTCGCGTTGGCGTCGGCCACGATGGGGATCGACCGCATGCCATAGGGTTCGATGAAGGCGTGCGCCTCGCAATGCGCACGATCCAGCAACCCTGCGCCAACCTGCACCTGGTAACTGCGCCCGGCCAGCGCGACGTCTACGACAGCCATTGCTCGATTCCCTCGATGATCGCCCATGCGGTATGCGATTGCGGGCCCTTCTGTCCCTCCACGCGCACGTGTGCCTGGGCATAAAAACCCTCCCTTTCCCGCATCAGGCGGGACAGGATTTCCTCCGGATCGCCGCTGCGCAGCAGCGGGCGGTGGTCGCGGCGGCTCGTGCGCTCCACCAGCGTCCGGATATCGCAGTCGATCCACGCCGCCACCGCGCGTTCGAGGATCAGCGCACGGGTCTCGTCGTCGACGAAGGCGCCGCCGCCCGTGGCGATCACCCCGTGGTCTTCCTCTATCAGGCGCGCGATCACGCGCCGTTCACCGTCGCGGAAATAGGGTTCTCCGAACTGGCTGAAGATTTCCGCGACCGACAGGCGCGCGGCCTCTTCTATGGCCTCGTCCGCGTCGACGAAGCTGCGTCCCAGCAATGCGGCGAGCCGCCGCCCGACGGTCGTCTTGCCCACGCCCATCAGGCCGACCAGCACGATCGGCCGGTCCAGCCGCGCGGTCAGCGCCTCGATCCGCGCTGCGGCGGCAGGGGAAAGCACGGGCTCCATTGCTCGGCGGCGTAGAGATGGGCTAGGGCAATGGCAACAAAGGGTATCGGACGCGTGCAGACACAGATTTCGCAAAGCACCTGGCTGCGTATCGGCGCGGGCGCAGCCGCCGTGCTGCTCGTGCTCGGCTGGGCATGGTGGGACGGGGGCGAACAGCCTCTGCGGCCGATGGCCCATGCGATTGATTTGCCGGAGGTTGCGGAATGAACATGCGCGTACGGGCCGGCCTGCTGGCCGGGGCCGGTCTGCTGGTACTGGCCGCGCCAATCGCGATGGCGGCGGGCAACCCGGAATCGATCCTTCCCCCGGGCCTCGATGATCCTGCACCCACACCGGCGCCCGCACCCGCTCCGGCACCTGCGCCGAGCCCGGCTTCGGAGCCGACTGCAAGCGCCACGCCTGTCGTCCAGGATACTGGCGAGGGCGCTTCTGACGACGGCGACAGCGAAGACAGCGGCGGCTCTTCGGGCAGATCGTCCAGTCGGCTGCCCACGCTCGAAGAGCTCGAAGCACTCGACACCGACGAGCTCGACGAATTGCTGGGCCTGAAACCCAAGTTCGACATTCCTCCGGCCCAGCGCCGCTCGACCGCGCGGGTCGGGATCCTGAGCGAGGAGGAGGGCGGCCTGCCTGCCGTATCCCTCGCGCGCCAGCCGCAATCGCTTGTCCGTGCGGCGATTGCCGGCACGCAGGGGCGGTTGGTATCGCGCTGGGGGCACATCACCTTGCGCCGGGCGCTGGCCAGCCGGCTCGCACCGCCTGCTGGGATGAGCGGATCGGAATTTGCCGGGCTGCGGGCACAGCTTCTCAACCGCATGGGCGAATTCGCCGCAGCCCGCGCGATTGCGCAGGACGTGGATGTCGACGCGTGGAACGGGCGGCTCGCGAATGCGGCGGTCGATGCCTATATCGCCACCGGCGACGTGCTGGGCGCCTGCCCGCTGGCGGTACTGCGCGGCGGATACCGCGAGGATGCGGAATGGCGCATGCTGCGCTCCATCTGTACCGCCTATGGCGGAGAGGCGTCTCGCGCGCGCAACGAACTGGTGCGCATGCGCGAAAGCGACGATGCTGAGTTCAACGCGATCGACGTGCTGCTGGCACAGCGTTTTGCGGGAGCGGCGGGTCTGGGCAACAACACCGTCACCATCGAGTGGGACGATGTCGATGAACTGACCCCCTGGCGTTACGGACTGGCGGCTGCATTGGGCGCCGCCATTCCGGAACGCCTGCTCGACGATGCGGGGCCCTATTACGAGCGCTCCGCTGCTACGCTGCCATCGCTTCCCCTCTCCCTTCGGATCGACGGCGCGCGTCGCGCGGCACGCGAAGGAATCTTCTCGTCTTCGGCGCTGGTGGACCTCTATTCGCAGGTCTATGCGGCAAGCGGCAGTGACGGGCCTGCCGGGGCCGACGCGGCACAGCTGCGGACCGCCTATATTGATGCAGACCCGGCCGCCCGCGTGGCCGCGCTACGCTCCATCTGGGGCGATGGGGCGCAGATCCCGCACGACCGCCAGGTGCTGACCGCCTATGCCTCCGCGCGAATCCCCGCCAGCGACCAGTTCGCCGCAGATGCCGCGCCGCTGATTGCATCGATGCTCACCGCCGGGCTGGACCGCGATGCCGCGCGTTGGAGCAATATCGTCGATGAAGGCGGCATGGCGTGGGGCATGCTTGCCGTGGGGCTGCCCGATGCCGATGGCGGCGTATCCAGCGGAGCGATCGATTCCTTCCGCGACGGTGACGACAGCACGGGCAAGCGGCGTACGCGCATGCTCGTCGCGGGGCTCGCGGGTCTGGGGCGCATCTCCAGCGGTACGCGCAATTCGTGGAATCGCGAGCTAAACCTCGAACTGACGCGCGAAACCCGCTGGAGCGCGGCGATCTCGCGCGCTGGCGAGGTGGAGAATGCCGCGCTGGTGGCGCTGCTGATGGGCGTGGGCATGCAGGGCGACGACTGGAAACGGATGACCCCGCGTCACCTCTATCACATCATCTCCGCGCTCCGGCAGAGCGGGCTGGAGGCCGAAGCCCGCATGATCGCGGCGGAGGCGGTGTCGCGCGCCTGACCATGGCGAGCACGGCGATCGAGGATTTTCTCGCGGCCCTCGCGGTCGATCGCGGAGCGGCGGCCAACACGCTGGCGGCCTATCGCCGCGATCTGGAGGGTGCGGCTGCGCTCGTCGGCCCGCTGGAGGACGTGTCGCGGGGCGATCTGGCAAAGCTGGGGGAGAAATGGTCAGGCCTTGCCCCGGCAACGGTCGCGCGCAAGGCTTCGGCGCTGAGGCAGTTCTTCGCCTTTCTGGAGGACGAGGGGCTGCGCAGCGACAATCCCTCTGCCGCGTTGCCTCGTCCGGCGCCGCGCCGCAACCTGCCCAAGGTTCTGAACCACGCGGAGATCGCAGCGCTCTTCGCGCAGGCCGAATCCGAAGCGGGCGAGGACGATCCGCCTGCGCTGCGCCTGCTTGCGATGCTCGAACTGCTTTACGGCTCCGGCCTTCGGGCGAGCGAACTTGTCGCCCTGCCGCTCGCCGCAGTGCCGCGCGACGCGCCGTTTCTCACCATCACCGGCAAGGGCGGGAAGGAAAGGCTGGTGCCGATGGGGGGGCGCGCCGCCGAAGCCGTGTCGCGATGGCTGGCGGCGCGGCCCGAAGGCTCTGCCTGGCTGTTTCCCTCGCGCGGCAGCCATCTCACCCGCATTCGGCTGTATCAGCTGATCAAGGCACTGGCGCAGCGCGCCGGCATTGCGCCCGCGAAGGTCAGCCCGCACGTGCTGCGCCACGCCTTCGCCACGCACCTGCTGGAGGGCGGGGCGGACCTGCGCGCGTTGCAGACGCTGCTCGGCCACGCGGATATCGCCACCACGCAGATTTACACGCATGTCGAGGCGGCGCGGCTGGTCGCGCTTGTCAACGAAAGGCACCCCCTGGCCGAGCATGGACGCTTGCGCAGGGCACAACAGACGGATAGCGAGCCGGAATGCTGACTTTTCTCGACTTCGAGAAGCCCGTGGCCCAGCTGCAGGCTCAGATCGCCGAATTGCGCGCCGCCAATGAATCGGCGGGCGACAACGGACGGATCGACATGACCGACGAGCTTGCCAAGCTCGAGGCGAAGAGTGCCGACATGCTGAAGGGGCTCTATGCCTCGCTCAGCCCGTGGCAGAAGACGCAGGTTGCCCGGCACCCGCAGCGCCCGCATTTCCGCGACTACGTGGAGCACGCGTTCGCCGATTTCATGCCACTGGGCGGGGATCGCTATTTCGGCGAAGACGAAGCGATTCTGGGTGGTTTCGCCACTCTGCGCGGGCGGCAGGTGATGCTGATCGGGCACGAAAAGGGCAACGACACGCAAAGCCGCCTCCGCCACAATTTCGGCATGGGCAAGCCCGAAGGCTATCGCAAGGCGATCCGCCTGATGGACCTTGCCGGGCGCTTCGGCTTGCCGGTCGTCACCCTGGTCGATACCTCGGGCGCGTTTCCGGGGATCGAGGCGGAAGAACGCGGCCAGGCGGAAGCCATCGCACGCTCCACCGAGGCTTGCCTTGCGCTGCCCGTGCCCATGGTGGCGACCATCGTGGGCGAGGGCGGGTCGGGCGGAGCCGTGGCCCTTGCCAGCGCCGAACGCGTGCTGATGTTCGAACACGCGGTCTATTCCGTGATCTCGCCCGAAGGGTGCGCCTCGATCCTGTGGCGCACGGCCGAAAAGGCGGCCGACGCTGCCGAGGCGATGAAGGTGACGGCGCAGGATTTGCGCGAGCTCGGCGTGATCGACCGGATCGTGCCCGAGCCTGTCGGCGGCGCGCACCGCGATCCGCAGCAGGCGATCCGCAACCTCGCCGATACGATCGACGACGAGCTGGGCAAGCTGGCCGGGCAGGATGTGGCGCGGCTGCAGGAAACCCGCGCCGATCGCTACCTTGCCATCGGCGGCTGAACGGCCTTTTCCCCGCCCGCCCGAAGCATGTTCGGGAACCGCGCACGCGCCTGACCTGTTGAACGCAGGATAAGCGGGCGGCGCGCGCGATGTGCCCCTCGCAGGACCGCATCAGGGGAGAATTTCCGTATGAGCCGCCGCAAGCTTCTTGCCCTCGCATCGCCCGTAGCCCTTGCCATTGGCCTCACGGGCTGCGCCGCCGTTGGCGGGGGCAACATCCCGAGCGCCAACACGCCGATCACCCAGACCGAGGCCCAGCAGGGCCGCGAGTATCACAGCCAGATCCTGCAGGAGTTCGGCGGTGCCATGCAGGGCAACACTGCCGCCTATGTGCGCGATGTCGGGCAGCGGATCGCCGTGCAGTCGGGCCTCGCCAATTCGCAGAGTGCCTTCACCGTCTCGCTGCTCAACAGCTCGGTCAATAATGCCTTCGCCACCACCGGCGGCTATGTTTACACCACCCGCCAGCTGGTAACGCTGATGGACAACGAAGCGGAACTGGCCGCGGTTCTGGGGCACGAGGTTGGCCATGTCGCGGCGCGCCATGCACAAAGGCGCCAACAGGCGCAGCAGCAGAACACGCTGCTCGGCGCGGCGGGGGCGATCCTTTCGGGCATCTTGCTCGGTGACAGCCAGCTGGGCTCCACGCTCGGCCGCGCGGCGCTGCAGGGGTCGCAGCTGCTGACTCTAAGCTTTTCGCGTAGCCAGGAAGAAGAGGCCGATGTGCTCGGCGTGCGCTATCTTTCGGATGCAGGTTATGATCCGCTCGCGATGAGCACCGTGCTGGAAAGCCTGGCACGGCAATCCGCGCTGGATGCGCAGTTGCAGGGGCGCGATAGTGCCAGTCTGCCTGAATGGGCTTCGACACATCCCAATCCGGCGGGCCGTGTGCGCGATACCGCTACGCTGGCCGCAGGCAAACCCGGCAACCTGCTGAACCGCGAGGTCTTCCTGCGCAATATCGACGGCCTGACCTATGGCGACGATCCCGAGCAGGGCGTAGTCGAGGGGCGCCAGTTCATCCACCCGGACCTGCGTTTCGCCTTCACCGCGCCGCAGGGCTTCTACCTCGTGAATGGCAGCCAGCAGGTGACGATCAACGGGCAGTCCGGCCAGGCGGAGCTGCGCGTTTCCCAGTCGAGCGGCAGCCTGACGCAGTTTGTCAGCAGCGCGTTCCAGTCGCTGTCGGGGCAGGGGCAGGCGATCCGCCCGCAGATCCAGACGACCACGGTGAATGGCCTGCCCGCCGCTTACGGCATTGGCCGTGCGACATCCGGCAACAGCCAGGTCGATGTGGTGGTGTTCGCCTATGACATGGGCGGCGGCCAGACCTATTACTATCAGGCGATCGCGCCCGCAGGCCGGTCCGGGGTATTCACGCCGATGTTCGAATCTTTCCGCCGGATCAGTTCGACCGAGGCCGCGCAGGTCGTGCCGCGGGTGATCGATGTCGTGACGGTTCAGCCGCGCGATACGGTCGCCTCGCTGTCGCGCAGGATGGCCTATAGCAATGGTCAGGAAGCGCGCTTCCGCGTGCTGAACAGCCTCGATGCGAACGAAGGCCTGCGCGCGGGCCAGCAGGTGAAGCTGGTCGTTCGCGGACGCTAAAGCCCAGGCGTATGGGGCGCACACAGAAAAACGGCGGGGAATCGCTTCCCCGCCGTTTTCGTGTTTCGCTGTGAAGCGAGTTGATCTCAGCCGCTTTTTAGCTGCCGCTGGCCTCTTCGTTCGCCATCTTGGTCTTCACTTCGCCGAAGGTGTTGCCCAGCTGGTTGCCGAGGCTGCCCATCGCGGTGATCGCGGCGACGGCGATAAGAGCGGCGATCAGACCGTATTCGATGGCGGTCGCGCCCTGTTCGTCGTTCAGCAGTTCGTTGAAGAATTTCATTGTCGGTCTCCTGTTTCGTCTTCGTTACCCGGCTCTGTCCATGTCCCCTGGAATAGAGCTCGTGCCGGTCTAGAGCCCAGAGGTTAAGAAACCCTAAGTTGCGCGGGATCGGCTCTGTTCGACGGCTTCCTTTGAAGTGTCGGTCACGGTATCCCAGGTGTTGATGACCTGATTGGAAAAGCTGCCGACCGCACCCACCATCGCAAGGAATACGAAGGCGAGAATGAGGCCGTATTCGACGGCTGTTGCGCCGATCTCGTCGCGGCCGAGCCGTATCCAGAACCGTTTCATCGAAAGCCCCCCGCAGACTGCGAACCGCGCAGTCTGGAAGGCACGTCGGCTCCCGCTGCTGGTGCCTTGTCGCAAATCAGGGTTAAACAGCCGTAAAGTCGAGGGCCGAACGTGGAAAGTAATCCGACATACCTGCCCGTGGTGGCCGCCGCGATCGGCCCGGATGGCGATGGCCGGTGGCTCATGCACCGACGCCCGGAGGGGAAGGCGCACGCCGGGCTGTGGGAGTTTCCCGGCGGCAAGATCGACGCGGGCGAGGGTGCGCGCGCGGCTCTGGTGCGAGAGATCGAGGAAGAGTGCGGCCTGTTGCTCGATCCCGGGGCGATGCGCGAGGCGGCCTTTGCCGCAGACGATCCGTGCGGCGACACACGGGCACGGCCGATCCTGCTGCTGCTGTATCATTGCCCCAGTTGGAGCGGTCGGCCCATCTCGCGCGAGGGCGGGGAGTGGCATTGGTTCGAGCCCCAGCGGATTGCGCAGCTGGAAAAGCCACCGCTGGACCGGCAGCTTTGCGCCCGCTTTTTCGGGTGAGGGGGCAGGCGCTATGGGAAAAATCGTCGATTTTTCGAGAAAACCTTCATTTCTGCGACAAAGGCATTGCCATGTCCCGGCACCCTGCCTATGTGCGGCGCCTCACGCGCGCCCGTAGCTCAGCTGGATAGAGCACCAGACTACGAATCTGGGGGTCAGAGGTTCGAATCCTTTCGGGCGCGCCATTAAAAAGCCCCGGGCCCGCAAGGGTACCGGGGTTTTTTGATTCTGGGTCCCGGGAAGGTTCGAACTTCGGACGCAAAGCGTCGGGGCGGAGCGAAGGCGCCGGATGCCTCTTCAGCCGCGTTTGGCTTCGTCCAGCCTCACGGAGGTCACGGGGTAGCCAGCGTCGCCCGGGATGCACAGGAAGCGCCCCTGAGGGCTTTTCTCGACCCATGGAATGATCGTCTGCACCGGTGTCGCCTCCGCATGTGCGCGGGCCTCTTCGAAGCTGGCGAAAGGGGCGAGCCGCTCCAGATTGCGGCGGGTGGGGAAGATCACGTCGATCTTGCCTTCGTCGGCTGAACGCAGCGCCTCGGCCGCGCTGGTCCAGAACAGGTGCGTGTTTTCCTGCGCATCGACAGCGATGTCGACCGCGCCGGTCCCCAGATTGGCGAGATAGAAGCGTGTATCGAAGACCCGCGACAAACGCTCGTTCTGGGGAAACCACCGGGCGAAGGGCACCAGATCGGCCAGAGCAAGCTGCCAGTCGAAATGCCGCAGCACTGGGGAAAGCGCGCCTTCCTTGTCGAGCATGTTGCGCGCCTGTGCAGCCCGCTCCGCGTCGATCGTACCGGTGAGGCCCAGCGCCAGACCGGTTTCCTCCAGCGTTTCGCGGATGGCGGCAATCCGGTGCGCCGCTTCGTCTCGATCCGTCAGGCCCGCGCTTTCGGCAAGAACCCTGTCGCTCTCGTCGATCCGGCCGCCGGGAAACACCGCCATCCCGCCTGCGAAGGCGAGCGAACGGGAGCGGACCTGCATCAGGATCTGCGGGGGGCCGCCATCGGGTGCCGTACGGAAGATCACGACGGTCGCGGCCGGAATGCCCTGCGCAGCCTTCGCCTTGTCCGTTTCCTGTTCAGCCACCCTGCGGACCTCGCCTGCTGTCGGGATTTCTTACAATCGTGCCCCGCCGGTTTTCGGCCTTAACCATCCTGAACCGCGAAAATTCGCCAGATGTCAAATTTGGCACGGGGGATGCATAAGAGCGGGCATCCCTGATCTTCGTTACGAGGCGGGGCCGATAGTCTCCCGGCTCCGCCTCCCCGAAGTCCCATCCCGAGAGGCATGTCCCCCCAAGCCTCTCGGGAAATCAGTCGGCGGTTTTCACGCCCTTGTCGGTGAACATCTGCTGCAGTTCGCCGGCTTCGAACATTTCGGTCATGATGTCGGACCCGCCGACGAATTCGCCCTGCACATAAAGCTGGGGGATCGTGGGCCAGTCCGAATAGGCCTTGATGCCCTGGCGGATTTCCATGTCCTGCAGCACGTCGACGCTTTCGTACGTCACGCCGCAATGGTCGAGTATGTGCACCGCACGGCTCGAAAAGCCGCACTGCGGAAACAGGGGCGTGCCCTTCATGAAAAGGACGACCTCGTTCTCGCCGACAATGCCGGAGATGCGTTCTTTGGTATCTGCCATGAGTAATAAACCGCCGTTTCTTTAGGTACGGACAATCACTTGGGAGGCTCGGTGGTGAGTTGCAAGGCGTGGAGGACGCCGCCCATCTTCCCGTCCAGCGCCTCGTACACCAACTTGTGCTGCTGCACGCGGCTCTTGCCCGCGAATTGCGGAGCGATGACCTTGGCCGCCCAGTGGTCGTTATCCCCGGCAAGGTCGCGCATTTCGACTTCTGCGCCGGGCAGGGCGGCCTTGATCATTTCCTCGATTTCGCTCGCCTGCATTGGCATGGGATCAGGCCCCGCCGATCAGCTGACGCCGTGCCTCGACCTCGCACTCGGCGAGCTTGGCGCGCACGGCGGCTTCGTCCACATCGCAGCTTGCTGCGGTGAGATCGCCCAGCACCTTGCGGATCACATCCTCGTCGCCCGCTTCCTCGAAATCGGCCTGGACCACTGCCTTGCGGTAGCTGTCGGTCTCTTCCTCGGTCAGGTTCATCAGGTCCGCCGCCCACTCGCCCAGCAGGCGGTTGCGGCGCGCAGCCACCTTGAACGCGGTTTCTTCGTCCATTGCATATTTGGCTTCTTCGCCGCGTCGGCGATCGTTGAAATCGGTCATTGTCCTGCTGCCTTTTCGTATGCCACGCGGGCGTGGCTGTATCCTGCCGCCGAGATAGGCGCGCCTCGCGCCTGCGGCAAGCGAGCTGCTACTTGTCCATCACCACGACCAGCTTGCCGATTGCCTGCCGGTTGTCGAGCTTCTCGATCGCCTTGCCGGCATCGTCGAGGCTGAAGGTTTCGCTGATCTGCGGGCTGATCTTGCCGTCTTTCCAGAACTCGAACAGCTCGGCGATGTTCTGCGCGTTGCGCTGGGGTTCGCGAGCGGCGAAGGCGCCCCAGAACACGCCGCGAATGTCGCAGCTTTTCAGAAGCGTGAGGTTGAGCGGCATCTTGGCGATCCCCGCCGGGAAGCCGATCACCAGGAAGCGGCCTTCCCATGCGATCGAGCGCAGGGCGGGCTCCGAATAGTCGCCGCCGACGATATCGACCACGATGTCCGCACCGTTGGGGCCGACCGCATTCTTGAAATCGCCCGCGAGTTTCTTGGAGGCATCCTTGTCGAACGGGGCGCGCTCGTAAACGACCGTTTCGTCCGCGCCTGCATCCTTGGCGACCCTGGCTTTTTCCTCGCTGGAGACCGCCGCGACAACCTTCGCGCCGTACGCCTTGGCCAGTTCGATCGAGGCAAGGCCTACGCCGCCCGCAGCACCGAGCACGAGCACGGTGTCGCCCGGCTTGATATCGCCGCGATCCTTCAGCGCGTGGATCATGGTGCCATAGGTCATCAGCAGGGCCGAGGATTCGACCAGGTCGATCCCCTCGGGCACCTTGAACAGCCGACCGGCCTCGACTGCGACCTGTTCGCGCAGGCCACCGCTGCCGATGCCCGAGAGGACGCGGTCGCCGACCTGCCAGCCTTCCACGCCTTCGCCGATCGCGGAAATCGTGCCGGAGATTTCGCCGCCGGGTGAATAGGGGCGCTCCGGCTTGAACTGGTAGAGATCGCGAATCATCAGCGTGTCGGGGTAGTTGATCGCGCAGGCTGCGACATCGACCAGCACTTCGCCCTTGCCGGGAGCGGGGGTGTCGATGTTTTCCACCACAACCGTTTCGGGCCCGCCCACTTCCTTGGTCAGCACGGCTTTCATCGGGTGTCCTCCCTCATTCGTTTCATACGGTAATGCCGGAAAAGGTAGGCTCCGGCAGGCCCAATCATTCTGCCTCGTCCGTCGGCCTAGTCCGTCTGGGGGTCTTCGCCCGACGGAATGGGGGGCAACTGGCGCGTCTCCCCGTCCTTGCCGTCCGGGCCCTTGCGGCGCTTGGTCACATACAGAAGTCCGGCGGCGATGGCGGCGGACCCGATTGCGGCACCGGCGGCGATGGCCGCGCCGGAGAGGCTCTTGTTGCTCTTGCTCATGCCTGTCCTAGTGCATGGGCCGCGAAATCGTTGCAAGCTGCGTGCGCATCCACTGCGAAAAATGCTGAAAAAGCTTCGTGCTGGTCATGGTAATGTAAGGACTTATGGTCTAATTTACACGTATGTCAGCAAAGCCCTTCTCGCATCCTATCGATATCAAGCCCGCCGATATCGACTTCATGGGGCATGTTAACAATGCCCGCTATCTTGGCTGGGTGCAGGACGCGGTGCTCGCGCACTGGCAGAAATTCGCGCCTGCCGAAGCCGTGGCGGAGCGTGCCTGGGTCGCGCTCAAGCACGAGATTACCTACCGCAAGCCCGCTTTCCTCGAAGACGACATCATCGCGCGCACCGTGCTCGAAAGCACGCGCGGCGCGCGTGCCTTCTATCACACCGTGATCGAGCGGGGCGGGGAAGTGCTGGCCGAGGTAAAGTCCAGCTGGTGCTGCATCGATGCGGAAAGCCTGCGGCCGGCCCGCATCGGAGAGGAAATTGCCTCCTACTTCTTCGCCCGTTCGGAAGCTGCCGCGGACACCCCGAACGAAGGGTGATGCGAAGGACCGGGTTACGCGCGCCCGATTGCGCGCCTATGACCCTCCCCATGACAATGCCCACCGCCTCCGGCCCGACCTGGCAGCCGATCATCGGGCTGGCGCTGGCGCTGGCCGTCTTCGGCGGGTGGGTTTGCCTGCATGCCTATGCGCTCTTCGTATTCGAACTGAGCTGGGCGAGCCTGCCGCTGGCGCTGACCATGGCTCTTGTACTGTGCTGGCTGTCGGTCGGCCTGTTCATCATCAGCCACGATGCGATGCACGGATCGCTGGTGCCCGGATCGCCGCGCGCGAATGCCGCGATCGGCACCGTGCTGCTGTTCCTGTACGCGGGCTTCTCCTTCGAATCGCTGCGCAAGGCGCATTTCGCGCATCACCGCCATGCCGGGACCGCGCGCGACCCCGATTTCGACGCGGAGAACCCGCGCGCCTTCTGGCCCTGGTACGCCACGTTCCTGCGGCGCTATTTCGGGCTGGGATCGCTGATCTGGGTCAGCTGCGTGGTGGTAACCTTGTGGCTGGCACTGGATGTGCCGGTGCCGCAGCTTCTGCTGCTCTACGCGGCGCCCGCCATCGCCAGCTCGCTGCAGCTGTTCTATTTCGGCACCTACCGCCCGCACCGCCACGCGGATGATGCGTTCGTCGACCGGCACCAGGCGCGCAGCGACGAATTCGGCACGCTTGCAAGCTTTCTCACATGCTTCCATTTCGGCTATCATCTGGAACATCATCAATATCCGCAGCTGCCCTGGTGGGCGCTGCCCTCGGCGCGCCGCAAGGCGGGTGCGCAGCAAGTAGAAGAAGGGGCCGGGGCATGAGCCTGTGGCAGATCATCGCAATCGTCGCCGTCACGCTGGTCGGCATGGAGTTCTATGCCTGGGCGATGCACAAATACGTGATGCACGGCTTCGGCTGGGGCTGGCACCGCGACCATCACGAGCCGCACGACAACCGGTTCGAGAAGAACGATCTGTACGCGGTGGTCGGCGCGGCAATCAGCATTGCGCTGTTCTGCATCGGCAGCCCCTACGTGATGGGCGACGCCGCGTGGGAGCCCGCCTTCTGGATCGGCCTGGGCGTGATGCTGTACGGCGTGATCTACTCGCTGATCCACGATGGGCTGGTGCACCAGCGCTATTTCAAATGGGTGCCCAAGCGCGGCTATGCCAAGCGGCTGGTGCAGTCGCACAAGCTGCACCATGCAACCATCGGCAAGGAAGGCGGGGTCAGCTTCGGCTTCGTATGGGCGCGTGATCCGGCCAAGCTGAAGGCGGAACTGAAACGCCAGCGAGAGGCGGGCATTGCGGTGGTGCGCGAGAGCGCGGGGGCGTAACCTGTTGCGGTCTCGGGCAAGCCGGTTCGCTTGCCCCTTCGCCGCAGCGATCCTATCCAGTCGCCCCGGAGCGCATCGTGCGCCCGGGCCATTCCCGCCCTGAGGCCTGTTGCCCCAAACCGAGTCCCTTGCCGATCACCCGCTGCTGGAGCCCCTGCGCAGCGAGCGCGGGCGGCGGCTGATCGGGCTTGTCGCCGCGCTGCTGATCGAGGCGATCCTGCTGATCCTCCTGCTGACGCTGAACGCCTACAACAAGCCCGCGGCAGCACCGGATAGCCTCACCGTGGTCGATCTGAAGGCCGCCAGCGAGCCATCCGAAGATCGCGAGCAGGCCGAGCAGGAGCCGAGCGACGCCGAGACGCCAGCCGAGCAGCCAGCGGACCCCTCCCAGCCGCAGATGGAGCGCTCCGAGGCTGTCCAGCGCGAGGTCGCGCCCACACCGCCGATGCGGGAGCCGATCATCACGACTCCATTTCAGCTGCCTGCGTCCAGGCAACCGCCGCGCCCGGCGCAGCCGGATGCGCCCAAGCAGGTCTACGGGCCGGTCGACAGCGGGGCGCGATCGGGGGTCAAGGATTCCGAAGTGGTCGGCAACGCGCCCAATGGGCAGCCGCTTTACGCTGCGCGCTGGTACCGCGAACCGGACGACAGCGAACTGGCCGGATACCTTTCTACCGCGAGCGGACCGGGCTGGGGCCTGATCGCGTGCAAGACAGCACCGGAATTTCGCGTGGTCGACTGCGTGCCGATCGCCGAATATCCGCAAGGATCGATGATGAACCGCGCCATCCTGGCCGCGGCATGGCAGTTCCGGGTTCGCCCACCGATGCTCGGCGGCCAGCCACAAATCGGAAGCTGGGTACGCATCCGGATAGATTATACGAGCGGGCGGTAAGCGGCCGAGCCTGGCCGCCCTCTCGCTATTCGTTACGCGTCGCGATCCAGGCGCCGCAGATCACCAGGATGGCAACCGAAACCCAGTACCACGGGTGGCCCAGGGTGAAGTACGTGACCACCGCGCCGGTCGCCATCGCGCCAATCGCCATGATCTTGGCGCGGCGATTGATGGCGCGCCGTTCGCGCCAGTCGCGCACCTGCCAGCCCCATTGCGGGTGGTCGAGGATCTTGCGCTCCAGCTCCGGGCTGGAGCGGGCAAAGAAGAACACTGCCAGCAGCAGGAATGGCACGGTCGGCATGATCGGCAGAACCGCACCGACCGCGCCGAGGGCCACGGCGATGAAGCCGAGCAGCCGGTAAAGGTACCGTTTCAATGCCAAGCGATCATCCGCCCGCGATCCGCGCGGCATGTTCCTTCACCAGCGCGATCATGTTTGGCACGCCCTGAGTCCGGTTGCTGGAAAGCTGGTTCTTCAGGTCGAAGGGTTCGAGCGCGCCTACCACATCCATCTGCGCCACCTGTGCTGCTGGCTTGTCCTGCACAGCGGCGATCACCAGCGCGACGATGCCCTTGGTGATGGCGGCGTTGCTGTCTGCCAGGAAGTGCAGTTTTTCGCCCTCTCCGGTGGGGTAGACCCAGACCGCCGCCGAACAGCCGCGCACCAGCGTGGCGTCGGTCTTGAGCGCGTCGGGCATGTCTTCGAGATCGCGCCCCAGCTCGATCAGCAGGCGATAGCGTTCATCCCCTTCGAGGAATTCGTATTCTTCGCGGATATCGTCGAGACTGCGCATGGGGGCGATGTAGCAACAAACCCTGTCCCCTCAAGGGGAGACGAAGCTCAGCCCGAGAGGCCTCCGGGGCGGGTCAGCGCATAATAGATCACGTAGAACCACGAGAGGAAGCCGTGGACGATCGCCCAGATGATCGACTGGTGCAGCGACCAGGAGATGGCGACCGCGATGGCGCTGCCAAGACCGATTCCCGCCTGCGCCGCCTGGCTGCGCGCGCCGCTCACAGGTCTATGCCATTGGCGAGGGCTTCCAGCTTGCGGATGCGTTCGCGCAGATCGGCCAGCGCTATGCGCCCTGCGCCGCGCGTATCGTCGGGCTCTGCGTCGCCTCGGGCAATCGCGTCCAGCTCGCGGCGCTTGAGTGCCAGCCAGCCTTCCCATGCGCGCAGCAGCGCGGCGGCAACCATGCCGAGGCCGAGAAGCGATGTGGCGGCAATGACGAGTGTCGGCTCCATGACTTCAATCCTCCTCGCTCGGTCCTCCGCAGGGCGGGGCCGTATCAGTCCTTATCCTCGCGCAGGGCGTCGATTTCAGCGGAAATCCGGGCGCGTTCCTGCGCCGTGGCGCTATTCTTGTCGTAAGCAATGCGTTCGAGAACCTCGATCCGCTCCTTGAGCGCAGCGATTTCGCGCTGCGCCTCTTCATCGGCCTGGGGCTCGGCTTCGGGCCGGTGCGTGATGGTCTGGTTGCCCATCATGTCCTCGGTGATGCCGGCCTGCGCATTGTAGCGCGCCCGCAGGATGCTGGCGGTGGCGCCGATCAGAACGATGAGGACAATGGCTGCAGCCCAGTTCATCAGTTGGCCTCCTGCCTGTCGCGCAGCGTTTCGATCTCGTGGGTCAGCGTATAGCCGCTGTCGGTCACGATCCGCTCCACATTGCCGAGGCGATCCTTGATCGATCCCAGTTCGGCGCAAAGCTGCGCGTTTTCCTGGGTGAGCAGTTTCACCCGCTCTTCGCTGTCCTTCGGGTAGACCGCCTTGCCCCAGCTGTTTTCCAGCGGGTAGCCGTGCTTGATCCGCAACCAGGTGGTGAGAACCCAGCCTGCCACACCGGCAAGGCCCACGATGGCGATTACTTCCGCACTCATTTCGAATGGCATCACACGTTCTCCCTGCGGCCGGTATCGATCGGCACGCCGCTGCTTTCGTTGCGGCTCCGATCGTTCCGGAGCGCTTCGATCTCGTCGGATAGCGAATAGCCGCGCTCGGTCACGATGCGCTCCAGCACCTTGAGCCGGTCGGCATGGTTGTCGAGCCGCTCGACCAGCCTGGCGTTTTCGGCCTTCAGCGCCTCGGTCTCGGCCGACCTGTCGGCGCGCGCCGTCTTGCCGCCCCATTCGTCTTCGAGGTCGTAACCATGCTTGGCGCGGATCCAGTTGTTGATCAGCCATCCGCCGGTCGACAGCGCGATGATGAGGACGATGAATGCCGTTGCGTCCCAGTCCATCACACGCGCTCCCGGCTTTCGAAGCTCATCGGCGTGCCGCTGGCGGCGTCATCGTGGCTGCGCGCATCGCGCAGCGCCTCGATCTGGGTGGCGACGTCGTAGCCCTTGTCGGTCACGATGCGTTCGAGCACCTGGACCCGGTCTTCCAGCCTCTGGATCTGCGTGGCGTATTGCGCGGCCTTTTCGGCCGTGTTCTCTGCGGTAGATTCGACCTGCATCTTGGCGATCTTCTGCTGGTGCGATGTCCAGATCGCGAGCAGCGGGATGCCGAAGATCAGGACGACTGCGGCCAGTCCGATTAGCTCACCCATGATTCATACTCCCCTAATTCGTACTGTCTTAGCGCAGGCGTTCGATTTCGGCGTCGAGGCGCGGGTTGGAGCTCACATAGTGCTCCTCCACATTCGCCAGGCGACGGTCGATCTCGCGCAGCTTGCCGCGGATTTCGCGCGCGGTGCGCTTCGGGTTCTGCCGCACGCCCTGCCAGTATTTCTGCTCCTTCACATCGGTGGTGTAGAGATGCGATGGCTTGCGGTTCAGGATCAGGCCCATGATGAGATAGGCGGGCAGGGTGACGGGAAAGCCGCCGGAGAAGGTGGCCACCAGCATGCCTAGTCGCCACCACAGCGCATCGACCCCGGTATAGTCGGCCAGGCCTGCGCAGACGCCCATCAGTTTGCCGTTCTGCTCGTCCTTGTAGAGCGTGGTGCGGGGCGTGTTCATGCGCGGGTTTCCTTCTTCTTCTGAGCGAGCAGGGCTTCCAGCTCGTCGAGTTCCTCATTGTCGGCCTTGTTGTCGGCGATCAGGCGGGCGGGCTTGAAGTCCGCATGGTCGTGGGCGACCAGCCGTTCGACCGTGTCCATCCGTTCGTCGAGCCGTTTGGTGAGAGCGTAGAGCTCCTCCAGCAGCGCTTCGTCGTCCTGAGTGATGCCGCCTCCGGAAGTCTTCCACTTGGTGATGTAGTGGAGAATGACCCAGGGCAGCCCGATGAAGAGAATGCTGCAGATGATGATGGGGAAGAAAAAGTCTTCCATGGATCAGTCCCCCTTCTTTTCCGCACCCTTGCCGAGCGCGCGTTTCATTTCTTCGAGTTCCTCGTCGACCTTGTCCGATCCTCCGAGGGCGGCGATTTCGTCGGAGAGCGACAGCTTGCCGTTCTCGCTTTCCATCTTGAGCTGGTCGGCGCGCCCTTCCGCGTAATCGACCCGGCGTTCGAGCGCGTCGAAGCGGGTCAGCGCCTCGTCGACCCGCTCGGTCGTCATCAGGCTGCGCAGCTTCACGCGGTTTTCCGCGCTTTCGAGCCGTGCAGCGATCTGCGTCTGGCGGCTGCGGGCTTCGCGCAGCCGGCTCTGCAGCTTGTGAATGTCTTCCTCATAGGCGCGCAGCGAATCGTCGAGCACCGCGATTTCCGCCTTGAGCTGTTCGCTCATGTCGGCGGCCTTCTTCTTCTCCACCAGCGCGGCGCGGGCCAGATCCTCGCGGTCCTTGGAGAGTGCGAGCTGCGCCTTCTCAGCCCAGTCGCTCTGCAGCTTGTCCAGCTTCACCGTGTGGCGGTGCATTTCCTTCTGGTCCGCGATGGTGCGCGCGGCGCTTGCGCGGACCTCGACCAGCGTTTCCTCCATTTCGAGGATGATCATGCGGATCATCTTCGAAGGGTCATCCGCCTTGTCGAGCATTTCGTTGAAATTGGCCGCGATGATGTCGCGGGTGCGGCTGAAAATGCCCATGAAGGGTGCTCCGTATGAAATGAAATCGCCCAGCTTCTGGTTGACCTTGTCCGGGTCTGTCCAGTCCGCAGCCCGCTGCGCGCCCGATCGGCGTTCCTGCGTGGGGGTGGGGCTGCGGCGCAGCCGCTCGACCTCGTTGTCGAGGCGCGAGAGGCGGCTGTTGCGGCCCGGCGGGTCAGTATGGTCGGTCATGCGATTTCCGTCACCTGTAGCATAAGCGGGCCGTCTTCATGAGGGCCATCGACCGACGGCGGATTCATGGCGACCAGTGCGCCCACGGCGAGGATCGTGACCAGCACGGCAGCGCCGAAAGTGCGCTTGGGATGGGTTTGTTCGTGCATGCTCGGTCTCCTCCTTGATGTTGCCATCTACTTTGCAACCGCCGTGCCAGTTCTGAAAAACGCAGGATTTCAGCCATTTCTCCATTTTTCGACGAACGGCATGTTGGGGATAATTGCCAAGGCTTGGGAAATCCCACTATATTCAGGGCATGGAGCGGGAAAATCAGTTCGTCGGGCAATCGCTCGCCTTTCTCGATGCGGTGGAGCGGACCAGCCGCGCCGCCTCGCTGGAGCGTCCGGTGCTCGTCATCGGGGAGCGCGGAACGGGCAAGGAATTGATCGCCGAGCGCCTGCATCGCCTGAGCGGGCGGTGGGGCGAAGCGCTCGTCACCATGAACTGCGCCGCGCTGCCCGAAACCCTGATCGAGGCCGAGCTGTTCGGCCACGAGGCAGGCGCGTTTACGGGCGCGACCCGCACGCGCGAGGGCCGGTTCGAGGAAGCCGACGGCGGCACGCTGTTCCTGGACGAGCTCGCCACGCTGTCCATGGCCGCGCAGGAGCGCCTGCTGCGCGCGGTCGAATATGGCGAAGTCACCCGGATCGGGTCGTCGCGCCCGCTGCGGGTCGATGTGCGAATCGTCGCCGCCACCAACGAAGACCTGCCCACCAAGGCCGAACGCGGCGAGTTTCGCGCCGACCTGCTCGACCGGCTCAGCTTCGAGGTCATCACGCTCCCCCCGCTCAGGGCGCGCGAGGGCGATGTGGCGGTTTTGGCGGACTATTTCGGCCGGCGCATGGCGGCGGAACTGGCGTGGGAGGCCTGGCCGGGCTTTGCCGAGCATGTCGCGCAGCAGCTGGAAGATTATGCCTGGCCCGGCAATGTGCGCGAACTGCGCAACGTGATCGAACGCGCGGTCTACCGCTGGGACGATCCGGAAAGCCCCGTTGGCCACATCGTCTTCGATCCGTTCGACAGCCCGTGGAAGCCCGAATCGAGCGCGCCGACCAGCGGTGCGCAGTCCCCGCAGAAGCCGAAGGAAGCGGCCCCCGCGCGGCCGGATTTCGACGACGTGGCGGACCTTCGCGCGGCGGTCGACAGCCACGAGCGCTCCATCGTCGAGCACGCGCTGGGCAAGCACCGCTGGAACCAGCGGCAGACCGCCAAGGCGCTGGGCCTCAGCTACGATCAGCTGCGCCACTGCATCAAGAAGCACGGCCTGATGGAAGAGGGCGCCTGACGTCTTCGTGAAATAGTCACCACGGGCCACTGGCGAAGCAGCGCGCGGCTCGCTAAGGGCCGCCTGCAAGACAGTGGTTCCAAATCCCCCGCGATGTTCGAGTCGCACGGCACAAGCCGGGCTCGGGATCGCCAACCCAGCTTGCGAAAGGTGCCCGCCGTGGCCTTCAAGGAAATCCCCCTAGCACTCACTTTCGACGACGTGCTGCTGCGCCCCGCCGCCAGCGAGGTGCTGCCCAGCATGGCCGACACGCGCACCCGCCTGACGCGCGAGATTTCGCTCAACATCCCCGTCATATCCTCTGCAATGGATACCGTGACGGAAGCCGACATGGCGATTGCCATGGCGCAGCTGGGCGGCATGGGCGTGCTGCACCGCAATCTCGATATCGAGGAGCAGGTGGCTGCGGTACGTGCGGTCAAGCGGTTCGAGAGCGGCATGGTGGTCAACCCGATTACCATCGGGCCGGACGCGACCTTGGGCGAAGCGCAGGAAATCATGGGCGCGAACCGCATCAGCGGCATTCCGGTGACGGATCGTGGTGGCAAGCTGGTCGGCATCCTGACCAATCGGGATGTGCGCTTTGCCGAAAACGTGCGGCAGCCGATCCGCGAACTGATGACGACCGACAACCTCGCCACCGTACCGCTGGGCACCGGGCAGGAAGAGGCGCGGCGGATGCTGCACCAGCGGCGGATCGAGAAGCTGATCGTCGTGGACGAGGATTATCGCTGCATCGGGCTGATCACCGTCAAGGATATCGAAAAGGCCGTTACCTATCCCAACGCGACCAAGGATGCGGCGGGCCGCCTGCGGGTTGCGGCGGCGACAACCACGGGCGACAAGGGCTTCGAGCGTACGCAGGCGCTGATCGATGCCGAAGTCGATGTCGTCATCATCGACACCGCGCACGGCCATAACCGCGATGTTCTCAAAGCGGTCGAACGGGCCAAGACGCTGTCCAATTCGGTCCAGATCATCGCGGGCAATGTCGCTACCGCGGAAGCGACGCGTGCGCTGATCGATGCAGGCGCGGACGCGGTGAAAGTCGGCATCGGGCCGGGCTCCATCTGCACCACGAGGGTTGTGGCGGGCGTGGGCGTGCCGCAGCTGACCGCAATCATGGATTCCGCCGAGGAAGCGGAGAAATCGGGCGTTCCGGTGATCGGCGATGGCGGGCTTCGCACCAGCGGCGATGCGGCCAAGGCACTGGCGGCAGGCGCAAGCTGCGTGATGATCGGGTCCATGCTGGCCGGGACCGAGGAAGCACCGGGCGAGACCTTCATCTACCAGGGCCGCAGCTTCAAGGCCTATCGCGGGATGGGCAGCGTGACGGCGATGGCGCGCGGCAGTGCCGACCGCTATTTCCAGCAGGACGTATCGGCGATGAAGCTGGTGCCCGAAGGGATCGAGGGGCAGGTGCCTTACAAGGGCCCGGCGAAGGACGTGATCCACCAGCTCGTCGGCGGGATCAAGGCGGCGATGGGCTATACCGGCAGCCTCACGATCGAGGATCTGCGGAAAGGTGCGCAGTTCGTGCAGATCACCAACGCGGGGCTCGCCGAAAGCCACGTGCACGATGTTGCGATCACGCGCGAGGCCCCGAACTACCCGACGCGGTAGGACCGATGGCCATAGAAAAGCATGTCGCGGGTTTCTTCCGGCTCGATGAAGAGGGCTGGGCGCGGCATGCCAATCCGTGGAGCGGATGGTCCCGGTTGGCGACGGGGATGGTCTTGCCCATCCTCGCCATCTGGAGCCGGGTGTGGATCGGGTGGTGGGCCGCGCTCGCCTTCGCTGCCGTCGCGCTGTGGCTATGGCTCAATCCGCGCCTGTTTCCACCGGTCGATCACGATCGCGGCTGGATGTCGCGCGGCGTCTTCGGGGAGCGTGCCTTTATCGAGCATCGCCAGATCGCGACCGGCCTGATTTCGGCGCGGCGCGCCAATCTGTTCAATCTGGTCGCAGCGTTCGGCCTTGTCCCGCTGGCCTATGGATTGTGGGTGCTCGATCCCGTGGCGACCATTCTCGGCGCGAGCATCAGCATCGCGGGCAAGATGCTTTTCATGGGGGAGATGGTGGCGCTCTACGACCGGATGAAAGCCGCGCACCCCCAACTTGCCTACAGGGCCGGGGCGTAACCGCAATTGCCTAACTCCTGCGCAGGATGCGCTTTCCTACGCACCCGCATGCGTGCCATGGCGAAGGGATGAGATACTCCCTTACCAATATGTCTTCGCCAATGTCTTGCCGCGCCCTCCCTGGCGCTGGAACCGTGGGGCGTTTTCCTTCCCTGAACACTGTGTCAGGTGTGTCAGGCTTGCCGCCTGTCGCAGGACGCGCGGCATGACCCCGGCCGCGCGCGTCCAGGCCGCCATCGAAATTCTCGACCGTGTGATCGAAGCCGCCAGGGGGCAGGGCGCCCCGGCGGACCGGATCGTGGCCGATTGGGCCAAGGCGAACCGCTATGCCGGTTCAAAGGACCGGCGTGCCGTGCGCGAACTCGTCTACGACGCGATCCGCCACTGCGGGCCGGTGCCCGAAAGCGGGCGCGCGGCAATGCTCGCGCTGGCGGAGAGAGACAAGTCGATCGCTGCCCTGTTCGACGGATCGCAATACGGACCTGCACCGATCCAGCCGGATGAACCGGTCGCCAAGCGCGGGTTCGCGCCGGTCTGGCTGGGCAAGCGGCTGTCCGCTTCCGATGTGAAGGGTGAAGAGGGGATGGCGCTGATGGGACGCGCTCCGCTCGACGTGCGGGTGAACACGCTCAAGGCAGATCGCGCCGCCCTCGACCTGCCGGTCGCCGGCGAGCATCTGGCCGCGCCCAACGCGCTCCGGTTCGAAGCGGGCACCCCGGTCGATCAGTGGGACGCGTTTCGCGAAGGCCGATTCGAAGTGCAGGACCATGGCAGCCAGCTAGCCTGCCTTGCAGCAGGCGCGCGGCCCGGAGAAACCGTGATCGATCTGTGCGCGGGCGCAGGCGGCAAGACGCTGGCGCTGGCCGCGGCGATGCAGAACGCCGGTCGCCTGATCGCGTCGGACACCGACAAGCGCCGCCTTTCGCAGCTGGGGCCACGGGCCGAGAGAGCGGGGGCGGGTGTCGTGGAACAGCGCCTGCTCGATCCGGGGCGCGAAATGGAGGTTCTGGGCGATCTGGCAGGCGCGGCGGATTGCGTTCTGATCGACGCGCCCTGTTCCGGCGTCGGCACATGGCGGCGCAAGCCCGAGGCCAAGTGGCGGCTGACACCCGACCGGCTGGCGCAGTTCGCCGCAACGCAGGATGCTCTCCTTGCGCTGGGCGCGAAGCTCGTCAAACCCGGGGGGCGGCTGGTCTTCGTCACCTGTTCGCTGCTGGACGAGGAAGGTGCGGACCGATTCGCGGCGTTTCTGCAAGGCCACGAGGGCTGGCGCGCGGACACGCCCGAATTGCGGCTGGGCACCGCGCGGGGGCAGGGAATCCGCCTGTCTCCGTTCCACCACGGCACGGACGGATTTTTCGTCGCGCGTGCCCACTTGCCGTGTTAACCTTTGTACCTATGGTCGCTGACGCCCACGATTTTCTGGCTTCCTCGAAGGATACCATCATGCGCTTCGCCCCTGCCGCCGCCGCCCTGTCCTTGCTGGTTGCGGTGTCTGCCAGTGTGGGATCTGCGCAGGACAATTCGGTCGATCCGCGCGCGGCCGTGCTGATGGCCCAGGCCGACGCCGCGCTGGAAGCAGGCCAGCCGCAACGCGCGGTCGATGCGCTGGAAGCGGCCTTCGCGATCGATCCCAGACACACTCCGATCCTGATCGCGCTGGCCGAGGCGGCCCGGCGCGAAGGGCTGCAGGGCAAGGCGATCCGCTACTACCGCGAGGCGCTGACCCGCGATCCCGGCAATTACGCCGCGATTTCGGGCGAGGGCGCGGCCATGGTGGAAAAGGGCGCGATCGACCGGGCGCAGCGCAATCTCGCGCAGCTGGAATCTCTGTGTGGATCAAGCTGCCCGGAAACGCGCACGCTCGCCACGGCGATTGCCCAGGGGCCGAAGAACAGCAAGGTGCTCACCGCCGAAGCGGTGATGCCCGATGCGGTGGTCACGCAGAATCTGAGCGGCGAGGCTCAGATCAGTTCGGCGAACTCGGCCACGACCGCGCGGTAGACGCGCTTCTTGAAGGGCACGATCAGGTCCGGCACCGTAGTGGCGGGCACCCAGCGGTATTCGCAGAATTCCGGCTCCTTGTGGGCCTCGAGGTCGATATCTTCCTCGCTGCCTTCGAAACGTGCAAGAAACCAGTTCTGCTCCTGGCCGCGGTAATGGCCGCCCCACAGCTTGCCGATCAGATCGTCCGGCAGGTCGTAGCGCAGCGGTTCGGCGGTCTGGCCGATCACGGCGACCTTGTCCGAGACGACGCCGGTTTCCTCCCACAACTCGCGGAAGAGCGCGTCTCGCGGGTCTTCGCCCGGGTCGATACCGCCCTGCGGCATCTGCCAGAAGTCGCCTTCCTTGGTATCGATCCGCCGCCCGACGAACACCTCGCCGCTGTAGTTGACCAGCATCACGCCGACGCAGGGGCGGTAGCCCAGAGCGCTGGCCTGTTGGTCCTTGTCCGTCGTCATGTCCGTCGTCCTACTGCGGCACCGACCGCATCGATAAAGGCTTCCACATCGGCTTGCCCACTGGGGATTGCCTTGCGCATGGTGAAAAATCCGTGGATGATCCCGGGAAATTCCAGATAGGTAATCTCCGTCCCCTGCTTCACCATGCACGCGGCATAGTTTCGCCCGGAATCGCGCAGGGGATCGAGCCCGGCGGTACACAGCACGGTCGCCGGGGCGTTGCTGCAATCGCCCAGCATCGGGAGGTTGCGCGGGCTTTGCGGGTCGGCGGCATAGGACTTGGTGAACCACGCCATGGTGTCACCGGTGAGGAAGTAGCCGTCCTTGAACTGCCGGTAGCTGTCGTACTGGCCGGCCTCGTCCGCGACCGGATAGATCGGCGCCTGCACCAGCACCGGCACATCCGCCGGCTCGTCCCGCAGGGCATTGGTGGTGACGATCGTCAGGTTGCCGCCCGCGCTGTCTCCGCTGATGACCAGCCCGGTGGTGTCGCGCCCCAGTTCGGACGGAGAGGATGCCAGCCAGCGCGCTGCCGCCTCGCAATCGTCGGGCGCGGCGGGGAAGGGGTTCTCCGGCGCCAGGCGATAATCGACCGAAAGGACGGGCAGATCGAGCCGCGCCGCAAATTCGGTGCACAGCGCGTGGTACACCTCCAGATCGCCCAGAACGAAGCCGCCACCATGCAGGAACAGCACCGCCGGGCCCGCTTCGCGCGATTCGCGAGCGTCGTAGAAGCGGCAGGGGATATCGCCGGCAGGCCCAGGGCACGCCACATCCTTGATAACCGCCAGTTCGCGGGACGCAGCCTCGCCGATCTGCGCCATCGCGCGCATCGCTTCGCGCGCGGCGTGCGCGCCGACTTCCTCCGCCGGAGGACGATTCATCGCTTTCAGCATGTCCAGCAGGCCGCGTACGTCCGCCCGTACGACGGGTTCGGTAGAGGCTTGCGAATTCGGGGCGTCTGCCATTGGTCGTCTCCGGTGAATCGGGCCGCGCTGGATAGGCCCTGTGCGCGCGGCCTGTCCACCGATCAGCATCAGGCCGACTAGAAAAACTTGATTGCTCGCTTGGGGACAGCCACGTAGGCGGCGGTTCAAGGCGGACTATCAAACGCCACGAAGACCGAAGGATTTTGTACCGATGGCGACTCAGGCGCCTCCAGCCTCCACCAACACCCCCACCGATGCACCCGATGCGATCGTCGTCCGCTTTGCGGGCGATTCCGGCGACGGCATGCAGCTGACCGGCGGGCAGTTCACGCTCAGCACCGCGCTGGCGGGCAACGACCTTGCCACTTTCCCGGACTTCCCGGCAGAGATTCGCGCGCCGCAGGGCACGCTGTTCGGCGTCAGCGCATTCCAGATCAATTTCGGCTCCAGAGCGATCAACACCGCAGGCGACGCGCCCGATGTGCTGGTTGCGATGAACCCGGCTGCACTGAAAGTGAATCTTGCCGCGCTCAAGCCCGGCGGGCTGGTGATCGCAGACACCGGAGAGTTCACCAAGCGCAACCTCGACAAGGCGAAGTACGACGCCAACCCGCTCGAGGATGACAGCCTTGCGCCTTACGATGTGCTGGCCTTCGACATCAGCGCGCGCACGCTCGAAGCGGTCGAGCCCTTCGGCCTCGGCAAGAAGGACGGCCTGCGCTGCAAGAACATGTGGACGCTGGGCCTTGCGCTGTGGATGTTCGACCGTCCGCGCGAGCCGCTGCATGACTGGCTGAACAGGAAGTTCGCCAAGGCGCCCGACATTGCCGCCGCGAACATCGCCGCGCTCGACGCAGGCCATGCCTATGGCGAGACCGCGGAGCTTTCCGCCCCGCTCAAGCAGGTGCATCTGCCGCCCGCGCCGTCCGAGCCGGGGCTCTACCGCACGATTACGGGTGCGGAAGCGGTCTCGCTCGGCCTCGTTGCAGGCGCGCAGCTGGCCGAGCTGCCGATGTTCTTCGGCGGCTATCCGATCACGCCCGCCTCCGCGATCCTGCACCACCTCGCGCGGCTCAAGGAATACGGCGTCACCACCTTCCAGGCGGAAGACGAGATCGCCGCTGTGTGCGCCGCGATCGGCGCAAGCTATGCGGGACAGTTGGGCGTCACCAGTTCCAGCGGCCCGGGCATTGCGCTCAAGACGGAGGCTTTGGGCCTCGGCATCATGACCGAACTGCCGCTGGTGGTGGTCAATTCGCAGCGCGGTGGCCCGTCCACCGGCCTGCCGACCAAGACCGAGCAGAGCGACCTCTATCAGGCGGTCTACGGCCGCAACGGCGATGCGCCGATGCCGGTGATCGCGGCGCGCTCGCCCGCCGACGCATTCGAAGTTGCGATTGAGGCCTGCCGTCTGGCGACCCAGTACATGACCCCGGTGATGCTGCTGACCGATGGCTACATCGCCAATGCCGCCGAGCCGTGGAAGGTGCCCGATCCGGATAGTTTCGAGCCGTTCCCGGCCAAGTTCCTCGAGGAACCGCGCGGCGAGGAGCTGTTGCCCTACAAGCGCGACGAAAAGGGCTCGCGCCCGTGGATCAAGCCCGGCACGCCCGGGATGATGCATCGCATCGGCGGGATCGAGAAGGACGCTAACACCGGCAACATCTCCTACGATCCGGCCAACCACCAGCACATGACCGATACGCGCAAGAACAAGATCGCGAATATCGAGGTGCCCGATCAGGAGGTCGCCTGGGGCGAGCAGACCGGCAAGCTGGCGGTGGTCGGTTGGGGCAGTACCTACGGCCCGATCAAGCAGGCGGTCCGCCGCTCGCAGGACAAGGGCTGTTCGGTCAGCCATATCCACATCCGCCATATCTGGCCGCTGCCCAAGAATCTCGGTGAGTTGCTCAGCGGGTTCGACCGCGTGCTGGTGCCAGAAATGAACACCGGTCAGCTCAAGACCGTGCTGCGCGACCAGCTGCTGGTCGACGCCGAAAGCCTGACCAAGACCAGCGGCCAGCCGTTCCAGATCGCCGAACTGGAAGAAGCGATCTGCGCGTACTTCGATGGCGTGCAGGGCAACGAGGGCGGGCAGGTCGCCGCCAACGACCAGCAACTGCCGAGCACGGTGGAGAGCGAGTGATGGCGGACCTTTCAATATATGTCGTCATCCCAGCGAAAGCTGGGATCGCTCTCAGCACTCGCGCTAAGCCGACACAGACCCCAGCTTTCGCTGGGGTGACGAGGTAAAAATGAACGCACCCGTTAAAATCGAAACCACGCTCAAGGACTGGGAAACCGACCAGGAAGTCCGCTGGTGCCCGGGTTGCGGGGACTATGCGATCCTCAAGGCCGTGCAGCGCACGCTGCCGCAGTTGGGCTCCGATCCGGCGAACACCGTTTTCATCTCCGGCATCGGCTGCTCCAGCCGCTTCCCCTATTATATCGAGAGTTACGGCTTCCACACGATCCACGGCCGCGCGCCTGCGGTGGCCACCGGGGTCAAGCTCGCCAATCCGGACCTCGACGTCTGGCTGGTGACCGGCGACGGCGATGGGCTGAGCATCGGCGGCAACCACATGATGCATGTGCTGCGCCGCAACGTGAACATGCAGATCATGCTGTTCAACAACGAGATTTACGGCCTGACCAAGGGCCAGTACTCGCCCACCAGCCGCGAAGGCACGCGCACGCCGACCAGCCCGATCGGCTCGGTGGACCACCCCGCCAACCCCTGCGCCTTCGCGCTGGGCAGCGGTGCGCGCTTCGTGGCACGCGGGATCGATGTGTCGAAGAACCTGCCCGATGTTCTCAAGGCAGCCCACGCACACCAGGGCGCGGCGTTCGTCGAGATCTTCCAGAACTGCATCGTCTACAACAAGGACGTGTTCGATGCCTTCGCCGCGCCCAAGGGTGCGGAAGGCCAGCAGTTGTGGCTCGCCGACGGGGAGCCGATGCTGTTCGACAAGGGAACAAAGGGGCTGGCGTTCGATGCCGAGAAGCTCGCCTTCACCGTGGTCGATGTCGTCGATGGCGACTGGCAGGCGGCGGGCGTCCGCGTTCACGATGTGAAGAACCGCGTCATGGCGCACATGCTGGCCGAACTGCCTTTCGACCCGTTTCCGATGCCGCTCGGCGTGCTCTACGACGATCCGGCACCGACCTACGAAAGCGCCGTGATTGCCGAGCGTGAAGCTTCGGTCAGCGGCAAGGAAGCGAACCTCGCCAAGCTGCTGAGCGGTGGCCAGACGTGGACCGTCGATGGGTCGGCGCAAGACCCGGTTTAGCGGTGTTCCAGCGGATCGAGCCCGTGCGCTGCCGCACTGTCGGCAGCGCGCTTGGCAGGCTCGTATAGCAGCGCGGCGGCGGTGAAGGCCCATGCCGCGCCGCCGCTCCATCCGGCGATCACATCGCTCGGGAAGTGCACGCCCAGCATCACCCGGCTCCACGCGATCATGATCGAAATCACCATCGCGCTGCCGATCAGCGTGTAGCGGACGGTGTGCCTGCTGCTGAGCGAGGCGAAGGCCACCGCCATGCCGATGTAGATCATCGCGGACGCGAAGCTGTGTCCGCTCGGGAAGCTGTAACCCGCAGCCTCGGTCAGATGAGGGACGAGGGTGGGGCGCTCTCGCCCGACCAGCAGCTTCATCGCCGCGTTGAGCCCCCAGCCGAGCACCACTGTAAGCCCGAAAAGCGTCGCCTCGCGGCGCATCCTGAGAAACAGCAGCGCGATAATGGCACCGCAGGCCGATAAGGTAGAGAGCAGCACGCCGCCCAGCGCGGTGATGTCGCGCACCGCCTCCTGCAGCATATTGCCGCCCAGCGGCTGGAGTTCGATTCCGGCACGGTAGAGCAACAGGCCGGAATGATCGAACCCGTCGGTGCGCCCTTGGGTTACCAGCCAGATCATAAGGGCCCAAATCGCCCACAGCACGCCTGCAGCCGCCAGCGCCTTGCCGCGATCGATCGTGAACCCGCGCGCGGGTAGCGAAACCGTTTCGGCGGGAAGGGGGGCTTTTGGCTCTGTTGTCGCGGCGTCGCGGCTGTGATCCATGCAATCTGGAACAGCCCGTTCGAAATGAGGTTCCTTGCCCATGGCTTCTCCCCAAATCGTATGGCTGCGGCGCGACCTTCGTCTGGCGGATCAGCCCGCTCTTCATGCGGCCGCGCAAGCAGGGCCGGTTGTGCCCGTCTTCATCCTCGACGACGAGCGCCCCCGAGGCGACGACGATCGCACCTATGGCGGCGCGCATCGCTGGTGGCTGCACCATTCGCTCGACAGCCTCTCCAGGGGCTTCGGCAGACACAATGCGCGAATCGTCCTGCGCAAGGGCGACAGCGTCTCAGTCCTGGTATCGCTGGCCCACGAACTGGAGGCGGGGGCGGTCCATGCCAACCGGCACTACGAGCCGTGGTGGCGCGAGGCGGAAGAAGACCTGAAGGACGCTCTACCGGACGGTACGAAGCTGTGCCTGCACGACGGAAATTACCTGATGCCGCCCGGCACGGCGACCACTGGCAGCGGGGACCCGTACAAGATTTACACCCCATTCTACCGCGCGATGCTCGATCTCATGCCGCCGCGCGACGAACTGCCTGCACCATCCACGATCTCGCAGCCATCCGATCTGCCCGAGAGCGACGATCTGGGCGACTGGAAGCTCCTGCCGACCAGCCCGAACTGGGCCACCCAGATGGAAGACTTCTGGACCGTGGGAGAGGGCGCGGCGCACGATCGGCTCGGCTGGTGGGCCGATCACGTCCACGAGTACGAGGATGGCCGAAACCTGCCGAGCGTTGACCAGACCGCGCAGATGTCTCCCCACCTGCACTGGGGCGAGATTTCGCCGGTCACGATCTGGCACGCGCTGAAGGACAAGCGCAGCGAGGGATGGAAGACCTTTGAAAGCGAGCTGATCTGGCGCGATTACGCCCAGAACATCATCTACCAGTTTCCCGATTATCCGCGCGAAACCTACCGCGACGCGATCGACGACGCCAAGCTGTGGCGCAACCCCAATCGCGGCCACATCATCCAGGAAGAACTGGAGGCGTGGCAGATGGGCCGCACCGGCTACCCCATCGTCGATGCAGGGATGCGCCAGCTCTGGGCGATCGGCTGGATGCACAACCGCGTGCGGATGATTGCGGCCAGCTTCCTCATCAAGCACCTGCTGATCGACTGGCGGCATGGGGAGCGCTGGTTCTGGGATACACTGGTGGACGGCGACTATGCCTCCAACGGGACGAACTGGCAGTGGGTCGCGGGCACGGGGGTGGACAGCAACATGTTCCCCCGGATCATGGCTCCGCTCAAGCAGTCGGATAAATTCGACGCCGCCGAGTATATCCGCAAGTGGGTGCCGGAGCTGGCGGATCTGCCCGACGGCGAGATCCACGATCCCACCGATCTGTGCCGCCCCGCCGACTACCCGCAAAAAATCATCAGCCACAAGGAAGGGCGCGAGCGGGCGCTCGAAGCCTATCGCGCGATGAAGGAAGACTGATCGGGCGGGGTGCCGCCGCAATCCACCCTGGCAGGCCCTAATGGGTTGTCGGCCCCGCATCCCGGATGCATAAACGCCAGCGTATGGGGGTAACGGGTCAACCGCGCGGAGGCGATCTGCTGGCAGCGAGCCAGCGCTTCGAAAAGCAGCCCGGCTTCCTGTCGCGCCTGCTGGCCCCCGGGTTTCACAAACTGATCGACCGGATGGATGCAGGCCTTGAAAAGGGCTCCGTCCTCGGGCGCCTGCCCGATGGAAGCACCCGCCTGATCGGTGGGCGCGGGCCCGGCTTCGAAGCCGAAGTCTCGATCCACAACTGGCGCGCGCTGATGCGGGTGGCCACGGGCGGCTCGGTCGGCTGGTATCAGGCGTGGGAGGCGGGCGAGTGGAGCAGCCCCGATCCGGTGCCCCTGTTCGCGGTCTTCATGCAGAACGCCGAAACGCTAGGAGATGCAGCGCGGGCCAAGCGCGGATGGAAACGCGCGCTGCGGGCGGCGCATGACCGGCAACGCAATACCCGGGCGGGCGCGGCGAAGAACATTGCCGCGCATTACGATCTGGGAAACGATTTCTACGCGACGTGGCTGGGCGAGACGATGACCTATTCGTCCGCGCTCTTCGATGGCGGGAATCCGCAGCAAACGCTCAATATGGCGCAGCGGGAGAAGATCGGCGCGATCCTCGACCGGATGGAGATCTCGCAGGGCGACAGCGTGCTGGAAATCGGCTGCGGATGGGGCACACTGGCCTGCGCGGCTGCCGACAGGGGGGCGAATGTCGACGCGATCAGCCTGTCGGATGAACAGCTGGCATGGGCGCGGCGGCAGGGTTGCGGAAACGCGCGCTTTCTCAAGCAGGATTATCGGGATACGCACGGGCAGTACGATGCCATTGCCAGCGTGGAAATGGTGGAGGCGCTGGGGCGCGAATACTGGCCGACCTTCATGGATTGCGTTGCCCGCAACCTGAAGCCCGGCGGTCGTGCGGCGATCCAGTTCATCTCGATGAAGGATGCGCTTTTCGATGCCTATGCGGCGAGCGCGGATTTCATTCAGGCCTATGTATTTCCCGGCGGCTTGCTGATCCGCGCGTCCGAATTCAGGCGGCTTGCGGAAACCTGCGGCCTGCAGTGGCGCGATGAGGAGCGCTTCGGACTGCATTACGCCGAAACCCTGAGGCTCTGGCGCGAGAAGTTCGATCGCGTAGCGGCCGACGGGCTACTGCCTCCCGGGTTCGACGATCGGTTCAAGGCGCTCTGGCGCTATTACCTGATGTATTGCGAAGGCGGCTTCCGGGGTGGGGGTATCGACGTCCACCAGGTGACGCTGGTCAAGGAGACATAAACATGACGAAGCACTTCCCACTGGTCGGGGCACTGGCCCTTGCGTTGTCTGCCTGCGCGTCCGGTCCCACCGCGGACACGCGCGCCGTGACAGCCAGCGTTCCTACCAATCCGCTGCCCGTTGTGGGTGCGGAGGTGCTTTTCTGGGACGACGCCACACGCTCTGCCCGTTTCCGATCGATGGAGACATACTTCCCGGGCCAGGAAGTGCAGGAAAGTCCCGACCCGCGCTTTCTTCCGCAAGGCGATCCCTTGCCTGCGAACACGCAAGCGGCGATCCGCGCCAGCATGGCGGAAAACTCCATCGCGGGCGTGATCGTGCTGCAGGATGGAAAGGTGCGGTTCGAGGATTATGCGCTGGGGTTCGGCCCCGAAGGGCGCTGGACCAGCTTTTCCGTCGCCAAAAGCTTCACCTCCACGTTGCTGGGCGCGGCTGTGAAGGATGGTTTCATCGACAGTCTGGACGATCCCGTGTCGAAATACGTGCCCGGCCTCGAAGGCAGCGCGTATGATGATGTCACGGTCGAACAGCTGGCCACCATGACCTCCGGCGTGGAGTGGAACGAAGATTATACCGACCCCGAGTCGGACGTGGCGAAAATGTTCAACGTCTCGCCCGCCCCCGGCGAGGATCAGGTGGTTGAGTATATGAAGACCCTCCCGCGCGAAGCGCCTGCGGGTGAAAAATGGGTCTACAAGACGGGCGAGACCAACCTGATCGGCGTGCTGGTGGAAAATGCCGTGGGTGAGACGCTGGCCGAATATGCCAAGCGCAAGATCGTCGATCCGGCGGGTTTTGCAGAGCCGCTGTTCTGGCAGACCGACCTTTCGGGCCGCAGCGTCGGCGGATGCTGCCTGTCGGCCTCCTTACGCGACTATGCGCGGGTCGGGCTGTTCGCGCTCGAAGGTGGTGAGGGCGTTGTGCCCCAAGGCTGGTTCGCAGAGGCGGGCGCGCCGCAGGTCGATTTCGGCAATGGTTACGGATACGGCTACCAGTGGTGGACCTATCCGGGCGAAAGCTTCGGCGCGCAGGGCATCTTCGGCCAGTCGATCACGCTTCTGCCCGAGAGCAATACGGTGATCGCCATCGTGTCCAACTGGCCCCGGGCGACTGGCCAGGAACTCTCGGCAAATCGCCGCCAGCTCTTTGAAGCGATTGCCGAAGCCGTGTCGGCCGATCAGTAGAGGCAGGACCGCGTGACACCTCCGCCCAGTGGGCTTTCCCACTGGCGGAGGATATCGTCGAGCACGGCCTGATCCAGCAGATTGTCGAAGGCCGCGCCTGCGATCGAACGATCCCACCATACGACCTTGCAGGAGATCGCCTGGAGGCCGGGCAGTGTCAGCCAGCCTGTCTGATCGGGTTCGAGGCGCCGCATGGCGGAGGCGCTGAAGCCTGCCACCGAGAGATCGTGCACCACGGTCTTGAATTTGCGCGATTTGCCGAAGCTCAGTTCTGAGGGAATGGCGATCTTGGTGCGCGGGGCGCACCTGTTCTCCTGCGCTACACGCGCATAATCATCCTGCATTATCTGCATGTTCTGCTGATTTCCCGTCCAGATTTGGTCTGGGCGGATTGTCGGGCCTTGCGGCTTACCCGAACATGAGCGGGCGTGCCTAAGGCCGCTTAACCAACTCTTTCGCGGTGCCCTGTCTCGAAGTCGGCTTCCAGCAATGCGGCGATCCGCTTTGCAACGTCTTCCGGCGGCTTGACGCTCTGCGGGTCTTCGCCGGGATAGGCCTTGGCACGCATCTGCGTGCGGGTCGCCCCCGGGTCCACTATGGCCACGCGGATCGATCCGGTATTGGCGATTTCCTGCGCGTAGGATTGCAGCAGGTTGTCGAACGCCGCCTTGGTCGAGCCATAGGCCGCCCAGTAGGCGCGTGGTTCATCGCCCACGCTACTGGTGAGCCCGATCACGCGGGCAGCATCGGCGCGCTTGAGCAGCGGATGAAGCCCAGCGATCAGCGCCTGGGTCGCGAGGATGTTGGTTGTGATCGCGGTATTGAACTGCTTGGGATCGATCTGCGTAATCGGCGTCAGCGTGGGCAGATACGCAGCGCAGATCACCAGCATGTCGAGCGCATCCCACCGGCTTGCGATGGCCTGCGCCAGCCGGGCAATGCCATCGCCTGCAGTGAGATCGACCGGCGCGATGGTCGCGGTGCCGCCGCTCTGGTGGATTTCGTCTTCCACGCGTTCCAGCGCGGAATCGTCGCGCGCGGTGAGGATCACGTGCGCGCCTCTGGCGGCCAGAGCCGTGGCGGTGGCCGCGCCGATTCCGCGCGATGCGCCGGTGACGAGCGCGACGCGCCCTTCGAATGGTTTGTCCTGGGTCATCTTATACCGGTTCGTCGACGGGTTTGCTGACGGGGAAGGAAAGCTGGGCGGAACCCTGTTCGCGGCGCGACACGTCGGTCAGCCGGGTGGGGTAGTCGCCGGTGAAGCACGCATCGCAGAACTGGGGGCACGATTTGTTGCGGCCTTCCCTTCCCACGGCGCGGTAGAGCCCGTCGATGGAGATGAAGGCGAGGCTGTCCGCCTTGATGAACTCGCGCATCGGCTCGAGCTCCATGCGCGCGGCGAGCAGCTTGCTGCGTTCGGGTGTGTCGACCCCGTAATAGCAGCTATGCGCGGTCGGCGGGCTGGCGACACGGAAATGCACTTCCGTTGCGCCCGCATCGCGCATCATCTCGACAATCTTCATGCTGGTGGTGCCGCGCACGATCGAATCGTCGATCAGGACGATCCGCTTTCCTTCCACCAGTCCCCGATTGGCATTGTGCTTGCGCCGCACGCCCGAATGGCGTGCGCCATCCGAAGGCTGGATGAAGGTGCGTCCCACGTAGTGGCTGCGGATGATGCCGAGTTCGAAGGGCAGGCCGGATTGCTGGGCATAGCCGATGGCAGCTGGCACGCCGCTGTCCGGTACAGGCACCACGATATCGGCATCGCACGGCGCCTCCATGGCCAGTTCCGTTCCGATCGCCTTGCGCGCCTCGTACACGGACCGCCCGGCGAAGTGGGAATCGGGCCGGCTGAAATAGACGTGTTCGAAGATGCACGGGCGAGACGGATTGTCGCCGAAAGGCCGGTGACTGCGGATCTTGCCGTCGAAGTCGACCTCGATCAGTTCGCCCGGCTCAACTTCGCGCTCGAAGGTCGCCCCCACGACATCGAAGGCAACCGTCTCGCTGGCGAAGACGACGGCGTCGCCCATGCGGCCCATCTGCAGCGGGCGGATGCCCAGCGGATCCCGGCAGGCGGCCATGCCACGCGGCGTCATCACGATCAGCGCGTAGGCCCCTTCGACCAGTCGCAGAGCGTCGGTCAGTTTGTCGAGCATCGTGGGATAACGGCTGGTGGCGACCAAGTGGATGATCACTTCGGTATCGCTGGTCGACTGGAAAATCGCGCCCTTGCCGACCAGTTCCTCGCGCAAGGCCGCCGCGTTCGAGATATTGCCGTTGTGCGCGATGGAAAAGCCGCCGCTGGCAAGATCGGCGTAGAGCGGCTGCACGTTGCGAAGCCCCGCGCCGCCGGTGGTGGAATAGCGGACATGGCCAGCCGCCATGAAGCCAGGCAGTTCGGCTATGCTTTCCGCGCTGGAGAAGTTCTCCGCCACATGGCCCAGGCCCCGGCGCGTATAGAACTGAGCGCCGTCGAAACTGGAGATTCCCGCCGCTTCCTGTCCGCGATGCTGGAGCGCGTGGAGCCCCAGCGCGGTGGTCGCTGCGGCTTCGGTGCCGGCATTGATCGCGCCGAAGACTCCGCACTCCTCGTGCAGGCTGTCGCCGTTCGAATCTTCGAAGGGATGTTGCAGGTTCATCGGTGGGGCGCCCGTTGCCGTTTCCGGTTGCCGCCCCATTGGCGATATGACAGGTGAATTACAAGGGTGGAGGGGGCCGACCGACCGTCTCTGTCGGTGAACCAGTAACGCAGGCGGCCCTTTTCATTGCGCAGACAGGCGCGGCCCCCTAACGGGCAGGGCCAAGCACGAACAAAGCGGATCGCTCCTTGTTTCTCAGCCCCTTCGAACGGACCATAGCAAAGCGGTATCTCTGGCCCGGCAAGGGCGAGGGATTCATCAAGCTGGTCGCCGGAATTTCCATTGGCGTCGTCATGCTCTCGGTCGCCATGCTGGTGATCGTGATGAGCGTGATGAACGGCTTTCGCGCCGAACTTCTCGACAAGATCGTCGGGCTCAACGGCCACGCCATCGTGCAGGCCTATGGCGGCAGGCTCGACAATTGGGAGAGCGTGCTCAAGGAAATCCGCGAAACCGAAGGGGTGGAGAAAGCCTCCCCGCTGATCGAACAGCCGCTGCTGGTCACGTTCAACGGCCGCGTGGAAGCGGTGCTGGTGCGCGGCAACACGCCTGAGGATATTGCCGAGCTGGCGGACAAGACCGTGGCGGGCGACATGAGCCGACTTCAGCCCGGTGCGGAACAGGTCGCCATCGGGGCACGCCTGGCAGAAAACATCGGCGCGCAGGTCGGCAGCGTCATCACCGTCATCAATCCCGCGGGGCGGTCGACCCCGTTCGGCACCGTGCCGCGACAGGTGGGCTACGAGGTGGGGGCGATCTTCGAGGTCGGCCTGTACGATTACGATGGCGCCTTCATCGTCATGCCGATCCCGCAGGCACAAACCCTGCTTCTGACCGGCGATACCATCGGCATGATCGAGGTGACGACCGAGGACGCGGACCGGGTGGAGGAGATCATGGCCCCGATCGAGCGAAGCCTTGCCGGTACCGCGATCGTGCGCAACTGGCAGCAGATCAACAGCTCCATCTTCGAAGCCTTGCAGGTGGAGCGTGTTGCGATGTTCTTTGCCTTGAGTTTCATGGTTCTGGTCGCGGCTTTCAATATTCTGTCGAGCCTTGTGATGCTGGTGCGCGCAAAGACACGAGACATTGCGATCATGCGCACGATGGGCGCTGGCCGACAGTCGATCCTGAAAATCTTCGTGACGACGGGCTTCACCGTCGGCGCGGTCGGCACGGCGGCCGGGCTCGCGCTGGGCGGGCTGGTTCTGGCCTTCCGTCAGCCGATCGTGCGCGGCATCGAGATCGTGACGGGGCAGCAGCTGTGGGACCCTTCGATCCGTTTCCTCACCACGCTGCCCGCGAAAACCGACCCGTGGGAAGTCTTCGGCATCGTCGCGCTGGCGCTGGTGCTCAGCTTCCTCGCCACCCTCTACCCGGCCTTCAAGGCGGCGAACACCGATCCCGTGCAGGTGCTGCGTTATGAGTAGTGGTGATGTGAAACCGGTGGTCGAACTGCGCGGCGTCACCCGCAGCTTCGAACAGGGCGGGGTGAAGATCGATGTGCTGCGCGGTGTCGACCTGAAGGTAATGCCGGGCGAGATTGTTGCGCTGCTTGGCCCCTCGGGATCGGGCAAATCGACCATGCTGCAGGCGGTCGGCCTGCTGGAAGGCGGTTTTGGCGGGACCATCGTGATCGCTGGGCAGGCGGCGGAGAAATCGGACAGTCAGCAGCGCACCGCCCTGCGGCGCGAGCATCTGGGTTTCGTCTATCAGTTCCATCACCTGCTGCCCGACTTCAACGCGACGGAGAACGTGATCCTTCCGCAGCTGGTCGGGGGAACGCCGCGCGATCAGGCTGAAACGCGCGCGAAAGACCTGCTCAGCGCCCTGGGTCTCGAACACCGGCTCGAACACAGGCCGAGCCAGCTTTCGGGTGGCGAACAGCAGCGCGTGGCGGTGGCCCGCGCGCTCGCCAACAGCCCCAAGCTGGTGCTCGCGGACGAGCCCACCGGCAATCTGGACGAGGCGACTTCGGAAAAGGTGCTGGCGCAGTTTCTCGATCTGGTGCGCGGACAGGGCAGCGCGGCGCTCGTCGCAACCCATAACGAACGGCTGGCGGCCAAGATGGACCGCGTCGTGCGCCTGCACGAAGGCCTGCTGGAATAGCATTTCCCCCCTGCGGACCCGGTACCGGTTTCCCGCGTTGATGACAGAAATAGAGGAGCCAACGACATGAGCGATCATCCCACGACCTATGGCGGAGAACCGGCCGATGGCGGCTTTGCCTGGGACGACCGGGCAGAGATCCATGCGAAGGACGACGGGCAGGGCCTGTTCGACGGCGCCAAGGGCCTTCACGAAGGCAGCTTCCTCGAAATGGTGCGCCTGATGATGGCGATGACGCCCGACGAACGGCGTGGCCACGTTATCCAGAAGCTTGGCGACCGGATGTTCACCGTGCACGAAGTGGAAGCGATTGCCGCACGTCCGGATTATCCGGGCTGAGGCCGTGTCCCGGATCGGCCGAGCATAGCCTGCGATGCTGGAATCGGTAAACGAGTGGATCCTCGCGCTGGGCGCGCAGTATAACGTCAATCCCTACATCTTTGCAGGGATCTACGTCGGCGCGATTCCCTTCTTTCTCGCCTCTATCGCGTGGCTGGTGAAGCGCGCGAGGGAGGGGCGGTCTACCGTGCTGCCCACCATGCTGGCGGGGTTCTTCTTCGTTTCGGCCTATCTGTATCTGGCCATATTCGGACAGGATATTCCGGCATGGGTGTGGATATTTCTCGCCGTGCTGATTGCTTATGGGGCGTGGTCTCAAGTGCGCGACACGCGCAGAAAGATCGCGGCTGCCCGCGGTGAAGAGGGCGATCCTCCGGCCAGCTGAAACAGTCCACCGCTTTTCCCCGCAAGCTTTGCCGGGCTCGCTTGAAGCCGTCCGTGCGAGCGCTAGCTTGGCATCATGGCCTTTGCCCCCTTCGTTCCGCTGCGCGTGCTTTCCGCCTACTCGATGCTGGAAGGCGCGATCGAGCCCAAAGCCATCGCCAAGCTGGCGACCGAGCGAGGCTTTCCAGCCATCGCCATGTGCGACCGCAACGGGCTGTATGGCAGCGTTCCCTTCGCCAATGCCTGCATCGAGAACGGCGTGCAGCCGATCGTCGGCGCGCTGCTGGGCGTCGCGCGGCCGGATAGCGACGAGATCGACCATCTGCCGCTGTTCGTCCAGGACGATGCCGGCTGGCTGAACCTGTGCAAGCTGGTCAGCGCCGCGCATCTCGACCGCCCGCTGGAACTGATCCCGCATGTTGCGCTCGATTCTCTGGAAGGTCGCACCGAGGGCCTGATCGCACTCACCGGGGCCAGTGAGGGCGCGGTAACGCGGCTGCTGGCCGAGGAGCAGAACAGCCACGCGGAACGCTATCTGGACCGGCTGGAAGCGCTGTTCCCGGATCGCCTCTACATCGAACTGGCGCGGCGTGGTGAGCCGACCGAAGCGGCGGCGGAAGAAGCGCTGCTCGATCTGGCCTATGCGCGCGATCTGCCGCTGGTAGCGACCAACCCCGCCAATTTCGCCGAACCGCATTTCTACAAGGCGCATGATGCGATGCTGTGCATCGCGAACAGCCGCAAGCTGTGGGAGGAAGACCGCCCACACAGCGAAAAGGCTGCCTTCGTCAAGTCGGCTCCGATGATGGAAGAGCTGTTCGCGGACCTGCCCGAGGCCCTTGCAAACACGCTGACCATTGCGCGCCGCTGCGCCTTTGCGCCGCCCTACCGCGATCCGATCCTGCCGAGCCTTGCCGGAGACATCGAAGGCGAGGTGCGCATGCTGGCGGACGACGCGCGCAAGGGCCTGCTCGACCGCCTGATACCGCTCTATCCCGAAGAGGTCCGGGAAGATCTCGTCGATGCGATGTCCTTTGCCTCGGCGGAGGAATTGCGGGCTTCGCAAAAGCCATTCGAAGCGCTGAAGAGTGGCGGATACTGGGACGAAATTCTCGAGTACCGGGACCGGCTCGACAAGGAAGTCGGCATCATCACCAACATGGGCTTTCCCGGTTACTTCCTGATCGTTGCCGACTTCATCAAATGGGCCAAGGCGCAGAACATCCCGGTGGGTCCGGGCCGTGGTTCGGGCGCGGGCAGCCTTGTGGCCTGGGCGCTGACGATCACCGATCTCGACCCGATCCGGCTGGGGCTGCTGTTCGAACGCTTCCTGAACCCCGAACGCGTCTCCATGCCCGACTTCGATATCGACTTCTGCGAAACGCGGCGTGGCGAAGTGATCCGCTACGTTCAGGAGAAGTACGGGAAGGACAAGGTCGCCCAGATCATCACCTTCGGCAAAATGAAGGCGCGCGCGGTTCTGCGCGATTGCGGGCGCATTCTCGACATGGGCTACAACCGCGTCGACCGGCTGTGCAAGATGGTGCCCAACCACCCGACCGACCCGTGGAGCCTCCCGCGCGCGCTCAACGGAGCGGCAGAATTCAAGGGCGAGTACGACAACGACAACGAAGTGCGCACGCTGGTCGATCTGGCGATGCAGCTCGAAGGGCTGCCGCGCAATTCCTCCACCCACGCTGCCGGGGTGGTGATCGGCGACCGTCCGCTGGCGGAACTGGTGCCGCTCTACCGCGACCCGCGGTCGGACATGCCGGTGACGCAGTTCGACATGAAGGTCGTGGAAGGGGCGGGGCTGGTGAAGTTCGACTTCCTCGGCCTGAAGACCTTGTCCGTGCTGCAGAAGGCGGTCGACCTGCTGGAGAAGCGCGGGATCGTCTGCGATCTGGGCGCGATCAGCTGGGACGATACGGCGGTCTACGATCTGATGCAGAGCGGCAATACAGTCGGTGTGTTCCAGCTGGAATCGGAAGGCATGCGTCGTACGCTCACCGCGGTGAAGCCGACCAAGTTCGAGGACATCATCGCGCTCGTCTCGCTCTATCGCCCGGGCCCGATGGACAACATTCCGCTGTTCGGGAAGCGCAAGGCGGGCATCGAACCGATCGAGTACCCGCATCCCAAGCTGGAAGGCATCCTGAAGGAAACCTACGGGATTTTCGTCTATCAGGAACAGGTGATGCAGGCCGCGCAGATCCTTGCCGGATATTCGCTTGGCGATGCGGACCTTTTGCGCCGCGCAATGGGCAAGAAGGTCCAGGCGGAGATGGACAAGCAGCGTGGCCGCTTCGTCGAAGGCTGCAAGGAGGTCTCCGGGATCGAGGCGCAGCAGGCGAACGAGCTGTTCGACTTGATCGACAAGTTCGCAGGCTACGGCTTCAACAAGTCGCACGCTGCCGCCTACGCTCTGCTCGCCTACCAGACCGCATGGCTGAAGGCGCATTATCCGGAAGAATTCTACGCCGCCGCCATGTGCTTCGACATGGACCAGTCGGAAAAGCTGGCGCTGTTCGTGGACGATGCGCGCCGCAACGAGATCGAGGTAGCACCGCCCGATCTCAACCGCTCCGAAGCCGAGTTCACGGTCGAGCGGACGGATGAAGGCTATGCCGTGCGCTACGGCCTCGCCGGCCTGCGCAATGTGGGCGAGAAGGCGATGGAGGCGGTGGTCGCCGAACGCGAGGCGCATGGCTGGTTCGAAAGCCTGGACGATTTCTTCGGTCGTCTGCCCAAGGGGGCGATGAATTCGCGTCAGCTCGAAGCGCTGATCGCGGCGGGCGCGTTCGACCGGCTCGAGCCCAATCGCGGCAAGCTCGCCGAGAACAGCGACCTGCTGCTCGCGGTGGCCGATGCCGCAATCCGCGAACGCGCCAGCGGGCAGGAAGGCCTGTTCGGCGGTGACGACACGCCGGGCGAGCGGATGCGCCTGAAGGAGGCGGAGGACTGGCCGCGCGCCGACCGTATGGCCAGGGAGCGCGAGACATTCGGCTTCTACTTCTCCGCCCACCCGATAGAGGGCTTCCGCGATGTCGCCAGCGCCAACGGCGCGCGCACCTATGCTTCGCTGATGGAAGGCGGCGGACCGAGGGGCGACGGGCGCAGCGGCGCCGTGCTCGCCGCGATGGTGGAAGGCGCCAAGCGGGGCCGGACCAAGCGCGGCAAGGATTTCGTGCGCGCCGATTTCTCGGACACATCGGGGCAGTTCAGTGCCGCCTGTTTCGAGGAATCGCTGGTGCCGGAGTTCACCAAATGGGCCGAGGAGAGCACCTGCGTTCTGCTGACCGTGGAGCTGGACTCCCCGTCGCCGGACGAGCCGCCGCGCGTGACGGTGCGCTCTGCGCGGCCCCTGACGCAGGTTTCCGGCGGCCAACGCATGCTCCTGACGCTCGACGTCGAGAGCGAAGCTGCGCTGGGTGAAATCGCCCTGGCGCTGCAGCCCGGGCCGCCCGGTTACGGAGAGGTGCAGGTCCGTCTCATGCTGCCTGGCCCCCAACAACCGGTGCTTCGGCTTGGCCACGATTACAAGGTCGATGGGACGCTTGCCGATGCGCTGGAGGGGATCGAGGGGATCGGCAACATTGCCCTTGTGCCCAAGACCGGTCCGCAGCTGCACCGCGCCGCCTGAATTTCGCACCAAGTCTTGCGGATGCGGGGCGATCTGCGCATTCTCCCCGGCAAAACAGAACCTGACTGGAGAGATCGATGCTCGGAGCGATGCAAGACTGGGACCTGCTGGTCACCCACGTTATAGACCATGCGGCGCGCGAAACGCCGACCCGCGAGATCGTGACCCACTGGGCGGATGGCAGCGAGACGCGCACCGACTGGGCTGGGATCAGGCGCGATGCGCTGAAGATGGCGCAGGCGCTCGAAGCGCTCGGCATTCGGAAAGGCGACCGGGTCGCCAGCCTTGCGATGAACCACTCGCGCCACCTGGTCAGCTGGTACGGCGTCGCGGGGATGGGCGGGGTTCTGCACACGATCAACCCGCGCCTGTTCGAGGACCAGCTGGAATACATCGCCAATCACGCTGAAGACCGTGTGCTGCTGTACGATGCGGCGTTCCAGCCGATCGTCGACAAGATGCGCGACAGGTGGACCAGCATCGAACACTACATCTGCTACGATCCGCCCGAAGGCTCCGAGGTGCAGGGCTTCGAAGACTGGATCGGCGCGCAGGACGGCCGGTACGAATGGGCCAGCGTCGAAGAGCGCGATCCGTGCATGCTGTGCTACACCAGCGGGACCACGGGCAATCCCAAGGGCGTGCTGTACGAGCATCGCTCCACCGTGCTCCACGCGCTCGCCGCGATCCAGCCGCCGGCGTTCAACTTCGATGCCTCTTCGGTCATGCTGCCGGTCGTGCCCATGTTCCACGCGGCGAGCTGGGGGCTGCCGTTTGCAGGCGGCATGGCAGGGATCAAGTTCGTGTTCTCCGCCGTCAACGAACCCGCCGTGCTGTACGATCTGATGGAGCGCGAAGGCGTGACCGACAGTGCGGGGGTGCCGACCGTATGGCTCGCCACGTTCCAGTATTGCGATGCCAACGACAAGCCGCTGCCGAAACTGCGCGCCGCGACCATCGGCGGATCGGCCGCGCCCAGGTTCATGATCAAGCGCCTGATGGAAGCAGGGATTCGCGTCCAGCACGCCTGGGGCATGACGGAGACCTCCCCCATCGGCACGCTGGGGGGGCCGACCTGGGACTGGGACCAGCTCTCGCTCGAGCAGCGCGTGGACAAGGCTGCGATGCAGGGCCGCCCGATCTTCGGCGTGGAGCTGCGCACGGTCGATCTCGACGATCCTTCCAAGGTGCTGCCCCGTGACGGGGAGACTTCCGGCGCGCTGCAGATCCGCGGGCCGTGGGTCATCCGCCGCTATTTCAAGGCGGAGGAGGACGCGCTGACGCCGGACGGCTGGTTCGACACCGGCGATGTCGCCATCCTGCACCCCGACGGCACGATGCAGATCACCGATCGCACCAAGGACGTCATCAAGTCGGGCGGCGAGTGGATCAGCTCGGTCGAGCTGGAGAACGCGGCTGCGGGCCATCCGGCAATCGCGGAAGCCGCCGCGATCGGCATGTATCATCCCAAGTGGGACGAACGCCCGGTGCTGTTCTGCATCCGGAAGGAAGGGCAGGAGGTCACCGGGGAAGAGGTGATCGATTACCTCAAGGATCACGTGGCGAAGTGGTGGCTGCCCGATGCGGTGGAATTCGTGGACGACATTCCCCACACCGCAACCGGCAAGATCAGCAAGAAGGACCTGCGTGACCGGTTTGCCGATTACCAGCTGCCCGAAGCCAGGGATATGCAATCCCCCGAAGCAGAGCCTGCCATGGCCTCCGCCACACCCGCACCTGCGACCGAGGTAGGCAACGGCGAAGCGCAAGCCGCTGACACTGCGAAGCGCGGCATCTTCGGCCGCATGTTCGGGAAGGACTGACGGGTGAGTCCGCGCGCGATCCTTGCCATAATGGTCGGCCTCGGCCTTGCCATGGGCCTGTTCCTCGTCATGACTCTGCTGCTCACCACGCTTCGCGGTGCGGACTTCCTGTCGTCGACCGTGCTGGCCGTGCTGGGCCTCGGCTGCATGCTGGTGGTCGCGCGCCCCGCATGGGCGATCAGCGGGCGTATCCTGTCACCCAGGGAGTGATCCTTTGACCATCTATATCGACCCCAGCCGCGAGACCTTCGAGGCGTTCAAGGCCCTGCCGCGCGACAGGCCGATCCACATGCTCAACCTGCTGCTCTACCGCGACGAAGCGGACTACCCCGCAGGGCATGAGCATGCGGGCAAGGGCTGGAGCGGGCGCCGTGCCTACGAGGAGTACGGGCGCACCAGCGGGCCGATCTTTGCCCGCGTCGGTGGCAGTATCGTTTGGCGGGGGACGTTCGAGACCATGGTGACAGGCCCCGCGGACCGCGTGTGGCACGATGGATTCGTGGCGCAGTACCCCAATGCAGGCGCCTTCTTCGAGATGATCAAGGACCCTGATTACCAGCGGGCCGTGGTCAACCGCACTGCGGCATTGGTGGACAGCAGGCTGGTTCGGTTCGCGCCCGGCGAAGGGGGCAGCACCTTCGGCTGAGCGCGATTGCGGCGCCCGCCTGACACACCTGACACAGTGTCCAGGAGGCAAAAAACCGCCCTTCCGAACAATGCGATCTTCCGGGCGGACGATCTTCCGGGCGGACGGTGTCAAAGACCCCGACCCCTTAGCCACACAAAGCGCTGTAGGACAGCGCATCCGCGCCGTCCTGCAGGCCGCAGGCCCGGCGGCGTGAGGGCGGGCTAACCCGCGATGTACCCCGGAAGTTTCGCGGCAGAGCGCGCGAAGAGGCCGATCATCTGCCGGTAGTTTTCCATCGTGATCCCGCCATCCGCGATGACGTACAGCCGCACCTGTATCGTTCCGTTCGGGCTGACATAGGCGCGGCCGAAGTTCTGACGATAATTATATTCGTTGATGCCTTCGCGCACCTGTTCCGGCGTGGCGTCTTCCGGGGTGGCGAAGGAGGCCAGGATCGAGGTGCCGAGGCAGTTGGTCGAGGTAGCCTGATCTTCACAGGCCATCAGCAAGGCATCCGCCACCAGACCGTTGGAGAAACGGACGGTCATGTTCTGAACTCCGTCGCGATCCTCGGTCGTGGCGCCAAGTTCGGCCAGCGTGGCCTTCAGGGCGCTGGTGGTGAAGGTGTCGATCCGGGTAGACGCATTGAAGCTTTGCGCATCCGCCGCCGTGCTCGCGCAGACTGCCAGCAATGTCCCCAGGATGATCGCCTTCATCGAAATTCCCCTGTTGTTGTGTTCTATCCGACGGTGAGTGGACGATCATAGCGCACGGATTGCCGCTCGCAACGGGGTTGAATTGCACCAGCCGCCCCCGCGCGCCGCATCCACCTGGTCAGATCATTCCGCCCCCGCGGGCATGGTGCCGGGGCGAAGATAGCCGAACATGTGGGCGACATAATCGGCCTTACCCAGCGCGATACCCTCACTTCGCAGGATCGCGTAGGCCGTCATCAGATGAAAATAGAACTGCGCCAGCGCCCAGTCGCGTGCGTATTGATCAACGCTCAGATCGAAGATCATGCCCATGGGCAGCTCGTGCGCGATCATACGGTCCGGGTCGCCGATCGACAGGTCTTCGGCCAGCGACCGGACCATCGCGGTGGTCTGTTCCAGGCGAGCCTGCGTATCGGCCATCGATCCCGGCGCGTCGCCTGCATCGCGGCCCTCTTCCAGCAATTCTTCGACGATGGGCGGAAAGGCCTCGTCCCGCAGGCGGTGCATCCCTTCCAGCGCCTGCACGCACGCAAAGCGTATCTGGGTGGAGAGCGGGAACATGTCGGGTGCGAGCCGCGCGGCAAGCAGCGCATCGGCTTCGGTCTCGCCCAGCTGTTGCGCGGCCTTGTCGAGCCATTGCGACAGCGCGCCCAGCATCTGGACATAGGTCGGCGCGAGTACTTCATCCGCAGTCATGGGGCCGGGGTTCCTGGTAACGGAAGGAAGCGCAAACCCTATCCGGCAGGCCCGGCGGCTACAACAGCCGCATCTGGCCGCCCACCATCGGGGCGCGGAATTGCGAGCAATCGAGCGCGAACTTCGCCTTGCCGTCACCGATTCCCGCGCGCCCGCAGGCCACGCGGAAGCGGGCGCGGAACAGGTCGGCCCAGACGCCGGTGGGCTTCAACCGGCTGAAGAAGCCGGGATCATTGTCCTTCCCGTTGCGGATGGAGCGGACGATGGACATCACCTTGTCCTTGCGTTCGGGGAAATGGGTTTCCAGCCATTCGCGGAACAACGGCGCCACTTCGTGCGGCAGGCGAAGCGGTATCCACCCGGCAGACGTCACGCCAAGCCCGGCGGCCTTCGCAATGATCGCTTCCATCGCATCGTCCGTGATGGCGGGGATGACCGGGGCGATGGAGCAGTGGGTGGGCACCCCCGCTTGCGTCAGCCTGCCCAGCGCCGCCAGACGCTTAGCGGGGGAGGGCGCGCGCGGCTCTATCAGACCGGACAGCCCGGGATCGAGCGAGGTGACGGAAATCGCCACCGCTACAAGGTCCCTCGCTGCCATCTCTTCGAGAATGTCGAGATCGGCCAGCACCCGGTCCGACTTCGTCGTGATGGTCACCGGATGGCGCGCATCGAGGCACACTTCGAGCATCGCGCGGGTGATCCGGTACCGAGCCTCGATTGGCTGGTAGGGATCGGTATTGGTTCCCATGGCGATGGGGCGCGGCTCGTACCCCGGCTTGGCGAGTGTTTGCGCCAGCAGCTTCGCGGCGTTGGGCTTGGCGAAGAGCTTGCTCTCGAAATCGAGGCCCGGCGACAGGTCGAGGTAGGCGTGCGTCGGCCGCGCGAAGCAATAGATGCAACCGTGCTCGCAGCCGCGATAGGCGTTCACCGACCGGTCGAAGCCGATATCGGGCGACTGGTTGAAGCTGAGGATAGAGCGCGGGCTTTCCTCGGTCACTTCGGTGCGCAGCCTGGGGGCGGGGCCATCAAGCGTTTCCGCCATGTCTCGCCAGTCGCCGTCTGCCTCGCGTTCGTTCAGTCCGAACCGGGCGGAAGCGTCACCGCTTTGCGCGCCCCTTCCGCGGATCGGAGGGTCCTTGGGGGGCTGTTCGCGAATCGTGTCCATATGCGGAACATAAATAGAACAGCGTGGCTTGGGAAGGTGCCTACAATCAGCCCAGTGCGACCTGCAATCCGGCCGCGGCGAGCCAGATCAGCAGCAGCAGAACGCTTTCCCAGCCTATCCCTGCGGGGCCCTGCTTCTCGCGCCGCAGCAGGCCCATCAGCAGGATCGCGGTCATCACCGTGACCAGTGCCATCCAGAACAGCGTGCGTTCCCCGATGGCGTGGAAGATCGAGCCTTCGCGATAGGCAATGTCGCTGGCGGATACGAACAGCGCATCGAACATGTTGCCGCCGATGATCCCGCCGATCGCAAGCTGCAGCGCCCCGCGCCGGACGGCTGCGATGGTGGTGACAAGCTCGGGCAGGGACGTGACCACCGCAGTGCCCAGCGCGCCGACGACACCTTGCGAAATTCCCAGTTCTGCGCTCAGCGCCAGGCCGGTCTCCCCGACCACCCAGCCGCACCCGCCGACGATCAGCACGAGGCCGGCGAAAGATGCCGCCAGCAGCACTGTCGACCGCGGGTCGTCTTCGGGATCGTCTTCTTCCAGCCGCAGGCCCGGCGTATCCTTGGGCTGCCACATCGGCTCCTGCCGGATCGAATGCGCGTTATGCAGCCCAACGAGGTAGACGGCGATCATCACCGGGCTGATCGGGTGGACGCCGTAGAAGGCGATCTCGGGCGCGGCGTAGGCCATGACGGGCATGACCGAGAGCAGGATGAGCACGGTCGCCTGGCCCAGGTTCACCGTGCTGGCGCCCGCATGTTCCAGGTTCACGTGCCGGTAGAAGATGTCCGCCAGCGCGAGGAACATCGTCTGCGCGGCAATCCCGCCGAGCGCGTTGGACACGGCAAGCTCGGGCGCCCCGCTGGCGGCGGTGGTCACCGAAGTGACGATGCCAGAGATGCTGGTGCCGGCGCCCAGCAGCACCGCGCCGATCAGCGCTTCGCCAAGGCCCGTGCGATCCGCCAGCACATCCGCGATGCGCGCCATCTTGCTGCCGAAAAAGGCGATCAGCAGCGCGCTCGCGCCGAACAGCGCGCCGAGCCACGGCAGGGGCAGGGACTGGATATCGGGGATTATGCGGGCCTCCCTGCCGGTAGAAGGCCGCAGGTGCGCCTATCGTTCCAGCAAGCGAGGCATAAGCTCGACGAAGTTGCAGGGGCGGTGGCGGCTGTCGAGCTGGTCCTTCAGGATCCGGTCCCACCCGTCCTTCACCGCGCCATTGCTGCCGGGCAGCGCGAAGATGAAGGTGTCGCCCGCCAGCACCGCACAGGCGCGGCTCTGGATCGTCGAGGTGCCGATCTGCTCGTAACTGATCCAGCGGAACAGCTCTCCGAAACCGGGGATGTCCTTGTCTTTCACCCGATCGAGCGCTTCGGGCGTCACGTCGCGCCCGGTCAGCCCGGTTCCACCCGTGGTGATGACGCAGTCCACGTCCCTGCTGGCGATGAAGCGGCGCAGCAGATCGTAGATCTCGCCCGCATCGTCGGGGCAGATGGTGCGCTCTATCAGGATATGTCCCGCCTCCCGCACGCGCGCTTCGAGAATGTCGCCAGAGCTATCGGTGGCGGGCTCGCGCGTGTCCGAAACCGTAATCAGCGCGATGCCGATGGGCGTGAAGCTGCGGCTTTCGTCGATCCCCATCGCGTATCAGCGCTGCGTCAGGCGCTGCGAGGGCGGGCTTGCCTCGGGGAAGCCGGGCCAGCGGTTCATGGCCAGCGCCCTCCGGCTGGGTGATGGGGCAGCGGCCTGCCGCTCGTACATCCAGTAATTGCGGGTCACGATGGCGACATAGCCGCGGGTTTCCCAGTAGGGGATCGATTCCATGTAGAGCAGCGGATCGCCTTGGTCGCGCACTTCGCTGTTCCAGCGACCGACCGGGGTGAGGCCCGCATTATAGGCCGCCATGATCTTGGGCAGCTTGCCCTGCGTTGCCGGATTGTCGCGCAGCATCTGCAGATGGCGCTGGCCGAAGGCGAGGTTGATCTCCGGCTGGTTGAGCGCGCGGGGATTGCCGGAAATTCCAAGGCTGGGGCCGTGGTCCTGCGCCGCGGCGGGCATGATCTGCATCAGGCCGCGCGCGCCTGCGGGGCTGACCACTGCGGCGCGGAAGTTCGATTCCTGCAGCGCATGGGCAAAGGCCAGCGCCGGGTCCACCTGCCAGCCGTTGACCGGCTCCCACCGCGCCACGGGGAAGCGCAGCGCCGGGTCGGGCGTGCCGCCGCGCGGCGCATTGTGCGCCATCCACAGCTGGGTGGAAGGCAGGCCGAGCTCACGCGCGAGGCGCGAGAGGGCGGTGAATTGCGACGGATTGCCGATCCGCGCCTGATGGCGCAGCAATTCGTCGGCCAGGTCTTCGCGCCCGAGCTGCGCCAGCGCCACGGCGGCGCGCACGTTCTCCTCGTCGTTCAGCACCCGCCAGTCGTCCGCATCGAGATCGGGCGTCTCGCCCGCGCGTGGCAGTTGCTGGGCAAGCTGCTCGCGTGCGAGCATGCCGTAGAGCGTTTCGTCCATCATCGCCGCGCCGCGCAGCTTCTCGGTCGCCTTCTCGGGCTCGCGGCAGCGCACGTAGGACCGGCTGGCCCAGTAATAGCTCGCGGCGGCAAGTTCGGGATTGATCGCGGTCGCGGCCGCCCGATCGAAGCCTTCGGCGGCGGTCGCGCAATCGCCCATGCGCCATGCGGCGAGGCCGATCACCCATTCGCCTTCGGGCACCCATGGCCCGCTGCCCTCGCGCACGGTACGCGCCATGGCGAGCGCGGAGGCATCGTCGTTCTCGATGTAATAGCTCCACGCGACGCGGCGGCGCCATTCGGCCCGCGCCTCGCTGCTGAGGCCTGCATCGACCCCGTCGAGCAGCACGCGCGCCCCGCCGGGATCGTCGTTGCTGATCCGGTCGAGGATAGCGGCCCTGATATCGCGCGGCATCGTGCCGTCGTCGATATCGCGCGGCAGGATGCGCTTGCTGGCGTAGCCTTGCGGCACGAAGCTCTGTTCGGGCGGCAGATAAGGCGCGCTCATCAAGCCGCGCTTGCTCGCAAGATCGGTGATCTGCTGCGCCTGCGGCAGACGCGAGCCCTTGGCGAGCCATTGCTGCAGCGTCGGCAGTTCGATCCGCGGGCTGTTCGCGTCGAGATAATATTCGGCCTGGGCGACCAGCTTGAGCGGTTCGTCCGGCCGCTGGGCCAGCAGGCTTTCCACCGCGCTCCAGTTGCCCGCGTCGAGCGCTTCGAACACGCGGGCGTAGAACTCCCGGTCGGCTGTGTTCAGAACCTGCGGGATATTGGGGCTGGCCGCGCGTTCGCGGAAATAGTCTGCCGCCGTCTGCTGGGCGAGGGCGGGGGTGCCCCACGCGCACGCGGAGAGGGCGGCGCCAAGGCAAAGCAGGCTACGGATCATTTCGGGCTGTCGCTCCAGTCAAGCCATCGGTTCCAGGTCTGCGAACGGACCGGCGCGCTGCGCAGCAGGGTCGGCAGGTCCGGCATCGCGAAGACCGGGATGCTAGCAGAATCCAGGGGGATAGTGGTTAATGATTGCGGTGCCTGCGCCGTGCCGTGCGCCAGCAGCGACCAGACGCGATCCCCGCACGCGAACACGCGTTTGGGCTGCACCAGCGCGATGTGATGGACCATCAGCTGGCCATATCCAGCCGTGGCCAGGGCCTGCCAGTCGGGCCGCAGGTTATGGCGCGGCAGGGCGCTGGCGAAATAGCGCGCATCCTGAGCGATGCCCATGGCGCGCAGCATGTTGGCGGCGAGGGTGCCCGCAGGCCCCTGAAGCAGCGCATCGCCATCTTCCTCGCGCGGCTGATCGACAATCAGCATCACCTGCGCGCCCTCGGCCCCGCGCGGCGGTACACGCGGGAACGCGCCGGGCGGATCAAGCAGGTCGCTTTCCATCCACCATTTTTGCCATGTGGCGAGATCGCCGGGCCAGTCGGCGGGTGAGCCGGGATGCGCACCCTCGCTCTCGCTGCCCAGAAAACGCTTCAGCGCGCCCGCCTTCTCGAAAACCTGCTCCGCCTGGGGAGCGGGGGCGGGTTCGCTTTCCGTAGCGGCGGCGGGCTTTTTCTCCGGGTCTTCCCTGGATTTGAGCCATCCGTGCGGTTCGTCCGCCACATGTTCTGCCACACCTGCATCGCGCCACCAGTCGAGGCCGGCAACGAACGCATCGCGCAGATTATCGGGGCGGACAGAAAGATTAGGCATACCTATGCAGGTCTTGACCTGCGGCGCGCAGGCAATCAAGTCGGAACCGACAGGAATAGTGCCGGGAAAGGGCTTTAGAGGATCATGAGCGAACGCGAATCCATGCCGTGCGACGTGCTGGTTGTCGGGGGTGGCCCAGCCGGTCTCTCCGCAGCCATCCGCCTCAAGCAGATCAACGAGGACCTGGAGGTCGTCGTTCTGGAAAAGGGCTCGGAAATCGGCGCCCACATCCTCTCGGGCGTGGTGCACGATCCCAGAGCGCTGAACGAACTCTTCCCCGACTGGCAGGATATGGACTGCCCGATCGGTGAAACTCCGGTGACGGACAACTGGCACTGGGTGCTGCGCAAGAACGGCAAGTTCGCCATGCCGCACATCGCCATGCCCCCGCTGATGAGCAACAAGGGCAATTACGCCGGTTCGCTTGCCAACCTGACCCGCTGGCTGGGCGAGCAGGCCGAGGGGATGGGCGTGATGGTCTTCCCCGGCTTCCCCGCCGCCGAAGTGCTCTACGATGAAAGCGGTGCCGTAACCGGCGTGGCGACGGCTGACATGGGCATCGCCGAAGACGGTTCGAAGAAGGACGACTGGCAGCCGGGCATGGAAATCCATGCCAAGTACACGCTGTTCGCCGAAGGCGCGCGCGGCAGCCTGACCAAGCAGCTCAAGGCGAAGTACGACCTAGAGAAGGATTGCCAGCCACAGGTCTATGGCCTGGGGATGAAAGAGCTGTGGGAGATCGATCCCGAAAAGCACGTGCCCGGCCGCGTGATCCACACGCAGGGCTGGCCGCTCGACAATGATAGCTGGGGTGGCGGCTTCTGCTACCACATCGCCGACAACCAGGTTGCGTTGGGCTTCGTGGTCGCGCTCGATTACGCCAATCCGTACCTCTCGCCCTACCAGGAATTCCAGCGGTGGAAGCACCACCCTGACATCATGGCCATGCTCGAAGGCGGCAAGCGCGTGGCCTATGGCGCGCGCGTGATCAACGAAGGCGGCTGGCAGAGCGTGCCGCAGCTGGCCTTCCCCGGCGGTGCGCTGGTCGGCTGTTCCGCAGGCTTCGTCAACGTGCCCCGGATCAAGGGCAGCCACACTGCGATGAAAAGCGGCATGCTGGCCGCCGAAAGCGCGGCGGCGGCGATTGCCGCGGGCAAGGAGCACACCCAGCTCGACGATTACGACGAGGCCGTGCGCGACAGCTGGATCGCGACCGAGCTGAAGAAGGTGCAGAACGCGCAGCCTGCCGTCGCCAAGTTCGGCGGCGATTTCGGCACGATCATCGCGGGTGCGGACATGTGGATGCGCACGCTGGGTATCGGTCTGCCGATCTCCATGAAGCACACGCCCGACTACAAGCACACGCAGCGCGCGGACCTGCACGATCCCATCGTCTATCCCAAGCCCGACGGCGTGATCAGCTTCGACAAGCTCACGAGCGTCGCCTACAGCTTCACCAACCACGCGGAAGACCAGCCCAAGCACCTGAAGGTGAAGGACATGGAACTGCAGAAGGAAAGCGAGCTGGGCGTCTATGCCGGGCTCTCGCAACGCTACTGCCCCGCAGGTGTCTACGAGTGGGTGCAGGACGAGGATACGGGCGAGGACAAGTTCGTCATCAACGCCCAGAACTGCGTCCACTGCAAGACCTGCGACATCAAGGACCCGAACCAGAACATCGTCTGGACCGTCCCCGAAGGCGGCGGCGGGCCGAACTATCCGAATATGTAATCGGTGGTCTTCCCGTTGAGCGGGAAGAGAGGCCGTGAAAGAGGCCATCGCGGTCGAATATCGCTCTCTCCCCGTTCGGGGAGAGATACGGATCCTTGCTAGCTTGCTCGCTAGGCGGAGTTGAGAGGGGCATGACGAATTGCAGACGCCGTACACCCCTCTCCCAACCCTCTCCCAACCCTCTCCCCCGGTGGGGAGAGGGCTTTGATGCGCGAAACCGCCTACGCCAAGCTCAACCTTGCGCTGCATGTCCGCAGGCGGCGCGAGGATGGCTATCATGAACTCGAAACGCTGTTCGCCTTCTGCGAGCATGGCGATGTGCTGAGTGCTTCGCATGCGGAGCGCGACGAGGTGCAGACGCTCGGCGAATTTGCGGACGTGGTCGGCGATCCCGGCGACAACCTCGTCGCCCGCGCCCTCAGTGCGCTGCCACACCCCGACGGCCTCACGATCACCCTCGAAAAGAATCTCCCGGTCGCCGCGGGGCTGGGCGGGGGCTCGGCGGATGCGGGCGCGGTCTTTCGGCTGATCGAGCGCGTGCATGGCCTGCCAGACGACTGGCAGGACCGTGCACTCAAACTCGGTGCGGATGTTCCCGCCTGCGTCCGCTCCGAGATGAGTGTCGGGCGCGGGGTGGGGGAAGAGCTTGCTCCTCTCGAGAACGATCTGGCGGGCGCGCCCGTGCTGCTGGTGAATCCCCGCGTCGCGCTTTCCACCGGGCCGGTGTTCAAGGCGTGGGACCAAGAGGATCGGGGGGCGCTCCCCGAAGGCAGCGCGCGCGCCGTCGCGATGCAGGGCCGTAACGATCTCGAAGCGCCCGCGGTCTCGATCTGCCCCGTCATCGCAGACGTACTCGCCGCACTGCGGGAGACCGCGCCGATGCTCGCACGCATGTCCGGCTCCGGCGCGACCTGCTTCGCCCTCTACGACAGCGTTGAAGCCCGCGATTGTGCCGCCAATGCCATCGCCGCGCACCAGCCGGGGTGGTGGAGAATGGCGAGCGTTCTTAGGTAGGGCGCATGAGCGACCAACCTTTCATCCGCATCGGAACACCCTCGCGCGGCGGCATCATCGCCATCGCCGACCATGCCAGCAATCACGTGCCCGATGGCATGGAGCTGGGCATCCCCACCGAACTGATGGACCAGCACATCGCCATCGATATCGGCACGGCAGGCGTGGCGGAGCGGCTCGCGCGCAAGCACGGCATCGCCGCGCAGATCGCGCAGGTGAGCCGCCTGGTGATCGATCTGCACCGCAACGAAGGCGACGATGCGCTCGTCGTCACCAGCAGCGACGGGCACACGATCCCCGGCAATATCGGCGCCGATATCGAACGGCGCACCGCGCTCTATCACCGCCCCTATCACGAGGCATTCGCGCAGATGGTGGCGGAGGCGCAGCCATCGCTGATCCTTGCGATTCACAGCTTCACCCCGGTGATGGGGTCTACCGGGGAGGAGCGCCCGTGGGATGTCGGCCTGCTGTATAATCAGGACGATAGCGCGGCGCGCATCGCCATCGATCTGTTTGCGGAGATGGGCCTCACCGTGGGCGACAACGAGCCTTATTCGGGCAGGCAGCTGAACGCCACGATGGACCGGCACGCAGAGGCCAACGGCATTCCGTATCTGACCATCGAGATGCGGCAGGATCTGATCGCGCGCCGATCGCAACAGGCGGTCTGGGCGGATCGCGTAGCGCTGGTGGCCGACCAGACGCTGGCGGCTCTTTCCTCCGCCTAGCCTGTCCTGCGCGCAAGATCGGAAACGCGTTGATTACCTTTTGCCGCTAGAGCCGGGTGCTCTCCGGGTCGCAGGAGACGGTTGAACCGCGGTTGGGAAAGGCCATGGAAATGCGAATTGCCGACGCAGCGGTCCTCGCAGGCCTCGCATTCGCGATGATTGGTTGCGGAGGGGGACTTGCGCCGGATGCTGCCGCCGAAGCCGCTGCGGACGAACGCTCAACAGCCTCCACCGCAGCGCCGGGCACTTTCTCGATCCCCTGCGCGCTGGATGGCGCAACCAGCTTCGACAGCACGTGCGCGGTGGAGCGGCGCAAGGTCGACCAGTCGACATTGCTGGCGGTGACCCATCCCGATGGCGGTTTCCGCCGGTTCGAGCAATTGCCGGACGGATCGGGCCTCGCAGCGGTTGCGGGCGCGGACGAGGTGGCGCAAACGCTGAGTGGTGACACACTCGAAATCTCCATCGCCGCAAACCGATACCGGTTCCCCGCCACCGCGCAGTAGCGCGCAGGTCCTGACGACATCGCAGATGCGCGAAGCCGAGGCCGCGCTGATCGACAGCGGCGTGGAGGAATGGGAGCTGATGCAGCGCGCCGGGCGCGGCGCGGCGGACTGGATCGCGCGGCTCGCCGCAGGCAATCAGGTGACGATCCTGTGCGGCCCCGGCAATAATGGCGGCGACGGCTATGTCGCGGCAGCTGCCTTGCACGCCCGCGGCGTGCCGGTGCGCGTGGTCGCTCCGATACCTCCCAAGAGCGATCAGGCCCGCCGCGCGGCGGACGGCTTCGATGGCGACGTGTACGAAAACGCCGACGGGCTTTCGGGCATGGTCTTCGTGGATGCCCTCTTCGGGATCGGCCTCTCGCGGCCCCTGACGGACGAGCATGGGGAGCTGATCGCGCGGCTTGCAGCCTCGCATCGCCTTTCCGTCGCGTTGGACGTGCCCAGCGGTATCGACGCAGATAGCGGAGCGGGGCCCGACGGGTTGCCCGATTTCGACCTGACGCTGGCCTTCGGCGCCTGGAAACCCGCCCACTTTTCCGGACCTTCGCTCAAGGCTGTCGGCGCGGCTCGCCTTGTCGATATCGGGGTGCCGGACCGGGACGCGAAGATGCATCTGGACAGCACAAGCCGCATCCGCGCGCCCGGGTTTGCTGCGCATAAGTATAGCCGCGGCCTGGTCGCGGTGGTCGGCGGTGCGATGCCCGGCGCAAGCCTGCTTTCTTCGCGCGCCTGCGCCCTGGCGGGTGCGGGTTACGTCAAATGGATGAGCGAACATGACCATCCCGGCCATCCGCCCGATCTGGTGAAAGACGATAGCGCGCTGGATCAGGCCCTGTCGGACGATCGCATATCCGCCCTGCTGATCGGGCCGGGGCTGGGGCGCGACGATACTGCGCGCGGTCGTCTTGAAGCCGTGCTCGCGGCGGGCAAGCCGGTGGTGCTCGATGCCGATGCGCTGCACCTGCTCCAGCCAGCGATGCTGGCCGAAGATGGTCCGCCATTGTTGCTCACGCCGCACGAGGGCGAACTCAGCCGGCTGTGCGAAGCCTTCGGCGTGGAGGAAGACACCAAGCGCGCAAGGGCACAGGCTCTGTCTGGCAAGGCGGGCTGCGCCGTGCTGGCCAAGGGCGCGGATACTCTGCTGGCTGCGGGGGGCGAGGTCCGCTTCTTCCGGCCCGCCTCGCGCTGGCTTTCGGTCGCAGGCAGCGGCGATGTGCTGGCGGGCATCGCTGCAGCGCGGCTCGCGGTCACGCAGGATGCAGGCCAGACCGCATGTGAGGCGGTGCAGCTGCACGGGCGAGCCGCACGCTATGCGGGCAAGGGCTTCACTGCAGCAATGCTCGCCGAAGCGGTCCACCCGGCGCTGGCGGATTTCCTGTGAGCGATCCGGTCATACGCATTGCCGCCAAGGGCGACGGACTGACGGAAGGCGGCCAGCATGTCGCGGGCGGCGTACCGGGAGACGCGCTGGCGGCGGACGGCACGCTGGTGCGCGGCCCCCATCACGTCGATCCGCCTTGCCGCCACTTCCCGCAATGCGGCGGGTGCCAGCTGCAGCATGCCGACGAGGCAGCTCTGGCCCAGTTCGTCAGCGATCGGGTGAGCTTTGCCGCAGAATCACAGGGCCTCGCGCCTGGCACGCTCGCGCCGCCGCATCTCTCGCCCCCGCGCACCCGACGCCGGGCGACGCTGCATGCCGCGCGACTGGGCAAGAAGCTGGTGATCGGCTTTCGGGAGGGCGGATCGCACCGGATCGTCGACATGACCGAGTGCCACATCCTGCATCCCCGGCTGTTCGCGCTGGTCGATCCCTTGCGCCAACTGCTGGCATCGTGGGGTGGCAAGCTGGCGGCGGATATCCAGCTGACGCTGGTCGACACGGGCGTCGCGGCCGAGATCAAGGGCATCTCTGCCGAGAACCTTACCCAGACCGAAGCCCTGCTCGATTTCGCGCGCCAGCATTCGCTGGCCAGGCTTTCGGTCGACGAGGGGTTCGGCCCCGAACCCGTGTGGGAGCCCGAACCGGCGACCGTCACGCTTGGCGGAACGCCGGTCGCGTTCCCGCACGGCGCCTTCCTGCAACCGACGGCGGACGGCGAAGCGGCCTTGCTGTCGGCTGCGCGCGAATGGTGCAGCGGCCACGGCATCGTGGCGGACCTGTTCGCCGGTCTTGGCACCTTCGCCTTCGCCTTGGCGGGACCTGCCAAGGTGCTGGCGGCAGAGGCCGACCGCGCCGCGCACCTCGCCTGCCAGGCCGCCGCAAGAGCTTGCGGCAAGCCGGTCCACGCGCTGCACCGCGACCTGTTCCGCGATCCGCTGACCGCCGATGAAATTTCGAAATTCGGCTGCGTCCTGCTCGATCCGCCGCGCGCAGGCGCACGCAATCAGGTCGATGCGATCGCGCAGAGCACGGCGTCACGCGTAGCCTATATCAGCTGCAATCCGCAAAGCTGGGCGCGAGATGCGCGGCGGCTGGCGGAGGGAGGCTTCCGCCTCGCGGAACTACGCCCTGTCGGCCAGTTCCGCTGGTCGACCCACGTGGAATTGGCGAGCCTGTTCCTGCGCGACTAACCGCGCAACGCTTCCAGAACCCGGGTTTCCAGCCATTCGCGCGCCTGCGGCTCCACGAAGGCGTGACTGGCCCCCTCGCAGCGCGACACGCGGGGGTCGCCCTTCGGCCATGCGCCTTCGAAGACCTGCGCGGTACGGTCGGCACTTGCGAGGAGTATCTGGACCGGTCCATCGAACCGGTCGAGCGATGTGCGCATGCGGGTCGCCAGATTGCCAACGGGCGGGGCAGGGCGGACTGCGCGGACGAGCCCCCCGGCCAGCTTGCGCAGGTTCACGCCTCCGCTCAGCAGGCGGGCGACCTCGCGCGGATTGCCGAGCTTCTGAAGGTAACGCGCGCGGATGGCCTGGGGCGGCGGCGTGGTGTCTTCCTCGTCGGTCTCCTCGATGGTCCACGGGTTGCTGAGCACCAGCCCGTCGCATCCCGCGCCGCCCGCCAGCATCAGCGCACTGGCGGCGTCGCAATTGCCGAAGCCGACCACGCGGTTGACCTGTGGCGCGATGGCGCGGAACGCCTCCAGTGCGGCGAGAATGTCCGGTTCGGAATGTTCGAAGCCCAGGTTCTCCCCCTCACTGTCGCCTACCCCGCGACGGTCGTAGCGGAAGACCGGAAAGCCGCGCTTGGCGATTGTCTGCGCCAGTCGTGCCTGCCCGCGAAATGCGCCCGAGCGGATTTCGTTGCCGCCGCTGACCAGCAGCAGGCCGGTGGTGAGCGGCGCTGTGTCCAGCGTCGCGGCCAGCGTGCTGCCCTCGCAGTTGAAGGTGAGGTGCAGGCGGCTCATTCCGGCTGCCTCATGGCGACCGCGATGATTGCGGCGAGCGCGTCCGCCTGAGCGGCGTCGAAGTCGGGCTCTGCACGCAGCCACGCGGGCCGTTCGCCGATGGTTTCGTGTTCGATTATCGTGACGCCGTCTTCGCGCGTGGGGAGTTCGGCTGCTTCCAGCGCCGTGAACAGCGCGGGGCCGATGTGCCAGCCTGCCAGCGTGATACCCTCGGCACGGCCCTTCGCCTCTATGGCGTCGCGGGGCTCCTCGCGGCCGGCTTCCCTGCTTGCGATGATCCGCGCGCGGATCATGCTGCGCAGTGTCTTCCGCCCGTCCTGCGGGGCATAGTCCCAGCCGGGCACGTCCGGCGGCCGGAGGAGCGCACCGCTACGCACCGTCAGCACGCCGGTTGCGCGGAAGTGGGCCGACGCTGCCGCTGCCGCGGCCCGCCAGTTTTCCAGCGTCTGTTCTGCAAGTGGCGCAAGGCTCTCGTTGCAGCCGGGAAGATCGGGCAGCACCCCGTCGATCCCCGAGGCGTCGAGCCTGCGCAGCACTTCTACCAGGGTGTGGCGCAGCTTGTTCGCTTCGTCGAACAGCGGTGGGATGACCAGCAGACGGGATTCTCGCCCACGATCGAAGACCAGCGCCGCCTCGCTGCGCGTGTCGCCGCCAACGGCGGGACAGGGCCACTCGACGAACTTGAAGGGCGTAGTCATTCTCCGAGCCGCTAACGGGTAGCGGTCTTCGCCTCGGCGAGGGCAAGGAGGCCGCCATAGGTTTCGAGGTGATCTCCGTCGATCTCGTCATCTTCTATGATGATCTCGAACCGGTCTTCCATCTCGGTCAGCAGATCGGCGACGGCCTGGCTGTCGAGTTCCGGCAGGTGGCCGAAAAGGCCGCTGTCGGGCGTGAGTTGGGCGGCGCGTTCGCTCGACAGGCCGAGCACGTCGCGCAGGATGGCGCGCAAGGTCTCGTCGATCGTGCTGCGTGCGGGCCCGGTCGGGTCCGTCTGCGCGGAAGTCTGGGCGGTCATATTTACCGTAAAGCTGCCGTAAATCTGGCCGTGGCCCTAGCGCCGGGCCTGCGTGCTGGCAAGGATCGCCCGGACAGTGCGTTTGGCGAGGGGAATCCAGGCGGCGGGTTGGCGCGGGTCGAGCGCGTCGAGCATGTAGCGCGGGCGCACCTCTTCCATCCAGTCGCGCTTGTAGGCATCGGAGCCGGTGCCAAAGTCCACCAGCTCCACTCCATCGCGGTCGATCACGTGTTCGAACAGCGCCGCACTCAGCGTGGTGCCGGGCGAGACAGGCTTGGCACTTTCCAGGTGCGCGAGCTTGTGGATGTACGCGATGCCGTTCTCGACCGTCCAGAACTGCGCGGCGACAGGCCTGCCATCGGCGCGTGCGATGCCGAAGCGGATGCGCCCCGCCGCGCCTTCGGCCTGCGCGAAGCGGCGCAGCAGATCGGGCTCGTCCTCTCTCGGCTTCCAGCTTTCGGAATAGATATTTTCGTAATACTGCCAGAGATTTGCGTCGAAATGCTCGACGATCTCGACCTCGACCTTCCTTGCCTTGCGCTTGAGCGTGGTGCGCAGCCTGCCGGGGCGCCCGGCCCAGTATTCGGCGAAGCTGCGGCCCTCGACCGGCAGCACATGGTTTTCGTCACACTGGGTCAGCGCGACGGACCATCCCGCCTTGCGGAAGGCGTGGGCCAGTCGTTTGGCCGAGCCATCCTCCTCCGGCAGCGGCCAGAGCGTGACGCGCGGAGTCTCGCGTTTCAGATCCTTCGCAAGCCGCTGGAGTGCGGTCTCGCCGGTCGCTCCGTGCGGCACCAGCGGGCGCCAGGTGAAGGAATACCAGTTGCGAAGCGCCTCTATCCGGCCATCCGTCCGGTTGAGCGGCATGCTGACTGTCGCATCGTCCTGCGGCGCGCTCGCGGTAAAGGCGCCCGGCCGTGATTCGGCCAGAAGCGCGAACCACTCGGGCCGGTCGAACGGCGACACACGCGTACCCCCGCAGGCTTCGCCATCTGCCGCTTGCACAATGGTAACCTCCTTGTGATAGCCACCGGTTTCCGCGTTCACGAGGCTTGCACTCCCATCTCCATGACCCAGCCCGATCCGACCCCTTTTCCGCTCGACCATGTGATCGAACGCGGCGCGGACGCCGATCCGGCGCTGGCCTTGCGTGGCGAGACCCTTAGCCATGCGGACTTAAGAACCCGTGTCGGTCGGCTGGCGGCATGGCTGCAAGCGCAAGGCTTCCCCGCCGGCGCGCGGGTGGCCTCATGGGGCGCCAAGGGTGAGCTCACATGCCTGTTACCGCTCGCTGCGCCTCGCGCGGGGCTTGTCCATGTACCCATCAACCCGATGCTCAAGCGCGCACAGGTCGCGCATATTCTGGCCGACAGCGGCGCAAGCCTGCTGCTGGGCACCCCCGCAAGGCTGGCAACTCTGGAAAGCGGCGATCTCCCCGAAGGCTGCGATTCCATGGCCGAAGGCGATGCGCTGGAGGACTCGCGCGGATGTGACGCCTTGCCGCCTTCGGACGGCGATCCGCAGGATCTGGCAGCCATCCTCTATACCTCGGGCTCCACCGGCAAGCCCAAGGGCGTGATGGTGAGCCATGCCAACCTGTGGCTCGGCGCGGTCAGCGTGGCGCATTACCTCAAGCTTGCGAGCGATGACGTGACGCTCGCCGTGCTGCCGCTGGCGTTCGATTACGGGCAGAACCAGCTGCTTTCGACGTGGTATGCAGGCGGATGCGTTGCCCCGCTCGATTACCTGATGCCGCGGGACGTCACCAAGGCGGTGGCAAAGCACCAGGCCACCACGCTCGCTGCCGTTCCGCCGCTCTGGCGTCAGCTGGTGGAAGCCAAGTGGGAAAACGGCGCGGGTGACAGCCTGAAGCGGCTTACCAATTCGGGTGGTGCGCTGAGCGTGGACCTGATCGACGCGATGCGGGAAACCTGGCCGCAGGCGGACATCGTCCCGATGTACGGTCTGACCGAGGCGTTCCGGTCCACCTTCCTGGCCCCTGAGCTGGTGGCCGAACATCCCACCTCCATGGGCAGGGCCGTGCCCTTTGCCGAAGTGCTGGTGGTAAACGACGATGGTAAACCTGCCGCACCGGGCGAGGAGGGCGAGCTGGTCCATTGCGGGCCGCTGGTGGCGCAAGGATACTGGCAGGACCCGGGGCGTACGGCGGAACGATACAGGCCCGCGCCCGCGCATTCGCACTATGGCGGCACGGCTGTATGGTCGGGCGACTATGTGAAACGCGACGAGGACGGGCTCCTGTTCTTCGTCGGTCGGCGCGACGCAATGATCAAGAGCGCGGGCAATCGCATCAGCCCACAGGAGATCGAGGACGCCGCGCTCGCCACGGGGCTGGTCGCGGATGCCGTCGCTTTCGGCGTGCCGGACACGAAGCTGGGGCAGGCGGTCCATCTGGTGGTGCGTGGCGAGGGGCAGGAAGAGGCGCTGGCCACAGCGCTGAAGCGCGATCTACCCAGCTTCATGCAGCCGCACCGGATCGAATGGCGTGCAAAGCTGCCGCTCAATCCCAACGGCAAGATCGATCGGACCGCGCTTTACCGTGAGATTTCGGAAGGGGGCTCGGCATGAGCAGACGCGATCCGAACGCCGCAAAGCCGCTCGGCCCGATCCCGCATGGGTTCGAGACCATCGATGGCGAACTGGCCATTGGCGGACGCAAGGCGAGCGATCTGGCCGATGAAGCGGGCGATACCCCGCTGTTCGTCTATTCGCGCAGCATGCTCGACGCCCGAATGGCGCAGTTGCGCGCCGCCATGCCCGCGACCCTTGCGATTCACTACGCGGTAAAGGCCAATCCCCACCCCGAGGTTATCCGCCACATGGCCGGGCTGGTCGACGGGTTCGATCTCGCTTCGGGCGGGGAACTGGCGATCCTGCAAGGCGTCGGGATCGACGGCGCGCACATCAGCTTTGCCGGGCCGGGCAAGCGCCCGCGCGAGATTCGCGCGGCGATCGAAGCGGGCGTGACGCTGAATTGCGAGAGCGAGACCGAGGCGGCGCGCGCGCTGGAAATCGGTACCGAACTCGGCGTGCAACCCAAGGTGGCGGTGCGCGTGAACCCCGATTTCGACATGCGCGGATCGGGGATGAAGATGGGCGGCGGCGCCAAGCAGTTCGGGCTCGACGCCGAGCGCGTTCCTGCGTTGATCCGCACTCTGATCGAGGGCGGGGCGGACTGGCGGGGCCTGCATATCTACACCGGCAGCCAGACGCTGGAAGCCGACGCGGTGATCGAGACGCAAGGCCACGTGCTCGATCTGGCCGCACGCATAGCAGGCGAAGTTGGCAAGCCATGCCCCGCGCTCAACCTGGGCGGCGGCTTCGGCATCCCCTATTTTGCGGGTAACGAACCGCTCGACATTGCCGCCGTCGGCGCGGCGCTGGGCGAGCGATTTGCGAATTTGCCGGACGAACTCGCGGAAACCGAGATGGCGATAGAGCTGGGCCGCTACCTCGTGGGAGAGGCAGGGGTTTACCTCACCCGGATCGTCGACCGGAAGGAAAGCCACGGCGAGATTTTTCTTATCACCGACGGTGGCCTGCATCACCAGCTGGCGGCGTCGGGCAATTTCGGCGCGGTCGTCAGACGCAATTACCCCCTCGCAATTGCCAGCAAGTATGGCGAGCAAGCGGTTGAAATTGCCAATGTTGTCGGCTGTCTATGCACTCCGCTGGACCGCCTGGCGGACAGGGCCGAGCTGCCAGGGGCGGAGGTGGGCGATCTGGTCGCCGTCTTCTGCGCCGGGGCCTACGGGGCCAGCGCATCGCCCATGCATTTCCTCGGCCAGGGCCCTGCGATCGAGATGCTCGTCTAACGCGGCGTTAACTTCTTCCGGCCCCGCGTCCCGCTACGGGACCGGCGCAAGACAGGTCCCGTAGCTAACGGGATATTCACCCTTTTTGGCGAGGAACGATCCCAAATCGTCGGCCAGCAAAGGTGGTGCGCTTCGCGGGCGTGCCATCGGGCGGACACGAATGGAAGGATCGATCCCATGCGCAATCGCGCAACTGCCAGGTTTCTGAGCCTAATTCTCGGCCTTTTCGCTCTCGCCGGGTGCGTTGTTGGCGGAGGTGGGCCGGAACTGCCGCCCGCCGCCTTCGTGGCGACGCAGGAAGGGCCGAGCCAGGAATATGTGATCGGCCCGCTGGACGAACTTTCGATCCATGTCTGGCGCAACCCCGAGCTTGGGGCGACCAATATCCAGGTCCGGCCTGACGGGCGGATCACGATTCCTCTGGTCACGGACATGCCCGCCGTGGGCAAGACCCCGGCGATGCTGCAGGAAGATATCCGCCTGCACCTGTCGCAATTCATCGAACAGCCGATCGTGTCGGTGATCGTGACCAAGTTCGCAGGCACGTTCAGCCAGCAGGTGCGGATCATCGGCGCGACCGAGAAGCCTGCCTCGATTCCCTACCGCGCCAACATGACCGTGCTCGACGCGATGATCGCGGTGGGTGGCCTGTCCGAATTCGCGGCCGGCAACCGCGCCAAGCTGATCCGGTTCGATCCCCGGGTCGGCCGCCAGCGCGAATATTCGCTGCGCCTGTCCGACCTTCTTCGGCGCGGTGACAGCGATGCGAACGTGATGCTCGCGCCCGGCGACGTCATCATCATCCCCGAAAGCGTATTTTGAGGGCGTAGCTCACGTGAACGAACTTTTCGACGAGGTGCGCGCAGCGCTCTATGCCGCCTGGAGCCGCAAGTGGCTCGCGCTGGGCGTGGCCTGGGGCGTTTGCCTTGCGGGGTGGCTGTTCGTCGCCTCCATCCCGAACACGTATGAAAGCCGCGCGAAGATCTTCGTGCAGCTGGACGACGTGCTCTCGAAGCAGATCGGCATCGCGGGCAGCGACATGACCGATATCGCGCGCGTCCGGCAGCGGCTCTCCAGCGCCTCCACGCTGGGCCAGGTGATCGAGTCGACCAAGCTGGGAGAGAACATCAATTCCCCGCGCGCGATGGAAGGCGCGATCACCAGCCTTGCCGAGAACGTGAAGGTGAAGAGCGAGGAGGACAATCTCTTCGAAATCACCGCCCAGATGGGCCGCAGCGATTATACCGATGCCGAGAACGCGAAGCTGGCGCAGGACGTCGTGCTCAAGCTGCTCGAGATTTTCAGGCAGGCCAATGTCGAAGGAACGCGCGGCGAGGTGAGCGATGCGGTCGCGCTGCTCGACCAGCAGCTGGACATGCGCGCCAAGGACCTGGAGGAAGCCGAAGCACGGCGGACCGCGTTCGAGGCAGAGCATCCCGAACTGATCGGCGGCTCGGCGGCAATCTCCAGCAAGCTTCAGCAGGCCCGCACCGAAATGCGCGGCGTGGAAGCCGATATTGCAGGTGCGCAAAGCGCGCTTGCCGCGATCAACGGCCAGCTGGCGGGAACGCCGCAGACCCTGTCTGGCGGGGCAGGGGGCGGCAGCGCGCTCGAGCAGGCAGAGGCACAGGTTGCCCAGTTGCGCGCGCGCGGCCTCAAGAACAATCACCCGGACATGCAGGTCGCGCTGCGCCAGCTGCAGTTGCTGCGCCAGTCAGGCGGTGGCGGTTCGGCCGGGGGCATGCCCAATCCGGCCTACAGCTCGCTCGTCTCGATCCGGGCGGAGCGGCAGGCCAACGTGCAGGCGCTGCTGGCGCGCAAGGCGGCGTTGCAGGCCGATATCTCCATGATGATCGCCGATCAGGCGAGCGAACCCGGCCTTGCCGCAGAAGCACAGCGGATCGGGCGCGATTACGAGGTTCTCAAGAACAAGTACGACGAGCTGCTGCAGGACCGCGAAGAGATGGAACTGCGCAGCCAGGTGGAAAGCGAACGCAGCTCCTTCCGCTTCGATATCATCGATGCGCCCGGCGTATCGAGCCGCCCGGCAGCGCCGAACCGGCCGCTGCTGCTGCTGGCAGTGGCGGTGCTGGGTGCGGGCGCGGGGCTGGGGAGCGCCATCGCACTCACCATGCTGCGCTCCACATTCTCGACCAGCGCCGGGCTCGCCAAGGCGATCGGCCTGCCGGTTATCGGTACGATCTCGCGCAGCGTTCCGCCCATCCGGAAGGCTGCCGAGGATCGCCAGCTGCGACTGTTCTACGCCGGAACCGGGGCGCTTGGCGGTTTGCTCGTCATCCTGCTCGGGCTCGAGTTCGTCCAGGTTGGCCAGGTGATGGCGTGAGGAGGCCGCAATGACCGAACATCGCCCCATCCAGCCCCCGAAAGAGGACGGGCAAAAGGAAGAGAAAAGCTCTCTTCTGGAGCGCGCCAGCGGAGCCTTCGGGCTGAACGATCTGGGCGCGGCCCCGATGCCGCGCAGCTTCGACGACGTGCCGATGAAGCGCGCGCGGCCGCTTCGCAAGCCCGCCAGCGAACCGGCCCCCGAAGCCGCGCCTGCACCTTCGCCGGAGCCAGTCAGCCGGGATATTCCGGTGGAGAGCGACATTTCGCAGGCCAGCCTGCCGGTCCCTGCGACGCAGCCTGCTGCCACGCCGCACGCTGCGCCGCCGGCGGTGATCGATGGCAGCGCCAATGCCATCGCGCTTGCCGGGCAGAGCGTGGAGGTCGATTTCAATCGGTTGCGCGAACGCGGTTTCATCGATCCCAACGGTCAGGCGTCCGGTCTGGCCGAGGAATTCCGTATCGTGAAGCGTCAGGTCCTGGAGGCGGCGCGCGCCGCCGGAACCGGCCTGTCTCGCCGGATCCTCATCACCTCACCGCATGCGGACGAGGGCAAGACCTTCTGCGCCGTCAATCTGGCGCTGTCGCTGGCTGCCGAGCGCGATCTGGAGGTGGTGCTGATCGATGCGGACATGGCCAACCCGTCGATCAGGGACGTGTTCGGCCTGCCCGAACACACGGGGCTGATGGATGTGCTCGCCGACAGCGAGATCCGCGTCGAAAATCACGTGCTCAGGACCGATATCGACGGGCTCTGGCTGCTACCGCCCGGCCGCAACGCAAGCCATGCGAGCGAGGCTCTTTCCAGCCGCAGCACCGCCGAACTGTTCGAACGGCTGACCGCGCAGGCCCCGAACCGGATTGTGCTGGTCGACAGCCCGCCTGCCCTGGCAGCGTCGCCCGCCGCCGAAATCGCAAAGCATGTCGGCCAGACGATCCTGGTCGCGCGCGCCGACCGTACGGGCAAGAGCGCGCTGGAGGATGCAGCCCAGCTGCTGAGCGCATGTCCGGACATCAAGCTGGTGCTGAACAACGCGATCTTCAGTCCGAGCGGGCGCCGTTTCGGGAGTTATTACGGATGAGGACTTCCACCATGACCCGCCTGCCCGTGATAGCCGCGCTGCTGAGCGCTGGCGCACTGCTTCCGGCGCCCGCGTTCGCCCAGTACGACTGGCGCGACGATCAGGTGACGGGTGGGGGCAATACCTCGACCGCGCCCGCATCGACATCGCCCTATGGTGCCGATCCCGGCGGCCAGGGGTACGAGGATGGCGAGGGTGACAGTTACGGCGGCGGCGACGCTTCGCGGCCCAGCGGCGCACCCACGCGCCAGCGGCTTCGGATCGATCCCTATATCGAAGCGAACCAGATCGTCACCCAGCGGATCGAGCCCGATAGCGAAACCTCCGTTTACGGTTCGGTCGCAGCCGGTGTCGATGCGTCGGTCCAGGGCCGCCGCGCCGGGGGCTCCGTCTCGCTGCGCTACGACCGCGTCATCAGTTACGGCGACGACCTGTCGCCGAATGTCGGAGCCGGCGATAGCCTGTCGGGCGTTGCGCGTGGCTATGGCGCGATCGCTCCGGGCGTGACGATCGAGGCGGGCGGCCTTGCCGCGCGCACCCGTGTCGATAGCGGTGGCGGGGCGACCGTGGCGAGCGGCCAGCCGATCGACGCCGATAACGAAGCGCGGGTCTATTCGGTCTATGCCGGGCCCAATATTTCGACCCGCATGGGCGCGGCTCAGATCAGTGCGAACTACCGTTTCGGCTATAACCGGGTGGAAGAGCCCGCGGTGGGCGTGGTGGACAACACCGTGACCGCGATCGATGTGGCGCAGGAAAGCGTCGTCCATTCCGCCAACGCGCGTGTCGGAATCGCTCCGCAAGCGGTGCTGCCGGTTGGCGTCGGCATTGGTGGTGGCGCATACCAGGAAGACATTTCCAACTCCGACCAGCGCGTGCGCGATCTCTACGCCCGCGCCGATGTGACCGTACCGGTCGGCCCCGGCCTCGCCGTGGTGGGCGGGGTCGGATACGAGAATGTCGAGGTGTCGAACCGCGATGTCGTGCGCGACACAAATGGCGATCCCGTCCTGGGTGCGGACGGCCGCTACCAGACCGACGAGAACAGCCCGCGCCGGATTGCATTCGAGACCGAGGGGCTGATCTGGGATGTGGGCGTGGTCTGGAAGCCCTCGCGCCGGACCCAGCTCGAAGCGCATTACGGCCGCCGTTACGACAGCGATTCCTACTACGGCACCTTCAGCTGGCAGGCGTCCTCGCGCTCGGCAGTCAACGCGTCGGTCTACAACTCGATCAGCGGTTTCGGCGGCGCGATCACCAATTCGCTGGCCAATCTTCCGATTGGCTTCGAGGCGTCGCGCAATGCGCTCACGGGCGACTTCACCGGCTGCGTCACCGGTACGGGCACCGAAGGCTCGGCAGACTGTCTTGGCGGCGCGCTGTCCTCCGTGCGCAGCGCTGCCTTCCGCAACCAGGGCGCAAACCTTGCCTATTCCACCCAGATTGGCCGCCTGAGCACCGGGCTGAGCCTGGGCTACGACCGCCGCAAGTTCTTCGGCGCGCAGGGCACGCTGCTTGAACTGGCGGATGGCACGGTGGACCAGAGCTACTATGCAAATATCAGCGTTGGCGGTCCGCTCGATCCGTTCTCGGGCTTCAACCTGAACGCCTATGCCAGCTATCTGGACAAGGGCGGCAGCGACCTTGCCGATGCGCTGCTGCTGGGCGCATCCGCCGCCTACAACCGCACGCTCTTCAACAACCTGTCCGCGCGCGCCGCCGTCTCGATCGACAGGATCGACAGCGATCTCGTGGACGAAACCAACGCGTCGGCCCTCATCGGCCTGCGCTACGACTTCTAGATACCCAGGGGACCGCCACCAGCCATGTTCGATCAGTACTACGGTTTCACGGGCCGACCATTCCAGCTCACGCCGGACCCGACGTTCTATTTCGAGAGCATCACGCACCGCAAGGCGCTGAGCTATCTCGGCTACGGAATGTCGCAGGGGGAGGGCTTCATCGTCATCACGGGCGAGATCGGTTCGGGCAAGTCGACCATGGTCGCGCACCTGATGAAGAAAGTGGACCCCGATCAGATGACCGTCGGCCAGGTGGTGACGAGCAACCTCGATGGATCGGAGCTGGTTCATCTCGTCGCGCAAAGCTTCGGCCTGGATGTTTCGGGCAAGGACAAGGCGGCTGCGCTCGGCGCGATCGAGACCTTCCTGCACGAGGAAGCGCGCGATGGCCGCCGCTGCCTGCTGGTGGTCGACGAAGCGCAGAACCTCAGCTTCGAAGCGCTGGAAGAGCTGCGGATGATGAGCAATTTCCAGCTCGGTTCACATCCGCTGCTGCAGCAGCTGCTGCTGGGCCAGCCGGAATTCAAGCAGACGCTCGCCGGGCATGACCGGCTGGAGCAGCTGCGCCAGCGGGTGATCGCGGCGCATCATCTTACCCCGATGGAGGTGCAGGAAATCGCGCCCTACATCGAACACCGGCTGTCGCTGGTGAACTGGAAGGGCACCCCGTCCTTCGATCCCAAGATCTTCCCGAAGATCCACGAGGCGAGCGGGGGCATCCCGCGCCGCGTCAACCAGATAGCTACGCGCCTGCTGCTGATGGGCGCGGTGGAGCAGCGTACGCATATCGATTGCGCGATGCTGGACCAGGTGGTCGAGGAAATGGCACGCGACAACCGCAGCGAGGCTGAAGGGGAGCGTAGCCGCCCATTTGCCAATCCCGCCGCGGACATGGCGTCTGCACCCGCACCCGCACCTGCGCCGACTCCGGCGCCCGCTCCTGCCCCTGCGCAGGAGGCGACGCCGCAGCCCCGGCGCGAAGCTGCGTCCGGCGCGCCGGACAGGCCTGTGGGAGAGGATATGGACGATCTGCGCGCTGCCATCGCCACCTTGTCGCGCGCCATCGAAGAAGGCCCGCGCAAGGGCGATGGCGGGCTTGCGGACCGCGTCGGCGCGCTCGAGGCGCGGCTGGAGGAACAGGAAGAAAGCACCCGCTATCTCCTGCGCCTGCTGATCGAATGGCTCGATGCCGACGGGCGCCAGAAGGATAACCGGGCGGCGTAACCATGGACCTCGCCCCGGCTTCCCACCCCAGACGCATCGTGAATGGCCTGTCCGTCGACGTTGAGGACTGGTTCCAGGTCGGCGCGTTCGAGAACACGATTGCGCGCGGCGACTGGGATGCGTGCGATTTCCGCGTCGAGTGCAATGTCGATTGCGTTCTCGCGCTGTTCGACAGGGCAGGGGTGAAGGCCACGTTCTTCACGCTGGGCTGGGTGGCAGAGCGTGTACCGCAGGCTATCCGCGCCATCGCCGATGCCGGGCACGAGATTGCCAGCCATGGGTACGATCACCAGCGCGTGTTCACCATGGATCGCGCCGCCTTCGCGGAAGATCTGCGCAAGTCCCGCGAGATTCTGGAGGATGCCAGCGGTCAGACCGTCACCGGCTACCGCGCGCCGAGCTTTTCCATCGATGCGCGCAACCTGTGGGCGTTCGAGGAACTGGCACAGCAAGGCTACGCTTATTCCTCCAGCGTGGCCCCCATCGCACACGACCATTACGGTTGGCGCGAGGCCCCGCGCTTCGCGTTCCGGCCGGTTGAAGGAGCGTCGCTCGTCGAGCTCCCGGTGACGACCGCCATGCTGGGGAAGCGACGGGTGGCGGCAGGGGGCGGCGGTTTCTTCAGGACCTTGCCCTACGGCTTCTCCCGCTGGGCGATCGAGCAGGTCAACCGCGAAGAGCGGCGTCCGGCGATCTTCTATTTCCATCCCTGGGAAATCGACCCCGGCCAGCCGCGTGTGGCCGGCGCTCCACTGCGCTCGCGCCTGAGGCACTACACCAATCTATCGGCCATGGAGGCCAAGCTGGAACGGCTGCTGGGCGATTTTTGCTGGGGCCGGATCGACGCCATAGCGCAAAATGTCGCGCCCGATACGCAGGCGGAGGCCGCATGAACGCCCCTTTCCGTCCCGCATACCCGGGAAGCCAGGCCGAAATCTCGATTGCCGATCTCGGCGACGACGATGTAACGCAGGCCATCACCGCCTTCGTGCATGTCCAGGGCGGCAGCCCGTTTCACCTGCCCGCATGGCTGATCGCGGTCGAACGCGGCACCGGCCAGCGTGCCAGGGGCATCGTCGCCACGCGCGACGGGAAGATCGTCGGTTGGCTTCCATTGACGCTGGTCCACTCGCCTCTTTTCGGCCGCGCGCTGGTGTCCAGCGGCTTCGCGGTCGACGGCGGCCCACTGGCAGAGGACACGCATATCGCAGAGGGGCTTGCCCGCGCCGCGCAGGAACTGGCGCTGCGCCTCTCCTGCGAAGAGGTGGAACTGCGCGGCGGCGAGGCTCCCGCTGGCTGGGAAGTAATCAGCGGCAAGCACGCCGGCTTCGTGACCGATCTCGCCGAGGACGACGAGGCACAATTGCTGGCCATTCCGCGCAAGCAGCGTGCCGAAGTGCGCAAGAGCCTGAAGAACGACCTCACCGTCACGGTGGGCACGAAGGAGGCCGACCGGGTGGCGCACTATGCCTGCTACGCGGCCAGCGTCCATAACCTCGGCACGCCTGTCTTCCCTCGCAGCCTGTTCGATGCGGTTCTGCGCGGATTCGACGATCGGGCCGATATCCTGACGGTGTGGGAAGGCGAGCAACCACTCGCCAGCGTGCTGACCCTTTATCATGGCGGCACGGCGTTTCCCTTCTGGGGTGGCGGCGTATGGCGCGCGCGCGCAACGCGGGCCAACGAGCGCATGTATTACGCGCTCATGTGCCATGCGCGGGCCGAGCGCGACTGCACGCGCTTCGATTTCGGTCGTTCGAAAACCGGCAGCGGGCCGTATAACTACAAGAAAAACTGGGGGTTCGAACCCGAGCCGCTCGCCTATGCCCGCTGGACCGCCCCGGATGCCGAGGCGCGCGATGTCGATCCCACCAGTGATGCCTATGCGCGCAAGATCGAAATGTGGAAGCGCCTTCCTCTGCCCGTGGCCAACCGGCTCGGCCCCATGATCGCGCGGGGGCTGGCGTGATGGGTGAAACGCTTTTCCTTGCGCATCGCGTGCCGTTCCCGCCCGACCGCGGCGACAAGATCCGCTCCTACCATGTGCTGCGCGCGCTTGCGCGGCTGGGGCCCGTGCACGTCGGCACCTTCGACGATGCATCGGGATACGGCGACCAATTCCTGTCCGGCATCGCGCAGAGCCATTATCTGGTCCCGCAGCGGCGGCACGACGTGCTGGCCGCAGTCCGCGCGATGGCAAAGGGGCAGCCGATCAGCCTCACCGCCTTCGCCCATGCCGGATTGCAGGAATGGGTCGACCAGGTACTGCACTACCGCCCGATCGACGCGATCTACGTATTCTCCGGGCAGATGGCGCAATATGTCTCGCCCCATTTTCCTGGCCGCACCGTGCTCGACCTGTGCGACGTCGATAGCGCCAAGTTCGAAGCCTATGGCGAAAGCGGCAGCGGGCCCAAGGCCTGGGTCCATGCGCGCGAGGGCAGGCTGCTCGCAGCGGCGGAGGAGCGCTTTGCGCGTGCCGCCGATACCACGCTGCTGATCAGCGAGCACGAGGCGAACCTGTTTCGCACCCGCCTATCCAGCTCCGGGCAAGTGGATATCAAGGTGATGCGCAACGGGATCGACGCGCAGTTCTTTGCGCCCGAGGCCGTGGCCCCGCAGCCCACGCTGTTCGGGCCCGGACCGAATATCGTCTTCACCGGGCAGATGGACTATGCGCCCAATGTCTCTGCGGTGGAACGCATGGTACAGCGCATCCTGCCCGGCATTCGCGAAACCCGCGCGCGCGCCGAGTTCCACATTGTCGGCCGCGCACCGACACCCGGCGTCAAGGCGCTGGGCAGGCAGGACGGCGTGACCGTCTGGGGCCAAGTGCCCGATGTGCGGCCCTTCCTCGCCGAGGCGGACATTGTCGCCGCGCCGCTCACCATTGCACGCGGCATCCAGAACAAGGTGCTCGAAGCGATGGCGATGGCCAGGCCCGTGCTGCTCTCGCCCGAGGCCGCCACCGGCATCGACGCAGAGGATGGCGTGCATTTTGCGGTGGCCGAAGGTGACCGGATGATGGTGGGACGCGCGCTCCCGCTGATAGAGGATCGGGCGAGGGCAAAGGCCATGGGCGACGCCGCCCGCGCATTCGTGCTCGCCGAACAATCCTGGTCGGCCATGCTCGGCGGACTTGGCGAGCTTTTGCGTCCTTCAGCCGAAACTGGTGCCACCACTTCTTCCGCAGCCGACGATCCGGTGCGCAATGCCGCCTGAGCTGACCCGCGACCGCGAGCGGCCTTCCGCCGCAAGCCTGCTCCAGCGGGTACCGGCAGGGTGGGCCGCCGCACTCGGCTGGCTTGCCTTCGTCTGCGTGGCAGCGGTGCTCCTCACCGCGCAGCAATGGGTCGACATGGCGCGCCAGTGGCTGACTGTGTCCGCCTATCAGCACATTCTGTTCGTCCCGCCCATCATCGCCTGGCTCGTGTGGAACCGGCGCGAGGTGCTGGCGGGGATGACGCCGCAAGCCTGGTGGCCGGGGGTGGCGCTCGTCGTGCCGGCACTCTTGATCTGGTTAATCGGATCGCTCACCTCGCTCGATATCGTGGCGCAGGCGGGCGCCGTGCTGATCCTGCAGACGGCAACCATTGCATTGCTTGGGCCACGGATCGGCGCGGTATTGCTGTTCCCGCTGGCCTTCGCGGCCTTTCTGGTGCCCTTCGGCGAGGAAATCGTTCCGCCGCTTCAGATGCTGACGGCGGACATGGTGATCGCGCTGACCCATCTCAGCGGCATCGAGGCAGAGATCGACGGGGTCTTCATCGATACGCCCGCAGGCCTGTTCGAAGTGGCCGCAGCCTGCGCCGGGGTGCAGTTCGTCGTGGCCATGGTAACGCTTGGCGTACTGGCAGCGAAGGTCGGCATGGAACGCTGGAGCCGCCGCATCGCGCTGATGGCCCTGTGCGTTGTCGTTCCGATCCTGGCCAATGGAGTGCGGGCCTGGGCGATCGTCGCCATCGCGCAGTATGTCGGGGCAGAACGCGCAGGCGGCGTCGATCACATCGTGTACGGCTGGCTCTTTTTCGCCATCGTCGTTGCGCTGGTGCTGGCGATTGCATGGCGCTGGTTCGACCGCGACCCGGAGGCCGAGGGCAGGGCTGCGGCACGGCTTGCGCACGATCCGCTGGTCGTGGCGCTCGACAAGGTGCCGGCGCGCGCAGTCACGCTCGCGCCGGTGCTGGTCGCATCGATTGTCCTGTTCGGCCTTTGGGGAGGGCTGGCGCACGCCACCGGCGCACCGCCGCAGGCGCTACAGGCACCGGACGTTGCGGGCTGGACGCAGGTGGAACCGCGCGAGCCGGTACGCTGGCAGCCGGAGGGGGCGGGCGCGCGATCTCGCATGCATGCGATCTATCGCGATGTCGCGGGCCACGAAGTCGATCTCTACCTTGCCGAGTATGGCGCCATCGGCGATCCTACGGCGACCGGGGAGGGGGCCGTTCCGCCCGATTCGCCCTGGCGCGAAGTCGGGCCGGCATCGGCTCCACCCGGCATGCTCGGCACGGAGATAATGGCTTACGGAACGCAGCGCAGGCTGGCCTGGACGAGCTATGTCGGGGATGGGTCCCCCACATCCGATCCGCTCCACTTTCGCCTGGCAGGATTGGGCAAGCGTTTGTTTCTGCGTCCCGAACCGCGCTGGCTGGTGATTGTCTCGGCCGACGCTACGTCCGGCAGAGCTGGCCGGGATGCACTGGATCGCTTCCATGCGGACGCGAAGGGTCCCGAGAAGCTGGTCGCTAGCGCGGTTTCGCGCTAAGGAACTTAACAAATGTGCGGCATTGTGGGCCTCTTCGCGCGCGACCGTCAGGCGCCTGTCGATCGATCCGTCCTGACCCGGATGCGCGATTCCATGACGCATCGCGGGCCGGACGGGGCGGGGCTCTGGCTGGCGCAGGGCGTGGGCCTGGCCCACCGCCGCCTGTCGGTGATCGATGTCGAGGGTTCGCCCCAGCCGATGCATTCGCAGGACGAGCGCACGGTGATCGTCTTCAATGGCGAGATCTACAACTACCGGGCCCTGCGGCGCGAACTGCGGCAGCATGGCCATCGCTTTTCCACCGAAGGCGATACGGAGGTGATCCTGGCCGCATGGCGCGAATGGGGCAGCCGCTGCCTCGAAAGGCTGGACGGGATGTTCGCCTTCGCCATCTACGACCGCAATTCGCGCAAGCTCTTCCTCGCCCGCGATCGCTTTGGAGTGAAGCCGCTCTTCACCGCGACCCTGCCGGACGGCACCTTCGCTTTTTCTTCCGAACTCAAGGGTTTGCTGGCACATCCTGCGCTGGAGCGTGAAGTCGATCCACTGGCGATCGAGGATTACTTCACGTGGGGTTACGTGCCCGATCACCGGTCCATCCTGAAGGGCGTGGAGAAGCTGCCTGCCGGGCATTTCATGGTCGTCGAACACGGCATGGCACCGCGCCCGCCGGAGCGCTGGTGGGACATTTCCTTCGCCGATCGCCATCACATGCACGAGGCGGACGAGGCCGAGGTCATCCACTCTCACCTGTGCGATGCGATCGAATCGCGCATGGTCAGCGACGTTCCGATCGGTGCCTTCCTGTCCGGCGGTGTCGACAGTTCGACCGTGGTCGCGCTGATGTCCGACCTGTCCGATCGGCCTGTGACCACCTGTTCGATCGGCTTCGACGTCGCCGGGCTGGACGAGACCGCCTATGCGCGGCGGATAGCATCGCAGTTCTCGACCGCCCATCACGAGCGCATGGTTAATCCCGCGATGTTCGACCGGATCGATGCGCTGGCTGCGATGTTCGACGAGCCCTTTGCCGATGCCTCGGCCTTGCCCACGGCCGAGGTCTGTGCGCTGGCCCGGCAGCATGTCACCGTCGCGCTGTCGGGCGACGGCGCGGACGAGGCCTTTGCGGGCTATCGCCGCCACGTGTTCCATGCTGCCGAGGAAAACGCCCGCAAGTGGCTCCCGGCAGGGTTCAGGCGGAAGGTCTTCGGCCCGCTGGCGGCGATCTACCCGAAGGCGGACTGGGCGCCGCGCCCGCTGCGGGCCCGGTCTACCCTGCACGCGCTCGCCCTGTCGGGCGAGGAAGCCTATGCAAGCGCGCTCAGCGTGATGACCCCAAAGGATCGCGCCGGTATTTTCTCGCCTTCGATGATGCGCACACTCGGCGGGTACCGCGCCGAACAGCCGCTGATCGACCTCATGCGCGCGGCCCCTGCGCGAAACGGGCTGGACCGCGCGCAATACGCCGATCTCAAGTTCTGGCTCCCCGGCGACATCCTGACCAAGGTGGATCGCACCAGCATGGCAGTAAGTCTGGAGGCGCGCGAACCCTTGCTCGACCACCGGCTGGTCGAATTCGCGGCCTGCCTGCCCAAGGCGCGCCGGGTATTCGGGGGGGAGGGCAAATATGCCCTCAAACGCGCGATGGCTGGCGATCTGCCGGCCGATATCCTGCATCGCCCGAAGCAGGGTTTCGTGCTGCCGATCGCGCAATGGTTCAGGACCGATCTGCGTGACACCGCGCGTGCAGCCGTGCGCAGCGAGCGCTTGCTGGACAGCGGCTGGTTCGATGCGGATGCGCTGTCCCGCCTTGCGGAAGACCATATCGCAGGCCGACGGGACCACGCGCGCGAGCTGTGGCAGTTGGTCATGCTGGAGCGAAATATGAGTCTTTTAAGCAACAATTAGACTCGGCTCATCGCAAAAATGATTCAGAACGCCGAATATGGTAAATAAATTATTGCCCCATGCCCCCTCGAATGCGAGTCTTGATTGAGGCGGGGGGCTCAGTCCTTCCGGTTCAGCATGAAGCGGGGGCGCAATGAACCGGGTCAGCACCAATTTCGAACAGCACATCATCCTTGATGAGGCGGGCGATCCGATGATCCTGGAGGGCGCGCCTTCGATCGCGCCCGCCTTGTTCGGCCTGAACGAGCTTCGGGTTGAATACGACGCGGATACCAAGGCTCTGTGGACCCACATGGTGCCCCAGGGGCGGCCCAGCTTCACCCCGTCGATGCTCGCCGACTTCGAACGCTGGCAGGATCTGATCCAGGCGAATTTCAGCGCTGGCGACCTGCGTTTTCTGGTGCTGGGCAGCCATGCGCCGGGGGTGTTCTGCTATGGCGGCGATCTGGCGCTGTTCCGCCAGCTGATCCTGAAGGGCGATCGCGCATCGCTGGTCGATTACGGCCATCGCTGCTGTCGCATCCTTCACCGCAACATCAACACGCTGGGCCTGCCGCTGCTCACCATCGGTCTGGTTCAGGGCGATGCACTCGGGGGCGGGCTCGAGGCGTTGCTCTCCTTCGATTTCATCATCTCCGAGGAAAGCGCCAGTTTCGGCCTGCCGGAAATCCTGTTCGGCCTGTTCCCCGGCATGGGCGCGCATGCCTTCCTCAGCCGCCAGCTTGGCAGCGTCGCCGCGGAAAAGCTGATCACATCGGGGAAGAACCTGACCGCGCGCGAGATGCTGGCCCTCGGGCTGGTGCACGACGTGGTTCCGGACGGGACCGGCGAGGAAGCGGTGCAGGCCTTCATCGAGAAGAACGCGCGCCGCCATGCCGGGCTGCTGGGATCGCGCCGGGCGATCAAGCGCAGCTGGAACCTCTCGCTTGCCGAGCTGACCGAGATCACCGAAATATGGGCCGACACCGCACTCAAACTGACAGAGCGGGACCTCAAGCTCATGGGGCGGCTCGCCAGCAAACAGAGCCGCGCGGTCGATAAGGTGCGCGAGGACGCCTGACGCCGCTAGCGCGAATCGACCAGCACGATCTCGGCGTCTTCCAGCGCCTCCACCTGCAATACGCCTTCGTCCTTCGTCGCAATCCCGTCCCGCGGGCCTGCCTCGTGCCCGTTCACGCGGATGCGACCGGTCTGCGCGACCAGATACTGGTGGCGCCCCGGCGCGGCCTGCCATTCGGCCGTCTGACCCGCCTTGAGCGTCGCCGCGGCCACCTTGGCGTCGGCCCGGATGGAGAGCGCCTCGTCCGCTTCCGGCGTACCGCTGGCAAGGACGACGAAGCCGCCATCGCGGCTCGCCCTGGGGAATTCGCGCTGGTCCCAGGCCGGGGGCTCGCCCTGGCTGTCCGGCAGGATCCAGATCTGGAAGATGGTGGTCGTCTCGTCTTCCAGGTTGAACTCGGAATGCCGGATGCCGGTGCCCGCACTCATTACCTGCACGTCGCCAGCCACGGTGCGGCCCTTGTTACCCAGCGAATCCTCGTGCGTGATCGCGCCGGTGCGCACGAAGGTGACGATTTCCATGTTGTCGTGCGGGTGGGGCGGAAAACCGCTCTTCGCCGCGATCGTATCGTCGTTCCACACGCGGATGCGGCCCCAGCCCATGCGCTGGGGATCGTAGTAGCTGGCGAAGCTGAAGTGGTGGCGGGCGTCGAGCCAGCCGTGATCGGCGGCGCCGAGACTGTCGAACGGACGGATATCGATCATGTCAGGTTCTCACATCGGCGGGGTTGTTGAACCGCCGGGATCGGCTCGATCTAGGTTGCTTTGGCCGGGTTTCAATCGGCGCCGTGACCCAGCGCCATGTACTCCGCGCTCTGCATTTCGCGCAGACGGCTGACGGTGCGCGCGAACTCGAAGCTGCCGTCGCCCGATGGGTAGAGCGCCTCCGGCTCGGCTGCGGCGGTGGCGAACAGCTTCACCTTGTGTTCGTAGAGCGCGTCGATCAGCTTGGTGAAGCGGATCGCCTCGTTGCGGTTCTCCGGGCTCAGGATGGGAATGCCCACCACGATCACCGTGTGGAAGGCCCGCGCGATGGCCAGATAGTCCGACGCGCCGCGGTTCTCTCCACACAGCCGCTTGAAGCTGAACACGCCCACGCCCTTCAGGCTCTTGGGCACGTGCAGCGTGCGCCCCCCGCCGAGATCCAGCTCTCCGCTGGGAACATGCGCTGCATCCTCCGGCTCGTAATCTGTCAGGCGGAAGAAGGCCTCTCGCACCTGTGCCGTGGCTGCATCGCCCAGCGGCACGTGCCAGCTCTCCAGCCCGCCCAGCCGGTCCATCCGGTAATCGGTCGGCCCGTTGAGCGAGAGCGTGTCCAGCTCGCGCTCGATCAGTTCGATGAAGGGGATGAACAGCGACCTGTTGAGCCCGTCCTTGTACAGATCGTGTGGCGGACGGTTGCTGGTGGTGACGATGGTGACACCGTGATCCTCGATCAGCGGAGTGAACAGCCGCGCCATGATGGCGGCATCGGCGGTGTTGTTCACCACCATCTCGTCGAAGGCGAGGCAGCGCGTCCCTTCCGCGATGCGGGCGGCAACCCGACGCACGGGGCCTTCCGCCTTCTTCGCACGTTCTTCGGCGATCATCGCGTCGACTTCGAGCATGAAGGCATGGAAGTGGACGCGGCGCTTGCGATCAATGTCGAGGCATTCGAAGAACAGGTCCATCAGCATGGACTTGCCGCGCCCGACGCCGCCCCACATGTAGAGCCCGCGCACCGGCTGCGGTTTCTTGCCCAGCAATCCGCCCAGCAGGCCCTTGCGCGCGCTGCCGGCCTCCAGATCGCTCTGGACACGCTCCAGCTGCACCACCGCCGCGCGCTGGTCCGCGTCCTTGCGCAGTTCCCCGGCCGCCAGCAGCTCTTCGTATCGGGCGAGAACGCTAGTCAACCGGCTGCCTTGCCACTGGAAGAGCGCTTGCGCACGATGCCGGAATAGCTGGCGACCACCTCGTCCTGCTGCACCACCTGCCCGCGCACGAACACCATGCGGCCGGTTTCGCGCACGATTTCGGACACCGCGTCGAGCGGCTTTTCGGGATCGCCCGCGCCCACGAACTGCGTCGAAAGCTCCAGCGTCAGCGACGGGCCGGGCTCCCCTTCGCCAAGCACGTGGACGGCGGCGAACAGCGCGATGTCGATCAGCCCCAGAATGGTGGCGCCGTGGAGCATCCCCTGCAGATTGGTGTGCTTGTGCTCGGGCACCATGCGAAGGCGACACGCATCGCCTTCGCGGCGGGTGACGAGATCGCCCATGACCACCGCGTTGAAGCGCGTCTTGTCATGCGGATTCCAACTGTACCAGCCGTCACCGCCCGGGATTTCCCGGTAGTCGAAGAACGGATGAGGGCGAACCACGCTCAGATGGCGCGTTCGGCGATCATCTTCTTGGTTTCGGCGATCGCCTTGGCGGGCGACAGACCCTTGGGGCACACGTTCGCGCAGTTCATGATCGTGTGGCAGCGATAGAGGCGGTACGGGTCTTCCAGCTGGTCGAGCCGTTCGCCGGTCATTTCGTCGCGGCTGTCAGCCAGCCAGCGATAGGCCTGTAACAGAATCGCCGGGCCGAGGAACTTGTCGCTGTTCCACCAATAGCTGGGGCACGCGGTGGAGCAGCAGGCGCACAGGATGCACTCGTAGAGGCCATCCAGATTCTCTCGCTCTTCGGGGCTCTGCAGCCGTTCCTTGCCGCTGGGCGTCGGGGTGACGGTCTGCAGCCACGGGCGGATCGAGGCGTATTGCGCGTAGAAATGCGTGAAATCGGGCACCAGGTCCTTCACCACTTCCATGTGCGGCAGCGGGGTGATGCGGATTTCGCCGCCCAGATCCTCGATCGCGGTGGTGCAGGCGAGCGCGTTGGACCCGTTGATGTTCATCGCGCACGATCCGCAGATGCCTTCGCGGCACGAACGGCGGAAGGTCAGCGTGGGGTCGATCTCGTTCTTGATCTTGAACAATGCGTCCAGAACCATCGGGCCGCAGGCGTCCAGATCCAGTTCGAACCGGTCGTAGTGGGGGTTTTCGCCGCTATCGGGGTTGTAGCGATAGATCTTGAACTTCTTGATCCGTCCGCCGTCGGGGGCGGTGTGGACTTCGCCCTTGTCGCGGATCTTGGAGTTCTTGGGGAGGGTGAAGGTCGCCATCGATCAGGTCCTGAATTTTGCTTGGGTCTCACCTAGCGCCTGCAGCGCAAGGTGCAAGGGTGGTCCTTGGTCCTCCTGACACACCTGACACAGTGTCTAAGGGTAGAAAACGAAGGTGGCGCAAGTTGCGGGCGGGGTGCGTCGGGACTGTACGAGCGAGGTAGCGGCTATGGCGGATGTAGGACAGGCGATTGAACGGGCGATCGTGTTCGGGGCTTCGGGAGGGATCGGCGGCGCGCTGGTGAAGCGCTTGCAGACGCGCGGGGCGGGAGAGGTATTCGCCGCATCGCGCGAGAAGCCTGACTCTCTGCCGGACGATGCGCAGTGGTTGCGCTTCGATCTCGATGACGAAGACAGCATTGCGCAAGCCGCAGAGAAGGTGGGTTCGCCGTTCGATTGCATCATTGTCGCCAGCGGGGTTCTGACGCTGCACGACGGGTCCGGGCCGGAACGCAGTTATCGGCAGATCGACGCAGAGGCGATGGCGCGCGTGTTCCACCTCAACACGATTGGCCCGGCGCTGGTGGCAAAGCACTTCCTGCCGCTGTTGTCGCGCGATCGGCGCGCGGTGTTTGCGGCGCTTTCGGCCCGCGTGGGCTCCATCGGGGATAACCGGATCGGCGGTTGGCATTCCTACCGGGCCAGCAAGGCTGCGCTCAACATGCTGGTGCGCAATTATGCGATCGAGCTGGGCCGCACGCACAAGAAGGCGATCTGCGTCGCGCTGCATCCAGGGACAGTCGACACGGCATTGTCGGAGCCTTTTCAGGCGAACCTGCCGGAGGGGCAACTGACGCCGCCGGCGGATGCGGCGGGCAACCTGCTGGGAGTGCTGGAAGGATTGACGCCGGAGGATAGCGGGCAGCTGTTCGACTGGGCGGGAGAGCGGGTGGAGTTTTGAACCCTTCGTCGTTCCCACGTCACCCTGAACTTGTTTCAGGGTCCAGTCCGTAGCTCAATGCGCAGGTTGCCATCGCGTAGCGAACCTGCGCGACGTTGCGTCGGCAACCGAAGCCCATGCTCGGGCGGGTATCTGGATCCTGAAACAAGTTCAGGACGACGGATTGGCCGCCCTCAAACCCCGGCTCGCTGCGCCGTTTCCAGGATCGCGGCAGCGAAGCCTTCGGGATCGTCTTCCTGGATGAAGTGATGGCCCTCCAGCGTGCGGTGCAGCGGATTGTCCCTTGCACCCGCCACGGTCTCACGGAATTTCGCATCGCCGCCGCGTGTGATCGGATCCCCGTCCGAAAAGGCGCAGGTGAAGGGCTTGTCGAAAGCTGCCAGCTTTTTCCACGCCCGTGCCTGATCGGGCACCGCCTCGTTCCGGCCCAGCGGCACCAGTGACGGGAAGATTCGCGCGCCCGCCTTGCTCTTGCCCGTAGGGAAGGGGGCCTCGTAGGCGGCGACCTCTGCCTTGCTCAGTTCGCGGATGGTGGCCTTCTGGAGGATCGTGCCGACCGGAAAAACGGGGCTGAATTTGGAGAAACTGCGCCATCTTCCGAAGGCGCGCGGCGCAGGTTCGCCCGCAGGTAGCCCGCCGTTCGAAAGCACCACCCCGGCAAACAGATCGGGCGTGTCCGCCACCAGCCGCAGGCCGATCAGCGATCCCCAGTCCTGGCAGGCAAGGACGATGTTCTGCAGATTCAGCGAATCGAGCCAGTCGCGCATCCATGCGACATGCAGCGCGTAGGAATATTCGCTTTTTCTCGTGAGCTTGTCCGACTTTCCGAAGCCGATCAGGTCGGGGGCAAGTACGCGATAGCCTGCTTCGACCACGGGGCCGATCATGTGGCGGTAGAGATAGCTCCAGCTCGGTTCGCCATGCATCATCAGCACGGGCGTGCCGTCGCGCGGGCCTTCGTCGAGATAATGGACCCGCAGGCCTTCGCGCAACGTGTAGTAGTGAGGCCGGAAGGGAAAATCCGGCAGGTTCGAAAAGCGATGATCGGGCGTGCGGTAGGCGAGGGGCATTGGTCGAATATCCCTTCCGCTTTCCTACCGCACGCCCATCATCACAGGACGATCAGGCTCTGCCGATCACGCTCCGAAGGTGCGCTGCCACCAGCCGCGACGGGGCTTGCCATCGTCTTCGCCAGCGCCGTTCGCATCGTTGGCGGCACCCGGGGCAGGTTCGGGCTTGGGCGCGGGCTCTGCCTTGCTGCCTTCGTCCTTCTGCGCCGCTTCCTGCGGCTCGGTGGGCGTGTCCTGCGGCCCGGCAACCACCGCAATATCCTCGGTCAGCTGCTCGGTCGTGTTCTCGCTGGCGGACGGCTCACCGGCCTTCTTGCGGGGCTTGCGTGCGGCAGGCTTCTTCGCCGTGTCCTTGGCAGCGCCCTCGTCGCCCTGGTCGGCCTTCTTGGCGCGGGTCCGCCGGGGCTTGGGCTTTTCGTCCGCGTTTTCCGCCGGGCTTTCCGCGCCACTGCTCTCGCCGCTTTCGTCCTTGGCCGGAGCCTTCCTGGCACGCGAGGCGCGCTTCTTGGGCGCAGGCTTCTCCTCAGCATCCTCGGCCTTGCCATCCTTGCTCTCGGCTCCGTCGGCCGGTTGATCGGCCTTCTTGGCGCGAGAGCGACGCGGCTTCGGCTTGGGCTTCTCGTCCGCTGCGGCTTCGGCGGTCTCGGGCGTATCCTCGGGCCCGGCCACTACGGGCATGTCTGCCACCACCTGTTCGGACACGTCTTCCTGTGCCTCGTTCGGAGTTGTGTCGTCGGACTTCTTGCGCCGACCGCGACCGCCACGGCTGCGGCGCTTCTTCGGCTTGTCTTCACCCGTGTCGCCGTCATCCGAATTGGCATCGTCCGAGTTGGAACCGGAGGTTTCGTCATCGGACGAATCGTCGCTCGACCCGTTATCGCTGCTGTCGTTGTCGTCGCGCCGTTTGTTGCGGTTGCGCCCGCCACGCCGCCGCCGACGCTTCTTCTTCGGCCGTTCGTCGTCGCTGTCGCCGTTGCGGCCCTGTTCCTCGTCCGAATCCTCGCTGTCCTCCTCGATATCGTCATCGACATCGTCGACCACGATCGGCTCGAACTTGGGTGCGTGCGTGGGCTTGGGGCCGGAGCTGGAGACGGTCATCTTCGCGCCTTCGTCCTCGCCCTCGGGCACGACTTCCACGGTCACGCCATAGCGCTGCTCGATTTCCTGCAACTCGGCGCGCTTTTCGTTGAGCAGGTAGACCGCCGCTTCGGTGCTGGCCGAAAGGCGGATTTGCGTTCCTTTGCCCTTGGCCGCTTCGTCCTCGATCAGGCGCAGCGCCGAAAGGCCGGCGGAGGATGCGGTGCGGACCAGGCCGGTGCCATCGCAGTGCGGGCACTCGCGCGTGCTCGCTTCCAGCACGCCCGTACGCAGGCGCTGGCGGCTCATCTCCATCAGGCCGAAGCCGGAAATGCGCCCCACCTGGATGCGCGCGCGGTCGTTCTTCAGCGCGTCCTTCATCGCGCGTTCGACCTTCCGGACATTGGAGTTGTAGTCCATGTCGATGAAGTCGATCACGACCAGGCCGGCCATATCGCGCAGGCGCAGCTGGCGGGCGATTTCCTTCGCCGCTTCGAGGTTGGTGGCAACCGCGGTCTGCTCGATCCCGTGCTCCTTGGTGGAGCGGCCCGAGTTGATGTCGATCGAGACCAGCGCTTCGGTCGGGTTAATCACCAGGTAACCGCCCGATTTCAGCTGCACGACCGGTTCGTACATCGCGCGCAGCTGGTCTTCCGCGCCATAACGCTGGAACAGCGGCACGGGATCGGAATAGGGTTTCACCCGCCGCGCGTGGCTGGGCATCAGCAGCTTCATGAAGGACTTGGCGGACTTGTAGCCCGCTTCGCCTTCCACGACGACTTCCTCTATCTCGCGATTATAGATGTCGCGGATCGCGCGTTTGATGAGGTCGCTGTCCGAATGGATCAGCGATGGCGCGCTGGAGCCAAGCGTGCGTTCGCGGATCTCGTCCCACAGGCGGGCAAGATAGTCGAAGTCGCGCTTGATCTCGGTCTTGGTGCGGCTGAGGCCCGCGGTGCGCACGATCAGGCCCATCGAACGCGGCAGGTTGAGATCGCCGACGATGGTCTTGAGCCGCTTGCGGTCGCTCGCGCTGGAAATCTTGCGCGAAATGCCGCCACCGCTGCTGCTGTTCGGCATCAGCACGGTGTAACGCCCGGCGAGGCTGAGATAGGTGGTCAGCGCCGCACCCTTGTTGCCGCGTTCTTCCTTGACGACCTGGACCAGCAGCACCTGGCGGCGCTGGATGACGTCCTGGATCTTGTAACGGCGACGCAGCGCCTGGCGGCGCGCGCGCGCCTCGTCGACTTCCTTGGCCCGGCTGCGGCCCTTGCCGCCCTGCCGGCGCGGACCGCCGCGACCGCGACGCTGGCCACGACCGCGCCCGCTGCTTTCGGAACCGCTATCATCGTCGTCGCTGTCGTCATCGTCGTCGTCATCATCATCGTCCGAGGAAAGCTGGCCTTCCTCGATCGTGGAGACGCGGTCCTTGTCCGATGTGTCGATTTCCTCGAGCCCGTCTTCGGCGAGATCTTCGGCCAAGGCTTCGGCGGATTCATCGTCCTCGGCGTCGTATTCGTCGCCCGGCATGTGCCCGGCTTCTTCCTCTTCGGCGCGCAGACGCTCTTCTTCTTCCGCCGCTTCAGCTTCTTCGGCGAGCAGTGCGTCGCGGTCTTCCTTGGGAATCTGGTAATAGTCGGGGTGGATTTCGCTGAAGGCGAGAAATCCGTGCCGGTTGCCTCCGAAATCGACGAACGCCGCCTGCAGCGAAGGTTCTACCCGCGTAACCTTGGCGAGGTAGATATTACCCTTGATCTGTTTGTGGTCGGCTGACTCGAAGTCGAATTCTTCTATCCGGTTGCCCTTGAGAACGGCCACGCGGGTTTCTTCCGCGTGGCGCGCATCGATAAGCATGCGCTGTGCCATGTAGGTGTCTCCACGCGCATCGAAAGCCGTGTCCGCCCTTTCGGGGGGAGGTCTCGAAGCGCGCTATCTGTCATGAAAGATCGCCCGGCGGTGTTCGCCCGGCGCGATGGAAAGTCCGCCGCGCGTCCCTTGCGGGACATGCGGGGAGCGTGTGCGTCTGCGACCAAGCGGACGGCTGCCATGTTCTCGGCCCTCGCCAGGCGCTCGTCCGCGAGACCGATCGGCCTGGCGGTTTTGAGCGGGTGGGGGGTGCGCATTGGTCGCATCAACCTGTGAATGTTTTCGGAAACCGTGCAGGCCTGTGCCCGCGCAGCAATGTCGTCGTCCCAATCGCTCGGCATTCGCACGGACCGGAAAAAATCGGTCTTTGTGAAGGGCCTCGCGCCTTGTGACCCATTATGGCTAGCATCGCGGAAGAAGCGCGGCAACTCTATTGCGCATAAGGGGCACGGCATTTTACTGATGCGAACGCATGCTGCGCTTTTTCCAAATCCTGGCGATCTTCCTGTTTCCGGTGCTGCTGGTCGGTGGGCTGTACCTATTCGGCCTGAGGCTTCCGGTGCCGCATCTGGGGCGCGACTACGTGATCAGCCTCGTCCTGCCGGAGGCGGGCCAACCGGTCGATCTGCCCACGATCTACGGCCCGCCGGACAATTCGCGCCCACTGGTGGTGATCGATGCGGGCCACGGCGGAAAGGACCCCGGTACGGTCTCCGGCGGGCGGCGAGAGAAGGACGTTGTCCTCGCGCTCGCATTGGCGCTGAAGGATCGGCTGCTGGAAGAAGGGGGCATCCGCGTGGCCCTGACGCGGGAGGACGACAGGTTTCTGGTTCTTCAGGAACGGCCGGAAATCGCGCGCCGGCTGAATGCGGACCTGTTCATCTCGCTGCATGCGGACAGCGCGGGCGATTACACCCAGGCCTCCGGCGCGAGCGTCTATACCCTGTCGCGCGAGGCTTCGAGCGAGGCTGCGGCACGCTTCGCCAACCGCGAGAACAATGCCGACCTGCTCAATGGCGTGGTGGTCAAGAACCAGAGCGACCCGGTGAATGACATCCTCGTCGAACTCTCGCAGCGGCGCGTGCAGGAAACCAGCCGCGAGTTCGGGCGGCTGATCGAGCGCGAAGGGCAGGGCCGCCATCGCTTCCATTCGCAGACCCAGCGCTCCGCCGCGCTCGCCGTGCTGCGCGCGCCCGACGTGCCCGCCGTGCTGTTCGAGGTCGGCTTTCTGACCAACCCGGAGGATGCCGACAGGCTTGCCTCGAGGGAAGGGCAGGAAGAGCTTGCGGATTTCGTCGCCCAGGCAATCCGTGTCTTTTTCGCCCGTCAGTCCACCGATTGATCGGCGCCGTCACGATGTTCACCTTTGGTTATGGCAGTCCGCGCGAGGAGCGTGCTAAGGGCGCTGCCGCATCATGACCGAAATCAACGTCGAACATATCCGTTACCGGCTCCAGCGTGGATCGTCGGACGCATTTGCCGAGTTCAGGCAGACCTGGCGCGATAACTGGGCTGTGCGCTGGATCGTCTATGGCACCGCCGCGCTGCTGGTGCTGTTTGCCATCGCCTGGTTCCTGATCGGGCGCGATCTGCCCAATGCTGCGGCCCTGCAGGATTACGAGACACCGCTGCCCACCGTGGTGCGCGGCAATGACGGCGAGATCGTGGGCAGCTATGCGCGCGACCGGCGCGTGCAACTCGATTTCGTGGATTTTCCCCGGCCGCTGATCAACGCCTTCCTCGCTGCCGAGGACGAGACGTTCTGGAGCCATAACGGCGTCGACATTACCGGCACGGCCAATGCGGTGATCGACTATGCGCGCAAGGCGGGCACGGACGAGCGCGCGGTGGGCGGCTCCACGATCACCCAGCAGGTCGCCAAGAACGTGCTGCTGAGCGACGAATACTCCATCACCCGCAAGCTGCGCGAAATGCTGGTTGCCCGGCGTATCGAACAGACGCTGAGCAAGCAGGAAATCCTGACGCTCTATCTCAACGAAATTCCTCTGGGGCGGCGCAGCTTTGGCGTGCAGGCGGCATCGCGTGCCTATTTCGGCAAGGATGTGGGCGATCTCGACCTGCACGAGATGGCGTTTCTGGCGATCCTGCCCAAGGCGCCCGAACGCTACGGACGCGAACGCTACGAGGATATGGCGATCACGCGCCGCAACTACGTGCTCGACAAGATGGCGGAAAACGAATGGGCGAGCGAGGCCGCGGTTGCCGCCGCCAAGGCGGAGCCGCTGGGCCTGACATCGGGCGCCACCTCGATCCGCAACGCGGATGCGGGCTATTTCATTGAGGAAGTGCGCCGCCAGCTGCTCGACCGGTTCGGCGAAACCGCCGACGACGGCCCGAACAGCGTCTATGCCGGTGGCCTTTGGGTGCGAAGCTCGGTCGATCTCGAATTGCAGGACGCGGCACGCACCGCGCTGCGTCGCGGCATGCAGCGCTATCACGGCAGCCGGGGCTGGAGCGGCCCCGTTGCCACGCTGGACCCGGACAACGGCGACCTGACGAGCCAGCTGGCAAGCGCCAATATCGGCATCAATTACGACGACTGGCGCGTGGCGGTGTTCACCGGCTCGGGCACGATCGGCTTTTCCGATGGCGAGACCGCGACGCTCAACGGAGCGCCCAGCTCGCTGCGTCCGGGCGATGTGCTCGCGGTGCGCCCCTCGGGCAACGCGTGGCGGGTGGCCGTCATCCCCGACGCATCCGGCGGCATCGTGGTCGAGGACCCGCAGACCGGCCGCATCCTTGCGATGCAGGGCGGGTGGGACAGTCGCCTCGAAAGCTTCAACCGCGCCACCCAGGCGAAGCGCCAGCCGGGTTCCACGGTGAAGCCCTTCGTCTATGCGACCGGGCTGGACCAGGGCCTGACCCCCGCCAGCCAGGTCGATAACAGCAGCTTCTGCGCCTATCAGGGCGCGCGCTATGGCCGCAAATGCATCCGCGGTGGCCGGGCGGGCACCTATACGCTGCGCTACGGGCTCGAGAATTCGCAGAACGTGATGACCGCCAACATCGCCAACGAGGCGGGTATGGCGAATGTCATCAAGACCTACGAACGCGTCGGCATCGGTTCCTACGATCCCTACATCTCCTTCGCGCTGGGCGCGGGCGAGACCACGGTCGAGAAGATGACCAACGCCTTCTCCACGCTCGCCAATCATGGCCGCTATAACGATCCGACCGTGATCGATTACGTGCAGGATCGGCGCGGCAAGGTGATCTGGCGCGCGGACAAGCGCGAATGCGCCGAATGCAACAAGCCGGAATATGACGGAGCGGCCATGCCCCGGCCGGGGCCGCTGGGCCGCCAGATGATGGATGCGCGCACCGCGTTCCAGATCAGTCACATCCTCGAAGGCGTGATCACGCGCGGCACCGCGAAGGTCCTGCGTGGCACCGGCCTGCCGCTGTTCGGCAAGACCGGGACGACCACCGGGCCCAAGGACGTGTGGTTTGTCGGCGGGACGCAGCAGATGATGGTGGGCACCTATCTGGGCTTCGATCAGCCGCGCAACATGGGCGGCTATGCACAGGGCGGCACCATCGCCGCGCCGATCGTGAAGACCTTTATCGAGGAAACGCGCGACCGCTGGCGCGCGACGCCTCCGGTGGCCCCGGCGGGGGTCCGCATGGTGCGGATCGACCGGCGCACGGGGGGACGCGTTTTCGACGAGTGGCCCGGCACGGACGAGAACGCGGCGATCATCTGGGAGGCTTTCAAGCCGGATACGGAACCGCCCCGTTCGACCCGCGCATCCGAAATCGCGGCGCAGCGGCAGGAACTGCTCGATCTCATCCGCCGCGCCCGGCGTGCGCAGGCCGAGGGGCAGAGGGCCGTCGAACGCGAGGAACCGCCCGAAGACTTCGTGGAGGAGCAGGGCGGCATCTACTAGCGCCGTCGGCCCCAGGCCGGGATCGCGGGTTGCCATGCAGGACAGGCGGCCCTAGCGCTGCCTGCCCCAATTCGTGAGAAAGATCAGCCTATGCGTGCCGAAGGGCAGGCCCATATAGACCGTATCGAAGCCGCGCTGGCGCTGGTGCGCCAGTCGCTCGACTGGGAGCGCGCGCTGCGCGAACTCGACGAGCTGAATGCGCGCGTCGAAGACCCGACCCTGTGGGACGATCCCAAGCAGGCGCAATCGATCATGCGCGAACAGAAGCGTCTCGAAAGCGCGATCGGCACGGTCAACACGATATCGTCCGAAATGGCCGATGCCATCGAGTTCATCGAACTGGGCGAGGCCGAGGGTGACGACGACACCGTGAACGAAGGGCTCGCCAGCCTCGAAAAGCTGGCCGTGCGCGCCGATGCGGACAAGGTGCAGGCGCTTCTTTCGGGCGAGGCGGACGCGAACGACGCCTATCTGGAAGTGCATGCGGGTGCCGGCGGCACCGAAAGCCAGGACTGGGCCGAGATGCTGATGCGCATGTATGTGCGCTGGGCGGAAAAGCGCGGTTTCAAGGTCGAAACGGTCGAGTATCAGGCGGGCGAGCAGGCGGGGATCAAGTCGGTCACGCTGCTCATCAAGGGCGAGAACGCCTATGGCTACGCCAAGACCGAGAGCGGCGTGCATCGCCTGGTGCGCATCAGCCCCTATGACAGCAGTGCGCGGCGGCACACCTCGTTCTCCAGCGTGTGGGTCTATCCGGTCATCGACGACGATATCGAGATCGAGATCAACGAGAGCGACCTCAAGATCGACACCTACCGCGCGAGCGGGGCGGGCGGACAGCACGTCAACACGACCGACTCCGCGGTCCGCATTACCCACCAGCCCACGGGAATCGTGGTGGCCAGCCAGAACGACCGCAGCCAGCACAAGAACCGCGCGACGGCGATGAGCATGCTGAAGGCGCGCCTTTTCGAACGCGAGATGGCGGAGCGCGAGGCAGCGGCTTCGGGCGAGTATGCCGAGAAGACCGAGATCGGCTGGGGCCATCAGATTCGCAGTTACGTCCTCCAGCCCTATCAGCTGGTGAAGGACCTGCGCACCGGCGAAACCTCCACGGCCCCGGGCGAAGTGCTCGACGGTGCGATCGACCCCTTCATTTCCGCCGCGCTCGCCCAGCGGGTGACGGGCGAAGCGGTCGAGGTGGAGGACGTGGAGTAACGCCGCGCGATTGGCGCTTGGCCAAGCGGGCCTCGCGCGGCTAAGGGCCTCGGATATGATCGTGCGGCTTGGACTATTGTCGGTTCTGGGGACGGCCCTCGCGCTTGCCGCCTGTGGCGAGGCCGAGGACGCGGGCGACCGCCCCGAAAGTGCGCGCGCCTTTCCGCAGCCCGACCGGCCCGTGTCCGATCTGGGCGCCAACCAGTTCAGCACCGAAGACAAGCGCGACAGCCAGGGCGAGGCGCGCAAGGTGATGGACATGGCGTCCATCGCGCCGGGCATGACGGTAGCCGATATCGGCGCGGGCGAAGGCTATTACACGGTCCGCCTGGCCGAACGCGTGGGCGAGGACGGCCGGGTGCTGGCGCAGGATATCGATCGCGGCGCGCTGGAGCGCCTCGGCCGCCGGGTGGAGCGCGAACGGCTCGACAACGTGTCGATCAAGTTCGGGGCGGAAGACGATCCGCGCCTGCCCGAAGACAGTTTCGACCGCGTATTCCTGGTCCACATGTACCACGAGGTGGCCGAGCCTTATCCGTTCCTGTGGCGGCTGTGGCCGTCGCTGAGGAAAGGGGGCAAGGTGATCGTGGTAGACATCGACCGGCCGACCGATCGCCACGGCATCCCGCCGGCGCTGCTCGCCTGCGAGTTCGAACGGGTCGGATACCGGCTCGACCGGATCGAGCATGCGCCCGAGCTGGCAGGATACTTTGCACAATTCAGTCGCGGCGCTACAAGGCCGGACCCGGAAGATATTGTCCCTTGTACGGGGGACGACAGCGCCGCTAACGCCGAAGGGGCATCACCGCAGGGCTAGGCGCTTCCAGCTGAACAAATTGGGAAATTCATGGCATTCAAAGGGCTGCGGCCGATTAATTATGGCGGACGTGAAGTATGGCCGCTGATCGAGGGCGGTAAGGGCGTTTCGGCAACCAACCACGCCAGTTCCGGCGCGTGGGCGGCTGCGGGCGGCATCGGCACGGTCAGCGCGGTCAACGCGGACAGCTACGACGCCGAAGGCAAGATCGTACCCCAGGTGTACGATGCGCTGACCCGCAAGGAACGGCACGAGCAGTTGATCCAGTACGCGATCGACGGTGCGGTGGCGCAGGTCCAGCGTGCGCACGAGATTGCGAACGGCAACGGCGCCATCAACATCAACGTCTTGTGGGAAATGGGCGGCGCGCAGGCGGTGCTCGAAGGCGTGCTGGAGAAGACCCGCGGCCTCGTCACCGGCGTCACCTGCGGGGCGGGCATGCCCTACAAGCTGGCGGAGATCGCGGCGCATTATAACGTCAGCTACCTGCCCATCATCAGCTCCGCCCGCGCGTTCCGCGCGCTGTGGAAGCGCAGCTATTCCAAGGTGCCCGAACTGATGGCGGCGGTGGTCTACGAAGACCCGTGGCTCGCAGGCGGCCATAACGGCCTTTCCAACGCGGAAGACCCGCGCGAGCCGCAGGACCCGTACCCGCGCGTCAAGGATCTGCGCGCGACGATGCGCAAGGAAGGCGTATCGGAAGACGTGCCGATCGTGATGGCGGGCGGCGTGTGGTACCTGCGCGAGTGGGAAAACTGGATCGACAACGAGGAACTCGGCCTGATCGCCTTCCAGTTCGGCACGCGCCCGCTGCTGACCGAGGAAAGCCCGATCCCGCAGGAATGGAAGGATGCGCTGCGCAATATCGAGGAAGGCGATGTGCTGCTGCACAAGTTCTCCCCCACGGGCTTCTATTCCAGCGCGGTCAAGAATGATTTCCTCTACGATCTGATGCACCGCTCCGAACGGCAGATCCCGATCTTCAAGAAGGGCGAGATGGAAGGGACCGAGCCGCTTGCTGACGAGGGCAAGGCGCGCAATTTCTGGGTAAAGCCGGAAGACAGGCCCAAGGCGCGCGAATGGATGGCGCAGGGCTTTACCGAAGCGCTCAAGACGCCGGACGGCACCGCGGTGTTCGTGACGCCCGAAAGCCGCGACATCATCCGCAAGGACCAGCAGGATTGCATGGGCTGCCTGAGCCATTGCCAGTTTTCCAGCTGGAAGGATCACGACGACTACACGACCGGGCGCCTGGCCGATCCGCGCAGCTTCTGCATCCAGAAGACCCTGCAGGACATCGCCCATGGTGGGCCGGTGGACGAAAACCTGATGTTCGCAGGCCACGCGGCCTATAGGTTCAAGAACGATCCGTTCTATTCGAACAACTTCACCCCTTCGGTGAAGCAGCTGGTGGACCGGATTCTGACCGGAGACTAGGAGCCAGGCGCGATGCCCGAACCGAGAGACGATCATCTGGCACCGTCTTTCGGCACCTGGCTGCGCGAGCTTCCCAACCTGCCGAAGATCTGGTCCAGCCCGATCCGGCGTGTGCGACTGCCTGCCGATGCGGGCGAGGTCTTGCCGGACAAGGACCGGGCGCCGGTCCTTGTCCTGCCGGGCATCATGTCGAACGATGGCGCAACCTCGCTGATGCGCCGCACGCTGAACGCGGCGGGCTATGACGCTTTTCCCGCCCGGCTCGGCATGATGGTCACGGGGATAACGCAGGCCTTCTTCGACCGGGCCGAAGCGCGCCAGGACGAGGTATATGCGCAGACCGGGCAGAAAGTCGTCCTGATCGGAATCAGCCTTGGCGGGCTCTACGCCCGCGTGCTCGCCCAGCGCCATCCGGAAAAGGTGGCGCTGGTGATGACGCTCGGCACGCCGTTCTCGGGCGACAGGCGGGCAAACAATGCGTGGCGGCTGTACGAGGCGATCAACGACCACAAGGTGGATAACCCGCCACTGGCGGACGATCCGCGGCAGAAGCCGCCGGTGCGCACGATTGCGATCTGGTCTCCGCATGACGGCGTCATCGCGCCTGCGTGTTCGCGGGGCGAGGAAGGCGAATGCGACCGCGCGATCGAAGTGCCGGAGAAGCACTTCGAATTTTCCGCCAGCCGCGCCTCGATCCAGCGCGTCCTCACGATTCTGAACGAGGAAATGCGCGAAATCGGCTAGTCGCCCAGATGCCAGGCGCGCTCACCATGGCTGGTGATGTCGAGCCCCTCGATCTCGTCCTTCTTGCGCACCCGCATGGGTGCGATGATCCCGATTCCCAGCGCCAGAATCGCGGTCATCACCGCGCTCCACAACGCGACCACGCCCACGCCCAGCGCCTGTGCGCCCAGCTGCGCGCCCGGCGTCATGCCCTGAGCGTACCCGACCCCGCCCAGCGCAGAGGATACGAACAGGCCGAGCAGAAGCGAGCCCAGAATGCCGCCCACGCCGTGGACCGCGAACACGTCGAGCGAATCGTCGATGCCCCATTTCCTGATCTGGAGAACCGCGAAGTAGCAGACCACGGTAGCCAGCGCGCCGAACAGGATTGCGGCTCCGGGCGAGATGAAGGCGGCGGCCGGTGTAATCGTGGCGAGGCCGGCGATGGCGCCCGTGGCCCAGCCGACCATGGTCGTCTTGCCTAAGCCGATTCGCTCTATCAGCAGCCACACCAGCGCAGCCGTGCTCGCCGCGACGTGGGTGTTGATGATCGCCGCGGAGGCATCGTCGGTCGCGGCGAGGGCCGACCCGCCGTTGAAGCCGAACCAGCCGACCCACAGCAGAGCGGCGCCAACCATGGTAAGGCCCGGCGCATGCGGCAGCATCGGCTTGTCGGGAAAGCCGCGCCGCGCCCCCATCATCACCGCGACCACCAGTGCCGAAACCCCGGCGGTAGTATGGACGACCAGACCTCCCGCGAAATCGAGCGTGCCGGAGCTCGCCAGCCAGCCGCCGCCCCAGATCCAGTGCGCGACGGGCGCGTAGACCACCAGGCTCCACAAGGCGCAGAAGACGACCACCCAGGAAAACCGGGCGCGATCCACCCATGCGCCGATCATCAGCGCGGGGGCGATGATGGCGAAGGTCATCTGGAACAGCACGAAGGTGCTTTCCGGGATGGTCGTGCCCAGCCGCACGTTGGTCAGCTCTATCAGCATCCACGCGCGCCCGTTGCCGACCCAGCCGTTGGAGACGTCCCCGAACGCGAATGTATAGCCGACCACGATCCACAGCACCGAGACGATGCTGGCCACCGCGCCGGTCTGCAGGGCGACCGAGAGGAAGTTCTTGGACCGCACGAGCCCGCCGTAGAACAGCGCGAGGCCGGGCAGGGTCATCAGCAGGACCAGCGCGCTGGCGGTGAGTATCCAGGCCGTATCACCGGTATCGTTCGCCACGATCTCGCCCAGATCCTGCGCGGAGGCGGGTGCGGCGAGAAGAGCCGCGAGCAGGAGTGCCGAAACGAATCTGGTCATCGCGCGAAGGTCCTCCGGGAATCGGTCGCGCGAGAATGAGAGTATCCGCGCGCGCCGGACAAGCCCCTTAGCCGGACTATCCCTACAAGACGTAAATCGGGTGCACGATCAGATCAGCGCGTCGAGGACCTGATCGGGCGGGCGGTGGCCATCGGCCCAGAAGTGGATGTTGGCGATTACCTTCTCGCCCGAAGCTGCGCGCCCTTCCGCCGTGGCGCTGCCGATATGGGGCAGGGTCATCACGTTGGGATGGGCCAGCAGGCGTGGATCGACCCTGGGCTCTTCCGGATAGACGTCCAGCCCCGCGCCCGCGAGATGCCCGCTTTCCAGCGCCTCGACCAGCGCGTCCTGGTCCACCAGATCGCCGCGGGCGGTGTTGATGAGGCATGCATCCGGCTTCATCCGCGCGATCGCCTGCGCGTCGAGCATGTGATGGCTTTCGGGGTTGGAGGGGCAGTGCAGGGTCAGGATGTCCGTCTGCGCCAGCAGATCGTCGAGGCTTTCGACATAGGTGGCGCCGAACATCCGCTCCACCGCTTCGGGTAGCCGCTTGCGGTTGTGATAGACCAGATCGAGGCCGAAGGCCTTGGCGCGGTGCGCCACCGCCTGCCCGATCCGGCCCATGCCCACGATGCCCAGCGTCTTTCCGGCCAGCTTGCGGCCCAGCATCGCGGTGGGCGCCCAGCCGCTCCATTCGCCGCTGCGGACCAGCGACACGCCTTCGCGCATCCGGCGCGGCACGCCGATGATCAGCGCCATGGCGAGGTCTGCGGTATCCTCTGTAAACACGCTGGGCGTGTTGGTGACGGTGATCTTGCGCGCGGCCGCGGCTGCCAGATCGATATGGTCGGTGCCTGCGCCGAAGCTGGCGATCAGCCGCATGCGATCGCCTGCTGCGTCGAGCATTGCTGCATCGATCCGGTCGGTGACGGTGGGCACCAGCACGTCGCATTCGCGCATTGCGGCGATCAGGGCGTCGCGGTCCATCGGCTCGTCGCTTTCGTTGAAGCGACAATCGAACAGCTCGCCCATGCGCTCCTCCACGACAGGAGTAAGTGCGCGGGTGACGATTACGCGGGGCTTGCCCTCTACGCGGCGGGTGGATTGATCGGACTGGCTGGACATCGCCGCCATGCTTGGCGCCTGCGGGAAATGCGGTCAAGCGACCGTGCTTCTTGCCAGTGGGGCAGGGCGTGCAGTATTCTGCCCGGCGATGCTGAAACGCGCCGCCATGCTCGCCGCAGGGGTTGCCCTGCTCGGTGCCACACCCGCCGGGGGGCAGAACAGCGATCTGCCCTACTGGGCCACGGTCGACGTGACGGAGGCGAACATGCGCGTCGGCCCCAGTCAGGAATACCGGATCGACTGGGTGTACAAGCGCAAGGGCCTGCCGGTGAAGGTGCTGCGCGTGCGCGAGGGCTGGCGCCTGGTTGAAGACCCGGCAGGCGACAAGGGCTGGATCGCGGCCCGCCTGCTCAGTCGCACGCGTGGGGCCATCGTCACCGGCGAAGGGCTGGCAGAGATGCGCGATGCCGCAAAGGTGGGCTCAGCGCTCAAATGGAAGCTGGAACCGGGCGTGGTCGGCAAGCTGGGCGACTGCGAAGCGAACTGGTGCGAATTCTCGGTCGGCAAGCGCAGCGGCTTTGTCGAGGCCAACCGCCTGTGGGGCGCGGGCGAGCCCTGAGGCCCGCCCGCGGCGCCAAATCACATCATCTCGACCGCAACGGCGGTGGCTTCGCCGCCGCCGATGCACAGGGAGGCGATGCCCTTTTTCTTGCCCTGCTGCTTCAGCGCATTGAGCAGCGTCACGATGATCCGCGCGCCGCTTGCGCCGATGGGGTGACCCAGCGCGGTGCCGCCGCCATTCACGTTGATCTTGTCGTGCGGAATGCCGATGTCGCGCATCGCAAACATGGCGACGCAGGCGAACGCCTCGTTCACTTCCCACAGGTCGACGTCTTCCGCGCTCCAGCCTGCGTTTTGGAGCACCTTCTCGATCGCGCCGATGGGGGCGACGGTGAACTTGCTCGGCTCCTGCGCGTGAGCGGCGAGGGCGACGATTTTTGCCACCGGCGTCTGGCCGTTTTCCTTGGCGACACTCTCGCGGCTGAGGACCAGTGCGGCGGCACCATCCGAGATCGAGCTGGAAGTTGCGGCGGTGATGGTGCCGTCCTTGGCGAAGGCGGGGCGCAGGCTCGGGATCTTGTCGGGCTTGCCCTTGCCGGGTGCCTCGTCATGCTCGACCGTGGTTTCGCCCTTGCGGGTCACGATGGTCACGGGGACGACCTCGCCATCGAACGCACCGCTTTCGATCGCTGCATTGGCGCGGCGCAGCGATTCGATGGAATAGTCGTCCATCTCCTCGCGGGTCAGCTGGTATTCGTTGGCGGTGTCCTGCGCGAAGGTACCCATCGCGCGGCCTTCCTCGTAGGCGTCTTCCAGCCCGTCGAGGAACATGTGGTCATAGGCGGTGTCGTGGCCCAGCCGCGCGCCGGAGCGGTGCTTCTTGAGCAGGTAGGGCGCGTTGGTCATGCTCTCCATGCCGCCTGCGACCACGTAGTTCACGGTGCCGCTGGCGAGCGCTTCGGAGCCCATGATGACGGTCTGCATGCCGGAGCCGCAGACCTTGTTCACCGTGGTCGCCTGCACGGATTTGGGGAGACCCGCCTTGATCGAAGCCTGACGCGCGGGCGCCTGACCCAGGCCGGCGGGCAGCACGCAGCCCATGTAGGTGCGGTCGAAGCTTTCGGGCGAAACGCCTGAGCGGTCGACAGCGGCCTTTACCGCCGTCGCGCCAAGGTCCGTCGCGGTGGCGTCTGCCAGTGCCCCCTGCATCGCGCCCATCGGGGTGCGGGCATAGGAGAGGATGACGATCGGATCGGCTTCGGAAAACTGGGGCATTGGTACGTTCGTGCCTTTCTGCTGTCGCAACGCTTTGGCGGATTTCGCGTTCGATGTAATACCCGTGCCAAGAAACACAATCGGAGAGCCGAGAGATGAGCGAGACCGCCCCCCAGACCCTTGAGCGTATTCTGGAAACCCAGCGCAGGGCCTTCACCGCGGCCCGGCCCGAAGCGCTTTCGGTCCGTCGGGACCGGATCAAGCGGGCCATGTCGATTCTCTCCGAACACGGCGAATCGCTGGCCGAGGCGATGAATTCCGATTTCGGCAGCCGCAGCTTCGAAGGATCGATGATGACGGATATCGTCAGCACGATCGGTTTCGGGAAATATTGCCTAAAGAACCTCGATCACTGGGCCGCACCCGACAAGCGTTCGGTCCGCTTCCCCCTCCATCTGATGGGGGCAAAGGCGGAAGTCCGCTACGAACCCAAGGGCGTGGTCGGGATCATGAGCCCGTGGAATTTCCCGGTAAACCTCAGCTTCGGGCCACTGATGCAGGTGCTCGCCGCAGGCAACCGCGCGATGATCAAGCCGAGCGAGTTCACGCCTGCCACGAGCGAGCGGATGCGCGAACTGATTTCGGATGTCTTCGCCGAAGACGAAGTGGCCGTTGTCACCGGTGGGCCGGACGTGGCGCAGGCGTTCTCCTCTCTGCCCTTCGACCACCTGGTGTTCACCGGATCGACCGAAACGGGCCGCAAAGTGATGGAAGCGGCGGCGAAGAACCTGGTGCCCGTCACGCTGGAACTGGGCGGCAAGAGCCCGACGATCATCGGCAAGGGCGCCGACCTGACCCGTGCAGGCGAGCGGATCGCGCTGGGCAAGATGCTCAATGCAGGGCAAATCTGCCTCGCGCCCGATTACCTGCTGGTGCCCGAAGATCAGGAGGAGGGCGTCATCGCCGCCGTGCAGCTGGGCGTGCACGAGATGTATCCCAGTCTGCTCGACAACGAGGATTACACCGCGATCATTTCCGACAAGCACTTCGAACGGCTCAAGGGTCTGGTCGAAGATGCAAAGGCCAAGGGCGCCGAGGCGATCGAGGTCAATCCGGCGAACGAGAGCTTTGCCAGCGCCAACACCCGCAAGATGCCGCTGACCATTCTGCGCGGCGTCACCGATGACATGAAGGCGATGCAGGAGGAAATCTTCGGGCCGGTCCTGCCGGTGAAAACCTACAAAGCGGTGGACGAGGCGATCGACTACATCAACGATCACGACCGTCCTCTGGGGCTCTATTATTTCGGGTCCGACAGCAAGGAGCGCGAGCAGGTGATGGATCGCACGATCTCCGGCGGTGTCACCGTGAACGACGTGATCTTCCACATCTCGGTGGACGACATGCCCTTCGGCGGCGTCGGCCCGTCGGGGATCGGGTGCTATCATGGGCCCGAGGGCTTCCGCGAATTCAGCCACGCGCGCAGCACCTATCAGCAGCCCAAGATCGACATTGCGAAGCTGGCAGGTCTCAAGCCGCCCTATGGCGATGCGGCGAAGAAGGCGATTGCGCGGGAAATGAAGTAGTGCGGCCGGCCGCGCTCGCCGCTGCGTTGGCGCTGGCCAGCATTCCGGTAGCTGCGTACGCCCATTCTCCCGAGGCCGGGGAGACTGCCGGGTGGCGAGCGGTCGATGCCGATACCGGGAAGATCGCCGATATCGACGGGCTCGAGCAGCTCGCCCGGGACTTTCCGGACAGCGGATCGGTCCGCCTGCGGCTGCTCAATGCCCAGCTCGGGGCAGGGCAGCCGGAGGCAGCGCTCGAGACGCTCGCCTGGCTGAAAGCGCGCGGCCATGTCTTCAGCGCAGCGGCACAGGCGCAGATCCCGCAACTTGTGGGCGAAAGCCGTGCCGAAGCAGCCCGCGCGCTGCTTCTACCCGAGGCAGAACCCGTCGAGGCGAGCGAGGTGATCGCGGCCGTTCCCGCAGAGGCGGGCCTGATCGAAAGCGTGTTCGCGGCCCCGACCGGCGACACACTGATTGCCACCTCCGTCAGCCGTCAGGCACTCTGGATACGCGAAGCGGGCGACTGGCGGCGCGTCGACCTTGCGCTGGCGGATGATCTTTCGGGCATCCTTCAGGACGAGACCCAGAACATTGGCTGGGTCGCTTCGTCGAATATCGACGGTTCGCAGCAGCAGGAGACTCGGTTCTCCGGCCTGATCGGGCTCGGCCCGCTCGACGCGCGGCTTTATGCGGCCGCACCGGAAGGCGCGCGCGTTTCCGACCTGGCGATCGGCGCTGACGGCACGGTCTATGCCAGCGATCCTCTCGCCGGAGGCGTCTATACCAAGGGAGTCTGGGCGGAAGATCTGACGGTCCTCGTCGAGCCCGGCACCTTCCGTTCGCCACAGGGGCTGGCCGTGAGCGAGGATGGCGCGCGCCTCTACCTGAGCGACTACCGCTATGGCATTGCGATGATCGACCTTGCCACCGGGCGCGTGGCACGGCTCGAAAGCGATGTTCCGGTGCTGCTCGACGGGATCGACGGGCTCTGGCGCTACGGGAGCGAACTGATTGCGATGCAGAACGGCGCCTCGCCCATGCGGATCGCCGCCTTTACCCTGTCCGCCGACGGCAAGCGCATCGTCGCTGCCCGGGTGCTCGAACAGGCGCACCGGGACTGGACCGAACCGCTTGGCGGGAGCATTGCCGACAATGCGCTGGTCTACGTCGCTACCGGCCAGTGGGATCGGTATGACAAGGGCGAGCCCGTCGAGGGTAAAGCGCCCCAGCCCACGCAAATCCGGCGCCTGCCGCTCGACTGAACGAAAAAAAGGCAAGGGAATGCGCAGGAAATGCACGATTCGCTCCCTTGCGCGCGGGCAGTGCCCGGCCTAGAGGCGAGCGCTGAGAGCCAGACTTCCGGAAAACGACGTGATCGATCTCGAGCAATATCTTCCCATCCTCCTGTTCCTCGGCGTCGCGCTGGCGATTTCGTGCATCTTCGTGTTCCTGCCGATGGGCGTCAGCCGCCTCACGGGCACGCATAATCCGACGGCAGAGAAGGTGAGCGAATACGAGTGCGGCTTTCCCGCCTTCGAGGAACCGCGCAGCCAGTTCGACGTGCGCTTCTATCTGGTCGCGATCAGCTTCATCATCTTCGATCTGGAAGCTGCGTTCCTGTTCCCCTGGGCGGTGAGCCTGGACGATACGGGCTGGATCGGCTGGGGGGCGATGATGACCTTCCTCGCCATTCTTGCGATCGGCCTGACATACGAATGGAAAAAGGGCGCGCTGGAGTGGGAGTAGTTCCCGGCCGCGGCGTGCCCGATTGGATTTGAGATGAGCCAGAACCAGACGATCACCCCCGCGGGCCGCGACCCGCGCCTGCAGCCGACCGCGCAGCCGGGCGAGGTGCGTGCACCCGACCAGGAATATTTCAACGCGCTCCAGACAGAGGTGAACGACAAGGGTTTCCTCGTCACGTCGACGGAAGAGATCTTCCAGTGGGCGCGCACCGGCAGCCTGTGGTGGATGACCTTCGGTCTCGCCTGCTGTGCGGTGGAGATGATCCACGTCAACATGCCGCGCTACGACATGGAGCGTTTCGGCGTCGCCCCGCGCGCAAGCCCGCGGCAGAGCGACGTGATGATCGTGGCCGGCACGCTGTGCAACAAGATGGCGCCTGCGCTGCGCAAGGTTTACGACCAGATGTCGAACCCCAAATACGTCATCTCCATGGGCAGTTGTGCCAATGGCGGCGGCTATTACCACTACAGCTATTCCGTGGTGCGCGGGTGCGACCGGATCGTGCCGGTCGATATCTACGTGCCCGGCTGCCCCCCGACCGCCGAAGCGCTGCTCTACGGCGTGATGCAGCTGCAGCGGAAAATCCGTCGCAGCGGGACGGTCGAACGATGAGCGTCCTCCACTCCGCCCCGAAATTCACCCGTATCGACGGGTTGAAGGATACGCTGGCCGGTGCGCTGAGCACGATGCTGATCGATGCGAGCGAGGAACACGGCGAGCTGCTGCTCACCGTGCAGCGCGATTCCATCGAGGATGCGCTGCGGCTGCTGCGCGACGAGCATGGCTACCAGCAGCTGATGGAGATCGCCGGAGTGGATTACCCGAGCCGCCCGGAGCGGTTCGAAGTCGTCTACATGCTCCTCAGCCTCACGAAGAACAGCCGCATCATCGTAAAGGTGACGGCGGCCGAAGCGACGCCGGTGCCGACGGTGACGACGCTGTGGCCCAATGCGGGCTGGCTGGAGCGCGAAGTTTTCGACCTTTACGGCGTGGTCTTCGCGGGCAATGCGGACCTGCGCCGCATCCTGACGGACTACGGCTTCGAAGGGCATCCCTTCCGCAAGGATTTCCCGCTGACCGGCTATGTCGAACTGCGCTATTCCGAAGAGGAACAGCGCGTGGTGTACGAGCCGGTGGAGCTGGCGCAGGATCTGCGCAGCTTCGATTTCCTCAGCCCCTGGGAAGGCGCGGACTACGTTCTGCCCGGCGACGAGAAGGCGGATACGCCGCCGGTCGACGAAGCCAAGACGACCGACAGCCCGAAGGAAACCGGGGCCGGGGCAAAGACCGACGAGAAGGCCGACGAGAAGGTGAGTGCGGGCGCTCCGGCCGAGGAACAGACCGGCAAGGACCGCACGCCCGCGCCCGAGCCGACCGAAGATCGCAAGGATCGGCCCGAACGCAAGGGCGATACGAAAGATACGGCTGCGGCGACCCAGCCGAAGAACAAGGACTAGGAGAAGGCGAGATGAGGACGTTGCTTACGATTTCCGCTGCCGTTCTGCTTGCGGCTTGCTCTCAGGGCGAAGACACCGGCGAAAGCGGTGACGATTTCGCGGCACGGGTCGGCTCGGGCGAGGGCGGCGACGCGCCTGTGCCCACCGGAACGGCCGCTCCGGCGGAAAGCACCATGGCGCGCACCTCGGCAGTGCCTGCGGGCGCGAACCCGCTGCAGCTGGAAAAGCTGGGCAATATCGCCCGGGTCGATCTGGGGGCCAGCGATGGCCGCTGTACCTTCAGCAAGGATGCAGTCGAGATGCTGCTGGTCGCCGCGCCGGACGATACGGCGGTGATGGGCAAGGGCGTCGTGCGCATCGGGGGCGAGCTGATCAACCTGAGTGCCGAAGAAGGCGGGCTGGGCGCGGTCTATGGCGGCCCGACCATGACCGCCGAAGGCGTCACCGTTCGCGTCGTGCCCGCAGCCGGCAACGATGCCCTGCGCACCGCGGACCTGTACGTCGCGGCGAACGACGAACAGCGCAAGATCGCCGGCGGCAAATGGGCCTGCGGATAGGAAACGAGATGGCACACGGACTGACGATCGAGGAATCGCCCACCACCGGCGACGACGAGATCACCAACTACACGATCAATTTCGGCCCGCAGCACCCTGCGGCGCACGGCGTGCTGCGCATGGTCATGGAGCTCGACGGCGAGATCGTCGAGCGCGTGGACCCCCATGTCGGCCTGCTGCATCGCGGCACCGAGAAGCTGATCGAGCACAAGACCTACCTGCAGGCGCTGCCCTATTTCGACCGGCTCGATTACTGTTCGCCGCTGTGTCAGGAACATTCCTACGTCCTGGCGATCGAGAAGCTGCTCAACCTAGAAGTGCCGATCCGGGCGCAGTATCTGCGGGTGCTGTTCGCCGAGCTGACGCGCATGTCGAACCACTTCCTCAACATCGGCGCGCACGTGATGGACGTCGGCGCGATGACGCCGAACCTGTGGGTCTTCGAGCTGCGCGAAGACTGCATGAACTTCTTCGAGCGCGCTTCGGGTGCGCGCATGCATTCCGCATGGTTCCGCCCCGGCGGCGTCCACCAGGACGTGCCGGAGAAGTTGCTGGTCGACATCGGCGAATGGCTCGACAATCGCGTACCCGAACTCTTCGGCGACGCGATGAGCCTCGTCATGGACAACCGCATCTTCAAGCAGCGCAACGTCGACATTGCCGTGGTCAGCCGCGAAGATGCCATCAAGTGGGGCTTCTCCGGTCCGCTGATCCGCGCCGCGGGCGTTCCGTGGGATCTGCGCAAGTCGCAGCCCTACGACGTCTACGACCGGATGGAATTCGACATTCCGGTGGGCACCAATTCGGACTGCTACGACCGCTTCATGGTCCGCGTGCAGGAAGTCTACCAGAGCGCGCGCATCATCAAGCAGTGTCTTGCCGAGATGCCGTCCGGCCCCATCGCCAGCGACGACCGCAAGGTCGTGCCGCCCAAGCGCGGCGAGATGAAGCAGTCGATGGAAGCGCTGATCCACCACTTCAAGCTCTACACCGAAGGCTTCCACGTGCCCGCGGGCGAGGTCTACGTTGCGACCGAAAGCCCCAAGGGCGAATTCGGCGTGTACCTGGTCAGCGACGGGTCGAACAAACCCTACCGCTGCAAGATCCGCCCGACCGCGTTCAGCCACCTGCAGGCGATGGACATGATGACCAAGGGCCACATGCTGCCGGACGCCACCGCCATCCTCGGCGCAATCGACGTCGTGTTCGGGGAGTGTGACCGGTGAGCGAATGGAAGTTGGCAATGTCGCTCGGATTGGGCGCAGTGATCGTTGGTATCATCTTGGCCATCGCAGTGTTTGATAAGCCATGGGGCATTTTTGCAGCTGCTCTCGGCGCCGCGATTATCGGCGCAGCAATTAAGATGATTTGGAAGAAGCGGGAGAAGTTCCTTGGCTGACCGCACACCCGCACCCGACACCCCCGAACTGCGCGAGCGGTGGGGCAATTTCGCCTTCAACGAAGCCTACGAGGCGAAGGCGCAGAAGGCGCTTGCTCGCTATCCCCAAGGGCGCCAGAAATCCGCGGTGATGCCGCTGCTCGACCTTGCGCAGCGGCAGGTCGGCGAGGAAACCGATACGCAAGGGTGGCTGCCGCTGCCGGTGATCGAGTATGTCGCGAACTATCTCGACATGCCGGTGATCCGCGTGCTCGAGGTCGCGACCTTCTACTTCATGTACAACATGAAGCCCGTGGGTAAGTACCACGTGCAAGTCTGCGGCACGACGCCGTGCATGCTGCGCGGCTCGGACGACATCATCGCCACGTGCAAGAAGCGCGGGATGAAGATGGGCCACGTGTCCGACGACGGGTTGTGGACGCTCACCGAAGTCGAATGCATGGGCAATTGCGCGACCGCGCCGATGGTCCAGATCAACGACGACAATTACGAAGACCTGACGCCCGAACGGCTCGACGCCGTGCTTGACGCGTTGGCGAAGGGCGAGCAGCCCAAGACCGGCACGCAGGAGCCGGGCCGTCACACCAGCGAACCCAGCGGCGGGCCCACCACGCTCAAGGAAATGGTCACCGAAAACCACGATTACCGGGGTGAATGGTGATGTCCGCAGCGGTCAACAAAGGCTTTCCGGTCGTCGGGGTGATCTTCCTCGTACTGGCGGTGGTCAAATTCCTTCAGGGCGACGACTGGGTGGTATGGGCCATTCTGGGGTTCCTGTTCGGGGGCTTCGGTGTCTTTGGTTCCCAGTCCAGGAAAGTGGGTGACCAGTGAGCGGCCAGTCTAGTAACAACAGGGCGCTCGGCATCTCTTTCCTGACGATCGGCATTGCCCTGACGGTGTCTTTCGCCCTGACGCTCGGCCCGGCCTTTTTCGGCCTGGGCCTGCCATTCATGGGTTTGGGGCTGATTTTCCTGGGCCGCAAGCTGCCGGATAACGCTGGCGAAAGGGGTGCGTGATGGAATTTAGCATCGTCACCGTCATCGTTGCGCTGATCGTCGTTGCTATTGCGTGGAAGGTGCTGAGCGGGATTTTCAAGACGCTCGCGCTGCTCGCGATCCTCGCTGTGGCGGCCTTCGTTGTGTTTGGAGTTATGGCATGAGCCTGTCCGATAAGGACCGCATCTTCACCAACCTCTACGGGTTCCAGTCCGCCGGGCTGAAGGCCGCACAGGCGCGTGGCGACTGGGACGATACCAAGGCGCTGCTCGCCAAGGGGCAGGACGCCATCATCGAGGATGTGAAGGCGTCGGGCCTGCGCGGACGCGGCGGTGCTGGTTTCCCGACCGGCATGAAGTGGTCCTTCATGCCCAAGGAATCGAAGGACGGCCGCCCCAGCTTCCTCGTCATCAATGCCGACGAATCCGAGCCCGGTTCCTGCAAGGACCGCGAGATCATGCGGCACGATCCGCACAAGCTGATCGAAGGCGCGCTGGTCGCGGGCTTCGCGATGCGCGCGCGCGCCGCCTATATTTACATTCGCGGCGAATATATCCGCGAGGCCGAGGCGCTGCAGGCGGCGATCGACGAGGCGTATGACGCCGGGCTGATCGGCAAGAACGCCTGCGGTTCGGGCTATGATTACGACGTATTCCTGCATCGTGGCGCGGGCGCCTATATTTGCGGTGAGGAAACCGCGCTGATCGAAAGCCTCGAAGGCAAGAAGGGTCAGCCGCGCCTCAAGCCGCCGTTCCCGGCAGGTGCGGGCCTCTATGGCTGCCCCACGACGGTGAACAATGTGGAGAGCATCGCGGTCGTGCCGACGATCCTGCGGCGCGGGCCTGCCTGGTTCGACGGCTTCGGGCGCGAAAAGAATTCGGGCACCAAGCTGTTCCAGATCAGCGGACATGTCGAAAAGCCCTGCGTGGTCGAGGAAGAGATGAGCATTCCCTTCCGTGAGCTGATCGAGCGGCACTGCGGCGGCATTCGCGGCGGGTGGGACAATCTGCTGGCGGTGATCCCGGGCGGCTCGTCGGTCCCGCTGGTCCCGGCCGAGCAGATCATGGACACGCCGATGGACTTCGACGGGCTGAAGGAACTCGGCTCAGGCCTCGGTACGGCAGCCGTGATCGTGATGGACAAGTCGACCGACATCGTCCGTGCGATCAGCCGCATCAGCTATTTCTACAAGCACGAGAGCTGCGGCCAGTGCACGCCGTGCCGCGAAGGCACCGGGTGGATGTGGCGCGTGATGAAGCGGCTTGAGACGGGCGATGCCGATATCGACGAGATCGACATGCTCCACACCGTCACCAAGCAGGTGGAAGGCCACACGATCTGCGCCCTGGGCGATGCGGCCGCGTGGCCGATCCAGGGCCTGATCCGCCACTTCCGCCCTGAGCTTGAACGGCGCATAGCCGAACGTGCAAACACTCTGCAGGAAGCTGCCGAATAATGCCTAAAGTCACCGTAGACGGACAGGAAATCGACGCGCCCGAAGGCGCCACCGTGCTGCAGGCGTGCGAGCTTGCGGGTAAGGAAATCCCGCGTTTCTGCTACCACGAGCGGCTGAGCATCGCGGGCAATTGCCGCATGTGCCTGGTCGAGGTGAAGCCCGGGCCGCCCAAGCCGCAGGCCAGCTGTGCGCTGCCCGCCACCGAAGGGCAGGAAATCCGCACGGATAGCGAGATGGTGCGTGCGGCGCGCGAAGGGGTGATGGAGTTCCTGCTCATCAACCACCCGCTCGACTGCCCGATCTGCGATCAGGGCGGCGAATGCGACTTGCAGGACCAGTCGATGTACTATGGTCGCGGTGCGACGCGCTATCACGAGAACAAGCGCGCCGTGACCGAGAAATACATGGGGCCCCTGATCAAGACGATCATGACCCGCTGCATTCACTGCACCCGCTGCGTGCGCTTCTCCGAAGAGATCGCGGGGGTGGACGAGATCGGCGCGCTGTATCGCGGCGAGGACATGCAGATCACCACCTACCTGGAGCAGGCGGCGCAGCATGAACTGAGCGCCAACGTGATCGACCTGTGCCCGGTCGGTGCGCTCACCAGCCGCCCCTATTCGTTCGAAGCGCGCCCGTGGGAGCTGAAGAAGACGCTGTCCATCGACGTGTCCGATGCTGTCGGCGCCAACATCAGGCTCGACAGCCGTGGCCGCGAGGTCATGCGTGCGCTTCCCCGGATCAATGACGATGTCAATGAAGAGTGGCTGTCGGACAAGGCGCGCTACCAGGTCGATGGCCTCACGCGGCGTCGGCTCGACAGCGTATGGATGCGCGCGGTCAGCGGCGAACGGGCAGGCAAGCTCAAACAGGCCAGCTGGCAGGACGCTTTCGACGCGATCGTGAAGGCCGCCAGGCAGGGCGGGGAGGGCTCCATCGCCGCAGTTGCGGGCGATCTGGTCGATTGCGAGACGATGTTTGCCGCCAAGCGCCTGCTCGCCGAACTGGGCTCGGACAAGCTCGAAGGCCGCCAGACCGGGCTGGACTACGATTGCTCCAGCCTCGCCGGGATTGCGTTTAACTCCACCTTCGCGGGTATCGAGACCGCCGATGCGATCCTGATCGTCGGCAGCCAGGTTCGCCACGAAGCACCGCTGATCAATGTGCGTCTGCGCAAGGCGGCTAAGCGCGGGGCGAAAATCTTCCTGATCGGGCCCGAGTGGGACACGACCTTCGCCTGCGAATTCCTGGGGGAAGATGCAGGCCTGCTGCACGATCTGCCCGGCCATGTTGCGGATGCGTTCAAGGACGCGGCGCGGCCCGCGATCATTGTCGGCCCCGGCGGCTTGGCAGCCAATGCGCTGCACCCGGCACTGGTGCTCGCCAGCGAATGGAACCTCGCGCGCGACATCGACGGAGAGGCCTGGAACGGCTTCAACGTCATCCACACCGCCGCGGCCCGGATGGGCGCGGTGATGCTGGGCTACGCGCAGAAGGGTGGCATCAAGGATGTGATCGACGCAGCGCCCGCAGTGCTCCTGTCGCTCGGCGCGGATTCGCTCGACTATTCGAAGTTCGAGAACAGCCTGAAAGTCTATATCGGCCACCACGGCGATGCCGGTGCGCATGCGGCGGACATCATCCTGCCCGCCGCCAGCTACGCTGAGAAGGACGGGACCTACGTCAACACCGAGGGCCGCGTGCAGTTCGCCGAAAAGGCGGTGTTCGCTCCCGGTGACGCGCGCGAGGACTGGACGATCCTGCGCGCGCTGGCCGATGCCTTCGGCGTCACCGTGGGCTTCGACAGCTTCGCGCAGTTGCAGTCCGCGATGATTGAGGCCGTGCCCGCGCTGGGCGAGGAAGGCCTCGCCCCGCTGGGCAAGCTGCCCAAGGGTAAGAAGACGCCCAAGGCCAAGGGTGCGATCACCTATCCGATCGCCGATCCTTACCTGACCAACCCCATCGCCCGCGCAAGCGAGACGATGCAGCGCTGCTCGGCCGAACTGGTCCATGGCGAAGATCTGCTGGAGGCCGCGGAATGATCGACTTCTTCCAGAATCTCGGCATGAACTACGAATGGGCGTGGTTCATCGCCACTATCGTGGGCATCCTACTGATCGCGCTGCCGCTGATGCTGGCCGTCGCGATGATCATTTACGTCGACCGCAAGGTCTGGGCGGCGATCAATTTGCGCCGTGGCCCCAATGTGGTCGGCCCCTTCGGCCTGCTGCAGAGCTTCGCCGACGGCCTCAAGGTCTTCCTCCAGGAAACCATCATTCCGAGCGCCGCCAACAAGGGCATCTTCATCCTCGCACCGATCGTGACCTTCACGGTCGCGTTGATGGCATGGGCAGTGATCCCCTTCGATGCGGGTGTGGTACTGGCAGACATCAACGTGGGCCTGCTCTACGTTCTCGCGATCAGTTCGCTGGGCGTTTACGGCGTGGTCATGAGCGGGTGGGCGAGTAACTCGAAATACCCGTTCTTTTCGGCGATGCGCGCCGCCGCGCAGATGATCAGCTACGAAGTCTCGATCGGCTTCATCCTCGTGTGCGTCGTGCTGTTCGCAGGCACGTTCAACCTGTCCGGCATCGTCGCCGCGCAGCAGGAATTCGGCCTCGGCATCATCAATGCCTATGTGGTGCACCCGCTGATCTTCCCGATCTGGGTGGTGTTCTTCATCTCCAGCCTCGCCGAAACGCAGCGCGTGCCGTTCGACCTGACCGAGGCGGAGAGCGAGCTGGTTGCGGGCTACCAGACCGAATATTCCAGCGATGAGCCTTCGCGCTGTTCTGGCTGGGCGAGTACGCCAACATCCTGCTGATGTGCGCGCTCAACACGCTGCTGTTCTTCGGCGGGTGGCTGCCCCCGATCGACTGGGCGCCGCTGTACCTCGTGCCCGGCTTCATCTGGTTCTTCCTGAAGACGCTGTTCTTCTTCTTCATGTTCAGCTGGGTGATGGCGACCGTGCCGCGCTACCGCTACGACCAGCTGATGCGGCTTGGCTGGAAGATCTTCCTGCCGATGAGCCTGATCTTCGTTTTCGTAATCAGCGGCTACCTGATGGCCACCGGACATTATTCATGAGTATCGCCCAGACCCTCAAGGCCTTCACGCTCTACGAGTTCGTGAAGGCCCACGCGCTGACCTTGAAGTATCTCTTCAAGCCCAAGGTCACGATCAACTACCCTTACGAGAAGAACCCGATCTCGCCGCGGTTCCGGGGCGAGCATGCGCTGCGTCGCTATCCCAACGGGGAAGAGCGCTGCATCGCGTGCAAGCTGTGCGAGGCGGTGTGCCCGGCGCAGGCGATTACCATCGAGTCGGAACCGCGGGCGGACGGTTCGCGCCGTACGACGCGCTACGACATCGACATGACCAAGTGCATTTATTGCGGTTTCTGTCAGGAAGCGTGCCCGGTGGATGCGATCGTCGAGGGGCCGAACTTCGAATATTCGACGGAAACCCGCGAGGAATTGCTTTACGACAAGGCGAAGCTGCTCGCCAATGGTGACAAATGGGAACGCGCCATCGCAGCCAACCTTGAAGCCGACGCGCCCTACCGCTAGGCGCGCCACAGACCACGTTCGGGGCATCCTTAAAAAGCCATGATCCAGGCCATCGCCTTCTACCTCTTCGCGTTTCTCGTGATTGCCAGCGCCGTGCTGACGATCATGAGCCGCAATCCTGTGCATTCGGTCCTGTGGCTGATCCTCGCCTTCTTCAACGCGGCGGGGCTGATGGTCCTGCTGGGTGCGGAATTCATCGCGATGCTGCTGGTCGTCGTTTACGTCGGTGCCGTGGCCGTGCTGTTCCTGTTCGTCGTGATGATGCTGGACGTGGATATGGCGGAAATGCGCGCTGGCTTCATCAAGAACTTCCCGCTGGGCATCGCGATTGCGCTGGTGCTGCTGGCGGAGCTGGTGCTGGGCATCGGCGCGCTCAATGCAGGCGCGCTGGAGCTGGGTACGGCCAGTGGCGAGAATGCGCCGAGCATGGCCAACAGCAATATCGAGAATGTGGGCGCGCTGCTCTATTCCAAGTACATCTTCGTCTTCGAAGTAGCGGGCCTGATCCTGCTGGTGGCGATGATCGGCGCGATCGTGCTGACCCACCGCGATCTCAAGACCACGCGCGGCCACCAGAACATCACCAAGCAGGTACGCCGCAACCCGAAGGAAGCGACGCAGATGAAGCAGCCCACCGTGGGCGAGGGGGTCGAACTGTGAGTGGCTTTGGCGTCTGGCAGGTCATCATATTTTTGATGACGATGGGCTTCTTGGGCCTGATTGCTTTCGGTATTTTCAACGCGATACGAGGCCGGAAATGATCGGGATCGAGCATTACATCATCGTCAGCGCGATCCTGTTCGTGCTCGGCGTGCTGGGCATCTTCCTCAACCGCAAGAACGTGATCGTCATCCTGATGGCGATCGAGCTGATCCTGCTGGCGGTGAACATCAACCTCGTCGCATTCAGCGCCTTCCTCGGCGATCTGACGGGGCAGATCTTCGCAATGTTCGTGCTGGCCGTCGCTGCGGGCGAAGCCGCCGTCGGCCTTGCGATCCTTGTCATATTCTTCCGTGATCGCGGCACCATCGCGGTCGACGACGTGAACCGGATGAAGGGCTGAACCACCCGTGCAGTCTTCCATTCTCCTCATCGTTTTCCTGCCGCTCGCGGCTGCCATTGTCGCGGGCCTGTTCGGCGGCGCAATCGGCAAGACGCCGGCCAAGATCCTCACCACGGGTGCGCTGTTCGTCTCCTGTGCGCTGAGCTGGCCGATCTTTCTCGGCTTTCTGGGCGGCACGGCGGAGGCGCAGGTCGTCACCGTGCTGCAGTGGATCACTTCCGGCGATCTGGCGTTCGACTGGTCTCTGCGGGTCGATACGCTGACGGCGGTGATGCTGGTCGTCATCACCAGCGTCTCCGCACTCGTGCACCTGTACTCGTGGGGGTACATGGATGAGGACCCCGACCAGCAGCGCTTCTTCGCCTATCTGAGCCTGTTCACCTTCGCCATGCTCATGCTGGTGACCGCGGATAACCTGGTACAGATGTTCTTCGGTTGGGAAGGCGTGGGCCTCGCGTCCTACCTGCTGATCGGTTTCTGGTACAAGAAGCCCAGCGCAAACGCCGCCGCGATCAAGGCCTTCGTGGTCAATCGCGTGGGCGACCTGGGCTTCATGCTCGGCATCTTCGGCACCTTCCTGGTGTTCGGGACCGTGTCGATCCCCGAGATCCTCGAAATGGCTCCGGCGATGAGCGGCAGTTCCATCACCTTCATGGGGCTCCGCCTGATGACGATGGATATCCTGTGCATCCTCCTGTTCATCGGCGCGATGGGCAAATCCGCGCAGCTGGGCCTGCACACCTGGCTGCCCGACGCGATGGAGGGCCCGACGCCCGTTTCCGCGCTGATCCATGCCGCCACGATGGTGACGGCAGGCGTGTTCATGGTCTGCCGTCTGTCCCCCATGTTCGAAACTGCGCCCGTCGCGCTCACGTTCGTGACCGTCATCGGCGGTATGACCGCGTTGTTCGCCGCGACGATCGGCACGACCCAGTGGGACATCAAGCGGGTGATCGCCTATTCCACCTGCTCACAGCTGGGCTACATGTTCTTCGCTGCGGGCGTGGGTGCCTATGGCGTCGCCATGTTCCACCTCTTCACGCATGCCTTCTTCAAGGCGCTGCTGTTCCTTGGTGCCGGCGCGGTCATCCACGCGATGCATCACGAGCAGGACATGCGCTATTACGGTGCGCTGCGGAAACACATCCCGATCACCTTCTGGGCGATGATGGCAGGCACGCTGGCGATTACCGGCGTGGGTGTGCTGGGCGTGTTCGGCTTCGCAGGCTTCTATTCGAAGGATGCGATCCTGGAGGCCGCCTTCGCGCGCGGCACCAGTGCGGCGACCTTTGCCTTCTGGGCGGGTGCCATCGCGGCCCTACTGACCAGCTTCTACAGCTGGCGACTGATGTTCCTGACCTTCTGGGGCAAGCCGCGCTGGGCGGACAGCGAGCATATCCAGCACGCCGTCCATCACGGGCACGACGAGCCGGACGAGCATAACCCGGCCGCGCAGGAGGATTCCGGCGAGGCGGTGGCGCACCACGTGCCTTCCACGCACGAAGACGACGGTACCGCCGGCTATCATCCGCACGAGGCGCCCTGGGTCATGCTCGTGCCGCTGATCGTGCTGAGCATCGGCGCGGTGTTTGCCGGCTTCGTCTATTACGAACCCTTCGTGGATTCCGAAGAATTCTGGGGCGGGGCGATCTTCTTCAACTACGATCTGGTCCACGCGATTCACGGCGTGCCGCTGTGGGTGAAGCTGACCGCCACCGGGGCCATGCTGCTCGGCCTGCTGACCGCTTGGTACGCCTATATCCGCAATCCGAAGGTCCCGCAGGAGGCGGCGCACCAGCTCGGCCCGATATACCGTTTCTTCCTGAACAAGTGGTACTTCGACGAGCTGTACAACTTCCTCTTCGTGAAGCCTGCCTTCTGGTTCGGTCGTGTGTTCTGGAAGCAGCTGGACATCGGTGTAATCGACCGCTTCGGGCCTGACGGCGCGGCATGGGTGGTCAAGCAGGGCGCAGCTGGGGCCAAGCGCTTCCAGTCCGGCATGCTGAACACCTATGCGCTGATCATGCTGCTTGGCGTGGTCGCGGCCATTACCTGGGTGCTGCTGTGATGGAGGGCCTTCCCATTCTCTCGCTGATGCTGCTCGTTCCGCTGGTCGGCGCGGTGCTGTGCATGATGTCGAACGCCACGAACGCGCGCTGGATCGCGTTGATCGCCACGCTGATCGACCTGGTGCTGGGCATCGCGCTGTGGCTCAACTTCGATATCGGCGGCGCCCAGTGGCAGTTTACCGAGCGTGCGGACCTGTTCGCGGGCTTCCAGTACGCGCTGGGCATCGACGGGATTGCGCTGATGCTCATCATGCTCAGCGTGTTCCTGATGCCGATCTGCATTCTTGCCAGCTGGACCAGCGTGACCAAGCGCGTCGGCGAATACATGGCCGCGTTCCTGATCATGGAACTGCTGATGATCGGCGTGTTCGCCGCGCAGGATATCCTGCTGTTCTACATCTTCTTCGAAGCCGGCCTGATCCCGATGTACCTGATTATCGGCATCTGGGGTGGCAGCGACCGTATCTACGCCAGCTTCAAGTTCTTCCTCTACACGCTGCTTGGCTCGGTCGTGATGCTGATCGCGATGCTGTGGATGATCGGCGAGGCGGGCACCAGCTCGATCCCCGTGCTGCTGCAGTACGATTTCGCGCCGGAAGCGCAGACATGGCTGTGGCTGGCCTTCTTCGCGAGCTTCGCGGTGAAGATGCCGATGTGGCCGGTCCACACCTGGCTGCCAGCCGCGCACGTGCAGGCGCCCACCGCCGGTTCGGTGATCCTGGCGGGCGTTCTGCTGAAGCTGGGCGGCTATGGCTTCATCCGCTTCAGCCTGCCCATGTTCCCCGAGGCGAGCGCGCAGTTCGTGTGGCTGGTCTTCGGCCTCAGCATGGCGGCGGTGGTTATCACCAGCCTTATCGCTCTGGTTCAGCAGGACATGAAGAAGCTGATCGCCTACTCCTCGGTCGCGCACATGGCGATCGTGACGGCGGGCCTGTTCGCCTTCAACTTCCAGGGCCTGGAAGGCGCGATAGTGATGATGCTGAGCCACGGGCTCGTCTCGGGCGCGCTGTTCCTGTGCGTGGGCGTGATTTACGACAGGCTGCACACGCGTGAGATCGCCCGCTACGGCGGCCTGGCCACCAACATGCCGCGCTACGCGCTGTTCTTCCTGCTGTTCACCATGGCGAGCATCGGTCTGCCGGGCACCAGCGGCTTCGTGGCCGAGTTCATCAGCCTTGCAGGCGTGTACCAGATTTCCAGTACGACCACCTTCGTGCTGACCACGGGCATCATTCTGGGCGCGGGTTACATGCTGTACCTCTACCGCCGCGTGGTGTTCGGCGAACAGAAGAACGCGGACGCCGCCGCCATGCCCGATCTGAATGCGCGCGAGTGGCTGATGCTGACGCCCGTTGCTGCAGCCGTGCTGTGGATGGGCGTGTACCCCGAAAGCTTCCTTGCCCCCATGCGCAGTGACATTGCCGCGGTTGAGGCGCGTATCGCGCGCGCTGCGCCGCAGGGCGATGCCATGCCGACCGCGGGCGAGCCGCGCGAACATGCCGCGAATTACGTCGCGGGCGATCATGGTGGCGGTGAAGGCGAACACGGCGGTTCCGCCGGGACCGAGAGCGAACATTGATGGACTACGCGAATTCCTTTGGCCACATCGTGCCCGAACTGGTGCTGACCGGTGCGGCGCTGGCGCTGCTGCTGGTGTCCGCCTTCGCGGGCGACAAGGCGAGCCGGCTCGTCTCGATTCTGGCGGCGGTCGCGCTGGGCGGGGCCGGTGTTGTTGCCGGCTCGACCCTGGTTGAGGGTACGAGCGGTGTGACCGCAGTGGCTTTCGGCGGCCTCCTGAGCGCGGATGCATTCGCGGGATTTGCCAAGCTGCTGATGTATGTCGCGGCGATCGGGTGCCTGATGATCGCACCGGGTTTCTTCGACCATCGCAAGGCGATGAAGCCCGAATACCCCGTGCTGGTCCTGTTCGCGACCGTGGGCATGAGCATCATGGTCTCCGCGACAGACCTGATCACGCTGTATATCGGGCTGGAGCTCAACAGCCTCGCCGCGTACGTCCTCGCCAGCTTCCTGCGTAACGACAGCCGTTCCGCCGAGGCAGGCCTCAAGTATTTCGTGCTCGGCGCGCTTGCCAGCGGCATCCTGCTCTACGGGATGAGCCTGACCTACGGCTTCACGGGGACGACCAGCTTCGACGGAATCCGCATCGCGCAGGAAACCGGCCTTTCGACCGGGGCGCTGTTCGGCCTGATCTTCGTGCTGGCAGGCCTCGCCTTCAAGATCAGCGCCGTGCCGTTCCACATGTGGACGCCCGACGTGTACGAGGGGGCGCCCACGCCGGTAACGACCTTCTTCGCCACCGCGCCCAAGGTTGCCGCCATCGCGCTGACCGCGCGCGTGGCGCTGGATGCCTTCGGGTCGCAGCCCGATGCGTGGCGGCAGGTGGTGATCTTCGCTGCGCTTGCCTCCATCGTGGTCGGCGCGCTTGGGGCGATCGGCCAGAACAACCTCAAGCGGCTGCTGGCGTATTCGTCGATCAACAATGTCGGTTTCATCCTTGTCGGCCTCGCTGCGGCAAGTGCCGAGGGTGCGAGCGCGATGCTGTTCTACCTCGCGATTTACGTCGTGATGTCGCTCGGCAGCTTTGCCGCGGTGCTGATGCTGCGCAACGGCGATGGCGACAACCTCGAGACTTTCGAGGATATTGCCGGTCTCTCCAGCACGCGTCCGGGCATTGCCTGGTGCCTTGCCGCGCTGATGTTCAGCCTGGCAGGCATCCCGCCGCTGATGGGCTTCTTCGCCAAGCTGGCGGTGTTCTGGGCGGTCGTGAATGCGGGGCTCATCCCGCTCGCGGTGATCGGCATGGCGGCGAGCGTGATCGGCGCGTTCTACTACCTCAAGTTCGTAAAGGTCATGTTCTTCGACGAGCCCGTTGACCGCGCGACCAAGGGCGCGAGCGCCGCGCAATGGGCGATCCTGGTGGTCTGCACGGTCCTGATCTCACCGCTTGGCTGGTTCCTGACCGGCGCGCTGGAAGCCATGACGGACACCGCCGCAGCGGGCCTGTTCGCGGGCGTGTGATGCGACGGGTTCGCCCGGCTCGACCTTGATCCGTATAGTGCCCGAAACCGGCTCCACCAATGCCGACCTGCTAAGCGCGCTGCGCAGCGGCGAGCCGGTGGCCGAAGGCGACTGGCTGGTCGCCGACCGGCAAAATGCCGGGCGGGGCCGGCAGGGCCGTGGCTGGCACGACGGCCATGGTAACTTCATGGGGTCGACGATCGTTCGCATTCAGCCGGGCCAGCCACCTGCACACACGCTGTCCCTGCTTACCGCGGTCGCGCTTTTCGATACGATCCATACGCTGGTGCCCGCGCTGCATCGTCTGGTGCTCAAGTGGCCCAACGATCTACTGATCGGCGATGCGAAGCTTTCGGGCATCCTGCTGGAAGCCGAGCGCGATGCCGTGGTGATCGGCGTTGGCGTCAATCTGGTATCCGCCCCGCAACTGCCCGACCGCAAGAGTGCAGCCCTGACCCAGTTCGGACCTGCGCCCAATCGTGATGCCTTTGCGGAGAGCCTCGCCGCGCATTTCGCAACCGAGCTTGAACGCTGGCGGACCTACGGGCTCGAACCGTTGGTCCGCAGCTGGAATGCAGCCAGCATGCCAAAGGGTACGCCGATCAGCGTGCACGAGCCCGATGGCGGGAAGGCGAGCGGCACGTTCGACGGGCTCGAGCCGGACGGATCGATGCGACTGCGCTTGGCCGACGGGTCCACGCGTGTCATTCACGCCGGCGACGTAATGCTCGCCTGATTCCGGCGTTAGAGGAACCCAGCAATGCTTCTCGCGATCGATGTAGGAAACACCAATCTCGTCTTCGCACTCTTCGATGGCGAAGACTTGCGCGCGCGCTGGCGCATTTCCACCGATGGGCGCCGTACGGGCGACGAATATGCGGTGTGGCTGTTCCAGCTGCTCGGGATCGAGGGCGTGGCGCGGGAAGACATCACGCACATCATCTTCGGTTCGGTGGTGCCCCGCGCGGATCATAATCTGACCGTGTTGTGCGAAAAATACTTCGGCATTACCCCGATCGTCGCGGGCCATGGCGAGGCCGGGTGGGGTTTCGAGATCGATGTCGATCTGCCCAGCACGCTGGGTGCGGACCGCGCGCTCAATTGCATCGCGGCGCACGAGATGATCGGCGGTGACATGATCGTGGTCGATTTCGGCACCGCGACCAAATTCGAGGTGGTCGATTATAATGGCGCCTACAAGGGCGGGATCATCGCGCCGGGCATCAACCTTTCGCTCGATGCGCTGGTCGGCCGGACCGCAAAGCTTCCCCGCATCGCCATCGAAGCGCCTGAAACCAAAAGCGTAATTGGCCGGAACACCGAGGATCAGATGCTGATCGGGGTGTTCTGGGGCTATGTTGCCATGATGGAAGGGCTGATCGCGCGGATGAAAAACGAAATCGGTCGTCCGACCAAGGTTGTTGCCACGGGCGGCCTGTCGGTCTTGTTCGACGACCATACCGGCATATTTGATGTCGTAGACACAGATCTGACGATCCGCGGCCTGCAACTGCTCGCCAGGCGGACGATCAGCAAAGGATAATATGAAAAAGAACTTCAAGCCGGAGAACGAACTCCTCTTCCTGGCGCTCGGCGGATCGGGCGAGATCGGGATGAACGTCAATCTCTACGGCTGCGACGGCAAGTGGCTGATGGTCGATCTCGGCATGACCTTCGGCGCGAACGAGTACCCGGGAATCGAACTGGTCTTCGCCGATCTGGAATTCATCGAGGATCGCGCGAAGGATCTGCTCGGCATCGTGCTGACCCACGCGCACGAAGATCATATCGGCGCCATTCCCTATTTCGCAGCCGATCTGGGCGTGCCGCTTTACGCGACGCCCTTCACGGCGGAACTCGTCAGGCGCAAGTTGCAGGAGGCCCAGCTCGAAAAGGAGGTGCCACTGCACATTGTGCGCGAAGGCGACGATGATATGCAGATCGGGCCCTTCGGCATCCGCTACCTGCCGCTCGCCCACTCGATCGCGGAAGGCAATGCGCTGCTGATCGACACGCCCTATGGCAAGGTCTTCCATACCGGCGACTGGAAGCTGGACGAGGACCCGATCATCGGCGAGCCGACCACCGAGGAAGAACTGCGCGCCATCGGCGACGAGGGCGTGCTGGCGCTGGTGTGCGACAGCACGAACGTCTTCAATCCCGAACCGAGCGGTTCGGAAGGCGCGGTCTTCAAGGGCCTGCTAGAGGAAGTGCAGAACTGGCCGGACAGGCGGGTCGTGGTATCGACTTTCGCCTCCAACGTGGCGCGTCTGCACACGCTCGGCGAAATTGCGAGAGAGACTGGCCGCGAGGTCGTGATTGCAGGCCGTTCGCTTGAGCGCATGCTCGAGGTCAGCCAGGAAAATGGCTATCTCACCGACTTTCCCGAACGTGTGGACTGGAACGCCGCGATGAACCTGCCGCGCGGCAAGGTATTGATCATCGCCACCGGCGGCCAGGGTGAGCCGCGCGCCGCGCTGAGCCGTATGGCGGAAAACAATCATCCGCTCGAGCTGTCTCGCGGCGATGTGGTGCTGTTCTCAAGCCGTCAGATTCCCGGGAATGAACTTTCCATCGGCAAGGTGATGAACCAGCTTGCCGAACGCGGGATCGAGATGGTGACGGACCGGCAGAGCATGATCCACGTCTCCGGCCATCCGGGACGGCCCGAACTCCAGGCGCTCTACGAGTGGCTGCAGCCCGAAGTGCTGGTGCCGGTGCATGGCGAGCTGCGCCACATGCAGGAGCAGGCACGCCTCGGGCTGGCGGAGGGTATTCCGCATGCGATCTTCCAGAAGAACGGCGATATCGTGAGCCTGGCCCCGGGCGAGCCGGGCAAGATCGGGCGGGTGCCGACCGGGCGCCTCGTACTCGATGGCGATCTCATCATTCCCGCAGACGGTGGCGCGATTACCGAAAGGCGGCGCCTTGCACGCGATGGCGTGCTGATCGTGGCGGTGACAGGGCAGGAAGAGGTGACGATCCGCGCGCTCGGCCTGCCGCTGGACGAGGATTTCCCCGATTTCGTGGACGAGGCCACGCGCGACATCCAGTCTGCCTTGCGCGGCCTGCGCGGGCGCGATGCGAAGGACCCCAAGGCCCGGCACGAAGCTGCGCGCCTTGCCGCGCGCCGCGCTGCCAATCGCTGGTCAGGCAAGCGTCCGCAGGTTCAGGTCATCATGCCGGAGGCGTGAGATGAGTGGCTGGTCGATCCTTGCGATCTACATCCTGGTATGGATCTTCGTCGCCTTCGTGCTGCTGCCGTTCGGGGTGCGCACGGACGAGGAAATGGGCGTCGATCTGGTGCCGGGTCAGGCCGAGAGTGCGCCTGCCAATTTCCGGCCCGGCAGGCTGGCCCTGCGCGCCGCGGCGATTGCAGCCGTCCTGACCACGATCTGGGTGCTCAACTGGGAGAACGGATGGGTCACGCGCGAGACATTCGACTTCCTGCTTCCGCCCGGCCAGCGCGGCTGATCCACCCGAAGGCGCGTCAGCTGGTCCGCAGCCGGTCGAGCGCCTGTGCCATCGCCACGTAAAGCTTTCCGACTTCGGAGCCCAGCAGCGTTACCGCCAGCGCATTGCCGTCTCGGGTGGACAGCAGCGTGCGCAGCATGGCCTCGAAATCGTGGATGTAGCGATTGACGTTGGCCCGGAAATCATCGTCCTCGTCGTACAGCTCGGCGATCTCGCGCGCCTGCCGATTGTCGAGCAGACGGACCGCGCGACGTGTGAAGATGCCCCGGTCGCCGCGCAGGTAGCTGGCCCATGCCGTGTCCGCGACTTCGCTCGACAGCGACTTGGTGATGTCGATGGCGTTGGAATTGAGGCTCTCGGTTATCAGCGCCACGCGCCGCGCGAAATCATGGTCGACCTGCTCTTCCGCCCGCTCTCGCGCGACGGAGACGCGTGTTTCCAGATTACCCGCGAGTTCGTTCACCAGCGCGAGCTGATCGCGCAGCTGGCGAGCCGCCTCGCGCGCGGCGTCGGCGGATCGCTCGGTCGCCTGGCGCAGTTCGCCCAGAGCTTCGTCGGCCTGCGCCCGCATGGCATCTCCGACGCTCTCGGCAGCGTTTTCGCCAATCTTTGTGCCGAGTTCGCGGCCTTCGCCGCTGGCGTAGCTCTGCAGCAGCGCGTGTGCCTTTTCAGTCGAGCGCTCCAACTGGCCGATCGCGTCGGTGACGTGCGTGGCAGTGGCCTCGGCAACAGCGCCCGCTTCCTCGTCGAGCAGGGCGAGGGCGGTGCGCAGCGCGGCGATATTCTCGCTCATGGTATCGCGGGTTCTTGAGAGCCTGTCGTCGATCCGGTCGGCATCGGCGAGGATCTCCTGACCCTTCTCGCGCGCGTCGATGACGTAGGCGGAAAGGTGCTCGCTCTTCTGGGCGCCCTCGTCGATCGTGCGGCGCAGTTTCTCGCCGTTTTCCCGCAGGGTTTCAAGCCGAGCCTCGGCCGTTTCCATCGTCTGCGGCAGGACCTCTCGGCTGTGCTTGGCCCCTGCCTGGATGATTTCGAGCAGGCGCACGCCAGCATCTGTCGCCTCGTCGAGCGTTTCACGCAGGCCGGCGAGGTCGTCCTTGCCGCTTGCCAGCCGTTCTTCGAGGGTCCGGGTCGAATCGAGAAGCGTGTCCTTGGCCCCGGATGCCTGCTGCGCGATTTCTTCGATCCGCGCGCTGGCACCGGCCATGCGATCTGCGGTTTCCTCGGCTGCTTCGGCAATCTCGCGGCTGATCGCCTGGTGGCTTTCGCGCCGTTGCGTCACTGCCGCCTCGATTGCGGCGAGCCGGTTTTCGAGCGAGTCCATGGCCCGGCTCTCGACCTCTTCCAGCCGGGCGCGGCGGGCCTCGACCCAGCCGACGAAGTCCCGGTCGCGGGTGCGCATGGATTCGTCGATCCGCTCGGCCTCGTCGCGCAGGCTGGCAAGCCGGTCCTGAGCCGATCCCATCGCCTGTTCGTCGATCGACTGGACATGTGCGATTGCTTCGGTCAGCTGCTCGCGCAGCGTGTCGATCCGCTGTCGCGCTGCCGCCAGCGCCTCGTCCTCGCGTTCGTCCATCTCGCTTCGGAAGCTATCGCTCCGTTCGCGCAGCGCGGCGAAGCGGGCATCGGCCATCGCTTCGAGTTCGGAAACGCGATCGCCCAGCGCTGTCAGCGTGCGGTCCACCTGGCTGTGGAAATGCAGCGCGTGCCGTTCCCCGGCTTCGCCGAATTCGTTGAGCTTCTCCAGCCCTTCGCGCAGGCGTTCGAGCGCGCCCTGCGCCTTCTCGCCCGCCGAACCTACCGCATTGGCCGCATCGCGCGATGCGTTGGAGATGACGGGCAGATCGTCGCGCAGCTTGGCCATGTTGGCGAGCGCGGTTTCCGATACGCGGGCGATCCGTTCCACTTCTTCGCCGTTTTCGGCCACCAATAGCTCGATCCGGTCGGCGTTTTCGGACAGGCGCGAGGCAGCCACGCGTCCATGCGCTTCCAGCTCGCGCGTCTGGCGGGTGAGGAAATCGCGTGCGAGGCCAAGCTCGCGGTTGACGGTGGAAAGCCGCGCTTCGAATTCGCCGAGATCGGCTGCGGCGGCGCGTGCGGTCGCACGGAAATGCGCGCTCTGCCGCGCGGCGCGCTGGCTCGCCATATGCCATGCGAACAGGATCAGCAGCGCGGGCACTGCCCATGCGGTGATGGCCTCGCTCCATCCGGCAAGGTCCAGCGCGATGAAGCGCTGCGGTCCGTTCGCCAGCACGAAAAACGCGGTCCAGCCCAGCAGGGCGAGCGCGGCAATGGCCGTCGCAAGGGGCGCCGCAACCAGGGGCATCCGCTCCGGCGTGGACGGATCCGCCGACGCTGCCGGCCCGTCCGCCGGCGCGGATTGCGCACCCTGTGCAGGTTGGGGCGAGCCAGCGTCGCGCCCTGCCTCATCAACGGCTCTGATCGAAGTACCCCCGTCCATGAACACGATCTATCACGTTTCCCCTGGCGTTAAACCCCGCGTTAACCGCCCGGCGCCTAGAAAAACGCTTATGGCTTTCGAAAATGCTGCCTTCACTGCGACGCTCGCCGCTGCCGCCGGCGACGACCCTGCGCTGCTCAGCGAGCTGCGCGGCGCATTTCGTGAAAGTCTTGCCTATCAGGTGGACCTGCTCAAGCGCGCGCGTTGCGACGGCAACTGGCTTGTCGCAGCGCAGCGGATCAAGGGCCTTGCTGCGAGCTTCCACGCCGACGAGCTGATCGCGCTTGCCCAGCAGGCGGTAGAAGCTGCGCCGGGCGATCCCGTCGCGCTGCGTGGGCTGGACGGGTTTCTGGCCGACTTTGACAGCGTCCCGACCGACTGACCGCCACATCCCGCCGCAAATCTGCGCGCGAACTGGCGCGCTCCATGCGCGATTCACATTTCCCATGCGATACACAGCCTGTCCCTGTCAGGGACTGCACGCGCCATGCTGCTGTGCTAAGCAGACATGCGGCAATCGATCAGGGATAATCGCCCCTTAACTATAGCGGGCTAAGCAAGGACGGTGACTGACAGCCAGATGACCAGCGTGCCGGAATCACTCCCGGAAACGATGCACGCCGACCAAGCGGTCGACGCGGCTCTGCGCGCCGAGCTGGCGCGCGGGGATATGGCGCTGTCCACGCTCACGCCGGTCCTCACCCATTTTCTCAACACGCAGGATCGCTCGCTGTTCAGCGACTCGATCATTGCGCGGGTGCGCGGCATGCTGCGCAGCGCGTCTTACAGATTGTTGCGCGTCGAAGCCGACGAGATCGGCGCGAACGATGTGTTCGCGTATGCCGAGGCGCGGGCCGATGCCCTGGGGGAAGAGCTTGCGCGGCACGCCGCATTCCTCGGCCATTGCCACGCGCTGGCGATCGAATGGCAGCTGGCGGACCGCCTGCGCGGGCGAAACGGGATCGATCCTATCCTCTCCCCGCTGCTGCAATCGCTGATCGTGTCCGAGGATGCGGAACTGGCGGACGCGGCGATGGGCACGCTGGCGGCTCAGGCGCGCTTCATCGAACAGCAGAAGCGCATGGAAATGCCGCTGGCCGAATTGCCCGAAGACCAGTTCGCGAATTTCATTTCGGTCTGGCGCCGCCAGCGCGACGACCTGAGCGAAGACCTTGCCACCACGGTCGAAACGCGCATCCGGCAGATGCGTGCGGAAAACGAAGCGCGGCTTTCGCTGCTCGATCGCACGGTCGCCAGGCTGGACAAGCGCGCCGATGTCGCGCTGTCGCTGACCCATGCGGGGGCAGCGGTGTTTCTCACGGCGCTTGCGCATGGGGCAGGGCAGGAACGCGATATCGTGGTGGTGTCCACCAATGATCGCCAGCTGGTTCGTTTCGGCCTGTCGCTGCGCGCGGCGGGGCTGAACCCGGCTGAGACGCGCGCGCAACTGCGCTGCCTCCACCCCGATGCAACCCTGCCCGCGATGATCGAGAAGGTAGCCACTTCCGATGCGCGGGCTCTCCTTGAATCCTCGCCTTTCGGGCATGCCGAGTAAGGGCAGATGGACGAAGCAGAACAGACATATATCGCGCGCGCGCGCACCGACGCGAAAGATCGCCTTGTTGCGGCGGACGAGCCTCTGGCGGCACTGCAACGCCGTTGTGGGGGGGAGATTCCGGGCACCATCGCGATACCCGAGCTGCGCGAACAGGTGCGCAAGGCGCGTCGCACCAACCTGCGGCTCGGGCGCACGATCCATGCCTATGACGGGACGGACCGGATCAAGGCATGGATGGAGATCGTCCCGGCGGACGAGGGCGAGGGCCCGGGGGGCGGGGATTCCGGCTGCACCATCGGTATCGTCACATGGCAGGCGAGCCCGCCGCCGGTAGAACGCGACGACGATGCCGCCGCGCGCCGCGATGCGATCGACGATGCGCTGGCCGAACTTCACGCACGGCTCGATCCCGATCAGAAGGTCCTGACCGTGCATACGGAGGCAGAGGATCTGCAGCCCCTGCTCAAGCGGATGAGCGAGAACCTGGGCCAGGTATGGACCGATTTCGTGTCCATCGAAGGCAGCCAGCATGCCCAGCCGCTGCACTGGCGGCTGCTCGACCAGGCGCGCGTTTCCATCGAGGGAAGCCCGCGCAACTGGACCGCGCGGCTCATTCCGCTGGGCGCGCCCAATCCGGGATCGCAGGGCTTCGAACTTTACCTGATCGCAAACCGGGCATGGGTGCGGCGCGAAAAGCGGCGCGACCGCCGGGCCGAGGACAATGGCGCTTCCATCGGGCGCGATCTTACACCGATTCTGCGCCAGCCGATTGCGCGGATCGTGGCCAATGCGGAAACCATCCGCTCTCGCCTCGCCGGACCCCTGGGCGACGAATACAGCGATTATGCGCGCGACATCGTCAATGCCGGGCAGCACCTGCTATCGCTGGTGGACGATCTGACCGATCTGGAAGTGGTCGAAGCCGACGGTTTCCGCGCCGCGCCGGACGAGATCGACCTTGCCGACGTGGCGCAGCGCGCGGCGGGCATCCTTGCTGTGCGGGCACAGGAAAAGAGCATCGACATCGCCGTTCCGCCCGCGGGTGCGAGCCAGCCCGCAACGGCGGAGTTCCGACGCGTGCTGCAGGTGTTGCTCAATCTGGTGGGTAACGCAATCCGCTACTCGCCCGAAGGATCGACCATCACGATCTCGCTCTCGAAGACCAATGGCCGTGCAAGCGTTGCGGTCAGCGATGAAGGGCCCGGGCTCGATGCCCAGTCGCAGCGCATGGTGTTCGACAAGTTCGAACGCCTCGGCCGCAGCGGCGGCGGCGGCTCCGGCCTCGGGCTCTATATTTCGAAGCGGCTCGCGCAGGCGATGGGTGGCGACCTGAGCGTGGAGAGCACGCCGGGCCATGGCGCCACCTTCACGCTTACGGTGCCGAGTGGCGAAGCCGCGACCCAGCGCGACTTCGCCTGACTTTCGGTGCTGAGTTAGCCGATCAACGCTGAGCGACGGGCACGTAGTCGCGCTGCGACGGGCCGGTGTAGAGCTGACGCGGACGGCCGATGACCTGAGCGGGATCGGAGATCATCTCGTTCCACTGCGCAACCCAGCCCACGGTGCGGGCGAGGGCGAACAACGCGGTGAACATGGTGGTCGGGAAGCCGATCGCCGACAGGATGATGCCGGAGTAGAAATCGACGTTCGGGAACAGCTTCTTCTCGATGAAATAGGGGTCGTTCAGCGCCATTTCCTCGAGCCGGAGCGCAGTTTCGAACACCGGGTCGTCGACCTTCAGCGCCTTGAATACCTCGCGCACGGTTTCCTGCATCACGGTCGCACGCGGGTCGTAGTTCTTGTACACGCGGTGGCCGAAGCCCATCAGGCGGAACGGATCGTCCTTGTCCTTCGCACGCTCGATATAGTGCGGAATCTTGTCCGGCGTGCCGATCTCGCGCAGCATGTTCAGCGCGGCTTCGTTGGCGCCGCCGTGGGCCGGACCCCACAGGCAGGCAATGCCCGCCGCGATGCAGGCGAAGGGGTTTGCGCCCGACGAACCGGCGAGGCGCACGGTGCTGGTCGAGGCATTCTGTTCGTGGTCGGCGTGGAGGATGAAGATGCGGTCCATCGCCTTTTCAACCTCCGGGATCACCTCGTATTCCTCGGCCGGAACGCCGAAGGTCATGCGCAGGAAATTGCCGGTGTAGCTGAGCGAGTTGTCAGGCTGCAGGAAGGGCTGGCCAAGCGAGTACTTGTAGGCCCAGGCCGCGATGGTCGGCATCTTGGCGATCAGGCGATGGCTCGAAATCTTCCGGTGTTCGGGATCGGAGATGTCGGTGCTGTCGTGATAGAAGGCCGACAGGGCGCCCACCACGCCGCACATGATGGCCATGGGGTGAGCGTCGCGCCGGAAGCCCTGATAGAACTGGCGCAACTGATCGTGCAGCATGGTGTGCCGCGTGATCGTATAGGTGAATTCGTCCAGTTCGCCCTGAGAGGGAAGCTCGTTGTTGAGCAGCAGGTAGGAGACTTCCATGAAGCTGGACTGTTCGGCGAGCTGGCCGATGGGGTAGCCGCGGTGCAGCAGCACGCCTTCCTCGCCGTCGATGAAGGTCAGCGCGCTTTCGCAGCTGGCCGTCGACTTGAAGCCAGGGTCGTAGGTGAACTTGCCGGTCGTCCCGTAGAACTTGCGGATATCCATGACCTCGGGCCCGCACGTCCCCTCAAGGATCGGGAAGTCCTGCGTATTTCCGCCAATATCCAGCTTCGCTGTCGTATCCGACATGGGGGTCTCCTTAGTCTTGAGTATCTGTTGCCGGAGCTGCCTGCGCATCGATCCGCGCAAGCGACTCCTCTTTGCCGAGAAGGGCGAGAACGTCGAAAATTCCGGGACTTTGCGTAGACCCGGTGAGGGCTGCCCGAAGGGGCTGGGCAATTTTCCCGAGGCCCAGCTCGAGCCGTTCTGCAAGGGCCTTGGTAGTGGCTTCCAGCGTCTCGGTTGTCCAGTCGTTTTCGGCAGCCAGAGCCTGGTGAACTTCGGCCAGGCGCGCCCTTGCTTCATCATCCAGCAGGGCCGCCGCCTTTTCCGTCAGGTCGAGCGGGCGCTGCATGAACAAAAAGCGCGCATTGTCGGCGAGTTCGTTGTTGTCCTTGGCGCGGGTCTTGAGCACGGGCATGGCGCGCGTCAGCAGATCGCGGTCGATCTCGGCATCGACGCTGCCTGCCAGTTCTTCCGCGACCAGACCGGCCAGACGCGAATCGTCCGCCTCGCGGATGTAGTGGCCGTTCAGGTTCTGAAGCTTCTTGATGTCGAAGCGGGCGGGGCTCCGGCCCACGCCATCCAGATCGAACAGCTCGATCGCTTCTGCCTGTGTGATTTCCTCACGGTCGCCGTGGCCCCAGCCAAGGCGAAGCAGGTAGTTGAACAGGGCTTCGGGCAGGATGCCCAATTCTTCGCGATAGGCTTCCACGCCCACCGCGCCGTGGCGCTTGGAGAGCTTCGCCCCGTCGCTGCCGTGGATCAGCGGCACGTGGGCATAGACCGGATCGGGCCAATTGCCGTCGATCTGATGCATCGCGCGATAGATCGGCAGCTGGCGGAAGGCATTGTTGAGATGATCGTCGCCGCGGATCACGTGGGTCACGCCCATGTCGTGGTCGTCCACCACCACCGCCAGCATATAGGTCGGCGTGCCGTCCGCGCGCAGCAGGATGTAATCGTCGATCTCTTCGTTCTTGACCGTGACGCGGCCCTGCACGGCGTCTTCGATGACGGTCTCGCCATCCTTTGGCACCTTCAGGCGGACGGTGAAGGGCGCGCCTTCCTGCTCCGGCCCGGGCTCGCGGTCGCGCCAGCGGCCATCGTAACGCATCGGCTGCTTGTTCGCGCGCTGTTCGGCACGCATTGCTTCCAGTTCTTCGGGCGTCGCGTAACAGCGATAGGCGTGGCCGTTCTCGAGCAGGATGTTCGCGACTTGCGCGTGTCGCTCGGCACGCTGCGTCTGGAAAACCGTCTCGCCATCGAAATCGAGACCCAGCCAGTCCAGCCCTTCGATGATCTTGTCGATCGCATCCTGGGTGGAGCGCTTCTTGTCCGTATCCTCGATCCGGAGCAGCACCTTGCCGCCGTGGTGGCGCGCATAAAGCCAGTTGAACAGCGCGGTACGCGCTCCGCCCAGATGCAGGTAGCCGGTCGGAGATGGAGCGAAGCGGGTAATGATCGTGCCGGTTTCGCTTGCCATCTAAGCGCGCTTCCTTTCCATTTCAGAGCATGGCCCCGCAGCCCATGTCCCACGATCCGTCAGCTGACGTAACGACCGGCCGCGGCAGTCGATCCGAGGTGACGGACAGCCGGGCGGCGCGCATGGGGCATGGTGCAGCGCAGCAGCGGCTTTGGCAGGTGGCCGGGCGCGTGTCCACCCCGGTTGAGAGGCTGACGCACCTCCTCGATGCGCAGCTTGGCAGAGCGGGACTGGAGCGGGGACCCTGGGTCGTCGTCGCGGTGATCGCCGGGGTTGCGGCGTGGTTCACGCTTCCGGGTATGGCCGCTTGGCTGGCGGCCGCGGGTCTCGCGCTTGCGCTGGCGCTGTTCGGGCTGCTGCTCCTGCGGAAGGAGTACAGACCCGATCTCGCGCTCGCGCTGCTGGCCATCGGGCTTGGCATCGCCTTGGGCATCGCCCTGATCTGGGCGCGTTCGGCCACGGTTGGGGCTCCGGCGATCGAGTACCCGCAAGTGCGCACGATGCAGGCACGGATCCTTGAGCGCGAGGAACAGCCCGCGCGCGAACGCGTGCGCCTCGTGCTTGCTGCGCGCGATGCCGAAGGTGCGGAGGCGATCAAGCTGCGTGTGAACGTGCCCCTGGATAAGGCGACGCCGGCAATGCAGAGGGGCGCGGTCATCCGCCTGACCGCGCGACTGATGCCGCCCGCTCCGCCCTTGGTGCCCGGTGGCTACGATTTCGCGCGCACCGCCTGGTTTCAGGGGCTGGCCGCGACCGGATCGGCGATGGGCGAGATCGAAGTCATCGAGCCCGCGCCACCGGGCTGGGGCGGGATCGCCCAGGTCCAGCGCGACCTCTCCGGCCACGTGCGCAGCCAGCTTTCCGGATCGGCCGGCAGCATCGCCGCGGCTTTCGCCAGCGGGGACCGTGGGGCCATCGCCGAGGCGGACGAGGACGCGATGCGCGATGCCGGCCTCACGCACCTGCTTTCGATCAGCGGCCTGCACGTGAGCGCGGTGATCGCTGCTGCGTACTTCCTCGCGCTCAAGCTGCTTGCCCTGTGGCCATGGCTCGCCCTGCGGGTGCGCCTGCCGGTGGTAGCCGCGGCGGTGGGCGCTCTGGCGGGGGTGGGATACACGTTGCTGACCGGCGCCGAGGTGCCCACGGTCCGCAGCTGTGCGGCCGCCGTGCTGGTACTGGTCGCGCTGGCTCTGGGCCGAGAGCCGCTCACCTTCCGCCTGCTGGCGGTGGCGGCGGGCTTCGTCCTGCTGTTGTGGCCCGAGAGTGTCGCCGGGCCGAGCTTCCAGATGAGCTTCGCCGCCGTCCTGGCCATCGTCGCCCTGCATAACAGCGCCCCGGTGCGCGCCTTTCTCGCCCCGCGAGAGGAGGGCTGGTGGATGCGCCCGCTGCGCGGTGGTGCGATGCTGCTGGTGACGGGCCTCGTCATCGAGATCGCGCTGATGCCGATCGTGCTGTTCCACTTCCATCGCGCAGGCTTTTACGGGGCGCTGGCCAACATGGTCGGCATTCCGCTCGTCACCTTTGTCTCCATGCCGTTGATCGCGCTGGCACTCGCACTGGACCTGGCTGGCGCAGGAGCGCCCGTGTGGTGGCTGGTGGGCAAGTCGCTGGACCTGCTGCTGGGCATCGCGCATTTTACCGCAAGCAGGCCGGGCGCGGTAAAGCTGGCGCCGCACATGGGCAGCCTGCCGTTCTTCCTCTTCGTCGGCGGCGGGCTGTGGCTGGCGCTGTGGAGCGGGCGGGGGCGGATGCTCGGCCTGGTTCCTGCGGCAATCGCCACCATGATGACACTGGCAACACCGCGCCCCGACGTGCTGGTTTCGCGCGACGGGCGTCATGTCGGCATCATCGAGGATGGCGAGCTGCTGACCCTGCGCGACAGCCGGTCATCCTATGCCAGCGACACGCTGGCGGAACTCGGCGCACTCGACGGGCCTCCGGTTCCGCTTGACCAGTGGCCTGGCGCACGATGCAGCGCCGAATTCTGCGTCGCCACGATCCGCAGAGATGGCGAGGCTTTCCACCTCCTGCTGGCCCGAGGACACGATTACGTGACCGAGCGCGATCTGGCGGCAGCCTGCGCCCGGGCAGACATCGTGGTCGCCGACCGCTGGTTGCCCTATAGCTGTCGCCCGCGTTGGCTCAAGGCCGACAGGCGGATGCTGTCAGAGACCGGCGGGCTGGCGATCCGCCTGGAGAGCCGCGACGTCCGGACAGTCGCGCAGGGGCAGGGCGCGCATGGCTGGTGGCACGGCGCCGGAGGCGTCGAACGCGCCGGCCGCGAACCTTAGTGATAGCGGCGTAGCAGCCCCGCCAGCTTGCCCTGAACCTGCACGGCGCGGCTTTCATAGAGCTGCGGCTCGTAGCTCGCATTCGCGGGATCGAGCCGGATGCGGCCGCCCTCACGCCACAGATATTTGAGCGTCGCTTCCTCGTTCTCTACCAGTGCAACCACGATATCGCCGTCGCGCGCGGTGTCGGAACGCCGGATGAGCGCGTAATCCCCATCGAAAATGCCCGCCTCGATCATCGAGTCGCCGGAGACTTCGAGCGCGAAATGCTCTCCCGGGCCGAGCAGGGCGGCGGGCACCGGGAGGCTCTGATGATCTTCCAGCGCTTCTATCGGCGCACCCGCCGCGATCCGCCCATGCAGCGGAATGTCGATCACGTCGTTCGCCGCTTCGGGCATCTGCGCGGGAACGTTGGTCGTGCGGGCACCCAGATCGTTCGCGGGTTTCGGCATCGAACCGGCAATCGCGCTGTCGGGCATCTTGAGCACTTCGAGTGCGCGCGCGCGGTTGGGAAGACGACGGATGAAGCCGCGCTCTTCCAGTGCAGAAATCAGCCGGTGGACACCCGATTTGCTCTTGAGATCGAGCGCTTCCTTCATTTCCTCGAAAGAAGGCGAGATGCCGGTTTCTTCCAAACGCTCATGAATGAACCGGAGCAATTCATGCTGCTTCGCGGTCAACATCGGCCAGTCTCCGTCTTACCTGTTCGCGTGACATGCGAACGAATGCGGAACAATTAGGCAACCCGAAATCGCAAGTCAAGCATATCCGCCATTTGCGAGCGGATAACATGGAACAAACGCACCCGGTTCGGATGCAACGGCATTTGCCGGGCGGTCGATCAATACTTGGGCCTCGGCGAGCGGACGCAGCGCCGAGCTATCCTGCACCGCCGCCGGCGAAACCCCGTCGTCGGTCCACGAAGCCCGCAGGAACTCGCGCCTTCTTCCACCAGGGGGAAGGGCCGTGGCAAGCGGCATCGGGATCGGGCGCGTGAGGCACCGGCAGGCGCCTGCCAGCTTGCGTATGGCCGGAGCCATGAAGAGAAACCCGGTCACGAAGCTCGATACCGGATTGCCGGGGAGCCCCAGAACCACGCTGTGCCTGCGCCGCGCGACCAGCAGCGGCTTGCCCGGCTTGATCGCCACACGCCAGAAATCGAGCGAGAAGCCCGCCGCCTCCAACGCAGGCTTCACGAGATCGTGCGGGCCGACCGAAGCGCCGCCGGAGATCACGATCAGCGATGCGTCTGCCGCTTCCTCGATCGCCCGGACCAGCGCATCGGCATCGTCTGGCACCGGGCCGGTTGCTGTGGTCTCGCCGCCGGCTTCGCGCGCCATCTGCGCCAGCATGGCGCCGTTTACCGCCGGTATCTTCGGGGAAGGGCAATCCTGCGGATCGGCGCAAAGCTCATCCCCGGATTCGATGATCGCCACGTGCGGCGTTTCATACGCGACGACCTCGGGCAGGCCGCCCGCTCGGGCGAGCGCGATCTGCGCCGGGCCCATCCTGGTGCCCACCTTGAGCAGCGTGTCGCTCGCCCCGAAATCGAGACCGGCGCGGCGGATGAACCGGGCGGTTGGCGGTGCGCTGGCGGTCAGGTGGGATCCATCGACCTCAGCGTCTTCCTGCACCAGCACCGCATCCGCCCCCAGCGGCATCTGCGCGCCGGTGGAAATGCGCACAGCCTCACCCTTGCCCAGCACCTTGTCGTACGGGGCGCCCGCGCGCGATTCCCCCTTTATCCGCCACGGCCCTTCGCCGCAGGTCGCGTAGCCATCCATGGCGGACAGATCGACCGGGGGCTGGCTGCGCCGCGCGATGGCCGGTTCGGCGAGGAAGCGCCCGGCGCTCTCGTTGACCGGAATGGTGGTCGAAGTGCCGGGGCGGAGCATGGCCAGCAGCCGCGCCTGCGCTTCTTCGAGGTCCAGCGGTGCGCTCATCCCGCCCGCTCGTCCGCATGCCAGTCGCCCGACTTGCCGCCCGTCTTGGACAGCAGGCGCACTTCTTCGACGACCATGCCCTTATCCAGCGCCTTCGCCATGTCGTAGATGGTCAGCAGCGCGATGTTGCAGGCGACCATCGCCTCCATCTCCACGCCGGTCTTGCCGGAGAGCGAAGCGGTGGCGGTAACACGCACGCCCTGTTTCTCGACCGTGCATTCCACGCTCACGCTGTCGAGCGCGAGGGGGTGGCACAGCGGGATCAGCGTGCCCGTCTGTTTTGCGGCTATAATCCCGGCAATGCGGGCTGCGGCGAGGACATCGCCTTTGGGAACGGTACCATCGCGGATGGCGGATAGCGCTTCCGGCTTCATCGCAATGCGCCCGGTGGCGGTGGCCGAACGCGCGGTTTCCGCCTTGGACCCGACATCGACCATGCGGGCGGCGCCCTGTTCGTCGAGGTGCGTGAGGCCGCTCATTGGCTCGCTCCTGCAGAACGGCTGACACACCTGACACAGTGTCCAGGGGCAAAAAAGCCGCCTGCCCGCGCGGTGCGGAAAGGCGGGGTGAGATCATTCAGAGTGCACAGGGAACGGGCCATGCGCCGACCATGCCATGCAAGGCGCGTGTAGGACAGACTCAGCGCTTCAGAAGATCGCGGGTCGCCGTCTCGATGTCCGTCTGCCGCATCAGGCTTTCGCCGACCAGGAACCCGTGCGCGCCTGCCGCTTCCAGCCGGGCGCAGTCGGCCGCGCTGCCGATACCGCTTTCGGATATGATGAAGGCGCCCTCGGGCGCTAGCGGGATCAGGGCTTCCGTCGTGGCAATGTCCGTTTCGAAGCTGCGCAGGTCGCGGTTGTTGATGCCGATCAGGCGCGATTTGAGCTTGTGGGCGCGCTCCATCTCCGCCGCATCGTGGACTTCGACCAGTACGTCCATATCGAGTTCGAGCGCCGCGGCTTCGATCTCTGCTGCCTGCTGGTCGGTAAGTGCGGCGACAATGACAAGGACGGCATCCGCCCCCATCGCGCGTGCTTCGCCGCACTGCCAGGGATCGACCATGAAATCCTTGCGCAGGGCAGGAAGGGTGCAGGCCTCGCGCGCGGCGATGAGATAGTCTGCATGGCCCTGGAAATAGGGCGCGTCGGTGAGGACCGAGAGACAGCTGGCCCCCGCAGCGGCGTAGGCCTTCGCATGTTCGACGGGCTGAAAATCCTTTCGGATCAGGCCCTTGGAGGGGGAAGCTTTCTTGATTTCCGCGATCAGCGCGCGGCGCCCATCCGCGTGCGTCTGGCGCAGCGCAGCCTCGAACCCGCGGGGCGGGGCCTGCGCGGTGATCCGGGCGATCAGCTCGCTGACCTCGGTTTGCGCCTGCCGCTCGGCGACCTCGTCGCGTTTGGTGGCGCAGATTTCTTCGAGTTTGTTCATCGTCTCAGTTCGTCACCCCCGCGCAGGCGGGGGTCCATGCGGCGTACGTGGCACGCTCCAAAAGAATTAGCGGGATCCCCGCCTTCGCGGGAATGACGAATGAGGAAGAACGCAATCATCAATTCGCCATCGCAATCCACTGCTCAAGCAGTCGCTGCGCCCCGCCACTGTCGATCGCCTCGGCTGCGGTGGCGACGCCTTCTTTCCAGTCCTCGGTCTTCCCCGCCGCGATCAGGGCGGCGGCGGAGTTGAAGAGGACCGCATCGCGGTAGGGTCCGGGCGTACCCTGCAGCAGTGCGCTCAAGGCCTTGGCATTATGTGCCGGATCACCGCCCCGGATCGCTTCGACCGGCGCATGTTCCAGCCCCGCCATGCCCGCATCGACGCGGCGCATGACGAATTCGTTTCCGGTCACGTCCGCCATCTCGTTGCCCGCAGCGAGGCTCAATTCGTCGAGCCCCTCGTCGCCCGAGACGATCAGCGTCCGCTCGCTCCCCAACCGCGAGGCGGCCTCGCCATAGATCGGCACATAGCCGGGGCGCGCGATGCCGATCAGCTGGCGCTTTACGCCCACCGGATTGGAGAGCGGGCCCATCAGGTTGAAGATCGTGCGGCGGCCCAGCTGCTTGCGGATCGGTTGGATGCGCCGCATCGCAGGGTGGTGGTTTGGCGCGAAAAGGAAGCAGATGCCGATCTCGTTCAACGTCTTTTCCGCCGTGCGTCCGGCAGCTTCCATATCGAGGCCGAGCACCTCCAGCGTATCCGCCACGCCCGAGAGCGAGGAAATCGCCCGGTTGCCGTGCCGAGCGACGGGCACGCCGCAGGCCGCGACCACCAGGCCCACGGCGGTCGAGACGTTGAGCGTATGGTGTCCGTCGCCGCCCGTGCCGCAGACGTCGATCGCATTGTCCGGGCCGTCGACCGGGATGTAGCGCGCGCGCAGGGCTCGTGCAGCGCCCGCGATCTCGTCGGCGGTTTCGCTGCGCTCGGTCATCGCGAGCAGGAAGCGCGCGATCTCCTGATCGGTGGCTTCCCCGTCGAGAATCCAGCCGAAGACCTCTTCGGCCTCGGTCTCGCTCATGTGCGGGACTGCGAGCGGGAGAGACTTCATGCCGCCTGCCTTTCGCGCGCTTCGATCCCGCAAACGCGCAGGAAATTGGCGAGCAGCGCGTGGCCGTGTTGCGTGGCGATGCTTTCCGGGTGGAACTGCACGCCGTGGATGGGGAGGTCGGCGTGGCGGAAGCCCATCACGCTGGTGCCGTCGAGCCCCGGCGTCTCGCTGGTCGCGTTGATGATCAGCGTGTCGGGAATGTCCTCGACCACCAGCGAGTGATAGCGGGTGGCGTCGATGGGGCTGGGGAGGCCCGCGAACACGCCGCTGCCGTCATGCGTCACTGCGCTGGTCTTGCCGTGCATCAGCCCGCCCTGAACCACCCGCCCGCCGAAATGCTGCCCGATCGCCTGATGGCCGAGGCACACGCCCAGCAGCGGAAGCCGTGCGTCTGCGCAGGCCGCGACGGTATCGAGCGTGATGCCAGCCTCGTTCGGCGTCTTGGGGCCGGGTGAAAGCAAAATGCCCTTCGCGTCGCTTTCCACCGCCTCGCGCGCGGTGATGGCGTCATTGCGCTCCACGCGTACCTGCGCGCCCAGTTCCTGCAGGTAATGGACCAGGTTGAAGGTGAAGCTGTCGTAATTGTCGATGACGAGGATCATGGAATGATTGCTATCCCGCCAGCTTGTCCGTCGCGCGCACCAGCCCGTCGATGATGCCCGTTTCGCTGGCCGAGTGGCCTGCGTCGTGCACGATCCACAGCTCGACTTGGGGCCAGGCCTTCTTCAGCTCCCACGCAGAGGTGGGCGGGGTGCAGATGTCGTGGCGGCCCTGCACGATTATGCCGGGAATGCCCTTCAGCTTGCCGACATCGCGCAGCAGCTGGTTCTCTTCCAGCCAGAATTTCTCGCGGAAAAAGCGGGCGGAGATGCGTGCCATGGGCAGGGCCTTCGCCGCATCGGCGTAATCCTCGACCAGTTCGGGCTTGGGCAGCAGCGTGGCGACCTGGCCTTCCCACACGGACCAGGCGCGCGCCGCCTCCAGCCGCGTTGCCTCGTCGTCGGCGGTGAGCTTGCGATAGAACGCATCGATCAGCTCGCCGCGCTCGTTCTCGGGGATGACCGAGACGAAATCGTCCCACGCCTCGGCCATGATCTCGCTCGCGCCGTAGCTGTACAGCCAGTCGAGCTCCTTCTGCCGGGCAAGGAACACGCCGCGCAGCACCAGCTCGGTGGTCCGCTCCGGGTAGGCCTGCGCGTAGGCGAGCGAGAGCGTCGCGCCCCAGCTGCCGCCGAATACCTGCCATGCCTCGTGCCCGCACATCTGGCGCAGCCGCTCGATATCCTCGACGATGCGCCAGGTGTCGTTGTATTCGAGCTCCGCGAATGGTGTGGATTTGCCGCAGCCGCGCTGGTCGAACAGCAGGACGTCGTACTTTTCCGGGTTCCACTGGCGGCGATGCGCGGGGCCCATGCCGCCACCCGGTCCGCCGTGCAGGAACACCGCGGGCTTCGCCCCGGGCGTGCCGACCCGCTCGTAATAGAGCGAGTGCCCTTCGCCGACATCGAACATGCCGCTCTCGTAAGGTTCGATTTCGGGATAGAGAGTGCGTTCGTATTCCATTGTCATTCCTTGGCTTCGACGACCACCAGCGGGCCCAGATCGGCGCGCGTGTCCATCCGCCCGCGCGCGGGGTCCCACAGGCTGGATACGCTGCCGTCGAGATAGAGCGCGTTCGGCGTTCCCGCCACGTCGCGGAAGAAACGCGCGAACTGGCCGAAGCTGACCGGGCGGGCGGTGATGGCGAAATGCGCCTTGCCATCGCTATCCACGCCCACCCCGTTGCGGATGCGCTTCGACGGGCCGTCTTCCGAAATCCTGGGATGGATCGAACCGTCGATCACCAGCATCGGGCCGCTCTGCGTGCCGAAATCGGGCCGGTCGCCCACGGTGCTGTAGAAGTCTTCGGTTGTCTTGATCCGCCACGTGCCGCCGGTGCCGTAGAACACGCCGTTGGGTTTCAGGTGGAAATTGCCCGAGCCTTCGTTGCGGTTGAGTTCCTGCAAACGCTCGCGGTTCTCCACGTAATAGCCGATCGGCTTGCCTTCGCCGTCGTACATTCCGGCATTCATCGCAAAGGCCACGCGCGGCGCATCCTCGGCGCGCGCGGCGGAGAATTTCGCAAGGCTGCGGTAAGGCGGGGAGCCGAGCACCATACGCACGCGATGCTCCGCCGGGTCGGCGACGCAATGAGTGAACACCACGTCTTCGAACCGGACGGGCTCGCACGCCGAATCCTCGGGATTGGCGGTTTCGCTGGGCGTCGGGGTCGGGCTGGGGGAGGGCGCGGCCTTTTCTTCCCCCGCGCTGGCGATCTCCACGCCCTTTTCGCCGCTGATATCGGTGCGGATCACCGGTTCGCCGGGCTGCGACTGGTCGCAGGCCGCCAGCGAGACGAGCGAGAGCGCGAGGAGAGAGGCAGAACGCAAGCTCATTGGCCGAACCCCGCTTCGCCTGCGACCCGCGCCGCTTCGCGTGCGGCGGCGAGCAGCGCACCTGCCTTGGCCTCGCACTCGCGCTGTTCGGAGGCCGGATCGCTGTCCGCGACGATGCCGGCTCCGGCGGTGACGTGTAGCGTGCCGTCCTTCACCAGCCCGGTGCGCAACACGATGCACGAATCGAAGCTGCCATCGGGCGCGAAATAGCCCACGCCGCCCGCGTAGGGTCCGCGTTTCTCGGCCTCCAGTTCGGCGATGATCTCGCACGCGCGCAGTTTGGGCGCGCCGCTGACCGTGCCTGCGGGGAACCCCGCGAACAGCGCGTCGAGCGCGTCCTTGCCCTTGGCGAGCCTGCCGGTGACGTTGCTGACGATGTGCATGACGTGGCTATAGCGCTCCACCATGAAGCTGTCCGTCACTTCCACGCTTCCTGCCTGCGCAACCCGCCCCACATCGTTGCGCCCCAGGTCGAGCAGCATCAGATGTTCGGCGCGTTCCTTGGGATCGGCGAGCAATTCGCGCTCCGCAGCGCGGTCGGCTTCCGGGGTGGCCCCGCGTGGCCGCGTGCCCGCGATGGGGCGGACGGTCACTTCCTCGTCCCTCAGCCGCACGAGGATTTCAGGGCTCGATCCCACGATCCCGACATCGGGCAGATCGAGCAGGTAGAGGAAGGGGGAGGGGTTCACCCTGCGCAGCGCGCGATAGAGCGCCATCGCGGAATGCGGGAAGGGCGTGGTGAAGCGTTGGGCGAGGACGACCTGAAAGATGTCGCCCGCCACGATGTAATCCTGCGCTCGCGCCACGCGCGCGGCGTAATCCTCTGGCGCCACGGTAGGCTGTAGATCCATCCCCTCAGGATCGGGCGCCGCGGCTGCCTCGTCGTCCCGGCCGTGCGGCAAGGGCTGCGAGAGGCGGCGCAGCGCTTCTTCGATACGCTCGCCCGCTGTGTCGATCGCCTGCTCGGGCTGTGTGTCGGAAGGCCAGACCGGCGCGATGAGGAAGATCTCGTCGGTCAGTGCGTCGAATACCAGCAGCAGGCCGGGACGAGTGAACACCATGTCCGGCAGGTCGAGCGGGTCCTCGCTCGCGCGGGGCAGCCGTTCGACCAGCGCGATGGTCTCGTAGCCGAAATAGCCGACCAGCAGGGCAAGGGCGGGCGGCAGCCCTTCGGGGGTGGGCATCGCACTCTCGGAAAGCACGGCGCGCAGCGCTGACAGTGAGCCGCCTTCGGTCTGGACGAAATCCTGCCGGTCCGTGCGCCAGTGGCGGTTGATATGCGCCACGTCTCCCTCGGCCCGGAGCACCAGGTCGGGGTCCAGGCCCAGCAGGCTGTACCGCGCGCGCGCTTCCCCGCCTTCGACCGATTCGAGCAGGAAGTCGCCGCGCTTGTCTTCCATCAGCGCGAGGGCCGCGCCCACCGGGGTCAGCGTGTCGGCGATGGCCCGCTGCCAGACGAGCGCGGGAAGCCCCTGCGACAGCCGTTCGCGTGCTGCGTCGCGATTGCGCAGCACGCCTAGTTCGTCGCGCCAGTCATCTCGCGCCGCAGCGATGCAACCGCATCGTCGTTGCGCTCGACCTTCACGTCGCTGCGGATCGCGACGCGCAGCTGGTCGCCGTATTCGCGACTGAGAACTTCGCCGTAGCCTGAACGGGCTTGTGCGATCAGGGGATCGTCGTCCTCGATATTCGCCTGGGTGATCTCGTCCAGCGAGACGATGAAGAAACCGCCATCGTTGGGCACGGCAAGCCGCTTGGCAGTGCCTTCGGTCATGGCGAAGAACAGGGCGAGCGGCGGGTTGGGGCGCTGCTGCTGCATCAGTTCCTCGCGCGTGATCGAGAGCGGTTGTGGCGGCGGCAAGCGCGTTTCCTCCGCACGGACGGCGGCGGCCAGCGTGCTGCCTTCGTCGACGCGCTTCAGAATGCGTTCGGCCGCGGCCTTGGCTGCCTTCGCGCCCTCTGCAAGCTTCCAGCGGGCGATCGCGTCCTCGCGGATTTCCGCGAGCGGGGGAGCGGCGGAGCGGGTGATCGATGCTGCTTCGAACAGGACGAAGGTCTCGCCCGTCTCGACCTCGGCGATCTGGGGCTGGCCCTCTTCCATCTGGAATGCCGTGGCGACCAGAGGCTGGACAAGCTCCGGTGCGGTTTCGCCCTGTTCGCCGAAAACGGCGCCCGAGGCCGTGAGTTGCGCCGTGGTCTGGACCTCCAGATCGAGCGCCTCGGCCACTTCGCGGAAGGATTCGCCACCGCTCACGCGGTTCTCGATTTCCGAGGCGAGTTCGTTCAGCGCCCGGCGTTGCTTCTCGTTGCGCAGGGCCTCCGCGATCTCGGGCCGTGCTTCCTGCAGCGAACGCGCGGGAATTGCCGTGACGTCGTCGATGCGCACGACATGGAAGCCCAGCGGGCTGCGCGCGATCTCGGCCACATCGCCCTCGTCCGCACCGAATACGGCATTTGCGACGGCAGCATTCGCGCTCTGGGCGTAATCTTCCTTCACGATCGGGCCGATCTCGCTGGCTTCGAGCCCGGCTTCGGACGCCACCGCGTTGATCGAGGCACCGCCCTGGATGCGCTCCCGGAAGCTCTCTGCCGCCTGGCGGGTCGGTACGATCACCTGGGTGAAGGTGCGCTCTTCGCTCGCGCGGTAGATTTCCGCGTTCTCTTCGTAGCGCTGGCGGATTTCGGCGTCGGTTGGCTGGGTCCGTTCGTCCAGAGCATCGGCGCCGAACGTGGCGTAACGGATGCGGCGGCGTTCGGGCCGGATGAAATCCGAACGGTTTTCGCGGTAGAATGTCTCGAGCTGTTCGTCGCTCGGCTCGTTCTCCGGCACGAACAGTTCGGAGGGCAGTATCGCGACCGATCCCTCACGGCTTTCACGCAGCTGCGCGGCGTAGCGGCGCACGATGCTGTCGGGGAACTTGGCGCCGAAAACGGCGGGAATCAGAACCTGCCGCGCAATCAGCCCATCGCTGAGGTCGTCGCGCACGATCTGGTCGGTCAGCCCCTGGCTGCGCAGCGCCTGCTGGTACAGGTCCTGGCTGAAATTGCCGTCCGCGCCCCGGAATGCGGGCAGCTGCATGATCTCGCTGTTGATAAGGTTCTCGCCCGCGCGCAGGCCCACCAGGCGCCCGAATTCGGAGACCGCGACGCGGTCCAGCAGCGTGTCGAGCACCTGGGTCAGACCGCCATCCTCGATGAACTGTTCCATCGACAGAGTCGGCTCGTTCGCCTGCACCTGGCGCAGCGCATTGTCGGTCGACTGGCGCAGATCCGCGGTGGTGATTTCCTCGTCCCCCACGACCGCCACATTGTTGGTGCCCGAAAGGCCGCCGAAGGTACCGGTGGTGGAAACATCTGCACTGGCGAAGGCGAGCGCGATCAGGACCAGAAAGCCGATCGTCAGCGCGAGGCCCAGCTTCGACTGGAAGAAGGAACGAAAGAAGTTTATCATCAGCGGGCTAGCCTTGGCCTAGGGGGCATTACTTAGGGCAGGGGTGGCGCACGCAAGGGCGCAATCCCATGCGTCTCAGCGGCGATCCTTAGTTCGCTCGGCGGATCGCCGCAAGGCGTACCACGAGGGGACGGCAAAGGGGGCACAAGGGGTTTTGACTGTGCTTCGGACCTCGGCTACCGCCCCCGGTCTGCGCTCGGGTGACACGCCCGTGCGATCAATCATTTCTACAATAGCAGGACACTCAGGGAAATGGCGCAACGCCCTTTCATCGTAGGCAACTGGAAGATGCACGGCACGCGTGCAATGCTCTCCGAAGCACGCGCGATCGACCGCGCGGCGCAGCGGCTCATGCAGGTCGAAATCGCTCTGGCTCCGCCGTTCACGCTGATCCACCCCGTGCGGCGCGAGGCCGAGCAGATCGGCGTGGGCGCGCAGGATTGCCATCCGGCGGACGGCGGCGCCTTCACGGGTGACATCTCCGCCGCAATGGTCGCCGATGCGGGCGCGGGCTTCGTGATTCTCGGCCATAGCGAGCGGCGCGAGACGCATGGCGAGAAGGACAAGCTGATCGCGGAAAAGGGCAAGGCTGCCCTGGACGCCGGGCTCAAGCTGATCCTGTGCTGCGGCGAGAATCAGGAAAAGCGTGATTCGGGCAAGGCGACCGACCATGTGCTCAGGCAGATCAAGGCCTCGCTCCCCGCGGACATCGAAGACCCGGTCGAGCGGCTGACGATCGCCTACGAACCGATCTGGGCGATCGGCAGCGGCAAGGCGGCGAGCGTGGAAGACATCGTCGAGATGCACACCGCGATTCGCGCCTTCCTCGTGAAGACCTTCGGCGAAGAAGACGGCGCTGGCATCCGGATCATCTACGGCGGTTCGGTCAATGCCGAGAACGCGGCGGAGATCATCGCGGGCGACGAGGTCGGCGGTGCGCTGGTCGGCGGGGCAAGCCTGTCTGCCGAAAGCTTCATGAATATCGTTCTGGCGGTGCAGGAAGTCATCGCCAACAGGGACTGACCGCCGGCGCCCCTGCTTGCGCAGGGGCCCGCCAGTTACTAGCTCTCCCTCCGATCCGTACTTGCGAAAGCCGTTTTGCCGATGTTTCTATTTCTCACCGTTCTCCAGGCCCTGGTCGCAGCAGCGCTGGTCGGAGTGATTCTCATGCAGCGCTCCGAAGGCGGTGGCCTGGGCATCGGCGGCGGCGGTTCGCCGGGCGGCATGATGAGCGCACGCGGCGCGGCCGATTTCCTGACCCGCGCAACGCGCTGGCTCGCGGTCGCCTTCGTCGTCCTGTCGATCATCCTCGCCGCGATGGCGGTGGATATCTCGGGCGGCTCGGCCATCGAATCGACGCTCGACCGGAACGTGACGAGTTCACCTGCTCCTGCCGATCCGCTGGCGGAAAACGGGCCACTCGACAGCGAGGGGCTGGACGGTGATCCGCCGGTCGAATCGGTGCCCGATGCCGATGCCGATCCGCTCGAAGGCGTAACCGAGTAAAATTCGACCCAGATTTCGGGGATTGAGGCGAGCCGCGCTTCGCAGCGGCTTGCCTTTGCCCATCAACGCGACGTAAGGGCCAAATCCCATGGCGCGGTATATTTTCATCACCGGCGGCGTGGTCTCCTCGCTCGGCAAAGGTCTCATGGCGGCATCGCTTGGCGCGTTGCTGCAGGCGCGGGGCTACAAGGTCCGCATCCGCAAGTTCGATCCGTATCTCAACGTCGATCCGGGCACGATGAGCCCGTATCAGCACGGTGAGGTCTTCGTGACCGACGACGGGGCGGAGACCGACCTCGATCTGGGCCATTACGAGCGCTTTACCGGCGTTTCCGCTCACCAGGGCGACAACATCACCTCTGGCCGGGTCTATCAGGACATCATCGCCAAGGAACGCCGCGGCGACTATCTTGGCGCGACGGTGCAGGTCGTCCCGCACGTCACCGACGCGATCAAGCAGTTCGCGCTGGCCGACCAGGGCGACCATGATTTCATCCTGTGCGAGATCGGCGGTACGGTGGGCGACATCGAATCGCTGCCCTTCATGGAAGCGATTCGCCAGCTGCGGAACGAGCTGGAGCCCCTGCAGACGCTGAGCGTGCATGTGACGCTGGTGCCCTACATCGCTGCCGCCGGAGAGCTGAAGACCAAGCCCACGCAGCACTCCGTCCGCGAACTCGCCGCGCTGGGCATCAAGCCCGACGTCCTGCTGTGCCGGTCCGAACATTTCCTGCCCGAGGCCGAGCGGCGCAAGATCGCCAATTTCTGCAACGTGCGGCCCGAGGCGGTGATTCCCGCGCTGGACGCCGCGTCGATCTACGCGGTGCCGCTGCAGTACCACGAGGAAGGGCTGGACCGCGAAGTGCTGCGTGGTTTCGGCATCACCGACGCGCCCGAACCCGATCTGGCTCCGTGGCGCGAAGTGACCGACCGCTTCTTCCACCCCGAAGGCGAAGTCACCATCGGCGTGGTCGGCAAGTATGTTGGCCTGAAGGACGCCTACAAGTCGCTCAACGAAGCGCTGGTGCATGGCGGCATGGCGAACCGCGCGCGCGTCCATCTCAAGTGGATCGACGCGGAAATCTTCGAACGCGATCCGTCCGAGATCGTCGGCGAACTGGAGCCGCTGCACGGCATCCTGGTCCCCGGCGGTTTCGGGGAGCGGGGCAGCGAGGGCAAGATCGCCAGCGTACGCTTCGCGCGCGAGCGCAAGGTGCCGTTCTTCGGCATCTGCCTTGGCATGCAGATGGCCTGCATCGAAAGCGCGCGGGCAGCCGGGGTCGAAACTGCCTCTTCAACCGAGTTCGGCGAAACGGACGAGCCGGTGGTGGGGATCATCACCGAATGGATGACCAGGGAAGGGCTCGAAACCCGCGCCGCCGACGGCGATCTGGGCGGCACCATGCGGCTCGGCGCCTACGAGGCGAAGCTGGCCGAAGGCAGCCGGATCAGCGCGATCTACGGCAACGCGCGCGAGATCTCGGAACGCCACCGCCATCGTTACGAAGTGAACGGTGCCTACCGCGAAAGGCTGGAGAATGACGGGCTGGTGTTTTCCGGCATGTCGCCAGATGGCCTGCTGCCCGAAATCGTGGAGCGGCCCGATCACCCCTGGTTCGTCGGCGTGCAGTTCCACCCCGAATTGAAATCGCGGCCGTTCGATCCCCATCCGCTATTCGCGGATTTCGTGGCCGCAGCCCTCAGGCAATCACGCCTCGTCTAAAGCATTGGGGTGTAATCCCAATCTGCATTGGGCGCGTGCCAAGTCAAACACCCTTTATCTTTATCACGATTTACGCCATAGCCTGGCCCTCGCGTTGTTGGGGGCAGCGCTGTATCTTTGGGGGGATCCCAATTTGCCAGCTTGTCCCGGGTTTGATCGTCTTCTGCGACCCGGACGGGCAGACCCGGCCAAGGCGGCCTATGCCGTGGGGCGGCTCCTGTGGGGTCGCCCCAAACCCAAGTAAAGCTTGATGAAAATAAGAAATGCCCGCCCCCGCACATGGCGAAGACGGGCATTGTTTCAGTTGCGTGCCTTGGGGGGCAGCGGCGCTCGCGCTCAGGCGGCGTCGCGATCCGAATCTTCGCTCTCGGACGAATCGACGATGCTGAGCGAAGACTGCTGGCCGTTGATGGCGATCTTCTTCGGCTTCATCGCCTCGGGCACTTCGCGTAACAGGTCGATCACCAGCAGGCCGTCGGCCAGGTTCGCGTTCGAAACGCGCACGTGATCGGCCAGTTCGAAGCGACGTTCGAACCCGCGATTGGCGATGCCGACGTGCAGCATCTCGCCCTGCTGGGCGGATTCTTCCTGCTTGCGACCGGTGACCGTCAGCAGGTTCTGCTGCGCAGTGATGTCGATATCCTGCGGACGGAACCCGGCCAGCGCCAGCGTGATGCGAAATTCATCGTCGCCGCGCTTTTCGATATTGAAGGGGGGGTAATTGTCGCCGGAATTGCGGACCGAGCTTTCCAGCAGGTCGAACAGGTGGTCGAAACCGACCGTGCTGCGGCGATAGGGAGTGAAATCGATACGTGCCATTGAAACAAATCCTCCATTGAGCGATTCTGTCAGTTACATGGTGTCCGGATCGACCCGTTGTGGCATCGCCGGACAAATCGAATGTAGGATGCGCCAGAAGCGGTGCAAGAGCCTGCATGCAGCACGAAACGAAGGAATGAGCAGTGGCAGCCAAGGTCGATATCTACACGAAGTTCGGTTGCGGATACTGCTTCCGCGCCAAATCGCTGCTCGACGACAAGGGCGTCGACTACAACGAATACGACATCACCATGGGCGGCGAAAAGCGGGACGAGATGCAGGAACGCGCGCCCAATGCGCGCACCGTGCCGCAGATCTTCATTGGCGATACGCATGTTGGCGGATCGGACGAGCTCGCCGCGCTGGAGCGTGCGGGCAAGCTCGACGCGATGCTCGAAGGCTGACGCGTTCGCCTCGTGACGAAAATTGCCGTCTTCCAGATGACTTCGGGCATCGACCCGGAGGTCAACGCCAACGCCCTGATCACGGCGATGGCCGACGCGCGCGCTGGCGGGGCGGACATGCTGTTCGCGCCCGAGATGGCGCTGCTGCTGGATCGCGACCGCAAGCGTGCGGGCCAGACTATCGAAAGCGCCGATTATTCCGCGCTGGTCGAGAAGATTTGCGCGGCTGCGAAAGAACACGCGGTCTGGGTGACGTTCGGCCTGCCGGTAAGGCTGGATAGCGGCAAGCTTGCCAATCGCTCGCTCCTGATCGCGCCCTCGGGCAAGGTGGCGGGCCAGTACGACAAGCTACACATGTTCGATGTCGACCTCGACAGTGGCGAGAGCTGGCGCGAATCGAATGCCTACCAGCCGGGTGATGCGCTGTCCGTTACCGACGATACGCCTGCCGGACGGCTCGGCCTGACGATCTGCTACGACATCCGCTTTCCCGCGCTGTTCGATGCGCTGGGCCGCGCGAAATGCGACATGATCGCGATCCCCGCCGCCTTCACCGTGCCCACCGGGGCCGCGCACTGGCATACGCTGGTGCGCGCCCGCGCGATCGAGGCGAGTGCCTTCGTGGTCGCCGCGGCGCAGGTGGGTGAGCATGCGGATGGGCGCAAGACCTACGGGCACTCGCTGGTGGTGGACCCTTGGGGCGAAGTGCTGCTCGACATGGGCGCGAACGAGGCGGGCGTCGGCTTTGCCGATATCGGGGCGGAACGCATTGCACAGGTGCGCAAGCAGGTGCCCAGCCTTGCCAACCGCCGCGCGATTCCCGATCTGGACGCGCGATGATCGTATTCGACCTTTCCTGCGAGGATGGCCACCGCTTCGAAGCCTGGTTCCGCTCGTCCTCAGCGTTCGAGGATCAGAGCGGGAAGGGACTGCTAATGTGTCCGCACTGCGGATCGGGCGCGGTCACCAAGGCGCCCATGGCACCCGCCGTTCCCGCCAAGGGCAATGCGCGCCCCGCCGCGCCGGCGAAGGCGGAGCCGGAAGCGACCAGCCAGGGCGGAGCGCTGCCCCCTGCGGTGCGTGAAGCGATGCAGAAGCTCGCCAGGCTCCAGGCCGATACGATCAAGGACAGCACTTATGTCGGCAGCCGGTTCGCCGAGGAAAGCCGCGCGATGCACTATGGCGAGAAGGATGCGGCGCTGATCCACGGGAAGGCCGATGCGAAAGAAGCGCGCGAACTGCTTGAAGAAGGCATCACCGTCGCGCCGCTGCTGATTCCCTTCACGCCGCCCGACGAGACGAACTAGACCGCCTTTTGACAGATCGGACCTTTGGGCTAGATTGCCTCACGGGTCGGCTTGTCGAGGGGGATATCCATGAAATTCGGGCTTCTTGTCGCTTCCGTGGCTGCGATTGGCAGCATATCCATCACCACGCCTGCCAGGGCTTCCGCCGATCCTTTCATCGGCGAGATCATGATGGTCGGCTATACCTTCTGCCCGCGCGGGTGGGCCGAGGCGAACGGTCAATTGTTGGCGATCAGCCAGAATACGGCGCTGTTTTCGCTCTATGGCACGACCTATGGTGGCGATGGGCGCACAACCTTCGCGCTACCCGACCTGCGCGGCCGTGCGCCGGTCCATACCGGAGAGCGCAATCGTCTGGGCGAGCGGCGCGAGGGCGGCCCCGTGATGGCCGACCGGGCAGAAGGTCGCATCGATGTGCCGGGCACGCAGACGGTGCGGTTCTGCGTTGCGCTGCAGGGCATCTTCCCCTCGCGCAATTGAGCGGGATTGCGGGCGCGCGTGGTGGTGGCTAATGCTCCAGCCCGGCGCGCCCGTAGCTCAGGTGGATAGAGCATCGGATTCCTAATCCGGGGGCCACAGGTTCGAGTCCTGTCGGGCGCACCACGCAATTTTCGAGGGGGGACGGGCCGATGACTCACAAGTGGACGAGGGCGCTCTCCTGGCTCGCCCTGCTATTGGCGCTGGGCGCGACGATCGTGGCGTTTACCGGGATGACGCTCGCGCGGGTGGATCGGATCGGCAAGCTGGAGGGCTTCGGCTATCTCGCCAGCTCCGCCCCATTCGCCGCTGCTGCGCTGGTGATCGGCGTGATTGCGATCATTCTTAACTGGCGCAAGGGATGGCCCGCGCGGCGGGCCGCACTGCTCGGCTTCCTGATTGCGCTGGGTTTCGTCGGATCGCTTGCGGTGCGCGTCCTGATGAGTTCGGACGCGCCGATGCTCCACGACGCAACCACCGATCTGGCGGATGTGCCGCAATTCCAGACGATCACGCTGCCGGACGACAATCTGCGCGGTCTCGAGAACGAGGCCGAGTGGGTCGCGCTGCACGAGGAAGGTTACCCCGATCTGCGCAGCGTGGTGCTCGATCGCGCGGTCGAGCAGACGATCCTGGACGCCGAGAAGCTGGCGGAAGAGCGCGGGTGGACGATCCGCGCGGTCGATCCCGAGCAAGGGCGGCTCGAAGCGACCGCCTACGCCTCTTACATCAGGTTCGAGGACGAGGTGGTGATCCGCGTTCGTCCGGACGGGGCGGGGCGCAGCCTGGTCGATATGCGCTCCACCAGCCGGGTCGGTATCGGCGATCTGGGCGTGAACGCGCAGCGGATCCACGATTTCCTCGAGGATCTCGCTGCCGTAAGATAAGCGCCTAGCCTTCCACGCTTTCGCCCGGGTCGCGGCCCATGGGCACGCGTTCCTTGAAGGTGTGCGTGATGTAGGGGAAGGGGATCTCGATCCCGGCTTCGTCCAGACCGCGCTTGATCGCGCGCACGACCTTGTCCGTGCTCTCCCACCCGTTGCGGGGTGTGGAGCCCGCATGCCAGCGGACGAGGAAATCGACCGAGCTGGAATTGAAGGTGGTCGCAAACACATCGATCCCCTTGTCGATCTCGATGCCTTCGACGCCTTCGACGGCCTTGCGGATGACCTGCGCCGCGTGGTCCAGATCGGTGTCGTAGGAGACCCCGGCGACCACTTCGTGACGGCGCAGGCTCTCGTCGGTCAGGATTTCGACCGGGTTCTTGAAGATCATGGAGTTAGGCACGATCGTCAACTCGCCCGACAGCTTGCGCACGTGCGTTTCACGCAGGGTGATATGTTCCACCTTGCCCTTGATCCCTTCGCACTCGATCACGTCGCCGATGCGCATCTTCTCGCGCAGCATGATCAGCACGCCTGCCATGAAGTTCTCGAAGATGTCCTGAAAGGCGAAGCCGATGGCGACCGCGCCGATACCGAGCCCAGCGATCAGGCTGGCGGGCGTCATCCCGGGCATGACGACGATCAGTGCGATCATCAGCCCGATGATCCAGATGCCGAGCTTTACGACCGTGTCGATCAGGTTCTGGAGGCTGGGGCGCATGTCGGTCTTGCCGATGGCGCGGCTGACCCCGCGCACCGCGAGGCGCGCGACGATCCAGGTGACCAGCAGGATCAGGATGGCGATGGCGAAATTGGGGAGGGCGCGAATGAAACCCTCCGCCATGTCGACCAGCTGGTCCTGCAAGGTGCCCAGCGTATTGACGGTCTGGTCGTAGGTTTCGCCCGCAGGCGTCGTAGTCGGTATGCTCATGAAACTCCCCGTTTTGCGCCACTAACGGCGCAAAAGTGCGGGGGGTTCCGGACTGCCCGAAAGGCGGTAGCTAATGGCGGCCTACTCGCCCTTGGCCTTGGCGTGTTCGCCGCGCGCGATCTCGTGCAGCCAGGCGGCGTGCTGGGGTGCCTTCTTGGTCTCGCTCCACTCATCGAGCATCGGCATCGCGACCCGCTTGAGCTCCGCATATTGCTCGTCGGTGCCGATATCGGCGGCGAGCTCTACGCGGTGGCCATTGGGATCGAAGAAGTAGATCGACTTGAAGATGCCGTGATGCGTCGGGCCGAGCACGTCGATGCCGAGGCTTTCGATATGCTCCTTCGCAGCAACCAGCGCGTCTTCGTCAGCGACCTTGAAGGCAAGGTGCTGGACCCACATCGGCGTATTCTCGTCGCGGCCCATGTCCTTCTGGTTGGGCAGTTCGAAGAAGGCGAGGATGTTGCCGTTACCCGCGTCGAGGAAGACGTGCATGTACGGGTCGTATTCGCCCGTGGATGGCACATGATCCTCCGAAAAGGCGCTGGTATATTCCATGCCCAGCACCTTTTCGTACCACTCGACCGTCTCTTTTGCGTCCTTGCAGCGATAGGCGGCGTGGTGGACGCCGCCCAGCTTCACCGGGTGGGTCGCATCGTTCATTCCGCCGGCTCCGATACGGTCTTCGCGTCTTCGACATTGAGAACGCCGCGGCGCACCTGGTCGCGCTCCATGCTTTCGAACAGCGCCTTGAAGTTTCCTTCACCGAAGCCTTCGTCACCCTTGCGCTGGATGAACTCGAAGAACACCGGGCCGACCTGCGCTTCCGCGAAGATCTGCAGAAGCAGGCGGGGTTGGCCGCCTTCGGTCGTGCCGTCCAGCAGGATGCCGCGGGCCTTGAGTTCCTCGACCGGCTGGCCGTGATCGGGCAGGCGCTCGGGAAGCATTTCGTAATAGGTTTCCGGCGGCGCGGTCATGAATGGCACGCCGAATTCCTTGAGCCTGTCCCAGGCAGCGATCAGGTCGTCGCAGATCAGGGCGATGTGCTGGATGCCTTCGCCGTTGAATTCGCGCAGGAACTCCTCGATCTGGCCGCCGCCGCCCTTGGCTTCCTCGTTCAGCGGAATGCGGATCTTGCCGTCGGGCGCGGTCAGCGCCTTGGAGGTGAGGCCGGTATATTCGCCCTTGATGTCGAAGAAGCGGATTTCCTGGAAGTTGAACAGCTTCTCGTACCAGTCGGCCCAGTACGCCATGCGGCCGCCGTAGACATTGTGCGTCAGGTGGTCGATCCGCTGAAAGCCTGCACCTTCGGGGTACTTTTCCACGCCGTCGAGATATTCGAAGTCGATATCGTAGATCGAAAGATCGTCCGCGCCCTCATCGGCATAGCGATCGATGATGTAGATCAGCGCGCCGCCAATGCCCTTGATAGCAGGGATGGAGAGTTCCATCGGTCCGGTCTGCGTGTCGACGGGTTCGGCACCGGCCTCCATCAGCCTTGCCCACGCCTCGGCCGCATCCTTCACGCGGAAGCCCATGCCGCAGGCGCTGGGGCCGTGTTCGCGCGCGAAGTACCACGCCGCGCTCATCGGTTCGTAATTGGTGACGAGGTTGATGTTGCCCTGCCGCCAGAGCTGCACGTCCTTGGAACGGTGGTTTGCGACATGCGTGAAGCCCATGGCCCGGAACACCGGTTCCAGCGTGCCCTTTTCCGGGGCGCAGAATTCGACGAACTCGAACCCGTCGAGACCAATCGGATTTTCGAAAAGGTCGGCCATGGCGGCATCCTCCATATCAGTGCGATGTTACGTGACGGGCCGCGGCAGCTGCTGATTGGGGGAAGCGCGCCCGGGTTGGGGCCGAGCTAGGTCTGCCGCGCCAGCCTGTCAATCTTGGTAACGGGTGCGCGGGGCGGCAGGTTCCGTAACGGCAAGGCGTGCGCGAAAAACGCTGCCATGCTGTGCGATGGGGCTTGTCTCGCGGACTTGCTTGTGATTCAAGGGGCTTATGAACCTGCCCAGGCAAGCAATTGCGAAACAACACCGTGCAGCGCGGCGCGAAAGGCTGACGCAGGGGCTTGCGCTTGCCGCATTGCTGTTGATGGGTGGACTTGCGATTGCCGGGCCGAGTGGTGTTTTCGCCTGGAGCGACGCGTCCAAGGCTCTGGCCCAGCGCGAGGCGCGGATCGCACAGCTGCAGGAGCAGCGCGAGGACCTGCGTCAGCGTGTCGATGCGCTCGATCCGGACAATGCCGATCCGGACATGGTGGTCGAGATGATGCGGCGTAACCTCAACGTGGTGCATCCCGACGAAGTCATTCTTCCCAAGCCGCAGCCCCAGCCACGCTAGGCCAGCCTGGTTCCGGATGGCCCGTCGGCGGTGTTGACTGGCCTCCTAACCATTGCAAGCTAGCTGACGTTACGTCATGGGCGGGGGCGAAACTGATCGCCACCCCGCGAAGGAGCAAGACTTGGCCAAGAAACCCGCCGCGAAGAAGGCCCCGAAAGCCGAAAATCCGGCTGCAATCGACGATCCCGATTTCGACCTGAACTCGCTTCAGGAGGCGTTCGAGAAGAACAAGACCTTCGATGCGAGCGAAGAGCAGATGCTCAAGTTCTACGAGCAGATGCTGCTGATCCGCCGCTTCGAAGAGCGCGCGGGCCAGCTCTACGGACTGGGCCTGATCGGGGGGTTCTGCCACCTCTATATCGGGCAGGAAGCGGTCGCCCTCGGCCTGCAGACCGCGCTGGACGGTGACAAGGACTCCGTCATCACCGGCTACCGCGATCATGGCCACATGCTCGCCTACGGGCTCGACCCCAAGGTCATCATGGCCGAGCTGACCGGGCGCCAGGCCGGCATTTCCAAGGGCAAGGGCGGCTCGATGCACATGTTCAGCACGGAACATAAGTTCTATGGCGGACACGGTATCGTCGGTGCGCAGGTGCCGCTGGGTGCAGGGCTGGCCTTCGCGCACAAGTACAACGAGGATGGCGGCATGACGCTCGCCTATTTCGGCGACGGCGCGGCGAACCAGGGCCAGGTGTACGAGGCGTTCAACATGGCCGCGCTGTGGAACCTGCCGATCTGCTTCGTGGTGGAAGACAACCAGTACGCGATGGGCACCGCGACCAAGCGCTCGAGCGCGGAGACCCGCTTCTATCGCCGCGGGACCAGCTTCCGCATCCCCGGCATGGAAGTGAACGGGATGGACGTGCTGGAAGTGCGCCAGGCTGCCGAAGTGGCGTTCAAGCACGTGCGCGAGGGCAACGGCCCGGTGCTGATGGAGTGCAACACCTATCGCTATCGCGGGCACTCGATGTCCGACCCCGCGAAGTACCGCACCCGCGAGGAGGTGCAGGACCAGAAGGATCATCACGACCCGATCGAGCGGATCAAGAAGCAGCTGATCGAGAAGGGCAAGAGCGAGGACGAGTTGAAGAATATCGACAAGGGCATCCGAGCGCAGGTTTCGGACGCCGCCGACTTTGCGGAGAATTCCCCCGAGCCCGACGCCAGCGAACTCTACACCGATGTTCTGGTGGAGGAGTATTGAGCGATGGCGACCGAACTGAAGATGCCCGCCCTCTCCCCCACGATGGAAGAGGGGACGCTCGCCAAGTGGCTCAAGTCCGAAGGTGAGAAGATCGAAATCGGCGACATCATCGCCGAGATCGAGACAGACAAGGCGACGATGGAATTCGAAGCCGTCGACGAAGGCACGCTGGCGAAGATCCTGGTCGATGAGGGCACCGAGGGTGTGCAGGTCGGCGCGGTCATCGCGATGATGGCCGACGAAGGGGAGGATGTGGGCGACATCGAAGCGCCCGCCGCATCCGCCGACGAACCGAAGGAAGATGTCGAGGGCGAGGGCAAGGATGTCGGGCGCGAGCCGTCCGAGGCCGAAGTCACCGAAGCACCCGAAAAGCCGAGCCGCAGTGCGGCAAGCGATCCGTCGATCCCCGAAGGCACCGCAATGGTCTCGACCAGCGTACGCGAAGCCCTGCGCGATGCCATGGCCGAGGAAATGCGGCGCGACGAACGCGTGTTCGTGATGGGCGAGGAAGTCGCCGAATATCAGGGCGCCTACAAGGTCACCCAGGGCCTGCTGGACGAATTCGGCGCGAAGCGCGTGGTCGATACGCCGATCACCGAATACGGCTTTGCCGGGCTGGGCACCGGCGCGGCGATGGGCGGCCTGCGCCCGATCGTGGAGTTCATGACGTTCAACTTTGCGATGCAGGCTATCGACCACATCGTGAACTCGGCGGCCAAGACCAATTACATGAGCGGCGGCCAGATGCGCTGCCCGGTCGTATTCCGCGGACCCAACGGCGCGGCCAGCCGCGTCGCCGCGCAGCACAGCCAGAACTATGGGCCCTGGTACGCCAGCGTGCCCGGTCTGATCGTGATCGCGCCCTATGACGCGGCGGACGCCAAGGGCCTGATGAAGGCGGCGATCCGCAGCGAAGACCCGGTCGTCTTCCTCGAAAACGAGCTGGTCTACGGCCGCAGCTTCGACGTGCCCGACATGGACGATTACGTCCTTCCCATCGGCAAGGCCCGGATCGTGCGCGAAGGCAGCGATGTCACCATCGTCAGCTATTCGATCGCGGTCGGCCTGGCGCTGGAAGCGGCGGAGGAACTGGCGGGGCAGGGGATCGAGGCCGAGGTGATCGACCTGCGCACGCTGCGTCCGCTCGACCGCGAGACCGTGCTCGAAAGCCTGAAGAAGACCAACCGCATGGTGGTTGCCGAAGAGGGTTGGGCGACCTGCTCCATCTCCAGCGAGATCGTTGCGATCTGCATGGAGGAAGGCTTCGACTATCTCGATGCGCCGGTCACACGCGTGACCAATGCCGATGTTCCGCTGCCCTATGCAGCGAACCTCGAGGCGATGGCGCTGATCGACACGCCTTCGATCGTGAAGGCGGTGAAGAAGGTCTGCTACGTCGAGGACTAGACCTTGGCCCGGGGGACGCTGGCAATGCGTTCCCCGGCCTTCCATCGGTTGCCTGTGCCCCTCGGGGCTGCATCAGTGGCAGTGATAGCCGTCCCAATGCGTCGTATGGCAGACGCCGGGCGCAGCATGGTCCCGATAGGGATTGGTCGGTGTCGGCGTGGGAGTCGGCGTGGGGGCAGGAGCAGTGCACGTTGCCGGCGTCACGCCGCTCACCGGATAGAGCCCGTCGTTGGAACCGCTGGTATCGCGACGTTCGCGCACCATCATGGAAGCCGTTTCGGTAATCTCTATCCCCGGAACCAGCGACGCCGAAACCAGCGGTTCGTACTGGTAATAGACCTGCACGAACATGGTCACGCCATCGGGCTGGACCTGTGCCTGCCGGCCTGTGGGGCCCATTCCGTCCAGGTTTTCGGTCTGGTCATCATAGGGTGAATCATAGGGAATATCGCCCTGGCAGCGTTGCCAGCGAATGCGCGCCTTGTTGTTGGGATTGGCGCCTGCCATCGGCTCCAGACTGGAGACGATGACATAGCCCTGCTCGTAGAGATCCAGCTCGCCAGCCTGCAGCTGTGCGCCGTCCATCAGATCGTAGATGTCCGATTCGTAGACCTTCTTCGCCTCTCGCGGCCCGCCGACCCCGACGCGTGCGGCGTTATCCGCCAGATGCAGTGCCAGCTGGCTGATGCGCATGCGCACGGTGATGTAGTTGGTCAGTTCCGCACCGGTCAGCGCCAGCGTGAGCACCAGCGGCAGGGAGAGCGCGAACTCGACCAGCGCCAGCCCGGTCCTGTCATGGGCGACCTGGCGCAAAACCGCCATCCTGCGGGCGATCGCGGCGATCATGTGCAGTTCCTCCACACCGGCGCATCGTAACTTTCCTGGCCGTTGTAGGGCTGGTTGCGCAGGATGGTCGACGCGGTAACCGTATTCTTCTCGCTGCCGCCGATCATCGACCAGAAGGGGAAGAGCGCATCATATTTGATGATGACGGTGTAATAGACCGCATCCTTGGCGGCGCCTTGGCCCTTGTTGCCGCCATCATCGTCCCAGACATTATTGCCGTTGGCATCTTCGTAAGCTTCGCCGTCATTGCAGCGACCGTTGGAATCGGTGTCGTTGAAGGTTTCCGGCTTGGCGGCCTTGGCTTCGGCGAAGCTGCGGTAGAACCGGCGTTTGGTGTCGACCTGGGCATCGCTGACCAGATCGCGGATCTGCGCCTTCACCTTCGCGTCGAGCGCGTCCTGCACACTCTCGGCCGAACTGGTTTCCAGCGAGGAATCGCGCCCGGCCTTCTGCATGATGCCCTCGGTCACGGTCCGCAGGTAAAGCGAATGCGCCACGTCGAACGCGCCCATCAGCATCAGGCACAGGACCGGCGCGACGATGGCAAACTCGATAAGCGTTGCACCGTCCCGGTCCTTGCGCAGGCGAGAGAGGAGAGCGGGCAGCCTCACCGCGTCAGCCTCAGTTGCGAGATATCGTCGGCGATTTGCTTGAAGGTCTGTTGCAGCTGTGCCGAATCGGCGGCGTGGAAATAGTATGTGTTACCGGTTGCGCAGCCCTGCAGGCGGTTTTTCGTCTCACTGTTCGTGCCGTCGCCGAAGGAGACCACCCACAGGGTGATGCCGCGCGGAGTCATGTTCTTTATCTGCTTGCACAGCGCATCAAAGCGCGCGTTGACCTGTTTGTCGTATGCATCCCGGTCGTTGCTGGTGGTGGTGCGCTGATCGTACCAGCCAATCCCGTAGGCCGTGTAGTCGTAATTGTTCGCAACCGTATCGCCGTCGGTCATGAAGATCAGGTGCCGGTCGATTTCGCCGCCCCTAGGCGTCAGCTCGTTCTCCGACTGGAAGATGCCGCTGGAGGACAACAGCCGCGCGCCCCACAGCAGACCGATATCGTGATAGGTGTTTCCGTTGGGCGTAAGGCTGTCGACATAGGATTCGAAACTGCTTGCGGTGGTCCATTCCTGCAGCTTCTTCGCTTCGGTCGGGCAGTAGTCGGACGGCTGGCCGTAATCCTCGTTGGTGTTGCTGATGGGTGACCGGGTGAAATACCGGGAATCGGTCGCGCTTCTTGAACCGCGTGTATAGATCAGGTCCGGCAGGGCAGGGGCCCAGCGCGTGGCATCGCTGGTCGGCGGAAGGTCGATCTGGAGATCGTACGCGTCAGAGGGGATTGGCCAGTAATTGTTTGCGCGCTTTGTCTGGCGCTCCTCGATGCAGCCGGGCCAGTCGACCGTGCGGGTGTAACTGCCGTTGATCGTGACCTCGGCACTCGTGCGGGTGCCCGTCTTGAATCCGCTGACATCCACGGGAAACCGATCATAGGAGTAGGTGACGGGCGAGCCGGTCAGCTCGCGGCGATTGTATTTGCACCAGTTGCCGAAGAACCAGGTTCGATCGATTTCCACATTCTGCACCGTGGCCGAGTTGCCCTGGCCACAGCTTTCCCAGCCGGTGGTGTACCACGCACCCCAGCTGTTGCCCCCGCCGCTTTGTATGCGGGTCTGATAATACTGTGTATCCTTGAAAAAGGACGCGGGCAGCAGGCGGCCGACATTCACATTCGTATTGTAGGGCACGAAGCCGAAGCGGATCTGCACATCGCTGCTGGTGCCGCCGCTGGGAACGCCGGTAGCGCAATTGGCGGTCGTATCGCGCCGGGCGACGATTTCGTAGAAGCACTTTACCGAGGTTTTCAGGCCATCCATCTTCCTCGTCGAATCCCCGGGAATGTTCCTGTCCATCGATCCGGTGACGTCCAGCACGAACATGATGTCCGTATTCGGCAGCCGCATTTCCGCATCGCAGGTGACCGACAGCGTGTCCCGCGAAAAGCCGAAGATTCGCATCAGGCTCATCGGCACGACGGCGGATGCCGTGCCGGTGACCTTGCCCGCGTTTTCCGTGAAAGTGCGGCTGATGTCCTCCGATCCGTAGGCCTGGGGTGCAATATTTGCATCGAAGAAGCGCTCGGCGGCGATGCGCGGGGCGTAGCTTGCCTGGCTCCACTGGCCGCTGCCCATCGCCTTGCGACCTGCCAGAGCGCCCGCATCGCAAGCATGCTGCAGGCGGGTCTTCACGATATACATGCGGCTGATGTCCACCGCGCCGCCGATAATCCCGATCAGCGGGATCATCGCCGCAGCGGCCATGGCGAGCGTGTTGCCGCGAACGTCGCGGCGCAGGCGGGTCAGAAAGTTCATGTTCGCCCTTCGCTCTTCATCGACAGCCTGAATCCGTGTCCGTCTCCCGCCTCGGTTAACCATGGGGCGGGCCCCATATCGGCGCATCCCATAGACGGGTGGCAGTAAGCAGTGTTTGACCGATCAGGGTTGAAGCGAGGTTAAGACGCGCGCATCTGACGCAGCGTGGCAGCTTCGCATTCTTCCGACTTGGCGCCGGGTTCGCCCGATCCCCCGCTGGCTCTCGCGCTGGCTTACGCCCCGCGCGATGCGCGCCCGGTATTCCAGGATCTGTTCGCGCTGGACCGGCGGCTGGCCGACGCGGTGCGTCAGGCGAGCGAGCCGATCATTGCGCAACTCAAGCTGGCGTGGTGGCGGGATCGCTTTGCCCAGTCCCCGGCAGAATGGCCCAAGGGCGAGCCGCTGCTGGCGCGGCTGGCGGGTTGGGATGCCGATATTTCGCGGCTGGGCGGCCTGGTCGACGGGTGGGAGCAGATCGCTGCGGCTGAGGAGCTGACGCGCGATGTCGCCATCGCTTTCGCAGGTCGGCGCGCGCGCAGCTGGGCCGTCGCAGCATCGGCGCTGCATGTTGCCGAGGCCGAGGTGGTCGATGCCGCCGGGATGCGCTGGGCACTCGCAGACCTGGCACAGCATTGTGCGAGCGAGGCCGAGAGCGCGCTGGTGCGCGCGGTTGCAGCCGATCTGGGTCACGCGAGTGCAGAAAGTCCAGGCCTGCCGAGAAATCTCAGGCCTTTTGCTATCCTGGGTGTACTCGGTGGTCGCGCCCTCTTGCGGGAGCGACCAATGCTCTCGACAGGTGGCGACTTCCTCGCCGCCGTGCGCACGGGTATGCTAGGGCGCTGAACGGGTTTCCGGGGGGACGCGCGGATGAAGGGGCAGGGGCTGGATCGATTGGTGCTGGGCACGGTACTGGGCCTCGCGCTCGCCGGGGTCGGCATTTTCTGGTGGCAGGGCAGGGCACAGGTGGAAGAAGCCGCGCCGCCTCCGCTTCCCGAACCGACCGAAACCGCTGCCGAAGACGTATTGCCGCAAGCCGACCCTGCCGATCTGACGGGCCCGGCACCGCCGCAGGCCACGGAACTCACACGGGAACAGCGGCGCTTCTTCCGCTACGACCGGAACCGTGACCTCAAGATCACCCGCAACGAGATGCTCTCGACCCGAACCAAGGCCTTCCGCAAGCTCGACAGGGATGGCAACAACCTGCTCACGTTCGAGGAATGGGCGGTAACCACCGTCGACAAGTTCGAAGGCGCCGATGCGGACGGCGACCGCACGCTTACGCAGGCGGAGTTCGCCACCACCGCGCCCAAACGCAAGAAAAAGCCGCGCTGCGCCTGCTAGGCGGGCACCCGCTCCCGGCTGGCGAGCCATTCGCCCAGTTCCGCCTTGGCGCGGGAAGTATAGGCTTCCTTGCGCTGTTTCTTCTTCACCTCGTGCAGCGGCGGGAAGAGGCCGAAATTGACGTTCATGGGCTGGAAGGTCTCCGTCTCGGCATCGCCGGTCACGTGGCTCAGCAATGCGCCCAGCGCGGTGGTGCGCGGCGGCGGGGACCAGTCCTCGCCGCGATGCTCGGCGGCGACCATCAATCCCGCCATCAGGCCGACCGCCGAACTTTCGACGTAGCCTTCGCACCCGGTGATCTGCCCGGCAAAGCGGACATGCGGCGCGCTCTTCAGGCGTAGCTGCCGGTCAAGCACCAGGGGCGAGTTGATGAAGGTATTGCGGTGCAGCCCGCCCAGCCGCGCGAATTCGGCGTTCTCAAGCCCGGGAATCGTGCGGAAAAGCTCCACCTGCGCGCCGTATTTCAGCTTGGTCTGGAAGCCCACCATGTTCCACAGTGTGCCCAGCTTGTTGTCCTGCCGCAGCTGGACGACGGCGTAGGGCCAGCGGCCCTGCGGGTGTTCTTCCGTAGTGTCGTAAGGGTTGTCGAGCCCGACGCCCTTCATCGGGCCGTAGCGGAGCGTTTCCACCCCGCGTTCCGCCATGACCTCGATCGGCATGCAGCCGTCGAAATAGGGGGTGTCGGCCTCCCATTCCTTGAACTCGGTCTTCTCGCCATCGACCAGCGCCTGGACGAATGTTTCGTACTGCTCCTTCGTCATGGGGCAGTTGATGTAGTCGCCGTCTTCGTTGCTGGCTTCGGTCCGCTTGTTCCAGCGGCTCTGAATCCAGCACTTGGTCATGTCGATGCTGTCGCGGTGGACGATGGGTGCGATGGCATCGAAGAAGGCCAGCCGATCCTCGCCGGTGGCCTGCACGATGCTCTCGGCGAGTGTCCGCGCGGTCAGAGGGCCTGTGGCTACGATGGTGAGCCCGGCGTCGGGCAGCGTGTCGACCCGTTCGCGCACGATCTCGATATTGGGATGATTGGCGAGTGTGCGTTCCACCTCGGCCGAGAACACATCGCGGTCCACCGCCATCGCGCTGCCGGCGGGAACGCGGGCCTTCTCGCCCGCCCGCATCACGATGGAATCGAGCCGCCGCATCTCGTCGTGCAGCAGGCCGACCGCGTTCTTGTCGCTGTCGTCGGAGCGGAAGGAATTGGAGCAGACCAGTTCGGCGAGCCCCTCGGTCTGGTGCGCGGGGGTCATTTCTCCCCCCCTGTCTTCGGGCGCGCCGCGCATTTCCGAAAGGCGCACTCTCAGCCCTGCCTGCGCGAGCTGCCATGCGGCCTCGCTTCCGGCGAGCCCGCCGCCGATGATGTGAACGTCATGTGCCATGCACGCGCACCTAGGCGCTGGGGAGGCTCTCCGCAATCGGCAGCGCCGGGCCGGGCCGCGGGAACGAGATCGCGTTCCGGGGCATCTATCAGAAGATGCTTGGAAAAATCGCGGCGAGCCATCGCGCCAAGGCCCATGAGCGGGCGGCGGGATGGCCCGGTTCGCGACCTGTTAACCGCTTTACACCGCCTCGCTGTTGCGCGAAAATCAACCGCAACGCGAACCCGAGAGGAGTTCCCCGATCCCCCGCCGCGCCCTCGTCCAGCATCGCCCGTGGCTCGTGTTGAGCATAGCGTGCGCCGTTGCACTTCCTTTCCTGGAAGGCACCGCGTGGGAGGGGCTTGCGTCCATCCTGGTCAAGACGGGCGCGGTCGGCTTTCTCGCGCTTTATGCAGCGCAGCGTACCCGGGGTTTGCGCGCGGGGCTGTTCGTCGTGGCGCTTGCCCTGGGCGCTACTGGCGATGCCCTGATAGAGCTTTCCTTCGTGGCGGGCGGCGGCGCCTTCGCC
>DFQH01000008.1:92042-92414 GCA_002377695.1 Citromicrobium sp. UBA3494 | reverse complement strand
GGCGGCGCCTTCGCCGCGAGCCATGTCGCAGCGATCCTCTTCTACCGCAGAAATCTTCGCCCGGAGATGAGCACCGTCACGTCCTGGGCCGCAGTCCTCCTGTTCCTCGCGGTCCCGATCGCAAGCTGGCTGCTGAGCCGGGATTGGGCCGTCGCGTTATACGCCACGACGCTTGGCGGGATGGCGGTGGCCGCGTGGCTCAGCCTGTTCCCCCGCTGGAGGGTGGGGCTGGGCGCGCTGCTGTTCGTGGTGTCGGACTGGCTGATCTTCAGCCGACTGGGTCCGGTCGATCTGGCGCCGCTTCCCGATCTTCTGATCTGGCCGACCTATTATGTCGGCCAGATGCTGATCGCGACCGGCGTGGTGCAGACG
>DFQH01000008.1:91371-91753 GCA_002377695.1 Citromicrobium sp. UBA3494 | reverse complement strand
ATCGCGACCGGCGTGGTGCAGACGTTGCGCCGGTTCAGGCGCTAGCGGCCAGCACCGACACCACCTTCCTTTCGTCTGTCTTTACACATCGGTCGGCGGCGGATCGTCCCGGTCGAGCGTTGTGTGCGGCGTGGTTGTCTGGTCCTCGCGCGCCATGCGTTCGTCCATGATCGCCGCTTCGGCGTCGTTTTCCGGATCGGCGTCCTCGTCGATCCGCGCTGCGCCCACGATCTGTTCGCCCTTGGCGACATCGAACACCTTCACGCCCGAAGATCCGCGACCGTAAATTGACCAGCCCTTGTGGTTCTCGAACCCGTCGGGAATGAGGTGCCTGAAATCTATGGGCAGGCGGATCAGCTTGGCCTGGTCGGTCACCAGCATC
>DFQH01000008.1:0-91085 GCA_002377695.1 Citromicrobium sp. UBA3494 | reverse complement strand
TTGGCCTGGTCGGTCACCAGCATCAGTTGCATGCCGTGGCGTACCGGGAAGCTGGCGACCACCGGCCCGTTACGGCTGGCATTGCTGGGCTCGCCGATATTCGTGATGCCCTGGCCGCCGCGCCCGATGGTGCGGTATTCGTAGGCCGAGGAGATCTTGCCGTAGCCGTTGGCGGTAAGGGTCAAGATGAACTCCTCGTTCTCCTCCATCGCCGCCGCGATATCCGGGTCGAGCGTGTGGGCGGTGTCGTTGTTCTTCCACACCGCGCCGCGCAGGTATGCCTCGCGGGTCTCCATGTCGTGCGCCAGCGGATGCAGCACGGCGAGGCTGACGACCTTGTCGCCTTCCTTCAGCTTCATGCCGCGCACGCCGATGCCGGTACGGCTCTTGGTCTCGCGCGCGTCGGTAGCGGCGAAGCGGATCGCCTTGCCCGCGTCCGAGGCGAGGAAAATCTCCTGATCCTCGTTCAGCAGGCGCACGCCGATCAGCCGGTCGCCGCTGCCTTCGACGAAGCCCATCGCGTATTTTCCGTTCGACGGGATATTGGTGAAGGAATCCATCGAGTTGCGCCGGACCATACCCTGTTCGGTCGCAAAGACGATGTTGAGCTTGCTCCACTCCGCCTCGTCCTGCGGCAGGGGGAGCACGTTGGTCACGCGCTCGTCCTCGCCCAGAGGCAGCAGGTTGACCATCGGGCGGCCCTTGGTGGTCGGGCTACCTTCGGGCAGCTTCCACACCTTCATGCGATAGACGCGGCCCGTATTGGTGAAGAACAGCACAGGGTTGTGGGTGCTGGTGACGAACATCTCGACCACCGCATCCTCGTCCTTGGTCGCCATCGAGCTGCGGCCCTTGCCGCCGCGCGCCTGCGCGCGGAAGGACTGTAGCGGCGTGCGCTTGATGTAACCGCCGTGGGTGACGGTGACGACCATGTCCTCCTGCTCGATCAGGTCTTCGTCTTCGAGACCGTCCCATGCAGGCGCGATTTCGGAGATGCGGGGTGTCGCGTATTGTTCGCGGATCGCCTCGAGCTCTTCCCGCATGACCTGGTAGAGCTTGCGCCGGTCGGCGAGGATCGAGAGATATTCCTCGATCTTGACCGACAGTTCCTTCAGCTCGTCGCCAATCTCGTCGCGGCCCAGCGCGGTGAGGCGGTGCAGGCGCAGTTCGAGGATCGCCTTCACCTGCCGTTCTGACAGGCGATAGGTGCCGCCTTCCTGTTCGGAAGACAGGTCGATCGCCTCGACCAGTTCGATATACTGCGCGATGTCGCCGATCGGCCATTCCTTGCGGAGCAGCTTGGCACGGGCTTCGGCGGGATTGGGCGATCCGCGGATGATCGCCACCACCTCATCGAGGTTGGAGACGGCGACCACCAGGCCGAGCAAGATGTGCGCCCGGTCGCGCGCCTTGTTCAGTTCGAACTTTGTGCGCCGGGTGATGACCTGTTCGCGGAACTGGATGAAGGCCTGGATGATGTCGCGCAGGGACAGGACTTCGGGCCGCCCGCCGCGGATCGCCAGCATGTTGGCGGGGAAGCTCGCCTGCGCGGGGCTGTAGCGCCACAGCTGATTGAGCACGACCTCGGGCGAGGCATCGCGCTTCAGGTCCACGACCACGCGCACGCCTTCGCGCGAGCTTTCGTCGCGGATGTCCGAAATGCCTTCGATCCGCTTTTCCTTCGCGGCATCGGCGATCCGTTCGACCAGCATGTTCTTGCCGACCTGGAAGGGGATCGAGGTGAGGACGATGCTCTGCCGGTCGTTGCGGCCGGTTTCGATCTCGTGCCGCGCGCGCATCATGATCGACCCGCGCCCGGTCAGGTAGGCGGAGCGCGCGCCCGACTGGCCCAGAATCAACGGCGCGGTCGGGAAATCGGGCCCCGGGATATACTCGATCAGCTCTTCAGAGGTGATGCCCGGATTGGCCATATAGGCCATGCAACCGTCGATCACTTCGCCGAGGTTGTGCGGCGGGACATTGGTGGCCATGCCCACCGCGATACCGCCTGCGCCGTTGACCAGCAGGTTGGGGAAGCCCGCAGGCAATACGGTCGGCTCCTCGCGCGAACCGTCGTAGTTTTCCGCGAAGTCGACGGTATCCTTGTCCAGATCGTCGAGCAGCGCGTTGGCGACCTTTTCCAGCCGTGCCTCGGTATAACGCATGGACGCCGGGGGATCGGGGTCCATCGAACCGAAATTGCCCTGGCCGTCGATCAGCGGAACCCGCATCGACCAGCTTTGCGTCATCCGCGCGAGCGCGTCGTAGATCGCGCTGTCGCCGTGCGGGTGGTAGTTACCCATCACGTCGCCGACGATCTTGGCGCTCTTGCGATAAGGCCGCCCGGAAACGAAGCCGCCTTCCTGGCTGGCGAAGAGAATCCGGCGATGGACGGGCTTCAGGCCGTCGCGCACATCGGGCAGCGCGCGGCTCACGATCACGCTCATCGCGTAATCGAGATAGCTCGTCTTCATCTCATCGACGATGTCGATGCGGTCATACTCGCCCATGGGGCTGGGCGGGGGCAGGGTTTCGGTTTCGTCGCTCAAGGAATATCCGCTCGGTTAGCTATTTCGGCTGCGTCTTCCGCGCAATGGAGGCAGGTTAGGGGAAAGCTGTGGGGGGTGCCAGCAAGACCAACCTCCCATCCTTCCCCATGTGCCGTTTGTCCACATTTTTGGCCGCGAGAGCGGCAATTCAGGCTTGATGAGTCATTCAAGCACCATTCAACCGTCTCCCTGCACGATCTGGACGTTCACGCGGCACTTCATCATAGGCCGCGCGTTATTCAGATAAGTCGGAATACCCGGTCGCGTCCCCCGACGCGATTCAGAACAGGAGAGATTAATGCCGTTGTTCACAAACCGCCCCCGCAAGGCTTCGAGGCTCGCAATCGCGGCCGCGCTGATGAGCGTGGGTGCGCTTGGTGTCACCGCCTACGAGACGCCCGCCTATGCTCAGAAGGCACCGAAATACTCGAAGGATTTCATCAAAGCCTTCGCGCCCATCAACGAAGAGCTCGGCAAGGAAAATCCGGATTACGCGTCGCTGCGCGATCGCATGACCGCCCCCCAGGTGCGCGAATCGGTCAAGAACGACGATGATCGACTGGCCTACGGCGGTGCGCTGTATAACCTTGGCCGCCAGCTGGAAGACCTGAACCTGCAGCGTACCGGCATCGAATTGATGTTGGACAGCGGCAAGGTGACAGAGGCGGACCTGCCGCAATATACCTTCGTTGCAGGAACGATCGCCTACGATCTGAACGATTACGCGGCCGCCCGCACCTACCTGGAGAAGGCTGCATCGCTGGGCTACAAGGCCGACACCGCGCAGTCGCTGATCGCTCAGGCTGCCGCGCTGGAGAATAACGAAGCCGGTTCGATCGGCTACTTCGATACCCTGATCCAGCAGAACATCGATGCTGGCACCAAGCCTGCGAAGGAACTCCTGCAGCAGGCTGTCAGGACGGCATACCAGAGCGAGCAGTACGAACCCTCCACGAAGTACAGCATCCTCCTCGCGCGGTATTACCCGGACGCGGTGACCTGGGGCGATGCGGTTAACATCCAGCGTAATTTCAAAAAGTATGGCGACGAGGAAACGCTGGATCTTTTGCGACTTCTGCGTGCGGCCGATGCCCTCGATTCCGGCGCCGAGTATGAGAAGTACATCGAAGTCGCGGGCGTGCGGCAGCTGCCGGGCGAAGTACTGGCCGTGACGCAGGAAGGGCTTGCCGCCGGTCTGATCTCGCGCGACGTTTCCTTCGTGGCCAATGCGCTGTCCGAAGCGACCAACCGTTCGGAGATCGTGCGCGAAGACCTGTCCGCGCTTGCCAGCGAAGCGCGCGCTTCCGGCGCGACCGCGAAGCGCGCGACGCTGGCTGGCGACGCCCATTTCAGCCTGGACCGTTTCGCACAAGCGGCTGAATTGTATCAGTTGGCGCTGACGCGCTCCGATGTGGATCGTGAGACCGTGCTGACCCGACTCGGGATCGCCCAGGTAATGGCCGGCGATTATGCGAACGCCCGGGAAACCTTCGCCAAGGTGCAGGGCGAACGCCAGGGCATCACTCGCCTCTGGTCGGCCTACGCCGAACAGCGGGCGGAGGGCTGAGCGACGACCGCCAGCCGGCACCAGTCCGGTACTATAAAGCAGGAGGCGGCGCGGGAAGGGAGGCCTTTCCGCGCCGTTTCTTATTCGCGCCGGGAGCAGCCTACCTCAGGCGACGCACGTAGAGCTGATCGTCCTGGCCGCGCTTCATCTCGAAACGGTCGAGCGAGGCGATCAGTTCGGACAGGCGCTTGAAGCCGTAGTTGCGCACGTCGAAGCTGGAGCGGTTGCCCGCGATCTGGCCGACCTCGTGCAGGCGGGCGAAGCCATTGTCGTCGCGGCTGGACGCTTTCCACGCATCGCCCAGGAGCTGGATGAGCTCTTCATCGATATCCACCTTTTCGGACTTGGCATCGTTTCCTGCATCGCGCGATTGCCCGCGCACCAGCTTGGCGGTGTCGATAAAGCGCGTGCACGCCCGCTGCAGGGCCTGCGGCGTCTTGGCGTCGCCGAAGCAATAGACCGGCAGACCGTCCTGCCTCAGCCTGGTGACCAGCGGGGTGAAGTCGCTGTCCGAACTCATGATGCCGAAGCCATCGACCTTGCCCTGGTACAGCAGATCGACCGCGTCGATCGTCATCGCCATGTCGGTCGCGTTCTTGCCGCGCGTCAGGTCGAACTGCTGGTGCGGGCGAATGCCGTAGCGATTGGTGATGTCGCCCCAGCGCTTGAGCGCGTCCTTCGCCCAGTTGCCGTAGGCGCGGCGAATGTTCACCTGACCCAGCTCGGCGAGCACGGTCAGTACCGAGTCGATCCCGTTTGGGTCGACATTGTCGGCATCGATGAGGAGGGCGATGTTGTGGGCCTGCATTTCTGACATGCGCTGCCACATGGGCGAGCGGAGCGGCGCTGGCAAGGCGCGGCATTGCCTCGAACGGGTGAGGCTCCTAGATGGCGGGCATGAACGACCTCTCCTCCGCCCCGAACCCCGAAGAACAACGCCCCCCGCGGGCCCGCAAGCCGGACTGGATCCGGGTTAAGGCCCCGGTGAGCAAGGGGTACCAGGAAACGCGCCGCCTGATGCGCGACCTCGGCCTCAATACGGTGTGCGAAGAGGCTGCTTGCCCCAATATCGGCGAGTGCTGGGAGAAGAAGCACGCCACCGTGATGATCCTGGGCGATGTCTGCACGCGCGCCTGCGCGTTCTGCAACGTCAAGACCGGAATGCCGCGGCTGGTCGATCCGATGGAGCCCGAAAATGTCGCCATTGCGGCGGGCAAGATGGGGCTGGAGCACATCGTCATCACCTCGGTCGATCGCGACGATCTGCCCGATGGCGGGGCGGGGCAGTTCGTGAAGGTGATCGAGGCGCTGCGGCGCGAGACGCCGGACACCACGATCGAGATTCTGACCCCCGATTTCCGCGGCAAGATGCGCCCGGCGATCGAGGCGATCTGCGAAGCGGGTCCGGACGTGTTCAATCACAACCTCGAAACCGTGCCGCGTCTCTACCCCACTATTCGCCCAGGCGCGCGCTACTACGCCTCGCTCCGCCTGCTGGAGGAGGTGAAGAGCCACGATCCCACCATCTTCACCAAGTCGGGCATGATGCTGGGCCTGGGAGAACAGCGCCTGGAAGTGCATCAGGTGATGGACGACATGCGGAGCGCGGATGTCGATTTCGTCACGCTGGGGCAGTATCTGCAGCCGACGCCCAAGCACGCGAAGGTCGAGGATTTCGTGACGCCCAAGGCCTTCGATGCCTATGGCGCGATCGCGCGGGCCAAGGGCTTCCTGCAGGTCGCATCGAGCCCGCTGACCCGTTCCAGCTACCACGCGGGGGACGATTTCGCCCAGATGAAGGCCGCCCGCGAAGAGCGCCTGGCCCGCGAGGCGGCACGCTCCGGGAAAGCCTGATGCCGGGCATCCACCAGAAGCGCGTCCTGCCCTATACGCCCGAGCAGATGTTCGATCTGGTCGCTGACGTGAAGAGCTATCCGAAATTCCTGCCCTGGGTGATCGCGACGCGGATACAGTCCGATAGCGAGACCGAGATGGTTGCGGACATGGTCGTGGGCTTCAAGGCGATCCGCGAGAAGTTTACCTCCCGCGTCGAAAAGAAGCGGCCCCGGAGCATTCGGGTTCACTACGTCGACGGCCCGCTGAGCGATCTGCAGAACGATTGGCAGTTCGAACCGGCGGAGGGCGGATGCGAGATCGATTTCTGCGTCGATTTCACTTTCAAGAGCAAGATCTTCGAAACGCTGGCCGGGGCCTATTTCGACCGTGCCTTCCGGCGAATGATGACCGCGTTCGAGGAACGCGCCCACGAGCTTTACGGCAACAGCAGCTCCAGCGCGCAGAGCGTCGCCTGACGGCGGATTTCCGCACGGCCGAGATCGCCGAAGCTTTTCAGTTCGCCTTCGGGCTCGCTTCCGTCGCCGCGGATGGCGCGTGCGAACACCACCGTGCCGACCGGCTTGGTTGCCGTGCCGCCGCCGGGCCCGGCAACGCCGCTGATCGCAACCGCCACATCGGCATTGCTATTGGCGAGCGCGCCCTGTGCCATCGCCCAGACGCAGGCGATGGAGACCGCGCCGAAGGTCTCGATAATGTCCTGCGAGACCCCCAGAAGCTCCATCTTGGCTTCGTTGGAATAGGTCACGAAGCCACGGTCGAGCACGCTCGAAGATCCCGCGATCTCGGTTATTGCGGCGGAGACGAGCCCCCCGGTGCAGCTTTCCGCCAGCGCGACCTTTCGCGATGCCGCGCGGTTTTCGTCGACCACGCGCCGGGCAAGGTCGAGAACATCGGAAGGGAGCAGCGCGCTGGTCATTGCGCGGCGGCTGCGCAGACGAAGCCGTCGCTCTCACCCTCGGACACGAGGCCGAAGATGGCCGACACAAGTCCGCCGTAGTTCTGCGGGGGGAGGGGGGCGAGCAGCGGGAGAACCTTCTCTATGTCTCCGCAGGTCGCCGGCTTGATCTCCTCCGCGATCAGCTGGACGCCGATCCCGTCGACGAAGGGACGCAGTTCGTCGCCATCGAGCGATGAGAGAATCTGCACGAAGCCCGCAGTGGTCGCGTCCGCGCCTTCGCTATCCTCCGCCGCCGCAGCTTCGCTCTCGATGAAGCGCATCAGGGTGCGGCGTGCGCCGGGCCATGCTTCGTCCCTCAACGGCTCGAACGACTGCGCGAAGGATTCGCCCTGCGAAAGGATGAAACTGTCGGCAGGAAGCGCGGTCGCGCATTTGGACTGCAGGCCCTGGAGGAACAAGGGCATCGCATAGGTCACGGTGTCGGCCAGGTCCTCGGGCTGGACGCAGGCCGAGCTCTGGGCCGCGAGAGGCTGGCCGAGCGAGGCCAGCGCTGCTGCCACCGCGATGGTCCGGAAACGAAAGGTCACTGGAAGTCCTCCCTGATGAGTGTGGCGGCAGCCTGCGCGGCGATCCCTTCGCCGCGGCCGGTAAAGCCGAGCTTCTCCGTCGTGGTCGCTTTTACGCTGACAGCAGCTATCTGAATACCCGCCAACTCGGCGATCTTTTCGCGCATGGTATCCTTGTGCGGACCGATCTTGGGCGCCTCGCAGATGATCGTGACATCGAGATTGCCGATCCGGTACCCCGCTTCGCTTGCCAGAGAAACGGCATGCTGCAGGAACTGGCCCGAGGATGCGCCTTTCCAGCGATCGTCGCCGGGCGGGAAGTGCGTGCCAATATCGCCATTGCCGATCGCACCCAGAATGGCATCGACCAGCGCATGCAGCGCGACATCGGCATCGCTGTGGCCTGCCAGCCCCTTGTCGTGATCGATCTTGCACCCGCCGAGCCACAGCTCCTCACCCTCGGCCAGGGCGTGAACGTCGAAACCGGTGCCGGTGCGAACGGGTGGTGCCTGCATTGCGAAATCCTGTGCGAACGTAAGTTTGGCGAGGCGCTCGTCACCCGCGACGACGGCGACTTCCTTGCCTTCCGCACGCAGCACCTGGGCATCGTCGGTCGGCTCTTCGTCCCCATCCCAGGCGCGGTGCGCGCTCAGGATATCGGCAAAGTGGAACCCCTGCGGTGTCTGCACGCGGGCGAGGGTGGTGCGGTCCTCCTGCCCGGTCATCACGCCGTGCTTCGTGCGCGCAATGGTGTCGACCACGGGCAGGGCGGGGATGGCCCCGGGATGATCGTCCAGCGCGGCCAGGACGCGGGCGATCACGGGTTGGGGCAGGGTGGGGCGCGCGGCGTCGTGAATCAGCACGCGGTCGGGTGCCTCGCCCGCCAGCGCCTCGAGCCCCGCAGCAACCGAAGCGCGCCGTGTCGCGCCGCCATCGACAAGGATGATGCTGTCGAGCCCGGCCAGCGCCTCGCGCGCCAAGTCCGCAGCATCGGGCGCGATGGCAACCGCCAGCGGTTGCGCCCCTGCAGCCAGCAGCGTTTCTGCGCTGTGGCGCAACACCGGCTTGCCGCGCCACCGGACATATTGCTTGGGAAGCGATTGGCCAGCGCGCGAGCCCGTGCCTGCGGCCACGATGATCGCGGCGAAACGGGACTGGTCTGCGGGTTTTGCCATTGGTCGCCGGGGCTACGCGCTTGCGATAGCGGCGGCAATCCACTATCTGGCGCGCTTCCCCATGCTTGAAGTGCCAACCCCTCCCTCGGCCCCGAAGCCGATCGCCATTGGCGACGTGCGCGTGCAAACGCCCGTGATCCTCGCGCCCATGACGGGTGTGACGGACATGCCCTTCCGCACGCTGGTCCGCCGCTATGGCTCGGGCCTCAACGTGACCGAGATGATCGCGAGCGAAGCCGCGATCCGCGAGACGCGCCAGAGCGTGCAGAAGGCCGCTTGGGACCGGATCGAGGAGCCTGTCAGCATGCAGCTGGTCGGCTGCGATCCGGCGAGCATGGCTGAAGCCGCGAAGCTTCAGGAGGGCAATGGCGCGGCGATCATCGACATCAACTTCGGCTGTCCTGTGCGCAAGGTCGTCGGCCAGCTGGCGGGCAGCGCGCTGATGCGCGAGGTGCCGCTGGCGACGAAGCTGATGGAAGCCACGGTAAAGGCGGTCGACGTGCCGGTGACCGTGAAGATGCGCATGGGCTGGGACCACGCCAGCCTCAACGCGCCCGAGCTGGCGCGGATTGCCGAGGATCTGGGCGTAAAGATGATCACCGTCCACGGCCGCACCCGCAACCAGATGTACAAGGGCAGCGCCGACTGGTCCTTCATCGCCAGAGTGAAGGAAGCGGTGAACATTCCCGTGATCGTCAACGGCGACATCTGCTCGATCGACGATGCGGCCAGGGCGCTCGAGCAATCGGGTGCGGATGGGCTGATGATCGGGCGCGGGGCCTACGGCCGCCCCTGGCTGCTCGGCCAGGTGATGCACTGGTGGCAGACGGGCGAGAAGCGCGCCGATCCTCCGTTGAACGAGCAATATGCGGTCGTGGTGGAGCATTTCCGCCGGATGCTCGATCACTACACTCCCGAGGTCGGGGTGAAGATCGCGCGCAAGCATCTGGGCTGGTATGTGAAGGGCCTCTACGGCTCCTCCGAGTTCCGCAAGGCGGTGAACTTCATCGACGATCCGGCGCAGGTGCTGGGCGAGATCGAACGCTTCTACGAGCCATTCCTCGTCCGCAGCGCGGCCTGAGCGACGCGCCGGTTCTGGCACGCGAATCCACCAGCCGTGGCCCTGTTGCGGTGCAAGGTGGGACGAACTGCTATTGCAACTTGTAATGTCGCAACAGTGATGTTGTAAGTTGGCAACGATGATGGCGACTTCCAGCAGACCAAGAAGCGGTTCACGCCTCGCGCGGCGGCTGGTCGTCGTGTCGCGGCGGGCCAACCTTTTCGGTTGGCTCGAGATCGGCGCGGCCACCGCGCTGGCCATCATGATCCTCGCCACCTGGACGGCCTTTTCGAACCAGCCGAACGATACCCAGTTGCTGCCGACGCGGCAGATATCGATCCTGCTCGTCGGCACGCTGGTTCCGGCCATGGCCCTGCTGGTCCTGCTGGGCAGACGGCTTGCGCTGCGCCGCGCGGCAGGGAGCACCGCGCGGCTGCACGTGCGCCTGGTCTTCCTGTTCTCCCTGATCGCGGCGGTTCCGACACTGCTGGTGGCGGTGTTTGCCGCCGTGCTGTTCCAGTCGGGCGTGGATTTCTGGTTTTCGAGCGATTCGCGTGGCCTGTTCGAAAGCACCAACGAGTTTGCGGAAAGCTATTTCGAACAGAACCAGTTCGACCTCGCCCAGGAAACCACGACAATGGCGGGCGACGTGTTCTACCTGCTGCAGAGGCGCGATGCGAACGACCTGACCAGCCGCGAATTTCAGGAAGACTATCTCTATCAGATGCAGGCGCGCGACATCAGCGAAAGCGCGATCCTGCAGGCATTCCCCAATGGCACGGTCACGACCGCGGTGGCGGCGGGGATCGTCGAGGGGAACAAGCCGGCGGAAACCGGCGCCCGCGCCCTGAAGCGGATCGAAGCGGGCGAAACGGAGGTGGTCTACGCCGACCAGGAGAGGATCGAAGCGGTCACCCCGATCGACCGGACGGCGGGCATCTACCTCTACAATGCGCGCAACACGACGGCGCTTTCCTTCACCGACTTCCAGCGCGCGACCGATATCATGGTCCAGTATCGAGAGCTGACGCAGAGAGCGCGTGCGATCCAGCTGCGATTCAATCTGGCACTGTTCTTCGTGTCGCTGGCGCTGGTGGGTTTTGCCGTCTGGTTCGCGTTGAGGTTCGCCGACCGCCAGGTGGAGCCCCTGACGGACCTTGTGGCTGCCGCGCGAAAGGTGGGGGCGGGCAACTTCGCGATGCGGATCGAAGGGCGTACCGGCGCCGACGAGATTGGCCTGCTCAACCGTGCGTTCAACCGCATGACCGCGCAGCTCGAGATGCAGACCGACGATCTGATGCAGGCCAACCGCGAACTCGATGAACGACGCGCCTTCATCGAAGCGGTGCTCGAATCGATGAGCGCGGGGATCGTCTCGATCGACGAAGGCGGTGACATTCAGCTGATGAACACATCGGCCCGCGCGCTCCTGTTCGAAGAGCCGGAGATGGACGGGCGGGGCATGTCCTTCGCGCAGGTTACCCCGCAGATCGCGGACCTGCTGGCACAGGGGGCCAGCAGCGGGATCGTGACCATCAACAAGGGGGGCGATCTGCTGACCCTGGCGGTCCGCATAGCGCCCGCTACCGGCGGACACGTGATTACTTTCGAGGATATCACCCGCCAGCTGATCGACCAGCGCCGGGCCGCCTGGTCCGACGTGGCGCGGCGGATCGCGCACGAGATCAAGAACCCGCTGACGCCTATCCAGCTGGCGACCGAGCGCCTGAACCGGCGCTACGCCCGGCAGGTGGGCGAGGACGACCCGCTGTTCGACGAACTGACCAGCACGATCGTGCGGCAGGTCGGGGCTCTGCGGACCATGGTCGACGAATTCTCGTCCTTCGCGCGGCTGCCAAAACCGGTATTCCGTGATGAGGACGCGCTCGACCTGGTGCGCCAGGCGGTGTTCCTGCAGGAAGTCGCGCATCAGGACATCGGGTTCGAACTGAACGCGCCTGAGGGCACGGTTTCGCTGATGTGCGATCGCCACCAGTTCGGCCAGGCGATGACCAACGTGCTCAAGAACGCGGTCGAGGCCGTGCAGGCGCGCGCTGCCGAGGACGAGCCGGACTATGCCGGCCATATCGCGGTGGCCATCGAACCGTCGGAAGAGATGATCGACGTGATCGTGTCGGACAATGGCGTGGGCCTGCCCGCAGATCGCGACCGGATCGCAGAGCCTTATGTCACCACGCGCGAGAAGGGCACCGGCCTGGGCCTCGCGATCGTGAGCAAGATCGTGGAAGAGCATGGCGGGAAGATGAGCTTCGCGCCGGGGCCATCCCGGGGCACCCAGGTTATCCTGAGCTTCGCACGGACGCCCGAATCCACGCACCCAACCGCTTCGGAGGAGCAAGCCGCATGAGCGCGCATTCAACCGGGAGTACGAGCTGATGGCCGTCGACATTCTGGTGGTCGATGACGAACGCGATATTCGTGAACTCGTTTCGGGCGTCCTGAGCGATGAGGGATACGAATGCCGGGTGGCAGGCGACAGTGGCAGCGCGTTGCGCATGGTCGACGAACGGCGGCCCAGCCTCGTCCTGCTCGATGTGTGGCTGCACGGGAGCCCGATGGACGGGCTCGAAGTGCTCGATGCGATCAAGGCGCGCGAGCCGGAACTGCCGGTCATCATCTTTTCCGGGCACGGCAACATCGACACAGCCGTCTCCGCCGTCAGCCGCGGTGCGATGGACTTCATCGAGAAGCCTTTCGAGACGGAGCGGCTTCTGCTGCTGGTGGAACGGGCAACCGAAACCGAGCGCCTGCGGCGCGAGAATACCCGTCTGAAGCAGGATAACGGGGGCGGGGGCGAAGAGTTCACCGGCAACTCCGCCGCCGTGAACCAGGTCCGCGCGACGCTGAAGCGGGTCGCCAATACCGGCAGCCGCGTGCTCATCAGCGGCCCCGCCGGAAGCGGCAAGGAAGTGGCCGCCCGCCTGCTCCACAGCTGGAGCCCGAGGGCCTCCAATGCGTTCGTGATCGTCAATTCCGCGCGCATCACCTCGGAACGGTTCGAACAGGAGCTGTTCGGCGAGGAACAGGACGGCAAGCTGATCCGTCCCGGCCTGCTCGAAACCGCCGATGGTGGCACGCTCTACCTGGACGAGGTGGCGGACATGCCGCTTTCCACCCAGGCGCGCATCCTGCGCGTGCTGACCGAACAGAGCTTCGTGCGGGTGGGGGGCAATCGCCAGATCGGCGTGGATATGCGCGTGGTTTCCTCCACCTCGCGCGATCTGCAGAAGGAAATCGAGGAGAAGCGCTTCCGCGAGGACCTGTTCTATCGTCTGAACGTCGTGCCGGTCGAAATCCCGTCGCTGGCCGACCGGCGCGACGATATCCCCGCGCTCGCCACGCATTTCTTCGCCCGGTACGCGGCCGAGCAGGGCCTGCCTCCCCCCGAGGTCAGCGAGGACGCGCTGGCCACGCTGCAGGCCTACGACTGGCCGGGCAACGTGCGCGAGCTGCGCAATGTGGTGGAACGAACGGTAATCCTGTCTCCGCGCGACAAGATGCAGGTGATCGAGCCCGACATGCTGCCCGCCGAGATTACCGAGGGCGGGGTGAAGGGCGGTATCGGCCTCTCCAGCCTGATGGGGGTGCCCCTGCGTGAGGCTCGCGAGGAGTTCGAACGCGAATATCTCACCATCCAGATCCGCCGGTTTTCTGGCAATATCTCGAAAACGGCGAGCTTCATCGGAATGGAACGCTCTGCCCTGCATCGAAAACTGAAGATTCTCGGCATGACCGAAAGGAAGGATGAGGACTGACCCCCGGTCTGGGGCTGCCCGCGCGGATAGGGCGGAACGCAAGCGCGAGGCGCGCATTTTTCCCTAAAGGGTCTGCCCTCGGGTGCGAAGGGCGGGCATAAGGAGCGACGCGGGGGCCGCGCGATTGAGCCTCCGCCAAGAACAGGAACAGGGTCATGCCCGAAGGAAAAACCCTCTCGATACGGACCAAATCGGCGGCAGAAAGCGACGGGGTCGCCAATGAAGCCCCGATGGAAGGCGCCTCCGCCAAAACAAGTGCGGAAAAGCCCCGGCCCGAGCGTCAGTCGAACGAGAGGCAGTCTAACGACAAACAGCCCGATCTGCAGGACGCGCTGCTCAACAGCCTTCGGCGCGACAAGGCGCCGGTCACGGTGTTTCTCGTCAAGGGCGTGAAGCTGCAGGGCATCATCACCTGGTTCGACAATTTCTCGCTGCTTTTGCGGCGCGACGGACAGTCGCAGCTGGTCTACAAGCATGCGATCAGCACGATCATGCCCGCACAGGCGATGGACGCGGAACAATTCTCCAGCAGGGAGGGCAACCGCAAGCAGCGTCAGTTGCAGGACGTTTTTCTCGGCCGTGTCAGCGAGTCGGAAGTCCAGGTGACGATGTTCCTGGTCAATGGTGTGATGTTGCAGGGCCGGATCGCAGCCTACGACCTGTTCTGCACGCTGCTCGAACGTGACGGGTACGTCCAGCTCGCCTACAAACACGCCGTTTCGACCATTCAACCTGCCGAGCCGGTCGACCTGAGCGACTGGGAAGACGACGATTGACGGGATTATTCTAGATTTTCGAAGATGAACTTGAAGGCGAGGTGACGCGCGGCGCGCGCGCCCTCGTGGTTTGCCCCGACATTCGCGGACAATCGAACGACCTGCCCGCCGAAGAGCGCCTGGCCGAGGCCATCGGCCTGGCCAATGCCATCGGCATCGTGGTGGCCGAAAGCTATGTCCAGCCGGTACGCGACGTGCGCCCGGCGACCTTGTTCGGGGCGGGGCAGGTCGAAAAGATCGGCACCGATGCCGAACTGGCCGAAGCCGAACTGATCATCGTCGACGGCGCACTTTCGGCCATTCAGCAGCGTACGCTTGAGGAACAGCTCAAGCGCAAGGTGATCGACCGGACGGGCCTGATCCTGGAGATTTTCGGGGAGCGTGCAGCGACCGCCGAGGGCCGCCTCCAGGTCGAGCTGGCGCACCTCGACTACCAGGCCAGCCGCCTCGTGCGCAGCTGGACCCACCTTGAACGCCAGCGCGGCGGCTACGGCTTCCTTGGCGGGCCGGGCGAAACGCAGATCGAGGCGGACAGGCGGATGATCCGCACCCGCATGAGCCGGTTGCGCAAGGAACTGGAACAGGTCCGCAAGACCCGCGCGTTGCACCGCGAACGCCGGACGCGGGCCCCGTGGCCGGTGATCGCGCTGGTCGGCTATACCAATGCCGGGAAATCGACCATTTTCAATCGTTTGACCGGTGCCGACGTAATGGCCGAGGATTTGCTCTTCGCCACGCTCGACCCGACGATGCGCGCGATCGGCCTGCCGGGCGTGGAAAAGGCGATCCTCTCCGACACGGTCGGGTTCATTTCCGATCTGCCGACCCAGCTGGTCGCCGCCTTCCGCGCGACTCTGGAGGAAGTGACGAACGCCGACCTGATCCTGCATGTGCGCGACATCGCGAATCCTTCCAGCGCGGCGCAGAAAACGCAGGTTCTCGACGTGTTGCGCGGCCTGGGCGTCGTGGGCGCGCCGGAGGAGGGTTCCGAGGAAGCCAGCGTCATCCCGATTCTGGAAGTCTGGAACAAGTGGGACCTGCTGCCCGACGATACGCGCACCGATCTGGCCGCGCGCGCGGAAGACGACGAAGGCGTCGTGCCGCTTTCGGCGGAAACAGGCTTCAATCTCGAAGCGCTCGAGGCGCGAATTGCGCAAGTGCTGACGCGCGGTGCCAGCGTGCGCGAGTTCGTGCTTCCGACCTCTGCAGGACGCGAGATCGCGTGGCTCCACGCGCATGGCGATGTGCTGGAGGAAGAGGAACTTCCTGCCGGGGAGGGCGGTGCACCTCGCCATCGGGTGCTGGTGCGCCTCGGCCCCAAGGAACTTGGCCAGTTCGAAAGCTTCGAGTTAGGCTGACGCGTCCTTTTCGTCGCGCTTCACGGCCTGCCACAGCGCTTCCTGATTATCGAGATCGAGGCTGGCGAAGTCGCCTTCGGCCAGTTTTTCCATGCCGCGATAGCGCCGCTCGAACTTGTGGTTTGCGGCGCGTAGCGCGGCCTCCGGAGCTATGCCGTGGGCGCGGACGAGGTTGACCGCGGCGAAGAGCAGATCGCCGGCTTCCTCTTCGCGCGTTGCATCGTCCGCCTCTGCCAGTTCGCGTGTTTCTTCCGCGACCTTTGCGGCCGCACCAGAGAGGTCGGGCCAGTCGAATCCGTCGCGTGCGGCGCGCTTCTGCAGTTTTTCGGCGCGCAGGAGCGCGGGCAGCGCACGCGCCACGCCGTCCATCGCGCTCTGCTGTCCCTTCGCTTCGCGCTCCTTCGCTTTGAGCGTTTCCCACCGGGCTTCGTCCATCGTGCCGTCCGAACCGCCGAAGATATGCGGATGGCGTGCTTCCATCTTGTCGGAGATTGCGCGCGCGACATCTGCGAAACCGAACAGGCCCCGTTCTTCGGCCATGCGCGCGTGGAACACGACCTGGAACAGCAGATCGCCGAGTTCCTCGCGCAGCTCCGTCATGGCGTCGCGTTCGATGGCGTCCGCGACCTCGTAGGCTTCCTCGATCGTGTATGGTGCGATGCTGGCGAAATCCTGCGCCAGATCCCATTCGCAACCGCGCTGCGGATCACGCAATCGCGCCATGATGGCGATGAGGCGGTCGATCTGGTTTTCCCGTGCAGGTTCGCTCATGGCGGCGGGGCATAGGGCCTCCGGGTGCCGCCGTCAGCATCAGGATTAGATGGATAATATATATTATGTAAAATAAAGGATGGACCTGCGGGGCGTCCAATGGCCGATTGCGGCCCTATCGGATCATCGTGACCAGAAGCATCAGGCCGGTAATGATGACCGCCCAGATCAAAGCGTGACGCAGCGAAGTCTTCCAGTTGAGGCCATGCGCCGCGAAGGCGCTGACGGCGAGCACGAGCCAGCCGACCAAAGCGACGATCTGCACGATCTCGAATTGCGTCATGCCGCCACCTGCAACCCGTCATAACCCACGATGACATTTGCTGGAACTTCGCCGCATAAGGTCCTGTAATCCATGCTTTTATCGAGATGGGTCAGAACAAGTTTGCGCACGCCACAGCGTTTGCCCAGCTCAAGCGCCATTGCCAGGTTCGCATGGGTCGGATGCTCCTCGCGCCGCAGGCAGTCGCACACCAGCACGTCGACGCCGTCGAAAAGGTTCAGCATACCATCGGTTATTTCACTAAAATCAGTGGCATAACCGATAGAGCTCTTGTCACTTCCGAAGCGGAACCCGGTACTCTTGGCAGGTCCATGCGGCATCACGCACCACTCGACGGTGAGCCCGGCGAACAGCCGCAGCCGGTCGAGCGCTTCCAGCTTCACGATCGTGGGATAGCCATGTTCGCCTGCGAAGACGTAGCTGAAGCGCGCGCGCAGGCGGCGGACGGTTTCTTCCACGCCATAGCCCGGGATCGGCCCGCTGCGGCCATAGCGCAGCGCCCGCAGATCATCGATGCCGTGGCAGTGATCCGCATGGTCGTGGGTCCAGAAAACCCCGTCGATGCTGTCGATACCGCAACGCAGAAACTGCTCGCGCAGGTCCGGCGGGGTGTCGACCAGCAGGCGCGCGCCCTCCTCGCTTTCGACCAGAATCGCCACGCGGGTGCGGCGGTTGCGCGGCTCCTGAGGGTCACAAGCGCCCCAGTCCCCATTGATGCGCGGAACACCGGTCGACGTGCCCGAGCCGAGCAGTGTGACCTTCACGCTGCCGCTTTCGTCTTTGAAAACAGCGCGTGGAAATTCTCGGTCGTCTGCGCAGCCAGCGCCTCGATGTTCGTGTCGCGCAGGTCAGCAACGAACTGCGCGGTATTGGCGACATAGGCTGGTTCGCAGGTTTTTCCGCGATGCGGAACGGGCGCAAGGAACGGACTGTCGGTTTCGACCAGCAGCCGGCCGGCCGGAACCACCTTGGCGACCTCCTGCAGATCTTTCGCGTTCTTGAAGGTCACGATACCGGACAGCGAGATCGACAGACCGAGGTCGAGCACCTTGCGTCCGAACTCGGCGGAAGCGGTGAAGCAGTGGATCAGGGCGGGGTACGCCCCCTTCCCCATCTCCTCCTCCAGAATTGCGGCGGTATCCTCTTCCGCATCACGGGTATGAATAATCAGCGGCAGTCCGGTCTCGCGCGCGACATCGATGTGCATGCGGAAAAGGGTCTGCTGCGTCTCACGGTCGGACTTGTCGTAATAGTAATCGAGGCCAGTTTCACCGATCCCGACCACCTTCGGGTGCCGCGTCGCTTCGAAGAGTGTCTCGCGCGCAAGATCCGCATGCGCGTCCGCGTTGTGCGGATGAATGCCCACGCTCGCCCAAACGTCATTCTCGCGCGCCGCCGTGGCGACGACCTGATCCCATTCGGCCTGCTTGGTCGAGATGTTGAGGAAGCCCTTCACGCCAGCTTCGCGCGCCCGGGCGAGGACGGCGTCCTGATCCTCGACCAGGCCTTCGTATTCGAGATGGCAGTGGCTATCGATCAGCATCAGCTGGCGTCCTCTGCTTCGGGTAGCTCGAGCCGGGGGAACAGCGGATCGGGTTTGGGAACCCGATAGCCGGTCTTGATCAGCGCGCCATACCAGCCCTCGTCGGCCAGATTCTCGTAGGAGCGTGCTTCTTCGGCAATTCCCAGCATTGTCAGCAGCTGGCCCGCTTTTTCGGGAATCACAGGCTGGATCGCGATGGCGAGGTCTCGCAGCGCGATGAACAGCGTCTGCAGCACCGTGCGCATGCGATCCGGGTCGGTTTTCTTGAGCGCCCAGGGCGCTTGCTCGTCGACATACTGGTTGCAGGCGTAAACCGCCTTCATCCACGCGTCGATCCCGACGGAAAATGCGAGTTTTTCGAATTCTCTCGGCAAGGAATGGCGAACCGCGTCCTGCACGGTGGTGAGCAGCGCCTTGTCGTCGCCGTTCGGATCGTAAGCGCCCAGGTGCCCATCGAGGTTCTTGGCGATCATCGACAAGGTGCGCTGCGCCAGATTGCCGAAACTGTTGGCCAGCTCCGCATTGGCGCGCGTCACGATGGCCTCGGGCGAATAGCTTCCGTCCTGCCCGAAGGCGATTTCGCGCATGAGGAAATAGCGCAAGGCATCGACGCCGAACTGGTCGGCCAGCACGGTCGGATCGGTGACGTTGCCGAGAGACTTGCTCTCCTTCTGCCCGCGGTTGAGCAGGAAGCCGTGGCCGAACACCTGCTTGGGCAGCTCCACACCCGCGCTCATCAGGAAGGCGGGCCAGTAGACCGTGTGGAACCGCACGATGTCCTTGCCGATCAGGTGCAGGTCGGCGGGCCAGTATTTCCAGTCCGCGCCTTCTTCCGGGTAGCCGAGCCCGCTGATGTAGTTGGTCAGCGCGTCGACCCAAACGTACATCACGTGGTCTTCGGCACCGGGCACCTGCACGCCCCAGTCGAAGCTGGTGCGGCTGACGGAAAGATCGCGCAAACCGCCTTCGACGAAGCGCATCACCTCGTTTCGGCGGCTGTCGGGCTGGATGAAGTCTGGCTGGCGGCTGTACAGGTCCAGCAGCTTGTCCTGATACTTCGACAGGCGGAAGAACCAGCTTTCCTCCACCGTCCATTCGACAGGAGTGCCCTGCGGAGACAGCTTCTCCCCCCCCTCGCCTGCCACAAGCTCCTTCTCGTCGTAGAAGGCCTCGTCGCGCACCGAATACCAACCCTCATACCGGTCCAGATAGAGGTCGCCATTGGCTTCCATCTTGCGCCACAGCGCCTGGCTCGCCGTATGGTGACTGGCTTCGGTCGTTCGGATGAAGCGATCGTAGGAGATGTTCAGCAGGTCGAACAGATCGCGGAAATAGCCGCTCATCTCATCGGCCAGTCCGCGCGGGGTCTTGCCCTGCTCCTCCGCCTTGCGCGCCATCTTCAGGCCGTGTTCGTCAGTGCCGGTCTGGAAGCGCACCTCGCGCCCCTTCAGGCGCTGGAACCGGGCGATAACGTCTGCAGCCACCGTCTCGTAGGCGTGGCCGATATGCGGCTTGCCGTTCGGATAGTGGATTGCGGTGGTGATATAGTAAGGGTCAGCCATTGGCCTAGGCTCTAAGCGGGGCAGCCGAGGCGAGCAAGGTGCCGATTTCCATTGCCAGGAAGCCGGGATCGAAGTTGTAGCTTTTCGCCTGGCCCGAAATGGTCACGAGGCGCGAGTGGGCATCGACGAGGGCGGGAATGTCGAGCGTGTCCGGGTTCTCCAGCTTCTGTGCCAGAACCGTGCGCGCGAGGTCCAGCGTGGCGGAAAGCCTCGCGCGATCTGGTCTTGCGCCGATTTCCTCGCCCAGCTTGCCCCGCAGCACGAAATCCGGATCCCCCTCGGTTGCGATGCGGCGCATCAGTGCCTCGGCCGGTCCTAGTTCCTGGGCCAGAAAGGCGAGGCCTGCGCCCGGCGCCCCGCCGGACGCCCTTGCCGCGAGCGCAATGTCGGCGGGATCGGCCATGTCGTTCGCGGCCCGCAGCGCCTTTTCGACATCGCCCGAGGGCAGCGGGTTGAAGCGCAGGATACGCGCGCGCGAACGGATCGTGGGCAGAAGCAGCCCAGGCCGGTGCGTCACCAGCAGGAAGAAGGTGCCCGCAGGTGGCTCTTCCAGGCTCTTGAGCAAGGCGTTGGCGGCATTGCGCTCCAGATCGTCCGCCGGATTGATGATGATCGCGCGGCGCGGGCCGAGCGTGGGCCGGGTGTTGAGGCGCGCCTGCATGCCGCGGATCTGCTCGATCGCAATATTGCGCTTGGTCTCGAAGGGCTCACCCTTGTCCGCCTTTTTCGCTTCCTTGTCGTCCTTGGGCAGATGGGTCAGCAGGTGAATGTCCGGGTCGTTCTCCGCAACCGGCGTCTCGCGGCCGATGGCCACGATCTGCCGCGCGGCAGCCAGCGCGAAGTCATGCTTGCCCAGCCCCCTGCGGCCCGCGAGAATCCACGCATGGTGCATTCGCGGGCTGCCGATAGCGGCGCGCCATTCGCGCCACTGGGCGGCATGAAGGTTGGCTGCGTCCGTCTCGCTCACGAAGCCTCTTCTAGAAGCGGTTCGATATCGCGCATCACGGCGGCGTGAACATCTTCGGCGCTGCCCGAGGCGTCTATCTGGACGATGCTGTGGTCGCCCTGTGCCAGCCCCGCAAACCCCCTCGCCACGTCGGCATGGTAGCGTTCGTTGCGCCCGCCGATCGCATCCGCCTCGTCCCCATCGCGCATTCGCAGCCGCTTGGCGACATCGTCGACCGGCGCTTCCAGCAGCAAGGTGCGACACGGCATCAGTCCGCCGCTCCCGATCCGGTGGAGCGCAAGCACCTCTTCATCGCCCAGCCCTCCGGCCAGGCCCTGGTAGGCGCGGCTCGACAGGACGAAGCGGTCGCACACCACCCAGCTTCCTGAGATCAGCGCGGGCTTGATCGCCTTGGCCACATGGTCGGACCGTGCGGCGGCGAAAAGCAATGCTTCGGCCTGTACGCCCCACCCCGTGCCGGGGGGCGCAAGCAGCAGGTTGCGGATCATCTCCGCTCCGGTGGTGCCGCCGGGTTCCCGGGTGAGCAACGCGTCTATTCCCCGCTCGGCCAGCGCCTCGACCAGCAGCTTGGCCTGCGTGGACTTGCCGACCCCCTCGCCGCCTTCGAAGGCGATGAAGCGGGCTCTTTTCTGATGGGTGCTCATCGGAACAATCCCGCAAAACCATTGGCTATGCGGCGCAATACGCCCGCTTCTTCCACGTCGTCCGCCGCATAAAGCGGCAAGGTGGAGGGTTCCATGCCCGGCACGGCGATCTCCAGCGTCGCCACCGCCTCGCCCTTGGCGATCGGCGCACGCAATGGGCCGTCGTAGCGAACCGTAAGTTCCGGCTTCGCCCGGTTTCCGCGCGGCATGGCGACGCGAACATCCTGCGCGGCGACAAGCGATACTTCGCCCTGCGCGCCGTTCTGCACGATGGCGGTTGCGGCGGGTTTGCCCTTCTTCGCGAGCAGGCGGCTGTCGAACGCTTCGAAGCCCCATTCCATGAAGTCGCGCGAAGCCTGGTTGCGCACGCTTCCCCTGTCTGCTCCGGCGACCACCATCACGAGCCGTCGCCCGTCGCGTTCCGCAGTGCCGAGAAAACCATAGCCTGCCTGGTCGGTATAGCCGGTCTTCATCCCGTCGGCCCCTTCCACCCTGCCGGTGATGGGGTCGTGATTATCCTGCGCGATGCCATAGGCCTTCAGGCCGCTGCGCCCGTAGTAGAATTCGAACTTGTCAGGATGCTGTCGCACGATGCGTTCCGCCAGCAGCGCCAGATCGCGTGCGCTGGTGAAGGTGCGGCCCTCATCCGGCCAGCCATTGGGCGTAGAGAAATGGCTGTCATGCATGCCGATGGCCCGCGCGGTCGCGTTCATGCGCTCGGTCCATTTCTCTACGCTACCCGCTGCACCTTCGGCCAGAACGACAGAGGCATCGTTCGCCGAAACGGTCGTGATGCCGATCAGCAGCTCGCGCAAGGTCGGCCGCGCGCGGGCGGGGAGGAACAGGGTGGAACCCTTCTGGTGCCACTCATCGAAGGTCTCGTCGCGATAGGGCATGCGCTGGTCGGGGCGCAGCTTGCCCGCTGCCAGCATGTCGAACGCGACGAGCGTGGTCATCACCTTCGTGATCGAGGCGGGCACGAAGCGGCGGTCTATATCGCGCGCATAAAGGGTCTGCCCGCTCGACAGATCGACCAGATAGGCAATCGGCGCCTGCTCCGGCGTGGGTGGAGCGACCGGGGATACCGGCTGCGCGCCAAGCGTGGCCGGCAGCGCGAGTGCCAGTGCGGCAAGCACGCCTGCCGCGCGGAACCGCTTCACCAATCGTACCGGCAATGTCGCTGCTCCTGTCCGGGCGCCGCCCGTGCATAGCGGACGCGTCGCCCTAGTCGCTCGTGTCTACAAAGGCGTCCGTATAACCGGCCTTGCGTGCCTTGGCGAGGGCAGCATTGGCTTCTCCACGGTCGGCGTACGGCCCGGTGCGGACGCGATAATAGCCGTTGGAAACCACCACGAATCCGGCCAGATCGTCGGCCGCGCGGATCGCATTGTTCTTGCTTGAAAAGGTGGCGACCTGAACGAGATAGCGGCCCTGACGCACGGCTGCCTGAGGGGCAGGTGGGGCCGCTGTGGTGGGCTGCGACCTGGGAGCCGGTGCCGAGTCTGGGCGATAACTCTCCGGAAGGCGCGCGACCTCTACCGGGCCGGGTCGCGGAGCGGCACCGGTAGGCGTATCGCCGATCGGCGCGAGCGCGTAGCTCGTGGTCGGATTTGAGGTTCCGCTCTCTGGCGGCGCACGGTATTCGTCGAAACTATCGGCCACCGCAGACGATGGGCCCGGCTCGATCTCGGCGAATGCCTGGTCGAAATCGTCCACGGAGCCGTTTGCGGCGGGCACGCCGGCGGCTGCGCGAACGCTGGTGCCGGTCGGCGCAAGGCTGTTCGAACCGGACGCAGGCAATTGCTTGCGCAGGACTGCCAGCAGCGTGTCGGGGGTATCGAGCCGATTGCCCGCAGGCTGGCCCGCCCGCAGCTTCGCACGCTCGTATTCGGGGGCATTGACCCGGCGCATGCGCACCGGCGCGCCCTCCCCCACGCCAAGCTCGCGCGCGGCGCCTTGCGACAGGCCCACCAGGCGGCTCGCGGTCATGGGGCCGCGCCGTTCGACCCGGGCGAGGATCGTCTTGCCGGTATCGAGCGCGGTCAGTTCGACGTAGCTCGGCAGGGGCAGCGTCTTGTGAGAGACGGTCACACCGGCGCTATCCACCATGTCGAGCGTGGCATAGCCTACCGCATCGTAGCTGAGCACGTCCGCCGGGGTGTAGGTCTGGCCGTCGACCACAAATGGCTCGCCCAGCACCTGCGGGTAATCCGCCTGCGGGCCGGTCAGCCCCGCCCCTTGCGTCGGCGCGGCGCGGTCGACTGCGTAGTAATCGGCATTGGGCGCAAGTTCGTCGCCTCCGCCCGAACAGGCGGAAAGCGTCGCGATCAATCCGGTCGCAATTCCCAATTTCCGGACATTACCGGGCAATCTCATCGGCTAGCAGCCCCACACTCATCGCATAGTAGTTGGAGCAGTTATATTCGAGGATGACGCGATAATTTGAGGTTAACAGCCAGGCAGGGCTTCCCGGCCCATCGGGCTGGAACAGGCTGACCAGCGTATCGGGCGGCAGGCTGGTATAGGGCGTGACGCCCAGCTCGCGCCATTCGGCCACGGTCATCCACTGGCTGTGCCGCTCGTGCACGCGCGGGCACACCGGCGCGACCAGCTTCGTGCGATAGGCATCCACGTCGAAGCCGGATGGGATGCTCGCGCGCACGCCCCAGGGAATACCGGGCCGCCAACCCGCATCCTGGAAGTAGCGCGCGATAGACGCCATCGTGTCGGCCTGGTTGGTAAAGATGTTCGCCATCCCGTCGCCGTCGCCGTCGGTGGCGAGGCGCAGGTATACGCTGGGCAGGAACTGCGGATTGCCGAAGGCGCCCGCCCAGCTGCCGACCAGCCGATCGCGCGAATAGCCTTTCTCGGCCACCTTCAGCAGGGCGAGGAACTCTTTCTCGAACAGCGCGCGTCGCCGCCCTTCCCACGCCAGCGTGGCCAGCGAACGGGCGAGATCGAAATTGCCGCGGTAACCGCCGTAATTCGTCTCGTGCCCCCAGATCGCGATGATGATCTCTGCAGGTACGCCGTATTCGGAGCGAATCGGACCGTGCAGCCGCGCGGTTTCGTTATAGACCGCCCGCCCGCCGCTGATCCGCGCCGCGTCGACATGCCGGTCGAGATAGGGCTGCAGCGGCGGATAGCCGGGTGAAGAAGAGGATCCCGGTTGCGACTGGTCGAGCTCGATCACGCGCATGTTCGGCGTAAGATCGTAGGTCATGCGCCGGATCGTATCCTCGCTGATGCCTTCCGCCCGCGCCTTGGCGATGACCAGCTGCATATAGGCATCGAAGGGCATGTCCTGCGCGGCGGCAGGGCTGGCGAAGGCAGCGGCGATAGTGGCGGCGAGCGCGAGAAGCGGACGGGAAAGATTCATGTCATGCTGTTTGTCACACGGGACATGACTCGCCAATGACTTAGATGCGCTGCCATCCGAACGCGTGTCGGAGAGTGACAAATCCCGGCCAAAGCGTTAGCGGGCGCATCGCAAGTAGGACAGGTGGCCGAGTGGTTTAAGGCAGCGGTCTTGAAAACCGCCGTGGGTTCACGCTCACCGTGGGTTCGAATCCCACCCTGTCCGCCATTCTTTGGATCTCGCGATAATTCGCTTCGCTCATCCCTTCGATGGGCGGCCTGCCGGCCGGTCGCGCTCCTGCCCGGGGGGTTCGAACTTCGTCCCGAGTTTACCGCCAACTCACCTGCCCAACATAACAAAGGTTTGTAACGAGCCCGCTTTGGCTGGCGCGGGATATTCCGGTGGCAACTAGGGGAGAAAACCAGTGCTTAAATGGGCTATCATATTCCTGATCATCGCGCTTGTGGCGGCGGTGCTCGGCTTCGGCGGGATTGCCGGGGGCGCGACCAACATTGCCTATATCCTGTTCGCGGTGTTCCTGGTGCTGGCGATCATCGCCTTCCTGCGCCGCAACGTCTGACCCCAGACGCAGAACGCAAGCTGGCGGCGCGATCAGTCCGACTGATCGCGCCGTTTGCTTTTGTCGACCAGCGACTGCGCGGCGCGCTGTTCCTTCGGATACTCGTCCGGCTTGGTCGAGCTCTGGTTCATCAGCGCGCGGTGTTGGCGCGTGACTTCGCTGTCGTTCGCATCGTCGGGCTTGTCGCCGCGGGGCGGCGTCTTTTTCTCTTCGCTCATGCAACCCTAACGTGCGGAACGCCCGCTTGTTTCAGACGTGGATCACCCGCCCGTAGCTCGCCAGCACGCTCTCGTGCATCGACTCGCTGATGGTGGGGTGCGGGAACACGGTCTGCATCAGTTCCGCTTCGGTGGTCTCCAGCGTCTTGCCGACCACGAAACCCTGGATCATCTCGGTCACTTCCGCGCCGACCATGTGCGCGCCCAGCAGCTCGCCGGTCTTGGCATCGAACACGGTCTTGGTGAAGCCTTCCGCTTCGCCCAGCGCGATGGCCTTGCCGTTGCCGATGAAGGGGAACGTCCCCGCCTTCACCTCGTAGCCCGCTTCCTTCGCCTGCGCCTCGGTCATGCCGACGGATGCGATCTGCGGGTGGCAGTAGGTGCAGCCCGGGATGTTGTTTCGGTCGAGCGGGTGCGGGTGGACATCCTTGTTGCCCAGTTCCTGCGCGATGGCTTCGGCGGCCGTCACACCCTCGTGGCTTGCCTTGTGCGCCAGCCACGGGCCCGGCGTGCAATCGCCGATCGCCCACAGGCCCTTGGACTTGGTGCGCCCATAGGGGTCGATCTGGATGAAGCCCTTCTCCAGCTCGGCCAGCTTTTCCAGGCCGATATCCTCGGTATTGGGGACGATCCCGATGGCGACGATGCAGTGCGAGAATTCGCTTTCGTCCACATTGCCCTTGGCGTCCTTGATCTTGGCCCGCACGCCCTTGGCGTCCGCCTTCAGTTCCTCCACCCCGGCGCCGGTCATCACCTTGATGCCCTGCTTGGTGAGCGACTTCTGCAGGAAGGCGGAAACGTCCTTGTCTTCCACCGGCACGATCCGGTCGAGCATTTCGACCACGGTCACTTCGCAGCCCATATCGTTGTAGAAGCTGGCGAATTCGATCCCGATCGCGCCCGATCCGATGACCAGCAGCTTCTTGGGCATTTCCTTCGGCGTCATCGCGTGGCGGTAGGTCCAGATGCGCTTGCCGTCCGCCTTGGCGAAGGGGAGGTCGCGCGCGCGCGCGCCAGTGGCGACGATGATGTGCTTGGCTTCGAGCTTCTCTTCGCCCTTCTCGCCCTTCACGGTGAGGCTGGTGGGGCCTGTCAGCTTGCCCTCGCCCATATGCACCGCGATCTTGTTCTTCTTCATCAGGTGCGTGACGCCCTGGTTGAGCTGTTTGGCGACCCCGCGCGACCGCTTCACCACCGCCTCCAGATCAGCCTCGATCTCCCCGGCGATCTTCAGCCCGTAATCCTTCGCGTGCTGCGCGTAGTGCAGGATTTCCGCCGAGCGCAGCAGCGCCTTGGTCGGGATGCAGCCCCAGTTGAGGCAGATGCCGCCGAGCAGTTCGCGCTCCACGATGGCGACCTTCAGCCCCAGCTGCGACCCGCGAATCGCGGCGACGTAGCCACCCGGTCCGCTACCCAGAACGATAAGGTCGTATTTCTCAGCCATTGAAGCCTCTTGCTGGTTTGTCTGACACACCTGACACAGTGTTCAGGGGCTAAAAACTTGCCGCCCGATGGATGGCGGAAAACGGTGTGTGGCACGGGATGGGGCGAGCGATCGGCATCGCGCCACCATGGCCGTTTCGATGGCTGTAGGACAGCGCCTCAGCCATCATTATCCGATGTACGTTCGGGCGCAGGGTTCGCGGCTGCGGCCTGCATCCGCACGGGGCGCGGGTTGCCGTCGTCGTCGGCCAGCACGAACACGAAGGTGCCCTTGCAGACCAGCTTGGTCTCCTCGCCATGGCGCGCACGGGCGATACCCTCGGCAGCGATGGTGATCGAGGTGTTCCCCACTTTCACAATCTCGCAAAAGATATTCAGCTCGTCGCCCAGCGCCATCGCGGCGGGGAAGCCGAAATCGCTCGCCGCAACCACGTTGGCGCGGCCCTGCCCTTCCCTGCTGGCGAGCGAGCCTGCGCCCAGCGCCATCTGGCTCATCAGCCATCCGCCAAACACCCCCCCATAGGGGTTCATGTCGGTCGGCATCGCGGTGACGCGGATTTGGGGTTGGCGATCAGTCATGCCGCTCTCCAAGCTTCGCTTCCTCGCTGCGCGAGGAAGCTGCGCTATCCTCTGCCGCAAGGGGAGAGGAGAGATTTGTCACACCGCTCATCACCCCGCCGTAACTGTCACGAACTTCTTGCTCACCCAGCCCTGGGCGCAGGGGCCGGTGTAATTGCGCGGTTTGTCGACCGGGCTGTCGGTGCCGCAGTCTATGCCGCTGTCACCTTCGATGTCGTAGACGATGCCGTACCAGCCATTGCTTTCGGCGCAGATATGCACGCCATGGCCGTTACCGATCCGGTCGCGTTCCTTGACCTTGTTGCTGGGGGCATCGCGGACGGACAGATAATCGTCGCCGCCCGTGCCCAGGCCGGAAACCTCGCCGTAGCTGGCGCAGGAATCCATGTCCGGGCCGTTGGTGCCCACGCGGATCGGCATGGGGATCGGGCCTGCGTAGCCCAGGTCGGGCGATCCTGCCGCTTCGGGCACTTCGGGCCGTGTCTCGGCCGGGGCGACGATGTCGCTAGGCGCCTCGGCGGCGGTCTGCGCGGGTTCGGGCGTTTCGGACGTGCCATCCGCCGGGGCGCGTTCGCAGGCCGACAGCGCAAGCGCGCTTGCGAGGGTTACGACAACGATCCCGGTTCTCATAACATCATCCCCATCGGTTGTTCGCACATCTGCTTGAAGGCTTCCATCAGCTGTGCGCCTTCCGCACCGTCAATGGCGCGGTGGTCGAACGAACCGGACGCCGTCATCACGGTGGCGGGCGCGATCTGGCCGTCGATCACCCACGGGCGCTGCTCGCCCGCGCCGACCGCCATGATCATGCCCTGCGGCGGGTTGATGACCGCATCGAACTGCTTGATCCCGAACATGCCCAGGTTGGAGATGCTGGCGGTGCCGCCCTGGTATTCGTGTGGCTGCAGCTTGCCTTCGCGCGCCTTGCCCGCGAGTTCCTTCATCTCGGTCGCGATCTCGGCCAGGCTCTTGCGGTCCGCGCCGCGAATGATCGGGGTGATGAGGCCCTTTGGAGAGGCGACCGCCACGCTGATGTCGGCGCGCTGGTAGCGGTGGAGCGTGTCGCCCTGGAAGCTGACATGCGCCTGAGGGGTACGCATCAGCGCCTTGGCCAGCGCCTTGATCAGCAGATCGTTGACGGAGAGCTTCACACCCTCGGCCTCCAACATCGCGTTCAGATCCTTGCGCGCCGCGAGCAGCGCGTCGAGGTTGATGTCCACGCTGAGGTAGTAGTGCGGCACTTCCTGCTTGGCCGCAGTGAGCCGCTTGGCGACGACCTTGCGCACGCCGGAGACCTTCTCCTCCTCGAACGGCGCATCGCCGTCGAGCCCGGCATTAGCAGGGCCGGCGACCGCACCGCGCTTGGCTTCGTTCGCCGGGCGGCCCGCTTTCGCGTCTTCCACGTCCGCCTTGACGATTCGCCCCTTCGGCCCGCTGCCCTCCATTTCGGAGAGGTCCAGGCCCTTCTGCTCCGCGATCCGGCGTGCAAGCGGTGATGCGAAGATGCGATCCCCATCCTTCCGGGGCGCGGGCTTCGCCTTGGCGGGGGCCTTCTGCGGCTCGGCGCTCTCGCGCGGCGTGGCCTTGGCAGGTTCTGCCTTGGCTTCGCCGTCGTCTTTCTTCGCCGCGGGCTTTTCCGCCTTGTCGGAATTGCCTGCAGCGTCTGTGTCCGGCGCGGCCTTGGCGGCGTCTTCCACGCTTTCGCCCTCGCCCGCCAGCATCGCGATCACGGTGCCGACCGCGACGCCTTCGGTACCCTCGTCGATCTCGATCGAGGCGATGGTGCCTTCGTCGACCGCTTCGAACTCCATCGTCGCCTTGTCGGTCTCGATCTCGGCGAGAAGATCGCCTGCCGAAACCTTGTCACCCGCCTTCACCAGCCATTTGGCGAGGGTGCCCTCCTCCATTGTCGGGGATAGAGCGGGCATCTTGATCGGCGTTGGCATAGGGCAGTTCCTGCGTTGGCATCAGCTTCGACGGCGGCCCCGCCGTAGCGGCACCGCCCGAGTCCCGCGCCGCTTTGGCCAATTTGCCTTCCCGGGGCAAGCGCCTTGCCAGCGAGGGGTGTTTGCGTCGATAGCGCGCGAAGGAGATAGAACCTTGGGCAAATATCTGGTCATCATCGACGAAACCGAGGAAGCGCGCAAAGCCTTGCGCTTCGCGATGCGCTGGGCGCAGGCGAGCAGCGGGTCCGTGCAGATCCTCGCCATCGTCCAGCCGCAGAACTTCAACGCCTTCGGCGGCGTGCAGGCCACGATCGAGCAGGAAGCGCGCGACCGGGCGGAGGCCATCGCCACCAGCGCGGCGGGCAATGTCTATTCCGAAAGCGGCAAGATGCCGAACATCGCGGTGAAGGTGGGCGAGGCGAGCCGGATCGTGCGCGACTATCTGACAGAGCACCCCGATGTACTCGCACTGGTGCTGGGCGCTGCATCCGAGGGGCCGCCGGGCCCGCTCGTATCGCATTTTTCCGCCCACACCGGCAGCCTGCCCTGCCCGCTGGTCATTCTGCCCGGCAGCATGGCAGTAGAGGACGTGGACCGAATTGCAGGTGCCTGATGGAGGGGCCTAGCCCTCCACCGTGCCGCGCGCCGGGTAATCGTTTTCCAGCACGAATTCGATTGCGCTAAGCAGTTCGTCCAGCGGCGGGCGCGTGAAGGGTGCGCTCTGCACCTCCTCGAAATACAGCGTGCCGTCGGGCTTGATCAGGAACAGGCCGGGTTCGGAAAACCGCTCGGGCTCTTCGCTGTCGGGGCGCTTTTCTGAAATGAACAGGCCCCATTCGCGGGCCTGATCTTCGGGCAGATCGTAGACCAGCGGCAGGTCGTGCGTGTCCCACTCCTCATGCGTCACCATCGCGCGATCCTCGCTATCCATGGAGATGGCGAAGGGAGAGACGCCCAGCTTGGTGAACTTCTCCAGCTTGCTACCCAGTTCCTCCAGGTAGCGCTTGCAGATCGGGCAGTGCTTGCCGCGATAGAACACCAGCATGGTGAAATTGTCGGGCTGCTGTTTGGCGAGTTCGAAACGCGCCTTGATGGTGAGCGGGAGGTCTATGTCGGGGACCTTCTGGCCGGGGGTAAGCATGGGGGAATCTCCTTTCCCCCCAGAACGATGCTTGGCTGGGCCGCGTTCCCTTCCCTTTGGCCGGTACTACTTCTTCTTGCGGCCCTGGTGCCGGATATTGCCCGGCCGGCCGCGCTTGCCGACTTGGTGCTTGCCCGCCTTGTCCTTCCTGGCGCCGTCCTTGCGGGGTCCGTCTTTCCGGGCGCCACCCTTTTTCTGACCGCCCCCTTTGGGCCCATCATTGTGCGGCCTGCCCTGCCCGCCGCGCGGTCGCCCCTCTTTGGCCTTCGAAGCATCGCCGCCGGGCACTTCGAACCGTAGCGCGCCGGTGAGCGGGTTTGCCTCGACCAGCTTCATCTCCAGCTTCTGCCCCGTTTCGTAACGGGTGCCCGTGTCCGAGCCGATCAGTGCCTTGGCCGCTTCGTCGAAATGGAAATATTCGTCCCCGATCGTGGAAATCGGCACGAGGCCATCGCCGCCAAGCCCGACGATGGTTGCGAAGAAGCCGAAGTTCTGGACTCCGGTGATCCGCGTGTCGAAGGTTTCCCCCACACGACCCGCCAGCCATGCGGCGACGTAGCGGTCGATCGTGTCGCGCTCCGCCTCCATCGCCCGGCGTTCGGTACGGCTGATCGCCTCGCTGATCTTGCCGAGGTCATCGCGGTCGACATCGCTCAGCCCGCTATGCTCGGGCAGTTTCGACGCCATTTTCCCTTGGGGCTTCGCTTGTTCGAGCTTGAAGGTATCCACCAGCGCGCGGTGGACCAGCAGGTCGGCATAGCGGCGGATGGGCGAGGTGAAGTGGGCGTAGCTGCCGAGCGCGAGGCCGAAATGGCCCTGGTTGTCCGGTCCGTAATAGGCCTGGGTCTGCGTGCGCAGCACCGCCTCCATCAGCAGCGCCTTTTCCTGTTCGTCCGAAACATCCTTCAGGAAGCGGTTGAACAGCGTGGGCGTGATGACCTGCCCCATCGCCAGCTTCTTGTCCTGCGTGCCGAGATATTCCTTCAGCGCCAGCAGCTTCTCGCGGCTTGGCTGTTCGTGCACGCGATAGACGACCGGCGAGTTCTTGGATTCGAGCGCTTTCGCCGCCGCGACATTGGCCGCGATCATGAAATCCTCGACCACGCGGTGCGCATCCAATCTTTCGTGCACCCGGATTTCCGCAATGCCGCCTTCCTCGTCCAGGATCACGCGGCGTTCGGGCAGGTCGAGGTCCAGCGGGTCGCGCGCCTCGCGCGCTTTCCACAAGAGTCCCCAGGCTTTCCACAGGTTGTCCAGCGTTTCATCCGCCTCGCCCGCATCGATCCGCCTCTGCGCTTCCTCGTAGGCGACATTCTCCGCCAGCCGCACGACGGCACGGGTGAAACGCCACTTGAGCAGCTCCCCCTCGGGCGAGATTTTGAGGTGGCAGACCATAGCCGCGCGATCCTCGCCCGCCTTCAGCGAGCAGACGTCTGCGGAGAGGATTTCGGGCAGCATGGGAATGACGCGGTCCGGGAAATAGACCGAGTTGCCGCGCTTGCGGGCCTCGCGGTCCAGCGCACCGCCGGGCCGGACGTAATGCGAGACGTCGGCGATGGCGACGATGGCGCGGAAGCCGCCCTTGTTGTCCTCAGCATCGTCGGGCGCGGCCCAGATCGCGTCGTCATGGTCGCGCGCATCCGCCGGGTCGATCGCGATGATCGGCACATCGCGCAGGTCTTCGCGCTTGTCCGTTGTGACCGGTAGTTTCGCGGCCAGCTCGGCTTCGTTCAGCACCGCCTCGGGGAAGACATGCGGAATGCCATGCTTTTCGATGGCGATCAGGCTGAAGCTCTTGGGGGCGAGCGGGTCGCCCAGCACTTCGGTAACGCGTACGCCGGCGCGCGGACCACGCCCGGTCGGCTCGGCGGAGACCAGCTGGCCTTCCTCGGCGGTGCCGACATCGGAAATGGGCGAGGAATTGCGGACCTTCTTGTCGACCGGAGCGAGCCAGAACTTGCCGCGCCCGTCCTTTTCGACAACGCCGATCAGGCCTTCGGTGCGCTGGGGAAGCTTCTTTATCGGGTGCGCGCGCCAGCCTTTGGGCGTTTCCTCGGTCCGCGAGAGAATGCGGTCGCCCACCTTGAGCGCGGGCATGCCCTTGGAACCGCGCCCGCGCGATTTCTCGATCACGGTCAGGCGTGGCGGCGCGGCGCCATCGTCCGGCTCCCAGTTTTCCGGGACGGCGATGGGCTCGCCATCGTCGATCTCGGCGACGCGCAGAACGGTGACCTTGGGCAAGCCGCCCATGCGGTGGAAAGCGCTCTTCTTGCCGTCGATCAGGCCATCCTCGGCCATATCCTTCAGCAGCTTCTTGAGCGCGATCTTTTCCTGCCCCTTCAGCCCGAAGGCCTTGGCAATCTCGCGCTTGCCTACCCTCGTGTCCGAAGTCTGGATGAAGTCGAGGACCTGCTTCTGGGTGGGCAGGCCTTTGGGGTGATTATTTGCGCGTTTTGCCATGTCGGAGCTTTAAACGCACGGAATGCCCTCGGCTATCCCGACAGTTTGCGCAGCCCCCCGATAGATGGGGCCCTTCGCGCCTCGATACGCGTCAGGTCGCCTTCTTGCTCGGGATCAGGCCGCACACGATCACCACGAGATAGCCGACATAGGCGATCAGGCCGAGGCCGGCGTTGGATGCGGCCGCTTCGTTCAGGGCCTGCGTGTCGGCACTCATCATCAGTTCGCGCATCTCTTCGACAGCAGAGACGTTTACGTAGGCGGCGATCACTGTCGTGACGACGGGGACGATCGCGATCAGCATGGGCAAGCCCGCATCGCGCAAGCGGCGGACAAAGGATGCGATCAGCAGAAGCAGGCCGATCACGGAAATCGCCACGCCGATCCAGGCCTGGGGACCCAGACTGTCGGCCATGTTGCGCATCATCTGCGCCTGAACCTGACTTTGGTCCACGCCTTCCGCGCCCGCCTGAAATGCTCTTCCCATCGATTCGGCGGCAAAGAAGATGCCCGAGATGAAGCTGAGCGCGAAGGTTAGGACGACGACAAGCAAGACCCACCACCAGAACAGTGTGCGGCTGTCACGGCCTGAAAAATTGGTCAGGTTCGCAAACCCGTGCCTGATCGCCTCGCCCATCGTACTTCCCCTCGGTTCAGTATGCCCGCGCGACAAACACGCGCTCTGTCGCGGGTTCGCCGGTGAAGATGCAGGTGCCGTCCGCAGGCACGGCATCGCGCGGCACGTTGCGCACGGTCAGCTTTTCGGCCTTCAGCTTCTCGACCACCTGCTCCAGCGCGTCGCCGGTCGGCTTGGCCCACTGCACCTCGACCCAGCCGGGGTACTTGCCGTTGCTGGCGAAGAATTCGACCACGCCATCCCAGCTCTCGATCCCGCGCGCGATATTGGCATCGCGGCGTTCGGCGGCCTGCGCAAACAGCGCCTGCTGGATGTCGCCGAGAACCCCGGGAATAGTCTGCCCTGCGACTTCGCGCGTGGGGGCCTGCGACTTGAGCTTGCCTGTTTCCATGTCCCACAGATCGTCGCGGCGGATCATGGTGACGACGCCATTCTCCATATCGCGTCCGCCGACCTCGATGATGACCGGCGCGCCCTTGCGCACCCAGTCCCACCGCTTGGCGGCAGGCTTGCCGGGCTTGGTGTCGAGCAGCACGCGGACCGGCTCGCCCAGCGCATTCTGCCCAGCGAGCGTGGCGCGCAGGCCCTCGCAATAGTCGACCAGCGCAGCATCGTCGTCGTTTCCGCGCAGCATCGGCAGGATCACGACCTGCCACGGGGCGATGCGGGGCGGCACGCGCAGCCCGTCGTCGTCGCCATGCGCCATGATGACGCCGCCGATCAGTCGCGTCGAAACACCCCAGCTGGTGGTGTGTGCGAACTGCTCGCCGCCTTCCTGCGCCTGGTACTTGATGCCCGAGGCTTTCGCGAAATTGGTGCCGAGATAGTGGCTGGTGCCCGCCTGCAGCGCCTTGCCGTCCTGCATCATCGCCTCGATCGACCATGTCTCGACCGCGCCGGGGAAACGCTCGTGCTCGGGCTTCTCGCCCGCGATCACCGGCAGCGCGAGATCTTCCTCGGCCATCGCGCGATAGACTTCGAGCATGGTCAGCGTGTGGGCCTTAGCCTCCTCGGCGGTGGCGTGCGCGGTGTGGCCTTCCTGCCAGAGGAATTCGCTGGTGCGCAGGAACATGCGGGTGCGCATTTCCCAGCGGACGACGTTGGCCCACTGGTTGAGCTTCAGCGGCAGGTCGCGCCAGCTCTGCACCCAGCGCGCCATCGCATCGCCGATGATGGTCTCGGACGTGGGGCGCACCACCAGCGGCTCTTCCAGCTTGGCCTCCGGATCGGGGATCAGCCCGCCCTTCCCGTCCGCGATCAGGCGGTGGTGGGTGACGACCGCCATTTCCTTGGCGAAGCCTTCGACGTGATCCGCCTCACGCTCGAAATTGGAGAGCGGGATGAACAGCGGGAAATAGGCATTGTCATGGCCGGTCGCCTTGATCCGGTCGTCGAGCAGGCGCTGGATGCGTTCCCAGATGCCATAGCCCCACGGCTTGATGACCATGCACCCGCGCACGCCGGACTCCTCGGCCATCTGCCCTTCGGCAATGGCTGCTTGGTACCAGGCGGCGAAATCGTCTTCGCGTTTGACGGAAAGGGCGTGGCGGATGTTGGGCACTGGCATTCACTTTCGAGGATGGATTTGCGCCGCCATTAGCCTTGCGTCCCGAGCGAAGTCGAGAGACGTTGGCGCAGCGGTCTGGACCTGGTTTGCCAGAACCGAAGCCGGCGGCGGCTACTTGCCCAGCTCGTCGAGCTTTTTCTGCATCGCGGCCATCTGTTCGCGCATGGAGGCAAGCTCCTGCGCGGTTTCGTCCGCCGTGCTTTCCGCACGCGCTGCGGACTTTCCGGCTTGGCGATCGGCGGCGCCCTGTCCTGTAAACGCATTGGTCGCCGCGCGCATCATGGCGAGGTTGGTCTCCGCCATCTTGGCGAGGGGATTGCCCGCCATACCGCTCTGCCAAGCCTCGGCGATCTTCGTCTGGTTCGCGCGGAAATTGGCCATGCTCGCTTCGAGGTAGCTGGGCATCATCGCCTGCATCGAATTGCCGTACATCGAGATCAGATCGCGCAGGAAGCTGACCGGCAGCATCTGTTCGCCGTTGGTCTCTTCCTCGACGATGATCTGCGTCAGGATCGCGTGCGTGATGTCGTCCCCGCTCTTCGCGTCGACCACGGTGAAATCCACGCCCTCGCGCGTCATCTGCGCCAGATCGTCGAGCGTGATGTAGCTGGAGGAATGCGTGTTGTAGAGGCGCCGGTTGGCGTATTTCTTGATGACGATCGGGTCGCCTTCGACATGCTTCTTGTTGGCCATGGGGGTGTGCGGCTCCGGATTAATGCTGCGCAGCATTGGGCTTAGCATCCGCAGCATTGGCAAGGCAATCCGCCTTGACGCTACGTCCGAACCGATGGCCGAGGAGGGTCAGCAATTCGTACTGCGAAAGGCCGGTGTGCCGCGCTGCATCCGGCAGGTGGTAGGGCACGTCGAGCCAGTCCCCGATGCCGATCCGCGGTGCATCCGTCAGGTCGACCACCACCATATCCATCGAAACCTTGCCGAGTAGGCGCAGCCTCCTGCCATCATGCAGCAGGAAGCCCCCTCCCCAGCTGCGCAGGAACCCGTCGGCGTAGCCGAGCGAGACGGTGCCCACGCGCATGTGGCCCGAGGCGGTAAATTCGCGATTGTAGCCGACCGTATCTCCCGCCCCGATTTCGGCAATGTGGATGATCGATGCCTGCAGATATGCGACCTGCCGGATATGCTCCGCCAGAGCGGGCGAGGGAACGCCGCCGTAAAGCGCGATGCCGGGCCGCGTCAGATCGCAGTGGTAGGCGGAGCCCAGCGCGATGCCCGCGCTGTTGGAAAGGCTTGTCTCGCGGTGTGCGATGCGTCTCTTGGCTTCTTCGAATATCGCCAGTTGCTGCGCGTTCGCAGGCGCATCCTCGTCGGCCGAGGAAAGGTGCGAGAGCAGCACGTGCACGTCCAGCGCGCGGATATCGTCCTCGCCCAGCTGCGATGGCGCGACCCCTAGCCGGTTGATCCCGGTGTCGACCATCAGGTCGCATGGCCCGCCGCCGCCTTCGGCCCAGACGCGCGCCTGGTGGAGCGAATTGATGACCGGACGGACGCCAAGCGCCCTTGCATAATCGGCTTCGGCCGCGTTCACCGGACCATGCAGGACGGAAAGCCGGCCCGGTGCGATGTGCCTGAGCGCGGGCGCAACCTCGCTCCAGTGCGCTACGAAGAAATCGCGGCAGCCAGCATCGCGCAGCACGGGCACGCAGATATCCGCGCCCAGGCCGTAGCAATCGGCCTTCACCGCAGCGCCCGCGCGGGCCGGTGAGGAAAGGTCGTTCAGCGCCCGCCAGTTCGCGGCAAGCGCGTCTGTATCGATGGCAAGGCGCAGAGTCGGCGGGGGAGGATCGGGGAGCGTGTTCACCGATCCTCGAAATCACGCGGCGGCCCTCCGGGCAAGCCCCACCATGCGACAAGGATGCCAAAAGCGACCACGATCCACGTATACCACAGCCCAGCGTAGATATCGCCACTGCGCGCCACGATGATCCCCGCGATCAGCGGCAGGAACCCCCCGAGGTAGCCTGCGCCGATATGATAGGGAATCGACATCGAGGAATAGCGGATCTGCGGGGGAAACATTTCCGCCAGCAGCGCCGCGACCGATCCGTAGGTCAGCGCGGAAAGCACGCCCATCACGAGCAGCAGGCCAACAATGCCGAGGATGTTCGCCAGCGGCGGAACCTGCGTGCCGAAGTCGAAGCCGCGCTGCGTCAACGCGCCGCGCACGCCCTCGCGCAGCCCTGCATCGTCACCGAACCAGCCATCGGCCAGCGCAATTCGCTCGCCGCCAACGCTCACCGCGAGGGTATCGCCTTCCTGCAGATCGTAGCGCACGCCGCTGGAGGTCAGCACGTCGAGCACTTTGCCACACTCGCTCTGCTCGCGCCCGAACAGTTCGGCAAAGGGATCGGGCGTGCAGTCCTGCCCCGTGACGAGCACGGGGGTACGTTCCGCTGCCGCCGCCAGGCCCGGGTTGGCAAGCGCGCCCATGCCCCAGAATACCGGAAACAGAAGGATCAGCGAAAGCCCGGCACCAAGGATGATCGGCAGCTTGCGTCCGATCCTGTCGGACCAGCGACCGATCAGGATGTAGAAGCTCATCGAGATCACACCTGCGGCCAGCAGCATCCACTCGACCAGGCTTTCTTCGACACGCATGGGGCCGCGCAGGAAAGACAGGCCGCTGAAGAAGGCAGTGTACCAGATGGTGGTGAGGACGCCCGTTATGCCGAACAGCGCGACGAATATGCGCTTCCTGTTTCCCGGATAGGTAAAGCTTTCAATGAAGGGATTGCCGCTTGTCTTCCCCTCTGCCTTCATCGCCTTGAAGACCGGGCTTTCGGACAGGCGCAGGCGCATCCACAGCGAAATCCCCAGCAGGATGATCGACAGCAAAAACGGGATGCGCCAGCCCCACGCTGCAAATTCCTCCGCCGGGATCAGCGCGCGGCAGGCGATCACCACCGCGATCGACAGCGCGAAGCCGCCGACCACGCTCGCCTGGATGAAGCTGGTGTAGAAGCCGCGCTTTTCCGGCGGCGCATGTTCGGCCACGTAGATTGCCGCGCCGCCGTATTCACCGCCCAGCGCCAGCCCCTGCAGGATGCGCAGGGAGATGACGATGATCGGCGCGGCAATGCCGATGCTCGCCGCGCTGGGGATCAGCCCGACGCCAGCGGTGGCGATGCCCATCAGGGTTACGGTGACAAGGAACGTATACTTGCGCCCCAGCCTGTCCCCCAGAAAGCCGAACAGGATCGCACCCAGCGGGCGGAAACCGAAGCCGACCGCGAAGCCGGCCCAGACCAGAAGGATTTGCAGAGTCTCGTTGCCCGCGGGAAAGAACGCCGCGCCGATCAACCCGGCAAGCGTGCCGTAGATGAAGAAATCGTACCATTCGAAGATGGTGCCGGCGGAACTCGCCGCGATAACGAGACGGATTTCCTTATCGGTCGGCTCACGCGTAGTGGCACCCGCCGCGGCAGCGCTGGTATCGGACATGTCCCCTCCGTTTTTTGCGGAGGGTTTTAGCGCGCGTCCGGCGCCTTGCAAAGCGCGTCCACCGCGGCCTTCCAGGGCATGAGGATCGCGCCGTGGCGCGCGGGATAGGCCCGCGCAGGCGCCAGCACCGCGATACCCGGCCAGCGTGGCTGCGCGCCCTCGCCTTCCTCACCCAGCCAGGTCTCTATTTCTCCGAGAGCGGCGAGCATTTCCTCCGCGCCGCGGCCCCGCGCCTCGCGCGCGAACACCGCTGCGGATGCCTGGCCGATGGCACAGGCGGACAGCGCAAGACCCAGCGCGTCCACCCGGTCCGCCGGATCCAGCGACAGGTCCAGCGTGAGTGTGCTGCCACAGGTGGCGGAGCGCGCCTCCGCACTGATCTGCGGCGACGGCAGGCGCGGGTAATCCGCCAGCTCGACTGCAAGCGCGAGAATTTGGGGGGTGTAAAGCTTGCTCACGCGGGCGCTTACTCGGATGCCGATTCGCCGGTGACGGCCCCGTCTTCGGCACCATCATCATCCCCGGCTCTCAGCGCTCTCCGACTGTCGCGGATATAGCCGACCAGCTGTTCGCTCCCTGCATTGATGGACGGGTAGGTGCGCGCGTTCTGAATCCAGCTCGGGCGACCCTCGTACCCCCACACCTTATCGTAGCCGAGTACCAGCAGGGAAAAGCCGATCACCACGATGATCGCGCCCTTGATCGCCCCGAAGCCGAAGCCCAGCACCCGGTCGAGCGGGCCGAGCAGCGAATCGCGTGCCTTCGTTCCGATCAGCGATGCGATCAGCCGCATTGCGCCGTACGGGATCAGCAGCAGCAGCGCGAAGGCGAGGATGGCCGATGTTGTGGGCGTGCCGAAGCGCGGCTCGATGAATTGCTGCAGCGGTGTATGCAGCTGCTGAATGGCAAGGATCGCCAGCACCCATGCCGCGAGCGAGAGGATTTCCTGCACGAAGCCGCGCATGAAACCGCCGACAGCGGCGATCGCCACGATCAGCAGCACGATAATGTCGAACCCGGTCATTGCCTTCCGTTTACCACGCTTTTGTTATCGCATCACGCGATCGACAAGTTGGCCGAGCTGCCTAAATCCCCCGAATTGAATGTCCAGTGAAGCCTTTTCTTCGCGCAAGGGGCCGTGCGCGCTTTCGAAGCCCAGCTTCGCGGCCTCGCGCAGCCGCAGGCCCGAGTGGGCGACGGGACGGATCTCTCCCGCCAGGGACACCTCGCCGAACCATACGGACCGGTCGGGCAGCGGCCTGTCCGCCAGCGCGGAAACCAGCGCCGCGGCCACGGCAAGGTCCGCCGCAGGGTCCGCCAGTCGATACCCGCCGGCCACGTTGAGATAGACCTCCGCAGAGCTGAAATTCAGCCCGCAGCGCGATTCCAGCACCGCGAGCAGCATGGCCAGGCGGCCATTGTCCCATCCGACCACCGCACGGCGCGGGGTGGCGCCCGATTGCAGCTTCACGATCAGGGCCTGAATCTCGACCAGCACGGGCCGTGTGCCCTCCATCGCCGGGAACACCGCACTGCCCGCCAGCGGCGCGTCGCGTCCGGACAGGAACAGCATGGAAGGGTTCTCCACCTCCTCCAGCCCCTCGGTCGCCATGGCGAAGACGCCGATCTCGTCGACCGCGCCAAAACGGTTCTTGAGCGCGCGCAGGATGCGGTACTGGTGGCTGCGCTCCCCCTCGAAGCTCATCACCACGTCGACCATGTGTTCCAGCACGCGCGGCCCGGCGATATTGCCGTCCTTGGTGACGTGGCCGACCAGCACCAGCGCGGTTCCCCGCTCCTTGGCATATCGGATCAGTTCGAACGCGCAGCCGCGCACCTGGCTGACCGTGCCCGGCGCACCCTCGATCGTGTCGGAATACATCGTCTGGATCGAATCGACGACCAGCAGGTCCGGTGGCTCGCCCGCGCCAAGCGTGGTCAGAATATCGCGGACATTGGTGCTGGAAGCGAGGCGTACCGGCTCGTTCGCCAGGCCGAGCCGCTCGGCGCGCAGGCGCACCTGCGCCGATGCTTCCTCGCCACTGACATAGACCACATCGCCGCCCTTGCGCGCGATGGAGCCGGCCGTCTGCAACAGCAGAGTGGACTTGCCGATGCCCGGATCGCCGCCGATGAGGATTGCGGCGCCCGGCACCAGCCCGCCGCCCAGCGCGCGGTCGAATTCCTTGAGGCCGGTGGTAGCGCGCTTGGGCGGCTCCACCGGATCGCTCAGCGAGACGAATTCGAGCCGCCGCCCGCCGCCCGAAAGATCGTGCTTCTGGCTGAACACGGTTGCCGGAGCATCCTCCACCAGCGTGTTCCATTCCGCGCAGTCGGCGCACTGCCCCTGCCAGCGCGGGGAAACCGCGCCGCACGCTTGGCAGACATAGCGTTTCTTCGGTTTCGCCATAAGCGTGGACCTAGGCGGAACATTTACGGAACGCAAGTTGCCATCGGGCCTTCTGCCCCGCTAGAATACGAGCATGCGCCAGAAGGAACTGAGGATCGGGCTCGTCTGCTACGGCGGGGTGAGCCTCGCGGTGTACATGCACGGCGTCACCAAGGAGGTCTGGAACCTCGCCCGTGCCAGTCGCAGCTTTCATTCCGGCGCGCCGACCGGCAGCGGTGTGGCCGCGATCTATCGCGAGTTGCTGGAAACGCTGGTCGACAAGCACGAGCTGCGGCTGCGGGTTCTGCCCGATATCCTGAGCGGGGCGAGCGCAGGCGGCATAAACGCGGTGTTCCTGGCGCAGGCGATTCATTCGGGCCGCTCGCTCGAACCGCTGACCGATCTGTGGCTCGACAATGCGGATATCGACCGGCTGACGGCGGAAGACGCGCGCATGGGCTGGCGCTTTGCCAAGGTCTGGGCGCAGCCGATCGCCAATTTCGTGCTCAAGCGGCCGGGCAATCTGGTGTCCGAAAGCGTGGCGCCCGAAACGCGGGCCGAAGTGCGCGAAAAAGTGTCGAAGCTGGTGCGCGGACGCTGGTTCGCACCGCCCTTTTCCGGTGAGAGCATGTCCGGCATGCTGATAGAGGCATTGGAAGCGATGGATGGCGCTCTGGCCGACGGGCCGCTGCTGCCGCCAGATCACCCTATCGACCTCTACGTGCCGACCACGGATTTCCACGGCTATCTCGCGCGACTGCGCCTGCACAGCCCGCCGGTGGTGCAGGAAAGCGAGCATCGCATGCCGATTTCCTTCACTGCAAAGACGCCGGACGTTGCCGGCGCGTGGCTTGCCGACCCGCTGGAACTCGTGTTCGCCGCGCGCGCCACCGCAAGCTTCCCGGGGGCCTTCCCGCCCCTGCAGGTGAGCGAGATCGACACGCTGGCCGAGGATTTCGACCGCTCGTGGTCCAACCGCGAAGCATTCCTGCGGCGGATCATGCCGGCCCATTTCGAAGATGACTCGGTCGACGGCGTGTCGCTGATCGACGGGTCGGTGCTGGTCAACCGTCCCTTCGAAGGCGCGATCGAGGCATTGCGCGGGCGCCCCGCCGTGCGCGAGGTGGAGCGGCGCTTCGTCTATATCGATCCCCGGCCCGACCGGTATCAGCGCGACGAGGATCGCAAGCACGCCGCCGTCGGCTTTTTCGAGAATATCTTCGGCTCGCTCTCCACGCTCCCGCGCGAACAGCCGATCCGCGATAACCTGGAACTGATTGCCGAACAGTCTCGCCATGCGGCGCGCCTGCAGTCGATGATCGTCGAGCTGCGTCCGCAGGTGGAGGCTGCGGTCGAAAAGCTGTTCGACCGCACGGTGTTCTTCGACCGGCCCACACCCAAACGTCTCGCCAACTGGCGGCAGAAAGCGCAGCAGGCGGCGGCCGAGCAGGCGGGCTACACCTTCGCGGGCTATGCGGAGCTGAAATTCGTGGGCATTCTGGAACGGCTCGCGGAGCTGGTACGCAAGGCGGCGCCGAAGGATGCGGAGGCCGATACGCAGGTGATTGCCTCCCGCCTGCGCGATGCCCTGCGCGAACGCGGGCTCGAGAGCCTGGTCGGGCCGAGTGGTGGGGCCAGCGAAGAGGCCATCTCCTTCTTCCGCAGTTTCGACCTGGCGTTCCGCATCCGGCGCCTTCGCCTGCTGGCCCGGCGCACCGCACGCGACTGGGAAGCCGACCCCGAAATTCCCAACGACGCGCTCGATCTGGCGCGCGAGGGCATCTACGCGGTGCTCGCCGATTATTTCGAGCGTGACGGGATCGAACCGCTGGGGTCCAAATTTGTCCAGCTCTCGCGGGATGCGATCGAAAACCCCGGCGCCGTGCTCGATCATGTGGCCGAGGTCCGCAACCTGCAGGAGCTTGATCTCAAGGCAGAGGCCGCCCTTTCGGCAGCGCTGAGCGACATGCCGCGCAACCTGCGGCGGCGCATGATGTATGCCTATCTGGGCTTCCCGTTCTACGACGTCGCAACGCTGCCGATCCTCGGCACGCAGGGCATGAACGAGTTCGAGCCGGTGAAGGTCGACCGGATCAGCCCCGAGGATGCGCAGGCGATCCGCAAGGGCGGTGCCACGGCGACCTTGCGCGGGATCGAGTTCTACGATTTCGGCGCGTTCTTCAGCCGCGCCTACCGCGAGAACGACTATCTGTGGGGTCGGCTCCACGGAGCCGAACGGATGATCGACCTGATCTGGTCCACCGTCGATGCGCCCACCGATGGTGGCCTTTCGAAGCAGTTCAAGCGTCAGGCCTTCCTCGCCATTCTGGACGAGGAGGAGGATCGGCTCACCGCGGACAAGGGCCTGCTGAAACGGATCAGGGGGGAAATCGCCGAACGGCTCGGCTAACGGCAATTGTCATCCCTGCGCGCGATGACAGCGCTATATTTGCGGGAAATCCATGCGCATTGCGCACCAACCAGAGGGTTTCCTGCTTTGCGAAAATACTTGCTTGCCGCCGCCGTGTGTCTGGCCCTTTCCGCACCGGACGCGGTCTTTGCGCAGGAACCGCTCAACCTGACCGAACAGGCGATCGCGGATTTCTTCGCCCAGCGCGATGTGAAGCGAAAGCAGGTGAGTGCCGAGAACGGCGATCCCTACTCGATGGTCTGGCTTGCCGACGAAATCCAGAAGCAGATTGGCGGCGAATGGCTCACGGCGGAGGAAATCGTGCCCTTCCGCGTGAAGATGTACATGGGAGCAATCCAGGCGGGCTATGTTCCGGCCTATGATCGCATGGCGAAGATGGTGCTCGAAGGGCGCTTGCCCGAAGGGACCAAGATGGATGCGCTGGATTTCTACCGCCAGGGTGCGGAGCTTGGCGATGTCGACGCCATCATCGGTTACGCCAGGATGGCGCAGGACGAATTCATCTGCTCGATCTGCAGCAAGGACGACGAGGGCGAATTGCTGCTCGCCTACGACAACCAGGCCGATGGCGAAAAGCGGACCCTGATGGAACTCGCCGCCGCTTCGAGGGACAAGCGCGAAGCAGCGGCAAGGACCTACGAAAGGGAGCGTTTCGAGTTCGCGAACACGGCAATCGCGCTGCTTTCCTCCGATGCCGCCGAAGACGATTCCAACGCTCAGGACAGGCTGGCGCGCATCTACCTCAACGGGATCAAGCGCCCGGCGCTGACGCGCTATGCTTCGTACGAGAGCGGGGATCGGGAGTACTACATCCTGCGTCCGGAACCGGCCAAGGCGAAGCCGATACTGGAGCGAATGGCGGCAAAGAACGACCGACCCGCGCTTCAGCTGCTAGCCGACCTGTACCTCGTCGGAAGCTATGACGGATTTCCGCAGGACCGTGCCCGGTTCATCAAATACGCCAGCCAGGCCGCCGACGGGGGCGACATGGCATTCGCTTACAAGCTTGGGCATACGATGGTCGCCGGGCAGCCTTTCGGGACCGATTTCGATGTTGGCGCCAAGTATCTGTACATGGCGCATCAGGCGGGGCGCGCCGATGCGACGCTCGACCTGGCCTTCATGTTTTCCGAAGGGCGCGGGGTGCCCCAGAACATGACTACGAGCCTGGCGCTGTTCGAAGAGGCGGCCAATCGCGGTTCTGCAAGAGCGGCCCAGTTCCTCGCCGATTACTGGCGCGAGGGGATGAGCGGAACGATCAACCCCCTGAGAGCCAGCGTATGGCAGAAGAAGGCGGACGAGCTGAAGGCCAACGAAGCGCGCGGTGCCGAGACGATGGAGCTGATGAAGCAGATCACGAACAGCGGGTCCTAACGCAGACCCCGACCTAGCCGCCGAAAGCATCCTTGATCCGGTCGAAGAAACCGCGACTTTCCGGGCATTCCTCGCCCGTTTCGGTCTCGCGGAATTCCTCGAGGATTTCGCGCTGCTTCTTGGATAGCTTGGTCGGCGTTTCCACGGTGATCTCCGCCACCAGGTCGCCCCGCCCGCGCCCTTGCAGCACGGGCATGCCCGCACCGCGACGGCGCAGCTGCTTGCCCGACTGGATGCCTGCGGGGATGTCCACCGTGTTGCTCGACCCGTCGAGGTCGGGAATTTCGATCTTGCCGCCCAGCGCGGCGGTGGTGAAACTGATCGGGACGCGCGCAATCAGGTTCGATCCCTCCCGCGCGAACACCGCATGCTGGCGCACGTGGATGAAAATGTAGAGGTCGCCCGAAGGCGCGCCACGCGGGCCCGCCTCCCCCTTGCCGGATAGCCGGATGCGTGTGCCCGTATCGACGCCGGGCGGAATATCGACCGAAAGCGATTGCGGCGCATCGACCCGCCCGTCGCCGCGGCAATTGTGGCACGGCGTCTCGATCACCTCGCCGCGTCCGTGGCAGTTGGGGCATGGCCGCTCGACCACGAACAGGCCCTGCTGCGCGCGTACCTTGCCGTAGCCTGCGCACACATTGCAGGCGCGCGTGCCCGTGCCCGGCTCTGCGCCGGTCCCCGTACACACCTCGCACTGCTGCGAAACCTCGATCTCGATCGTGGTGGACTTGCCGTGGAACGCTTCTTCCAGCGTGATCTCCAGATCGTAGCGCAGGTCCGCCCCGCGCCGCGCATTCTGGCGCATGCCACCGAAGGCGCTGCCGAAGATCGTCTCGAAAATATCGCCGATATCGCCGAAATCGGCATGATGGCCGCCGCCACCTCCACCGCCCTGCTGGAACGCCGCATGGCCGTACTGATCGTAGGCCGCGCGCTTCTGCGGGTCTTTCAGCACCTCGTAAGCCGCACCCACCGCCTTGAAGCGGGCTTCGGCTTCGGCATTACCGGGATTGCGATCCGGGTGATACTGCATCGCCATCTTGCGATAGGCGGATTTGATTTCGGCCGCGTCCGCACCGCGGGACACGCCGAGCAATTCGTAAAGATCGGTTTCGGAAGCCATTACCTAGAAAATCGCCGCAACCCATAAAGGAGGTGCCGCGCAAACCCTGAAAGTCTGCGCGGCACCATTATTCAACACGCCCGATCAGGCCCGGCCAGCGTCGCCGCTGTCGCCTTCGCTACCTGCGCTGTCATCGACTTCGGAGAATTCGGCATCGACGACGTCGTCATCCTGCGAGGCGGCTGCTGCGCCCTCGCCGCTGGCTGCATCGCCCGCGCCGGTCGCCTGTTCCTTCTCGTAGATTTGCTGACCCATCTTCATGGCGACTTCGGTGAGCGCCTGAGCCTTTGCGTTGATCGCGTCGACATCGTCGCTTTCCAACGCGGTCTTCGTCTCGGCGATCGCCGCTTCGACATCGGACTTGAGGCCGGCGTCGATCTTGTCGCCGTTCTCTTCCAGCTGCTTCTGCGTAGCGTGGACGAGGTTGTCCGCCTGGTTGCGCGCCTCGGCAGCTTCGCGCCGCTTCTTGTCCTCTTCGGCGAACTTTTCGGCATCCTTGACCATCGATTCGATGTCATTGTCCGAAAGGCCGCCCGAGGCCTGGATGCGGATCTGCTGTTCCTTGCCCGTGCCCTTGTCCTTGGCGGACACGTTCACGATGCCGTTGGCGTCGATGTCGAACGTGACTTCCACCTGGGGCACGCCGCGCGGAGCGGGCGGAATGCCGACGAGGTCGAACTGGCCGAGCAGCTTGTTGTCGGCCGCCATCTCGCGTTCGCCCTGGAACACGCGGATCGTCACCGCCTGCTGGTTGTCCTCGGCAGTCGAGTAGGTCTGCGTCTTCTTGGTCGGGATCGTGGTGTTGCGGTCGATCATCTTGGTCATGATCCCGCCCAGCGTTTCGATACCCAGCGAAAGCGGGGTGACGTCGAGCAGCAGCACGTCCTTGACGTCGCCCTGCAGCACGCCCGCCTGAATGGCCGCGCCCATGGCCACGACTTCGTCCGGGTTCACGCCGGTATGCGGCTTCTTGCCGAAGAACTGCTCAACCGTCTCGCGGACCTTGGGCATGCGGGTCATCCCGCCGACCAGGATCACCTCGTCGATGCCATCGGCCTTGAGGCCGGCATCTTCGAGCGCCTTCTTGCACGGCTCCAGCGTGCGCTTCACCAGATCGCCCACCAGCTGTTCCAGCTTGGAGCGGGTCAGCGTTTCGACGAGGTGCAGCGGCGTGGAGCTGCCGCCTTCCATGCGCGCGGTGATGAAGGGCAGGTTCACTTCGGTCTGCTGCGCGCTCGAAAGCTCGATCTTCGCCTTTTCGGCGGATTCCTTGAGGCGCTGCAGGGCCAGCTTGTCCTGCCGAAGGTCCATGTTTTCCTTCTGCTGGAACTGGTCGGCCAGATATTCGACGATCGCGGAGTCGAAGTCTTCGCCGCCCAGGAAGGTGTCGCCGTTGGTCGACTTCACTTCGAACACGCCGTCGCCGACTTCGAGGATGGAAATGTCGAACGTACCGCCGCCAAGGTCATAGACAGCGATGGTCTTGTTCTCGTCCTTGTCGAGCCCGTAGGCGAGCGCGGCCGCAGTCGGCTCGTTGATGATGCGCAGGACTTCCAGCCCCGCGATCTGGCCGGCGTCCTTGGTCGCCTGGCGCTGCGCGTCGTTGAAGTAGGCGGGCACGGTGATGACGGCCTGCTTCACGTCTTCGCCAAGATAGCTCTCGGCGGTTTCCTTCATCTTCTGCAGGATGAAGGCGGAAATCTGGCTGGGCGAATACTCGTTGCCGCCCGCTTCGACCCATGCATCGCCATTGTTGCCCTTGACGATGTCGTAGGGGACGAGCTCCATGTCCTTCTTGGTCATGGGATCTTCGAACCGGCGCCCGATCAGGCGCTTGACGGCGAAGACGGTGTTGTCCGGGTTGGTGACGGCCTGGCGCTTGGCAGGCTGACCGATCAGCCGCTCCTTATCCTTGGTGAAGGCCACGATCGACGGCGTGGTGCGCGCACCTTCCGCATTTTCGATCACCTTGGGCTTGCCGCCGTCCATGACCGCGACACACGAATTGGTCGTACCGAGGTCGATACCGATTACTTTTGCCATGATACCCCGCATCCTATTGGCTTCGTTGGACACTGCCCCTCGCACCGCCCCGTCCAAGGGCGCGGTGCTCGGCAGCTCAGTTCAGGTCGCGGATATAGGTGCGCTTGTTCTTGGCACAAGAGAGCGTTGCGCCTAGTCGTGAAGCGGGACGACACGACAGGGAGAGCGTGAAAATGAAATCCGTTATCGCAGCCGCCGCACTGGGCATGGCCACCATCGCACTGGGCGCTTGCTCCGAAGAGCCCGCCGAGACCGAGGAAGCGGCCGCCCCGCTCGTCGCGACCGAAGGCCGCCTGTTCCTGCCTGCGGTGGAAGGCAATCCGGGCGTGGTCTATTTCGAGCTTGAGAACACCAGCGACCGGGCCATCTCGGTCCGCCGTGCGGACGTGGAAGGCGCGGCCAGCGCCGAATTGCACGATTACATGGAATACGACGATTCCGAGATGGGCTCGATCGGCATCGTCACCGTCCAGCCGGGCGAAACCACCAGCTTCACGCCGGGAGACCTGCACGTGATGGCGTTCGAGCTCGATCCCACGCTGGAGGCGGGCAACACCACAAAGGTCACACTGACCATGGCGGGCGGATCGACGATGGAATTCGACGCGGAGATCATGCCCGCCGACGCGGAACGCTGAGCGGTCCGATCGAAAGCACGGCGATTCGACGAGCGACATGAAGCATCCGATCGACGCCGATACGCAGCAAAAGCCGGTCGCTCCCTGCCCTGCTGGCGGGGAGCGTCCGCTGACGCAAGGCGAGGTCGCTCTGGCGCAGAGCGTCTTCGGCAACGCCATCGACTATCGCAAGGTCACGATCCGGCGGCGCAAATGGGCGTTCTTTCAGCCCAGGAACACCACTATGGCCCCACGCGGCCACCTGCATTTTCACCCGGACGCGGCGGGCTACTGCGACGATTTTGCGAAGGGCAACCACCAGCGGCAGGGGCACTTCATTCACGAGATGACGCATGTGTGGCAGACGCAGACCAAGGGCGAATGGTATCTGCCACTGCATCGCCACCCATGGTGCCGCTACGATTACAGCCTGAAGCCTGGCTGGAGCCTCGAAAAATATGGCATCGAACAGCAGGCCGAAATCGTGAAGCACGCCTTCTGGCTGCGTAACGGCGTGCGCGTTGCGGGCATCGCCAACCGCGAGGCGTATGATCTGCTGGTGCGGTTTCCGGGTGCCCACCCGTGACCCAGTTCGAATTCATCTTCGCGCTCTATGCGCTGCTTCTGGGCCTTTCGCTGGTCGAGGTCCTCTCAGGCCTGGGCCGCACGCTGGAACTGCGCTTCGCCAAGGATGCGAGCGATGCCGGCGGAGAGAGCTTCTCGATCGGCTGGCTCACTCCGCTGCTCGCCATATTCGTCATCCTCGACCTGCTGTCGTTCTGGATGTTCTCCTGGAGCGTACAGCCCCTGGTGAAGGTGGATGCCCGAACGCTTCTTGGCGTGGTGTGTTTCGCAAGCGCCTATTATCTTGCGGCGCGGCTCGTTTTTCCGACCGATCCGGAGCGATTCCGCAATCTGGACACACACTACTTCCGCGTGTGCCGCACGGTTCTGGGGATGCTCATCGCGCTCGTGTTCGTGCAATGGGCCTATCTGCTCAGTATCGAGCAGATCCGCGATCAGATCATGACAGCCACGTCGATCGTCCTGACGATAGTGCTGCTGGGACTGATGGGGATCCTGATGGTGGTGAGGAACCAGCGCGTCCACGCCATCGTGCTGGTCGCGCTCTGCGTGCGTTACGTGGTGGTGTACCTGCAATAGAACGCAAGATTGGCCGCGTGTACGAAACCCGCCGTCCGCATGAAAAAGGGCCGCCCCAACAGCTGGGACGGCCCTTTTCTTGCATTGCTGAAACGCTTGGTTAGCGCGGATCGGCAGGATAGCCGCGCGTACCGAAGCAATCTTCGTCCAGATAACCATCGCGGTCATAGCCATCGCAGCCGTCGTTCTTGTCGACGAAATAGCCGGCCAGCGCGCCCGCTGCCGCGCCCGCAAGTGCGTAGCGCGTGATGTCACCACCCGTTACGGCCGCCACACCGGCGCCAAGAGCCGCGCCGCCAAGGCCGCCTTCGGCCGAGTAATTCTCGGCACAGGCGCCAAGCGAAAGGGCGGAAATCATGGCGACGGGGATTAGGGCGAGACGATTCTTCATCGGTGGTACTCCTTTGAACCTGATGAAGTCTCAAAGGATAAGCAGCTGCCCGGTTCCTGATTAATGAGTCAGTCCGGCTTTTTTGCCACACCGACCAGCGCGGGGCGAAGGAGGCGATCCTTGATGAGATAGCCTGCCTGCATCTCCTGAATCACCGTACCCGGGTCCGCATCCTCGCTGGGAATCTCCATCATCGCCTGATGCACGTTGGGGTCCAGCGGCAGGCCCATGGCCGCCACACGTGTGACACCGTGCTGGCTGAAGACACGCTCCAGCTCGCGCTGGGTCGCCTCGATCCCGGCTACCAGCCCCTTGAACTTGTCGTCCTCGCGCAGGTCCTGCGGGATGGATTCGATCGCCCGGACAAGATTGTCCGACACCGACAGGATATCGCGGGCAAAGCCGGTCGCGGCGTAGGAGCGCGTATCGGCGATGTCCTTTTCCATGCGCCGCCGCACGTTCTGTGTCTCGGCGCGCGCGTACAGGACTTCCTGCCGCGCGGTATCCAGATCGCCCTTCAGCTTGCCGATCGTCTCGGCCAGCTTCGCCGTATCGTCCGCGCCAGCCTCGTCCTCGGCGTCGTCGTCGCTCTGGTCGCGCAGATGCTCGGGGACCCCGGCCAATTGCTTTTCGGCTTCCTCGTCCAGCATTTCGTGGCCCTGGCCGGGCTCTTCTTTCGGGTTCTTCTCGTCTTGCATAGGTCTCGTGAAAACTGCCCTGTTAGCCGGTCAATCTCCCCAGGGATTGCGCGGTGAAATCGACCATGGGAACGATGCGTGCGTAGTTCAAGCGCGTGGGGCCGATAACCCCTAGAACGCCCACTATGTTCCCGTCGCGGTCGTGGAAGGGCGAGGCGATAACAGAGGAACCGCTGAGCGCGAAGAGGCGATTTTCGCTGCCTATGTATATCCGCGTGGCCCGCGCCTTGCGCGCCCGTTCCAGCACGTCGGCGACCGCCCGCTTGTTCTCCAGTTCGTCCAGCAATTGCCGCACGCGTTCCACATCGCCGACGGCTTCATCGTCGAGCAGCTTGGCCTGACCGCGTACAATCAACACGGAACTGCGATCGGGCGTCTCGCTCCACATCGCGATGCCGCGGCGCACCAGATCCTTGCTCGCTTCGTCCAGCGCGCTGCGCCCTCCGGCGATCTCCGCCTCGATATCCTTCAGCGCCTCGCCGAGGCTGCGATTGGCCATGCGGGCGGAAAGATAGTTGGAGGCCTGCGAAAGTGCGCTCGCATCCATGCCTTCCATTTCGATCAGGCGATTTTCGATCTGACCGTTCTGGTCGACCAGCACCGCCAGCGCGCGGTTCGCGTCGAGCGGCAGGAAATTCATCTGCGCCAACCGTCTTTCGGACGTGGGCACGAAGACCATGCCCGCCGCGCCGGACAGATCGGACAGCATGGCGCTCGCCGCCTCAAGTCGCGCTTCCAGCGGGCCGGGATCGCCCAGCTTCGCCTCGATCGCGTGGCGCTCCTGCTCGCTGGGCTGGGTGATCTGCATCATCCCGTCGACGAACAGCCGCAGCCCGCTTTCGGTCGGCTTGCGTCCGGCGGATACATGCGGCGCGGCCAGCAGGCCCAGCTTTTCGAGGTCCGCCAGCACCGACCTGATAGAGGCGGGCGACAGGTCGACCGCCCCGCCCTCGGCCAGTGTCTTCGAGCCGACCGGCTGCCCCGTCGCCAGATACTGTTCCACCACCACGCGAAAGATGTCGCGCGTGCGGGCGGTCAGTTCGGTCAGCGGCGGGGTGCTCATCCTTGGTGATCCATGGTTGCTCGGCTCACTTGAGCCGGTCGTAAATCTGGCGGTTTTCGGCCGTGCCGACAAGATCGTCCACCGGCAGTTCCTGCCACGCCTGATAGAGCGCATCGCGGTTTTCGACGAGACCGGGCTGGCGGCAGCCGAGATACCAGTCGAGAGTGACCGGCTCTCGGCCAGCTTCGCGCCAGGTGATCTTTACCGAGGGGGAATCCGTTGCCACGGGCCCGTCGCAATTCTCATACCCGTATGCGACCGAGCTTTTGGGCCGGAAGGGCGCGAGCCGTTCGGCAAAGGCCTCGAATTCTTCCTGGCTTGCGGTGAAAGCGGCGTCTCCCTTTTGCTGCACGAAACGCTCGCCGTGGTAGGTCCCGGCCCCATTCTCGGCCACGGAGAGCCTGAAGGACGGGCAGAAGCCGAAGCACGGCGTCACGCTGTAATCGATCGTCTCGGCAGACGCCGCGGTGTCCGGCGCCTGGCCGGGTGTTACGCAGCCTGCAACGGCAAAGGGCAGCGCGCAAATCGTTGCAATTCGGATCATGACCAAGGCCTTTCGTGACGGGAGGCGTTCGTGATGGAGCATGTCCACTGGCCACGTGATGAATAGGCGGCTAGGGCGCGTGCGACCAGTCAGACCAAAGGATTTCCCCCATGCGACCTTCAGGCCGCGCGCCCGATCAGATGCGCGCCATCTCCATCGAAACCGGTTTCACCAAGCATGCAGAGGGCAGCTGCCTGATCAGCTTCGGCGATACGCGTGTGCTGTGCACCGCCAGCGTCGAAAACTCCGTGCCGCCGTGGATGCGCGGCAAGGGCGCGGGCTGGGTCACCGGCGAATATTCGATGCTGCCCCGCGCCACGCACACGCGCGGCAGCCGCGAGGCGGCACGTGGCAAGCAGTCGGGCAGAACGCAGGAAATTCAGCGCCTTATAGGGCGAAGCTTGCGGGCTGTCGTAGATATGAAGAAGCTGGGCGAGCGCCAGATCACGCTCGATTGCGACGTAATCCAGGCCGATGGCGGTACGCGCACGGCGGCGATCTCGGGCGCATGGGTCGCGCTCAAGCTGGCGATCGACGGGCTCAAGAAGTCGGGCGCGATCGTCGAAGACCCGATCACGGGCAAGATCGCGGCGATTTCCTGCGGCGTTTACAAGGGCACACCGGTGCTCGATCTCGATTACGACGAGGATTCGAGCGCGGATGCCGACGCCAACTTCGTGCTGATCGAAGGCGGCAAGATCGCCGAAGTGCAGGCCACCGCCGAAGGCGCGGCCTACGACGAGGAAGCGCTGCTTCGCCTGTTGCGCCTTGCGCAGATGGGCTGCGGCGAGATCTTCAAGGCACAGGACGCGGCGGTGCGATGACTCGCCGTATCGGCCCGGGCAAGCTCGTCATCGCGACGCATAATGCGGGCAAGCTGAAAGAGATTTCGGCCCTGCTCGCCCCCTATGGCGTCGAGTGCCTGTCCGCTGGATCGCTCGGCCTGCCCGAGCCGGAGGAAACTGGCACCACCTTCGTCGACAATGCGCTGCTCAAGGCGCGCGCGGCGGCGGAAGGGGCGGGCATCGTCAGCCTTGCCGACGACAGCGGGCTTTCGGTCGCCGCGCTGGATGGGCGGCCGGGCGTCTACACCGCCGACTGGGCGGAGCGGCAGTGGTTCGAAGGCGATCCGGGCCGCGACTGGTACATGGCGATGGGCAAGGTCGAAGGCCTGCTCGCGCAGCAAGGCCCGGACGTCGATCGCAGCGCGGCGTTCCATTGCACGCTGGCGCTGGCGTGGCCCGATGGCGAATATGCGGTCTATGAAGGTATCGCCCCGGGCTCGCTCACCTGGCCCCCTCGCGGGCAGCTGGGTTTCGGCTACGATCCGGTGTTCGTGCCGCAGGGCCGTGAGCGGACCTTTGCCGAGATCGAGCCTGCGGAAAAGCACACAATCAGCCATCGCGCGGATGCCTTCGCCAAGCTGGTCGCAGAGCAGTTCGGTCAACAGGGATAGGCGCGCGCTGGCCTTTGCGGCCTGCACCCCCTAGATTCCGCCCATGCCCGCAGCGGACGATCTTGCGCTTTATATCCACTGGCCCTTCTGCCTGAAGAAGTGCCCCTATTGCGACTTCAACAGCCATGTGCGCGATACTGTGGATGCGGAGGCATGGCAGGCCGCGCTGATGGCCGACTTGGTGCATGAGCACGCCCTGACGCAGGGCCGCCGCATCGGTTCGATCTTCTTCGGTGGCGGCACGCCTTCGCTGATGCCCCCTGCCCTCGCCGGTGCGCTGATTGACGAGGCAGCCCGGCTGTGGGGCCTAACCCCCGACTGCGAGATTACGCTGGAGGCCAACCCGACCTCCTACGAAGCGCGCAAGTTTGAAGACTTCCTCTCCGCCGGCGTCAACCGGGTCTCTCTGGGCGTGCAGTCGCTGGATGACGATGCGCTGGCCTTCCTGGGGCGCGAGCATAGCGCCGCGGAAGCCGTGAAAGCGCTAGAGAATGCGCAAGGCCTTTTCGGCCGTGTCACTTTCGACCTGATCTATGCCCGGCCCGGCCAGACGGCGAAGGAGTGGGAGGCGGAACTGAGGCGCGCCCTCGCCTTCGGGACAGAGCATCTCTCGCTCTACCAGCTGACCATCGAACCGGGCACAGGCTTTGCCGGGGCCGTGGCGCGCGGTCGGCTGAGCCCGATGGACGCGGACGAGGCCGCAGATTTCTTCGTCCAGACGCAGGAGCAAACCGCTGCTGCAGGACTGCCGGCGTACGAGATCAGCAACCACGCAAAGCCCGGCGCGCAGAGCCATCACAACCTGACCTACTGGCGCTATCGCGATTACGCGGGGATCGGCCCGGGAGCGCACGGTCGGCGCTGCGGCACGGCGACGGTCCGGCACAAGAAGCCCGAGGCATTCCTGCGCCGCGTCGCCGAGAATGGGCACGGCATTGCGGAGGAGCGCGCGCTGGGCCGCGAAGAGGCGCTTAGCGAGGCGCTGCTGATGGGCCTGCGGCTCGCCGAAGGTGTCGATCTTGCGGCGCTGGCGCAGCGTTTCGGCACCACGCCCGACGCGCTGATCGATGCGGGCCGCGCGGATTTCTATGCCGATCTCGGCTTCGTCATCCACACGGCCGATCATCTCACGATCACGCCGCAGGGCATGCCACTGCTCGACGCCTTGCTGGCCGAGCTGGTTGCCGCCGATTTGTGCACAGCATGAGTGGCAGCGTGCTGTCGCGGTGGGAGAGCCATCTTGCGACGGAGCGTCGCCTCTCGCCGCACACCGTGCGCGCCTATGTCCGCGCGGCGGAACGCTTGCTCGAGGCGACCGGACTTCAGGACTGGACGGCGATAGCCGCGCTCGAGGCGCCTGCCCTGCGCGCCCAGCTTGCCCGCCGCCGTGCCGATGGGCTGAGCAACCGTTCGGCTGCGCGCGAGCTTTCTTCGCTGCGCGCCTTCCTCGCTTTCGCGCGGGCCGAGACAGGGGCCTCGGATGCCCAGGCTCCGCGCCTGCGCGGACCGCGGATCAAGCGCACCCTGCCCCGCCCGGTGACGCCGGACGAAGCAGTCCACATGGCGCAGACCATTGGCGAGCGGCGGCGCGAAGAATGGACGGGTCTGCGCGACCGTGCCGTGCTGCTGTTGCTCTACGGCGCAGGAATGCGGTTGGGAGAGGCGCTTTCCCTGAACGGGGCGGATGCGGACATGGGCGAAACACTTCGCGTCACCGGCAAGGGCGGCAAGACGCGCGTGGTGCCGATCCTCCCCGCAATTCGCACGGCCGTCCGGGAATATGTCTCCGCCTGCCCGCACGATCTCACGCCGGAGCAGCCGCTGTTTCGGGGATCGCGCGGCGGACCGCTCTCTGCAGGCCTGGTCCAGCGCGCGGTGGCGGAGGCGCGTGCCGATATCGGCCTGCCTGCCAATGCTACACCGCATGCACTGCGCCACTCCTTCGCCTCGCACCTGCTTGGTGCGGGCGCGGACCTGCGCAGCCTGCAGGAACTACTGGGCCATGCGAGCCTTGGCTCGACCCAGATCTACACGGAGGTCGATGCGGCACGCCTACTCGAAACCTATCGCAACGCGCATCCCAGAGAACGCACCGGCGAGAGGAACGACTAGCGCTCTGCGCGCGGCTTCCAGCTGTAAAGGCGCCAGCAATACCCTGCGACCGCCAGCACCAGCGATGCGATGACGATCCATCCGACCAGATCCTGAACATCGGAAAAGGTCCCGACCAGCCATTGGGCGCCGAGGATCAGGATCACGTTCCAGATCGCCGCGCCCGCGGTGGTGAAGATCAGGAAGCGCCACAAATTCATGTGCGCGAGGCCTGCAGGTAACGAGATCATAGTCCGCATCACCGGGAAGAACCGGAGAAAGAACACCGCCCAGCCTCCGTGTTTCTTGAAGAATTCGGACGCCCGCTCGATATCCTCCCATTCCAGGGTGAGCCATCGGCCCCACCTGTCAATGAACGGACCGAGCTTTTCATACCCCACCCGGTCGCCGAACCAGTACCAAGCGTAATTGCCTGCGACCGTGCCGATCGTTCCGAAGATCAGCAGGGGCCAGAAGCTCATCCGGTCTTGCGTCACGGCGAGCGCACCCGCTCCCATGATTGCCTCCGAGGGGAGCGGGGGGAAGATGTTTTCCAGCGCCATGAGCAGCGCGATACCGAGATAGCCGAGCCGCTCGATAATGCTCACAATCATTTCGTCCATGGCGCACCAATGCGCAGGACAGCTGATCGGGGCCGGAAAACGTGGCGAGATCGCAGATCGCAGAAGGGTTGAACCGAAGCCGCGGGGGATCGGCTATCTGTTGCGAGGGTAGCCCGACGGCGGGATCAGACCGCCTTCGCATACCAGCGCGTCAGCCGGCGGACTCCATCTCCCGATGTCGGCGCTCGGTCGCGTCCCACAGCGCGCCGGCCGTATCGGTGCCGTTGAAGCGGTCGATCGCGACAATACCGGTGGGCGAGGTCACGTTGATCTCGGTCAACCATTCGCCGCCGATCACGTCGATGCCGACGAACACCAGACCACGCTTCCTCAGCTCCGGGCCCATCGCGGCGCAGATTTCCGCCTCGCGGTCGGTCAGGTCCGCCGCTTCGGCAGAACCGCCCTGCGCCAGATTGCTGCGGAACTCACCCTCCCCCGGCTTGCGGTTGATCGCACCCGCGACCTCGCCGTCCACCAGAACGATCCGCTTGTCGCCCTCACTCACCGTGGGCAGGAAGGCCTGCACCATGTGCGCCTCGGGCCATTGCCTGTCGAAGACTTCGGACAGCGCGGAGAGGTTCGTACCGCTCTCGTCGATCTTGAAGATCGCCTTGCCGCCATTGCCGTGCAGCGGCTTGACCACCACCGCGCCGTGTTTCTTCTGGAAAGCCTGAATGTCCTCCAGCCGCCGTGCGATCAGCGTGGGCGGCATGAAGCGCGCGTAATCGAGCACGAACATCTTTTCGGGTGCGTTCACCACTTCGCGCGGGTCGTTGACCACAAGGGTGGTGCCCTTGAGCCGGTCGAGCAGGAAGGCGGCGGTGATATAGCCCAGGTCGAAGGGCGGATCCTGCCGCAGCCACACGACGTCAATGTCCTTGGCAAGATCGATCACGCGGCGCTCGCCCAGCCATTCGTAGTGATCGCCCTCGACGCGCTTTACCCGCACGGGGCGCGCGAAAGCGGTAATCTTGCCCGCGTGGCTGCCATCGCTTTCCCATGCGAGGCTCTCGACATCGTAATGCCAGACCTCGTGCCCGCGCTCCTGTGCGGAGAGCATCAGCGCGAAGCTGCTGTCGCCCGCGATCTTGACGCTCTCGATGGGGTCCATCTGGAAGGCGGTGCGTAGGGTCATAATTGCTCCATTCGTCACCCCCGCGAAGGCAGGGGTGACAGGTCGGTTACGGCATCCAGGCATTGGCGATGTGGCGAGGCTCAGCGCCGGGTGCAAGCAGGATCACGTCGATCCGGACATCCTCTCCACCGGTGGCATATTCATGCGCGACCGCGCCGACTGCCGCTGCAACCCGCGAGAGCCTTCTCTCGTCTATCGCCAGATCGAGGTCGGGCACGCTGCGTCGCCATTTGACCTCGACGAAGGCGATCAGACCGTCCTTTCGCGCAACAAGGTCGATTTCGCCCAGCTTCGTCTTGCGGCGCCGGTCGACTATCTCCCACCCCGCGCTCTCGAGCCAGCGGGCGGCTTCTTCCTCACCGCCTCTGCCCGCCTTCTCTGCCCGTTCGCGTTTCTGGTTTCTCACTCACGCAGCTCCAGTGCGCGCGCATAGAGTGCCTTGCGATCCGCGCCGGTCGCCCTGGCGACCTTCGCCGCTGCCTGTGACGGCTTTTCGGTCTTCAGGGCATCGCGCAAAAGCGCATCGACATCCTCGGCACTGGCATCGGTCTCTTGCGGCGGTTCGACCAGCAGCACGATCTCGCCCTTGGGCGGTTTCGCCTCGTAATGGGCGATCAGTTCCGCCGGGCTGCCAAGCCGGCATTCCTCGTGCAGCTTGGTAATCTCCCGCGCCACCGCAACCCGGCGCCCAGGCAATGTGCCCTCTATCGCGCCCAGCGTCTTGGTCAGCCGGGGCCCGCTTTCGTAGAAGACCAGCGTGGCATCCACCATTGCGAACTCGGCCAGCATGTCGGCCCGCGCCTTCTCCTTCACCGGCAGGAAACCTGCGAACAGGAACCGGTCGCTCGGCAGGCCGGCCAGCGTGATCGCGGCGATGGCGGCGCAGGGCCCGGGAATCGTCTGCACCTCCACCCCCGCATCGCGCGCAGCGTTGACCAGACGGTACCCGGGATCGGAGATCAGCGGAGTTCCCGCATCGCTCACCAGAGCGACCGCACGTGTGGCCATGCTGTCCACCAACCGGGCGCGGTCACGCTCCTCCGCATGGTCGTTGTAGCGCCACAGGGGTTTGCTCAGGCCCAGGTGCTTCATCAGCTTGCCGGTCACCCGCGTATCCTCGCAGGCGACACCGTCGCACCGCGAAAGCACCTCGACTGCCCGCAAGGTAATGTCGTTCAGATTGCCAATCGGCGTCGCCACGATATACAGGCCGGGCGCAAGGGCGGCGTTCGAAGGGGCGTCGCTGGAACTGGTCACGATACGGGCCATGAACCAATGCAAGGGATATCCGCAAGCATGATGGGCCCCACCAGGATTAACCTCGCCCACTGTCGCCGCCTGATCGTCGCTCTGGGAGCCGGTTTGCTGCTCGCAGGCTGCCAGATCATTCCGGACGTGGGCGGAGATGCCCGCACGCCCCCGCCGCCGACCTCGCAGCCGGGTTCGCAGCCCGGCCCCGTCACCGGCGATTCACGCACTCCGCCGCCGATCCCGCGCGACCGGCCGGTGCCGCTGCCGCAGGATGAATCGCGCCACCGCGTGGCGCTGCTGGTGCCGACCAGCGGCGGCAACGCGCGCGTGGGCGAATCCATCGCCAACGCGACCACGATGGCGCTGCTCGATACCAACGCCCAGAACCTGCGGATCACGACCTATGATACGTCGGAAGACCCGCGCGGGGCTGCGCGGCGCGCCGTAGCGGAAGGCAACCAGCTGATCCTGGGCCCCCTGCTCGGCCGCAACGTGGCCGATGTGCTGGCAGAGGCGCGCCCGGCGGGCGTTCCGCTGATCGCTTTTTCCAACGATGTCAGCGTGGCATCACCCTCGGTCTTCCTGATGGGCCTTTCTCCCTCGCAATCCGTCGCCCGCACGGTCGAGTTCGCACGCGGGCAAGGCGCGCGCAATTACGGCGCGCTGGTGCCGGACGGCGAATATGGCCGTCAGGCGGAGCTTGCCCTGATCGAGGCACTGCGCAGCGCAGGCGGCAGCCTGGTCGCCACCGAACGCTATTCGCGAAACGAAGGCTCCGCCGAAAGCGCTGCCCGGCGGCTGCGTGCACGGGGCGGATTCGATACGGTAATGATCGCGGACAGCCCGCGGCTCGCCATCGCTGCCGCTGCCGCCCTGCGCGAGGGTAGCGACACCACGCCGCGCCTGATCGGGACCGAGCTGTGGAGCGGCGAAAGCGCCATCCCCGCCGCCGGAGCGATGAGCGGCGCGATGTTCTCCGCCTTGTCCGACAGCCGCTATCGCCGGTTCTCCGAAAGCTATCGCAACCGCTTCGGCGGCTCGCCCTACCGGATTGCGACGCTGGGATACGACAGTGTGCTGCTGGCCCTGCGGGTGGCGGGCGATGGCTGGCGGCCGGGAACGCCCTTCCCCACCAGCGAGCTGACCAGTGCGGGCGGTTTCCTCGGCCTCGATGGGGCCTTCCGCTTCCGCAGCGACGGCACCGCCCAGCGTACGCTGGAGGTGCGCGAGGTGCGCGATGGCCAGGTGGTGGTCGTTTCGCCCGCCCCGGACAGCTTCTGATCCGCTGAAACCTGCGGACAGGGCGAGCGCGCGGCTTGTGAAGGCGCGCGCTCGCGCCCACACTCGGGCCCATGTCCGATGATCTGTTCGATGGTACGCCGACCTCCAGCGGCGATTACGATTCCTCCTCTATCGAGGTGCTCGAAGGGCTCGAGCCCGTGCGCCGCCGCCCCGGCATGTATATCGGCGGGACGGACGACCGCGCGCTGCACCACCTCGCCGCCGAAGTCCTCGACAATGCGATGGACGAGGCGGTGGCGGGCCACGCGAGCCGGATCGAGATGCGGCTGGAGGAAGGCAACCGCCTGACGATTGCCGATAATGGTCGCGGCATTCCGGTGGACGAGCACCCGAAATATCCCGGCAAGTCGACGCTGGAAGTGATTCTCTCCACGCTCCACTCGGGCGGCAAGTTCTCGGGCAAGGCCTATGCGACCTCCGGTGGCTTGCACGGCGTCGGCGTAAGCGTGGTCAATGCCCTGTCCGAGCTTACGCGAGTGGAGGTGGCGCGCGACAAAACTCTCTATGCGCAGGAATTCTCCAAGGGGCAGACGCTCGGCCCGATCGAGGAGGTCGGCGCGGCGCCCAACCGGCGCGGCACCACCGTCAGCTTTACGCCCGACCCGGAGATTTTCGGCACCCGCAAGTTCAGCGCGAAGCGGCTGTTCCAGCTCGCGCGATCCAAGGCCTACCTGTTCGCTGGCGTAGAGATCCGCTGGAAATGCGCTGAAAGCGTGGCGGGCGAAGATGTGCCCACGGAGGAAACCTTCAAGTTCCCCGGCGGCCTCGCCGATCATCTGACGCAGCGCGTGGCCGGGCGCGAATGCGTGACCGCAGAACCCTTCGCCGGGCGGCAGGATTTTCCCGGCGATGCGGGCCGCGTGGAGTGGGCCATCGCCTGGCCGCTGTTCTCCGAAGGCGCAACCAGCTGGTACTGCAATACCGTGCCCACGCCCGATGGCGGCACGCATGAACAGGGTCTGCGCTCGGCCCTCACCAAGGGTCTGCGCGCCTTCGGCGATCTCGTCGGCCAGAAGAAGGCCAAGGACATTTCCGCGGACGACGTGATGGCGGGGGCCGAGGTGCTGCTGAGCGTCTTCATCCGCGATCCGCAATTCCAGTCGCAGACCAAGGATCGGCTGACATCGCCCGAAGCTGCCAAGCTGGTCGAGAATGCGGTGCGCGACCATTTCGATCACTTCCTCACCGACAATATGGAGCGCGGCAAGGCGCTGCTGGGCGAGGTGATGGAGCGCATGGACGAGCGCCTGCGCCGCCGGGCCGAGCGCGAGGTGAAGCGCAAAACCGCGACCAACGCCAAGAAGCTGCGCCTACCCGGCAAGCTGACCGACTGTTCGGGTGAAACCGGCGCGGAAACCGAGCTGTTCATCGTCGAAGGCGATAGCGCGGGCGGCAGCGCAAAGCAGGCGCGCGACCGCAAGACGCAAGCGATTTTGCCGATCCGCGGCAAGATCCTCAACGTCGCCAGCGCCAGCGCGGACAAAATCCGCGCCAACAGCGAAATCGCGGACCTGATCCTCGCTCTGGGCTGCGGCACCCGCAAGGACTGCGACGCCGACCAGCTGCGCTACGACCGCGTGGTCATCATGACCGATGCCGATGTCGACGGCGCGCATATCGCGACGCTGCTGATGACGTTCTTCTTCCAGGAAATGCCCGACCTGGTGCGCAAGGGGCATCTGTTCCTGGCTCAACCGCCGCTCTATCGCCTGACCTCCGGCAAGGAGAGCCGGTATGCGCGCGACGAGGAACACCGGCGCGAGCTGGAAGAGACGGTGTTCAAGGGCAAGAAAATCGAGATTTCGCGCTTCAAGGGCCTGGGCGAAATGAACCCCGCCCAGCTGCGCGAGACCACCATGCACCCCGACAGCCGCAGCCTGATCCGCATCACCTTGCCGCCTGAGTTCGAGGACCGCGCGGCGGTGAAGGAACTGGTCGGCCAGCTGATGGGCCGCAATCCCGAACACCGCTACCAGTTCATCCAGAACAAGGCGGGCGACCTGGATCGCGAGCTGATCGATGCCTGAGATTTTGCGTATGGCAGGCTGGCTTTACATAGTTTAAACCTTGCCACTGGGCGCATCTACTTCGGGAGAGAGTGCTTTGCAGCGTTTCGGGGGCCGTTTGCTGCTTGCGGGGCTCATACTCCCATTGGGCGCTTGCGGAATTCCGGCGCCCGACCCAGCCTTGTGGCAGACCCCGGCGAGCGATTGTCCATCGCTTGAGCTTCCGGATCGGCCCGATCCCACCGACATGTTCGTGATGTCGACCAGTCTGCCCGATTGCCGGGCGGGAGGGATGAGTTTTTCCACCTATCGCAGCCATCGGGGCCCTGTTTTTGCAATGGCAAAACTGACCGGGCCGGCCGATGCTCCCGCCACATCCAGCGTCACCCGCCGCGTTGGCGAGAGGGATGCGTGGCTTGCTGCCATAAGCGGCGCTGTTTCGGCCGAGGGAGGCAGTTCCGGAAAGCTCGTGATTTATATTCACGGCTACAACAACAGCTACGACGAGGCTCTGGAAACGGCGGAAAAGGTGCGGCGCTCCTACAGATATACGGTCCCCACCGTGCTTCTGTCCTGGCCCTCGCGAGCGAACGGCCAGGGTTATGTATTCGATGAGGCAAGCATCGGCTGGGCTCAGCAGTACAACAGCCGGATCATCACCGACCTCGCGGAGGTCGCGACTGACATCACGATCGTCTCCCATAGCATGGGCGCACGCACGCTGGTCCAGGGCGTCCTGGATCTCGATGCCCGTCGGCCCGATCTGGCGCGGCACGTGAAGCGACTGGTCATGGCTTCGCCCGATATCGACCGGCACCGCGTGCTGCGCGACGGCGGCGAGATCGACAGCCTCCTCGCCTTCGGCAGACCGGAAGGCGGCGCGGGCGACCGGCGGGACATCGTCGTTTATACTTCCGGTGATGATCGCCCGATCCGGCTGTCCCGCATGGCGCACGGCTACGCGCGCCTGGGCAGTACCGAATGCAAGTACTCGGTAGACTACCGGGATCGCGACGTCCCGAAGCCACAGAGCGACGACTGTCACGCCACGCGGCACAGGGACAACTTCTGGATCATCGACACATCCAGAAGCCCGGGACCGGATTCGGACGTCTGGCGCCATAGCGATGTGTTCGATTCATGCACGGGCCGGGCGGACCTGCGCGCATTTCTGATGGGTTATCACGACCAACCCTGGCGCCAGCGGCTGGATTGGGAAAAGCGACCCGAATGGCATGATACCCCAGGGTGGAAAGATCGGGTCGGCTGGCGTCTGGTCGACGATCCGACACTGGAACGCGATGGCGTTTGCGTGGAATGGGTGCCCGACTAAACCGCTTCCTTCGAACCCGCGAACAAGACGATCCGGAAAGAATTTCCCACCACCTGTAAGAAACCTCCCCGCTCGGCGACTAAAGGGGCATGACCGGGCAGCAGGCCAATCTCTACACCCACGCCGGCGAGCAGTTTGCGCCCGCCATCGCCCGGCTTGCCCGGGCGGTGGAGTGCGATGCCGACAAGGCGCGCGATCTGGAACAGGACATTCACCTCGAACTGTGGCGCAGCTTTGCGCGGTTCGACGGCAATTGCGCGCTCAAGACGTGGGTATTCCGCATCGCGCATAATGTCGCGGCGGATCATGTCGGGCGCGACAGCCGCAAGCCGGCGACCGTAGATATCGACCAGATCGAGACGCTGCCCGTAGCCGGCAGTGCGGAGAAGGCAGCAGCGGATGCGCACGCCCTCGCCCGGCTCCATGCGATCATCCGCACCCTCCCCCTGCTCGACGCGCAGGTCGTCCTTTTGTGGCTAGAAGGCCATTCGGGTGCGGAGATTGCGGAGGTGACGGGGCTTACCAGCGGAGCCGTCACCACCCGTCTTTCGCGGCTGAGGGACAAACTCGCCGCCCATTTCGAACTTCCGGAGGCCGACCATGACCGATGATCTCAAGCGCATCTGGCAGGCCGAGGGCGCTGCCGGAACCTTCACCAGGCCGGAGGAACTGGTGGACCGGACAAGCATGTTCGAGCGCCGGGTGCGCAGGCGCAACCTCATCGAAAATGCAGCGGGCGCGCTGCTGCTGTGTCTGGAGGTTCCCGCCTTCGTCATGTTCGTCTCGATCCGCGAGCCGATGATGGCGGGCGCCATGGTGCTGATGGCTCTGGGCACGCTGTGGCTCATGTGGAACCTGTACCGGCGCGCATCGATGCAGCGCCGCCGTCCCGAAGAGGACTGTCGCAGCCACCTGGTGGCGCAATATCGTCGCCAGGCGGAGGCACTGCGCACGGTGCCGATGTGGTATATCGGGCCTCTTCTGCCCGGCGTGCTGGGTGTTTACGGAACGGTCGCGTTCGAGGCGATCGGCAAGGTCGATGCGTGGGACATCCTCGCCGAGATGGGCCCGCCCTTTGGCGCGACGCTGGCCTTCTTCGGCTTCGTCATCTGGCTCAACCAGCGCGCCGCGCACAGCCTCCGGCATCAGGCCGACGAACTGGAGGCAGCGTGATGCCTCGCCCCGCCCTAGTCTTCACGCGCGGTATGGATGTGCAGATGCCCTTCGAGCGTCCTGTGCACAGGGCACTTGTCCGCAATCTCGATCAGCCTGTCGCGCTGCTCGGCAGACAGATCATCGCCCTGAAGCGTGATCGTGCGGTGCAGCGCCTGGACCGGGCTGCCCTCTTCCTCGCAATGGTCGCAGTCCTTCCCGTGATCGCGTTCGTGCGTCACCGCCACCCGCGCGCCCTCGAAGGGCAGACCTTTTCGGTCCGCGTACATCTTCATCGTCATCGCGGTGCAGGTGCCCAGCGCGGCGAGCAGCAGGTCGTAAGGCGTGGGTCCGGTATCGTCCCCGCCGTAGCTTCTCGGCTCATCCGCGACAAAGCGGTGCGAGGGCGTGTGGACCTCCGTGCCGAACTTGCCGTTGCCGCTGCACACGACCACGCCTTTTTCGGGCATCGGCCAGTCCTGCCGCATGGGGATGTAGCGCGCGCCCCAGGCGGCGATCATGTCGGCGATGAAATGTGCGTCTTCCGCATCCGTCAGCAGATGGTCAGCCCCGGCCAGGCTGATGAAGCTCTTGGGGTGGCGGGCCGCTTCGAACAGCTGGGACGCGTTCTCGATACCCACGGTCCCGTCGGTCGGCGAATGGGCGATCAGGATCGGCAGCTTCAGGCGCGCGACTTCCTCAGGCAGGTCGATCGCCCGCGTCTTGTCGAGGAATTCGCGGCTCAAGTGGAAGGCGCGCCCGCCGATCGTCACCTCGCCCGATCCATCGCGCTCGATCGCGTCGAGATCGCCCTCGATATTGCCGAGCACGTGCGGAACATCTGCCGGTGCGCCGATCGTGGCGATGGCCGCAACCCGGTCCCGCCCGATCATGTCCGCTGCGGCGAGCACCGCCGCCCCGCCCAGGCTGTGGCCGATCAGCAGGATTTGCCCTCCGAAGCGTTCGCAGAGATGGTTGGCCGAGACGACCAGATCCTCGACATCGCTGGCAAATCCCGCGCGGCCGAAATCGCCGCCGCTGCCGCCCAGCCCGGTAAAGTCGAACCTCAGGCACGCGATGCCCTGCCGCGCCAGCGCGCGCGTCACCTCAACCGCCGCCTTGCTCTGCTTCGTGCAGGTGAAGCAGTGCGCGAACAGGGCGGCACCGCGCACCAGCCCGGTCGGCAGTTCAAGCGATCCCGCCAGTTCGTAGCCGCGCGCGGTCTCGATGGTGATCTGTTCGGTCGGCATCATTCGTCTCCTGTTGCGCCCGCTATACTTCGCATGGCGCAGCAGGGAAGTTCCGACAAAGCTTGGCCCAAGGCGCATCACGCACCTAACACATCTGGAAATCGAGGGAGAAATCCATGATTCGCCAAGCCATTTTGACCATCGCCCTGGCCGTTTTGGTCGCGCCTCCTGCGCTGGCCCAGGCGCCCGATGCCCAGGCAACCGAGACCGAGAGCAGGTTCGAAGCCCGGGGCGAACAGATCGTCGCGCTCATCAATGGCGAGCTAGAGGCACAAGACGTGCTTTCCGAGAGGTTCCTGGCACAGGTTCCAGCAGAACAGTTCGCGCAGATCAGCCAGCAGCTGAGGTCGCAGTTCGGCGCGGCCATCGGGGTGAAATCGATCGAGCCTGTCAATGCGACCGGCGTGACAGTCACCCTTCGGTTCGAAAGGGCGCTCGCCAGCGGACCGATGACGCTTGAGGCTGAGGCCCCCTACAAGGTCGCCGGTTTGCTGCTGCGCGATATCGTGCCGATCAATGACGATGCGCAGAGCATTACCGCCGACATCGAAGCGCTTTCGGGCGTCAAGGCGGCCTGGTTCGGCCCGCTCGATGGCGATCCGGTTTTCACCTATGGCGATGCCACCCGGCAATTCCCGCTGGGCTCCACCTTCAAGCTCTACGTACTCGCCGCGGTGTCACGCGCGGTGGACGAAGGACGCCTGGCGTGGGACGATGTGCTCATTCTGGATGCCAAGAGCTTCCCCAGCGGCATCATGCAGAGCTGGCCCGATGGCGCACCGGTGACACTGCATACCGCAGCCACACTGATGATCTCGATCAGCGACAACACCGCGACGGACCTTGTGCTGCGCGCTGTGGGGCGCGAGGCGGTCGAAGCGGAAATGCGCATGAGCGGCCACTCCAACCCGGAGAAATCCTTCCCCTTCCTCACCACGCGGGAAATGTTCGTCATCAAGGCAAGCGAACAGGGAGAGGCCTACGCCAGCGCGGATCAGGCCCGGCGCCGCGCAATTCTCGCATCGCTGGATAGCGAAGAGGTGAACGAGAAGCGGGTGCTGGAAGTGTTCAGCTCCGGCAGGCCGGTGCTGATCGAGGATATCGAATGGTATGCCAGCATGCAGGACGAGCGGAGGCTGATGCGCGTACTTGCAGAGCTGCCCGGCCACACCGCGCGCGAGATCATGGCCGTAACCACATCGCTTACCGATGCCGAGGAGGCCGAATGGAGCTATGTCGGCTACAAGGGTGGATCGGAGCCGGGAGTCCTCAATCTGTCGTGGTTGCTGCGTGACGATGCCGGGCAATGGCATATGCTCGCGGTCAGCCACATGGACCCGACCGGCGAGATCGATACCTCTACCCTCATGATGATCGCCAAGCGCATCCTTGCGCTGGCGGAATAGGCCGCGCCCCTTGCGGCGCCGCGTGCGGGCCTTTAGCAGGTTTCGAAACAGGACTGCAAACTTGCAAGGGCCCGCGCATGATCGAGCGTTTCGAAGGTACGAAGGACTACATCGCCACCGAAGACCTGAAGGTGGCGGTCAACGCGGCGGTGACTCTGCGCCGCCCGCTGCTGGTCAAGGGTGAGCCTGGCACCGGCAAGACCGTCCTGGCGCACGAGATCGCCAAGGCCGTGGACGCTCCGCTGATCGAGTGGAACGTGAAGTCGACCACCAAGGCGCATCAGGGCCTCTACGAATACGACGCGGTCGCCCGTCTGCGTGACGGCCAGCTGGGCGACGAGCGCGTTCACGACATTTCGAACTATATCAAGAAGGGCAAGCTGTGGGAGGCGTTCGAAAGCCCCGAGCTGCCCGTGCTGCTGATCGACGAGATCGACAAGGCGGACATCGAGTTCCCCAACGACCTGCTGCAGGAGCTCGACCGGATGAGCTTCGACGTCTACGAAACGCAGCAGCGGATCGAGGCGAAGGAACGGCCGATCGTGGTCATCACCTCGAACAACGAGAAGGAGCTGCCCGACGCGTTCCTGCGCCGCTGCTTCTTCCACTACATCGCCTTCCCCGACCGCGAGACGATGCGCGAGATCATCGACGTGCACTTCCCGGATATCCAGAAGCAGCTCGTCACCAAGGCGATGGAGATCTTCTACGACATCCGCGAGGTCCCGGGCCTGAAGAAGAAGCCCAGCACCAGCGAACTGCTCGACTGGCTCAAGCTGCTGCTGAACGAGGACATGCCGGTCGAGGTGCTGCAGGATGCCAACCCGAACAAGGCGATTCCGCCGATGCACGGCGCGCTGCTGAAGAACGAGCAGGACGTGATGCTGTTCGAACGTCTCGCCTTCATGAGCCGCCGTCAGCAATAGGGCCAACCGAACGGGGTGAACTGCCCCTAGGCAGCTCTGCTGGCGTTGCGTAAGCTCCATTCAATAAGGGGGGCTTATGTATCGTTCGCTCATCATTGTTGCCGCAGTGCTGGCCAGCGCTGCTCCGGCCCGTGCAGAGCCGGAGGTGCTGGACGTCGATCCGGCGCAAGACTGGGTGCATGCGCCCACCGGGGTGCGTCTTCCTGCGCAGATCAAAGATCTTGCACGTGACCGGATCACCAGCTTTCTGGCGGGTGAGAACAATATAGGGACGACCTATTTCTCCCCCGACGATAGCGAAATCCTTTCGATCTACGTCTATCGGTCGGGCAGCTACGACGTTTCGATGATGGCGGATGCAGCGATCGCCGCCATGTCCACGAACGATCAGCTGGGCTCGATCGCGGCGGACAGCGCCATTTTCTCCACTTTCGGCGATGCGGCGATCGGGCAGGCCAGCGGTGTCGCAGCGACCTTTTCGGTGGTGGGAGATTACCGGTTGACCGGGCTCGCGCTTTTCCGCACCGGGAACTGGCTGGTCAAAATTCGCCTGTCATCGAAGAGGACCGACGCCGAAACGCTGGACCGGCGCCTCAGGATGCTGGCCGCGGGGCTTCCGGTGGACCCATCCGGAAGAACGGCCCCGCCCGCCTATCGGATCGCCGAATGCGGAGATATTCCCCCGCGCGGTGAGGCAGCCCGGCGCACACTCGCAATGGCCGACTGGATCATCGCAACCACCGTCGTATCGCTTTCCTATGACGAGACGGCGGAGGATGAGGCCCAGGGCGCCATCGCCCCGGAGGAGACCTCACGCCTGTGCCGGGACCGTCGGTCCGAACCAGGGCGCATGTTCTACCGCGATGCCGAGAGCGGCGAACCGCGCGCAATCGTGTTCGGCGATTCAGGAACGGTTTCCCAAATAGGCGAAACCGCGATTTCGCTGGAGGAAGCCGCTTCGCCGCCGGTAGTCCTCTCGATCGGGAATGGCATGCGCACCGAGTTCTACGCCGGGTTCGAGAGCGTGCCCGGCTTCGCACAGATGATCCGGACACTTGAAGACGGGGTCGTCCAGGCATCCGTTGCGCGAACCGATGACGGGTCGGAGATCACGCTAAACACCACCGAGTAAGCAATCGGCCCGTGCCTTTCGCCGTCGATATCGCAGCCGCGCCCCAGGCTTCGGCTACCTAGCTGACAGGGAAGCAGTCCGCGCCCGATTGCTTCATGGTGCTGCAGACGGCGCGCGCATCCGGCCCGGTGGCGCGCAGGCGGTAATACTGCTTCGATCGCACCACGGCAGGGGTGATCGTTTTCTGATAGCCATCCAGCTCGGGAAAGCGCGTCGTGATCCGCGTCCAATACGCCTCCGCCTCGTCGACGCTGCCCTTCGCGGCCAGCTGGATGGTCTGCCCGCGCACCGGCTTGTTGGTCTGCTCGAGCAGGTCGACCGGAGCGGCGGAGGGCTCTGTGCTTGTGGCCATCGCCGGGCGCGCAGGCTCTCGCGGCGCGGGCTCCGCCTGCGCCACCTGCCGCTGCGGTTCGGCGAACGAAGGTTCGTCCGCGGCGGGCATGCCCAGATCCGCCAGCCTGGGCTCGGCGCGCTGGACGAGGTGCCCGCGCTCGCCCGGGCGCGGCGCTGGCATGGCAACCGCCATCCGTCTGGCCTGCCCCGCCACTTCGAGCGGCTGGTCGACCACGACCACCGTCGTGGTGTCCTTACCGGTGAGCTGGTAGAGCGAGCGCGCGAAATCCTTGGGTAGCCTGATGCAGCCGTGCGATGCGGCATAGCCGGGCAAACGGCCCGCGTGGATCGCAATACCGTCCCAGGTCAGCCGCTGCATGTGCGGCATGGGCGCATTGGAATAGATGTTGGACCGGTGATGAACCCGCTTCTGCAGGATCGGGAAAACACCCGAAGGGGTCTCCTTGCCGGGCTTGCCGGTGGATACCGGCGAACTGTCCCACAAGTCGCCGTCCTTGAAGACGTACATCTGTTGCGAACCCTTGCTGATGACGATCAGCACGCCCGATGTGAGCACGGCGTCCACCGAAGGGGGCAGAGTGGCGCCGCCGACCTTGGTCGCGGTGGCTGCGGGAACCGGCGACGGGGGCACTTCCTGCACGACGGGCTGCGATACGAAGACGATATTCTCGTCCGCGATTACCCTTGCCGCGCGGTCCGATGCGCTCCCCTCCGGCATGAAGAGGAGGAAGGCCGCGCCAAGCACGAGCCCCAGGCACAATATGGTAAAAAACCCCTTAACCATGTGCGTTAACCTGTACCCGCGGGCGATTCGGTTCAACGGCTATTTGGTCCAAGGCCGACAATGGAGGCAGGCACTGTTGCTCCTTTGCCGCCTTCGCCCTAGGCATTCGGTCCGTTTAAGGAGCTGTTCGAAGTGTTTTTCAATTTCGTCGACGAGCTGCGCGCGGCCGGGATTTCCGCCAGCTTGAAGGAGCACCTGACGCTGCTGGAGGCGCTCGACAGGGATGTGATCGAGCAGACCCCCGAAGCGTTCTACTACCTTGCCCGCGCCACATTCGTGAAGGACGAAGGGCTGCTCGACCGGTTCGATCAGGTGTTCTCGAAGGTCTTCAAGGGCGTGATGACCGATTATGGTCAGAACCCGGTCGATATCCCGGAAGACTGGCTGAAGGCCGTGGCGGAGAAGTTCCTCTCCGAAGAGGAGATGGCCGAGATCGAGAAGATGGGTTCGTGGGACGAGCTCATGGATACGCTCAAGAAGCGGCTCGAGGAGCAGAAGGAACGCCACGAGGGCGGCAACAAGTGGATCGGCACGGGCGGTACCTCGCCCTTCGGCCACTCCGGCTACCACCCCGAAGGCGTGCGGATCGGCGGCGAGAGCAAGCACAAGCGCGCGGTTAAGGTGTGGGAAAAGCGCGAGTTCAAGAACCTCGACAACACCAAGGAACTGGGCACCCGCAACATCAAGATGGCGCTGCGCCGCCTGCGCCGCTTTGCGCGCGAAGGTGCGGCGGACGAGCTCGATATCGACCGCACGATCCGCGGCACGGCCAAGCAGGGCTGGCTCGATATCCACATGCGGCCCGAACGGCGCAATGCAGTGAAGCTGCTGCTGTTCCTCGATGTCGGCGGATCGATGGACCCCTTCATCAAGGTGACCGAAGAGCTGTTCAGCGCGGCCACATCCGAGTTCAAGAACCTCGAATTCTTCTACTTCCACAACTGCCTCTACGAAGGCGTATGGAAGGACAACAAGCGCCGCTGGCAGGAGCGGACGAAGACCTGGGACATCCTCCACAAGTTCGGCCACGACTACAAGATCGTGTTCGTCGGCGATGCCGCGATGAGCCCCTACGAGATCACGCATCCGGGCGGCTCGGTCGAGCATATGAACGAGGAAGCGGGCGCCACCTGGATGCAGCGGATGACCAACACCTACCCCGCCACCGTGTGGCTCAATCCCATCCCTGAACGGCAGTGGAATTACTCGCAGTCGACTAGCATCATGAAGCAGCTGGTCGATGATCGCATGTACCCGCTGACGCTCGACGGGCTGGACGATGCTATGCGCGAATTGAGCCGCAAGCACGGGTAGGTTACGTTGGGCGTTAGAGGAGACACTTGATGCGGATAGCGATCGTTCTCGCCGTACCTTTCGTCATGGGCTTCGGCCCTGCACAAGATGCGCCTGACGCGCGGGATGCCCCGCAGGCGCTTCTTGACATGCCGGGCTACAGCCGCCCCGCACGCCTCCCCTCCGGGGATCTCGGCGACTTCGTCCGCCGTGCGGCCTGCAGCGATACGATCGAGCATGCACGCCGGGCCAGCGGCCAGCCACCTCTCGAGAAGGAAAGCGGCAGCGATGCGCCGGAACCGATGCTGTACAAGGCGGTAGACCACGATGTCGATGGGTGCGATGTGCTGGTGATGGCGGATGATCCCGACGATCTGCGCCCGGTACCTGAAGGCGGCCCAGTGGTGATCCAGCGTGCCGACGGCAACTGACCCTCATGGCTTCCATTCATTTTGGTGAGGGGCTGAATGGACGGCAATAGCGAGGCATTCCCTTACCTTGCCGTTCTCACCTCGATCATTCTGGGCCTCGCGGTCCAGCAGGTTCTGCTGGGTTATCGGGACCTCATCCTGACCCGCGCGAAAGCGCGGCTGTTCGCGCCAGTCCTCACCTGGTCGGTTCTCGTCCTTCTGATCGTTGCGCAGAACTGGTGGGAAAGCTTCGGCCTCGTGGACCGGCAGGACTGGCACTTCCTCGGCTTCGGCATGATCCTGCTGCAGGCGGTCATCATCTACATGCTCGCGGCAGTCATCTTCCCGCGCACGGAAACCGAGCAGAAAATCGACCTGCGCGACCACTATTTCAGGGAGCGCGGCGCGATCTACGGCATCGCAATCGTGTATGTGCTCTCAAGTCCCCTGCGCGCCTATATCGTCGACGGCGCCATTCTGCCTGCGGCGGACCTTCTCTTCCATGCTATCTTCCTTGCGCTGTTCATGTTGCTTGCCTTCCTCGGGCGCCCGGCGCTTCATCACATCTTGGTCCCTGCGATCCTGATCGCATTCCTTGTCTACATCGCCCTGTTCACACCGGTACTGGTGGGTGGGTAGGCGGCGCGGCGCGAGCCGCTTCCAGCAAGTCCGGCAGCGCCTCGAGGCGTTTGATCCCGGCACAGGCTGGCGGCTGTGGGTCTACGAGTTCCTGCTGTTCGGCTTCAAGCAGGGCTGGGCATGCCTGTTCGGCGGTCTGCTGCTCGCGCTGCTGCTGGCGACGCATTTCCTCTATCCCGCTGACGCCCCACTCGCCCGGTACGATTTCCTGACGCTCGCGGCGCTGGCGATCCAGCTCGGCATGCTCGCGTTCCGGCTGGAGACATGGGACGAGGCGAAGGTGATCCTGATCTTCCACGTCGTCGGCACGGTGATGGAGGTGTTCAAGACCTATGCCGGATCATGGGTCTATCCCGAGCCATCGCTGCTCAGGATTGCGGGCGTGCCGCTGTTCTCCGGCTTCATGTATGCCGCGGTGGGCAGTTATATCGCGCGTGTCTGGCGGATCTTCGACTTCCGCTTTGCCCACTACCCGCCGCGCTGGGCCACGTGGCTGCTGGCGGTCGGCGTCTACGCCAATTTCTTCCTCCACCACTACTGGCTGGACCTGCGCTGGCTGCTGTTCGGCGCGACCGCGCTGATCTTCTGGCGGACCAGCGTCCATTTCCGCAATTTCCGGGTCCACCGCTGGATGCCGCTGCTGCTGGGCTTCGGCCTTGTCGCGCTGTTCATCTGGTTCGCCGAGAACATCGGTACCTTCGCCCGCGCGTGGTCCTACCCCGGGCAGGAGCAGGTGTGGCAGCCGGTCCACCTCGCCAAGTTCGGCAGCTGGTACCTGCTGATGATCATCAGCTTCGTGCTCGTCGCGCTGGTGCAGCCGATCAGGCGGCCCGATCAGTAATCGAATTCGGCGACCTTTTTCGCGATCCGGGCACGTTCGTGCACTGCGCTGCGATCACCCGAGGTCGAATAAAGGGCCTGCACCAGCGCGTAATCAGCGGGAGTGATTGAGTCCGGCCCGGATTCGCCACCTGGGCTGAACGCGCGCAGGATGGTTTCGGTCGCGTTGCTCTCGGGCGGTTCGCCCTGGATCAGCCCGCGCACCGCGACATAATCGGCGATCTGCAGCGTCGCGCGATCGACCAGCGCCTTGCGGTCGATCAGGATCACGCTGCCGTCGATCGCCTGTTCGCGCGTCAGGCGCATGAAGGACGCCGAGTTGACCCGTAGCGTGCGGCTGAATTTGTCGAAATCGCTGCCGCCATGGCCGTCGCCGAATGCTTCGGAGGCGCGCTGCCCATCCTCGTTGCGCAGGCTCGTGGCAGTCCACGCAATCACAGGGCCGGTGGACTTTGCGAGGTTGGAACGCTGCCGCTCGGTGAGCCCGGCGAGCCAGCGTCGCCGGTGTTCCTTGATGTCACGAAAAGTCGCTGCGACATCGTCGGTCACGATTACGACCAGGTTGGGCACGCATTTATCGCTCCCCGCGCCGGGGCCGATCTCTTCCGCGACCTTGCGCACTCGCTCGACCAGCCAGGTGCTGCTGGCTTCGGACATGCCCGATACGGCAGGACAGACCGGCTCCTTGAGGCGCGCAAGCTGATCGTTCGAGGTCCGCGCGACCTCGTTGACGAACATCTTTGCCCGTTCGAGCGCCTCTTCCTTCTGGCGCCCGGTGACGACAATCGTTTCCTGCCCGCTGCTTTCCTGCGCGGCAACGGGGGAGACTGTGGCGCAGACGGCTGCAGCGGCGATGGCAAAGCGAAAATACCGGTCCATAGCCATGGAGATAAGCGTGTCGGAAGCCGACTGCAACGACGCCCATCGACTGGTCGCGGTCGGTTGTCGGTCAGTAGAGCAGGTGCGGCTCAACGGCGTCGCGCCACTCGGTCTCGTCGTTGGTGGCCATGCGATCGAGATCGATCGGCGATGCGGCAGGATCGTCGACCCATACGCGCAGCGCCGGTCCACCATTGATGACGTCTATCGCCAAGCGGTCCAGCTCGTACTCGTAGGGGAAATCCCGCCAGATTTCGTAGTCCGGATAGAGCGAACGGATTGCCTTGAAGGCCAGCGCCTGCATCCGCCAGGGGCGGAAATGCGCGTGATCGTAGAAGGGGCCTTCGGCATGGATCATCAGGCCGTGGCACAGCTGCCCGGCGTGCTTGTGGAAGGTCGGTTCGAACCAGCATTCGCGCAAGGCGCAGCCCTGCAGCCAGCTGGGAGCAATACGCTCCATCTCGGCCAGCACGCCCTTTGCATCGATGTCGGGCGCGCCGAACAGCACCTCCAGCGGGCGCGTGGTGCCCCGCCCTTCCGAAAGGGTCGTGCCTTCCAGCATCACGGTGCCGGCATAGGCACGCGCCATGTTCACGTTGGCGGCATTGGGGCTCGGGTTGATCCAGACTCGGTCCTGCGGCCAGCCCTTCCCCGGCCCGTCCGGCTGCCAGCCTTCCATCGTGATGACGCGGTAATCGACATCCAGCCCGAAATGGTGGACGAACCAATGCCCCATCTCGCCCATGGTCAGGCCATGGCGCATCGGCATGGGGCCAGCGCCCACGAAACTTTCCTGCCCGGGGATCAGCAGCGTGCCCTCGAACGGGCGCCCGGCGGGATTGGGCCGGTCCAGCACCCACACGCTCTTGCCGGCCTTCGCGGCCTCCTCGAGCAGATAGAGCAGCGTGGTGACGAAGGTGTAGATGCGGCAGCCCAGATCCTGCAGGTCGAACACGAATACGTCCGCGCTCGACATCATCTGGCCGGTCGGGCGGCGGACTTCGCCGTAAAGACTGAAGACAGGGATGTCGTAGGTGGGATCGGTCTCGTCAGCCGTTTCCACCATGTTGTCCTGCTTGTCGCCCTTCAGCCCGTGTTGCGGGCCGAAAGCGCTGGATACGTTCACGCCCGCAGCGATCAGCGCGTCGAGGCTGTGCTCCAGATTGCGCGTGACCGACGCCGGGTGAGCAACCAGCGCGACCCGTTTGCCCTCGAGGGGAGTACGCAGTCCCGGTTCCGAAAGAAGCCGGTCGATTCCGAATTTCATGCGTGTTGAAGTGCCTGCTTTGGTTTGGGGGGAGCCGTGCTCCCGAAGCGGATGGCGAAGCTCATGGGGTCGTGGAAATCCGGCTCGTCCCGGCGGTGGGCGATCGACCATAGCGAATGGTGGTCCCCCTCTTCCTCGATCACCGCGCAGATCGAGGCGGAACGCGCGCCGTCGAGCAGGCGAGCGGGCAGCCGCACGGTCGCCGTAATGACGCTCGGGCCGCGCTGGAAATCGATCTGCGGCGGGGTTTCCGGGACATAGTCGCCGGTCTTCTTGCGATAGGAAGCGAATTCGTACGCCGCCCAGTCGCCCGCCGGAGCGAAGTTGAATTCGCGGTAGCGCCCGTTCTGGTCGTAGAGGAAGAATTCAAGGCAGGTGTGCCGCCATAGGTCTTCCTGGCTGCGGTGCGCGAACCCGCGCGGGACCACCACCTTGGCAGCCTGGCTGATGCGATAGCGAAGCAGCAGTTCCCCACCCATCAGACGCATCATCGTGACCGAGATGCCGTCGACCTCCAGCGCCGGTGTGGTTGGATGCGGCTTCAACCTGTACGTTTGCATTTGCGACCCCCCATGCTAGCGGGCCCGATCTTTCCCCCCGGAGGAATCAGTGCCCACATATCGATCCGAACTTCTGAACGTGCTCGATGCCCGGCACTATACGCACCAAATCACGGATGCGGAAAGACTTGATTTTCTTGCTTCCGAGCAGATTGTCCCAGGATATGTCGGTTTCGATCCGACGGCGCCGTCGCTGCACGTCGGCAGCCTGGTGCAGATCATGCTGCTGCGCCGCCTGCAGCAGACGGGCCACAAGCCGATCGTGGTGATGGGCGGCGGGACCGGCAAGGTCGGCGATCCCTCGGGCCGCGACGAATCGCGCCAGCTGATGACGGACGAGGTCATTGCGAACAACATCGCCAGCATCCGCACGGTGTTCGAACGCCTGCTGACTTTCGGTGACGGGCCCACCGATGCGGTGATGGTCAACAATGACGAATGGCTTTCCGGCCTGAACTACGTCGATTTTCTGCGCGATATCGGCCCGCACTTCACGATCAACCGGATGTTGACCTTCGATTCGGTCAAGCTGCGGCTGGAGCGCGAGCAGCCGCTGACCTTCCTCGAATTCAACTACATGATCCTGCAGGCCTACGATTTCCGCGAGCTGGCGGAACGGTACGGCTGTCGCCTGCAGATGGGCGGCAGCGACCAGTGGGGCAATATCGTCAACGGGATCGAGCTGACCCGGCGCACTGGCGGCCCGGAACTGTACGGCTTCACCACGCCGCTGCTGACGACCGCCGATGGTGGCAAGATGGGCAAGACCGCGAGCGGCGCGGTCTGGCTCAACGAGGATATGCTGCCCGCGTATGATTTCTGGCAGTACTGGCGCAATACGGACGACCGCGACGTGGGCCGCTTCCTGCGCCTGTTCACCGATATGCCGCTGGACGAGATCGAGCGGCTCGAACGCCTGCAGGGCGCGGAGATCAACGATGCCAAGGTCGCGCTCGCCAATGCCGTGACCGCGCTGGTGCGCGGGGAGGAGGCCGCAAGGAAGGCGGAAGCGACCGCACGCGAAACCTTTGCCGGTGGCGCTGGTGGCGACCTGCCCACGCTCCCGGTCGGCGATGGAATGGCCCTTCCCGCCGCGCTCACCTCCCTCGGTTTCACCGCGAGCAACAAGGAGGCGAAGCGGAAGATAGCAGAGGGCGCCGTGCGCCTGGACGACGAAGTGCAGAGCGATCCCGGCCTGGTGTTAACCGTGGAGAGCGGGGAGCAACGGCGCCTTTCGCTCGGCCGCAAGAAACACGCGATCCTTACGCAGTAAGTATCTCTAAAGCGGCCCTTTCGTCCCATTTCAGGACAGGGCGGCTTAACGCAAAATCAGCGATTGGGGGCGATAAGAGAGATCAGGAAGGGGCCATGGTGGCCTCCGGAGGATTTCGATCGTGGCTTCGCATCTCAGTGTGACCGACCAGCGCGCGGCAATCCGCCATCCGGTCGATTACAATGTGATCGCCGATTATCTCGGCCGGGGGGATGTGGACTTCCACATCAGCAATATCTCCGCGACCGGATTCATGATCGACAATGCGCAAGGCGGTGGGCGCGGCGATCGCGTGATCGTCAGCTTCCCGGTCATCGGCCGGATCGAGGCCTATCTGATCTGGTCGAAGGATAACCGCGCGGGCTTCCAGTTCGAACGGATCATCCGCGTGGACGACTTCCTCGAGATGATCGACCAGCTCCAGCCCAATCCGCGCCTGCGCCGCCGCCGCTAACCGAGTTCGGCCCAAAGCTGCGCTTCGCGGCTGCCCCGCAAAATTTGCTTTTGTCCCTTGCAGGCGCCTGCCATGGGCTGCCGCGTGACGAACACCGCCCCATCTCCAGACTCGTCCCCGCTGCGGATCCACAATTTCCGCGCCTACCTCGTCGCACGATTCTCGATGATCGTCGGCCAGTACGCGATGATGCTGATCATCGGGTGGCAGACCTATACCATCGCGCGCGGCAACGGACTGAACGCGTTCGAGGCCTCGGGACAGCTGGCCCTGATCGGCCTGCTGCAGTTCCTGCCGCTGTTCGTGCTCTCGCCCTTCTCTGGCCTCGCGGCGGATCGCTTCAACCGCAAGACGGTTTCGCGCCTGACCATCGGGCTGCAATTCCTGGGTGCGGGCTATCTCGCCTGGACGACCTATACCGGCCATATCGACCTGACCGCGCTGTTCTCGGTCGCGGTGCTGCTGGGCGTGGTGCGTGCCTTCAACGGCCCCGCGCTCTTTGCTCTGGCACCCAACCTCGTGCCCAAGGCGATCCTTCCCAACGCCATCGCGCTGTCTTCCATCGCGTGGCAGACCGGCATGATCGTCGGCCCGGCGGTGGGCGGCTATGCCTACGACGCGGAACCTGCCCTGCCCTACGCCATCGCCGCAGCTCTTTTCCTGGTCTCGATCATCTCCATCAGCACCATCGGCAAGGTGCCCCGTTCCCCGATCACCGGCGCGCAGCGGCCCATCGGCCAGGTGATCGACGGATGGCGCTATGTCATCCACAACAAGATGGTGCTCGGCGCGATCACGCTGGACCTCATGGCGGTGTTCCTGGCCGGGGCGACCGCGCTGTTCCCACCCTTCGCCTACGACATTCTGCAGGTGGGAGAGACCGGCCTTGCCCAGCTTGCCGCCGCCCCCGCCATCGGCGCGGCGGTGACCGCGCTATGGTTCAGCTTTCGCCCCCTGAAAAGCAATGTCGGCCCCAAGATGTTATGGGCGGTCGCGGCGTTCGGTGTTGCCACGATTATCTTCGGCTTCTCCCGGTTCATGCCGCTCAGCCTTGCGATGCTGGTGATCGTGGGCGCGGCGGACATGTTCAGCGTCTATATCCGCCAGTCGCTCATTCAGCTGCACACGCCCGACGACAAGCGCGGCCGCGTATCCTCGGCCAGCCTGCTGACCATCAGCGCCTCGAATGAGGGCGGAGACGCGTTCTCCGGCTTCCTCGCCAGCGTAATCGGCCCGGCAGGCGCGGTCATCTTCGGCGGGGTCGGTGCGATCGTGACCGTGGCGATGTGGAGCCGGATATTCCCCGTTCTGCGACACACGCGGACCTTCGACCCGCCTCCTTCGTTGGAAGAGGAAACCCCTGAACAGACCTTGCAGGAGAAGATCCCATGAAAGCCGACTCGATCCTCGAAACCATCGGCAATACGCCGCATATCCGCCTCTCGCGCATGTTCCCCGACCACGAAGTCTGGGTGAAGAGCGAACGCGCCAATCCCGGCGGTTCGATCAAGGACCGGATCGCGCTCGCGATGGTCGAAGATGCAGAGAAGGCGGGCAAGCTTAAGCCCGGCGGCACGATCATCGAGCCGACCAGCGGCAACACCGGGATCGGCCTCGCGATGGTCGCGGCGGTCAAGGGCTACAAGCTGGTGCTGGTGATGCCCGAAAGCATGAGCCTCGAGCGGCGCCGCCTGATGCTCGCCTATGGCGCGAAATTCGACCTGACGCCCAAGGAAGGCGGCATGAAGGGCGCCATCAGCCGCGCGCAGGAACTGGTCGAGCAGGACTCCAGCGCCTGGATGCCGAGCCAGTTCGATAACGAGAGTAACTGGCAGGTCCATGCCCGCACCACCGCGAAGGAGATCCTCGGCGATTTCGTCGATCGTGCGGTCGATGCGATGATCACCGGCGTTGGCACCGGCGGCCACCTGACCGGCTGCGCCGAAGAGCTCAAGCGCCACTGGCCCGAAATGAAGGCCTGGGCGGTCGAGCCCGCAGGCTCCCCTGTCATCGGCGGCGGCGAGCCCGGCCCGCACCCCATTCAGGGCATCGGCGCGGGCTTCGTGCCCGAAAACCTTCACACGCAGTCGATCGACGGCGCGATCCAGGTCGATCCCGAAGACGCCAAGGAAATGGCCCGCCGCGCCGCACGTGAGGAAGGCATGCTGGTCGGCATCTCCAGCGGCGCGACGCTGGCGGCCATCGCCAAGAAGCTGCCCGACCTTGCGGAAGGCTCCCGCGTGCTCGGCTTCAACTACGACACCGGCGAGCGCTATCTCTCGGTCCCGGACTTCCTGCCTGAGGCGTAATCGGCGCGGCAGGATTGCCCAATAAAAAGAAGGGCGGGTCGGTGAATGCACCGGCCCGCCCTTTTCGCATCAATGGAGGTCCGCGATCAGGCTGCGGTGGCGAAGGCGTCCTCACCCAGCGCCATCAGCGAATCGCTGCCCGCTTCGATCTTGCGGCGCAGCGCGCCGGCATCGGGCACGAAGCGATCCGCGAAGTAGTGCGCGGTGGCGACCTTGGCCTCGTAATAGGCCTTGTCGGTATCGCCCTGCGCCAGAGCAGCCTTGGCGACACGCGCCATCTTCACCCACATCAGCATCAGGCAGGTGATGCCCATGATGTGCATGTAGTGATGCGCGCCCGAACCGAGGTGGTTGGGGTTCTGCATCGCGTTCTGCATGAACCACATGGTCGCCGCCTTCTGCTCGCCGACCGCCTTTTCGAGCGCCGCGGCGAGATCGGCCATGCCGTCCTCGTCCTTCGCCGCAGCGACCTCGTCATCGACCAGCTTGAAGAAGGCCTGCACCGCGCGGCCGCCGTGCTGGGCGAGCTTGCGCCCGGCGAGGTCCATCGCCTGCACGCCGTTGGTGCCTTCGTAGATCATCGCGATGCGCGAATCGCGCACGAACTGCTCCATGCCCCACTCGGCGATGTAGCCGTGGCCGCCATAGACCTGCTGCATGTTGTTCGCGACGTCGTAGCCCTTGTCGGTGCCGTAGCCCTTGATGACCGGGGTCATCAGCCCGACGAGATCGTCGGCCAGCTGCCGCTCGTCCTCGTCCTGCAGCGCATGGCTCAGGTCCTGCTGGAGCGCGGTCCACAGCGCGAAGGCGCGCATGCCTTCGTTGAAGGCCTTCGCGTCCATCAGCATCCGGCGCACGTCGGGGTGGACGAAGATCGGATCGGCCTTCTCGTCCGGCTCGGCCGGGCCGGTCAGCGCGCGGCCCTGACGGCGGTCGAGCGCGTAGGTGACCGCGTTCTGGTAGGAGACCTCGGCCTGGCTCAGGCCCTGGATACCGACGCCGAGACGCGCGGCGTTCATCATGATAAACATCGCGGCGAGGCCCTTGTTCTCCTCGCCGACCATCCAGCCTTTCGCCTCGTCATAGTTCATGACGCAGGTCGAGTTGCCGTGGATGCCCATCTTGTGCTCGATCGACCCGCACATCACGCCGTTGCGATCGCCCACCGAGCCATCGTCGTTGACGAGGAACTTGGGCACTACAAAGAGCGAAATGCCCTTCGAGCTGTCGGGCGCGCCCGGCGTCTTGGCCAGCACAAGGTGGATGATGTTTTCCGCCATGTCGTGCTCGCCGGCCGAGATGAAGATCTTGGTGCCGGTGATCAGGTAGCTGCCGTCGTCCTGCGGCTCCGCCTTGGTGCGGATGAGGCCGAGATCGGTGCCACAATGCGGCTCGGTCAGGTTCATGGTGCCGGTCCACTCGCAGCTGACCATCTTGGGCAGGTACTTTTCCTTCTGCTCCTGGCTGCCCTTGGCGATCAGCGCGGAGATCGCGCCGTTCGTCAGGCCCGGATACATGCCGAAGGACTGGTTCGCGGAGGAGATCATCTCTTCCATCGCGAAGGCGACGACATGCGGCAGGCCCTGCCCGCCGAACTCCTCGGGCATCGAAAGCGTACCCCAGCCCGCCTCGCGGAACTGGTTGAATGCATCCTTGAAGCCGGTCGGGGTGGTGACCGAACCATCCTCATGGCGGGTGCAGCCTTCCTGATCGCCAATCTGGTTGAGCGGCTGGAGGACTTCCGCGGTGAACTTACCCGCTTCGTCGAGGATGGAGTTCACCATGTCGGTGCTGGCATTCTCGAAGCCGGGCAGGTTGCCGTAGCTTTCAAGCTCCAGCATCTCGTTGATGATGAAACGGAAATCGCGGGTCGGGGCGGTATAGCTGGGCATCGGGGGTCCTTTGCGAATGTACCGGGGGATGGCCGGGGTTCAGGTCTGGTCGATCTGATCGATGTGATCGATGAATTCGGAGAGTTCGTTGATCGATGAGTCGATATCGTCACGCTGCTGTTTCAGCTTGGCGACGTGGGCGCGGCAGCGTTCGATGGTAACCCTTCGCTGCTCCACGCGTCCATCGCCCAGATCGTAGAGATCGATCATCTCCTTGATCTCGGCCAGGCTGAAACCGACGTTCTTGGCCCGCATGATCCAAGCAAGACGCGCACGATCGCGCTTGGAATATATGCGCGTCAGCCCGTGGCGGGTGGGCGCGATCAGCCCTTCGTCCTCGTAGAAGCGCAGCGCCCGTGCCGTGCAATCGAACTCCGCGGTCAGATCGGAAATGGTGAAGGTTTCGCGCTGCTGTGCGTCGGGACGCTCCAGATGCGCACCGGCACCTTTGTAAGGGCTCTTCGCTGTGGCTTGGCTCATGACCTTCCTCTAAATGCCCTTTACGTAAAGGTCAACTCGCAATCCGCTCAAGCCGGCCATCGTCGGCCAGCTTCCGGTAGAAACAGCTGCGCGCGCCCGTGTGGCATGTCGGGCCAGCGGGCGCTGCCCGGATGACCAGCGCATCCTGATCGCAATCAACCAGAATCTCCTTCACCCGCAACACGTTGCCGCTGGTCTCGCCCTTGCACCACAAGGCCCCGCGCGAACGCGAATGAAAATGCGCGAGGCCGGTCTCACGGGTGGCTGCGAGCGCTTCCTCGTCGAGATGCGCGACCATCAGGACTTCGCCGGTAGAGGCATCCACCACCACCCCGGTCATCAGCCCCTGCCCATCGAATTTGGGCACGAAGCGGCCGCCGGTTTCGCGGTCCTCGTCATTCATGCGAACAATTCCTATCCATTTTCAGGCCTGCGGCGGCCATATTGTTGCTTACACACAACACTGTTGTACGAATCCTTTCGCTAACACAACGGGACCGTTGCAAGCAGGCGGCGCTTCACGAAGACTGTGTTTCGTGACCGGAGACGGTCGCCCTTCAGACCGAGGCGCCACACAGACGCGCCAGGGTTCAGGGGGCACATTGCCGGTTGGGGGTTTTGCCGGCGATGTGAAGACGAGGGATTTGGGTTGCCGTTCGGCTTTTCGGGGGAACGGCCGGGTGACCCATAGAGATTTCGTCACGCGGCGCCCGGGATCGTATCGGTCCCGGGCGTTTCGTTTTGCGGGCCGGTGTGTTGCGCAGCGGGGTCCGGCACCCGAGCGAAACACGCGATCCTCACGCTTTTCGCACCAGCCTTGCGCAGCACGCGCACGCATTCTTCACTGGTCGCGCCACTGGTCAGCACATCGTCCACCAGGATCACATCGCGTCCCGCCAGAACCTGGGGGCCCCCGCGTTTCACGGCAATCGCGCCGCGGATCGTCTTCGCTCGCTGCGCTCGCCCCAGCCCGCCAAGCTTTGGGGTGAACCGAACGCGCTGCAGACCGCCGACCATTACGGCATGGCCGGTGTGTCCGGAGATGGCGTGCGCCAGCAAGGCCGCCTGGTTGTAACCGCGCATCCACAGGCGGACGCGATGGAGCGGCACGGGCACAAGCACGGCATCGCGGGGCGCATCCGCCAGTCTGGCTGCGATCAGCCGACCCATCAGCTTGGCCAGGCCGATCCGGCCACCATGCTTGAACCGCAGGACCAGCTGGCGCGCAGTTTCGGTGTAGAGCGCGGCCGCGGCGACCCCGTCATGCCCGGGTGGATGGGCGATGCAGGTCCCGCAGACGCTCCCTTCCGAAGCGGCGGGAAGAGGCAGCTGGCATCGTATGCAGGCGGGCTCGCCCGGCAGGTCGAGCGTGTCCCAGCACGCTGCGCACAGTCCGGGCCCCTTCGCGATCGCATCTCCGCACAACGGGCAGCGCGGTGGATAGACGAAATCCACCAGCGGGGCGATCGCGCGGGCAACGTAGGTTATCGCCATCCCCGGCTCCCGCTCGGTTGCAAGTCGCGGCACGGCGCGCCACCTGTCTGGCGATGAGCGCCACGCAGATACCCCGGATATTCGCCCAAGCCCGCCGTGCCGGGCGGTGGCAGCGTATGCGCACGCTTCAGCAGGAAAGCGACGCGCCCCGATTCATCCAGGATGCGATGGTGGAGGAGATTGCGGACCGTCTCGCCTTCATGCGTTTCGCCCCCAATGCCGCACTGGTGATGGGCGATGTTCACCACGCTCTGGACGAGCACCTGCCTTCCGCTGCGATCACTCATGCGGCGCCGGACACCATCGACGAAGAAGCGCCCCTGCCCGGCGGACCCTACGATCTGGTGGTCAGCCTCGGTTTGCTCGACACCGTCAACGATCTGCCCGGAGCGTTGGTTCACATGCGCCGTGCACTGCAACCCGATGGCATCGCCATCGCCATCCTCCACGCGGCGGGCAGCCTCGCCCCCCTGCGGGCCGCGATGCTGGCGGCCGAGCCCGACCGCCCTGCCCCGCGCATGCATCCGATGGTCGATGCGCGCGGCGCGAGCGCGGTGCTGAGCCGTGCCGGTTTCGTCCGCCACGTGGTCGACACGCCGCTGGCGGTCACGGCCCGCTACGGCTCGCTCGACAGGCTGGTGGCGGACCTGCGCGCGCAGGGCATGGGCAATGTGCTGCGCCAGCCCGGCTCGCCGCTGGGCCGCTCCGCGCTGGAGCGTGCCCGCGCAGCCTTCCTCGACCATGCGGACCCGGACGGGAGAGTGCCCGTCACCTTCGAAATGGTCGCGCTGACCGGTTGGGCGTAACCGGCCGCGCGCCATCCTCAGTCTTTCCGTAGCGCAGCCTGCGCCGCCGCCAGTCGCGCGATCGGCACGCGGAAGGGCGAGGCGCTGACATAGTCCAGCCCCACCTTCTCGCAGAAGCCGATACTCGCCGGGTCGCCGCCGTGTTCGCCGCAAATTCCCAGCTTGATGTCGCCGCGCGTCTTGCGCCCGCGCTGTGCCGCCAGTTCGACCAGTTCGCCAACCCCATCGACATCGAGACTGACGAAGGGATCGCGCGCGAAGATGCCGCGATCGACATAGGTGTTGAGGAACCGGCCCGCATCGTCGCGGCTCAGGCCCAGCGTCGTCTGCGTCAGATCGTTCGTGCCGAAGCTGAAGAAGCGCGCCTCTTCCGCGATCTCGCCCGCCATCAGCGCGGCGCGCGGCAGTTCGATCATCGTGCCGACCAGGTATTCGACGCGGGCGCCCTGCTCCTCGAACACCTTTTCGGCCACGCGGTCGACCAGCGCGCGCAGGATCTCCAGCTCGCGCTTTGTCGCTACCAGCGGGATCATCACTTCGGGCAAGGGCGCCTCACCGGTCTTCTTCTGCACCGCGCAGACCGCCTCGAAAATGGCGCGCGCCTGCATCTCGTAGATCTCGGGATAGGTGATCCCGAGGCGGCAGCCGCGATGGCCGAGCATGGGGTTGAACTCGTGCAGTTCCGCCACGCGGCGCTTCAGCCGCTTGGTATCCATCCCGGTCGCCTCGGCCAGCTCGGCAAAGTCGCCATCGGCCGAGGGCAGGAACTCGTGCAGCGGCGGATCGAGCAGGCGGATCGTGCAAGGCAGGCCGGCCATTTCTTCGAAGATCGCCTCGAAATCGCTGCGCTGTTCGGGCAGCAGCTTGGCGAGCGCGGCGCGGCGGCCATCCTCGCGCTCGGCCAGGATCATCTCGCGCACCGCCATGATCCGGTCGGCATCGAAGAACATGTGTTCGGTGCGGCACAGGCCGATGCCTTCCGCGCCGAAGCTGCGCGCGGCCTTGCAATCCTCGGGCGTTTCCGCGTTGGTACGCACGCCCATCCGGCGGGCCTTGTCCGCCCATTCCATGACGCGCGCGAAATCGCCTGCGAGTTCGGGTTCGATCGTGGGCACCTGACCGCGCATCACCTGCCCGTTACCGCCATCCAGCGTAATGACGTCGCCCTCCGACAGTTCGGCCGATCCGATCCGCACCGTGCGTTCGTCCCGGTCGATCGAGACACCGCTGGCGCCCGACACACAGGGCCGGCCCATGCCACGTGCCACCACCGCCGCGTGGCTGGTCATTCCGCCGCGCGCGGTCAGGATGCCCTTGGCCGCGTGCATCCCGTGAATGTCTTCGGGCGAGGTTTCCACGCGCACCAGGATCACCGCATCGCCGCGATTGGCCCATTGCTCGGCGGTATCCGCATCCAGCGCGATCTTGCCGCTGGCCGCGCCGGGCGAGGCAGGCAGGCCGCTGGTCAGCACGTCGCGCGGCGCATCGGGATCGAGCGTGGGGTGCAGCAGCTGGTCGAGCGCCATCGGATCGATCCGCAGGATGGCGGTCTTCTCGTCGATCAGGCCTTCTCCCACCATGTCCACCGCCATCTTCAGCGCGGCCTTGGCCGTGCGCTTGCCGGTGCGGGTCTGCAGCAGGAACAGTTGGCCCTGCTGCACGGTGAACTCGATGTCCTGCATGTCCTTGTAGTGCTTTTCTAGCAGGTCGAACACGCGTGCCAGTTCTTCGAACGCATCGGGCATGGCCTCTTCCATGCTCGGCTTGTCGGCGCCCGCTTCCTCGCGCCGCGCCTTGGTGAGGTATTGCGGCGTGCGGATGCCCGCCACCACATCCTCGCCCTGCGCATTCACCAGCCATTCGCCGTAGTAGTACTTCTCTCCGGTCGAGGGGTCGCGGGTGAAGGCGACGCCGGTGGCGCTGTCATCGCCCATATTGCCGAACACCATCGCCTGCACGTTCACAGCAGTGCCCAGATCGTGTGGAATGTCGTTCAGCCGGCGGTAGATCTTCGCCCGCTCGCTATCCCAGCTGTCGAACACCGCGCGGATCGCACCCCACAGCTGCGTGTCTACGTCCTGCGGGAACGGTTCGTCCTGCTCGCGCGCCACGATCTTCAGGTATTCGCCGACCAGCGCTTCCCAGTGCTGCGCCTCCATCTCGGTGTCCGAGAAGAAGCCGTGATCCTCGCGCATGATCTCCAGCGCTTCCTCGAACAGACCGTGATCGAGGCCAAGGACGACGTCCGAATACATCTGGATGAACCGGCGGTAGCTGTCCCACGCAAAGCGGGCATCGCCGCTTGTTTCAGCGAGCCCCTTCACCGTCTCGTCGTTGAGGCCGAGGTTGAGGACCGTGTCCATCATCCCGGGCATCGAGATCGCCGCGCCCGAGCGGACCGAGACGAGCAGCGGGTCCGCCGCATCGCCCAGCTTCTTGCCCACGGTCTGTTCGACGTGCGCCACGCCCTTGGCGACGGCATCGTGCAGCTCTTCGGGGAAGTCCCCGCCCAGGTCGAGATAGCGCAGGCATTCCTCGGTCGTGATCGTGAAGCCCGGGGGCACCGGCAGGCCGATGCTCGCCATTTCGGCAAGGTTCGCGCCCTTGCCGCCGGTGATGGTCTTGTCCTTCTGGCGCGGGTCCGAGTGATCCGCGTTGCCGCCGAAGTGGTAGACTGTCTGGCTCATATCGATCTTTTCCCGGTCTTCCCTGACACACCTGACACACTGTTCAGGCGCAAATTTCTATCCCTCGATTTTTCCGAAATCGGCCACCTGATGGACCGCCTCGCGGAACCGCGCCAGCAGCCCCAGGCGCGCGGTGCGCTTGGCCTCGTCGTCGTCGTTGACGGTGACGGTCTCGAAAAACTCATCGATCGGCTTCCTCAGGCTGGCGAGCGCGGACATGGCATCTGCAAAACGCTCTTCCCGCACCGCCGTTTCAGCCTGCGGCCCCGCCGTGTCGAGCGCATCGATCAGGTCCTTTTCGGCCGGTTCGGGCGTGTAGGACAGGGCTTTACCAGCCGGGTGAGTGTTTTTCTCGGCCATCTGCGCGGCGACGATCTCCTTCATGTCGGGATCGTCGACCAGCACCAGCGGGTCTTCCTCGCCGGTATGCGGCGCATCGTCCTCGCCCTGCCAGCCTTCCTTCTTCAGGATATTGGCCGCGCGCTTGTACCCTGCGAGCAGATTCTGGCCGTCCTCGGTCTGCATGAAGCTCTGGAGCGCTTGGACGCGGGCGAGATTGCCGACAATGTCGTCCTTCCGCTCGGCCAGGCCGAAAACCGCGTCGATAAGATCATACCGAATCCCGGCATCGCGCTGCTGCACCTTGAGACGGTCGACGAAGAAATCCGGGACTGCACGGTAGAGCTCTGGGCCATTGTGCTCAGAGAACCATGCCTCGTAATCGTCGCGATGCTCATGCTGTCTAAAGACACGGTTTGCCGCTCGTGCCGTGACGTAGTCGAGCTCGATACGGAGATTATTCCGGAGGATCAGTTCGATTGCCCCCAGAGCAGCGCGCCGGAGAGCAAACGGATCTTTCGAGCCTGTGGGCCGCTCCTTAATGACGAAGAACGAAACCAGCGTATCCAGCTTGTCCGCAAGGCTCACCGCCACCGTCACCGGAGCGGTCGGCACATCGTCGCCCTGCCCGACCGGCTTGTAGTGATCGCGGATCGCGTCGGCGACAGCATCGGGCAGGCCCTCGGCGCGGGCGTAGTAGCCGCCCATCAGGCCCTGCAGCTCGGGAAATTCGCCGACCATCTCGGTGACGAGATCGGCCTTGCACAGCCGCGCGGCCTGTTCGGCCATGTCGGCGAGTTCTTCCTTTGTCACCCCCGCGGAGGCGGGGGTCCCGCTTCCTTCCGCGCCCGCACCCGAAGAAGCGGGACGCCGGATCATGTCCGGGGTGACGATATCGGATTCCACCAGCCAGCGCGCCAGCTTGGCGACGCGCTCCACCTTGTCGGCGACGGTGCCCAGCTTCTCGTGGAAGGTGATGCGCTTTAGCCCTTCGGCGTGCTGTGCCAGCGTCTTCTTGCGATCGACATCCCAGAAGAAACGCGCGTCGGAGAGCCTTGCGGCGAGCACCTTGCGGTTGCCGTCGACGATCCGCGCGCCGCCGTCTTCCGCCTCGATATTGGCGGTGCAGATGAAGGCGTTGGCGAGCGTGCCTGCGCTGTCCTCGCACACGAAATACTTCTGGTTGACCCGCGCGGTGAGTTGGATCGTCTCGGGCGGGACTTCGAGGAAATCCTCCTCGAACCGGCCCAGCAGCGGGATCGGCCATTCGGTCAGCCCGGCATTCTCGACCACCAGCCCCTCGTCCTCGACCAGGCTGAGGCCGGCTTCCGACCCGACCCTGGCCGCGCCTTCGCGGATCAGCGCAGCGCGTTCCTCGTGGTCGACGATCACGTGGGCAGCGCGTAGCTTCACCGCGTAATCGTCCGCATCGCCGATCGTGATGTCGCCCGAATGGTGGAACCGGTGCCCCAGCGTGACCGCGCCCGAGGTAACGCCATGCACCTCGCACTCGATCACCTCGTCGCCCAGCAGCGCGACGATGCCCGACAGCGGGCGGACCCAGCGAAGGCTTTCGGTGGAGATCGAGGCCGCGCCCCAGCGCATCGACTTGGGCCATGCGAAGTCGCGGATGATTGCAGGGATCGCTTCGGCCAGCACGGCTTTCACCGCCCTGCCCGGCGTGTCGATGACCGCAAAATACGTCTCGCGGCCCTTTACCTCGCGCACTTCCAGCTGGTCGCGCGTAACGTTGTTCTTGCGGCAGAAGCCGTCGACCGCTTGATCGGGCGCGCCCACCGGCGGACCCTTGGCCTCCTCGCTGACGGCCTGCGTTTCGGTCGGCAACCCGCGCGCGATCAGCGCGAGGCGGCGCGGGGTGGACCACACGGTGACATCGCCCATGCTGACGCCAGCAGCATCCATCTCGCGCCGGAACAGTTTTTCGAGTTCCTTGCGCGCACCCGCCTGCATCCGCGCGGGGATTTCTTCGGAGCGCAGTTCGAGGAGAAAATCGGCCATCACAGCGACCACTCCGGATATTTCTCGGCCCACTCGGGCGCTTTCAGTTCCGCGTATTTCTCGCAGGACCCGCGCGCCAGGTCGCGCACGCGTCCCATGTAGCTGGCGCGTTCCTGTACGGAGATCACGCCGCGCGCCTGCAGCAGGTTGAAGATGTGGCTCGCCTCCACCGCCTGCTCGTAGGCGGCGATGGGGACGTTGTTGGAGAGCGCGTTCTCGCACTCCTTCTCCGCCTTGGCGAACAGGTCGAACAGCGCGTCTGTCTCGGCGACCTCGAAATTCCACTTCGACATCTGCTTCTCGTTTTCGAGAAACACCTCGCCATACGAAACGTCGCGACCGTTGAAGTTCAGGTCGTACACGTTGTCGACGCCCTGGATATACATCGCGAGGCGTTCGAGCCCGTAGGTCAGCTCACCCGCCACCGGCTTGCAGTCGAAGCCGCCCATCTGCTGGAAATAGGTGAACTGGGTCACCTCCATCCCGTCGCACCAGACCTCCCAGCCCAGCCCCCATGCGCCGAGCGTGGGCGATTCCCAGTCATCTTCGACGAAGCGGATATCGTGCCTCAGCGGATCGATCCCGATCACCCGCAGCGATTCCAGATAGAGCTCCTGGATGTCGGGCGGGCTCGGCTTCAGGATTACCTGATACTGGTAATAG